>NZ_JBNPTM010000001.1:0-2087017 GCF_051167655.1 Bradyrhizobium sp. HKCCYLS2038 | reverse complement strand
GAACGACCACACTCGCAGCTCGGGTGGAAAACGCCGTCCGAGTTCGCCGCAACCTGCAATCCGCGTCGGGATCTGGCGCTGCGCTATGTCGAGAGCTCCGCGCCAGCCCCCGCCGCTACCACCGCCCGGATGGGCAAATCCAACCGCCCGAACGAACTGAGACCTGGATAAAACTTGGGGGCAAGGTCACGGGTTCAGCACACTTTTCAAGAGTTTGGCGAACACCAACGCCTCGCTTCGTTTCCGGTCCGGCGATCATGCCCTCGGCATTAAGGGTAGATCGCCAACGTTGGTGAGCGCTCACATCGCCAGAAAGACTCGCATTCCCGGGTTTCTGGCTTCGGTGCGCTGTGCTGTCTGAACCAGCATATGTCGTCGAGACGCCCTGCGAAACTGATCTCCGAGGGATCGATCGTGACGATCCATCCGGAATAAGCCGTTCTGGTTCGACTGATGCGACTTTTTATTAGCCCCATTGTAGAAGCGTTCGGCATCGCAACTGGCGGCATACGCTGTTGCGCCGTCTCCGAATTTGCCGGAGAATAACTCGCCATCGCGGGAGGCTGCGGTTTCCCTGAGGAAGCGGCCGTGCCGCTGAGTGGCGTGCTGCGTCTAGAGGGATTGGCAAACCGAACTGGTGTCCGCGCTGCCGAAGTTCTTCGGGAGCTCAGCGGACCGGACTCCCGAACCGCGGTCCGGGCTGGTGCTGAAGGGTGGTCGGCTGCACGTCCGGATCGGCGCCTCCCTCGAGCTGGGCGAGACTTCCGCTTCGAGACCATCCGGCGCAGGAAGGGCGAGCTGCGCGCGGTCTGGGGCGGACGCCTGTCGGCCGAGAGCGAGGCGACCGTCTGGGCCGCTGTGGACCTGGCCAGGGCGCGCAGCATCTGCGTCTGCGAGCTCTGCGGCTCGCGCGGCGGACTCTACGGGTGCGGCGACGTGCAGGCGGCCCGCTGCAAGGAGGCATGCCAAGGGCATGCCGGCGGTCCGTCCCGGAAGAACGTCCATCTGACTCAGGGGGACCTTGTGGGGCCGGCTGCGGGTGGTGGTCCCCGCGCGCCACGACTTCGAAGTCGACGCGTTCGCGGAGATCGGCGCGCGCCGTTACGACGGGCGGCGCCCGGCGGAACACTAACTAACTGCTAACAACTAAGAACGTACTCGGTTTGGGTCAGCTTATCGCTGCCTCGACTACCGCTCTGTCTTCCTCGAGCAGTCTTACGATCTACGCCGGATCGCGCAGCTCAGGCTGCGACCAACGCACCAGAGCCCTTACGTCTTGCAGTGAAGTTCGTGCTGGAGCATATTCGCCGAATGGCAATCGGCGGCCGACTAATACTGCGGCACCGGTCATCGGCTTCGAGCCACCGATGGAGAATGCTCCATTGAGGTCACTAGCAGACAGAAGCCGATCGCCATTTGGAAAGATGGCTTTCAGATGAAGCTGTGCAGAAAGTAGTCCGCGTATCGCTCGCGCCTCACTGCCGACATCAGCGACTTCAATTGTCTGCCTGATTGGATCCAGTAAAATTGCTCTCATCTTCGTCTCCGCCGGGCGGACCGTTCTGGTAGCGAGCGCATGACCAGCATTATCTGATCTGAGTAGAGTACGGTTCGCGCCGCAAGCGTCAACGACGAACTATCAGAACGGGATGGCCTTCGCCGCGGCGGACGTCGCCGGCGCTCCCGGATAGTCGGGCTCACCCTGCCTGTCAGCCGGGTCGACAAGCCTGTTGCGGAGTCGACGCAGCGCCTTGTTCTGGGCGACCACGTCGTAGCCACGACTCCGCAGGTCCAGCAGAGCCCGGCCGACGATCGACCTGTCGAGCTCCGTCAGCTGATCCATGGATGACGTGACCAGGGCGTAGACGAGCGCCCGGCCGAACGTGTTCGTGTCCGGGACGCGGGCCTGATCCATCCTGCTGCGCCATGCAGCCGTCCGGAGCCGACCCTTCGCACGGCGCACGTCGACGCTCGGCCTGTTGACGTTCCTGAGGAACACAGAGTCCGGCCGGTCCGACGACCTACTATGTTCCTGTCGACGCTCGTCATCGATCTCGCTGACGATCCTGTCGATGTCGTCCAGGGTCAGCCTGCGCGACCGCTTCGGCTTCGCCATGATGTGAGTCCTCCTCGTCCATGCCGGGGATGACCGGCTGCTGCGCAGGAGTCTACCCATGGATGCGCAAGCGACAACCGTGGCGGAGCACAGGGGCGACGGGCGCTACGCGGATGAGGATGAAGTGGGATGGTGTTGCCGGGCTCAGGCGGCGCGGAGGACCGGCACAGCGGAGCGATGGAAACTGCGGACGCCGGAGGCGAGGAAGTCGAGGGTGGCCTTGCCCGGAGTCGACAGGGACGCGTCGGATGGTCCTCGACCGTGGTTTCGACGCTGACTCTGCGCTGCGATGAGAGCCTGACGCCTGAAGTGGTCGTCGAGGGCCGGTGTCGTCCACGCCTGCGGCATCTGGGATGACCGCAGGGAGGTCTCGAGGATGGCCTGGGATGGTCTGCCTGCTGCCGGAAGGTTGTTTACCCCCTTAACCAGATCCTGGATTGCATCCGAAGCGATCACGGTCACGTAGCACGTGAAAAGGTGCGCCTTGATCGTGTTGTAGGCCCTCCCGGTAGCCCTGGCGATGGAGGCAATGGTCGGCTCCCTGCCCGCGCGCATCTCCGCCCGGATGGCCCTGACGATCTCTGCTCGGGTCGCCTCGACGCGGACGTTGGCGCTGTAGGCCTGGCCCTTGCGCTCCCGCGTCGCCACGTCGTCGCCGTCCCGCATCAGGTGAGAAGCGGCACCGCGATCGCGGCCGCCCTTGTCCATCTTGGCGGGGTCGAAGTTGTGCGCGGCCCAGCGGCTGCAGCACTCGACGAGCTTGTCGACGGCCTGGCGGGCCTTCAGTCCGGCCGGTGCGATCTCCTCGGCCGCGGCGGTTTCGGCGATCTTGGCGATGGCCTGGGTGAACGCCACCGGGTCGGAGATGTCGAAGCCCTGCTTGAAGAGCATCTTCGCCGCCTCACGGCAGGCCTTGGAGACGTATGTGAAGTAGGTGTTCGAGTCCGAGGCGTCGAAGCCCGCGTCGGCGAGGCGGTCGCGCATGAGCTCGCGGGCCATCCGCACCGGATCCCAGGTCAGGTCCAAGGACTCGGCCCACTCCGACAGAGTCGGCATGTGCGTGTCCTGGATGATGGCGACGCCGCAGTGGGGCGAGATCGGGTTCTTGCCGTGGTGGAGGAACGCGAGGCCTCCGGGATCCGCCCCGAACGCCTTGGTGAGCGCGGCGGCGATCTGACCGAGCATCCGGTGCTGGTTTTTGTCGTTCCAGACGGCGTGGCCTTCCGGGAGCAGGATCCACAGCTGCGGATTGATGACCATTCCCGGGTAGCGGTCGTCGACGATCCATGAGGCGACGTGCGGCGCGCACGGCAGGTCGAATTCCTTGACGACCCAGGCGATCCAGGCGCGCAGCGCGTCCTCGGAGTCGAACGAGCGGTCGACGTCCAGCCGGAACATATCCTTGCAGTTGTCGCAGAAGAATCCATACGGCTGATCGAGACCGTGCAGCTTCGACCACTGCACCTCGCAGCTGTCCTTAGTCGGCCCTGTGCGTAGGTCGCCCTTCGAGGCCCTACCGCAGGAAGCAATGAAGCGCTGCAGGAATGGGTGCCACCAGGAGCGCAGTCCGCGCTCAACGAAGGCCTTCTGCCAGTATTTTCCGCCGACGATGCCGCCAGCGAACAGGTAGCCGTTCTTGATACGATCTGAAGCCGCGGGCTGCTGCGCATTCCGCTCGAGGTGGCGCTGCAGGAAGAAAACGGCGTCATCGGCCTTCCGGACCAGGGCCCGCTGCTCGTCCGTAGGATTCCCGCCTGGCAGGCAGGCCTCGTAGGCGGCGTCGGTCTCGGCCCTGCGGCGCTCGAACATGCCGTCTAGACGCTCTTCCTCGCGCTTGCGCTCGCGGCGGGCTCTGTCGGCCACGCGCTTGTCGGAGCGGGCCCAGGCCGCCTGGCTGTAGCCGTCGGAGAACTCGGACATTGAGCGCGTGCGCGAAGGCTTGCTGCCGCGGCCACGTCGGCCCGGTCGCTCTGTTTTCTGCGCTGTGTCTGAATGCACCATGGAACACGGATTGATGCACGCCAGCCGGCGGACCGCAAGCAAGGATTCGCAAGTATTTCCAATCCTTTGCACAGCCTGTGGATCGAGTTGCCATCACATCGTGCGAAGCATGATTTTTATGCGAACTGGTATGGTGGCAACTTGAGCCAGACGACAATTCGAGACTCGAAATGTGAGAATTCGAGAGTCGAATTGTCATCCGACGCGTCCAACAAAGGCGAACATTGTTCAAAAACCTAAGTCATTGATTATTCTGATAATCGAGATTCCGAATCTTGTAACATCCGAAACTTGTATCATCGCTTCCGAGGCGCAGGCCGCTCCTCGATGTCCTCCTCCTGCTCGTCGTAGTCGTCAGGGTGCTCCGCGCCCGTCGGCCAATATGCGTCGAGATCGTCCAGGTATTCGCGGGGCGGAGGGTGGCCCATCACGATTTCGTGAGCTTGCGCGTAGCGCGTCCAGCGCTCGGCGAAGCGCACCGGGTCCGCGGTCCTGACGGCGCGCGGCTCGGGGGCATCGCGGTCGATTTTGCCGTTGCGGGCCACTTTGGGGTTGCGCGGGTCCGCCCGCAGCCATGCGACGAGCAGCGTCTCGACGAACGACGACCGGGACCGCGAGGCCTCTCCGGAGCGGAGCTGGAGGAGCTCCAACAGGTCATCGTGAACCCGCAGCGTGAGGCGGTTCATCTTGATCTCGTCGGCGCCCTTCGGCTTCGGGCCTCGCTTGCGGGGTACCACCTTCTTCCTTGGCAAAGGGCTAACCATGGCTGCATCGAATCCTTGCTCTCGGCGGGGTGATATGTGCGTACAATGTCGAACATTCACGTCCAATGTTGGCAATTTGGCACGGCGAGGCGGACATGAGCAAGGATTCGGACGACGCGCGCAAGACCCTCGAAGACGTCTTGACGCTGCTGTCAGAGGACCGGCTGGAGTCGGCGCCGCCGCCGAAGAAGGATGACGACACCATGACCGAGGCCGCGCTTACTCCCCTGAAGCTGTTGCACGCGCGGAACTGGGAGTTCGCTTTCACGTGGCTCGTCCGGGAGACGAACAGGCGTCACCCCGGCGACGAGTACCTCGGCTCTGTAGTGCTGCGGGCGCAGAACCACGCCAGCGATGACCATCCGCATATGAAGGTGGCCATCGACACGATCGTCGACCGCCTGCTCGACATCGCCGCCGGCCATCTTGCCGTCGCCTGGCAGATGTTGCAGGTCCGGCCGTCGTTGCCGGGCTCGTTCGTGCGCGTGATGCCGCCCCTGGCGCGCCTCGCTGCCGTGCTCGGCAGCGACAAGCAGCGCGAAATCCTCAAGGTCTGGTGGGCGGGCGCGGAGGGAAAGCTTGCCGACCAGAAAGTTTCGATGTTCGCGATCGCCAAACTGGTCATCGACGGCAGTCCTGTGGCCACCGAGGCGCTGCGGCCGTTGTCGTCGTTCATGCACACGCCAATCAAGCCTACGCGCCGCGAGCCGCCGGCGAACCATGTCGTCGTCATGCCAAACGAGCCGGCCGACGAAAAGCTGCCGCCGGCGTGGAAGAAGCTAGTCGGTGAGCCGTTGCCGCTCATCATCTGCAAGGACGTCGCCGGCGTGCGCACCATGCTGCACCGTGAATTCCCGCACGCGACGCACGTTGTGGATACGCTGCTGCGCGGCGTCGCCGACGGCCGCGCGGTGCGGCTGACGCTTTCGATCCTGGTCGGTCCGCCCGGCGGCGGGAAGTCGCGGCTTGCACGGCGCGTCGCCGAGGCCCTGGGCCTGAGCGTCCACCGCCAGGACGCGGCGGCATGCCTAGATGGGACCTTCGGCGGTTCGTCGAAAACGTGGAGCACCGCGCAGCCGTCGGTGCCGGCGCGTGCCGTGCTGTCGTCGCGGACGGCAAACCCGATGGTGCTGATCGACGAGATCGAGAAGGCCGGCAGCGGCAGCTACAACGGGCGCCTGTGGGACGCCCTGGTACCGTTCCTGGAACGCGAGACATCGTCGCGCTACCGCGAGAATGCGCTCGACTGCGAGCTCGATCTCGGCTGGGTCTCGTTCATCGCCACGGCCAACTCGACCGAGGGTCTCCCCGGCCCGCTGCTCGATCGATTCCGGATCCTACGCGTGCCGGCGCCGACGCTGGCGCACCTGCCCGCGCTGGCGGCGCAGGTGATGCGCGATCTCGCGCGCGAGGAAGACCACCAGCACGACGCGCCGCTCGCCGGCGACGAGCTCGAAGTGATCGCGAAGGCATGGGCGCGGGAGAAGTTCTCGCTGCGCAAGCTCCAGAGGCTCGTCATCGCGACCCTCGAGGTCCGCGATCAGATGGCTCCGAGGCACTGATGTCGATCGCAGAGAAGCAGTTGAGGGCTGATTTCGAGTCATACCTTGCCGGCGATCAGCCGCAGCAGGACGAGCTCGCGAGGGCGCCGGTGCTCGACGGCTGGGAAGCCGCGGTGTCGATCCAGCCGAATGGTGAGCGCTGCTACGTGATCTGCGGCGATGTCTACGGCCACCCCCACAAGCGCGATGGCGAGCGGGTTACGACGTCGCCCGTCGTCTGGATCGATCGCGACTACCAGTGGTGCCGCACGCGGTCGCGGCTGTACCGCCTCGACGGCA
This sequence comes from Bradyrhizobium sp. HKCCYLS2038, assembly GCF_051167655.1. NCBI lineage: Bacteria > Pseudomonadati > Pseudomonadota > Alphaproteobacteria > Hyphomicrobiales > Nitrobacteraceae > Bradyrhizobium > Bradyrhizobium sp. HKCCYLS2038. Next base: position 2,080,295 of record NZ_JBNPTM010000001.1, on the reverse strand, counting down.
GGATCGTCCCGCTCGACGGCGCGTCGTTCTGATGGTCTGATGGGAAGCTAACTACGCGATCCCGGATTTTTCTCGGCGGGCGGATTGCCAATTGCGGGTTGGCGGACGACGATTCATGTCACGCCGCGAACGCAAGCGAAGCCGGGATAGCTACGTTCTCCTTCGGATTGACAACTCCGTTGATGCTAGATCGCGGTCCTCTATAATTGGTGGTGCAGGTGCCTGTAGCACGCAAGCCACACTGGCCGAACTGCGGAGCGCCCGGCATGGGCATGAAGACGATCGACGGCGCACCGATCACGATGGATGCCATCTTCGCATTCGGCGCCAAGGTCGAGACCGTCTACTCGGTATATTGCGTCCACAAGCCGGAGTGCACGACTCCTGATCTCGAATTCGGAAGCACAGATCGGTGGTTCAAGAGTGGCTTCTCCGAGGCTCCGTAGGCGCGCGCATTCGACCACCGGCAGCCGGTCGGCTTCGTCAACCTTCGTTTCGACGAGCCACCGAAAGTAGCATCCATGCTGGACGTCGCATCCTGGCGTCGCAGCCGCCTGCCGGCTCGCGACGTGCTGTCGTCCAGCACGGCGAAACCGCCCGTACTTATCGACGAAATAGAGAAGGCCGGGAGCGCCAACTACAACGGCCGTTTGTGGGACTCGTTGATGCCGTTCCTTGAACGTGAGACGTCGAGTCGACGCCCCGAACGCTCCTTAGACGCGGAGGTCGACCTCGGCTGAGTGAATTACATTTCCACAGCCAACGCGACCGAAATTTTGCCGAGGCCCCTCCTCGACAGATTCCGAATCGTGAAGGTGCCGGCGCCAGCGCTCGGGCACCTGCCCGCGCTGGCCGCGCGCGCCATGTAGGATCTCGCGCAGGAGGACGACAGCTTCACGACAAACTGCTCGCCGGCAACGAGCTCAAGGCGATCGGGCAGCGGTGGCTACGGAAGAAGTTTTCGATGAAGAAGCTCCAGAGGCTGGTCGCCGCGACGCTCGAGGTCCGCGACCAATCCGCGCCGAAGCACTAATGTCGATCTCAGAGAAGCAACTAAGGGTCGATTTGTATCCTACCGGCGCGGGCAGGAGCCGCCGGCGATGGAGCTCGCGATGACGAGTATGATCGATCGCTGAGCTTCCATGATCCCGACCGGCCTGGACGGCGAGCGCTGCATCGTGACCTGCGACAACGCCATCGGTAATCCGGAGACGATGGACGGTGAGCGCGTGACGACTAGCGCTGTCGTCTGGATCGACAGAGGATACTAACTAGTTCCGCACGCGTTCATGCTCACGCAGCCGAGGCTTTACCGACTGGACAGCGCTGCCCTCCTGCTCGAGGGCGTCGATCTCTGAGAAACGACTCGGCAGGATATCGTGAGACACGACGGAGATAGCCACAATGCCTACATCGCTGGCCCGGTGATCTCGCCACCGAGGCAGACGAGGTTGTGTGCTGCGACTCGAGCCGCACCAGATCCGCGTTGCGACGTCGAGACCAACGCGCCCAGACCTGCCAACGTCGCTGTCAAAAGCCGCGCAAAATTACCTCCTCATGAATTTCGGTGCAGCGCCTCGAAAGCTCTCAACCGCCGCGCACACCACCTCCCTCTCGGTGATAAGCCGCCGCCGGATCCGGGGTGACAGTCCGGCCCAGCCAAGACCGCCGGGAGCTTGGTCGGTGCTGCGTTACCTGAATCGGCCGTGTCGAGCCGCGGCAGCACAGCCTGCATCCGCGCCAGTCCCGCAGAGCGGCCCGCGGTCTGCGTCTCCGCCATCATGCGAAATAGAGCGACGGAGGCCGCGCAATCCTCCCGCGCGCAGCTGCGTCCAGCAGTAAAGACCTCGATGTTGCGGTGGAAGGAACAGCATGCCCCCTTGCGGGACATGGATTAGTTCGCGGTCGAGGCCGAGTACGAGGCCAGGGTCGCGCTGCTCAGCAAGCAGGTTTTGATGCGCGAAGTCGTATGCGCAGCGCTGCCGCCGCTTGCGCCATCGCGGGCAAGAATAGGTCCACGATTTTTGCCTTGCCCCGCGGCTCCATGTCGCGTCGAACTTGCCGAGGCGCGGCTCAACGCGCAATCCGCATCCTGCTATGCTGCAGGCACCTCGCGGCTCGCCGACTAAGCGCCCGTGCGATGTTCCGCGTCCCCCGGAATCCAAGAGCACGATACGTCCGGCGTGACGCAGAAGTGCCGGTACTAGCAGGTGTCTGCATGGCGCCAGACACGGTAGGCGGCTTTGCCGAATCCGAGTTTGGTGTTTACAATGACTGTGACGCGCTCTTGGAGCCCGCTGACACAGACGGGCCACTCTTCGCCCCTATAGCGGGTGATGATCCACGGCCTCATCGCTCGCGTCATTGCGGTAAGCCATCCAGGTAGTATCTCGGCGTCCAGAACGCGACCGTCCTGCGCAAAACGTCCAAGCCAAGTAGGTGATCGGTCAGCGGGTGCATTCGGTCACTCCCAACGATCACGCAACGGCCGTTGAAGACGCAATCATCCTTTCGCCACTGCCAACAAGATTTTTCGTCTCGGCCATAAACCACGTCGCCAAATAAGCGCGTAGCCTGGCCTCCGACCAAAGCGGATATGCCAGCCACCGAGCAGTCCATCGTTGTTTGATCAATCGTTGCCGCAGCGGGACCTACGAGTATTTACTTTGATCAGTTGACCGGAAAGCTCACGGGGTACGGGCTCCAGCTCGATCCAGCGAACGAGACTTTCAATGGTCTCGACAGCGGAAGACCGGATCGAGCTCACCTTAGACGACAACAGTTTCAAGCACGGCCGCTTCAGCCCTTCGCCCATATCCCCGCGCTGCCTTCCAGCGAACCCGCGGTCCACAATCCCGACCTGATCGTGATCCAAGCCTGGATCTGGGCCGACCCAATCCTTAAACGCAATCAGCCTATCTCCAAGGCAGTGGCCGAATTCTGTGCAACTGCTGGTGCGCGGATCGTCCAGGCGAGCGGCTCAACGCGATTGGAGCCGCAGGCCGCTCCTCCAGCAGACCGGTTGACAGTCCTTGCGTAACATGGTCCAGCGATCTCCGGGTGAGCCGCCTCCGTAGCAGCGGCCAAAAGATAATATTGATGATCGAACAGATACTAACGGCAGTCGCGAGGTAGCAGAATGACCGACTTGACCGATGGACCGATCGAGCGGCTGGTGGTGGCGGATCGAGGCCGCATCTCGTGGGCGCGCTGCTGCGCTGACATTGCCCCCTTCTTTACGCGCCACGTCACTTGGCGGGCGTTGGCGTCCGGCGACATCCGATCGAAATATCGCCGCACGCTTCTCGGTCCGTGGTGGATCACTGCCACACAGGCCATCACGGCGCTGATCATGGGCATTGTGGCGGGACGCTTCCTCGGTGCGGACATGAAGAGCTATTTGCCACACTTCATGATTAGCATGACGATCTGGAACTTCATCTCGTCATCTCTCGTCGAATCCTGCTCGGTCATGATCAATGCGGGTGGTATGATCAAGGCCGTGGACATGCCTATCCTGATCCACATCATGCGAATGGTTCAGCGCAACATGATCATCTTCCTACATAACATAACCGTGATCCCGATCATCTGGATAGTCTATCCTTGGACGATCGGCTTCGTCAGCCTGCTCGGCCTGCTCGGGCTGGCGCTGGTCTATGTGTTCATCGTCAGCACGACGATGGTCGTCTCGATGATCTGCGTGCGCTACCGCGACGTGCCGCCCGTCATGATCCCGATCATCCAGCTATTGTTCTTCATCTCACCCATCATCTGGGCGCCGTCCCAGATCAAAGGTGGCGAATGGGTAGTTGCGCTCAATCCGATCGCCTATCTGCTCGCGGTGACGCGCGATCCTCTAATGGGAATCGCTCCCAGCTTCGCGAGCTGGGCCGGGACGATCGGCTTGGTCGCCGTCGCCACGGTGACGATGATCTTCATCTACACGCGCTACCGGTCGCGGATCGTGTACTGGGCCTAACCTGTGTCAGCGCGTATCTGCCCATCAAACGCGGTCCAGTTATCGGTTGACGACAAAGCTGGCCGCGCTCGGCATCTGAAGCAATTGGGTCGAAGGCAGCTTGGTCAAAGTACGCTGCACTCGTCTCAAAATAAATTCCGAAAGGTGTGTGGAATAGCATCTGATGACACTGATCGAAGCCAAAAACGTCAGCATCGAACTCCCCGTGACCTCGCCGAGCGCACGGTCGCTTCGGCATCTCGCTATCAATGCCGCGTCGCGAGTCGGCGGTCGCGTATCCAAGAGCGAGGGCTCATTTCAGTTCGTGCAGGCGCTCGACGACGTCAGCTTCACCCTGAAGCAGGGTGACCGACTAGGCCTCGTCGGCCACAACGGCGCCGGGAAGACGACACTCATCCGCTTGCTGGCCGGCATCTACGAGCCGACACGGGGCTCCTTGCGCACCGTCGGACGCAACGTTCCGATGTTCGACATCGGCCTCGGCCTGGACGACGAAGCTTCCGGATACGAGAACATCCGCACCCGCGGGCTTATCCTGGGCCTCAGCCCAAAAGAGATCGAGGAGCGCGTGCCGGAGATCGTCGAATTCGCCGAGCTCGGCGACTATCTGGAGTTCCCGATCCGCACCTATTCCTCCGGGATGCTGCTACGCCTAGTCTTCTCGATCGCGTGCTCGGTCCACGGCGACATCGTCCTGATGGACGAATGGATCGCGGTGGGCGACGCCCATTTCCGCAAGAAGACCCATGATCGACTGCAGAACATCACGCAACGGTCGGGTATTGTGGTACTAGCCTCGCACGATCTCGGCCTGCTGCTCGAGACCTGCAATCTCGGCCTTTATCTGCACGGAGGCCGGGCGCGGGCCTTCGGCCCACTCGAAGACGTGCTCAAGGAACTCCCGACCGATTGACGCGACATGTCCGATGATGCTGCGGCGGCACGGTCGCCGACATAGGACCACGAACCCACCCCGAAAAGCTTTGGCAGAGGCAGCTTGCTGGCCCGAGGCCGGCCTTCTCTTCCGCTGCTGCGAGATCATGGGGCCACGGGGTTCCCCCGCGCGCCGCATGCTGAACCCGGTCATGCTGTCCACCTACGCGTCGGCGATCCTTTCGCCTGCGGAGGTCTGGCAGATGCTGCGGGTCAGCGACAACTACTTGTCGGGCCCCACCTCGCTGTACCGCCCATAGCGCGCTGCAAGCGCTTGGCCGGTTCGACCTCAAGCTTTGCGTCTTTCGGATACGTTGCCCGCCTGTCAGCTCGCGCTCACCCACGGCTGCTACTTCGTCACCGATGTCCTCGCTACTGGCGCTTTCATGGCCAGAACTACTCGACAAGGACGGCCGCCGATCCGACCTGCTTCATGTGAACTGGCGGAGATCGCCGCGTTTGATCTCCGAGCTCGGGCTTTTCTCGAGCGGAAATGATCAGACTCGGCGCCGTTCGAGTGTTGCTTGTCGGTAACAGCGCGTCTCCGGCGCGTGCTGCCCGCGCGGCGGCGCCGCTCCACGGCATGTCGCTGGACAGTACATGCTCGCGCTCTTCCTGGGCCTGGGCGGCGCAGCGCGCCGTGCTGCGCTCGTCTGGATTGCGCAGCCAACGAGACCGATGTCGCGCTGCACCTCATCGCCCAGCGCCGGCCCGGCTCGCGATCGCGATCGCGTCCGCAACACGGGATTACCGTAGGCCCTGTGACGCGCGACATTCGAGGCAACCCGGCATCGGATGAACCAGCTGCCGACGATGGGCTCACCGTAATCGGTGGCGCGGCGCCCCACAGAGACATCGGTTGCACAGGAGCCGCGCGATGCCTCGCACATCAAGATTTGGCTCACTTGGCGTTCCGGTTCTATGCATTGCTGAGCGCGACGCCGCTAATTCTTGTGGCTGGCCGCACGCGCCGCCAATCTCCTTGATCGAAGCTCAGAGCTTGCCAACAATGCCCGCCCTGGCGACACTACATTCAAGGACCTGCCGGCGGGATCGAGCGGCAGCACGCCTCCCAAGATGGTTTGGCGCATATAACGGCTCGCGCGCCGGGTGATCTTGGCCTATACGGCCCTTCAAACCCCGAACCGTTGATGTTGATGTCCCCGCCCTACCCCGCTTCGCCGCGCCGCCTGCTCTACGTGGCCAACGAGGATTTCGCCTTTCTGATGCATCGCCTGCCGATGGCCCGTGCAGCGCGCGAGGCCGGCTACGAGGTGCATGTCGCGACCAACGTCAACGCCGGCGCGGCCGCGATCGAAGCCGAGCGCTTCGTCCTGCACCCGATCCCGTTCCGGCGCGGCGGCCTGTCGCCGTCGACGGCCCTGCCGACGATCCGCGCCATCCGCGCCGTGGAGGCTGCGATCAAGCCGGACGTCGTGCACCATTCCGGGCTGCAATCGAGCGTGCTCGGCTCGCTGGCCGCGCTCGGACGGGCCACGCCCGTCGTCAATGCCATGACCGGCCTCGGCTATGTCTTCACGTCGTCGAGCTGGCGCTCGCGTCTGCTCAAGCAGGGCCTGCTGAGGCTGCTGCCGCTGCTCATGAACCGGGCATCGAGTTGCGTGCTGGTGCAGAACCCGGACGATCGCGACGCGCTGCAGGCCATGGGTGTAAGAGGCGACAAGATCACGCTGATCCCAGGCTCCGGTGTCGATACCGAGCGCTTCCAGCCCCTGCCCGAGCCGGACGGATCGATCACCTTCGGCTTTGCCGGCCGACTGCTGACCGACAAGGGCGTCCGGGCGCTGGTCGCAGCTCACCGCACGTTGCGCCAGCAAGGAAACGACTATCAGCTCCTGATCGCCGGCTCTCCCGATCCCGCCAACCCGGCCTCGGTGTCGCCCGAGGAGGTCGAAGCCTGGCGCCGCGAAGCCGGCATGACCCTGCTAGGCCAGATCAAGGACATCACCGAACTCTGGCGGCGCTGCCACATCGCCGTGCTGCCTTCCCATCGCGAAGGACTTCCGGTGAGCCTGCTCGAAGCCGCAGCCTGCGGCCGGCCGCTGATCTCCACCGACGCGCCCGGTTGCCGTGAGATCGCGATCCATGGCCAGACCGGGCTGTCCGTCCCGATCGAGGATGCAGCCGCGCTGGCGCAGGCCATGGCGCAACTGGCGACCTCGCCCGGGCTGCGCGCCCGTTATGGCGCGGCCGCTCGTCAACTGGTCGAGGACAAGCTGTCTGCGCGGATCATCGGCCGCTCGGTGGTCGCGCTCTATGATCGCCTCACTGCGGCCGCGGATGCGCGCGGATGATCGCCGATCCCGCCGCGATTGTCGTTGCCATCGCCGTGCTCGCGGCCGTGATGTGCGCCGTCCTGATCGTGCTGCTCCGCCCGCTGCTGCAACGCTACGCGCTGGCACGGCCGAACGCCCGCTCGTCACACAAGATCCCGACCCCGCAGGGCGCGGGGATCGCTGTGGTCGGCGCGACGCTGGTGGTCGGTGGCGCGTTCGCGTCCGTGATGGGCTTCGCGCCGATCCTGATGCTGTTCATTGCCGTGCCGATGCTGGCGCTGGTCGGCCTGGTCGACGACATCAGGCCGATCCCGGTGCTGCCGCGCTTCGTACTGCAGGGGCTCGCGGTCGGCCTGGTCGTGTTCGCCGCTCCGGATGACCTTCGGCTGTTTCCGATCCCGCTGCTGGCCGAGCGCACCTTGCTGCTGATCGCCGGCCTCTGGTTCGTCAACCTCGTCAACTTCATGGACGGGCTCGACCTGATGACCGTGGCCGAGACGGTGCCGATCACGGCAACGCTGGTCATGTTCGGCATCTCCGGTGAGCTGCCCTGGCCGGCGACCGCCATCGCCGCAGCGCTCTGCGGCGCGATGCTCGGCTTTGCGCCCTTCAACCGTCCTGTCGCAAGAGTCTTTCTCGGCGACGTCGGCAGCCTGCCGATCGGGCTGCTGCTGGGCTGGGGCCTGCTCTCCCTGGCGTGGCAGGGATACATCGCTGCGGCGCTGCTGCTGCCGCTGTATTATCTCGTCGATGCCACCTTCACGCTGCTCCGGCGGATGGCCCGGCGCGAGCCGTTCTGGGCGGCGCATCGCACCCATTTCTATCAGCGCGCCACCGACAACGGCTTTGCCGTCACGCGTGTCGTCGGCGAGGTGTTCGCCCTCAATATTGCTCTCGCCGTGCTCGCCAGCGTCTCGATCGGGCTGCGCTCGACGGCCGCCGACGCCATTCTGCTCGTGATCGGCCTCGGCGCGGTGGCTTACCTGATGCGGCGCTTCTCGCAACCGCGCTCACGCGGCGCTTGAGCCGAACTCGGGCACGGCATCCTTCAGCACCGACTTGATCGTGACCGGATCATTACGCGTGATGGCCTGGTCGAGCGCCGCGATCCACGCCTTCAGCGTCTGCATCGGAGGCTCGTTCGGCGTCGCCGCCATGATGCCGGCCACGCCGATCTCGACCGGCGGTTCCTCGCTCGCGAACAGGATTTCGTTGAGCCGCTCGCCCGGGCGGATGCCGGTGAACTTGATCTCGATGTCGTAGCCCGGCTGCAAGCCCGAGAGGCGGATCATGCGCTCGGCCAGCTCCACGATGCGGACCGGCTGACCCATGTTGAGTACGTAGACCGAGACGTCCGGCCGTTGCGGCGCCAGGGCATGCGACGCCGCGGTGATAACGAGATCGCAGGCTTCGCGGATGGTCATGAAGTAGCGCACCATGTCCGGGTGCGTCACCGTCACCGGGCCGCCGGCGTCGATCTGCGCCTTGAACTTCGGCACCACCGAGCCGTTCGACGCCAGCACGTTGCCAAACCGCACAGAGATCAGCCGCATCGGCGGCCGGCCCACCGGCCGCTCCGCGAGTTGGCGGTCGAGCGCCTGGCAGTACATCTCGGCGAAACGTTTGGTGAGGCCGAGCATCGAGACCGGCTCGATCGCCTTGTCGGTCGAGATCATCACCATCGCCTCGGCGCCCGAGGCCACCGCGGCATCGGCCACGTTGATCGAGCCGAAGATGTTGGTCTTGACGCCCTCGCTCCAATCGCGCTCGAGAATCGGCACATGCTTCAAGGCGGCGGCGTGAAACACGAGATCTGGTTTGAACTCACCGATGAGTGCGAACACGCGGTCACGATCGCGGATGTCGGCAATGCGACCTTCGACGGCCACAATAGCCTCGCGGTCCACCGCGAGCGCCTCGGTGACTGCATAAAGTGCTGGCTCCGAGTTTTCCAGGATCAGCAGCCGCGAAGCGCCGAAGGCTACGACGCGCTGACAGATCTCAGCCCCGATGGAGCCACCGCCCCCCGTGACGACCACCGCCTTGCCGCGCACCAGCAACTCCAGTCGATCATAGTCGATCTTCTGGCTCGGCCGCAGCAGGAGGTCCTCGACGGCCACCGGGGCCAGCCGCGGCGCATCGCCGTTCTCCAGCGATGGCAGCCGGCTGACGATCAGCCGCAGCCGGCGTGCGCGCATCAGGAACGTCTCCGGATGGCAGTCGGGCTCGAACGCGGTCGGCATCATCAAAGCACGCGCTATCGGCCGGTCACGCCGGGCAAAATCGGCAGCAACATCCTCGACGTCGTCGATCCCGCCCAACACCGGAACGCCGCGGATGAGCTGGCCACGATCGGCTGTGGAGGGCGAGAGAACGCCAATAGGCCAAATGCGCTTGACCGCCCCGCTCTCGATACCGCGCAGCACGACCTCGGCATCCGCCGCGCGGCCGATCAGCAGCGCCGGAGCCGAGTCCTCCGATTTAGCGTGACGGCGTACCCGCGTGTAGCGAAAATAGCGGTAGGCGAAACGCATCGCGCTCAGCGCGAAGATCTCCAGGAACCAGTACAGGATGATTGTGAGCTTGCCAAAGAAGAACGTACCGCGGACGTTCGGTGCAACGATGATGTAATCGAGCACCAGAAGCGCAAGCGTCAGCACGGTTGCGACGCGCACGATGTTGAGCGCGTCCGGCAGCGAGATGAACCGCCATTTTGTGGTGAGAAGGTTAGAGAAATAGAACACGACGAAGCTGAAGACGATGAAATATGGCAACAGCTGCAGGAGCAGCGGCACCCGCTCCCAGAATGTGCTGGCGCCCTCGAAACGGATATAGAATGCAGCGAACAGCGCCGTGGTGCTGACCAGCAGGTCATGCAGGGCGATCAGGAGGTTTCGGGAGGTCAGTTGAGACAAACGCGTCATGCGACAGCGGACCCCCGCACTCCCTCGGGCTCCGACTTCGACCGCAGCAAAATGCCGCCCGCAACCCCGACACCGATCACGTACATCCATCCCTCGTGAAAATCGAAGATGTGGGAGTTGAACAGCGACGTAAAAATGTTCTGCACGACGACGAGTAGTCCGATCCAGGGAACGAAACCGTCACCGCGGAACAGCAGCAGGTGGACCGCCCACATGACGTAGAGAATGATGATCCCCACCGTTCCCCACTGCACGGCGACATTGAGCGTCTGATTGTGCGGATTGCCGACGACCTGACTCGAGGAGACGTAGGAAGGCCCGCTCGCGGCCAGTTCGAACAGATGGCGCGTCGAACCCGAGCCATGTCCGATCAGCGGAGCATCGGCGAAAAAGCGCAGCGATTTGCGCCAGAACTCCAGCCGTTCGCCGACCGACGTGATGCCATGGTCGTTCCTGTAGGCCTCATACTGCGTCGTGAACGTCGCAACCCTGCTCTGCAATTGCGGCGAGACCGACCACGCCGCCAGACCGATCAGGATCGCGCCGACCGCGATCAGCAGGTTGGCCCGCCATTTCAGGTGGATCAGGCCGAACACGCCGAGCAAGATCGGGATCGTCACCAGCGCAGTGCGCGAAACGACGACGAAGATCATGTTGGCGAGAAAGGCGGCCATGATCGCGGTGAGGAAAACGGCTGCGCCGAACCGGCGAGCGCGCACGAGCTGGGCGATCGGATAGGCGAGCGCCACCGCGCACAGCGAGAATTCCTGGGCCTGGTCGATGTAGTTCTTCACGAAGATGCCGCGATCGGCATTGGCCTTGAGCGCCAGCGCAGGATTGAACGCAACCGCCGTGGACATGACGACCATCAGCACGCAGGAGACGAGAAACGCCGTGAAGACCCAAAGGCCGCGCTCGGAGCGCTGAAAATGATAGAACAGCGCCGGCAGCACCAACAGCTTGGCCGCCGGCCCGACCGCATAGAGCCGTGCCCCCCACGCCACGTCGGACCACAGCGTTCCGACCAATGCCAGCACGAACAGCGCAATCGGCGCCCATGAGATCGGCCGCCTCAGGATCTGCAGCAACCGATTCAGGTCGAGGAACGGCACCATCGTGATCAGCATCACCACGCCGAGAATCGAGACCAGGGACGTCGACCAGGGCAGCGCGGCGGCGAGCAGGATGGCGACGACGTCACCTGTGGTTCGCCATGCTGCCGGGTCGCGCCAACGGCGCGCCAGCAGCGCCGGCCCCGGATGACCTGCCAGCGCGCTCATCGGACCTCGCTCCGGGCACGGTCGACCAGGGCCGTCGTGCTGTGTCCCCTGAGAATGTCGATCAGGATCACCTGGCCGCCGCCGGCCTCGACAACCTCGTGTCCGACGACCTGCTCGCGCGTATAGTCGCCGCCCTTGACCAGCACGCTCGGCCGGACCATCTCGATCAGGCGCAGCGGCGTGTCCTCCGCAAAGATGGCGACAATGTCCACCGCCTCGAGAGCGGCCAGGACTTCCGCACGGGCGCGCTCGTCCTGCACCGGACGGCTCTCCCCCTTCAGCCGCTTGACCGATGCATCGCTGTTCAATCCGACCACCAGGCGGTCGCAGGCAGCCCGCGCCGCCGTCAGCACCTTCACATGGCCCGGATGCAGAATGTCGAAGCAGCCATTGGTGAAGCCGACGCGCAGCCCCTCGCCGCGCCACGCGGCGACACGAGCTGCGAGCTCGCCGTCGTTGTCGATGATCTTCTCTTCTGCCGCCCGATACGCATGCGGCAGAATCTTGCGGCGCAGCTCCGCCGAAGTCACGCTGGCCGTGCCCTGCTTGCTGACCGCCACGGCGGCGGCGGCGCTCGCCATCCGCAAGGCGTCTTCCCACACGGCGCCCGCCGCGAGCGTGACCGCGAGAACGGCGACCACGGTATCGCCGGCACCGGAGACGTCGCGCACCTTGACCGGATAGGCCGGCACGTGAACCGGATCGCCCTGGCGCGGCACCAGCGTCATGCCGCGCTCGCTCTGTGTCACCAGGATCGCCTCGCAATCGGCGAGATAGATCGCATCCTGCGCAGCCGCGGCGATCTCCTGCTCCGTCTCGGCGCGACTGCGGGTCGCCTCCGAAAACTCCTTGCGGTTCGGCGTCAACACGCTGGCGCCGCGATAGATCGCGAGATTCGCGCTCTTGGGATCGACGATCACCCGCTTGCCGGCCTTGCGCGTGGCATCGATCACGTTGCGCAGGACGCGCGCGGTCAGCACCCCCTTGGCGTAGTCCGACAGCAGCACGATGTCGGCCCGCGCCAGCAGCGGCAGGATCGCATCGATCAGCTTCTGCTCGATATCGCCGGCTGCCGGCGCGGCGCGCTCCCAGTCGGCGCGCAGCATGTGGGTGGAGAAATGCTCCGAGACGAAGCGGACCTTGCGCGTCGTCGGCCGCGTGGGATCGCGCACCAGCACGCTCTCGATGCCCGCGACCTTGGCGAGCTCGGCCTGAAGCTGATCGCCGGCCGCATCCTGCCCCACCAGGCCGACGAAGATGCAGCGCGCGCCCAGCGCGGCGATGTTGCGCGCGACATTGCCGGCGCCGCCGATATTGGTCTCGCTGCGCTGAACGGCGAGAACGGGTGCCGGCGCCTCGGGCGAAATCCGCGACACCTCGCCATAGACGAACTCGTCCAGCATCAGGTCGCCGACGCACAGCACCGTCTGGCGGGCGATCGCTTGCGAGAGATCGTCAAAGTCGAACATCAGCGGCAGTCTCGGGTGCAGTGGTCAGAACCAATTCGTCTAGCGGAAGCGGTCGGCGGAATCGAGATAGTCTCGGACATAGCCGGCCACGGCATCCTCGAGCGGCGTGAAGCCGCCGTTGTAGCCGGCGGCCAAGAGCCGGTCGACCTTGCTCTGGGTGAAGTACTGGTAGCTGCCGCGAATCGCCTCGGGCATGTCGACGTACACGATCCGGGGCGTTGCGCCGAGCGTGGCATAGACTGCGAGCATCATGTCCTTGAAGCTGCGCGCCTGCCCCGTGCCGACGTTGAACAGCCCGGAGACGGAGGGCGTCGCCAGCAACCACAGCATCACGCGCACGACGTCATCGACATAGATGAAATCGCGGCGCTGATCGCCGTCGGCAATTCCTTCACGATGCGACTTGAACAGCTGCAGCGTGTGCCCGGCCTTGATGTCGTCGAAGCGCCGCGTCAGCACGCTCATCATCGATCCCTTGTGGTACTCGTTGGGACCGAACACGTTGAAGAATTTCAAGGCGACATATTGCGGCGGCAGCCGCTCGCCGCGCTCGGCGCGCGCCGCGATCGCGGTGTCGAACAGATGCTTGCTCCAGCCGTACAGGTTCATCGGCCTGAGCGTCTTGAGTGCTGCGAGCGAGGGATCATCGACGAAGCCCTGGGCGCCGTCGCCATAGGTCGCCGCCGACGAGGCGTAGATGAACGGCGTGGTGTTCGCCGTGCACCAGTCGAGCAGCCGCAAGGAACTGCGGAAGTTGCGCTCCATCACCAGGTCGCCGTCGACCACCGTGGTCGCGGAGATCGCGCCCATGTGCAGGACGGCGTCGAGCCTTCGGCCCTTCAGCCAGACGTCCAGATCCGAGGGCGGCACGACGTCGGCCAGCTGCCGCTTGGCGAGGTTGCGCCACTTGCCCTCGCTGCCCAGCGTGTCGCAGACGACGATGTCGGTTCGGCCGGCATCGTTGAGCGCCGCGACCAGATTCGATCCGATAAACCCGGCGCCGCCGGTCACCAGCAACATTGCGCAACCCGTCCCTGATCCCCGAACAACCAGGCCTTCGCGTAGCGCATGCGGCGGCAAAGTGTAAGCGCTTTGGTGACGGCCGACGCGGCCACTTTACCTGCGGCGGCCGAGAGGGTACCAGCGGCCCGCAGCCAGGCAGACAAAGAATGAATGCAAATTCGGCCAAGATCGCGGTGGATGCTGACGACACCAGCCCGGTCCTGATCATCCCCTATATGTGGATCGGCGACTTCGTCCGCGGCCACACCGTGGTCCGGGTGCTCAAGGAGCGCTGGCCGAATCGCCCCGTGGACTTGCTGGTGACCTCGCTATGCGCCCCGCTGGTCGATTACATGCCCGGCGTCCGCTCCGGCATCGTCTGGGATCTGCCGCGCAGCCGGCTGGCGCTCGCCAAGCAGTGGCATCTCGCCAGCATGTTGCGCGAACGCCACTATCGCACCGCCCTGGTGATGCCGCGGACCTGGAAATCGGCCCTGGCGCCGGCGCTGGCCGCCATCCCCGAGCGGGTGGGCTTCGTCGGCGAGATCAGGTTCGGGCTGCTCAACCGCTGGCGCTGGGGCGAGAAGGCGCTGCCCCGCTTCATCGACAAGAACGCCGCGCTGGCCCTGCCGGACTGCGCGCCGCTGCCGCCGGAATGGCCGGTCCCGCAGCTCCGGGTGCCGGCCGAGGACGTCGCGCGCTGGCGCGAGGCCAACGGCCTCGGAAGCCGCCCCGCCGTGGCGCTGGCGCCCGGCTCGGTCGGCGCCGCCAAGCGCTGGCCGTTCTACGGCGAGGCGGCCCGGCTGCTGCTCGACGCCGGCCTCGACGTCTGGGTGGTCGGCGGTCCCGGCGAGAAGGCGCTGGCGGCCGACATCGTCGCCACCGGGGGTTCCGGCGTCCGCGACCTGACCGGCACCGACCTGCGCAACGGCATCCTGGCCATGGCCGCCGCGGGCGTGGCCATTTCCAACGATTCGGGGCTGATGCACATCGCGGCAGCGCTGGGCACACCGACCATGGGCATCTTCGGCCCCACCAGCCCCTACCATTGGGCGCCGCTCAACGGCCTTGCCGCGACCGTCCAGACCAAGACCGAGGTGCCCTGCCAGCCGTGCCATCGGCCGGTCTGCCGCATGAACGACCATCGCTGCATGCGCGACATTCCGGCGACCGATGTCGCCGCCATCGCCCAGCGGGTTCTGGCCGATGCGGCGATCCCGGTCACGCCCTAGCTTGCACTTGGGCATCGCGCCCCCTACACCGCCCTCATCGCAGCCCGAGCCGTGATCGTGACCCAAGCACCGCAAGACCTGATCGCAAGCCATCTCGCTCGCTCCCACGCAGCGATGGAGCGTGCCGCGGGTGATGCCGCGCTGCTCGACAGCGCCGGCCGGATCGCGGCGATGATCATTGCGGCGCTGCGCGCCGGCCACAAGCTCCTGATCATCGGCAATGGCGGCAGCGCGGCGGACGCGCAACACATCGCCGCCGAGATCGTTGGCCGTTACAAGCAGGAGCGACCAGCCTGGGCGGCGATTGCGCTGACCACCGATACTTCGGCGCTGACCGCGATCGGCAACGACTACGGCTTCGATCACGTGTTCGCCCGCCAGGTCGAGGGGCTCGGCACTGGTGGCGACGTGCTGCTGGCGATCTCGACCTCCGGCCGCTCGCCCAGCATCCTCAACGCGCTGCGCAAGGCGCGCGAGCGCGGGCTGGTCACGGTCGGCTTCACCGGGACCAAGGGACTTTCGATGGGCGAGTTCTGCGACGAGCTGCTGGTCGCGCCGAGCGACGATACGCCGCTGATCCAGCAGATCCATCTCGCCACAGCGCATGGGATCTGCGAGGCGATCGAGGCGGCGTTGATGCGGGACGCGAGCTAGATGACGACGGCTCAACTCAAGCCGGCGGCGTTCCTCGATCGCGACGGCGTCATCAATCATGACGACAACTACATCGGCTCGCCGGAGCGCATCCGCTGGATGCCGAACGTGGTGCCGGCGATCCGGCGGCTGAACGAGGCCGGCTATCACGTCTTCCTGTTCACCAACCAGTCCGGCGTCGCGCGCGGGCTGTTCAGCGAGGACGACGTGCTCGGCCTGCACGACTGGATGCGGGCGGAGCTGGCGGCGCAGGGTGCCGTGATCGACGACATCCGCTACTGCCCGTACCATACCAGAGGCTCCGTCGAGCGATATCTGCGCGAGCATCCCTGGCGCAAGCCAGCGCCGGGGATGATCCTCGACCTGATGCAGCACTGGCCTATCAGGCGCGAAGGCAGCTTCGTGATCGGCGACCGATCGTCCGACATCGCGGCCGCCGAGGCGGCCGGCCTGCCCGGCTTCCTGTTCGCCGGCGGCGACCTCGATGCGTTCGTCACTGAGGTCATCGCTCAGACCAGCCGACGATAGACCGCGGCGATCTTCTCGGCCTCGGCCTCGAGGCTGAATTTCTCCACCACGCGCGTCCGCGCCTTCTCACCCATCACGCGCGCCGCCTCCGGATCCCGCAGCAGCGGCTCCAGCGCGGCAACGAGCGCATCGACATCACCCGGCGGCACCAGCTCCCCGGTGACGCTCTCCTCGACTACGATCTCGGCGGCGCCTGCACGCGCGGCGACCAGCGCGGCGCCTGCGGCCATGGCCTCGATCAGGGTCAGGCCAAAGCCTTCGTTGCGCGAGGTGAAGGCGTAGATCGTCAGGCGCTGGTACCAGCGCTGCACGTCCGCGATGTCGAGCTCGCCGGTGATCACGATGCGCGTCTCGAGGCCCGCGGCCGCGATCTGTTTCTTCAGCTCGCTCGCGAACGGCAGCTGCTCCGGGGTGACCGCGCCGACCAGCACTGCTGAGAAATCCGGATAGCGCGGCAGCAGCCGGCACATCGCGGCGACGAACACGTCGCTGCCCTTCTGCGCGCGGACGCGACCGAAGCAGCCGATCGCGTATTTACCGGGTAGCCCGCTTTCGGCAAACGCCAAGGCGCGATCGGCCGGCGGCTTGTACACCTCGGTGTCGACACCGTGCGTGATGACCGTCGCTTCGCGCTTCAGGTAGGACGCCGAGATGTCGCTGGTCGCGATGATCGCGTCCATGCGGCGGATCAGCCAGCGCGTGATCCAGCTGTGATGGCGCTGCGCGGCCGAGGTGAAGACCAGCTTGAACGGCCAGCCAAGCGCACGCAGAAGCACGCCGACGATCATCTCGTCATTGCGACGCGCGTGCCAGATCAACGGCCTCCGCCGGCCCCAGACCTTGAGAAGATCACCCGCGCGCATCCGCGCGATCCCCTCCGGCGCATAGGTCCCGAGCCACGCCGCGCGCACCAGCTTCGCCAACTTCGGCGCCACCATGCGGTTGGTCGCCGTCACACCCGAGTAGCGCCGGTGCAGGTTCGGCACGATGACGTCGAGATCTCCAGCGAAAAACGGCTCGGCTTGCACCATCGACTCCAATTTTAACGATCCCCTATACGCAACATTCAGCACGGCCGCCAGTTCGCGATCCCCCGCAACAGGTCCTTCATTTCGCGGGCGTTAGTTTGCCGCAAAACAAGCAGGGATCGCGTCAAACAATGACCGTACTTGTCACCGGCGGCGCCGGCTATATTGGCAGCCACATGGTGCTGGCGCTGGCGGAAGCCGGCGAAAGCGTCGTGGTGATCGACAATCTTTCGACCGGCTTCTCCGGCTTCGTGCCCAGCGAGGTGCCGCTGTTCATCGGTGATGCCGGCGACGAAAATCTCGTCGACGGCGTCATCAGCCAGCATGGCGTCGACAGCATCATCCACTTCGCCGGCTCCGTCGTGGTGCCGGAATCGGTGCGCGATCCCTTGCTGTACTACCGCAACAACACGATGACGACGCGCAACCTCTTGAACGCGGCGGTCAAGCGCGGCGTCAGCCGCTTCATCTTCTCCTCCACTGCCGCCGTCTACGGCAATCCGGACCAGGTTCCGGTGCCCGAGAGCGCGCCGACGCGGCCGACCTCGCCCTACGGCACCTCGAAGCTGATGGCCGAGATCATGCTGCACGACACCGCCGCCGCGTACGATCTCAACTACGTCGCGCTGCGCTACTTCAACGTCGCCGGCGCCGATCCGCATGGACGCATCGGGCTCGCCACCGTCGGCGCGACGCATCTGATGAAGATCGCGATGGAGGTCGCGACCGGCCAGCGCGCCAAGATCGACATCTACGGCACCGACTATCCGACCCCGGACGGCACCGCCATCCGCGACTTCATCCATGTCTGCGATCTCGCCCAGGCGCATCGCGCCGCGCTGGCCTATCTGCGAACCGGCGGCGCCTCCACCACGCTGAACTGCGGCTATGGCCGCGGCTATTCCGTGCTCGAGACCATCGAGGCCGTCCGCCGCGTCTCCGGCCGCGCCATTCCGGTGCAAACCGCCCCGCGCCGCCCCGGCGACATCATGAGCATGGTCGCCGATACCGGCCGGCTCCGGTCGCTCCTGGACTGGACCCCGGCCTACGACAATCTGGAAACCATCGCCGCCCATGCGCTGGCCTGGGAGCAGAAACTGTTCCTGGAACGCCACAGCGACCAAGAGCAGCGGGCCTCAGCGTAGAATCAACGACTTAGCCGGACACCGGGGGGCTTGAAAAAGCCGCCCCGAGCGGGCAAGCCTTCTTGCCCGCCCGGCGATTTGCCCCGGCGGCCAGGGACCAGAATGGCCGAATTTCCGAAGAAGATCACCGACGATCCCTATGGTGCCGCGATCCTGGTCCGGCGCCTGGTGATGGAACAGGGCCTCGTCTATTGGCGGCGCTACCTCACCGCCTTCGCGCTGATGGCGGTCGCGGCCGGCGCGAGCGCGGCTGCGACCTACGTGCTCGGCCAGGTCATCAACAAGGCCTATGTCGAGAAGAGCATCCCGGGTATCGTCGTGCTCTCCGGCGTCACCGTGCTGCTGCTGTTCGTCAAGGGCGTGACCACCTACGGCTACGCCGTCATCCTGTCCAAGATCTCCAACGCCATCCTCGCCAACAATCAGCGGCAGCTGTTCGCCAAGCTGATGAACGAGAGCGTCGGCTTCTTCTCCGAGCGCCATTCCTCGGAGTTCCTCGCCCGCCTCACCTCTGGCGCCAAGTCGATCACCGACATCCTCAACATGCTGATCAACGCCATCGGGCGTGATTTCGTCACCCTGATCGCCATGATCGGCGTGATGGTCATGCAGGATCCCTGGATGTCGCTGCTCGGCCTCGTCGTGGTGCCGCCGGCGATGCTGGTGCTGCGCAAGCTGGTCAAGCGCATCAAGGGCCTCGCCTACAACCAGTTCACCGGCACCGCCGACATCCTCGAGACGATGCAGGAATCGCTGCAGGGCATCCGCACCGTCAAGGCGTTCACGCTCGAGGACACGATGCGAGCGCGCATCAACGAGAACATCGCGGTCGTCGAGCGCAACGCCAACAAGATGGCCCGCGTCTCCAACCGCTCCAATCCGCTGATGGAGATGCTCGGCGGCTTCGCCGTCGCCGGCTGCCTGATGTATGCCGGCTACTCGGTGGTCGCGCTCAACGCGACGCCGGGCCAGTTCTTCTCGTTCATGATCGCCTTCCTGATGGCGACCGAGCCTGCCAAGCGTCTTGCGCGGCTCAACATCGATCTCAACAGCCAGCTGGTCGGCGCCCGCATGCTGCTCGAGGTGGTCGACAGCCCGGCCAGCGAGCAGCCCGACGACGACAAGCCGGCGCTCAAGCTCAGCGACGCCAAGATCGAGCTGCGCGACGTCTCCTTCGCCTATCGCGACAACGAGCCGGTGCTTCGGCGCATGAGCTTCGTGGCCGAGCCCGGCAAGGTCACCGCGCTCGTCGGCCCATCCGGCGGCGGCAAGTCCACCGTGCTGGCACTGCTGCTGCGCTTCCACGAGATCGCCGCGGGCGAGATCCTGATCGACGGCCAGTCGATCACGGCAGTGTCGCGGCGGAGCCTGCGCGCGCAGACCGCCTATGTCGGCCAGGACGTCTATCTGTTCCGCGACACCATCCGCGCCAACATCGCCTTCGGCAAGCCGGGCGCGACCGAGGCCGAGATCATCGAGGCGGCGAAGGCCGCCTGCGCCCACGACTTCATCATGGGCTTCCCGCTCGGCTACGACACGCCGGTCGGCGAGCACGGAACGCAGCTCTCCGGCGGCCAGCGCCAGCGCATTGCGGTCGCCCGCGCGCTGATCCGCAACGCACCGATCATCCTGCTCGACGAAGCCACCGCGGCGCTGGACTCCGAGTCCGAGCGCCAGGTGCAGGAGGCGATCGAGCATCTCTGCCAGAACCGCACCACCATCGTCATCGCGCACCGCCTGCACACCATCATGAACGCCGACGCCATCCTGGTGGTCGAGGCCGGCGAGATCGTCGAGCGCGGCCGGCATGACGATCTGTTGCGCCGTGGCGGCCGCTATGCTTCGTTCTTCCGCCTGCAACAGCGCGACATGGGGCCAAACGTCATCCCCATGACCGCGACGTCCTGAAAAGCCCATTTCACCGCATCGAGACCTTTCATGAGCTCCACCGTCATCCCGGCCTTCCCGCAGCCTTCTCTGCCCGTCCAAGGCGAAGCCGGCGTGTTTCCCGTCCGCCGCATCTGGTGCGTCGGCCGCAACTATCTCGAGCACATCCGCGAGATGGGCAATGACGAGCGCGATCCGCCGTTCTTCTTTGCCAAGCACGCCGACATGCTGGCGCCCGAGGGCGCCGTCATCCCCTATCCGCCGCTGACCCAGGACATGCATCACGAGGTCGAGCTGGTGGTCGCGATGAAGAGCGGCGGCCTGAACATTGCGACCGACAAGGCGCTCGACCACGTCTATGGCTACGCCGTCGGCATCGACCTCACCCGCCGCGACCTGCAGCTCGCCTCGCGCAAGATGCAGCGCCCCTGGGAGGTCGGCAAATCCTTCGACCATTCCGCGCCCTGCTCCGCCGTGGTGCCCGCGGCCAAGATCGGCCACCCCGCGAAGGGCAAGATCTGGCTGTCGGTCAACGGCACCGAGCGCCAGGCCGGCGATCTCTCCGAGCTGATCTGGAACGTGCCGGAGATCATCTGGAAGCTCTCCCAGCAGGTCGAGCTCGCCGCCGGCGACATCATCATGACCGGCACCCCGGCGGGTGTGGCGGCCGTGGTGGCCGGCGACAAGATCGAATGCGGCGTCGACGGCGTCGGCACGCTGAAGGTCTCGATCGGCCCGGCGGCGAAGTAGCCGCTGGCCAGCGCCTCCACCCTCCGAACTCCAAAAAAGGCCGCGCCCAGCGCGGCCTTTTTCATGCGTCATCTCGGAATAGGCATCCACCTTGCCGCACCGGTGGTCGGCTCCCCTCCCCCTTGCGGGGAGGGGTCGGGGGTGGGGGTCCACGAGTCCCGCTGCTTCGATCAGCCAAGACCAACTCGCGCAATGCCCCCACTCTCACGCCCACCACCTCGCCGCCACACTTCCGCATCACCGCCTGGGACGAACCATCAGGCGCGTCCCAACAGAGCTCCTCGCCCGGAGACCCCCCCCCCAACCCCTCCCCGCAAGGGGGAGGGGAGCCGACCGTCATCGCGGCGAGACCTCGACCCTCATGAGGAGCGCCGCGTGCGGCGCGTCTCGAACCATGAGGCCCCCGAAGGAGCGAACGACACAACGGCAAATGTCGCGACACGCCCTGCCCTGCCGGCGCACCGCACCAGCAGCATCATCATCTCCACAATCTCAAACAGCATCGCGTCGATCGGGAACGAGCATCCACCGCCTCGCGACGCATTCCGCGCCCGAGTGATGCTCCAACTCCCGCCCTCTCCAGATGGAGGGCGCAGGGAAGGCCGGGCGCTGGCCGCGCCCGTGGCCCGCCTGCTCAAAAAAATGCAGGCGGCAGGTACCACAGGTCTGGCCGAGAACGCCCGGCCTTCCCCACGCGATGGCTTTAACAGGCTATAGCGTGCTCTTCCTGGTGCGCGGGCTTTCTGGCCACCATCCGCCGCGCGACGCGTGAGCGTCGTCGCAACGTTGATACTAGCGTCGGAGTATCAGAACCACACGCCTTCACCGTCCGCGAGGCAAACGTTCGTCCGTGCCAACAGCACGCCGCCACCCCGCGTCCACCGCTTCCCGCTGCCAACGTCCGTGACGACCGCGAACCGTCCCCTACCGTGCAACGGGATGGCGGGAACAATAATGCTGATTTGGCTAAATTGTCAAGCGAATAACGTTTTTCAGAAGACATTGGCAGCGCCTGATGAGGATCTCCCTTTGTTAGGCGGACAGTCTCGGCGTGCAGCGCGGCGGGTTTAGCCGGCCGTAAACATCGACCCGCTCAAGCCATCGAAAAATTTGGCTCGTCGTGGATGTGACCGCCTTGTCGGCGATGGGAACTTGGCTGATGATCCTCGCCGTTCATCGGATACCGTGAACTGGCGAAGCTTCTCATTGGCCAATGGACCGCGACACGGTGGAATTCAAGCAGGCAGCAGCACTGGCAACGACGTGGGTCGACCTTAAATCCGAGGGACAGGCTCGCATACAGCGCGAACTCACCATGGCAAAGCCCTACGGCTGGATATTCTTCTACCAGTCCAACGAGTATCTGGACGAGGGCAATCTTTCGGCACAGCTTGCTGGAAACGCGCCCATCATCGTCGACAGAGATACGCTTGAGCTACGCATCACGGGCACCGCACAACCGCTGGCGGACTATTTGGAGCAATATGAAAAGACACTCCCTCCTGCATCGCTTCAACGCACACCCGAGCCTCCGATCTGGTGACGCGGACGACAACAAAGCGTAGGGCGCAATCCGCCGCGCTTCACGACGAAGAACGGCGGATTACGCTCCGCTAATCCGCCCTACTTGCTGGGCACGGAAGGCGCAAATGCCCCGAAACAGCTTGCCCCCGGGCGGGTCAGCGCTCTAACGTAAGCAGCCTTGCAATCGAGCCGACCTGATGCGTTCGCTTGTCTTTGTCATTCTATTGATCTTCTTGCTAGCGTGCCCAAGCGGCGCAGACGCGCTCGATTGCGCCAAGCCGCGCTGGTGGAATTTCAGTCGCAAGGATGGCGATGCACAAAAGCGACGGCAGGACGCTGAGGCGCGGGAAGCATTGGAGTATCTTGGGCCGCTCGTATTTCGCGGACGCTTAGCGTCGGCGCGCAATCTGTCCGACGCCAAAGACAATCACCCCGTGTTACTTATAGTCTTGAAGGATGTTGAAGTCCTGCGGAGCAGGATGCCTCGGTCAGCTGGCGACCGAAAAGCATTCATCCTGTACCACGAATGGTGCGACGTTAGATGCCAACCGGGCCCGCCGCAGTGGCCCGTAGGGATGATCACTTACAATGCGCATCCGTTCGGCGGCGGTCCGGTCAGAGATACAAGTAGAATTGGTCAAACCGGCGGAAAGATCCTTTACCAGGGGCGGGTGGATGCCGAAATTGGAGTTTGCGATCGGATGCAGCTGACGCCTCTGCAACAGCAACTTCTCAATGCGCCCGCAGAAGAAATCGCCCGCCTGATTCGCGAATATCCATATCACGCTTTTAGCGATGTCGAGCCCGACAGTTCTGACTGACCCATTTACTAGCCATCGCGTATTGTCACGGGCCACCCGAACCTGGCGGTGAACGAGACAAACTGCGTAGGGCAAATCAACCCAAGGCGTAGTCCAACTCCATCGCGCCGGACAACGTAAGATGCCCCTGCGCTCATGAAGCGCGGCTCATCAAAAATGCCTTTCAATCACAACCAGTGGCAGCCCGTTCTGGAACTACCATTTAGTTGCGAGTAGGTCGGATTAGTTAGTTAGCCGGAATAATATCCGCCGCCCCTCCAGACGGAGAAGGGCGGATTACGCTCGGCTAATCCGCCCTTCTCCGTCCACCCACCGAACCGCCGACGCCACGGTCGAGACCGTGGCGTCGTGCCGCGGCCGATCACGTGATCGCAATCGGGCAACCGTTGCTTCCCGTGGCGCCCTTGATCGGCGACGGGGTGAAGGAATAGACGAACTGGTATTTCTTCGCGGCGATCAGTTCGTCGAAGACCAGGTTTTCGTGGTTGTGGATGCCGTGCTTGGTCTGCAATTCGGCATGGACCACGAAGGCGAGGGACTTGTCGGGATTGGGGATCACCTCGACGGCCCAGGTATCCGCCCCGGTCAGCGCGAGATCCTTCTCGATCACCCATCGGGCGGCTTCCAGCCCGATGCCGGGTTCGCCGCTGTTGAAGCGGTCATTGTTCTTCATCCACAGCGAGCCCCAGCCGGTGTGGAAAAAGATCGCGTCGCCCGGCTTGATGTCGGCCTCGCTCATGTTCTGCTTCTGCAGGGCCGCCTTGATGTCCGCGGTGGTGATCTCCTGGCCGGCGTCCATCATCCCGCCCTTGAGCCCGACCATGTCGATGAGGTGGCCGCGGGTGAACAGCGGCTTCAACTTCTCGACGCCGAGCTTCTTGAGGCCGTAGGCGTCGCTGATCTCCAGCGCTGAAAAGCCGTTGTAGAATTTCATCTCGCTCTTGTCGCCATCCTTGCCGAGCTGGATGCCGATATGGCCGAGGCCGTCGAACTGGGTGCCGGTCTGGCCGATCTCGGTGGCGAGAAACTCGTCATGATAGACCAGCCGGTTGTCCCCGAACGGGCCGCCGGTCGGGCTGCCGGGAATCCGCAGCGCAAACACGCGTGCACCGAACAGCGGCATGGCGCTCTCGTAGACGCGGCCGATCTTGTAGATCCTGCCGTCCTTGATCCATTTGACGGCGTCGAGAACCTTCTCCGGCGTGATGTGGTTGGACGCGCCGGCCTCGTCGTCCTTGCCCCATTTCGACGGCCACCACGGCTTGTCGGTCCCCTTCGGCATCGGCGCGGTCTGCGCCTGCGCTTCGCTGATCGGCGCCAGCGAGAATTTGCCATGCATGGAGCCCGCGAGCGCCGCTCCCGCAGCGCCGGCAAGACCTGCCGTGCGCAGCAATGTCCGCCGATCGGTGGCCGTGCTCTCGCTCCGATCCTGATTGGTCTGCGGACTCCTGACTTCGTTGTCCATCGTCACCTCCCCAGTTGAGCCCATTTGCTGGGCTTTAAAAAATCATTTTCGACATGCTCCACCTCCATTAGTCTGATGTCCAGCAACAAATATAAGACAGTGGGTGGAGGCGTCATGAGCCTGTTCGAAAATGACAAGTCAGCACAGCGTTTGCCCGTATCGTTGATCACCGGCTTTCTCGGCAGCGGCAAAACGACGCTGCTCAATCGCTTGCTGCGTCACAGCGACATGAGCGACAGCGCCGTCATCATCAACGAATTCGGCGAGATCTCGCTCGACCATCTCCTGGTCGAACGCGTCGACGGCGAGGTTTCAGTTCTCGCGAGTGGTTGTGTTTGCTGCACAATCCGCAGCGACCTCGAAGAGACGCTGCGCACATTGCTGGTGCGGCGCGACCGCGGCGAGGTGCCGCCATTCCGGCGCATCCTCATCGAGACCACCGGCCTGGCCGATCCCG
Source organism: Bradyrhizobium sp. HKCCYLS2038 (assembly GCF_051167655.1). Taxonomy (NCBI): domain Bacteria; kingdom Pseudomonadati; phylum Pseudomonadota; class Alphaproteobacteria; order Hyphomicrobiales; family Nitrobacteraceae; genus Bradyrhizobium; species Bradyrhizobium sp. HKCCYLS2038. The sequence goes on along the minus strand of NZ_JBNPTM010000001.1, from coordinate 2,054,917 downwards.
CCCCGATCCTTCAGCTATTGTTGAACAATCCGCTGGTCTCGCATTTCCTGCGGCTCGATACAGTCGTGACGACCGTCGACGCCGCCAACGCGGCGCATCAGCTCGACCGGCAGTATGAAGCGGTCAAACAGGTCGCACTTGCCGACCGGCTGCTGGTCACGAAGTCTGACCTGGTCAACGATGTTGCCGCATTGGAGCAGCGGCTTCGGCGCCTCAACCCGGGCGGCAAGATCGAGCGTGTGAGCCATGGCGAGATCGATCCTGCTGATCTGTTCGGAGCCGCGCTGATCGATCCCGAGAAGAAAGCCGTTGACGTTGCGCGCTGGCTGAACGAGCCGGCTTTCGCGGATGGCTGCGAGACTTCGCACGCGCATCGGGCTCACGCTCACCATGATCATGCCCATCACGGACCGCTCGATCACGGCCACACCCATGAGTCGGCGGTCACGAGCTTCATGCTGGCCTTCGACGAGCCGCTGGACTGGATGACCGTTGCCAACTGGCTCGCTTACCTTCGCCACGCGCGCGGCGAGGATCTGTTGCGGGTCAAGGGCATCCTCAATCTTCACGGAGAGTCGACAGCCGTGGTCATCCACGGCGTGCACCACGTCTTCCATCCGCCGGTTGCCCTGCCCGCATGGCCCGACGCCGACCGCCGGTCGCGCATCGTTTTCATCACACGTGGAATCACGCGGGACGACGTGCTTGCGCTATGGGAGGCCGGCCGCGCGGCAGCGTAGGCGACATCCACCGTATCGCGAAGACGAACGGCGGATGTCGCTGCGCTAGGCGATGTGGCGGCTCCCCGCCGGAGATGATGCGGTTGACGTCGGGCAGGCAGCCGTCCAGAACGGCCGACCATGAACACGAGACTCCCGGAGCCGACATCAGACGCGCCGCCGCAACACGATGACTGGGTCACGATCGCGGCTTGCGGGATGTTGGCAGCGACCCTGGCTGCGGTTTGCCACGAGACCATCGGTCATGGACTTGGTTGTCTCGCGGCCGGCGGCGACGTCACGCTGCTGACGTCGATCTGGTTTCGCTGCCACGACGCAACGTCGCTGACGGATGCCGGGGGAGCCATCGCCGGCGTGATCTGCGGCGGGCTGGCGATGACGGTCCCGCTCGGTCGCATCGGCAATGCCGCGACGCGCTTGGCGGTTTTGATGTTCGGCGCGATCAGCCTGTTGTGGGTGGCGGCGCAGCTCATCAGCCATCCGGCGTTCGATCGGGACGACTGGCACTTCATTGCGGCGAGGATGCACTGGCCATGGATGTGGCGACCGACGCTCGCCGCCATCGGCGTCGTGTCCTATGCCGCCATCGTGCGCTGGATCGTCTCTCGGCTGAAGGACCCTGCCGCACCCGGCCGGCCGGCGATTCGCGCGGCCTATGTCGCGTCGGCGCTGTCAGCCGCGTGCGCAGGCCTGATGTGGTCGCCGCAGCCGATTCGCTCCGCGGCGGAAGGCCTGCTGACGCTGGGCGTCGCGCCACTGGGCCTGCTGCTCGCAACGCGGCTGGCCAGCGCAGGGCCGGCGCATCGGAGCGCCGCCCTGATCATGCGGTCCTGGTCCGTGCTGCTGCTTTCCGTAGTGATCTTTGCCGCCTTCGCCCTGATCCAAGCACGCGGCCTCGGCCCGCTCGCGACCGTTCCGCTGGCTGAGTGAACACGGGAGGGGGCTTGATCCGCCGCAAGAGATCGTAGGGCGGATTAGCCGGAGGCGTAATCCACCGTGCGTCCGGGCAAAATCGCGGATGACGCTGCGCTAATCCGCCCTACTCTCCCTACCGCTCAGACGCAGCCGACAGGCACGGGCGCACCCCGGCTGCAACGGCCGGTCACCCCGTCGCGGCGGCCGCCTCAGCCGCGGCTGATCTGCTGCAGACCCTTGAAGGTCAGCCGCTTGGGATCGCGGACGCCGGCCAGGTACATCCGGCGGATGAAAGCGGCCACCGCGTCGCGATCACAACCGGTCAGAACGACGATGGCGTCGACCGCAGTCTTCTGGGCCTCCATGGGACTGATCCTCCTGGGCATGCGAACCCGGCGACAGCAGCGTTCACGATGTCTCTTAATACACCGTTAACTGTGCGCGAGGCTTGCCAGTTCCATGCAACGATTCCCGCGCTCGCCCAATACGCGAAACCGCGCATGGCGTGGGCACGGGACGCCCGGCGGCCCCACAGCCGCCGCACTCAGACCATGAAGAAATCCTGCGGCGCCTCGACCCCGCCATCATCGGCATGCGCCGCGAGCTTCTGCCGCGTCGGGCGGGTCGGCGTCGTGATCACGCGCCGCTCCATTTCGTTCGTGCCGGACAATTGGTCGACGAACCTGACGGCAAAGCCTTCGGCGAAATGCCGGACGACGCGCCCGACACAACTGCCGACCGCAAGCGGCGTGCCGATCTCCGGCTGGATCTCCGCCGACACAGCAGCACCAGACATCGAGGCATCGATCACGAAGCACGGGATGATGCTGCCGTCGGCGAGCGTCAGCGCGGAATGCGGCGAGTTCGGCACATAGCGCGGGTCGCGGCGCGAGTCGCGGATCGCCGGGTCCTTCTGCTTCTTCTCCAGCCAGACCAGCTTCTCGGCGAGCTTGACGCGCTCGGCGCGCGTCATCTCCAGCTCGAGCAGGAAGCCGCCATGCACGGTGTCGCTGATCTCGCCTTCGAACTTGCCGAAGTCGCGGAAATACGACGTCAGCCGGTCGCCGACCTTGCCGACGACGGGCACGTCGAGCAGCGCCCGGAACGGTGATACCCGCGTGGTCCGACAGGCGAACGAGCGCAGCCGTCCCTCCGGATCATACCAGTTCGGCAGCGTGTAGGACCCCGCCGTCTGGATCCTGACTGCACGCTGCTTCAGGAATCGAGCAACCGTCGACATTGCGCGCCTCCCCTCCCATCAACCGATGTCCCCGACTGGCGATCCCCTGCCCCCACGGCAGCTTGCCACGCTATCTACAACTATAGCGTGCAAATTTACGCAGATCACACCGCGTCAAAGGGCTCCAGCCGACATGCGGGGAACCTGCGCCCAAAATCCTAAAGATTTCTGAATTGTGACGGCCGGATTTCCGGCCAACGGAATCGTATGTCCGACCCGTTATCGGTTTATGAAGACGCCGACCCGGCCGATTACGGGGCAGCGCCGGTCCGGTGCCGGGGTGTCGGCGCGATCGTCGAGAAGGACACTCCGGCGTTCGAGGTCCCACCGGTTCTTGCCGTGAAGGGGCTCCAGCGCTCGCGAGGACGCAACCCGGAGTTTGCGCAAGCGGTCCGGCGAACTACTTCTCCGCGCAGGCAGCCCGGCGTTAAGCATCTAACATGCTCGCGCTGTTGCGCGATTCCAGCGCTAACGCGCGATTCACCACTTGCGCAATCGGTTCTTCACTCGGCCTTCGCGGCCCCCGTTATGCAAGTTGGCTTATACTATTGGCACTTAGTCATGAGGAACGGGGAAGGTTGTTAGCTGGAGTGGGCTGATCCAGCGGATGAGTTGAAAGTAGTAACGCGTATGATGACCGCACGCATCGTCGTTCTGACCATCGCTCTCGGAGCGGGCGGAGTCGCGGCTTACATGGTCAGCAGCACCGAGAGCCAGCGCCCGGCGCCGGTTGCGCCGGTGGTGCAGCTGCCGACCGTCGAGGTGCTGGTCGCCAAGAACGACATTGGCCTCGGACAGGCGATCAAGCCCGGCGATCTGATCTGGCAGACCTGGCCGGAGGCTGCGAGCAACATCTTCATCCGGCGCGGCGATCGCCCCGAAGCTGCCAATCAGCTGGTCGGCACCATCGCGCGCTCGCCGTTCGTGATCGGCGAGCCGATCCGCGAGCAGAAGCTGGTCAAGTCCGACGGCTCCGGCTTCATGGCCGCGATCCTGCCGGCCGGCATGCGCGCGATCTCGACCGAGATCTCGCCCGAGACCGGCGCCGGCGGCTTCATCCTGCCGAACGATCGCGTCGACGTCATCCTGTCGAAGCGCGACAAGAATCCCGACAAGCCGGGCGGCCCCGAAAGCGTCAGCTCCGAAATCATTCTCTCCAACGTGCGCGTGCTCGCGATCGACCAGGCGCCGAAGGAGAAGGAAGGCCAGAACACCGTCGTCGGCAAGACCGTGACGCTCGAGCTCAAGCCCGAGCAGGCCGAGACGCTGGCGCGCGCGCGGCAGGCCGGCACGCTGGCGCTGGCCTTGCGCAGCATCGCCGACGCCAACGCGGCGGACACCAACAAGACCGAGACGCAGATGGCGCGGCGGGGCAACGCCATCGAGATCATTCGCTACGGCATCACGAGCTCGCTGACGGCGCAGAAGTGACGAGAAGGACGGGGAAGATGATGGGTGGGCATCGACGCGCAAAGATCCGGATGTGGTTCGTCCGCGCGCTATCAGGCTCGGCGGTGATCGGCCTCGCGCTCGTTCCGGCGCTGACGCAGGTCAAGGCCGCCGACGACGGGCTGGACGCGCCGGTCGTTTCCGCAGGCTCCTCGAAGATGCGCTTCCTGTCGCTCGGCATCGGCAAGTCCGTGGTCGTCGACTTCCCGCATGACGTCAAGGATGTGCTGGTCGCCGATCCCAAGATCGCCAACGCCGTCGTGCGCTCGGCGCGGCGCGCCTACATCATCGGCGCCGGCGTCGGCCAGACCAACGTGGTGTTCTTCGACGGCGAGGGCCGGCAGGTCGCGGCCTATGACATCGCGATCAAGCGCGATCTCAACGGCGTGCGCCAGGCGCTCAGCCAGACCCTGCCCGGCGTCAAGATCGACGGCGTCGGCGAAGGCGTGATCCTGACCGGATCGGTCTCGAGCCCGGTCGAGGCGCAGCAGGCCGCCGAGATCGCCGGACGGCTGGTCGGCGGATCGGACAAGGTCGTCAACTCGATCGTCGTGCGCGGCCGCGACCAGGTGATGCTGAAGGTCAACGTCGCCGAGGTGCGCCGCGAGATCGTCAAGCAGCTCGGCATCGATCTCAGCGCCAGCCTGAACTACGGCACGGCCGTGGTGAACTTCAACCAGACCAACCCGTTCACCGCCTACGGCAAGTCGCTGGTGTCGGGCAATGGCCTTTCCGGCACCAGCGGCGGCCTGTCGTCAGTGTCGGCAACGATGCGCGCGATGGAGACCGCCGGTGTCGTCAAGACGCTGGCCGAGCCGAACCTGACGGCGATCTCCGGCGAGTCCGCCACCTTCATCGCCGGCGGCGAATTTCCGGTGCCCGGCGGGTACAATTGCGATCCGACCTCGCGGGTCTGCACCACCTCGATCACCTACAAGAAGTTCGGCATCTCGCTCAACTTCACTCCGGTCGTGCTCAGCGAAGGCCGCATCAGCCTGCGGGTGATGACCGAAGTGTCGGAGCTGTCGAACGACAACGCGATTACTGTGTCCTACGCGCTGAGCTCGGCCTCGACCTCCTCGGTCACCATCCCCGCGATCCGCACCCGCCGCGCCGAAACGACCCTGGAGATCCCCTCCGGCGGCTCGATGGCGATGGCCGGCCTGATCCAGAACCAGACCAAGCAGGCGGTCAATGGAATTCCCGGGCTCAATCAGCTGCCGGTGCTCGGCCAGCTGTTCCGCAGCCAGGACTACGTCAACAACGAGACCGAGCTGATGGTGATGGTGACGCCCTATGTGGTGCGCGCCGTGGCCCAGAAGGAGCTGTCGCGGCCGGATGACGGCTTCGCGCCGGCCACCGACTCCGAGTCGGCGCTGCTCGGCCGCATGAACCGGCTCTACGGCATCGCCGCCAAGGTCGACGCCGCGACCGGGCAGCCGGCCGGCTTCGGCTTCATCATCGACTGAGACGACGGGATTTGGGGCACGGGGACACGATCATGTCGGGATCATCTAGACGAGACGGGCAACGAACGCTGCGCCGGATCGGAGGCGTCATCGGACTGGCGCTGACGCTCGGCGCCTGCAACGCCACCAGCACCGAGGTCGTCGCAACGATCCCGGACGACTACCGGATCCGCCATCCGATCGCGATCGAGGAAGGCCGGCAGTCGATCGTCGTGTTCGTCGGCAACAACCGCGGCGGTCTGACCTATCAGCAGCGCACCGATGTCGCAGGCCTCGGCCGCAACTGGCAGCGCGAAGGCACCGGCGCGATCGTCGCCGAGGTGCCGGTGGAGACGCCGAATGCGCGCGCGGCCGCCGACAGCTATCGCGAGATCCACGCCACCCTCACCGCATCAGGCGTTCCCTCGCGGGCGATCACCCTGCGCCATTATACGCCGGATGATCCGCGGCAGCTCGCCGCCGTCCGCCTGAGCTATCCGAAGATCGCCGCCGTCGCCGGTCCCTGCGGCCTGTGGCCTGACGATCTCGGCCCGAACATCAACAATCCCGGCTACAGCAGCAATCAGCACTATCAGAATTTCGGCTGCGCCACGCAGCGCAACCTCGCTGCGATGATCGACAACCCGGCCGATCTCGAGCAGCCGCGCTCGGAGATCGCCGCCTATACGCCGCGGCGCTCGGCGATGTTCGAGAAGTACCGCAAGGGCGATCCGACCGCCGTGATCTACCCGGAAGCCGACAAGGCCAAGCTCAGCGATACAGGCAAATGATCAACGTATCCCCTCAGAGCCAGGATGAGCAGCCGGGCCCGAGCGGCCCGGTCCTCGACGATCACATCGCGCCGGTGCCACGCGTCTCGGTGCAGGCGTTCACCGAGACCGACCAGACCTCGTCGGCGGTCCTCGCGGCGAGCCAGGACCGAAGGCTCGGCAAGGCCCACATCACGATCAAGGCCGGCGGCATGGCGCGGGCGATCGAGACCTATCATTCGCAGCCGACGCCCAACGTCATCGTGATCGAGACCAAGCCGGGCGGCGACATCGTCGGCGGGCTCGACGATCTCGCCAGCGTCTGCGATCCCGGTACCCGCGTGGTGCTGATCGGCAGCATGGCCGACGGCGTCGCCTATCGGGAGCTGGTGCGCCGCGGCGTCAACGACTACGTCATCGGCCCGGTCGAGACCATCGACATCATCCGCTCGATCTGCAGCCTGTTCTCGGCCTCCGAGGCCGTGATCACCGGCCGCATCATCGCGGTGGTCGGCGCCAAGGGCGGCGTCGGCGCCTCGACGGTCGCCCACAACGTCGCCTGGAGCATGGCGCGCGACCTCACGCTCGATTCCGTCGTCATCGATCTCGACATGGCGTTCGGCACGGCGGGCCTCGACTACAACCAGGATCCGCTGCAGGGCATCGCCAACGCGATCTACCAGCCCGACCGTCCCGACACCGCGCTGATGGAGCGCCTGCTCGCCAAATGCAGCGAGCATCTCAATCTGCTCGCAGCGCCCGCCACGCTCGACCGCGTCTATGATTTCGGCGCCGATGCGTTCGACGCGATCTTCGACACCTTGCGCCTGACCCAGCAATGCATCGTGCTCGACGTGCCGCACCAATGGTCGGCCTGGACGCGTCATGCGCTGATCAATGCCGACGACATCCTGGTGGTCGCCGAGCCCGATCTCGCCAATTTGCGCAATGCCAAGAACCTGCTCGGCGTGCTCAAGGCGTCGCGTCCCAACGACCGGCCGCCGCTGTACTGCCTGAACCAGGTCGGCATGCCGAAACGCCCCGAGATCGACCTGAAGCGCTTCGCCAAGACCGTCGAGGCCGAGCCGGTCGCGGTGATCCCGTTCGACTGCAAGCTGTTCGGCACCGCCGCCAACAACGGCCAGATGATCGCCGAGGTCGGCGCGCTCAGCCGCACGCCAAAACTGTTCCAGGATATCGCGAACCGGCTCACCGGCCGTGTCGATGCGAGGCCGCAGCGCAGCTCGCTGCTGGCGCCGATCGCAAAACTGCTCGGAGCGAGATAACGGTTCAGTCGTTGCTGCGGCTCAGCGCCCGCGCCAGCGCCTTGTCGGGCTCGCCGGCCACGGTGCGATCGTGGCGCGGCGACAGCTCGCGCTGCGCGATCCTGCGCCGCTCGAGAATGCGCTTCACATAGGCGACATTGGTGGCGGCCTGCTCCGGCGGCAACCCCGAACGCGCGATGCTCTCCGCCTCGCTCATCCGGCCCTGCAGGCCGACGATGACGGCGAGATTGGTTTTCACGCGCGGGCTGGCGTCCGGATTCGCACTGGCCTTGCGCAATTGCTCCTCGGCCTTCGGCAGCTCGCTGGAGAGCGCGTAGGACAGGCCGAGATTGGACAGCACCGAAGGATCATCCGGCGCGATCTTCAGCGCGGTCACGTAGTATTGCCGCGCCTCCTCGTTGCGCCCCATCTGGTCGAGCGTGGCGCCCTGCGCCGACAGGATGCGCCAATCGGGATCCTCAGGCGAATGCGCCCGGCTCAAGACGTCGAAGGCCTGCTGGAAATTGCCGTTGTCGGCGAGCGCCCGGCCGTAAGCCGCCAGCAGCGCCCTGTTGCCGGCATTGGCGATCGTCGCCTGCTCCAGCACCGCGACGGCCTGCGAGCGCTGGCCGGTGGCGCGCAACGCGGAGCCATAGCGCAGCGCGAGGTCGGGATCGTTCGGCGTGGCGCGATATTGCTCGCGGAGCTGGTCGGTCTCGGCGCGCGGGTCCGCTGCAGCGGCGCGGCTCTTCTCGGACTTGCTGCCGCCGAGCGCGCCGGTCACCTCGCTGAGATCGGTGGTCTGGCAGGCGCCGAGGCCGAGCAGCACGGCCGTGAACGACAGCGCGAATGCCACCGGCCGGAGCGGAGAGAGAGAGCGGAAGGGCCGCGTACGCATGCAACTGAACTACTTCGGGACCGGATACCCTGCACGCTGGCAGATTAACCCTAAGGTCCCGTTAAGCTGAAACAGCCGATCCGCTCAATCGATGAATTCGGCGCCGAACTCGCAGCCGATCCGCCAGGCCAGCCGGCACTTGCGCTGGTGGTCGGGTGCGAACACGATGGTGAACTGCGGCGGGATCTCGACGAATTCCGCCACCACCTTGACGCCGCCATCGGAAATGTCCGTGACGGTGCAGTCTCGCGGCAGGCTGCCATTGCCGTAGTGGATCTTCGCGATCCTCCTGCACAGCCGACGATCGCTCTTGCGACGGTTCGCCAACATCAACATCTCGACGCTCACCCACTCAATCGTCCATCGGGAGACCTCGTTGTAGCGTCGAAACATTGGGATCTGGCTAGCGGAAGGCCCGGGATTCCGGTACCGCGATTCAGATTTCGTTTACGTTCGACGCTCACGCCGCCGGAAGCATGAAGCCGTCGAAATAGGCCGCCAGACGCCTGACGTCGTCGAGCGGCATCACGTCGCCGACATACTGGTCGGGCCGCACGATCACGAGGCACCCGGCCGCACGATCGATGCCGCGCATCGCAAAGATGTCCTGGCCGCTCTTCAGATCGGGGCAGAACATCTTCTCGTAGTCGATCAGGCCGTAGCGGCCCTTCCGCGGCAGCAGCAGCGCCGGCATGGTCTCGAGCGCGAGCGCGCGATGGTCCTGCTGGAACACGGCACGCAGGTCGATCACGGAGTCGATGTCGGCGCCGGCGGGCGTGTAGCGCCGTAGCGGCGAGGCAGCGTCCTTGCTGAGGAATTCGCACAGGTGACGAATGGCGGACCGAGGCGCGGCCGGATCCTCGGCGCCGGCGAAGGCAAAGAGGCGGAAGCGACCGTCGGCTTGGACGACGTGGCCGAGCTGCACCGGCTTGGCGTCGCCCAGTCGAATGACGGGCGCCGAATGGAATCGCTTGCCGATGACGAGGCCGGTGGCGAGCGGCTGGAACGTGTCGTCGCCGGTCAGCACGGAGGGCCGATAGTGGGTCGCGGTGCCCGCGGTGTAGCGGCCGTGGCGCACGAAGTAGTCCTGCGTCTTGGCCGCATCGGCGCCGCCCTGCTTGGCGGCGGAGGCGAGAATCCCGGACCATTCGCGATCGAAATCGATCAGCTCCTGCGCGATCGCCTTGCGCTCGGCCGAGTAGCTGTGCAGCAGGTCGGGCGCGCAGCGCTTGCCGAGCACCGCGGCGAGCTTCCAGCCGAGATTGAACGTGTCCTGCATCGACACGTTCATGCCCTGCCCCGCCTTCGGGCTGTGGGTGTGACAGGCGTCGCCGGCGATGAACACACGCGGCAGCCGCGTGGCAACCTCGGCCTCGGGCACGTCGTCGAACTTGTCGGTGATGCGCTGGCCGATCTCGTAGACCGACCACCACGCGACCTCCTTCACCTCGAGCGTATACGGCGCGAGAATCCGCTTCGCCTTGGCAATGACCTCCTCGACGGTGATGTTGCGGCCGGCGACGCGCTCGCCGACTTCGAGCTTGGCGAGCTCGACATAGAGCCGGACGAGATACCCGCCCTCGCGCGGGATCACCAGCAGGCTGCCATCCCCGGCGGACTGGATCAGCGACTTGAAGCGGATGTCGGGAAAATCGGTGACTGCGAGCACGTCCATCACGCCCCAGGCGTGGTTGGCGGAATCGCCGTGCAGCTCGCGGCCGATCGCCTTGCGCACCATGCTGCGGGCGCCGTCGCAGCCGACGACGTAGCGCGCTCTGATGGTCTCGACCTGGCCTTCATGCTCCGGATCGATGCGATCGAAGCTGACGGTCACGCCATGCGCGTCCGCGCCGGCGGCCGCATCGATCTGCAGGTCGCGCAGCCGGCGCGCGTAGTGCGGCTCGAGCTTGCTCGCCGAACGGCGCATCACATCGAGGAAGAAGTCGTGCACGCGGGCCTGGTTGAGCACGACATGCGGCATCTCCGACAGGCCGTCCTCGACATCCTGCACGCGGCCGCTGCGCGCGATCTGGGCGGTGTTGGCCGCATCCGGCTTCCAGAACGTGGTCTCGTTGATCCAGCAGGCTTCCCTCAGCACCTTTTCGGCAAAGCCATAGGCGTTGAACATCTCCATCGTGCGGCAGGCGATGCCGTCGGCCTGGCCGAGCAGCAGCCGGCCCGGCTTCTGCTCGACGATACAGGTCGTGACATCGGGAAAAGCAGAGAGCTGGGCGGCAAGGTTGAGGCCGGCTGGGCCGCAGCCGACGATGAGGACGTCGACTTCGGCCGGCAGCGGGCCCGCCGCGCCCTGGCTCGCCACCCGCTCGGCGGCATCTGATATCTCGGGGTCGCCCGGCTGGAATCCGTTGAGATGAAACTGCACGTGACCGCCCTCCCGCGTTGTTCTCTATTGATCAGTATGCTGATCATCAGTATGCTTGTCAAGCAAGCAGAAGGAGATTCGGTTTGGCCGAGATGCAGGACATGCCCGGGCACCTGGCGCGCCGGTTTCAGCAGATTGCGGTGGCCGTGTTCCTGAGCGAGGTGGAGGCCGCAGGCTTCGACCTGACGCCGGTGCAATACGCGGCCCTGGCGGCGATCGCGGCCAATCCGGCGATCGACCAGATCACGCTCGCCGGCCTGATCGCCTATGACCGCACCACCATCACCGGCGTGATCGACCGCCTCGCGCAGAAGGGTCTCGTGGTCCGGCAGGCCAGCGCCCGCGACCGCCGGTCGCGCGAACTCCTCATCACCGACGCGGGCCGCCGGACGCTGGACGCGATCACGCCGGCGGTCGAAGCCGCACAGCGGCTGATGGTGCGGGGTCTCACGAAGGCCGAGGCGAGCGAGCTGATCCGCCTCATGCAGAAAGCGATCGCCGCCGCCAACGACCTCAGCCGCGCCCCGCTGCGGGAGGGCGCGGCGGAGCGGTGACGTGAGGCCGAGGCCGCGATCAACCGGAGAGCGACCTGTTGCCCCTCTCCATGAGGATGCTGCTCTTGGTCGATGTGCAGCTCCGATTTCGGAGCCGGGCTCTCTTCTCGCTTCACCATCTCTGGCCCTTTGATGAATTCGGTTCGAACCAACCTCCGCACCGCTGCGCGATGCAGTGCCCTCGCCCCTTGTGGGAGAGGGCATCGCCGGCTGATCCGCAGGCTCGGTCGGGTGAGGGGTTCTCTCCGCGAGCGCAACTCGTTGAGACAGACCCCTCACCCGACCGAGATCGTTGCGCTATTATCCATGCCCTCTCCCACCCTGGCGAAGCTCCGCTTCGCTTGGGGGCGAGGGCGCAGTCACGGCCGTCGCGCCCGCGGCGAGGTCGATTGGTTTCCCAGTTCTCCATGAGGTTGCTCTCTAAGAACACGCGATCAGCGTGTTCTTCCAACGTGCAGCTCCGGCTTCGGAGCTAACTCCTCATGGTGAGGAGCGCCGTCCGACAGTCGGGCCATCGCAACACTCTGCATGGCGGCGCGTCTCGAACCATGAGGCCACAGTTCGGGCCTCGCCCTTCGAGACGCCCGCCTAAGCGGCGGGCTCCTCAGGGTGAGGAGAGAAAGTGGGAGAAAGTGCAGCAGTGAAGCGTCAGTCGGGCAGATGTGCCGATACGGACGTTGGATCACGAATACCGCATCACCCCATCATCGACCTTGCCGAAGCGGAGCGAGACGATGTCGAGGGCGTAGTTCTGGTACAGACGCCACGGCCGTTTCGATCCTTGCTTGGGCAGGTCGGCGATCGACCGCTGCACGTAGCCGGAGCTGAAGCTGAGCGACGGCAGCGGCTCCACGCTGGTATCGTCGTTGTGCGGCATGCATTGGCGGTAGCCGTGACGGTCCATGTAGTTCAGTAGGCGGCAGACATACTCGCAGGTGAGGTCGCATTTCAACGTCCAGGACGCGTTGGTGTAGCCGAGCGTCGCGGCGAGGTTCGGCACGTCGGAATACATCATGCCCTTGTAGTTCAGCGTCTTGGCGAAATCGACCGTGCGGCCGTCGACGACTACCTCGATGCCGCCGAGCACCTGCAGCACCAGCCCTGTCGCGGTGACCACGACATCCGCCTCGAGCTCGCGGCCATCGGACAGGCGCAGGCCGCGCTCGGTGAAGGTCTCGATCCCGGCCGTCACCACCGAGGCCCGCTGCTCGCGGATGGTCTTGAACAGGTCGCCGTCAGGCACCAGGCACAGCCGCTGGTCCCACGGATTGTAGTTTGGCGTGAAATGGGTGGCGACGTCGTAGTCGGCGCCGAGCGCGGCGCGCACGCCGCCGAGGATGAGCTGCTTGACTCGCTGCGGCTTGCGCCGGCTGAGCTGGAAGAAATACATTCCGAACAGCACGTTGCGCCAGCGGATCAGATGATAGGCGAGGCTGGCGGGCAGATGCTCGCGCAACTTGTTGGCCAGCGCATCCTGCGCCGGGCGCGACACCACATAGGTCGGCGAACGCTGCAGCATCGTGACATGCGCCGCCGTCTTGGCCATCGCGGGCACCAGCGTCACAGCGGTCGCGCCGGAGCCGATCACGACCACGCGCTTGCCGCTGTAGTCGAGATCATCAGGCCAGGCCTGCGGATGCACGAGGCGGCCCTTGAAATCGGCCATGCCATTGAAGTCCGGCAGATAGCCCTTCTCGTAGCGATAATAGCCCGAGCACATGAACAGGAAGCCGCAGGTCATCAGCACGGTCTCGGTGCCCTGCTCCGTCTTCCGCTCCGCCTCGATCGTCCAGCGTGCTTCGCTGCTCGACCACGACGCCCTGACAACACGATGGTTGAAGCGGATGTGACGATCGATGCCGTTCTCGGTCGCGGTATCCCTGACATATTTCAGGATCTGCGGCCCGTCAGCGATCGCCTTCGGATCGGTCCACGGCTTGAAGGAGTAGCCGAGCGTGTACATGTCGCTGTCGGAGCGGATGCCGGGATAGCGGAACAGATCCCAGGTGCCGCCGATGGCGCCGCGCCCTTCCAGGATCGCGAACCGCTTGCCCGGGCATTTGTGCTGAAGATGATAGGCGGCGGCAATGCCGGACAGTCCGGCGCCGACGATCAGCACGTCGACATGCTCTGTTGAGGCATGTTCTGTTGACATGAGGTGGTCCTGGCGTTCCCTGAAGCGAGCGTCTTGCGTCTCGGCACGGACAGTCGCAACCCTGCCCGGCGCTGTCAAATCGAAGGCGTTCGCATTCGATCAACCTGGCTGCTGTATCGAGACGGTCACTCTTGGACGGACGATTTGGACGGACGATGTGATGAACGCCCCCACCCCGCCGCAGGAACCGCCGGGCACCGCAAGCCGGGATCGCGGGAGCGCGCACGCGCAGCGCGTCGCCCTGGGCGTCGCTTTGGGCTTCACCGTCGCCTCGATCGGTCTTGCGGCTTGGTCGCTCTTCCCGAGCTTTCCGGCGGGCCAGCTGATTGCAGTCGTGACCGCGCTGCCGCTGCTCGCACTGATCCTCACTCTGCGTTTCCCCGGCCGGTTCCGCATCGGGCTGGGCTCCGGCTACGGCGCCAATCTCGGCACCGGCTGCATCCTGGCCGCCGGCACGCTCGCCGCGCGCACGCTGTCCGACGTCAATCTCGTCAGCTGGCTGCCGCTGACGGCCTTCGCGATCGCGGTCGCCCTCGTCTTCCTGATCGTGGCGGCACGGTTCGAGACCCAGCTGCGCCGGCGCGGCTGGCGGCTGCTGCTGGCTTCTGTCTTCGTCGGCGCCTATGCCTTCGGCGCGCTCGGGCAGTTCAACACCGCGCTCGATCGCTCGGCGCCGGCGCTGCTGCGCAGCCGCGTGCTGACCAAGCATCTTGGCCACAGCCGGCTCGCGATGCATCAGGTCACGCTGGAGGCCTGGGGACCGTTGGCCACGGCGGCCGATGCGCACGTGACGCAGGCGCTGTACGAACGGCTGCAGCCCGGCGATACCGTGTGCCTGCGACTCGGCGACGGCGCGTTCCGCATGGCGTGGTTCAGCGTGGCGCCGTGCCGGTGAGGCGCGATGTGGTCGCCCCATCCCGTCTGCGGATTGACGACGGCCCCGGAATGACGGCAAGACCTGACCTGCTGATATCTCGTGGCGCCATGGGGCTGAGGCCGGAGCATGCGGATCCTGATCGTTGCAGCCTGCATTCTCGGCACTGCGCTGCTGGCGATCGTCGGGTTCGGGCTGTTCCAGTATGATCGGCTGTTTCCCTCACCTTCGACCGAGGTCGTGCAACTCACGCCGCAGGCCCGGGATCACCTGCAACGCCTCAGGGCTGAACGAAAATTCCAGCCGCACGACTATCCGCCGCTCGGCTACACCGGGGCGGAAACACCCGCTCACGAGGCGACGGCAACCGCGGCCGTCAATGCGGTCATCGACGCCGTGCTCGCCATGGCAGCCGGGCCCATTCCAGCCCGTAAGATCGAGGGATTTCTGAAGGAGGCGCTCGACAAGGTCGACATGCTGGCGACCGAAGACCGCGAGCGCACCCAGGACTATCTGATCGAGATCTGGTACATCATCGGCTTCAAGGGCGCGACCGGTCTGTTCGCCCATGGTGCAGCATTTCCAAAGCCCGACGGGCGCGGTGAGCCATTGCCGCTCGGCTGGACCGCAGCCGACAAGCCGCGACCGATTCCATGAGCATTCGCAGCCGGCAGCAGTGCGGCGACATGCGAGATCTCTCGCATGATCTCGATGCACCCGGGTCTCGCTTCGCTCGACGGACGACGATTCATCGGAGTATGCCGCATGACCGATTTGCCGCCCCGCCCCTTCGCCGTTGATCATCCGGACGTGCTGGACCTCGAGGTCGCCGCGCTCGAGACACGGCCCGGCGCGGTGCTGCTGGCGCGATCGCCATTCTATCCCGGCGGCGGCGGGCAGCTGCCGGATCGCGGCAGCCTCGCCTGGAACGGCGTCGTCCGCGACGTCATCGGCTTCGAGCCGACCGCGGCCGGCCTGTGGCACCTGTTCGGCGACGACGCCGCGCCGACCGGATCGATCACGCTGCGCGTCGATCCGGCTTTCCGCCAGCGCATGTGCGAGCAGCACACGGTCGCCCATCTCGTCAACAGCGCGGTGTACACGCTGTTCGACGGCGCGCTGCTGACCGGCGTGCGCATGACGGACAGCGACGAATTCAGCGTCGATTTCGACCTGCCGAAAGTCGCGCCGGAGCAGTTGCGCGCGGTGGAAGACGCGGTCAATGCCGCGATCTCCGACGACCGCCCGGTGCGTGCCTTCGACATGCCCTACGACGACGCGCAGGCGACCGCCGGCCTGTTCCGCGCCAAATCCGTTGCCCCGCCGCGCCAGGCCAACGACCTGATCCGCATCGTCGACATCGACGGCCTCGACCGCCAGGCCTGCGGCGGGACGCATCTGATCTCGACAGCAAAGGCGCGGCGCATCCGCATTCTCAAGGTCGACAACAAGGGGCGGCAGAACCGGCGGTTCAGGATCGGATTGGGCAGCACTTAGACGCGAGCAAAGGTCATCGCAGACTGGATACCGCCGCTGCGCTCGTCCGTGCTACAATCTCCCGCAGCATCATTTGAGCGACGCCAGGAAGGCGTCGCCGATTGCGCGCCAGCGCTCGGGATAGAGCCGCAGCAGATGGCCGTCACCGGGCACGTCATGCAGCAGCTCGAAGCGCACGGCGCCGCCGGCGGCCGCAAAGGCGGCGTGATACTCCTTGATCAGGGCCTCCGGATACAGCCGGTCATTGTCGGCATAGAGCCAGAGCTGCGGCACTCGTCCTGCAGAGCCACGGCCGGCATTGGCGTAGTACGGCGTGGTCACGGGACCGTAGGGATACCAGCCGCCGGAGAAGTTGATGACGCCCATCACCTCGGCCGGCTTGAGGCCGGCATAATGCATGGCGAGAAAGCCGCCGCGCGACTGGCCGGCGAGCAGCACCGACCCCGGGCGCACGCCGGGCAAGGTGCGGCCGAAGGCGATTGCGGAGTCGAGATCCTCGACCGCCTGGCCCACGCCGAACGAGACATCGACCAGGCTACCGTCATGCGCGCGGCCGAAATCCTCCTCGGCATTGATACCCTCGGAGCGGCCTCGGCCGCGTCGCATGAAGGTCAGCACGGCGAAGCCGTTATCGCGCAGCCAATGCGCTTCGGTGGCAAACGACCATGTGCGCAGCTGGTTGCGGCCGACATCGGAGCCGTGCGTGAAGATCGCGAGCGGCGCCGGGCCCGGAGCCGCCGCTGGATAGTAGGTCGCCTCGAGCCGGATCGGCCGGCTGCCGTCCGGCGTGCGCACCGTCAGATGCGGAATGAAGACGCGTTGACCCGGCCACGGCCACTCTTCCGGCCGATCACCGGCCGCGAGGCGTGCGGCGTCCGCGCGCACCAGCGCGCCCGAGGTGACGCCACCGCTTTTGAGCGTCGCGGTCAAGTAGAGCCGGTCCGGACCATCGAACGCGTAGCGGAAGATGCGAAACCCGGTCATGACGAGAACACCGTCTTTGATGACCGCCTCATCGCGCCACCATTCGCGATTGGCGCTGTAGAAGGCCGAGTCCGACACCGCGAACACGACGTTGGCATGGCCGTCGGCGCGAATGCGCTCGACCACCAGGATGTGGCGGTCGTCATGCCAGGTGCCGATCCACGCGCCGAGGAAACGCGCCATCTCCGCCGGCACGTCCGGCGCCGGCGGTTCGATCTCGAACGCCGGCGGCAACGGCACGATGGTCTCGGGATCAACGGTCAGGGGTTGCGCGGCCGCGCGGTGCATCATCATTGCCACCACCATTGCGAGCAGAGTCGAGCCGAGACGCATGACGTCACCCCCGGCCCTGGACGTTACGGCCGATGCACGATCACGTCGAATCCTTCCTCGGGCGTCGGCGCCACGAAGTACGACGTGAACAGTTTGAACTCCTCGTCCGTCACCGTGAACGCATGACGGCCTTCGGCGTTGCGGGCCCGCAGCCGCGCCTTGCAGACCTCGTCGGGCACGTCGAGATGATGCAGCTGGTGCGGCACGCCAGCCGCTTCGAACAGGCCGCGCATCCAGGCGCGGCTGGCCAGCGTGTTGGCCGGGAAGTCCAGCACGACCGAGACGCCTGCGCGCAGCAGCGCCACCACATGCGGGCCCATGACGGCGCGCAGCCGCGACGAATTGCGGACGTAATCGGCAAGAGTCGTCTGCTCGCCCGGATAGAGCTGCGCCAGCCAGTCGTCCTCGGCCACCACGACGGTGGCCGGCCGCCGGCCAAGCTCGGCCGTCAGCGTCGATTTGCCGGCAGCGATCTTGCCGCACACGAGGTGCAGCGTAGGTTGGTTCGGAGACATCGAAAGACCTCGCATGCGGCACCGCCTCGGGCGCCGGAGATGTTCACAGATCAAGTCGCAGGCAAACGCGCCCGGCCCGACGGATCAGGCCGGGTCGGTAATTCGGCGGCTAAGGGCCGCGCCTGCGATGTGAACGCGAGGGGTCATCACAAGCATCTGTGACAGATACTTGAGGCGGCGTCCAGACGGCCCGCGCGTTGCTCCTGCGGGCAGATGTTTTCGCGACTGCCTCTACGCCGTCATGGCCGGGCTCCGTCCCGGCCATCCACGTCGTCCGGCATCCTGGAACGAAGTGGATGCCCCGGGACGGAGCCCGGGCATGACGAGCAACTAATCGGCAGCGACCCCTCTGGTACCCATTTTTCATCGATCGATCTGACGCCAGGCATCACTCAAGTGATGAGCGAGACGTAACGTCGCGGATATCGCATCTCTCCGCAAAGCCCTTGTTTGGCGGATGCTCGCGAATTTGGAAGCTCTCTAAGAGTAATTCCAGCTGCCGATCCGTTGACACATTCGGCCCGCTGCCGTCTCCACTGATCCCACGATGCATCGTGTTTGAATTTGCTCATTGGAGGGATTGATGAGACTGACCACCGCCGCCCTGCTCGGCGCCGCACTCGCAGGCTTCGCCATCGCACCGGCCATCTCACCGGCTCTGGCCGACGGCTACAAGACCTGCACCAAGCTCGACAAGGCGCAGTGGAAGCCGGCGGCCGAGGCGGAAGCCAAGGCGAAGGATGCGGGCTACGAGGTGCGCCGCTCGAAGGTCGAGGGCAGCTGCTACGAGGTCTACGGCGTCAAGGGCGGCAAGCTGTATGAGCTGTTCTACAGTCCGGAAGACCTCAGCCTGAAGCACACTATCGCCAAGTAGTTGGCGCGCGGCGTGCCGCACCGCTGCACGTCGCGTCGTGATGCTCATGCACGGCACAGCCCCCAGAGCCGACTTGAAGGACCCCAGCCCTGCCGAGACCGTGCGGGTCTGGGATCTTCCGCTGCGCCTGTGGCATTGGCTGCTGGCTGCGCTGGTGCTCGTCGCCTGGCTCACGCCGAACGTCCATGACGGCCTGCATCGGACGGCCGGCTACGCCATCCTCGGACTGCTCGCGTTCCGCCTGATGTGGGGCCTGATCGGCACGCGCCATTCGCGCTTCCGCAGCCTCCGCGCCCGGCTGCGCGCCACGCCCGCTTATCTCTGGAATCTGCGGCGCGGCAGGACCGGACGCTATCTCGGCCTCAACCCCGCGGGCACGGCGATGCAGTTCGCGCTGCTGCTGCTCCTGATCATCTCGGCGGTGACCGGCGCGATGCAGGTCACTGTGCGCTTCTTCGGCATCTGGTGGGTGGAGGACACCCACGAGATGACGTCGTATCTGCTGATCCCGCTGGTGGTGCTGCATGTCGCAGGCGTCGTGCTGGTCGGCCGGATGCAGCGTGAGAATCTCGTCCGCGCCATGCTCACCGGGCGCAAGCTGCTGCGGCGAACCACGCGCACGGCGTCCAGCCTCGTCGATCGCTGAGGATGCTCAGCCGCGCACGGCGTAGGGGGTCTGGGCGAGACGATCGGCGCCGATGGCGAGGTCGCGCTGCGCGTCGGCCAACGCCTGGCGCTCGCGCTTCTCCTCGGGCAGCGACCAGATCGAGTCGTCCGGTGCGTAGTCCCGGATCAGCCGCGTGCCGCCGACGATGATCTCGATGGTGCTCATGCCATCAGCTCCACGAACCGGTCGCCCCAGACTACGCTTCGCCACGGACTCCGGCAACCGAGCAGCGCGATGGCGTGACGATAGCGTCGCAGGCGTGCGCTGAACGGCGGTTCGCAGCACGCCGAATGGAACTCCGATCGTTGCGTACAAGCCACACTTCGCTCAAAAGCTGCCGGCGACGACTGCTGCGTTATTGCGCCCCGCGGCCAAGCGCCGAACAATCGCAGGTATCGGATGCCTGACCGCTCCTGCCCGCAGGAGCTCGGATTTTGGGAGGCCGGATGATGAGCTCGCAGCAGTTCACCACGCGTGCGTTGTGCCGATCGTTTGTCCTCTCGGGTTGCTTGATGGCCTGGCCTGCGGCGGCCGCCGAACCCGAAGCTGCGACGACCCCCGTGGTCGCCGAGGTGACGGCCTCGACGACGACAGAGCCTTCGACCACGCAGCCGCTCGCGTCGGAGACGGCCCTCACCACGGCATCGATCAATCCATCCGCCGCGCTGCCGGCCGACGCGCCGGCCGCAGCCGCCGAGCCGCCAGCGCCCACCGTCGCGAGTGCCGACCGCATCGAGATCCTCGATGAGTGTCCCGACATCGACGTCTGTGTCGATCGCTATCTGTGGGCGCTGTATGAGCGCGCGCCGAAACTCGACAAGATCCGCGAGACCGAGCGCCGCGCCGTCACCATCAAGCGCAAGGGCCGGATGGTGAAGGTGACGCGGAGCTTCACCAAGCTGGTCGACAACGACTTCACCTGGAAGGATCCCAAGGCCGCCGAGCGCGTCGGCCGGACGATGATGGAATACGTCATCGGCGGCATGGATCGCAGCTTCAAGATGAAGCTGTTTCACACGCTGCATGCCGCCGAGGCCGCCGGTCTCGCGCCGGGCATCACCAGCGGCTTCCGCGACGATTATCGCCAGGAGATCGCCAGCGGCCTGAAGGCCGCCAGCAACCGCTCCTATCACGGCGGCAGCCTGCGCGGCGGCTACGGCCACGGGCTTGCGGCCGACATCGTCAGCGTCAACGGTGCCACCCGCGCGCAGCGCTGGGTGGCGACCGAGCAACTGTGGAAATGGGTCGATGCCAACGGCAAGGGCTTTGGCGTCGGCCGCCCCTATCTCGATCGCGACCCGCCGCATGTCGGCCCGGTCGACGGCGAGGAATACAGCAAGCATCGCACGCCGGCCGTGAAGGTCGCCGCGGCGGAGACGAAGAAGCACAAGCGGATGGCGGCGCGGTCGGACCATCATGCGGCCAAGCGCGCGAAGGCAGTAAGGGCGTCCGCGCTCGCGTCGCGGCGGACGGGATGATGGCCGCAATCGGCGCTGCCGTAGGGTGGGCAAAAGCGCGGAGGGCGCTATCACGTCATTCGCAGATCACGCGTGCGCCGTGCCCACCGTCCCGCGCGAGCCGCTAGACCGCGGTGGGCACGCTTCCGCTATCGCGTGATGATGACCGAGCAAGAAGGCGCTTTGCCCACCCTACAAGATCAAAACAAAAAAGGCCGGGGCGATGCCCCGGCCTTTGCTGTCTCCGCCGCGCGTTGTGTCGATGATCAGTAGCGGTAGTGGTCCGATTTGAACGGGCCTTCCGGCTTGACGCCGATATAGGAGGCCTGGTCGGGGCGCAGCTTGGTGAGGTTCACGCCGATCTTGGCGAGGTGCAGCATCGCCACCTTCTCGTCCAGTGACTTCGGCAGCACATAGACTTCCTTCTTGTACTTGCCGTCCTTGTTGTTGGCGTAGAGCTCGATCTGCGCCAGCGTCTGGTTGGTGAACGACGCCGACATCACGAAGGACGGGTGGCCCATCGCATTGCCGAGGTTCACGAGACGGCCCTCGGACAGCAGGATCATGCGTTTGCCGTCGGGGAAGGTGATCTCGTCGACCTGCGGCTTGATGTTGGTCCACTTCAGGTTCTTCAGCGAGGCGACCTGGATCTCGTTGTCGAAATGGCCGATGTTGCAGACGATGGCGCGATCCTTCATCGCGCGCATGTGCTCGATGGTGATGATGTCCTTGTTGCCGGTGGCGGTCACGAAGATGTCGGCGCGCGGCGCGGCATCTTCCATCGTCACCACCTCGTAGCCCTCCATCGCCGCCTGCAGCGCGCAGATCGGATCGACCTCCGAGACCATGACGCGGCAGCCGGCCTGGCGCAGCGAGGCGGCCGAGCCCTTGCCGACGTCGCCGAAGCCCGCAACCATCGCGACCTTGCCCGACATCATCACGTCGGTGCCGCGGCGGATGCCGTCGACCAGCGACTCGCGGCAGCCATAGAGGTTGTCGAACTTCGACTTGGTGACGCTGTCGTTGACGTTGATCGCGGGCCACAGCAGCGTGCCGGCCTTCTGCATGTCGTACAGACGATGCACGCCCGTGGTGGTCTCTTCCGACACGCCCTTGATCGACTTGGCGATCTCGGCGAAGTAGCCCTTCGGCTTCTCCTTGAGCTGCTTCTTCAAGAGCGCGAAGAACACTTCCTCTTCCTCCGAACCGGGCTTATCGAGGAACGCCGCGTCGCCGTTCTCGGCGCGCAGGCCGAGATGGACGTACATGGTGGCGTCGCCGCCGTCATCGAGGATCATGTTGGGATGGCCGCCGCCGTGCCAGTCGAACAGCTTGGCCGTGTAGTCCCAATAGTCGACCAGCGTCTCGCCCTTGACGGCGAACACCGGAATGCCGGCGGCGGCGATCGCAGCGGCGGCGTGGTCCTGAGTCGAATAGATGTTGCAGGAGACCCAGCGGATGTCGGCGCCGAGCGCCTTCAGCGTCTCGATCAGCACGCCCGTCTGAATGGTCATGTGCAGGGAGCCGGCGATGCGCGCGCCCTTCAGCGGCTGCTTCGGACCGTATTCCTCGCGCGTCGCCATCAGGCCGGGCATCTCGGTCTCGGCAAGCGAGAGCTCCTTGCGGCCGAACTCGGCGAGCGAAATGTCCTTGACGATGTAGTCGGTAAAACCTGGCTTGGCGGTCATGGGGGGTTCCTGGTCGTATGAAATTCGAGCTGGTCGTGACGAAACGAAAAGAGACGCGTCGAAGCGCACTCTAAATCACTGCCCCCTGCTACTACGGGGAGCGGCGACGGCGGCCTTCTGCCGCCATCCTTGGCTCAGATGAACCGATGCATCGCATCGGCAATGGGATGAGGGGCAAGCCGCACGTGCGGTGCGAATTGCTGGACTTGTCCCCTCACCTTGATTGCATCAGTCGATGCAATCCGGCCTCTCACCGCAGGCGGCGAGAGGCCGACAATTACACCGCGCGCTTGAACGCCTCGGCGAGGTCGGTCTTCTCCCAGGAGAAGCCGCCCTCGTTGTCCGGCGTGCGGCCGAAATGGCCGTAGGACGAGGTGCGCGCGTAGATCGGACGGTTGAGGTCGAGGTGGCTGCGGATGCCGCGCGGGGTGAGATCCATCACCTCGGCCGCGACCTTCTCGAGCTTGTCCTCGGAGACCTTACCGGTACCGTGGGTGTCGATGTAGATCGACAACGGCCGCGCCACGCCGATCGCGTAGGCAAGCTGCAGCGTGCAGCGGTCGGCAAGACCGGCGGCGACGATGTTCTTGGCAACGTAGCGCGCGGCATAGGCGGCGGAGCGATCGACCTTGGTCGGATCCTTGCCGGAGAAGGCGCCGCCGCCATGCGGGGCCGCACCACCATAGGTGTCGACGATGATCTTGCGGCCGGTGAGGCCAGCGTCGCCGTCGGGACCGCCGATGAAGAACTTGCCGGTCGGATTGATGTGCCAGATCGTCTTGGGGCTGATCCAGCCTTCCGGCAACGCCTTGCGCACATAAGGCTCGACACGCTCGCGCACCTGCTCAGAGGTCATGTCCTCGACCAGATGCTGGTGCGACACCACGATCTCGCGGACGCCGACCGGCTTGCCGTTCTCATACTGCACGGTGACCTGGCTCTTGGAGTCCGGACCGAGCACCTTCTCGACACCCGAGTGACGGGCTTCCGAAATCAGACGCAGGATCTTGTGGGCGTAGAAGATCGGCGCCGGCATCAGGTCCGGGGTCTCGTTGGTGGCGTAACCGAACATGATGCCCTGATCGCCTGCGCCCTCTTCCTTGCGCTCACCCGGCTGCAACGCGTCGACGCCCTGCGCGATGTCGGCGGACTGCGGATGCAGCAGGATCTCGATGTCGCAGGTCTTCCAGTGGAAGCCGGCCTGCTCGTAGCCGATATCCTTGATGGCTTGGCGGACGACGTGCTCGATGTGCTCGTTGGTGACCGAGGCGGGACCACGGGTCTCGCCGGCGATCACGACCTTGTTGGTGGTGGCGAGCGTCTCGCAGGCGGCGCGGATCTGCCAGGGGTCGATGCCGGCCTTCGGTCCTTCGCGGTAGAACAGGTCGACGATCTCGTCCGAAATACGGTCGCAGACCTTGTCCGGATGACCCTCGGACACCGATTCCGAGGTGAACAGATAAGACGCGCGCATCAAGCAATCCCTTCTTTGCCGCCCACGGCGGTCGTTCGTATTGATCCCAGTGATCCCAAAGGATGTCAGTCGCGACGCCGCGAGATGACGTAGGACTCGTCGTAGAACCACAGCCCGTTGTGCTTTCGCAGAACCTCTCTGGCGGCATCGAGCGCACGAGACGAGTGGGCGACCTCCGTCAGGCGGTCTTCCTCGATCTGCGCGACATACACCGCCGCATTCCAGGCTGCAAAGGCCGTCGAGGTTCCGATCGCACCGGTGACCTCGTTGGGCAGAGCCTCCATCTCATACCTGAAAATCGAGCGATTGTCCGCATAGGCGTTAAAATTTAAGTCTCGCCCACTGGAGCCCAGCTCGTATTTGACGGCGCGCAATAGCTCATGTCGGCTGACCGAGAAAGGATTTTCTCCCGGCCACACCGCCTGGATGATTTCGAGGCCCGGATCCTGGCCGTGGGAGTGGATTCCGATCAGCCGGCCGCCCGGTTTCAGCGCTCGCGCCAGCGGTGCGATGATGCGCTTGGCGCGGAAATTGACCGAGGACCGCGCCCGATAGGGCTGCGAGGCGATGATCAGGTCGAAATTGGCCTCGACCCGCCCCGCCCGCGGAATGATGTTGTCGAGCAGGAAGCGGTGATCCTCGCGGTAGAGCACCAGCGCGATCGGCCGCTCGTACACCGGCATGCCGGTCCGCTGCGAGACGTTGGCGCGCCAGTTCTGCTCCAGGAACGGCTTCAGCGCCGCAATCTGGGCCTCGAAATCTCCGGACGAATCGCCCTGCAGCACGACCTCGTGCCAGATCATCGAGGCCGCGACCGCCGGCGATGCCGGCGTCAGCCACGGCGCCTCGGCATAGTTCATGTTGGTGAACACGAACACCGAAGCAGGATGCTCGAACAGCCGGTCCGGCACCTTCTCCAGCGTCAGACGAACGTCCTCGAGACTCAACTCCTTGCCGGCGACGTAGAACGGGATGTGCGGAAAGCGGCCATGCATGGTGCGCAGCACCTTCGACAGCACCGTGCCGTCGCCGACGCCGGCGTCGAACAGCCGCAGCGCCGGCGGGCGCGGATGAATGCTGGCGAGCTCGAGGCCGACGCGCTCGGCCACCACCCGCTTCTCGCTGCAGGTGTGCACGAACAGCAGATATTTCTGGCGGTTCTCGAAGAAGCGGAAATTGCTCTTGGGATCGCGCTTCTCCGGCACGACGTCGAGCCGCGGCGGCGGCAAGGTGCCGGTCGAGGCTGCGACATAGGCCTGGATGCGGTCGAGCGTGTCGATGGTGATGCGCTTGCCCTCGCGCAGCCGCTGCACGAGCTTGCCGTCGTTCACGGCCCTGCGGCCGAACGTCGATTCCGCCATGTCCGACTGGCGGCAGAACTCCGTGATCTGGGCAAGCAGCTGGTCGTTCTTCATTCGGCCAAGTCGGTGGAGAAAGTCGGTGGGAAATAAGGGTGGGCAGCCGCCCGCTGGCCAACCCTCTAGCATGATCTGCCCACCGTGCAAAGCGCCCCGGGTGGTAGCTTGTTCCGCCACTGTTTGAGGCGATAGAGTTCCCGCGGGATCAACGCTGGGGTGAGCATGTCGAGGTATCCGGGAGCCACGCTGTCCGTGGCAGCGCTGCTGCTTGCCGCTATGCTGGGAAAAGCGGCCGCAGGCTACCTCGATGAGAATCCGGACGAGGTGTTTGCCGGCGTCTACGAACGGCTGGGCGCGCTGCCGCTGCAGGCGGCCCGCGACCCGTTCGTGTGGCTGCGGCTGCAGGAATTGAAGCGCGAACCTTGCGATCAGAAGAGCGTCGGCGATCTCGCGCTCATGCTCGACAAGCTCGGCTATCGCCGCCAAGCCGCGGACGGCCTGTTCCGCTTCGTCAAGGACTGCGGCGCCCCGCTTTCCGCCCTGCACCGCGCGGCCGACACCTACATCAAGCTGACCGACTATCCCAAGGCGGTCGAGGTCGCCGACGAATACGTCCGCCGGGCCCCCTCGAATCGGGATGCGCACTATTTGCGCGCTACGGCGCTCGCCGGTGCGGGCGATCATCAGCGCGCGCTTGCCGATTATTCCGACACGATCGAGCTGTCGCCGGACAAGGCGCGGGTGGCCAGCCGCGTCTTCACCCAGATGTCAGAGTCCTACGTAGCACTGAAGCGCTATTGCGAGGCGGTCTCGCCGATCAGCCTCTGGGTGTCGTTCGATCCGCGCGCCCGCGATACCAGCCAGACCCAGCGCATCATCGCGGACTACGAACGCCAGGGCAATTGTGCGGCGTCGACCGACGCCCGTCAGGAGCGCTTTCCGCTGCGCGGCCAAAAGAACGTGGTTGTGGTCAAAGCAGAGATCAACGGCGTCAAGGGATCGTTCATCCTGGACACCGGCGCGAGCTACGTGTCGGTCCGCTCCGCCTTCGCCGAGCGCGCCAAGCTGCCGTTGAGCGGCGGCAGCGACATCACGCTGAACACGGCCAATGGCGAAACCAAAGCGCGGCTGTCGCGGGCCGACAAGGTCAAGCTCAACTCGCTGCAGGCGACCGGCATTCCCGTCGCGGTTCAGGATGACAGCCGCAAGGATTACGGCAGCGGTATCGACGGACTGCTGGGCATGAGCTTCCTCTCCCGCTTCGACGTGCAGATCGCAGCCGATTTCGTCGAAGTGCGGCCGCGCCGCGCGCAAAAGCCCTAGAGCAGCTTGGTACCATCGCTTCAATCGAGCCCGAGCAAAGCCCGCGCGACCGCGCATGACGCGAAGACCGTTGAACCGTGAGTTCATCGGCGACAACAAAACGATCAGTGGTCCCCTGCTCCTTCGCCTCACGGTCCGTGCTGATGCGCCGCTCGCTCCTGCTGCTTCTCCCGCTGTTGGCCGCCCTCGCTGCTCCCCCGGCATTCGCCCAGTCCCGCTCCCAGCTCGGGCCGCTCTGCACCACCGAGACGACGCCGGCGGACCAGATGATCGATGCCTGCAACAAGATCATCGCGCTGAAGGTATTTTCCGGCGGCCAGCTCGCCACGATCTATTTCTGGCGCGCGGTCGGCTGGAACAAGAAGGGCGACTACGCGCACGTCATCGCCGACGCCACCGAGGCCATCCGGCTGAAGCCGGACCAGGCGCTCTACAATCTGCGCGGCTCGGCCTATTTCGACAAAGGCGAGGACGACATCGCCATCGCCGACTTCAACGACGCCCTCAAGCTGGGCCCGCCGAACGCGACGATCTACCACAATCGCGGCAATGCCTACCGCTCCAAGGGCGACTTCGCCAACGCCATCGGCGACTACGACCGCGCGATCAAGCTCAACCCGCGCGAGGCCTATTCCTGGCAGAATCGCGGCGCCTCGAAAGCCGCTGCCGGCGACCTCGACGGCGCGCTGGCCGACATCAACGAGGCCATCCGCCTGTCGCCGGCGCAGGCCGCGGCCAGGACCAGCCGCTCCGTGATCTGGCGCGCCAAGGGCGATGTCGATCGCGCCATCGCCGATGGTTCGGAGGCAGTCCGGCTGGCGCGCAATCCGCCTGACAACATCATGACGCCGCCGGGCAGCGTCATCATCGCGGCGCTGGTGCATCGCGCGCTGGCCTACGAGGCGAAGGGCGAGTTTGAGTCTGCCAAGGCCGACTACGCCGCCGCATTGAAGCCAGTCGCGTCCGATGCCGGCAGCAAGGAAAACCAGGCGACCGCGAAGGTGCGGCTGTCGCTGCTGTCCGAGCCGGTGGCGCAACCGCAGCAGCGGGCAGAGCCCGCCGCGTCGTCGCCGACCACGGCTGCCGCAGTAACCGGCCAGCGCATGGCGCTGGTGATCGGCAACGGCGCCTACACGCATGTGCAGGCGCTGCCCAATCCACCGCGCGACGCCAAGGCGATCGCCCGGAGCCTGCGCGACCTCGGCTTCACCGTGGTCGAGGGCGTCGATCTCGATCGCGCCGCGATGCAGGCCAGGACGCGCGACTTCCTGCGCGAGGCGGCGCGCGCGCAGGTCGCCGTGGTCTACTACGCAGGGCATGGCGTGCAGATCGACGGCCACAACTATCTCGTCCCGACCGACATCGAATTCGCATCGGGGAGCAATGTCACGGCGGCGATGGTCGACATGGACCAGATCTTGGCCGGGCTCGACGACCAGGTCCGTACCAACATCCTGATCCTCGACGCCTGCCGCAACAATCCGTTCGCGCCGCCGGAGCCCACCGGTCCAACCGCGAGCCGAGGCATCAGTGCCGGCGGTCTTGCCGCGCCGTCGTCGCTCGGGACCGGCGCAACCTCGGGCGCCGGCACGCTGATCGCGTTCGCGACGGCGCCGGGAAAAGTGGCGCTGGACGGCGAAGGCGACAACAGCCCGTTCTCGGCGGCGCTGTCGCGTCACATCGGCACGCCCGGACTCGAGGTGCAGCAGATGCTGACACGGGTACGTGCCGAAGTGGTCTCCACGACCAAGAACAAGCAAGTGCCGTGGTCGAACTCCTCGCTGCTCGGCGAGGTCTATCTGGCGGCGAAGTAGCTCGGCGGGGAGGTGGACCCCGGCGAGCTCCGCAGAGCCTCCGACACATTCGGAAGTTCAACTCACGCAGGCATGGCACATATCGCAGGTTGCACATCGAATGATCCTGCGTGATCCGCGTGAGCCTTCCGGCGAGCTCGCGTTTTCGGGCGAGTTGCCACGCAACTAACAGGCACGAAAATCACGCTTAGCGCCAGACAGCGCACTCGCGTTCGGCGACCGCCGGCGACCCGGCCTTCGTGCTGCGCCCAATAACACGCCGTGAATACAACTGATTAGTCGCCGCGCACTCGCGTGTTGCGTGCTTATGCCGGATATTCACTCATTTGCATTGTGCCTCCGGAGTCACAAGCGCAACCAACATGCACGCGACATCGTCGAACCCAAAAATTTGAGAGTTCTTTGAGGACTTCGTTTCCGATGGTTTCCAGGGTGACCCAACGTGGTCATCGGGCCGATGCGGCCGGAGGAAATGAAAATGCGCCTGGAGAATTGGGGCCCAATCAGACTGCGTCAACGGTTCGACCATTGGCCGGCTGGCAATGGAATGAACGAGGCAAAAGCGGCTGTCGCCCGGCCGCCGCGATCGCGAGCGGGAAAATAGGGACCGCGGCCGCGGGATATGGCCATGCGACACAGCAAGAAGACACTTCCATCCGCCGTTGCAGGATCGCGAGCGGTTTGGGCATGCTGCGCCGCCGGAACGGGGACTGGCGGGACGCGCGCGCGCCGCCTGGGCTTGCTGGTCGCGGCAAGCTTTGCAGTTTTGGCGGTGATGGCCGGGTCGGGCCAGCCGGCTGCGGCAGGCTTCGTGTGTATGGACACCGCTTCTACAGGCGGGGGTAGCACCGCATCGAACGGCACAGACATAGCCTGCGGCCTTGGCGCCACGGCCTCGGGCGGCGTTTCCCTGGCAATCGGCAACTTAGCCAATGCGACGGGCCTTGAGTCCGTTGCGATCGGGCACGCCGCTAATGCGTCCGGAGCCTTCAGCACCGCGGTCGGCTCGCAGGCCGCATCGAGCGGCGACAACAGCTCGGCCTTTGGCTTGAGGTCGTCGGCGAGCGGCAGCCAGAGCGCCGCCTTCGGTGACAGCGCCAGCGCGGCGGGAGCCGCAAGCGTCGCCGTTGGAGCCGCGAGCAGTGCTGGCGCGGCCAACGCGGCAGCGTTTGGCGTGCGGGCTAAGGCATCAGGCGTAAACAGCACCGCGATCGGCGCCGACAGCACGGCCAGCGGAATCTCCGGCGCCGCCTACGGCGTGAACAGCCTGGCCAGCGGGCTCTCGAGCGCGGCATTTGGAGACACGGCGCAGGCGACTGGCGACGCTAGTCTGGCCTCCGGCTATCAGAGCACGGCAAGCGGCAATAGTAGCTCCGCCTACGGCCGGCAGAGCACGGCGAGCGGCTATACCAGCTCCGCCTACGGCGCGCTGAGCACGGCTAGCGGCGATAACAGCTCCGCCTACGGCCGACAGAGCACGGCAAGCGGCGTTAACAGCTCCGCCTACGGCGCGCTGAGCACGGCTAGCGGACTCTCCAGCGCCGCCTACGGTGTGAGCAGCCTGGCCAGCGGGATCTCGGGCGCGGCATACGGAGACACGGCGCACGCGACTGGGGACTACAGTGTGGCCTCCGGCTATCAGAGCACAGCGAGCGGCAATGCCAGTTCCGCCTACGGCCGGCAGAGCACGGCTGGCGGCGATAATAGCTCCGCCTACGGTCGACAGAGCACGGCAAGCGGCGTTAACAGCTCCGCCTACGGCGCGCTGAGCACGGCAAGCGGACTCTCCAGCGCCGCCTACGGTGTGAGCAGCCTGGCCAGCGGGATCTCGAGCGCGGCATACGGAGACTCGGCGCACGCGACTGGCGGCTACAGTGTAGCCTCCGGCTATCAGAGCACGGCAAGCGGCCATGCCAGCTCCGCCTACGGCGGGGCGAGCACGGCATTGGGGATCTCGAGCGTTGCATTGGGAAACGTGGCGCACGCGACTGGCGACTACAGTATAGCCTCCGGCTATCAGAGCACGGCAAGCGGCTATGCCAGCTCCGCCTACGGCGGGGCGAGCACGGCAAGAGGCGATTTCAGCTCCGCCTACGGTGTGTTCAGTCAGGCTAGCGGGATCTCGAGCGCGGCATTGGGAGAGCTGGCGCACGCGACAGGCGCCTACAGCGTGGCCTCCGGCTATCGGAGCACGGCAAGCGGGGACTCCAGCACAGCTCTTGGCGCGAACAGCCTGGCCGGCGGAAACGCAAGTGTGGCGATCAGCAACAGCGCCTCTGTCGACGCCACTGCCGCCAACGGCATCGCAATCGGCAACCAGGCGCAGGTCGGCAGCGGCGCCAGCAACGCGGTCGCACTCGGCTTCAATAGCAATGCCAGTGCCGCCGACGCGGTGGCGCTGGGCGCGGGGTCGGTCGCCAATGTCGCCAACACCGTCTCGGTGGGCGCGGTGGGTGCCGAGCGGAGGATCGTCAACGTCGCGGCCGGCACGGTCTCGGCATCGTCGACCGATGCGGTCAATGGCAGCCAGTTCTACGGTCTGCAGAGCCAGATCACGAACGGCGGCATCGGGCTGGTGCTGCAGGATCCAACCACCCGAAGGATCTCGGTCGGCGCCGCAACCGACGGCGGCGTGGTCGACTTCACCGGCACGTCGGGGGCGCGGACTCTGACCGGGATCGCCCCGGGCGCGATCGCGTCGGGTTCGAGCGATGCGATCAACGGCAGCCAGTTCTTCTCGGCCAACCAGATGCTCGCCGCCGTGCTCGGCGGCGGCGCCGCACTCGATGCCAATGGCCATCTGACCGCGCCGACCTACACCATTCTCGGTACCAGCTACAACAATGTCGGCGGGGCGCTCGGCGCGCTCAACACCCAGGTCACCAGCAACACCACCGACATCTCGAACCTGCAGACACAGATCAGCAATGGCTCGATCGGACTGGTGCAGCAGAACGCCACGACAGGCAACATCTCGGTAGCGGCATCGTCCGGCGGCAGCACGGTGGATTTCACCGGCACGGCGGGCACGCGGACGCTGACCGGCGTTACAGCCGGCGCGGTGTCGGCGAGTTCAACCGACGCCGTCAATGGCAGCCAGCTCTATGCGACCAACCAGGCCGTGGCCTCGCTGACCACCCAGGTTGCGACCAACACCGCCGACATCTCGAACCTGTCCTCGATCGTGACGGGCCTGTCGCAGGCCAGCCAGTACCTGAAGATCAACAGCACCGGGGCCGCGGCAACCGCGACCGGGACCGACGCGGTGGCGCTCGGCACCGGGGCCAACGCCAACGGCACGTCCTCGCTCGCCTTCGGCAACGGCGCGCGGGCCGACGGCGACAATGCGATCGCGATTGGCACCAACGCGATCTCGGCGCCGAACTCCGTCGTGATCGGCCCGAACGCGACCGACAACAACTTCGCCAACGCCGCCGTCTATGGCGCGGGTGCACAGGTCGGCGCGGCCGGCAACGTCGCGATCGGCAACGGCGCCAACGCGGCGGCGGCCAATTCGGTGGCGCTCGGCGAGGGCAGTTCGGCCGCCGCGGCGAATTCCACCGCAATCGGCAAAGGTGCGACCGTGCAGGCGAGCGCGACCAATGCGGTCGCGATCGGCCAGGGCTCGGTGGCAACAGCCGCCAACACGGTGTCGTTCGGTACGGCCGGCAGCGAGCGGCGCCTGACCAACGTCGCCGCCGGCATCTCGCAGACCGACGCGGTCAATGTCGGACAGCTCAACGGCATCGCCACCGGCATCCAATCGCAGATCTCGGGCCTGCAGAACCAGGTCGCGGTCAACCAGACGGAGGCGCGGCGCGGCATCGCCGCGGCGGTCGCCGCTCCGCCCGTGCTGATGCCGTCCGCGCCGGGCAAGACCACAGTAGCCGTCAACACCGGCTTCTATCATGGCGAGAGCGGCGCGGGGATCGCGATCTCGCACCGCCTCAATTTCAACGTCCCGACGGTGGTGTTCGGTCGCTACTCCAACGGTGGCGGCAGCGAGCATGTCGGCAGTGCCGGCCTCGCGGTGGAGTTCTAGCAGTGTCGAAGATGCAGTCCCGCAGTTCGTTCGAGCCACGCCCCGGTCGCAGCGGCACAGGCGCGACAACGCCTCGGCTGGCCATGGGTCAAAGCCGTGCCGTCCTGCTCGCGGCGGTCTCCTTCACCACGTTGGCAGGAGCACTGGCGGGCGGGAGTCGCCCCGCCGTGGCCGGCTTTGTCTGCATGGAAACCGGTGGGACGGGTGCAGGCACGACCGCGCCCAACAACAGCGATGTCGCCTGCGGCATCGCTGCGGTGGCCTCCGGCGGCGAGTCTGCGGCGTTCGGCCACGGCGCGACAGCGTCGGGCGCGGGCAGCGCGGCCGTCGGCTCCGGCAGCCACGCTGCTGCGGCCAACTCCATCGCGCTTGGGAATCAGGCCCAGGTTCGCGCGACCGGCAGCAATGCCGTGGCGCTCGGGTTCCAGAGCACGGCAGACGGCTCAAGCAGCACCGCGATCGGCGACAGCGCCTCGGTGGATGCCTCATCCAGCAACGGCATCGCCATCGGCGCAAGAACCACGATCGATGCCAACAGCAGCAACTCCGTCGCGATCGGCGCCGACAACCGGGTGACCGGCGCCAACAGCGGCGCCTTCGGCAATGGCCAAACGGTGACGGGGAGCGGCAGCTTCGGCGTCGGCGGCTCCAACCTCGTCGTTGGAGACGGCAGCTTCATCGCCGGCAACAACAACAGCATCAACGCAGGCGGGACGAGCACGGCCTTCGGCTCCAACGTCAACGTCATCGGCTCGAACAACAGCGTCGCGTCGATCTCAGATGCGTCCGGGAGCGCGATTCTCGGCAACGGCAACACGGTGAATGCCCTGAACGCGATCGCCATCGGCAATTCCAATACGGTGTCACCAGGAGCAACGGGCTCGATCGTCATCGGAACGAACGCGGTGGTCAGCAACGGCGATGCGACCGCATTGGGCGATCGCAGCTCGGCTGTGGGCAACAGCACGGCGCTCGGCGCGCGCTCCAGCGCCAGCGGAACCACCAGCTTGGCAGCCGGCTTCAACAGTTCGGCAGGCGGGATCGGCGCCACGGCGGTCGGGCCGGGCAGCATCGCAAGCGGCGACAATGCCACCGCGTCCGGCTTTTCGGCCACTGCCGCCGGAATCGGTGCCACGGCACTCGGCACGGGCAGTAGCGCAGATGCTGAGGGTGCCACCGCGACCGGTGCTTCGTCGAAGGCAAGCGGCAGAAGCAGCACGGCAACCGGCGGAGCTGCAACAGCGAGCGGCGAATACGGCACGGCGAACGGCTATCAGAGTTCTGCGAGCGGCAGAAACAGTCTCGCAAGCGGCGTTCTCAGCGTGGCGAGCGGACTACAGAGCGTCGCGACGGGCGCGGGCGCAAGGGCCAGTGGCGACAACAGTACCGCAGCCGGCGTTCTTAGCGTGGCAAGCGGAGCGCAGAGCACCGCGACAGGCGCATTCGCTGCAGCGAGCGGTGACAACAGCACGGCGAATGGCAATCAGAGTTCTGCGAGCGGGCTCAACAGCACGGCCATCGGGTACTTGAGTAACGCCAGCGGCGATCGCAGCACCGCGCTCGGTAGCGGCAGCGTCGCAAGCGGCCCGCTCAGCACGGCCCTCGGCAGAAGAAGTGCGGCAAATGGAACCGGCAGCACGGCGACCGGCGAACTCAGCCAGGCAGTTGGTGATTACAGCCTTGCGAGCGGAGCAAATTCTCAGGCAAGGTCGGCGAATTCCATCGCGATCGGGGGCAACGCAAATACAGGTGCCGGCAACGCCGCCTCGGTCGACGCCGCCGCCGGCAACGGCATCGCGATCGGCAACCAGGCCCAGGTCGGCAGCGGCGGCAGCAACGCGGTGGCGCTGGGCTTCAACAGCAACGCCGCTGCGGCAAGCAGCGTCGCAATCGGCGATGGCGCCAATGCGAGCGCCGCCAATGCGGTGGCGCTGGGCGCCGGCTCGGTGGCCGATGCCGCCAACACGGTGTCGGTCGGCGCGGTCGGGGCCGAGCGGAGGATCGTCAATGTCGCCGCCGGCACGCTGTCGGCGAGTTCGACCGACGCAGTCAACGGCAGCCAGCTGTTTGGCCTGCAAAGCCAGATCAGCATCGGGGGCATCGGCCTGCTGCAGCAGGACGCGACGACCCGCCGGCTCTCGGTCGGCGCCGGCACCGATGGCGCGGTGGTCGACTTCACCGGCACCGCCGGCAGCCGCATCCTGACCGGGATCGCGCCGGGATCGATCGCCGCGGCCTCTACCGATGCGATCAATGGCAGCCAGTTCTATTCCGCCAACCAGATGCTGGCCGCGGTCTTCGGCGCCGGCGCCGGCGTCGATGCCAACGGCCGCCTGACCGCGCCGACCTACAATATCCTCGGCACCAGCTACAACAATGTGGGTGGCGCGTTGACCGCGCTCGACAGCCAGGTCACCAGCAACACGACCAGCATTTCCAACCTCCAGACCCAGATCTCCAACGGCTCGATCGGACTGGTGCAGCAAAGCGGGAGCAACGCCGCCGTCACCGTCGCCGCCGGCAGCGGCGGCAGCACGGTGGATTTCACCGGCACCGCCGGCACCCGCACGCTGACCGGCGTCTCCGCCGCGACGCTGTCGGCAACATCCACCGATGCGGTCAATGGCAGCCAGCTCTACGCCACCAACCAGGCCGTGGCCTCTCTGAACGGCCAAGTCGCGACCAACACCGCCGATATCGCCAGCCTCAATTCAAACGTCACCAACCTCAATTCCGTCGTCGCCGGGCTGTCGCAGGCCAACCAATATCTGAAGATCAACAGCAGCGGCGCCGTCGCGTCGGCCAGCGGCAGCAACGCGGTGGCGCTTGGTCCCAACGCCAATGCCAACGGCACGTCCTCGCTCGCCTTCGGCAACGGCGCGCGGGCCGACGGCGACAACGCGATCGCGATCGGCACCAACGCGATCTCGGCGCCGAACTCCGTCGTGATCGGCCCGAACGCGACCGACAACAACTTCGCCAACGCCGCGGTCTATGGCGCGGGCGCGCAGGTCGGGGCCGCCGGCAACGTCGCGATCGGCAACGGCGCCAATGCCTCAGCCGCAAATTCCGTGGCGCTCGGCGAAGCCAGCCAGGCCGCAGCGGCCAACTCCACCGCGCTCGGCAAGGGCGCAACCGTGCAGGCGAGCGCCGTCAATGCGGTCGCGATCGGCCAGGGCTCGGTGGCAACAGCCGCCAACACGGTGTCGTTCGGTACGGCCGGCAGCGAGCGGCGGCTGACCAACGTCGCCGCCGGCATCTCGCAGACCGACGCCGTCAATGTCGGACAGCTCAACGGCCTAACCGCCGGCGTCCAGTCGCAAATCTCAGGCCTGCAGAACCAGGTCGTGATCAACCAGCGCGAGGCGCGCGCCGGGGTCGCACTGGCGCTCGCGTCCGGCGCCCTGCACTACGATCCGCGTCCGGGCAAGCTGTCGGTGGCCGCCGCGGTCGGAACCTTCCGCGGCCAGTCCAGCCTTGCATCGGGGCTCGGCTATGCCGTCAACGACAGGCTGCGCGTGCACGGCACCTTCTCCGCAACTCCGCAAGTGAACGAATACGCCGCAACCGCCGGCGCATCGCTGACGCTCAACTGACCGCTGCAGGAAAGTCCAAATGGCTCGTCATGTTCATATCGTGGTCCTGCTGGCGGCAACGGCCGCGCTCACCCATGCCTCCGCCCAGCTACAAGCGCAGCCGCAACCGCAACCGACCGAGTGGGCCAAAATGCCGCGCATGCAGCTGGAGCGGCAATTTGCCGGCCCGCTGCAGGACACCATCGTGCAGCGCTGGCGCGATCCGGCCGACGGCAGCGTCTGCTACATGTACCTGCCGATCACCGCGCCGCATTCTCCGCCGACGCCGAACGGCTATGTCCAGTATGGCAGCAACACGATCGGCAGCATCAGCTGCAGCCTGGCCCCGAGCCCGCCGCCGGCGCGGCCAGCCCCGCCGATGCCGCCCGGATCGAAGCCGCAGGCCGCCCCACAACCCTGAAACAGACCTGGCCATCAACACGATCCGATTGCCCGTACCGATCTCGTCGCTCAGGGGCAGGAATTGATGAGGTTGGACGCGGCCGAATCCTGCTATGTCACCCGGATACGACCTCAGGCATCGCCGCTGGCGTGCCGCCGCGCTGACACGATCGGCCGGCAATGTGACGGGCGAAGATTGAGGGGAGATGTGTGCATGATCAATCGTTCCGTGCTCGGTTTGAGTTTGGCGCTCGCGCTCGGCGCTGGCCCGGCGCTTGCCGATGACGTCAACGGCGTCTGGCTGCGCGAGAGCGGTGCATCGAAGGTGAAGTTCGCGCCCTGCGGCGGCGCCGTCTGCGGCACGCTGGTCTGGATCAAGGAAGGCACCGACACGCCGGCCAAGGTCGGCCAGCGACTGTTCGACAGGATGAAATCGACCGGACCCAACGAATGGGCCGGCAGCTACAACAATCCGGATGACGGCAAGACCTATGATGCCAAGATGACACTGTCGGGCGGCACCTTGACGACCTCCGGCTGCGCCTTCGGCGGGGTGATCTGCCGGTCCTCGACGTGGTCCCGGGCGAACTGACGGCGGACATCCCGCCCACGCGGCCTCCGGGCGAAAACAATCCTTCACCCCGCTCGGACTAGAGTGCGACGGCACCCTCAAAGGGAAGGTGCGGAAGCCTCGCATGATCGTGCCGACACAACAGCCGGAGCCTCAAAAGCTGCTTGGATTGGAAGCGCTGCGTTTCATCGCGGCGATGTCGGTGCTGCTCTGGCACTATCAGCACTTCGCGTGCGTCTCCGACATGCCGGTCGATTTCGCCAGGAGCGCGCTGCCGTTCTATACGGTCCTGTTCCCGTTCTATGAGGCTGGAGAGACCGGCGTCGCCGTGTTCTGGTGCATCTCCGGCCTCATCTTTTTCTGGAAGTACGGCGCGGTCATCGCCGCCGGTGCGATCGACGGCTGGATCTTCTTCGTCTACCGGCTGTCGCGGCTGTACCCGCTGCATCTGGCGACCCTGCTGCTCGTCACCGCATTGCAGGCGGTCTATTTCGCCAAGCATGGTTTCTTCTTCGTCTACCAGACCAACGACGCCTTCCATTTCGGGCTGCAGCTGTTCCTGGCGAGCGAATGGCTGCCGTCCAGCGGGCTCAGCTTCAATGGACCGGTCTGGTCGGTCTCGGTCGAGGTGCTGGTCTATGCGGCGTTCTTCCTGACCCTGCGCTACGTGA
The DNA here is from genome assembly GCF_051167655.1 of Bradyrhizobium sp. HKCCYLS2038. NCBI lineage: Bacteria > Pseudomonadati > Pseudomonadota > Alphaproteobacteria > Hyphomicrobiales > Nitrobacteraceae > Bradyrhizobium > Bradyrhizobium sp. HKCCYLS2038. Next base: position 2,016,981 of record NZ_JBNPTM010000001.1, on the reverse strand, counting down.
AAGCCTCACCGCTGGTCAACGTGATCGTCATCCTCGTGGCCGCCGCGAGCGGCACGCTGATCGGACGATGCGTGGTGTATTTCTATGCGGGCGGATTGGTGGCCATGGCCAGGCAGGCCCTGGCTGGTCATCCGCATCGGTTGAAGCTGGAGGTGTCAGCCGGATGCGCGGCGGTCGCGCTGCCTTTGTCGCTCTGGCTGGCCGGCATTGCGATCGCGCCGATCGCAGCGCCGCTCACGCTGATCTGCACGCCGCTGCTGGTGTTCTGCTGCTCAGGCCCGCTGTCCCTGCCGCGACGCGTCGAACGTCTGCTGGAGGCGACCGGCAACATGACCTATGCGTGCTACCTGCTGCACTTCCCGATCCAGCTCGGGATCATGCTGGTGTTCGCCGCGTTGCGGCGGCCGGTCCCCTATCACGATGCGCTGTTCTGGCTCGGCTTCCTTGCGTTGACGCTGACCGCCGCGCACCTGACCTATCGCCACTTCGAGGCGCCCGCGCAGCGACTGATCCGGCGCGCATTGCTGCGAAAACAACAAACGGGGCGGATCGCTCCGGCCCCGCTTTCCCATAGCTGATCGAGAGATGCGGCCTCGCCTGACGGCCAGGCGCGCATGCACTCGCTGGCCTATTACTTGCCCCAGATCTCCTCGGCGAGCTCGACGCAGAGGCGCAGCTTCGCCCACTGCTCTTCTTCAGAGAGGATGTTGCCTTCCTCGGTGGAGGCGAAGCCGCACTGCGGCGACAGCGCGAGCTGCTCGAGCGGCGCGAACTTCGAGGCTTCTTCCATGCGGCGCTTGATGTCGTCCTTCTTCTCGAGCTCGCCGACCTTCGAGGTGACGAGACCGACGACGACGACCTTGTTGCCCTTGGGCAGGAAGCGCAGCGGCTCGAAGCCGCCGGCGCGCTCGCTGTCATACTCCAGGAAGTAGCCGTCATAGTTGGTGTTGGCGAGCATGGTCTCGGCGACCGGCTCGTAGCCGCCCGAGGAGATCCAGGTCGAGCGGAAATTGCCGCGGCAGACATGGGTCGTGATGGTCATGTCGGCGGGACGATCGGCGATCGCGTAGTTGATGATGCGCGAATAGATCTGCTGCAGGCCGTCCGGATTGTCGCCACGCTCGCGCGCCTTCTTGAGCTCCTCCTGCGAGCAAAGATAGGCCCACACGGTGTCGTCGAACTGCAGATAGCGGCAGCCGGCGTCATAGAACGCCTTCACGGCCTTGCGGTAGGTCTTGCCGAGATCCTCGTAGAAGGCGTCGAGATCCGGATAGATGTCCTTGGAGATCGACTTGCGGCCGCCGCGGAAGTGCAGCACCGCCGGCGACGGGATCGTCATCTTCGCGGTCACATGCGCCGTGTCGGCGTGCTTCTTGAGGAAGCGGAAGTGGTCGAGCATCGGGTGGGTGTCCGGGAAGTCCAGCTTGCCGATCACGCGCACCGCGTCATGACGGGTCTGCACGCCCGTGAACTGGATGCCGGCGTCCGGGTGGAACAGTTCGCAGCCGGTCAGCTTGGCCAGGAAGTCGAAATGCCACCAGGAGCGGCGAAACTCGCCGTCGGTCGCGAGCTTCAGGCCGGTCGAGGCCTGGCGATGCACGACCTTCTCGATCTCCATGTCCTCGATCTTGCTGAGCTCGTCAGCCGAGATCTCGCCCTTCTCGAGCTTGGCGCGGGCCTCTTTGATCTTCTGTGGGCGCAGCAGGCTGCCGACCTCGTCGGCGCGGAATGGGGGCTTGGTGCGTTGCATATGCTCACTCCTTGGAAGGCGTCGATTCGTTGGATATGGTTGTTGGACCGGCAGCGATCTGTCCTGGCGGGTCACCGGGGCAAAGCGTGATGGACTGGATCCATCCCCTACCCCGTATCCGGCCGGTATACAATTCTATCGAGTATAGAACGGGGCGTGTCGCACGCAGGCGCAACTCATTCGCATGGGCTCGCCGACCTGTTTCGCCGGGGAATTCCTGAGGTGAACCATCAAAACCCTCTCCAGATCAGGCGCGGTCAGAGAGCGCGATCGACCAGCTCTTGTCCCGCCAAAAGCCGAATCCTGCATACCGACCTCGATCACACCACACGGTACCGGCGGACCTTTCCGCCAGCTCCACCGCTGATTGCGCGAACATTACGACCGCCGCAACCAAAGATGACGCTGACCCGACGGGCGTTCAAGCCCGTCGACGGATCAATGCGCCGCGGCGCTGGCGACTCCGAGATGCCGCTCCAGTGGGGCCGGATCGGCCTTCAGGTAGCTGGACGGCGCGTCGTGGACGATGGCGCCACGCTCCAGGATCACGACCCTGTCGGCCAGCGTGAGCAGCTTCTGCGCATGCTGCTCGACAATGATCGAGCACAAGCCGCCGGCGCGGCTGATCGTGCCGATGGCCGCCAGCAGTTCTTCGACGATGATCGGGGCAAGGCCCTCGGTCGGCTCGTCCAGCAGCAGCACCTTGGGGTTCAGGGTGAGCGCCCGGCCGATCGCCAGCATCTGCTGCTCGCCGCCGGAGAGCTGATTGCCAAAGTTGTTGCGCCGTTCCTTGAGACGCGGAAACATCTGGTAGACGCGCTCGACCGTCCATGGTCCGGGCTGCGCCACTGCGGTCATGTTCTCCTCGACCGTCAGCGAGCGGAAGATGTTGCGCTCCTGCGGCACCCAGCCGATGCCTGCGCGGGCGCGCTGGTCGGCGCGCAGGCCGGTGATGTCGGTCCCGCCTAGCGCAATCGTGCCGGAGAAGCGCCGGGTGACGCCGACGATGGAGTTGATCAGCGTGGTCTTGCCGGTGCCGTTGCGGCCGAGCAGCGCCAGAACCTGGCCTTCCGGCAGCTTCAGCGACATGTTCGGCAGCACGACGGCCTGGCCGTAGCCGGCGCGGAGGTTCTCGATGCTGAGCAGATCGGTCATCACGCGGCCTCGCCGAGATAGACCGCCTTGACCTGCGGATCGCGCGCGACCTCGTCGGGTGCTCCCTCGACCAGCAGCGCGCCGGAGACCAGAACCGAAATGCGATCGGCGAAAGAGAAGACGAGATCCATGTCGTGCTCGATCAACAGCACCGTGACGTCGCGTGGCAGCGCGGCCACGGCGGCGAGAATGTCCTTGCGCTCGCCCTCGGGCACGCCGGCGGCGGGTTCGTCGAGCAGCAGCACACGGGGCTTGGCGGCGATCGCGACCGCGATCTCGAGCAGACGCTGCTTGCCGTAGGGCAAGGTCGAGGTGCGGTCGTTCATCACGTCGAGCAGGCGGAAGCGCTCCAAGGTCTCGGCAATCTCGGCATTGATGTCGTCGCGCGTCCCCATGCGCCGCCACCAATTGCCGCCGCCGCCGAGTCGCTCCGACACCGCAAGGCCGATCGTCTCCAGCGGCGTCAGGTCTGGGTAGAGCTGATTGATCTGGAACGTCCGCGACAGCCCGCGCAAGACGCGCTTGTGCACCGGCAGATCGGTGATGTCCTGGCCTTCGAGCAGGATGCGCCCCGCGCTCGGCTCGAGCACGCCGGTGAGCTGATTGATCACGGTGGTCTTGCCGGCGCCGTTCGGCCCGATCAGCGCATGGCGCGCGCCGGGCGCGATCTTGAGCGACAGGTCGCGGGTGACGTGAAGACCGCCGAAATGCTTGTCGAGGCCGCGGGTTTCCAATGCGTAGGTCATGGCGCCTCATTATCGGTGAGGGCCACCGCGGCCTTGCGGCCGGCGATCTGCCGAAGGATGAAATTGGGCAGCCACAGCGCATAGCCGTGGATACGATGGCGACCGACAAGCACGATCACGACGAGCACGAGGCCGATCCAGAACATCCAGTATTGCGGCGTGATCCACTGGAACAGCTCCTGCAGCATCCGGAACACCGCGGCGCCGATGAGGCCGCCATAGAGATAGCCGGAGCCGCCGATCACGAGCATCAGCACGAGGTCAGCGGAGCGCTCGAACGAGAACACGTCGAGCGAGGCCAGCGCCGTGGTCTGCGTGAACAGCGCCCCGGCAATGCCGGCATAGAACGCCGCGACGGTGTAGATCGCGATCAGGCGCTTGTTGACGGGAATGCCGATCGCCGACGCACGCAGCGGATTGTTCTTGATCGCGCGCAGCGACAGGCCGAACGGCGAATGCACGATGATCCGGGCCAGCAGGAACAGCACGAACAGCACCGCCAGCGCATAGAAGAAGCCGGTCCTGCCGAACATGTCGAACGCGAACACGCCGAAGATCGGCTGGATGTCGATGCCCTGCAGGCCGTCGGTGCCGCCGGTGATGTTGGAGAAGCGCTCCGCCAGGGCCTCCATCAGCAGCGCGATGCCGAGCGTCACCATCAGCCGCGTCAGGTCGACGCCGCGGATCACCAGGAAGCTTGTGGCGAAGCCGAGCACGGTGGCCGCAAGTCCCGCCACGATCAGCGCCAAGACCGGCTCGTTGATGATCCCGTGCACCGACAGCAGGCCGGCGCAGTAGGCGCCGACGCCGAAGAAGGCGGCGTGGCCGAGCGAGACGATGCCGGCGTAACCGAGGATCAGGTCGAGCGACAAAGCGAACAGCGCCAGCCGCAGGATCTCGGTCATGATCAGGTAGCGCGAGGGAAACGCGAGTCCCACCGCCAGCACGACGATCCAGAAGGCGAACTCGCTCCAGTGCCAGCGGCCATGCTGCCTGGCGTGGAAGCCGACCTCGGTTTGTGCGTTCGTCGTCATGCGATCCTCATCGCGTCGCCGTGCGACCGAACAGGCCGTTCGGGCGCCAGATCAGGATCACGATCATGATGGTGTAGATGACGAACGGGCCGAGCTTCGGCACGTAGTACTTGCCGGCGACGTCGCCGATGCCGAGCAGCAGCGAGGCGAGGAACGGGCCGGTGATCGAGGACGAGCCGCCGACTGTGACCACGATCAAAAAGTAGATCATGAACTTCAGCGGGAAATACGGATCGAGGCCGAGGATCTCCGCGCTCAGCGCGCCGCCGAGACCGGCCAGCCCGCAGCCGAAGGCGAAAGTGAAGGCGAACACCTGCGGCACGTTGATGCCGAGACCGCTCGCCGCGCGCGGGTCGTCAACAGCCGCGCGCAGCCGGCTGCCGAATCGCGTCTTGGAGAGCACCAGCTGCAGCCCCACCGTGAGCAGGCCGCAGATCGCGATGATCATGAGCCGGTAGCGGCCGACGCCGACGCCGAAGATGTCGAACTGGCCCTGCAGCACGTCCGGCAACTTGATGAAGATGCGCGAGGATCCCATCACGTAGTCGACCGCCGCGACCGACATGAAGACGAGCCCGATCGAGAACAGCACCTGGTCGAGATGGCTGCGGGTGTAGAGGTGCTGATACAGCGTGCGCTCGAGCACGGCGCCGATGATGGCGCTCGCGACGAAGGCGAGCGGCAGGGCGGCGAAGAACGGCCAGCCCATCCTATTGACGAGCACGGCGCAGGCGTAGCCGCCGGCCATCGCGAAGGCGCCGTGGGCGAGATTGACGAAGTTCATCAGGCCGAGCGTCACGGCAAGACCGCAGGCCAGCACGAACAGCAGCATGCCGTAGGCGACGCCGTCGAACAGGTTGGTGAGGATGGCGGTCATGAATCACGCGACCAGAGAAGAGAAATGAGCGAGGAGCTCCAAACTCCGTCATGCCCGGGCTTATCCCGGGCATCCACGTTGCGCCTTCCTAAGAAAACGACGTGGATGGCCGGGACATCTGTGCGAAGACGCGCTTCGCGCTATTGCCCGGCCATGACGCGAGAAAGAGGTGTTACTTCTTGGCCTTGCCCGGATCCTTGACGGCCTCGAAGGTCTGGAACTCGACGTTGTAGAGTTCGCCGTCGACCTTCTCGACCTTGCGGATGTAGATGTTCTGCACGATGTCGCGGGTTTCCGGATCGATCGAGATCGGGCCGCGCGGGCTTTCCCAGGCCATGCCCTTCATCGCCGCGAGCAGCGAGTCGCCATCGGTCTTGCCGCCGGCCTTCTTGATGGCCTCGTAGATCAGGTGGATGCCGTCATAGCCGCCGACGGCCATGAAGCCCGGACGGCTGTTGAACGCCTTCTTGTAGGCCGCGACGAACTCCTTGTTCTTGGCCGACGGATGCGCCGCCGAGTACATGTGGGCCGTCACGGCCCCGAGCACGGCGTCGCCCATATCGTTGAGCAGATCGTCATCGGTCACGTCGCCCGGTCCGATCACCTTGATGCCGCTCTTGTCGAGCCCGCGCTCGGCATACTGCTTCATGAAGTTGCCGCCCTGGCCGGCCGGCACGAACACGAACATCGCGTCCGGCTTGGCGTCCTTCATGCGCTGCAGGAACGGCGCGAAATCCGGATTGGCCAGCGGAACCTTGACCTCCTCGACGATCTCGCCACCGCCGGCGGTGAAATGCTCCTTGAACGAGGCCAGCGCGTCATTGCCCGGCGCATAGTCGGAGGTCAGCGTCGCGACCTTCTTGATGCCGTTCTTGACCGCCCAGTCGCCGATGATGGTCGAGGACTGCGGCAGGGTGAAGCTGGTGCGCACGATGTAGGGCGACTTCTCGGTGATAACGGAGGTGCCGGCGGCCATCACGACCTCCGGGACCTTGCCCTGGGTGGCGAGCGGCGCGGCGGCGAACGCGGCCGGAGTCACGCCGAAGCCGGCGATCACGTTGACCTTGTCGTTGACGATCAATTCCTGCGCCAGCCGCTTGGTGTTGTCGGGCAGCGCGGCGTCGTCCTTGAGGATGACCTGGATCTTCTTGCCGGCGACGGTGTCGCCATTCTGCTGCATGTAGAGCTTGATCGCGTTGTCGATCTGCTTGCCGGTCGATGCCTGACCACCGGTCATCGGCACGATCAGGCCGATCTTGAACACGTCTTCGGCGCGCGCCGCACCGGACGCGAGCGCAGCCGCGGCCAATGCCGCACTGGCTGCCAGCGTCAGTGTCTTGTTTCGCACGAACATTGAAACTACCTCCCTGGTCGGTTCAGGACCGAAAGCCCCCGGCCATTGTTGTCTCACCTGTGCGATCTCGTTCACGATATCGCGGGTGCATCGCTGCGGACTCGGCACGTTATTGTCAATGGCGATCATTGGAGGCTTCGTGGACGATCGGTTTCCGAAACGTACCACAGGTCATCGAGGTAAAATGATACTCCCAACCCGAGGCGGCCCAATTTTGCCATTCGCGCGCAAGTCATTAGGGTCCGAGCTGCGGGTCGCCCGCGCCGCGAAAGGTCACGTGCCGATGTCCATCCGTTTGCAAACTTTCCTTCTCGTCGCGCTGGTTGCGGCCTTGGCCGAACCGCTCCTGGTCGGTTGCACGTCAATAAATGGAAAGCTCGGCGCCGGAATAGGCGATTTGATGCCACAATGGGCCGGCGGCCTGCCCCCCGACGCTCCGCCTCGGCCGGGCACCGTGGAATACGACCGCTTCATGCAAGAGCAGGAGCGGCAGCGGAAGTTGCCGGCCGCCGAACGCGACAAGGAGACGCAGTCGACCCCAAAGGCGGCCAACTCGAGCCGCTGACGGCTGGTGAACGATTTCGAGAGTGGATGACCTCGAATTTTACCCCGATTGAGCCGCGATAGGAACATTCGTGCACATCATGTCTTGACCCCGCCTCGGTAACACCAGCCGGATGGGATGGCGTGGACAGACAGCCCAGTCAGAACGAGAGCATCGTGATCGGCGGCAACGGAATGGTCGGCAGCCGTCTGCTCGACCACCTCGTGGCCCGTGGCCAGCGCCCGTTGAGCGTCGGCCGCTCAGACCCCGGACAGCCCGGCATCGATCACTTCAACGGCGACCTAGCTGATGGCGAAGCGATCCGGCTTCCCGCGACCGAAACCATTTATTGCACGGCGCATGCAACGTTGCTGGCACCGGCACTGCCAGGTCTGCTTGCGGCCGGCGTGCGACGCATCGTGGTGTTGAGCTCGACCAGCTTGCTTACGAAGAGAGACAGTGACATCGCCTCAGAGCGGGCCGCCTGCCGGTCGCTGGCCGAAGCCGAGCGGCGGATCATCGACACCTGCACGCGACTCGGTGTCGGCTGGACCATCCTGCGGCCAACCTTGATCTACTGCGAAGGGCAGGACCGCAACGTCACGCGGCTGGCACGACTGATCCAGCGTTTCCGCGTCATGCCGCTGGTCGGTGGCGGCACCGGGCTGAGGCAGCCGATCCACGCCGGTGACCTCGCCGTTGGAATGATGGCCGCGGCCGCCGCCCCCGCGGCGGCCAACCGGACCTACGCGGTCGGCGGTGGTGAGACGGTGACCTACCGGGAGATGATCGGCCGGATCTTCGACGGGCTCGGCCTGCACAGGCGGATGCCGTCCGTTCCCGGCGCGGTCTGGCGCCGGCTGTTTCCGCTCATCGCGCCGCTGTACCCCGAGGCCAATGTCGCGATGGGGCTGCGGATGACCCAGGACATGGCGTTCGACGTCACGCCCGCGATTCGTGATTTCGGCTGGGCCGCCCGCGATTTCCGTCCCCGCTTCGATCAATCCATGAACACGACCGTCTTGCGGCCGTTGAGGATGACGCGGTCCTCAAGGTGATAGCGGATCGCCCGCGCCAGCACGCGGCGCTCGATGTCGCGGCCCTTGCGCACGAGATCCTCGGGTGTGTCGCGATGGCTGATCCGCTCGACGTCCTGGTCGATGATCGGACCTTCGTCGAGATCGCTGGTGACGTAATGCGCCGTGGCACCGATCAGCTTGACGCCGCGCTCATACGCCTGGTGATAGGGCTTTGCGCCCTTGAAGCCAGGCAGGAACGAGTGGTGGATGTTGATGCAGCGCCCTGACAGGCCGGCCGACATCTCGTCCGACAGGATCTGCATGTAACGGGCGAGCACCACGAGGTCGGTCTGGGTGTCAGCGACCAGCTTCAGGATGGCCTGCTCCTGGTCACGCTTGGTGTCCCTGGTCACCGGCATGTGGTGGAAAGGAATGTCGCCGAAATCGAGCCCGGCATAGGTCTCGCGCGGATGGTTGGAGACGATCGCGGTCGGAATCATCGAGAGGTCGCGGGTGCGCCAGCGATAGAGAATGTCGACAAGGCAGTGGTCGAACTTCGACACCAGCAGCATCACCCGGCGCTGGCCGGCGCGGTCGCGCATCTGCCAGTCCATGGCAAAGCGCTCGGCGATCGCCGCGAAGCCGGTCTGCAGCGCCGGCAGGTTGACGGCGAGGTCGGCGGCCGTGAACACCACGCGCATGAAGAAGTGACCTGTCTCGAAATCGCCGAACTGCTGGGCGTCGAGAATGTTCTGACCATTATGGGCGAGGAAGGTCGAAACGGCGGAGACGATCCCGGGACGATCCGGGCAGGACAGGGTCAGGACGTACTGGTGGTTGGACATGGCGATAACGTCACCGGGCAGGATGAAGTGAGAATGATGCGGCAGGCTTGTCGCCCGTTCGGGCCCTGCTCTATCACCGTCCGGACGCTTGCGCCAACGCTCGGCGTACAGGCAGGATGAACAAAACATCACCCATTGAGCTTCGAGCACGACCATGGCTGACAGGCTGACCGGCAACCGCATTCTGATCCTCGAAACCCGCGAGGAGGCCCAGTTCTCGCGGCTGCTCGCCGAGCAGGGCGCGGACGTGCTGCAATGTCCGATGTTCACGATCCAGGACGCGCCGGACCCGGCCCCGGTCGAGGCCTGGATCCGCCGCTGCATCGACCGGCCGTTCGATGACCTCGTGCTGATGACCGGCGAGGGGTTGCGGCGGCTGATGACCGTGGTGCGCCGAATCGGAGTGGAAGCGGAGTTCATTGCTGCGCTGGGCAAAGCACGCAAATTTACCCGTGGGCCCAAGCCGGGGCGCGCCCTGCGAGAGCTCGGACTGGAGGCGCAGGTCACGACCGAGAAGCCGACCTCCGAGGGGGTCGCCGAGCTGCTGGCAAAGCACGATCTCAAGGGCCATCGGCTCGGCCTGCAGCTCTATCCCGACAAGGACCATTCGGCGCTGATCGATGCCATCAGGGCCACCGGCGCCGACGTCGATCCCGTGCTGCCCTACGCCTACGACGCCAAGGCGGCCGACGCCAACATCCTCACCGCCATCGACGAGATGACCGCCGGCAAGGTCGATGCGATCGCGCTGACCAGCTCGGGACAGCCGCGGCGATTGTTCGATGTCGCCAAGGCACATGGCGTGGAGGATCAGCTGCGCCAGGGCCTGGCGTGCACGCCGATCGCGTCGGTGGGGCCGGTGGTCACCGATGAGTTGGCGGCGCACGGGCTGTCGCCGTCGATCACGCCGGCAGGCGAGGCGTATTTCATGAAGCCGCTGATCTCGGCCATCGCGACGGCGCTGGGCGTGAAGGCGCCACGCGTTTCACCCAACTAACGGTGTCGTCCGGGCTTGACCCCTGGCTTTGGCACGGGACCCATACCGCGTGATTTCCGAAATGGGCAGGCGGCCCGTACCGCGCGTCCGCGACGTTCGGTGGCTATGGGTCCCGGCTCGAGGCCGGGACGACGGCGGAGGGCTAAGCGGCCTGGCCCGTCTCCTTCAGGAATGCTTGGTACGCGCGAGCGATGCCGTCCTCCAGCGACGTCGTCGCGCGCCAGCCGAGCCTGGCGAGCCGCGAGACGTCGAGCAGCTTGCGCGGCGTACCGTCGGGCCGCGAGGGATCGAAGCTGATGCGGCCCTGATAGCCGACGGCTTTGGCCACCACACGAGCGAAATCGGCGATCGTAATGTCCTCGCCGGTGCCGATGTTGACCAGTTCGTCATGCGAATAGGTCTTCATCAGATGCACGCAGGCATCCGCCATGTCGTCGACGTAGAGAAACTCGCGCCGCGGCGTGCCGGTGCCCCACACCACGACATCAGGCGCACCCGAAAGCTTCGCCTCGTGAAGGCGGCGGATCAGCGCCGCGACGACGTGGCTGTATTCGGGATGATAGTTGTCGCCGGGACCGTACAGATTGGTCGGCATGACGTTGATGAAATCAGCCCCATACTGGCTGCGATAGGCCTCGACCATCTTGATGCCTGCGATCTTGGCGATCGCATAGGGCTCGTTGGTCGGTTCGAGAGGGCCGGTCAGCATCGCGTCCTCGCGCAGCGGCTGCGCGGCGAGCTTCGGATAGATGCAGGAGGAGCCGAGAAACATCAGCTTCTCGACACCGTTCACATGCGCGGCGTGGATGACGTTGGTGGCGATCGCGATGTTGTCGTAGATGAACTCGGCGCGCAGCGTATTGTTGGCGACGATGCCGCCGACCTTGGCGGCCGCCAGGAAAACCACCTGCGGCCTGGCCCGCGCAAACCACGCGAACACCGCAGCCTGGTCGCGCAGGTCGACCTCGCTGCGCGGCACCGTCAGAAGCTCGACGCCCTCGTTTGCCAGCCGCCGCGCCAGCGCACTGCCGACCATCCCGCGATGGCCAGCCACGAAGACACGTTTGCCCGCGAGCTCAAACGGCGCTGCCATGGGCAGCCTCCTGCCGCGCGGCACTTAGATCGCTCGAGACCATTTCCCTCACCAGCTGCGCGAAGCTCGTCTTCGGTGTCCAACCGAGCTTGTCGCGCGCCTTGCTGCAATCGCCGATCAGGAGGTCGACCTCGGTGGGCCGGAAATAGGTCGGATCGATCCGCACCACCGCCTTGCCGGACTTGCAATCGATGCCGGTCTCCTCGACCCCCTCGCCCCGCCATTCGATGCGGCGATCGACCTCGGCAAATGCGAGCTCGACCAGCTCGCGCACCGAATGCGTCTCGCCGGTCGCCAGCACGAAATCGTCCGGCGTATCGGCCTGGAGGATGCGATGCATGCCCTCGACATAGTCGCGGGCATGGCCCCAGTCGCGCTTGGCCTCGAGATTGCCGAGATAGATCGTCTCTTCCAGGCCGGTCTCGATCCGGGCGACACCGCGGGTGATCTTGCGCGTGACGAAGGTCTCGCCGCGGATCGGACTCTCATGGTTGAACAGGATGCCGTTGCAGGCGAACATCCCATAGGCCTCACGATAGTTCACCGTGATCCAGTAGCCGTAGAGCTTGGCGCAGCCATAGGGCGAGCGCGGATAGAATGGGGTGGTTTCCCGCTGCGGAATTTCCTGGACCAGGCCGTAAAGCTCCGAGGTCGAGGCCTGATAGAAACGCGTCTGCTTCTCCATACCCAGAATGCGAATGGCTTCCAACAGCCGCAGGACCCCGAGGGCATCCGCATTGGCGGTATATTCCGGACTCTCGAAGCTCACGCCCACATGACTCTGTGCCGCGAGGTTGTAGATTTCGTCGGGGCGAATCTGCTGCACCAGCCGGATCAGGTTGGTGGAGTCGGTCATGTCGCCATAGTGCAGCAGGAACCGCACGTCGCCGTCGTGAGGGTCCTGGTAGAGGTGATCGACCCGCGCGGTGTTGAAGGACGATGATCGCCGCTTGATGCCATGCACCGTATAGCCGAGGCCGAGCAGGTATTCGGCCAAATAGGCACCGTCCTGCCCAGTAACTCCCGTGATCAGCGCCACCCGGCCGCTGCAGTCCTTCGTCGCCATATGCACTCCAACACCGCTGCTCTTCCGGACCGCCATTCCAAGTGAGCAGTCCACAGCCAAGGCCGTGGATCCAAGCGCACTGGAAATCGCTTGCCGGCGCGCCGGAGCGAGCGTCCGGCGCGGGATTGATCTAGTCCCCGTAGCAGCGCAGGCGGTCAAGGTCCAGGACCGTCACGCCGCCATATTCCACCCGGAGCAGCCCCTCGCGTTCCAGCGTCTTGAGACATTGGTTGGCGTTCTGTCGCGACAGGCCCGACAGCGCCCCGATCTCCTCCTGGGTGATCTCGAGGTGGCGGGTCGTGTTGGGATAGAGGATCGGATTGAACAGCGAGGCGATGCTGCGGGCGAGCCGCGCGGTGGCGTCCAGCGTGCGGCCGACCTCCACCAGGCCGATGAACTGGCCGAGGCGCTCGTTGAGCTGGGTGACGAGGAAACGGTTGAAACCGACGCTGTTCTCGAACAGCCACATGAAGGTCGGCCGCTCCATCAGCGCAACGCGGGTGGCGCGCAGCGCCACGACGTCGTAGCGGCGCGGTTCATTCTTCAGCACGCTTCCTTCGCCGAACCAGGCGCCAGCCGACATGCCCGCGAAGGTCGTCGCCTTGCCGCCGCGCGAGACGGTGCTCATCCGCGCAAGACCGCTGACGATCCCGGTCCAGTAATCGAACTGGTCGCCCCGCAGGAAAATGTGCTCGTTGGCCGCGTAGGATCGCTCGACGACGCCGGCGGACGCCGTATCGATTTCATCGGGCTTCAAATGGCGCGACCAGGGCGCGATGCGCAGCAGGGTATCGGGAGAGATCAAGCCGTCATCTCGTCACTGACTCTTGCGGCGACGATATTGCATCGCAACAATCCGGTGGTGAATTTTGCCTGGGAAATGTCAGGCGCAAGACAGTTCCTGATAGCGCTTTCCCCTATCGAGGACCACCGCAATCGGCGCCCGAATCCCGCTGCGGACCACACCGGGCGCTTCGAGATGCGGCAAAATGCGCCCGCCCGGGCGGCCCGTCATTCGTCGGATGGCGCGGAACCTGCCCCCGGGATAGGATCGCAGCCAAAGCGACGAACCAACGTCGCGCGACACGATGCCTGAAGAGCGCGCCAAGCGCCTAGAAGACCGTTCGGGAGGACGACTTGGACTATACGTTGGAAGCGCGCGGAGTTTCGTTGCGTTTCGGTGGGGTGCGAGCCCTGACCGACGTCAGCTTCGGCGTGCGCGAGGGCGAGCTGTTCTCGATCATCGGGCCCAACGGCGCCGGCAAGACCTCGATCGTCAACTGCATCTCCGGCCGCTACAAGCCGACCGAGGGTCGCCTGTTCCACCGCGGCCGCGACATCACCGGCATGCCGCCGAATGCGCGCGCCAATATCGGCATCGGCCGCACCTTCCAGAACCTCGCGCTGTTCCACCACATGAGCGTGCTCGACAACATCATGGTCGGGCGGCACCATCTCCTGAAGAACAACTTCCTCACCGGCTCGCTGTACTGGCTCACGGGTGCGCGGCGCGAGGAGCTGAAGCATCGCGAGAAGGTCGAGCAGATCATCGACTTCCTCGACCTGCAGTCGGTGCGCAAGGCGCCGGCCGGCACCCTCTCCTACGGCCTGCGCAAGCGCGTCGAGCTGGCGCGCGCCATGGCGCTGGAGCCGCATCTCATCCTCCTCGACGAGCCGATGGCCGGCATGAACTTCGAGGAGAAGGAGGACATGGCCCGCTACATCGTCGACCTCAACGAAGAATACGGCATGACCGTCGTAATGATCGAGCACGACATGGGCGTCGTCATGGACATCTCCCACCGCGTCATGGTGCTCGATTTCGGCCGCAAGATCGCGGAGGGCGATCCCGCAGCCGTGCTCGCCGATCCGCACGTCAAGCGCGCCTATCTCGGCGAGGAGGACGAACTGCTGGTCGATCCCGACGAGGCGCCATCCATTGCGGAGGACGCCGCATGATGGACTATGCTGATCGCGTCAAGCAGGCCGACACCTATCCGAAGCTGCTGCGGCTCAATGCGAAAGAGCACGGCACGGAGATAGCGCTGCGCGAGAAGGATCTCGGTCTCTGGCGCACCTACAGCTGGGCGGACTACCAGGCCCGGGTGCGCGATTTCGCCCTGGGCATGACCGAACTCGGACTCGGCAAGGACGATGTCGTCGGTATCATCGGCGACAACCGGCCGGACTGGGTCGCCGCCGAGATCGCGACGCATGCGATCCGGGGCCACAGCCTCGGCCTGTATCGCGACGTGCTCGACGACGAAGCCGCCTATCTCCTGAACTACGGCGAGGCGCGCCTCGTGTTCGCCGAGGACGAGGAGCAGGTCGACAAGCTGCTGAACCTCGCCGATCGGGTGCCGGCGCTGAAGCACATCGTCTACTCCGATCCGCGCGGCATGCGGAAATACGACGATCCCAGACTGATGCCGGCCGACAAGCTCGCCGAACTCGGCCGCGCCCGTGCGGCGCGCGAGCCCGACCTCTACGACCGCATGGTCGATGCCACCGTCGGCGATGACGTTGCCATCCTCTGCACCACCTCGGGCACCACGTCGCATCCCAAGCTCGCGATGCTCTCGGCCGGGCGCGTGCTCAAGCACTGCGCCACCTATCTCGCGTTCGATCCAAAGGGACCGGACGACGAATACGTCTCGGTGCTGCCGCTGCCGTGGATCATGGAACAGGTCTACGTGCTCGGCAAAGGTCTGCTCTGCCGGATGAAGGTCAACTTCGTCGAAGAGCCGGATACGATGATGAACGATTTTCGCGAGATCGCGCCGACATTCGTGCTGTTCGCGCCGCGCGTCTGGGAGCAGATCGCAGCCGACGTCCGTGCCGCCGTCATGGATGCCTCGCCGCTGAAGCAGCGGCTTTATCACATGGGCATGTCGAGCGGCCTCGCCGCGCTTGAGAAGGGCCAGCACTCCAGTTTCGCCAACATGCTGCTGTTCCGGGCGCTGCGCGACCGCCTCGGCTTCACACGGTTGCGCTCGGCCGCAACCGGCGGCGCGGCGCTCGGGCCCGACACCTTCAAGTTCTTCCGCGCCATGGGCGTGCCGCTCCGCACGCTGTACGGCCAGACCGAGCTGCTCGGCGCCTACACGCTGCACCCCGATGACAAGGTCGACCCCGATACGACCGGCGTGCCGATGGCTGCCGATATCGAGATCAAGATCGAGCAGCCCGACAGCCAGGGTATCGGCGAGATCCTGGTACGCCATCCCAACATGTTTCTCGGCTACTATAAGAACCCGGAGGCCTCGACGGCCGACGTCAAGGACGGCTGGATGCATTCGGGAGACGCCGGTTATTTCAACGGCGCCAAACAGCTCGTCGTCATCGACCGCATCAAGGACCTCGCCGAGACCGCGCGCGGCGAGCGCTTCTCGCCGCAATATATCGAGAACAAGCTGAAATTCTCGCCCTATATCGCCGAGGCAGTCGTGCTCGGCGCCGGCCGCGAACATCTCGCGGCCATGATCTGCATCCGCTACTCGATCATCTCGAAATGGGCGGAGAAGAACCGCATCGCGTTCACCACCTATTCCGATCTTGCCTCGCGCAACGAGGTCTACGCGCTGCTGCAGAAGGAAGTCGAGATCGTCAACACGCATCTGCCGCCGGCCCAGCGCATCGCTCGCTTCCTGCTGCTCTACAAGGAACTCGACGCCGATGACGGCGAGCTGACCCGCACCCGAAAAGTGCGACGTAGCGTGATCAACGAGAAGTACGCCGATATCATCGACGGCATCTATGGCGGAAAGCCGGCGATCCCCGTCGACACCATCATCCGTTTCCAGGACGGCACCACCCAACGCATCCGCACCACGCTGAAGGTCGTGGACCTGGGTGGGCACGGCGCCGTGGCGGAGGCGGCGGAGTGATGCGCTCGTTATCATATGCGATCGTCATGCGCGGGCTTGACCCGCGCATCCATCCCCTTCCGAAAATGATGGATCGCCGGGTCAAGCCCGGCGATGACGAGTGAGACCGATCATGAACACCGCCTTCCTCATCCAGCTCCTGGTCAACGGCCTCGTCGTCGGCACGCTCTATGGCGTGGTCGCGATGTCGTTCGTGCTGATCTACAAGGCCACCCAGGTCGTCAACTTCGCCCAAGGCGAGCTGCTGCTGATCGGCGCCTGGGTGTGCTGGACGATGCTCACCAAATTCCAGGTGCCGTTCTGGGCCGGCATGCCGCTGACGCTGATCTTCATGTTCGCATTCGGCATCGCGGTGCAGGTGGTGATCCTCAGGCCGATGATCGGCGAGCCGATCATTTCCGTCATCATGGTGACGATCGGTCTGTCGACCGTGTTCCAGGCGGCGCTGAAATGGATTTACGGCGTCAACCCGCAGCCGTTCCCGCCGGTGTTCGCCAGCAAGGCGGTCGACATCTTCGGGCTGCAGATCCAGACCGTCTACGTCATGAGCTTGGTGGTGTCGGTGCTGATGATGCTCGGCATGGCCTGGTTCTTCAAAGCGTCGAAATACGGTCTCGCGATGCGCGCCACCGCCTTCAACCAGCAGGTCGCGCAATCGCTCGGCATCTCCGTGAAGAGCGTGTTCGCGATGGCATGGGCGATCTCGGCGACGGTGTCGGCCGTGGCCGGCGTCGTCGTTGCCGTGGTCAACGGCGTCTCCTCGGGCCTGTCGGCCTACGGCATCAAGGTGTTTCCGGCGGCGATCCTCGGCGGTCTCGACTCCGTGGGCGGTGCCGTGCTTGGCGGCATCATCATCGGCCTGCTGGAGAACATCGCACAATATGTCGACAGCGAGTATCTGCACTGGGGCAATCTGTACGAGATCGCGCCGTTCTACGTGCTGATCATCATCCTGATGATCAAGCCCTACGGCCTGTTCGGCACCAAAGACATCGAGCGGATCTGAACCATGGTCGCACGTTCCACGATTCCCGCCGGTGACTTCCGCACCTCCTATGCGGCCGACACCACGATCTTCCCGACCAGAACCAGCCGCAACTTCGCGATTGCCGGCGTGATCCTGCTGTGCTTCGCGCCGCAGGTGTTCACGGAATTCTGGTTGTCGATCGCGATCCAGATCGGAATCTTCTCGATTGCGGCGCTCGGACTGAACATCCTGGTCGGCTTCACCGGCCAGATCTCGATCGGCCAGGCCGGCTTCTTCCTGCTCGGCGCCTTCACCTCGGCCTATCTCAACAACGCCTATGCCATCCCGGTGTTCTTCGCGATCCCGCTCGCCGGCGTGATCACGGCGCTGGTCGGCCTCGTGTTCGGCATTCCGGCGGCCCGGCTGAAGGGGCTCTATCTCGTCATCGCCACGCTCGCCGCGCAATACATCCTGCTCGACTTCTTCTCGCGCGCGGAGTGGTTCTCCGGCGGCTCGGTGCCGGCCTCCGCCAATCCGTTCTCGCTCTTCGGCTACACGCTGCGCGGCGACCGGCAATATTTCTACGTGGTGCTGGCTTACGTACTGGTCTGCTACCTCCTGGTCACCAATCTGATGCGGACTCGCGACGGCCGCGCGCTGATCGCGATCCGCGACCATTATCTCTCGGCCGAGATCATGGGCATCAACCTGACCAAGTACCGCACGCTGTCGTTCGGCCTCGCCGCATTCTTCGCAGGGATCGCCGGCGCCCTCTATGCGCACTACCAGCTGGTGGTCTCGCAGGAAGGTTTCGGCATCGAGCGTTCGATCCTGTTCCTGGCCATGATCATTATCGGCGGCACCGGTTCGGTCATGGGCACCTTGATGGGAACCGCCTTCGTCGTGCTGCTGCCGGAATCGATGGAGTGGCTCAGTCATCACCTCAAGGGCGGCGCGATCGACAAGGCGCTCGCCCTCAACAACAACATCACCTTCCTGCGCGAGATCGCGATCGGCCTGATCATCATCGGCTTCTTGATGTTCGAGCCGGACGGGCTGGCGCATCGCTGGCGGCAGATCAAGACGTACT
This sequence comes from Bradyrhizobium sp. HKCCYLS2038, assembly GCF_051167655.1. Classification (NCBI taxonomy): domain Bacteria; kingdom Pseudomonadati; phylum Pseudomonadota; class Alphaproteobacteria; order Hyphomicrobiales; family Nitrobacteraceae; genus Bradyrhizobium; species Bradyrhizobium sp. HKCCYLS2038. Next base: position 1,998,557 of record NZ_JBNPTM010000001.1, on the reverse strand, counting down.
GGAAGCTCTATCCATTCTCACATTGATTCCAACCAACAGGGACCGGCGACAATCCGGCCCGGACCACCACAGGAGGAAGCACTATGACGATGAAATCATGGCTCGGCTCGGCGGCGCTGGCGCTGCTCGCAGGCGCCTTCGCCACCTCGGCGCAGGCGCAGCAGATCGCGATCGGCCATCTGCAGGATCTCTCCGGCGGCACGTCGGACGTCGGCACGCCCTACGGCCAGGCCGTGGTCGACACCTTCGCCTGGATCAACAAGAACGGCGGCGTCGGCGGCAAGCAGCTCGCGGTCGACAGCAACGACTATGGCTACCAAGTGCCGAAGGCGATCGCGCTGTACAAGAAGTGGTCGGCGCCGGACAACAAGGTCGCGGCAATCATGGGCTGGGGCACCGCCGACACCGAGGCGCTGACCGGCTTCCTCGCCAACGACAAGATTCCGGACATGTCCGGCTCCTACGCCGCCGCGCTGACCGACCCGGAGGGCACCAGCGGCAAGGCCAAGCCTGCGCCCTACAACTTCTTCTACGGCCCGAGCTACTCGGACGCGCTGCGCGCCGAGCTGACCTGGGCGGCTGAGGATTGGAAGGCCAAGGGCAAGCCGGGCAAGCCGAAGTTCGTCCACATGGGCGCCAACCATCCCTACCCCAACGCGCCGAAGGCCGCGGGCGAAGCGCTCGCCACCGAGCTCGGCTTCGAGGTGCTGCCGCCGCTGGTGTTCGCGCTGGCGCCGGGCGACTACAGCGCCCAGTGCCTGAGCCTGAAGAGCTCCGGCGCCAACTACGCCTATCTCGGCAACACCGCCGCCTCCAACATCTCGGTGATGAAGGCCTGCAAGAATGCCGGCGTCGACATCCAGTTCCTCGCCAACGTCTGGGGCATGGACGAGAACGCCGCCAAGACCGCGGGTGACGCGGCCGACGGCGTGATCTTCCCGCTGCGCACCTCGGTGGCCTGGGGCGGCGATGCGCCGGGCATGAAGACGGTGCAGGAGATCTCGAAGATGTCCGACCCCACCGGCAAGATCTATCGCCCGGTGCACTACGTGGCTGCAGTCTGCTCCTCGCTCTACATGAAGGAAGCACTTGACTGGGCGGCGAAGAATGGTGGTGCCACCGGCGAGAACGTCGCCAAGGGCTTCCACCAGAAGAAGGACTGGGTGCCGGCCGGTATGGAAGGCGTCTGCAGCCCCTCGACCTGGACCGAGAAGGATCACCGCGGCACCCTGAAGGTCGACCTCTATCGCGCCCGCGTCACGGGTCCGACTGATGGCGACCTCAACGACCTCATGGCCAAGGGCGTCATCAAGCTCGAGAAGGTCAAGACCATCGAGCTGCCGCGCAAGGCGGAATGGGCGGGTTGGTAAGCTAGCGAGCGGCGGCTGAGTAACCTCGGCAGCCGCCCCACACACGATCGTCATCCCCCGCGAAAGCGGGGGATCCAGTACGCCGCGGCCTCTCGATGGAGCAGCGGCGTCTCTGGAATACTGGGTCCCCCGCCTTCGCGGAGGACGACAGCAGTGGACAGCTACAATGACCGAGACACTCGACACTCCGCGAGCCGGCGCAGCCAGCGCGTCAGCCGCCCCCCTGCTCTCCGTCCGCAACATCGAGGTCGTCTATGACGACGTTATCCTGGTGCTGCGCGGGCTCAGCCTCGATGTGCCCAAGGGGGCAATCGTCGCGCTGCTCGGCGCCAATGGCGCCGGCAAGTCGACGACACTCAAGGCAATCTCCGGCCTGCTCAAGACCGAGGACGGCGAGGTCACGCGCGGCGAGATCATGTTCGACGGCGCACGCATCGACGGCATCGATCCGGAGAAGATCGTCCGCCGCGGCATCTTCCAAGTGATGGAAGGCCGCCGCATCGTCGCCGACATGACCTCGCTCGAAAACCTCAAGCTGGGCGCGTTCACGCGCAGCGACCGCGAGGTCAGCAGCGACATCGAGATGGTGTTCAACTATTTCCCACGGCTGAAGGAGCGCACCGGCCTTGCCGGCTATCTCTCCGGCGGCGAGCAGCAGATGCTGGCGATCGGGCGTGCGCTGATGGCGCGGCCGAAGATGATCCTGATGGACGAGCCGTCGATGGGTCTGTCGCCGCTGCTCGTGAAGGAAGTGTTCGCGATCATCAAGGAGATCAACCGGGATCTCGGCGTCACCATTCTCCTGGTTGAGCAGAACGCGCGCGCGGCGCTGTCGGTGGCCAGCCACGGCTACATCATGGAGCAAGGCAAGGTGGTGCTCGACGGCACCGCGGACAGCCTGCGCGACAATGAGGACGTCAAGGAATTCTACCTCGGCGGCGCCGGCGACCAGCGCAAGAGCTTCAAGAACCTGAAGAGCTTCAAGCGGCGGAAGCGGTGGCTGTAGCCGAACTCTCTCCCCGTCATGGCCGGGGCTTGACCCGGCCATCCATGCGCGAGCAGCAACGATGAACGACGTGGATGCCCGGGACAAGCCCGGGCATGACGACCGCAAGATTCAAGGACTGGGTACGATGACCCACTACGACGCCCTCGAGACCCGCGATCCCGCCGCGCGCGAGCAGGATCTGTTCCGCCGCCTGCCCGACGTGCTGCGTGCGGCCACGAAGGCGCCCGCTTATGCCGAGCGTCTCAAGGGCATCGACCCCGGTGCCATCACAACCCGCGCTGCGCTGGCGCAGCTGCCGGTCCTGCGAAAGTCCGAGCTCCCGGCCCTGCACAAGGCGGCGCCGCCGTTCGGCGGCTTCGTCGCGCAATCGCCCGGCGCGTTCTCGCGGCTGTTCACCTCCCCCGGACCGATCTTCGAGGCAGAGGCTGCGCACACCGATCCCTGGCGCGGCGCACGCGCCCTGTTCGCCTCGGGCTTCCGCGCCGGCGACGTGGTGCTCAACACCTTCAGCTACCACCTCACGCCCGGCGGCTTCATCTTCGACGCCTCGGCGCGCGCGCTCGGCTGCGCGGTGATCCCCGCAGGGCCCGGAAATACCGAGGCGCAGTTCGAGCTGATCGACGCCTATCGCCCGATCGGCTACAGCGGCACGCCCGACTTCCTGAAGATCCTGCTCGACGGCGCCGCCAGCGCCGGCCGCGACGTCTCCTCGCTCAAGCGCGCTTTGGTGTCGGGGGCCGCATTCCCGCCGTCGCTGCAGGCCGAGATCAAGGCGCGTGGTGTCGATGCCTACCAGGCGTTCGGCACCGCCGACCTCGGCATCATCGCCTATGAGACGAGCGCACGCGACGGCATGGTCGTGAACGAGGATCTGATCTTCGAAATCGTCCGCCCCGGCACCGGCGATCCGGTTGCGCCTGGCGATGTCGGCGAGATCGTCGTCACCTCGCTCGATCCTCACCACCCCTGGATTCGCCTGGCGCTGGGCGACCTCACTGCCGCCCTGCCCGGCATCAGCCCGTGCGGCCGCACCAACATGCGCATCAAGGGCTGGATGGGCCGCGCCGACCAGACCACCAAGGTCAAGGGCATGTTCGTGCGCCCCGAGCAGGTCGCCGAAATCGGCAAGCGCCATCCCGAGCTCGGCCGCCTCCGTCTGGTCGTCACCCGCGCGGCAGAGACGGACGCCATGACCTTGAAGGCCGAATGCACCTCGCCGTCGGACAGCCTTTCCGAGGCGCTGAACGCCAGCCTGCGCAGCGTTGCCAAACTCGGCGGCCAGGTTGAGTTGGTCGCGCCGGGCACGCTGCCTAACGACGGCAAGGTGATCGCCGACGAACGCTGAGTCCGGTTCCAGCGCGGCCAAGCCCTGCAGCGGCGGCATGAGCGGCGCGGCCGGCACCGCCCATGCGCAATTGTCGCTTCACGCGCCCTCTCCTATACAGCCATGTCAGCTTCCTCGGAGTTCATCCGCATGGCCTTCCCGCGCGCGTCCAAAGCCCTGTCCCGCTTCACGGTGCTCGATCTGACGCGGGTACGTGCCGGCCCGACTTGCGCGCGCCAGTTCGCCGACTGGGGTGCCAACGTCATCAAGATCGACGCCATGATGGAGGATGGCGGCGAAGCGCTCGGCGGTCCCCGCCGCGGTGCCGACTTCCAGAACCTGCATCGCAACAAGCGCGCGATGACGCTCAACCTCAAGGACCCTAAGGGCGTTGACGTCTTCATGCGGCTTGCCAAACAGGCCGACGTCGTCATCGAGAACTACCGTCCGGACGTGAAGACCAAGCTCGGCATCGACTACGAGGCCGTGCGCAAGATCAATCCGCGCATCGTCTATGGCAGCATCTCCGGCTTCGGCCAGGACGGTCCCTACGCGAAGCGACCGGGCTTCGATCAGATCGCGCAGGGTATGGGCGGGCTGATGTCGATCACTGGCGCGCCCGGCGAGGGCCCAATGCGCGCGGGCATTCCGATCGCCGATCTTTCCGCCGGTCTTTCCTGCGCGATGGGCATCCTCACGGCGTTGCTCGAGCGCGAGGTGTCCGGTGAAGGCCAGTGGGTCCAGACCTCGCTGCTGCAGGCGCAGATCTTCATGCTCGACTTCCAGGCCGCACGCTGGCTGATGGAAAAGGACGTCGCGCCTCAAGCCGGCAACAATCATCCGACCAGTATTCCGACTGGCGTGTTCAAGACCTCCGACGGCTACATCAACATCGCCGCGACCGGCGGCCGCATCTGGGAACGGCTGTGCCAGACGCTCGGCGCACCCGAATGGATCGACCATCCGGACTACGCGACCGCACCGGCGCGCTCGAAGAATCGCGACGCGTTGAATGCCGAGATCAATGCGCGCACGCTGGCGAAATCCAGCGAGCAGTGGGTCGCGGAGCTGAACGCCGCCGGCGTGCCCTGCGGGCCGATCTACGCGATCGATCAGATGTTCGAGGATCCCCAGGTGAAGCATCTCGGCATGGCGCAGCCAGTGCCCAACGATGATGGTCGCGACATCACGCTGGTCGCGCAGCCCTTCACCTTGTCGCGCACGCCCAGCAAAATGGCTGCGCGGCCGCCGGAGTTCGGCGAGCAGACCGAGGAGATCCTCTCGGAGTTCGGCTTCACCGACGGCGAGATCGCCGATCTCCGCCTGCATCGCGTCGTGTGAGCAGTTGCAATATGACGGCGCCGCGGCATCCCGCCGCTGTGGCCCAGATGTCACCACGTTGGAACTTCGACCTTGGCGGGATTGAGGCCAAGGCAAGACAGCGCTAATCTCTTCTCATCAGTTGGCGCGGACCTCAGGGCCCGTGCGGGTGTAAGGAGTAGCCTTCATGAGCGCGACAGAATTGAACGAATTTCTGACGGCGATGAACATCGTGCGTGACGTCAACGCGGCCGCTCTGAGCCATCCCGGCGCTCTTCCGTTCGACGAGACGATGCTCGACAACGACTCCGACTGGTACGACATGCCAGTCGTCGAGAAGGCCAACTAAGAGTTTTCTGGATCGCTTCTCTTCTCATATTGAGTCTGCTCGAAGCCTTCGTCTCAGTCCGGACGGAGGCTTTTGCTTTTGAGCACGAGGCCCGGCACGCCGAGTGGCGAGCGGGCCTGATCCGTCTCTCCGCAACAAAAAAAAGCCCGACGCAAGCGCGCCGGGCGAGGTGATCGTCTCGGGAGGAAACATCAGGACGCGATGACCAGAGATCAGGCACCGCGCGTGAGCAGCACAACGTCTGCCCATGAATGAAGCCTACCACTGCGCTGCCTAAAATGCTGTCATCGCAAAGACACAACCTCTGGAGAAGCGCGGAAGCGTTTCGAACAACGGTCCGCCGCACAGCATCCAGGCTCCGAAGACGTGGCGACGGTGCCACAGTCCGGATCTCATTCGGATCGCGGCGCCATCCACTCAAAAAGTCACAGTTCCCTTCAGCGTGAATTTGCTCGCACGTCGTCGGAACCTGCGCCCTTGTTCCGGCGCCGGCTACTTTGCGTTGCAGAAGGGTCTGACGTGCCGAGCAACACCAAGCTTCCGTTCGAAGCGCTCCGGCCGCCGCGGCACGTGCGGCGACGCTGGCTGTCGGCCACGGCGCTGGTGTCATCGCTATTGATGACCAATGCGGCTCTCGGACAGGCGACCAGTGGCGGCTCGGGGGGCGCTTTGTCCTCCACCCTGACGAATGGCGGCGCCAGTTCGGCTGTTGGTGGCGGAAGCGATGGCGGTAATGAAGTGAGCCCGTTCATCGGCGCCGGCGGTGGTGGTTCTGGGGTCATTGGCGGCTTCGGCGGAACGGCTGGTTCAGGGGCCGTGTTGGGTGGCGCAGGCGGCATTGGGCCAGGAGACAACGGCAGCACCGGAGGTGCAGGCTTCACCAGCAGCAGTGGAGGCGGCGGAGGCGGAGGCTCGCACGGTGCTCTCGTCACGGCCGACACTACAAACGCCACGACGGTCGTCGGCGGAAACGGTGGGCGGGGCGGGGCGACCACTGGCAATCATGGCGGCGGCGGTGGCGGCGCCGGCGGCTATGGCGTCGTCATCGACGGCAATGGCCTCATGTACAGCAATGCTGGTACCCTCCGCGGAGGTCGCGGCGGCGATGGCGGCAGTGCCAACGGCGGCACCAACGGCTATGGCGGCAATGGGGGTGACGGCGGCTACGGCGCATTTCTGACCGGCACCGCAACTCTGCTCAACCAGGGCGGAACGATCACAGGCGGCAATGGCGGCACCGGCGGTGCTTCGTCAAATAGCGGAAGCAGCGCCAGGGGCAATGGAGGAGCGGGCGGCGATGGCGTCGTCTTCGCGGTCGGCGGTACGCTCGTGAACTCCGGCATCATCACCGGCGGTCAACAAGGCGCAAGCGGCGGCGGTGGCGGTGGCGGTCAGACGGGCCTTCCCGGCGACGGGGTTCGCGGCAGCAATCTGGCCATCATCAACAGCGGGACGATCTCAGGCGGAACAGATCTGACGAACGCCGTTGCCGGCAACGCCATCACCTTCATTGGCGGCAGCAACGTTTTGGAGATCTGGGCGAGTTCGATCATCAACGGCAATGTGATCGGCACGAACAGCGACACCTTCCGGCTCGGCGGCACTGCGAACAGCACGTTCGACGTCGCAAACATCGGGGCGTCGGCGCAGTACCAGGGCTTCTCGGCGTTCGTGAAGACCGGGACCAGTACGTGGACCCTGACTGGGACGACTACCGCTGTGACGCCGTGGGCGATCAACCAGGGCATGCTCGCCATCTCGTCCGACGCCAATCTCGGCGCGGCGTCCGGCGGACTCTCGTTCGACGGCGGGACACTGCAATATCTTGCGGGCTTCAGCTCCAGCCGCAACATCACGCTCAATGCCGGCGGCGGCAGCTTCGACACCAACGGCAACAATGCCACGCTCGGCGGCACGATCAGCGGCAGCGGCGGCCTGACCAAGCTCGGCACGGGCATCCTGACGCTGACAGGCGCAAATACCTACACCGGCGCGACGGTCATCAATGGCGGCACGCTGCAGGCGGGCGCCTCCGGCGTGCTCGCGACCGCCAGCGCGTTCACGGTCGCCGGCGGCGCCACGCTCGATCTCAACGGCTTCGATCAGACGATCGGCTCACTCACCGGCGCGGGTGCCGTCCTGCTCGGCGCCGGCACGCTGACAGCGGGCGGCGACAACACGACCACCACGTTCACCGGTACGATCTCCGGAAGCGGCGACTTCACCAAGTCCGGCTCTGGCACGATGACCGTTGCCGGCAGCACGAGCTACACCGGCGCCACCACGATCAATGCCGGCACTTTGAAGACCGGCGCCTCCGGCGTGCTTGCGACCGCTAGCGCGTTCACGGTCGCCGGCGGCGGGACGCTCGATCTCAACGGTTTTGACCAAACCATCGGCTCCCTCACCGGCGCGGGCGCCGTCCTGCTCGGTGCCGGCACGCTGACAGCGGGCGGCGACAACAGCAGCACGACCTTCTCCGGCGCGATCTCCGGGAGCGGCGGCTTCACCAAGACCGGCAGCGGCCGGATGATCCTCACCGGCACCAGCAGCTACACCGGCGCAACGATCATCAACGGCGGCGTGCTCGACGTCGAAGGCGCTGTTACCAATACGGCGGGCATGACCGTGAACTCCGGCGGCACGCTGATGGGCGCGGGCCTGGTCGATCCGCCTATGACCGTCAACATCAACACGGGCGGCACGCTGGCGCCGGGCAACGGCACCGCCGCCTCGTCGATGACCATCGTCGGCAATCTCGCCTTCCAGTCGGGCGCGTACTACCTGGTGCAGCTCGATCCCACGACGGCCTCGTTCGCGAGCGTCACCGGATCGGCCGTCCTGGGCGGCGCGGCCGTGAACGCCAACTTCGCCACGGGCGCCTATGTCGACAAGCGCTACACGATCGTGACGACGGGGGGCGGCATCTCAGGCAGCTTCGGCGCGCTGAACACCAACCTGCCCGCCGGCTTCAAGACCAGCCTGAGCTACGATGCAACAAACGTCTATCTCGACTTGATGCTTGCCTTCGCTCTGCCCGGCGGCCTCAACGGCAACCAGAAGGCGGTCGGCGACTCGCTGTCGGCGTACTTCGATCGCACCGGCGACATTCCGCTCGTGTTCGGCCGGTTGAACCAGGCAGGCCTCACGCAGGCCTCCGGCGAGAGCGCCACCGGCGTGCAGCAGACCACCTTCAACGCGATGAGCCAGTTTGCCGGCCTGCTGACGGATCCCTTCTCCCCGCGCCAGGGCGGTGGAGCAAACAGCTATGCCGAAGCGCCCCGCAAGCACACCGATGCCTTCGCGATGCTGCCCGGCGAGCGGCCGCTCGATTTCGCGCAGCGCTGGAACGTCTGGGCGGCGGGCTTCGGCGGCTCGCAATCCACCAACGGCAACGCGGGCGTCGGCTCGAATGACACCACCAGCCGCATCGCCGCCACCGCTGTCGGCGCCGACTACCGGATCGCACCGCGCACCATCACGGGCTTCGCGCTCGGCGGCGGCGGCACCAGCTTCAGTGTCAACGGCTTGGGCTCCGGCCGCTCCGACCTGTTCCAGGCCGGCGCCTATCTGCATCATCACGTTGGCCCAAGCTATCTGCGGGCCGCGCTCGCCTATGGCTGGCAGGACGTTACCAGCGACCGCACCGTCACGATCTCCGGCACCGATCGCTTACGCGTGAGCTATCAGGCCAATGCCTGGACCGGCCGCATCGAGGGCGGCACGCGGTTCGTGGCGCCGATCGGCGGGATCGGACTGACGCCTTACGCGGCGGCGCAAGTCACCAACCTGCGCCTGCCCGCTTATGTCGAGCAGGCGGTTGCCGGCGCCTCGACCTTCGCGCTGAGCTATGCCGGCAAGACCGTCACCGATACACGCACCGAGTTCGGCCTGCGCACCGACAAGTCCTACGTCTTGAGCGATGGCGCTTTCACCCTGCGCGGCCGCGTCGCCTGGGCGCACGACTTCAATCCGGACCGCTCAGCCGCCGCGACCTTCCGGACGCTGCCGGGCGCGAGCTTCGTCGTCAACGGCGCGGCCCAGGCGCGCGACTCCGCACTGACGACGACATCAGTGGAGATGAGCTGGCTGAATGGCTGGAGCGCCACGGCGGCGCTCGAAAGCGAGCTCTCGAACGTAACGCGCTCTTACGCCGGCAAAGGGACAGTGCGCTACGCGTGGTGAGAGCTGGCTCGGCGTCATCTCCCCCGCGGCCGTCCTTCGAGACGCCCGCCTCCGGCAGGCTCCTCAGGACGGGGACGGAATGCGCGGCGGAACCAAGATCCGCTCCATGACTACGCGGTCGCGTGTTCATGCCCTGGTGTGAAGCGGCCGCTCCGTCGCTTGCCCTCATGGTGAGGAGCGCCGCGCCCAGACCGACGCAATTGGCAAACGGTCGAGCGCGGCGCGTCTCGAACCATGAGGCCCGAGACCGCGCCGCAGCCTCTCTACACCTCAGCCTTCGCCGCCGGCGCGCTTGATTTGCCGAAGCTCGCGACCAGCCGATCGATCAGCGGCCAGAACAGCAGCACGATCGCCAGCGTCGTGATGGTTCCAACGAGGCCGTTCGCCCAGAACACCTTCATGTTGCCGCCGGAGATGATCATCGACTGCCGGAACGCATCCTCGGCGCGGCTGCCAAGCACCAGCGCCAGGGTGAACGGCGCCAAGGGAATCCTGATCTTCTTGAAGACGTAGCCGACGACGCCGAAGCCGAGCATCAGCCAGACGTCGAACATCGCGTTCTGGATCGCGTAGGCACCGATCGCACAGGACACCACGATCATCGGTGCGACCGCCGCAAACGGCACACGCAGGATCGAGGCGAAGATCGGCACGGTGGAGAGTACCAGCACGAGCCCGACGACGTTGCCGAGATACATCGAAGCGATCAGGCCCCAGACGAAATCCTTGTGCTCCACGAACAGCAGCGGTCCAGGATTGAGGCCCCACACCATCAGGCCGCCGAGCAGGATCGCCGCCGTGCCGGATCCGGGAATGCCGAGCGCCAGCATCGGCAGCAGCGCCGCGGTGCCCGAGGCGTGCGCCGCGGTCTCGGGCGCGAACACGCCCTCGATGCGACCCTTGCCAAAACTGTCGGGATTTTTCGAGAACCGCTTGGCAAGATTGTAGCCCATGAAGGAGGCTGCGATCGCGCCGCCCGGCGTGATGCCGAGCCAGCAGCCGATCACCGACGAGCGCAGCAAGGTCATCCAGTATTTCGGCAAGTCCTTCCAGACCGCGAGCACCGTGCGCAGCGAGATCGACGCTGCGTGGCCACGCAGCGCGAGGCGCTCCTCCATGGTCAGCAGGATCTCGCTGATGCCGAACAGGCCGATCACGGCGACCAGGAAGTTGATGCCGCGGAGCAGATCAGTCGAGCCGAACGTCATCCGCAACTGCCCGGACACGGTGTCCATGCCGACGCCGGCGAGCAGCAGGCCGAGCGACATCGCAATGACGGTCTTGTGCTTGTCCTCGCGTCCGAGCCCGACGAAGGAGCAGAAGGTGAGCAGATAGACGGCGAAGAACTCCGGCGGGCCAAACTTCAGCGCGAAGGAGGAGATCCACGGCGCCAGGAAGGTGATGAGCAGCACAGCGACCAGGGAGCCGATAAACGACGAGGTGAACGCCGCCGTCAGCGCCTCCGCCGCCTTGCCCTGCTGCGCCATTGGATAGCCGTCGAAGGTGGTTGCGACCGACCACGCCTCGCCTGGGATGTTGAAGAGGATCGAGGTGATGGCGCCGCCGAACAGTGCGCCCCAGTAGATGCAGGACAGCATCACGATGGCCGAGGTCGGATCCATCGAAAAGGTCAGCGGCAGCAGGATGGCGACGCCGTTGGGGCCGCCCAGTCCGGGCAAGACGCCGACGAACACGCCGAGCACCAGCCCGACCATCATCAGCGCCAGCGTCTTCCAGGTCAGGAGAACCGCGAACCCGTGCAGCAGCAGACCCAAGGCTTCCATCAGAAGGCTTCCATAGTCAGTTCCACTTGCTCCGTCATCGCGAGGAGCGAAGCGACGACGCGATCCAGGAGTTTTCAGGCTCTGCTCTGGATTGCTTCGCTTCGCTCGCAATGACGGTTGGTGAGAGGATTGGTCAGTACCCGAACGCCGCTTCGAGCGGTCCCTTGGGCATGAGCACGTCGAACACGATATCGAAGGTCACGAACATCACTGCGCTGAACAGGAACGCCGTGAGCAGCGATTTCCAGATCGCGATCTTGCCGACGATGCGCATGAAGCCGGCGATCAGCAGGAAGCTCGCGACATAGATGCCGAGAAACTGCATGGCGATGCAGAACAGCAGCGTCGGCACGAACACCGCCATGACGCGGCGCAGTTGCGCCCGCGTCACAAAGGTCTCGACTGCCTCCTTGCGCGACAGATACGCCGCGCCGATGCCGTAGAGGCTGGCGCCGCCGAGGATCACCGAGAGATAGAACGGGAAGTAGCCAGGCTCCGGACCGGTCGAATCCCAGGACGCGCCGGTCCGCCAATTGTCCCAGGCGAGCACGACGGCCAGCGCAAGCAGCAGCAGCGATGCCGCGACGTCGACGGCCCGGCTGGAGGTGACCGCCGGAGAATTCTCCTCCGGCGCGGTCGGATCGTCGACGGCGATCTCGAGCTCAGCGTTGGACATCGACCTTCCCTAATTCCCTCGCCTCGCCCGGCCTACTTGGCGACGAAGCCGGCTTCCGTCATCAGCTGCTTGTTGAGCAAGCCGTCCTCTTCGAGGAACTGCAGCATGTCCTTGCCGGTGAGGAAGATCGGCTTCAGCGCCTGCTTCTCCATGTAGTCCTTGTATTCAGCCGTCTGCACCAGTTTGCTGAACAGGTCGACATAGAACTCCTGCTGCTCCTGGGTCACCTTGCCCGGCAGGAACATGCCGCGCAGCATCAGATACTGCACGTCGAGCCCCTGCTCCTTGCAGGTCGGGATGTCGTTCCAGGACTGCGTCTCCGTCACCTTGGCGGTGTAGGAGATGCGCTCCTTGTCGAACACGCAGAGCGGACGGACCTGGCCGGCGCGCCACACCTCGAGATTCTCGGACGGATTGTTGACGTTGGATTCGGTGTGGCCGCCGACCAGCTGGGTCGCGGCCTCGCCGCCCGACTTGTAGGGCAGATAGGAGAACTTGGCGCCGGTCTTCTTCTCCATGAACACCGTGAGCACGTGGTCCTCGCGCTTCGAGCCAGTGCCACCCATCTTGAACGGCGAACTCGACGCCTTGGCGGCCTCGATGAACTCCTTCACGGTCTTCGGACCGTTGACGTTGTCCCACAGCACGAACTGATCGAGCGCGATCACAGCGATCGGCGACAGTTCTTTCCAGTCGAACGGCAGCTTGGCCGACAACGGCAGCATGTAGATCAGCGAATAGGCGATCAGGACCTTGTTCGGGTCGCCATCGCTCGACTTCATGTACATCAGCGCCTCGGCGCCCGATGCACCGCCCTTCAGCGAGACGACAACCGGCTGCTTCAACAGATTGTTCTTCTGGATCGCGGCCTGCATCATCCGCGCCATCTGATCGGACGCACCACCGGCGCCGGCGGCGACGACGATCTCGACCGGCTTGGTCGGCTCCCAGCCGGCAAGGGCCGGCGCGGCTGCGAAAAGGGCCACCGTGGTGGCCGCGATCTTGATCAGGTTGCGCACGTGTTTTCTTCCCCGTTCCAAGCGCCTGCTTGTATCCTACCAGAATACTGCCCGCTTAGTGTGGTCACTTCAAGAACACAAGCGAGATGCGGCCTCCTGGCGTCGACATAAGGTCGCAAGAGCGGCATCGGACTACTTGCCCTTCCAGTTCGGCGCCCGCTTGTTCAGGAACGCGTCCATCCCCTCGCGGAAATCCTCGCTCATATAGGCGCGCAGGATCAGGTCCTCGCCCTCGTCGCGCGACAGCGTACGGCGGATCCGGCGCACCGCCTCCTTCGTCACCTCGAGCGTGATCGGCGCATGCGAGGCGACGAGCTTCGCCGTCTCGAGCGCGCGCGCCTGCAGGGTGTCGACGTCGGGCACGATCTCGTTGAGCAGCCCGAGCGCGAGCGCCTCCGGCGCCTCGACCAGCCGCGCCTTGAAGATGAGATCCTTGGTGCGCGCCGGTCCGATCAGCGACACCACCCGCGAGATGTTGGACATCGACAGGCAGTTGCCGAGGGTGCGGGCGATCGGAAAGCCCATGCGGGTGGTTTCGGTGCCGATGCGGATGTCGCAGCAGGCGGCGATGCCGGCGCCGCCGCCGGTGCAGGCGCCCGCGATGGCTGCGATCACCGGCACGCGGCACATTTCCAGCGTGCCGAGCACGCGGTCGATGCGCGCCTCGTAGTCGAGCGCGTCCTGCGCGGTCTTGAAGGCACGAAACTGGGAGATGTCGGTGCCGGAGGCGAAGGCCTTGTCGCCCGCACCGGTCAGGATCAGCGCCTTGATCGACCGGTCGGCGTTGATAGCCTCGCAGATCGAGGCCATCTGGTCGTACATCGCGAAGGTCATCGCGTTGCGCGCCTGTGGCCGGTTGAAGGTGATCTTGGCGATGCCGTCGTCGACGGCATAGATCAGATCGTCGGAGCCGGTCACAGGTGCGGTCATCAGGCCACCTTCGGAATCGGCGCCGCCTCGCGCGCCTTGAGGACGTCCATCGCCGCGAGCACGCCACCGGCGCGATGCGGCACGCCTGCGAGCGCAAGGCCCATCTCGACGCCGGACAGCGTGCCCATCAGCATCAGGTCGTTGAAATGACCGATATGGCCGATGCGGAACACCCTGCCCTTGATCTTGTTCAGGCCGGTACCGAGCGACATGTCGAAATTCTCCAGCACCGTCTTGCGGAACTGATCGGCATCATGGCCCTCGGGCATGACGACGCCGGTCAGCGCTGGCGAGTGCGCCTGGGAATCCTGACACTGCGTATCCAGGCCCCACGCCTTGACGGCGGCGCGCGTCGCGAGGCTGTGGCGGCGGTGGCGCGCGAACACGTTCTCGTGGCCCTCCTCCTCCAGCATCTTCAGCGCCTCGTTGAGGCCCATCAGGTGATTGCAGGCCGGCGTGTACGGGAAGGTGCCGAGCTTGTTGAAGGTGATGATCTCCTGCCAGTCCCAGTAGGAGCGCATGCCGGGATTGGCCTTGGCGACGGCGAGCGCCTTCTCCGAGACGGCGTTGAAGCCGAGGCCCGGCGGCAGCATCAGGCCCTTCTGCGAGCCGGCCACGGAGACGTCGATGCCCCAGGCGTCGTGCTCATACTCCATCGATCCGAGGCCGGAGATGGTGTCGACCATCAAGAGCGCCGGATGGCCGGCGCGGTCGAGCGCCTTGCGCACTTCGAGCGGCGGCGTGAGGCAGCCGGTCGAGGTCTCGTTGTGCACGACGCAGACGGCCTTGATCTTGTGCGCCTTGTCGTCGACCAGCCGCTGCTCGATCGCGGCGATGTCGGCGCCGTGACGCCAGTCGCCTGCGACGAAGTCGACATCGAGCTTGAACTTGTCGGCGATGCCCTTCCACAGCACCGCGAACTGACCGGTCTCGGCCATCAGCACCTTGTCGCCGGGCACGAGCGTGTTGACGATGGCGGCTTCCCACGCGCCGGTGCCGGACGACGGATAGATGATCACCGGCTGCTTCGTGCGGAAGATCCGCTGCGACGCCGCCAGCACGGCGAAGCCGAGCTCGGCGAACTCCGGACCGCGATGATCCAGCGTCGGCATGTCCATCGCGCGAAGCACGCGGTCGGGCACGTTGGTCGGCCCCGGAATTTGAAGAAAATGCCGTCCTGTGTGCACAGTCATTGGCGTCCATCCCCGGTCACTTGGTTGGTGCGCGGACGTGGCATCCCACGCGCTCGCCGCGCTTTTCTCCCGCCAGACCGCTGGCGTCAACACAGAAGACGCGAGCTCCGATCGCTTCGGGCCGACATCTCTCAGATGCACACAAAACTCCCACTTCTGTGCAGTGCGGCATGATCGGATCGCCGGAGCAGCTGCACCCGAGCGGCCTCAATTCACCAGGCCAGATGCAGCGGCGCATTGCCGGGCAAGGGTTGCTCCAGAACTGCCATCGCTGCATCCACACCGCCAGCCCGATGCGGCACGCCGGCGGCGCGCAGCCCCATCTCGACACCACTCAGCGCCGCCATCAGCGTCAGCGCGTTGCACTCGCCGAGATGGCCGATGCGGAACACCTTGCCCGCAACCTTTGAGAGGCCCGAGCCGAGCGACATGTTGTAATTGTCCAACACGACCTGGCGGAACGCATCGGCATCGTGCCCGGGCGGCATCAGTACAGCAGTCAGAACGGGCGAGTAATCCTTCGCCTCCTGACACAGCACTTCCAGGCCCCAATGCTCGACTGCGGCACGGGTCGCCGCCGCAAGCTTCCGGTGGCGGGCGAACACCTGGTCGAGGCCCTCCTCGAGCAGCATCGCAATTGCTTCACGCAGGCCGTAAAGCAGGTTCGTCGCCGGTGTGTACGGGAAGAAGCCGTTCGCATTCAGCTTCAGCATGTCCTCCCAATCCCAGAACGAACGCGGCACCTTGTTGGTCTTGGCGACCGCACGAGCCTTGTCCGAGATGGCATTGAAGCCAAGCCCCGGCGGCAGCATGAGGCCCTTCTGCGAGCAGGACACGGCGACGTCGACCTTCCACTCGTCGAAGCGGAAGTCGGCCGACGCCAGTCCCGAAATCGTGTCGACCATCAGCAGCGCCGGATGCCTGGCGCGATCCATGGCGGCGCGGATCTCCGCGATCCGGCTGGTCGCGCCGGTCGAGGTCTCGTTGTGCACGACCATCACGGCTTTCAGCTGATGCGCCGTATCGGCCGTGAGCTTCTCCTCGATCGAAGCGGGATCGACGCCCCGACGCCAGTCGCCGGGGATGAGATCAACCTCGATGCCCCACCGTGCCGCCATCTGCCGCCACAGCGTGGCAAAGTGGCCAGTCTCGACCATCAGCACCTCGTCGCCCGGCGACAGCGTGTTGACGATCGCAGCCTCCCACGCACCCGTCCCGGAGGACGGGTAGATGATCACCGGGCTGGTCGTCTTGAAGATCGTCTGCGAGCCGCTGAGCACGGCCTTGCCGAGTTCGGCGAATTCGGCGCTGCGGTGATCGATCACCGGCATGTCCATCGCCCGCAGCACGCGTTCGGGAACCGGACTGGGACCCGGAATGTGCAGAAAATGTCGACCTTGATGGCGGGTCACGGCCAGAAATCCGGGTAGGAGGCACTATGACACCAATGATTGCATGCAAAATTTTTCCATACAAGCAGATAATCGCATTCATATATAAGGTCGACCCAATCCGTATCACCCGCTACAATCACACCACATGAGTTCCACGATTCCCGACATCGAGACCCCCCTCCGTGGCAGATCCTGACGTTCGCTCGCCCTCGGCGCGCGACGAGACCTCGTTGCATGACGAGATCCTCGCCCGGTTGCGCGACTACATTGTCGAGGGCCATGTCGCCGATGGCGGCCGGCTGTCCGAACGGCAATTGTGCGAAATGCTCGGTGTCTCACGCACCCCCTTGCGCGAGGCTCTCAAGGTTCTGGCTGCCGAGGGTCTCGTCGAACTGCTGCCCAACCGCGGCGCCCGCGTCCGCCCCTTGAGCGCAGCCGATATCTGCGAGCTGTTCGATCTAATGGGCGGCCTCGAAGGGCTCGCCGGGCGCCTCGCCTGCGAGAAGATTTCAGATGAAGCAATCGAAAAAGTCGAGCAGCTCCATCATGATATGTACGGATTCTACATGCGGCAAGACATGCAGAACTACTTCCGCGTGAATCAGATCATCCATCGCGCGATCGTCGAGGCCGCGGCCAACGCGACGCTTCAAGCGAGCTATGAGAGCCTCGCAGGACGCATCCGCCGGGTGCGCTTCTCGGCCAATTTGGCCCACAAGCGCGAACGCTGGAGCGAAGCCATGCGCGAGCACGAGCAGATCCTGGATGCGCTGCGCCGGCGCGCCGGCAGTGAGCTGTCGGACATCCTGTTCCTGCACCTCCGCAACAAGGGTGCGGCCGCGATCGCGTACTTCGCAGAAGCCCAGGGCGGCGCGACATTCGCCGGCGCAAAGGCGACGGGGGTAGACTAAGGTCGAGGGCGGCCGGGCAAAATTGCATGCAATCCGGTTGACGCTATATCTTAAATGATTGACATCGGGTCGAGGCCCGTGGAACTGCGACGCGACCAGGGCCGTCCCGGGGATTATCATGCCGAACGCCAAAGCCGGTCCGTCCAGCCTCGAACAGAAGCTCCGCGCGGAGATCAAGGGCGATGTCTTTTTCGACGCCTTCAACCGCGGCCGCTACGCCACCGACGCCAGCTTCTACCAGGTCATCCCTGCCGGCGTGGTCGTGCCGCGCACCATGGACGAGGCGCTGCGCGCGTTGGCCATCGCCCGCGACGACGGCCACATTGTCACGCCCCGCGGCGGCGGCACGTCGCAATGCGGCCAGACGGTCAATGAGGGGATCGTTGTCGACTTCTCCAAGCACCTGAACCGCATCGTTTCGCTGGATGTCGAGGCACGCACCTGCGTGGTCGAGCCCGGCATTGTGCTGGACGACCTCAACCGGCAGCTGAAGAAGCATGGCTTGTGGTTTCCGGTCGATGTCTCCACCGCCTCGCGGGCGACGATCGGCGGCATGGCCGGGAACAATTCCTGCGGCGGCCGCTCGCTGCGCTACGGCACGATGCGAGACAACACCATCGCGATCGACGCCGCGCTCGCCGACGGCACGCTGGCGCATTTCGGCGAAGTGCCGCGCGATCTGAATGACGTCAGCGTACCGGACAATGCCCGCGCCTTGTTTCGCGACATGCTGGCACTCGGGGAGCGCGAAGCCGCCGAGATCGCCGACAAGTTTCCCAAGGTGCAGCGCCGCGTCGGCGGCTACAATCTCGACGCGCTGACGCCGCGCAATGCCGCCAGCAATCTGGCGCATCTGCTGGTCGGCTCCGAAGGCACCCTCGCCTTCTCGACCCGCATCGAGCTGAAGCTGTGGCCGCTGATCCGCACCAAGGTGCTCGGCGTCTGCCATTTCGGCAGCTTCTACCAAGCCATGGACGCGGCCCAGCACCTCGTCAAGCTGAAGCCGATTGCGGTCGAACTCGTCGACCGCACCATGATCGGGCTCGGCCGGGACATCGCGATGTTCCAGCCGGTGATCGCTGCCGCCGTGCGCGGCGATCCCGACGCGATCCTGGTGGTGGAGTTCGCCGAGGAGACCAAAGACGAGAACCTCGCCAAGCTGAAGCAGCTCTCCGAGCTGATGGGCGATCTCGGCTTCGCGTGGACGAACGAGCCACGAAAATGGGGCGGTGTCGTCGAGATCACGGAGCCTGCGCTGCAGACCGCCGTCGCCGACTTCCGCGCCGCCGGGCTCAACGTGATGATGTCGATGAAGGAGGCCGGCAAGCCGGTGTCCTTCGTCGAGGACTGCGCCGTGCCGCTGCCGCACCTCGCCGACTACACCGCGCGCCTCAATGAAGTCTTCGCCAAACACGGCACCCGCGGCACGATGTATGCGCATGCCTCCGAAGGCTGCCTGCACGTTCGTCCGGTGCTGAACCTGAAGCTGGAGAAGGACGTCAAGGCGATGCGTGCGATCGCCGAGGAGGCCTTCGCGATGGTCCGCGAATACAAGGGCTCGCATTCCGGCGAGCATGGCGACGGCATCGTGCGCTCGGAATTCCACGAGCAGATGTTCGGCAGCCGCATCGTCGCCGACTTCAGGGAAGTGAAGCAGCGCTTCGACCCGCACAACATCCTCAACCACGGGCGTATCGTCGATCCACCCAAAATGGACGACCGATCGCTGTTCCGCTATCCGCCGGACTATCGCGTTGACGACATCAAGACAGTGCTCGACTGGTCGGCCTATCCGGGTGCCGCCGGCGGCTTCCAGGGCGCGGTCGAGATGTGCAACAACAACGGCGCCTGCCGCAAGCTCGACGGCGGCGTGATGTGCCCGTCCTATCGCGCCACCCGCGACGAGAAGGATGTCACGCGCGGCCGTGCCAACACGTTGCGATTGGCGATATCAGGCCAGTTGGGCCCCGGCGCCCTCTCATCCGACGAGATGATGGAGACGCTGAAGCTGTGCGTCTCCTGCAAGGCCTGCCGCCGCGAGTGTCCGACCGGCGTCGACATGGCGAAGATGAAGATCGAGGTGCTGGCGGCACGAACTCAAACGCACGGCCTCACCCTGCGCGATCGGCTCGTCGCCTATCTGCCGCGCTATGCCGACCTTGCTGCCCGCTTGGCGCCTCTCGTGAACTTGCGCAATCACGTGGCGCCGTTGCGGGCGCTGATGGAGCGCGTCGCCGGCATCAGCGCCCAGCGCAAGCTGCCGGCTTTTCGACGCGACACTTTCCGCCTTGATGCCGATGCGTTCGGCCCCGAGGATGGCCGCGAGGTCGTGCTGTTCGGCGACACCTTCAACCGCGTCTACGAGCGCGAAAATCTCGACGCCGCGTTGCGCGTCCTGATCGCCGGCGGCTACCGCGTCTACCTGCCCCGACCCGCCGATGGCGGCCGCGCGCTTTGCTGCGGCCGAACGTTCCTGTCCGCGGGTCTGGTGGACGAAGCCAAGTCCGAGCTGCAGCGTCTGGTCGAGACCTACGCCCCATTCGCTTCACGTGGCGTTCCGATCATTGGGCTGGAGCCGAGCTGTTTGCTGACGCTGCGCGACGAGCTGCTGTCGCTGCGCAACGACACCACGGCGAAGACGATCAGCGCGCATGCGCTGCTGCTGGAGGAGTTTTTGGCACGCGAGGCGGAAAGCGGCCGGCTTGCGCTCCCGCTCGCCCCGCTCCCCGGCAAGGCGCTGCTGCATGGGCATTGCCACCAGAAATCCTTCGCCGCCTTCAAGCCGGTCGAACAGGTGCTGCGTCTCATTCCGGAGCTGGAGGTGGAAACGATCGAGTCCTCCTGCTGCGGCATGGCCGGCGCCTTCGGCTATGGCGCCGAGACCTACGAAGTGTCCATGCAAATGGCCGAAGCCTCGCTGCTGCCGGCCGTGCGCAAGGCGGACAGCGCCACCTTCATCGTCGCGGACGGCACCTCCTGCCGTCACCAGATCCGGGACGGGGCCCACCGTGGCGCCCTTCACGCTGCGCAGCTCCTGGCGATCAGCCTGGAGCGAGCGAAGCCGAGCGCGTAGTTCATGCGTAGGCAGCCGCGGAACGCGATCGCAATGTTCGTCATCGCGAGGAGCCAACGGGTCCGCGCAAAGCGCGGCCCGATGACAGGCTCCGCGACGAAGCACTCCAGGGTTTCTTGCTTGGCCCCTGGATTGCTTCGCTTCGCTCGCAGTGACGGCCGATAAAGCCAACCTTCAATTCCAGATCACAAAGGACACCAACATGACCGACCTCACGCTCGACACCGCCCGTAAGATCCTCGACGCCACGCTGGCCAAGGGCGTCGAAAAGAAGCTGAAACCGCTCGCCGTGATGGTGCTCGACGCCCGCGGCTGCTTGAAGGCGGCCGCCGCGCAGGACGGCACTAGCCTGATGCGGGCCGAGGTCGCGCACGGCAAGGCCTACGGCGCGCTGGCGCTCGGCCTCGGGTCCCGCGCGTTGTTCCAGCGCGCCCAGGAGCAGGCCTATTTCATCGACGCCGTGAATACGCTGGCACAGGGCCGCATGGTTCCGGTGCCCGGCGGCGTGCTGATCATGGACGGCACCACTTTGCTCGGCGCCGTCGGCGTCTCCGGCGATACCTCCGACAATGACGAGATCTGCGCCATCGCCGGCATAGAGGCGGCCGGACTCAAGGCCAATGCGGGCTGAGCCCGCGAAGCCCGAGCGACCACTCGACACTCTGCGGCTTCCTTGGTGAGCGGACCGAGGAGCCCGCATCACCAGGATCCCTCTGCCGGCGTTGACCGGCGGAGCACGGCTGATCTCCCCCTAAGAGAGCTTACCAAGGTTTCATCGGCGCGGTTGGGCCCGGCCGAAACATTGCCGCGGGCTGCACGTTTGTACGACGGGGCGCGTGGAGAAACCGGACATGCCTCGCAGACCAGCCCGCACCATCATCATCACCGGCGCCTCGGCCGGCGTCGGCCGCGCCATGGCGAAACGCTTTGCGGAGGCCGGCGACCGCATTGGCCTGATCGCCCGCGACGAGGAGGCGCTGCGCGACGTGCAGCGCGAGCTGCAGGCGCGCTTTGCCCATGCCGAGTATGAAGCCGTCGATGTCGCCGACGCGCAGGCGCTGTTCGACGCCGCCGAGCGGCTCGAGCAGCGGCTGGGTCCGGTCGACATCTGGATCAACGATGCGATGGAGACGGTGTTCTCGACCGTCGCCGACATCACGCCCGACGAATTCCGCCGCGTCACCGAGGTCACCTATCTCGGCTTCGTGCACGGCACGATGGCGGCGCTGCGCTCGATGCGCCAGCGCGGCAAAGGCCGCATCATCCAGATCGGCTCGGCGCTCGCCTATCGCGGCATCCCGCTGCAGGCGGCCTATTGCGGCGCCAAGCACGCGATCCGCGGCTTCACCGACTCGCTCCGCGCCGAGCTGATGCACGAGCGCTCGCGCATCACGCTGTGCATGGTCGACCTGCCGGCGGTGAATACGCCGCAATTCGACTGGGCACGCGCACATCTCGCACATACGCCGCGGCCGATGGGCCGGCCGGTCGAGCCGGAGGTGATTGCGGAAGCGGTCTACCGCGTCGCCGACGGCGGCTTCCGCGAATACTGGATCGGTTGGCCGACGCTGCTGACGATCCTCGGCAACGCCGTCGCACCCGCCGCGCTCGACCGCTATCTGGCCGCCAAGGCGATCGCGGGGCAGCAGACCGATGTGCCGCTCGTCCCCGACCGCACCGACAACCTCGACCGGCCGGTGACGCGCCTGCACCGCACCCGCGGCTCGTTCAGCCAGGGCGCCGCCCGGCAGGCCGTGCTTCTGCCCGGCGATGTCGCCCGCGCTGCAACGGTCGCGCTCGGGGCCGCAATCTTCTTTGCGCTGGGAGCAATGATGAGCCGGCGGCGGTGGCGCTAGGCGGCGTGCCGGCCCTTGCGTGACACCGGCGAGGTGCGCTTCTCTGTTCCGCGGCTTCCATTGCGGTCCGGAGCGTCTCCATGACGATCAAGAGCATCAGCGCGATCACCATCGCCACCCACGACATGGCGCGCGCGGTCGCCTTCTATCGCGCGCTCGGCTTCGACGACATCCCCTATGGCGGCGCGGAGTCGCCGTTCACGACCTTCCGCGTCGGCGAGAGCTTTCTCAACCTGATCGCGATGCCCCCGGACAAGCAATGGAGCTGGTGGGGCCGCATCATCTTCCATGTCGCAGATGTCGATGCCGTCTACGCCAAGGCGCTGGATGCCGGCTTCTCACCCTCGACCATGCCGCGCGACGCCGAATGGGGCGAGCGCTATTTCCACCTCACCGATCCCGACGGCCACGAATTGAGCTTTGCGCGGCCGCTTCGGCGCTGATCTAGCCGAGCTCGAAGGTCGTGACGCCGAACACCCGTTCGGTCCGCAACGGCGGGATCGGCCCGGTGTACATGCGTGCGGTCTCGAATACAGGCTTGAGGCCGAGATCTTCCGCGAGCGCCACCGCCTCCGGATTGATCGCGGGCACGTCCAGGAAAATCTCGGCATCGCCGATCACACCGCACAGCGCAGCGATAACGGCCTCGGCATCGGCGCGGCGATCCGCCACCAGAGGACCGATCTTGTAGCCGGCGCGACAGGGACGGATCACGCCCCAAGCCACCAGCTCACCGTCCCTGAGCAAGGCCCGGCCGACATGCTGGGGCGTACTGATCCAGGCCTGCAGGAACGCGCGTCGCGGCGCCGCGAACACGGTCGCGTCCGATGCCTCGATGTGAGAGGTCGGCACGTCCGCAAGCGAGACAAGATCGGCTCCGACCGCGGCCGGCAGCGCCGCAGCGCGGCCGCCATAGCGGATGTTGGCATAAGCGTAGCTGAAGCCGGACCTGCGATAATTATCCTGCTGCGCGACCACGCCGTCGAGACCGACGACCCGCGCTCCCGCATGCGCCATCGCCGCATCCCAGAGCCGCAGGCCGTAGCCGCGCCCGCGCATGTCCGGTCGCACGATGTAGAAGCCGAGAAAGGCAAAGTGGTCATCATAGTTCAGGCACGACACGGTCGCCACCGGCTCGCCGTTGCGTTCGGCGACAAGAAAACCATCGGGGTCGACGACCGAAAAACATGCCGCATCGGATAGGCCGGGATTCCAGCCTTCCGCGGCGGCCCAGTCTATGACGAGCGACAACTCGTCCGGCCGCATGGGCCGGATGGAAAGACCGTCGGCTGCAGAGGTCCCAGGCGATGTCATGCCTCGATACTAACTGCCCGAAGGCGGCTGCATCAACAACCAAGGCTTGACTGACGCCATCTCCCCTGCTCCACGTTTACCGTTGGCCTTCATCCATTGACAGCGCCATTGAGACATCGTGACGCCGAGGTCGGATTTGACTGCTCTTCCCGATATCGACAGCCACCAAGGGCCGTACGTTTCCATCGCAGCCGCCGACCGTCTGATCAGCCTCGACATCATGCGGGGCCTCGCCCTGTCCGGCGTCATGGCCATCAATGTCGTGTTTGAATTCAGGGTGTCGATCTTCCGGCAGTTTCTGCCGGCGCTGAGAACGCAGAACGCCGGAACGACGTTGTTCGCGGCGTCTATGTCCCCAGACACGACCCGACTGCTGTGGGCCGCGGTCATGGGCGACTCGCCCTTCAATCGCGGCGTCGAAGACTTTCTGGAGCGGGCCGTCTCCATGAAGGCATTCGCGCTGTTCTCGCTGCTGTTCGGCATCGGACTGGCGATGCAGTTCGACCGGATCGCCGCGCACCGCCGTGTCGCCCTGCTGCTTCGGCGCTTGCTCGTCCTGCTCGCGATCGGCCTGCTGCACCTGACGCTGCTGTGGAACGGCGACATCCTGACCGAATATGCGCTGGCCGGACTGATCGTGCTGCCGTTCCTGTTTGCACCGAATTGGCTCGTGATCGCGTCCAGCCTCGCGCTGCTCGGCCTGTACTTCACCGGCTGGCTGGTCAACGTGCTGCCGCTGCCGAGCTCTTCCTGGATGACGCAGCATGTGGCCGATGCCAATCGCATCTATGCCAGCGACAGCCTCCCTCAGATCCTCGCCTTCCGACTATCGGAGATCGGCGCCATCGCGCCGCTGCATCTCTGGATCTTTCCGCGCACGCTCGGGCTTTTTCTCGCCGGCATCATGATCTGGCGCTCCGGCGTTCTACGCGATGCATCCCGTCATCGTGCCATGTTGCTGCTGACCACGCTGGCCGCGCTCGCCATCGCGATCGACGCCGGCCCCTCGCTTGCGACGGTCAGCCTGGCGATTGCCTACGGCGCGCTGATCCTCGCTGCCGCGAGCACCGCATGGGGCGCCCGCCTGCTCGGCTGGGCGGCCCCGATGGGACGCATGGCCTTCACCAACTACCTGCTGCAGTCCCTGATCTTCAGCCTCGTGTTCTACGGCTACGGCCTCGGCCTGTTCGGCCGCCTCAGCGTCTCGCTCGCGCTCGGCATCGGCATTGTCGTCTACGTGGTCCAGGTGATGACCAGCTGGTGCTGGCTGCGGCTGTTTCAGTTCGGCCCGGTCGAATGGCTCTGGCGCAGCCTGATGTACGGCTCGCGCCAGCCAATGCGGCTCCGTCCGCAGTCCTGATCCGGCTACTTGCCCGGCCAAACCGGCTTGCGCTTCTCGGCAAACGCCTTCAGACCTTCCTTGGCATCTTCAGTCATCGCAAGCAGCGCGATCTGGCTTTCGAGATAGGCGATCGCCTCGTCGAACGACATCGAGGCGATGGCGCGCATCGCGTATTTGCCGCGGCGGATGGCGGTGGGCGACTTGTCGACGATGCGACCGATCAGCCAATCGATCTTGGCGTCGAGTTCGGCTGCCGGAACGACGTGGTTGAGAAGTCCGGCAGCCTGCGCGGCGTTCGCGTCGAACGGCTCCCCGGTGAGGGCCCATTCGTTGACGAGCCGCGGCGGTGCGATGCTCTGCAGCAGGCTCAGCACCTGCATCGGGAACACGCCGACCTTGACCTCTGGCAGTCCGAAAACAACGTGGTCCGCGGCGACCGCCAAGTCGGTCATGCACAACAGGCCCATGCCACCGGCCATGCAGACGCCGCCGACCCGCGCAATCGCCGGCTTGGTGGCATTCTGCGACAGCCGGAGCAGATCGGCGTAGTCGACATTGGGGCGCGAGAAATCCATCGCAAAGGCAGCACCCGAGTTCTGCAGATCGGCGCCAGCGCAGAACGCCTTGTCACCCGCCCCGGTCAGCACGATCACGCGCACCTCCGGGTCGTCCTGAGCCTGCCGGTAGCCGCGCGATATGCCCGCGATGACGTCGCCATTGAGGGCATTGCGCTTCTCAGGCCGGTTGATGGTGATCCAGAGCGCCTGCCCGCGCTTGTCGATCATTACGCTGTTGTCGGTCATCGCCGCGCCCTTGCAGATTTTGTGAGTTGCGAGATTGTGGCGGGATAGCCGCGGCGGGCAAGGAAAACTTGCGTCAACCGGCCGCGCGGCGGCCGATCTCGGCGATCACACCGCGGAGCAGCGGAGGACGCGCTGGTTCGAACTGGCCGTGGCGCAGAAATGCGATCGTCTGCCGGAACGACGTCGGATGCACCAGAAGGCCCATATGCGAGGCCTTGATCGTGGTATGATCCGCCATCTCGGCGAGCTTGCAGCTTTCGACCGAAACGCGCCCGTCATTGGGTGACGGCAGCAGGAACAGCCCGGAAATGGGATCGAGAAAACGGCTGCCGGCAATCACGCCGATCTCATAGTCGGCCGGCGGCAGCGACGCGAGCGTGAGATTCTTGGTCGTCACCAATTGCAGGCCTGCCGGCCCGAAATAGGCGCGATAGAGCCCGACATTCTGCAGCCGGTCGGCGATCTCGCTGCCGCCGTTGGGGGTGCCGATCATGACGACGCGACCGAGCCGCGCCGGGCGATGCCGGGCCATGTAGACCCGCGCCAATAGCCCGCCCATCGAATGCGTCACAAAATGAATTGGGCCGTCGAGACCGGCTGCGAAGTCGGCGACCGCCGGGCGAATATCCTCCGCAAGATCCTCGAGCGGCTTCTTGCGGCTCTCGTAGTGCAGATTGAGTGTCGAAAACCCCGCGCGCTGCAGCCGCCTTTCGAGCGGACGCAGCATCAGCGAGCGGCCGGCGATGCCATGCAGCAGGACGACCCCCGCGTTGCGGGGGCCATGCTGTTGAGAACGCCGGCGCAGCGATGCCATCACGCGACTTCGCGCTCCTCCGCATCGCGATCCGGAGCAGTCGTCTTGGCGGCATCCTCGGCAAGGGCCTTGGCGCCGACATAGTCGGTCTTGCCGGAGCCGAGCAGCGGGATCTTGTCGACCACCATCACGACGGCCGGCACCGCAAGCTCCGGCGCGCCTTGCGCCTTGGCCTGGCGCTGCATTGCCGAGCGCTCGGCGTCCTTCTGCGTCGTGATCAGCACGATGCGCTCGCCCTTGCGCTGGTCGGGAATCGAGACGGCAACCGAGGCCGCCTGCGGCCACAGTGCCGCGGCGATCTGCTCGACCACCGTCAACGACACCATCTCACCGGCGATCTTGGCGAAGCGCTTGGCGCGCCCCTTGATCGTGATGAAGCCCTGCGCGTCGATGGTGACGATGTCTCCGGTGTCATGCCAACCGTCCGGCAGCGCTTCGAGAACGCCGGGATTTTCCGCCCTGACGTAACCGAGCATGACGTTGGGACCCCGGACCGAGAGCCGGCCGCCCTCGTCGATGCCCGGCACCTTGTCGAGCCGATACTCCATCAGCGGCGAGAGGCGGCCGACGGTACCGACCCGGTTGGCCATCGGCGTGTTCATCGCCAGCACCGGTGCGGTCTCGGTGACGCCATAGCCTTCGAGCACGCGGATACCGTAGCGCTCCATGTAGATCTGACGCGTCCGATCCTTGACCGGCTCGGCGCCGGCGATGACCAGCCGCAGCGTCCGGAAGTCGTAGGCATGGGCCGATCGCGCATAGCCGGTCAGGAACGTGTCGGTGCCGAACAGGATCGTGGCGCCGGTCTGGTAGATCAGTTCGGGCACGATCCGATAGTGCAGCGGCGACGGGTACATGTAGATCGGGATGCCCGCCAACATGGGCATCATCATGCCGCCAGTGAGGCCGAAGGAGTGGAATACCGGCAAAACATTGAACACAAGATCGTTAGCATTGGCGTCGACCCTGGCGAGCGCCTGCGCGGCATTCGCGAGAATGTTGCGATGAGACAGCACAACGCCCTTCGGCGTGCCTTCCGAACCGGACGTGAACAAGATCACGGCCGGATGGTCGGCGTTACGCGCAACGCGCGGCTTGGTGCCGTCGAGCACGCCCTTGATCTTGTCGGCAAGGCTGACGGACGCCTTGACGTCCTCGAGATAGACCAACCGAGCCTGCCCTTCGATCGCAGCGATCAGCTTGTCGAGCTTGCCCTTCTCGATGAAAGCCCGCGACGTCAGGACGGTCGTGACCTGTGCCGCCTTCATCGCCGCCAGCACGTTCACCGGACCGGCGGAGAAATTCAGCATCGCCGGCACCCGGCCGATCGATTGCAGCGCCATGAAGACGACGGCGACACCGGCGGAGTTCGGCAGCAGCACTCCGAGATTCTCACCGACCATCGTCCCCTGCTCGAGCTTGCGCGACAACACCTGGGAGCCGAGCAGAAGCTTGCGATAGGTCAGCCTGGTGCCGAGCGGATCCTCGATCATGACCTTGCCGGTGTCATGGTCGCGATGGGCATGGGCCAGCGCCTCGAACAGCGTGCGGTCAAGCATGGCGTTCTTGACCATCGCCTCGATCATGACGTCCTGAAGTGCAGCACCGGCGGCGTTGCGGCGGGTCTTGCCCTTCAGCACCGCATCGACGGCGAGCTTCACCGGCGGCAGGATCGTCACGGTGACCTTGGGAAACCACGAACGCTTGATCTGGCCGTCCTTGAGATAGCTGAGATGCGAGCGCTGCGCGCCCTCGATGCGCACGGGCACCACGACGGCGTCGGCCTTGTCGGCGATCATCGCAGTGCCGTCATAGACCTTCATCAGCGAACCCGACACTGTGATGCGCCCTTCGGGGAAGATCACCACCGGCTCCTGGCTGGCGACCAGCTTGATGAGATCACGGGCGCCGAGCGGCTTGGTCGGGTCGATCGTGATGTGACGCACCAGCTTGAGGAAGATCTTCGCCCACCAGGCCTTGGAGATGCCGGTGTCGACTGCGAAGGTCGCATCGATGGGCAGCACCGCGTGCAGCAGCGGGCCGTCGATCAGGCTGACATGGTTCGGCGCGATCAGCATGCGGGTGCCGGCCGTCGGCAGGTTTTCCAGACCGCGCACCTCCGTGCGGAACAGCGCGCGGAACAGCATCGCGCCGAAGTCGCGCACACCTTCCCGGCCCCATTTGTTGAGCACGAACCACACCGCGCCAAAGCTCGCCAGCGCCAGTGCGAAGAAGATCCACGCAATCGCAACGCCGGCCGCCTGCAGGCCTGCCACTCCGAGCGAGCCCACCACCATGAAGG
This sequence comes from Bradyrhizobium sp. HKCCYLS2038, assembly GCF_051167655.1. Lineage (NCBI taxonomy): Bacteria > Pseudomonadati > Pseudomonadota > Alphaproteobacteria > Hyphomicrobiales > Nitrobacteraceae > Bradyrhizobium > Bradyrhizobium sp. HKCCYLS2038. The sequence goes on along the minus strand of NZ_JBNPTM010000001.1, from coordinate 1,969,589 downwards.
CGGCCTGCAGCACGTTGCCGGCAGCGATGACACGAGCCCGCTCGGTCGGCTCCGACCAGGCCTGCACGGCTGCAAATGCGGGAACCACGAACAACCCGCCGCCGAAGGCAAACAGGGCGAAATCGATCAGCATGCGCGCACCGGCCCAGGTGCCGACGAAGGCGAGTGGCGCAACGCCCTGCGCGGACTCGGTCGTGGCGATCGTCCACGCCAGGTCGAGGCCGAGCACGCCCATGACGATCGCGCCGATCGGCACCAGGGCAAGATTCGGTCTGACATGGCTGAGATGCGCCGCAAACAGCGAGCCGATGGCGATGCCGATCGCGAACACAGCAAGGCACAGCGTGACGACGCCTTCGCTCCCACCGACAACATCCTTGACCAGGGCCGGCAGCAACGACAGCACGACGGCGCCGACCAGCCAGAACCACGACACGATCACCATGCCGTCCCACAGCCGCGGCTCAGCGTGGAGCGATTTGAGGAGGTGCGACGTCGAGGTCCAGGGGTTGGCAGTGATGCGCAGGTCCGGTGCTGACGGCGCGGTGTGCGGAATGCGCGACGCCGAAGCCCAGGAGATCACCGCAAGCCCGATCACCGCGAGAGCGACCCATCCCATATGCGAGGAGCCGGAAACGAGTTGGCCACCGGCGATCGTGCCGATGAGGATGGCCATGAAGGTCGCGCCCTCGACGAGCGCATTGCCCGTGGCGAGTTCGCCGACAGTCAGCTGGTCCGGCAGCATGGCATATTTGACCGGGCCGAACAGCGCAGCGATGACGCCGAACATGCCGAGCGCGACGAACAGCAGCGGGATCGAATGCATGAAGAAGCCGAGCGCCGCAAACCCGGCCGCGAAGATTTCCGCGAACTTCAGTCTGCGTGCGACAACGCCCTTGACGTACCGGTCGGCCAACTCACCGCCAAGCCCGGAGAGCAGGAAGAACGGGAAGATGAAGACAGCCCCGGCCATGGTGACCAGCGCATCACCGTGCGCGGCCGCAGCGCCGTAGAGCAGCATGATGACCAGCGCGTTCTTCAGAACGTTGTCGTTCAGCGCGGAGGCGAACTGAGCGCCAAACAGCGGAGCAAAACGGCGCGACGACATCAACTGCTTGATCATGGTCATTTCCTGGTGTGTCGCGGCGGCTCTGCCGCTAGGATCGTGATTTGTCGAGTTGGTGCTGAAAATAGAAGGCGTTCGGCCGCGAGAGCCCTCTCAAGCGCGACGACCGGACTGGTTTGCATGTCCCGCCGCTCGCAGCGGATTTTGCGATACCAGCGCAATGGTGTCGGCCAAGGTGAGGGACGACCACACCAGCGCGACGAGCGCCGTTGCAAGTCCACCCCGCAGCGACCAGTCGAACGGCAGCGCAACGATGCCGCCGCCGACCAGCACGAACGATATCGCGAAGGTCGTATGCAAAAAGCTTATCCACCGCGAACGCCGTCGGACGAGCGTCAAATGACGTGACGACATGGTGACCGCTTCCTTGTGCGTGAGCAGGAGTTTTGAACCGACGTCAGCTCAGGTCGCTGAGGTAGTGAAAGCAGCCGAACATCCCGCCACGACGGCTCCGATGTCCCTCCCGGCCGGCGGCCCGGAATAGTCCCCGGCCGGCAGGCTGTCTTGATCGTCGGGCGGCGAGCAGACCCGCGACATCACACGCATTCGCGATGCGCTCCACGGGGCCTGTGAGGAATTGCGACACCTTACGGACCAAAGCCCTCCATGGCGTGCTGACATCGGCGTCGAAGAACTGCGAACCGTGAAAGCTGAGCGTGTGCATGATGGCGTTTCCTTTTGTGAGCAACGCTCAAATCAATATCGGTATTTTGAGCGTCGCTCAAGATGAAATCGCATGCAAGAACGGCCGCACGAACACGAGTTCGTGAACTGCATCTTATTACCGACACAGCTCACGACCCGTCTTCGACTGAGGCGTTTTCTGAAAAAGACCGCGCGGAACCTAACCAGCCGCCTTGCGCAACCAAACCTTGTTGTCGTGGAAGGCGGCGCCGCCGATCGGCGCAACGGTGTCGGCAGCGGTGAGGGAGTTGATGCCGCGGCCACCGATATGAGCGGCATTGGGATGGATCGATTCGGCGATCAGCACGCCCCGCCGGACCCCTTCGAACAGCCGGGCCTTCAGCGAGGTCTGTCCCCGCTTGTTGCCGAGCGTGACCGCATCTCCGTCCTCGATCCCGAGCACGGCCGCGTCGAGCGGATGGATCATGACCGAAGGCGCCCCCTCCCGGTCCTGTGACGAGGGCGTTTCGTTGAACGACGTATTGAGGAACGAGCGTGCCGGACTGGTCGCCAGCCGAAACGGATGCTCCTCATCCGTTTCCTCGGTCACAGCCCAGTGGTCCGGCAATGACGGCATCCGCTCGGGATTGCCCATCACGCGGCCGAACGGAGGATGAGCCCAATCAGCCCTGAAATGGAATTTGCCGTCCTTGTGCGCAAAGCCGTCGAGATAGTGCGAGGTGCGGAAATCCGGCTGCAGGTCGCGCCAGACATCCGCCTCGAGACCGGCGATGTCGCCGTGGCCGCTCTTTCTCAGCGTGGCGTCGATCAGATCCCGCGGCGTCATCTCGAAGCCGGGATGAACTGCCCCCAACCGGCGCGCCAAGCCTTGCAGCACCTCATGGTTCGAGCGGCACTCGCCGGGAGGATCGATCAATTTCGGCCCAACCGAGATGTGCTGGTGACCACCGCCGTAATAGAGGTCGTCGTGCTCCATGAACATCGTCGCCGGCAGCACGATGTCGGCCATTTTTGCCGTCTCGGTCATGAACTGCTCATGGACGGCAACAAACAGATCTTCGCGTGCGAACCCCTGGCGAACGAGATCCTGCTCCGGCGCGACCGTCATCGGGTTGGTGTTCTGGATCAACATCGCCTTGACGGGCGGGCCTCCGCACAGAGCCTCCCGATCTCCCGTCAGGATGCGTCCGATCTTGGATTGATCGAGAAACCGCGTGGAGTGGTCGATCGCGTCGTGCCCCTCGATGATAGATTCGTCGAAATGCCAAAGCGCGGCATTGTTGAAGAACGCTCCGCCTCCTTCGTATTGCCAGGCGCCGGTCACGGCCGGAATGCAGGAGGCCGCGTGCATCTGCGTCGCACCGTTCCGGCTGCGTGTGAAACCATAGCCGAGACGGAAGAAGGTTCGCTTGGTCTCTCCGACGAGCCGGGCGAACGCCTCGATCTCGGCAACCGGCACTCCGCAGATCTGCGATGCCCATTCCGGTGTCCGCGCCTCCAGATGCGCCTCGAGCTGGTCCGGACAATCCGTATACTTTGCCATGTAGGCCCGATCGGCATAGCCGTCGCGAAACAGCACGTGCATGACGCCGCAGGCGAATGCGCCATCCGTGCCGGGACGCAGGATGATCTTGACGTCGGCCTGCTTCATCGTCTCGTTGTCGTAGATGTCCACCGCCGCGATCTTGGCACCCCTTTCCTTTCGCGCACGCGCGGCATGGGTCATCACATTGACCTGGGTGTTCACGGGATTGGTTCCCCAGATCACCACCAGATCCGAGAGCGCCATCTCGCGCGGGTCGACGCCGGCGATCTTTCCGGTGCCGATGGCAAAGCCAATCCGCGCAACGTTGGCGCAGATCGTAGAATAGAAACGTGAGTACTTCTTCACATGGGTGAGGCGGTTGATGCCGTCCCGCATCACGAGCCCCATCGTCCCGGCGTAGTAGTAGGGCCAGACCGATTGAGCGGAGAAGTCGCGCTCCGCCTGCAAAAATCGCTTGGCAATCGTGTCCAGCGCGTCGTCCCAGGACATGCGTTCGAACTGTCCCGAGCCCTTTGGGCCCACGCGGCGCATCGGATGCATCAGGCGATCTGGGTGATGAATGCGCTCCGCATATCGCGCCACCTTGGCGCAGACGACACCCGCCGTGTAGGTCTGCCGTTTCGAGCCGCGCACCCGACCGATCGCTTTGTCATCGATGACCTCGACGTCCAGCGCACACGCCGACGGACAATCGTGCGGACAGGTGGAATGGCGAACTTTGATACGAGTCTGCTGATTCATTCCGTAACGCTAACATCAAAGCTCTGGTCATCCGAGAGCATTCGCGCTGCACTCGCGGAGGATCGCGTTGCAGATCCGGAATGCTCGTCGGAACCACGCCACAAGGCAGATCGGATGACGTGCAACTCTTGAACGCCCATCCTCTCCTAAGGCGACCTCACACACGAACTTTGCGGCGCACCATGATCAGTCTTCGGGAAACTCGGAATATCTGTTGCCAACGCACATTAATATATTAATATATCATCCGAGGATACGCTTATGCCTGGTCGTGCTCCAAGGAAATTGGCCCCGGCGCCCCGGCCCGTGGTCGCGCGAATGCGCCGCAACGGTCGGCCGCGTGGTGCGACGGCGGCGTCGCGCATCTACGCTGATCTCAGGGCTGAGTTGGTATCCCTGGTGCGACGTCCGGGCGAGCCGATTTCCGAAGCGCAGATCGCAACGGCCTATGGTGTCAGCAGGACGCCGGTTCGCGAAGCCATTCTGAAGCTTTCCGATGAAGGGTTGGTCGAGATCTTCCCTCAGTCCGGAATTTTCGTGGCTCGTATCCCGGTCGCGTCGCTCCCGGAGACGATCATCATCCGCAAGTCCCTGGAAGAGACCACCGCACGGATGGCGGCGGAGCAAGCAACCACGAGCCAACTTTTGACCCTGCACGCGACGCTGCAACGTCAGCGCGAGGCATGCGCTGCCAGGGATCGCGAGGCCTTTCACCAGGCGGATGAGTCGTTTCATGCCGGGATCGCTGAAGTTGCCGGCTATCCTGGGATATGGAAGCTCATCTTGCAAGTGAAGGTTCACGTTGACCGCTATCGCCGCCTCACTTTGCCTCAAATCGGACGGATGTCAGAAGTGATCGCTGAGCACGAGCCGATCCTGGCGGCAATCGAACAAGGCAATCCGGACGGAGCGCGTGCAGCCATGGCAAGGCACCTGGAAAGATTGCTCGACGACATCTCCGCCATTCAAACGCTCAATCCGGACTACTTCGATCAACCAACCTAGCAACGAAGCCGCAGCATCCGACCGCGGGATCGACGATCAGGCAGAAGTCCGTGGGAGAAACGACATGAAGCGACGCGATTTCATCAGATTGACTGCGGGGATTGCCGGCGCCACGGCGCTGCCTCCGTTCTCGACTGCTCGTGCGCAATCGAAGTCCGTATTCAAGGCATCGGATGTACAGCCGCCCGGCTATCCAACGGTCGCGGCGACCGAAAGCCTTGGCAAGAAGCTCGCCGCCGCGACCAACGGCCGACTGACGATCCAGATCTATCCCTCCGCCCAGCTCGGCGCCGAGAAGGAAACCATCGAACAGACCCAGATCGGAGCGATCCAGATGTTGCGCGTCAGCGCCGGCGCGCTCGGTCCGATCGTCGACGACGTCAACGTCGTCAACATGCCGTTCCTGTTCAAGAGCATCGCGCATTCCGAAAAAATGATGGACGGCCCGATCGGGCAGGATCTGCTCGACCGCGTCAGCGCTCATCCAAGCGCAAATCTCGTGGCGCTGTGCTGGATGAACTCCGGCGCGCGCAGCATCTACAACACCAAGAAGCCGATCAGGACGGTCGAGGACGTCAAAGGCCTCAAGATCCGCGTGATCGGCAATCCGATCTTCATCGACATGATGAACGCGCTCGGCGGCAACGGCGTGGCGATGGGTTACGATCAGGTGTTCAGCGCGCTGCAGACCGGCGTGATCGACGGAGCCGAGAACAACCCACCGAGCTACGTATTCAGCAATCACTATACGGCTGCCAAATACTACTCATTGACCCAGCACCTTGTCATTCCGGAAGTGCTCGTGTTCTCGAAGCGGGCTTGGGCGAACCTTTCGAACGATGACCAGGCGATGATCAGGAAGTTTGCGCGCGAGGCTCAGATGGAAGAGCGGGAGCTATGGAAAGCCTATGAGCGCGAGGCCGTAGAAAAAGCCAAGGCCGCCGGCTGCGAGATCATCGACATCGCCGACAAGGCGCCGTTCCAGAAGGCAGTCAAGCCGGTCTGGGACAAATATGGTCCGAAGTATCAGGACATGATCAAGCGCATCCAGGACATCGCGTAGCGGTCGCGGCTGGTGACAGGCTCAATTTGCATATGAGCTTGTCCCACTTTGCCAACCAGACGCCGCCGAGTGTCCGACGGCTTCCCGATATCCTCGCGCAACTGATGATGGCCCGCCCTGTTCATGGCCGGCGTATTCCCGAGCCTGCTGCTCGGCTTTTCGCTGATCATGCTGTGTATCGTGATTGCATATCGCGAAGGTCACCCCGTCCCGACGAAGGCTGCTGTCAAGATCACGATTGACGCGGCCTGGGGTCTCATCACGCTTGTGATCATCCTCGGCGGCATTCTTGGCGACGGACATTGAATTGAATGGGGGCGAGCCGTCAAACGCGGTCGGGTCGCCCTAATCATCCTCGTCCTCGTCCGCCTCCACCAATCCGCGCAACGGCTCGGGATTGAGCAGGACAATCGCGCCGTGTTCGAGTCTCACCCAGTCTCGCCCGGCCCAGGCGCGCAACTGCTTGTTGATGCTCTCGCGCGTCATACCCACCATCTCGCTGATCTCCTGCTGCGTGATGGCGATGGTGCGGCTGGCGGGATCCAGCTTCCGCTTCTCGGTCAAACCCAGCAGAGCGCTGGCCAACCGTCGCGGAAGATCCTGCAGAATGACCTGCTCGACCTGATCGCTGGTCCAGCGCAGACGATCACACAGCAGCTCGATGAACTTCATCGCGAGAACGGGCTGGCTCTTGACGAAGGGCAGAAACTCGCGCCGGTCGATGACCAAGATTTCGCAGTTCGTGTTCGCCGTCGCATCGGCGGTTCGTTCGCGCCCATCAAGCAGGGCGACTTCGCCGAAGATCTCACCTGCGCTGATGAGGTTGAGAATCGCGTTGCGGCCGTCGGGGGAGGACACGCTGATTTTGACGGTCCCGCTGATCACCGCGTAGAGGCTCAAGCCGGCATCGCCTTTCGAGAAGATGGTCGCCCCGCGCTTGAGCGAGGTCGGCTTGGCATAGCGGCAGAGCTGGTCGAGCGCCTCCGGCTCGAGCTCGCGAAACATCGGGTGCTGGCGCAGCACCGTCAGCTTGCCGCTGCTGGACGATCGGCTGTTCGCCTTCTTCTCGTCAGTCACACCGCATCTCCCCAGCCGCCCATATTCGCTGACCGAAGAGATGTCGTGAGCTTGTGCCGGTCGCAAAAGGTGCCAAGGATCCCGGGCACGCCTGCAGGCACCAGCAAACACGATCCTTCGGCGCGCGACCGCCCATCCCCGGATTTCCACTCGGCTCCGGAATACGGCAGATCAACAGTTTGTCCAGGAAAATGCGCCGAAGATCAAATGCGGGTATCATAAATCGCTATGCCCCGGAGGCATCAAGGCCACCGAGGCACGAACGAGGCAAGAATTTGCAGTGCGGATGACCTTGCCCGACCGCGGTTCTCCAGCCGGAGAATGACGCGCCCGTTCCGCTCTGCAAGTGAATCCCGGCTTCAGCTCCGCTGCTTGGTCTGCGAATCAGCCCACAACAGGACCGCTGCAAACGCGACGAAAACCGCTACGACCGCAAAGCTGACCATCATGGCGTCGAAAGGCATGTCTCTCCCCCCTCTTTGAGTTTGAGACATTGTTCCCCAACCGCCGAGCGCGGGTCTTTGACCCAGATCAATGCAAAGCCGCGAGGCAGAAGAACGCGGGTGAAAATCAGGCCGCCGCTAGCGCTTCTGCGCGTGCCGAGTCCCGCAGCGATACGCCGCCAGGAAGGATGGCGATGATCCCTTCCCGCTCCAGCTTCGTGAACGTCCGGCTGACCGTCTCAATGGTGAGGCCGAGATAATCTGCAATATCCTGCCGGCTCATGGGCAACGGTACAATGTTAGAGGGGCCGCGAAGCTCGACCAGCCGGTCCCTCCACCCGACGAGAAACGTCGCAACCTTTTCCTCAGCGGACCGGCGCCCGAGCAGCACCATGTGATCGCGCGCTTGGTTCAGCTCTTGAACGGCCAATTCGTTCATCCGCCGAAGCAGGTTCGGCTTATCCTCGGCGAAACGGCCGAACGGTCCCTTTGCGAACTGGCAGACGGTCACCGGCCCGATTGCGTCGGCCGAAAACCCGTGCCGCTCTTCGATGGTCATTCCCACGAAATCGCCTGGCAACAGAAAGCCCACGATCTGCCTGCGGCCGTCGGGGAGGAGCTTATAGAGCCGCATGACACCATCGAGAAGATTGTAAAAGCAGGATGACATATCCTCTTGAGCGAAAACCGTCTCGCAGGTCGCGAAGTTGGCGCGGCGGCTCAGCTGCTCGAACTCGCGCATCTCAAACTGGTCGAGTGACGCGCAAACGCTAAATCCCCTCACGGCACAATCAGCGCAGCCCTGCCCGTGGAAATCGACTGCAACCAAAGACGTCTTCATAGAGGGCTCCGCTGGGCCACACGCAAGGAGGATAGCCGCATTCTACCGGATGCTCTGAGTTCCAGTTGATTCAAATCAAATGAGTGCAGGATCGGGGCTCTATCGTGGCAGAAAATGCCCAGTGCCATGGACGTGATGAATGCAGCGGTCCGCCTTCTGCGCCCTTCTCTTGATCTTCTGCTGGATATTGCCGTCGCATGCTGCGTCGACGCCGGAGCAGCGGGGACGGGCTTTCGCCAAGGCTCACTGCGCGCGCTGCCATGCCATTGGACGGACCGGCGAAAGTGCATTCAAGCCAGCGCCGCCGTTCCGAACGCTGCACCTGCGCTATCCGATCGAAACGTTGGGCGAAGCCCTGGCCGAAGGAATCGTGACCGGCCATCCGGCCATGCCGCAATTCGAGCTGCAACCGCCGCAGATCAATGATCTGCTCTCTTATCTCAAAAGCCTGGAATAGATCGGCTCGCCATTAGGGCTTTAGAGCGACTGTATCGTCCAAACCAGGACTGATTTGGCGATCTGGCCGAAAGCCGCGTCGAAGGCGGTCACGGCTTCGGCAGGTTCGAGCCGCGAGAGCGGCTCGCTTGCGTCAAACAAGCGCGAAGCGATGACCTTGCCGTTCTTATCCACCAGACGTGCCGACAGGCCAATGTCCGCCGCCGCAGCCGTCTCAGTATTGATGCGAAACCGCCGAACATCGATCAGCAACTGAAAATCGGGCTGGCCGAGGTCGGTCGCCCGCAATGGCGCGTGTGCGACGTCATAATTCTCGAACGTGTCGATCAAACGCGACTGCAGCAGCTTCGGAATGCTGTCCGCCCATAGGACGTCGCCAAAACCGGGATAGTCCTTGGCCGGCGAAAACAGCATGCGCTGTGTCTGCAACATCGCCACGGCGGTCGGCTCTGGAATGGCGAGTTGGCCCTTGAGAGTCTTGCTGATCGGACCAAGGTCCCGAGGTGCAGTCAGATCGTAGGTGGTCTTCTGCGCCGGAGCGCCGCCGCCCGTCATCTTCTCGAGGCCCGACACGATCCCGTCCAGCTTCCCGGTATTTCGCGCAAGCCCCTCCGAAAACGTCTTGAGGTTGGCGATCGTATCTTTCAGAGGCCCGGCATTCTCCGCCAGGACGGCATCGACGCGCCGCAAGGCGTCGCGTGCGGCCTGCGTCATGCTCTGGCCCGCACCCGGCTCTGCGGTCAACGTCGAGCCGGCCGCCGCCGTTGCCGTCGACGAGCCGCCTTCCAGCGCGATCACCGGCACGCCCGTCAATCCCTGAAACTCGAGTCCAACCCGGGTGTCGGTTCGGACCGGCGTGGTCGAGGCCACGGAGATCGTTGCATTGACTCGGCGCGGGTCGTCCGGCGCCAAACCGAGATCAGTCACCTCGCCCACGCGGATTCCGTTGAAAAGAACAGCGGCCCCAACCAGCAGCCCGGGGACGGATCCTTCGAACCGCACATGATACGTCGTGCGCGGCCCAAGTCCTCCGGTGTTGTTCAGCCAATACACGAAACCGAAGATCGCGACGATGGCCGCCAGGACGAAGCCGCCAATCACAGCAAATGGCGCACGCGTTTCCATCTTCAACTCGCTTTCGGTTGCAGCATCTGAGATCGCTTGCCGTGAAAATAGGCCTTCACCCAGGGATGTTCTGATCGAAGCAGATCGCTCATCGGACCAATCGCGACGATCCTGCCGTCGGCGAGAGCCGCAACGCGATCGCAGACGGTGTTGAGGCTCGCCAGGTCGTGCGTCACCATGAATACGGTCAATCCAAGCGTCTTCTGCAGCGTCTTGATCAGGGCATCGAAGTCGCCCGCCGAGATCGGGTCGAGGCCCGATGTCGGCTCATCGAGAAACACGATCGCCGGGTCAAGCGCCAGTGCGCGCGCCAGCGCGGCACGTTTGGTCATTCCGCCCGATAGCTCGGCAGGATATTTCTCGCCGTCCTCGGCACGCAGTCCCACCATTTCGAGCTTGGCGATCGCGATCTCATCCATCAAGCTCTGCGACATCTGGAGGTTCTCGCGCAGAGGAAACTGCACGTTCTGCTTCACCGTCAGCGACGAAAACAGCGCGCCCTGCTGAAACAGGATGCCCCAGCGGGTCGCGACATCCTGCGTGGCGCGTTCCTCTGCCCCGCCGAGAGGTATTCCCATCACTTCGATCGTCCCGCCGCGTCGTGGGACAAGTCCGATGATGGTCCGCATCAAGACCGACTTTCCGCCGCCGGATGCCCCCACCAAGCCCAGAATCTCACCCCGCCGGACGTCCAGCGACAATTTGTTCAAAACGACCTGCTGGCCAAAGCCGACGATGAGATCGGTGACGCGGATCGCATTGGACACGTCGAAATCCGCCATTGCTACATTCCAATGGATGCGAAGAACACGGCGAACAGACCATCGAGGACGATCACGAGGAAGATCGATTTTACGACGGATGTCGTCGTCTGCTGCCCCAACGACTCGGCACTGCCCTTGACCCGGAGGCCTTCGCTGCAGGCGACAATACCGATCACGAGTGCCATGAACGGCGCCTTCAGCATTCCGACCTCGAAATGAGTGACCGAAATCGCCTCATGCAATCGCGCAATGAAGATCGCCGGGCCCATGCCGCCATAGAGTTGGGCAACGAGCCCTCCGCCATAGAGCGCCGCCATCGAGCCTATGAAGGCCAGCACCGGCAGTGTCAGGATCAATGCCACGATACGGGGCAGGATCAGCACCTCGACCGGATTCAGACCCATCGTGACCAGAGCATCGATCTCCTCCCGCATCTTCATCGACCCGAGCTCGGCGGTGTAAGCGCTTCCTGATCGGCCCGCGACCATGATCGCAACGATCAGGACGCCGAGCTCGCGCAGCACGAGAATGCCGACCATGTCGACAACGTAGGACTCGGCGCCAAAGCGTCGAAAGTGAAAAATCCCCTGTTGAGCGATGATCGCGCCGATCAGAAACGTGATCAACACGACGATCGGAATGGCCTGCCAACCGATCCGGTACATCTGGTAGACGAGCGATGTCGCCCGCAACGACCTGGGACGGCGCAGTGTCCGCACCAAGGCAAACGCGAGCGCCGCCAGCATGTCGAGGAACACCGTGACGTCGCGTGCAGCCTCTAGCGTGGAGCGCCCGAGATCGGTGAGCTTGGCCACGACCGGGTTCGGCGTCGGCCGTGACTGGGTCTCGTGTCGGTTGACCTGCCGGACCTCTTCGATCAATCCCAGGTAATTTTCCGCGACCCCGGTAATCTCGACGGAGCGACCGGCAGCGGCCGCGCTGCGTCCCAGCTTTTCGAGCAGCCAGGCTCCGACCGTATCAATCTCGCTGATGGCCCCAAGATCGAGCTTGACCGCTCTTGCGTTGTTGACGGTGACCTGGGCAATGCTGGTCAGGCTCTCCAGTTCCGCCACGTCGCGGCATACCCAGGGTCCGCTCGGACGAAGCTCCAGAACGTCGCCCATCGCTTCGGCGGTCAATTTTGGATGAACACGCAATAGGATGTCTCCCTCACCGAGCAACAAGGCAGTTCCTAGATCCCACCGAGCGGCCAACCTTGATATGCCTCAACAGGCTTCGCGCCGCCAATTGAGCGAAATCAAGCCGGTGGCCGGGCTTCGTCCTAGAGTCATTCTAGCGACAGGATAAAGCATGACCACCCTTTCCGCGCGCCTCACCAAAGAGCTGGACGATCTGGTGCAAGAACTGCGTGCGCTGGGCGGCCCCTTCAGAGATCCCGAAAGTGAGCACGCAGATGCGATTGCCAAACCCGTCGCTGCGATCATCGAAAACCTTCGCGCCGATCTACGCGACGCCGACATTCACCTCGAGCGATTGATCAGAACACGTCCGATCGCGGCGACAGCATCTGCGCTCGCGATCGGTCTGGCGCTCGGCCTCCTCCTGCGGAGAACTTGAGTGGATACGGAAAACGCCCTCAAACACCTGCGCCTGCTCTGGCGCACCGACCGTGTCATCGCCGACATCAGGCTCCGGCACCTGCTCGCCGGCGCGGGCATCCGCGCGTTTGCGGCCCTGATCGCGGTCTTCGGTCTCCTGATGCTCGAACTAGCCGCCTATCTCGCATTGGTCCAGATCACATCCGCCGTCTTGGCCGCTGCCGCGCTGGGAGCCTGCAATTTCCTGATCTCAGCGATCCTGCTCATCATTGCCGCACGTGCACCGTCCGGCCGCGAACTCGAGCTGGCCAACGAGATGCACTCCGCCTCGATGGACGCGCTGCAGTTGGAAGCACGATCCCTGCAGTCGAAGATTTCGAGCGCCGTCAACCACCCTCTCATCAGCCTGATTCCCTTGCTCATCATTCCAATCCTGACGATGCTCGTCAGGACGCTCCGCTCGCACGGCGCGTCCGATAGCGAGCCCACGGGGCCCTCGGCCGGCGACGCCTCCGCGACGTAATTCGGTTCACCAGGCCTGGAGAGGATGCTTCAGAGCGTCAGCTTGACGTTGCACAGGTCCCGCTCGGCCGGGTCGGTCTTGACCTCGAAACCGAGATTCCGGCACATCTCCAGCATGACGACGTTCTCCTGCAGAACGTCGCCAGAGATCATCTTCAGGCCTTCGGCCTTTGCATATTCGATGATCAACTGCATCAAGGCCCAACCGAGCCCTCGTCCCTTCAGATCCGACCGCAGCAGGATTGCGTATTCGCCGCTCTCATAGATCGAATCGGAATGAATCCTGACGACTCCGACTAGTTCGTTCGTCGCCTCATCAAGCGCGACGAAGGCCATTGCGCGTGCATAGTCGAGCTGCGTCAGGCGTGCGATGAATTCATGCGTGAACTCCTTCATGGGCGCGAAGAAGCGAAGGCGGAGATCCTCGGCGGTCACGTGCTTGAGGAACTCATGGATGATCGGCTCGTCTTCCGGTCGGATCGGTCGGGCAAGAATGCGCCAGCCATCCTTGACCTGGAGGTGCCGTTCCCACTGGCTCGGATAAGGCCGCACGGCGAAGTTTGACGGACCGGACCCCTTGAATTTCGGCGGTACCTTACCGACGGCGACACGCGCATCAACAGCCAAGACGCCGCTTTCGTCCGCAAGCAACGGGTTGATGTCGAGTTCTCGAATCTCGGGAACGTCTGCCGCGAGCTGCGCGAGCTTGACGAGAACCATCGCGACCGCGTCAGGCTTGACGGCGGGGACATCCCGATAGGCCCGCAACAGGCGCGAGACACGCGTGCGCTCGATCAGATTGCGCGCCAAGTGCAGGTCGAGCGGCGGCAGGCCGAGCGCCTTGTCGTTGATGATCTCCACCGCAGTACCACCGCGGCCGAAGACGATCACGGTGCCGAAAGTCGGATCATCGGCGATGCCCATGATCAACTCGCGCGCTTTGGCCCGCACGACCATGGCTTGCACGATCACGCCGGATATCCGCGCCTCAGGCCGCACAGCTCTTGCGCGCGCCATGATCTCGTTCGCCGCGTTGCGAACAGCCTCAGCCGTGGTCAGGTTGAGAACGACGCCGCCGACGTCGGATTTATGAATGATGTCGCGAGACAGGATCTTGAGCACCACCGTGGCGCCCTGAGCAAACAATTGATTCGCATAGCCGACGGCTTCGTCGATCGAAGACGCCGCGAATGTCGGAACCATCGCGATATCATAAGCTTCCAGGAGGCGGCTGATTTCGACGGGATCAAGCCATGTTCTTCCGTCAGCCAGAGCGGCCGTAACGATGCCGCGGGCGACGTCAACATGCGGCGCAAAGGAGCTCGGCATGGCCGGGGGCACTGCGGCAAGCGACTCCACCACTTCGCGATGGCGGACGAGATGCATGAAACCTCGGACGGCGTCATCCTCCGTGGGATAGTTCGGAATTCCCGCGCCGCTCAATGTTTCAATGACCGGCTGCTCGGCACCGACCCATGCCGCCAGCACCGGCTTGGCCCAGCGCCGATGCTGCTTGCGGTAGCTGCTCACGAAGTCCGTGACCGCGATGGCAATCTCGCTCGCCGACGCAATCGCGGTCTGAACGTTCATCACGAGAATTGCATCGTTGGACTGATCTGCAAGCAGTGCCTCGAGCGACGCCGTGTAGCGTCCTGCATCTGCGTCGCCGACGATGTCAACCGGGTTCGATCCGGACCAGGTGACCGGCAGCATGGCGTCGAGCTTGTCGTGAACGGCGGGAGAGAGCGTCGCGGCCACTCCGCCAAGCTCAACCAGCCGATCGACGGCGAGCACACCTATTCCGCCGCCATTGGTCAGAATCGCAAGGCGCTTGCCTGTGGGCGATTCCACGCGTCCCAACGTCTCGGCGCAGTCGAACAGCTCGCGCAGGTCGGAGACGCGCAAGACACCGGCACGCCGAAAGGCTGCATCGTAGACGGCATCTGCCCCCGCCAATGCGCCCGTATGCGTCGCAGCCGCCCTCGCTCCAGCGGCCCCCCTGCCCGACTTCACGACGACGACAGGTTTCACCCTTGCCGCCGCTCGCGCCGCGGACATGAACTTCCGCGCATCCTTGACGGCTTCGATGTAGAGCAGGATCGCGCGCGTCCCACCGTCCATCGCGAAATGATCCAGAAGATCACCAAGATCGACGTCCAATTGATCGCCAATCGAGACGATGCCCGAGAAGCCGACGCCGCGCTGAGCCGCCCAATCCACCATTCCCGCGGCGATGGCACCGGATTGCGAGATCAGCGCCAAACTCCCTGCAATCGGCATGTGAGCGGAGAAGCTCGCATTGAGCTTGATCGTGGGCATCATGATGCCGAGGCAGTTTGGACCGACCAGGCGCATCCCGAACTTCTGCGCGGCCCTCTCAACCCGGTCGGCGAGCGAATCCGGCCCGTGCCCGAGCCCCGAGGTGATGATCAGCGCGGCGGCAGTTCCCAAGCTGCCTGCGCGGTCGATCAGGCCCGGAATGGAGGAAGGTGGCGTCGTGATGACCACCAACTCCGGCACGAACGGCAGCTCGTCGATCCTGCCCACCGACTTGACCCCGGCTATCTCACGATAGCGAGAATTGATCAGACCGATTTGCCCCTGGAAGCCTGCCTTGATGATGTTGTCGAGGATGGCCCTTCCAACCGAGTTCGGCCGCGGACTTCCTCCGACCAGGGCGATCGAGCGAGGCAACAGCAGGTTCCGCAAGCGGTAGGTCGACATCTCGATATCCAATGTTGAGCGCGGAAGCCGGCAGTTTCCAATATATCAGTCTAGTTTCAAACCACCGGCGGTCCAGCGCGACGTATCAGCCCAGGACGAGATGATTGTGACGGACGCGTTCCTCGATACCTGCCTGCGGCTGCCGCCGAGGCGTTGATCGCCGTTCAACGCGCCGTGAGCCTTGACCGACATCAAAGGCGCAAGGTGCAGCATGATCTATCCCGCCAAACGTGGCCCACAAGGAGGCTCGTCATGCGCGCGATGGTGCTGCAAAAGCCGGGCACACCCCTCCAGTCCAGCCATCTCCCGGACCCCGAACCGGGTCCTGCCGAGATTCGCGTCAGGGTCAGCGCATGCGGTGTGTGCCGTACCGATCTGCATCTGTGCGATGGCGAGCTTCCCGACATCCCCTACCCCATCATTCCCGGACACGAGATCGTCGGCCACATCGATCGAATCGGACTTGGCGTAACGACACACAGGCTGGGCGACCGGGTCGGCATTCCCTGGCTGGGCCACACCTGCGGGCACTGCACGTTCTGCCAGCAGGGTATGGAGAATCTGTGCGACGAGCCCACGTTTACCGGCTACACGCGCCACGGCGGCTATGCGACATACGCGATCGCGGATGCGCGCTACGCATTTCCGCTCGAGGGCCCGATCGATGACGTGGCTGCCGCGCCGTTGCTATGCGCCGGCCTGATCGGCTGGAGATCCCTGGTCATGACGGCCGATGCTCAACGGCTAGGCATTTATGGCTTCGGCGCAGCCGGTCACATCGTTGCGCAGGTCGCCCGCTGGCAAGGGCGGCAGATCTATGCCTTCACCCGAAACGAGGATCTTGAGGCACAGGCTCTTGCCCGCCAGCTGGGCGCCACATGGGCCGGCGGATCGGACCAGCGGCCTGACGTCGCGCTCGATGCTGCCATCATCTATGCCGCTGCTGGCGAGCTCGTTCCGGCGGCGCTCCGGGCCGTTCGCAAGGGCGGACGGGTCGTGTGCGCGGGCATCCATATGAGCGACATCCCCAGTTTCCCGTATTCCCTTCTCTGGGGAGAGCGCCATGTGATGTCCGTTGCCAACCTGACGAGGCAGGACGGCCTCGACTTCCTGCGCGTTGCCCAGGAGGCTCAGATCCGGCCTCATGCAACCGCCTATCCGCTTTCCGATGCGAACGCTGTTCTTGCTCGCTTGCGCAGGGGTGACATACTCGGGGCGGCCGTCCTCGTCCCAGACAATTGAGCGATTTGGAACGCAACAGCGCCCATGGTGTCTCCATCCGATCAGGATCTCGTATTCTCGTTCTTGAGCGATACGAACCTCCATCCCGGCGTTCGTCGAATCGACACGCACGCCGCGTCCGTTTTCCTGCTCGGTGACCGTGCGCTGAAGATCAAGCGGGCGATTCGGCTGCCCTTTCTCGACTATTCGACGCTCTCGCTGCGAAAGACGGCGTGCGCGAAGGAGATCGAGATCAACCGTCCGTTTGCGCCGGATATCTATCTTGGGGTAGCTGCAATCACCAGGACCCCGGATGGGAAGCTCGAGATCGGTGGGACCGGCACAGCTATTGAGCATGCCGTTGAGATGCGTCGCTTCGATGACAGCCAGACGCTTGATCATCTTGCAAGGGACCATCAGATCGGCGCCGACACGGCGTCGCTGCTGGCCGAAACCATCGCAGCGTCGCATCAGCTCGCGATTCGATTTGCGTCCAGCACGTGGATCGATTCAATCCCGCGGTGGATTGACGCGTTCATCACGAGCTTCAGAGCCAGCCGCCGATTTGACGTGACGGAAATCGATGAGCTCGAACTTGCTTGCCGTTCGACCCTAGCACTGCTGACACCGCTGCTTCAGCAACGTGCTGAAGCGGGGTACGTCCGGCGCTGCCATGGCGATCTCCATTTGGCAAACATCGTCATGGTCGACGACAAGCCGGTACTGTTCGATGCCATCGAATTCGACGACCGGATCGCCATCATCGACGTCCTCTATGACCTCGCTTTTCCGCTGATGGACCTGCTTCATTTTGAGCAGTCTGCCGCGGCCAATCAGCTTCTGAACTCCTATGTCTTCGTTTCATCGCCTGACGAGATGGAGGGCCTGGCCGCATTGCCGCTTTTCATGGCCATTCGCGCAGCCATCCGGGCCCAGGTTTTTCTGGCGAAACTCGACCGCGACCAAGCTGATCACTCTGAAGCCGATCGCTCCGAAATATTCGATACCGCCAACAGATACTTTCATTTGGCGCGCAGGCTGATTTCACCGGCGCCCCCAGTGATGATCGCAATTGGCGGCCTCTCGGGAACCGGGAAGTCCGCTTTGGCACGGGCGCTTGCTCCGCTGACGATACCGCCGCCTGGCGCAATCGTTCTGCGTAGCGACGTTCTGCGCAAGCAATTGGCTGGCGTTACCCAAACCGATCGCCTGCCGAAAGCGGCCTACACGGCTGAGGCGAGCGCGGAGGTTTATCGCGAGTTGATGAACCGGGCTGCCCGCTTACTGGCCCGGGGAGTCACGGTCATCGTCGACGCCGTGTTTGCCCACGAGAATGAGCGCACCGAGATACAAGCGCTTGCGAAGCGATCGAACGTTGCTTTTTCCGGGCTCTTTCTCGTCGCAGAGTTGCGCATCCGGAAGGAGCGAATTCATCATCGAGTCAACGACGCATCCGATGCAACAATCACGGTCGCCGAGGGGCAGGAAGGCTATGACCTCGGCGCTCTGGATTGGCTGCGTGTCGACGCTTCAGGGAGCCCAGAAGAGACTTTGCGTCGGAGCCGTTCCTTGCTGGGGCTCTGAAGCTGAATTCGATGGACGAAGTGCCAGAGGACGTCAGCGGCGCGTTTTCACGTATGCACATAGTCTCCCGGCGCGCAGCCAAGGTCGGTCGAGCCGTCGATTCCGAACTGCGGCGGCAGGCCCGGCGCTCCTGAATGTTGACCCAGCCAGGTGAACCAGGTCGGCCACCACGATTTCTCGATCCGAGGAGAGGTCTTCTGCCATTCGTCCGGCCCGAGATATGGGGCATCGGCGGCCTTGATCCGCACCTGATGTGAATGTCCGGGCTCATCCGGCGGAGCCACGATGCCCGCATTGTGTCCGCCGCTCGCCAGTACGAATGTCACGTCTGCATCGACCTCGTAGTGGATCTTGTAGGTCGATCGCCAGGGCGCGACGTGGTCGCGCACCGTACCCACCACGAACATCGGCGTGTGAATGTCGGACAGAGCCACCGGCTTGCCCTCGACCTGATAGCGGCCCTCGGCAAGATCATTGTTCAGAAACAGCTTGCGCAGGTACTCCGAATGCATCCGATACGGCAGGCGGGTCGCGTCTGCGTTCCAGGCCATCAGGTCGCTCGGATTCGCTCGCTCGCCGAGCAGATAGTCGCGCGAAACCCGCGACCAGATCAGGTCGTTGGAGCGCAGCAGCTGAAATGCTCCAGCCATCTGAGTGGTGTCGAGATAGCCTCGCTCCCACATCATGTCTTCCAGGAAAGCAACCTGGCTTTCGTTGATGAAGAGCGTCAGTTCGCCGGCTTCCGTGAAATCGGTCTGAGCCGCGAACAGCGTGATCGTCTTCAGACGATTGTCCCCGTCCCGTGCCATGGCCGCGGCTGTAATCGACAGAAGCGTTCCTCCGAGGCAATAGCCGGCGGCATGGATCGGCACGTTCGGTACGATCCGCCCGATCACGTCCAAAGCGGACATGACGCCAAGCGAGCGATAGTCGTCAAACGCCAGGTTGCGATCTTCCGCTCCTGGATTCCGCCAGGAGATCATGAAAACCGTGAATCCCTGATCCGTAAGGTGCGTCACCAGCGAATTGTGCGGCGACAGATCGAGGATGTAGTACTTCATGATCCAGGCCGGCACGATCAGAACGGGTTCGGGCCGCACCGTCTCCGTCGTTGGCGCGTACTGGATCAATTCGATCAATTTGTTGCGAAATACGACCTTGCCGGGCGCGGTCGCGACCGTCTCTCCGACGACGAAGTCCTGCGCACCGCGCGAGGGCCCGCCGGGCTGCAAAACCTGCATGAGGTCGCTGAGCCAGTTCTGCCAGCCGAAAACGAGGTTTTCCCCGCCACTCTGAAGCGACTTTTCGAGCACTTCAGGGTTGGTCGCCGCGAAGTTCGACGGAGCAAACGTGTCGAGCAGTTGGCGAATGGAAAAATCAACGACAGCCTCGTTTGCGGGGTCGACACCGCGCACGCCGGTGGTCGCCTTGTGCCACCAATCTTCCCCGAGCAGGAAAGCCTGGGCGAACAGGTTGAACGGCTGCGTGGCCCATTGCGGCTTTGAAAAGCGGTGATCTGTCGGCTGGGGCTTGATCAGGTCCCATGGTTGACGGTTCGGATCGGCGAAATGCACTGAACGCTCGGCGATCTTCCTCAAGGCCTGAAATGCCTGGTGCGCGACATCGATTTGACGCTGGGGCGCAGCGGCCAGATGACAGGCCCAATCGAGATACGCCATCGACAGCGCAGCCGGCGAGATTCCGCCGGTCATCCGCGCCAGAACCGCGCTGAATGCCTTGTCCAGCTCATGGTCCTCACGGCTGAATTCGCGGCTGTCGGTGCCCGACTCTAGCGATATCGGCCTCGCCTGGGGCATCGCGAGTTGATCCGGCATCTTCGACGGAGGCGTCTCATCCTTGGAGATCGCATCCTTGGAGATCGCATCGCCGGCTTGGACGACAGGATCGTTCTTGGCGTCGCGGCCGCGCCGAGTCGGCCGCGTGCCACCTGCACTCTTCAGTTTCGCCACCGTTGCCCCACGAGACTTACGCCGGCCTCAATGAGGCGCTGACCATGCTTGAAAAGCCGGTCGCAATCCCGCCTGACAAAGTCGATCTGATGCCGCCCGCATTCTTCGACCATCGTCTGGATTCCCTTGACGGAATGCACACCGGCCAGCTTCGACGTGAATTCCGCGAGAAGATGCGTTTCCGTTCGAACGCGATCCAGCGCCTCGTTGCTGGCGAACAGGATCTCTTCCAGGATGATCTGCTGAGAACCGACCAGCAACTCGAGCGCATGCTTGTTGGACAGCGCAACACGTTCCGACAGTTCGGCTGTTTCGGCGGCCAGGGCCTTGGCCCCGGAGAGCTCGGACATGGCACCCCTCCTCTCGCTGAGTTGGACATATCTCATACCACCCCCTCAGGCGGGAACCTTGAGCTGCATCAATGACAAGGCAGGCGCCCTTTTGACCTGAGTCAATTCACGACCGCAACGACGGATTACCTTCAGTTAAGCCCTGACATTTGGAGTTCGCCATGCGCGCCCATCAGATCATGACACGCCCCGTCATCACCGTCACGCCGGATACGTCCATCGTCGACGCGGCCAACATCATGCTTCAACGGCATGTCAGCGGCCTTCCCGTGGTGGAGGCGAACGGCAAGCTCGTTGGCGTCGTATCGGAAGGAGACTTCATCCGCCGGACTGAAATCGGCACGGGTCGGAAGCGCGGCCGCTGGCTTCGCTTCATTCTGGGACCGGGTAAATCAGCTGCCGACTTCGTTCACGAGCACGGACGCAGAGTGTCGGAAGTGATGACGAAAGCGCCCTTGACGATCACGGAAGACGCCGCCCTGGCGGAGATCGTCGAGCTGATGGAAAAGAACCATGTCAAACGATTGCCGGTGGTCAAGGGCGACCAGGTGGTGGGAATCGTCTCGCGCGCCAATCTCCTGCAGGCCGTCGCCAGCCTTGGCCGGCAGGTTCCGGACCCGACCGCCGACGACGACCACATCCGCAATCGCGTCATCGACAATCTCGAGAAGGCCGACTGGTGCCCCTTTGGCCTTTCGGTCATCGTCAAGGACGGCATCGTTCATCTGAGCGGCGTCATCACCGAAGAACGATCAAGGCAGGCCGCCGTGGTTGCCGCCGAGAACGTATCGGGCGTCAAGAAGGTCCATGACCATCTCTGCTGGGTCGACACCATGTCGGGCATGTACTTGAACTCACCCGAGGATGACGAGATGGCGAAAGCCAGTTGAGGTCGATCTAAGACCCGTCGGCTGGCGAGGGCACTCCGCCCCACGCCTCAATCATAGCGCATGGCGCCATGGTCATGTGAAGAGTTCAGCATCGCCAAACGCGCCGGCTTTGCGTAAGCCATCGATCTCCTGCGTGGTGAACTCCAGTCGATCGCGCAGGATGGCAAGCGTATGCTCACCCAGGCGCGGCGCAGCGCTCGGCTCGACTGTCGGCGTCAGTTGCATGGAAATCGGCGGCTCGATGTTGGGGATCGAGTGCGCCGTCGGGTGCGGAATGCGACAAATGCGGTCGCGCGCCCGGACCTCTTGCGAATTGAAGGCCTGCTCGACCGTTCGAACGCGACCGACGGGAACGCCGGCCTGATTCATTCGGCTGATCCAGACGTCCATCGGTTCAGCTGCAAAGATCTCGGCGATCATCGCGCGCAGCTTGGCCCGGTTGGTCCATCGCGCCTTGCGCGTGGCAAAGCGGGCATCGGTCAGGAGATCCGGACGAGCAAACACCTCCGTCACCAGCCGGTGATAGAGCCGGTCGTTGGCACAGGCGACATAGAGCGGCCCGTCCGCAGCTTCGAACACGCCGACTGTCGGCGAGTCGTTGGGGGAATTTCCGGTCCGGGTCGGGTTCACCCCGTTCATCAGATAGGTCGTTCCGAAGAAGCCGGTCATGGCCAGCGCCACGTCGAACAGGGCCACTTCGACGTGCTGCCCACGACCGAGCCGATGCCTGGCGGCCAGCGCCAACAGGATGGCGTTGCAAGCGGACATGCCGGTTGCGAGGTCGACGATGGGCGGACCTGTCCGCACCGGCGGCCCATCAGCGAAACCGTTGAGCGACATGAACCCGCTTTCGGCCTGCGTGATCGGATCAAAGCCTGATCGCCACGCGAACGGTCCCGTCCGGCCATAGGCCGAGATCGAGCAGTAGATCAGCCCAGGATTGGTGGCGGCGACACTCTGATAGTCCAGACCAAACTTCTCCATCACCGACGAGGAGAAGTTCTCGACCACCACATCGGCCTTCGCGATCAACGCCCGCGCAACCTCTCTGGCCTGGGGAACGGCGAGATCCAGCACCATGCCCTGCTTGTTGCGGTTCAGACTCAGGAAGGCCGCGCTCTCGCCGCCGCGTTCGGCATGCTCGTATGCGCGGGTATCGTCGCCTTTGCCGGGTTGTTCGATCTTGATGACCTCGGCGCCGAAATCCGCCAGCGTCTGCGTGCAGGCCGGCCCTGCGACGACGCGCGTAAAATCGATGACGAGAAGACCGGACAAGGCGGCCGGCGCATCGGCCGCCCGTGGTCCGCGGTCTGGCAGCGCGACCTCAGCCGGCATCCGGAACGTCCTTCCCCTTTACGTCGATCGTCGCGAGCGATCGCTCCTTCGTGATCCGGAGCGCTTTGCAGCGGCACCGAATCCCCTATGGTTAGCCCAATCATGCCCGCGGAAAAAGCCCGCCGAATTTCCGCGCCTGCTGCAGTGCAAACGACCCCGATCGCGCGATCACGGCTGGATCAGCTTGCGCCAGTACAGCGAGGTCGGCCACGCCCAGGGCTGCGCCGGCTGGAACAACACATATCCGCAGCGGATGAAGTTGTTCGCCGAGGCGATGTTGCCCGTCGTGTCGGACACGATGCAGCAAAGTCCGGCTCGTCGCGCGCGCTGCTCGATCGCTCGCATCATTCGGCGCTGCAGACCGCTTCCACGCACCTCGGGAACGACGCCTACTCTCGAGAGATATCCCACTCCGATGCCCATGATCGATGGGATCATGCCGGCAAAGGCAATCGGCCGCCCCATCTCGGTCGTCGTCCACCACTGTCCGACCTCAAAATTCGGCAGCGGCGCATGATCGAAAAACGTGCGCTCATGAAGGTCCTTCAGGGTTTCGAGGACATCCGGCTCGCACGGATCGACCTCCCTGATGCGGAAGCAGCGTTTTCGTTGCAAGTCCCGGCTCGGCATGGTCTACCTGCCGAGCACGACTTTGATGCCGAGCCAGATCGCTCCGACGAGACCGGTCGCAATCACCGTGATCACGGCCTTGAATGTATAGCTCTGGGCCTGTTCCACGCTCTTGCGCCAGCGGCGTAGATGCTGAAAATCGGCGCGCATTTCGGTGATGGTTTTCGACATGGACCGTTCCCGGGATTGCTGATGTCTGCGGCGATGGAGGTCGTCACGAGATCGCATCGGCGGACGCGATCGTCACCAGACCCATGATGGCGAGCGCGATCAGATAGGCGGTCATCGTCGTCTCCCCTGCGTGCGAAAAAAAGCGCGGCAGATCGCAGCCGAAGCGCGATCGTTTCGGGCGCGAACCCTATCCCTCTGCTCAAAGGACCGCAGCAGGCGCGGCGACGGTCGCCACGCCCGCGGACCGGCCGGTTCGCGCCGGCCGGCCAATACTTGATGTCTCCGACCAGCTCTGCCCCGCGCCTGATCGATCAGGACGGCGTCCAGAATTCCGTCGATGTCGTCATTACGTTCGCTTGGGGCAAGGCGAAGCGCGCATGTCACGGAGCTCGCGAGTGAGTCCGCTCGCGGCGTCTATCGTCAACGATTTCGGAAAATTCGACGATGACACTATGCCGGTGATTTGCCCGACGTGTCAAATTTGATCGAAAGACGGCGATCCAACCTTACGGTTTCAGTAACCGCGCGGCGGGTTTGGGCCCCTCGCAAACAAAAAGCCCGCTGCCGGATATCCGGCGCGGGCTCTATGATTTTTTCGATGGTGGCAAAATGCACCTGATTTGCCCGACGTGTCAAGCGCGGTGAGCTGGCGAAGCGTGAGCGCACCGCGACATGCCCGTCGGGCCAACAGCAGAAGGAGTTGTATCGATGTATGTCGTCGCGATCGCTCTTGCTGTCCTGTCCGCGCTGTTCTACGCCGCCGGGCAGCATCAGCTCGGCTCCGTCGGCAGCGATGTCTGCCACTATGGCAGCCTGTTCTGCGACAAGCCGCACTACATGATGACGAGCGCGGTGCTCGCCGGCCTGTGGGGCAAGTTCGTCAGCATGCGCTGAGCCGGGGACTGGGCCGACGTTGCAAGACCGGTCAGTTCTTGATCGCGTAGAGCGGCGTCCTCACCGTCAGCTGATACACAGGCTTAGGTGCCCAGGCAATCTGCGCCGTGATTCCGAACAGCCGGTTGTCGTCATCGTCCATCCGGTCGAGATCGAGCCGGATCAGCGGCTGGGTATAGGATGCGATCGGCGTGATCGCAAGCAGCTGCGCGCCACCGAACGACTGAAGCCCGACCCGCGCGGAGACCTTCCAGTTGTTGTCCCACTGATAGAAGCCGCCGACATAACCAGCCGTGGTGTCGCCGACCCGTGCCAGCGAGGCGTCGACATCGATATGCGTGTACTGGACGCCGGCGAGCCAGCCCCGCGTTTCGTCCGGGTCGAGCGCGTACTTCGCCTCGACGACGGTGTTGAACGAGGTGGTCGCGAGCGGCGAGGACGGCACGGCGCGCGTCACGGTCGACTGCAGCGTGACGGTCGGAAGCGCGCCGCCGTTCTGCTGATAGACGTCGGCCTGGAAGCCGAGGAACCAGCTCGTGACGGCAACGTCCGACCAGCCGGACAGACCGTTGTACGATGCGCTGCCGGTAAAGCCGCCGTAGAGCGACAGCGAGTCGCCGAGATCGAACGTGAGCGGGACATCGACCCCGACGCCCTGATTGGTCGGCGCCGAGAGCTGTGGCAGTCCGGGGAGCGGCGGCCGGTCGAGCAGCTTCCGCAACGTCGCGATCTGCGACAGGGTGCCGAACAGGGAACTCTCACCGAGGCCCGTCGACAGCCCCCCGCCGGGCACGTAGGCATAGTTCGTGCGAAAATCGATGTAGACGTTGGGCGCGTCCGATGATGCATCGTCCGCTTCGTCGTCTGGTGCGCCTTTCGCGTCCTTTGCGAGCGCGCGGCCGCTCGCGACCATCGCCGCGCAAGCCATCACGGCGAACATCAGCCGCAACGCCCGCGCACATCCCCGCAATGATTGCTCAACCGCCATCTGACGTCCCCCAGCGGATGAATTATGCCGGCTCGGGGCGCCGCTTCAAGAGCCGGTGAGGACTCTTGCACGGCTTGCAGGGCATCGCGGAACGGACGGTTATCCGGTGGGGGCCTGTTCCGGACCCATAGGGCGCCCAGCCATGACCTGGCGCAGCACGCGCGACAGCTCGTCCACCGAGTAGGGCTTGTGGATCAGGCTGAACCCGTGGCGATCGCCGTCGGCCAGGACGTCGCTGTAGCCGCTGTTGAGCACGATGGGAATCGAGGGCAGCCGTCGGCGAATTTCCAGACCAAGCGTGACGCCATCCATGCCGGGCATCACGACGTCGCTGAGCACGAGATCGAACCCCGCAGGATTGGCCTCGATCATGCGCAGCGCGTCGGGACCACTGCGCGCCAGCGCGGTCCTGTAGCCGAGGTCCTCGAGCAACTGCGTCGAGAACTCGCCGATCTCCGGGTTGTCCTCGACGACCAGCACGTTCCAACGCGCGGCGAGCAGTTCCGGACTGCGCTCCGTCCGTTCATGCGGCCCGAGCGGCTTGCCGGTCAGCGGCAACAGCAAGGTCAGCGTCGTTCCCCGGCCGACCTCGCTGTCGGCCAGCACTCGGCCACCCGACTGATGCACGAAGCCATAGACCTGCGACAAGCCCAAGCCGGTGCCGCGGCCGACTCCCTTGGTCGTGAAGAACGGCTCGAAGATCCGACCGAGCTGCTCCGGAGGAATGCCACAGCCGGTGTCGCTGACGGCGATCGAGACGAATTGCGCCTGTCCCGTCGGCCCATCCTGCCGCACGAGGTCACCGCGAATGGTCAGTACGCCGCGGCCACTCATCGCGTCCCGCGCATTCGCGACGAGGTTCACCAATGCGGTATCGAACTGATTGATGTCGGCGTCGACCGGAAGCGGCCGGGCGCGCAGGTCGAGTTCGACCACGGCCGGTGCGCCGAGCACGGTCTGCAGCATCTCCGCGATCTGC
This sequence comes from Bradyrhizobium sp. HKCCYLS2038, assembly GCF_051167655.1. Classification (NCBI taxonomy): domain Bacteria; kingdom Pseudomonadati; phylum Pseudomonadota; class Alphaproteobacteria; order Hyphomicrobiales; family Nitrobacteraceae; genus Bradyrhizobium; species Bradyrhizobium sp. HKCCYLS2038. The sequence continues at coordinate 1,942,940 of NZ_JBNPTM010000001.1, read as the reverse complement.
TCGACGTGTCTCGCCACATCGAACACTTGCCGCTCCATCGGCGTGCGGCGGGCGAACGCCAGCAGCTGTCCCGTCAGCTTGGCAGCCCGGTCCGCCGTATCGGAAATGGCATCCACGTAGCGGCGCATGCGCTCGGGCGGCAGCTGACGCCGGCGCAGCAGGTCTGCCGAGGATCGGATCACGGTCAGGAGATTGTTGAAGTCGTGCGCGACCCCGCCCGTGAGCTGGCCGATCGCCTCCATCTTCTGCGCCTGCCGGAACGCCTCCTCGGCCTGGCGCCGCTCCGTCAGCTCGATCGCCTCGGGGACGATCGCCGCAATCTCGCCGTTCTCGTCGCGCACGGGGCGCATCTGGAAATCGAACCAGCGCAAACCGCCGACCGGCAGGTCGAGCTGAATCTCCCGGCGCGCCACGTCACCGCGCGCGACCGTCTCGACGAGGGAGCGGATCACGTCGGGCATGCCCGGCGTTCCCGTGAACCAGGGCGTCTCCCAGAACGGCTGCCCGGCGACCTCGTTCAACGGCGCGGCGATGGCCTCGAGCGACGTCGCATTGGCATCGAGCAGCGCGCCATCACTGGAAAGCAGCGCCTGGAACGTATAGCTCGCCTCGAACACCGTTCGAAGCCGCGCCTCCTTGGCCTGCAGCTCGGCGGTGCGTTCGGAGACCTGGAGTTCGAGCCGCTCGTTGAGCTCGCGCAACGTGGTCTCGGCCTCACGCCGCACCCGCGCGAGATCGATGTTGACGCGGACACGCGCGAGCAGCTCGCGCGCGCTGAACGGCTTGCTGAGATAGTCGTTGGCGCCGGCGTCCAGCCCCTCGACCTTCGCCTCCTCGCCGGCCCGCGCGGACAACATCACCACCGGAATGTCACGCAGCTGCGGATCGCCGCGTAGGGTCCGCAGCAGGCCGAACCCGTCCAGCTCCGGCATCATGACGTCGGTCAGGACGAGATCGGGGCGTCGGCGGCGCACGGCGTCCAGGGCCGCGGAGCCATCGGCGACCGCCTCCACCTCGTAGTCCTGACCGAGCAGGCGACGCACGTAGTCGCGCATGTCCGGATTGTCGTCCGCGAGCACCACGCGGTCGCGACCGGCCGCGATCAGGGTCCGCAGTCCCAGATCGTCGGGCGACGACGCGTTCGGCAGCTCGGGCGGCCGGTCGCCGTTCAGCCAGCCCAGAGCCTCGTCGAGATAGGCTTGCGCCCGCATATTGGTCGTGACCTGCGTCCGCGACGACCCGAGCTGCCGCTGCGGCAGATGCGCCGTGCCGAGCGGAATTCGCACCGTGAAGACGGAGCCGCGTCCGAGTTCGCTTTCGGCGGTGATCTCGCCGCCATGGAGCTTCACCAGCTCCTGGACCAAAGCAAGGCCGATGCCGCTGCCCTCGTAGGAGCGCCCCCGGGCGCCCTCGACGCGGCGGAAGCGCTCGAACAAATGCGGGAGCTCATCGGGCGGAATGCCGGTGCCGGTGTCACGAACCGCGATCTCGGCATGCTGCCGGTCCGCGGCCAATCCGATGGTGACCGCGATTTCGCCCTCGAAGGTGAACTTGAAGGCGTTGGAGACGAGGTTGAGGACGATCTTCTCCCACATGTCGCGATCGACATGGACGGGCTCGGGAAGAGGTGCGGCATCGGTGACGAGGCGCAGCCCGGCGCGGTCTGTCGCGGACCTGAAATTGGACACGAGCTCGGACGTCAGGGCCACGAGATCGACCGGCTCGAAGCTCGCGGTCATGCGACCGGCCTCGATCCTGGAAAAATCCAGCAGCGTGTTCACCAGCTTCAGGAGACGGATGCCGTTGCGATGAATCACGTTGAGCTCGGCCTGCTCTTCCGCGCCGAGCTGGGCGTCCGAACGCGCGAGCAGGTCTTCGAGCGGGCTCAACATCAGCGTCAGCGGCGTGCGAAACTCATGACTGATGTTCGAGAAGAACGTCGTCTTGGCGCGGTCGATTTCCGCCAGCGCCTCGGCGCGTCGCCGTTCCGCCTCGTATGCGGTGCCGTTGCTGGCTGCGGCGGCGATCTGGCCAGCCACGAGGCTCAGGAAGCGGGCGTAGCTCTCGTCGTAAAGGCGGAACGGATTGAGCGCGGCAATCACGAAGCCGCTCTCGCCCGTTTCGCCGGACATGACAATCGGAATCACCACCGCTTGTTGTGGCGGCTGTCGCCAGCCGCCACTCGGAAAGTCCACGCCGAAGGTCTGGCGAAGATCGCGCACCACGACCGGCGCCTGCAGCCGCAGCGCCTCAGCCAGCGGCCATGTCGCCTCCGGCCCGATCGGCAGGCGGTGCTGAACCGCGGGATGACTCTCGTCGATGCCAGTGAGTGCAGCGAGCTGCGCATCGGCGCCATTCTCATGGCTCATGTAGATCATCACGAAGGGAAGGTCGCGCGGCTCCTTGGCCAGGGCTTGGGCACAACGCGCGCACGCCTGGTCGAGGCTGCGGGCCTCAGCTGCCGCATTGGCGAGCTCACGCAGCAGCGACAGCTGGCGCTCGCTGATCACGCGCTGCGTGTCATCGGTGTTGGCGCAGAAGATGCCGCCAGGCGACCCGTCGTCATCCGGGATCGGGCTATAGGAGAACGTATAGTACGTCTCCTCCGGAAAGCCGTTGCGCTCCATGATCAGAAGCTGCGCCTCGACATAGGTGCCCTGATCGCCGCCACTCGCCTTGGCCAGAAGCGGACCGATGTCCTCCCAGATCTCGTGCCACACGACCGAGGTCGGGCGTCCGAGCGCCCAGGGATGCTTGCCGCCGATGATCGGCTTGTAGGCGTCGTTGTAGAGGTAGATGAGCTCTTTTCCCCAGCCGATCCAGATCGGCTGCTGCGAGGTCAGCATGATCCTGACGGCCGTCTTCAGGCTCTGCGGCCAATGCTCCGGCGGCCCGATCGAGGTGCCATCCCAGTCGAACTGCAGCATCAGTCTGGCGAGCTCGCTGCCGCCGGAAAACAGCCTCTCGCGTTCCGCCGAGCCGTGTCCCTGATCCTCGGTTGATGGCCGTTGATCCGGCAAGCCTGCCCCCACTCCCTGATGCACCGAAACTTGCAAACGCAAGTCCTCACCGCCGGTTCCCAAGGCGGGAACAAAAAGAGGCTGTGCGACTTCGAGAGACATGCACTGCGCTCCCGGGGAAGTTCTGACATGACCATGATCGTTGCGTCCGAGCCGAACAAGCCGAAGCGATCCACCTGGGGCGTATTCAGGCTACTCGGCCCGGGTCTGGTGACCGGCGCCGCCGATGACGACCCATCGGGCATTGCGACCTACTCTCAGGCTGGCGCGCAGTTCGGCTACGGGCTGTTATGGACGGTGTTTCTCACCACGCCGTTCATGATCGCCATCCAGCTCGTCAGCGCGCGCATCGGACGCGTCACCGGCAAGGGACTGGCCGCCAACATCACCTCGCTGGCGCCGCGTTGGATCGTTCTCGTCCTCGTGGCCCTGCTCGTCGGCGCCAATACGTTCAACATCGCGGCCGACATCGCCGCGATGGCGGAGTCGCTGTCGTTGGTGATCGGCGGGCTCAACCACGAACACGCGCTGATCTTCGCGGCGGCGTCCACGCTGCTGCAGGTGTTCCTGCCCTACCGACGCTACGCGCCGGTCATCAAGGTGCTCACGCTGTCGCTGTTCGCCTACGTGGCCACGGCGCTGATGGTCAAAGTGCCCTGGGGCACCGCGCTGCTGGCGGCGGTCTGGCCGTCTCCGTCCACCGATCCGGATTACCTGCTGACGGTGGTCGCCGTGCTGGGCACCACGATCAGTCCCTATCTGTTCTTCTGGCAGGCCTCCCAGGAGGTCGAGGAGATGAACCAGGGCAAGGTGGACCGTCCGCTCCGCGAGCTGTCGAAGAAGACTCATCCGGAGCTGCGGCGGATGAGGATCGACACGACGATCGGCATGATCTTCTCGAACGCGATCGCCTTCTTCATCATCCTGACGACGGCCACCGTTCTGCACGCCAATGGCGTCACGCATATCGATTCGGCGACGCAGGCGGCCGACGCGCTGCGTCCGCTCGCAGGGGACTTCACCTTCCTGCTGTTTGCCCTCGGCATCATCGGTACCGGCATGCTGGCCATTCCCGTGCTGGCGGGCTCCGCCGCCTATGGCGTTGCCGAGATCTTCGGCTGGCATGCGACGTTGGAAGCCAAGCCCGACGAGGCCGTCGGCTTCTACAGCATCATCGCTGCAGCCACCCTCATCGGCTTCGGCCTCGGCTTCACCGGCATCGATTCGATCCACATGTTGGTGTGGAGCGCCGTGCTCAACGGCATCGTCGCGGTGCCGATCATGGCGATGATGATGGTGATCGTATCGAACGCCGAACTGATGGGCCGTTTCCGCGCCCGCTCCTGGCTGATCGCCCTGGGTTGGGTCGGCACCGCGGTCATGGCGGTGGCCGTCCTGGCGCTGCTGTGGTCGTTCGTCACAGGGCGCGCCTAGCCTCCAACCACAACGTCGATTCGCGTACATCCAACGCAGTTGCACAACGTCATTGGTGCAATGCGGCGCGGAAAGTGTGGTAACAGACCGGTCCCGCCACGCTGCCCCAATTGACGCCGATCAACGCAGACCGGCTCCGGCATGGCGAGGCTCGAAAAGGACCTCGGAGACTGCCGCCTTGACCCAACCGCAACGTATGAGCGCACCGACGCTCCCCACCTACTCCCCGCGCGGACTTGCGCTGCTCCGTGATCCACTGTTGAACAAGGGGACCGGGTTCACCGAGCAGGAGCGCGATGCGCTCGGTCTGCGCGGCTTTCTTCCTGCGGGCGTCATGTCGATGCAGGCGCAGGCGGAGCGGATTCTCGTCAACCTGCGCAGCCTCCCCGGCGATCTCGAGAAGTACGTGGCGCTCAATGCGCTGCACGATCGCAACGAAGCGCTGTTCTTCCGGGTGGTGTGCGACAACATCGACGAGATTCAGCCTCTGATCTACACGCCGACCGTCGGTCTCGCCTGTCAGAAATACGGGCTGATCTTCCAGCGGCCGCGCGGCCTGTTCATCTCCGCCAATGATCGCGGCCGGATCGCGGAGATCCTGGCCAACTGGCCGTATCGGGCGAAGCTCATCGTGGTCACCGATGGCGAGCGCATCCTCGGCCTTGGCGATCTCGGTGCCAACGGCATGGGCATTCCCGTCGGCAAGCTCTCGCTCTACTCGGCTTGCGCCGGCATTCATCCGGAGCAGTGCCTGCCGGTGATGCTGGATGTCGGGACCAATAACGAGGAGTTCCTCCAGGACCCCTACTACATCGGGTTGCGCCAGAAGCGCATCACGGGCGCGGCCTATGACGAGTTCGTCGACGAGTTCATGACGGCGGCGCGCGCGGCCTTTCCGGGTGTGCTGATCCAGTTCGAGGACTTTGCGAACCACGCCGCCTTCAAGCTGCTGCACAAATATCGCGACGACACCTGCGTCTTCAACGACGACATCCAGGGCACGGCAGCCGTAGCGCTGGCGGGCCTGTTCTCGGCGCTGCGCATCACCGGCGGCAAGCTTCGCGACCAGCGGGTGCTGTTCCTCGGCGCCGGCGAGGCCGCCACGGGCATCGCCGATCTCGTCGTCTCGGCCATGATGGCGGAAGGCCTGTCCGAAGCCGAGGCGCTGCGGCGCAACTGGCTGACGGACTCGCGCGGGCTCGTCATCAAGGGCCGCGAGAATCTGCACGGCCACAAGCTGCGCTATGCGCATGAGCAGGCGCCGATCGGAGACTTCCTGACCGCGATCAAGACGCTCAAGCCGACCGCGATCATCGGCGTGGCGGCGGTCGGGGGCGCCTTCACTCCCGACGTGCTGCAGACGATGGCCGAGCTCAACGAGCGCCCGATCATCTTTGCGCTGTCGAACCCGACCTCCAAGGCGGAGTGTTCGGCGGAGGCCGCCTATCGCTACACCCAGGGGCGCGCCTTGTTCGCCTGCGGCAGCCCGTATGATCCGGTCAAGCTCGACGGCAAGACCTTTGTGCCGCGCCAGGGCAACAACTCCTACATCTTCCCGGGCGTCGGGCTCGGCGCAATCGCCAGCGGTGCGCGGCTCGTGACGGACGAGATGTTCATGGCGGCGGCCCACACGCTCGCGAACTGCGTCACCGGCGCCGATCTCGAGCAGGGCAGCCTGTATCCCGCGCTCCCGCGCATCCGCGAGGTGTCCGCGCTGATCGGCGCGGCGGTTGCAGGGGTTGCCTATCAGAATGGGCTCGCCTCCGGACCCGCACCGAACGACCTGCTCGGCTTCGTCGAGTCCCAGATGTACGACGCACGCTACTGAGCCCGACGCGGCGGATGTCCTGCAGGCGATGGCAGGGCATCCGCTCCGGTTCGCCGTCGCTCGTATGGACTGCGCCTTTTCGAGCCTCGTTGCTCAGGCGATCGCATTGCTCGGTGTCGGCCGGTCGGTGATCTGCTGGCCGAACAGGCTGCCGATCAGTTCGACCGCGACCCGCGCCGTCTTGCCACGCTCGTCGAGGAAGGGATTGAGCTCGACGATGTCGACCGAGCGGACCAGGCCGGAATCGTGCAGCAGCTCCATGATGAGATGCGCCTCGCGATAGGTCGCGCCGCCCGGGACGGTGGTGCCGACGCCCGGCGCGACCTCGGGATCGAGAAAGTCGACGTCGAAGCTGACATGCAGGACTCCGTTGCGTGCGCGGACCTTGTCGAGAATCCGCCGCATCAGCACCCCGACGCCGAACTCGTCGATCGCCCGCATGTCCGCGATGCTGATGCGCCGCAGGCGCAACAGCTCCTTCTCCGCCTTGTCGATCGAGCGGATGCCGAACAGCTCGAGCTGCTCCGGCGGCAGGCTCGCCCGCGTCTCGTCACCGAGCAGCCCATCGAGGCCCGGCTCACCACAGAGAAACGCCGCCGACATGCCGTGCATGTTCGCCGTCAGCGTCGTCTCGGGCGTGTTGTAGTCCGCATGGGCATCGAGCCAGAGCACGAACAAGGCGCGTCCTTGCTCGCGCCAATGCCGTGCGACGCCGTTCACGGAGCCCATCGACAGTGAATGATCTCCGCCCAGGAACACCGGAATCGCCCCTGTCTGCGCCAGCTGATGGCTCCGGCGCGCCAGCACCCGGGACCAGCGCTGGATCTGGCGGTAGTGCTTCGCCCGGGTCGGCGGCTCGTCGTCGAGGTCCGCCATGTCGCTGATGCCGAGATCGCCATAGTCGGTGACCTCGAGCCCGAGGCTCTCCAGCAGCGAGACGAGCCCGGCCGTGCGAAGCGCAGCCGGTCCCATCAGCGTACCCCGCACGGACGCGCCGAGATCGATCGGGGCGCCAAGGATGGCGATGCGGTGAGGCGAGGCGTTGTCTGCAGGGGCCACGGTCTGGTCCTTTCATTGAGCAGGAGGAGCTTAGCTCGCCCGCGTGTGCGGCCGATGCCGGTTTCCCGCTCGATCCACCGGTTTCAAGAGACGTCAGGGATAGACGGAACCAATCACCTCAACCCGCATTTCTGGATCGCGACGGACGACTGTGTCCATACCCCCGATCGGACCGATGACAATCTCTCAACCCCGCCGATGAGCGTCGAGAAGGCAACCAAAGTGAGCAGCGAAACGTTCGAAACTCCTCCGCAGCCGGGCGTGGCCGAGCGCGCACTCGACACCGCGACCGACGTGTCCCGCTCTCTTGGCGAGGTGATGGGCACGCTCAGTGCAGCCGTTGACCGGCTGAGCGAGGTCGCACGGGACGCGCGGCGCCCGGGCACGGCCCTGTCGACCCTGAGCGCCATCACACGCGAGGCGCCGCTGGCAAGCCTGTTCGTGGCATTCCTGTTCGGTGTTGCGGTGGCGCGGCGGCGCTGACTTCGCGCTCGATCAGAACAGCCGCGGCCCGCGCCGGTCGAGCTTGGATTCCCAAGTCAGCAGCGTCGCTGCGATGACCATGAGGAGGATCCCGGCGGCGCTGACCAGCACCTGCATGGCGAAGCCGCCGGAGACGTCCGTCAGGACGACCTGCCCGATGAACGCAAGCAGCACACCCAGACAGTACATCGACAGCGAATTTTCCCCACACCTGATCATCGCAGCCATGACGGGCCTGATCCGCCCATGCCACTCGAGCGGCACCAGTCGCGACACGACGAAGGCCAGCGACAGGAAATGCAGCAGTCGCACCGGCGCCAGGTGGCTCTTGTAGATCGGATAGATCATGCCCATGACGCCGGAGGGAATCAGGCTTTCCAACGACTTGAACTCCCAGCTCAGCGCCATGAACAGACCGAACGTCAGAAAGGCGAGAGCCAGGATCAGCAGCACGCGTGAGTCCAGCAAGGGGCGCAGCCTTGCCGACCCGACATAGGCGTACCAGGCGCCGATCACGAACAGGAACTGCCAGGCAAACGGATTGAAGTAGAGTTCGCCGCTCGGCCAGGCCGGCACCTGCCAGCTGAACAGCTGCACCATCATGTAGAGTACGAACGAGGCCGACAGCGTCACGGTCGGACTGCTCATCATCATCCACAGCACGATGGGAAAGCAGATGTGGAGGATCGCGAATGTGAGCAGAATGTCGGTATTGACCGGCGCGAATTGCAGCATCGCGACATGCACGAGCGTGGGACCGGGCTCACGAAAGAAGAACCCGGTGTTGGTCTCGTCGATGAAGCGCGTTCCCTCTCCGATGACCCACACCAATGCCGTGTAGGCGAGCAGGAGCACCAGAAAGGCCGCATAGATTTCCCATGCACGGCGCATCGCGCGCACGATGGTGGTCGGCCATCCCCGCTCCGGCAAGGCGCCGCCATAGGCGAGCATGCACGTGTAACCGGAGATGAAGACGAACACTTCCGAGGTGTCGCTGAAGCCGTAGTTGCGCAGCGTCAGCCAGGCGAGCGAATTGTCCGGAACATGATCCACGAAGATGAACCACAGCGCGAGCCCCCGGCACGCATCGATGCGCAAGTCGCGTTTTCCGTCGCGGGTTCCAACTCCCACGCCATCAGCATTCGCAGGCTTTCGATCATCCGCCGTCAATGTGGGCCCCGTCGACGATATCAAACGTTGTTGCAGATTCCTGCTGCGTTGTCCGTGCCGGTTCGTCGCTTGGAACCCGCGGCTCTTACCGTTCACGCGGTGCGTGTGTGCACGTAAAACGTGCACACGAAACGTGACGCTCCTCGGAACATTTCCCGTGTTTGGGTGTTAACCACTTTACCTTCGTACGGCTGTCAATTGTTCCAGTCCCGTAGTTACCCGGATTGATTGTACGATGGTTAGACGTTGACTTGGAGTGGAAGAGTTAAAGGGGGGTTCCGTGATCCACCGAGGTGTCCAATATACGGTCGTCGCGACTGCTGAACCGGACATTTGGGAATGGCGGTACGAGTTCGGCGATCAGGTCAAGACTGGTCGGACTCAGACCAGGCTGGCCGCCCTTGCCGCACGGCGCGTGAAATCGAAGATCGATGCGGCGCTGCGCGCAGCGCAGTCCGGTTCCGTGCCTGCGGCCAATGTCGCTGAGCGGATGAGCATGTCCAAGGCGACGTCGCATGGGTTGACCTGACGCACTCCTCGGTCGGCGCTCCGGCGCCACCCTCAGGTCCCGGCTTTCCACCTGTTGAGACAGATCAAGGCGCCCGCGCCGGGATTTGTCATACTTATCAGATGGAAACTCTCGTATTTCGCTGCTCCCAGACGGGGTCAAACGTGCAGATCGGCGTGGTCGGGCCGCTGGTGGCCGACGATGCCTATTCGTACGAGGCCGTCGCATGTCCTTCATGCGGCCGCCTGCACCTCGTCAACAGGTGCACGGGAGAGATGCTGAGCGACAGAGGGGGTCGGACATGTCCTACGTTGCCCAGGAACTGACGACGGCCGCCGCCTCGCCCTTGCCATCTGTTATCGGCCGCCTAAGTGCGCTGATCAGGACGCTTCTCAGCCGGATTGATCTCTCGCATTTTCCCAAATCCTGCTGCAACTGATCTGACAGAGCGTTTCGGATCTGGCTGCGAAACGCTACTCCGCGCGCGTCTTCCCGCCGGCGAACGACCGGCCAGCCGGCTTGAGACCGGGTTTCTTCCGCGCGGCCTGACAACGAGCACTGGTGAACCACACGCGACCGGGGAGTGTCTGTATGCGCGTCTACGCAACGAGAGTTCTGATGGCTGCCCTCTTCACGACGGCGGCTGGCCCGGTCTGGGCCGCCGATGCCGATCACGGCGCTGACCTGGCGCGCCGCTGGTGCGCATCCTGCCATCTGGTCGAAGGAACGCAGAAGCAGGCCAGCGCCGACGTTCCGTCATTCGCTCAGATCGCGCAGAAGTCGGATTTCACGCCGGAGAAGGTCGCGTTCTTCCTGCTCGATCCGCATCCGAAGATGCCGAGCTTTCCACTGAACCGGCTCGAGGCGGCGGACATCGCGGCCTATATCGCCTCGCTTCGCAAGTAACGTCTTTCGATCGGCGGCATCTCGCCGCCGATCACCGGCCATCGCCGATGCATGCAATGGCCAGGACCGGGTTTGAGACCTTAGGATTTGGGCTCGGTGGCCTTGGTTGCCGCCGCCATGATTCCTGCGGTGATGGTCTTCATGTGTTCGCCGGCGTTCGTGAACTGGCTGCGCAGGAATTCCGACTGGATCCGCATGGCCTCCTCGAGCTCGGTGGCGTGAACGAGCTTGCGCGCGTGTTCGAAAGCGGTCTTGATGTTCTGCTCAGTGAGCGTCAGCGCCTGCTTCGACATGTCGGCGGCGGGGCCCGGAACAGAGGTGATCGATTTTCCGGCCGCGTCGAAAAACATTTCGAAGGCTCTTTCCGCCTGCGCAATGGTCTTCTCGGCAAGATCGCGCAGTTCGGCGGGCACTTCCAGCTTGGTTTGGGTCATTGTAGCGTCCTCCACGACGGACCCAACTACCACATCTGCCGTGCCGCGTCCCGGTCGATTTGCGGTCGCCGCCCACGGAGGGGCTTCACAGTGCGGCGCGCTCCCGCGCAATCCGCAGCGACAGCTCGATGGATGCGAGATGGCGATCATAGATCCGCCGCTCCTGCTCGCCCCGAACCAGGCCGAAGATCTCACGCGCATGCTGCAGGGCGAGATCGAGCAGGATGATCGTCCTGCGGATGTCGTCCTGACCTTCAGGTGGCCTCACCCGAGCGGCGCCGAGGCGGCCGGTTGCTGCGGCCGCAAGTTTGCCGTCGGAGTTCATCAGCGAAGGATCGGAGACGGCCCTTCGGCGAAAGGGTACGATGTTGGTCATGGCCTCTCCCCGCTGCTCCGCAATGCGGATGTGAATCAATTTTTCGATTTAATACACACAGCATTTTACTGAAGCCTTCGATCGATCGTACACGGCGCGGCCGCTCCGGCCGCATCGTCGCTGATGCGATTAACCCGAATGCAAAGCGGCGAGCCCAGCCGACGCTCACGGGCATCGGCGCTGACGGCTCCAAGACTCAGCTTGAAAAGCAAGGCTCAGCTTGAACAGCAAGGCTCAGCTTGAAAAGCGGCGACGGTATTCCGAGGGCGACACGCCGAGATGCCGCAGGAAGGCGCGGCGCATGCGCTCGTCGTCGCCGAAGCCGGCTCTCTGCGCGACCTCGACGACACTTCCGACCTGACGGCCCTCCAGCAGCAGCCTTGCCGTCTCGACCCGCAGCGCTTCGACGCCCTGCGCAGGCGTCATCCCGGTGCGGCTGAGGTAGGTGCGGGCAAATGTGCGCGGCGACATGCCGGCGCGTGCGGCCAGCGTCTCGACCCGCAGATCGCTCGCGATGTTCTCGATGATCCAGGCATGCAGCGAGCTGAAGCGGCCTTCGACATCGGAGGCCTGCGCAGCCAGCACCGTCGAGAACTGGCTCTGCCCTCCGGGGCGTTTGAGGAAGACCACCAGCCGCCGCGCGACGTCGAGCGCGATGGTGTGGCCGAAATCCTCCTCGATCATCGCCAGCGCGAGATCGATCCCGGCGCTGACACCAGCCGACGACCAGACGCGCCCATCCTGAACGAAGATGGCGTCCGGCTCGACCTTGACGTTGGGAAAGCTGTCCTGCAAGCGCGGACAATAGCGCCAATGTGTCGCAGCGCGCTTGCCTTCGAGCGCCCCGGCCCAGGCCAGCGCAAAGGCGCCGAGGCAGACCGATGCGATTCGGCGGGCGCCAGGCAGCACCTGCGAGATCCACCGCATCACGGTCTCGTCCTGCCGTACCTTCCAGATCCCGGGGCCGCCTGGGATCAGCAGCGTATCGACCCCATGCGGGTCGATCGCTTCGAGCGGCGCCGTATCGATCATCAGGCCGACATCGGTCGGAACCAGGCCGCCCTGCTCGGAGACGTAGCTCAGCGCGTACCCAGGGGCCGGCAGCTCGATCTCGGCAAGCTCGGCAAAAACCTGGGCCGGCCCGGAGACATCGAGCAGCGTGACTCCGGGAAAGGCCAGGATCGCGAGCCGTCTTTCGGCCCCGTCCGGACGCAGCGCGGACCGCCGCGGCTTGGCAGAATTCGAGGGCATATTGTCCTTTAAGCCATCGGACGCGCGCTTGTATAGCCTGACTTGCAGAGCTGGAGTTGTGCCATGGCGTTCAACCTGGATGGTCGATACCCGACGATCGCCTCCCCCTGGGACGACTACACCGTCTACGGCATCCACGATGCGTCGCACATCGAAGTGTCCGATCGGCAGCCGATCATGGACGCGATGAATGCAATCATTGCGGTTAACTGGAAAGCAACCGAGCCGCATTGGACCGCCGAGTCTTCGCCATTCGACGGCAGATTCAGTCTCGTTCTGGTCTACGATCACACTGGGCTGATCGCCTTTTCCGTCTACCGCGTGATGACCGTCGCACAGCGAATGGCGATCTACCGGAGTGGAACGGAGGTGCTGCCGGCACACCAGGGGCGTGGCCTGTATGGATTCTTTACCTCGCAGATTCTCAAGCATCCCGGCGCGACCCCGCACCGCGAGGCAATCCTCTATGGCTGGCGGACGCGCAATCCGATCGTGTGGGCTGCCAACGCCAGGATCTGCGAGAAGGTTGCGCCGTCGCTGCTCGACGACGCCGCTGATCCCGAACTGCAGGCCGCGGGCGTCGAGATGTGCGCCCGGCTCTACCCGGGCAAGCCGCTCGAGGTTCCCGGCATGATCATGCGCGGCGCCTACGGACACATCGAGCACATTCGGCAGGACTATCGCGGCACGGCCTCCCTCGTGGAGCAAGCCATGTCGCGCATCATCCCGAACTCGGCCGACGCGCTGTTCTCGATCGGCTACGCGAGGGCATGATGGCGGCGCTCGGACAACAGGCCGTCTCTGCTCCATCGATCAGGCTTGCGGACCGCGCCTATGTCGCATGGTCGGCGGTTGCCTTCGCCTATGCGATCGCTTTCCTGCAGCGGATGTCGCCGCAGACGGTCGGCCTCAGCTTCATGCGCGACTTCGGCACCGATGCATCGGGCGTCGCGATGCTCGCCTCCAGCTATTTCTGGGGCTACACGTTGATGCAGATTCCCGCAGGCCTGCTGGTCGACCGCTATGGCGTCAAGCGCGTCGTCCTGTGCAGCATGGCCGCCTCGGTAGTCGGCAGCTTCGCTTTCGCGCTGGCGCCCACCCTGGCCACCGTGTTCATCGCGCGGCTGATCGTCGCCTGCGGCGACGCGCTGGTCTTCACCGCGCTGTTGAAGCTGGTCGCGCAGAGCTTCTCCGACGAGCGCTTCGGACTGATGTCCGGCATCTCCCAGGTGTCGGGCTACGCCGGCGGCGTTGTCGCCACCACCCCGCTCGCGGCCGCGGTCAGCGGCTTTGGCTGGCGCGCCTGCTTCATCGTCATCGCATGCGTCGGCCTCGCCAATCTCGGTTGCGCAGCAGTCGCATTGAAGGCCACACCGGCCAACCAGAACGCAAAGACGCTGACGAGCGTGCTGCAGGCGAGCTGGCTCGCGTTGGGGTCAGCCGCGAATTGGGGCTGCGCGATGAGCTTCGCGTCGCATTTTGCCGTCGTCACCACGCTGGCTGGCGTCTGGGGGATCCCGATGGTGTCGCACTATTTCGGCATCTCGGCATCCGCCGCCGGCGGTCCGCTGCTCGCATTCATGGTCGGCAATGCGATCGGATCGATCTTCCTCGGCCACGCGGCCGATCGAACCCGATCGCTGGATACAGCGTTGATACGCATCAGCCTGCTGCGCATGCTGCTGGTCGCGATGCTGCTACCGGCGATCGCTCACACCTTTGGGCTGCTCTATGTCGGCGTGGTGTTTGCGGTGCTTGGGCTGGTGGCCGGCGGCACCGTGCCCCTGATTTTGAAATGCACCAAGCATCTCTACACGGCGGAACGGATCGGCGTCGGCGCGTCGATCAACACGACGTCCGCCGGCATCTTCGCCGGGCTTGCGCAGCCGGTGATCGCTTTCGCCATGGTGGCCGCAAGCGGTCTTCATGCCGGACCGGACACGAAGCTGCATGCCGTCGCGAACGACGCAGGCTACGCCACCTTGATCGCAATCCTGTTGCTGATGTCGCTGCCGGGAATTCTCGGCCCGCTGATGATGAGGCGAAAATTGATACTGGGTAAGCAAGCATAAAAAGAACAGAGAGGGTCAGTATGTCGCGTTTGTATTTGAGAAAGGACGAGGTCCGCGCCAGCTATCAGGTCAGCAGCTGGCAAAGTGTGCTGTTTTCGGAATTCGAAGCTCAAATGAGCAGCGATGCGCGCCCTTTTCCCTGCATATTCGGCGTGGCCGGCTATCGCCACGACCAGCTCCGCTATCTGTTCCTGGACCCCCTCGACGTCGACACTCTCGGCAAGCAGCTCGCTCTCTTCGTATCGGAATGTCGCTCGCATGGACCGAACACATCGCTCGTCCTGTTCACGCGCCCGCGTCCGGTCCAGACTCTCGATGCCTACTACAAGAAGTTCTGGCGGATCCTCGATCAACTGGCGCGGATCGACAAGAAGCCCTGGCCCGAAGAGATCCCGCAGGCCGTCGATGATCCGATGTGGGAGTTTTCGTTTGCCGGCGAGCCGATCTTCGTCGTCTGCAGCACGCCGGCGCATGTGATGCGGCAAAGCCGGCGCTCGAGCGCCTTCATGCTCACGTTTCAGCCTCGCTGGGTGTTCGAGAAGATTCTCGGCACCGACCAGGCTGCCGCCAAGTCGTTCGGCGAAGTACGCAAGCGGCTGGTGCCATTCGATACGACGACGCCGTCGCCCCTGCTCGGGCGCTACGGCAACCCGGAAGGGCGCGAGTACAAGCAGTACTTCCTCTACGACGAAAACCAGCCGCCGCCGGCGTGTCCCTTCCACAAGCTCGCGCAGACCAAGCCGCCTTCGATCGAAGACAAGGAGCAGGCCGCATGACCCAGATCATCGCCGGAACGAAGACCGAATTCACGATCGATCCCGATATCCTGGCGCTGCTGCCGCGTCAGGGCTGCATCGAACTGCAGCACGATGCGGCCGGAAAGGTTCATTCCTTTCACACGCATCCCGTCGACGAAATCCTCGTGGTGATCCGGGGACGGCTGACCTTCAGGTGGGAAGGCGGCGAACGCATCTGCAGCGCCGGAGACAAGATCCTGCTGCCAGCCGGGACGCTGCACGAATCGGAAGCTCTGGATGATGCGATCTACGCGATCGCAACGCAGCCGGCGGCCGCGAGCAAAGAGAAAGGATGACGTCAGGACAGGGGACGGTCGGTTTCCGATGAGTGCTCTGACGTCAGCCGCTCAACCAATTCGATCACTTCAACACGCTGGCCGGGCGCCAGCTGCAGGAAAGCCTTCAACAGCCGAAGGCTTTCCACCGCATCGCTCGATGGGGCTCCGAGCTTAGTGTGCAGCTCCGCGATGAATGTCGAATTCTTCATCTCGCACCTTTGACAGGAAACGGTAATGCCAGTCCTTAGCAAACGTGAAGGCCTTGCGCGCAAGGTTGATACTGCAGCCATCGAGGCCGAGAGCCTCGGTTTGACGACAGCGACCTTGATCCTCCGAATGGCCCGCCTGGAAATCGACCGCGCGGAACCCGACGAGGTTGAAAGTATGCCAGCGAACAACTCCTGCAGCAAGCCAAACTGACCAGTCGGTCGATTTTGGCGGCACAATTTGAGCTTTCTGGCAGTTTCTGGCTACCGAAGCCAGCGAAAATGGTCGATTGGCGAACACCAGAGCGGATTACGGTGGAGGTAAGCTTGTCCTCCACATTAGAGGTCTTCTATACTTTGCCCGGGAGGACGATGGGTTGCGGATTTCGTGAGGGCTCCGCAGTCCCATTCCCGCGACAAAGTGGCTGCAGGAAGACCATGCGAACGTATTATTTCGACATGAAGGACGGCGTTCCGACCCGAGACCGCACCGGTCTCGAGTTCGCGACCCGCGCCGGAGCGATCGAGCATAGCCGGGATCTCGCCCGGCGGCTTCGTCACGATCCGCGCATCACGGATCGCAGACTATCGATCGTGGTGGTCGACGAGTCCGGCGCGGAAGTTCACCGCGAACCGGTCTATCCCGCGATCGCCAAAGCCAGCCTGTCCTGATTTTTCATCACGACGCCGGCCAATCCCGGCCTATGCCGCAAGTTTCCACCTATCGTCGAGAGCAAGGCCCTACACACAACCATTAAGTGTGCATTCCGACGAAAATCATATCGGCCGCACGATAGATCCAGGCATTGCGCGACGCCATTTCAACGCCGATACGTCCGGACTTCGGGCCGTCCAGTTCTCATTTCATTGCTGCTTTTCCCAGAACGACAGCAGCCCCTGCGAAGCGGAGCCGCCGATCACGCAGGGAATTCCGACGGCGACCTGGCCGAGGGCAGCCGCCGAGACGCAGCCGAGCGCCAGAGCCCCCACCCCGAGTTGCCCCCAGAAGTCCATGTTGCGGCGTGCGTCGGAGCCCTTGATCTTGAGTTCCTCGACCGCGGCGACGGCGTCCTTGCGCACCGCGCCGAGCTGTACCGTGTCGGCGGCCTCGACGACCTCGGCCAGCGGCGCCTTGACCGGACCGGTCTGCCGCGCCAGCTCGCTGCGCAGATAGTCGCGCAGGCCGGCGTCGCGCACCGAATAGCTGGCGAGCGTATAGCGCGCCATGCTGCCGATCGTCAGCTTGTCGACCGTGTCGCGGCTCTTGGACCACGGCAGCATCTGCACGATGCGCTGGATCGGCACATGCGAGCCCGTCGCGAAGTAGTAGCCCCAGAGAATGTCGAGCAGATCCTGGTGGGTCGCGTAGCTCAGCCGGGTATCGAGCTTGCGCTCTTCCTTCTTGAACGGGTTCTGCGTCATCGCACCGCGCAGCTTGTCCATCATGCCGGGCTTGGTTTCCTCGAGAGGAATCTCCATCAGCGTCTGCTGCGTGCCGCTCAGATAGCCCTCGATCATGACGCGACGGCCCGGCATCTTCGGCGCGACCTTGCGCATGAGGTTGCGCCAGTCCGGAACTCCCGAATAAGCGATCGCGCGAACGATCACCCATTCCTCCTCGGGAGGAACGGGGAAGAAGCTGGTTACGAGCTGCTCGGCCTTGGCGGGGTTTGAGCCGATGGCCCCTGCGATGAAGCCGAGATAGATGCCCGCGTTCTCCGGCTCCTTGAACGTCTGAGAGTGGAACATGACGCGGACCGCCGCAGGCACGTGCGCGTAGTCAGGCTTGGTCCGATAGTTGTAGATCCATTGCTGGACCACAGCGAGCGACGTCTGCGGATCGATCTCCGGAACGGGCGCCGCCGCGACGACGGATTGCAGGAAAGTACAGGCGATGAGGGCCAGCGCGATCACTCGCATGGTCTGCTCCCATTGACACACGCCACATCAGGCTCGGCGACAGGACCGCACGAGCAAAGGCATCCAGCCTTTGGATCGCGTCTGCGTCGAAACTGCGACGAACATGCATTCCAGCGGCTGCCGTCATCGCAAATGTGATCGCGGGCCAACAACGCACCACGGCCAAGACATGATTTGGCCGCGCACCCGAACTTGCATCGCGGCGATGACGAGCATGCAGGGACATCCCGTGATGAGCGCCCGGAGCACAGGCGGACGCGGCTCCGTCAGAGTCCGGCGCACCATGTCGCTTGTTGCGGCACTGGCCGTGATGTCGATCTCAGCTACCAGCGCGGCAGATTCGATTGTCGTGCAGGGGAACAAGCGGATCGATTCCGATACGGTGCGCGCCTACTTCCACGCTGACGCACGCGGCCTCTACGATGCGGCCGCCATCGACGCAGCGCTGAAGGGGCTGGTCGCGACCGGATTGTTCGACGACGTTCACGTCGATCGCGGCAACGGACGGGTCGTCGTGCGGGTCTCCGAAGCAAAGGTGCTCGACCGGGTTGCCTTCGAAGGTAACAAGAAGGTGAAGGACGCCGATCTCACCAGCGCCGTTCTGTCGAAGCCGCGCGCCGGCTTGCAGCGCGCAACGGTCCAGGGCGACGTCACACGCATCATCGAGGCGTATCATCGCGTCGGTCGCGACGACGTCCGGGTGGTGCCCGAAATCATCGACCGCGGCAATGATCGCGTCGACCTCGTGTTCACGATCACCGAGGGCAAGAAGACCCCGGTCAGGACGATCAGCTTCGTCGGCAATCATGCCTATGGCGCACGGCAATTGCGCGCCGTGATCAAGACGTCGGCAACGCACGCGCTGAGCTTCTTCACCGGAGGCGACGTCTACGATCCCGACCGGATCAACGCCGATCGCGAGCAGATCCGGCAGTACTACCGCGATCGCGGCTATGCCGACGCGGAAGTGACCAGCGTGAATGTCGACTACGACCGGGCCAACAGCGGGTTCGACGTCACCTTCGCGATCGATGAAGGCCCGCTCTATCGCTTCGGCAAGATCGAGCTGTCATGCAACGTGCCGGATCTGGCCTGCGAGCGCTTGCGCCCTCTCCTGCTGACGCAGGAGAGCGACACGTTCGACGACGGCAAGCTGACGAAGACCACCGAAGGGCTGACGGCCGAGCTCGGCAAGATCGGCTTTCCGTTCGCGCAGGTCGAGCCTGTCATCCTGCGCAATGCGCCGGCACGTCTCGCCGACATCCGCTTCCAGATCGACCAGGGCCGGCGGAGCTACGTGGAGCGCATCGATATCCACGGCAACACGCATACACACGACGACGTGGTGCGCCGCGAATTCGACTTCGCCGAGGGCGACGCCTACAACAAGTCGCTCGTCGACCGCGCCGAACGACGCCTGCGCAATCTCAACTACTTCAAGACCGTCAAGATCTCGCAACGGCAGGGCTCGACGCGGGATCGCGTGGTGCTGGATGTGGAAGTGGTCGACCAGCCGACGGGCGACTTCAATGTGTCCGGCGGCTATTCCAGCACCGACGGCCTGCTGGCGGAAGTCAAGATCGGCGATCGCAACGTGCTCGGCACCGGCAACACGGCGCAGGCGACGTTCACCTATGGTCAGTTCGCCCGCGGCGCCACCCTCGCGTTCACCTCGCCCTTCGCGCTTGGCCGCACCACACCGGGATTCGAGCTGTTCGGACGCCAGAGCACTGCGACCGCGTTCCAGTCGTTCGGCAGCAATACATATGGCGGCGCAGTCACGCTCGGCATGCCCGTGAGCGAGCAGACCGCCATGCTGTGGCGCTATTCGCTGTTCGACCAGAACGTGGTTCTGTCTCCCGGGGTCAACCCGGCCGCGGTGTCCCTGCCCGTCCGGCAGGCCGTAACCGCGGGACGGCAATTGGTGTCCCAGCTCGGCACCACCGTCACCACCAGCACGCTCGACAACAACAAGCTTCCGACCAACGGCATTCGCTCCCAGCTCAGCCAGGATATCGCAGGACTCGGCGGCGACGTCCGGTTTCTACGCACAACCGGAGATGTCCGCTATTACCGGTCGATCAACAGCGACGTGACGGGAATGGTTCGCGCCCAGGGCGGCTACATCACGGGCTGGGGCGGCCGGCAGGCGCCGCTGTTGAACAGCTTCTTCGGCGGTCCGACCATGGTGCGCGGCTTCGCCCCCGGCGGCTTTGGCCCGCGTGATGTAACGCCGGGATCGACCATGGACAATGTCGGCGGAAGCTACTATTGGGCCACGACCGCGGAGCTGCAGAGCAACATTCCCGGACTGCCCCAGGAATACGGGTTGCGCGCATCGGCCTTCGTCGACGCCGGCACCGTGTTCGGCTACCGGGGTCCGACCCAGAACGTCCAGATCGCCAATAGAAACGTCCTGCGATCCTCGGTCGGCGTCGGGATGACCTGGGCCTCGCCATTCGGGCCGCTGACGGTCGACTATGCCGTGCCGCTGAGCAAAGCGGCGTATGACATCGTCCAGCCGCTGCGCTTCAGCGCCGGCGGCTTCTGACGCCAACCCTCCGCAAGCTTAAGGTGAGGCGGCAGCGCCCAGCGCTGCCGCCCGCCCTTGTCTCAATACGGATGATAGTAGTGGACCCGCGGCCCATAATAGGGGTGGCCGTAGTACGGGTGGCCGTAATATGGACGCGGCGCGTAGTACACCGGCGGCGGTCCATAATATCCCGGTTGGGCGTAGTAGCCGGGACCGGCATAGTAATAGTCGTCATCGTGCTGATGCGCGGCGATCGCACCGATGGTTCCGATCATCGCGCCCATGATCGCGAGACCGGCTGCAGGATTGCCGCGGTAGTGACGACGATAGCGCCGACGGGCGCTGAGATCAGTCGCATCACCGGACGTACCGTTCGTGAGCACCTGTTTGCCGGCTGGTCCAGACGACCGGGCGAGCACCGTCGTCGGCTCGCTCGCCGTCATGATCAGCATCGCCATGGCCGTGAGTGCGATCTTCCGGCCGGTCGAACCCAACAAATAATGTTCGCAGGACATGTGATCCCCCGTCTCTTCGCTCGTTTCCAAATACAACACGACGCGAGATGCAGCTTGATCTGCGTCAACCGGCAATTCAACCCGGTTGCGCGCAGCAAACTTCCATCCGCCCCCGAACGTGCTTAGACGCACGTCCACGCTGTCGGGTTCAATCCAGATCTCAGCGATTTTTCGCGAACCAACTGCCCGTCATTGGAAACCAATGCCTTGCACGTTCATGACCATGACGGCCACCCGGCCAAGAGGATATTTGATGAGTGCCAAGCTCACGCGATTGTTCGGAGCCATTGCCATGCTGACTGCTGCCGCCTCCTCCGGCATGGCCGACGATACCAAGACGTCGCTGTTCAAGGTCGTCACCGTCAAGGACGAGATCGTGATCGGCCTGAGCGCTGACGAGCTGAAGACGATCGGCGGCACCGACGCGGGCGCCATCGCGCATGCGCTGGCGCAAAAGGGCGATCTGACGGCGTGGCAGTACAACGTCCATCGCGGACCGAACGGCGAGCTGCAGATGGCGCCTTCGGCCAAGATTGCCCTGCTCGCCCATGCCTCGCTGCGGGTCGAGCCCTATAGCACCACCTATGCCGTGACGCCGCATCCTTGATCCCAAGAGAAGTGCGGGCGCCCGCGAAAAGCGATCGGTTCGCGAACGCCCCTCCCGCTGGCTAAGACCGGGGATCGATCCGGCGGGTCGGACGCGTCGCCTCGCGATACGTCCCAGCGGGTCGTCCGTTCGAAAAGCCGTAGACCACGGCCAGCCGATCCAGGCATTCCTTGAAGCGGCGCGCGAAATAATCATTCCAACGCTGGCTGGCCAGACCTCGCTTGTGCCCGACCAGTTCCATCGTGAGACCATGCACCAGGATGTCGTGCACGATCGCCGCCCCATCCGCGCCGAGCTCGCGCTCGGCCCGGTTCAGCCTGACCATGGCCTGACGCTGGCCTTCGGTGACGAGCTCCCGGCCCTGGGCGCCATCCACGTGATCACGCGAGGGATCGATCGCCTGTGGACCTCGCTCGGCCCGCTCCCAGTCGGATTGGAAGGCGCGGCCGGCGCGATATTGCGCATCATCCAGCTGCTTGTGCGCGTGCAGCCGTCCAAGCGGGTCGTTGCGCACGGATCGAAGCGCGACGATCTTCTCGCCCGGTTCGAGCGCGAGGGGATCGTCGATTTCGACGGCGACCACATCGGCATGCGGCGGCAGATCATGAGCCCTGCGGTCATGGCTCTTCGAGATGCGAATCGACTTGCTGCGTTTGGGTCGCGCCATTTTTGTCCTCCGGCATGCGGGTTGAAATCGGGTCTGGTCGGCGGTGCCTGCCGGCTACGCCGCGGCGACGAGCCGCAAGGTCAATGGCCGCATCGGGCGATCGGCGATGACATCCGGATTGCGGGTCAGTTGGAAATGCGGGCTGCAATAGCTCGAGCCGGGCCGACGCGGATGGCCGCAAAAAGTGATGGGATCGTCGTCGCGGTCTCCGCCGTAGGGATAGCGGCAGTCGCCGGGCTCGAGCTGATCCAGCGACAGCAGCCGGGGACTGATGCCGACACAGCGAAGCCGCACCGGGGCCGGCAGCTCGGGAGCCGAAACCGGAATCCGCCTGCCGTCGGGCTCCTTTTGGTCTCTGACCCGGCGCCGGCGGCCGGATCCCATGAAGGCAGGTGCCGGCCGGAGATCGGGTCCGCGCGCCGCTTTCAGGCCGCCCGGCGCCGCCAGCCCCAACCGCTTGCCGCGGCCGAGCGTCGCATTCCGGGTGTAGGCGGTGCCGAATTCGGTATTCAGGGCCCGCGCGATCTCCGCATAGGACAATCCCTTGGCATGAAGCTCTCGCAACATCAGTGAATGTCGCTCTGGCCAATCGGTGGACTGCATTCTCGCCTCTTCGTCTGCATCGGGGAGCGCCGGGGCGGCCGCGCCTTGGCGCCCCGCTTCCCGACCGGCTCAATTTCCGATATTCCGAACGAAAAGTCAAGCTTGAGTTCTGATTATCGGAAAGATATAGTGCCTCACCAGATTCGCAACGGAGAAATGAAGTCATGTTGGACGTCGCCATGATCGAGCGTGCCCTGGAGAAGCCGGGGAAGACCAAAGGCGGCCTCGCCCGCGCCATGGGGGTGCGCCCGGGGGCCGTCTCCGAGATTCTCGGAGGGCAACGGCTGATCAAGGCCGCCGAAATTCCCCTGATCACGGATTACCTGGAGCTGAATTCGGTTCCGATCATGGGGCGGGTCGGCGCGGGCTCCGTTATCGAGCCGGAATACGAGCAGGTGCCGCTCGAGGGCCTGGGAGAGGTCGCCCTGCCCTTCCCGATCTCGGAAGAGACCATCGCCTTCGAGGTCTCCGGCGATTCGATGCTGCCGAAATATGAGAACGGCGACGTGATCGTGGTCTACCGGGAGCAGCGGCACCCGCTGTCGAGCTTCTACGGCGAGGAAGCGGTGGTGCGGCTCAAGTCGGGCGAGCGCTATCTGAAGACGATCGAGCGCGGCAAGTCGTCGTCCCTGGTCAACCTCAAGAGCTTCAACGCCAAGCCGATCGTGGGGGTCAAGCTGGACTGGATCGGGGAAATCTTCGTCACCCTGCCGCGCGGCCAGATCCAGCGGATGCGGAGCAAGTCGGCGGCCCGCGCCCGGGCGGCGCGAGCGGCCAGCAAATAAAGCAGGACGGAGGGCGACCTCCGCGCCTGCCCGCGCGTCGGTGAACACGGCCGTTGACATTTTTCCGTTTTTCAGAAATAATGCCGCGGTAGTGACGACTCACCCGAATTGGCGGTGCATGCAGTACTTCGTCGTGATGATCGACTACGGCCGCCGGGGACGGGAGGCCGTGGTCGACCCCGAAATGACCCGGCGCGACGTGATTGCACGCGTGGCGTCGGGGGAGTTTTCGAACATCAGCTTCATCCATGAGATCCTCGACCATTCGGTCGAGGACATCACCGCGGACATCATTTCGGAAGCGGCGGTTCCGGAGCTGGTCGGCATCGACACCGACCTGCAGGCCGCGCGGTTCGATCACGAACGCGATCTGCGCAAGCACGAGCAGGTCTAGCCGGGTTCGGCCGAGAACCGGCAGACGGCTGCGCAGCCGGTCCGCTGGTCCAGCGTCAAACCAGATCAGACCAGAAAAACGGTCGAGCCGGTGGTCTTGCGGGCGGCCAAGTCGGCGTGGGCCTTGGCGGCGTCCTTGAGCGGATAGGTCTGGTTGACCTCGATCTTCACGGCGCCCGACTTGACGACGTCGAACAGCTCGTTCGCCATCGCAACAAGGCTCTCGCGCTTGGCCGCATAGGTGAACAGGGTCGGCCGGGTCACGAAGAGCGAACCCTTCTGCGCCAGCAGCCCGAGATTCAGCGGATCGACCGTGCCCGAGGACTGACCGAACAGCACCGCGTAGCCGAGCGGCGCCAGGCAGTCGAGCGACTTCAGGAACGTATCCTTGCCGACGGAATCGTAGACCACGGGCACCTTCTTGCCCCCGGTGATCTCGCCGACGCGCGCGACGAAATCCTCGCGCGAATAGATGATGGTGTGATCACAGCCGTGGGCCTTGGCCTGCTGCGCCTTGTCATCGCTGGAGACGGTGCCGATGACGGTGGCTCCCAGATGCTTGGCCCATTGGCTGAGGATCAGACCGACGCCGCCGGCCGCCGCATGCAGCAGGATGGTGTCGCCGGCTTTCACCCGATAGGTCTGCCGGATCAGGTATTGGACGGTCAGGCCCTTGAGCATCATCGCCGCCGCCGTCTTGTCGTCGATCTCGTCGGGAAGCTTGATCAGCTGGGCCGCCGGGATCAGGCGCGCTTCGGAATAGGCGCCGAGCGGCGATGAACCGTAGGCGACGCGGTCGCCGACCTTGAGATCCGAGACCCCTTCCCCCAACTCCTCGATCACGCCGGCACCCTCGCTGCCCAATCCGCTCGGCAGCTGGACGGGATAGAGGCCGGAACGATTGTAGATGTCGACGAAATTGAGACCGACGGCGGTGTGCCGGATACGGGCTTCGCCGGGGCCAGGCTTGCCGACGCTGACCTCCTCCCAGACCAGCACCTCGGGACCGCCGGTTTTGTGGAATCGAACGGCGTTTGTCATGGTCTTTGTCCTCCCTGTTGGACCAGTGCCGTCCCGTTCGGCCGCCTCATGGCTTGGCCTGAACGGTGCGACATCCGCGCGCGACGGCGACCTCATGTCCGTAGCCGCTCCCGCCGCCGTTTGGCAATCCGCTTTGCGGCCGCCCACGGCGCGGTCCGGCCGGAACCGCCGATACGGTCACGCGTTCTCAGGCGAAAGCGGAGGACATGGACATGCCGCCCAAAAAGCGCCGCGCGCTGATCGACCCGGCGATCCTGATCGAGCTTGCCTGCCATGCGTTCATGGGCACGGCGCTCGGTCTCGGCTTCGCCTTCGCACTGACCCATATGGACACGTTCGGGATCTCGCGGCTCATCGCGCACAGCGTCGAACCGAACATGACTCTGACGATCATCGTGGCCGCCTTGACGCTGTCCTTTGCGGTCGGCGCGACGCTGACCGGAGCGGTCTTCACGATGATGGAAGAGCGGTAGGATGCTCGGCACATCGGCGCACTGGCTTGGTCGTATCGCGAGATCCAAGCGACCGCGCCCATCCACCGAGCGAACGGACAGCTCGTAAAACTTCGCGCGCACCCACCAGGTCGAGACTGTCGCCACGACCTATCGTTCGCAAGACGGAGAGTTCGCAGCCTGCCAGCATCACCGCGCGCTTGAGCGACAGACACCACACGCGAAGTCGACTGCGCCGTTTGACACACTGATGTGACAGCGGCGTTACTGCTACGGCCCGGCGATCTGCCTTAATTTTCTCTTAACGAGACGTCACGGCTCACCGCTAACAACAGAGTTGGCTGCATTGCAGCAGGGCGCGCGCGAGATCATTCAAATTTGAATTAATTCACCGGCCGAACGGGCGTAATCCAGCGCCGTATCACTACGGATGCATGAAGGTCGCATCTTCGTCACGCGAACTTTCTAAGACGATGCCGAACGTCAAACATTCGAGGCAGCATGAACGCGGAATTCGAACACGAGCTCACGCCGGATCAATGGGAAACGCTGAAGGCGCTTCGCATTCCCGCACGCGAGCGCCGCCGGCTGAATGGCATGATCGTCAATCAACTCGCTGCGCTGGAACTGGCGAGCATCAGCGATGGAACTGCAGAGATCACCCAGATGGGGCGCAAGGTTCTGATCAGAGGATCCTCGCGCCTGCTCGATGTCGCTGCCTGACGACGAGCAACGACGTGCTCCTGGCCATGGCACGGCCCGCTCACCACATCGTCTTGCGCGCACGCTCCGGCCATTCGCGGTCGTACTGCGCACCATCGATGCCGTCGGCAGTCATTGCAGCCAGGATCTGACCCGGCGTCGGCAACTTGCGCGGATCGATCCGCTTCTCGGGATTCCAGAGATCGGCGCGGACAATTGCGCGCGCACACTGGAAATAGATCTCCTCCACCGTCATGACCAGGACCGAGCGCGGCAGCTTGCCTTCCATGCGGAAGGATTCCAGCAGGTCGGGAGCGGCCGAGAGATGGCCTCGTCCGTTGACACGCAGCGTGTTGCCAGATCCAGGAATCAGGAACAGCAGGGCGATCCGCGGATCGCGCACGATGTTGCGCAGCGAGTCGATGCGATTGTTACCGCGCCGATCGGGCATCATCAACGTCTTGTCGTCGTGAATGCGAATGAACCCCGGCAGATCGCCGCGGGGCGAACAATCGAGACCTTCCGGGCCTGATGTCGCAAGCGCCACGAAGGGCGACGTCTCGATCATGATTCGGTAGTGGGGCGTCACCCGATCCGCGACTTTCGCCGTCGATGTCAGCCCCGTCTCGCCATAAATCGCCTCGAGCTGCTCAATCGTGGTGATGATCGACATCGCCGCCTGCTCCTGTGGATCTGATCGGCATCGCATCGGTCCGCCCTCTGATCACGTCGACCAGCCGGCGACCGTGTGCCGCGGGATCGCCGACATTGACGATCGTCACGTCCGCTGCAGTCGCTTCGTCCGACACGGAGCGGTGCAGACGCTCGCCGATGTCGCCATCGCTCGAGCGATGCCGCTTGCCGAGCCGCTCGGCAAGGACCTCCGCCGGAGCAGTGATGGAAACGACGACCACATGCGCGTAGTCGCGCCGCGCCGCCGGGATAGCCGTCCGCGACACGTTCACGACCACGGTGCGTCCGACGAGAATGTCGTCATTGATCGTCCGCGGCACGCCATAGTCGTGCCCGTGGGCCTCCCAATGCAGAGCGAACTGGCCCGCCTCCAGGGCCTCGCGAAAAGCTGATGCCGTCATCTCGAGATTGTCTTCGAACGCCGAGGCCTCGCGGGTGACGATCCGCCGTGGAAAGACGATGCGATCGTCATCTTTGCATTCACGACGCGCCACGTTGAGCAGCGTATCCTTGCCGGCGCCACTGGGCCCGACCACGAGCACAAGACGGCCGGGACCGAGCCGACCGGAGCCAATTGGTTCGGAGCCAAGTGATGAAGCCGGGATGTCGGTCATGCGACCCGCGATCCTTCCCGCCAGACGCTGCGCACGACGGCGACGTCGCCGGCCACGTGAACCCGAATGAGGTCCGCGCGCTTGCCGGCAGCGATTTCGCCACGGTCGCGCAGCCCCACCGCTTCAGCCGGAGCCTTGGTCACGGTCCGCACCGCGGCCGCGAGATCGATCGCCGGCGCGCGCTGTGGCAGCTGCAGCGCGCCCATCAGCAGGCTCGACGGGACGTAGTCCGACGAGAGAATGTCGAGCAGGCCCTCGCGCGCGAGGTCTACAGCCGCGATATTTCCGGAATGCGAGCCGCCGCGGACCACGTTGGGCGCGCCCATCAGGATGCTGATGCCCGCCTCGTGCAGGCCCCGCGCCGCTTCCATGGTGGTCGGAAACTCCGCCACGGCGATGCCGTCCTTGATCGCGTCGGCGACATTCTCGTCGGTGGTGTCGTCATGGCTGGCGAGCGGCACGTCGTGCGTTTTGGCCAGAGCAACGATCTCGCGCATGTTGGCCGCCGCATAGGTCTGCTGATAGGCAAAGCGGCGCGCGAACATCACGTCGAGCTCGGCATCGGTCTTGCCGCCGCTCTTGCCGCGGTAGTAGTCGCGAAGCTTGCCTTCGTCGCGGAATTGGCGCTGGCCCGGCGTGTGATCCATCAGCGACATCAGACGGACATCCGGGCGGCCCGCCAACTGCTTCGCTTCCTCGACCACCGTCGGCATCGGCACTTCGCAGCGCAGATGCAGGAAGTGATCGGCGCGCAGCAGACGCGCGTCGCGCGCCCGCCCGATTGCGTCCGCGAGCACATTGGCCTGACCGTCGACGCCTTCGGCGCCCTCTTCGCTCCAGACCCGCAGCGAGTCCAAAACGGTGGTGATGCCGGCGGTGGCGAGCTGGCCGTCGTAGGAGATCACGGCGGCGACCGGGTCCCAATAGACCTTCGGCCGCGGCACGAAGTGCGCCTCAAGGTGATCCGTATGCAGTTCGACGAGGCCAGGCATCAGCAGATCGCCCTCCGCGTCCAGACTGCCGGCCGGCGCCGCGCCGTCACCGATTTCGGCGACCCGCCCTCCGACGATCGCCACCCAGCCCCGCTCGATCACCCGGTCCGCGAGGACCAGCCGGGCGTTGCCTATCACGGTTTCAGACATGTTCGCGTCCATCTGCTGTTCTGCCCTCTAAGCCGCGGCTGCGAATGTCGTCACGTCGACGATGCGGTCAGCGATCGCGATCCTGATATCATCATCATGCACGATCGCCAGCATCGCCACACCGGCTCGCTTCTTCGCCGCGATCAGATCGACCACGACAGCCCGGTTCGCAGCGTCGAGCGACGCCGTCGGCTCGTCCAGCAGCAGAATCGGGAGCTCCGAGATGAAGCCACGGGCGATGTTGACGCGCTGCTGCTCGCCGCCGGAAAACGTCGACGGCGGCAGCGACCACAGCCGCTCCGGAATGTTGAGCCGGGCGAGCAGAGCGCCAGCGCGCGCGCGCGCCTCGTCCCGCGATACGCCGGCCGCGAGCAGCGGCTCGGCGACGACGTCGAGCGCCGGCACACGCGGCACGGCCCGCAGGAACTGGCTGACATAGCCGAACGTCTGCCGCCGCGCGTCGAGCACCAGCCGCGGCTCGGCTCCCGCGATGTTGGTGATCTCACCCTCATGACGGACGCCGACGCGGCCGCCATCGCAGCGGTAGTTGCCGAAGATCATCTTCAGGATCGATGACTTGCCCGCGCCCGAGGGTCCGGCCAGCACGACGCATTCCCCGGCCCTGACCTGGAACGACACGCCGCGCACCACGGGCAACAAGATGCCGCCCTGCAGGTGCATGGTGAAGGTCTTCTCGGCATTTTCGATATCGATCATCACGGTCATCGCATGTGGCTCATGGCGGCAGGATCGAGGATACGAGGAGCTGGGTGTAGGGCTCGCGTGGATCGTCGAGCACCTGGTCGGTGAGGCCGGTCTCGATCACCCGCCCCTCCTTCATGACCATCACACGGTGAGACAACAGCCGCGCCACAGCCAGATCATGCGTGACCACGATCGCGGCAAGGCCGAGCTCGTTGACGAGGCTGCGCATCAGGTCGAGCAGCCGGGCCTGCACCGAGACGTCGAGCCCGCCGGTCGGCTCATCCATGAACACCAGCCGCGGCTCGGTCACGAGATTGCGCGCGATCTGCAGCCGCTGCCGCATGCCGCCGGAATAGGTCCGCGGCGCATCGTCGATGCGACTGACATCGATCTCGACTCGTGTGAGCCAGGATGACGCCGTCTGTCTGATCCGCCCGTAATTGTTCCAGCCAACGGCCATCAGGCGTTCGCCAACATTGGCGCCGGCGGAGACCGCCATGCGCAGGCCCTGCGCCGGGTCCTGATGCACGTAGCCCCAGTCGGTTCGGAACAGGAAGCGCCGCTCGGCCTCGCCAAGCTGCGCGAGGTCGCGCAGCACCCCGTCACGCATCCGATAGGACACGCGGCCGCCGCTCGGCGCGAGTTGCGCTGACAGCATCTGCAGCAGCGTCGACTTGCCCGAACCGGATTCGCCGACGATGGCGAGCACCTCGCCCGGATAGAGCACGAACGAGACGTCGCGACAGGCCGACAGCCGGCCATAGCTCTTCGACAGGCCTTCGGCGACCAGCAGTGGCTGATCGGTGGCACGGGTCACCTCAACCATGGGCGGCTTCCTTGTGCGGGGCTGCGTTCTCAACGCCGCGATGTCCGGCCGCCTGCCGACCTTCGCAATAATCGGTGTCGGAGCAGACGAACATGCGGCTGCCCTTGTCGTCAGTCACGATCTCGTCGAGATAGGAGTCCTCCGCGCCACACAGCGCACAAGGCGCATCGAACTTGTAGCGCGTGAACGGATGGTCCTCGAAATCGAGCGAGACGACCGACGTGTACGGCGGAATCGCATAAATGCGCTTCTCGCGCCCGGCGCCGAATAACTGCAACGCCGGGCAATTGTCCATCTTCGGATTGTCGAATTTCGGCGTCGGCGACGGATCCATCACATAGCGCGCATTGACCTTCACCGGATAGGCGTAGGACGTGGCGATATGACCGAAGCGGGCGATGTCCTCGTACAGCTTGACGTGCATCAGCCCATATTCGGCCAGCGCATGCATGCGGCGCGTCTCGGTCTCGCGCGGCTCGAGAAACCGCAGCGGCTCGGGGATCGGCACCTGATAGACCAGCACCTGCCCCTCGCGTAGCGGCGCCTCGGGGATCCGATGGCGGGTCTGGATCACGCTCGCCTGTTCGGTCGACGTCGTCGTGGCGACGCCGGCGGTCTTGGCGAAGAACTTGCGGATCGAGATCGCGTTCGTGGTGTCGTCGGAGCCCTGGTCGATCACCTTGAGCACATCGTCCGGACCGAGAATGGCTGCGGTGACCTGCACGCCTCCGGTGCCCCAGCCATAGGGCATCGGCATTTCGCGGCTGGCGAACGGCACCTGATAGCCGGGAATCGCGATCGCCTTGAGGATCGCGCGACGGATCATCCGCTTGGTCTGCTCGTCGAGATAGGCGAAGTTGTAGGTCGGCGCGTTCATTCCGCAGCCTCCTTCAGCGCGGGAGCGGCGTTGGCGTCGGCAAACTCCTGGCGCAGCTTGCGCAGCAGGCCGAGCTCGGACTGGAAGTCGACGTAATGCGGCAGCTTCAGATGCTCGACGAACCCGGTCGCCTGCACGTTGTCGGAGTGCGACATCACGAACTCCTCGTCCTGCGCCGGCGCGATCAAATCCTCGCCGAGCTCGCGTGCGCGCAAGGCGCGGTCGACCAGCGCCATCGACATCGTCTTGCGCTCGCTCTGGCCGAAGGCCAGACCATAGCCCCGTGTGAAACATGGCGGCTCGGTCGCCGAGCCCTTGAACTGATTGACCATCTGGCACTCGGTCAGCTCGACCGAGCCAAGCGGCACCGCAAAGCCGATCTCCTCGGCGAAGAACTCGACCTCGACCTCGCCGAAGCGGATCTCGCCGGCGAACGGATGGTTGCGGCCATAGCCGCGCTGGGTCGAGTATCCCAGCGCCAGCAGGAAGCCTTCGTCGCCGCGCGCGAGATTTTGCAGCCGCAGATCGCGCCCTGCAGGAAAGCTCAGGGGATCGCGCGTGAGATCGCCGACCGGCGCGTCGGCGTCCGCCGCAGGCGACGGCTCGATCAGCCCGTCCTGCCCGAGGATGTCGGTGACACGAGGCATCGGGACGTCGGACGTCGCCGCGAGACTCGGCGCTTCCGGATCACCTCCTGCAGCCAAGCCGGGATCGAGCAGCCGGTGCGTGTAGTCGAACGTCGGCCCCAGTACCTGGCCGCCTGGAATGTCCTTGAAGGTCGAGGAGACCCGCCGCTGCACCCGCATCGCACCGGTATCGACCGGCTCGGTGGCGCCGAACCGCGGCAAGGTCGCGCGGAAGGCGCGCACCAGGAAGATCGCCTCGATGAGATCGCCCCTCGCCTGCTTGATCGCCAGCGCCGCCAGCTCGCGGTCATACAGCGAGCCCTCGCTCATGACGCGATCGACCGCGAGCCCGAGCTGCTCGGAGATCTGCAGCAGCGACAGCTCAGGCACGTCGCGCGCGCCGCGGCGTTCATGCGCCAGCAGCCGATGCGCGTTCTCGATCGCGCGCTCACCACCTTTGACGGCCACATACATGCGTCAGGCTCCTGCACATGCGAGTCGGGTGGTGCGCGGAATTGCGACCAGTGAACGGTCGTCGACCAGGATCACGTCGATGCCGCGCGGAAACAGCTGCTCGTTGATCGACAGCCGGTCGAACAGGTCGGCAGGCTCGAGTATCACTGTGAGCGATGTCGTGCGACTGATCCCTGGACCACGCAGATGAAAGGTCCGGCCTCGGGACAGACTCGGCACCTGCAGAATCAAGGTCGTCGACCGGTCCGGATATTCGGGCGTGCCCAACGCAAACGAGGAGAGATCCGGCAGCATGGCCGACTCCGCGATCAACGCGAAGCTGGCCGCATCCTGCCGGTCCACGATCGCCGCACCGGTGTGAAACCGCAGCCAGGCACCGACATCAGGCGCGCTGGCGAAAGCCGGATCGAGCCAGAGCGGCGTGTCCTGATCCAGCAAGGTCAGCGCGACCGCCGCGACGCCGGCCATCATTGATGACGGACGACCGACTTCGTCGGCGACCGGCATCACCTGCCCCGGCCGCGCCATCGCCTCCATCACGGTGCGGAAGGTCGATTGCGCCGACAGCACCTTGTCGGCAAACCCCGGCTGCAGATCGACGTTCGCCGCTGCCATCACCCTTCTCCCCGCACCATCGTGTAGAAATCGACGCGTGTCGCCGCAGCTTCCGCGGCGGTTCGTTGCCAGCCCGCCTGCACCTGCTCCCGCAGGGGAGCGACAACGCCGGTCTCGATCGCCTCGGCATGATCGGGCGTCTGCAGCAGCGCGTCGCACAGCGCGATCAAACGCGCCTTGTCGCCGTCGCGTCCGAGCACGTAGCCGAACCCGACCTCGCCGCTCGCGAGCCGGACAGCGGCACGAGAGACGGTCGCCTCGCCGACATTGAACGGCGCACCGTCGCCGCCGACCCGGCCGCGCAGCATGACCAGACCATTTTCCGGCGTTCGCAGATCCTGATGCGGCGGGACAGTGAGTTCGTTCATCAGCGTCACGATTTCGGCTGCCGGCACATGCGCCAGCACCCGCATCGCCTCCCGCCGCCTCTCGCGCATCGCGATCTCGCCGCTCATCACCATCCTCGATCTTGCCCGGCTCAAGTTGTCTATGATAATAGACAACTTGATAAGAGAGCGCCATGACTGTTTGATGACATGGCCGTGATTTTCAGATCCGCGCGAGGAGCTGCGATTGAGCATGCAGAACGCCGATTCGGGCGTCGCCCTGTGGCGACGGGTCGCCGACGGGATCGAGCGCGACATTGCCGATGGCCGCTTCGCCGCCGGAACGCGCCTGCCCGGCGAGACCGAAATCGCGGAGACTTACCGGGTCAACCGCCACACCGTGCGGCGCGCGCTGGCGACACTGGCCGAGCGCGGGCTGGTGCGCGCCGAGCGCGGCAGCGGCACTTACGTGGAAGCCCCCCGCCTGTCCTATCCACTACGATCGCGTACCCGCTTCTCGGAGATCGTGGGCGCCGGCGGCCGCGAGCCGCGCGGGCAGCTGATCGCAGCCTCCGAGGAGCCCGCAACGCGCGAGCTCGCGCGCCTCCTGGGATTGAAGACCGGCACGCCCCTCACACGCATCGATGCGCTGCGCTTTGCCGACAAGACGCCGATCTGCGTCAGCACGTCCTGGCTGGCGGCCGAGCGGTTTCCGGACGCGGGACGGGTTTTCGCCGCGACCCGCTCGATGACGGCCCTGCTGGCGCACTATGGAATCCGCGATTATCGCCGCGGCGCAACCCGCATCACTGCGGCGATCGCCGATGCAAGCGACGCCGCGCGGCTCGATCTCGCGCTCGGACGCCCGGTCCTGGTGGTCGACAGCACCGATGTCGATGCCGACGGCACGCCGCTGGTCAGCAAGCGCTCGCGCTTCGCCGCCGAGCGCGTCACCTTCGAGGTGGAAGGCTAGGCCACCGCGCGGCGGCCGATGATGGCGAAGCGCAGCCTATTCGAGATCCAATCGATCGCGGCCACCGCCACCAGGATCATCAGGATCAGGAACGACACCTTCTGCCATTCCAGCACCCGAATCTGCTCGGCAAGCTGCAGCCCGATTCCTCCTGCACCGACGATGCCGATGATGGTCGCCGAGCGCGTATTGGATTCGACGAAGTAGAGCACCTGGCCGGCGATCACAGGAAGCACCTGCGGCAGCAGGCCGAAGCGGATCTCATGCAGAGCGCTGCCGCCGGCGGCGCGCACGCCTTCGACCTGCTTGCGGTCGGCGCCCTCCAACGCCTCCGAGAACAACTTGCCGAGCGCGCCGAAATCGGAGACCGCAATCGCAAGCACGCCGGCGAACGGCCCGAGTCCGACGACATTGATCCAGACCAGCGCCCAGATCAGCGTGTCAACGCCGCGGATGGTGTCGAACAGCCGGCGCACGGGAAACCGGAAGATCGCTGACGGAATCACGTTGCGTGCCGCGAGCAGGCTCACCGGGAACGCCGCGCAGGCGGCGAGCGTGGTGCCAAGTACTGCGATCGACAGCGTCTCGCCGAGCGCCTTGAGATAGATCGGCAGCGACCCGCCCGGATCGGGCGGCAGCATCAGGCGCGCGATCCAGCCGAGCTGGCTCAGACCCGACAGAATGCGCGACGGCGAGAACTCCAGGTCCACGAGGCCGAAGACGAACACTGCAAGCGCGAGCAGCAGCACCAATGGCGTCGCCAGCCGCGCCGACATCGGCCGATTGAAGATCTGCGGATAGTGCTCACGAAGCTGCGTCTGGTCCGGCGTATCCGGAAGGCTCATGTCCGCGCCTCCGCGCCGAACAGCCGCCCGCGGAGCCAGCCGGTGCCGATGTCGATCAGGAACACCGTCACCACGATCATCACGAGGATGGCGCTGACATCGGAATAATAGAACTTGCGGACTGCGACCACGAGCTCCTGACCGATGCCGCCGGCACCGACGAAGCCCATGACGGATGCCTCGCGAACGTTGATCTCGAAGCGCAGCAGCGTGTAGCTCGAAAAGCCGGCGATGACCTGCGGCAGCACGGCAAAGCGCATGCACGAGAGCCAGCTCGCGCCGGTGGCCCTGACACCTTCGACCGGCTTCATGTCGGCGTTCTCGACCACCTCGGAAAACAGCTTGCCGAGCGCGCCGGTGGAATGGAGGGCGATCGCGAGCACACCGGCCACCGGTCCGAGGCCGAAGGCGATGACGAAGATCAGCGCAAATACGATGCCCGGAACGGTACGCGCGAATTCGAGCAGCCGGCGCACGGCGAACCGGATCCACGGCGCCGGCGAAGTGTTCTCGGCCGCAAGGAAGTTGAGACAAAACGCGAGCAGCATGCCCGCGAGCGTGCCGACATAGCTGATCAGCAGCGTCTCACCGAGCAGCTTGATCCACTTCCTGAAGCCCCAGAACCACTCGGAAAAATTGGTCCAGACGCGGTGACCGTCATCGAGCGTGAAGAGGCGGTCGAAATAGCTGACGAAGTTGCCGAAATACGTGAAGAGCGTCGCCAAGTTGACCTCGGCGCCGACGGCGGCAACGAGGAGAACGGCGAGAAACGCCGCCATCGAGACCGCAAACCGCAGGCGGCGTCGCGCGACCGCCCGGCGATAGGCGTCGTTCAGAGCCGCAAGCTGCTGGCTCGGAAGGATGGAAACGGCGACCGTCATCGGGCCTATGCTGTCCCTGCTTCAAGACGACTCGGTTTGCCGCACGACAAGAGCCGGGCCTTTACAGGCCCGGCTCACCGTCGCAGGCAGTTCGGATCAGGACGCCTTCTTGCGCAGGCTGTCGACGAACTTGATCAGGTCAATCGTGCCATCCCAGTCCTTGGTCGTGGCCGGATGGAACCCCTTCTTCTGGCCGTCGGAGAGACGGTCGAACGCCGCTTTGTCCTTGGCCGGGGCATCGAAGAACGCTTTGGCGATCGCCGCCTTCAGGTCGGCCGGCAGATCCGAATTGTAGGCATAGGGCCCGTTGATGATCGGCGCCGACTTGTGGATGATGCGGAAGTCGTCCTTCTTCATCGGCGAGCCGTCGGCGTTCTTCAGCATGCCCTTGGTGAGCATCTGCGCCAGCGTCGAGTCGTTGTCGCTGGTCCACTGGTTGGCGGCGACGTCGACGGTACCCTGGGCGAGCGCGAGGATCGCATTCTCGTGGCTGCCGGCGAAGACGACCTTGCTGAAATAGGTCTCGGCATCGGTCACGCCCATCTTGTTGAGTTCGAAACGCGGCACGTTGTTGCCCGAGGTCGAATTCGGATCGACGAGGCCCAGATTCTTGCCCTTGAGGTCTTCGACCTTCTGGTACGGGCTGGCTGCCTTGACGAAGAACACCGAATAATAGCCGGTGCTGCCATCGGCGTTGATGTCGTTGGCGAAGGCGTCGATCTTGACGCCGGTCAGGCGCGCACGAGCGAACGAGGCTGAGCCGTAGCTCGCGATGTGGATGTTGCCGGCGCGCTGACCTTCGATCACGGCCGCATAGTCGTTGGCGATGCGGAGCGTCACCTTGGTGCCGAGCTCCTTGGACAGGTAGTTGACGAACGGCGTCCAGCGCTCGGTGACGCCCGAAGCGTTCTCGGCCGGGATGACCGCGAAGGTCAGCTCCGGATATTTGGCCTTCCAATCCTCGGCCGAGGCCGAACCGGCGAAGGCAAGCGCGGCAACGCCCGCCAGGATGACGCGACGATTGATCATGGCAAATCCTCTTGTTGCTGTCGTAGGGTTGGGCCGCCACGAGATGCGACGGCTGAAATCAGCGTGACTCACGCCTCAGGCCACGGCGGCTTCGCCGAAAGCCGGAACGGTTACGGGCGGCACGGGCCGGACGCTATCCATGACGTCGTCGGCCTCGAGATCGTAGAGCTCGCGCGCGATCTGCGCGGTCAGCGCGGCGGGCAAATCGTCGAAAACGATCCGTCCAGCGGCCATGCCGATAAAGCGATCGCAATAGCTGCGCGCCAGATCGAGCGAATGCAGGTTGCAGACCACGGTGATTCCGAAATGCTTGTTGATTCGCAGCAGCGCATCCATCACGATCCGGGTGTTGCGGGGATCGAGCGAGGCGATCGGCTCGTCGGCGAGGATGATCTCGGGATTCTGCACCAGCGCCCGCGCGATCGCGACGCGCTGCTGCTGTCCGCCCGAGAGTTGATCGGCGCGCTGCGCAGCAAGCGACGCCATGTCGAACTGCTCGAGCGCAGACAGCGCGAGCGCAACATCCTCGGCAGGCCACAGCTGCGCGAGCGAGCGCCAAGACGGAATCTCGGCAAGCCGGCCCATCAGGACGTTGGTGAGCACGTCGAGCCGGCCAACCAGGTTGAACTGCTGGAAGATCATCGCCGAGCGGGCGCGCCACTTGCGCAGCTCACGGCCGCGCAGCGCCGTCACATCGAGATGCCCGAACAGAACTTGTCCGGAGCTGACCGGGCTGAGCCGGTTGATGGCGCGCAACAGGGTCGATTTTCCGGCACCGGAGCGTCCGATCACACCGACGAAGCTGCCGGGCACCACCGAAAAGGACGCATTGTCGACCGCGGCTTTCGTGCCGAAACGGCACGTCAGACCATTGACCACCAGCATGGAATTCTCCAGACGCCTCTCTTTGCCCCATCGCTAGCGGCTGGACTCAACAGTTATATGACAGTCTGCTTACGCCGGCTCCCTCATCCACACCGACGGCGGCGCTGTCACTCTCGTGTCACGCAACTGTCATGACGAGCACCTTAGACCTTGTTGTCGATTTCCAAGGAACAGATCCAGACATGGCCGGCAAATCGCTTTCCACTGAGCCCACCGTCGATGCCAGCGCAAAACTCCACGAAACGCGCCTCGGCGCCTATTGCGAGGTCGGTGCTCGCACCATTCTCCACGAGGTGACGATGGGCGACTACTCCTATGTCGTCAACGACGCCCAGATCACCTACACGACGATCGGCAAGTTCTGTTCGATTGCAGCGATGACCCGCATCAATCCCGGCAACCATCCGATGCATCGCGCGACCCAAGCCCACTTCACCTATCGCGCCAGCGCCTATTTCGAAGGTGAGGCCGACGACACCGAGTTCTTCGCTTGGCGCAGGCAGCATCATGTCGATATCGGTCATGACGTCTGGATCGGCCATGGCGCGATCGTGCTGCCGGGGCGCAACATCGGCACCGGCGCCGTGGTGGCGGCGGGTGCCGTCGTCACCAAGAACGTGGCCCCCTACACCATCGTCGCCGGCAATCCAGCACGCGTGATCAAGCGCCGCTTTCCGATCGACATCGAGCAGCGCCTCGTCGCGCTCTCTTGGTGGGATTGGACCCATGACGCGCTTCGCGCGGCCCTGCCGGATTTCCGCGGGCTGGCGATCGGCGCGTTCCTGGACAAATACGAAGCTCTCGACGGCGGGCGCCTCGTGCGGCAAAGTGCCGCCCAATGACCAACATTTCCATCTTCTCCGGCCGCTGCCTGATCGGCTCCGACCTTGCCGACACATCGCTGCAAATATCGAACGGCGTGATCGCCGGCCTCGATGGCGCGACACGAGGCGCAGATCTCGATCTGGACGCATCCGGCCTCACGGTGCTTCCCGGGATCGTCGACATCCACGGCGATGCGTTCGAGCGCCAGATGATGCCGCGCGCCGGCGTCGATTTCCCGATTGACGTCGCGCTCGTCGACAGCGACCGCCAGGCGATCAGCAACGGCATCACCACGGTTTTCCACGCCACGACCTGGTCGTGGGAACCCGGCCTGCGCAGCGCGGGCAATGCGCGTCAGCTGCTCGAAGCGATCGAAAGCCTGCGGCCCAGGCTTGCGGCCGATACGCGCTTCCATCTGCGCCACGAGACCTTCAATCTCGACGACGAGGACGAAATCAGCCGATTGCTCGCGGCGCGCCGCATCGACCTGTTCGCCTTCAACGATCACATGGCTTCGACCGTCGCGAGCCTCGACAAGCCGCACAAGCGGCAGCGCATGGTCGATCGCACCGGCCTGTCCGGCGAGGACTTCGATCGTCTCGTCGCGCGTATCGTGTCCCGCGCCGATGCCGTGCCGGCCTCCGTCGCGCGTCTCGCCGCCATCGCGCGCCGGTCCGGCATCCGCATGCTGTCGCACGACGACGAGAGCCCGGAGATGCGCCGCGTCTTCCGCGGACAGGGTGTCGAGATCGCGGAGTTTCCCGTCAACGAGGAGACGGCACGCGAGGCCGCCGCTGGCGGTGACGCCATCGTGTTCGGCGCGCCCAACGTCGTGCGCGGCGGCAGCCACACCGGTTGGACCAGGGCGAGCGACATGATCGCCAAGGGCCTGTGCTCGGTGCTGGCGTCCGACTACTACTATCCTGCGCCGCTGCTGGCCGCCTATCGGCTTGCCGCCGACGGCATATTGCCGTTGGCGCAGGCCTGGAGTCTGATCTCCGCCGGCCCTGCGCACGCGGCCGGCTTGTCGGACCGCGGCGCTCTCGCCGCCGGGGCTCGTGCAGACATCGTGCTGGTCGACGCCAGCATGCCGATGCGCCCGCGCGTGGTCGCGGTGATCGCGGCCGGCCGGCTGGTCTATCTCACCGAGGTCGGGCGCCTGGGCAGCGGCGCGGCGAGGCGCGCAGTGGCGGCGGAGTAGCTTCGATGGCTGACGTCCCACGCTATGCGATCTACTACACGCCGGCGACTGACACGCCGCTGGCCACGTTTGGTGCGGATCTGCTCGGCTACGATGCGTGGACCGGCAGCGAACGACCGTTTCCGAGCGAGGTCGTCGATGCGCTGCCGGATTGGGCCGAGATGACCGCGGACGCCCGCAAATACGGCTTCCATGCCACGCTGAAGGCGCCGTTTCCGCTGAACGACGCCAGCACCGAAGCAGAGCTGTGCGCCGCCTGCGCCGCCTTTGCGGCGGCTTGGAAGACCGTGCCGATCATCCGTCCCGTCGTGGACGCAATTAGCGGATTCATTGCTGTCATCCCCGGCGAGGGATCACCTGCTCTTCAACAACTCGCAGCCGCTTGCGTCGAGACGTTCGAGCCCTTCCGGGCCCGCATGAGCGCGGAAGACCGCGCTCGGCGCAAGCCGGATTTGCTGACGCCGCGCCAGCGCGACCACCTCGACCGCTGGGGCTATCCCTATGTCATGGACGATTTTCGCTTCCACATGACCCTGACCTGCCGGCTTTCCGATGAGCGGCGGCGTCCCATTCTCGCGATGCTGCAAGACCGGTTCGCGGCGCTCGGCCTCGCCTCGCTCGTCATCGACCGGATTGCGCTGTTCCGGCAGCCGAGCCGTGCGGGCCGCTTCAGCATCGTCGACAGCTGGCCGATCGCCGGAAGCTGACGTCGCTTCGGCGCAGTCGCGATTCAGTCGGTTGCCCGCTTGAGGATCGCGGCCGCGTCCATGCCCTTCTCGGCCGAAAAAAACGATCGATCTGTGAATACGGCCGGCCCTGTCCGGCCGCATTTGGCTTGGATGCCTCGCGCGATGGTTGTATCGTCCTTGGGCCCGCCACGCGGCATATGTCGCATCAAAGCGACGCGAACACGTCAGTACGGACGAAGTGATGGTATTTTAATACTGCAATTTCCGCTCCCGCGCCGCGCAGCTTTGTTAACAGTTTCGCGTATTGCGAGCATCGGGTCAGTGGGCCGGCCGGGAAATTTCCATAGAATAGCCTCACCTACTCACCCTTCCCGCCAAGAACATTGATCAGCTTAAAGGTAAGAAGAACGATTGTGACCAGGACGCGCAAAAGGGGTGGCGCGCATGTCGGAAGGAAACCGTATCGGCAGGAGCGTTGGTGCCGCTTCCCGGCTCCGCTTCAATATGCGAACCTCGGTTGGATTGCGCGCGCCTGACGCCCTGACGATCTCTTCCACGACTCGATCGTGGGAGGCAGGAGGCTAGTAATGAGTGCTCCAGTTCAGAACCAATCAGTCAAGCCGACGGCGCCTTGGGCAGCCGAGGAGCTCCGAAAATACGCGCCGCGGCGGCATCACAGCGATGGTGGTTCGGATGGCGCCGAATCGCTTGCCGAGACCGTCCCGTTGCCCTCACATCTGATCGCCCGGCCAAATGCGTTGATGGCGCATCCTGCCGTCAACGATCTGGCCGATGAACAATTTCGCCGCGGCCTGTTGAGCCCAACGCTCGATCCCGTCGTCATGCCGCTTCCGCCGGAAGACAATGACAAGTCGTTTCGCATCGGGGGCCTGATCAAGGTCGGCGCGGCGATCGGCATTGCCGCGTCCGTGGCCATGATCGTCGTCAACGTGGTGAACTTCGAGGACACCGGCTCGCCCCAGGGCAAATCTGCACTGATGCCGACCGCGGTGCTCGAGAGCCTTGCCCAGATCGACCCGGCCGAAGCCAAGATTGCCCAGGAGGACACGCCGAGCGCGACCTCGGCGATCATCGCGGCTGCCAGCCCCGACACCACCGCGCGAGCCTGGCCGCCGACGTCATCCCCATCACCGGCTCCGAATACCTCGAACGCCCTGGCCCTCGCCAACCCCGCTCCAGCACCGGCCGCGGCGCCGGTTCGCACCACCGTGCCGTTGCCGCGCGAGGAAGTCGACGCGCTGATGAAACGTGGGCGGGATCTGCTGGCCGCCGGTGACGTGGCAAGCGCACGGCTGATTCTCACCCGGCTCTCCGACGCAGGAAATGCCGACGCTTCGCTGCTGCTCGCGCGGACCTATGATCCGATCGAGTTGACGAAGCTGAGGCTGCTCGGTGCGATTCCGGACGCCGCCAAGGCGAGGGCCTGGTACCTTCGGGCCGCCGAGCAAGGCTCGCTGGAAGCAAGCCGACGCATTCAACAATCCGCCGTCCGCTAGCGGGGCGCGGCGCCACCAAGACATCGATCTGAACCAACGCGATCACGCCGCCTTCAATGAGGAACGGCGATCGCGATCAATCGTCTGCGCTCAATGAAGAGACTTCGACGGGAGGATTGACGATGCAGGGCATCAATGCGGCAGGCTGGGGCTGTACGGCAAGGACGCGAAACAGCCAGCTCCGGCCGCGAGCGGCTGGCATCGGCGGCGGCTGGACGGGCGCATGCCTCGCCCTTGGGCTCGCGCTCCTGCTTGCCACAGCGCACGCTCGCGGCGCCTCGGCCGCCGACAACGAGATCCGCATCGGCAATACGATGCCCTATAGCGGACCCGCGCTCGCCTATGGTGTCATCGGCAAGACGATCGCGGCGTACTTCAACAAGATCAACGTCGAGGGAGGCATCAACGGCCGGCGCATCACCTTCATCTCCTATGATGACGGCTACGTGCCGCAGAAGACCTTGGAGATGACACGCAAGCTCGTCGAGGAGGACAACGTCCTCTTCATGTTCGCCAGTCTGGGCACCGCCACGAGCCTCGCCGCCCGCCCTTATCTGAACGTCAATAAGATCCCGCAGCTGTTCGTCGCCTCGGGCTCCTCGCAGTGGGATCAGTCGCAAGACTTCCCCTGGACCATGGGCTTTCAGCCGAGCTACCAGACCGAAGCCCACATCTTCGCGCAGTACCTGCTTGAGACCCACACGAAGGGCAAGATCGCGATCCTTTATCAGGACGACGACTTCGGCAAGGACTACATCAAGGGCATCAAGGACGGACTTGGCGGCAAGATCCCCGTCGTGGCGGAGGCCGGCTACAAGGTCACCGACGCCAACGTCAACCAGCAGATCGCGACCCTGAAGGCCTCGGGCGCCGACATCCTGCTCGACGTCACCACTCCCAAATTCGCCGTCATGGCCATCCGCCGTGTTGCCGAGATCGGATGGCGGCCGGATCACATTCTCACCTCGGTGTCGGATTCCGTCTCCGCCGTGATGCTGGCGGCAGGCGCGCAGAATTCGGAAGGCATTCTCTCGGCCAATTATTTCACCGACGAGGAGGATACGGCGACCGCGGACGAGCCGGCGCACCGCGAATGGGCGGCCTTCATGGATCGCTATCTGCCGCAGGTATCCCGCAGCAATGGGCTTTCAGTCTACGGCTACATCGTCGCCGAAACGATGGTGGCGGTCCTGCGCAAATGCGGCGACGACCTGTCGCGTCAGAACATCATGAAGCAGGCCTCGTCACTGAAGGGGCTCCAGGTGCCGATGCTGACCTCCGGCATCACCATCAACACCAGCGTCCACGACCATGCGCCGCTCGAGCAGATGCAGATGATGCAGTTCACCGGGGGAAAGTGGCAGCGCTTCGGTCCGGTCCGCAGCGGTATCGATCCCGGCACCGTGAGCGAGTCCTTCAAGACGATCTTCCGCTACGGCACGGCGAAGAAGGACCTTGCCAGCCAGCTCAACGCCAACACGGTGACGGTGATGACCGGCTCGTTCGGCAGCACCTATGCGAACATGGGCGCGGATCTCGCATCGGTGCTCGACAAGGGCGCCGAGCTGCGCGTGCTGCCCGTGATTGGCCGCGGCTCCGTACAATCCGTCGCCGACATCCTGCTGCTGCGCGGCGTCGATGCCGGCATCATCCGCAAGGATACGCTGGCCTTCCTCGAGCGCAAGGATTTCGCCAACAACGTGCGTGAGCAGCTGGTCTATGTCGCCAAGCTGTTCAATGAGGAGATGCACGTGGTCGCGCCGAAATCGATCACCAGCCTGAACGACCTCGACGGCAAGACCATCGCGGTCGACCTTCCCGATGGCGGCACGTTCGTGACGTCGATCAACATCTTCGAGCGCCTGGGCATCCGGCCGCATCTGCTGTACATCGAGCCGCGGCTGGCACTGGA
This sequence comes from Bradyrhizobium sp. HKCCYLS2038, assembly GCF_051167655.1. Classification (NCBI taxonomy): domain Bacteria; kingdom Pseudomonadati; phylum Pseudomonadota; class Alphaproteobacteria; order Hyphomicrobiales; family Nitrobacteraceae; genus Bradyrhizobium; species Bradyrhizobium sp. HKCCYLS2038. The sequence goes on along the minus strand of NZ_JBNPTM010000001.1, from coordinate 1,899,245 downwards.
CATGCTGCGACGAGGCGACATCGACGCGATCATCGCGGTCGAGGGCAAGCCGCTGCAATGGCTCAGCCAGGTCAACGATCCGAATCTGCATCTGGTGCCGGTCGAATACGACAAGACCTTGCATGACGAGTATCTTCCGGCGCAGTTGTCCGCCGACGACTATCCGAACCTCGTGAACAGGTCGGCGCCTGTGAATACGATCGCGGCCGAAGCCCTGCTCGCCTCGTACAACTGGCAGCCCGGCAGCGACCGCCATCGCCGGCTGTCGCTGCTGGTCGAGGCTCTGTTCAGCGATCTGCAGGCGCTGCAGCGGCCGCCGTTTCATCCCAAATGGCAGGAGGTGGCGCCGCTGGCGCCCATCGCGGGCTGGACCCGGTTCAAGACCGCGCAGGACTGGCTCGACCGCAACATGCCGGCTGCGCAGGTGCTCGGAGCGAACGCCCAGGTCAACGATTCCAGGCCGAGTGGCACGCCGTCCGACCCCAAGCTGTTCCGGGAATTCCTGGAGTGGCGGGCGGCTCGCCAGAAGCACCCGGCCGCCCGCCCGGCGCCATAGATGCTGCCGGTCAGGGCACAGACGCTCTTGCGATCCGGACCTGGACGTCGCGAGGGCGGGCCTGATACGGCGCTGACGTGACCAGCAGGTCGGCGCCGGCTGCAGCGTAAGCCGCCGCGTTCTGTGCATTGACGCCGCCGGCGGCGGCAACGATCGGCCGCATTCGCAGGGCGGCCATCGCGTCGATCCGCCTGACCAGAGCCTCGATGTCAGCCGGAGCGAACTTCTCGGCCTGAATGACCTCGAAGCCGGCCGACGCGGCCGCCACGGCCTGCTCGACGGTCGAGACCTCGATGACGAGCCGTTTCTCCGGCGCGCTCTGCCGCAAGCGCTCGACGACATCGGCCAGCGAAGCGTCCCCAAGAAGCGCCCGGTGCTCGGGGAAGACGAGCACCGTTTCGGACAGTCCAAGGCGATGCATCACGGCACCGCCCGCCTTCACGGCCGCGACCGCAAAGTGCTTCGTCCCCGGCACGTTCTTGCGCGTGCAGGCGACCGCGATGCCCGGGGTCACGGTGCGGGCCGCATTGACGATCGCCGCGGCCTCGGTCGCCACTCCGGACCAGATCTCGATCAGCGTTTGCGCCACCTTCCAGCTGCGCAGCAGAGCGGCAGCGGGCCCATGCGCTCGTAGGATCGGCGCGCCCTTCTCCAGCACCGTTCCGCTGGCCGCGAGCAGCTCGACCCGGCAGCCGCTGAGCTCGATCAGCGCTGCGGCATCTTCGGCCAGCGCCACAACCATCTGATCTCGCGCAGCGAAGTGCATCTGCCCCGGCTCGGCGCCGATCCCGAGCGCGTCCGTCGTCAGATCACCATAGGGAACGTCGTCACGGAGCAGGGCCTCAAGGTCATGGAGACTGGCAGTCGTCGGCACGCGATATCCCCCCTTTCTCTTCAGGCCGCATCATCGATATAGTCGCGGCCGGCTGCCCGCATTCGATCACCAGACCAGCTTGGCCTGGCAGGCCGGACGGACTCACTGCAGCCCTCCGAGGCCCCCCTGCGATGTCGCATCATCAATCCGATCCATCCGATCTCAAGCCGCCCCGCCTCGCTGCGATCCTCTATGGACCGGGCGACGACGCCGATGTTCTGCTCGACGATTTCGCCCAGGGACTGCTGCGGCGCGGCGTCCGCGTCGGCGGCATCGTCCAGCGCAATACGCGGAACGAGATCGGCAGGAAGAGCGGGATGGATGTCATCGATCTCGGCAACGGCGATACGATCTCGATCTGCCAGGACCTCGGCAGCGGATCCACGGCCTGCAAGCTGGATTCGGCCGGCCTGGCCGAAGCCGGCATGGCCGTTCACCGCGCCATCGCCGCTCATGCCGACCTCATCGTCATCAACAAGTTCTCCAAGCAAGAGGCGTCGGGCAGCGGCCTGCGCGACGAGCTGGCCGACGCGATCACCTCCGGCATCCCGGTGCTGACCGCGGTGCCCCAGAAATGCATCGAGGACTGGCGAAGCTTCACCGGGAACATCGGCACGCTGCTGCAGCCATCGCGCTCGGCGATGGACGCGTGGTGGCTCGACCTGAGCTCGGCTCACCCGCCGGGCTGACCCACGCGAGCGCCCCGCAGCCGGTCGCTATTTCCCGATCATCACGTCCGACGACTTGATCACGGCGGAGACCTTGTCGCCGACCGCGAGCGCGAGCTCCTCGACGGCTTCGTTGGTGATGGCAGAAAACACCGTCAATCCCGGGGCGAGCTCGACCCTGACATGCGCCGTGGTCGCTCCCTTCGAGACGGAGACGACCGTTCCCGGCAGGACGTTTCTTGCGCTCAGCTTCACAGGCTGCTCCTCGTGCGGTCGCAGCACCGTTGCTGCACTCAGATGTAAGCAGAGCTGCCGCGCAAACACAATGATCTATATCTCATACGATATAGCATGAGCGGAATGCAGCAGCGCGATGTCGCAAAGCCGACACGGCATCGCCTGCCCGTCCGGTCAGCGGTCCTCAGCCGAACTTGAACAGCACGCCATAGCCGCCGCGCGGATAGCTCCACTCGATGTCGCCGCTGGCCTCGCCGATGACACGGCAGGTGCCGCATTCGATGCAGCCGTCCACCGTGATCTCGACCTGACCGGAATCATTCAGCTCGTAGCAGCGCGCCGGACAGGCCTTGAGCAATGCCTTCAGCTGCGGGCTCGGCGACGTATGTGGGCGGACCTTGATGTGGGCCCGGCCGGAATCGACCTGATAGCGATTGTAGAAAAGCTTGTCCTCGACCCGCACTGCGACATCCGTGCTCATCTCTGATCTCCCTTCGCTTCAATTGCTTGCTTCATTCACCGATTAGCGCCACGCCCGGGCAAACTTGAAGGCATCGCCGAACAGGCCCGTCCACGACCGCGCGCTCACGAAGGAGCGCAGCATGCTGCTCTCCTTCTCCTTCTTCGGGGTGCCGTCGACCCGCACGAAATTCTGCATCGCCTTCGAGACCAGCTGCGGATAGGTCAGGAAGAAATTCTGCGACTGATTGTGCAGCAGTGCCGGCATGTCCTTGTATTTCTTCAGGTCCTTGATGACGAAGGACTCCTCCAGCATCTTCTTGTAGAGCGCGAGGTTCTGCTTGGTCATCGGATCGCGGCGCGACTTGACCTGGAAGATCGCTTCGGCCGCGATGCGGCCCGAGGTCATGGCGAGGTTGGAGCCCTCGCGATGGATGGCATTGTTGAGCTGGGCGGCATCGCCGACCACGACCCAGCCGTCGCCGCAGAGCTCCGGGATCGCATTGTACCCCCCCTCGGGAATCAGATGCGCCGAGTACTCCTTGACCTCGGAGCCCTCGATCAACGGCGCCACTGACGGATGTTGCTTGAAGCGCTCGAGCAGGCCGTAGGGCGTCTCGCCGGTCTTCTGGAAGTCGGAGACGAGGCAGCCGATGCCGAGCGAGATGCACTCCTTGTTGGAGTAGATGAAGCCCATTCCCGTCATGCCGCGGGAGATCGTGCCGGCGGCCTCGATGACCGCGCCCTCGTCGCCCTTGAGGTTGAAGCGCGCCTCGATCGTCTCGCGCGGCAGGAAATGCATCTCCTTGACCGCCAGGGCAACGTTCTCCGGCTTCGGCCGCTCGCGCAGGCCGGCGCGGGTGCCGAGCAGGCCGTTGACGCCCTCGGCCAGCACGACCACATCGGCATGGATCTCACCGTCGCGGCGATCGGTCTTGACGCCGATGACCTTGCCATAGGCGTCCTGCGCCAGCTCGGTCACCGTCGTCTCGCACAGCACGGTCGCGCCGGCTTCCTTGACCTTGGACGAGAACCATTTGTCGAACTGAGCACGAATGATCGTATACCGGTTCGGCTTCTCCTCGTTGAAGTCGTCCGACTTGTAGTGCAGGCCGACATGCGACTTGTCGTCGAGCATCCAGAAGCGCTGCTCGACCAGATGCCGCTCCAGCGGCGCCTCCTCGCGGAACTCCGGGATCAGCTTCTCCAGCATGTCAGCATAGAGAATGGCGCCCTGGACGTTCTTGGAGCCGGAATACTCGCCCCGCTCGAGCTGCAGCACCTTCATGCCGCGCTTGGCCATCGTCAGCGCGGCCGCATTGCCGGCCATGCCGGCGCCCACGACGATCGCGTCGAAACGTTCCTCGATCATTGCCCTGCTCCTCTGGTGGCTAGCTTGCGATGCGGTCGCGCGAATGCGGCGACAGTCGTGCGCGGAATGCCTCGGTGAGCGCCGGCAGCAGCCGGATCGCGTCGGTGACGATGCCGACATGCGCGAAGTCGAAGATCGGCGCGTTCTTGTCGGTGTTGATGGCGACGATCAGGTCGGCCCCCTCGACGCCGACCCGATGCTGGATGGCGCCGGAGATTCCGGCGGCGATGTAGAGCTTGGGCCGGATGGTCTTGCCGGTCTGGCCGATCTGCCGGTCCGAGGTGACCCAGCCCTTCTGCACCAGCGGCCGCGAGCAGCCGAACTCGGCGCCGAGCACCGACGCGAGACCCTTGACGAGTTGGAAGTTCTCCGGTGAGCCGAGCCCGAGGCCGCCGGCCACGACGACGTCGGCGTAAGCGAGATTGGACTTGGCGGAGTCGCGATCCGGGATAAAGGAGAGCACCTTGGTGACGATGTCCTCCTCCACCATGCCGAGCTTGTGCTCGATGATCCGGGTCGCGGGCCTCTCGACGCGGTCCGGCATCGGCATCACGCGCGGGCGCACCGTCGCCATCTGCGGCCGGTAGTTCAGCGTGTAGATCGTGCACAGCAGCGAGCCGCCGAAGGTCGGGCGCGTGGCTGCGAGCGAGCCGTCGGCATCGACGTCCAGCGCGGTGCAGTCGGCCGTGAGCCCCGTCAGCAGCGTGGTCGCGACCGAGCCGGCGAGATCGCGCCCGAGCGTGGTGGCGCCGAGCAGCAGGATCTCCGGCTTGAAGGTGTTGACCGTGTCGGTCAGCGCCTTGGTGTAGGCTTCGTTGCGATAGTCGGTGAGTACCTCGTCGGCCACGATATAGGCGAGATCCGCGCCATAGCAGAACGACTCGGCTGCCGCATGCTGAACGGCCTCGCCCGGCGGTCCGATCACAACCGCCGCAAGATCGACCTTCAGCTTGTCGGCAAGCTCACGGCCGGCGCCCATCAGCTCCCAGGACACGGGGTGAACCTGCCCGCGCTCCTGCTCGATGAACACCCAGACGTGCTTGTAGGCCTTGAAATGCTCCGGCAGCTCCTTTTTGGTCGCGGCGCGACCGGCTGCGGCAGGCGGTGCTTTGGTGGGTTCGCTCATGGTCGTCGTCCCGTTGATCCGAAGGAAGCTCGATGTCGCGTGCGGGGGTCAGAAGCCGTGCGCCGAGGTCACGAGCTCGGCTTCGAGCTTCGGCTGGCGCTTGAACAGTTCCTCGATCAGCGCCTCCGCCGGCGGCCGCGTCGAGACATCGACGAAGACCGCCTTGTCGGCGCGAGCCGACGGCGCGAACACGCGCTTCACGATGGTCGGCGAGCCCTTCAGGCCGCACTTGGAAATGTCCTCGACGCCGGCGTCCTTCGCACTCCAGGTCACGATCTGCGCACGCGCCGCGCGCAGCGCGTCGGCCATGGCGCCGCGGCGGATCTCGTTGGTCGCCTCGAGCATCGTCACCAAGCAGGGCAGTTTCGTCTTCAGCACCTGCACACCACCTTCCGAGCGGCGCTCGGCCTCGATCGTGCGCGCAGCCGGATCGACCTCGTTGATCTTGGCCACATAGGTCAGCTGCAGCAGGCCGAGCCGCTTGGCGATGCCGGGACCGACTTGGGCGGTGTCGCCGTCGATGGTCTGCTTGCCGGTGAATACGATGTCGGGCGCCCCGAACGTGTCGCTGATCTTGCGAATGGCTGTTGCCAGCGCGTAGGTCGTGGCCAGCGTATCGGCGCCGGCAAAGAAGCGATCGGTCAGCAGCACCGCGCGATCGGCCCCGTAGGTCAGAGCGCGACGCAGCGAGTCCTCGGCGGACGGCGGCCCCATGGTCAGCACCGTGACTTCGCCACCGAACTTGTCGCGCAGCTGCAGCGCCGCCTCCAGCGCGAACAGATCGTAGGGATTGATAATGGTCGGCACACCCTGGCGCATGATGGTGTTGGTCACCGGGTGCACGCGGATCTGCGCGGAGTCCGGGACCTGCTTGATGCAGACGACGATATGCATGCGATCGCTCCGGTGTGTGGGCCTGCGATGAGGACAGCAATTGCCGTACCAGTTTCGGATGCGGCTGATTCCAACACGGTTTCAGGCACTTGGGGCCGAGACCTGATTTTGTGCTGCGGACGCTTGCAGAGGTCCGACACGTCGCAAGCAACACGCGTCGGGAATGCGACAGGCGCAAGGTGGCGCATCGAGCGCTGAAACGAGGAAGCGCCGCCAGTTAGCTGGCGGCGCTTGAAGATGTCCCGATGAGTTCGGCTGTTACTTGAGGGATGTCAGCGACACGAACGGCTTCGGCGCCGGCTTGGGCGGCGCGACGGCTTCCTTGAGCACCTTGAAGACGCGCTGATCGAGTGGCGAGGAGACGACGAAATCCTGGTAGGCCTGCGCCAGGAAGGACTTGCAGCGGGTGGCGATCTCCTCGTTGGAAACCTCGGAGAAGTCCTCGCTGATGAGATACTGGCCCATCCGCCGCAGAATGTGCAGCCGGCACACGTTCAGGACCTTCGGATCGTAGTCGACCTCGAGCAGCTTGAAGAACTCTTCGGCCGCGGAGGTCTGCTTCAATTGATCCAGCACATTCGGGGTTACCGCACTCATTGCTTTGCTCCTTGGGTCAGAGTCGGATCGACCTCGCAGCCGCTGGTCGGGGCCGGGGCCGGCGGCGGTGGTCCCTGGCGCACCTTCTGCCGGACATGGGCGAGCTGGGCTTCGAGGAACTCGATGCGGTCGAGCATCACCGACAGCGCTTCGCCGACCGGATCCGGCATGAGGTGATGATCCAGATCGATACGGCCGACGGTGCGCCGGTGGGTGAACTCCGGCCGCACCACCTTGGCCGGGATGCCCACCACGGTGACATCCGGCGGCGTGCTCTGGATCACGACGGAGTTGGCGCCGACACGGGTGCGCGGCCCGATGGTGATTGGCCCGAGGATCTTTGCACCGGCACCGACCACGACGCCGTTCTCCAGCGTCGGATGTCGCTTGCCCGGCGACCAGGATGTGCCGCCGAGGGTGACGCCGTGATAGAGCGTGACATCGTCACCGACCTCGGCGGTCTCGCCGATCACCACGCAGGCGCCGTGATCGATGAAGAAGCGCCGGCCGATCTGCGCGCCAGGATGGATGTCGACATTCGACAGGAAGCGTCCGAGCCACGACAACAGCCGCGCCGGAAAGCGCCAGCCGCGGATCCACAGTCGATGGGCGAGGCGGTGCCATATCAGCGCGTGAATGCCCGGATAAGTCAGCAATGTCTCGATCTCGCTGCGCGCCGCCGGGTCGCGCGAACGCACGCAACCGATATCCTCGCGGATCAGTCGGAGCAGCGTCGGGACGGCAGCTTCGGCTGCGATGGGCTTCATGGGGGTCTCGGCGATGTCGCTCATGGTCAGGCAAAGCTCGCGAGCGGGTGATCACAGACTTCGCGCCAGATGGCGGCGACCGCCTCCTTCGGCACCGGCCCCTTGTGAACCACCGCATGCTTGCGCACGCGTGCCAGGATCCGCTGCGCCTGATCGGCGCTGGCCGGCAGGCGCAGATCGGACAGCAGCGACGTGATCGCCGACAGCCCCGAATGCTTGCCGATCACGATGCGGTTGGAGCGGCCGAACAGCACGGGATCGAGCGCCTGGTAGGTGCGCTGATCCTTCAACAAGCCATCGACGTGAATGCCGGATTCGTGGGTGAAGACGTGCTCGCCGACGATCGCCTTGTTGAGCGGGATGGCGCGGGCGGCTGCGGCGGCGACGACGTTGGCGACATGGTCGAGCTCCGCCAGCACGATGCCGGTGTCACGCCGGTAGAGCTGCCGCAAGGCGACCGCGACCTCCTCCAGCGGCGCATTGCCGGCGCGCTCACCGAGACCGATGACCGTGACCGACGCATGTGTCGCACCGGCCTTGACTGCGGCGAGCGTGTTGGCGGTCGCAAGCCCAAGATCATCATGGCCGTGAAACTCGATCTCCAGATCCGTCGTCGCGCGCAACGATCTGACGAGCGCAAACGTCGCGTCGGGATCGAGCACGCTCAGCGTATCGGCGACACGGAAGCGCCGGGCCCCGAGCGATTTCGCCGTCGCGATCACCTCCGCCAGGAAGCCGACATCGGCGCGCGACGAATCTTCGCCACCGACGGCGACGTCCAGGCCGCGGCTTCGCGCATAGCCGACCACGCGCGTGAGCAGGCCCAGAGCGGCATTGCGGCCGCCGCCGAGCTTGGCGGCGATCTGCACGTCCGATGTTGGAATGGAGACATTCACCATCGAGACACCGGCCGCGATGGCGGCATCGACATCGGCCTCGCGCATCCGGCACCAGCCGATGATGGTCGCCGGCAGATCCGCCTCGACGATCGCGCGGATGGCTGCGATCTCGTCGGCGCCCATCGCCGGCGTGCCGGCCTCGATCTCGGGGACGCCAGCCCGCGCCAGCGCGCGCGCAATCGCAACCTTCTCTCCGAGGGCGAACGCCACGCCCGGGGCCTGCTCGCCGTCACGAAGCGTGGTGTCGTTGAGGATGACCCGGGGCCCCGAGGCGGCGCCTCCTTCAGTCAAGCCGGCATCCCGGGCCTTCCTGGGCCCGCGCTGTCCGAAGACGTCAGGCATTCTCTTGCTCCGTCGCAACCTGTATCGACCGGGAAGCACGGCGCTCCGTCACGGCCTGCAAGTCACTCAGCAACCGCCATGCCAGCGCCGAACGTCACATTAAGTCGCTGATTTACCGATTTTTTTTGGACGAACCCACATTGTCGGGTTCGTAACAGGGTCGGAAATCGAACGTGGACGGCTTTCGGGGAAATGCGCGGGTGCTGCGCCAGCCTGCGCGGTCAGGCGTGGCGCTTGCGGCGCAGATGGATGACGACGTCGATCCGCTCCATGCCGTAGCCCGGCAGCGGCTCAGGCAGTTGCTCGAACGCGACATGCCCGGGCACATCGACGAGTTCGCCTTCGTCCTCATAGAAGAAATGCGGATGGATCGTCGTGTTGGTGTCGAAGAACGACCGGGAGCCGTCGACGCCGATCTGCCGCAGCAGGCCGAGCTCCACGAACTGATTGAGCGTATTGTAGATGGTGGCCTGCGAGATCTTCATGCCTGTCGCGACAGCTTCGGCATAGAGCACGTCAGCCGTGATGTGACGGTTTCCATTGCCGAACAGAATCCGGCTGAGTTGCTGGCGCTGCTGGGTGGGGCGCAAACCGGCCAGTCGCAACGCGTCCTCGCAGCGGCGCATCAGGACCTCGCCACCGTCGCAGGTGTCCGCTTCGGGACAACGCCCGTTCTCCGAATGGCACGGCGATCCAGGCTGGGGGTCCATCAACATCGTTGCAGTCCTCGACCTCACATCGCGGCGCTCGCCGCCTCCTGCAGCGCCACCTCGCGGCGCCGCTCGGCCATCCGGCTCTCGCCGCTCTCCTCGCCGAAGCAGAGCTGGAAATCATTGCATTGGGTGCAGACCGGCGTCGTGCACATCACGAAGCCGTCGTCCTCGCACAGCATCCGGTAGAAGAAGCGCTTCCAGCGCATGTTCCTCGTGTTGCGGCTGGCCAACGGCGCAAAGTGCCGCATCAGCAGCCGCGACAGTTCGGAGCGCTCGCGCAGGCCGAGATCCTCCCAGAGATGCTTCGGCTCCATCGCGCGCCGCGCGACCATCGCCGCGAGCCAGCGGCTGACGTCGCCTTCGGTCGAGCGCTGCGCGGCAAGCAGATCGCGCACCATCGTCATCTCTTCGTCATCGGGAGCCGGCGACGCGCCGTTGATCGGCAGCCATGAGGAGTCGATCGCCGCCGCGGGAAACAGCTGCGCCAACAGTGCAATCAGCTCGACGGTGGACAATCCCGCGCGCTCGGCGAGCGCGCCATGCTCCATCGCCGACACCGCAAGGATCGATGCAATCACATGCCGGTCGAAGCTGGAATCGCTCTCGATGACAGCGTCGGCAGGATCGCTGCCTGTCAGCAGGCGATAGATCTCGCGGCCGTGATGCTGTCTGTCGTTCTCGACGGATGCGCCGGAGACTTGCAGGTGAACCGCTACGGATTGGGGCGTGTCGATGATAGCGATGGCCATGGCACGATCTCCTGCTGCCTCAGCGATGCGACCTTCCGAACAGGTACCGGCCTTCCGACGGGAGGAAGGCCGGTACCAAGACTGCTTAAGCCGTTGCGGCGAGATCGGCGGCAGTCTTTCCGATTTGGCTCTCGTCGACCGCCTTCATGATGCCGTGCTCCATCAGCATGTCCTCGAGCTCGTCCATCGTGATCGGCGTCGGGATGATGCCCTTGCCGGCGTTGACGTGGATCTTCTGGGCCAGCGAGCGATAGTGGTTGGCCTGAACCGACTCCGGCGCATATTCCAGCACGGTCATGCGGCGCAGCTCGGCGTGCTGCACGATGTTGTCGCGCGGCACGAAGTAGATCAGCTGAGTGCCGAGCTTCTTCGCCAGAGCCTCCGCCAGCTCCAGTTCCTTGTCGGTCTGGCGCTCGTTGCAGACCAGGCCGCCCAGGCGCACACCGCCGGAGTTCGCATACTTCAGAATGCCCTTGGAGATGTTGTTGGCGGCGTACATCGCCATCATCTCGCCGGACATCACGATGTAGATCTCCTGCGCCTTGTTCTCGCGGATCGGCATCGCGAAGCCGCCGCAGACCACGTCGCCGAGCACGTCGTAGGACACGTAGTCGATGTCCTCATAGGCGCCGTTCTCTTCCAGGAAGTTGATCGAGGTGATGACGCCGCGGCCGGCGCAGCCGACGCCCGGTTCCGGACCGCCGGACTCGACGCAACGGATGTCGCGATAGCCGACCTTCATGACCTCTTCGATCTCAAGGTCCTCGACGCTGCCCGCGGCAGCGGCCAGGCTGAGGATGGTGTCCTGCGCCTTGGCGTGCAGGATCAGGCGGGTCGAATCCGCCTTGGGGTCGCAGCCGACGATCAGGATCCGATGACCCATCTCGGCGAGCGCCGCGAGCGTGTTCTGCGACGTCGTCGATTTGCCGATGCCGCCCTTGCCGTAGAATGCGATTTGTCGAAGTGATGACATTCTGCTCTCCATCAACCGATTGCTGTTGTCGCGCCCGCGTCCAGCAGAGCGTGACCGTGTCCTCTCATGTGTCCGAACCGGCAGACGGGTTGTTGGGAAGGAGAGCATCGCTCGTCCGAAGCGTCGGCGTGCTCTCAGCCCTCAACCATTGCCTGACCAGGGTTTTGCAACGCCTGTGCCACGCTCCCGCGCAGAGGCAAAAGGGCCGCATTTAGAAGGAGATGCAGAACAATCCGCGCGCCGAGGCGTGTTGTTGCAAATCCGACATCGGAACGCCTCGCAAGATCGGATGCAGGGCCGCGCTGTCCGAAACGACACAACATCAGCCGATTTTCAGCGGCGTCGGGCCCGGAACGGGATTTGCTAGATCCTCATCGCAGCCTTGCGGCCAAGGTTTTGAGGAGGATGCGAATGCAGATCGGAGTTGAAACGGCAAAAGCGGTGGACCAGCGGCGGGTGTTCGTGATCGACGATGACGAGATCACCCGCGCGGCCCTGCAGTTCATGCTGCACGATGAGATCGAGACCCATGAGCTGGCGACCCCGGAAGAAGCTTACGCGAAGGGCGTCGACTGGCTGGCGCCGGACGTAGTGCTGCTCGGGGTGTCGTTTCTGAAGCAGCGCGGACCCGAGCTGGTGCGCGAGATCGCCGCCAAGTTCAAGGGCGTGCGGATCCTGGTCGTGACGGCCAAGGCCGACGAGGCGATCGCGATCGAAGGGCTGAAGGCCGGCGCGCACGGGGCGGTCGTGAAGCCGCTCACAATCGAGTCCGTGCGCAAGAAGGTCGACACCATTCTCGGCCGCGCCGGCGGCGCGCAACTGGTCCAGCTCGGCGGGCTCTGACGTGACCACCGTTATATTCTATGAAAAGCCGGGCTGCGGCACCAATGCCCGGCAGAAGCTGATGCTGACGCACGCCGGCCATGAGGTCGTCGCACGAAATCTGCTGACAGAGCCCTGGACCGGCGAGCGGCTGCGCACCTACTTCGCCGAAACGCCGGTCTGGTCCTGGTTCAACCCAGCTTCGCCACGGGTCAAATCGGGCGAGATCGAGCCGGAAGCGATCGAGGCCGTCGCCGCGATCGACCTGATGCTGGAAGATCCGCTGCTGATCCGGCGTCCGCTGATCGAGGCCGACGGCCAATGCTGCGCCGGTTTCGATCGTGAGCCTGTGCTGTCGCTGCTGCAGCGGGATGACGATCTCGACGACGTCCAGGGCTGTACGCGCCCGGAGGCGTCGCCCTGCCCGGAGCCGCGCTGAGCGGCTCCGGTCGAAGCATCAGCGCTTCAGCACCATCACCAGGCGGTCGACGCGCTTGCCCTGCTTGAAATGGGACTCGACGATCTCGTCGATGTCCTCCGGCTTGGTCGGCCGATACCAGATGCCTTCGGGATAGACCACCATCATCGGGCCGGCGCTGCAGAACCCGAAGCAGCCGGCCGCGGTGACGCCGACGTCGGTCAGCCGCTGCGCCTCGATGGTCTTGGTGAGACGGTCCCACAGCGGCTGCACGCCGAGCGCGCCGCAGCTGCCACGCGGATGACCCGGCGGACGCTGCGTCAGGCAGACGAAGGCGTGATATTTGTAGAGCTGCGGAATCTCGAAGGCGTCATCCGCCTCTGCGACACTGCCATCACTCATGAGGCAGACGCCTTGATGCCCTTGTCGGTGAGCAAGGTCGCGAGCTCGCCAGCCTGGAACATCTCGCGCACGATATCGCAGCCGCCCACGAACTCACCTTTGACATAGAGCTGCGGAATCGTCGGCCAGTTGGAGAATTCCTTGATGCCTTCGCGGATAAAGGGATCGGCCAGCACGTTGACGCTCTCGTAAGCCACGTCGAGCTTGGCCAGGATCTGCGCGACAGCGGCGGAGAAGCCGCATTGCGGCGCCGAAGGCACGCCCTTCATAAAGAGAACGATGTCGTTGCTGTCGATCAGCTTCTGAATGCGTTCGGATGTCGACATTGATGTTATCCTTGTGTCCCTGGAGGTGTCGCGATCATTTCGGCAATGACGTCTCGAGCGCCAGCGCATGCAGTACGCCGCCCATCTGACCCTTCAGCGCCGAATAGACCATCTGATGCTGCTGCACCCGGCTCTTCCCCGCGAAAGCCTGTGAGGTGACGCGCGCCGAATAATGGTCGCCATCACCAGCCAGGTCCTCGATCACGACGACCGCATCCGGGAACGCCTCCTTGATGAGACGCTCGATATCAGTTGCCGCCATCGCCATCGCTGGTACTCCCGCTGGTTTGGTCACAGCGTCATGCAAGCTCCGAACCAGTCGTTTGGACCTGTCGAACACTGCTGCGGCGCCGTTCGAGCGTCGAAAGGGGGGCCGGCGCGTCATCTTTGCGACAACGACAAGGATGTGGCCGGGACGGGCGTTCAAAATCCAACATCTTGCCCTGCTTTTCGCCGACGTCGACATCGCCAAGGCCTCTGCTGCACCACTGCAAAACGGTCCGCGTCTTGCAGTGATTTGATCGAGGTCAATGCAGATGCTCGAACTGGTCAGCGAACCCGACACGATCAACTTCGGTGATCTTCCCGAGGAGATCGACGCGCTGCTGCAGCAGGGAGTGGCGGCGTATCGCCGCGATCACGCCCGCGCCGACCGGCTGTTTCGCCAGGCCTTGGCCGCCGCACCGCAGGAGCTGCCGACCTATTTCTGCCTCTATAAGATCCACACCTATCAGGGCCATCTCGACGAGGCCAAGGCGGTCGCCGAGCTCGGCCTCGCCGAGGCGGCGCGCCAGGCCGATTGGTCGTCCGATTGGCGGCAATGGGTGCCGCACGATCCGCTGCCGGATGGCGCCGGCCGCTTCGCGCTCTACACGCTGAAGGCGCTGGCCTTCATTCATCTGCGCAAGAACGATCCCGACAGCGCGGCCGAGATGCTCGCAGCGCTGCGCCGACTCGATCCATCAGGCGCCGTCGGCTGGCCGGTCGTAGCGGCCCTGGCCGATGGGCTCGGCGCGGAGTGAGGCACAGCCATGCATGACAGCCAGCGCAATATCGACACGACTTCGAACGACCATCCCCTGGTGCGAGCCAGGACCACGAGAGGAACCAACGCATGATGAGCATGCACGCCGCGCCCCCTGCTTCCCCGGCCCAGAGCGCCGTCGCGACCGGCTCCCAGGACGCCGCCGAAAGCGTGATCGCCGCGCTGCGGACGGTCTATGACCCGGAGATCCCGGTGAACGTCTACGACCTCGGCCTGGTCTATCGGATCGCGCATGAAGGCGGTGGCGCCGTCGAGATCGACATGACCTTGACGGCGCCCGGCTGCCCGGTCGCGAGCGAGATCGTTCGCATGGTCGAGGACGCCGTGCAGGCGGTCGACGGTGTCGCCTCGGTGAAGGTGACGCTCGTGTTCGAGCCGCCGTGGGACAAGTCACGCATGTCCGAGGAGACCGCCCTGGAGCTGGGCTTGTTGTAACGCGCGCCGACGGCGCAGATACGGGAGCATCACATGCCGACAGAGAGCACCATCAAGCTCACAGCCAATGACGGACATACGTTCGAGGCGTTTCGCGCTGATCCGGCCGACACACCGAGAGGCGCCGTCGTCGTGCTGCCGGACGGCAACGGCAGCAGCAAGGTTCGCAAGGTCGCCGATGCCTTCGCGGCGAGCGGCTATGTCGTGATCGCGCCGGAGCTGTCGCCGCCGGCGGCTGTCGAGGCGGCGGCCGATGGTGCTCCAGCGGCGGCCGCGCAGGATCCCGTGGCCCCGCTGCTTGCCGAGATCCAGTCGACGGTCGATAGCGTCAAGGAATGCGGCAAGGTTGCCGTGGTCGGCTATGGCGCCGGCGGCGGCCTCGCCTACAGCGCCGCAAATCACGTGTCCGGGCTTGCCTGCGCCGTCAGCTACTACGCCACCGGCATCGTCGACGCCGTCGGCGCCAAGCGCAAGGTTCCAACCTTGCTGCATTTTGGCGAAGCCGACCCGGTCGTGCCGTTCCCGGCCGTCAGCATGTTCCGTGCCCATCATCCCGAGGTCAGCGCCTTCTCCTATCCCGGCGCCGCACATGATTTCGACGACGACGGTGCCAGCTATGACGCGGCAGCCACCTCGCTGGCTCACGAGCGGACGCTCGCCTGGATCTCGCAATATGTCGTGGGCCAGCCGCCGATCACGTTGAAGAACGCCGGCGCCTACGCGCTCGCCAAGACCGACAAGAAAAAGAAGAAGAAGGCCGACGACGACATGGGACCGCCGATGGAGTGAGAGCGCGATGCTGCCGACCACCATCCTGATCGACGAGCGGCCGCGCTGCGTGGTGCGGCCCAACGACACCAAGGACCTCAATCGCTTCATTCGCAACGGCAAGCCGTTTTTGCTCGCCGAGCAGCCGGACGGCAAGATTACTCACCGCAACGCCAGCGACGTCGAGATGCAGCATTGGCAGAACGCGCTGGCCCTGCACCGCGCCTGGGGCGGCGACGAGGAGAACTTCTTCGGGGTGCCGTTGTATTAGTTGCGTCCGTAGGGTGGGCAAAGGCGCCCGCGACAGCAGAGAGTTGCGCTGACACAAGATCGCCGTGCCCACCATCGCGGTCCTTGTCGCTGGTGAGACCGCCGGTGGGCACGCTTCGCTTTGCCCACCCTACGAGTCAGGAGCCATTGCATTCCGTCATTGCGAGCGCAGCGAAGCAATCCAGGGCGACACGAGGACTCTGGATTGCTTCGTCGCCTCCGGCTCCGGCTCCTCGCAATGACGATGCGGCGGGGTTCGCCGCGATCTCACGGCCGTGCCGCACGGGCATCGTGCGGGTTGCCGGCCTGGTTGCGCATCCAGTCGGCGAGCTTGGTCATGGCGGCGTCGACGTCCTGGCGGGCCTGGACATCGGCCACGGTCTCATCGAGCGCGCCGCGCATGCACAGCAGCCACGCGTCGCGCTCGGCGCTGCCGATCGGGAAACCCATGTGACGCTGGCGCAGGCGCGGATGGCCCTTCTCCGGCGAATAGAGCTTCGGGCCGCCGAGCCATTCCGACAGATAGCGCTTCAGGATCACCTTGATCGGCCCGAGATTGGTGCCGTGCATGTCGCGGATCGTCTTGGCCTCGGGCAGCGTATCCATCCGGTGATAGAACGACTCGACCAGACGATCGACCACGACCGCCCCGCCGATCCGCTCATACGGCGTGATCGTTGGCGAGTTATCCGATTCTACCGTCTGCGAAGTCCCAGCGTCTGACATCCAACCCGTTCCGTCTCTATTCGTCCAAGCTCGGCTGCAGGATCACCTCGGCGGGTGCGCCGGGCCCCTGCTCGTCCACGAGCTCGAGCGCATCGACGCGCGACAATCCGGCGCCGGAGTCCATCAGCACGATAGCGTCCTTGGGCATGCTGGCAAGAGCCTCGATCAGCTTGGCGACGGTCACGATGCCCCCTTCACGCAGCGTCCTGCCCGGCGACGACAGCGCCGGTCTCGTCGAAACTGAGCGTCACCGGATCCTCGTCGAGCATCACGATCACGGCTCGGCGCAACGTCCCGTTGGCGTGATAATCATACCGATGGGTGAGCTCGATCTCGCCGTAAACGACCTTCTCGAATCCGGTCAGCGCACCCGCGGCATTGAAATAGCCGCGGATGAAGGTGTTGCGGTTCGACAGCTGATCCGCTGCGATCGCCGTCACCAGGCGCAGCGGCAGCTTGACGCCCGTATACGACACGAAGAACTGAACCGTATCGGTGCTCATGCCGCTGGTCGCGTCGATCGCCGGTAGCGCAGCCGTCACGCGGCGGTTGCGGCCTTCAGGGCCTCGACATCGTCGCGGGCGACCTTGAAGACACCGCGGCCGCCGGCGAAGGTCTGATAGGCCTTCATGCCGATCGCCTCGCTGAGCTTGTTGAACCATTGCTGCGGCGTCAGCGCAGCCGGCCGTTCACTGATCTCGGCAACCGTGCCATCCGGGGCAAAGCGAACGTGAAGCGTGATGTTGTCCATGTGATCCTCCTGTTAAAAACCTGACGAGAAGCCGAGCAGCTCGATCTTGACGTTCTCGGTGCCGAGGATCGTCGCCTGGCACGCGAGGCGGGACTTCGAGCCGACACCGACGATGGTGTCGAGCTTCTCGTTCTCGAGCTTGCTGACCTTCGACACGCCCTTGCGGCCCTCCTGCAGGAAGATGTGGCACGAGCCGCACTTCGCCTGCCCCTCGCATTTGTGCGGGATCTCCACCTCGGCGGCGAGCAGCGCCGCGAGGATGGTGGTGCCCTCGCCCACCTCGATCGTCTTGCCGGAGGGCATGACCGTCAGAATAGCCATTGAATGTCTCCTTTGCTGGGTTGAACTGGTGTCAGTAGATCGCCGCGCCCGCTCCGACATTGACCGAGGCGTCCTTCATGGTCGCGACAATGAAGGCGATCTGGTCGGTGGTCAGATGGACGTGGAACGGCAGGGCCACGACGCGATCGGCGACCTTCTCGGTCACCAGATAGTCGCCGCGGCGATAGCCCATGTCGAAATAGTGCCGCTGCAGATGCAGCGGATTGGAATAGGCGACGGCCTCGACCTGCTCGACCCGGAGATCCTCGACGATCGAATCGCGGCTGGACTTGGAGAAGCGCGTTCCCAGATGCACCTGGTACAGGAACCAGTTCACCTCGGTGACATCAGGGCCGACATAGGGGTCCTTGATGCCCTCGAACGACTGCACCTGGCTGTAGTAGATCTGCTCGATCAGCCGGCGGCGTTCGAGGATCTCGTCGACCCGCTTCAACTGGGCCAGGCCGAGCGCGGCCGTGACATCGCTCATCACGGCCTGGTGCGACGGGCTGCTGCTGACCACCACCGACGCACGCTCGTCGAGCCGGTGCAGCCGATGACGACGCACGGCGACGGCGATATCGATGTCGTCGGTCACGATCATGCCGCCTTCGCCGCAGGTCAGCGCGAACGGCTGCGAAAAGTCGAACACCGAGGCCGCGCCGAAGGTGCCGACCAGCGCGCCTTTGTATTTCGAGCCGATCGCCTCGGTCGAGTCCTCCAGCAGCGTCAGATCGTGAGCTTTGGCGATCGCCTGCAGCTCCGACCATTTCGCCGGATGGCCATTGGTGTTGCCGGCGAGAATGGCCCTGGTCTTCGGGGTGATCCGCGCCTCGATCTTGCTCGGCGCCAGCGTCCCGGAATAGTAGTCGATGTCGGCAAACACCGGCGTGGCACCGACGATGCTGATCGCATGCGCGATCTCGCGGAACGAATAGGACGACGCGATCACCTCGTCGCCTGACCCGATCCCCAGGCCCTTCAAGACCAGAACAAGGCCGAGCGTTCCGCTCGGAACGGCAATGGCGTATTTGCGCCCGAGATAGGCGGCGAATGCCGCCTCGAACTCGTCGACCAGCGGACCGCAGGACAGCCGCGGCGAGCGCAATGCGGCATCTACTGCTGCGATTTCTGCGGTCGTGATATCCGGATCGGACAGCGGGATGAAGCCCGCCTCGACCGGCGTCAGTTCGGCTTCCTCCCGCTCCTGCCGGTCGGCGTCATGCACCAGATAGGGCTTCATGATCAGCTCCGTTTGGCCAGGATCAGGCCGGTGGCTTTAGCCGGATCGTCCGTCACCCCTGCGCAATGGTCGCTGGCATCGAGCAGATGCAGGTCGAACGCCGCATAGCTGCGGTAAGGCGTCTCGGTCACATCCGAGGCATCGCAGCGGGTCAAGGCGAGCTTCGGAAAGCGGCGGCGCAACTCGGCGAACGCTGCTTGGCTGGCGTCCGGTTGCTCGAGGACCTGCGCAATCTCATTCAGTTCCTGTTCGGCCAATGCCATCTCACCCGTCCTCTCTACTGCCAGAAAATCCGCTCAGGGTCGGCGTTCAGCTCGTCGACCGCCGCGGTCAACCGCTGGTGCACGCTGTGCAGCTCCCAGATCCCTTGCGCGTGATCTCTCCGGAACAGCTTCCATATGGTCTTCGCGGGGTCGTGACGCAGCAGAGCCACATCGATCACACCGCCGTCCTTGTCGATGTTGCGCGAGCAGCATGGACTGCGGACCTGATAACCTTCATCGACCGGCAGGACCGTCGGCTCGACGTAGCGGTAGCGCTTGCGTGACTGCAGCGCGCGCTCGATCCGCTTGCGATCCAACTCATTGGGATGCGCGGGCCGGACGAGACTGGGTTTGAGCGCGGCTGCCACCATGGCTGATCCCCATCCCCTAGACCGGGACGATCTCCTCTTCGAGACAGCCCACCACGAGCTGCTCGCCGAACTCGACCAGATAGATCGGCATGTTTGCCTCGGTGTGGGTGCCGACCTGGACGATCTCGCCCAGGTCACCAACGCCGACCAGCTTGGCCTCGGCCGGCGCGTTGGGGAACGAGCCGTCGTTGACGAGGTCGATCAGCGCCTTCACGCGCTGACCCCATTGGTACTTCGGCATCCGCGGTTCGATCATGATCTGTACGCTCCTGGCAGCGGCAGCTCGTCCTCGACGTCCCCACGGGGGACGGTGGATTCAAGCTCCTTGCGTTTCATGCCGACGCGATTTCCGCTTTCGAGGAACTCGACGCCGTAGATGTAGAATTGCTGCAGGAAGGTACCGATCGAGACGACGTAGCCGATCTCGCCCTTCTTCGCGAGGATCTCGCCGATCTCCTTGCCCGCATAGGTGCCGTCGTTGCGGATGGTGCGCTTCGCCTTGACCTTCTCGCCGAAGGTGAAATACGGCGGCGCCGACAGCTCCACGACCTCGCTGTCACGAACGATGTTGCTCATGCCGGTTTCTCCATCGCTGCTCCAGAACGGTTCTCGAGCCGGCCGCGCGCCATCTCCTGCACCAGCGGATCCTCGTCGCGCACCAGTTCGGCGATCTCGCCGAGCGGAATCCGGCTCGCGACCTCGTGGCGCACGCGCCAGTCGGCGTCCTTGCGCATGGCCGTCAGGAGATCCGGCGCCAGGCGCTCCGCGATTTCCAGCCGCACCCGCGCGTCGGGATCGCTGATCATGCCGAGCAGCCAGTCGCTCGGAATCCGCCGCGCGACGACGCGGCGGACTTCGGCCTCGGGGTCGCCCATCATGCGGCCGAGCACCGAGGGCACGATGCGGCGCGCGACGACGAGACGGACGTAATAGTCGTCGTCCATCATCATCGGCATCAGGTCTTCGGGATCGAGCACGGTCGCGATCCGGATCCGGACCTCGCGATGCGAGTCATGGCGCAGCCGCAGAACCAGCCGCTTCGGCAGCCGCCGCGCCGCATTCCAGCGCACCGTTTCCTCGGGATCGTCGAGCAGCGGCGGCAGATAGAATGGGCTGGCGTGCTTGGCGGCGATCGCGCGCACCTCGAAATGCGGATGCTTGACGTAGTCGTTGGCGAGTGCCGGATTCCAGTTGAAGAACCGGTCGATGCGCCGCGCGTAGCGGTCGTGCACGCAGGCGTGCCGGATCCTGCAGCGGCCGGCCGCGCTCAGCTGCTCATGCGCGCAGCCCGTGCAGCTGATCTCGTTGCCCTGCCAGTCGATGGCTTCGTCGATGTCGTCACTCATCGTCGAGCTCCACCCGGTCGACAACCTCGAGCAGGACGCGTGCGCCGATCTTGTCGTTGGGATCGAGATCGAGCAGCTTCTGCACCGCGAGCCTCCCCTCGACGAGATTACCGAGCCGCATCTGCAGGTAGGCGTACCCCTTCAAGGTGAACATGAAGAAGCGCGGCAGCATGTGATCGAAGCTGCCGAATTCAGCGTGCTCCGGGCGGACGTCGCGCCAATGCGGCGGCAGGTGGTTTTCGACCGCAGCCTTGGCGAGACAGCGCTTGGCGATGCGCAGCGCGTCGGTCAGCCGGCCCTTGTAGAAATAGAACCGATAGAAGCCGATCAGGACCGCGGCATGGTCCGGCGCCAGCGCCTCGGCCTGCTTCAGATGCGTCTCCGCGACATCATCGACATGATAGCTCTGGCCCGCCAGCCACAGATGACGCTCGGCCTCCTCCGGCAGGCCGCCACCGAGCAGCGCATCGGCAAGCAGCGCGTCCTCGATGGCAGTCTGGGAGCTGGGCCGGGCAGCGGTGGGCATGGCGGTGCCGTCCTGGTCCTACAGCGCCTTCAGCGCGTGGCTGGAGCACGACACCTGCTTCGGATCGTGGAACACGAGGCCGGTCTGAGCAGCGGTGTCGGCGAAGTCGATGGTGACGCCGTCGAGCAGCAGCCGGCTCTCCGCCGGCAGGAACAGCTTGACGCCGTCACGCTCGACGACCGCGTCCCCGGCAAGCGGCGTGGCGAGCACGCTGATATCGGCGGCGAGGCCTGAGCAGCCGCCCGGCGACACCGCGAGGCGGAAGCCGGAGCCGGCGGTGCCATCGGCCCGCAGCATCATGCGCATGAACTTCTGCGCGGCTGGCGTGAGAGTGAAGTTCATCTGGCTCTCCTCAGGCCGGCGGCTGATAGCGCGGGAACGAATTGTCGATGACGCAGGTGTTGTCGACCGGGCAGACCGCCGCGCATTGCGGCTCGTCGAAATGGCCGAGGCACTCGGTGCACTTCTTGGGGTCGATCACGAAGGTGCCGTTCTTCTCGGAGATCGCCACGTTCGGGCATTCGGGCTCGCAGGCCGAGCAGCTCGTGCATTGCGAGGCAATGATCTTCAAAGTCATGAATTGCTCCTGTCGAAAGGGCCGGCGGCGTTCAAAGGCGCCGCCGGGATCGGATGTCACGCAGCCGAGGTCAGGGCGCCCTGGCGGATCTCGGCGTCGCCGCGCACGATGTGCTCGATCTCGCCGCTATTGACCTTGTCGAGATAGCTCTTGAACCAGGCAATCGCCGACTTCTCGATGAACTCGTGCGCGAACTGATCGACCGGCTCGATGCCGGCGGCTTGCAGGTCGCTCTTCGGGCAGCCGCCAATCTTGGCCACGAACACCGCATGACAGTCGTTGATGGCGCGGATCACGGTCTCCAGGCTGTCCTCGTCGCCATAGCCGCCCTGGCAGTACAGGTCGACGCGGCGGTGACCGACGAACTTCGCACCGGCCGTGGAGAGCTCGTAGACCTGGAACTCCTTGGCGTGACCGAAATGCTCGTTGATCAGGCCCGAGCCCTTGGTCGCGACCGCAACCAGCAGCTTGATATCGCTGGACTGGCCGGCGAGCGAGGCGAGCTCCTCCTGGCGGGCGACGACCTTGGCGACGCGCTCGCTCTCGACCGCCTCCTGATAGGCCTTGCGGCTGTCGATGTCGTAGTTCACCTCCATCGCCATGATCTTGTCGGTGGTGAACTCCGCCGAGCGGTCCTCGCCGAGCAGGCCGACGGCGTCGGCGCGGCACTGGCGGCAGTGCCGCATCATGTTCATCTCGCCTTCGCACTCGTCCTGCAGCGCCTTCAGCTCCTGCGCGGTCGGACCGCGCTGGCCGGTGAGGCCGAACACGGTGCCGTGCTCCGGCGAGGAGATCAGCGGCATGATGTTGTGCAGGAAGGCGCCGCGCGACTTCACCGCCTTGTTGACCTCGACGAGGTGCTTGTCGTTGACGCCGGGGATCATCACCGAGTTGACCTTGCAGAGGATGCCACGCTCGGTGAGCATCTCCAGGCCCTGCAGCTGGCGGTCGGTCAGCAGCTTGGCCGCCTCGACGCCGGTGTAGCGCTTGTGCTTCCAGAACACCCAGGGATAGATCTTGGCGCCGATCTCGGGATCAACCATGTTGATGGTGATCGTGACGTGGTCGACGTTGAAGCCGGCGATGGTGTCGACATGGTCGGGCAACGCCAGGCCGTTGGTCGACAGGCACAGCTTGATGTCCGGCGCCGTCTTCGCGATCAGCTCGAAGGTCTTGAAGGTCTTCTCGGGGTTGGCGAGCGGATCGCCGGGGCCGGCGATGCCGAGCACGGTCATCTGCGGAATGGTCGAGGCGACGGCGAGCACCTTCTTGGCAGCCTGCTCGGGCGAGAGCTTCTCACTGACCACGCCCGGACGCGACTCGTTGGCGCAATCATATTTGCGGTTGCAGTAGTTGCACTGGATGTTGCAGGCGGGCGCGACCGCGACATGCATGCGCGCGTAGTGATGATGCGCCTCCTCGCTGTAGCAGGGATGGTTCTTCACCTTTTCCCAGATCTCCGGCGGCAGGTCGTTCTCGCCGGCGCCCGAGCCGCAGCTCGCCTTGCCGCTGCCGCCCGAGGTGCCGCAGCCCTTGTGTTCCGCGATGGTCTGCATCACCGAGCTCAGCTTGTCGCCGTCCGGTATCGTCGCCTGGTCGTGCTGCACTGACGCGTCCATGTCCGCTCCTTACGTTGCTGGCGAGCCGCAAACCGCCTTGGAATGAGTTGAGCAACTCGCGTGCCACGTCGCGGACACGATCATTTCGTCGGACTATCAACGTGTTAGCAAATCTATCACGGCTGTCGCCTTGCCAACATGCGAAAGCCTCTCGTTTGATGTGTTGTTAGAAACGTTACAGACTCGGATCGAGGAGACAACGCACAGCAAAACAGCGCGGCTTGCGGCCGCGCTGTTTGTGACTGTGACAGAGCGAGTTCAGCCGCCGATGATGATCTCGGTGGCGCGGGCCAGCGGGATCGCGATCGGCGTCAGCCGCTCGGCAATGAAGAACTTCAGCTCGTTCTTCGACAGCGAGTCCGGTTCGACCAGGACGTAATGCTCGGCCCCCGAGCGCTTGATCACCTGGCGGCCATAGGTGCGCAGCAGCTGGTCGTTGAAGCGGCAGCCGATGAACAGGAAGGTACGATCGGTGCGGCGATCCTTGACGGTGTCGGGAATCGGCGTCTGGATGTCGATGTCGGTGAGAACCTCGACATAGTCGGCGTCGGTGATCAGGAAGTTCTTCGCCGGCGTGATGCCGCCATGAGGCTTGTACAGCAGCGTGGTCCAGCCACTTGCCTTCTCGCGGTCGCTCTCGCCGCCGGCAGCGTCGTAGAAGCGATACCAGCGGTCCTCACCGATATGGGCGCGGGTGATACCCTGCACCTCGCCCCAATCGCTCCGTCGGGCCAGCGCGGTCCGCATCGCCCCGTCATACCAGCTGTCGACGATCATCGGCAGCGGCAGCGACGCCAGATGCTGCTGCAGCGGCGTGGGAGCGACCGGCGCGGCGAAGGCTTCCGCCATCAGCGCCGTCACCGTCGAGCGGTGACGCGTGCTCTCGATGTGCTGCGCGGAGGCCCAGGCATTGCCCTTGGCGCGGCGCGGCAGCGCCACCTTGGTGCCGAAGAACGCGGCCAGCGCCTCCGGGTTCATCGGCACCGCAGCGCCGGACTGCTCCGAGACGGCGGGACCGAGAAACGGAACGACCTTGCCGGCTTTCAGCCTGGCGACGACATCCTTCAGCAGCGCCTCGGCGTCGGCCTGCTTGACGATGTCGATATGAGGAAGCGGCGCATTCATCACTCGTCCCCTTCTCCACCGCGCTTGCGCGCATTGATCGTGATCGGCAGCCGCGTGTCGGCGGCCATCTGCGGCAGCTCGAGCACCCATCCATTGGCGATGCGGATCCAACCGCCCCACAGCGTCTCGTGCTCGGTCTCGACGATCGGCTCCTCAAGGTCCTTTTTCGGGACGTAGATCGAGAGGCCGGTTTCCGGCGAGCGGCGGATCATGACTTTCATTGCGTAAGCTCCGTGGGACGAAGGGCGTCCGCCGCATTCGACGGGTGATGTTGCAGCCAGGCTGGCGAGGTCTCGCGCAGCCGGCCGACGATGTCGGGCAGGACCTGCAGCACGCGGTCGATATCGTCGCCTGTGGTGTCGCGGGACAGCGAGAAGCGCACCGCCCCGCGCAGCAGATCCGAGGGGACGTTCATCGCCCTGAGCACATGCGACGGCTCCATCGAGCCGGAGGCGCAGGCGGAGCCGAGCGAGGCGGCGATACCCGCCTGGTTCAGGCGCATGACGATCGGCTCGCCTTCGAGATGTTGGAAGGCGATGTTGGCGGTGTTCGGCAGCCGCTGCGCGGCATCGCCGAGCACAGCGCAATGGCCCACGCTCTGGATGATGCCCTGCTCCAGCCGGTCGCGCAGCGCGCGCACCCGGCCCTGCTCGTCGGCGAGATGTTTCGCTGCCAGCTCCGCCGCTTTGCCGAGGCCGATGATCGCCGGCACGTTTTCGGTGCCGCCGCGCCGGCGACGCTCCTGCGGACCACCGCGCACCAGCGGCGCGAACGGCGTGCCTTTCTTGACGTACAGCGCACCGATGCCCTTGGGCCCGTGCAGCTTGTGTCCGGACAGCGACAGCATGTCGACGCTAACGGATTTCAGGTCGATCGCGATCTTGCCGACCGCCTGCACGGCGTCGGTATGGAACAGCGCTCCCGCGTCATGCGCGAGTTTGGCCAGGTCCGGAATGGAATTCAGCGTGCCGGTCTCGTTGTTCGCCCACATCACCGAGGCGATCGCCGTCCGCGGCCCGAGCGCGCGCTTGTAGGCTTCGAGATCGAGCCGGCCGGAAGCATCGACCTCGATCAGATGCACCGTGATGCCGCGCTTGTCCCTGAGATGCTCGACCAGCGACAGGATCGCGGGATGCTCGACTGCCGTCGTGACGATCTCGCCCCGTCCTTCCTGCGTCTCAAGCGCCGACAGGATCGCGGTGTTGTCGGATTCCGTCCCGCCCGACGTGAAGACGATCTCGTGATCGAAAGCGGCGCCCAGCAGCGCCTGCAGGCTCTTGCGCGCCTGGCGGACGACGCCCGCGACCTCGCTGCCGAAGGCATGCGACGACGAGGCATTGCCGAACTGGTCCGTGAAGAACGGCAACATCGCCGCGACGACTTCGGGGTCGACGCGCGTCGTGGCGTTGTTGTCGAGGTAGACCGGACGCAAGGCCGCTCCTTAATGCCGCGCCTTGGGTGCGCCGGCGACCGGAACGAGACGGACGAACTCACCGAGCTTCTCGATCATGCGGGCCTGGATGCCCTCCAAGGTCGCGCTGGCGAGCTTGCAGAAGATGCAGGCGCCAGCGAGCTTGACCATGATCTTGTTGCCGTCGATCTCGACGAGCTCGCAATCGCCGCCGTCGCGCTTGAGGTTCGGACGGACCTCCTCGATCACGGCCCGGATGATGCGCTCGCGCTCGCTCATCTGAGCCGGCGCTTCGACGATGCCCTGGGATTCGACCAGCATGATATCAGTTCTCTCGTGTTGGATGAAGCGAGGGGATCAGGCGAACGACTTGCCGCAGCCACAGCTCGACTTCGCGTTCGGATTCTCGAAGGTGAAGCCGGAGCCTTCCAGCGCGATGACGAAGTCGATCGTCGTACCCTCGAGATATTCCAAGCTCTTGTGGTCGACGAGCACGCGCACGCCCTCGCGCTCGATCACGGTGTCCTCCGGCTCGCTGCCGCTGACGAGGCCCATGTTGTATTTCAGTCCGGCGCAGCCGCCGGCTTCGACCATGATCCTGAGGCCGTCGACCGGCTTGTCGGAGGTCGTGATCGCGTTGCGAACCGCATTGACGGCACTATCGGTCAGGTTGATCATCTTCCGGCCTTTCCCATTCGACTGTTGCGAACGTGGCTCGCAAGTCTCGTGCCATGCGGCAATGGGCTGAAATGACACGACTTTCAGCAATGTCGCTGTGGCGTTTCCGACGCGTGTCGGCTTTCCGACAGGGCCGCTTTCGCTCCGCCACGAACCGGCTCGCCGGGTGTCGCGGCGGAAATCCGACAATGCCCCGAGGAGCCGAACGAAAGCGCAGGCAAATCAACGCGCCATGCACATCGGCAGACAATTTGCATCACCGCCTCATGACCTCGCCGTGCGGCGAGACGGCTCATGACACCATGCGAGGGGATTGCTGATGACGACATTGGAGAAAACGGTTGCGATCGAGACAACGGCGCTCGCGCAGCTCGACAAGGAAGGCCGGCTGCTCAACGCCGTGCTGAAGGCGCCGACCACCAAGCCCGGCCGGTTCGGCTTCCGCGGCGACATCGCGCTGAAGTTCCAGACCCAGGTCGCGGACGAGAAGCGGCCGCCGGATTTCTCGGTCGAGCAGGTGCTGACGATCGTGAACGACGGCGAGGCGACCATTCCGGTGCTCGTCGGCTACATTCACTCGCTCGCCTATCTCGAGACCGCGGTTGAAGTGCTGAAGGACCTGCTGAAGCCGGATGGCAGCTACTTCATGTTCTGCAACAACATCGACCTCTTGGCGAAGTACCGCATCAAGATGGGCGACGTGACGTTCTATGTCCTGCCCTGCGACGAATCCACGGTCTGGAAGGAGATGATGGATCTCCTGAGCATCGACAAGAACGATATCAAGAAGCTCGACACCGCCGGCAAGCTCGACTACGTGCTCGATGCGGCCAAGAAGTTCAGCGAGACCTACGAGTTCATCGCGTATGCGGATGCACTGGCCAAGATGGAGCCGGTCAAGAACCGCAACGAGAACCGGCCGGTCTGAGCGCGGTCTTGCCTTCACACGCAAGGTGAAGTCCCGACTCTCGCGTCGGGACTTCGTGTGAGATCTCAGCCTTCCTCACACTGCAGGCCGGTCTCTTCATCTTCCTCATCATCTTCGACCAGGGTCACGCCGGTCACGCAGATGTCGCCATCGAGCACGGTCAGTGCCACCGGCGTCAGGCTTTCGCCCTTGCACGGGCCGTCGACACACATCCCGGTGCCGATCTCGAACAGCGAGCCGTGCTTGCCGCAGAGGATGCGCAGGCCGTTGCCGTCCAGGAACTGGTTGCGCTCCCAGTCGAGATTGACCTTGTCGTGCGGGCACATGTTCAGATAGCCGAACACCTGCTTGCCCCAGCGCACGATGAAGATCGGCCATGGGCGGTGGCTGCCGTCCTCGGCCACGACCATGAGCTGGAAGCCCATGGCGCGGCGGCTCGGGATGTCGTTGAAGCTGCAGATGGCGTAGGCGACGTCGGTCGTCATGTCAGGCCTCATCGATGTCTGGCGCATGTCCGACATCGCCGCTGTCAGCACAGCTAAAGCAGCGGTCGGCTCGCTGAGGGATCACGTTGCAAGATTCGCGCAACTCGGCCGCCGCGCCTTCGTTCTCGCTCTTGCGAGAGACTGGCACAGAACTTGAAAATTTCTCCTGCAAACGCGCCTTTGTAAGGAGATCGACATGAACGTGACACTGGACTTCGTCGAAAGCTCGCTCGACGACATCAAGGCCGCTTTGGACGGCGGCACGCTGACGGTCTACTCGGTGGCGCGTCCGACCACCGCCGACAAGGCGGTCGACCGCAGCGGCGTGCTCGCGACCTTCACCTTCGGCACGCCCGCCTTCGGCCCTGCGGTGGATGGGCTGGAGCAGCCGAACTTCGTCGCTGCCGCGGTGCCTGCGGCTACCGTCGGTACGCCCGGCTTCGCACGGGCACGCAAGGCCGACGGCACCACGGTCGCCGATTTCTCCGCAGGCCCCGGCGAGCGAGAGATCAAGTTTACCGAAGTGTCGTGCTCACCCGGCGCGCCGGTGACGGTGGCGACATTCAAGATCATCGCCGATGGCGGCTGGCCGGAGCGTCCGGAATATTACGACAGCCATCCGCGCCCCGGCTATGCGATGCCGAAGACGCTCTGACGCGCGCGCGCGTCAGTCAGATTGACCCAATCACAATCGCGAGCGCATGCATGAGCACGGACTTCTCTGACGCCCTGGTCAGCTCCGAATGGCTGGCGCAACACCTGTCCGATCCGGACATCAAGATCCTCGACTGCACCTGGCACCATCCGAGCACCAACCTGGATGGTCGCACCCAATATCGCGGCCGGCACCTGCCCGGCTCGGTGCATTTCGACATCGACCAGGTTGCCGACAAGACCAGCCCGCTGCCGCACATGCTGCCGACGGCCGAGGACTTCGCTCACAAGGTCGGGCTGCTCGGCATCAGCAATGCCGATCGCGTGGTCGTCTATGACCGCCATTATGGCGGCTCGGCCGCGGGGCGCGTGTGGTGGATGTTCCGCGTGTTCGGGCATGATAATGTCGC
Organism: Bradyrhizobium sp. HKCCYLS2038; assembly: GCF_051167655.1. NCBI lineage: Bacteria > Pseudomonadati > Pseudomonadota > Alphaproteobacteria > Hyphomicrobiales > Nitrobacteraceae > Bradyrhizobium > Bradyrhizobium sp. HKCCYLS2038. The sequence continues at coordinate 1,870,099 of NZ_JBNPTM010000001.1, read as the reverse complement.
CCTGCTCGACGGCGGCTTCGGCAAATGGACCAAGGAGAAGAAGCCGGCGGAGATGACGCCGGTTCGTCCGGCGCCGGCGAGCTTCACGGCGAGCTTCCGGCCCAACCTGGTCGCGACGCTGGCCGATGTACAGCGGCTGGCGCAGACCAGCGCGCAACTGGTCGACGCCCGCGGTCCCGGCAAGTTCGATGGCACGCAGCCGGATGTCTTCACCTTCAAGCGCCAGGGCCACATCCCCGGCGCGATCAACCTGCCCTGGGCCGATCTGGTCGATCCCGACACCGGCGTCTTGATGGCGCCCGACGCGCTCGCCGCGCGCTTCACAGCCGCCGGCGTCGATCTCGGCAAGCCGATCGTCTCCACCTGCGCCTCGGGCATCACCTCCTGCATGCTGGCGCTGGCGCTGTACCGGCTGGGCGTCCCCGATGCCGCCGTCTATGACGGCTCGTGGGCGGAGTGGAGCCAGTTCGACGATACGGCCGCGGCGGCGTGATCCAGCTGATAGCAACGACGGGAGTACGAGCATGGCAAAGACCCTGGTCAAGACCACACAGGACGGCCGCAAGGTCGAGGTGATCGGCCTCGCGATCTGTCTCGACGGCGAACTCGAGGCGTTCGAACTGGTCGAGGTGAAGCTGCATCCGAACCGGCGCAAGATCTGGGAGGCCGCACCCGACGCCACCCACATGGCCGGCCGCATCACCCTGACGAAGGAAGAAGCTGCGATCGTCGAGGGTGCCTTCGCCACGGCCCAGGCCGAGATCCTCGCCACCCCCGCCGCGATCAACGAGCGTTTCCGGATCGCCGCGATGTGGAAGGCAAGGGAACAGGGAATCGAGTAGGCCCTCCTCGTTCGGATTGGCCCCATCTCCCTCCGCCGTCATTCCGGGGCGCGCGTGAGCCGCGAGCCCGGAATCCATAGCCACGAGCGGTTATGAGGTGCGAGATGTCCGTGGCGCTCACCTCAGAAAACAACAATCGGTCGTGGTTATGGATTCCGGGCTCATCGCTGCGCGATGCCCCGGAATGACGCGTGGATGGACCGAGCTTGTCATATGGCGGCAGTGGATCGGCGGGAAAGAATGTAGGGTGGGCAAAGCCAGCGGCGAGGCGAAGCGGCGTCCGATGGCGTGCCCACCAAGGTCGTTCCGCACGCATGGATGGGCGGTGGGCACGGCGCGATACACCAAGCTCCTGATTGTGAGACCGCCCAGGCGCCTTTGCCCACCCTACGGACTGCTGCCCGTCATCGCGAGCGCAGCGACGCGATCCAAGGTAGCGCGCGGGGCTCTGATTGCTTCGTCGCCTGCGGCTCCTCGCAATGACGCTGAAGCGCACATGCGGCCTTCTACTGAAAAATCCGCCCGCGGTAGTGGTAGCTGCCGCCGTCGTCGACGTCGAACAGCTCGCCGATATCCGGATGCTTCACCGGCTCCCCCGAGACGTCCGCCACCAGGTTCTGCTCCGGCACGTAGGCGATATAGCTGCTGTCGCCGCTCTCGGCGAGCAGGTAATAGAACGGCTGCTTCCGGTCGAGCCGCTTGTCCATGGTGATCGCCCGCCAGCCCTCCTCCTCGGAGAACGACAGGTCGACGTCGAACACGACACCGCGCAGATCGTAGACGCGGTGCCGGGTCACCTGGCCGATCGTGAACTTTGCCTCCATCCGCACCATGGCCGCACGCTCGACAGTCTCACGCCGCCGGCGAATGAGTCTGGCAGTTGGTGGGGCAGACCCGGGCGCAGGCACCGCAGCCGATGCAGGCGCCGGTGTCGTTCATCACCATGATCTTCTTCTCGACCTCGTCATCCTCGTCGTCGTCGAGCTCGACGAACTCGCCCTCGTCGTTGATGCCCTTCAGGGTCATGACCTCGCGGCCACACACCTTGTAGCAGCGACCGCAACCGATGCATTTCTCGGGATTGATCGCGACCAGATAGTCCGGCCGCCAATCGCGGCCGTCGCGGGTTGAATTGGACATGATGACGGGTCCTACGGGTTCACGCGGCTTCGAGCTTCTTCAGCTCGGCCCGCTTCTTCTCCAGCTCGGCGAACGCCTCGTGAGCCTTCTGCGCCGTCGGCAGGATCTGGTCCCAGTTGATGGGCAGCTCCTCCGACAGGTCGTGCAGGTTCATCTTGGCATCCATGGCGCGCGCCGACAGCTTCTTGATCTCGGCCTTCAGGGTGTCCAGGTCGCTCATCTCTCTCATCCTTGCCGTTCAGTAATTCGCGACGTCCTTGAACTTCTCGATCATCTCGACGCCGGCCTTGACGAACTTGTCGCCCTCGTCGGCCAGCTTGCCGAGATTGTCGAAGCCGAAGCGATGCACGTCGCGCAGCTGCTTGTTGACCACGATCAGCCGGCCGCCGATCAGCACCATGCGGCCAAAACCCTCGTGGCTCATCTTCAGCATCGGCGAGATCATCACGCCGGTGGCCTTCTCGATCGACAGCGCGATCGCGTTGAAGAACAGCTCCAGCCGCCAGATCGTCTCCGGATCGGGGTCGCCGATGATCGGCAACGCCCGCCGCTTCTCCTTGTCCAGGATGTAGGGCTCGAGCAGGTCGATGTCCTTCTTGCCCTCCCAGGCGCCATGGGTGTCCTGGGCGCGCCAGACCTTGATCAGCTCCTTGACGAAGGGCCGCTGCTCGGCGGGGACGACGTCTTCTACGACTGCGGTATCCGACATGATGGTTTCCTCATTCCTCGAAATCGAGCGCGCGTTCCTGGCCCTTGGCCAGCGCCTTGCGCAGCCACGGCGGCGGCGTGCCCGCCAATACCGCCTGCAGCTTGCCGAGCAGATCGGTGATCTCCTCGGGCTGGCTGACCTTCATCGGGTGGATGTTGTTGGCGACGACGCGCGCCGCGCCGGAGCCGCCGATGGCGGCGACATAGAGGATCGCGCAATCCTTGATCGCCTCGATCTTCGGCGCCAGCTTGTCCTCGTTGCCGTCTTCCTTGAGGTCGCCGTCGAACTCGACCGTCTCGACGAAGCGATAACCCTCGGGATCGAGATCGTAGATCGCGATGTTCTTGGCCCAGCCGAAATGGGCGTCGACGCGTTTCAGATCCTGGGTAGCGAATGCGACTTTCATGTCGTCGGTCCTTTCTCCTCAAGCGTCAATGCAGCGGCGCCACGACGGCGGGGTCGGTCGATCCCTGGAAGTCTTTCCAGGGATCGAGCCAGGTGCCGGGTGTCGGCTGATGGTTGTCCTCGCGATCGGCGATGATGAGATTGGCGAGGGCGAAGATCAGATCGCGTGTGCCGCGATAGCCGACGGTCAGCAGATGCCCAGCGCCCAGCCGGTCGAACATCGGGAAGCCGATCCGATAGAACGGAATCTTCAGCCGCGCCGCGGCCTGGCGGCCATGCGAATGCGTCATCATCAGCCCGCAGTCGCGCTGCTTGGCGAGATTCTCCAGATCTTCGAGATCACCGATCAGCACCTCCTCGCACGGCATGCGCTCGAGCACCGGCGATTGCGTGGTGGTGATGGCGACGGAGATCTCGGCGCCCATGTCGTTCAGCATGCTGGCGACGTCGAACAAGAGATCCGGCTCGGCGCCGATGGCAAGCTTGCGGCCGCCGATGTGGAAATGCGCGTCGAGCATGGCGTCGGCGAGCTGGCCGCGCTGCCGGCGATACTTCGCCGGCACCGGACGCCCCGAGATCTCGCTCAGGAAGGTCATGAACTCGTCGTTCGGCAGCAGGCCGCAGAGCCGCTCGAACAGCCGGTACGGCACACCCGTCCTGGCCTGCATCGTCTCCGCCGCGCGCTTCATCTGCGCGCCTATCGCGATCGTCCACGACGCGCTGCCCATGACCGCGATCTCTTCCAGCCCGATGCCGCCGATGGTGGTCGGCGTGAACTCGTCGGGGATGTGACCGTCGAGCGAGCCGCCGATATCCGGCAGGAACGATGGCTCCAGGCCGAAGTCCTCGAAGATCGTCCTCAGTTCCTCGATATCGCCCGGTGTCAGATGGCAGCCGGGCAGCACGTTGACCCTGACAGGATCGCGGCGCGTCGAGATCGGCTTGTCGACGAGCACCTCGACCATCTTGGCGACCGTCTTGTCCCAGCCGTCCTGGAACGCGTCCTTGAAGTCCGGCGTCGAGACATAGACCAGCGGATAGTTGGCGAGTTCCGGATGCTTCTCGCGGATCAGCCGGATATAGCCGTCGACGTCGTCGCCCTTGGTCTCGGTGACGCCGGTGGAGCAGATGCCGATGATCTCCGGCTTTTGTCGCTTGTGGATGTTGAGGATTGCCTGCTCGACATTCTCGTAGCCGCCGAGCACGGTGGCGACCTCGCTCATCGCCGTCGTCTGCATCGGCACCGCTTCCTTGAAGTGGCGCACGAACAGCGTCAAGCCGAACGAGGTGCAGCCCTGCGAGCCGTGCAGCAGCGGCATCGCGCCGCGCAGGCCGAGGAAGGCGAACGAGCCGCCGATCGGCTGGCTCATCTTCAGCGGGTTGACCGCACAGGCCTTCTTTCCGATGGTGACCTTGGCCATGTGCGCCGCCCTACTCCGCCGCCTGTAGCAACTCGGCCGGCGCCTTCTGCGCCGCCAGGATGTCCTCGACCCGTGCGGCACATGCGCCGCAGCCGCCCGAGGCGTTGGTATGGGTGCGGACGCCGGCGACGTCGGTCAGGCCATGGGTCTTGATCGCATCCTCGATGGTGCCGAGGTCGACCGACTTGCAGTGGCAGATCTTCTTGGCCCGCCGCGCGGCTTCCGCGGCGACGGGATCGGCGGCGAGCGCCGCGGCTTCGGCATTGGCCTGCGCGATCGCCTTGGCCTGCCAATTGTTGCTCGCGGTCTCCCAGGGCGCGCGCTTGCGCAGCTGCTCCCACATCGGGTTGTAGATCGCCTTGTCGATCTCGGCGACCAGCTTGACCATGCCGATATAGCCCATGAAGGCGTGCGAGCGCTCCTGGTTGATGTCGAGCCAAGGCATCGCCGCCTTCAGCGCCACGAATTGCGATTTGCCGCCCGACAGCATGATGTCGGCCTTGGCGTCCTTGAGCATCTTGTACATCTCGCGCGGCGCCATATCGTCGATCATGTGGGCGTCCTGGCCCATCAGCTCCTTGATGCGCTCCTTGTCCTCCTTGGTGGACTTCTTGACGGAGGTGCCGACCAGCTCCATGCCGGCCTCCTGCAGAGCCGCCACCACCGACCACGACTTCACGCCGCCGGTGATCAGCAGCACCTTCTTGCCGGTGAGGCGCTTCTTGAACGGTTCGATCGCCGCCCACGCCTTGGCCTCCTCGCGCGCGATCACGGCCTCGGTGCGGTCCAGCAGATCCGCCGGCGCGCCGCGCTCAACCAGGAGACGCGCGATCTCGCGCAGCGAGTCCGAGGAATCCTGGATGCCGTAGAACGAGCCCTCGAAGAACGGAATGCCGTAGCGCTCCTCCATCTTGCGGGCGACGTTGATCATCGCCTTGGAGCACACCATCATCGCCGCGCGGGCGCGATGCGACGACGCGACGTCCTTGTAGCGGCCATCGCCGGAGATGCAGGCGGAAATGCGGATGCCGAGCTCGTCGAACAGCGGCTTGACCTGCCAGAGCTCGCCGGAGAGGTTGTATTCGCCGATGATGTTGAGGTCGTAGGGCGTCGTCACCTCCGGCTCGACCGTGCCGATGACGTGGTCGAGCAGCGCCTCGCCGGCAAGCTTGTTGCCGAGGTTCTTCGGCCCGACGAAGCCTGGCGAATTGACCGGAATGCACGGCTTTCCGAACTTCGCGGAAGCCGCCTTACAGACCGCGTTGATGTCGTCGCCGGTCATGGCCGGCACGCAGGTCTGGTAGACGAAGACCGCCGGCGGATCGTACTTCTCGATGATTTCCTTGATCGCCTTGTACAGGCGCTTCTCACCGCCAAACACGACGTCGGTCTCGTTGATATCGGTGGTGAAACCGGTGCGCCAGATCTGCGAGCCCGACGAGGCCGCACCGCGGTTGTCCCAGGAATTGCCTTCGCAGGCGATCGGCCCGTGCACGAGATGCGCGACGTCCGTCAGCGGCTGCAGGGCGACCTTGGCGCCGTCGAAGGCGCAGCCGCCGGCCGCGCCGCCCGGCTGCAGCTGCTTGGTGCAGCCCTTCTTGCGCTCGGCCTCGGACTTGTTGGCGTTCTTGCCGCAGCCAGGCTCGTTGAAGACGTTCTGGATCGTGGCAGACAGCGAGCTCATCGGCTTCTCCTGTTGGCGGACCTTCTGCGCGTCTTTTGAGAAGAGGAGGCTCCGGCCTTTTCAGCCTTCCCGTGAGCCTCATCGTCCAGAGCAAAGCGCGGCGGACCTTGAGGGACCGCCGCGCGCCGTATTTAGCGAATGATGTCGAAGCTGTAGTCCGACTTGGCCGGCACGTTGGTGTTACGGTCGATCTCGTCGAAGATCTTGTCGAGGATCGTGACCAGCACGTTCATGCCGCCCTGATAGCCCCACACCGGGTAACGGTGCTTGTGGTGGCGATCGAAGATCGGGAAGCCGATGCGGATCAGCGGCGTGCCGGTGTCGCGCTCGAGATACTTGCCGTAGGTGTTGCCGATCAAGAAATCGACCGGCTCGGTGAACAGCAGCGAGCGCATGTGCCAGAGATCCTTGCCGGGATACACGTGGCAGTTCTTGCCAAACGGCGACGCATCGAACACCGCCTGCACCCGTTCGGCCCACTCCTTGTTGCCGTTGGTGGCGAGCACATGGGTCGGCTCGGCGCCGAGCTCGAGCAGGAACGACGCGAGGCCCAGGCAGAGATCCGGATCGCCGTAGATTGCGAACTTCTTGCCGTGGATGTGCGCGCTGGAGTCGGCGATCGCGTCGACCAGGCGGCCACGCTCGAGAGCCAGCGATTCCGGGATCTCCTTGCCCGAAATGCGCGACAGCGCCATCACGAAGGCATCGGTGCCGGACACGCCTACGGGATGGTGGAACGAGACGACTTCCTGGCCATGGTTCTTGATGAACGGCAGCGTCTTCTCGGTGCAATAGTGCTGCATCGAGATCGTCGCCTTGGCGTGCACGGCGTTGGCAGCATCCTCCAGCGTCGTGCCGCCGTCATACATGCGGAACTCGCCGTCGGTCGGGGTGTCGAACACGTTCGAGTTGTCGCCGAGGATCGTGTATTCGATCCCCATCTCCTCGAAGATGTGCTTGACCTCGCGGATGTTGCCGACGGTGTAGCCGTCGAAGCCGCCGATGAAGTTGATCTTCTCGTTGGGAACGCGCTCCAGCTTCGGCGCGGTGCCGGCCTTGCCGTCCCAGAAGTGATCGAGAATGCCCTTCATCGCGTTGTCGTAGCCGGTAACGTGGCTGCCGACGAAGGCGGGCGTGTGGGCGAAGGGAACGTCGTACTCGGCCGGAACCGAGCCCTTTTCCTTCGACGTCTTGATGAAGGCGTTGAGGTCGTCACCGATGACTTCCGCCATGCAGGTGGTCGAGACCGCGATCATCTTCGGCTTGTACATGTTGTAGGCGTTGGCGAGGCCGTCGATCATGTTGTTGAGGCCGCCGAACACGGCTGCGTCCTCGGTCATCGACGACGACACGCAGGAGCTCGGCTCCTTGAAGTGGCGCGACAGATGGCTGCGATAGTAGGCCACGCAGCCCTGCGAGCCGTGCACGAACGGCAGCGTCTTCTCGAAGCCGACGGCGACGAACACGGCGCCGAGCGGCTGGCAGGCCTTGGCCGGATTGACGGTCAGCGCCTCGCGGGCGAAATTCTTCTCGCGATATTCAGGCGTCTTCGCCCATTCGCGGATACGCTCGACGTCCGCGGGATCGCGCGGATTCTCGAACATCTTCTTCTTGTTGGCCAGCATCTGCTGGTATTCGGGACCACGGAAGAGCTCGAAGTGATCGAGCACATGTTCGGCAGACTGTGTCATGGGAATAACCCTCTCTATGTTCCTGTGTCGATCAGGGAGCGCTGGCTCTCCGCCGAAGGAGAGCCAGGCCGTGGGTGGTCGTGGTTACTCGGCCGCCTGGAGCAGCGGCTGCGGCGCCTGCTTCCAGGGCGCCTTGGTCATCTTCCAGACCGGCGAGTTGATCGCCATGTCCATGTCGCGGGCGAAGATCGCGAACCCGTCATAGCCATGGTACGGGCCCGAGTAGTCCCAGGAGTGCATCTGGCGGAACGGCACGCCCATCTTCTGGAACACGTACTTTTCCTTGATGCCCGAGCCGACGAGGTCCGGCTGGACCTTTTCGACGAACTTCTCGAACTCGTAGCCGGTCACGTCGTCATAGATCAGCGTGCCGTCCTTGACGTAATGCTGGGCAGTGCGCTGATAGTCGTCATTGTGGCCGAACTCGTAGCCGGTGCCGACGACTTCCATGCCGAGGTCCTCGTAGGCGCCGATCACGTGGCGCGGACGCAGGCCGCCGACGAACAGCATCACGGTCTTGCCTTCGAGGCGCGGCCGGTACTTGGCGATCACGGCGTCCATCAAGGGCTGGTACTTGGCGATGACGCGCTCGGCACCTTCCTTGATCTTGTCGTCGAAATAGCTGGCGATCTTGCGCAGCGATTCGGCGATCTTGCTCGGCCCGAAGAAGTTGTACTCGCACCACGGAATACCGAACTTCTCTTCCATGTGCCGCGAGATATAGTTCATCGAGCGATAGCAATGCAGCACGTTGAGCTTCGCCTTCGGCGTCGCCTCGAGCTCGGCCAGCGAGCCGTCGCCCGACCACTGGGCGATCACGCGCAGGCCCATCTCCTCGAGCAGGATGCGCGACGACCAGGCGTCGCCGCCGATGTTGTAGTCGCCGATGATCGCGACGTCGTAATCCGACGGCTCGAAGCGCGGCGCGGCATCGGCCGGCAGCTTGTCGAACACCCAATCCCGGATCGCGTCGTTGGCGATATGGTGGCCGAGCGACTGGGAGACACCGCGGAAGCCCTCGCAGCGAACGGGGACGATGGTCTTGCCGTCATACTCCTTGGACTTGACCTTGGAGACGGCCTCGATGTCGTCGCCGATCAGGCCGATCGGGCATTCCGACTGCACGGTGATGCCGTTGTTCAGCGGGAACAGCTCCTGGATCTCGTCCATGATCTTGGCGAGCTTCTTGTCGCCGCCGAACACGATGTCCTTCTCCTGGAAATCGGAGGTGAACTGCATCGTCACGAAGGTGTCGATGCCGGTCGTGCCGATGTAGTAGTTGCGGCGCGCTGCCCAGGAGTACTGGCCGCAGCCGACCGGGCCATGGCTGATGTGGATCATGTCCTTGATCGGGCCCCACACCACGCCCTTCGAGCCGGCATAGGCGCAGCCACGGATGGTCATGACGCCGGGAATCGACTTGATGTTCGACTTGACGCCGCAGTCCGACTTGCCGTTCTCATGCACGTTGAGATGCTTGGCGCGGCGCTTGGCGGTCTTTTCCGGATAGACCTTCAGGACCTCGGCGATCAGTTCCTTGTTGCGTGCCTTGATCTCGGCAACGCTTTGTTTCTCGGTAACGCTCATCTGGTTTTCCTCGATGATCGGTTGCGGAGATCGCCCGGCCCGTCGAACATGACGGGCCGGATGACCGGTGACGCTTTAAGCCGTGGCGGCGAGATCGGCGGCGGTCTTGCCGATCTGGCTCTCGTCGACCGCCTTCATGATGCCGTGCTCCATCAGCATGTCCTCGAGCTCGTCCATCGTGATCGGCGTCGGGATGATGCCCTTGCCGGCGTTGACGTGGATCTTCTGCGCCAACGAGCGGTAGTGGCCGGCCTGGACGGAGTCGGGCGCATATTCCAGCACGGTCATGCGGCGCAGCTCGGCGTGCTGCACGATGTTGTCGCGCGGCACGAAGTAGATCAGCTGGGTGCCGAGCTTCTTCGCCAGAGCTTCCGCCAGCTCGAGCTCCTTGTCGGTCTGGCGCTCGTTGCAGACCAGGCCGCCGAGGCGCACGCCGCCGGAGTTCGCATACTTCAGAATGCCCTTGGAGATGTTGTTGGCGGCATACATCGCCATCATCTCGCCGGACATCACGATGTAGATCTCCTGCGCCTTGTTCTCGCGGATCGGCATCGCGAAGCCACCGCAGACCACGTCGCCGAGCACGTCGTAGGACACGTAGTCGATGTCCTCATAGGCGCCGTTCTCTTCCAGGAAGTTGATTGAGGTGATGACGCCGCGGCCGGCGCAGCCGACGCCCGGTTCCGGACCGCCGGACTCGACGCAACGGATGTCGCGATAGCCGACCTTCATGACCTCTTCGATCTCGAGGTCCTCGACGCTGCCCGCGGCAGCGGCCAGGCTGAGAATGGTGTCCTGCGCCTTGGCGTGCAGGATCAGGCGGGTCGAATCCGCCTTGGGGTCGCAGCCGACGATCAGGATCCGATGACCCATCTCGGCGAGCGCCGCGAGCGTGTTCTGCGACGTCGTCGATTTGCCGATGCCGCCTTTGCCGTAAAATGCGATTTGTCGAAGTGATGACATTCTGCTCTCCATCAACCGATTGCCAATGTCCCGCATGCGCCTTGCATGACGAGACCGCGTCCTCTCTCCAGAACCGGCAGACGGGTTATTGGGAAGGAGAGCATCGCTCGTCCGAAGCGTCGGCGTGCACTCAGCCCTCAACCATTGCCTGAACAGAGTTTTGCAACGGCTGTGCCAGAGCTTTGGAATCGTTAAAAAGGCCATGTTTTGAAAGAGATGCGGTCAAGCTCGGCAGTAGACTGCACCCTGTTGCAAACCCGACATCGGGGTTTTTCACCCGACGCTTCCGCGCCGTGCTGTCCGAAACGACACATGGCATCGCTCTCCCCACCGGCGCTCCGGCGATTGACGCTCGGCAAGCGCCTGCGTGAGGCCCGCGACAGGCGGCGGTATGGAGTTTGCTTGATGTAGATCAAACCCGTTCGCAGACGGGCAGCAGGAGTCCTTCGATGTCGGGCAAGACGTGCATCTTTGTCATTGAAGCTGATCAGGTCGTCCGATCGGCGCTCGGCTACATCCTCAGTGAGCGTCACGAGACCTTCACCTTCGCGGAGACGGCCGATGCGCTCAGCAAGGCCGCGCGGGCGACGCCCGATGCCGTGCTGGTCGGGAGCAGCATCCTCGAGGACGCCGGTGCGGAGACGGTCGGCATGTTGGCGCGGAAGCTGAACCAGGCCGGCATCATCGTCGTTGCGGGATCCACCAGGTCGCCGCTTGCGCTGGCGGGTCTCCGCCAGGGCGCCGAAGCCATCATCGCCAAGCCGATTACCTTCGACGGCGTCACACACGCAGTGGAGTCGGTGCTGGCGCGGCGCGGAACGGATCAGGGCTTGGCGCCCCTGTCGCCCTGATCGTCGAGGTCAGCAGATATGAGGAGAAGAGCATGTTGAAGATGGCCCAGGGCGCGGCGCCGGCCAATCCGGATATCGAGGACATTGTCGAGAACTTCGCCCTGCTCGACGACTGGGACGATCGCTACCGCTACGTCATCGAGCTCGGTCGCGGCCTGACGCCCCTGCCAGATGCCGATCGCAACGACGGCAACAAGGTCCAGGGCTGTACCAGCCAGGTCTGGGTCGCGACAACGGTCCGGCGCGGCAGCGCGGCCCCGGTGCTCGATTTCATCGGCGACAGCGACGCGCACATCGTGCGCGGCCTGGTCGCGATCCTGCTCGCGATGGTCTCCGGCCGCACCGCGCCCGAGATCCTGGCGGCAGACCCGATCGCGCTGTTCGAGAAGCTGGGCCTGCGCGAGCATCTGACCCCGCAGCGCTCCAACGGCTTCCGCTCGATGGTGGGGCGGATCAAGGCCGATGCGCAGGCGGCGATGGTCGCGGCGGCGTAGGTTTGATTTGTTCGATTAGGCCCGTGTGGCACGGCAAACTCGGTGCACCCTCTCCCCTTGTGGGAGAGGGTGGCGCGCATGAGCGCAGCGAAGGCGCGCCGGGTGAGGGGTTCTCTCGGCATACTCAGACGGTTGTGACTCGCGGAGGCAACCCCTCACCCCAGCGAGTCCGGAGCTGATAGCAGTGTAGCCCTCTCCCACCCTGGCGAAGCTCCGCTTCGCTTTGGGGGAGAGGGCTCATTCATCGGCATCGCTTCTTCGTAACGTTGCCGCCAGCAATCCGCCTTTACGCGAAGAACTCCTGCGCCTTCTTCAGCGCGCGGACCAGCACATCCACCTCTTCCCGCGTGTTGTACATCGCGAATGACGCCCGGCAGGTCGCGGTGACGCCGAAACGTTCCAGCAGCGGCATGGCGCAGTGGGTGCCGGCGCGGACGGCGACGCCGGAGCGGTCGATGACGGTGGCGAAGTCGTGGGCGTGGGCGCCCTGCATCTCGAACGAGACGATGGCGCCCTTGTCGGCGGCGTTGCCGATGATGCGCAGCGAATTGATCTCGCGCAGCTGCTCGGTGGCGTACACCACGAGATCATGCTCATGCGCGGCGATGCGCTGCTTGCCGATCGAGGCGACGTAGTCGATCGCGGCGCCCAGCCCGGCGGCTTCGACGATCGGCGGCGTGCCCGCTTCGAACCGGTGCGGCGGATCGCCATAGGTGACCCAGTCGCGCGCGACCTCGCGGATCATCTCGCCACCGCCGTTGAACGGCGGCATGGATGCCAGCAGCTCGCGCTTGCCGTAGAGCGCGCCGATCCCGGTCGGGCCGTAAATCTTGTGGCCGGTGATGCAGTAGAAATCGGCATCGAGATCGCGCACGTCGACCTCCATGTGCACGGCGGCCTGCGAGCCATCGATCAGCACCGGAATGCCGCGGGCATGCGCGATGCCGATGACCTCCTTGACCGGGACGACGGTGCCGAGGACGTTCGACATCTGCGTCATCGCCACCATCTTGGTGCGCGGCGTCAGCAGCTTTTCGAACTCGTCCAGCAGGAAGTTGCCGTCGTCGTCGACGGGCGCCCATTTGATCACGGCGCCCTGACGCTCCCTGAGGAAATGCCAGGGAATGATGTTGGCGTGGTGCTCCATGATCGAGAGCACGATCTCGTCGCCCGGCCCGATCCGCTCGCGGCCGAAGGTCTGCGCAACCAGATTGACCGCCTCGGTGGCGCCGCGGGTGAAGATGATCTGCTCGGGGCTTTCGGCATTGAGGAACGACGCCACCTTGGCGCGGGCGCCCTCATAGGCCTCGGTGGCGGCGTTGGCGAGATAGTGCAGGCCGCGATGCACGTTGGCGTATTCGGAGGTGTAGACCTGGTTCATCCGGTCGAGCACGGCCTGCGGCTTCTGCGCCGAGGCGGCGTTGTCGAGATAGACCAGCGGCTTGCCGTGGACCTGCATGCCAAGGATGGGAAAATCCGTCCGGATGCGGCCGACATCGTAGCCGCTCCCCTGCACCGCTGCATGCATCATCTACTCCCGTCGTCCGAGCCAGCCCAGCATCGCCTCCGTCAGCGCCGCCCGCACGCTCTCATTGGCCGCGCCGTCGATGATCTCACCGATGAAGGCCTGGATGAGCAGCGCCTTCGCCTCTGCCGGCGGGATGCCGCGCGCCATCAGGTAGAACAGCAGCTCGTCGTCGATCGCGCCGGTCGTGGTGCCGTGGCCGCATTGCACATCGTCGGCGAAGATCTCGAGCTCCGGCTTCGAGCAGGCTTCGGCCTCGTCGGACAGCAGCAGCGCCCGCGACATCATCTTGGCATCGGTCTTCTGCGCGCCGGGGCTGACCGTGATCTTGCCCTGGAACACCGCGCGCGCGGTGTCGCCGACCACCGCCTTGAACGTCTCGCGGCTCTGGCAGTTCTCGGCAGCGTGCTCGATCGAAAGCGTCGTGTCGGCATGCTGCGTGCCCGACAGCAGCGAGCCGCCACGGATGTCGGCGATAGTGCCCTCGCCCGCGACATGCACAAACAGCTGGTTGCGCACCAGGCTGCCGCCGGCCACGAAGCCGAGCTGGTTGAAGGTCGCCCGCGCGCCGATGTTGGCGAGCAGCGAGCCGATGTGCAGCGCGCTGCTGCCCTCGCCGACCACCTTGATGTGATCGATCCGCGCCTCGTCGCCGACGACGAGCTGCATCGCGGTGTTGACCTGGTACTCGCTGCCGTCAGGCCCCTGATGCGATTCGACGATGGTGGCGCTGGCGCCGGCGCCGATATTGACCAGCGAGCGGGTGAACATCGAGGTCGCGACCCAGTTGGTCGTGACGAAGGCGACATGGATCGGACGGCCGAGCGCCGTCCCCGGCGCGACGAGAATGACGACGCCATTGGCGGCCAGCGCGGTGTTGAGCGCCAGCGCCGGATCGTCGTCGGGGACCACGGGGCCAAGACGCTGCGACAGCAGCGGCTTGTCGGCGGCCAGCGCGTCCGACATCGGCTGGATGGTGAGACCGGGCTCGAGATCGGCGAGATCCGACAGCTCGGCCACGAAGGCGCCGTCGACGATGACGAGCTTGCGGAAGCCCGCGCCGGCGAACAGGTCCTTGGCCTCGCGCGCCCTGGCCTTGGCGGCATCGTCGGGCAGTGACGCCAGCCGCTTGGCTTCCTTCATCTGCGTGCGCAGATCGGTGTAGCGCCAGGCCTCGACGCGCCGGTGCGGCAGGCCGACCGCGTTGAAGCGGTCGAACGCGGCGGCACGCACCGCCGTGATCTCCTCGCCGCCCGGGAGGTAACGCCGGGCGCCCTGGTACAAATCGGCCAGTCCGAGCTCGGCCTTGGTCTTGCGGATCGCGACGCCCATGCCCTGCCCCTTACGCCGCTTCGCTCTGATACTGCGCGTAGCCGGTCGCCTCTAGCTCGCGTGCGAGATCAGCAGTCCCGGTGCGGACGATGCGGCCCGCCGCGAAAACGTGGACGATGTCCGGCACGATGTAGTCGAGCAGCCGCTGGTAGTGCGTGATCACGATCATGCCGCGCTCGGCCGAGCGCAGCGCATTGACGCCGTTGGCGACCACCTTCAGCGCGTCGATGTCGAGGCCCGAATCGGTCTCGTCGAGCACGCAGAGCGACGGCTGCAGCAGCGCCATCTGCAGCGTCTCGTTGCGCTTCTTTTCGCCGCCGGAGAAGCCGACATTGAGCGGCCGCTTCAGCATCTCGGAGTCGATGTTCAGGGTCTTGGCGATCTCGCGCACGCGCTTGATCAGGTCCGGCGAGGACAACTCCTCTTCGCCGCGCGCCTTGCGCTGGGCGTTGAAGGCGGCGCGCAGGAAGGTCAGCGTCGCGACACCCGGGATTTCCAGCGGGTATTGGAAGGCGAGGAACACGCCCTTGGCGGCCCGCTCGCAGGCCTCCATCGCCAGCAGGTCCTCGCCGTTGAGATAGACCTCGCCCGCCGTGATCTCGTAGCCCGGCTTGCCGGCGAGCACATAGGACAAGGTCGACTTGCCGGCGCCGTTCGGGCCCATGATGGCGTGGATCTCGCCCTTGTTCACGGTCAGGTCCAGGCCCTGGATGATCTTGCGACCACCGGAGATCTCGGCATGGAGCCCCTTGATTTCGAGCAAGGCCGTCATCGAACACTCCTTCATCATGTCGCCGCGCGCGACGTCCTTATCCGACCGATCCTTCGAGGCTGATCGAGATCAGCTTCTGCGCCTCGACCGCGAATTCCATCGGCAGTTGCTGCAGTACATCCTTGACGAAGCCGTTGACGACGAGACCGACAGCTTCTTCCTGGGAAAGACCGCGCTGGATGCAGTAGAACAGCACGTCCTCGGAGATCTTCGACGTCGTCGCCTCGTGCTCGAACACCGCCGAGGAGTTCTTGGCCTCGATATAGGGCACGGTATGCGCGCCGCATTTGTCGCCGATCAGCAGCGAGTCGCAGGCGGTGAAGTTGCGGGCGCCGGAGGCCTTGCGGTGGGCGCTGACCAGGCCGCGATAGGTGTTCTGCGACTTGCCGGCCGCGATGCCCTTGGAGATGATCCGGCTCGACGTGTTCTTGCCGAGATGGATCATCTTGGTGCCGCTATCAACCTGCTGGAAGCCGTTGGAGATCGCGATCGAGTAGAATTCGCCGCTGGAATTGTCGCCGCGCAGGATGCAGCTCGGATACTTCCAGGTGATCGCCGATCCGGTCTCGACCTGCGTCCAGGAGATCTTCGAATTCGTGCCACGGCAGTCGCCACGCTTGGTGACGAAATTGTAGATACCGCCGACGCCCTCGGAATTGCCGGGATACCAGTTCTGCACCGTCGAATATTTGATCTCGGCATCATCGAGCGCGACGAGTTCGACCACGGCGGCGTGCAGCTGGTTCTCGTCGCGCTGCGGCGCGGTGCAGCCCTCGAGATAGGACACGTAGGCGCCCTTGTCGGCGATGATCAGCGTGCGCTCGAACTGGCCGGTGTTGCGCTCGTTGATGCGGAAATAGGTCGACAGCTCCATCGGGCAGCGCACGCCCGGCGGCACGTAGACGAACGAGCCGTCGGAGAACACCGCCGAGTTGAGCGTCGCGAAATAGTTGTCGGTGGTCGGCACCACCGTGCCGAGATATTTCTGCACCAGGTCGGGATGCTCGCGCAGCGCCTCGGAGATCGGCATGAAGATCACGCCGGCCTTCTTCAGCTCCTCCTTGAAGGTCGTCGCCACCGACACCGAGTCGAACACGGCATCGACCGCGATCTTGGTGCGCGGCGCAGCCACCTCGCCGTCCTCGGTCTCGACGACCGCTGCGGGACGCTCGACACCTTCGAGGATCTCGACCTCGCGCAGGGGAATGCCGAGCTTCTCATAGGTCTTGAGAATCTCCGGATCGATCTCGTCGAGCGAGGCGACCTTCTTCTTCGGCTTCGGCGCCGAATAGTAATAGAGATCCTGATAGTCGATCTTCGGATAGCCGACGCGCGCCCAGGTCGGCTCGGTCATGGTCAGCCAGCGGCGATACGCCTCCAGCCGCCATTCGAGCATCCAGGCCGGCTCGTTCTTCTTGGCCGAGATGAAGCGGATCGTGTCTTCCGACAGCCCCTTTGGAGCCTTCTCGGATTCGATCTGTGTCTCGAACCCGTAACGATATTGATCGACGTCGATGTCCTTGACGCGATCAATCGTCTCCTGAACCGCTGCCATCTCTCACTCCGCTTCCAAGGCTCAAAGACGAGGTGCCCGCGTCAGGCGGGCACGCAGGTGTCCGGCACCGGACAGACGGCAGCACATTGCGGCGCGTCGAAGTGGCCTTCGCACTCCGTGCACTTCTTCGGATCGATGATGTACATGTCGTTCTTCAGCCGAATGGCCGCGTTCGGGCATTCGAACTCGCAGGCCCCGCAGACCGTGCATTGTGAGGCGATGATCTTGTAGGCCATGCTGATCTCCCCGCGCTTCAGCGACATCGAGCGATGTCATTCGAGCGCTATCTTTCAAGCCCCGTGCCAGAGCGCATTTGTTTGATTTCTAAGGAAGATTCTAAACTCGCGGATCGCGGTCAGCTGTCGCTCTCCCGACAGCATGTCGCAAGTGCGACAGGGAGACGGGGCGTGTCATCAGGGCGGGACTCTGCAGGCGATGGAGATGGGCACGCTCTCCTTGACTGCAGTGGTCGAGATGCTCGCCCGTCTCTCCTCCGTCATTCCGGGGCGTGCGCAGCACGAGCCCGGAATCCATCGACCGGCAGAACGCGCAGTCAAATGGATTCCGGGCTCGTCGCGCTTTGCGCGCCGCCCCGGAATGACGGAGGAGAGTGGAGCAACGCCGGAGTGTCAAAGCAAAGTTCAAACAAAAGGGCGCACCATCGGCGCGCCCTTCCGAAACACTTCGCGCCAAGCCCGCTCAGAACCGCTTGACTTCGATGTTGTGCTTCTTCAGCGCGTAGCCGATCTGGCGCGGGGTGAGGCCGAGCAGGCGGGCGGCCTTGGCCTGGACCCAGCCGGAGCGCTCCATCGCCTGGATGATGCGGTCGCGCCCGGGTACGGGGCCGCCGTCCATCGCCTCATTGAAGTCGCCATCATCAGCCTCGGCTGCCGGCAATTCGGCCGGCGCTTCGATCGGCGCCGAAGAGCGCGGCAGGATCGGCAGCGGCACCATCGGCTGGCCGCGCGGCGGCGGCGGCGTCACGGTGTTGCCCTTCCACAGGATCGCCGACATGCACTCGTTGCGGCTGCAGGCGAAGTCGTCCATGCCGATCGCCGAGCCCGTCGCCATGGTCGCGGTCCGCTGCACGCAGTTCTCCAGCTCACGCACATTGCCCGGAAAGCCGCAATGCATCAGCACCTCGATGGCGCTGACGTCGAAGGTGAGGTCGCGCTCGTTCTCGCAATTGAAGCGGCGCAGGAACTCGCGGGCCAGCTGCGGAATGTCGCTGCGGCGCTCGCGCAGCGGCGGCAGCTTGATCGGCACGACGCTGATCCGGTAGTAGAGATCGGCGCGGAACTCGTTGCGCGTGACTGCCTCTTCGAGATTGCGGTTGGTCGCGGTGACGATGCGCACGTCGACCTTGATCGTCTGGTTGCCGCCAACGCGCTCGAACTCCTGCTCCTGCAGCACGCGCAACAGCTTGGCCTGGAACGCCGGCGAGATCTCGCCGATCTCGTCGAGGAACAAGGTGCCCTTGTCGGCCAGTTCGAAGCGGCCCTTGCGCGCATTGATCGCGCCGGTGAAGGCGCCCTTCTCGTGGCCGAACAGCTCCGACTCCAGCACCGTTTCCGGCAGCGCCGCGCAGTTGATCTTGATGAAGGGACGCTTGGCGCGGTTCGACAATTCGTGGATCGCCTTGGCCACCAGCTCCTTGCCGGTGCCGGATTCGCCACGCAGCAGCACCGGCGCATTCGACTTGGCGACGACGTTGATCTTCTCCAGCAGCGCGCGCAGCGCCGGGCTGTCGCCGACGATGCCGTCCACCAGCACCTTCTTGCCCTTGCTCGGCGCCGGCTTCAGCTCGAGCAGCTCCTTCTGCAGCCGATGACTTTCCGCCATCAGCCGCTCACGATCCCGCGCGACGACGCGATGCAGCTTGATGGTCTGGCCAATCAGATTGGCGACCATGGTCAGGAAGCGGACGTCGGAATCGAGCCGGAACACGGCACGACCGTCCCAGACGCGATCGATCGTCAACGTGCCGACGACGCGCTGATCGATGCGGATGGGAACGCCGAGGAACGACACGCGGACGTCGGCGCCGGCGCCGAGCGTGACCGCGTCGGCGGCGCTGAAGGCGGGATGATCGGCGACGTTCTCCGCAATCAGCGGCACGGCCGTCGCGACGATCTGGTCGATCGCCTTCTGCGGCAGGCGCTCGCGGTAGCGCTCATCGCTGCCTTCACTCCAACCGGCCCCGACGGCGAGATCGGGAATGCCGTCATCGGCCAGCAGCGACACCACGCCATGGCGCATCTGCATGAACGATTGCAGCAGGTTGACCACGTTGGCGAGGGTGATTTCCAGCCGCGTCGGCGCGGCCAGGATTTTTGATATTTCGAAGATTCCCGTGAGCGCGATCTCGCTGAGCGGGATGGGTGCTGCCGTGGACCTAACGTCCCGAGCTTCGACCTGACGTGTTTCCGTTTGGACCATGGTCGCTTCTCTGATCGTCACGGACGCGCCTGAAAGCTATCCGTGGTTGTCGGTGTTGTAACATCCTCCCTTAACTGCTGATGATTGTCGTGCCTAACTTTGCTGCATTGCCGCAGAAGTAGTGTGCAATGAAAAGAACAGAAAAGCTGCAGGCTTTCATGACGTTAACAAACAAGTTTGCAGCCCTTATGGCGCGTGCATTGCGTAGCCGCCGGTATCCGGACGACGACGCGCGCGCCGTTTTGTGTTGTCTTCCCGACGCCTAGAACTCGACCTCATTCGGGGTGCCTGCAACCGGATCGCAACAGGACAAGCTGAACACCAACTTTCCACTCCGCGTCTGGCAGTCGCGGTGTTCGGCTGCCAGCTGCGACCGTCGCCTTGACGGCATGTGAGTGCGACCTATTTCACGTCGGGCTAGAGGTGCTGCCCTCCGTTGATCTGAATCTCCTCGCCGGTGACGTAGCTCGCCGCATCCGAGCACAGGAAGAACAGAACCTTCGCCACCTCTTCCGGCGCGCCGATCCGGCGCATCGGGATCAGGGGCGAGAACCGCGCCTCGGTCTCCGGCGAGACCATCTCGGTCTTGATCTCGCCGGGCGCGATGGCGTTGACGCGGATGCCGTGCGGCGCGAAGTCGTGGGCCATCTCGCGAGTCAGGCAGGCCAGCGCGGCTTTCGACGTCGCGTAGGCCGTCCCGGCGAAGGGATGGACGCGCGTGCCGACGATCGACGTCACGTTGACGACGGCCCCCTGCCCGCGCTTCAGCTCCTCGAACAGGCCGCGCGCCAGCAGAATCGGACCGAGAAAGTTGACGTGGAAGACGGTCATCCACGTCTCGACCGAGGTCGACAGCGAATCGAGCCGCCCGCCGCCGTCGGCCTTCGGCGAGATTGCGGCGTTGTTGATCAGGGCGTGCAGCGGCGCGCCGTCGAGCCGGGCCTTGATGTCGTCGATCGCGCGCGGGATGGCGGTGCGGTTGCTGAGATCGACCTGGACGTGATTGTCCGGACCGGCGTCCCAGGGACATCGCCCGCCGTCGAATGGCTGGCGCGAACACGTGATGATGCGCCAGCCGGCGTCGGAGAACAGTCTTGCCGTCGCGTGGCCGATGCCGCGCGAGCCGCCGGTCAGCACCAGCGTCTTCTGCTCGGTACGCTCCGGACGCTCCGCTGCCGCCATGTCGCGATGAAACGGGCACGACGCGATCGTCTCATCCGCATCGATGGCGGGCGCACGGACGTCCTGGTCGAGATCGAGACTCATGCCGTCCTGCTCATGCGCCGCCCTGTCACAGCGCAGTTGTGCAGAATCCGGGCCAGCGGAAAATGCAGCGCCGAACCCTTCGCCGCTGTCGCGTTCACGACAGATTGGCGGGTTCGTCACACGATGCGCGTCGCCTTTCCGCCGTGCTGACCACAACGCCTGCAATGGCAATGTTTTTCGAAGCCCTTGCTCGTGGTCCGACTCTTGCTCGACGTTGCATTGAACTGGAACGTGGCTTTCCGGTCGCAGAGCTGGCAGCCACGAAACGTCGTGCGGCATGGACCGGGACATGGGGACGAATGCAGCGCGCTTCGCCGTGATCCTCGGGACCAATGAGGTCGCGTCCGCGATTGGCGTCCACCTCCACCGCGCAGGCTTCTGCGTGGTGCTGTCGCACGACCCCAATCCACCGGTCATACGCCGTAAGATGGCGTTTCACGATGCCTTGTTCGGCGACGCTCTCCATGTCGAGGATGTGATCGGCACGCGCATCGACAGCCCGATGGACGTGTTCAAGGCGCTCGGCAATCCGCAGCACGTTCTGGTCACGACGCTCGGCCTGCTCGATCTGCTTCCGATCCGCACCATCGACGTGCTGGTCGACGCTCGTATGCAGAGGCGCGAGCCGACGCCCAATCTGCGCGGCATGACCCGGCTGTCGGTCGGCATCGGGCCAGGCTTCTCGCCATCAGCCAATTGCGACCTCGCCATCGAAACCAGAGCCGACCGGCTCGGACAGATCGTGGGCCAGGGCTGGACCTCGGCCACCAATGATTTCGGCGACGTTGGCGGCCTGGTTCGATCGGAGCATGAAGGCCGCTGGCATAGCCCGGTCGAGATCGGCGCGCGCATCTACAAGGGCTTCGTGATCGGCCATCTCTCCGGCGTCCCGGTCACCGCGCCCGCCGATGGCATGCTCCGCGGTATCGTCCGCGACGGCAGCGACGTTGCGGCCGGCGTGGCGCTCGCCGAGATCGACCCGCGTGGCCGCCACGCGCAGTGGACCGGCATCGATGCGCACGGACAGGCGCTCGCGCAGACGATCCTGGCTGCCATCCGCCTGCACGCCGCGGACCGCATCGCCGCAACCCTGGCCGCTCCGCGCTGAGGCGCGCCGTTTTCGAACGATTCTGATCAGCCGTTTCGCCCACAGCCGACCTTGGCATCGCCGTTGCTTATCGTTGGCAGGTGCGAGCAACAGCCATGATCATTTGTTCCTGCAACGTCATCACCGATACCGCCGTTCGCAACGTCGTCACGACGGCGGACATCACCTTCGGCTCGCCCGCACAGGTGTATGACTGTCTCGGCTGCTCGGTCCAATGCGGGCTGTGTTCGCGGTCGGTGAAGCGGATTCTCGATGAGCGGCAAAGCGATACGGCCACCGCGGCGGTGTGGCCGGTGCATGCCGAACCCGCGCCCTGCGAGCTGATGTCGGTGGCGTGAAGGGCTAGCCGCGCGAGGTAGCGCAACGCGCTGTCGGATGTCGGACAATCGACATGCGGCGGTGAGGCTGGCATGTTGCGTTGAACGGACGAGATGCGCTGACCTTCATCAAACCTCGGAGTCATTCCGGGGCAAGGCCGCAGGCCTTGAACCCGGAATCTCACGCTTATCTTGCGACTCTTCTCAACTTGCTCGAGATTCCTGGGTCAATCGCCAACGCGTCGACGCTTCGCGCCGTCGCATTGACGATTGCCCCGGAATGGCGGTGCGTTGAGGCAGTCCGAAGATGCCCATCCTCAGATGAACGGCTTGCCGCCCGTGACTGCGACCGTCGTGCCCGACGTGTAGCTCGACAGCGGGTCGGCCAGCATCACATAGGCGGTGGCGAGTTCGGCCGGCTGGCCGGCACGCTGCATCGGCACCTGCTGGCCGAACGACGTGACCTTTTCCTCCGGCATCGTCGAGGGAATCAGCGGCGTCCAGATCGGGCCGGGCGCGACGGCGTTGGCACGGATGCCTTTCTCCGCCAGCATCTGGGCGAGGCCGGCGGTGAAGTTCTGGATCGCGCCCTTTGTCGTGGCGTAGGCGAGCAGCGCCGGATTCGGCATGTCGGAATTGACCGACGCGGTGTTGACGATCGCGCTGCCCGGCTTCATGTGCGGCACCGCCGCCTTGGTGAGATAGAACATCGCGTGGATGTTGGTGCGGAAGGTGATCTCCCATTCCTCGTCGGAGATGTCGCCGATGTCGCTGAACGTCGCCTGGTGCGCGGCGTTGTTGACGAGTATGTCGACGCCGCCGAGCTCGTCGACGGCGCGCTGGATGATGGCCTTGCAATGCGCGGCGTCCTGGATGTCGCCGGACATCAGCACCGCCTTGCGCCCCTCCTTCTCGACGAGCTGCTGCACCTCCCTGGCGTCGTCATGCTCCTCGAGATAGGCAATCAGGAGGTCGGCCCCCTCGCGCGCATAGGCGATCGCGACCGCGCGGCCGATGCCGCTGTCGCCACCGGTGATCACGGCTCTCTTGCCCGTCAGCTTGCCGGAGCCCTTGTAGCTGGTTTCGCCGTGATCCGGCCTGGGCTGCATCTCGGCCGTGGTGCCCGGCATGGCCTGTTGCTGCGGCGGAAACGGCGGCTTGGGGTGATGGTCCGACATCGATGTTCTCCTGACGCTTGATGCACCATCAATCGCAGCGCCGAAGCCACGTTCCTGCGCACGACATGGCCGCGCCGTCAGCTGTCGCAAGGAACGTCAGCGGCTGCGCACGCATTGCCCGATCAGCGAGGTGCGACAGAGGATCGAGCCATGACCAAGGATCTTCCCATCAACGGACGCGAGCCCGACCGCTCCGAGGACGACATCCAGCGCGATCAGCTCGGCCCGCGCGGCGTACCGGGCGCGAAGGACCCGGCCAGGATGACGCCCCAGCGCGACAAGAAGACGCCGGATGATGTCGATCCGGGGCATACGGCGTGAACCGCGTTGATCGGCGGGGGGCTTGAGCGGATCTCGAACTAACGACGACGACCGCCCGTGCGGTTGCCCCTCACCCCGACCCTCTCCCCGTGAAGAACGGGGAGAGGGAGTGCACCGCGTTCGAGGTGAGTAGACGGACCAGCACGGATCCGAGAGAATTCGATATCGCTTCGTGGCGGAGGAGTTAGTCCAGCGCATGCTGGATCGATGAGATTTGATCAGAGGGCATATCTCTGTTCGACTAAGCCGACCAATCTGGAATGTTGCAACAGCAAACATAGCGCGAGCTGTTGCCACGAGGCGCGCTGCACCCGCTCCCCGTTCTTACGGGGAGCGGGTCGGGGTGAGGGGCTGCCGCACGGGTGGTGCCATAAGTAGCCCCGTCCGCTTTAACCAGAACACAGACTCGCATTCGCCCGATCGCTGACGCGCGGCCTCCACCTCAATGCGTCTTGCTCTCGCCCCACTTCTCCAGGTCCTTCGCCGCCTCCGAGCGTTGCTCTTTTTCCGGCTTCTCGGCCCACGGCTTGTCGGTCTGCTTCATCGAGCCCCAGTCGCTTTCCTTGCGGGGATCGTCCTTCGGCGTTTCCTTGCTCATAGCGATTCCTTCTGTTGTTCGTGCCGGTCAATCCGGCAGCATCGTCGGGGGTGGCGCGGTGGCTTCGTCGTGCAACTGCTCGGTTTCGCGGACCTCGCGCTCAGCCTGGTGCCAGAACTCATCCTCGCGGCCGTCCGGGCGCCCCGACTGCTCCCACAATCGGTGGGCGCGCTCGCGAATACGTTCTTCGAGGCCGGTGTCACTGCTCTGTTCCATGGTGCTCCTCGCATGAGA
Organism: Bradyrhizobium sp. HKCCYLS2038; assembly: GCF_051167655.1. Taxonomy (NCBI): domain Bacteria; kingdom Pseudomonadati; phylum Pseudomonadota; class Alphaproteobacteria; order Hyphomicrobiales; family Nitrobacteraceae; genus Bradyrhizobium; species Bradyrhizobium sp. HKCCYLS2038. The sequence continues at coordinate 1,845,667 of NZ_JBNPTM010000001.1, read as the reverse complement.
CTGCCATCACGGCATGACCTGCGGGGCAATCACCATGACCGAGCGGAGTTCCAAAGCGGGACCGCGCACAGGACCATCGGCCGCAGCGCCGATCGCTGCGTCGGATGCGCCCGACTCGGCTGCGCGTCAGCTCAGATTGCCCGGCATGAAGCAGCGGATCGAGGTGCCGAGCGAGCCTTTGATGGGCCACACCATCGTGCGGCCGGCGCGGTTGGGCTCGGTGATGACGGCATCGTCGGGCACGACGATCCATTGACCGTCGAGCCGCACGCGGTAGTGCGTGCCCTCCATGTCCCAGTCGGGATCGGACACGGCGAAGCCGTCCGCATCCGAGCAGCACGGGCCGCGACCGCTCCGCAGGCTGTCGAACCAGCCTTTGAGCGGCGAATTTGCAAAACGGCCGTCGTCGCGAGCGACAGCATGGTTCAGCGACAGCACAGCCGCAATGGCTGCGCTGCTCAGCGCAAACAGGGTTCTGGTCATCTGATCACCGCAAGCCGCGCGTGCTCCGGACCGCGGCTCACGCAGATCGTTGGTTCCTGCTGAATGCGCTGGCGGATCGAAAGTTCCTGTCCTGCAACTTAAGCCGCCTCGGCCGGCACCATCGCCTCGATGGTGACGCCGGTGCCGCTCGAATCCACCGTCAGGGTGCCACCCAGCGCCAGCAGCCGCTCGCGCATGCCGGTGAGGCCGAAGCCCAGCTTGTGCTCGGGGGCCAGCCCGCGGCCGTCGTCGCGGACGCGCACCCGCGTGTAGCTGCGGCGATGGCCGGCCGTGCTCTGCTGCAGCGGCTCGATGGTGACGTCGACCGACGTCGCCTCAGCGTGACGGAACACGTTGGTCAAGGCTTCCTGCACGACGCGGTAGATTGTCAGCTCGGCGGTCTCATTGCTGCAGACCACGGTGTCCGGGAACGTGGTCTCGATCGCAATCTCCGGCCGCGATTCCCGCCACAGCCGCACCAGGGCGCCGAGCGCCTCGCGCAGGCCCAGCTCGGCGAGGCCGACCGGGCGCAGCCGCTCCAGGATGCGGCGGTTGAACTGCTGCACTTCATTGACCTGGTCGAGAATGGCCTGCCCATGCCGCCGCATCGCGGCGACGTCGAGCGGAACAGTGTCCGGCAATCGCATCAGCGCGCTGGCATGCGCGCGCAGCGCGAACAGATGCGGTCCGAACTCGTCATGCAGCTCGCGCGCGATCTCCTTGCGCTCGAGGTCCTGCAGCGAGACGGTCCGCTCGGCCAGCCGCCGCTTCTCCTCGACCGCTTCGCCGAGCGCGCCGGCAAGATGGTTCAGCTTGGCGCAGAGCGCGGCGAGCTCGGGCGCGCCGCCCGGCTTGACGCGGGCGTCATAGGCCCCCGCTTCGATCCGGCTCATGGCGTCGGCGAGATCCGACAACGGCGCCAGCGCGCGGCCGACCACCAGCGTGGTGATCCCGAACAGGGCAAGGCCGACCAGCGAGCCGACGATGAGCTGCGTGATGATGCCGTCCCAGATCTCGGCGATCTCGTCGTCCGGATGCGAGGTGATCACCAGCGTCTCGGCGCGCCCGGCGACGATGACGGGCATGCTGACCGAGGTCTTGTCCGGGTGCACCAGGGCGATGAACCAGGCCGGTGCCGCGCGCTCGCCGGCGCCGGAGGATGGCTGTGGCAGCGTCGGGTGCGACGGCCGGATGACGCTGACGTGACGCAGCTGGCCGAGATCGCCGACGATCCGGTTCAGCCGCGCGTCGGGATCCGGCGCATCATTGACCTCGTCCATGATGGTTTCGACGAAGGCGCGGGTCAGGCGGATCACGCTCTGATCCTCGGCTAGCACGCGCGGCGCCGCCTCCAGCACCAAACGGCCGATGTTGATGGCGAGCCCCAGCGTCAGCACCAGCGCGAGCAGCACGTTGATGCGCGTCCGCAACGACCAATTCTGCCACATTCTCTCCGCCTCACCGCCGCCGTGTTTCACGCGCCTCACATTGACAGACAAATCCGCCAGCGATCTAATTGCAACATCATGCAACATCGCGCTGCAAGCATCCATGATGCATTGCAGCAATGAGGCGAGTTGGAAGTCCGGGACCCCAAGGCCATGCGCGTTCTGATCGTCGACGATCATCCCATCGTTGCCTCCGGCTGCCGGGCCCTGCTCTCGGGCGATGCTGACGTCGTGCTGCTCGAGGCGGCGGACGCGGAGAGCGGCGAAGCCAGCTTCATCGCCGAGCGCCCCGACGTGTGCGTCGTCGACATCAACCTGCCGACCGTCTCCGGCTTCGAGCTGGCGCGCCGCATCCTGGCGCATGACGCGAACGCCCGGCTGATCATGTTCAGCATGAACGACGATCCGGTGTTCGCAGCGCGCGCCATCGACATCGGCGCCAAGGGCTACGTGTCGAAGAGCGGTGATCCCAATGACCTCGCCGAGGCGATCCGCGAGGTCGCGCGCGGCGGCAGCTATCTGCCGCCGGCAATCGCCCGCAGCATCGCCTTTGCCGGTGCGGCCGTGGCGCAGAGCCCGCTGGCAAAGCTGACCTCGCGCGAGCTCGAGATCCTGCGCCTGCTCAGCGCCGGCAAGAGCCTGTCCGAAATCGCCTGGCTGATCCACTCGTCCTACAAGACCGTCGCCAACACCTCCTCGATCATCCGCCAGAAGCTCGGCGTGCGAACCTCCGGCGAGCTGGTGCGTTTGGCGATCGAGAACGGCGTCGCTTGACTCGCGTCGGCTGACCGACGCAGCTTGCGCCAGATCGGCGACATCATCGCCGTTGCTCCGACATCATTGCCGAACAGGTGATCCCATGACGCTCACGACCGTGTCCCAGAACAAGTCCCATGGCGGCGTCCAGGGCGTCTATCGCCATGCCAGCGCGGAGACCAAGACCGAGATGACGTTCTCGGTGTTCGTGCCGGCGCATGCCGAGGGCGCGAAGCTGCCGGTCGTCTGGTATCTCTCCGGCCTGACCTGCACGCACGCCAATGTCACCGAGAAGGGCGAGTTCCGCGCGGCCTGCGCCGAGCTCGGCCTGATCTTCGTCGCGCCCGACACCTCGCCGCGCGGCGACGGCGTGCCGGGCGACGCCAACAACGCCTATGATTTCGGCCTCGGTGCCGGCTTCTACGTCGACGCGACGCAGGAGCCGTTCGCGAAGAACTACCGGATGTGGAGCTACGTCACCGAGGAGCTGCCGAGCGTGGTCGCGGCCAACTTCCCGGTCGATCCGCGCCGGCAGTCGGTGATGGGCCACTCGATGGGCGGCCATGGCGCGCTCACGGTGGCGCTGCGCAACCCGGACCGCTACCGCGCCGCCAGCGCGTTCTCGCCGATCGTCGCCCCCTCCCAGGTGCCGTGGGGCGAGAAGGCGCTGGGTGGCTATCTCGGCGCCGACAAGGCGGCTTGGCGCAAGCACGATGCGGTGGCGTTGATCGAGGACGGCGCGCGCGTCTCCGACCTCCTCGTCGATGTCGGCACCGCCGACCAGTTCCTGACGCAGCAACTGCGCCCCGAACTCCTGAAGGCCGCCTGCGACAAGGCCAACATCCCGCTGCTGCTGCGCAAGCAGGACGGCTACGACCACAGCTACTACTTCATCTCGACCTACATGGCCGATCATCTGCGCTGGCACGCGGCGCGGCTGACACGCTGACATCGGCCACGGCCCTGATTTGCCCGACGGGCGCGGTGGCGCGTCCGTCGAGGCGATTTTATCGGTCGCAACGCCCGGTCTTCGCGTGCGTGACGAGGCGAAATTCTGTTGGCGCCACGAAGCGATACACCGAGCCAGTTGGGCGACGACGAAAAATCGGCTTTCGTTTTTACGGAAACCATGTTTGTGTAGGCGCATCCCGCCTCGTCGAGAGGGCGTATCGCGGTCGTCACGAACGTGGAGGTGGGGATGCGGTGGACGCCGGCGGCGCGCAGCAGGCTCGCAAGAGCATGCGGACGAACGCGCCACGGCGTACGGCCAAGTCGCGTGGTCCTGGCATCCCGACGCTGATGCCCCCGCGGCGGCGCGCGAGAAGCGCGTCGTCGCGCACGGTGACCAGAAAGCCCGGCGCACCGGGGAGCACGCGAAGCAACCGTTAAAGCCATCGCGCAGGGAGGGCCGGGATGTCCGAGCCGAACCTGTGGTACTGCCGCCTGCACTTCTTTCTGCAGGCGGGCCATGGGGGCGGCAGGCTCCCGGCCTTCCCTGCGCCTCTCTGATTTCGAGGCGTGATCGACATACAAAGCTCGGGCATGGTGTGCCGCGAGAACGCGCCGTCACGTCTCGCACCTACTGCGCCTGCGGCGCGCCGTAGTTGGGCGCCAGCAGGCGGTTGCGGAGCAGCCAGGCCATGGTGCGGGTCCAGGATTCGTCGGTGTTGCCGCGCATGTCGGCGGTCATGATGGCGACCGGCTGGCCGGTGTGAGCGTCGCGCAGATAGATGTTCATGTTGAGGATGAGATTGGAGACCTTCTGCACCGTGCCGGTGAGGGCGAGGTCGGCGCCGATGTCGCCAGCGAGCTTGACGTCGCAGCCGCCGCAGGCCTGCAGATTGCTGTGGTGCGCCGCATCGTTAACGGGGGCGATATCGAGCACGCGAAATTTGCCGGAGTCCTGCAGCGCCGCGCGGAGCTGCTCGGCGGCATGCGAAAGCCTCTGCTGCTCGTCCTGCCGCGGGCCCTGCACCTCGCCCTGCAGGCTGGTATCGATCAGCTCGAAGTCGAACACCGCCACCTTGGGCGGCTCGGCATGCGCTGATGTTGCAGACATCAGGACCAGGGACGCGAGGACAGCAGCGAGTTTCAAGGTCGTGATCCGAAATGATGCAACGGGGGCCAAAAGTGGGGTTGAAAGCTAGGCCAATTCGGTCATCTTGCAAGACGAAACCTCGCCGAAAAACGACGAGGGAACAATGGGAGGACATGTGGTCCTGCGAGTTCTGGCCCGATCTCTGATCGGCGCGATCGGCCTCATTGCCGCCGCAACCGCGGCGCGTGCCGCCGATCCGGTCGACATTGCGATCGGCTATCTCGGCCGCGCCGGCGTGCCGCAGACCTTGTCGCCGCTCGACCAGCCGGCGGCCGATGACGGCGTGGCCGGCGCCAGGCTCGCGATCGAGGACAACAACACCACCGGCAAATTTCTCAACCAGCGCTTCACCCTGATCGACCGCCGCGTGAAGGACGACGAGGACGCAGGCCAGGCGGCGAACGAGCTCGCCGGCAAGACCGGCTTCATCCTGGCCGACCTGCCCGCGGATGCCCTGCTGAAGGTCGCAGATAGCCTGCGCGGCCGCGGCATCACCCTGCTCAATGTCGGCGCGACCGACGATCGGCTGCGCGAGCAGGACTGCCGCGCCAACGTCATCCATGTCGCGCCGACGCGCTCGATGCTGGCCGATGGCCTCGCGCAATACCTGGTGTGGAAGCAGTGGAAGCGCTGGCTGCTGGTCACCGGCTCGCACGACAATGACAAGCTGTTCGCCGACGCGCTGCGCCGCGCCGCCACCCGCTTCGGCGCCAAGATCGTGGAGGAGCGCACCTTCGAGGACACCGGCGGTTCGCGGCGCACCGATAGCGGCGTGACCCTGATACAGCGCCAGATGCCGGTGTTCACGCAAAAGGCGCCGGCCTATGACGTGCTGGTCGCCGCCGACGAGAGCGAGGTGTTCGCGAACTACCTGCCCTATCGCACCTGGGATCCGCGCCCCGTCGCCGGCTCCGCCGGCCTGCGGCCGACCAGCTGGGATCCGGCACAGGACCAGTGGGGCGCCACGCAGCTGCAGAACCGCTTCATGAAGCTCGCATCGCGCCGCATGGATGCGTTGGACATGCAGGCCTGGATGGCCGTGCGCATGATCGGCGAAGCGGCGTCGCGCACCAACTCCGGCGACGCCAAGACGATGACCGATTATTTGAAGAGCCCGAACTTCACCATCGCCGCCTTCAAGGGCACGCGCCTCTCTCTTCGCGACTGGAACCTGCAGCTGCGCCAGCCGATCCTGCTCGCCGATGGGCGCATGATCGTCTCGGTCTCCCCGCAGGAAGGCTTTCTCCACCAGGTCTCCGAACTCGACACGCTCGGCGTCGACCGCCCCGAAACCAAGTGCAAGCTGCAATGATGATGTCGGATAGAGTGATGTTGATGAAGCAGCTTCGCAGCGCGCTGTCTCCCCTCACCCTGAGGAGCCCGCTGAAGGCGGGCGTCTCGAAGGGCGAGGCCCGCGAGGGGCCTCATGGTTCGAGACGCGCCGAAGACGGCGCTCCTCACCATGAGGGTATTAAGCGCGAACTTGGTAACGAAGAGAGTCCCGGATTTCGCCACATACACCGCCCTCGTCCTGAGGAGCCCGCCGGAGGCGGGCGTCTCGAAGGACGGCCACGGCTTCGCAGGTTCCTCGGTATGGAAGCCTGCCTGCTCACTGCCGCCCTCTCCCTGGCCTCCATCGCCCCCGCCTCCGCCTACGTCGCCTTCGTCTCCAATGAAAAAGGCAACACCGTCTCCGTCATCGACACCGACACCTGGACGGTCACCAAGACCATCAAGGTCGGGCAGCGGCCGCGCGGGATTGCGTTTACGCGGGACGGCAAGTTCGTGATGGTCGCGGTCGGCGATGACGACACCATTCAGGTGATCGACGCCAAGAAGCAGGAGATCGTCGACACCCTGCCTTCCGGTCCGGATCCCGAGCTGTTCACGCAGGACGCTCAGGGCAAGACGCTCTATGTGGCGAACGAGAACGACAACACCGTCACCGTGCTCGACCTCGAGAAGCGCGTGCGCATCGGCGACGTCCAGGTCGGCGTCGAGCCGGAGGGCATGATGCTGAGCCCGGACGGCAAGATCCTGATCTGCACCTCCGAGACCACCAACATGGCGCATTTCATCGACACGGCGACGCGCAAGATCGTCGCCAACGTGCTGGTCGATGCGCGGCCGCGCTATGCCGAGTTCAAGACCGACAGCTCGGAGCTGTGGGTTTCCGCCGAGATCGGCGGCACCGTCTCGATCATCGATCCGGCCAAGCGCGAGGTCACCGGCAAGATCAAGTTCGCAATCCCGGGCCTGCGCAGCGAGGCGATCCAGCCGGTCGGCATCAGCCTGACCAAGGACGGCAAGACCGGCTTCGTCGCGCTCGGCCCGGCCAACCGCGTGGCGATCGTCGATGGCGTCACCCATGAGGTGAAGAAATATCTGCTGGTCGGCCAGCGCGTCTGGCACATGGAGTTCACGCCGGACGAGAAATATCTTCTGGTCACCAACGGCGTCTCCAACGACGTCTCAGTGATCGACGTCGCAGCGCAGAAGGTGATCAAGACCATCCAGGTCGGCGAGCTGCCCTGGGGCATCACGATTGCACAGCCATGACGACGCAGAACGCACCCGCTCTCGATACGACAGGCGCCGCACCGCAGCCGGCGCCGCAACAGGTCCCGGCGTTGTCGGTCGCCGGCGTCAGCCATTCCTACGGCGCGCGCAAGGCGCTGAACGACGTCAGCTTCGCCGTGAGACCTGCAAGCTTCACCGCCCTGCTCGGCCTCAACGGCGCCGGCAAGAGCACGCTGTTCTCGCTGATCACCCGCCTGTTCGCGGTGCAGACCGGACAGATCAGCATCTTCGGCCACGACATCGGCCGCACGCCGGGCGAGGCGCTGCGGCTGCTCGGCGTCGTGTTCCAGCCGCGCACGGTCGATCTCGACCTGTCGCTACGGCAGAACCTGCTCTACCACGCCGCGCTGCACGGCATCTCGCGCCGCGAGGCGCGCGCGCGCAGCGAGGAGCTGCTGACGCGGATCGGCCTTGCCGACCGCGCCGGCAACAAGGTGCGCGATCTCTCCGGCGGCCAGATGCGGCGGCTGGAGATCGCCCGTGCGCTGCTGCACAGGCCGCGGCTGCTGCTGCTCGACGAGGCCACCGTCGGCCTCGATGTCAAGGCGCGCGCCGACATCGTCGGCCACGTCCGGCAGCTCGTCACCGAGCAGGGCATCGGCGTGCTCTGGGCAACGCATCTGTTCGACGAGATCGCGCCGACGGATGATCTCGTGGTGCTGCATCAGGGCCGCGTGCTGGCGCGCGGGCCGGTGCCGCAGGTGATCACGGACTCCGGCGCGTCGGACGTCAACGCCGCCTTCGCCCGGCTGACGACCCAGGCCAGCCCTGCACGGAGCTCCGAGCCATGACCGTCACCACCGTGCACGCGCCCGCGCCGACACGCAGCGGCTTCTCCGTCGGCGAGTACATCACCTGCCTGATCGGCATCGTCTGGCGCGAGGGCCTGCGCTTCCTGCATCAGCGCGAGCGCTTCGTCTCGGCGCTGGTGCGGCCGCTGGTCTGGCTGTTCATCTTTGCCGCCGGCTTCCGCCAGGTGCTCGGCATCTCGATCATCCCGCCCTACGAGACCTACATCCTCTATGAGGTCTATATCGCCCCCGGCCTGATGGCGATGATCCAGCTGTTCAACGGCATGCAGTCGTCGCTGTCGATGGTCTACGACCGCGAGATGGGCAACATGCGCACCCTGCTGGTGAGCCCGCTGCCACGCGGCTATCTGCTGTTCTGCAAGCTGCTCGCCGGCACCGCCGTCTCCGTGCTGCAGGTCTATGCCTTCCTGGTGATCGCCTGGTTCTGGGAGATCACGCCGCCGCCGATGGGCTATCTCACGGTGTTGCCGGCGCTGATCCTGTCCGGGCTGATGCTCGGCGCACTGGGCATGCTGATCTCCTCCGGCATCAAGCAGCTGGAGAACTTCGCCGGCGTCATGAACTTCGTGATCTTCCCGATGTTCTTCGCCTCGTCGGCGCTCTATCCCCTGTGGCGCGTCGAGGAAGGCAGCCCGTGGCTCGCCTATCTCTGCGAGGCCAATCCTTTCACCCACGCGGTGGAGCTCATTCGGTTTGCGCTGTACGGCAAGCTGAACTGGGTGTCGCTGGCCGTGGTCGGCGGCTGCACGGCGGTTTTCATGATTGGCGCGATCCTGGCCTACGATCCCTCGCGGGGTTTTGTCAGGCGTGGCCCCGGAGGCGAGGCATGAGGCTCACATCGATAGTGCTAGCCGTCGCGCTGGTCGCATCAGCCGGTGCCGCGCGCGCAGCCGATCCGCGCTACCCGGACTGGCCCTGTCCGCAGGCGAAGGTGCCGGAAATCTCGATCGCCGCCGTCTGGTCCGGCCCTGCGGTCGACGACGTTGGCGCAAGCTGGAAGACCGATGCGAAGCTCGCCGAACTGGTGGCCAGGCTCGCCGCGCGCCGCATCCCGCTCGAGCAGGCGCAGAAGGACGTCGCCGATTTCCTCACCGGCACGGCCGAGGAGAAGACCCGCAAGGGCAAGCTGCTGTTCGCCGGCCTGTTCGATACGCTCAACGCCCAGCGCACCTCGGTCATGAACGGGCTGGAGCGCGTGATGCGCAAGCAGCGCGAGGCCGTCGACAAGGTGCGCGCTGACACCATCGCCCTGCAGGAGATGCACAGCAGCGCCAACCCGGATCAGGCCAAGATCGAGGAGATGACCAACCAGGTGAACTGGGAGACGCGCATCTTCGAGGACCGCCGCCGCGTCATGAAGTTCGTCTGCGAGGTGCCGACCGCAATCGACCAGCGCCTGTTCGCACTGGCCCGCGAGATCCAGCAGGACATGGAGTAGGTCGACAATGCCGCTCGTCAGACCAGACACCCATGTCGAGCTGGCGCGCCGCCCTCTCCGCGTCGTCATGGCCGGGCTTGACCCGGCCATCCACGTCTTTCCACGCGGCACCACGTGGATGCGCGGGTCAAGCCCGCGCATGACGAGCAAACCAATTGGCTGCGGAGTCTTCAGCTGCCGAGTTGTCCGCTCACTCTTCCGGCCGCGGCTCGGGCTGGGTCTGCTGCAGCGGCAGGTCGGCGCGAGCCCAGCCGTCGGTGCCGTCGGGATACCAGGCCACGTTGCGATAGCCGTAGGTCAGCGCGCGCCGCGCGGCATTCCACGACATCCAGCAGTCTTCGAGACAATAGAACACCAGCGGACGGCCGAGATCACCGTCGGAGGCGCGCGCCAGGCCGCGCTTCAGATAGTCCTCCGTCGCAGCCGCCAGCACGCCATAGCCGGTGTCGGGCAGCCAGATGCTGCCGGGAATGTCGAGGCGCGGCTGCTCGCGCCACACCGTGCCGGCCGGCAGATTCTTCGGCTTGGGCGGCCGCGGCAGCACGTCGATGAAGGCGGCGGACTTGGCGCGCCAGATCGCCTCGGTGTCACGCGTCGACAGCACGCGCGCGCCGCTCAGCGTCGTCGGCACCGGCGCGCGATAGTTCTCGGTCCGATAGCTGTCGGGCTCCGGCACGAGATCGTCGGCCCGCACCGCCGCGGTGATCAGCAGCACGCCTGCCAATGCCGCAGCGGTAAGCCGGCCGATCATGGCTTCGCGGCAGCCTCGGCGGTGATCAGATGATTGCTCTCGTCCAGCAGCGGCACGCCGAAATCGAGCAGGATCTTGTTGATCTCGCCCTGGTTCTCCTGGATCAGCTTGTTGAGCTGCCGCCGCCAGTTCTGGTCCGCACCCCGGACGCCCATGGCGATGCGATAGATCAGCTTCGGCCCGGAGGTTTCCTTCACCAGCGGCGTGACGTGCAGCTGCGGGCTGGCCTGCTTCGCATAATAGCCGGCCATCGGGCCCCACAGCACGCCAGCATCGATCTCGCCGGACTTGAGATCATTGATCATCGCTTCCGCCGACGAATCCACCCGCGTGTCGATCATCAGCGGATAGGGTTTGGCCGTCGTCATCAGCCCGGCCAGCGCCATGTTGGTCGCCGGCGGCGTACCCGCCACGATACCGATGTGCTTGCCCTTGAGCTTGGCGTCTTCCAGCGTGGTGACGTCGGCAAGGTCCGAGCCCGGCTTGGTGACGATCGCATAGGCCGTCCGGTAGTACGGAGTGGTGCTCTGCACCAGGTCGTCGCCCTGCGGGAATCCCATGATGACGTCGCAACGATGCGAGCCGAGCGTCATGCGCACGAAACCGGTGGCTTGCGGGAAGAACGTGTAGTCGACCTTCTTCTGCAGCTTGGCGGCCAGGAAATCGGCCAGCTTGTTCTCGAAACCGTCGCCCTTCTCGTTGGAGAACGGCAGATTGCGCGGGTCGGCGCAAACCCTGAGAACCTTGGGATCGATCAGTTCGATCGACAGGTCCAGGCCATCATTGCTCTGTGCAAAAGACGCGGCCGGCCCGAGCAGGGTGAGCCCGCCGGCAACGGCCAGCAAGCAGGCAAGACTGTGACGCTTCGTCATCCGTATTTCCATCCCTATGGAGCGCATCGAGGTATTTTTGAAAATGCTAGGCCGCCGGCCTCGCGGGCGCAACACTTGCTGTCATCGCGAAGAGTTGACCGGGTGCTGCGCCGCAACGTCCACCGCCAGCACACGTCGCATGCGGGCAAGGCTAACAGATGGTGAAGTGGCTCGTCATAGCCCTCATGGCATGGGGCGCTGTTGTGCTGGAGAGCCCGGCGCATGCCCAGTCGGGGGAACTCGCGGTGAACGAGGTCGCCGCGGGCGTTTTTGTCCATATCGGCCAGACCGCGCTGATGACGGCCGAGAACGAGGGCGCCATTGCCAATGTCGGCTTCATCATCGGCGGCGAGGCGGTCGCCGTGATCGACACCGGCGGCAGCGTCCGTGAGGGACGCGCTCTCTTGGCCGCAATCCGGGCGCGCACCGCCAAGCCGATCCGCTACGTCGTCAACACCCATGCTCACCCCGACCACGTCTTCGGCAACGCCGCCTTCCAGGGTGACGCAACGAGCTTCGTCGGTGCAAAGAACCTGCCCCGCGCACTGGCGGTGCGTGGACCGCATTACATCGAGGCGTTCCGGCGGCTGATGGGCGCCGAGCTGATCGACGATGTTCGCCTGGTTGCGCCATCGATCGTCGTCGAGGACCAGATGTCGCTCGACCTCGGTGGCCGGACGCTGACCCTGAAGGCGTGGAGCACTGCGCACAGCGACTGCGACCTGACCGTGTTCGACGAAACGAGCCGGAGCCTGTTCGCAGGCGATCTCGTGTTCCTGCGTCACGTCCCGGTGATGGACGGCAGCCTGCGCGGCTGGATCACCGATCTCGGCGCGCTCGCGGCGATATCCGCCGATCGCGTCGTGCCGGGACACGGGCCGGTCAGCCCCTGGCCGCTCGCGCTCGGCGACGAGCGCCGCTACCTGGACACCCTCGCTCACGACGTGCGTGGGCTGATCAAGGCGGGCAAGCCGATTTCCGATGCGGCCGGCGCCGCAGCGGCGGAACGCGGCAAATGGGAGCTGTTCGACGATTACAATGCGCGCAACGCCACTGCAGCCTTCTCGGAAATGGAATGGGAATGAGCCATGGGAATAAGCCATGGGACGCGCTATGATCGCCGATAAACCAGAACGCTTTTGGAGGACCGCGCCATGATCGGGCACCGCTTGCCGTCCACATTGCTTCTTGGCGCCTGGCTTCTCGGCGCATGCCTCGCATTCTCACCTGCGAAAGCTGCCGATGGCTACGATCCGTGGCCGGGGCTGATGCAGGACATCTTCAACAACAAGCCGATGCAGGATGGCTCTGGCGTGCTGGCGATCGAAATGCCCGCGCGCGCTGAGGACGCCTCGGTCGTTCCGGTCACGCTGCGCAGCAAGCTGTCGCCCGCCGACGAGCGCCGCATCAAGACCATCACGCTGGTGATCGATCAGAACCCGGCGCCTCTGGCGGCGAAGTTCACGCTGGGCGCCGATGCCAACGTCACGGCGATCTCGACCCGCGTTCGCGTCAACAACTACACCGACGTGCACGCCGTAGCGGAGTTGACCGACGGCCAGCTCTACGTGGTCAAGACCTTCGTGAAGGCCTCCGGCGGCTGCTCGGCACCGGCCGCCAAGAATCCGGAGGAGGCCAACGCGCGCATCGGCCAGATGCGCTATCGGCAGTTCAGCCAGGCCGGCGATGGCGCCAGCAGCGGCATCCGCGAGGCGCAAGTCATGGTCGGGCATCCCAACAATTCGGGGCTGCAGATGGATCAGGTGACGCAGCTCTACATTCCCGCGTTCTTCGTCGACAAGCTGACGCTGTCACAGGACGGCAGTCTGGTGCTGTCGGTTGAAGGCGGCATCTCGATCTCGGAGGACCCCAACATCCGCTTCACCTATGTCTCGAACGGAGCCAAGCATTTCCGCGCCGAGGCACGGGATACGCAGGGACATGTGTTCGAGCATGAATGGCCGGCGCAGAGTTCAGGCACCTGATGGCGAGGCAAGGCTGCGAAGCGTCAGAAACATCTCACCTCGGCCTCGGCCTGCGCCCGGCGCAGGTCGTTCAGCGCATTGGCGGCCTGCTCGGAGGTGCGGAACTGCGTGCCGAGATTGCTCTTCACCTGGGACATGCTGAGGACCGTTTCGGCGGTGACGTAGCGCTCATAGGGAATGATCGAGGCAATCACGTCGATCGAGCAGGAGCACTGGGCGATCGACTGGCGCGACTCGCCATTGGCCTTCATGCAGCCGAATACGTATTCGGCGCGCGCCGAGGTCGGATAGTCGTTGAGGTCCTCGGCCCGAGCCGGCCCGGCCAGCGCGATCACGGCAAAGAAGGTGGCGACAATCGGTCCTACCGGAACAGCGCAACGCATGACAATCCTCCGCAGCATCGCAGTCCAAGCTATGCTAAGCGAATGAGGCTGAAAAGAACCCATCTCGAGGAAACGCAGACGCGCCCATGACGCAGCTCGGTCGTTTGGTGATTGCATTCCTCGCCTGCGCGCTGCTGCCGGCCTCGGCCTCGTGCGCTGCCGAGACCGTCAAGGTTGCGGTGCAGAAGACAGGCACCTTCGCCTGGGAATTGGCCGTCATCCGTGCCCATCAGCTCGATAGCCAGGCGGACATTGCGATCGACGCGGTCGAGCTTGCAAGCCCCGAAGCCGGCAAGATCGCGCTGCGGGCAGGTAACGCGGACATCATGGTGTCGGACTGGCTGTGGGTGTCGCGCGAACGCGCGCTCGGCGCCAAGCTGACCTTCTCCCCCTACTCCAGCGCGCTCGGCGCCGTAATGGTGCCGGCGAGCTCGTCGCTGAAGACGCTGGCCGATCTCAAGGGACGCAAGCTCGCGGTGGCCGGCGGCCCGCTCGACAAGAGCTGGCTGTTGCTGCAGGCGGCGCTCAAGCGCGACGGCGTGGATCTGAAGTCGCAGGCGACCATCACCTATGGCGCACCGCCGCTGCTCGCCGCCAAGCTGGCGGACGGCGAGATGGACGCGGGCTTGAACTACTGGAATTTCTGCGCGGCGCTGGAAGCGAAAGGCTTTCGCCGCCTCGCCGGCATCGAGGACATCCTGCCCGCATTCGGCGCCAAGGGCCGCACCGCGATGATCGGCTATGTGTTCGACGAGGACTGGGCAGGCAAGCATCGCGATCTCGTCGCACGCTTCCTGTCGGTCACGGCCAAGGCCAAGGAGATCCTGGCGACGTCGGATGCCGACTGGCAGACCATCGCGCCGCTGACCGGCGCATCCGATGAGGCGACGTTGCGCGCCTATCGCGACCGCTATCGCGAGGGCATTCCGCGTCGCTCCGTCGCCGACGAAGAAGCCGACGCCCGCGTTCTCTATGGCGTGCTCGCCTCGGTCGGCGGACGCGACCTGGTCGGCCCCGCAGCCGAACTCAGCCCCGGCACCTATTACAGGGCGGATGCGAGGGAATAGTGCTGCGGCTGTTGTCCTTCGCGCTTCTGCTCGCGACCTGGTGGGGCGCGGCGACCATCGCCGGCAGCGCCAAGCTGCCGCCGCCCTCGGCCGTGCTGGCGGTCGCCGTCGCGGAAGCCAAGTCGGGCGCGCTGTTCCTGCATCTCGGCGCCACCCTCGCCCGCGTCGCGCTGGCCTTCACGCTGTCGATGGCGATCGGATCGGCGCTCGGCTATTGGATGGGCCGCAGCCGGCTCGCCAACCGGCTCGGCGATCCCTGGCTGATCCTGCTGCTCAACCTGCCGGCGCTGGTGGTGATCGTGCTCGCCTATATCTGGGCCGGCCTCACCGAAATTGCTGCGATCGCAGCGATCGCGATCAACAAGCTGCCGACCGCCGTCGTGACCTTGCGCGAGGGCGCCCGCGCGCTCGATCCGTCGCTGGATGAGATGGCAAAAGTGTTCGCCTTCCCGCGCGGCCGTATCCTGCGCCACGTCCTGCTGCCGCAGCTCGCGCCTTACATCGCCGCCGCGGCGCGCTCGGGGCTGTCGCTGGTGTGGAAGATCGTGCTGGTCGCCGAACTGCTCGGGCGTCCCAACGGCATCGGCTTCGAGATCGGCGTGGCCTTCCAGCTGTTCGACATCCCGCTGCTGCTCGCCTACTCGCTCAGTTTCGCAGCCGTCGTGCTGGTGATCGAAGCTCTCTTCGTGCAGCCGTTCGAGCAGCGCGCATCCAGGTGGCGGCTCCGTGCGGCTTGAGGTCGATATCAGATCGAAGAGCTACACCAGCGCCAATGGCAAGCGCCAGGAGGTGATTGCCGGCATTTCGTTCGCGCTGGAGCGTGGCGAGGTCGGCGTCGTCGTCGGCCCGTCCGGCTGCGGCAAGAGCACGATGCTGCGGATCCTCGCGGGCCTCGACCCGGACTATCAGGGTCATGTCTCGCAACCCGCCGGCGCGCGGCTGGCGATGGTGTTTCAGGAGCCGCGGCTGTTGCCGTGGCGATCGGTCGAGGACAATGTCCGGTTGGCCGCGCCCGATGTCGCCGACGACCGGCTGGCTGCGATCTTCGGCGTGCTCGAGCTCCAGGCGCATCGCAGCCATTTTCCCGGCGAGCTGTCGCTCGGCCTCGCCCGTCGCGTCGCGCTGGCGCGGGCGTTCGCGGTCGAGCCGGATTTCCTGATCCTCGATGAGCCGCTGGCCTCGCTCGATGACGCCCTCGCCGCGCGGCTGCGCGAGGAGATTGCGACACTGGTCGCGTCGCGGCCGATGATCACGCTCCTGGTCACGCACAGCATGGACGACGCGGCAAGGCTGGGCGATCGCATCTTCCTGCTGTCCTCGCGCCCTGCCCGCCTGCTGCACGCGGTCCCGATCGGCCTGCCGCGCGCGCAGCGCAGCAACGACAGCATTGCGGCGATCAAGGCCGAACTGGCGCAATTGGATTCGTCCGTGTCATGATTATCGTCAGCAATGAACAACGGGCTCGAGGGGAAGCGCCATGAGATTTTCGACCGCCGTGACGGCCATCATCATCCTGTCAGGCCTGCCGGTCGCAGCGATGGCGCAGAGCAAGGGAATCCGGTTGTGGAATCTCACCAGCGCAACGATGACCGGCTTTCAGCTGTCGCCGGCCGGCCAGAACAACTGGGGCCCGAACCAGACGCTCAATGACAAGGACAAGGAGCTCGATCACGACGAGCGGCTGAAGCTCACCGGGGTCGAGCCTGGGCGCTACGATGCCAAGGTGAGCTATGCCGACGACCGGCAATGCATCGTTCGCGGCCTCGACATCAAGGCCGACGCCGTCGTCTCGGTCGCCGACAAGGACCTCAGGGAGTGCACGAAGTAGGCAGTACGGAACGCGATGACCGCCCTGCTCTCAGGCCTTGTCGTTGCTGTGCGGGAACTCGCAGCGCCAGCGCACCGCGGTCCATTTCGGGTGCTCGCCGATCCATTGGGCGATATAGGGCGGCGCTTTCATCGCGCACTGCTGCAGCGACGCGCCGCCGTCGGCGAAAACGAGGTGCTGCTCTTCGCAGGTGGTCGGCGACAGCACCGCGCAGACGGTGATGACGAGATCGATGGGGCTCATGGCTCGATGTCCTTCGATAAGCCGGAAGCAGATTACCTGAAAATACGACCTTCGGCCGCATCGGTTTCTCTTTGCGCCCCACTTTATGTCCGGAACCACGCCCGACACGACCATCGATGGGCTAATCGGGGCCTGCCGCTTGATCCCGACGGGCAGATCGGCTGCAATGGAGGCGGTCGATCGACCTCAAAAAAGCGAATGCGGAGGAAGCAGATGCCCAAGGTTCTCGTACTCTACAAGACCCCCAAGAGCGCCGAGGCGTTCGACAAGCACTATGCGAACATTCACGTGCCGCTGGCGAAGAAGATCCCCGGCCTCAAGAGCTACGACATCAGCCGTGGCCCGGTGAACGGACCGGCGGGCCCGACCAATATCCACCTGGTCGCCACGCTGGCATTCGATTCGATGCAGGCGCTACAGGCTGGCATGGGGTCGGCGGAAGGCAAGGCGGCGGCGGGCGATCTGCCGAACTTCGCCGATGGCGGCGTCGACCTGTATATCTTCGATACTCAAGACGCCTGATCGCGCAACGGTTCCGACAACAGACCCGCCAAGCCGAAACAAGCAAGCATCGCTTGCGGCTTGGCGGATCGCTAAGGCTTACTTGCGCGCCGCGCAGGCGTACATGTTGATTTCCATGCCGACCGGCACTTCGACGATCTTCGGTGTCTTCCAGGCCATTTCCAACTCCCAGGTTCAGCTATCGTTGACAGAGGCGCACTGCTCGCGCCGAGGTCAAAGCTAGGGCCGCGATTGCGCGAACGCAAGGCTGGCCGGCGGCTGGCGCCTTGGCGCAATCAGACCGCCAGCATTGCGCGTTGATGGCCGCCCAACATGTGGCGCAGTCACGACACGGCTTCCCTCAGCAATGCTCACGCGCCGCCCGGCTGTACATAGCAGAACACATATCGATTGCGGCTCAGGAAGATAATGCCGTGACCGGTGGGATTTCCCTTATCCCATTTCAGCTTGTTATCGGGAACCTCGATCTCCGTTCCGACATCGACATGCGGACGCCCGCGCGGCTCGTCGGGACGGTCGTCGGTGATGGTCACATAGGTCTTGCCGTCACGCACATGGATTTCGTCGGCGAAGTAGGCATCAGCCTCGCCACAGCACGAAGCGGTCGGCACGTCGGGCTGCATCAAGGCTTCGTACCATTGGCGCAGGGAAGGATCAGCCGATCCCCATTGACCGAGATCACGCGCACTCGCACTCACCCAAAGGCAACAAAGCATGCCAAGCCAAAGGATGGATCGTCTCATCCGCCTACTCCTCTGTTGTCCCGGCATGATGGAATGAAGCAATGTTCATGCCGCAACGCAGCAGAGACCGGCGACCATCTTGGCGATAGAAAAACTATCCATTTTCCAGATACTTATGCAGACGCCGACGCACACTGACCGTGGCTTGCATTCCGGCCTGCGGCAGGCGACTGCCCACCATTTCGTATTGACGGTTCCTGAATTCGAGCGGAGTGTTGTTGCCGCAGCGTCAGGATAGGCGCGCATGAAAAAGTCTTTGGAGGAAATGAATGAAGCGGATCGCGCTGGCCGCAGGCCTCGCTATTTGTGCATCACATGGTGCAATCGCGCAGAGTGCCGATCAGTTGGTCAAGGGTGCAACTGATACGGCGAACGTCCTCAACTACGGGATGGGCTACAATCTGCAGCGGTTCAGTCCGCTCACGCAGATCAACAAGGACAATGCCAAGAATCTGGTCCCGGTCTGGAACTACAGTTTCGCCGATGATCGCAGCGAGGAATCGCAGCCGCTCGTGTACCAGGGCGTGCTCTATGTCACGTCCCACAATGCGACGATGGCCGTCGACGCCAAGACCGGCAAGCAGATCTGGAAGAGCAAGGTCGACTATCCCGCCGAGACGCCGCGTGTCGTCTGCTGCGGCATCATCAATCGTGGCGCAGCGATCTATGACGGCAAGATCTTCCGGACGACGCTCGATGCCAACGTGATCGCGCTCGATGCCAAGACCGGCAAGGAGCTGTGGCGCCAGAAGGCCGCCGACATCAAGGAAGGCTACTCGATGACGGTGGCGCCGCTCGTCGCCGACGGCGTCGTGCTGACCGGCATCTCCGGCGCTGAGTTCGGCACCCGCGGCTTCATCGACGGTTGGGATCCGGCAACCGGCAAGCATCTGTGGCGCACGCACACGGTGCCGACACCGGACGAGCCGGGCGGCGACACCTGGAAGGGCGACACGTGGAAGCTTGGCGGCGGCTCGACCTGGATCACAGGATCGTACGATCCCGAGCAGAACACCGTGTTCTGGGGCGTCGGCAATCCCGGTCCGTTCAATGCCGCTGTGCGCCCGGGCGACAATCTCTACACCTGCTCGGTGCTGGCGCTCGACCCGAAGACCGGCAAGATGAAGTGGCACTTCCAGTTCTCGCCGAACAATCCGTTCGACTATGACGCGGTCGCGGAGATGGTGCTCGCCGACATGAACGTTGAAGGCAAGCCGACCAAGGTGTTGATGAACGCCAATCGCAACGGCTTCTTCTACGTGCTCGACCGCACCAACGGCAAGCTGCTGGCGGCCAACCCCTATGTGAAGGTGAACTGGGCGTCCAGCATCGACCTGAAGACCGGCAAGCCGGTCGAGACCGACGTCACGCGTGACGCACGCGAGGGCAAGAAGGTCACGGTGTATCCGTCGATTCTCGGCGGCAAGAACTGGGAGCCGATGTCGTTCAATCCGCAGACGGGATTGGCCTACGCCAACACGCTGGTGTTCGGCGGTCACTACAAGACGGAGCCCGCGACCTACAAGGCCGGCGAGTGGTACCTCGGCATGGACCTTACCGACCTCTGGGATTGGCCGGAGGGTCCGCGCGGTCAGTTGAAGGCCATCGATCCGATGACCGGCAAGACCAAGTGGGAGCAGCCGAGCGACATTCCGCGCTTCTCGGGCGTGCTGTCGACCGGCGGCGGCGTGGTGTTCTCGGGCAAGCTCACCGGCGAGTTCGAGGCCTTCGACGCCGACAGCGGCAAGAAACTATGGCAGTTCCAGACCGGCTCCGGCATCGAGGGACAGCCTGTGACCTGGCAGCAGGACGGCGTGCAGTATGTCGCCGTCACCTCGGGCTACGGCGGAGTGTACTCACTGTTCTCCGGCGACGAGCGTCTGGCCAACGTGCCGGCGGGTGGCTCGCTGTGGGTTTTCGCGGTCAAGAACTGAGCGCAGATTGCCCGTGAGACAGAACAGGTTCATGAAAACGGCGGCGATTTTCGCCGCCGTGGTGGTAGCGGCCGTCCTATCGCCGGTCGCTGTCGCCCAACAACAAGACGACGGCACTGCGCACAGCCAGGTGGCCCAAGTGGACCTGGGCAAGACGACCTTCGCTCAGAAGTGCTCGCATTGCCACGGCCCGAACATGGTGAACTCCGGCACGATCACCCCTGATCTACGCCGATTTCCGGACGATCAGCCGCGCTTCGTCACCACGGTGAAGCAAGGCAAGAACGGCCGGATGCCGCCCTGGGGCGACATTCTCAGCGATGACGAGATCACCGCGCTGTGGGCCTACGTTTCGAGCCGGAGAACGCAGTGATGCGCCGCCTTTTCCGGTTGGTCGCCGCTCTCATGATTTCGACCGTGTCGACAGCGGCCTCGGCCGCTGACGACGTGCTGCGGATCTGCCTGGACGAAAATCTTCCGCCGCTCTCCGTCCATCATCGCGGCAAGCCGGGCAGCGGCTTCGACGTCCTGCTGGGTCAGGCCGTCGCGGAACGGCTTGGCAAGACGCTCGAGATCCAGTGGTACGAAAGCAAGCTGGACGAAGATTCGAGTCCCGCGCTGGAGGCCAACGCGCTGCTGTCGGATGGACGGTGCGCCCTGATCGGCAGCTATGCCTTCACCCAGGACGGCCTGGTTACGCCCGGCGTGAAGACCGCCAAGCTCCCCGATTTCGACGGCGCCACCCGCGACGATCGGCGTCGGCGCATTGCGCTCGGCGCGCTGACGCCGAGCAAGCCGTACATGTTCTCGACCCTGACCGTCGTTCTCGGACCCGGCGCCAAGCAGCGCCAGATCACCGACATCGGCGATCTTGCCGGACTGCGGCTGGCCATCGAGAGCGGCACGCTGGCCGATGCGATCCTGATGACGTTCGACAAGGGTCGCCTGATCGACGACATCACTCATCTGATTCCGACACGCGATGATCTGCTCGGCGCTCTCGAACAGGGCAAGTTCGACGCCACCCTGCTCGACAACAGGCGCTTCGATGCCTATCGGGCTGCTCATCCCGACACCAGGTTGACGCGGTCAGGCTACAACTACCCGATTGGCGTCAATCGCGGCTATGTCGGCCTCTCGAGCTCGGCCGATTTGCTGAAGTCGGTCGACAAGGTGCTGTCGGAGCTCGATGCGTCCGGTACCCTGGCGAAGCTGGGAGCCGATGCAGGCCTAACCTATGTGCCGCCGCGCGAGCCGCTCGTCCTCGGCGATGCGTTCCAGAGGATCATCAGGAGCGGCGCGCGCTAGGCACGCACGCACCACCGGGATAGCTCAGCGCGCCGCCGTCTTGTGAACGGACGACGGCACGACGCCGAAGTACTTTCGGAAGACGCGGCTGAAATGCGATGAACTCGAAAAGCCCCACGAGAAGGCGACGTCGGTGATGGTCTTGCCGGTCTGCGCCTCGAGCTCCTGCCGGCAGTGCTGCAGCCTTGCACGCCAGATATAGTCGCTCACCGTCATTCCGCGGTCGCTGAACACCATGTGAAGGTAACGCTTGGTACAACCCAAGGCTGCCGAGATCTGATCGATGCTGAGGTCGGGATCACGCAAATGCTCGCGAATGAAGGCCTGCGCCCGGATGTAGACGGCTTCGGGGCCGGCGCGATCGAGCATCCGGTCCGCTTCACGCAACGGCAGCAACAGCAAATCGATCAGCGATTCGGCGACGCTGAGCGCCGAGTTGGGCGACAGCCGTGTCGCCTCGTCGAACGCCGCATGGGTCACGTCGTGGGCGATGCGGCCGGTCCCGCTCCGCGCCGACAGCTTGTAGGCCGGCATCTTCTCGGACCGGAAGCCGCGCTCCCGCAACAGCTCCTTGGGCACGATCACCACGTCATGGCGCGTCAGCGCGGGGCTGACGATGGTGTGCGGCGAGGACACGTCGTAAGCGAGACAATCGCCGGGGCCAATCTCGATCTGGCGCCCATCCTGCTCAAAATACGACGTTCCATAGGTCTGGAAGAGAATCTTGATGTAAGGATGCGCCGTCTCACGAGCGCGCGCATAGGTATGTGCAATCCGATGCTGGCTTGCCTCGATCTGGCACAGCTTCAGGCGGGAGACCGTCGTGAAGTTGATATGCCCCTCGAACGACGCACCCTCCAGCGGGTCGACGTCGAACCGTCCGCAGAGATCGGTCAGTGCATCTGACCAACGTTGAATCTGGCTCTTGGGCGAGAAGCCCATGGTGCTAAGCGAGCGGATCGTATCGGACATATTCATCCACCGATTCAGGATCGAAACGCAACGTGTCCGCCGCAGGACGACGAACGAGACTGCAGCCAGATTACTCCCAATTTAAGGCCGCGGGACTTTCGCGGCGCATTAGTTCCATAAAGCGCCCCCAAGTGATCCTCCGCTTTCATCTCTGTAAGGTCAAGAAAAACATCAACCTTCGGTGGAACCAGCATGCTGCGAATTGATGCTGCGCAGCAAGAATGCCCCTCATGTTGCGGACCAGCAAAGCAAATCTTCCTCAAAAACTTCTCTCCGCTTCACTCTTGAGCAAGCTCGTTTCTCTTTTGGGCAAGTTTCCCGGTTGGGAAGTGGATAATCAATGATGCCGAAAACGAATACTGGGCCGCGTGCTGCGGAACCTCAGTTGAACCCGGGAGGAAAGACGATGCGAAGAGTGCTACTCGCAACATGTCTGACGTCAGTCGCGGCGCTTGCCGCGGGTGGCGCGTGGGCCAGCGAAGAGCTGGTCAAGATGTCGGCCAACCCGAAGGACTGGGTGATGCCGGCGGGAGATTACGCCAACACGCGTTACTCCAAGCTCAACCAGATCAACGCACAGAACGTCGGCAAGCTGCAGGTCGCGTGGACCTTCTCCACCGGCGTGCTGCGCGGCCATGAAGGCGGACCGCTCATCGTCGGCAACATGATGTATGTGCATACGCCCTTCCCCAATAAGGTGTATGCGATCGATCTGTCGAACGACAACAAGATCGTCTGGAAGTACGAGCCCAAGCAGGATCCGAACGTCATTCCGGTGATGTGCTGCGACACGGTGAATCGTGGCGTCGCCTATGGTGACGGCAAGATCTTCCTGCACCAGGCCGACGACAAGCTGGTGGCGATCGATGCCAAGAGCGGCCAGCAGGTGTGGACCGCCGTCAACGGCGATCCGAGCAAGGGACAGACCGGCACGTCGGCCCCGCTGGTGGTCAAGGACAAGGTACTGGTCGGCACGTCCGGCGGTGAATTCGGCGTCCAGTGCAGCATGACGGCCTACGACATCAAGACCGGTAAGCAGGCCTGGAAGGCCTATTCTGAAGGTCCGGATGACCAGATCCTGTTCGACGCCAATACCACCTCGCTCGGCAAGCCGGTCGGCAAGGACTCGAGCTTGAAGACCTGGCAGGGCGATCAGTGGAAGACCGGCGGCGGCTGCACCTGGGGCTGGATCTCCTATGACCCGCAGCTCGACATGGTCTACTACGGATCGGGCAACCCCTCGACCTGGAATCCGAAGCAGCGTCCGGGCGACAACAAATGGTCGATGACGATCTTCGCGCGCGCCGCCGACACCGGCGTGGCGAAGTGGGTCTATCAGATGACGCCCCACGACGAGTGGGACTATGACGGCGTCAACGAGATGATCCTGTCGGACCAGGCGATCAACGGCCAGCCGCGCAAGCTGCTGACGCACTTCGATCGTAACGGCCTCGGCTACACCCTCGACCGCGCCAGCGGTGAACTGCTCGTCGCAGAAAAGTTCGACCCGAAGGTGAACTGGACGACCGGCGTCGACATGGACAAGAATTCGGCGACCTATGGCCGTCCGAAGGTTGTCGATCAGTACTCGACCGACAAGCAGGGCGAGGACGTCAACACCAAGGGCATCTGCCCGGCGGCGCTCGGCACCAAGGACGAACAGCCGGCTGCCTACTCGCCGGACACCCAGCTGTTCTACGTGCCGACCAACCACGTCTGCATGGACTACGAGCCCTTCAAGGTGAGCTACACCGCAGGTCAGCCCTATGTCGGCGCGACGCTGTCGATGTATCCGCCGGCGGGTGAGACCCACATGGGCAACTTCATCGCCTGGGACGGCAAGACCGGCAAGATCGCCTGGTCGAACAAGGAGCCGTTCTCGGTGTGGTCGGGTGCCCTTGCAACGGCAGGCGGCGTGGTGTTCTACGGCACGCTGGAAGGCTACCTCAAGGCAGTCGACGCCAAGACGGGTAAGGAGCTCTACAAGTTCAAGACTCCGTCTGGCATCATCGGCAACGTCTCGACCTACGAGAACGGCGGCAAGCAGTACGTGGCCGTGCTCTCGGGCGTCGGCGGCTGGGCCGGCATCGGTCTCGCGGCGGGTCTGACGGATCCGACCGCCGGTCTCGGTGCGGTCGGTGGCTACGCAGCGCTGAGCAACTACACCGCGCTCGGCGGCACGCTCACCGTGTTCTCGCTCCCGCAGCAGTGAGCTGAACGGTCTGCTTCCGGCGCATGGATCTCGTCCATGCGCCGGTTCGCCTGCCTCGAAAACCTGGGGATGACGCCCTTGCGTAAGATTTTGATTGCGGTCGCTGCAGCATTGTGCGCGGCAACCGGTGGGATGACTGTCGCCGGAAACGCCTGGGCGGAAGGCCCGGGAGATCCAACGGCCGTCAAATCCGAAGACGGCAAGTATTTCGATAAGGACGGTATTCCGACCTACAAGGTGGCTGCCGACGGAACGGTCGACTGGTACACGTACTCCGGATACCGCCGCTATCACTCCGAATGCCATGTCTGCCACGGCCCCGACGGCATGGGATCGACCTATGCGCCCGCGCTCAAGGACTCGGTCAAGAACCTGAGCTATGGCGATTTCATCGGCACCATCGCCAGCGGCCGCAAGAACATCAGCACGGCCCAGGAGAACGTCATGCCGGCCTTCGGCGACAACCCGAACGTGGCCTGCTACATGGACGACCTCTACATCTACCTGCGCGCCCGCGGCAATGATGCGGTGGGACGCGTCCGCCCGGGCAAGCACGAGGACAAGCCGCCAGCCTACACGGAAGCGGAGAACTCTTGCATGGGCAAGAAATAGCTGACGACGGGACCGCGCCTGAACAGTTGCCCTGAGCAGCGCCGCGGACCTCAAGAGACTAAAACAGGAGTTGAAGACATGAAGACGCGCGCCGCGGTCGCTTTCGAAGCCAAGAAACCGCTGGAGATCGTCGAGGTCGACCTCGAAGGACCGAAGGCCGGCGAAGTTCTGGTCGAGATCAAGGCGACCGGCATCTGCCACACCGATGCCTACACCCTCGACGGATTCGACAGCGAAGGCATCTTCCCCTCGATCCTCGGCCATGAAGGCGCCGGCATCGTGCGTGAGGTCGGTCCTGGCGTGACCTCGGTCAAGCCCGGCGACCACGTCATTCCGCTGTACACACCGGAATGCCGCCAGTGCAAGAGCTGCCTCAGCCGCAAGACCAATCTCTGCACCGCGATCAGGGCCACCCAGGGCAAGGGCTTGATGCCCGATGGCACCTCGCGCTTCAGCTACAAGGGCCAGACGATCTATCACTACATGGGCTGCTCGACCTTCGCCAACCACACGGTTCTGCCCGAGATTGCGGTGGCGAAGATCCGCGACGACGCTCCGTTCGACAAGAGCTGCTACATCGGCTGCGGCGTCACCACCGGCGTCGGCGCTGTCGTGAACACCGCGAAGGTCACGCCCGGCTCGAATGTCGTCATCTTCGGCCTCGGCGGTATTGGCCTCAACGTGATCCAGGGCGCCCGGATGGCGGGCGCCGACAAGATCATCGGTGTCGACATCAACGACAGCAAGGAGGAATGGGGCCGCCGTTTC
Source organism: Bradyrhizobium sp. HKCCYLS2038 (assembly GCF_051167655.1). Lineage (NCBI taxonomy): Bacteria > Pseudomonadati > Pseudomonadota > Alphaproteobacteria > Hyphomicrobiales > Nitrobacteraceae > Bradyrhizobium > Bradyrhizobium sp. HKCCYLS2038. Next base: position 1,819,852 of record NZ_JBNPTM010000001.1, on the reverse strand, counting down.
GGCATGACCCATTTCGTCAACCCGAAGAAGGTGACCGGCGACATCGTCCAGCACCTTGTCGCGCTCACCGATGGCGGCGCCGACTACACGTTCGACTGCACTGGCAACACCACGGTCATGCGTCAGGCGCTGGAGGCCTGTCATCGCGGCTGGGGCGAATCGATCATCATCGGTGTCGCCGAGGCCGGCAAGGAGATCGCAACCCGTCCGTTCCAGCTCGTCACCGGCCGTGTCTGGAAGGGCACTGCGTTCGGCGGCGCGCGCGGGCGCACCGACGTCCCCAAGATCGTCGACTGGTACATGAACGGAAAGATCGAAATCGACCCGATGATCACCCACACGCTCTCGCTCGAAGACATCAACAAGGGCTTCGACCTGATGCATGAGGGCAAATCGATCCGTTCCGTCGTCGTGTTCTGACCCGAGCCACGCAAAACTGAGGAGGATTGCGCCATGACTGTCCACATCCACCCGTCCGTCGACCATGGAGTCAAACAAGGGAGCGGCCACTTCGCGGGCGGCACCCTGGTCTGCAAGTGCCACGACCGTCCTGTGAAGGTCGGCATCAAGGGCGACGTAGCGCATAACCACGCCTGCGGCTGCACCAAGTGCTGGAAGCCCTCGGGCGCGACCTTCTCGGTCGTCGCGGTGGTGCCGCGGCAGAATGTCACGGTGCTGGAGAACGGCGACAAGCTGAAGATCGTCGATGCCTCCGCGGTCATCCAGCGCTACGCCTGCACTGGCTGCGGCACGCACATGTATGGCCGCATCGAGAACACCGGCCATCCGTTCTACGGCCTGGACTTCATCCATCCCGAGCTGTTCCAGGAGCAGGGTTCGGCGGCGCCTGGCTTTGCGGCGTTCGTCTCCTCGGTGATCGAGTCGGGCGTGAAGCCGGAACAGATGGGAGAGATTCGGGCGCGGCTGAAGGAGCTTGGGCTGGAGCCCTATGACTGCCTGTCGCCGGCCCTGATGGATGCGATTGCCACGCACGTGGCGAAAGCAAAGGCGGCCTGAGGGCCGTAACGTACCAAGCGTACCAAACTGAAGCGTTCCTTCCTGAAGACTTGGTGCCTCGCCTGCCCCACGCTGGCGAGGCATTCTTTTTGTGCGATGCCATCTCGTGCGATGCCATTGTCTGCAATGCCATCGCCCCGCATTCGAGATGTTGCGGCGCAAGTCGTCGAACCGCACCGTTTGCGTCGCAGCGCAGGTACACGCGCCGCTGATGACGGGCCTGACAACACACGAGCGTGTGTAGACAGATGGCAGTCGCGGTCTGCTATCATGAGCAGCTTTCCGACAACTCTCAATTGAGCCGGCGCGTGCATCTTGGACATGTGGTCCCGCGCGCGTCCACCAACGATCAGAACTGACGACCAAGGGTCCGACAGAGCGAGGGCGAACATGATCAAGGTGAAAATCAATGGACAGGAGCAGAACTGGGATGGCGATCCGAGTCTGCCACTGCTGTGGTATCTGCGCGATGAGATGGGCCTCACCGGCTCGAAATATGGCTGCGGCCAGGCGCTGTGCGGCGCCTGCACCGTGATGGTCGACAAGCAGGCCGCCCGCGCCTGCATCACCGCATTGTCCGATGTCGCAGGACGTGAGGTCACCACCATCGAGGGCCTGCACCCGACCGGCGATCATCCCGTGCAGAAGGCGTGGCGGCAAGTCAACGTGCCGCAATGCGGCTTCTGCCAGGCCGGGCAGATCATGCAGGCCGCAGCGCTGTTGAACGAGAACCCGAAACCCTCGCACGACCAGATCAGGGACGCGATGTCCGGCAACATCTGCCGCTGCGGCTGCTATCAGCGCATCGAGAACGCGGTTCATCTGGCCTCGACGGGAGTGTGATCATGAACATCATCGCAAACCCCGACAAGACGAACGCCACTTCGCGCCGCGGCTTCGAAAGGCATCTCAAGGTCGAGAACGTCTCCCGCCGGGCCATCCTGCAGACACTGGGCCTTGCCGGCGGCTTCGTGCTCGCCGCGCCGTTGCTGTCGCGTCCGGCCTTCGCCGCCTACGAGACCGGCGCCGGCAAGATGCCCCACGGCACGGTCGTCGATCCCAAGGTCTTCGTATCGATCGCGCCCGACGGCATCGTGTCCATTCTCGCGCACCGCTCCGAGATGGGCACCGGCATACGCACCAGCCTGCCGCTGGTCGTGGCGGAGGAGATGGAAGCCGACTGGACCAAGGTGCGCGTGGTCCAGGCCCCCGGCGACGAGGTGAAGTTCGGCAACCAGGACACCGACGGCTCGCGCAGCACGAGGCACTATCTTTTGCCGATGCGGCAGATCGGCGCGATGGCGCGCGCCATGCTGGAGGCAGCTGCCGCGAAGAAGCTCGGCGTGCCCGCGAGCGAGGTGAAGGCGGTCAACCATGAGGTCGTGCACAGCGCCAGCGGCCGCCGCCTCGGTTTCGGCGAACTCGCCGCCGATGCCGCGAGCCAGCCGGTGCCTGCGGTCGACACCATCCAGCTGAAGTCGCCAAAGGACTTCCGCTATCTCGGCAAGGGTCAGGTCAGCATCGTCGACCTGCGCGACATCACCGTCGGCAAGGCGCGCTACGGTGCCGATGTACGATTGCCGGGCATGAAGTATGCGGTCATCGCCCGGCCGCCGGTCACCGGCGGCAAGATGAAGTCGTTCGATCCGGCCGACGCGCTCAAGGTCTCCGGCGTCGAGCAGGTGCTCGAGGTAAAGGGCTGGCCGTGGCCGTCCAAGTTCCAGCCGCTCGGCGGTGTCGCGGTGATCGCGCGCAACACCGGTGCGGCGATCAAGGGCCGCGACGCGCTGAAGATCGAGTGGGAGGATGGACCGAATGCCGCCTACGACTCGGTCGCCTACCGCGCCGAGCTCGAAGCCGCCGCACGCCAGCCCGGCCTCGTCGTGCGCCAGGAAGGCGACGCCGACGCCGCGCTGAAGTCGGCCGATAAGGTGATCACCGGGGAGTACTATCTGCCGCATTTCGCCCATGCCAGCATGGAGCCGCCGGTCGCAGTGGCCGACGTCAAGGGCGACAAGGCGGAGATCTGGGCGCCGGTGCAAAGCCCCGGCGGCACCCGCGAGGACGTCGCCAAGACCTTGCAGATCCCGCCGGAGAACGTGACGGTCAACGTCACCCTGCTCGGCGGCGGCTTCGGCCGCAAGTCGAAGTGCGACTTCGCCCTCGAAGCCGCCCTGCTCTCCAAGACCCTGGGCGCGCCGGTGAAGGTGCAGTGGACGCGTGATGACGACATTCATCACGACTTCCTGCACACGGTCTCGGTGGAGCGCATCGAGGCCGGACTCGACAAGAGCGGCAAGGTGGTCGCGTGGCGTCACCGCAGCGTCGCGCCGACCATCCTGTCGACCTTCGCGGCCGGTGCCGATCATGCGGCGCCGTTCGAGCTCGGCATGGGCCTCGTCGACATGCCGTTCGAGATCGCCAACATCCAATGCGAGAATCCGGCCGCCAAGGCGATGACCCGCATCGGCTGGTTCCGCTCGGTCTCGAACATCCCGCGCGCCTTCGCCGTGCAGTCGATGGTCGGCGAGATCGCTGCCGCCACCGGCCGTGATCAGAAGGAGATGCTGCTCGAACTGATCGGCAGTCCGCGGATCGTCAAGCTCGCCTCGGTGAAGGACCTCTGGAACTACGGCGAGCCCTATGAGAGCTACCCGATCGATACCGGGCGGCTGCGTCGCGTCGTCGAGTTCGTCGCCGAGAAGGGCAATTGGGGCCGGTCGATCCCCAAGGGCCACGGCCTCGGCATCGCCGCGCATCGCAGCTTCGTCAGCTACATCGCCACCATCGTGGAGGTGTCGGTCGACGACAAGGGCAAGCTGACCGTGCACCAGGTCGACAGCGCGATCGATTGCGGCGTCTTCGTCAACCCCGAGCGCATCCAGTCCCAGCTCGAGGGCGCGGCGATCATGGGACTGAGCCTCGCCAAATATGGCGAGATCAGCTTCAAGAACGGCCGGGTGCAGCAGCGCAACTTCGACGACTTCCGGGTGATCCGGATCGACGAGGCGCCGCTGGTCACCAACGTGCACATCGTGCCCGTCGATGCCGACACGCCGCCGAGCGGAGCCGGCGAGCCGGGCGTGCCGCCGTTTGCGCCGGCGCTCGCCAATGCGATCTTCGCCGCCACCGGAAAACGCCTGCGATCGCTGCCGATCGGCAAGCAGCTCGCGATTTGAGCGAGCGACGATGACGACATCATCGGCCGGAGCAATCCGGCCGATGATCCCTGGAGGAAGCCAGCGCGGCTTATTCAGCCAACCTCGTATCTGCGGCCCCCCCTAGTGATTCACGAAGCGGTCGCGCGCGGTCAGCACGACCTGTCCGTTCGAATCGAGCGCCTCGAAGGTGACGTCGGCGTCCGCAGACTCCGGCATCGTCAAGGTGACGCGCAGCGTCTCCGAACCGTCCGGCTCGACCTCGATCGCTGAGGCCTGCGCATGGCCGACGATGGCGAGCGCCGCGTCGACGCCACGGATGGCGAGCCTGAAGCTCTGCGGGACAGACGACTTGTTGAGCAGCTTCACCGTGTAGGCGTTGCGCACCGAGCCGTCCGACAGCCGCACCGACATCGGATCGCGGTCGTGCTGCACCGACAGCACGGCGGTGGTCGTCGTGACGAACGACACCGCAATCACGCCGGCCAGGGCGACGCATGCCAGCGTCAGCCCGATCGTCTTCGGCCGCACCAGCCGCGAGAGGCGCGGTTCGCCGACGCGGCCGCGCTCGATGTTGCGCCAGCTCTCGTAGTCGATCAGCCCGCGCGGACGATCGAGCCTGGCCATCACGCCGTCGCAGGCGTCCACGCACAGGCCGCAATTGATGCAGGCGAAGTTCGGTCCCTGGCGGATGTCGATGCCGATCGGGCAGACCGCGACGCAGGCGCCGCAATCGACGCAGTCGCCGGCCGGCTCGCCCTTGGCCCGCGCCTCGGCCGCCTTCTTCGCCGACGTCCGGGTCTCGCCGCGATAGTCGCGGTAGTTCACGGTGAAGGCCTCGGGATCCCAGATCGCGCCTTGAAGACGCGGCCACGGGCACATGAAGGTGCAGACCTGCTCGCGCGCAAAACCGGCGAGGCCATAGGTCGTGCCGGCGAAGGCGAGCGTCCAGGTCAGCGCCGTCGCGGACATCTCGCCATGGAAGACATCACGCACCAGGTCGGGCGCATCCGTGAAGTAGAAGATCAAGGTGCCGCCGGTGCCGAGCGCGATGAGCATCCACAGCGCATGCTTGGTCGCGATCTGTGCGACGCGCCTGGTGGTCAGCGGAGCGCCGATAGTCTTCAGCCGCTGCCGGCGGTCGCCCTCGACGAGGCGCTCCACCAGCAGGAACAGGTCGGTCCAGACCGTCTGCGGACAGGCGAAGCCGCACCACAGGCGGCCGGCCAGCGCGTTCACGAGGATCAGGATGAACGTCGCCAGCAGCATCGCCGCGGTGATCAGATAGAGGTCCTGCGGCCAGATCTCGGCCGGGCCGAGATAGAGCTTTCCATGCGCGAAATCGAGCAGCACAGCCTGATCCGGCGCGTTTGGGCCGCGGTTCCAGCGGATGAACGGCGTCACGTAGTAGACGCCGAGCGTGAGCACCAGGATCAGCCATTTGAGGCGCCGGATCGGCCCCTTGACACCCTGAGGGACCACGGGACCGCCGGCCTGGCGCGGTGATCGCGAGCTGCCCGATGGTCGCACCGGGCTGCGGACCTGCGTCTTGCCTTGGCTTTGGCCTTCGCCCTGCGCCATCCGGCGCGTCCTGGCATGATCGATCTCGATGGTGATGGCCACGTCTGCCCTCGTTCGCTTGCGTCGTACAGACGACGGTACGGGGCTCGGCCGGGCGGCTCTTTGTCGGCCGACAAACTTGCGAACGGGTGGCAGTGGGTGTTTGCGCGGGAACAACGATGGCTTACTCCCAGCGGGCGATGAGAGGCGCGGCACCGCGAGTGCCGCGGCGGCAGGCGCAACATCCGAGGGGATGGGTGTGGCTGCCGCCCTCGTAGGGATCGCGTGCGGGAGAGCGTCTGCGACTGACGACCGGAGTTTTACGCTCAAGTCTCTCAAGGTCGTCATGGCCGGGCTTGTCCCGGCCATCCACGTCGTTCGGCATCCTGAGCACGACGTGGATGCCCGGGACGAGCCCGGGCATGACGGAGTCACTAACTGGCAGAATTGTTCGTAGCAACAGTCTCGCATCTCGATAGGCAGTCCCTCCGCCTGGGCGAGGAGAGTTTCCGCTGGGCTGGTGCGTGTGGCTGCCCCGGCTGCCCCTCACCCCACCCTCTCAGCGCGAGCGAAGCTCGTCGCGCCCCCATGAAGAACGGGGAGAGGGAGCGCACCGCCCTCGCGATGACGACGTTTGTCCCGCCGGGCAGGTTGAGCTATTCGCGGCAGATCGCACCATCTGCCCTTCTCGCCCTCACACGATCCTGATCGACATGTCCGGCAGGCCCTCCAGCTTGCACAGCAGCACGTCGCCCTTGACGACCGGGCCGACATTCTCCGGCGTGCCGGAATAGATGATGTCGCCGGCCTTGAGTTCGAACGCCTCGGAGAGTTTTGCGATCTGCTCGGCGACGCTCCAGATCATCTTGGTGAGATCGGAGTTCTGCCGCACCGTGCCGTTGACGGCCAGTGAGATGCCGCCCTTGGTGAAGTGACCGACCTTCGCCACCGGATGGATCGGGCCAAGCACCGCGGCATGATCGAAGCTCTTGCCGATCTCCCAGGGCTTCTTCTCGGCCGCCATGCCGTTCTGCAGGTCGCGCCGGGTCATGTCGAGACCGAGCGCATAGCCATAGACGTGATCGAGCGCAGACTCGACCGGGATGTTGGTGCCGCCGGATTTCAGCGCCGCGACCAGCTCGACCTCGTGGTGATAGTTCTTCGTCAGCGACGGATAAGAATGGTCGGCGACCTCGCCGATGGCGACGTTCTGGATCGCGTCGGTCGGCTTCTGGAAGAAGAACGGCGGCTCGCGGTTCGGATCGGAGCCGCGCTCGATCGCATGCGCCGCGTAGTTGCGGCCGATGCAGTAGATCCGGCGCACCGGGAAGACGCCCTGCTCGCCTGCGATCGGAATGGTGATCGCCGGCACCGCGAAGATCGGCTGCGGTCCGGCCTGCGCTGCGGCAGGGCTCGTCTCGGTCGTGATCGCGGCGGCCGCAGCAAGGCTGCCGGCGCCGACGAGAAGGTTGCGTCGTGAGGTGTCTGCCATTGGTTCCTCCTGGGATCAGCCGTTCGGGTCGCGGCTTGTTCGTCGTGAGCGCAGCATTTGGCGCCTCGACTGCTAAGCATATCCAGTATGCCAGCGCTACCATGCGCTCACGCGCCGTCGCTCTCGCGGCGCAACACGCGCCCGAAGGGATGCTCGGGACCCTCGCCGAAAACGCGAGGGCGCAGGGAAGACCGGACCTCGACTGAGGCCCGTGGCCCGCCTGCGGAAAAAAATGCAGGCGGCAGAACCACAGGTCAGCCGGACGACCCGGCCTTCCCTGCGCGATGGGCTTAACGTCTGCTCCGTGCTCTCCCCGGGGACCGGCTTGTTTGCCCCCGTCACCCGCGCGATGCGCCAGCATCGTCGCGACCTTGGCGCCAGCTTCGGGGCGCCAGGACCACACGGCTTGAACGTCCGCAGGCCTGCCAATCGTCCAGCGCATCAGCACCTGACAGGCCCGCGGCCACCGCTCCCCACCCCAACGTATCGTGACGACGCGTACGTCCCTCTGCATGAGGCGGGATGCCGGGAGGAGAGCATGATTTCTGCTAAAGCGAAACAAGAATATTTTTGGCCGGATATCTGGACAGGGGTGATCTTGTTGAGGACGCTGCAGCAATTTCGCTTCGCGCGCAGGATGAATTTGCGCCTGCCGCAGCCGCGCAAATGCAAGAACGTATCTCAATTGATCATCGTCGCTGCTTGATTTGCCCGACGGGACGCTGAAAATCTGATCCGCAGGACCTCTCACCTCGTTCCCTCGTTGATACCAACAACGGCGCAGCCGCCATGACCGAGCCGATACCACCGAGGAAACGCCGCATGCTGATCTGGATCGCAGGCGCCGCCGTGCTCGTCGTGGCCGGTGCCGCCATTGCCGCAGGACCGATCATGAGCCGGGTCGAACATCCCAAATACGACGTGGTGAAGCGCGACGGCGAATTCGAGATTCGCGCTTATGCGCCGATGATCATCGCGCAGGCCGAGGTGCAGGGTGCGCGCAGGCCGGCCATCGAGGAAGGCTTCCGCATCATTGCCGGCTACATCTTCGGCGCCAACCAGGGCAGGATGAAAATCGCGATGACCGCGCCGGTGCAGCAGCAGGCGGCCGCGTTGCCAGCGGCGGAGAACGAGACCGGCAGCGACCGCTGGAGCGTCAGCTTCGTGATGCCGTCGAGCTGGTCGCTCGAGACGCTGCCGCCGCCCGCTGACGGCAGGATCAAGCTGACACAAGTGCCGGCCCAGCGCATGCTCGCGCTGACCTTCTCGGGCGCATATTCCGACGGCATCCTGTCCGAGAAGACCCGCGAGCTGCGCGACTACGCGCAGCGGAACGGGCTGGCCGTGTCGGGTGCACCGCTGCTGGCGTTCTACAATCCGCCCTGGACCTTGCCGATGCTGCGGCGGAACGAGGTGATGTTGGCGTGTAGTTGTTAGTCGAGATTGAAGCAGCTTTTTTCCCAAGCTCGCTTGAACCGACACATTACCCAAGCGACCGGTGCGCTCCCTCTCCCCGTTCTTCACGGGGAGAGGGTCGGGGTGAGGGGCAGCCGCCCGGGAAGTGTCGCTTCCCCGCGAAGAATTCGTGCAATTCACCCGACGCGAACGTGCCCGTCCGATGGACCGGGGATCGGGGCCGAGTATGTGCCATGCCCCTCACCCGGATTGCTACGCAATCCGACCTCTCCCCGCAAAGAGCGGGGAGAGGTTTGCACCGTCCGCGCGGGGAGAGGTTGCAGCGTCCGCGCTGTGAGAGAGTGCCTCACCCCTCGATGATCGCCACCGCCCGCGTCCATCCCGCCGACGCGCGTTCGATCTTCACCGGGAAGCATGACACCATGAACCCCGTCGACGGCAGCTGCTCCAGATTGTGCAGCTTCTCGAGGTGGCAATAGCCGATGTGGCGGCCGGCCTTGTGGCCCTCCCAGATCAGCGATGCGTCGTGGGTCTCAGCGTATTTCTGCGCGGTGAACACGAACGGCGCATCCCAGCTCCAGCCGTCGATGCCGGTCAGGCGCACGCCGCGCTCGAGCAGATACATCGTCGCCTCGTAACCCATGCCGCAGCCCGAATTGACGTAGTTGGCCTGGCCATAGCGCGCACCGGCGGAGGTATTGACGACGACGATCTCGAGCGGCGACAGCGTGTGACCAATGCGCTTCAGCTCCGCCTCGACGTCGGCGGCCGTCACCACATAGCCATCGGCGAAATGCCGGAAGTCGAGCTTCACGCCGGGCTGCAGGCACCATTCCAGCGGCACCTCGTCGATGGTCCAGGCGCGCTCGCCGCGGTTCATCGTGGGATGGAAATGCCAGGGCGCATCGAGATGCGTGCCGTTATGCGTCGACAGGCTGACCTGCTCGACCGCCCAGCCCTGCCCGTCCGGCAGATCCTCCGCCTTCAGCCCGTCGAAGAACTGCAGCATGCGCGGCAGCCCCTGCTGGTGATCGATGTAGGTAATGGTCGGATGCGCGCCCGGCGGATCGGCCGGAACGTCGTTCTGCAGCGGCACGGAGATGTCGATCAGCTTGCGGGCCATGGGCGGTCCTCTCTCTTGTTGTTGTATTTGTCAGCTTGAGGCGTCGATGATCGCGGGATCAGACGTCCTGCCGCTCGACCTTGTTCTTCAAGATACCAATCTTCTCGACCTCGAGCTCGATGACGTCGCCATGTTCGAGATACCAGCCGAGCTCCAGCCCGCAGCCATTGCCGACGGTCCCAGAGCCGATGAACTCGCCCGGCATCAGCGTCTCGTCCTTGCTGATATAGGCGATCAGTTCCTCGAACGAGAACAGCATGCCCTCGCTGATACCGCGCGAGCGCACCTCGCCATTGACGCGCGCCTCCATCTTGAGCCGATAGGGATCGCCGATCTCGTCGGGGGTGACGATCCACGGCCCCATGACGTTGCCGCCGTCGAAGCTCTTGCCCTTGGAGGGACCGAGCCGGCCGTCCATCTCGATCCGCTGGGTGTCGCGCGCCGAGAAATCGTTGAAGATCGTGAAGCCGAAAATGTGGTCGCGCGCCTTCGCGGCAGAGATGTCCTTGCCCCGGCCCTTGGTGATGATGCCGAACTCGAGCTCGTAGTCCATCACCTTGCTGTAGCGCGGCCACTTCACGGTCGTGTTGGGACCGCGCACGCTGAAGCGATTGGTGATGTAGAAGATCGGCACCTTGCGATAGACCTCCGGCAGCTCGCCGAGCGGCTCGGCATCGATGCGCGCGAGCTCATCCATGTCGCCGCGCTGGCGCGCCGCGAGCTTCCGCTGGCCGCGCGGCGCCTGCAGGATGTGCAGCGGAAACGACATGCCATCGCGCATCTGCCGCGGCTCCGGGACCGGGGCGAGCAGCTCGGTCGCCGCGACGTCGCGCGACAGGCTCTCGTCATCACCGTACCGCGCGACCAGCCCACGCGCCTCGTCGAGCGCGGCGTCGCCGGCATCGATCAGCGACAGCATCGAGACGAAGGCTGGATTGCTCTTGCCGGCACGGTCGGCGGCCGCCGCCAGATCGAACAGCTTGGCGTCGCCGGCATGGACCACGCCGATCCGCTCCCTGCCATCGTTCCGAAATGTCGCAAGTTTCACGCCGGCCTCCCCTTGTGTTCTGTCTGAAAATATACAAACATACAAAATATCGATAAACAAGAGGCGACCGCGATGGGGCGCCCAGGGAGGGGTTCAACGATGCGTCATCGGCTCATGGGTGCTGTTGTCGGCGGCATGCTGACGTTCGCGCTGACATCCACTGCGGCACAGGCCGAGAAGATCCAGATCGGCTGCACCGCGACCTCTGACTGCGCCTCGGCGATGGTCGCGGTCGACGAGGGCCTCTTCAAGAAGCACGGCCTCGACGCCGAGATGGTACTGATCGGGATCAACTCGAACATCCCGGCGGCCATCCTCTCCAACTCGATCCAGATCGGCGGCCCGACGTCGACGGTGTTCCTGCAGGCGGCCGATGGCGGGCTCGACCTCGTCGCGGTCTCCGGCGCCTCGATCATGAACAAGACCTCGAACGACGCCATCGCCGCCTTCGTGCGTAACGGCATCACCATCAACGGCCCGCAGGATTTCAAGGGCAAGAAGGTCGGCGCGCCCGGCATCGGCGCGTTCCTGCAGGTGCTGTTCGTGAAATGGCTGGTCGAGAAAGGCGTCGATCCGAAGAGCGTGAACTTCGTCGAAGTGACGTTCCCGACCATGGCCGACACCATCAAGTCGGGCGGCGTCGACGCCGTGCTAACCGCCGAGCCGTTCGTGATGCGGATGACCAATGCCAATCTCGGCACGGTCGGCGCGCGCTATGCGGCCGAGCTCGCCCGCACCGAGCCGATCATCTTCTACGCGGCGTCGCGCGAATGGGCGGAGAAGAACCCGGAGACGGTGAAGAAATTCCGCGCCGCCATCGCCGAGGCGGCGCCCATCGTCAACAATGATCGCGAGAAAGCCTCGGCCGCGATCGCGAAGTTCACCAAGCAGCCGTTGGAGCTGGTCAAGCTGACGCCGCCGAACCATTCCGAGCCGGTGCTGAAGCCCGAGCAGCTCGCCTGGTGGATCGACGTGATGTCGGCGCAGAAGATGCTGCAAAGCAAGCTGGACCTCAAGAAGCTGATCCTGAACTGATGACGGCGGCTACTCCGATCCTGCCCGCTGAGCCGGCAAGCGACACGCTGAGTGAGCGCGCCGCGGCGCTGATCGAACGCGATATCGTCGCGGGCGTTCTGGCCCCCGGCTCGCGGCTCGGCATCGTCGAGCTCGCCCAGCGCTACGAGATCGGTCCGACGCCGGTGCGCGAAGGGCTGTCGCGGCTGGTGTCGCGCGGCCTGATCGTCGGCATCGGCCAGCGTGGGTTTCGTGTCGCCGAGGTCAGCCGCGACGACCTCGTCGACATCACGCGGATGCGCACCGTCGTCGAGAAGGAGGCGCTGCGGCTGGCGATGCAAAGCGGCGGCGACACATGGGAGGCCGGCATCATCGCGGCGCTGCATCAGATGCGCCGCTACATCGAGCGCATGGAAAGCGAATTCCGTGAAGGCGCGGCGGACTTCGATCGGCTGCACAAGGCATTTCACACCGCCCTGCTCTCGGCCTGCGGATCGCGCCGCCTGCTCGCGGCTCATTCCGATCTCTACGACCAGGCCTACCGCTATCGCCGCGTCATGATGCGCAGCTTCGACGACGGCAACGGCTTCATCCGGGAACACGAGGCCCTCGCCGACCTCGTGCTCGCCCGCGATGCCGCCGCGGCCGCGGCGCGGCTCGAGGCGCATCTGCGCTCGACGATCGCCATCGTCTATCCGCAATCGAAGGGAGCCTGAGATGGCAGAGCCCGCCCTCGCTTTGGTGCAACCGTCTCCCTCGCCGGCCCGGGCACAAATTGCGTTCGACAAGGTCGCGCTGGTGCTCGGCGGCAAGGCGATCATCGACACGATCAGTCTGGAGGTCGCCGCCGGCGAGATCCTGTGCATCGTCGGCGCCTCCGGCTGCGGCAAGACCACCGCGCTGCGGCTCGCCGCCGGCCTCTACCAGCCGACCGGCGGCAGCGTCCGTTTCGAAGGCGAGCCGATGCACGCGCCGCGGCGCGAGATCGCGGTGGTGTTCCAGGACTATGGCAAGGCGCTGCTGCCGTGGCGCACCGCGGCCGGCAACATCTCGCTAGCGCTGGAGACGATCGGCATGCCCGCCGCCCAGCGCGAGGCGCGTATTACCGAGCTGCTGGCCAAGGTCGGGCTTGCCGGCCATGCGACGAAATATCCGACCGAGATGTCCGGCGGCATGCAACAGCGGCTGCAGATCGCGCGCTGCCTGGCGCAGGATCCGAAGGTGCTGCTGATGGACGAGCCGTTCGGCGCGCTCGATGCGATGACGCGGCAGGGCCTGCAGGACGAGATGCTGGCGCTGGTCGCCTCGACTGGCGCCACCGTCGTGTTCGTCACGCATGATCTCGAAGAGGCCATCTATCTCGGCGACCGCGTCGTCGGGCTGCTGCCGCATCCCGGCCGCGTCGGCCTCACCATGGCGATCGACCTGCCGCGACCGCGCGACCAATTGGCGACGCGCGAGCATCCGGAGTTCCTGCGGTTGCGCAGAGAGCTGTTCGATTTCATCAAGGCGAGCGAATGAGCATGCCGGAGCGCATCAAGCCGGTGCTGCTGCCGCTCGCGGCGCTGCTCGCCTTCGAGGCCTGGATGCGGCTCGCCGCCGTGCAGAGCGACTCGCTGGCGCCGCCGAGCGCGATCGCGCTGGCCTTGCTGGACGCGCTGACCGACGGCTCGCTGCTGGCGGCGACGCGCGACACGCTGGCGTCGGCGTTCGCCGGCCTCGTGCTCGGCGGTACGATCGGTCTGGTGCTCGGCATTGCGCTCGGTCTGTCGCAGATCTTCGACCGGCTGATGGAGGTCACGATCGAGGCGATCAGGCCGATTCCGTCGGTCGCGCTGCTGCCGATCGCGCTGATCGCCCTCGGCTTCGGCTATCGCATGGAGATCGCGATCGTGGCCTTTGCCTGCGTCTGGCCCGTGCTGATCGTGACGCGCGCCGCCGTCGGCAGCATCGAGCCGCGCCTGATCGAGGTGGCGCGCGTGCTGCGCCTGTCGCAGCTCGATCGTATCAGCAAGATCGTGATCCCCGCCGCCCTGCCCCGCATCTTCCTCGGCTTCCGGCTCGCCGCGGGCATTGCGCTGATCGTCGCCGTCACGGTCGAGATCGCGATCAATCCGTTGGGTCTCGGCGCCGGCATCATGATCGCGCAGCAGGCGCTGCGGCCTGACCTGATGCTCGCTTATCTCGTCTGGATCGGCGTGACCGGGTTTGCGCTCAACACCGCGCTGATGGCTGCGCAACGCGGCCTGTTCGGACGCGCGGCCGTCGCGGGAGAGCAGGCATGAGATGGTCCGTGATCGCCTGGCGTCTTGCCAGCTTCATGGTCGCTGCCGGCGTCATCGCGCTGTGGCAGGTCGCGGCCGATCAGCGCCTGGTCTCACCGGTATTCCTGCCCGGCCCTGACCGCGCCTGGGCGTCGCTGCTGCGCGGCTTCACCTCCGGCGATCTGCTGACCAAGCTCGCGGGCACCTTGACCCACATGGCCTATGGCTGGCTGCTCGCCTCGATCGTCGGCGTCGCGCTCGGTGCCATGATCGGCTCGTCCAGCGCGATGCGCAGCTATGTCGCGCCGACCCTGGAGCTGCTGCGGCCGCTGCCGGTGTCGGCGATCATTCCCGTCGCGATCGCCGCGCTGGGTTTGTCGCAGGGCATGGCGCTGTTCGTGATCGCGTTCGGCTCGCTGTGGCCGATGCTGCTCGGAACGATCCACGGCTTCGCCGCGGTTGAGCCGCGGCTCTATGAGGTGGCGCGCGTGCTGCATATGTCGCGGCTGGCGGTAATCGTCAAGATCGCGCTGCCGTCGGCTGCCCCCGACATTCTTGCCGGCATGCGGCTGAGCCTGACGGTCGCGCTGATCCTCGCCGTGGTCTGCGAGATGCTCGCCGGCCTCGACGGCCTCGGCCAATGGGTGCTGCTGTCCGCCCGCTCGTTCCGCTCCGCCGATCTGTTCGCCGGCGTGATGCTGCTCGGCGTGATCGGCTATGTCACCGCGCTCGCGATGGGCGCCGCCGAAAGCCGGCTGCTGCGCTGGCAGCACGCACGGCGGTGACTTAGCGCGCCAGCCCGGCAACCCGGCCGAGCGCGACCGCGGTGAGCAGGCCGTTGCCGGAGAGATAGCCGGAAGCATCGGCCCCGGAGACGCCGCAGGCGGCGCCGCCGGCCGCGAACAGATTGTCGATGACGCTGCCATCGGTGCGCATCACGCGCGCGCGGTCGTCGATCACGAGGCCGCCTTGGGTGTGGAACAGCGCGCCGGTGACCTTCACCGCGCGATAAGGCGAAGCGAGTTGCGGCACACCGGCAAAGCTGCGACCGAAGCGATCGACGCGCTGCTGGGCCTTGGCTTCGGCCACCTCATTGCATGTTGCGGCAAGCGCAGCCGCCGGCACACGCATGCCGGCTGCGAGATCAGCGATGGTCTCCGCCTCCAGCACCGCACCATGGGCGACGGCATTGCGGAAATCCTCGAACTGCGCAGCGATGCCGGCGATGCGCGCATCGAAGATCGTCCAGGCGATGCCGTCCGGCTGTGCCAGCACATTGGCCGCCTGCTCGGAATAGCCCGACGCCTCGTTGGAGAAGCGCTCTCCTCGCGCATTCACCTGGAAGCCGCCCTCGGTAATGGTCGCCCAGCTGATGAGGATGCCCGCGGGATACGCCACTGAGCCATGGCCCTGATGGCCGCCGAGATGGCGCGTCGCTGCGCCGAGCTGCTCGCCCCAAGTCAGCGCATCACCCTGGTTGCCGACATGGCCAAAATAGGTGGCGGTCGCCATCTCAGGGATATGCCGCGCCACCAGCGCCGGATTGCCGCCATAGCCGCTGCAGGCGAGGATCAGGCGGCGGCAGCCGATCTCGTCGATGGTGCCATCGGGCCGCGTGAAGCGTACGCCGACGATGCGCCGCGTGAGATCGACCAGCAGCGTCGTCGCGTGCGCGTTGCAGAGGACGTCGATGCCGGCGGCCTCCGCCGCGGCGCGCAACCGATCGATCAACTCGCGCCCAGCGCGGCTCGGCAGGCCGTGCATGCGCAACGCCGAATGTCCGGGGTAGCTGAAATTGTCGACCAGCGAGAACGGCAGCTGATGCCGGTCGGCGAGCCATTCAAGGGTCGGGCCGATGGTGGTCGTCACGAGGTTCACCAGCGCAGCATCCGGCTGATCATGAGCCTTGTGCATGATGTCGGTGGCGAAGCGTGCGGGGCTGTCGTCGATGCCGAGCGCCGCCTGCCAGCGCGTCCTCGCGGCGGGGATCAGTCCAGCCGACAGCGCGGTCGAGCCCTGCGGCACGCCATCGCGCTCCAGCACCAGCACGCTCTCGCCATTCTCGACGGCTGACAACGCTGCGACGAGACCGGCCGCGCCGGCGCCGATGATCAGGCAGTCGACGACGATCTCGGGAACGCGATCGATCTGTTCGACTGGACTCATGCCGCCGTCAACTCCGCCATCGTCTCCGCGATCGAAGCCACACGGCACACCGGCTTCAGCGCCGCAATCGCCGTCGCATGCGTCTCCGCGGTGAAAGCCGCACAACCGTCCTCCAGCACGACAGTCTCGAAATCGCGGATATGCGCGTCACGCACGGTCGACGCCACACCACCATTGGTGACGATCCCCGCGACATAGAGCTTCTCGATGCGGCACTTGCGCAGCACCCATTCGAGCCGCGTCATGTAGAACGCCGAATAGGCGATCTTCTCGATCGTGACGTCGGCCGGCTGCAGCACGTCGACCAGTTGATGGCCCCACGCGCCGGGCAGGAAGTCGCCCTTGGCGAGGAACGGCCGCAGCTGCTTCAGATGCGGCGAGATCAGGGGCTCGCCGCCCTTGCCCGGAACAAGTGTGAACTGCGTCGAGATCACGAAGCCGCCTCTGCTCCGCATCAGATCCGCGAACGGCTTGAGCCGCGGCGGCAGCGCCGCGATGTCGGCCGCCGTCTGGCCGGCACGGCCATAGGCGCCCTTCGGATCGAGAAAGTCGTTCTGCAGATCGACGATCAGCAGCGCGCTCTGCGCGGCCGGGATGGGGTGATCACTCATGCGCTGCGCTCCACGATGACGTTGCCGAACTTGTCCACCCGCGCCTTGAAGCCGGGCGCGATCACCGTCGTCGCATCCGGCTGTTCCAGGATCGCGGGCCCTGCGATGTCGCTGCCGACCGGCAGATCGAGCCGCGCATAGATCGCCGTGCTCCACCATTTGCCGTCGAACCAGACCTCGCGGCTGCCGAGCCGCGCCTTCATGAGATCGGCGCCGGCCTCCGGCGCGAGCGCCGACAAATCGAAGCGCGGGCGCACGCCGATGGCCGCCGTGCGCAGGTTGACGATCTTGATCGGGACGCCCGGCAGCAGCCGGCTGAAGCTCTTCTGATAGGCCGTCTCGAACGCCTTGCGGACGTCCTCGACGGTGAGTTTGATCGCGCCGTCGCGGATCTCGGCCGGCAAGGTCGCGCGGATGGTGTGGGTCTGGCCGACATAGTGCATGTCGAGCTCGAACAGGGTGTCGATACGCTCGACGGCGAGGCGCGCGTCCTTGACCACGCCCTGCGCGTGCTCGGCCTCGGACAGCATCCAGCGCGTCAGCGCCGCGATGTCCAAGCCGTCGACGAACATGTTGAGCGTCTGCACCTGGTCGTGGCGGATGTCGGCGATGACGCAGCCGAGCGCCGAGGTGACGCCGGGATAGCGCGGCACCAGCGCCGCCTTGAGCCCGACATCCTTGATCAGCGCCGAGACGTGCAGCGCGCCGCCGCCGCCGAACGGCACGGCCGCGAAGCGCGCCGGATCATGGCCGCGCTCGATCGACATCAGCCTGATGGCGCCCGCCATCTTGCTGTCGGCGATGCGCACGATCGCTTCAGCAGCTTCCATGACGCCGAGGCCCAGCGGCTCGCCGACATGCCTGGCGATGGCGCGTTTGGCCGCCTCGACGTCGAGCGCCTTCAGCTTGCCGCCGATCGGCCTCTCCGCATTGATGCGGCCGAGCACGACATTCGCATCGGTCAGCGTCGGCCGCTCATTGCCGCCGCCGTAGCACACGGGACCGGGCCGCGAGCCCGCGCTCTCCGGGCCCACCTGCAGCAGGCCGCCGGCATCGACATGGGCGATCGAGCCGCCGCCGGCGCCGATCGTGGTGATCTCGATCATCGGCGTGCGCACGACGAGGCCGAAATCGATCGTGGTCTGCGCCGCGAGCGACGTCGCGCCATCAACCACCAGCGACACATCGAACGAGGTGCCGCCGAGGTCGCCGGTGATGACGTTGGGGAAGCCCGCCGCCTTCGCGATCTCGGCCGCGGCGATCACGCCGGCCGCCGGGCCTGACAGCGCGGTACGGATCGGGAAGCGCCGCGCCGCGTCGGTGGACATCACGCCGCCATTGGACTGCACGATGTGGAAGCGGCCGTCGAAGGCCTCGCCGGCCAGCGCGTTCTGCAGCTTCTGCAAGTAAGAGCCGACCACCGGCTGCAGATAGGCGTTCAGAGCCGTGGTCGAGGTGCGCTCGAACTCGCGGATCTCTGGCAGGATCTGGCTGGAGCAGGCAACATTGTCGTTCGGCCAGATCGCCTGCACGGCTTCGAGCGCGCGCCGCTCGTTGTCGGGATTGGCGAAGGCATTGACGAACACGATCGCCAGCGCCTGCGCACCCTTTGCCAGCAGCTCGCGCGCGGTCGCTTTCACCTGTTCAACGTCGACGGCGGCGCGGATGGTGCCGTCCGACAGCACGCGCTCGTCGACCTCGGCGCGCATGTCGCGCTCGACGACGGGCACGAAGTCGCCCCACAGGCCCCAGGTGTTGCGGCGGTCGCGGCGGCGCATCTCCAGCACGTCGCGAAAGCCGCGCGTGGTGATCAGGCCGATGCGCGCGCCCTTGCGCTCCAAGAGCGCATTGGTGCCGACGGTGGTGCCGTGCACGATCGAGGTGAGATGCGACACGGCACCGAAGCCCTGCAGGCCTTCGAGGAAGCCTGTCGCCTCGTCGCCGCGGTTCGACGGCACCTTGTTGGTGCGGAACGTCCGGTTCGCCTCGTCGAAGTAGAACAGATCGGTGAAGGTGCCGCCGACATCGACGCCGACGATGGTGCCGAGCTTGCTCATGTCGCACCTCCGGCGCGCAGCGTGCGCGTCGCGGCCTCGTCGACCGCGCCGTCAGCCGCGACGGCGACCTTGTAGACCGCGCGCGCCTGCTCCGGAGACACGAAGCCAAGCGCGACGTCATGCGCGACATCGGCGACCGGCCGCGCCTCCGGCGGCCCCCAGCCGCCGCCGCCCGGCGTCTCCAGCCGCACGCGCCTGCCCGCCTTCAAATGCAGATCGGTGATCTTGGAAACCATCGGCGGGCTCGCCTCGCCCGTCTCCGTCTGCCACGCGAAATGATTGAGCGCGGCACTGCCACCGCCGGCGACGCCGAACGGCGCCGCCTTGCCGCGCTCGCCGAGCAGTGCAACGTCGGCATCGGCGAGCAGCTCGACCTCGTAGACCGCACCGACGCCGCCGCGGTGCGTGCCGGCGCCGGCGGAGTCCGGGCGCAGCGCCCATTGCGTGAACATCACCGGATAGGCTGCTTCGAGAATTTCCACGGGCGGAATGGTCGCGGTCGAGATCGGGTTGTTGGCGTGGTTGAGGCCATCGGTCGCGGGGTTGCCGCCGAGGCCGCCCCCGAAGAACGAGAACATCACGAAGCGGCTGTTGTCCTTGCGATGGCCAGCGATCGACAGCGCGTTGATGGTGCCGAACGGCGCCGCGGTCGCCCGCGACGGATCGGCCTTGGCGAGCGCGCCGAGCACGACGCCGATCAGACGCAGGATGGTCTCGGTGTAGCCAGCGACCGGCTTCGGCGGTCCGGCCGCCAGCAGCGAGCCGTCGGTGATCGCGAACGAGATCGGCCGCAGGCAGCCAGCATTGGCCGGCACCTCGGTGAAGACGTGCTTGAGCGCGACATAGCAGGCGGCGATCGTGGTCGAGCGCGAGATGTTGATCGGGCCCTTGCAGGCGCCGGACGAGCGGGTGAAATCAAGCGTCAGCGTATCGCCGGTGATGGTGACGTCGAGCGCGACCGTCAGCGGTGCGTCGACGATGCCGTCATTGTCGAGCACGTCCTCAAATGAATAGGTGCCGTCCGGCAGCGAGGCGATCGCCGCCCGCATCAGGGTTTCGGCGCGGTCGGAGAACGCCTCGAATGCATCAGCCACTGTAGCGTCACCGTAGTCGTCGAGCAGCGCGCGCAGGCGGCCCTCGCCGAGATCGAGCGCATTGAGCTGACCGTTGAGGTCGCCCCAGTTGGACATCGGCACGCGCGAATTGGCTTCGATGATGCCGAGGATGTCGTGGTTCATGCTCCCCGCAGCGATCAGCTTGACCGGCGGAATGCGCATGCCCTCTTGAAAACTCTCGACCGCCTTCGGATTGTAGCCGCCGGCGACGTTGCCGCCGATGTCGAGCCAGTGGCCGACCGAGGCGATCCAGCAGAACACCCGGCCGTCGCGAAACACGGGACGGACAAGGCGGAAGTCGTTGAGATGCGTGCCGCCGTCATACGGGTCGTTGAAAATGAACGTATCGCCCTCTTCGAGACCGCCGTCCTTCTCGACTTTGGCGATGACGGCGCGGACGGCAAAGGCCATCGCGCCGACAAAGATCGGCAGCCCGCCCTGCCCCTGCACCAGCGTATCGCCTGTTGTCGCATGGTAGATGCCGTGACAGGCGTCGCGTGCTTCGGCGATGGTCGGATTGAAAGCGGAGCGATACAGCGTCGCGTCCATCTCGTCGGCGATCTGCTCCAGCCGCCCCTTCAGCACCGCGAGCGTGATCGGATCCAAGGTGGTCATGCCCGCGGCTCCTCATCGGTGGACGCGTAGCGCGCGCCGTTGGCGAGGATGTCTGACGTGCCGAGCATCGCGTTGAGGCCGTTGAAATCGAGCATGCGGTCGGCGAACGGCTTGGTCGAGCCAGCCTGCGCCAAGGACGCGTAGTAGGCACGCGCGGCAAAGGCGAGCGCGCGCACGATGCCGCCGGGAAAGATCACGAGCTTGAAGCCGAGCGCGCCAAGCTCCGACGCCGCATGGATCGGCGTCGCGCCGCCCTCGACCATGTTGGCGAGCAGCGGCCGCTTCGAGGCCAGCCGCCCGGCGATCGCGGACAGCTGCTCATTGCTTTTCGGTGCCTCGACGAACAGCACGTCGGCACCGGCCTCGGCATAGCGCTCGGCGCGTTCGATCGCGGCCGCCATGCCCTCGATCGCCAGCGCATCGGTGCGCGCGACGATCAGGGTCTCGGCCGACTGCCGCGCATCGAGCGCGGCCTTTATCTTGCCGACCATCTCGCCGGCGCTGATCACGGTCTTGTCGGTCAGATGGCCACAGCGCTTCGGCGTGGTCTGGTCCTCGAGCTGGATCGCGGAGGCCCCCATGCGCTCGAACAGCCTGATCGTCCGCTGCACGTTCAACGCGTTGCCGAAGCCGGTATCGGCATCGACCACGAGCGGCACGTCGACTCGGTCGCGGATCATGGCGATGGTGTCGGCGACCTCCGTCATCGACACCAGGCCGATATCGGGACGTCCGAGCTTGGTGTAGGCGATTCCGGCGCCGGTCAGATACAGCGCCTTGAAGCCGGCCTCGGCGGCAATGCTCGCGGTCAGCGCATCGTAGACGCCGGGCGCGATCGTCGTCTCGGCGGATGCCAGAGTGGATCTCAGGCTCATTGTCGTTTCCTTGTTTGTCTCAACTGTTCGCTGACGCTGTCGTCACAGACCGAGATAGGCGCGCTTCAGCTCGGCGTTGGATTTCAGTTCGGAGGCCTGGCCGGAGAGCGTGATGATGCCGTTCTCCATGATGTAGGCGCGGCCGGCGAGCTCGAGCGACTGCACGACGTTCTGCTCGACCAGCATGATGGCGAGGCCTGATGCCGCGAGCCGCGCGATCAGCGCGAACATTTCCTCGACCATCAGCGGCGACAGGCCGAGCGACGGCTCGTCGAGGATCAGGAGCTTTGGCTCGCCCATCAGGCCGCGGCCGATCGCCAGCATCTGCTGCTCGCCGCCGGACAGCGTGCCGGCATATTGCCGCGCGCGCTGCTTCAGCTTCGGAAAGGTCGCGTAGATCTGCTCGATGCGCTCGGCCCGGCCGCGCCGCGGCCGGCAATAGGCGCCGAGCTCGAGGTTCTCGCGCACTGACAGATTGGGGAAGATCTTGCGCCCCTCGGGCACCTGGATCAGACCGGCCATGACGATGTCGGGCGCCGCCGCATGCTCAAGCGCTGCGCCGTTGAAGCGGATCGTGCCCGACGTCGCCGGCACCACGCCTGACAGCACCTTGTTCAAGGTCGTCTTGCCGACGCCGTTGGAGCCGAGCACGGCGACGACTTCGCCGGCGTTGACGTCGAGACTGACACCGCGCAGCACCTCGGTGCCGCCATAGCCGGCGCGGAGATCGCGGATCTCAAGCATGGGCCTGCTCCGCGCGCAGCCGCTCCGCTGCGCCGTGGCCGAGATAGGCCTCGATCACCTGGGGATCCTCGCACACGGACTTGGGCTCGCCCTCGGCGATCATGCGCCCTTGCGAGAGAACGTAGACTTTGTCGCAGAGATTCATCACCGCCTGCATGATGTGCTCGATCATCAGGATCGTCACGCCCTGGTCGCGGATATCGCGCACCAGCGGCAGCACGTCACGAATCTCCGACGGGTTGAGGCCGGCCAGCACCTCGTCGAGCAGCAGCAGCTTTGGTTTGGTCGCGAGCGCGCGCGCCACCTCCAGCCGCTTGCGGCCGGCGACAGTGAGATCGGAGGACGCCTTGGCGAGATCGGCGCCGAGGCCGACGCGCTTGGCGATCTCAGCTGCCTGATGCATCGCCTCGTTGGCGTCAGCCGTATGCAGATAGGCGCCGACCGCGATGTTCTCCTGCACGTTCAGGCCTTCGAAGGGCTGCACGATCTGGAAGGTGCGGGCGATGCCCTGACGGGCGCGGACATGCGGGGCCAGCGCCGTGATGTCACGGCCGTCATAGCTGACGCTGCCGCCATCGGGCTGCAGGAAGCCCGCAACCATCGCGAACAGCGTGGTCTTGCCGGCGCCGTTCGGTCCGATCAGGCCGGTGATCGAGCCCTTGGCGACCGACAGCGACGCCTGGTCAACCGCAACGAGACCGGAGAAGCGCTTGGTGAGGGATTTGACCTCGAGCATCACGCCTCCTTCGCCTTAGCCGGTGAACGCAGGCCGAGGCTCCTCATCAGCATCACCAGCCCGTTCGGCGAGAACGCCACCGACAGCACGAGGATGACGCCGAACACCATCAGGTCCATGCCCGGGATGCCGCCGGAGAGTCCCTTGGTGAGTTCGCCGAGGCCGAGCAGCACGATCGCGCCGATCAGGGGGCCGAGCACGGTGCCGGAGCCGCCGACGATCGCCGCGAACAGCGCCTCGATCGAGATCCACGAGCCGAACGCGACGTTGGCGTCGATGAACAGATAGTTCTGCGCGTACAGGCAGCCGGCGGCGGCCGTCAGCGCGCCGGAGATCACGATCGCCTTCATCTTGACCGCGAACACGTCGACGCCGAGCGCCTGCGCCGCCTGCTCGTTCTCGCGCAGCGCGACGAGATAGGCGCCGAAGCGCGAATGCTCCAGCCACCAGCTGACGACGAGGCCGATCGCGACGAAGGCCAGCGCGATCAGCAGGAAATAGCGGCGGTCGGCGAACTGCAGATATGGCAGGCCGGTCTGCAGCTTGATGAGGATGCCGGCGGCACCACCGGTGAAGTTAAAGCTGTTGGCGAGGATACGCGCGACCTCGGCGAAGGCCAGCGTGATCAGCGCGAAGTACGAGCCTTTCAGGCCGGAGCGGAAGCTGAGAAAGCCGATGAAGGCGCCAACCAGCGCGCCGAGCGCGATGCCGATGACCAGCGCGATCCAGGCATTGACGCCGAAGCGGGTCTGCAGCACCGCCATCGCATAGGCGCCGGCGCCGAAGAAGGCGGCGTGGCCGAACGACGACAGGCCGGCATAGCCACCGAGGATGTTCCAGCCCTGCGCCGCCAACGCGATGATCATCATGAAGATCATCAGGTTGAGCAGCGCGCCGGACAGACCGGTGAAGGCGATCGCGGCTAGCACGGCAACGATGATCGCAAGGGTCGAGAGCCGCGGCTTGGTCATGCGCGCGCTCCGAACAGGCCGGTCGGGCGCACCAGCAGCGTGACGATGAAGATCAGGAAGATGCCGATCTGGCCGAGGCTGTCACCGAGGAACAGGCTGGACGCCGCCTCGACGACACCGATGAGGAGTCCGCCGATCAACGCGCCGGGGATCGAGCCCATGCCGCCGAGCACGACGATGGTGAACGCGACCAGCACGAAGGCGGCGCCGGTCTTCGGGCTGACATAGAAGGACGGCATCAGTAGGCCCGCGGCCACCGCGAGGCAGGCGCAGCCGATTGCAAAAGTCATCGCGTAGACATGCGGCACGCTGATGCCGACGAGAGCCGCACCGAGCTTCTCCTTGGCTACCGCGCGGATCGCCTTGCCGATATCAGTCTGGTGCAGCACCAGCCACAGCAGCAAGGTGGTGGCGATGGTGACACCGAAACCGACGACACGCGGGAACGACAACAGCAGCGGGCCGAGTTCGACGACGCGGAACGAATAATCAGTGGTGATCGTGCGGGTGTCGGACTGGAACGCGGCGAGCAGCGCGTTCTCGATGATGATCGACAGGCCCAAGGTCACCAGCAGGATGCCGTTGTCCTTGCCGTGACTGGCGGGGCCTATGATGAAGCGCTGCAGGACGTAGCCGAGCGCGAACATGACGGGAGCGACGAACAGGATTGCCAGATATGGATTGAGCCCGTAGCGCGCGCAGGCCAGCCACACCATGAACATCGCTACCGTCAGCAGCGCGCCGTGGGCGAAATTCACGATGTGCAGCACGCCGTAGATCAGGGTCAGGCCAAGCGCGATCAAGGCATAGATCGCCCCCAGCATCAGCCCGTTCAACAGCGCCTCCACCACGATCTGGGGCGAGTACATCACATCCTCTGGTTCAGCAGGCGTGACCCACGATCTGCCTGATACGCGACGCCATCGCCGCTTACTCGGTCCTCACCTCGCCCCGCCAGGGCGAAGCAAAGCTTCGCTAGGGCGGGGAGAGGTCGGATCGCATCGCGAGATGCGATCCGGGTGAGGGGGTACAGGTCTGTCCGCGCGCGCCTCCCGTGCGGCTGCCCCTCACCCCAACCCTCTCCCCGTAAGAACGGGGCGAGGGAGCGTACCGCCAACGCGGTGAGCGCTCGACCCGAACGAAAGCGCGGGCGTCAGTCGTTTGACTGCAGCCGGCGCTTCATCTCCTCTTCGCTCACCCGTTGATCGGGAAAATCGGCTTGGCTTCTGCGTACTCCGCCGGATAGATCACCTTGATGTCCTTGCCCTGCACCTGCGTGTTCATCGGCAGTGCGCTGGTGTTTTGGCCCTTGGCGTCGAACTTGGTCTTGCCGTAAGGCATGATGCCGCTGTCGAACTCGTTCGCGGCCAGGGCCTCGATGATCTTGGCGCGGTCGGCGCTGCCGGCTTTCTCGATCGCCTGGGCGAACACCTTCATCAGCGAGTAGTTGATCGGCGTGTTGTAGGCGTAGAACTTGCCGGCGGCGGTCACGGTTTCGCGCAGCTTGGCGGTGATCGGGCTCTTCGGATCGCCCCAATGGTTGCAGTCCATCACGCCCTGGGCGGCCTCGGGGAACTCGTTGACGAAGCGATAGCTGGAGGCGGCTCCGCCGAACACGGCGTAGATGCCCTTCGGGCGTACGCGCTGCTGCTGCAGAGTACGGGCCATCAGGACGAACTCGTTGAAGTAATGCGACGGCACGATCAGATCGGGATTGAGCGCGCGCAGCCGCAGCACGACATTGGTCATGTCGCGCGCCGGCGTCGGATGCGCGATGGTCTCGACGATCTGGAAGCCGAGCGGCGGCAGCTTCTCCTGCATGATCTTGGCGAGGCCCGAGCCGAACAGGCCGTCCTCATGGACGATCGCCACCGTCTTGATCGGCTTGCCGGCGTCGTCGTTGAGCTTGACGAGGTTCTTCAGCGCGACCGCGGTCGCCATGCTGAAGTTCGGGTTGAAGCGGAAGGTGTTCTTCAGGCCGCGCTCGGTGATGGTGTCGGCCACCGCGCAGTCGACCACGAACGGCAGATCGTAGCGCGCCGCGGTCTGCGTCGCCGTCAGCGCGATGCCGGACGCGAAGCCACCGAGCACGCCGACGACGCCGGCGGACTGCAACTCCTCCGTCGCCTGCGCACCGGCTTCGGCGTTCGAGCGGCTGTCGCCGACGACGAGCTCGAGCTTGGCGCCGCCGAGCGCCTTGATGCCGCCCGCGTCATTGATCTCCTTGACCGCGAACTCGGCGCCGATCTTGGCGAGGTCACCGTCGAGCGCGAAGGCGCCGGAGATCGGCTGCAGCAGGCCGACCTTGACCGGCGCCGGCTCGGCGCGCAGCAGGCCTGGCGCTGCCAGCATCGAGGTGAGTGCAACACCGCTCTTGAGCACGGTGCGGCGTGACAGTGAGTTCGAGCGACGCGTCATGACTTCCCCACTTTCCTGACTGGCGGCCGCCGGCGCGGGCGCTCCCTGCGGTACACCTCGGCGGTCGGGCTCCAGTGCCGGTGCCCTTCGTCGCCCGTCCGTTCGAGGTTCATCTGCAATGTGTAGCGGTCGGGCCGATAGAGCGCCTGCAGGTGCTCCATCGGCTGGCCGTCCTTGCCGTAGACCGTGCGGCGCAAGGCCACGAGCGGCATGCCGACATCGATGTCGAGTGCCGCCGCCACATCGGGGCTCGACAGCACGGCGCTGATTTCCTGCCGCGCCGAGGCGCTGGTCAAACCGGAGCGCTCGATCAATTCGAGCAGCGGCATGCGCGCGAGATCCTCGCGCGAATAGTTGCGGCCGATGCGCTCCGGCACATGCGCGATGAGATAGGAGAACGGAACGCCGTCGACCAGTCGGACGCGCACCGAGCGCTGCGAGCGTTCATCAGGCGCGAGCTGGAGGACCTCGCGAATCTGGTCCGGCGGCGTGACATAGTCGAACGACAGCAGGCGCACGTCCGTCGTGCGCCCCATCTCGATCAGATGCGCAAACACATTGGCGACATCGGCGAGCACCGTGCGCACCTTCGACGCCGGGCGATGCACGAAGGTGCCGAGCCCGCTCTTCTTCTCGATGAGATCTTCCGATGCGAGCAGATCGAGCGCCTGGCGGATGGTGACGCGGGAGACGTTGTGCTCCTCGGCCAGCGCGAACTCGCCGGGCAACCGCTCGCCGTCCGCAAGCTCGCCGGAGGCGATCTTGTCCTTCAGGAGCAGGTAGATCCGTCGTGCCTTCAGTGGCTCGGACGCGGTGCGCAAGGGCGGGAAGTCCCGTTGATGAGAGCTATCTTGCTTTCAATACAGTAGGTGTATAGAAAATATGACAGCTTAGGTCAACTGGCCCCGCCTGCTCCTTTGGAGCAAGGATCGAGCCACGGATTGGGCACCGGGAGGATCACGCGATTTGTCGCAGCATCAGCCATATGCACAGGCGCTGAGCCCGCTCGACGTCGGCCCCCTGCGCTTCCGCAACCGCATCTTCGTTCCCGCGCACACCACCAATTTCGGCGAGAACCACCTGCCGAGTGCGCAGCACCTCGCCTATCATCGCGCCCGCGCGCGCGGCGGCGTCGGCGCCATCATCTTCGAATCCATCCGCGTGCATGCCAATTCGCTGGGCCGGCCGCAGGCCGTGTGCGGCTTCGATCCCGCCTGCATCGATCCGTTCCGCCGCATCACCGATGCGGTGAAGGCCGAAGGGGCCTGCATGCTCGGCCAGATCATCCATCTCGGACGGCAGGTCGAGGGGGACTTCGAGCGCACGGTGTCGTGGGGCGCCTCGCCGATCCCGTGGTCGATCTCGGCGCTGCCGCCGCGGCCGATGGACGAGTTCGACATGGAGCAGGTGATAGAGGGGCATCTGGTGACGGCGCGTAACCTCGTCGCCGCCGGCTTCGACGGCATCGAGCTGCAGATGGCGCATGGGCATCTGCTGCAGCAGTTCATGTCGCCGCTATCGAACAAGCGGGACGACGCGTACGGCGGTTCGCTGGAGAACCGGCTGCGCTTTCCGGGGCGCGTGCTCGCGGCGTTGCGGGCGGAACTTGGTGACGGCTTTTGCCTGGGCATCCGCATCAGCGGCGAGGAATATGCCGAGGGCGGACTCGGCATCGACGAGGCTGCGCGCATCGTGCCGATGCTGGCGCAGCAGACCCGGATCGACTTCGTCAACGTCTCGCATTCGGCCTATGTCGCGAGCTATTCGCTGGCGACACAGATGGCCGACATGGCGTTCGACCCGGCGCCGTTCCGCACCCTGCCCGCGCGCATCCGCCATTCGCTGCGTGCGGAAGGCTTCGCGACCCCAGTGTTCGCCGTGTGCCGCTTCACGGGACTCGACGAGGCCGATGCGATGATCGCGGCGGGCGACGCCGATGCGGTCGGCATGGCCCGCGCGCATCTCGCCGAGCCGGCGATCGTGAGCAAGTCGGTCGAGGGCCGTGTCGACGAGATCCGCCGCTGCATCGGCTGCAACCAAGGCTGCGCCGGCATGCTCGAGCGGAACCTGCCGATCCGCTGCCTGATCAATCCGATCGCGGGACTGGAAGGACGGTTCGAGGAGCCGGAGGCACTGCCGCGCATAGCGCCGCGGCGCATTCTGGTGGTTGGCGGTGGGCCTGCGGGACTGGAAGCCGCGCGCGTTGCCGCTGCGCTGGGACACCACGTCACGCTGTGGGAGCGCAGCGATCAGCTTGGCGGTCAATTGGGCACGGCGTGGCTGATGCCGAAGCGTGCGAACTTCAAGGCGTTCGTCGAGTTCCAGATCGCGGCCCTGGCGCGGCTCGGTGTGTCGGTCGTCTTCAACAAGGAGGCGAACGCGGCTGACATCGCGGCCCTCGGCGCCGACCGCATCGTGCTGGCAACCGGATCGACCACGACTGCCATGCCGATTGCGGGCAACGGCCCGGTATTCACCCTGCCCGACGCGCTGCATGCGCCGGAGAAGCTCGGCGCCTCGGTCGCCGTGTTCGATCGCACCGGCGAATGGGGCACGCTCGCCGCGCTGGAGCACTTCGCCGATCTCGGCAAGGCCGTGACGCTGTTCGTGCCGGCGACGAGCTACGCCTGGCGCACCACGATCTATTCGACGCTCGCCAACAGCCGCCGCCTGCGCGAGCGCAAGGTGCGGATCGCGACGTTGCGCGCGGTGCGCTCCTACGACGGCGAGACGCTCGAGGTCGAGGATCTGTCGACCGGCGAGGTCGAGCGCATCTCCGGCTTCTCGGCGCTGATCGCCGTCGATCATAACAGGGCCGATCAGTCGCTCTATCTCGCCTTGCGGCGCGCCGGGTTGCCGGTGATGCAGGTCGGCGACAACAATGCACCGCGCACGGCGCTGGAAGCGGTCTATCAGGGTCACATGGCAGCCCGCGCCCCCTTCCCTGCGGGCTCGGCAGTGACGACATGAGGAGTCGATGACGCCGAGATCGATCGAGGACGCCAGGACATGACGGATGCAGCACGGCTGCCGCGGACGCTGTTCGACAAGGTCTGGGACACGCATGTGGTGACGCGCCGGGAGGACGGCGCTGATCTCCTGTTCATCGACCGGCACCTCGTGCACGAGGGCTCGTTCCACGCCTTCAACAAGCTCAAGGAGAAGCGTGCCAGGGTGCGGCGGCCCTATCTGACCATCGGCGTCGCCGATCACTACGTGCCGACGCGGACGCGCGTGCTGAGCGAGATCGCGCCCGAGATCGCCGGCATGATCCGGCAGCTCGATGACAATTGCCGCGCCCATGACATCAGGATGTTCGGCTTCGACGATCCGCGCCAAGGTATCGTTCATGTGGTCGGGCCGGAGCAAGGCCTCACGCTGCCGGGCCTCACCATGGTCTGCGGCGACAGCCACACCTCGACGCATGGCGCGTTCGGCGCGCTCGCCTTCGGCATCGGCGCCTCCGAGGTCGCGCACGTGCTGCTGACGCAGACGCTGTGGCAGAAGAAGCCGAAGCAGATGCGGATCACCGTCGACGGCGCCACCGCGCCGGGGATCACCGCCAAGGACATCGCACTGTCGATCATCGCGCGGATCGGCGCCGACGGCGCGCAGGGGCATGCGATCGAATATGCAGGCGCCGCGATCCGCGCGCTCTCCATGGAGGGGCGGCTGACGCTGTGCAACCTCTCGATCGAGAGCGGCGCGCGCTGCGGGATGATCGGACCTGACGAGACCACCTTCGCGTATGTCCAGGGACGGCCGTTCGCGCCCGAGGGCGACGTGCTGGAGCGCGCCATCGCGGCGTGGCGCGCGTTGCCGACCGATGCCGGCGCGGGGTTCGATCGCGAGATCGTTGTTGATGGCCTGGACATTGCGCCGACCGTGACCTGGGGCATCAGTCCCGAGGACGCGCTGCCGATCAATTCGCGCGTACCGGATCCCGCCTGCCTCGACGAGTCCTCACGCGCGGGCCATGTCCGCGAGGCGCTCGACTACATGGGGCTGACGCCGGGCCAGGCGCTCGACACGATCGGGATCGATCGGGTCTTCATCGGCTCCTGCACCAACAGCCGCATCGAGGATCTGCGTGCCGCGGCGAGCGTTCTCGCAGGCCGCAAGGCCCGCGTGCCCGGGCTGGTGTCGCCCGGCTCGCACCTCGTCAAGCAGCAGGCCGAGCAGGAAGGCCTCGACCGCATCTTCATCGACGCCGGTCTCGACTGGGTCGGTTCGGGCTGCTCGATGTGCGTCGGCATGAACGGCGACCTCGTGCCCCCGGGCGAGCGCTGCGCATCGACCACCAACCGCAACTTCAAGGGCCGCCAGGGGCCCGGCGCGCGCACGCACCTGATGTCGCCGGCCATGGTCGCGGCGGCCGCGATCACCGGCCATCTGACCGACGTGCGGCCGCTGCTGAGGAGCGATGCATGAAGCCGTTCGACATCCTCACAGGGACCGCCTGCGCGCTTCCGCTCGCCAGCATCGACACCGATCAGCTGATTCCGGCGCGCTTCATGAAGCGCTCGCGCGCCGACGGCTATGGCCAGTATCTGCTCCACGACCTCCGGTTCGACGAGGCGGGCAAGGCGCGAACTGATTTCCCGCTCAACGCACCGAGCGCCGATGGCGCCGAGGTGCTGGTCGCCCGGCGCAATTTCGGCGCCGGCTCCTCGCGCGAGGCGGCGGTCTATGCGCTGGCCGATTTCGGCTTCCGCTGCGTGATCGCGCCGAGCTTCGGCGACATCTTCGCTTCCAACGCCGTCAACAACGGATTGCTGCCAGCCAGGGTCAGCGAAGCTGATGCCGAGGAGATTCTCACGCTGTTGCAAACGGGAACGACTATCACCATCGATCTCAAGGACGGCCTGATCCGGCTCGGAAACCAGACGTTTACCTTCTCGATCGATCCGATCTGGCGCACCAAGCTGCTCAACGGCTGGGACGATCTCGATCTGACGGCATCGCGAGCTGGTGATATCGCCGCCTTCGAAACGCGCGACGCGGCTGATCGGCCCTGGATCGAGCTGGGGAACCGGCGGGCCTGAACTGCAGCCCCAAAAAGAAAGAAGCCGCCCGCACGTTCAGTGCAGGCGGCCCAAGTCCAGGGAGGAAACGCCCCAAGAAGGGCTGGATTTGGTGTACCCGATCAACTGATTCGCGGGTATCCGGTTGATACCGGAGGTTGCGATCTGGTTGACGGGTTCCGCACCCGGCCCGAGATACCTATGATCAGACCGGCTGCCGTTCTTCGTGCTGGACGAACTGCAGCGTGACCTTTTCGACGTTGGAATCGACCCATTTCGCCATCCGCTCCTCCTCCTGCAGCGACTGCTGCAGCGGGCCGCGGGCCTCCTCGACGCCGGCAGCACTGCACAGCGCCAGCAGCGACTTGTAGGCGGCAATCTCGAAATTCTCGAAGGCATTGTTGGCGAACGTGTTCTTCAGGATCTCGTCGCCCGACATCGCATGTCCCATCGCCATCAGATTCGCCATTCCGGACTGCATCGTGTCCTTGAGAGTCGAACTGCTTTCGCCGCACGCAGTCAGGCACTGATCGAGCCGCTTCAGCTGCTCGTTGGTCTCCTGCAGATGCGTCTGCAGCATCGCTTTGACGTCCGGATAGTCGTCCATCCGCTCGGACTGGCGTTCCATCAATTCCCGTGCCTGAACCTCCATGGCATGGGCGTTGCGAAGGCCGAGGATGAAAATGTCCCGCGCTTTGTTGCTCATGTCGTCGTTGTTCCCGTATCTATGATGGGCGGAAGCCCAATCGCCGTGCGCACAACCGGCCGCTCGCGGGAAACGTTCCTAACTTCGGCTGGCGCCGTCGCCGCAGCAACGAGGCTCTTAGTCCTGTACGGGGGCGCGACCGCAGCGCGATCAGCGCCACATCGTCGGCGTCACGAGTTGCTCCTTGACGCAGGGATTCTTTTGCTCGTGGTCAAGCTGATCTTCGCTGAGCTCGGCGCCCGTCACCGGCCCGATCGCCGGCGACCTCTCAAGCTGTATCAGTTGTGCTGTCGTGACGCCGATGACGCCATCAGGCTGGCCTGCGGCATCCGCTCCCGTGGAACTCGGCTCATCACGCGGCTGGTCAACGGGGTCGTGCATGTGGCAGCTCCGAGCCCTGATGCGACCTAACTAATCCTCTCGGGAGACTAGGCGATATCAACTGCGTTAATCCATGCGCGATGTCGCCGCGCCAGCGGATTCGACCGCGCCGCAGCAGATCATGGCGGTTCCATGCCATCGGTTCGTGGCCGCCTGATGACGACGCGCTGCGATCACCAGACCGTGTGCAGCATACGCAAGCGGATCGCGCCATGATGAGCGAACGTGAGTCGCATCATCGAATGCGTAGGCGTGCACGTGTCGGGCTATAGCAGTGCCCTTAGCCTGCCCAGCCCGGACGACCTTGGCTGCGCTCAGCCGATCGACATCAGGCTGGCATTGCCGCCCGCAGCCGCGGTGTTGGTGGAGACGCTGACCTCGATGACCAGCCTGTCGAGGTCATAGCAACCGTCTGAGGCGCGGGGCGTCACCAACGGGATGATGGGCCCCGGCCGCGCAGCGAGGTCGCGACCGAGCGCGATGAGTTCCTGCGCATCGCTGTCCGAGAGGACGGCTTGCAGGCCACCGAGAGCCCGCCAGCTGTCCACGATTCGCAGCCGGCCGCGCAGCGGGCTGATGAGAGGTTCCAGCATGCCGGCGACAGGATTCGCGCCTTCAACGAATGCATCGTTGCCTGTCATCAGGATGGCGCCGATCTGGATCAGCAACGCCTGCTCGCTTCGCGCCAGCGCGGCCACGGCCCCGCGCGAGGTGACGCGATAGATGTTCTGCTCGCCGACAGGGCCCTGCAGCTCGATTTCGAGGCCGGCCAACACGTGAGGCAAATAGGACTCGCAGTGTCGGGCCGCGTCCTCCCGTCCGTTGGCGCGCAACCAACCGAGATAGATACTCGTAGATTCGTCGGGCAGCTGAGCCGGAGCAAGGGTCGGCCTCGGCGGCGTTGCGAACAGCCGGCGCAGGTACAGCGGACCTCCTGCTTTCGGCCCGGTTCCCGATAGGCCGGAGCCGCCGAACGGCTGCACGCCGACGACGGCACCGATGATGTTGCGGTTGACGTAGATGTTGCCGGCCGCGCTGTGGCTCGTCGCGCGAGTAATCGTCTCCGAGATCCGCGAGTGTACGCCGAAGGTCAGACCATAACCCGTGAGGTTGATCGCTTCGATGAGGTCGACGAGCTGGTCGCGGCGATAGCGCAGCACGTGAAGCACCGGGCCGAACACCTCGCGCTCGACATCGAAGATATTGGCGATCTCGATGATGGTCGGCGCAACGAAGCTGCCAACAGCTGCCTGCGGCGGCAGTGGCAGCTCGTCGACGGCGTGGCCGCGCGCGCGCATCGCAGCGACATGGGCCGAGAGCGTCGCGCGCGCCTCCGCGCTGATCACGGGGCCGATATCGACGGACAACAGGGACGGATTGCCGATCTCGAGCTCGCGCATCGCCCCGCGCAGCATCGACAGGATGCGGTCGGCGACATCCTCCTGCAGGCAGAGGATGCGCAGCGCCGAGCAGCGCTGGCCGGCGCTATCGAAGGCCGACGCAATCACGTCACCCACGACCTGCTCGGCAAGCGCCGAGGAATCCACGACCAGCGCGTTCTGGCCGCCGGTCTCGGCGATCAGCGGCACGGGCTGTCGATGCGCGCCGACGCGCTCGGCGAGCTGACGCTGGATCAGCCGCGCGACCTCAGTCGATCCCGTGAACATCACGCCCTGCACGCGCGCGTCGCCGACCAAGGCCGCGCCGACGCGGCCATCGCCCGGCAGCAGTTGCAGGACATCCACTGGGACGCCGGCCTCCTGGATGATGCGCACCGCCTCGGCAGCGATCAGCGGCGTTTCCTCGGCCGGCTTCGCCAGCACGGGATTGCCGGCCGCAAGCGCCGCCGCGACCTGGCCGGTGAAGATCGCGAGCGGGAAGTTCCACGGACTGATGCAGACGATCGGGCCGAGCGGAACGTGGCCATCGTCCTCCGTCACCTGCTCGATCTCGCTCGCATAGTAGCGCAGGAAGTCGACCGCCTCGCGCAATTCGCCGATGGCATTGGCGAAGGTCTTGCCCGCTTCGCGCACGATCAGGCCGATCAGGATCGTGCTGCGTGCCTCAAGAGCGTCGGCCGCCGCACGCAGAGAGGCCGCGCGCGTGCTTGCGGGCGTCGCCGCCCAGGCGGGAGCAGCAGCTGCCGCCCGCGCAAGCGCGGCTTCGATCTCGAATGAGCTCGCATCCCTGACATTGCCGACGATGTCGTTGTGGTCGGCTGGGTTGCGGATCAGGCGCGTGCCTTGGCTGTCCGCGGCGCCGGACGGATAAGCCATCCAGGCACAACTGACACTCGCGACGAGTCCGTCGCCGAGATGCGCCAGCGCACTCTCATCGGAGAGATCGAGGCCAGCCGAGTTGATGCGGGCCTTGCCGAACAGCTCGCGCGGACGCCTGATCTTGTCGTTAGCTGCGCCAGGATGCTCCGAGGCCCGCAAGATCTCGACGGGGTCTGCGATCAGCTCGTCGATCGTCACGCTGGGATCGGCGATGCGGTTGACGAACGAGGTGTTGGCGCCGTTCTCGAGCAGCCGCCGGACGAGATAGGCCAGCAGCGTCTCATGCGAGCCGACCGGCGCATAGATCCGACAGGGGCGGCCCAGCCTTCCGGGACCGACGACCTCCTCGTAGAGCGGCTCGCCCATGCCGTGGAGGCACTGAAACTCGTACTGCCCTTGATAGTAGTTCGGTCCGGCGAGTTCGACGATCGCGGCCAGGGTTCGCGCGTTGTGGGTGGCGAACTGCGGGAACACCGCATCGGGCGCGCGCAGCAGCTTGCGCGCGCAGGCCAGATACGACACGTCGGTATGGGCCTTGCGGGTGAAGACCGGGAAATCCTTGAGGCCGTCGACCTGCGCCCGCTTGATCTCGCTGTCCCAATACGCGCCCTTGACCAGCCGCACCATCAGCCGGCGCTGCGAGCGGCGCGCCAGATCGATGATCCAGTCGACCACGAACGCGCAACGCTTCTGATAGGCCTGGATCACGAAGCCGATGCCGTTCCAGCCGGCAAGCTCCGCATCGAAGCACAGCGCTTCGAGCAGGTCGAGCGACAGGTCGAGCCGGTCGGCCTCCTCGGCATCGATGTTGAGACCGATGTCGTAGTGCCTGGCGAGCCCCGCCAGCTGCTTCAAGCGCGGCAGCAGTTCGTCCATCACCCGGGCCCGCTGAGGACGGCTGTAGCGCGGGTGCAGCGCCGAGAGCTTGATGGAGATGCCCGCTCCTTCGTAGATGCCGCGCCCGGCGGAGTGGCGCCCGATGGCATGAATCGCAGTTTCGTAGGCGGCGAGATAGCGCGCGGCATCATGCGCCGTGGTCGCAGCCTCGCCGAGCATGTCGTAGGAGTAGCGAAAGCCCTGCGCCTCCCAGCGCTGGCCGTTCGACAGCGCCTCGGCAATGGTCTGTCCCGACACGAACTGCTCGCCCATCAGCCGCATCGCGAGCGTCACGCCCTGGCGGATCACCGGCTCGCCGCCGCGCGCAATCAGCCGCGTCAGCGCCGAGGCGAGGCTGTCCTCGCTGGCCGCCGCCGTGAGCCTGCCGGTGACGATCAGCCCCCAGGTCGCCGCGTTGACGAGCAGCGACGGACTATGTCCGATATGGGCACGCCAATCGCCGGTCGCGATCTTGTCGCGGATCAGCGCATCGCGCGTCGCAACGTCCGGGATCCGCAGCAACGCCTCGGCCAGGCACATCAGCGCCACGCCCTCCTGGCTCGACAGCGAATATTCCTGGATCAAGCTTTCAATGCCGCCCGCCCCCGCCTTGCTGCGCAGCCGGACGACGAGGTCGCGCGCCAATGCGGCGACGCGCTGCGAAGCGGTGTCGGAGAGCGCGGCCAGATCGAGCAAAGGCTTCACACAGTCTGGCTCGGCACGACGATAGGCCGCGGTGATCGCCGCCCGCAGGCCGCTTTGTCGCACGACGGTGGCGTTGAACGCGGCAAACGCGGGCGACGAATGGATGAGCCCGATTGTGGTTTTCCCAAGCGACATCGCAGCCTCCTTCCGTGCAGCAGGATGCGCAGCATCCTAGCCGATGTTGAGCAGCCATACGTCCCGTTGCGAGCACGTCACCCCCCCCGTGGATTTGCGGCTCCGAGACTCACCAACCGAGATGGCGAGGACGAAGATCCCGTGGACGTGGTGACAACCGTTGAGAGCGACGATTTTTGCATCACGAGCCACCCCGGAGGATTCATCCGGCGAACACTTGGCAGGCCGGATCGGGAACGCTAGCTTGCGTAGCGGCTCGAAACGGGTTTTCTCGCGCCCGTCAGTCGCCAGATTTCCGTCGTGCCGGACTTGCCTGCCACGCCCGCATAGGCGACGACAACTTTTGGGATTTCAAACAATGGCTGATGGTCAAGAGCATGGCACGTCGCGTTAGGGTGCCCGGTCTCGTCGACGTCGTCCAGGTCTCCGATCCCCAGGAGATCCGGTCTTTGGCCGAGCAGCCATTCCTCGATCGCAATTTTGTTGTGCGAGGCCCGCTGATCAATCGCCTGGTGATCGGCAAGATCCGGCGATGGTTTCGCTTCGGCGAGCAATTCTTGCCGGTGCTGGCGCCGCGAGACGATCTCGGCCGCTGCGGTCGACAGCAAGAGCTCGCAGCCATGCTCAGTGGCTCCCAGCCAAGCGAGCCATGGGCCGACGAGCAGGTTGCCATCCTCGCTGACTACGTGTGCGGCCGAGGACGTGACGACGAGGCCGCGATACTGGTCCAGCAGATCATCGGCTGCCGGTTCGTACCAACCTATCGATCGGACCAGGCAAGCTGGGAGGCCGCGAGCAAGATCGATCAGTTTCGCGATGGCTTGTCCGCAAAGACCATCATCTGGCAGCTCACCGGACGGCTGCGTCGCGCCTTCGATCTGTTGAGAGCGCGTGCCAAGGACGATCCGTGGTGCTTCCACGGTACGGCGATCGGATTGCATGGCGTCGTTGCGGCGCTATCGCGGATGCGCCAGCTGAGGGCTGCGCCGGATCTCTCAGCGCTGAGCGACGAGGCCGCCGTCCGGCGCTGCATCGCCGCGCCCAAACAGGTCCCGCGGACCGTCGAGACCGAGGTCCAGACTCCGATCGTGGATCAGCCGCTTTCGGCCGGGACGCTCGTCGTCCTGCAACTCGAAGCTGCGCACGCCAAGGCACCCGGTGAAGAAATGGCGTTCATGCACGGCCATTGGAGCGAGTGTCCCGCAAGGGAGTTCGTGACATCGCTTCTCTTGGCGGTCTGGCGCAAGAGCATGCAGAAGACTGCGACTGTCTGACGGCCGGGCTCGGCCCCGACAGGTCTTCCGGGCTTGATAGCGCGCGGTGCGCTCTTCCCGATGCTGCGAATTTCCGGCATGCGTTCCTGCGATGGACGGGCAAGAGTCCGTCCGATATCCGTCTCGCGGCCAGCGTGTCCTGACCAGCCGCCCGCCGCCTGCACGGCGGTATCGGGCGACAGAAGGCGCGCGTCACGCTGACCGGCAACGTCGTGTCTCAAATTCACCGGCCAAAAGGTTCATTTGCGCCTTTCCGAGGCTCCGGGTTCCCGATAGCCTTGTTCCCAAATCAGGGCGCGCGAGACGCACCAACCGGGGAAGGAACGTTGGCATGGGACGGGCGACCGAGCCTGTAGCTCCGCCGTCGCGGCTGATGCTGGCGCTGGAAATGCGCGGCATCTTTGAGTTGCAGGCATTCTCCGCCGTTTATCCGCTGTTGCGACGGGCTCCGCAAGGAGACGGTCATCCCGTGCTCGTCCTGCCGGGTCTGGCGGCGAGCGACCGCTCGACCAGCGCCCTGCTCTATCCCGATCCGCAGCACAACAGCAGGAAACCTTTGCCATGAACGACATGCCCTGGACAAAGTCCTACCCGCCAGGCGTCCGCTGGGACACGACGATCGTTCCCAAGCCGGTGCAGCAAATTCTCGATGACAGCATCGCCAAGTGGCCGGATCAACCCGCCGTCAATTTCATGGGCAAGCGCCTGAGCTATCGCGAGCTCGGCGATCACGTGAACCGCGCGGCCCAGGGATTGCAAAAGCTCGGCGTAAAGCCCGGGGTTCATGTAGGCCTGTTTCTGCACAACACGCCGCACTACATCATCTCGTTCTTCGCCGTTCTCAAGGCCGGCGGCACGGTCGTGAACTACTCGCCGCTCGATGCGGCGAAAGTGCTGGAGCACAAGATCGAGGACAGCCGGACCGACATCCTGATCACGCTCGACCACGTGACGCTGTATCCGCAGATGGGCGGAATGCTCGGCAAGACGCGGCTGAAGAAGCTGGTGGTCGGGAGCCTCGCCGAGATGACCTCGGCGCCTGACGCGGTCGCCGCCCAGATGAAGGCCGGGAAGCAGGTGAGCGACGTCAACTGGGACGGCAGCCACATCAGCTTCGTTGACCTGCTCGACAATGACGGCGCGTTCGAAACCCACCCGATTGCCGATCCGCGCGAAACCATCGCCGTGCTGCAGTATACGGGCGGCACCACCGGCCTGCCGAAGGGCGCCATGCTGACGCACGGCAATCTGTCGGCCGCATGCCAGCAATACAAGGAGACCACGCGCGGCGAGCCGGCGGTGCTCCACGAAGGACAGGAGCGGTTGCTGGCGGTGCTGCCGCCCTTCCACATCTACGCGCTGACCGTGAACGTGCTGTTCGGCCTGCTGTACGGCATGGAGATCGTCCAGCATGTCCGGTTCGATCCGCAGGCGGCGCTGGCCGAGATCGCGCAGAAGCAAATAAGCGTCTTCTGCGGCGTGCCGACGATGTTCACCGCACTGATCAACCACCCGGAGACGCCCAATCACAGCCTGCGCTCGCTCAAATATTGCGGCTCCGGAGGAGCGCCGTTGCCGCTCGAGGTCGCGCAGCAATTTGCCGCGATCACGGGCTGTCAGCTGACCGAAGGCTGGGGCATGACCGAGACCTCGCCGAGCGGCACCTTCACGCCGGCGCAGCCGGGCGCGATGCGCAAGGCAGGCTCCTGCGGCATGCCTTCGCCTGGCATCGTGATCAAGTTCCTCAGTGTCGACGACCCCACGCACTATGTCGCGCTCGGCGAGCGCGGCGAAATCTGCATCAAGGGGGCCAACGTCATGAAGGGTTACTGGAACAACCCTCAGGCGACCGCCGAGGTGACGACGTTCGATGGCTTCATGCGCACCGGCGACGTCGGCTATATGGACGAGGACGGCTTCATCTTCATCGTCGATCGCACCAAGGACATGCTGCTGTGCAGCGGCTACAACGTCTATCCGCGGGTGCTGGAAGAGGCGATCTACAAGCATCCCTCCGTCGAGGAGGTCGCGGTGATCGGCATTCCCGACGCGTATCGTGGCCAGTCCCCGAAAGCGTTCGTCAAGCTGAAGGCTGGAGCGGAGGCCCCTTCCCTCGGCGAGCTGCAGAGCTTTCTGAAAGACAAGCTCGGCAAGCACGAAATGGTGCAGGCGCTCGAAATCCGTGCCGAGCTGCCGAAGACCGCTGTCGGCAAGCTCTCGAAAAAGGAGCTCTACGACGAGGAGAAGCGCAAGGGCGCCAGCCCGGCCTAGTCCGACGCGGGCAGCTTGCTCCTGCTACTGACAGGTCGACGTGGGCTGCGGCTGCAGGAGCGATGGCCGCTGCCCGTTGACGCCTCGGCGCAAGCTGGACGGGCGGTTATTAGTTTCGATACATCATCTCAAGGATCTTTTCATGCGCAGTGCCATCCACAACGCGTTCGGCGAACCCGCGGACGTCCTCGTCGCCGGGGATAGCCCCGTTCCCCAACCGGGCCCCAACGAGGTCCGCATCAAGACCATCCTGTCGCCGATTCACAACCATGATCTCTGGACGGTGCGGGGCAGCTATGGCTACAAGCCCAAGCTGCCGGCCATCGGCGGCTCGGAAGCGGTCGGCACGATCGACGCTCTCGGCGACGGCGTCACCGGTGCGACGATCGGCCAGCGCGTCGCGGTCGCTTCGGTCCACGGCACCTGGGCCGAGTATTTCATCGCCCCTGCTGCCGGGCTCGTCCCGCTGCCCGCCGCGATTTCGGACGAGGCGGCGGCGCAACTGATTGCCATGCCGTTCAGCGCCATCTCACTGCTTGAATTCCTCGAAGTGAAGAGCGGCGACTGGGTGATCCAGAACACCGCCAACGGCGCCGTGGGCAAGACGCTGGCCATGCTCGCGGCCGCGCGCGGCGTGCATATCGTCAATCTCGTCCGTCGCGACGCGGGCGTCGACGAACTGAGCGCGCTCGGGATCACGAATGCCGTCTCGACAGCGACCGCAGGCTGGCAGAAGCAGGTCCGTGCCATCACCGGAGGCGCGCCCATCCGCGCGGCGGTGGATTCCATTGGCGGCAAGGCCAGCAACGAGTTGCTGTCCCTGCTCGGCGAGGACGGGCTGCTGGTGTCGTTCGGCACCGCCACAGGCGAGCCAATGCAGATTTCCTCCGGAGACCTCATCTTCAAGCACGCTGTCGTCAAGGGATTCTGGGGCGCAAAAGTCAGCGCCGCGATGCCGGCGGCAACCAAGGGCCGTCTGATCGGCGAGCTGCTGAGACTCGTCGCGAGCGGCGACCTGAAGCTGCCGATCGAGGGCATCTTCGAACTCGCGCGAGTTGCCGACGCCGTGAAGGCCTCGCTGACACCAGGCAAGGCCGGCAAGGTGCTGCTGAAGCCTTGAATGAGCTCCTGACTATGACGCGCGGTTGTCGACCGAACCACCGCGCGACAGGCTGGCATCTCCGAACACGGTGATGACGACTAGCCGGCGCGCGGCTCACGCTTGATGTCGTCGACAAAGAAGGCAAAAGGCGGCGACACGCATGACGTGCGCCGCCTACAAATCCCGCGACAACGCGGCCCGCGAACTACCGATGCGGATCGGGGAAGACGAGGCTCCGCCAGCCGCTGCGGTCGAACGGCTGCCATTCCCCTTCAGGCTGCGCCAACCGGTCTGCGACCGCGTAGACCACCGCCGGATGATGGCCCATCCCGCAATGGCTGCTTTCGACCTCGATGCTTTCCGCGATCGAAGAAGGTTTTTCCTTGCAGCCCTGCCAGGCACAGACGCCATCCGAGCGGCTGAAAATCGCCGTCGTCGGCACCGGCGGCGGCTCGGACAGATGTCCGCCGAACCGCAGATCCTCCTCATCGGCGCGGCGCCCGCTCGCCAACTCATAGACGCGCCAGGCGTTGGTCGATTTGGGCGAACCCGCAAACGGGCTGCCGAGCGTGATCACGCTGCGCACGCGGTCCGGCATCATCTTGGCGAGCTGACGCGCATACAGCCCGCCAAGGCTCCAGCCGACGAGCGAGATCTTGCGGCCATGGCTGTCGTTCATCTGCTCGACCAGGTCGACCATGGATTGCTGGACGCCTGGACGCAGGCCGAGATTGCGGCCCTGCTGCCAGCCGCTCACGGCGTAGCCCTTGCCCTTCAGGAAGCTGCGCAGCGGCCGGGTCGAAACGTCAGAGGCAACGAGGCCGGGCAGCACCAGCACCGGATGACCATCGCCGCGCGGGGCCATGCTCAGCAGCGGCGTGGCGGCAACGAACGCGCCCAACTCATGCAGCGCCCGCCCCTCCAACAGCATCAGGAGCTTCGACGGCGGACCGAACGCGTGGGCGGATGCGGACATGCCTTTTTCCTCTCTCATGCTGTGCCCCGAAAACGCGCGAGCAGGCGCGATTGTTCCGCAGTGCAGCAAATCTATTATCAGCCCAGACGACCGATTCCCTCATTGAAGCGGTTAACGCCCGGTTCGACAAGAGGCGGGAACGCGATCTCAGGCGTCTGTAGTGAAGCAGTCACAATAAACGCAGCAGGACCTCGGCAGTATAAAGCACAAGTCCCGCCAGCCCGCCGATCACCGAGCCGTTGAAGCGGATGTACTGCAGGTCCTTGCCGATATTCAGTTCGATCACCGAAATGAGTTGCTCCATGTTCCAGGACTTGACCTGGTCGGAGATGAAGGTCGACACGCCGCTCTTCTGATCGGAAATGAAGGTCCTGAGTACGGTAACTAACCCACGATTGATCTCGCCGCGTAGTTCGGCATCACCGGCCAGCGTCTCGCCCGCGTTCACGAACATTCCGGACAGGTAATGCCGCAGCACCTGAGTCTCGCCGCTCGCGCTGCGCTCGATGAAGGAGCGCGTATTGGACCAGACGCTCTGCGCGAGTTCACCGAGCTCCGGCCGCGCCAGGAGGTCGCGCTTCAGCGCGTCGATGCGTCCGGCGTAGGTCGGGTCGGTGCCGAGGCGCTCCACGAAGGATAGCACCATGCGATCGAACTCACCGCGGAACGGATGATTGGGATCGCCGCGGACCTCCTCGAAGAACGCGCCGGCCGAGGCCACGATCTTGTTCATCAGGAACTTGTCGGCGCGATAGAGCCGCAGCAGGGTTGGCAGTTCTGCCCGGATCTTGGCGCGGATCATCGCCACGGTCTCGGCCTGAGTCAGCGTCTCATGAATGACGCGCAGGAAGTCGTCGAACAGCACCTGGTGCCGTCCTTCCGCGACGAAGGCGCGCAAGGTGCCGGCGGCGAGCGGAGCCAGATTGATCGCCTGCAACTGGCTGTTCAGGCGGCGAATGATGAAAGTCTTCAGCCCCGATGTTTCGGTCGCAGAAATCGCCTCGGGCAGGAGGCGCAGGGTGAAGCGCGCAAGATCGTCGCTGCGTTTACGATCGCGCAGCCAATCCGCGATGAAGGAGCCGAAATCGATCTCGCGCAACTTGGCCTCGACCGGGGCCTGCTCGAGAAAATGCACCTCGATGAACTCGCCGAGCTTGTCGGCGATGCGGTGCTGATTGATTTGGATGATCGCCGTGTGCGGGATCGGCAAGCCGAGGGGGTGGCGAAACAGCGCCACGACGGCGTACCAGTCGGCGAGGCCACCGATCGCTGCAGCCTCGGCGAAGGCGGCGATGAAGCCGAACGCCGGATGCGTGCCGACCAGAGATTTTGAAATCGCAAACAGCGCCAGCGCGCCGACCAGCACCAGTGTCGCCTGCGTCTTGACGCGCCGAAGCTCGGCGGCGCGGGCGGCGTCGCCGGGCATGTCGAGTGAAAAAGAGCCGGTTTTCATCAACCAGAGCTATGCGGCCGTGCCAAAAAGAGAAGGCCCGCAAAACGCGGGCCTCCGGCGGCTGACCATCAGGACCGCTCAGGCGGTCTTGCTGACGACCTTCGAGAAGTTGTCCTGCGCGACCTTCGCGCCATTGGCAACCAGCTTGCCGAAATACTCAGTGGTCGACTTCGCGCGGTTGACCAGCACTTCGCCGTGCGCGCGCGCCAGCTCGGACTGGATCTGCACGACTTCTCCGAACGACTTGGCAGACGCGAGCTTGTCGATGCCGGCGAACAGAGCCTCCGCGTCGTGATACAGCGCCTGCTGGATGTTGCGGCTGACCTTCGCGACCTCGCTGACGGAATCGGACACGGCCGTCTCGATCACGGCCGTCACCTTCTCGGAGCCGGCATAGGCTTCGGCAGCGCGGTCCTTGGCGGTGTTGGCGGACTTCTTGACGAACTCGCGGGCAGCTTCGGGGACTTCCATGTTCTGGAGGTTCTTGAAGGCCTCGGTCACGGGAGCAAAGGCTTCCTTGACGCTGTCGAGCACAGTGTTGGTTTCGGTGGTCATGATCGTGTCTCCATCCTCTTGAGAGCTATGGCCTCACCCGTCCGGATTTGGCCCGGGGCGAAGTCTTGATGCCACGGCCAATGGTGCAACGCAACATTAATGTTGCACCGCGATATCACGAATCCGAGATCGGGAGATGGAACGCCTTCCTCTCGGGCCTATCCCGATACCGCTCCCGGAACTCCATAGGCGTCCAGCTGGGCCCGCACCCTGGCGACGTCGTGTCCGAAGACAACGATGTCGTGCGTCTTGCCGTCGACATCGCGAACCTGGTCGCGCAACAGCCCCTCGGCACGAAATCCGAGGCTCTC
Source organism: Bradyrhizobium sp. HKCCYLS2038 (assembly GCF_051167655.1). Lineage (NCBI taxonomy): Bacteria > Pseudomonadati > Pseudomonadota > Alphaproteobacteria > Hyphomicrobiales > Nitrobacteraceae > Bradyrhizobium > Bradyrhizobium sp. HKCCYLS2038. Next base: position 1,775,404 of record NZ_JBNPTM010000001.1, on the reverse strand, counting down.
GAACAGCGCAATCGCCCCGCGCTGATCCACCGTCATCTGGACGGTGAGCTTCTCCAGCCCGGCCTCGAGGGCGAGCGCGAAGGTCTCCTGCGAGAGCGCCCGCCCGACCCCCTGCCCCCGTGCACCAGACGAGATGACCATCCGGATCTCACCGACATGCGGCGACCAGGAATGCGGATCGCGAACCACGGCGCTGCAGCCCACCACCTCGCCGCCCCGGAGCGCGAGCAGGCTCGTGATCTGCCCGCGTTCGATCTCAGCAATCCAGGCCGACAGCACCTTGGGCTCGCTGATGTTGCGCGGCAGGAACAACAGGTCATGGGTCGGCAGCGCCCGGGCGAAACCGAGCACCGCGGCCTCATCGGCGCGCGACATCAGGCGAAATTCGATTTCGCCGACATCCGTCGTGACGTGACGGGGATAGGATCGCGTTTCACTCATATGGATCGTCCACCTAGCCAGGAATCCAGTTTGGGCCACAGCCGCCGGACAGCATTGGCGCCGGCGACCAGCGACACGTGGCCGCCCTTCAGGATCACCTCTTCCTTGTCGGTCGACCCGACCTTCGGGATGAGATGCTTTGCCGCTTCATAGGGCACGATATGGTCGTGCTCGGCCACAGCGTGCAGGATCGGCACCTTGATATCGGCGAGATCACATCGATGCCCGCCGACCGACATCGTACCGTTGTAGAGCTTGTTGTCCCACATCAGGTCCTTGGTGATGGCGCGGAAATACTCGCCGGCGAGCGGCAGCGTGTCGGTCGCCCAGCGATCGAACATGCGATAGGATTTGACGTAATCGTCGTTCCAGATGTTCTCCCACAACTGCACCTGGCTGATCGCGCGCGACGCCGGGCGCAGCATTTCGAACGAGGAAAAGATCATTTCCGGCGGCACGTTGCCGATGGAATCGACGAGATGATCGACGTCGAAGTAGCGGCGATCGGAGAAATTCTGGAACAGCGTCATCTCGCGGAAATCGATCGGCGTGGTGAAGCAGATCAGATTCTTCATCGGTCCGTCGTGGAAGATCGAGCCATACAGCAGCGACAGTACGCCGCCGAAGCAGTAGCCGATGACCGAGACGTCATGCTCCCCGGAATCCTCCTGCACGCGGCGGACGCAATAGGGAATGAAGTCGAGGACATAGTCCTCCATCCGCAGGCCCTTCTCCTCCGGATTCGGAGCGGTCCAGTCCAGCATGTAGACGTCGTAGCCGCGCTTGAGCAGAAACTCGATGAAGCTCTGGCCCGGCACCATGTCGAGGATGTAGCCGCGATTGGTGGTCGCCATCACGATCAGGATCGGCACCCGATAGATCTCATCGGACTGCGGGCGATAGTGATAGAGACTCATCGTCCCGCGCGTGCTCAGGACATCCTTCGGTGTCGAGCCCAGCGTGGGGCCGGAGGTCGTGAGATACTCCACGCCCTTGATGCTGCGCTGGATCGCGCGCTGCACCTCGGCCTGAATGCGCTCGGGAATCGAGGCCAGTTCGTCGAACGGGGCGAACGCGCTCATTTTTGCGCTCCGGGCGGCTGTTTCGTGCGTGGCGGACGTGGCGACGACGGCTGCCCCGCGCGCGGCGCGCCGGCCGCCGCACCGGACTGCAGCAGCAGCGACTTGATCTCGGCGAGCTGCGCCTCGATGGACTGCAGGCGCACGGCCATGTCGACCATCTGCACCCGGCTCGGCATGTTCATTCCGCCGAGATATTTCTCCATCATCTCGGACATCTGCTTCTGCGCGCCCGCCGAAGCCCCGCCGGCCTGGTTCATGGCCTTGCTGAACTCGGGCGAGGATACGGCCTGGCCGGCGAAGGTATTGAAGCTCTTCTCCATCTCACCGAGCATCGTCTGCCACATGGCCCATGGATCGTTGCCTTTGTCGGCCATCAGTTCCTCCGCAAAAATCAGCCAATGCCTGCGCGCGGCTTGCCGCGCTGACGCACCCGGCAGTCGAGCTATCCCCCGGCCCAGACGTCGAGCACATAACGGTTCTTCGCGCCGAGGTCGGCGATCCAGTTCGCTGCCGCCTCTCCATCGGATCCGGTGCAGTCGCGATGGATCTGCATCAGCGTCGCCTTGACGTCCGGCTCCATCTTCGAGCCGTCGCCGCAGACGAAGATGACCGCGCCCTGCTCGATCAATTCCCAGACCCGCGCCTTCTGGCCGGCGAGCAGGTGCTGAACATAGGTTTTCGGTCCATCGCGGCGCGAGAAGGCCGTGAACAATTCGCAGATGCCGCCGTCCGCGAACGCCTTGAGCTCATCGGCGTAGAGGTAGTCCTGCTCGGGATGGCGGCAGCCGAAGAACAGCATCGCGGGTCCGAGTGACTTCCCAGTCGCCTTTTGCGCGGCGCGCTCGTGCAGGAAGCCGCGGAAGGGCGCCAGTCCCGTGCCTGGCCCGATCATGATGATCGGCAGCTGCGCATCCTCAGGCAGATGGAAACCGGCCTTGGTCTCGCGCACGGTGGCGAACACGCTCTCGCCCTCGCGACGCGAGGCGAGGTAGTTGGAGCAGACGCCCTTGTAGACACCGCGGCCCGAGGCCGCCGGTCCCGCGACCACGCCGACGGTGACGCTGCAGCGCGAAGGATCGATCGATGGCGACGACGAGATCGAATAGTAGCGCGGCGCCAGCAACGTGAGCATTTCGAGGTACGAATGGAACGGCAGCTCGCAGGCGGGAAACTCCTCGAGCAGATCGTACACCGACTTGCGCTTGGCGAGGATCTCGGCGCGATAGCGTTCGCCGGATTCGGCATCGTCGCCGAGGAAGGCGGCGAGCTTCGGCCGGGTCACCGGACAGCGCGTATGCTCGGACATGATCTGGATCTGCTTGCGCGTCGCGACCTGCTGCAGCTCGACGAAGTCAGTCAGCAGCCGGCCGACCGAGACCGCTTCCCCCGCCGGCAGCTGCGCGCGACGGCCCTCGGCGACGTGCAAACGAATCTGGTCGGCTGGCGAGAAGCCGAAGCGGCGCGCCACCTGGTCCACCAGGGCCGGATCGTTGCGCGGCACCACGCTGAGATGGTCGCCGACGCGATAACTCACACCGGCGGGCAACTGCACCTCGATATGCCGCGTCGAGCGATCGGACGGATTGGCACCCGACCTGTTCTGCAACTCGCGACTGGCCAGGATGGTCATCGGCGCGGCACCGCCGAGCGCCACCACCGCGCCTGCCGCGGTCGGCGCCACCGGCTCCACGGAGTAGAGCGGCGCATCATCCGCACTGCGGCTGAAGCCGGTGTCGAGGCCGAACTCCTTCGCTGCCGCGGCGCCCAGCGACGCGAACCAGGTGTCGAACTGGCCGTCGAGATCGCTCCGCGCATCGCCCTCGCCGCGCGTGTGGACGCGCTTTGCGCCATGCGCCGCCAGCGCATCGTCGATGAAGCGCGGCACCGTCTGATAGGTCGCGGCCCAATCGCGGTTGCCGCAGCCGAACACGGCATAACGCAGCCCCGCGAACGCATCCGGCGCCAACTCGCCGCGCAGCCAGCTCACGAACTTCCCGGCGTTGTCGGGCGGCGCTCCGTTGTAGGAGGCGCAGAAGATCAGCACGCCGCCGTCCTTCGGCAACTTGCCGGCGAATTCGTCGAGCGGGGCAAGCCGAGTCGCGAAGCCGTTGACCTCGGCGAGATCGGCCACGCGCGTCGCCATGTCCTCGGCGGTGCCGAGGTTGGAGCCATACAGCACCAGGAGCGGTGTATTGTGCCCCGGTCGCGTGCGCGCACGCGCGATCGGCGCGCCGGGCGCCGCGGCCCCCGGGCGCTTTGGATCGTGAGCGCCGCGATCACGATCGCTGCGCGGACGCACCTTGATCTTGAAGCCTTCCGGCTTCATCGTCAGGGTCTCCTTGAGATGCAGCTGGTAGCGCTGATGGTCGATCAGCTTGAAGCGCTGCAGGATCATGCCGAGCGCGAGCGCCGCCTCGTGCATGGCAAAGCCGCGGCCGATGCAGGCGCGCTGGCCGTTCCCGAACGGCTTCCACGCATTGACCGGGCGCTTGGCCTCCGCCTCCGGGCTGAAATTCTCGGGATCGAACGCGTCGGGGTTCGGTCCCCAGACACTGGGATCACGATGCAGCGCGGTCACGAGGATGGTGATGAAGGTGCCCTTCTTCAGCTTGTACTTGCCGCCGATCGTCTCGTCCTGCAGCGGCGCGATGCCGTAGGCCGGCGCCGGCGGCCACAGCCGCAGCGATTCCTTCAGGATCTGCGTGATGTAGGTGAGCTGCGTGACCTGCTGATAGGTCGGCTTGGCATCGATATCGGGGCCAAAGACGCGATCGACCTCCTCATAGGCCTTCTTCAGGACCTCGGGGTGTTTCAGCAGCGCACAGATCGTGTAGGACAACAGGCCGCTGGTGGTCTCATGGCCTGCGATCAGAAACGTGTTGATCTGATAGCGGATGTTGACGTCATCGAGCTGCTCGCCGGTCGTCCGATCGACGCCGCTCATCATCGCGTTGAGCATGTCCTTCTTGGCATCCGCGGATGCCGCAGCGGATTCGGCGTTCTTGCGCCGCTCGGCGACGATCTCGTCGACCATCTTGTTCATGAACGCGACGTCCTCGGCGAGGACGGCGCGCCGCCGCTGCAACCACAGGTGCTCCAACGGCAGGCCGCGGGTCATCATGATGGTCTCGAGCGAGCGGACCAGCCCTTCCACAAACGGATGGTAGTCGCGCCGGTAGAACGAGTTGAAGCGGTAGTCGAAGCCGCACAGGCCGATGGTGTCGAGCGTGAGGGCCGTCATGTCGTGGACGACGTCGATCTCCTCGTCGGCGTTGAGGCGCTCCCATTTCTTGACGAGCTGATCGGCGATGTCGACCATGCTTGCGTGATAGGACTGCATGGCGCGGTTGCCGAACGGCTGCAGCAGGATGTTGTGGGCCTTGTTCCAGTTCGGCTCCTTGGTGTCGGCCGTGAACAGGCCGTCGCCCCCGATGGCGCGCACCCGCCGCAGCGAGCCGCGGACCACCTTGTCGAAGCGTTTCTCGTCGGAGAGTTCGTCGACCAGATCATGGCCGGAGGCGATCACGATCGGCGAGCCCATCATGTCGAGCCAGAAGATCGGCCCGTACTCCTTGGCGAGACGGGTCAGATGCTGCACCGGTGCGTTCGCATCGAGCGAAAGCATGTTGCCGACCACGGGCTTGGCCGGCGGTTGCGGAATCGGGCTCAGTCTGTTGCTGGACGACATTGTCGCTTTCGGTCCCTCACCTTTGTTCCGGAGCGCGCAGCGCGAACTCGGAATCTGTCACATGGGCCATTGTTGCCGGCCCGCTATTCACGCTTTCTCACTGGTGTCAGACATTCGGGGTTGCCGCAGCGACGAGCATTGCTTGCATCAAAACATCTCCGCAACAACACGTTTGCCTCATCCGAACCGCCGTCGCCGCCATTCGATCAGCTTGGCCGAAACTTCGTCCGGCTTCTCCTGCTGCGTCCAATGGCCGCTGTCCTTCACCAGATATTTTTCCAGGTCCGGCACGAGCTTCTCCATGCCGTCGGCGGCCGAGGGCGGCAGCACGTGATCGTTCTCGGCCATGATCATCAGCGACGGCACCCGCACGGTGTGGTCGAGATCCGCCGAGCGCTCCCAGTTGCGCGTGAAGTTGCGGTACCAGTTGATGCCGCCGGTGAAGCCGGTGCGCTGGAAGGTGTCGACAAACACCTGCTTTTCCTCGTCTGACAGGATCGGGGCGCGCGGATCGTGCCGCGCGTCGTATTTGGCGATCATCTGCGGAAAAGCGAGGTTGACCCGCGGCGAGGCTCCGACACCGGCGACCGGCTGGTCCGCCGGCGCGTCATGACTACGCGGCACGGGCTTGCGCATGAACGCGTCGAAGGTCTGCTCGACACGGCCGTCGAAGACCTTGTCGGCCGCGCGCGAGCGGTCCTGAAACTGCACGATATACATGTGCTCGCCGTATCGCTGCCGGAACAGCTCGACCGGATCGATCGGCGCGCGCGGCAGATGCGGGGTGTTGACCCCGATCACACCCGCGACCCGCGCCGGATGCCGCATCGGCATTTGCCAGACGACGAAGCCACCCCAGTCATGGCCGACGAAGATCGCCTTGTCGATCTTGAGGTGGTCGAGCAGCCCGACGAGGTCGCCGGTCAGATGCTCCATGTCGTAGTCCTCGACCGCCTCGGGCCGGTCGGTCGCGCCGTAGCCGCGCTGGTCCGGTGCGATCACGCGCAGGCCGGCCTCGCTCAAGGCCTTGATCTGGTAGCGCCAGGAGAACGCCAGTTCGGGCCAGCCATGGCAGAGCACCAGCGGCGGCGCATCGGTTGTCGGGCCCGCTTCGTAATAGCCCATGCGAATGCCGTTGACGGTGGCGAACTGCAGCGGAGGCATCTCGATCATGGTCATTTCCTCAAACACACGAAGAATTTCTCGTTCTGTCCTGCGGCCGCGCGGCGGATGAGGAGACTCGTCACGACCACGCTCTCGGCTGTTCGCCCGCCCCCGCCCCTCTCCTCGAACGGCGAAGAGAGGCAGCGTACCGGCCATGCTGAGCAGCCAAGCCAACCCAAGAGAACGCTCGAACGATCAGCTCGCCGCGCTCTTGCGCGGCGCCGGTGCGAACGCCTTGTCGAGTCGCTCGAATTCCTCGGGCAGCATGTCGCACAGCACCTGCACATGCGGGATGATGTTGGCGCCTGCGATGAACCCGAAATCGAGCTGGTCGCGATAGCTCTGCACGGTGATGTTGAGCGCGAGCCCATGGGCCGAGATCGAGACCGGAAAGATGTGCAGGAGCTCGGCACCGGCGGCATACAGCGTCTGCCGCGGCCCCGGCACGTTGGATACCGTGATGTTGGCGGCCGGCGGCAGCACGTCGGACAGGCTGGAGCGGCTGTACAGCAGCGCCAGGATCTGCACCAGGATCGGTGTCCCGAGCATGGAGACGTTGGAGACCTGCGGCATGAAGGCGCGCAGCGGATGCGACATCTCCTTGGACTTGGTCGACTGCGCGATAATGGTGTGCAGCCGCTCCTTGGGATCGGCGACATCGGTGGCGATGCCGCAGATCATGCCGAACACCTGGTTGTTGGCCTCGGTGTTGCCCTCCTCGCGCAGCGATATCGGCACCGCCGCGGTCAGGGATTTCTGCGGCAACGCCCCTTGCTCCTCGAGATAGCGGCGCACCACGCCGGAGGATAGCGCCAGCACCACGTCGTTGAGCTTGCCCTCGGCCCGCTTGGCGAGCGCCTTGGCCCGCGACAGCGAGATCGAGGCACCGGCAAAGCTGCGCTCCGAGGAGATCGACTTGTTCAGGATGGAGGGCGGCGAAGCCATGCTGGCGAGACTGCGCCGCGCAGCGGGATCGGAGGCCTTGCCGACGACGTCCGAGACGCTTTGCAGCATCGAGGGGATGCTGCCGGCGAAACGCACCGCGCTCTCGATCTGATACATGGCGTTGTCGAACAGGATCGAGCCGAGATCGCTCTTGCCCGAGCGCGGCAGCTCGATGCCCTTGGCCAAGTTGGCATTGAGCGGCTGGTTCCATAGCTGGGTGTAGGCATTGAGAAGGGTGGCAGCGATGTCGCGCGGCTCCTGCCCGGCCTTCGGCCGCGCGCTCGGCGGCTCAACCTGCCGCGGCACCGGCGTCAGGTCGTAGATCATATTGGTCAGCGCCGCGCCGGCACCGCCGTCGATGCAGGCGTGGTGCATCTTTGAATAGAGCCCGACCTCGTTGTCCTTCATGCCCTCGAAGACATAGAACTCCCACAGCGGGCGAGCGCGGTTCAAGAGCTTGGCGTGCATCCAGCCGACGATGCGCTCGAGAGTTGCTCGGTCGCGCGGCTCCGGCAGGCTGGCGCGGAAGATGTGGCGGTCGATGTCGAACTGGTCGTCCTCGACCCAGGAAGGGTGATCGATGTCGAGCGGCGCCTTCTCCAGGCGAGCCTTGAGGATCGGGGCGAGGTGCAGCCGCGAGGCGAGCATCGCCTTGAACTGTTCGAAGAAATCGCCCTTGTGGTCCTCGGGGAGCCGGAAGATCGCCATGCTGCCGACATGCATCGGCATCTCAGGTGTCTCGAGATACAGAAACGATGCGTCCAGCGATGACAGTTTCTTGCCGTCACCCATCTGATCCTCCCCTCAACATCCAGCGCGTTGATCGCGCTCGTTAGCAGATTGAGGATAGTGCCTGTTTCGGCGGCGCATAGGCAATGGCAAACGGTTCCCGATCTGGCAAATTGCTTAAATTGCTCTCCCCGGGCGCTGGCAGCGGGGCGGCGGACCCCGGGCACAAGCCAGAACAAGATACCATCGCGACGCGGCACGACGGCGAGAGCGGCAGGCTCGGGTTGGTGCGAATACCTCCCGCCCAGGCCAACGGCAGCCCGGCACCAAGCGCTGTCCCTCCGGGGCGGCCGGAGCACGTTCGCATCCACGCCATGCAAAGCAGACTGCGTCTGGAGGACGATCGCGCGCAGGCTCCGCGCCTTTGCAGAGCTCGATGCAAACTACTTTGGCGGACAGGACGAATTTGCCGAGTCAGCAATCAAGCCGTTCAGCGTGGCTACGTCTGAAGCATAGATGGGGATTTGGGCTGTCACAGATCGGATGAAGACGTTCACCGGCTGTCGGGCAGCCGTCCCGCCAAACATCGGCGCAATCGATGAGCACGAACGAAAACTCCCAACCAACCTTCTGACTTGAAGGCCCGTTTTGAAGCTGATCGTGGCTAGGATTTTGAAGGCTTGGTGGGCGCACTAGGGCTCGAACCTAGGACCCGCTGATTAAGAGTCAGCTGCTCTACCAACTGAGCTATGCGCCCGGATCTTGCATCCGGAGAAAGCCTTCCGCGAGAGCCGGTCGTTTAGCAAAGGGATTCCGGGATGTCCAGCGATGTCAGAGGATTTTTCGGCACAATCGATGCAGAAAAACCGCCGGCGGGCGGCGGTTTTCCCCACATGAAATCAGAGGGATCGTTAACCGGCGATCAGAGCCGTCCGGACTCGCGTTCCTCGTCGGACCAACCCATGCGGCCCGGGCCGAATCGGTGCTCGCCGAAGCGCGGACCGTCGCCCTCGCCGCGCTCCATCCAGCGGTGGTGGCGCGGACCGTCGGGTCCCATCATGTGCCCCATCGGCCGGGTCAGCATCGACAGCCGGCGCTTCTGGCCGTCGTCGAGCGTCTTGTAGAGCGGGTCGGCCGCATCGGCGACCTTCTTCATTGCGTCCGCCGTCACGGCCATCGTATCGGCCCGCTCGCGCAGCCGCGCCACCGGATCGGCATCCTTGTCCTGGGCGTCGCCGGCGGCGTTCATCCGCGCATTGGCGCGGTCGAAGCGCAGCTTGGCGAGATCGCGCACGGCGCTCTCGACCGGCGACCACAGCTTCTCCTGGTCGGCGTTGAGCTTCAGGCCGGCATGGACCGACGCGATGCGCGCGTCGAGCATCGCGGCGCGATCCTCGGGATTCATCCGCGCATGGTGCATGTGATCATGAAACCAGGCGCGGTGCTGGGCGTAGACCGCGGTCGAGCCGGCGATTGCGAGCACGGCGACAGCGGCAATGGTGAACCTTCTCATGCCAACCTCCTCTGGAAAGCCGGGCGAGCATGGGCCTGCCGCGCCGCACCTTCAACTTACAGTTTGGACAGAGTGGACCACCTTACGAAGATGTAATTGCTTCAAATACCTTTCTGTTTTTGCAATTCGGTTTCAATTGATTGCTGCAGGTCAGAGCATCCCGAGCATGCGCGGCAACCACAGCGAGATTTCCGGCACATAGGTCACGAGCGCCAGGAAGCCGAGCATGGTCAGCAGCCACGGCATCACGGCGATGGTCAGTTCGGTGATTCCCATCTTGGCGATGCCGGAGGCGACATAGAGGTTCAGGCCGACCGGCGGATGGCACATGCCGACCTCCATGTTGACCACCATCAGGATGCCGAGATGCACCGGGTGGATGCCGAGCTTGACCGCGACGGGGAACAGGATCGGCGCCATGATCAGCACGATCGAGGTCGCCTCCATGACGTTGCCGGCGAGCAGCAGCAGGATGTTGACGACCAGCAGGAACACGATCCAGTTGACGCCGGCCGTCGCCATCCAGTTGGCGATCTGCTGCGGGATGTTCTCGTTGGCCATCAGGAACGAGAACAGCACGGCGTTGGTGATGATGTAGAGGATCATCGCGCTCATGTTGGCCGAGCCGAGCAGCACCTTCGGCACGTCCTTCAGCGACATGTCGCGATAGACGAACACGGCGATGACGAAGGCGTAGACGGCGCTGACGGCGGCCGCTTCCGTCGGCGTGAACTTGCCGGTGTAGATGCCGCCGAGCACGATGACGATCAGCAGCAGGCCCCAGATGCATTTGCGGAACGCGGTGAGGCGCTCTGCCCAGCTGGCGCGCGGCAGCCGCGGATAGTCGTTCTTCCAGGCGCGGTAGAAGGTGGTGAAGCCGAGCAGGCTCGCCAGCATCAGGCCGGGGATGACGCCGGCCATGAACAATTGCCCGACCGAGGCCGAGGACACGCGGTGGCCCGCGGGATCGAGTGCGATGCTGCCACCGGTCGCGACCGAATAGACCACCATCACGATCGACGGCGGGATCAGGATGCCGAGGGCGCCCGAGGTGGTGATGACGCCGGCGCCGAAGCGTTTTGGAAAACCCTGCTTGACCATCGCCGGCAGCATGATCGAGCCGATCGCGATCACGGTGGCTGGCGACGAGCCCGACACCGCGGCGAACAGCGCGCAGGCCATGACGCCGGCAAGGCCCAGGCCGCCGTACCAGTGCCCGACCATCGAGGTGGCGAAGTTGATCATCCGCCGGGCGACGCCGCCATGGGTCAGGAAGTTGCCGGCGAGGATGAAGAACGGGATCGCCATGATCTCGAAATTGTCGATTCCCGTGAACAGCTTCAGCGCGACGGACTCCGTCGGCACGTTCGTCATGAAAAAGACGAAAGACAGCACGGTAAGGCCGAGCGCGATCGAGATCGGCATGCCCGTCAGCATCAGGAAGATGAGCAGGCCGAAGATCAGGAGGCTGCTCATCGCACGGCCTCCACGCCCGGGGTCTCGATGCCCTCGACCGCCGCATGGTCATGGTGCGGCAGCTCGTCGTGGCGGAGGTAGTGCCAGGCGACCTGCAGGAAGCGGAAGCACATCAGATAGGAGCCGAGCGGGATGCAGAGATAGACCAGCCAGCTCGGCAGCTCCATGTCGGGCGTCACCTGGTCGGTCTGCGACAGGCCGTAGACGAATTTCGCGCCCATGGTGCCGATGATCGCGGTGAACAGCGCCCCGCACAGCAGGCCGAACAGGATCGTGACCTTTCGCAGTGACGGCCGGAGCATGTTGACCAACACGTCGACGCCGACATGGATGCCGGTGCGCACGCCGTAGGCGGCGCCGAACTTCGCCATCCACACGAACATGTAGATGCAGAGCTCCTGCGCCCAGGACAGGTCGATCGGGAACAGGATCGGATAGAGCAAGGGGATGCCGACCAGATAGCGGTGCAGCACGGCCACGAAGATGATCGAGGTCGCCGCCGCGATCAGGAATGCAATCAGGATCTCCTCGAGCCGATCGAGGATGCGCAACAGCAAGCCCAAGTCCCCTCCCCCCACAATCAAACGTCCGCGACGCTTGACTGCGCCGTCCGATTTTCCTGGCGCCCCGCCAGGCCTTGTCGCTGTCATGCGCGGGCCACAGGGCCCGCGCATCTCTCGCTCAAGTCGTCAGTTCGTCGTGCCGCGCGTCTCCTTGAGGAATTCGTCGATCAGCGGCTGACCGACGCGCCCCGCGACGTCCTTGTAGACCGGCATCATCGCCTTGCGCATCGCCTCGTCCTGGGCGGGCGTCAGCTTGACCAGCTCGGACTTGCCGGACTTGCGGATCTCCTCCAGCGCGTCGTCGTTCTCCTTGGCCGACTGGCCGTTGCCATACTCGGTGGCTTCCTTCATCGCCTTGTCGCAGGCGGCGCGGATGTCCGGCGGCAGGCCGTCCCAGAACTTCTTGTTCACGACCACCACGTAGCCGATGTAGCCGTGATTGGTGAGCGTGATGTACTTCTGCACCTCGTGCATCTTCTGGGTATAGATGTTGGAGGGCGTGTTCTCCTGGCCGTCGACGACGCCGGTCTGCAGCGCCTGATAGACTTCAGAGAACGCCATCACCTGCGGGATCGCACCGAGCGTGCGGAACTGGGCATCCAGCACCTTGGAGGACTGGATGCGGAATTTCAGGCCCTTGTAGTCGGCGGGATCGACGAGCTTCTTGTTGGCGCTCATCTGCTTGAAGCCGTTGTCCCAGTAGGCGAGCCCGATCATTCCCTTCGGCTCGAGCAACTTGAGCAGCCTGGTGCCGAGCGGACCATCGGTCACCTTCCGCAAGGTGGCGAGGTCGGGCAGGATGTAGGGCAGATCGAACACCTCGAATTCCTTGATGCCGATCGGGCCGAACTTCGAGTTCGACGGCGCCAGCATCTGCACGGCGCCGAGCTGCAGTGCCTCGAGCTCTTCCTTGTCCTTGTAGAGCTGGGAGTTCGGATAGACTTCGACCTTGACCTTGCCGTCGGTGTACTTCTCGGCCAGTTCCTTGAACTTGTCGGCCGCGAGACCCTTCGGGGTGTTCGACGCCACCACGTGGCTGAACTTGATCACGATCGGATCGGCGGCCACGGCCGGGCCGGCCAGCGCGACGACCGCGAGCGCGGCTGCGGTGGCGATCAAATGGCGGAGTGTGAATTGACGCAAAATGTCCTCCCGACGTTTCCCGGGGGACATTGCAACGATGCCCCCGCTTTGTATGCCAAGGGCATTGTTAGCGGCTGGCGGGCGGGAATGCCATTGACCGTTCGCCGCAGACGGACCAATTCCCGTGCTGCGGCGCAACAACAGATATCATCGCCCCGGGCTCGACCGCGGACGCGGCCAGCCCGGAACAATGGTCGTCAGCTCAGCTCGCCGCCGCCGAGGTTCCGCCGCTCGGCACGGTGTCGCGCTGGCGCTTCATGACGATCTTGTTCAGCGCACCGAGATAGGCCTTGGCCGAGGCCACCAGCGTATCCGGATCCGCCGCCCGCGCCGTCATCGAGCGGCCGTCATGCGACAGCCGCACCGACACCTCGGCCTGCGCATCGGTGCCCTCGGTCACCGCGTGGACCTGGTACAGCTCCAGCTTGGCCTGGTGCGGCACCAGCGCCTTGATGCAGTTGAAGACCGCGTCGACCGGACCGTTGCCTTCGGCCTCCTCGATCTTCACCTGGCCATCGATGTCGAGCTTCATGGTCGCGCGCTGCGGCCCATGGGTGCCGGCGATCACCGTCAGCGACGCCAGCTTGATGCGGTCATGCGCGGCGGCGATGCGCTCGTCGAGCAGTGCCTCGATGTCCTCGTCGAAGATATCCTTCTTGCGGTCGGCCAGCGCCTTCATCCGCACGAACGCGTCCTCGATCTGGTTCTGGCCGAGCTTGTAGCCCATCTCCTCCAGCTTGTGGACGAAGGCATGGCGGCCGGAATGCTTGCCCAGCACCAGCGAGGACTGCTTCAGGCCGACCATCTCCGGCCGCATGATCTCGTAGGTCGACGCATCCTTCAGTACGCCGTCCTGGTGGATGCCGCTCTCATGCGCGAACGCGTTCCGGCCGACGATCGCCTTGTTGTACTGCACCGGGAACGAGGTCGCCGCCGACACCAGCTTCGAGGCCGAGGTCAGCTTGGTGGTGTCGATCCGGTTCCAGTAGGGAAATCTGTCGTTGCGCACGTTGATCGCCATCACGATCTCTTCGAGCGCGGCATTGCCGGCGCGTTCGCCGATGCCGTTGACGGTGCACTCGACCTGCCGCGCGCCGCCGACGATGCCGGCCAGCGAGTTGGCCACCGCCATGCCGAGGTCGTTGTGGCAGTGCACCGAGAACACCGCCTTGTCGGAGTTCGGCACCCGCTCGATCAAGGTCCGCATGAAGTGGGTGTATTCGTCGGGGACGGTGTAGCCGACGGTGTCGGGAATGTTCACCGTGGTGGCGCCGGCCTTGATGACAGCCTCGACGATGCGGCACAGGAAGTCCATCTCGGAACGGGTGCCGTCCTCGGCCGACCACTCGACGTCGTCGATCTGGTTGCGGGCGCGGGCGACCATCGCCACCGAGGTCTCGATCACCTGCTCCGGGGTCTTGTTCAGCTTCACGCGCATGTGCAGCGGCGAGGTCGCGATCACGGTGTGGACGCGGCCGCGCTTGGCGAACTTCACCGCTTCGGCGCAGCGGTCGATGTCGGCGGGATGGGCGCGCGACAGGCCGGCGATCACGGCGTTCTTGGAGCGGCGGGCGATCTCGCTGACCGCCTGGAAGTCGCCTTCCGAGGTGATCGGAAAGCCGGCCTCGATGACGTCGACGCCCATGTCATCCAGCAGTTCGGCGACCTCGAGCTTCTCCTCGAAGGTCATGGTGGCGCCGGGGCATTGCTCGCCGTCGCGCAGGGTGGTGTCGAAAATGATGACGCGGTCCTTGTCGGACTTCGGTGCGGTGGACATCGGCTGAATTCCTCGAGTTCAGGTGGTGCGCTTGGCGTCGAGCATTTCTGAAGACGTGAGCGCTGAAGGGTGTTGCGGTGTCGAAGCAGCCCCCTGAGTGCCCAGGCGCATCCCGCCCAGCCGGCCCTCAGGGGCAGCTAAGAAGCAGAAGCTCGAGCGCGCCGGTCAGGCCGCGAGCCGGCAGCGAGGCGAGCGCGATCGACCGGGCGTCTGCCCCGGCGATGGCCTCGATCTCTGCGCTGCGAATCAGCATTGCCAAACCCTTTGCGAAGACACGAAAACTGTGCGGCAAAACCATTGATGGTTTGTTGCCGAGGTGCCCTCGCCGGTGCTTTTACCGGGATTGCCGGGGCCCCGCAACGCCGAAAAATGGTCAAAAGGGGTGACGTATTGCAAGGTTTCTGCATCGCGGACGTCCTTGGGACCATGGATCCCGGACCGGCCGCGCGTGTGGCCGCGCGCCCGTCCGGAACGACGGTTAGGGTGTGGTCGGCACCTGTCGGCCTCCACGTGCACATGCGTTCCGATTGGCCAGCGCTGCCCACCCCACATTCAATGTCATCCCGGGCAAGGCCAACAACGCGCCAGCGTTGGTGGACGCCGACCCGGGATCCATACGCCGTGACGGTCGTGGCTGGGCGGGATGGAGCGGCCACCGTGCCTCGAACTCCTCCCTGGGGTTATGGATCCCGGATCTGCGCGCTTGTCCGGGATGACGGTGGGGGTTGTGGTTGGCAGCGTCAGCGTCGACATCCACGCGTCCCGGTTGCCAGCGCCGCCCACCACACAAACAGTGTCATCCCGGGCAAGTCCACCAACGCGCCAGCGTTGGTGGCCGCCGACCCGGGATCCATACGCCGTGACGGTCGTGGCTTGGAGGGATGGAGCGGCCATCGTGCCTCGAACTCCTCCCTGTGGTTATGGATCCCGGATCGGCGCGCGCGTGCCGCGCGCTTGTCCGGGATGACAGTGGAGATGGAGTTGGCAATGTCGGCATACACGTCCAAGCGTCCCGGTTTGCCAGCGCCGCCCGCCACGCAAACAGTGTCATCCCGGGCAAGGCCGCCAACGCGATAGCGTTGGTGGCCGCCGACCCGGGATCCATACGCCGTGACGGTCGTGGCTTGGAGGGATGGAGCGGCCATCGTGCCTCGACTTGCTCCCTGGGATTATGGATCCCGGATCTGCGCGCACGTGCCGCGCGCTTGTCCGGGATGACGGCGAGTGTGTAGTTGGCGGTCGGCATCTGCATCAGCACACACCTCATCATCGCCGCGGCACGATCGTGCCCGGGTTGATCATCGACATCGAAACCCTCTGCAATTCGAGGGTGCAGGGAAGGCCGGGCGTCTGCCGACACCCGCGGCCCCCGTGCGGAAGAAGTGCACGGGGCAGGAACCACAGGATCGGCCAGGACATCCCGGCCCTCCCTGCGCAACGGCTTTACGGCTTACTTCGTGCTCTCCCCGGGGACCGGCTTGATTGCCCCCGTCGCCGGCGCGCTCGTCATGAACGCCGCCGGCTTGACGCCAGCTTCGGGGCGCCAGGACCACACGACTTCGCCGTCCGCAACACGCCGGTCGTCCACCGGCGTCTCACGGCCATCGCTCCCCGCACTCCACGTATCGTGACGACGCGTACGCCCCTCTTCGACGAGGCGGGATGGCGCATATCCAATCACAAATTCTGAAAAAAAGAAAGACATTTTTTTCTGCACGCTCGGCCTTGCGATCGCTCGACAGCAACAATCGCTTGCGCGGCAGTCTGTCCGGCAACAGACTGGCCGCATGACCGTTGCTCTCAAGATCATCGACCAGACCCCGGGCCAACACGCCCCGGTTGTGCGTCAACTTTATCTCGCGAGCGAGCGCACCACCCTGCGCGAGGTGCTCAGGCGCCGCATCGAGGAAGAGGTGGCGGCTATCAATGCCGCCGACCGGACCATTCATCCGCTGGTGGTTGCCCCGACCGAACACGAAGCTCGCGTGAACGGCGAACGCACCGCGCGACCGCGCAAGGTCGACGCCGACAAGCAGCTCGCCGCGGCGATCGAAGCCTTCGAACGGA
The DNA here is from genome assembly GCF_051167655.1 of Bradyrhizobium sp. HKCCYLS2038. Taxonomy (NCBI): domain Bacteria; kingdom Pseudomonadati; phylum Pseudomonadota; class Alphaproteobacteria; order Hyphomicrobiales; family Nitrobacteraceae; genus Bradyrhizobium; species Bradyrhizobium sp. HKCCYLS2038. Next base: position 1,758,816 of record NZ_JBNPTM010000001.1, on the reverse strand, counting down.
CGCGAATTCTGGTCGTCGTCGATCGCCGGCAGGTGCTCGATCTCGACGAGGAGATCACCATCATGCCCGACACAGAGGTGCGGTTCATCAAGCTGGTGCCGCTGGTCGGCGGCTGACGTCATGGATCTGATCAAGCGATTGACGTCCTTGCTCGGCGGAGGCAGATCCGAGGACTCGCCCCCCACGCTCGCCCCCGCAGACTTGATCCTCGCGTATGAGAAGGGGATCGCCGACGAGACACGTCGCGGCAGGTTGTTTCGTCCGCCGACCAGCCAGGCCTTCCTTGCCAGGCCAAGGAGCGAATGGCCGGACCTGACGATCCTGATCATTCAGCGCATGGACGAGCTCAACAACCAGCCCTACACGATCGAAACAGGCAATCGCTGGGATCTCCTGATTGGGCTAGGTCAGCTCATGGGCGAGCTGTTGAAGGAGCCGCTCCCATTTACGGAAGCTCAGCTCATCACCTTGCTTCGAGTCTGCGGTCCAGGGGTCAATCAACTACGCCACAGCCTCCCTTACGATGGCCTGCTCCGCCAGATCGAGCCGTTGGCCGCGCGCGCGGAGGCCAATGGCGAGCTCGCGAACGCCATCGAATCCTTTGCCATTGCCATGCGAGGTCCGGGAGGACCCAGTCGCGCCATCGTTTCCCGGGCGGAGAAACTCGTGCCCCGAGAGGATCGAACGCCCGCGCTGCTGTCCAGCGACTGGTCTCGGCAGTTGCTCTCCCAGCGCAGGAGCGAGATCCAGGATCGTGCGCTCTCCCAGGCCATCGCGTCCGGAAAATCCAAGCCGAGCGCGAAGTTTCTGAGGACGGCGGGAAAGCTCATGGCAGAGGATGCCGACCTTGCCGAGCAGATCATGAGCTGGATCGAGGCCTACACGCCGCATCCCGAACGTGCGGACCCGAACGAGGACACGATCCGCGGCCTGATCTGGATGATGGCGACTGCCCCGCAGGACTTCGTCGCCGCTCGCCTCGGCCGTCATTGCGAGCTTTGCTTCAAGAAGATCCCGATGGTCGGCGCGCATTCGATCAAGCTCGGCAACGCGGCGATCCAGGCGCTGGCGGTGCTCGGCACGCCGCTGGCCATCGCCGAGCTGACACGGCTGAAGAGTCGCATCCGCTATCCGGTCGTCGTCCGCCGGATTGCGGCGACGCTCGATGAGCTCGCGGCGACGCGGCAGGTCAGCGCCGCCGAGCTCGAGGAAATGGCCCTGCCGACCTTCGGTCTAACAGCTGACGGCGAGCGCGTGATGCCGATGGGCGACGGCGCTGCGATCCTGCGCGTCACCGGCAGCAAGGAGGTGACGCTGTCGTTCCGCGCCGGCAGCGGCCGCGAGACGGCTTCGGCACCCGCGGCGCTCAAGATCGCGGCGCCAGAGGCGCTGACAACGGCGCGCCGGCTGCGCAAGGAGATCGAGGCCGCTCTGGCCGGACAATCCGCACGCCTTGAGCGGCTGTATCTGTCCGAGCGCACGATCCCCCTCGCCGACTGGCGCGCGCGCTATCTCGATCATCCGCTCGTGGCCGGACTGACGCGGCGACTGATCTGGCGCTTCATGTCCTCCGCAGGCGTCATGGCCGGCCTGCCGCGCGCCGGAGGCGAGATCGAGGATGTCGACGGCCGGGTTGTTGCGCTCGATGCCGATGCGAGGGTGTCACTGTGGCATCCGATGATGGATGAGGCTGCGCAGGTGCTGGCGTGGCGCCGCCGCCTCGCCGCCTGCGGCATCACCCAGCCGTTCAAGCAGGCGCATCGCGAGATCTATCTGCTCACCGATGCCGAGCTCGCCACGGACACCTACTCCAACCGCTTTGCCGCCCACATCATCCGCCAGCACCAGTTCAAGGCGCTGTGCGACCAGCGCGGCTGGACCTACCGGCTGATGGGCGATTGGGACTCGCACAATACGCCGACGCGTCCGCTGCCGGAGCGCGATCTGTTCGTGGAGTTCTGGGTCAACTGGATCGAGAATGCCGCCACCGGACAAACCGGCGTGTACGACCTGATCGCGACGGATCAGGTTCGGTTCGTCCAATCCCATGGTGAGACGATTCCGCTCGCCGATGTGCCGCCAATGCTGTTTTCGGAGCTGATGCGCGACGTCGACCTGTTTATCGGCGTGTGCAGCGTGGGCAATGATCCCAATTGGAGCGACGGTGGACCGCGGGGTGACTACCTGACCTACTGGCGATCCTACGCGTTCGGTGAACTCGGCCCGTCCGCCAGGACTCGCGGCGAGGTGCTGGCGAGCCTGTTGCCGGCGCTGGTGATCGCCGACCGCTGCACGCTCGACGACCGCTTTCTGATCGTGCGCGGCAAGTTGCGCACCTACAAGATCCATCTCGGCAGCGGCAACATCCAGATGGAGCCGAATGGCCAATATCTCTGCATCGTGCCCGGACGCGGCAAATCGGCCGAGCCGGGCTCCGCGCGGCTGATGCTGCCGTTCGAGGGCGACGGCACGCTCTCGATCATCCTGTCGAAGGCGTTCCTGCTCGCCAAGGACGACGAGATCACTGACCCGACGATCACCCGACAGATCGCGCATTGAACGCAGAATACGCGAGGACATCATCGTTCCTGCGAAGGAACCGTTCGCGAGCAGGTCATTAGGCTGCGAGCCATGCTATCATCAACGTCATGACCAACCGCATCTTCCTCCACGGCGTGCCCGACACGCCCGCAATCTGGGATCCGCTGATCGCGGCGCTCGGCGAGACCGTCGCGCTGCCGTGCCTGCCGGGCTTCTGCGGCCGGGCGCCGGACGGCTTTGCATGCACCAAGGACGCCTACGCCGACTGGCTGGTTACGCTGATGGAGGCGCAGCATGCGGCGTTCGGGCCGCTCGATCTGGTCGGGCATGATTGGGGCGCGCTGCTGGTGCTGCGCGCGGCGTCGCTGCGGCCCGAGCTGGTGCGCAGCTGGGCCGTCGCCGGCGCCGCGCTCGACGCCGACTATCGCGGCCATCGCATCGCGCGGATCTGGAACACGCCGATCCTCGGCGAGATCTTCATGGCGCTGTCGTCACAACGGGCGATGGCACGCATGTTCCGCCAGAGCGGACTGCCGGCCGACCTCGCCGCGCGCGAAGCCGCGGCCTGGCAGGCACCGATGCGCCGGGCCATCCTCGCGCTGTATCGCTCGGCCGATGGGCTGCGCTTCGGTGGCGACTGGATCGCAGGGCTGGCGCAGCTGCCGCGCCGCGGCCTGGTGATTTCAGGCACGCAGGATCCTTTCGTGCCGCTCGCCACGCTCAGCCGTTTCGCGCAAGCGTATGGCGCGCTTCTCCATGTCGAGCAGGACGCCGGCCACTGGAGCATCGTCGAGCGGCCGCAGAGCATCGCCGCGGCGCTGCGGGCGCATTGGGGAACCGCCTGAACTGGTTCCCGAAGTCGAACTACGCCCCGCCTTGCCGCCGGCGGGTTGCGATTGACCCAAATCAATCACGGATGGCTTCCGCACGCGCAGGCTGCGCCGACTGTCCAACATCACCAGAGGGAGGAGCCATGCGACCGTCTCTGCAGATGCAAAGGCCGTGGCGCGCCACGCTGTCATCGTTGCTGCTGGCCGCCAGCCTCACCATCCCGGCCTTCGCCGAAGGCCTGCCCAAAGCCAACCAACCCGAGAGCGTCGGGCTGTCGTCCGAACGGCTGCAGCGCCTGACCCAGGCGTTCCAGGGCGATGTCGACAAGGGACTGATCCCGGGCGCCGTGGTGATGATCGCGCGCAAGGGCAAGGTGGCCTATGCCCAGGCCATCGGCTTCCAGGACCGCGAGAAGCAGGTGCCGATGAAGCTGGACGCGATCTTCCGCATTGCCTCGATGAGCAAGCCATTCACCTCGGTTGCCGCCATGATGCTGGTCGAGGAAGGCCGGCTGCAGCTGCTCGATCCGGTCTCGGTCTACCTGCCGGAGTTCAAGGGCCTGCAGGTCGGCGTCGAGAAGATCAATCAAGGCACCGGCCAGCCAGAGCTGATCTTGGAGCCGGCGCGCCGCGAGATGACGGTGCAGGACCTGATGCGGCACACGTCGGGCCTCACTTACGGCATCTTCGGCAAGTCGCTGGTCAAGCAGGCCTACAACAATGCCAACCTGTTCGATCCCGCCCAGACATTGGCCGACCTGATCACCAAGCTGTCGAAGCTGCCACTCGCAGCGCAGCCGGGCACGACCTGGGACTACAGCATGTCCACCGACGTGCTCGGCCGCATCGTCGAGGTCGTCTCGGGCCAGCGGCTGGATCAGTTCATCGCCGAGCGCATCAGCAAGCCGCTGGCGCTGAGCGGGACGGGCTTCTCCGTCGCCGAGGACAAGGCGGCACGCATCGCCGAGCCGCAGATCGACCCGGCGAGCGGCAAGCGGCCGCCGATGCCCGACATGACCAAGCAGCCGAACTGGATGTCGGGCGGCGGCGGCATGGTGTCGACGGCGGCGGACTACACGGAGTTCGCCCAGATGCTGCTCAATCGCGGCGAATGGGGCGGCAAGCATCTGCTCGCGGCCAAGACGGTTGCCTTCATGACGTCAGATCATCTGCCGCCCGGCATCGCCTTCAGCCAGGTCACCCTGCTGGGCTTCCATCCGCAGGCGATCGCGCCGACGCCAGAGGACGGCCAGAGCTTCGGTCTCGGCTTCGCCATCCGCACCCAGGCGGGACGCAACCCACTGCCGGGATCGGTGGGAGAGTTCTACTGGACAGGACTCTACGGCACCGCGTTCTGGGTCGACCCGGAGGAGAAGCTGGTCGCGGTGCTGATGATACAGGTGCCGCCGTCACAGGCGCCGCATTATCGCTCACTGGTGCGCAATCTCGTCTATCAGGCGTTGACCGAATAGGAGGCAACTCCGACAGCGCGCTCGCGCCACGTACCGCGACGACACCGAGAACTTGCGCGAGCGCGGCCAGGACTGCCGGCCGAGCTGGAGATTTCGCCAGCGGTGGCCACGTGCCGCTTTAGCCGCGTGCGGAGCGATCATCACACAATCTTCGATGGATTGTGGTCTTCTGATACCCTATCGTTGTTTCGTTCATCAGAGGACGTTCGGCATGGTGCGTCTCAGGATTGGCGTCTCGTTGTCCGCGGCGGTTTTGGTCGCCGGTCTCTTCACCAGCGCGGCTTCGGCTGAAGACGCGAGCCTCTCCCGCTTCCCCCAGGCCGACTGGACCACCGCTGCGCCCGAGGCCGAAGGGGTGGACTCCGCGGCGCTGACGAAGCTCGTCGCCGCCGGCAAGACGATGCGCTTCGACAGTCTGCTGATCACACGTCACGGCCAGGTCGTGCTCGACGCCTCCTATGCGCCGTACAAGGCTGACGAACTGCACATCATCAATTCCTCGACCAAGGCGGTTGTCGCCACCTTGATCGCGATCCTGCTCAAGGACGGCGCGCTCGACAGCCTCGATCACCCGGTGCTGGACTTCTTCAAGGATCGCAAGATCGACAACGTCGACGCGCGCAAGCAAGCGATCACCGTGCAGGATCTGCTCAACATGACCTCCGGCCTGGACTGGGACGAAGGCTATAATGGCGGCGCGGAGACGTCGATCGTCGGGATGACACGGAGCGCGGACTGGGTGCAGTACATCCTCGACCGTCCGATGGCGCATGCGCCGGGCGAGACGTTCTACTACAACAGCGGCGGCTCGCATCTGCTGTCCGCGATCGTCACCAGGCTGACGGGAAAGAGCGCGGAGGATTTTGCCGCCGAGCGATTGTTCAAGCCGCTCGGGATCACCGATCATTCCTGGTTCAAGGATCGGCAGGGGATCTCCGGCGGCGGTTTCGGACTGGCGCTGAAGCCGCGCGACATGGCGAAGATCGGCTACCTCTATCTGCGCCGCGGCCGCTGGGGCGAGCAGCAATTGCTGCCCGACAACTGGATCGAGGCCGTCAACCACGCGACCGTCAGCATGAATGCGACGTTCGATCCGGGCCTGCGCTACGCGAACCAGTTCTGGACGCTGCCGGATCGAAACGTCGTCATGACCGTCGGCTATCACTGCCAGGTCGTCATGGTGCTGCCGGACCGCGATGTCGTGGCGGTGATGACCGCGCGCGACTTCTGTCCGTTCCGCAAGCTCGCCAATGAGATTTCGGCCACGGTGACATCGGACAGCGCGCTGCCTGCCGCGCCGGAGGCCGTTGCCGCGCTCGCCGCGGCCGTCAGCGACGCCGCGACGGAACATCGGGATGCAGTCGGCGCCGTGCCCGACATTGCCGCGGCCATCTCGGGCAAGACCTACAGCTTCCCGCCCGGCCCGCTCGGTGTGAACGCGATCAAGCTCGATCTCACCAGTTCCGATCCGCACGTCGAATGGGACGTGCCGCGGCAAGGCTCCGGCGGCACGATGCATCTGCAGAATCCGATCGGCCTCGACGGCTCGTATCGCAAGACCACGCCACCGCATCCCTGGCAGCCCTTCGCCTATCGGGCGATGAAGGGCAGCTGGACCGACCCCACCACCTTCGCGATCGACGTGCAGTTCATCGGCCAGGGCGAGGAGCGCAACTGGCGCCTCAGCTTCGACGGCGACAAGGTGACGTTCAGGACCAAGGGCCGCTACGGCAAGGAGCTGGCGGTCGAGGGCCAAGCCTTGAATTAGCGGGAGTTCGCGCTGCTGATGACTACGCCTTCGCCGGCGCAGCGCCGCGGGCGCGGCGCACGGCGTTGGCGGCGATGATGACATGCAGCAGCAGCGACAGGCCGAAGCCGAGGGCATGCTGGGCCGCGGTCGCGGGGATGGTCAGCACCGTCGCCAGCCCGAGCGGAATGAACAGCACGACGCCGCTGGCGAGGCCCGGATTGTAGCCGCGAAAGCGCAGCGCCGGACCAATGTGGCCGAGCGAGTTCACCAGCATCAGATAGGGCGCGACCAGCGCCCAGCCGGGCCCGGCGATCCAGGCGACGTAGAGCGCGATCAGATCGATGCCCCACACCGCGCCGCAGTTCACCCAGAGCACGTCGACCGTGGTCAGCGCCTCGCGGCCGCCGAACATCACGTCGTTGACGAAGCGGCGGAAGCGGTCGCCGCTGTGCTCCTCGACCTGATGGATCATGTAGCCCGGCGAATGCAGGAAGATCAGCAGCAGCGAAAGCGGCCACTCGGCCGCCAGCAGCGGCACCAGCGCCAGCAGCGCTATAGCCATGAACACGGCGCCGGCAACCCAATGGCGGGCGAGGAGGTCGAGCATCATGCAGTGATGCGCGAGTCGGCGGACCTTGCCAAGCCGGGTTCCCCCGGGGCACCGCACGTGCGCCGCGCCGGAGCGGCTGCGACCTTATGTCAGGCCGCAGCGTGCAACCCGGCGCGGCGCCGCGCGACTCACTTCAGCAGCACCAGGCACTCGCCGGCCGGCGTCGCATTGGTGCGCGCCGTGTCGCGATCGAACTTGCCGGCCACGACCAGCGGCCGGACGCGGTCGACGATCACGTCCTTGACGACGCTGTCCGGGCCGATCGCCGGCGCGGTGACGTCGTAGATCTGCTTCGCCACCGGCGACAGCTTGGCAGCGCAGCTGTCCGCTGCGGCGCGGTTGCCGGCAAACGCGCTCTGCGACAGCAGACATTGGGAGACGGCGATGAGGGTCACAAACGGAAATACGACGCGCAGCATGGCAATCGGTCCTTCGTTCAAATGCGGTTCAGTCTGGTGCACGCAGGCTCGGCTCCAACTCATCCAACACCGGCCGCCCTGCGAACGGGCTCTGATCTAACCCGCCCGCCGTTCAACGCCTACTCGATTTCCGAAAGCCGCGAGACCGGACCAGACCGATGCAGGAAGCTCCTGAAATGCTTCGAAAAACTCCGGTGCAGAAGCGCACCAGGCAGACCCTGGACGTGCTGTTCGAGGCGACCGCTCAACTTCTGCACAGGGATGGCGGCAAGGGGCTGAACACCAACGCGATCGCGGAGCGCGCGGGCTTCTCGATCGGCACGCTGTACAGCTACTTCAAGGACAAGACCTCGCTGTTGCGCGCGCTGGCGCTGCGCGAGTTCGCCCGCCAGGAGGCGCAATTCGCCGACGCCCTGGCGGCGCATCGCGGGCTCGGACGCGAGGCGATCGTGCGCGCGGCGGTGCGTCAGGGCTTCGCGCCGTTTGCCGGACGCCACGGCGTGCGCCGCCAACTGCTGGTGCTGTTGGGCAATGACGTCGAGCTGCAGCGCGCGCTGCACGACATGGTCGACCGCATGACCGACCGGCTGATCGAGGCCGTCGGGCTCGCCCCCGAGGCGCTGCCGCCGGCGCGCCGCTACATCCTGATCCGCTCGGCCCTCAGCCCGATCCGGGCTGCAATCATGCGCGAGCATCGTCTGGTCGCGACGACGGAGCTGGAGGACGAGCTGGTGCGCCTCGTGCTGTTCCTGCTCGAAGCGGATCCCCCGCCCTCGCCCTCGCCCTGCTAATGCGGCTTGCGCTCGGTCTCGCCGAGCCGCTGCGCGAGCTCTCTCAGCGTCGCCTCCGACGGCGGCCGGCTCTGGAACTCGCGGATCGCACGCGCCAGCTCATGGTCGGACATCGGCTGTACCGGCGGGCGGAGGCGGCCATCGCTCAGAGCTGCCGCGATGCTCTCGATCTGCGGGCCGGAGCCACCGAACAAGCGGCGAAGCCGGTCAAGGAACGCGATGTGCGGCACGGCTGTTCTCCCGATGCGGCGACCGGCTATTCACTGACGTACCCTGGATACCATCTCGACTTTAGTAGGAACTGCGGTCCGCGTCGTCTCATTTGATAGGGGAGAGGATCAGAGGACTCGATTTCGCATGGATGTCGACAAGATCGTCACCAACAAGCTCAAGGAGCATTCGCGCCTGTCGGCCGACGACCTCGCCGAGATCAGGAACTTCAACTTCGTTCCGCGCGAACTCGCCGACCAGGAGGACCTGATCCGGCAGGGCGACGAGCCCGACAAGTCCGTCGTGGTGATGTCGGGCTGGGTGGCGCGTTATCACCTGTTGCCCGGCGGGAGCCGGCAATATCTCTCGTTTCACATGGCCGGCGACTGGCCGGATGCGCAGGCGCTGTTTCTCGACCGCATGGACCATGCGGTGTGCGCGATCGGCCCCGCCATGGTCGCCAGTGTCGCCCACAAGGAAATGACCCGCGCGATCAGCCGGCGGCCGGCGCTGGGATTTGCGATCTGGCGCGAGACGCTGATCGACGCGGCGATCTTCCGCGAGGCCATCACCAACAACAGCGCGCGGCGCAAGCCGGCGCGCATGGCGCATCTGTTCTGCGAGCTGTTCTATCGCGCCCGCGCGCTCGGCCACGTCCGCGGCGATCAGCTGCAGCTGCCGGTCAGCCTGATCCAGCTCGGCGAAACCCTGGGAATGGCGATCGCGACCGTCAACCGCACCCTGCTCGAGCTGCGCGCCAGCCGCGCCGCGGATTTCCGCTCGGGCACGCTCTCCGTGCACAACTGGTCGCGGCTGTGCGCCTTGGGCGAGTTCGATCCAAACTATCTGCATCTGAAGAAACAGCCGCGCTGACGCGCAACGCTCAGATGCACAGGCCGATCACCTTGATGCTGAGATGGCAATCCTTGGTCGCCGGCGGCTTCGCGCCCCAGCGCGTGGCCGGCTTCGGCTCGGACTTCGCCTGCGCCACGACCGGCTTGCCCTTGCTCTTCGGACTGCCCTTCGGCTTGTCGTAGTCGCCCGCGATCACCATCGCCCAATAAGTGCGCTTGCCGCTGGCGGTCCTGGCGCTGGCGATGCCGACCTTGGTCGCCTTCGGCAGCAGCAGGTTCTTGCGATGACCGGCGGAGTTGATCCACTGCCCGAGCGTCTTGTCGAAATTGTCGTAGCCATAGGCGATGTTCTCGGCGGCGCGTCCGGCGTTGGACGGCGCGACACGGCGCGAGAACGGGCCGAGCACCTCGTGGCTGAGATCGTCCTTGTCGGCCATCGCCCGCGCCTGCTCCATCGCGATGCGGTCGAGCGTGGCGTCGCGCGTAACGCGACCTTCGCCGTGCTTGAGCCGGAACGCCGAGATCTGCTCGGCCGGCGCGGCATCCTGGGCGGTGGCGGCGTGCGACATGATCGCCACGGCGGCGGCGAGCAGCATCGCGCAAGCTAGACGAACGGTCCGCATGCTACGTCGCCACCTCGATCGGATAGACGTCGATCGCCGGCTCCTCATAGGGATGCGCGGCCCGGATCGCCGCCAGCACGGCTCTCAACCGGTCCTCGGCACAGACCGTCTCGATGCGCTCCTCCGCGACGGTCTCGATCTGCCCGATTTGACCGATCGCGGGATTGGCCCCGGCGAGCGGCCGGAACCGGCCGATGCCCTTGATGGTAAATGAGCAGTAATCGTAGTTGCCGATGCGCCCGGCACCGGCCTCGCCCATCGCGCCGCGGACGGCCTCACCATCCGCTTCGGGGACAAAGACGACGATCTTGTAGATCTTCATGCGCGAGGGAATCCGTTCAACCATCACGCGGGCGTTACCACCAGCTCTCAGCCGGCGCAATTTTCGCCAGTTCACGCCTGGTCACGATTGCGCCAAGTGAGCTGCCAAGTGCGGTGCCGGGCAGCCATTCCGAAACGGACATTGTGCGGCGCAGCAAGTCCGATACATATAGCTGCCCATCCTGCTGCTCCCCACGGAAGGCTCGCGTTTTGACCGATACCAGTGCCGACTCCATCGAAATCGTCCGCCACCGGCCGATGGGCTTCACCGAATTCGTGATCGTGATCGCCGCGATCATGGCGCTGAACCCGCTCGCCATGGACATGATGCTGCCGGCGCTGCCGAACATCGGCGCCTCGTTCCACATCGACGTCGCCAACCGCCTGCAGACGGTGTTGTCGGCGTTCGTAATCGGCTTCGGCCTCGGCCAGTTCGCCATCGGTCCGTTGTCGGACAGCTACGGCCGCCGCCCGGTGCTGATCGGCGGCATGGTGGTGTATGCGGCCGCCAGCGTGTTCGCGATCGCCGCGCCGTCGTTCGAGATGCTGCTGCTGGCGCGCGCGCTGGAGGGCCTCGGCACCGCCGCGACGCGCGTGATCGCGACCTCGATCGTGCGCGACTGCTATGCCGGCCGCCGCATGGCGAGCGTGGTCTCCTTGGCGATGATGGTGTTCATCGCCGTTCCCGTGATCGCGCCGTCGTTCGGCCAGGCGGTGATGCTGCTGACGCAATGGCGCGGCATCTTCGTCGTGCTGACCCTCTACGGCATCGTCGCGCTGCTGTGGACCGCGGCGCGGCTGCCTGAGACGCTGCCGGAAGCCGAACGCAAGCCGTTCTCGGTCGCCGAGATCAGCGCCGCGTTCCGCCGTACGCTGACCAATCGCCAAACGCTCGGCTATGCGCTCGCCGCCAGCGGCATCTTCGGGGCCGTGCTCGGCTACGTGCTGTCGTCGCAGCAGCTGTTCACCGGCGTCTATCATCTCGGCCAGTACTTCCCGCTCGCCTTCGCGGCGATCGCCGTGACCATCGCGGTCGCGGGCTTCCTCAACGCCCGCCTGGTCGGCCGCCTCGGCATGCGTGCCATCTCGCATGGGGCGCTGATCGGCAGCGTCGCGATCGCGCTGGCCTGCTTCACGGCCGCGCTGCTCGGCACGCTGCCGCTGTGGCTGTTCATGGTGCTGTCGGCCGGGATGATGTTCTCGTTCGGCCTGATGTTCGCGAACTTCACCGCGCTCGCGATGGAGCCGCAGCGCGCCAATGCCGGCACGGCCTCCTCGCTGTACGGCTCGATCACCACCCTGCTCGGCATGGCCGCCGGCGCGGCGGTCGGCCAGGCCTTCGACGGCACGCCGCTGCCGTTCGCCACCGGCTTCCTGGCCTGCACCGCGAGCGCGCTGGTCGTCGTGCTGATCACCGAGAAGGGCCGGCTGTTCCGCGGTTCGGCCAAGCCGGTCTGATAGGCTCTAGATGCACGGCCCCTGGCCGCGTTGCGGACACAGCTTCAGGACGCTCGACAGCGACAGCATCAGCCGCGCGCCGCGCGTGGTGTTGTCGGGCGCGCGATAACCGAGCGGCACGGCGACGCCGAGATCGGCGCGCCAGTCGTTCGGGAAGGTGAAGCGCACGCCCGCCCCCGCCGAGGTCAGCGCCACGCCGTCGGACGGCCGAAAGCCATCGTTCCAGACCAGCCCTGCGTCGAAGAAGCTGTAGAGCTGAAAACTCTTCAGATAGGTCCAGTTCGGCTTCTGATCGAAGCGGACCTCGAACGTGCCCGCGACGCCATTGTCGCCGCTGACCTCGGCGCTGCCATAGCCGCGGCCATAGGACAGCCCGCCGAGATAGAACTGCTGCGAATTGTACAGTCGGCCGGAGGCGAGCTGCCCGGCGGCCGCCAGCTTCAGCGACCACGCCTCGGACAGCGTCTGGTAGCGCGCGAACCAGCCGTTGAGGACGGAGAAGCTCGGCGAGGCGCCGGCGCGCGAGGCCAGCGGATCATTCTCCCGCGTCGCGCCGAATGCGTTCAGGCCCTGCCGATAGGCCAGCGTCAGATAGCTGTCGCCGCCGAGATCATCCTTCCAGTGATAGTCGCCGGTGAAGGTCAGCATGCGGATGTGATCGCGATACAAGAGGCCGAGCATGTCGCGCTCGGTCGCGTCGCTGAACGCGGCCGCGAGCGTCAGCTTCAGCGAGGCGAGCTGCGACTGTACCGGCACGATGCTGCCGCGCAGCTCGAACGTCTCGGTCACGGTTCGGTCGAGGAACAGACGCCTGAAATCGCCGGGCCGCACTTCGCTGTACAACGCGGATGCACCGACCTGGGCTCCATCGGTGCCGACGGGAACATCATAGGATAACCGCCCGAAGGCGAGCTGACGCGGGTCACCAGGGGTCGTCGACATGTTGGCGGTGAGCGTGTCGCCAGGCATCAGATAGGAATTGAACGCCGCCGTGGCGTAGCTCTGCCACGGTCCGACGGTGGACGACCCGAAATTGTCGATCCCGGCAAAACCGTAGAGGTGCCAGGTCTTGAGCTCGAGCACCAGGCGGAAGCGGCCGGTGGTGCCGCCGATCTCCTCCAGCGAGGAATCCGCGAGTTGCACACCGCCGCGGCTGCCGATCAGCAGCAGCTGCCGTTCGAGCGTCGCCAGCCGCGACGGCTGCTCGGCGAGCACGGGGCCGAGCATCGGACGGATGCCGAACTCCTCCGCCCCCTCGCCTTTCAGGCTCACCTCGGTGATGCTGCCTTCGAGCACCTGGATGCGCACGACGCCATTGCTGATGTCCTGCGGCGGGATGATCGCGCGACTGAGATGAAAACCTGCGGCGCGATACTGATCGCTGATGGCGGCCGCGATCGCGGCGAGGTCGGCCTGCGAGACCGTCTTCCCCAGAAAAGGCTGATAGGCCGTGGCGAGCTGCTCGGCCGTGAGCGCCGCGGCGCCGGTCAGCGCAACGCCGCGAAGGGTAAACAAAGGTTTACGATCGCCGCCGTCCTGCGTGGCGAATTGCGGCGCGCGCGGGCGCGGCGGCAGCGGCTGCGCGGAGCGGGACTGGTCGTCGAAAAACCTTTCAGTCTGCCGCGGATCGAAGCTCGGCTGGCTGACCTGCTGCGCCTGCGCGTTGCCAGTAAGCAACGCTGCGATCAGCGCAATGACTAAGGCCGCGTATCCACCGGACAGGCGTCGTGCGGATCGCCCGACGGCTGTCGTGCGCCGATCCGTAGTCCTCCCGACGCTCCTGACACAACAGCGACCCATGCTGTCGTTCTTAATTTGTTAAGGTCAATGAAGCGTAAATACGGGAGAAAAACCTAGCCACAACTCATAAGGCTCTCTTGAAACATTTTGTCTACTTTCGGGACCTGACAACCGCCGCGAGTAGCATCATGTCATCCAAGCGAATCCTGTTGTCGGCCTTGGTCGCCGCATGCTGTTTCGGAGCAATGCCCGCTGCGATCGCAGCTGATGGCGATCCGTGGCTGGTGAGCAAATCGTCCGGTGAGGTCTGGGTATCCACCAAGGGGGCCGTGCAGGTCTCGCTCGGGCGCGAGGAAGCATTGAAGCCGGGCGACACGATCCGCACCGGTCCGAACGGGCGCGTGCGGCTGACCCGCGGGGCCGAAACGATGGTGATCGCGCCGAACTCGGAGGTCGGCCTGCCGGCGGCGCCGAAGGACGGCATGGCGACGACGATCCTGCAACGCGCCGGCTCGATCCTGCTCGACGTCGAGAAGCGCAACGTCCAGCATTTCGAGGTCGAGACGCCCTATCTCGCCGCCGTCGTCAAGGGAACCCAGTTCAGCGTCACGATCTCCGGCCGCAACACCAAGGTCGAGGTCAGCCGAGGCCAGGTGCAGGTCTCCGACTTCAAGACCGGACAGATCGCTCAGGTCATGCCGGGCCAGGCCGCGACAGCCTTCGCCAGCGGCCGGTCCGGCCTCAGCCTGTCCGGCTCCGGCACCTTCAGCCCGATCGAGCAGGGCCGCCCGCGGGCGCCGACGATCGATCGCGTTCAGGTGCCGCGTGACGGCCTGCATGCGCCGCGTGAAGCCAAGGGCAGCGTGATCCACACGCTCAACGGCACGACGCCCGCAGCGCGCACCAACGCGACGGCTCCCGTGCACCAACATTCGGCTGCCACATCGGTTGGAGCCAAGCCCAACGTCATCAGGATCTCGAGCTCGATCGGCGAGGTCAATCTGAACATCCAGAAGGCGACGCGCGGCCTGGCCCATGGTCCCCAGACGGCCACCATCGGCAGCGGGCGAAGCAACGGCGGAAGTGATGCGCGCGGCAACAGCGGCAACGCATCGGGCAATGCCGCCGCCGGCGGTTCATCTGGAGATTCGTCGGTTGCGGCCGCCGTGACTGCCGCCGTCGGGTCACCATCGGCATCCGCCAACGCAAGCGGCAATGCCGGCGTCGCTGTCGCCGGAAATGGTAACAGCGGCAACGGCAATAGCGGAAATGGAAACGGCGGCAACGGAAATAGCGGCAACGGAAACAGCGGCAGAGGCAACAGCGGCGACGACGAAAGCAGCGGCCACGGGCGCGGCCATGGCAATGGGCGCGGCAAGGACTGATGCGAGGCCGCGATGGCACGCGGCGCCGTTGCGATGATGCAAGCGCTGGCTGTCGGGGCGGATGATTGCCGACAGATGGGGACGAGAGGGTGAATCCGGGATCACGGAAGCCAGGCGACAAGCCGGTCCGCGGACGATCGGGAGGGGGTATGCTCAGGCGGTTCATGCCGCATATTCTGGTGGTGGTGGCGCTGCTGACCGTCGGCCTGTCGGGCAGCTACGAGCTCCTCGGCCATGCGCTGATCGATCTGCGCTTCCGTCTCGATGGACGTCCGGCCAGCGGCGAGATCGCGGTCGTGACCATCGACCCGCGTTCGATCGAGGCGATCGGCGCTTGGCCCTGGCACCGCACGACTCACGCGCGGCTGCTGGATCAGCTGCAGCGCGCCGGTGTGCATGACGTCGCCTTCGACGTCGATTTCAGCGCGCCGTCCGTTCCTGCCGCGGACCAGGCGTTCGCGAATGCGCTGCAGAGTGCCAACGGCTCGGTCGTGCTGCCGGCCTTCAAGCAGCTCAGCGTCGCCGGCAAAGAGACAGTCATTCATGTCAACCGGCCGCTGCGGGAATTCGAACAGCTGGCGTGGTCGGCCTTGGTCAACATCGAGGTGGCGCGCGACGGCCGTGTCAGGAGCTACGCCTTCGGCGAATATTGCGACGCTGGCAGCGGCAGGACATTCCTGCAATCCATGGGAGCGTTCATTGCCGGCAGCGATGCCGTCAAGGACAGTTCGTTCCTGATCGACTACGGCATCGATCCGTCAACGCTGCCGAAAGTCTCCTATGTCGACGTGCTCCGCGGCGACGAGACGGCGCTGGCGCAGCTCAGGAACAAGCGGGTGATCGTCGGGGCGACCGCGATCGAGCTCGGTGACTATTACAGCGTGCCGAATGGCCGCGTGCTGCCCGGTGTCGTGCTGCAGACGCTGGCGGCCGAATCGATCGTTCAGCATCGCACTTTGCTGCCGACATCGACGGTTGCGACGTTGGCCGGCCTGCTGCTGATCGTGGTGCTGATGCTGGCGAGCTGGCCGCGCCTGTGCGCGGCGCGGCGCGCCCTGTTGATCGCCATGATCAGCATCGGCGTCGAGGTCGCCGCACTGGTGCTACACGACCGCTCCGCGCTGGTGCTCGACACCTCGCTGCTGCAGATCGCGCTCGTCGCCTACCTCATCGCGACCGCCCTCGACGAGATCGATTTCCGCGGCCTGCTGCGCAACGTCGCCGAGAGCCGCTTCGAGCGGATCGCGATGTCGATCGGCGATGGGCTGGTGTGCACCGATCAGGACAAGCGCATCACCGTCTGGAATCCAGGCGCCGTGGCGATTTTCGGCTATGGCGAGGATGAGATCATCGGCCGGCCATTCGCATCGCTGCTGGAGGACGGCGCCGGCGCTGACGCGCTGTTTCCGCAATCCGAGGCGGCGCTGCCGGCGACCCTGCTGCCGGGCGGCGCCACGATGGAATTCGACGGCCGCCGCAAGGACGGCGAGGTGTTTCCGGCCGAGGCGAGCTTCTCCGCCTGGCAGGGCCCGGACGGCCTGCAATATGGCGTGATCCTGCGCGACATCTCGCTGCGCAAGCGCGAAGCCGAGCGGATCCGTTATCTGGCCGAGCACGACACGCTCACCACACTGATCAACCGCCACACGCTGCAGAGCGAGCTCGCGTCCATGATCGCGCGCGCCGACGCCGCATCCGATCGCGTCGTGCTGCTGGTGATCGGCCTCGACGCGTTCCAGCACATCAACGACATGCTCGGCCACGCCTATGGCGACAGCGTGCTGCGCGCGGCGGCCGACCGGCTTCGGGCGGAGATTGGCAGCGAGGGCCGCGTGGCCCGGCTCAGCGGCGACGAGTTTGCCGTTGCCATTCCCTGCTCCGCGATCGGCGGCACGGTGAGCGAACTCGCCGAGCACATCTCGGGCCTGTTCGAGACGCCGTTGGAGACCGGCGCGCGCCGCCAGCGCGTCAGGATCAGCCTCGGCGTCGCGGTGCATCCAGAGGCCGGACAGACTGCCGACGAGTTGCTCAGCAACGCTCACCTCGCTCTGTGTCGCACCAAGACGGACCGGCGCGGCAGCCATCTGATCTTCGAGCCCGCGATCCGGCAGGAGCTCGAGCAGCGGCTGACCCTGGAGGAGGAGCTTGCGCTCGCCGTCGAGCGGCAGGAGTTCGAGCTGTTCTACCAGCCGCAGGTCGAATTGCTGAGTGGCCGGGTGATCGGCGCCGAGGCGCTGATCCGCTGGCGCCACCCGACGCGCGGCCTCGTGCCGCCGAATGATTTCATTCCGGTCGTCAACAGCTCGCCGCTGTCGGAAGCGGTCGCCTCCTGGGTCATGACGACGGCCTGCCGGCAAGCGCGGGATTGGCAGCTCGCCGGCCACGCGATCCGAATCGGCGTCAACCTCGCGCCATCCCAGGTCCAGTCGGGCGACCTCGCGGCGTTCGTCGCCAAGCTGCTCGACGTGACGGGACTGACGCCTGGTCTGCTCGAGCTCGAAGTCACCGAGGACATCCTGCTGCATGACGAGGCCCGCGTGCTGCAGACCTTCAACCGGCTGCAGGCGCTGGGCGTCAGCCTGGTGTTCGACGATTTCGGCACCGGCTATGCGAGCCTCAGCTATCTCAAGAAGTTCCCGCTCGACGGTCTCAAGATCGATCGCTCCTTCGTCTTCGACGTGCTGACCCAGTCAGACGACGCCGCCATCGTCGGCTCGACGGTGAGCCTCAGCAAGCAGCTCGGCCTGTCCGTCATCGCCGAGGGCATCGAGAACCAGGCCACCGCCGAGTTCCTGCTCCGTCTCGGCTGCGAGCACGGCCAGGGCTATCACTTCGGCAAGCCGATGCCGGCAGCGGAGTTCGCGCAGCGGTTCCTGCAGGTGGACGAGGCACGGCAGGCCGGAGCGGCGTGACTGTGCGACTATTGAGTAGCTCTCTCCGCCGTCATTCCGGGGCGCGCGTAGCGCGAGCCCGGAATCCATAGCCACAGTCGGCCGTTGGTAGCAACGGCTCGCCGTGGCGACAGCTCGAACCTCACAAACTGTTGGGGTTATGGATTCCGGGCTCGCGCTGCGCGCGCCCCGGAATGACGGCGAATGCGGCTTCGGTCTCGCGTCTCCTCGCGCGCCTCATCCCTTCTTCCCGCCCTTGCCCTCGTTCTCCAGCGCCTTGCGGACGGACTTGAACTCCTCGCGCGCGTCGGGATCGACGCGGGGGAAATGCAGGTCGAGGTTTTCCAGCGCGGCGACGATGGTCGAGCCGATGACGACGCGGGCGAACCATTTGTGATCGGCGGGCACGACGTGCCAGGGTGCGTACGGCGTCGACGTGTGGCGCACGATGTCCTGGTAGACCGCCTGGTAGCGGTGCCATTTGGCGCGCTCGGTGACGTCGCCCATCGAGAACTTCCAGTTCTTCGCCGGCTGCTCGAGCCGGTCGAGGAAGCGCTCGCGCTGCTCCTCCTTGGAGATGTTCAGGAAGAACTTCAGGATCACGGTGCCGTTGCGCGTCAAATAGCGCTCGAAGGCCGAGATGTCCTCGAAGCGCTCGCGCCAGATGTTCTTGGTGACGAGCCTCTGTGGCAGCTTCTCGGCCTTGAGGATCTCCGGATGCACCCGCGTGACCAGGCATTCCTCATAGTAGGAGCGGTTGAAGATGCCGATGCGGCCGCGCTCGGGCAGCGCGATATTGCTGCGCCACATGAAGTCATGATCGAGCTCCTTCGAGGTCGGCTGCTTGAACGAGGTCACCTCGCAGCCCTGCGGATTGACGCCCTCGAAGATGCTCTTGATGGCGCTGTCCTTGCCCGAGGCGTCCATGCCCTGCAGCAGCACCAGCACCGACCAGCGGTCCTGGGCGTAGAGCTTCTCCTGGAAGTCGGCGAGCCGCTTGCGGTTCTGCTCGATGATCGCCTCGCCCTGCTCCTTGTCGAGGCCGCCCTTCACCTTGGTCTTGTGCGACTTGAGATGAAATTTGTGGCCGCCATCGACCCGGAACGGCGAGATGAACGGATCGAGCTCGCTGGCGAGCGTGCGCGCTTTCTTGCTCATGCGGATGGAACTGCCTCGCTGAACTGGGTCTCGAGAAAGGCGGTGACGAACCGCGGCATCGCCGCGTTCAGATCACCCAGACTTCGAACAAGCCGGATGCCTGCGAGTTCCGGCTCCTGCTGCGCGGCGAGGTTGGCTTCGATGCGGCGCTGCAGAACGTCGCCGCTCTCGGCCGCGTCGAGCACGCGCATCAGCGCGATCGAGGCGCCGGTGACGACACAGTCCCAATGCGCCGCGGCCTGATAGTCCGCCGGCGTGAGCCCGGTCTCCTCCTCGACCTCGCGCGCGACATTGGCGGCGAGATCAAGCACCCCATTGCTGACATCGTCGAGATCCGGCGTGCCGGCGGGGAAATACAGCCGGCCTGCATTGGCGGTGTGCGCCCCCATCTCGCCGAGCACGAAGGCGCCGTCGGCGGAGCGCAGCGCGCCCATGCCGAAGCCGTTGAAGGCGGTGCGGTCCGGAAAGCCCCAGTCGCGCCACGCCAGCAGGCTGGCGAAATCAGTCTCGAAGTAGCGCGCCGAGAACTGCCCGCCGTCGAAGCGGGCGTCGCGTCCGAGCAGGATGCGGCCGTTCCACAGCCCGGGCTTCTCGCGCTGGTGCTCGGCGAAATGCGCCGTGATGTCGTCGCGGCGCTCTCGCGCGAACGGCCAGTCCCACGGCTCGACCTTGAGGTCGAGCGCAGTGACGCGGTGGATGACGACGTCGGTCATCCGCTATTTCGCAACCTTCGCCTGCTCGACGAACTTGTTGGTGAAGGTCTTGCTGACGTCGACATTGGCCTTGGCGACGTCCGGCGAGCCGGTCGAGAACACCGCGAGCACGGCATCCGCGCCCTTCGGGTCCATCTTGCCGGTCTGCGAGTACATCGGAATGGTGTTCTTCAGCGCGGCGAGATACAGCGCCTTGTCCTTGCCGACGAGCTCCTCGGGCATCTTGGCCATGATCTCCTCCGGCGTATGCGCATGGATCCAGCCGAGCGTCGCGACGATCGCGTTGGTCAGCGCCTGCGTCTCCTTGTCGTGGCCGGCGATCCAGGCCGCGGTGGAGTACAGCGCGCCGCCCGGATATTCGCCGCCGAACACCTCCAGCGTGTCGTGCTGGGTGCGCGTGTCAGCAAGGATCTTCAGGTCCTGATGCGTCCCCTGCAGCACGGTCACCGAGGGATCGAGCATCACGGCGGCGTCGATCTGGCCCTGCTCCATCGCCGCGACCGCGGTCGCGCCGAGGCCGACGCCGATCACGGCAGTGCCCGCGGGATCGAGGCCGTTCTTCTTCAGCATGTATTTCAGGAAGAAGTCGGTCGAGGAGCCCGGCGCGCTGACGCCGACCTTCTTGCCGGCGAGATCCTTGACCGAGCTGATCTCCTTGTTGTGCGACGGCGCCACCACCAGCACCAGGCCGGGATAGCGGTCATAGACGACGAAGGACTGCATCTCCTGCTTCTTGGCGGCGAGATTGACGCAGTGATCGAAATAGCCGGAGACGACGTCGGCGCTGCCGCCGAGCACCGCCTTGAGCGCATCCGAGCCGCCCTTGAGATCGACGAGCTCGACGTCGAGCCCGGCCTTGTCATATTCGCCGAGCTGCTTGGCCAGCACCGTCGGCAGGTAGCACAGGCAGGCGCCGCCGCCGACCGCAATCGTGATCTTGGTCGCCGCGCTCGCCAGCCCCGTGCTCAGCGTCAGCGCCAGCAGCGCGCCGGTAACCCGGCCGATGATCTTGTTCATGTTGTTTCCTCCGTTCGTGTCGATCAGATTAGGCGTCAGCGATTTGATTGAGAAGGGCCGCCCCAAACCACCGCCGTCGTCCCTGCGAACGCAGGGACCCATACCGCGTGATGTCGCGGTGAGAAAAGACTGGTCGTCGAGCGTGCCCCAAACCCCTCCCTGTGGTTATGGGTCCCCGCGTTCGCGGGGACGACACCGGAGTGTGGTGAAGCACTGAGGCCCTCATCGTCCATCCGCCGCATCGGGCCGCCACACCAGCAGCCGTCGTTCCACCAGCGTGACGCAGATGTCGATCAGGATGACGAAGGCCGACAGCACGAACATGCCGGCGAACACGCCGGCGACGTCGAAGATGCCCTCGGCCTGCTGAATGAGATAGCCGAGCCCGGCCGCCGAGCCGAGATATTCGCCGACGACGGCGCCGACCACGGCGAAGCCGACGGAGGTGTGCAGCGAGGAGAACATCCAGGACAGCGCCGACGGCCAATAGACGTGGCGCATCAGCTGCCGCTCGCTCATGCCGAGCATGCGCGCATTGTCGCGCACCACGGTCGAGACTTCCTTGACGCCCTGATAGACGTTGAAGAAGACGATGAAGAACACGAGCGTGACGCCGAGCGCGACCTTCGACCAGATGCCCAGCCCCAGCCACAGCGTGAAGATCGGTGCCAGCACCACGCGCGGCAGTGCGTTGGCCATCTTGACGTAGGGGTCGAACACGGCGGCCACCAGCGGCTTGCGCGCAAACCAGAAGCCGACCAGCACGCCGCCGAGCGAGCCGATCGCGAACGCCAGGATCGATTCCCACAGCGTGATCGCGAGATGCTTCCAGATCGCACCGCTCGCGAACCACTTCACGACCTGTGTGAACACGTCGACCGGGTTGGAGAAGAAGAACGGCGGCAGCCAGATGCGCCCGAACAGCGGGACCTTGGCCAGAAACTGCCACAGCGCGAGAGCGACGATGGCGACGAGCAGCTGCAGCGCGAGCAGACCGAGACGCGACATCAGGCTGCTCCACCTTGCATGGTGAAAGCGATGTGAGCGCGACGCCGGCGGTGCACTCCCTCCCCCCTTGCGGGGGAGGGTCGGGGTGGGGGGTCCACACGGGAAGTCTTTGCTGGGACCCCCACCCCCGACCCCTCCCCGCAAGGGGGAGGGGAGCTGGACCTGTGCACGGGGCGGACAGCCGGACCTGAACGCCTCATCACACCGCCTCCGCCTGCTTGTAGGTCTTCTCGACCTCGGCCTTCAGCGTCTGCCAGATGTCGCGATGCAGCTCGTGGAACTCGTGCTTCATGCGCACTTCGAAGATGTCGCGCGGACGCGGCAGGCTCACGCGCCAGTCGCCGATGATGCGCGAGGCAGGTCCGGCGGACATGATGACGACGCGGTCGGCGAGCGCGATCGCCTCCTCCAGATCATGGGTGACGAACAGCACGGCCTTGCGGTCGGCGCTCCAGAGATCGAGCAAGAGATTGCCCATGATCTGCCGGGTCTGCGCGTCGAGCGGCCCGAACGGCTCGTCCATCAGGATGATGCGGGGATTGCGGATCAAGACCTGGGCGAGGCCGACGCGCTTGCGCTGGCCGCCGGACAGCATGTGCGGATAGCGGTTGCCGAAGGCGCCGAGGCCGACCGAGGTCAGCCATTGCTGCGCCTTCGCCGCCGCGTCGCGCGCGGGCGTGCCGGCGACCTCGAGCCCGATGGCGACGTTCTCCAGCGCCGTCTTCCACGGGAACAGCGCATCGGCCTGGAACAGGTAGCCGGCCTCGCGATTGAGGCCCGCGAGCGGCTGGCCGAAGATGCGCACGTGACCTGCGGCCGGCTTCAAGAGCCCGGCCGCGACGTTGAGCAGGGTCGACTTGCCGCAGCCGGTGGGCCCGACGATGGCGACGAACTCGCCGTCGGCGACGCTCAGATCGGCCGTCTCCACGGCGGTATAGCTGCGTCCGCCAGCGAGACGGAATGCGACCGTGGTCCCGTCGAGCGAGACCGCGGCGGCCGTGGGCTGCGTCACGTCCAAGTTCCTCCCCCGAAAATCGCCCGGACGGCTTAGCCGCTTGCGCGCTGAAGTTCAACGCGGCGCCCGGACGTGCTAGGTCTGCAGCCGAGGCCCCCTGCCCCGAAAGGCCGCATGCCGCGCACGCCCCTCATCGCCTATGATCATGTCCGCAAGACTTTCCCGGGTCCGGTGGTCGCGGTGGACGATGTTTCGCTGGAGATCGCCGAGGGCGAGTTCCTGGCGATCGTCGGCGGCTCCGGCTCGGGCAAGACGACGCTGCTGCGGCTGACCAATCGCCTGATCGCGCTGGACGGCGGCACGATCCGGATCGGCGGCGAGGACATCGGCACTGTCGAGCCGGTCGCCCTGCGCCGCCGCATCGGCACGGTGTTCCAGAGCGGCGCGCTGTTTCCACACATGACGGTTGCCGCCAACATCGGCATCACCCCCAAGCTGCTGGGCACGCCGCCGAGCGAGATCGCCGCGCGCGTCGACGAGCTGCTCGACCTCGTGCAGCTCGACCGCAAGACCCATCGCGACCGCCTTCCCGACGAGCTCTCCGGCGGCCAGCGCCAGCGCGTCGGCGTCGCCCGCGCGCTCGCGGCGCATCCCCGCATCGTGCTGATGGACGAGCCGTTCGGCGCGCTCGATCCGCTGACGCGCGATGCGCTGGGCAGCGACTACCGCGCGGTGCACGACAAGCTCGGGCTGACCACGCTGATGATCACGCACGACATCACCGAGGCGCTGCTGCTCGCCGACCGCATCGCGGTGATGCGATCGGGACGCCTGGTCGAGGTCGGCACGCCCGCCGCGCTCGCGGCCAGCAATGAGGCCTATGTCACGGAGCTGATGACGACGCCGCGCCGCCAGGCCGCGCGTCTGGCGGCGCTGCTGCCCGGGAGCGGCGCCGCATGAGCCTGCTGTCCGATCCCCGCTTTGCCGAAGCGCTGTCGCATCTCGCCGACTATCTCGGCAGCCATCTGCGCGTCAGCATCACCGCGCTCGCGCTCGGCCTCGCCGTCAGCTTCCCGCTGGCGCTCGCCGCGCGCAACACGCCGTCGCTGCGCAACGTCCTGCTCGGCCTGGCCAGCGTGGTGCAGACCGTGCCGGGCCTGGCGCTGCTGGCACTGTTCTATCCGCTGCTGCTGGCGCTCGCGGCCGTGACGCTGCGCTGGTTCGGCGTGTCATTCTCGGCGTTCGGCTTCCTGCCGGCGGTGCTGGCGCTGGCGCTGTATTCGATGCTGCCGGTGCTGCGCAACACCATCACCGGACTGAACGGCGTCGATGCCGGCCTGATCGAGGCTGCCAAGGGCGTCGGCATGACCGAGCGCCAGGCGCTGACCATGGTCGAGCTGCCGCTGGCGCTGCCGGTGATCATGGCCGGCATCCGCACCGCGGCGGTCTGGGTGATCGGCACCGCGACCCTTTCGACGCCGATCGGCCAGACCTCGCTCGGCAACTACATCTTCGCCGGACTGCAGACCCAGAACTGGGTGCTGGTCGTGTTCGGCTGCGTCGCCGCCGCCGTGCTGGCGCTCGCGGTCGATCAGTTGCTGGCGTTGATCGAGACTGGCCTGCGGACGCGCAGCCGCGCCCGCGTGGCACTGGGCACCGCGACCATCGCGCTGATGGTGGCGGCAAGCCTGCTGCCCTCGCTCGCCGGCGGCGCCGCGCGCTACGTGATCGGCGCAAAGACCTTCACCGAGCAATATGTGCTGTCGGCGCTGATCGGCGAGCGGCTGCAGGCCGCGGGCCTGTCGGCGACGTCGCGCGCCGGGCTCGGCTCCAGCGTGATCTACGAGGCGCTGAAGAACGGCGACATCGACGCCTATGTCGAATATTCAGGCACGTTGTGGGCCAACCAGTTTCATCACCAGGAGCAGCTGCCGCCCAAGGCGCTGCTGGCGGCGCTGAAACAGGACCTCGCCAAGGACAAGGTGACGCTGCTCGGCGAACTCGGCTTCGAGAACGCCTATGCGCTGGTGATGCCGCGCAAGAAGGCAGAGGCGCTCGGCGTCCGCTCGATCGCGGACCTCGCGCGTCACACGTCGCAGATGTCGATCGCCGGCGACTACGAATTCTTCTCGCGTCCGGAATGGGCCGCGTTGCGTGACGCCTATGGCCTGGCCTTCCGCGCCCAGCGCCAGATGCAGCCGGACTTCATGTATGCCGCGGTCGCCTCGGGCGAGGTCGACGTCATCGCCGGCTACACCAGCGACGGGCTGATCGCCAAATACGACCTCGTCGTGCTCGACGATCCCAAGCACGCCATCCCGCCCTATGACGCGATCCTGCTGCTGTCGCCGAAGCGCGCCGATGACCGCGCGTTGCAGGATGCGCTAAGGCCCCTGCTCGGCCGCATCGACATTGCGACCATGCAGCAGGCGAATTTGCGGGCGTCCGGCAGCGACGCGGAGTCCTCGCCACAGGCGGTGGCGCGCTGGCTGTGGAGCAAGATTTCGAAGTGAAGTTACGACGGCGGTCTCTCCTCCGTCATTGCGAGCGAAGCGAAGCAATCCAGGGCGTCACGAGGACTCTGGATTGCTTCGCTTCGCTCGCAATGACGGCGGTGGATTGCGCAACCACCGCCCGCACCAAACAGACGACCACGCTCGCCAATCAGCTGAGCGAAATCACATCCCCGGCTCGATCGGCTTCTCGACCAAGCCGCCGCTCTCGGCCCAGTCCTTGAACGCGCCGACGTTGAAGACCTTGTCGTAGCCGAGATCCTTCAGCGTCTTGCCCGACAGCGCCGAGCGGCCGCCGGAGGCGCAATACAGAATGATGCTCTTGTCCTTGGCGAAATTCTTGTCGTGATAGGGCGAGTCCGGATCGGCGCGGAATTCGAGCATGCCGCGCGAGACGTGGTGGGCGCCTTCGATCTTGCCGCTCTTCTCGACCTCCGGCGCATCGCGCACGTCGAGCACCAGCGTGTTGCCCTTGGCGATCATCGCCTGCGCCTCGGCGGGCGTGATTTTCGGCACCACGGCGTTGGCGGCGGCCATCAGTTCCTTGACCGATGTGGACATGTCGAACCTCCCAATTGCACGAAGCGCACGGCGTAGCGCAGCGCCGGGCGCGCGGCAATGCTCCGATCGGACGGTGAACGGTCGCAATGCCGTGAGGTCGGCAGCGCGCCGCCTATAATCCCCGGATCAGGTCGGCGTCGATCAGCATGCGGTTGAGGCGGCGCGCCTCGGCGCCGTCGCCGCAGGCGTAGAACACGCCCTTGCAGCGCAGCATGATGTCCTTCTGCTCGGCAAAGGACGGATCGAGCGGAATGCCGGCGGCTTCGAGCGTGACCAGCGGCAGATAGGCGGCGTCGATCTTGTCCATCACGGCGTCGCTCCGGCGCGGTTCAAAATTGACGGCGTCGATCGCGAAATAGGTCTGATAGTAGCGCGGATCGTAGTTTTCGAGCTTCTGGCCGATGCCGGCCTCGTCCAGCTTGGGATCGAGAATGTGCGGCGAGAATTCCGGCTGATGGTCGCCGTAGCGCACGATCAGGAACGGCTGGTCGCCGAAGCGCTTCTTGAGGTTCGCCAGGAAGCGCTGATAGTCCGACGCGCTCATGGCCTGCCGGCGCAGATATTCGTCGATCGTCGGCATGTTGCCGGGCGCGCGCCAGGACGGCATCAGATCGGGCCGGAACGTCGTCTCCCAGGGGAAATGATTGGCGGCGAGGTAGACGAACATGAACAGTGGCTTGCCCGGCTTGCGCTGCTGCATCAGGTCGAGCGCCGCATCGTAGAAGAAGCCGTCGGGCTCGACGCCCTTGGCATGGAGATCGCGCGCGTCGAGGAAGCGGTCGACGCCCACCGTGGTCTGGAAGCTGCGCGCGCTCATGAAGGCGCCATGCGCCGGATACAACGACACCGTGTCGTAACCACAGTTGCGCAGCGCCAGCGGCAGGCCGCGCTCGACCCGGCCCGACGCGATGCGCGTGACGAAATAGGCGAAGCGGCCGAACGAGCGCGACGACAGCCCGGCGAGCACGTTGTATTCGGTGAACCAGCTCGGCCCGCCGTTGCTCTCGGCCATGAACTGGCGCGCCTTGCCGTCGAACGACTTGAAGTGGCTGCCGTAGCCGGCGGGCACCTTGATGCCGGCGGCCGCGCGGATGTCGAAGCTGGATTCGTCGTGGACCAGCACGATGTTCGGCCGCTGCCCGGCCGGATGGCAGGAATCCGGAACGAAGGCCGCCAGCTTGCGGTCCGCCGTGGCATCGGATTCCATGAAGCCGTTGGCGAGGAAATCCGATACTGCGGTCACGCCGGAGCGGGCAAATTTCGACAGATAGCCGTCGTCGTAATAGCCGCGCCAGGCTTCGTCGCGCCAGTTCAGCGAATACAGCGTCAGCGCCGCGAGGCAGGCGAGCTTGCCGGCCAGCGCCGGCAGCCGCGCCACGCGATACGGGTCGGCCCACCACAACAGGCCCATCAGCGGCAGCACGACAGCGGCCGCGACCAGCACCGACAGCTTCAGGTTCGGAAAGATCGTGAACAGGAACGCCGCGCTGTCGTGGTCGATCAGCATCACGTCGACGAAGTTCGCGGTCATCTGGACCACGGCGTGCTTCAGCTGCGACAGCAGCACCAGCACCACCACCATGGTTAGCGCCAGCGCACCGGACACCGCCGGCCGCCGCAACAGCACCAGCCAGAAGCCGTTCAGGATGCCCCAGGCCAGCACGAAGCCGAGCCGCGAGCCGAAATCGGTCTCGGTGTGCAGCATCAGCGCCAGCGCGGCGACGTGCGGCGCGGTGACGGCTGACATCCGGATGATGGCTGCACGGGTTGCGCTGGCCGCGCTGAGCGTGGTGATCGGTTCGTTCGGGGAGAGCGACATGCGGCGGCGATGCTCGGACACGACGGTCCATCGCCGGCGCATGCCGGCAGATCGAGGACGTCCCATCCTGTCATGTGACCGTAATGAAATCGTCACAAATGACAACAGTCCGGATTTGCACGGAGCCGCTTTCGCCATTCGGCGTTGCAGCGGAGACAACGCGGCGATCGCTCTTGCCGCCACGCCGCTCCCTGACCCCGATCAGCGCTCGGCGCCGCCGCTCTCGAGCAGCCGCTCGCGCACCAGGCGCATTGCACCGCGGCTCCAGGACTCGTTGGCGCCGAGCCTGAGCCCGCTGTCGCCTGCGGCGATCAGCGCACCCGTGTCTGCCTGACGGACGCGAAAGCCGATGATGTATTCGGTGCGGCCGATCCGCCGCACGATCCCGAGCAGCGATTGCTGGGCGCCGAGTGCGCGGGCAGCACGGGCTTCGCAATCCTCGCAGGTGCGCATCGGCTGCTCCGGCGAGCGTTCGCCGACGTTGTCGACGAGCCGATAGCGGGCCGAATGCTGCAGCAATTGCCGCACTGCGTCGGTCGCCGCCTGCAGGCTGTTGCGATCCGTCTCGGTCTCGCCGAGGGCCGCGCCGGCGCTGGTATCGTCGAGCTCGAACGGCAGCAACACCAGCCGGATCGGCTCCGGCACCAGCGCGTCGCGGACTTGGCGCGACACGAACAGCTCGGCACGCTCCCACGCCTCGTCGCTGTCGCCGCGGAAGGTGAAGACCTTGTCGAACAGCACCCGGTGCGATGCGACGTCGATCGCCGCGGCCCGCGCCCACTGCACCAGCGTCGAAAGCTTCTGGACCCCGCCCGTGATCACGATCCCGGCACCCGCCTCGGCCGCCATGCGCAAGCGGTCGTCCGGAGACGCATCGCCCGGGCAAGCCGGGGCGCAGGACGGACTGACCAGGCGCAAGCGCGTGTCAGCGGCGACATCGCGCTTGAGCGCGGTCACGAAAGTCTGCAGCCGGCGCTGATGCGCGGCCGTCTGGTCGGCCGGCTCGCCGGACGTGTCGAGATAGCTGAATTCGTCGACCGTCACGGCCGGTGCTTGATCGGACGCCGCGGCGGAGCCCGCACCGCAGAAAGCAGCAAGCGCGAAAACGAGGCAATGGACGAGGCGGCGGTTTGTCATCGGAGCTCCCCCGGCAAGGTGTTGCATGGTCCGAGCCTAGGCACACTGCGCCGGGGCTGAACCGGCGGCCGTCCCGACGGAAGACGGGAAAATTTCACGACGTCGGGTCATCCAGGCCGCGGCGCTTCCGGAGCCGGCGGTTCTGCCTTTAAATGCGGGCTGGGCGGCCAAGGACGCGCAGATGATGTGGACCCGCTACGACCTCAAATATCGCCTGACCCTGCGCATCGCATTGGTGTCGGCGCTCTGCTTCGCGGCGATCTGCGCCTATGTGCTGTTCGACATCGATCGCTCGGCGCAGGCGCGCAACGCTGCGGTCGCCGAGATCGCCGCGCGGACGCTGCAGCTGCAGCAGAACAAGATGCACTGGGTCAACAATCCCCCGGCATCGTTTCCCGACCTCGATGCGATCGCCGCCGCCGCGATGGCGCCCGGCCTCTGCATCGCCTATCGCGATGTCGGGGGCGACGTCGTGCAGCGCATCTGCGGCGGCCCCGATGCCCAGACGGACGAGCCGCCGCGCACCTTCGCCTGGCTCTACGAACGGCTATTCGCGCCCGGCCGCGAGACCACGCGGCCGGTGCTGTTTCGAAACAGCAGGACCGGCGATGCCGTGGTCGGGATCGATGCCGGGGTGATGACGGCGAACGCCTGGCGCGAATTGAGCCGGCTGCTGCCGGTGCTCGGGACCGCGCTGATCCTGCTGTGCGTGCTGGCCCATGCGGCGCTAGCCCGCGCGCTGCGGCCGACGCGGCTGATCCGCGCCGGGCTCGAGCGCATCGCCGCGAACGATCTGACGGCACGGCTGCCGCCGTTCGATCTGGCCGAGCTCTCGGCGATCGGTGATGCCTTCAACCAGCTTGCCGAAGGGTTGGAGACGGCGCTGGCGCAGCGCAATGAACTGACCCGGCGCCTCATCGCCCTGCAGGATGACGAGCGGCGCCATCTGGCGCGCGAGCTGCACGACGAGTTCGGCCAGTCGCTTGCGGCGATCCGCGCGCTCGCGGCCTCGATCCGTCACACCGCTGCGCAGGACTGCCCGGCACTGACCGGCGAATGCGACAGCATCGCCCGCACCGCAACCGACATGATGGACACGCTGCGCGGCGCCTTGGTGCGGCTGCGGCCGCCCGATGTCGACGAACTCGGCCTGGCCGCGAGCCTCGAAGGCCTCGTTGCCGGCTGGAACCGGCGCCAGCACGGGGCAACCCGGTTCGAGATCGCGCTGTCGGGGCGCATCGACCATGTCCCCGACATGATCGCCACCAACCTCTATCGCATCGCCCAGGAAGCACTGACCAACGCGGCCAGGCATGCCGGGGCAACCCGCGTGCGGCTGCAGCTGGCGGTGCAGCAGCAGCCAGGTGATGGCGGCGAGGCCATCGCGCTCACCGTCGACGACGACGGTCCGGCGCGCGAGGCCGTCGGCAAATCCGGCATGGGACTGCTCGGCATGCGCGAGCGCGTCGCGTCCCTGGCCGGCGAGATGAGCTTTGCGAGCGGGGCCGGCGGCGGCGCGCAGCTCCGCGTCGTCATCCCCGTGCCGGTCGGATCCGGCCCGCCGACGCCGGCTGCGCTCGGGCGCGCCGCATGAGCACGCGCGGCGGCACCATCCTGCTGGTCGACGATCATGCCGTGGTTCGCGAGGGCTATCGCTCGATGCTGCAGAAGCAGCCGGGGCTGCGGGTGGTCGCCGAGGCTGCCGATGGGGCCGAGGCCTACCGGCTGTTCAAGGAGGTCAGACCCGACCTCGTCATCATGGACCTGACGATGCCGGGCGTCGGCGGCATCGAGGGCATCCGCCGCATCCGGCAATGGGACCGCGACGCGCGGATCCTGGTGTTCACCATGCACGAGAATGCCGGCTTCGCGGTGCAGGCGATCCGTGCCGGCGCCCGCGGCTACGTCACCAAGAGCAGCACGCCAGAGATGCTCGTGCGCGCCGTCATGGACGTGCTTGCCGGTGGGCTATCGATCAGCCCGGACATCGATCACGAGCTTGCGCTCAGCCGCCTGTCTGGCGAGACCGTCGCAAGCGACGTCCTCACCGCGCGCGAGTTCGAAGTGATGCAGATGCTGCTCGCCGAGCGCACCACCGACGAGATCGCGGCAGCCCTCCACCTCAGCCCCAAGACGATCGCCAATCTGCACTCGCTGATCAAGGACAAGCTGGGCGTCGCCACCGACATCGAGCTGGTGCGGCTGGCGTTGCGCCAGGGATTGTTGACCTGAGACTGTTGACCTGAGGGCCTTCAGGCGCCGTGCGAGACGGCGGGCCCCGCACTCGTCGTCTCCACCGCCTCATCATCGGCAATCAGATGAAACTCCCGCCCCAGCCGGCGCTGCACGCTCATGACGGCGCGGTCGACGTCGCTGATCAGGCTGTCGCCGAGGATGACGTGCGGGATCTCCCAGTTGCGGCCGCTGCGCACGTCGAGCGCATGAAGGGCGGGCACGCGCGCGGTCTCGCATCCGGGCTGGGCCTGGATCGCCTGTTCGACCAGGCAGAGGAGCTCCGCCTGGGTCTTGCCCGTCGTCGCCATGCCCGCCCGTCAGGCCTTGCCCGCCGGCGTCAGGCCGAGCCGCTTCGCGATGATCCGGTCGACCGTCCGCTTCGGCAGTATCCGCACGACCCATTGCTGCAAGGCATCCGGCGCGATCTCGTAGCGCACCTTGGGCGCCGCCGCCGTCAGGGCCTCCGCCACCTTTTCGGCGATGGTCTCGGCCGGCAAGCCGATCTTGCCGAGATGCAGCATGAAGCTGCGCACCTTCTGCAGCGCCGGGAAGAACGGCGAGCGCTGATACGGCGACAGGTCGACCTCCTCCGCCTTGCCCCAGATCGGCGTCTTCACCGCTCCCGGCGCAATGATGACGACGTCGATGCCGAACAGCATCATTTCACGGCGCAGGCTCTCCGACAGTCCCTCGACCGCGTGCTTCGAGGTCGAGTACGGCGCCAACAGCGGATTGCCGTTGCGCCCGGCGACCGAGCTGATCATCACGATCCGCCCGGGCCCGCCGCGCATCGAAGGATCGGCCCCGAGCAGCGGCGCGAACGCCTGGGTCGCGATGACAGGGCCGATGACGTTGACCTCCAGTTGGTGGCGAAACTGCTCGATCGGCAGCTCCGTCACCGGACCGGCGACGGCGATGCCGGCATTGTTGACGAGACCGGCGAGCGCCTCGCCGTCGAGAGCCACGCGCACCTGTTGCGCGGCGGCCTTCACCGCGGCCTCATCTGTGACGTCGAACAGCAGTGGCGTGAAATTGGCACCGAGCTCGGCGCGCAGACGGTCCGCGTCAGCCGCTTTGCGAACGCTCCCGAACACCCGGAAGCCGCGTGCGAGGAGAACCTTGGAACAGGCGAAACCGATGCCGGTGGACGCACCGGTGACGACGACGGATTTCATGGCGACCTCAACGAGTTGCGGAGCGATTATCGCACGGGATGCGGCCTCGTGCTGGCGCTGATTTTCACGCGTCGAAGAAACTCGCGCCATGAGATCGCTCCAGATCGCTCCCTGGCCGCCCGGCACGGCCTCGAGCAGAGACAGGCGATCGGACAGCATCGCCTTCAGGGCCAGCATGCCTGCAGCAAGAATGTGATTTAAAATTCGATGCTTGGAGGATCACAGCTGAGGTGAGCTGCACAGGACCGCAACGTGAAGATGAAGAAATGCTTCTGACCTCATGGGATCATTAACATTTCCTTTATCGACCAGGTCGCTCGCGGGACCACTCGAGGCAGCCACCGCCGACACTGGAGGTCTCGACGCGTGCGAGCAGGAGCGTCGCGCTTCAAGGGCTAGCAGCATCGTCTTAATTTTCCGTATCCGTGTTTCCCCGGAGTACTACGCCTACGCCCCCTAACTCCTTGTTATCGCCCCTGCTGAAAGCTGGCCCGGCCGGCAGCTGGGCAGCGGAGCCGAAGCATCGCTGCCGCGTCGGTCATTCCCTTGGGCGAGACGAGCGTCAACGTGCATCAGTCAGAACAGTATCCGCAGCCGGACCGTTCGATCATCTCCGAGCTCGAGGACGCCGTTCGCAGCGGCTCGTCCGAGAAACGCGTCCATACGCTCCGCCAGGTCACGAACCTGTTCCTGCACGACGGCGAGCGTCTCAGCGAAGAGCAGATCAAGGTTTTCGACGACGTGCTGTGCATGCTCGTCTCGCGCGTGGAAACCCGCGCGCGGAGCGAGCTCAGCAAGCATCTCGCCCCGGTCGACCATGCGCCGGTCGAGGTCATCCAGCGGCTGGCGCGGGACGAGGAGATCTCCGTCGCCGAAAGCGTGCTGATGCATTCGACGCGGCTGTCCGAGCACACCCTGGTCGAGGTCGCCGCGACCAGGGGCCAGGACCACCTGATGGCGATCTCCAGCCGCCCGCATCTGACCGCGGCGATCACCGACATCATCGTCGACCGCGGCGAACGCCGGGTGATCCGCAAGCTCGCCAACAACCAGACCGCGCGCTTTTCCGAGACCGGCTATACCGGGATGATCGCCCACGCCGAGGACGACGACGAACTGACCGAGGTCATCGGCCTGCGCGTCGACCTGCCCAACCGGCATCTCCGCGATCTGTTGCGCCGGGCGACCGACGCGGTCCGCGCCAAGATGATGGCCTCAGCGCCGCCGGTGCTGCAGCAGGAAATCAAGAAAGTCATCAAGTCCATCGCAGACGTCGCCCGCACCGATGGCGGTCTCGTCGGACGCGACTTCACGCTGGCCGAAGAGGCGGTGAAGCGAATGAAGGGCCTCAACGAGCTCAACGACCCCGCGATCTCATTCTTCGCTGAGACCCGTCGGTTCGGCGAGGTCGCCGCCGCGCTCGGACTGCTCAACAACCTGCCGACCGAGATGATGGCCAAGGTGCTGGAAGGCCCGCGCACCGACATCGTGCTGATCCCCTGCCGCGCCGCCGGGCTGACCTGGTCGGTGGTGGCGAAGATCCTGACCCACCGCCCGATCAAGCACGGCATCGACAGCGACACGCTCAAGCTCGCCGAGCGCGACTACGCGCGGCTGTCCCACGACACCGCCCAGCGCACCCTGCGGTTCTGGATGGTGCACAACCGGGTCGAGAAGTGAGCGGGGCTTCCGAGCCTGCTCCTTACCTGAATTGACACGTCATCCTCTGCTGGCGCCTCATCCTCCGCTGTCGTCCCGGCGAACGCCGGGACCCATACCGCGTGATGTGAGTTGGCGGAGACAGGCTGGAGTTGCCGCCGTTGGTCATCAAGGGCAACGGTGGTTATGGGTCCCCGCGTTCGCGGGGACCACAGCAATGATTGTCGCAGGCAGCCGGGCTGAACCGCGCGATTTCGCTGCTGCGGTAACGAAAAAGCCTCCGCCCGAAGGACGGAGGCTTTCGATTAAACTGACGATCGAGACCGCGAACCGCGGTCTCGGCCGTCGATGACACCACTCAGTTCTTGGTCTTGTCGACCAGCGCGCCCTTCTTGATCCAGGGCATCATGTCGCGCAGGCGGGCGCCGACTTCCTCGATCGGGTGCTGCGACAGGCGGGCGCGGGTGGCCTTGAACGAGGACTGGTTGACCTTGTTCTCCAGCATCCAGTCGCGCGCGAAGCGGCCGGACTGGATGTCGTCGAGCACGCGCTTCATCTCGGCCTTGGTCTCCGGGGTGATGATGCGCGGGCCGGTGACGTACTCGCCATACTCCGCGGTGTTGGAGATCGAGTAGTTCATGTTGGCGATGCCGCCTTCATAGATCAGGTCGACGATCAGCTTCACCTCGTGGAGGCACTCGAAATAGGCCATCTCCGGGGCGTAGCCGGCCTCGGTCAGGGTCTCGTAGCCGGCCTTGATCAGCTCGACCAGGCCGCCGCAGAGCACCGCCTGCTCGCCGAACAGGTCGGTCTCGCACTCTTCCTTGAAGGTGGTCTCGATGATGCCGGCGCGGCCGCCGCCAATAGCAGAAGCATAGGACAGGCCGAGGTCATGGGCGTTGCCCGAGGAATCCTTGGCGATCGCGATCAGGCAGGGCACGCCGCCGCCGCGCTGGTACTCGGAGCGGACGGTGTGGCCGGGGCCCTTCGGCGCGATCATCAGCACGTCGAGATCGGCGCGCGGGTCGAGCAGGTTGAAATGCACGTTGAGGCCGTGCGCGAACACCAGCGCTGCGCCCTGCTTCATGTTGTCGTGCAGGTGTTCGCGATAGATGTCGCCCTGCAGCTCGTCCGGGGTCAGCATCATCACGAGGTCGGCCCACTTGGCGGCCTCGGCGACTTCCATCACCTTGAAGCCGGCGCCTTCGGCCTTCTTGGCCGAGGCCGAGCCCTTGCGCAGCGCGATCGCAACGTCCTTGACGCCGGAATCCTTCAGGTTGAGCGCATGGGCATGGCCCTGGCTGCCGTAGCCGACGATGACGACCTTCTTGCCCTTGATCAGGTTCAGATCGGCGTCGCGATCGTAGTAGACACGCATTGTCGTTTCCTCTTTGAGATGGCCGGAATTGGCTGAAAAGTCAGACGCTTGGGTGAGGCACGGGCGGCTGCGCCCGGACAAAATCCGGCCCGTGTCTAGAGCATTTTGGGCTCCGATGGAAACCCCGATCTCGCATGGCGCCCCGGTCCCTCATGCGTCCATGAACACGGGATAGAGCGAGGCCAGGAGCAGCACCGCCATCACGATGTTGAAGCCGCGCACCGCGCGCTCGGAGCTGAGCAGCGGCCGCAGCGCGGTGCCGAACAGCGTCCAGGTGACGGTCGAGCCGATCGCCATCACGAAGCTGATCGCGACCTGCAGTGCAACATTGGCGGGAAAGCGCGCGATCGCGGCATAGGCGGTGATGGTGCTGATCACCATCACCCAGCCCTTGGCGTTGACCCACTGGAACAGCGCTGCGCCCCAGAACGACATCGGGCCGCGCGGCGCGATGTCCTCGGGCTTGGCGGCGCCCGAGAAGGCGATCGCGACCGCCAGGTAGATCAAATAAGCGGCGCCGAGATATTTCAGCACCTCCTGCAGCACCGGATAGGTGATGAACACGGTGGCGAGCCCGACGCCGACCGCGCCGACCATGAAAGCGAAGCCGAAGCTGACCCCCATCATGTGCGGCACCGTGCGGCGGAAGCCGTAGGTCACGCCGGACGACAGCAGCATGATGTTGTTCGGCCCGGGCGTGAACGACATCACGAAGGCGAAGGCGACGAAGGCGATGAGGAGCTGCTGGGACATTACTCACCTGCCTCCGCGTCGTCATGGCCGGGCTTGACCCGGCCATCCACGTCGATCGGCATCCTGGGAAAGGCGTGGATGCCCGGGCCTTCGCCGCGCCGGAGCGGCAGCCTCAGTTCATCAGATGCAATCGGGGTGAAGGGGTACAGGTCTCTCCACGAACACTCCCCGAGTGGCTGCCCCTCACCCCGACCCTCTCCCCGTAAGAACGGGGCGAGGGGGCGCGCCGACGGCTGCGCCAGAGCGAAATTCACCCACGTGTCGTTCATTGCTAGCCCTGCCCCGCCGGCTTCTGCAGCACGTAGGTCGCATGCATCGGGGCATGGTAGTCGGCGGAGACCGTCACGAAGCCGACCTCGGCCAGCATGCGCTCCATGACCCAGGCGAAGGTCGAGTTTTCGTCGCGCATGTGGGTGATGACGCTGTCGCGGGCGAGGTCGTGGTTCTTGATGTTGAAATCGGCCCATTGCTCGATCGAGCGCTCGGCGCCGTCGGGCATCGAGACATAGACGATGTCGCGCAGGAAGAACTGCGCGCCCGGCTTCAGCGCCGCGAAGATCCGCGCCAGCGCCACCGCCTTCCAGAAATCCGGCAGATGGTGCAGCGTGAACTCGCTGGCGATGAGGTCATAGGAGTTCGGCTCATAGGCGAACGACAGCAGGCCCGCCGCATGCATCCGCACCGCGGTGCGGCGATCGCGGGTGTAGATCTTGGTCAGCGCCAGCATCGCCGGCGAGATGTCGATGGCGTCGACCACGGCACCCATCAGCGCCGCTTCCGTCGCCAGCACACCATTGCCGCAGCCGATGTCGGCCACCCGCCAGCCCGGCTTGACGCCGAGCATCCTCAGCGCGGCGCGCGCGCGCTCGTCGGCATCCTCTCCCGAGCCGTAGATCGAGGCCACGGCATGATCGAGTCCGAACCGGTTGCGTTCGTTGTAGTACCAGTCGCGCGCCAGCATGGCTCACATCCCTTCCGGTCCCCGCCCGATCGCCGCAACGCCCGTCCTGGCGACTTCGACCAGGCCGAGCGGACGCATCAGATCGATAAACTGAGTGATCTTGTCGGTATTGCCTGTGATCTCGAACACAAAGCTCTCGGTGGTCGCATCGATCACGCGGGCGCGGAACGCATCCGCCAGCCTGAGCGCCTCGACCCGCGGCTCTCCGATTCCGCGCACCTTGACCATCGCGAGCTCGCGCTCGATCGCCCGCTTGGTCAGCGTCATGTCGACGACGCGGTAGACCGGGATCATGCGGTCGAGCTGATGCTTGATCTGCTGGATCACCATCGGCGTGCCGGTCGTCACGATGGTGATGCGCGAGAGATGCTTCTGGCTCTCGGTCTCGGAGACGGTGAGGCTCTCGATGTTGTAGCCGCGCCCCGAGAACAGGCCGATGACGCGCGCGAGCACGCCGGGCTCGTTCTGCACGAGGACGGAGAGCGTATGGGTCTCGTTCGGATCGTGGCGGTCTTCGATGAAGTAGGCGGAGGCTGGCTGGTTCATTGGTGTCCCCTCAGAATTTCATCCGTCATGGCCGGGCTTGTCCCGGCCATCCACGTCGAGCGTCGCGCGTGCGGCTCGTGGATGCCCGGGTCAAGCCCGGGCATGACGGCGGTATTTGGAGTTGGCCGGGTGCGCATCATGCGGCCCCCGCTTCGGCATGGGCGGCCGCCGGCATCACCCAGCGCCTGAACAGGTCGAGATCGATGTTGCCGCCGGTCAGCACCAGGCCGACGCGCTTGCCGGCGAGCTTCTGCTTCTCCTGCAGCGCGGCCGCGAGCGGTGCCGCGCCGGCGCCTTCGGCGAGATTGTGGGTGTCGGTCCAGAGGATGCGCACGGCCTCGGCGATCTCGGCATCACTGACCTGCACGATGCGCGAGGCGCCCTTCAGGATGATCGCGAGCGCATCGGCATCCGGGCTGCGCGTGGCGAGCCCGTCGGCATGGGTATCGGCGCTGTTTGTCGTCACGACGGTCCGCGCCGCGAACGACAGCGCATAGGACGGCGCACCGGTCGATTGGACGCCGACGATCTCGGTCTTCAGTCCCAGCAGGTCACGCGCCAGGATGCAGCCGCAGATGCCCGAGCCCTGACCGATCGAGACGTAGAGCACGTCGATATCTGGCGCCGAGCGCAAAAGCTCCAGCGCGTAGGTGGCGACTCCGCGGACGATGTCCGGATGGAACGACGGCACCATCTGCAGGCCGTCGCGCGCGGCGTGACGGATCGCCTCCTCGCGCGCTTCCTGGAAGTCACTGCCGTGCTCGATCAGCTCGGCGCCGAACGCGGCCATTGCGCGGTTCTTCTCGACCGAGTTGCCGCGCGGCACGTAGATCGTCACCGGCAGACCGTTGCGGCGGCCGGCGAACGCGACGCTCTGGCCATGATTGCCGCGCGTCGCGGTGATCAGGCCGCGGACATCCGGCTGCGTGCGCTTGAGCTGATCGACATAGACGAGCCCGCCGCGCACCTTGAAGGCGCCGGCCGGGGTGTGGTTCTCATGCTTGACGACGACATGCGTCCCCAGCCGCTCGGCAAGCAGCGGCCACGCATGCGCCGGCGTCGCCGGCACCGCGGCTGCGACGATGGCGTGCGCCTGCTCCAGCTCAGCTAGTGTGAACACGGCCGCCTCCTCATA
Source organism: Bradyrhizobium sp. HKCCYLS2038 (assembly GCF_051167655.1). Taxonomy (NCBI): domain Bacteria; kingdom Pseudomonadati; phylum Pseudomonadota; class Alphaproteobacteria; order Hyphomicrobiales; family Nitrobacteraceae; genus Bradyrhizobium; species Bradyrhizobium sp. HKCCYLS2038. The sequence continues at coordinate 1,720,198 of NZ_JBNPTM010000001.1, read as the reverse complement.
CGAGCTGTCATGCCCGCGAAGGCGGGCATCCAGTACGCCGCGGCCGTCGTGGGACTCACGGCGGCCGCTGCGTACTGGATCGCCCGGTCAAGCTGGGCGATGACAGTGGAGTTTTGAGTTGGCGTCGTGCTCACAGTCAGGCCTCACACCAGCGCCTTGCCACCCGCGAACGCCGCGGCAGGATCGCTCGCCTCGGCCGGCAGGATCATCTCATTGTGCGCCTTGCCCGAAGGAATCATCGGGAAGCAGTTTTCCAGCGCCGCGACGCGGCAGTCGAACAGCACCGGCTTCCTGACCGAGATCATCTCCTTGATCGCGCCGTCGAGATCGCCCGGCTTGCTCACCTGCAGACCGACGCCGCCATAGGCCTCGGCGAGCTTGACGAAGTCCGGCAACGCCTCCGAGTAGGAATGCGACAGGCGGTTGCCATGCAGCAGCTGCTGCCACTGCCGCACCATGCCCATGTACTGGTTGTTGAGGATGAAGATCTTGACCGGCAGCTCGTACTGCACTGCCGTCGACATCTCCTGCATCGTCATCTGCACCGAGGCGTCGCCGCCGATGTCGATGACCAGGCTGTCGGGATGCGCGACCTGCACGCCGATCGCCGCCGGTAGGCCATAGCCCATGGTGCCGAGACCGCCCGAGGTCATCCAGCGGTGCGGCTCCTCGAAGCCGAAGAACTGCGCCGCCCACATCTGGTGCTGGCCGACCTCGGTGGTGATGTAGGTGTCACGGCCGCGCGTCAGCTCGAACAGCCGCTGGATCGCATATTGCGGCATGATGACGTCGCGGTTCGGCCGGTAGGCCAGCGAGTTGCGCGCGCGCCAGACCGCGATCTCCTGCCACCACGACTTGATGTCGGGCTTCTTCGCTTCCGCCTTGAACACCTGCAGGATGTCGGCGAGCACGTCGCCGCAATCGCCGATGATCGGCACGTCGACGCGGATGTTCTTGTTGATCGAGGACGGATCGATGTCGATGTGGATCTTCTTCGAGTTCGGCGAGAACGCGTCGGTGCGGCCGGTGATGCGGTCGTCGAAGCGGGCGCCGACGCACAGCATGACGTCGCAATCATGCATCGTCATGTTGGCTTCGTAGGTGCCGTGCATGCCCAGCATGCCGAGCCAGTTGGGACCCGACGCCGGATAGGCGCCCAGCCCCATCAGGGTCGAGGTGATCGGGAAGCCCGTGACCTCGACGAGCTCGCGCAGCAGCTTGGAGGCCTCGCGGCCCGAATTGACGACGCCGCCGCCGGAATAGATCACCGGCCGCTTGGCCGAGGCCAGCAGCGCCACGGCCTTGCGGATCTGCATCGCGTCGCCCTTGGCGCGCGGCGAATAGGAGATGTGAACGTCCGACTTGCGCGGCGGATGATAGGTGCCGGTCGCGAACTGCACGTCCTTCGGCACGTCGACGACGACCGGGCCGGGACGGCCCGTAGTCGCGACATAGAACGCCTCGTGCAGCACCTTGGCGAGATCGTTGACGTTGCGGACCAGCCAGTTGTGCTTGGTGCAGGGCCGGGTGATGCCGACGGTGTCGCACTCCTGGAACGCGTCGTTGCCGATCAGATGCGTCGGCACCTGGCCGGTGATGCAGACCAGCGGGATCGAGTCCATCAGCGCGTCCGCCAGCGGCGTCACCATGTTGGTGGCGCCGGGGCCCGAGGTCACCAGCACGACGCCGGGCTTGCCGGTCGAACGCGCATAGCCCTCCGCGGCGTGGCCGGCGCCCTGCTCGTGGCGGACCAGGATGTGCTCGACCTCGCTCTGCTGGAAGATCTCGTCATAGATCGGAAGCACCGCGCCGCCCGGATAGCCGAAGATGTGCTGCACGCCGTGGTCGATGAGCGCGCGCACGATCATCGCGGCGCCGGTCATCTGGTTCGGATCGTGGATCTTGTCGGTCATGGTGGGCTCCGGATCGCTGGGTCTCAGCGGCTTGTCGTTTTGGTCGGTCGGATGGTTTCGGTCGGTTCAGCGTGGTCGGGGTCGTTTCGGGCAATAAAAAAGGGCCCTGGAAGGCCCTGCGCACCGCTCGGATGATGGATGGCCGCTAGCCATCCCCGGCGATGCGCCTGGGTACGACTACGATAAGGAGGGTAATAAAGTTGCGCATGGTGCCGAGCAAGCTTCCCAAAGGTTGCGCGAAACATAGCCATGGTTGCCTCGATGTCAAGGCAAAGCCGGCTCCATCAGCGCGATTTAACGATGTTAACGCGGAATTTTCCGTTCGGCGAGCGGTAATTTGGCCGCTATAGCCGAGCTTGATGTGTGGCCAGCGAACTCCAAGACCGGCATTCCGGGGCGACGCGCCAGCGTCGAACCCGGAATCTCGAGATTGTAGTCCTCGCCGGTCGCCCGGGGCTGGAAGGCTGACTCAAAACTCTAGGTTCCGGGTTCGCGCTCCGCGCGCCCCGGAACGACGGCGGAGCTGGGACCTCGCATCCTCAGCAAGACTTCGTCCAGATCAACGCCGGGTCTGGATATCGCGACCAGCCAGCTGCCAAACGGCTTCGCGTCATCGAAGCTCGCCGGATGCCTCAAGAGCAAGCTGTTTAAGCGTCTCCGAAAGAAAATCGTCCAAGCTGCGGCCAAACCGTTTGGCCCGGTGCCGCAGCAAGTCAATGGTTCTCTGGTCGACATCCCTGATCAGAATCTCAGCCATCGCGACCTCCCTTCAGCCAAGCCTGAGTTACCAAGCCCCCACCCACGCCCTGGCCGCCTCCGGGCTCATCCATTCGAACTCCGGCAGCTGGTGGCGAAACCAGGTGAATTGCCGCTTGGCGTAGTGCCGGGTATCGGCCTTGCCGATGGTGGACGCCTCCTCCCGCGTGATCTCGCCCCTGAGGTAGCGGATCAGGGCCGGGACGCCGTGGGCCTTCATCGCCGGCAGCAGCTGGTCGAGGCCGCGGGCGGCGAGACGTTCGACCTCCTCCAGCGCGCCGCGCTCCAGCATGATGTCGAAGCGGGCATCGATCCTGGCATACAGCGTCTCCCGCTCCGGGGCGATGAACAGCGCGCGCGTGCTGCCCGCGGGCAGCAGTGGCGGCGTGGTCTCGGCATGCCAGTCGGCCAATGGCCGACCGGTCGCCTCGATCACCTCCAGGGCCCGGGCAATGCGGGTGCGATCGCGCAGGTTGAGCCGCGCGCCCGCGGCAGGGTCGCGCCGCGCCAGCTCGGCATGCAGCGCCTCGACGCCGTCGCGCGCGAGCCGGAGGCGCACCGCCTCACGAACGTCCTCCGGCACCGGCGGCACCGCTGAGAGCCCTGATGTCAACGCCTTGAAGTACAGCCCGGTGCCGCCGATGAAGATCGGCAGCCGGCCCGACCGCCTGGCATCATCGAGTACCGCGGCGGCATCCCGGACAAAATGGCCGGCCGAGTAGTTCACGGCGGCATCGACATGGCCGTACAGCCGATGCGGCACGGCCGCTTCTTCCTCGACCGTCGGCCGCGCCGTCAGAACCCTCAGATCACGGTAGACCTGCATGGAATCGGTGTTGATGACGACCCCGCCCGCTTTTTGCGCAAGTTCCATGGCCAGGGCCGACTTGCCGCTGGCGGTCGGCCCTGCGATAAGCACCGCTTTATTGTTGTCTGGCAAAGTCACCTGATGTCTCTCGTCGCCACCTTCATCTGCAATCCCGCCGACCCCGCGTTGGATACCACGATCGTGGAGGCCTTCCTGGCCGTGCTGCCAGAGCCAGGCACGCCGCGCTGGCTGTTCGACGAAGTCGCCATCGACATCCCGTTCGGCGGCGACGGCGAAGTTCACAAGATCGAGGCCCGCTTGCGCGACCTGCGCGGCGACATGCCGATCGATATCGTCGTGCAGCCGGAGGCCGTGAGGCGCAAGAAGCTTTTTCTCGCCGACATGGATTCCACCATGATTGGCCAGGAATGCATTGACGAACTCGCCGATTTCGCCGGCCTGAAGCCACACGTGGCTGCGATCACCGAGCGGGCGATGCGCGGCGAGATCGCGTTCGAGCCGGCCCTGCGCGAACGCGTCGCCCTGCTGAAGGACCTGCCGGTCAGCGTGGTCGACGAGGTGCTCGCCAAGCGCATCGCGCTGACGCCGGGCGGCCGCCATCTGGTGATGACGATGCGCGCCAACGGCGCCTATACCTGCCTGATCTCCGGCGGCTTCACGCTATTCACCAACGCCATCGCGGCGAAGATCGGCTTTCAGGAGAACCGCGCCAACGAGCTCGTCGTCGCCGGCGGCAAGCTCACCGGCGAAGTCCGCGAGCCGATCATCGGCCGCGACGCCAAGCTCGCCACCCTGATCGAGCTACGCGAATCGTTCGATCTCGACGCCATCGACACGCTGGCGGTCGGCGACGGCGCCAACGATCTCGGCATGATCGAGGCCGCCGGTCTCGGCGTCGCCTATCACGCCAAGCCCGCCGTCTCCGCCGCCGCCTCCGCCCGCATCGACCACAGCGATCTCACCGCCCTGCTCTACGCCCAGGGCTACACGCGCGATCAGTTCGTGGACTGAGAAGACTGCGGCCGTCGGACCGTAGGGTGGGCAAAGCAGCCGCCGAAGGCGGCAGCGTGCCCACCGTCTATCGGCGCGGCCGCAGCGAATGGTGGGCACGGCGCGCGATCGAGCGGAGAAGGCGACAAACAGAGTTGCCGCGCCTTTGCTTACCCTACGGATCTCGCATAAGGGCGCCATCATGAGCAGCCCCTCGCTCGTCATTGCGAGCGCAGCGAACGGTGAACGCTGCGATCATCCGTGACATTTTGATGAATTCTGAAAATGCTGGACGATCGCAATCGCGCCTCGTGCCTTTATCGCGACTGCAAGCGAGATTCGCTCCGAGAGGACGCGATGTCATTGGTCCTCGCGATCAGCTCGGCAGGATTTTATTTCAATCCCACGCACTCCCACGCAACACCATTCCAATTCATTCCGGATCGCAAATCAGATCATTCGCTCTCCACATCGAAGCAGGTCGCGCGTCACAGGATTAACCGCATCACCATTAGATGAATTGCCAAATCATGCTGCATCGCATATAAATCTAACTGCGCTAGGGAGCGTCCAAGGACACGAAAACGGTTGCACGACGATGCAATCGATCATCGTTACAGAAGGACTCTCCCGATGACCATCAAGCACATCATTCCCGGCTCTCTCGTTGCGCTCGCCTTGCTGAGCGGCGCCGCCGTTGCGGCCGAGCTGCCGAGCTACGAAGTCGGCGCGTTGCCGGCCACCCCGCATCAGCTTTCCGTCGTGGGCGCCTCATCGGCGCAGGAGATCGCTGCGGTCAACACCGACAGCACCGCCTCGCCGCACCAGCTCGCCGTGCTCACTCATCATCGCCGCAGCGCGGCTCTCGTCGTTCCGACCACGGTCGGCAGCGTGCGCAACTGAGCGAGCGGCACTGCGTCCTGCCTGATAGGTGGCGCGCGCCTTGCTGAGCAAGGCCGCGCTTCCTCTCCCACCATACGTGGCCGCCGATACGACGTAGCGGGACTGCCGGACGACAATGGCATCCGGCCGCCGCGATCGACGACTTCGCCTCGTCCGCGTCCGCAATTCGTGCCGCGACTTCGTGCCACGCACATCCCACCCATCCTGCGCCGGAGCTTCTGAGCTGCGGCATTGAAGCCGACGGGCGGGCCGCAGGAATGCAGCGGCGTTGCAGCCGCCGCTGATTCGGCGCATCAGCGTCGCCTGCGAGACTCATCCGGCTTCATTCCCGTCGCGCCTGCATCGTTGTCAGCTTCGCCGCGCTGCGCACGCGTCAGCCGTCGTCGGCAACTGGCGAAACCTGCCCACCGCCTGTCGCGATCCGCCATGCATTCCATACGCGGCGCTTATTATATGCGCTATTGCGCAAATACGAAATTATGAATATGTTTCCGCCATGTTCGATCCTGTCCCGTTGCTCGCGGCTCTCGCCGAGCCGACCCGTCTCGCCGCCCTGCGCATCCTTTCGGATGGTGGCGAGCACTGTGTCTGCGAGCTCACGCAGCGGCTCGGCGCCAGCCCGTCGCGCATGAGCCGGCACATGGGCGCGCTCAGGAGCGCCGGTCTCGTCATCGACCGGCGCGACGCCCAATGGGTCCGGTATCGACTGAGACCCGATCTTGCGCCGGAGCGGCGCGCCATCCTCGACGCCGTCATGGCGGCCATGATCGAACCGGACAGGAGCGCAGCATGACGGAGGACGTCCCGACCTATGCCGACGGATCGGCATCGGCTCCGATCTGGGTCATGGCCACGGCGACCGCCATCGCCATCTGGTTCGGGGTCTACTGGCAGCTGCAGCCGTTTTCGGCCTGGCTGGTGTCGGCGCTGCCGGTGACGCCCGGCAGCCATCTGGACGAAGCGGCGCGCTTTTTCGTGTTCGACGCGCCCAAGGTCCTGATGCTGATGACGCTCGTCGTGTTCGGCATGGGCGTGGTGCGCAGCTTCTTTTCAGCCGAGCGGACCCGTGCATTGCTCGCCGGCAGGCGCGAGGGCTTCGGCAACGCCGCAGCGGCAATCCTCGGCGTCTTCACCCCGTTCTGCTCGTGCTCGGCGGTGCCGCTGTTCGTCGGCTTCGTCTCGGCCGGCGTGCCGCTCGGCGTGACCTTCTCGTTCCTGATTGCAGCGCCGATGGTGAACGAGGTCGCGCTCGGCCTGCTGTTCGCGCTGGTCGGCTGGAAGATCGCGGCGATGTATCTCGGCTTCGGCCTGACCTTGGCAATGCTCGCCGGCTGGATCATTGGACGTCTGCACCTCGAAGCATGGCTCGAGGAATGGGTGCGCAACGTTCGCGCGAGTGCGGCCGACCTGCCAGCGAACGCGCACACCGTCGTCGATCGCATTCAGGCCGGCATCGAGGCGGTGCGCGACATCGTCGGACGGGTCTGGGTCTGGATCGTCGTCGGCATCGCCGCCGGCGCGTTCATTCACGGCTATGTCCCGAACGACCTGCTGGCCGCGATCATGGGCAAGGGCCATTGGTGGTCGGTGCCGGCGGTCGTGCTGATCGGCATTCCCATGTACGCCAACGCAGCGGGCATCATTCCGGTGGTCGAAGCGCTGCTCGACAAGGGCGCCGCGCTCGGAACCGTGCTCGCCTTCATGATGAGCGTGATCGCGCTGTCGTTCCCCGAAATGCTGATCCTGCGCAAAGTCCTGACGCTGCGGCTGATCGCCGTGTTCGCCGGCGTCGTTGCCGCCGGCATCGTCGCCGTCGGCTATCTCTTCAATGCCCTGTTCTCTTGAAAGGATTGATCCAATGAAGAACGTGAAGATTCTCGGCTCCGGCTGCAAGCGCTGCATCCAAACGGCGGACATGGTCGCGGCCGAGGCAAGCCGGCTGGGCATCCGGGTCGCGCTCGAGAAGGTCACGGACCTCGCCACGATCGCACAATACGGCATCGCCTCAACGCCAGGCATCGTTGTCGACGGCCGGGTGGTCCACACCGGTGGACTGCCAAAGCCGGAGGAGATGGCGAAATGGCTGACCGCGTGATCACATACCGAGGCCGGCGGCCGGCAGGTCGGAGCGATCGGTGCGTCCGGCGCGCCGGGAGGCGACAATGACGATGTCTGCGCGAAGGCCGGCATCGAGTTCTGATCGCGCTTGCCGCGCTCCGGTTTCGTTGCGAAATACGATGCGCAGAGCGTGATCCGGAAGAGCGCAACGGCTCTCCGAGAGGATCACGCTCCAACCGAAGGATCAGAGCATGACGCGGTTGCCTGGAAGCGCCCTGCTCCGGCCTTGAAGCGCGAGGATGCCGCATTGCCTGATCGCCTGCCGCAGTTGGATGAAGCCTCGTTTCAGCCGATCGATCACGCGAAGCTGCTGCAGCCCGCGCGCTCGTCCCACCCGCCGCGTATTCTGCTGCTCTACGGTTCGCTGCGGCAGCGCTCGTTCAGCCGGCTGCTCACCGAAGAGGGCGCGCGGATCCTCACGCGCCTCGGCGCGGAAGCGCGCACCTTCAATCCACGCGGACTGCCGCTGGTCGACGATGCGGAGCCCGATCATCCCAAGGTGCGCGAGCTGATGGACGTCGTGACCTGGTGCGAAGGTATGGTGTGGTGCTCGCCCGAGCGGCACGGTGCGATGACCGGCGTGATGAAGACCCAGATCGACTGGATCCCGCTGTCGGTCGGCGCCGTCAGGCCGACACAGGGCAAGACGCTGGCGGTAATGCAGGTCAGCGGCGGCTCGCAGTCGTTCAATGCCGTCAACCAGCTTCGCGTACTCGGGCGCTGGATGCGCCTGATCACCATTCCCAACCAGTCCTCGGTGCCAAAGGCGTTCGCGGAGTTCGACGACAGTGACCGCATGAAGCCGTCGCCCTACTACGACCGCGTCGTGGACGTCATGGAGGAGCTCGTCAAGTTCACGCTGCTGACCCGCGACCGCGCCGACTATCTGGTCGACCGCTATTCCGAGCGCAAGGAAAGCGCCGAGGAGCTCTCGAAACGGGTCAATCAGCGAACGCTGTGAGCCGCCAGGTGCATCGACGGCGGCTCGGGGCGCCGTATCGCACGTGCGGCGAGCGCCCGCCTTAATTCTGATAAAAATAAATCACTTGCTATTTTTCAGAATTCATGATTGTCTGCGCCCATCCCGCCTCACTGCAAGGGGCGTTGCGCGCGATCGTCACGACACGCGAGGCGGGGATGCGGTGGCCGCGGGAGATCGCAGCAGTCTCGGCGACGAGGGTGCGGACGAACGATCGCTCGCGGACGTGAAGTCGCAGCGGCCTGACACCCCGAAGCTGGTGTCCCGCACAGTGCGCAAGCATTGTCGCGAATGGTGGCCAACAAGCCCGGCGCACCAGGGCGACTGCGTATAAGCGTGAAGACACCGCGCAGGGAATGCCGGATGACCGGCTTTGCCTGTGGTACCTGCCGCCTGCATTTTTTTCGCAGGCGGGCCATGGGTGGGGCCTTCACCCGGCATTCCCTGCGCCCTTGCACTGTTCGCGAGGGACGACCTGATGACAGACCTCGGGCGCACGCGCCGCGAGATCGTGACGCCGTGCCACTGACCTGCCCTCAGCTGTTTGAATCGTGAATCGCTCCACACCCACCGCTGTCGTCCCGGACAAGCCGCGACGCGCGAAAGCGCAGCGCGGCGCCGATCCGGGCCCCATACTCCGCGGCGGTCGTGACGGGCAAAATGCCAATGGCTACCCTGCCTCAAACCGCTCCCTGGGGGTATGGGTCCCGGCTCAAGGCCGGGACGACGGCGGAGTTTGTGGCTGGTGACGGGACGACACTCCCAACGTCATTGCGAGGAGCAGTTGCGACGAAGCAATCCAGGGTCGCGGGAGAGACCCTGAATTGCGTTGCTGCGCTCTCAATGACGGACGGTTATTGCAGGCTCAGCGCCACAAAGCGGAGTTCGCCGTCGGCGTTGGAGACCAGCAGCAGCACCGACTTCTTGCCGTCCTTCTTGAGCTGGTCGACACGCTTCTTGATGTCGGCGCCGGAGGTCACCGCTTCCTGGGCAACCTCGACGATGACGTCGCCGGCCGACAGCCGCTTCTCGGCGGCGTCGGAGGCTTGGTCGACACCGGTGACGACGACGCCCTTGACGCTGTCCTTGATCTTGTAGCGGGTCCGCAGATCCTTCGACAGCGCCGCCAGATCGAGGCCGAGCGCCTTCTGGGTCACCGGCTTGTCGGCCGGCTCGTCCTTCTTGATCGCCGCCTGCTGGACCTTCTCATTGTCCTCGAGCCGGCCGAGCTTGACCTTGAGCGTCTGCTCCTGGCCCTTGCGGATGACGATGATGTCGACTTCCTTGCCGACCGCGGTGTCGGCGACGATGCGCGACAGGTCCTTCGGCTCCTTGATGTCGTGGCCGTCGAACTTGACGACGACGTCGCCGGGCTCGATGCCGGCCGGCTTGGCCGGGCCCTTGTCGTCGACGCCGGCGACCAGCGCGCCGCGCGCCGGCTTGATGTTCAGGCTTTCGGCGATCTCATCGGTAACGCCCTGGATGCGGACGCCGAGCCAGCCGCGGCGCAGCTCGCCGAACTGACGCAACTGGTCGACCACGCCGGCGACGGTCTTCGACGGCACGGCGAAGCCGATGCCGATCGAGCCGCCGGAGGGCGAGATGATCAGCGTGTTGACGCCGATGACCTCGCCGTCGAGGTTGAACAGCGGGCCGCCGGAGTTGCCGCGGTTGATGGCGGCGTCGGTCTGGATGTAGCTGTCATAAGGCCCCGACGAGATGTCGCGGTTCTTGGCCGAGACGATGCCCGCCGTGACGGTGCCACCCAGGCTGAACGGGTTGCCGATCGCGACCACCCAGTCGCCGAGCCGAAGCTTGTCGGAGTCGCCGAACTTGACCACCGTGAGCTGCCGCGTCGGCTTGAACTTGAGCACGGCGAGGTCGGTCTTCTTGTCGACGCCGACCAGCTCGGCCTTGATCTTGGTGCCGTCGTTCATGATCACGTTGATCTCGTCGGCATCGGCGATGACGTGGTTGTTGGTGACCACGATGCCGCTGTCGTCGACGATGAAGCCGGAGCCGAGCGAGTTGGTGCGGCGCGGCGAGTTGTCGGCGCCGCCCCGGCCGCCCGGACCGCCGCGGCGGTTCTTGAAGAAGTCGTCGAAGAATTCCTCGAACGGCGAGCCCGGCGGCACCTGCGGATTGGCATTGCGGCCCTCGCCTCCCCCGCCGCCGCCCTTGGCCTCGACGGTCTGCGAGGTCGAGATGTTGACGACCGCGTCGATCACCTTCTCGGCGACGTCGGCGATCCCCTCGGGTCCCCGTGCCAAGGCCGGCACCGGCGCGAACGCCCAGCCGGCGGCAAGCACGGCCGCGGTCAGGACCGGACGCAGGCGACGGCTGAAAGCAAGGGTTGCGGTCATCGGGCGGATCTCCAAAAAAGCCGGTAAATTCAATCGGTACAGTGCGCCGGAACCGGGCGATGACGCAAGCAGGCCGGACCCCACGCGGGATTTATCATTGAAGGCGACCTAATACGGCAAAATGGCGCAGCCATCGCCTCACAATGGCGTTGGCCGGGCAGCGCATGGGAAATCGCTGCAGCGGTCCGTGGTTTCCTGTCGTGGGCCGCGTACGCCGCAGGGATACCTTCGAATCAGATCGGACGCCGGATCACCCAGATCAACACCAGGCCCGCCACCGCCGAGCCGATGCCGACCGCGCGCAGCACGTTGTCGGGGGTGGTCATGGCCGTCTTCATGGCGCGGCGCATCCAGTCCGGACTGGCTGCGAACAACAGGCCTTCGAGCACGAACAGGATACCTAATCCGATGAGGAAATCGGAAAACGCAATGGACCTCATCGGACCCGGACCTCCCGTTTGACCTTCTTGTATGCGACGGGGCGAAGCAAAGGCTTCGCCCCGTCCGTGTCAACTCTTATTCGCCGGGATCAACGCCCGACGATGTCAGGGTTTCGGGGCCTGTGCCGCAGCCGCGGTCGTGCTGGCGGCCGAGGGCGTCTCCGAGCTCGCACCGACCTTCCCCGAGGGGTTGGCAAAGTAGCGGAAGAACTCGGAATCGGGCCGCAGCAGGAAGCGGGTCTCGCCGGACTTCAGGCCGTTCTCATACGCCGTCATCGAGCGGTAGAAGGCGAAGAAATCGCGGTCCTTGCCGTAGGCCTCGGCGAACAGCCGGTTGCGCTCGGCGTCGCCGGCACCACGGGTCTGCTCGGCCTGCGAGTTGGCCTCGGCGACGATCACGGTCGCCTCGCGGTCGGCCTTGGACCTGATCTCCTGCGCCTTCTGGCCGCCGAGCGCCCGGAACTCGGCCGCCTCGCGCTGCCGCTCGCTGTTCATGCGGTCGTAGACCGCCTGGCTGTTGGCCTCCGGCAGGTCGGCACGACGGATGCGGACGTCGACCACCTGAATGCCGTAGGCGTCGGCCTCCTTGTCGAGCTGGTCGCGGATCTTGCGCATCAAGGTCTCGCGCTCGTCGCGAACCACCTGGGTGAACGTGACCTCGCCGAGGACGCGACGCAGGGCGGCGTTGAGCAGGGTGCCAAGCTGGACGTTGGCATTCTGGATCGTGCCGGCGCGCTGGTAGAACTGCAGCGCGTTCTTGATCCGGTAGCGGGCGAAGGCGTCGACCACGAGCCGCTTCTGATCGAAGGCGATGACCTCCTGCGAGGGGTTCTCGAGGTCGAGGATGCGCTTGTCGATCGAGATCACGTTGTCGATGAACGGCGCCTTGACGTTCAGGCCGGGCTCGGTGACGACGTCGACCGGTTTGCCGAACCGCACGACCAGCGCCTGCTCGGTCTGCGCCACCGTGAACAGCGAGCTGTAGCCGATGACGACGAGCGCGAGGACGACGACCAGCGCGACGATGCCTGTGACGGGCGATCTCATCGGACGCCTCCCTGCTGCGTGGTGCTCGGGGCAGCCTGGCGGCGCGGCGCGAGATCGCCGAGCGGCAGCAGCGGCACGGGACCGCCGCCGGGGCCGCTATCGAGCACGAGCTTCTCGGAGCCGGAGAGCACGCGCTCCATCGTCTCGAGATAGATGCGTTCACGGGTCACGTCGGGCGCCTTCTTGTACTCTTCGTAGACCTTGAGGAAGCGCGCGCTCTGGCCCTTGGCCTCGGCGATCGCCTGCTCCTTGTAGCCTTCGGCAACCTGCAGGATCTGCGCGGCACGGCCGCGGGCGTCGGGGACCACCTTGTTGGCGTAGGTCTGGGCCTCGTTCTGCGCCTTCTCCAAGTCGGCGCGCGCCGCCTGGACGTCACGGAACGCCGCGATCACCTGCGCCGGAGGGTCGACCTTCTGCATCTGCACATTGTCGACCTGGATGCCCGAGCCATAGGTATCGAGCGTCTTCTGCATCAGTTCGAGAACGCTCTGCTCGATCTGGGTGCGGGCGCCGGTCAGCACCGGCTGAATGTTGGAGCGTCCGATCACCTCGCGCATCGCGCTCTCGGCCACCGCCTTCACGGTACCCTCGGGATTCTGGATGTTGAACAGGAAGTCGGCGGCGCCCTTCGGCTTGATGCGCCACAACACGGTGACGTCGACGTCGACGATGTTCTCGTCGCCGGTCAGCATCAGGCTCTCCTCGGGCACATCGCGCCCGCCGCGGCCGCGCCGGCCGGGATCGTCATTGGCGGTGAAGCCGATCGAGATCGAGTTGACGCGCAGCGCCTTGGGCAGCAGCACGGTCTCGATCGGGTAAGGCAGGTGATAGCGCAGGCCCGGCTGCTCATCGCGGACATATTTGCCGAACCGCAGCACGACGCCGAGCTCCTCGGACTGCACGCGGTAGAAGCCGGACAGCAGCCAGATGGCGATCGCGCCGACGACGATCAGCAGCACGCCGGCAGCGCCGAAGCCGCCGCCGGGAACGAACTGCTGGAGGCGGTCCTGACCGCGCCGCAGAAGATCTTCCAGATCGGGTGGCCTTGGACCGACCGGTTGCGGTCCCGAGCCCCAGGGCCCCTTCGGACCCGGACCCCACGGGCCTCCGCCCTGATTCTTCCACGCCATCGATCGATCTCCTCCGAGAGGCTGATAGTGCACAAACGCCGGCCGCCGACGGTCGCCGGTTTATAAGGGACGGCCACGCCCCTTACAATGTAGCGCTCCAGCTAAGCCCGAACCGGGTTTTGTCAATGTAAACAGCGGCCGAAGCGCTGGTTTGCCGCGGCCCGGACGGCCTTGAGCGGCCTGGTAATGCGACTTCATCATTAACGGATGGGTCTTGACGTGGCGGCCTTGCCGGCAGCTGCTCACCGCCGGCGCCGATAGGTGACGTAGGAATAGTCGGCCTGATCGTCCGGACCCGACGGGTGGCGCTCACGTCCGACCTCTTCCCACTGGGCGGGGTCGATGGCCGGAAACAGGGTATCGCCGGGCGGCCGCGCGTGGACCTCGGTGATTTCCAGCCGGTCGGCCAGCGGCATGGTCGCCGCGTAGATCTCGGCACCGCCGAGGATCGCAATCTCCGCGGCTGAACGCCGCAGCGCGTCGCCGCGAGCGATGGCGAGTGCCTCACCGACGCTGTGGGTCACGATCGCACCATCAGCGCGAAAGGCACCATCGCGGGTGATGACGATGTTGGTGCGGCCGGGCAGCGGGCGGCGCGGGAACGACATGAAGGTCTTGCGCCCCATCACGATCGGCCGCCCCATCGTCATCGCCTTGAGGCGCTGCATGTCGCTCTTCTGCCGCCACGGGATGCCGCCGGCAGCCCCGATCACGCGGTTGTCGGCGATGGCGACGACGAGAACGATCTCGATCATGGCGCCCTCTCCGCGAGTTGCTCCAGCGCCTCGCCGGTCACCTTGCACAGCGTCCAGTCGTCCATCAGCTCGGCGCCCAGTGATTTGTAGAAAGTGATCGAGGGCGCGTTCCAGTCGAGCACCGACCATTGCAGCCGCGCCCAGCCCTCGGCGACGCAGGTGCGCGCGAGATGGCCGAGCAGCGCCTGGCCGATGCCGTTGCGGCGGAACGCCGGCCGGACGAACAGGTCCTCGAGATAGAGGCCGGGCTTGCCGGCGAAGGTCGAGAAGTTGACGAACCAGACCGCGAAGCCGGCGACCTCGCCATTCCACTCGGCGACATCACAGAACAGCGTGGGATGATCGCAGAACAGCGCCGCGGCGATGTCGGCCTCGCTGGCCGTCACCTCGTGCGCGAGCTTCTCGTACTCGGCAAGCTCGTTGATCAGCGCAAAGACGACGCCGATGTCGGACGGGCTCGCGCGGCGGATGGACAACGACATGAGTCAGACCGCGACCGCCGCCTTGATGTGCGGATGCGGATCGTAGCCGGCGAGCGCAAAGTCCTCGTAGCGGAAGCCGAAGATGTCCTTGATATCAGGATTGAGCGTCATGGTCGGCAGCGACCGGGGGCTGCGGGTCAATTGCAGCCGGGCCTGCTCGATGTGGTTGGAATAGAGATGGACGTCACCAAAGGAGTGCACGAACTCGCCCGGCTTCAGCCCGGTCACCTGCGCCACCATCATCGTCAGCAGCGCGTAGGAGGCGATGTTGAAGGGCACGCCGAGGAAGACGTCGGCCGAGCGCTGGTAGAGCTGACACGACAGCTTGCCGTTGGCGACGTAGAACTGGAACAGGCAGTGGCACGGTGGCAGCGCCATCTTCTCGACGTCGGCCGGATTCCACGCCGTCACGATCAGCCGACGCGAATCCGGGTTGCGCCGGATCATGTCGATGACGTTGGTGATCTGATCGATATGGCCGCCGTCGGGCGTCGGCCAGGAGCGCCATTGATAGCCATAGACGGGTCCGAGATCGCCATTGGCATCGGCCCACTCGTCCCAGATCGTCACCCCGTGGTCGTGCAGGTACTTGATGTTGGTGTCGCCGTTCAGGAACCACAGCAGCTCGTGCACGATCGCCTTCAGCGGCAGCCGCTTGGTGGTGAGCAGCGGGAAACCGGCGGCGAGATTGAAGCGCATCTGGTGGCCGAACACCGACAGCGTGCCGGTGCCGGTCCGGTCGTGCTTCTCAGCGCCGTCAGACAAGATGCGTTCGAGCAGATCGTGATACTGGTGCATGGCCGGAAGGTACGGTTTCCTGAAGCTGCAGCTTTAGCGGACCTGCCCTGTCGCCGACAGGCCCCGCCCAGCATGCCACCTGACCCCCGTGAAATATACTGGGGAAAAGCCGTTCACCAGGGGCCGCAGCCCCCGGCCGACCCAACGCGGAGCCGAAGCCCTACCCCTCGACGAACACCTCGTCGCGCTTGCGACGGAGCGCCGGCAGCACGGCCAGCACCAGCAGCATGGCGGCGATGGCCAGCAGCGCCGCCGACAGCGGGCGGGTCAGGAACACCGACCAGTCGCCGCGGGAGATCTGCAGCGTGCGGCGCAGGTTCTCCTCCATCAGCGAGCCCAGCACCATGCCGAGCAGCAGCGGCGCCGGCTCGAAATCGTGCTTGATCAGCCAGTAGCCGAACAGGCCGAACGCCCCGGCCAGGATCACGTCGACGGGCGCGTTGTTGATCGAATAGATGCCGATCGCGCAGAACACGACGATCGAAGGGAACATCAGCCGGTACGGCACGCGCAGCAGCCGCACCCAGATGCCGACCAGCGGCAGGTTGATGATGATCAGCATCAGATTGCCGATCCACATCGAGGCGATCATGCCCCAGACCAGGTCCGGCTGCTTCATCATCACCTGGGGACCGGGCTGAATGCCGTGGATGGTCATGGCGCCGACCATCAGCGCCATCACGGCGTTGGGCGGAATTCCGAGCGTCAGCAGCGGAATGAAGGAGGTCTGCGCGGCGGCGTTGTTGGCGCTTTCCGGCGCCGCGACACCCTCGATGGCACCGCGGCCGAACCGCGACGGATCGCGCGCGATCTTCTTCTCGAAGGTGTAGGCGGCGAAGGAGGCGATCACCGCGCCGCCGCCGGGCAGGATGCCGAGAATCGATCCGAGAATGGTGCCGCGAACGATCGCCGGGGCCGAGTCACGGAGGTCCTTGCGCGTCGGCATCAGCCCCGTGATCTTCTGCTGCACGAGCTCGCGATCGGCTTCGGCGCCGCCGTCGAGATTGCGGATGATCTCGGCGAAGCCGAACACGCCCATCGCCACGGTGGCGAAGCCGAGCCCATCGGCGAGTTCGGGGATGTTGAAGGCCATGCGCGAGGCGCCGGTCTCGACATCAGCGCCGACCATCGACAGCAACAGGCCGAGCGCGATCATTGCCACTGCCTTGAGCACGCTGCCCTTGGCGAGCACGACCGCGAAGATGAGGCCGAGCACCATCAGCGAGAAATACTCGGCCGGCCCGAACAGCAGCGCGAGCTTGGTCAAGGGCGCGCCGAGCACCGCGATCAGCACGGTCGCAGCACAGCCGGCGATGAAGGAGCCGATCGCCGCGATCGACAGCGCCGGACCCGCCCGCCCCTGCTTGGCCATCTGGAAGCCGTCCAGCGTGGTCACGACCGACGTCGCCTCGCCCGGGATGTTGACGAGGATGGAGGTGGTCGAGCCGCCATATTGAGCGCCGTAATAGATGCCGGCGAGCATGATCAGGGCGCCGACCGGCGGCAGGCCGAAGGTGATCGGCAGCAGCATGGCGACGGTGGCGATGGTGCCGATGCCGGGCAGCACCCCGACCAGCGTGCCGACGAGCGCGCCGACCAGGCAGAGCAGCAGATTGATCGGGCTGAGCGCGACGCCGAAGCCGTGCAACAGGTTCTGAAACAGATCGAGCATGCCGGCCTCACTGCACCAGGAAACGCGGGAACAACGGCATCGGCAGGCCGAGCACGTAGGGGAAGAGCAGCGCGCAGCCGAGCGTCAGGACGATGCCGACGATCAGCGTCTCACCCCAGCGCGTCTCAGATGTACCGAGCGCCGAAATCAGGAAGCTCGCGAGCGCCGCGACGATCAGTCCCAGCGGCCGGATCGCGACGGCAAACGTCAGGATGGCCAGCGACACGAACAATGGCCCGCGCCAGTGATAGACCTGAAGCGCCGGTCCCTCCGTCATCAGCCCGATCACCGCGACCGCCGCGCCCATGCCCAGGAGCAGCACACCCAGCATGCGCGGCGCCGTGCCCGGGCCGAAATTGAAGCCGCGCATGCCCGACAGATCGCTCGCGGCCCACAATGCAAACAGCGCAATGGCCATCAGCGCCACACCGCCGAAATAATCCTGCGGCGCACGCGGACGCGCCAGGAAGGTGAACAGCGCGATGGCAAGGAGCGGATAGGTGTAGATCAGCGCGAGCAGGGCGTCGGATCGCAAGGTGATCTTGCCGCCGTCGCTCCATTGGCGAAGCAGCGCCGGCAGCGATTCGAACAGGGCGGCGCCGTGCGCTGAAACGACCTGCAGCGGAGAGCGCGCCGACAGCGTCGCAACGAGGCTCGCGAGCGAGATGGCGAGTTCGACGAGTTGTGGCGCGAAAGCGAGCAGCAGAATGATCAATGCGCCAGTCGCGTTGCGCGCGGAAGGCACGGCCGCCCCGCCCGACAACTGGCCCGTGGTTTCGGCCATGCCTCATCCTCCCCGATCGGCCTTGATGGCCGGCATTGTTCTCATTCGTGGTCCGGAACGCGTCCAGCCCCACTCTGCCTGCCTAACGGCTTTCCCTAGAGAAGGCCAGCGAAACCCAGACAACCGCCCGCGGCCAAGAGCCAGAGCGGATTGAGCCGGGTCATGGATGCAACAATCGCAGCGATGACGGTCAACGCGAACGCAGCCCAGGTCTGGTCGGAGGCCTGCCCGAGAATCCAGGCGCTCGCGGCCATCAGGCCGATCGAAAGCGGCACCAGGGCGGCCTGCAGCACGACCGTCCAGCGCGCGTCTCGCGCATTCGCAAGCCACCGGCTGACGAAATACGACAGCACCGCCGTCGGGCCGCACATGGCGAGCGTTGCGACAGCCGCGCCCGCGACACCTGCGACGGAGTAACCGATCAGCGCCACGATCAGGACGTTGGGACCCGGCGACAATTGCGACAGCGCGAACACGTCCGCAAACTGCTTGTCGGTCATCCAATGCCGGACGTCGACAGCGACCCGGTGCAGTTCGGGAATCGCGGCAACGGCGCCGCCGACAGCAAACAGCGAGATCAGGGCAAACGTCCAGAACAGCTCGGAGAGCGGATTGTCGTCCCCGCTCATCGCGCCCACCGCAGTCTGGCGTAGGTGACGAGGAGGCTGATGGGCACGGCCGCCAGCAGAACCTCCTGCAGCGGCAGGCGCGCCAGCCCGATGGCGGCGAACACCGCGGCCATCACCACGAGCGCGAGCACGTCGCGCTTCTTCAGGAGTGGCGACATCATGCGGAATACGACCGACGCCAGCAGCCCGACCGCGACGCAGGATACGCCGGCCAGCGCCCGTCGCAGCGCATCGACCTGCCCGAAATGTCCGTAGAGCGCGGCGAGCGCCGTCACCAGCAGCATCGGCGGCCCGAGCAGGCCGGCAAACGCCGCGATGCCGCCGGGAATGCCGCGCAGCCGCGCGCCGAACACCATGGCGAGATTGACGATGTTGGGGCCCGGGAGGAAGTGGCAGATCGCGAAGGTCTCGTTGAACTCCTCCGCCGTCATCCAGCGGTGCTCGTCAACGATCGCACGCCGGGCGAACACCAGCACTCCCCCGAAACCCGACAGCGACATTTTCGCAAATGCGAAGAAGAGCGTGCGAAGGCCGGGCGGGTGTTTGACGATGTCGGCGGCAGGAACGACAGCCGGCGCGGTTTCGGGAGCCATGTGGCACTTTAGGGGGACGAAATTGATGCTGCCAAGGTCGAACGGCAGGTTCCCCGGAGCGGCCCACATTTTTGTGGAGCGGTGCGGCTTGTGGGCCCTGTCCATCCGCCGGCGGGCGGCCTATATTGGGGGTGCCGGCTTGCCGGCTATGGAAATAAATCGCCGTCGAAATAAACCATTCGGACCCGGGGGCGGTACCCGGCGCCTCCACCAAAGCCCGTCTCAACGAGCAAGTGACTGAGACGGGTTTTGGCGGGGGCGAAATAGGATCGACGAGGGCGTAAAGGGCGAGCTTTTTCCCGGTATTGTTCCGCCGTTATCGGGCTACTGCAATAGTTGCCAACGACAACTTTGCTCCGGTTGCTCAGGCTGCGTAACGCAGTTTGAAAGACCACCTTAAAGTCCTAACGGGTTAAGCTCCGTTAGGCGGGGTTCGGAGGCACCTGGCAACAGAAGCCTCCACTTTCATTTCATTCCTCAGCCGGCTCAGCGGGCGCCACTCTCCCCAACTTTTTGATGCCCCGTCTCGTTCATTCCTTCATTGACCCGACTTCCGTGGGCTTCTACGCGTTCCCATATCTTGCGGCGGGCCGGCTTCGCTGCTGACCTTCGCGCCAAGGCGGGGTACGATGTGCCGGACACGAGTCGGGAGCGCTGCTGCCCGTAACGGCGCGGCGATCTGACGAGGGCGGAGCGCGGCCCAGACGACACAGGACCGATCATGGCGACCGATCATATTCGATACGATGTGCTGGCGCGCGACGCGCTGCGCGGGGTTCTGCGCCGGGTGCTGACCGACGCCGCCACCCACGGCCTCCCCGGCGAGCATCATTTCTTCATCACCTTCGTCTCCAAGGCCGAGGGCGTGAAACTGTCGCAGCGGCTGCTCGCGCAATATCCCGAAGAGATGACGATCATCCTGCAGCATCAGTTCTGGGACCTGGTCGTGACTGAGGACCGGTTCGAGGTCGGCCTGTCGTTCGGCGGCATTCCCGAACGCCTGGTGGTGCCGTTCCACGCCATCAAGAGCTTTTTCGATCCTTCAGTGCAGTTCGGTCTGCAATTCGAGCCGTCTGAGGCGATCGCGGAAACGCCGGCCGCACCGAAATTGCCGGCTGCTCCGGCTCCGTCCGCGGTCGCTGCGCCGCTGCCGGCTCCGGCCGCCAAGGCTGGCGACGACGAGGCGGCTCCGCCGGCTCCGTCCGGCGAAGGCGCCGAGGTTGTCCGCCTCGACCGCTTCCGCAAGAAGTAGGCGCATTCGTCGCGAGCGGAACGGCCCCCGAGCCCATAGATTGAAGCAGGCTGGAACTGGCCGACGCCGGTTCACGATCAATCATGGGCATCCGTCATGGCAGACTCAGCGAGTTCATCGTCTTCCGGATCGACGCGGACTGAGACCGATAGCTTCGGCCCGATCGAGGTCGCGGCTGACCGCTATTGGGGCGCCCAGACCGAGCGCAGCCGGCAGAACTTCCGGATCGGCCATGACCGCATGCCGATCGGGGTCGTGCATGCGCTGGCGCTGGTGAAGCTGGCTGCCGCCAGGACCAACCTCGAGCTCGGGCTGCTGGAGCCACGCATGGCCGAGGCCATCGTGCAGGCCGCGCAGGAGGTGATCGACGGCAAGCTCGACGAGCATTTTCCGCTGGTGGTCTGGCAGACCGGTTCCGGCACCCAGAGCAACATGAACCTCAACGAGGTGATCGCCAATCGCGCCAGCGAGCTTCTGGGCGGTGAGCGCGGAAGCAAGAAGCCGGTGCATCCGAACGATCACGTCAACATGAGCCAGTCGTCGAACGATTCGTTCCCGACCGCCATGCATGTCGCGGCGGCCCGCGCGATCGCGGCTGACCTGGTGCCCGCCCTGTCGGAGCTGCTCGCTGCGCTGCGCGCCAAGCAGGACGCGTTTGCCGACATCGTCAAGATTGGCCGGACCCACACCCAGGACGCCACGCCGCTGACGCTCGGCCAGGAGTTCTCCGGCTATGCAGCGCAGGTCGAGAGCGCCATCGCCAGGATCGAAACGGCGGCCCGTGATCTCCTGCCGCTGGCCCAGGGTGGCACGGCCGTCGGCACGGGACTCAACGCCGATGCCAGATTCGCCGAGCTGTTCGCCAGGCACATCGCCGACCTCACGGGACTGCCGTTCACCAGCGCAACTAACAAGTTCGAAGCTCTCGCGTCGAACGACGCCTATGTCTATGCGCATGGCGCGCTCAATGCGGCGGCCACCGCCCTGTTCAAGATCGCGAACGACATTCGCTTCCTCGGATCCGGCCCGCGATCGGGACTGGGCGAACTGATTCTACCCGAGAACGAGCCGGGCTCCTCGATCATGCCCGGCAAGGTGAACCCGACTCAGTGCGAAGCACTGACGATGGTGTGCTGCCAGGTGTTCGGCAATCACACTGCGATCACGGTGGCGGGCAGTCAGGGCCATTTCGAACTCAACGTCTACAAGCCACTGCTCTCACATTGCATGATGCAGTCCATACAATTACTAGGTGATGCAGCACGTTCATTCAGTGAACATTGCGTAACCGGGATTCGAGCCGATAAGGCCCGGATTCACGAGCTGATGGAGCGTTCTTTGATGCTGGTGACCGCGCTCGCGCCGAAAATCGGCTACGACAATGCAGCAAAGGTCGCGAAGACCGCGCATGAGCGTGGCACGACGCTGAAACAGGAAGCTTTGCGGCTCGGCTTCGTCTCCGAAGACGAATTCGACCACCTCGTTCAGCCGGAGAGGATGACGAGACCCGGAAGAGCCTGACGGTAGTCCCGTAGTACTACGGGGGGTGATGCAATTCTCGCCGTTAACCCCTAAAGGATACTCTCGACTACAAGTTCTGCTGCGTTTGATGAATACGAACCCCGCTCGCGATGAAGCGAATGGCTATTGAACTAACAGGGAGCGATGACGTGATTGTCTGGAGAAAGCCGAGGCTGATCTGCACAACGCGTTCGCTCTCACCGCGACATTCGATGGCTTGATAGATCGGAGCGAGCATGGGGGACATCATCAACTTGAAGCGTTTTAGAAAGCGCGTAGAGCACGAACAGGCAGCGAAGGTCGCCGAAAGCAACCGTGCTCGCCATGGCAGGACGAAGTCCGAACGCGCAACTGACGCACAACGCGACAAGCGCGCGAATGATTTACTCGATCAACATCGTATCAATGGCGAGGACGCGTGATGAAGTCGCCCGTCGTAAAACGTTCTATCGTGGTCGCAGGTCACAAGACCAGCGTCAGCCTCGAAGAAGCGTTCTGGAACGGAATGAAGGAAATTTCGGGTCTCCGTAATATGACCCTGTCGGAGCTGGTCGGGGAGATCGACAACAATCGCCAGCAGGGCAACCTGTCCTCGGCGATCCGTCTGTTCGTTCTCGACCACTTCAAGAACCGCGCCGTGGCCTCCTCGGGCCTCGAACCGAAGGCGACGGTGGACAGCCGGCACTCGGCAGCCGCCGTGGCTCCTTGAGGCAGATCAGAGGGCGGCCCGCTCGGTCTGTTTAAAATCGCTCTAAGAAGCCGCGGCATGTCCCATGCCGCGCTTGACCTCTTGGCACGCGATTGAAAATACAGGCTATGAGCGAAATCTGCGATACGCGGCCGCCCCTGCCGCTCGGCTTGGCCCGGCGGGGCTATACCGGAACGATTCAGCATCTCGCGGCTGGCGGCACGGCATCGTCGCTGCCGGACGTCGAGCTGGAGAGCCGGCTGATCGAACTCGGCTTCGTCGAAGGAGCCCGGGTCGAGATCCTGCATGAAGGGATCGTCGGGCGCGACCCGATTGCCGTCCGTGTCGACAACATCACCGTCGCGGTCCGCCGGCGTGAGGCCATGGCCGTCATCGTGGCATGAGCCGCGCGGGAAGCGTTGCCATGGAAAGCCCTCTGCTGCATCTGGCCCTGGTGGGTACGCCCAACAGCGGCAAGACCTCGCTGTTCAATGCGCTGACGGGAAGCCGGCAGAAGGTCGCGAATTATCCCGGCGTCACGGTGGAACGCAAAGAGGGAGGCTTCGTCACCCCGCAGGGTCGTCAGGTTTCGCTGGTCGATCTGCCCGGAACCTATTCGCTGCGCGGCCGCAGCCCGGACGAGGAAATCACCCGGGATTTCGTGCTGGGACGCGCCACCGGCGAGGTCCTCCCCGACCTGGTGTTGTGCGTCGCCGATTCCACCAACCTGAGATTGACGATTCGCCTGTTGCTGGAGCTCAAGAGCACCGGCCGGCCGCTGGCGCTCGTTCTCAACATGTTCGACATCGCCAAGCGGCGCGGCGTGACGGTGGACGTCGCCGCCCTGTCGCAGGCGCTCGGCGTCCCGGTCGTGACCTCGATCGCGGTCCGCAAGGGCGGCACCGACGACCTGCTGCAGTTGACCGATCGCCTGCTGGCGCAGGCGACCGCGGCTACGGGCGAGCGGGCCAACACCTGGCGCCCGCTCACCGTGCCTGAGCTGCGCGCCACCCAGCGCGAGGCCGACCGCATCATCGCCGCCACTGTCAGCCTGCCCGAGCGGCCGGACACCTGGACGGCCAGGATCGACGCGGTCGCGCTGCATCCCGTCGGCGGCCTGTTCATCCTGCTGGCGATCCTGTTCGTCATGTTCCAGGGGGTGTTCGCCTGGGCGCAGCCGCTGATGCAGGTGCTGTCGGCGTCGTTCGACGCGCTCGGCCAGCTCGTGCACGACCAGCTGCCTGAAGGCCTGCTGCAGAGCTTCCTGCAGAATGGCGTGATCTCCGGCGTCGGCAGCGTCATCGTGTTCCTGCCGCAGATCATCATCATCTTCCTGTTCATCCTGCTCTTGGAAGATTTCGGCTACATGGCGCGTGCGGCGTTCCTGATGGACCGCATCATGGGCGGTGCCGGGCTGCATGGCCGCGCCTTCATCCCACTGCTCTCCAGCTTCGCCTGCGCCATTCCCGGCATCATGGCGACGCGGGTGATCGACAATCGGCGCGACCGGCTCACCACCATCCTGATCGCGCCGCTGATGACCTGCTCGGCGCGCATCCCGGTCTACACCCTGATCATCTCGGCCTTCATCCCGCCGACCAAGGTCTGGGGCCTGGTCAACCTGCAGGGCCTGGTGATGTTCGGGCTCTACGGGGCCGGCATCGTCAGCGCGCTGCTGGTGTCGTTCCTGGTCAAGTTCTTCCTGATGCGCGACTACCAGCCGGCGCCGTTCATGCTCGAGCTGCCCGACTACAAGATGCCGCGGCTGCGCAGCATCGCGATCGGCGTCTACACCCGGGCAAAAATGTTCCTGCAGCGCGCCGGCACCACGATCTTCGCGATGATGGTGCTGATCTGGTTCCTGGCGTCGTTCCCGCAGCCGCCGGTGGGCGCCACGGAGCCGGCGATCAACTACAGCCTGGCGGCGATGATCGGCCAGGCCATCGCCCCCCTGCTCTCCCCGGTCGGCTTCAACTGGCAGATCGCGGTGGCGCTGGTCCCCGGCATGGCCGCCCGCGAAGTCGCGGTCGCAGCGCTCGGCACCGTCTATGCGATCGAAGGCGGCAAGGAGGCGGCCGAGCAGATCGGCCAGGTGCTGGCAAGCAGATGGAGCCTCGCCACGGCGCTGGCACTGCTCGCCTGGTACATCTTCGCCCCGCAATGCGCCTCGACGCTTGCCGTGATCCGCCGCGAGACCGGCAGCTGGCGCTGGATGGCCGTGACGTTCGTCTACATGTTCGCGCTCGCCTATGCGGCGGCGTATGCGACCTACCACATCGCGGTCGCGATGGGCGCGGGCTGAACCGCGCCCGATTCGCGTCAGCGCGATGCCTCGACATGCAGCGCAAAGCCGCGCACATCGGTCGTGCCAAGCCCGGGCCGCAGCTGCATCGACGGGATCAGATAGTCACCGTGGTTCTGCCGGCGGTATGGGATCGGCTGATCCGTGAACAGCGTCCGCATCCTCGCGCGCAGCCGCTCGGCAATCGTGGCAAAGCCAGCATCGTCCAGCCGGCTCGCCTTGTGCGCCACGAAGGCCGGCAGCACGTCGAAGCCGGGATAGAACAGGATGCCGTGGTTGATCGGAAACAGGAGGTCGTCGATCGGGCCATTGATGCCGCGCTCGGAATAGTGCTCCTCCCAGCCACCCGTCGTCACCACAAGCATCGCCCGCTTACCAGCGAACACACCTTCGCCGTAGCGGTTGCCCCAGCGTTTGTCGCTGTGCTCGCCGACGCCATAGGTGAACCCGTAGGAATAGACCCGATCGACCCAGCCCTTCAGGATCGCCGGCATCGTGAACCACCACAGCGGAAACTGCAGGATCACAGCATCGGCCCACAGCAGCTTGTCCTGCTCGGCCCGGACATCGGCGGTGAGCGTCTGGGTCTTGAAGGCGTCGCCCGATGCGGTGGCGACGTTGAGGCGCGCGTCCGGCGGCAGCTGTGGAAAGTCGTCGCGGTCGGCGGCCGGCTTCCAACCCATGGCGTAGAGGTCGGAGACCCTGACCTGATGCCCCTGGGCCTCGAGTTCGGCGACGGCAACGTCGCGGAGGGCACCGTTCAGGGAGCGGGGTTCGGGATGGGCGAAGACGAAGAGGACATTCATGGCTGAGTTCCTTTGACCGGATGGCCATGACATAGACGGCGCCTCACCTATCCGCTATACAGCCTATATCGATAATATTCTGCCGTTTTATGGATAAATCTGAAGTCAGCATCGCGCATATGCGCAGCTTCGTCCGGGTCGCCGAACGCGGCAGCCTCTCGGCCGTGGCGCGCGAGCTCGGCGTCGGCCAATCCACCGTCTCGCGCCACCTGCAGGAGCTGGAGGACACCATCGGCGTGCCGCTCCTCAGCCGGACCACGCGGCGCGTGACCCTGACCGACGAGGGCAGCCGCTACTATGCCCACTGCGTCCAGATCCTGCGGCTGATCGAGCAGGCCGGCGACGAAGCTCGGGGCACGCGTGGCGCCGCCGCCGGCACGATCCGCATCTCCTGCACGGCCGCGTTCGGCATCCTGCACATCACCCGGCTCGTGTTCGCCTTCCAGGATCGTTATCCGGACATCGCGATCGATCTCAACCTGACCGACGAGCGCATCGATCTCGTGCGCGACGGCGTCGACATCGCGCTGCGTCTCGCCCCGCTTACCGACAGCTCGCTGAAGCTGCAGTCGCTCGGCTACTCGCACCGTCTGCTGGTCGCCTCCCCGGACTATCTCGCCAGGCGCGGCACGCCGCGGGCGCCGCAGGAGCTGGTCGGCCATGACGGCATCCGCATGACCAATGTCGCCGGCAGCGAGGTGCTCGCCGTCATCGGACCGGATGGAGCGCGCCATGAGGTGCCGTTCAGAGGCTGTTTCCGCACCAATCACGGCCTTGCGGTTCGTGAGGCCGTGCTGGCCGGGCGCGGCATCGGCGGCAGCCATGCCTGGCTGGTCGACGACCTCATCGCGGCCGGCAGGTTGACGGTGATCCTGCCCGACCACCGCCTGCCATCGACGCCGCTGAACATGCTGATCGTGCCCGAGCGCGCCGGCATCGCCCGCGTGCGGCTGCTGATCGACTATCTGGCCGAGACGATCACGCGCCTGCCGGGGATCCGGCCGGAGCCGTGAGCTACAGCCTCGGCATCGCGTCCGGCCGCACCTCGCGCGCCTGCGCCGCCAAGCGGATCGCGGCGTTCGGGGCGCCGAAGCCCTGGTAGTTGCGACGCTGCACGATCTCGAAGAAGAAGCGCTCCTCGAAGATGTGGGTGTAGACCTGGAAGAACTCGGCGTCGCCGTCGCGGTCGTACAGGATCTCGTTCGCGCGGAGCGCTGTGATCGTCTCGGGCGCCAGATCGTATTTGGCTTCGAGATCGTCGTAGTAGTTGTCGGGAATGTCGAGGAAGCCGGCGCCACGGGCGCGCATCTCGGCCACCGCCGCAAAGATGTCGTCGCAGGCGAAGGCGATGTGCTGGACGCCCGAGCCGAAGAACTCCGAGATGAAGCGCGACGACAGCGTCCGCGTCGCGGTCGAACCGTTGAGGATGAAGCGCAGGCTGCGGTCGCCGTTGACGATCGCCTGGCTCTGCACGAGACCTCTGGGGTCGGCGATCTCCATCTGCGGCAGGCGCGAGAAGTCGATGATCCCGGCATAGAACAGCAGCCAGGACAGCATCTCTTCATGCGGCATCGACTGCGCGATGTGATCGACGGCCAACAGCCGATCAGTCGTCTTGTCGCTGGCGACCGCCTCGAAGTCGACGTCCCAGTGCCGGCCGTGGGTGTCGAGGAAATACAGCAGGCTGCCGCCGACACCATGGATCGCCGGAATCTCCAGTTCGCCCGGCCCGACCGGCTGCGTGAAGGTGCGTGTCCTCAAGGACTGTGCCCGCGCCATGGCGCGCGCGGCGCTGTCGACATCCAGTGCCAAGGCGCAGACGCCGGGCCCATGCGTGACGTAATGCGAATGCGCAAAGCTCGCCGGCTCGCAATTGATCACCAGCTCGATTTTGCCCTGCGACCAGCGCTGGACCGCCTTGCTGCGGTGCCGCCCGGTGTTGCGGAAGCCAAGCTGGCCGAACAGTGCCGCGAGAGACTCCGCCTTGTCGGCACTGACCGCAAATTCGACGAAGCCGATGCCGTGGCTCTTGACGCGAGGTTCGAAGCGCGGCTCCGCCGCGGCCGGCATCTTTCCGGCGAGATCATCCTGCAGCAACAGCAGCGAACGCATGCCGTCGACGGCCGTGCGCGGCGCCGAGCCGGCGCGGAACTGGTCGTTGAAGATTTCGAGCGACAGCGGTCCGGAATAGCCGGTCGCGGCGACGGCCTCCATGAACTCGCCGACCGGCAGATCGCCCTGCCCCGGGAAGCTGCGGAAGTGCCGGCTCCAGGACAGCACGTCGAGCTCCAGCTTCGGCGCGTCGGCAAGCTGCACCAGGAAGATCTTGTCGGCGGGAATGGCGCGGATCGCATTGGTCGGCAGCGCCGGCGCCAGCGCGTGAAAACTGTCGAGGATGACGCCGATCGCCTTGTGATCGGCGCGGCGCACGATCTCCCAGGCATCGCGGTAGTCGTGCACGTGGCGTCCCCAGGCGAGCGCCTCGTAGCCGACGCGCAGGCCGCGTTTTGCGGCGCGCTCGCCCAGCTCGTGAAAATCGGCGGCGGCCCGGTCGATGCCGCCGAGCGAGAGCGGCGACACGCTGCTGCAGATCAGCAGCAGATCGGTGCCCAGCTCCTGCATCAGGTCGAATTTGCGCTCGGCGCGAATGAAGTTGCGCGCGCGCTGCGGCTCCGGCATGCCCTCGAAATCACGGAACGGCTGATAGGCGCAGATCGAGAGGCCCAGATCGCGGCACATCTGCCCGATCTCGCGCGGCCGCATTCCGAACGCGACGAGATCGTTCTCGAAGATCTCGACCATCTCGAAGCCAGCGGCGGCGATCGCCTTGAGCTTCTCGTCGAGTGCGCCTGAGATGGAGACCGTTGCGATCGAGCGCTGGTTCATGCCGCCGTCTCCTCCATCGCGCCGCCAAGAAACAACTGTCCGACCCGCGGATCCGCCAGCACGCGATCGGCCCTGTCGATGATCCGGGTACGGCCGAGCTCGAGCACGATGCCGTAGTCGGAGATCTCCAGCGCCGAGCGCGCGTTCTGCTCGATCAGCAGCACCGACACGCCTTTGTCGCGCAGCTGCTTCAGCATGTCGAAGGTCTGCTGCACCATCAAGGGCGACAGGCCGATCGAGGGCTCGTCGATCAGCACGAGCTGCGGCTCGAGCAGCAGCCCACGCGCGATCTCGAGCTGCTTCTGCTCGCCACCCGACAATGTCGAGGCCTGTCGGTCCGCCTTCTTGCGCAGCACCGGGAACACGTCGAGGGCGGACTCGACGCGGGCCGGCAGATCGATGTTGGCCGGCGCGGCCACGCCGCCCAGCTCGATGTTATGGCGCACCGACAGCTCGCCAAAAATGTTGCGCCCCTGCGGGATGTAGCAGATGCCGGCGCCGAGCAGCGCGCGTTGGCTGAGACCGGTCACGTCGCGGCCCTTGAAGACCACCTTGCCTTCACGCAGCTTCAGGAGGCCGAAGATCGCCTTGAACACGGTCGACTTGCCGGCGCCGTTCGGTCCGATCACCGTGGTGATCGATCCCTTCGGCACCGAGAAGGTGGTGCCGTTGAGGATCGTCATCTTGCCGTAGCCGCCGACGAGGTTCTGGACGTCGAGAATGGGTTCGCTCACGGCCGCCTCCGTCAATGTCCGAGATAGGCTTCGATCACGGCCGGATTGGCCCTGATCTCGTCGGGCTTGCCGATCGCCAGCACCTTGCCTTCCGCCATCACCATCACGCGCGAGCACAGGGACATGACGAACTCCATGTTGTGCTCGATGACGACGAAGGTGGCGCGGCGCTCGCGGTTGATCGCGATCAGGCGCTCCTTGAGATCGCCAAGCATGGTCGGGTTGACGCCGCCGGCGGGCTCGTCGAGCAGCACCAGCCGCGGCCCGCCCATGAACGCCATCGCGGCATCGAGCAGCTTCTGCTGACCGTAGGACAGGCCACCGGCCGGTTCGTTGGCAAGATGCTCCAGCTTGAAGAATCCGATCATCTGATCGGCGGTCGCGGTGAGACCCGCATCCGACGGACCGAGCAGGCGCGACAGCATGCTGCCGCGATGCTCCTGGCCGGCCAGGATGAGATTGTCGCGCACCGACAGCTTGGGAAACACCTGCAGCAGCTGGAAGGTGCGACTGACGCCGAGGCGATTGAGCTCCGACGGCCGTTGGCCGGTGACGAGCTTGCCGTCGACCCTGACCTCGCCGGCGCTCGGCACCAGCTGGCCGAGGATGCAGTTGAAGAGAGTCGACTTGCCGCAGCCGTTGGGGCCGATCAGGCCGAGGATCTCGCCCTCCTGCACGTCGAAGCTGACGCCGTCCACGGCGGTGATGCCGCCAAAGCTCTTCTTGACGTCGCGAACGTCGAGGACCGCGGTCATTGTGCCGCCTCCAGCTTGGATTGAGCCGCCGCGCGCAATGCAGACGCCGCCTGGGTCCGACGCGAGCTGAGATAGCGGTCGAGAATGCCGAGGATGCCGGTCGGCGAATAGATCAGCAGCAGAATGACCGCCACGGCATAGAGCATCAGGTAGTAGCCTTCGGCGAAGCGCAGCCACTCCGGCAGCAGCACTGCGATCATGGCGCCGAGGAAGGGTCCGAACATGAAGCCGGAACCGCCGACGATCACCATCATCAGCAGATCGAGCGAGAGCTGCAGGTTGAACGGCACGGGATCGACATATTGCGTCAGCGGCGCATAGAGCACGCCGGCGATGCCGCCGAGCACCGAGCCGATCGCGAACGCCATCAGCGTATAGCGGCGCGTATCGATGCCGAGCGACTGCGCGCGGATCGGGTTCTCGCGCAGCGCCATGAAGGCGCGGCCCCAGGGCGAGCGGATCAGCCACCACATCGCGAGCGTGACGAGCGCGAGCGAGCCGAGGCAGAGGTAGTAGAACGGCAGCGGCTTGCGGAACGAAAAGCCGTAGATCTCGGGACGCGGGATGTTGCTGATGCCGTAGATGCCGTTGGTCAGCCAGCTCTCGTTGCGGAACACCAGGAACATCAGCGTCGAGAAGGCGAGCGTGACGAAGGCGAGATAGTGATGCTGCACGCGCAGCGCCGGATAGCCGAGCAGCCAGCCGACGGCGAAGCAGATTACGATCACGAGCCCGAGTGCCGCGATCAGCGGCCAGCCATGGGCCGTCAGGATGGCGGCGCCATAGGCGCCGATGCCGACGAAGGCGCCCTGTGCCAGCGACACCTGCCCGGCATAGCCGAGCGTCAGGTTCAGCCCCATCGCCGCGATGGTCATCACTGCCCACTGGCTCAGGATGTACAGGCCGTAGCGGTTGAAGTTCATCGGGATGATGATCAGGCCTGCGATGACCACGACGGCCAGGGCAGCGAGGAGCAGTCTGCTGTGCTTGCTCATACCGTGCGCTCCTCGGCTCGTCCGAGCAGGCCCTGCGGCCGGAACAGGATCATCAGGATCAACAGCAGCATCGGAACCGCTGCGCGGTACTGGGTCGAGACATAGGCAGCGGCGAGATTGTCGACGATGCCGATCAGGAGACCGCCGGCGATCGCGCCGCGCACCTGGTTGAAGCCGCCGACGATCGCGGCGATGAAGGCGGCCTGTCCGAGCACCTCGCCACTCGAGAACTTGGCGAGATAGATCGGCGTGATCAGCAGCGACGCCAGCGCGACCAGCACGGCGTTGATCAGGAAGGTCAGAAGGATCATGCGCTCGACCGGCACGCCGATGATGCGCGCCACCGTCGGATTCTGCGCCGCCGCCTGCATCTGATGGCCGAGCGAGGTGCGGTTCAGGAGCATGGTGAGGCCGACGACCGCCAGAATGGCCACGGCGAGGACGCCGAGGCTCTGCAGCGAAATCGCACGTCCCAGGATGGAGACGTCACCCACCGGAACGATCGAGGGGAACGGCGAGGCCTCGGCGCTGAAGAACTGCTTCACCGCCTCCTTGATGCCGATCGCCAGCGCCATGGTCGCGATCGCCAGCGGCAGCACGCCATGCCGCAGCATCGGATCGACCAGCAGCATCTTGAAGCCGAGACCGAGCAACAGTGCCGACAGCAGGATGCCGACGAGCACCGCGAGCCAGAACGGCGCGCCGACATGCATGACGGCGAGCATCAGGAAGGCCGGCAGCATCACGAACTCGCCTTGAGCGAAGTTGATGGTCTGCGAGGTCTGCCACAGCAGCGTGAAGCCGACGGCAACGAGCGCGTAGATGGCGCCGGTGGCTAATCCCGCCACGATCAGGTCGAGCAGATTGGACATGGTTTCCCCGTGAGCCCTTGGGTGATGGCGGCGCCGGGCATCCCCTCCCAGCACCGCCGATCGACCGTTGTCCTCAGTTCAGCTTCGGCAGCACCTGCTTGACGACCTGCTTGCCTTCGACGACCTCGACCAGGAAGCCCTGGCGGTCGATGTCGCCGTTCTGGTCGAAGGTGACATCCATCAGGATGTTCGGCTCGGCCGAGGTCTTGATGGTCAGGCCGTGCAAGGTGTCAGCGAACGCCTTGGAGTCGACCTTGCCCATTTTCTCGGTGGTGGCCTTGACCATGTAGATCGCAAGATAGCCCTTCAGGCCGTTGTGATCGGGCACGTAGTTGTACTTCTTCACGAAGCGGTCGCGGAACGCCTTGATGGCCTCGACCGGCGCGTCGGTCGTAAGGCCGACATGGCCGCGAGCGCCGTTGGCGGCGTCGCCGGCGAGCTCGATGACCTTCTGGCCGACCAGCGTGGTCTCGCCGATCAGCGGCGCGGTCACGCCCTGGCGCTTGATCTCCTTGAGGATGCGCGCGCTCTCTTCCTCGTTGACGTAGATGAAGACCGCGTCGGGAGCCGCCGCCTTGATCTTGCTGACGTCGGCGGCGAAGTCCGCCTGGCCGGCTTCGGTCGAAAGGTCGGCCGCGACCTTGATGCCGAGGCGGTTGAACTCCTTGGTGATGACGTCGCGTCCGCCGCGGCCGAAATCGTTGTTGACCCAGACCACCGCGACCGACTTCGCCTTGAGTTCGTCGTTGATGTACTTCGCCACCTTCGGCATCGAGGACTGCTGGCCGAACGAGGTGCGGAACAGGAACTTGTTGCCGGCCTGCGTCAGCTCGGCCGCTTCTCCGCCCATGATCTGCGTGATGCCGGCTTCGGCCGCCAGCGGCGCCGTCACCTTCACCGAGCCGGAATAGCCCGGCCCGAGCAGCACGTAGGGCTCGCCGTCGAGCGCCTTCTGCACCTGGGCGCGGGCGACGCCGGGGTTCGACTGCGAGTCGGCGTGGCTGACCTCGATCTTGCGGCCGAGGATGCCGCCCTTGGCGTTGATCTCCTCGACGGCGAGATCGATGCCGTTCTTCCAGTTGGTGCCGACGGTGGCGCCGCCGCCCGAGAGCTCGGCGACGTTGGCGATCTTGATGGGGGCGCCGGACTGCGCGTAGGCGGCTCCGGACATCAGTACGGCCGAGCAAAGGCCAGCCAGGATGATCGATCTCACGTTGTTTCCTCCTCTGATTAAAACGCTTGTTTGCGTTTCTTGCTTGAACGACTTGTTCCGGCGCGTATTGGCCGTCGGCTCAGGCGGCGTCAACCGCCCGATATCTCTCCGCCATGTGATTGTCGAAGGCCGCGCCCATCGCTTCGGTCGACGGCGCAAGACCGGTGAACAGCTCGAAGGCATCCGCGGCCTGATAGATCGCAAGCTCGCGGCCGAGCAGGACCTGCGCGCCCCTGGCTTTGGCGGCCTTCAGCAGCGGCGTCCACAGCGGTGAATAGACCGCGTCGGCGACCCAGAGATCGGCCCGCAGCAGATGATCCGGCACCGGCGTACCGCGGTTCGGCAGCATCCCAATCGGCGTGCCGTTGACGACACCGACGGCCCCCTGCAGCGCCGCTTCGACGCTGTCGGCGACCGTCACCGTCGTGCCGGCCGGCAGCAGGCTGGCGAGCTTCTCGGCGCGCGACCGCTCGGTGTCGTAGATGCGCAAGGCTGCGACGCCGAGGTTCGCAAGTGCGAAGGCAATGGCCTTGCCGACCCCGCCCGTCCCGATCAGCGCCACGACGCCGCGACCGGTCTGGCTGACCAGCGGCGCTGCAGCGCGTTCGAAGCCGGTCGTATCGGTGTTGTGGCCAATCAGCCGGCCATCGCGAACCACGACGGTATTGACGGCGCCCATCGCCGCCGCCTTCGGCGCGAGTTCGTCGAGCAGCTCGACCACGGCTTCCTTGTAGGGATAGGTCACGTTGACGCCGGAGAAGCCCAGCCGGCGCACGCCCTCGAGCAGCACCGTCAGGCCGGCCCGGTCGGCGCCTGCGACCTCGATCAGCTGGTAATGGCACCGCACGCCGAGCGCCGCCGCGGCGTATTCGTGCATTGCGGGAGAAGCCGAATGCGCGATCGGCGCACCGATCAAGCCGGTCAGGAATTTGCGGGCTTTGAGCGCGGAAAGATCAGGCACGTTCGCTTCAGTCTCTGCTGCCGCTTCGCGCGATCGCCGCACGAGCGATGAATGTCGCTGTGGACGATAGCGCGTTCGCCAGCTAACACAATTACCCAAATATCCGCCGAACCTAACATCATGTTACTTTTTACCGGCAGCCGCCTTGACCGGCTTTGCCACTTGACGGCGGCCCGGCTCCAGCGCGCGCATCTCGGCGCGCAGGCAATCGATGAAGTGCTCGGCATAGAGCGACAATGGCGTATCGCGCTTGACGGCGATGTAGGTGTCGAAACGCGTCGGCTCGGCAATCTTGATCAGCTCGATGCCGGGATAGCCGCCATGGGCCACCGTGAACTGGTCGATGACGGCAATGCCGAGCCCGGCCTTCACCAGCGCACACACCGTGGTGCCGAAGCGCGCCTTGATCGAGATGTTGTAGCTCAGTTTGTTGCGCGCGAAGATCTCGGCCATGATCCGGCCGTAGGGATCGTTCGGATCGATGCCGATCAGGGGATAGCGCGTCATCTCCGCGGCCGAGACCTGCTTGCGACCCGCCAGTTCGTGACCTTCAGGCACGATGCAGAACAGCTCGCCCGAGGCCAGCGGCATGAACTCGAGTCCGGAATGGTCGAGCCGGTAGCTCATCGCCACGCACTCGCCCTTGCCCAGCATCAGATAGTCGATCGCCTCCTCGATCTTGAGGATGTTGATGTCGATGCCCAGGTCGGGATAGCGGCGGCGGACGCGCTCGATCGCGCGCGGTACCATGACCTGCGAAATGCTCGGCACCGAGCCGACGCGTAATTCCGACAGCGCGCCGCGGCCGATGTTGGAGATGATGTAGCTGAGGTCGTCGACCTTCTCGTAGACGCTGTTGATCTGCTCGAAGATGTTCTGCGCCTCGGGGGTCGGGAAGTAGCGGCCGTTCTGGCGCTGGAAGAAGCGGATGCCGAGCGAGCGCTCGGTGTACTTCACGAGACGGCTGACGCCGGGCGCCGACACCTTCAGGAGCCGCGCAGCGCCGTTGATGGTGCCGGTCACCATGACCGCGCGGATCACCTCGACCTGTCGCAACGTCATCATCGGCGCGGCCCCTCCCCGACGCGCGCGGCCGTCACGGATTGCCCGGCGGCGTCAACACCACCGGCGGCCGCGGCATGGGCCTGGGTCGCGGCGGCAGGGCGCCCGGCGCCGGCTTGATCTCCACCGGCGGCGGCAGCGGCGCGACCTGAGACTGGCTTGCGGCAACAGGCGGAACGGCCGCCGCCGGCGGCGCAGCGGCCGGAGCCGACAGCGGCGCGGTGAGCGGCGGCACGGCCGCGCGCGGGCCGCCGAGCCTGGCGCGCGGATCACGCCGCGGGTCGCGCCCGGGCAACGGCACCTCAACGTTGCCGGGCACGGCCGCATTGGCATCGGCACCGCCCGGCAATGACGCCGTCGACGACGGGTAGACCGGCGGCGGCTCGCCGCGCGCGATCGCATCCAGGCGCCGCGTCTCGCGATCGATCGCGCGGACCGCGAGCCACG
The DNA here is from genome assembly GCF_051167655.1 of Bradyrhizobium sp. HKCCYLS2038. Lineage (NCBI taxonomy): Bacteria > Pseudomonadati > Pseudomonadota > Alphaproteobacteria > Hyphomicrobiales > Nitrobacteraceae > Bradyrhizobium > Bradyrhizobium sp. HKCCYLS2038. The sequence continues at coordinate 1,684,523 of NZ_JBNPTM010000001.1, read as the reverse complement.
ACGACAGCGACGTGACGTCCAGCGCCCGCGTCAGCGCGTCCGGCGTACCGACCACGAACAACTGCAGCTCCGGACGGCTGTTGGCATTGCCGACCGTGTTCGAGCTGAGGCTGGCGCGGATGTCGGCCTGATCGGCGGGAATGTCGAAGCCGCCGGACACGATCGTGCGCGCGCCTTGCGACTCCAGCGTGGTGGCGCCGACGCGCAAGCGGCCATCGCGGATGATGAAGGGGATCTGTGCCGAGGCCACCGGCAGGCTGCCGGAGGCCAGCGCCGGCTCGACCACCTGCCGGAGCTTGCCGTCGTCGCCGAGCTGTCCTGCATCGGCGGCACGCAAGGCCGCGTCGAACGCGCGCGGATCGAGATTGGGGATCGATGCATTGTCGAGCGTCACGGTGCCATTGCCCGAGAGCGCATTGACCAGCCCCTGCACGCTGCGCCCCTCGGCGGCCAGCGTCATCTGCGCCGACACCCTGCCGGCCGGCATCTTGAGGCCGCGATAGCGCAACGCGCCACCATCGATGCCGGAGAGCTCGACGCGGCCGTTCAGCACCAGGCCATTGGCATTGGGCCGCGCCTCGACGGTGGCCGTCACCTCGCCGCCGCCGAGCTTGCCCTTGAGGTTTTCGATAGTCAGCGACTGACCGTCGCTCTTGATCGCTCCGCCGAACGGACGCAGGTCAGTCCCATTCATCACGGCGCCGTTGAGCGACTGGAACGCGACGCGGCCGCGCCAGCCCTTCAGCAGGCCTGCCCCCAGCGGCTCGGCCTGCTCGCGCCCGGCTGACCCGATCAGCACCGAGAAGATCTGCGGGACATCGATCGTGTCCAACCCGAGTTCGCCGTCGACCTGCTTGTCGTCGTCGAGGTTCATCGCCAGCCGGCCCCGCAGCCGCGAGCCGCCGATCGTGCTGTCGATGTCCTCGAGCGTCACCCGGTTGGCGGCGAGTGCAAGCCGCCCGAACAGGCGGATGTTCTGTGCCGCCGTATCCTGCGGCTTCAATCCCAGCAGCGGTGCCAGATTGGCTGTGCGCAGACGCAGATTGACATTGGCCTTGGTGGCATCGCCCCAGGGCTCGACCGTGCCCTGAGCTTCGCCATCGAGTCCTGCGCCCGACAGTTTCGCGTTCACGCGCAGCGGCGTCCGCCAGCTGCCGGTCACGCTCGACTGGAACTCGGCCGGGCCATTGCCAACGGCCGCGACGCGATCGAGCCCGAGCAACGCCATCACGACGTTGCCCTGCTCGGCCGAAACCCGACTTTCGACGCTGAGCTCGGTGCGATCGATCGCATCCACCTCGAAGCTGCGCAGCGCCGCCGCCGACGGTTTTGCGATCAGCGTCGCGGAGCCTTTCAGTTGCGGGGCGTCGAGATCGAGCACGGCTTTCGCCTGGCTGCGGTCGGCATTGCCGGGGTCCTTGGCCAGATCCAAGGTCAGCTTCAGCCGTGCCGCGCCCGCGGGCGTGCCGAGCGCGTCGAACCGCGCTGAGATCTGCGGCGCCAACGGCTGCACCAGCGCGGTGATCTCCTTCAGCGAGCCGGCCAGCGACGTGACGACCAGGCGTCCGGTCGCGTCAGTCCGGTCGAAGCGCCCGGAGCCTTCACTCGTCACACCGCCGCTCTGGCCGAACTTCAACTGATCGACGGCAATTGTCTTCGGATCGTAGGAGAAGCGCGTGGTGAGCGGGGTCAGTTCCTGGCCGCTCAGTTTGGCGCGGCCGACATCGAGCGCGACGCTGGCTTCCGCCGGCCACTCGCCGGTGACGCCGACCAGCGACCGCGTCATGGCCATCGCCGCATCGAGATCGAGACGGTCACCCTTCAGCACGGCCTCGAAACGCGTGCCGCCTCCAGTGGGACGGTTGATCAGGGCGACGCGGCCGTCGACCGAGCCGCCGTCGATGTCAGCCTTGAGGCCGTTGATCGCGACCCGCTCCGGCGCCACGTTGAGGTCGCCGCGCAGACGCAGCGGGCGCTGGGTCCGATAGCTGGTGTCGCTACGGCCCTGCAACCAGGCGACGAGCGCATCCGGCTCCGAGGAGTCGAGATCGAGCGCGCCGGTGAAGCCTGATGTGACCGAGGTCGAGATGCCGATGGTCCGGAACGTCAGATGCGTCGAGCCGGGCGCGCGCAGATCCACCTTCTCGAGGCTCCACGCGGTGGTCTCATTGTGCAGGTTGGCAGTGAAATTCTGCACCGGCCGTCCCGAGAGCATGATCTGCTCGGTCGAGAACTGCACGCTGGCCGGCACCGGCAGGGTCGGCAGTTGGGCGATCCAATTGCGCAGCGCCGGCAGCACACGCGCGGGCGCCATCGCGCGCCGGTCCTTGAGGTCCCCGCCCGACAGCAGCTTGTCGGCATCGAGCTGCCGCGCGGAGAGCGAGGCGCGCAGCATCGGGGCAGCGCCGAACTTGATGTCGCCGCTGCCGGCGAATTTCAGCGACCGCTCCTCCTCGCCGAACGTCACCTCGATCTGGTCGAGCTTGGCAGCGGTCGGATCGCCGCCGACCTTGGCGGCGATCCGCCACGGCGTGGCGCCGGCCGGCAACGTCGCGGTGGCCTTGGCAGCAGGAGCCTTGTCGGAAGGAGCTTTGGCCGCAGCGGTCTTGCTACCGGCTTGATCCGGCGCGGCCTTGTCCCTGCCGTCGCCCTGCTCCTTGGGCGGCGACGACAGCGTGAACGCGCCATCGAAGCGCGGCGCCCGGCTGGCGAAACTGATCAGCCCCTCGAGATCGGCCACGACCGGACGCTCGCCCGGGTCGACATTGAGATGAACACGCAGGCCGCTGGAGTCCTTGTCCTGGCTCGAGGACACCCGGAACGGGTAGCGGCCGCCGCGGATCGACACGGCGCCGTCGCCGCGCAGCGAGCCGGCGAGCGAGCGGACGTCGCCGGAAAAAACGATGTCGGTCAGTTCGAGCGTCGAACGGCTGGCCGCGTCGTGCAGCGCGACCCGGCCGGTCAGATTGAGCCGGTCGATCGCCAGCGACGCGAGGTCGAAGCGGCCCGAGGCGGCCGGCAGGTCGACCTGGCCCTTGGCGTCGAGGCCGAAATCGGCGGCCATGCCGCCGACCGTGAGCTCGTTGGCCCGCCACTCGCCACGCATCAGATCGCCGAGGCTGAGCTCAAGGTCGAGCTTGTCGGCGCGCAGCTTGCCGAGATCGTTGGCGCCGCCAAAGGTGACCTGGCGCAGCCGCAGCGTGGGGGTCGGCAGCAGCCGTGCGTCCAGCGCACCGGCGACCCGCACGGGCACGCCAATGATCTTGCTCGCCTCGGCCTCGAACTGCGGCCGGAACTGGTTCCAGTCGACGAAATACGGGCCGATCAGCGCAGCAAGGAGCGCAAGGATGAAGGCAATCGCCAGGCCGAGCAGGGTCGTCTGCACGGGGTCTCCCTCAAAGGACAACGCTCCGGCGTCCCAAAACCTTCAGCCCATGCGGGCGCGGCCCCACGGACGTCGATACCGGAGCGCTGCATCATATAGGATTAAGTATGGCGAAGTCACAGCGCTGTCGGTCTTTCCGGGGGCGTTGCACAACAACTCCGTTAACGAAGATGGTTACCAGTGCGCCGGCAGCCGCTTGAGGCCGCGCAGCACGAAGGTCGGCCGCCACTCCGGGTTGTCGGGATCGTCGAGCTTCAGCTCCGGCAGCCGCCGCAGCAGGGTTCCGATCGCCACCTCGGCCTCGATGCGGGCGAGCTGCGCGCCCAGGCAATGGTGGATGCCGCCACCGAACGACAGCGGCTTGACGTTCGCCCGGGTGATGTCGAGCTGCTCCGGATGATCCGGATAGACCGCCGGATCGCGGTTGGCCGACCCCAGCAGGCACAGTACGGTCTCGCCCGCCGGGATCCGGCGGCCGCCGAGATCCTCGATGTCCTCGAGCGCCACCCGCCCGGTCAGTTGCACCGAGGAATCGTAGCGGAGGAATTCCTCGATCGCATTGGTGATCAGCTCGGGGCGCGCCTTCAACAGCGCCAGCTGGTCGGGATTGCGATACAGCGCCAACAGCCCGTTGCCGATCAGGTTGACTGTGGTCTCGTGACCGGCGCCGAACAGCAGGATGATGTTGGCGGTCAGCTCCTCGTGCGAGAGCTTCGCGCCGTCCTCCTCCGCCTGCAGGAGCTGCGTCGTCAGGTCGTCGCCGGGCTGCTTGCGGCGCAGCTCGAACAGATGCTGGAAATACGCCGTGGAGACCGTGTTGCCGGCATTGCCCTCGGCGATCTCCGCCTTCGACAGCGGCACCGGATCGAGCAGCCGGCCGCTCTCGCGCGAGCTCTTGTAGAACGCCTCGCGATACTCTTCGGGAATGCCGAGCATGTCGCAGATCACCGTGACCGGCAGCTTGAAGGCGAAGTCCTCGATCAGGTCCATCTTGCCGCGCGGGATGATCTCGTCGAGCGCGCGGTCGACGATCGCCTGGATCCGCGGCCGCATGTCCTCGACCCGGCGCGCCGTGAAGGCCTTCACCACGAGGCCGCGCAAGCGCGTGTGATCCGGCGGATCCTGCTGCAGCATCCAATGGCTCATGCTGCGGAAGATCGGCTCGTTCATGATCTCCGGGCCATAGCGGCGGATCGAGCGGGCGACAAAATCCTTGCCGAAGCGCTTGTCGCGCAGCACGAGGCTCGACTCCGCGTGCCGGCTGGCGAGGAATGAGCCGAACGGCGTCACATGCACGGGATCGTTGTCGCGCAGCTGCTGATAGAACGGATAGGGATTGCGGATGAACTCCGGCGACAGCGGATTGAACAGCGGCGCGGCCTTGGCAGCCTGGACATGCTCGTTCATGTGGTCTCTCTCCCAGATCTGGCCGGATTAGCTCACGGCCCCGTCGCTATGGCAAGTCGGCCAGCTCACACATCATGCCGCAGTCCCGGCCACCGTCTTTAACCTGTGCAACTGGCCGGCCACGACGCGAACCCGGCGCGGCGCCGCGATCCAGACCGCGGCGGCCGAAACGAACGCGCCGGCGAAGGCGATCGCAAAGCCCGGCGTGTAGCTCGATGTGTGATCATACAGCACGCCGGTCACCCATGGTCCTGCGGCGCCGCCGCACAGCCCGATCATCATCAGCGTTCCGAAGATGCTGCCGAATTGCGCGCCCTGAAATATTTCCAGCACGACCGCGCCCATCACCGAGGTGATGCCGTAGCCGAGCGCCCCCTGCGTCGCGACCATTACGTAGACCAGCACGAGCGACGGCGCGGCCTTGAGCGCGATCAGCGCGGCGAAGCAGATCGCAAAACCGAGACAGCCGAGGCCCCACACCGCCTCGCGGCCGAGCCGGTCGGACAGATGACCGAGCGCGATCTGCCCGGGAATGCCGAGCAGGCTGACGGCGCCGAGCGCCCACACCGCGACGTTCGAGCTGAAGCCGATCTCGAGCAGGTATTTCGTCTGATGCACCTGCACGGCGTACCAGACGTAGAGGCCGAAGAAGTAGCCGAGCGCGAGCCACCAGAACCGCGTCGTGCGCAGCGCGCGCGACAGTGTCCAGTCGATACCGGCCCACGCCGGGTCGACGATGTTCGACGCAGGCTTGGCGGCATTGGCGAGTGGCGCGGCATCGCCGTCGGGACGCAGGCCGATCTCCTCCGGCTTCTTGCGCAACAAGAGATTGATCGGCGCGAGCACGACCAGCACGACGATGCCCATCGCGGTGCAGGCGGTGCGCCAATTGGTTTGCGCGATCATGTGCTGCACCCAGGGCAGCAGCGTCATCGAGCCCAAGCCGACGCCGGCGAAGGCGATGCCGATCGCGAGCCCGCGGCGGCGGATGAACCAGTTCGGCAGGAACAGCGATTGGCCGGAATAGCCGAGGCAGACGCTGCCGGAACCGACCATCACGCCGATGGTGACGTAGAGATGCCAGGGCTGCGATGTCAGCGGCGCCAGCAGCAGGCCGCCAGCCATCAGCGCGACGCCGAGTTCCATGACGGCGCGTGGTCCGGTGCGGTCCATCAGCCGCCCGATCAGTGGGCTGACGATGCCGGAGGCGACGAAGCCGAACGAGAACGCGCCGGCGGTGACGCCGCGGTCCCAGCCGAATTCGGCGAGGATCGGCGGATAGAACAGCGAGAACGCGGTGCGCGCATTGACGCCGACCGCCATCGTCACGAAGGTCACGGCGACGATGACCCAGCCATAATAGAACGGCAGGCGCATTGTTGTTGTTTCACTCCCTGGTGCATCCTTCGCATCATTTGCATGCGAACGGGTCAAGGATTTTCTGCTCTCGCACCGGCGGCGTCAGCTACCTCCGAGGTCATGTGTGCAGCGCACCGTCGTCATCCTCGCTGGTCGTCCCGGCCTCCGCGCCGGGATCCATACCGCGTGATCTCGCGAGGAACGTGGCTGGCAATTGCGCGTCTCGTGGCATCCGGTGGCTATGGGTCCCGGCTCAAGGCCGGGACGACACCGAATGTGTGATGCGCTTGCCGGGTCACGGCTACACATCCTCGCGGCGCGACGCGCCCGAGTTATGCTTGGTGACTCACCCTCCTCCAACAGGAGGGCGCAGGGAAGGCCGGGCGCTGGCCGCGCCCGTGGCCCGCCTGCTCAAAAAATGCAGGCGGCAGGTACCACAGGTTTGGCCGGAGACGCCCGGCCCTCCCTGCGCGATGGTCTTAACGCTTATAGGCAGGCTTCCTGGCGCTCGGCTTGTTGGCCGCCATGCGCGACAACGCGTTTCACACGCTGCGCGGAGATACCAGCGTCGAGGTATCAGAACCCTGCAACTTCACGTCCGCAAGATCATCGTTCGTCCGCACATCCAAGGACATGCTGCAACATCTCACGGCCACCGCTCCCCGCCCCGCGTGTCGTGACGATCGCGCGCAACGCCCCTCCGAAGTGAGGCGGGATGTACGAGAAGATCGCGGTGATTTGCCCGACGACACAAGGGAAATCGGCTGCGACAAAGTAACCCGACGGGCAAAGCATGCGAGGCCGTCATTCCGGGTTCAAGGCCTGCGGCCTTGCCCCGGAATGACGCCATGGGGTGACGGCGAACTAATCAGTTCAGCGTTCTACGCCGCGGCCTTCACCTCGTCGGCGCCATGGAACGCGTACACGTCCATGCGCAGCACGCCGTAATTGGCGCTGTTGTGCAGGCGCTCGACGCGGGCGCCTTCGCCGGCCGCGCCCAACGCGGCGAACAACGGCAGGAAGTGCTCGTCGGTCGGGTGGTTCTCGCGCGCGTGCGGCGCCAGGTGGCGATAGTTGACGAGATCGTCGACGCGTCCTTCGATCGCGGCCTGGTGCACCCAGTCGGCGAAGTCGACCACCCAGGACGGCGCGGGATCGTCGATGTCGAGCCGACGCTTGCGGAACTCGCCGAGATTATGGGTGAAGCTGCCGCTGCCGATGATCAGCACGCCCTCGTCACGCAACGGCGCCAGCGCGCGGCCGAGCGCGAGGTGATGCGCAGGCCCCTGCTCGGTCTGGATCGACAGCTGCATGACGGGAATGTCGGCGTGCGGATACATCAGGAGCAGCGGCACCCAGGCGCCGTGATCGAGGCCGCGCTCGCGATCGGCGCCGACGGGAAAGCCGGCGGCGTGCAGGCGCTCCGCGACGGCGCGGGCGAGATCGGGCGCGCCCGGCGCGGGATAGCGCAGCTGATAGAGCTCGGGCGGGAAGCCGTAGAAATCATGGATCGTCTCGTTCTGAGCGACGACGTTGACGGCGGGAATGTCGGTTTCCCAATGCGCCGAGATCACGAGGATGGCCTTGGGCCGCGGCAGGCTGTCGCCGAGGCCGGCGAGGAAGTCACGCGCCGCCGAGGCCGTCAGCGGCAGCATCGGCGAGCCGTGCGACAGGAAGATGCTGGGCAGGGTCATGTCATCGCTCCTCGTTCTCTTTCCGAATATCTCAGCTGGCACGTCGACCACAACTGTCGTCCCGGCCTCGAGCCGGGACCCATACCGCGTGATCGCAATTTGAGGCAGGCTGGGCGTCGACCAGATTGCTCAACTCAGTCCGGCCGGTGGTTATGGATCCCCGCTTTCGCGGGGATGACACCGAGTTTGGAGCGACAGCAGCCGCCTTCGCCGTCAATGCGCGCTGCGCAATTGGCCGCCGGCAAGGCTGGCGCGGAGGCTGCCCAGCGCATAGGCGCCGTCGCCGAGCAGGGCCTGGATCACCAGGGTGACGGCCCAGAACGCCGGATACTCCCAGCCGCCCTTGGGATTGTTGAAGAAGAAGCCGGCCGAGCCGTGCACTGTGAAGATGGCGCCGAGCAGGATCGGCACGGCGGCGAGCGCGACCCAGCGGGTGTAGACGCCGAGGATCAGGGCGATGGCGGCAAGGAGCTCGGCGGTGATCGTGACATAGGCAAGCTCGGGCGGCAGGCCGATGCTGCCGAAGAATTTCGCGGTGCCGGCCGGCGTGAAGACGAGCAGCTTGAGACCGGCATGAGCCAGGAACAGACCGCCGAGCGTCAGGCGGAGCAGGAGCGCGGCATAGGGGGCGGTACGGGAATCGATCATCAAAACCTCCGTGGGGACCCCCGCGATATGGATCATTTCTCCCGAGACGATAATCCGGTATAATGGAAATTCAATTCACACTGTCAGAGTGAGATTGAGCTTGCTCGACCGCCTCACCGGTCTCGAGGTGCTCTCCAAGGTAGCCGGGTCCGGCAGCCTGTCGGGCGCCGCGCGTCTGCTCGGGATGTCGCCGACCATGGTCACCAAGCATCTCGCGGCGCTCGAGACGCGGCTGGGGGCAAAACTGTTTCATCGCACCACGCGGCGGCTGACGATCACCGAGGCCGGCCGGCGCTATCTCGATCTGGCCGAACGCGTGCTCGGCGATTTCGAGGCCGCCGAGAGCGCGATCGCCGCTGAAAGGGTCGAGCCGCGCGGCCTGCTGCGGATCAACGTCCCGCTCGCCTTCGGCACGCGGCAGATCGCGCCGCTGCTCGCGGGGTTCGCGGAGCTGTACCCCGGTGTCAGCGTCGAGCTCGGACTCAACGACCGTCTGGTCGACCTGATCGAGGAAGGCTGGGATCTCGCGATCCGGATCGCGGCGCTGAAGGACTCGACCCTGCGGGCGCGGCGGCTGGCGCCGTGCCGGATGATGATCTGCGCCGCGCCCGCCTATCTCGCAGCGCATGGCACACCGCGCACGACAGCCGATCTCGCCGGCCATAATTGCCTCGGCTACACGCTGGCCGCCGCTGGTCCGTCGCGCTGGCGCATGGGCGGCAAGCCGGCGGTCGATGTCACCGTGAACGGCAACCTGCGCGCCAACAACGGCGATGCGCTACTGGCAGCGGCGCTCGCCGGGCAAGGCCTGATCTACCAGCCGACCTTCATCGTGGGCGACGAGCTCCGCTCGGGGCGGCTGCGGCCGGTGACGATCGACGTGCCGCCATCGGATCTGCTGGCCGTGCACGCCGTCTACCTGCCGGACCGCACCCCCTCGGCCAAGGTGCGCGCCTTCATCGACTATCTTGCCGCGGCGTTCGCGCCGGAGCCGCCTTGGGATCGCGACCTCGCGTGACCCAGCCGCATGGAGCCATCGACATGACGGATCAACCACCTGATCACGCGCTGCACTGGCCGATGTTGCGTTCGTTGCAGGGCTGGCGGATCAGCACCCTGCCCGCCGACCTTGCCGCGGGGCTGACGCTGGCGGCGATTGCGATTCCCGAGCAGATGGCGACCGCCAAGCTCGGCGGCTTCACGCCGGAGATCGGCTTCTTCGCCTTCGTGGCGGGGTCGCTCGCGTTCGCATTGTTCGGCGCCAACCGCTTCCTGTCCTGCGGCGCCGATTCCACCATCACGCCGATCTTTGCCGGCGGGCTGGCGCTGCTCGCCGCGACCGGGTCGCCCGAGTATGGCAGCCAGGCCGCAGCGCTGGCGCTGCTGGTCGGAATCCTGCTGGTGCTGGCCGGCGGCTTCCGGCTCGGCGGCATCGCAAATCTCCTGTCGGTGCCGGTGACGGTCGGCTTCCTGGCCGGCATCGCGGTGCACATCATCGTCTCGCAATTGCCCGGCGTGCTCGGCCTGCCACAGCCGAGCGGGCCGACGCTGGCGCGGATCGCGATCATCGCCGGCGAACTCGGCAAGACCAACGGCTACACGCTCGTCATCGGCTTCGGCGTGCTCGCGACCGTCACGCTGTGCGAGCGGATCAGCGCCCGCATTCCCGGTGCACTGATCGCGCTCGTCGCTGCGACGCTGTTCGTGATCGGAGCCGGGCTCGAGGGGCGCGGCGTGCCGGTCATCGGCACCCTCTCCGGCGCCGTGCCGATGCCATCCGTGCCGCTGATCGGACCGGAGCAATGGGTCAAGCTGGTGCCGCTGGCATTCCTGATTGCCGTCGTGGTGATGATGCAGACGGCGGCGACGACGCGCTCGTTCCCCTCCGAACCGGATCGCCCGGCCGATGTCGACCGCGATTTTCTCGGCGCCGGCGCCGGCAGCGTGCTCGCCGGATTGTTTGGCGCGTTTCCCGTCAATGCCAGTCCGCCGCGCACCGGCATCGTGGTCGAAACCGGCGGGCGCTCGCAGGTCGCCGGCCTGCTCGCGGCCGCCATCGTGCTGCTGCTCGTGCTGTTCGGCGCGCGGCTGCTGTCGCATGTGCCGGAGGCGGCGCTCGGCGGGGTGCTGCTGTTCGTCGCGCTGCGCATCATCCGCATGGCGCAGATCGTCACGGTGTACCGGCAGTCCAAGGGCGAGTTCCTGCTGATCCTAGCGACGGCGGCCGCGATCGTGGTGCTGCCGATCGAGCAGGGTGTCGCGCTCGGTATCTCGCTATCGCTGCTGCACGGCATCTGGAGCACGACGCGCGCGCATCTCATCACGTTCGAGCGCGTGCCGGACACCACGATCTGGTGGCCGGCCCATCCGCACATCCGCGGCGAGGAGCTGTCCGACATCGCCGTGGTCGGCTTCCAGGCACCGCTCAGCTTCCTCAACGCGGCCACGTTCCGCGCCGACCTGCAGCACATGCTGCGGCGCCGCCGTCCCCAGCTCCTCGTACTCGAGGCGAGCGCGATGGTGGAGATCGACTTCACGGCGGCGCAGGCGCTGCGCGAGGTGATCGCGTTGTGCAATGCTGAAGGCATCGTGTTCGCGGTGGCGCGGCTGGAATCGCTGCGCGCGCAGGCGGCGTTCGACCGCTTCGGCCTCTACGACGTGCTGCCGCGCGACCGCGTCTTCCGCAGCGTCGATCTGGCCTTGCAGAAGCTCAGGCCGGCCTGAGTTGAGCGCGATCAGCGGTGCGGATACAAATCGTTACGAATTGCAGTGCGGCATGACACATCCGGGCAAAGTTCGGCGACGAGAACTCCTCCCTTCATGACGCCCGAGGCCTAGGACAAGGATCATCGTTCATGCGCAAGCTGCTCCCGTTGCTGTTCATCGTCGGCACGATCGCCACCGCACAGGCCCGGGACACGAGCGCCGTGCGCCAGGCTTGCGGAAGCGAGGTGCGCACGCTGTGCGCCGGAATCATGCCGGGCGGCGGCCGCATCAAGCAGTGCATGATCGAGAAGTTCGACAAGCTCTCCGATGGCTGCAGGCATGCGCTGAAGGACGCGAAGGCGCAACAGGGCGGCAAATGAGTCCGCGTACGAGAGCGTGCGCTGCAGAACGCACCAGCTGCCGTTGTTCATCTTCCTTGCAGCAAAGAAGCTGTAGTGATTGGGACGCTGTGAAGCTGCAGCGATGCGTCGCATGATCAGCAGAAATGCGCGGCATGAACATCGCAGCGCTACCCGCTATGGTATCAGAGCGAGGTTTCGCGACGTCGAAAAAATTGCGAAACCAACTCGCGTGCGACAACGTCTAACGACTGTACTGATTCCCAACCAACGAGAGGACCGCACCGCAATGCGCAATCTGTTCACCTCCGCCCTGCTCGGCGCGACCGTCATGCTGGGTGCATCGGCGGCGCAGGCCTTCACACTGCCGGCCCAGCCTGCCTCCCCGGACAGCAATATCGAGAGCGTGGCCGGCGGCTGCGGTCCAGGCTGGGCCCGTGATCGCTGGGGCAACTGCCGCCCCGCCCCGCGCGCCTATTACGGTTATGGTGGCTACGGCCCGCGCACCTGCTGGATCCGCCCGACCCCCTACGGCCCGCGCCGCGTCTGCCGCTGATCTGAGCGCAAGCAAAAGCGCCGCCGCATCCAGGATGCGGCGGCGTTTTTGTATTTGGTGCCGTACTAACGAAGTGAGATCGGCACTGTCGCCGCGCGTTCAGTGAACCCCCTCTCCCCGTTCTTCACGGGGAGAGGGTCGGGGTGAGGGGCAGTCGCGCGGGTGGTCCGAATGGCGAGCCTTCGAATCGCTCAGCCTCACTGCAACTGGTCGATGCGATCCGAGAAGAGGGTTCAGTCCCTCTCAAACAATTCCTGTGCCGCTGCCCCCTCACCCCCGCCCTCTCCCCGTGAAGAACGGGGAGAGGGAGCGCAGCGTGCTCGGAGCGAGAGCGCGGGACAGATGTGGACTCAGTTCGCCGGGATGATCTTGCCGGGGTTGAAGATGTTCTGCGGATCGAGTGCCTGCTTGACAGCGCGCATGGCGTCGAGGGCTTCCTGGCCGAGCTCGGACTTCAGATATTTCTGCTTGCCCTGGCCGATGCCGTGCTCGCCGGTGCAGGTGCCGCCCATCGCCTGGGCGCGCTCGACGAGGCGGTGCATGAACTCCTCGCCGCGCGCCATCTCGTCGGCATCGTCGACGTCGCACATCAGCGAGCAGTGGAAGTTGCCGTCGCCGACATGGCCGACGATCGGCGAGGTCAGGTTCAGCCGCGCCAGATCCTCCTCGGTCTCGCCGACGCAATCGGCGAGACGCGAGATCGGCACGCAGACGTCGGTCGCGACCACGCCGGCGCCGGGCCGGATCGCCTTGACGGACCAGTAGGCGTCGTGGCGCGCCTGCCACAGCTTGGTGCGGTCCTCGGGCTTGGTCGTCCAGCTGAAGTCGCCGCCGCCGCATTCGGCCGCGATCTCAGCAAAGTTCTTCGACTGCTCGGCGACCTCGGCCTCGCTGCCGTGGAACTCGAGCAGCAGCAGCGGCGTCTCCGGCAAGGTCAGCTTCGAATAGGCGTTGCAGGCCCTGACCTGCGCGGCGTTGAGCAGCTCGATGCGGGCCACCGGAATGCCGGTCTGGATCGCGAGGATGGTCGCCTGGCAGGCGCCGCGCACGGTCTCGAACGAGCACGCGGCGGCGGCGATCGTCTCGGGGATGCCGCGCAGCCGGATGGTCATTTCGCAGATGATGCCGAGCGTGCCCTCGGCGCCGACGAACAGATGCGTCAGGTCGTAGCCGGCGGCGGATTTCTTGGCGCGGGTGCCGGTCTTGATGATCTCGCCGTCGCCGCGCACGACCTTCAGCGCCAGCACGTTCTCGCGGATGGTGCCGTAGCGCACCGCATTGGTGCCGGAGGCGCGCGTCGAGGCCATGCCGCCCAGCGAGGCGTCGGCGCCAGGATCGATCGGGAAGAACAGGCCCTGGTCGCGGAGATATTCGTTCAGCGTCTTGCGGGTGATGCCGGGCTGGATCACGCAGTCGAGGTCCTCGGCATGCACCTCCAGCACCTTGTTCATGTCGCGCATGTCGATGCAGATTCCACCGGCCGGCGCGTTGACCTGGCCCTCCAGCGAGGTGCCGGTGCCGAACGGAATGATCGGCACGCCGAGCGGAGCGCAGATGCGGACGACGTCCTGGATGTCGACGGTCTCCTGCGCCAGCACCACGCCATCCGGCGGCTGCGTCGGCAGCCAGGTCGTGGTATGGCCATGCTGCTCGCGCACGGCCTGCGAGGTGATGAGCCTGTTGCCGAAGCGGGCCGCGAGCGCGTCGAGCGCGCTTTTCAGCGCCTCCGGCGCCGGCCGTTTCAAGTCGTGATGAGGGATCGTCGTCGCCACTGCTTCCTCCGAAAGTTGGGCGGACGGTGGCAAAGGACGCAACAAGGGTCAAGGGAGCAAACGGAAGAGCCGATGAGCGATAATGCAGTGCCCACACAAGCCGGCGCGGGGCCGTTCCTGTCGTCCATCATGCAGATCGAGCCGCAATGGATCGACTACAACGGCCATCTCAACATGGCCTATTACAACGTGATGTTCGATCGCGCGATCGACCAGATCTGGGCCGAGCTCGGCATCGGCCCGGCCTACATGCAGGAGCGCCAGGGCTCGACCTTCACCGCCGAATGCCACGTGCGGTACTTGCGCGAGATTCATCTCGGCGATCCCGTCCAGGTCGCGGTGTGGCTGATCGCCGCCGACGAGAAGCGGCTGCATACGTTCGAGGAGTTGCGCCATGCGGAGGAAGGCTGGATCTCGGCAACCTCCGAGAACATGTCGGTCCACATCGACATGACCAGGCGCAAGGTCGCGCCGTTCCCGCCGGACATCCAGGCCAACATCGGCCGCATGCAGCAGGCTCATGCCGCACTGCCGCGGCCGGACGGCCTGGGACGTGCCATCGGCATGCCTAAGAAATGAAGGCGATTGTCCGCCGCTACGCCGGCAGGCCGGCATCGGACAATCCCTCGAACACCCGATTCGAATAGGCGTCCGGCAGCGGCGGCATGCCGCGCTGGACCTCGGCCAAGGTCAGGTCCGGATAGCCGGCGCGCAGCGCCGTCAGGCTGCGCAGGGCTTCGGAGCGCTCGCCCGCCAGCACGTGCGAAGGGCACAGGGTCCGGTGCACCCACAGCGACGACGGGTGCTGCCTCAAGCCGCGCTGCTGCCAGCGCGCCGCCTCCATGTAGGTCCCGGCGGCGAAATGCGCGCAGCCGATTCCTATGACCGCGTTGAAGGCGAGCGGGTCCTGCGGCGCGAGGTCCAGCGCAATCCGGAAGCGCTCGATCGCGGACGCTGCATCACCGCGGTAGACATCGAGCCAGCCGCTGCGGCTCCAGGCCCAGGCGGCGCCGCCGTCCAGCGCGAGCGCCCGGCCCACCACCTGCTCGGCCTCGGCGAGCTCGTCCAGCAAGGTGAGCGCATTGCCGAGTACGCACAGCACGGTCGCATCTGCGAGTTCGGTCGGCACGCGCTGCGCCAAAGCGCGGCCAAGCTGCCGGTCAGCTCTTGGGGCGGTGCCGAAATGATAGACTGCGCGCTGGCCGTAGACCCAGGCCGCAAGCGCAGTGGCCAGGGCATGACCAGGATCGCGAGCGATCGCCTGATGCAGCAACTCGAGCGCCCGGCGATTGCCCTCGGCGTCGAGCGACAACACGCCGGGCATGGCGCGCAGCGCGAGATCCTGCGCCGTCAGCCCCTCATCCGGCTTGCGCAGCGCCCGATCGATCTCGGCGCGGCGCACGCTGGGGAGCAGCGATGCGGCAACGCGGGTGGCCAACCTTTCGTGACTGTCGGGCTCCCACTGCAGCATGACCTCGCCGCGATGCGCCCAGATCAGCCCGCCGCTGTCCTGGTCGATCAGCTGCAGCAGCAGCCGTGACGCACCATTCCGACTGCGGAGAGACGCGTTCATGTGGTAGCGCGCCGCCTGCGGCTGCGTCGTCACGGCAAATCCCGCGCGAGTCAGCGCCAGTGTGAGCTCGGCCGCGAGGTCGTCGCCCAGTTCGCGCGCGCCTGGATCGGCGGCGATCATGGCGAAGGCAATGGTCGGCCGATCGCGGACGGCTGCAAGGGTGGTGCGCGGCGCTGCGAGCTTCGCCATGAACACCGCCTGCCGCTTCAGGGTGTCCGACGGCGTCTCGCCGTGACAGCGACGATAGCCGGCGGCGAAACGGCCGTAATGCGGGAAGCCGCAGCGTAGCGCGACGTCCATCACTTTCTCGCCGGCGCGGCCCTGCAGCAACTCGACACGGGCGCGCGCGTAGCCGATCTCCTGCAGCACCATCTGCGGCGACCGGCCGATCGAACTGACGAAATGGCGCTGCAAGGTGCGTCCGGACACACCGGCCACCTTCGCCAGTTCGGCCAGCGTCCAGCGCCGCCCGAGGTCGTGGTGCATCGCCTCGAGCGCGCGCCGCACGCTGCGCGGTAGAGGCTGCCGGGCAGCCAGGGGAACCTGCTCTTCGTCCATCATGAGACGATGTCCATTCGCCAATGGGTCACGGGGACGGCCGAAAAGTTCACGATCCGGATGGCCGTGTCGCGATCTGGATAGGCCGAGCCGAGGGCTGCCGCGTACGTCTGTGGACAGGACGCGCATCGGCGCGGCATTCCCCGACAGGAGACCATCATGACCTCATCACCTGCAAATCAGGCCGGCGTGACCCTCGAGCCGGATTTCACCGCGCTCAAAGCGCGGCAGCACGGCGCATGGTCGTCCGGCGACTACGCCATCGTCGGCAGCACGCTGCAGATCGTCGGCGAGGACCTCTGTGAGGCGCTCGACATCCGCGCTGGCCATAAGGTGCTCGACGTCGCCGCCGGCAACGGCAATGTCACCTTGGCTGCGGCGCGGCGGTGGTGCGACGTCGTCTCGACCGACTATGTGCCTGCCCTGCTCGATCGTGGCCGCCAGCGTGCCGCCGCCGATGGTCTTGCAGTTCAGTTCAAGGAGGCCGACGCGGAGGCGCTCCCCTTCGATGACGGAACGTTCGACGTCGTGGTCTCGACCTTCGGCGTGATGTTCACGCCGCAGCAGGACCGCGCCGCCGCCGAGCTCGCGCGCGTCTGCCGCAGCGGCGGCAAGATCGGACTGGCCAACTGGACCCCCGACGGCTTCATCGGCCAGCTTTTCAAGACGCTCGGCAAATACCTGCCGCCGCCGGCCGGCGCCAGGTC
This sequence comes from Bradyrhizobium sp. HKCCYLS2038, assembly GCF_051167655.1. Taxonomy (NCBI): domain Bacteria; kingdom Pseudomonadati; phylum Pseudomonadota; class Alphaproteobacteria; order Hyphomicrobiales; family Nitrobacteraceae; genus Bradyrhizobium; species Bradyrhizobium sp. HKCCYLS2038. The sequence continues at coordinate 1,667,799 of NZ_JBNPTM010000001.1, read as the reverse complement.
GCCGGCGCTGTGGGGCACCGAAGCACGCCTTCGCGAGATGTTCGGTCATGCCGCCGCCCACATCGGCTGCGACAGGCGCCATTTCACGATGCGCTATCGCTCGCCGGAGCACTTCGTCGACGTGTTCAAGACCTACTACGGCCCGGTGCTCAAGGCCTTCGCGGCGCTCGACGGCGACCGGCAGGCCGAGCTCAGGCGCGACATGCTGGCCCTGATCGGATCGCTCAATCGGGCCGAGGACGGCACGATGGTGGTGCCATCGGAATATCTCGAGGTGGTCATCACCAAGCGCTGAGATCGTCAGCTCTGCACCACCCAATCCGGCAGGCGCTCGAACCACGGCTGAGCCTGCTCGAGCTGGCGCGCCAACTGCAGCAGCCGCGCCTCGTCGCCGAGCCGGCCCACGAATTGGACGCCGAGCGGCAGGCCGTCGGCGGTCCAGTGCAGCGGCACGCTCATCGCCGGCGTTCCCGTGAGATTGGCCGCTTGCGTGAACGGAACGTATTGCAGGCTGTCGCGGGCGATCTTGTTGATCATGCCGTCGAGCGCGCCCCAGCGCGTCAGCAGTCCGAGCAGGCCGATGCGATCGAGCATGTCGAGCAGGGTCTGCTCGGCGGTGGACGGATCACCCTGGCCATGCCGGATCGGGGGATGCGCGAGCGTCGGCGTCAGCAGCAGGTCGTAGCGCGCATGGAAGCGCGCCAGCGCCCGCGCGAACACGTTCCACTTCAACAGCTGCGTCGTCAGCGCGCCGGCCGAGATCGCGCCGCCGAGCGTCGCCAGCACCCGCGTCAACAGCTCGAAATCCTCGCCCTTGGCGCCCTTGCTGCGGGCGTCGGCGACGAACGCTGCGACCTGGCCGAAATAGACGTGCAGGAACGACGTCGCCAGTGCCGCGCCGTCGATGTCGGGCGTGGCCTCCTCGACCTCGTGGCCGAGCCCCTGCAGCAGCTTCACGGCATGTTCGACCGCGAGCTTCGCTTCCTGATGCACCTCCGTTCCGATCGGTGAAACGGTGCTGAAACCGATGCGCAGGCGCGGCGGGTCGCGCGTCACGGCATTTGCGAACACCGTGCCCGGCTCGGCAACGAGGAAAGGATCGCCAGGCTCGGCGCCGGCGATGACGTCGAGCGCCAGCGCGGTGTCGCGAACGCTGCGCGAGATCACACCCTCGCTCGACGCGCCGTACCAGTACTCGCCGAAGCCCGGCCCGGACGAGATCAAGCCGCGCGACGGCTTCAGGCCGAACAGGCCGCAGCAGGCGGCCGGAATCCGGATCGAACCGCCGCCATCATTGCCGGCGGCCATCGGCACGACGCCCGATGCGACGGCCGCGGCAGCGCCGCCGCTGGAGCCGCCCGGCGTGTGCGCGCTATTCCAGGGATTGCTGACCCGGCCGAAGGCGCGCGAATCCGAGACGCCCTTCAGCGCCAGCTCCGGCAGGTTGGTCTTGCCGAAGATCACGAGGCCGGCGGCGAGATAGCGCCGCACGACATGGGCATGATCGCCGGCGACGACGCGCGACAGCGCCTTGCTGCCATAGGCGGTCGGCAGGCCGGCATAATCCTGCGCGCAATCCTTGATCAGGAACGGCACGCCGGTGAACGGACCAGCCGCCGGCTTTGCCAGCTGCGCGCGCGCCTCGCGCTCCATCAGCGCACAGATGGCGTTGGTTCGCGGCTGGGCGCGTGCGTTCTGCGCCAGAGCGAGTTGCAGCAGCTCGGCCGCGCTGGTCTCGCCACCTTTCACCGCCTCGGCCAGCGCCGTCGCGTCGCGCTGCAGATAGTCCTGAACGTTCACATTGCTCTCCCGAACTGCAACGGACGGCCATCATCGTAGCTGATTCTGGCTGCAACAGCGGCGCACTTGCAGCGATCGCGGCAACAATGCGGCCTAATCAGGACAGACACGGCGGTGTGGCGACGTTGGTCAGCCGATTTCGTGGCCGAACCGTGCCTGATGATCGGGATTTTTGTTAATTTGATTCAGATCATTCGTGCCGTCCCTTGCATCGACCTACCCTTACGCACCGTTAGTTGCGTAGAGTGGTCAAGAGAGCGATGGGACGTCTCGCAAGCCTGCTGAGCAGAGCGCATGGACCCTACGAGGATGCTTCAGCCATCCCCGTGACCACCGCCGACTACTTCATCGTGCTGTCGCGTGCGATGGAGAACCTGCCGGAAGCGACGCCCGAACGCCGGGCGGAAGTCTACCAGTCGGCGCGCCAGGCGCTGGTCGCCCAGCTTCAAGCCATGGACCCGCCGGTCTCGCGATCGCGGATCAAGGCCGAGCAGCGCGCGCTCGACGACGCCGTCGAGACGATCGAGACCCGCGCGCTGACGGCGCCGGACGATGATCCCGACCAGGCGACGCTCGCCCCGAACGAACCTCCGCATTCCATTTCCGACCCATCCGCAATTTCTCATGCGTCCGTTTCGACAGCCCACACTGACGACCAGGATCCCACCATGGCTCAAACTCAGTTTCATTCCAGGTTTACCCCGCGCGCCATCGAGGAGAAGCCGATGTCACGACTCGATGAAATCAACCGGGTGCTGCGCAAGCTGCAGAGCGATTCGTTCGGCGTCGAGGCCTGCGCTTTGATCTCGGAGGACGGGCTGATGATCGCCAGCGTGCTCGCCGCCGACATGGAGGAGACGCGGGTCGCCGGCATGACCGCGACCTTGCTCTCGCTCGGCGGCCGCGCCGCGATGGAGCTCGGCCGCAGCCATCTCCAGGAGGTGATCATCCGCGGCGAGTCCGGCTATGCGGTGCTGGTCAGCGCCGGCCGCGGCGCGCTGCTGCTCGCGCTGACCAACGAGAACAGCAAGCTGGGCTTGACCTTCTTCGACATGCGCGAGGCCGTTCGGTCGCTGCAGAAGGTGCTGTAGCGCAGTCGTATTACACGTGAGCCGGCGCGCGTTGCGCCGGCGGGAGTAGCGTACATGGCCAATACCGTCCTCTATGACGACGGCATCCACAAGAACATCCTGCTGGAGGATTTCAGCGCCGGCGACCTCGCGGTGCAGGCGAACCAGCACCTGATCATTCACGATCGCGTCGGCATGCTGCTCGATCCCGGCGGCCACAAGGTCTATTCGCGGGTGCTCGGCGAGACCTTCAGCGAGCTGTCGGGCGGCCGGCTGAAATATCTGTTCCTGTCGCATCAGGATCCCGACATCGTGGCAGCCATCAACGGCTGGCTGATGACGACCGACGCCGATGCCTACATCTCCGCGCTGTGGACCCGCTTCGTGCCGCATTTCGGCTTCGACCACATCGTCGCCGATAGGCTGAAGCCGATCCCCGACGAAGGCATGGTGTTCGATCTCGCCGGCTGCAAGCTCTACGCGCTGCCGGCGCATTTCCTGCACAGCGAGGGCAATTTCCAGCTCTACGATCCCCACTCCAAGATCCTCTACAGCGGCGATCTCGGCGCCTCGATCGGCGTCGACTACACGGTCACGCGCGACTTCAAGGCGCATATCCGTTTCATGGAGGGCTTTCACCGCCGCTACATGGTGTCGAACCGCGTCATGAAGGCGTGGGCTGAGATGGTGCGGCCGCTCGACATCGAGATCATCGCGCCACAACATGGCGCGCTGTTTCCGGACGCGGCGATGTCGCGCCAGTTCATCGAATGGTGTGCCGGCCTCGAATGCGGCATCGACCTGATCACGCCGAAGTTCAAGGTGCCGGCGGGCTGACATGCTGGCGCCCTCCCCCCATGCCGCGTTCCCTGCGCCAGCGGCGCGCGCCGATGCGTATGTCGTGGCCGGCGAGGATGCGCCGGTCTGGCTCGTTGCCGCCTTTGCCGTCGCGGGCACGCTGGTCGCCATCATGTCGGCCTCGTTGTGGCAACAAGCCCCGGCGGCGCCGCAAGTGGTGGCCGCGATCCCGGCACCACAGCCGATCGTCGTCGAACCGGTACGGAGACCGCCCGAGCCCCCGGCGCCTCTCCCCGCTCTGATCGTCGCGCCTCCGATGCCGTTGCCTTCCGCCACTCCGGCCGAGCCACCCGCTGCTCCCGCAGCGCCGGCGGCCCGCGCCGAGCCGCCGAGCGCCGCGAAGGCGAGCACCGAATGTTTCGCGCCACTGGCGATCGCGTTCGAGCGCGGCAGCACACGACCGAATCCGGCCGACATGAAGCGTTCGCGGGCGATCCTGCAGAAGGCGCTGTCACGGCACGCCGACGCGACCCTCGTGATCGAGGGACATGCCGATGCCAGCGGCAGCGAGGATCTCAACGTGCTCCTGAGCTATTCGCGCGCCAAGGCGGTTGCGGAGCTGTTCAAGAAGGACGGCATCCCGGCCCAGCAGATCGCGGTGCGCGCCGCCGGCGCCGGCGCGGCGCATGGCGATGCCGAGGCTGTGGCGGCGGACCGCAAGGCGGTGCTGCGCATCGCCGGCGTCGACGACTGCGATCACCTCACCGAGGCAAAGCGACCATGACGATCTATGCCATCGTGAGCGGCCTGGGCGCCGCCATCCTGCTGCTGACCGCGGGCTATCTGTTCGGCGTCCGGCGGGGCGTGCTGGCGCGCGACCAGTTGCGTCGGCAGGTGCAATTGCAGGCGGCGAGCCTCGATCAGTTGCAGGAGCAGAGCAGCCACGACGCGACCGAGCGCGAGACCCGCCTGCGCAGCGCGATCGAGGACGTGCTGGCGCCCCTCGTCGAGCGCGAGCGCATCTCGCTCGACCTGGCGCAACTCGCGAGCCGCCCGGGGCGACGACGCGAACTGGTGCCGCTGCTCGACAGGATCGCCGAGGTCGGCCGCTTCGAAACCGTGCTGCTGACGAACGAGGAAGGCCTGCCGCTCGCGGCCAATACGACCGGGCGTCACACCGAACGGCTGGCCGCGGCCGCGACGCGGCTGTCACTGGTCGCCGAAAAGGTCAGTGCCGAGCACGATGTTGCGCCGCTGTCCGTGATGCTGCGCGACGCCTCGGAGGCGACGACGCTGTGCCGGATCTTCCGCGTGCAGGACCAGACGCTGACCTTGACCGCGCTCTCCAGCGATCCGCGCCTCGCCTCGGTGGCGCTCGATCCCGCCCTCGCCAAGGTTCAGGTGGCGCTGACCGCGGCGGCCTGATCGAGCGGAAACGCAAAGGGCGCAGCACCTCTTTCGAAGCACTGCGCCCTTCGCCGACCTCACGCGGCAAACGATTCACGGACCCTGCCGAAGTCACACTTTCAGCGAATATCGTACAACATCTGGGCGGCGCCTCCGTATACCCCGGATCCGACCGCCATAATCTGGGCGACGAAATGCGATCGCCGCCGCAATGCGCAGCCGCCGCAATCGTATTGAGTCCAACAGGATTAGGCGATCGGGGAGTGGCCAGTGCGCCGCCCCTGGCGCATTCGAAATCCAGCGAAGGTGTGGCGAGTCTGTGCCAGATCCCCTGCCCAGCGCAAAATTCGTGCGACTTGAAAATCCACCAACCCCGGTTGAGCGACCTGCTTTCGACAAGAATTTCCTCAATCATTCCACAGGTTGGGATCTGTCTTCTGACGAGAGCGCGTTGTGTTACTTCGCAAGGGCCCGATCGGGCTCGCACTTTGCTGGCTGATCGTCGCGTGTCCGGCTCCGGCGATCCGGGCGCTGGAGATCTCGCCGTCGGCACAGGCGACGCCGCCGTTGGCGGCGATCGCGCCTCCTCCGACGCCCGTGCCGCTCGAGAATGCGCTGTCGAAAGCGGCCCATGACCTGTTGTCCAAGTTCAAGGACGACGCTGCGCAGGGCCAACTCGAACTGGTGATCGACCCGTTGATCGACGGCGTCACCCGGGTGCAATCGGCAGCAACGTTACTCGAGCAGCAACGCATCACCGCGCTCATCGCGGCGAACTATCCCCGGATCCGCACCCTGCCGTTCACGGTGGCCTCGCTGCAACGAAAGCCGCTGGTCCTGATCGGCACCCTCACCCCGATCAACAACGACGGCTTGCCCACGGGCCCCCGCGACGCCTACCGGATCTGCCTTGCGATCGCCGATTTGAACCGCAACACGGTCGTCTCAAAAGGCGTCGCGCGCGCGCTGCCCGACGACGTCGATCCGACACCGGCCCCCTTCTTCAAGGATAGCCCGGTCTACACCAAGGACCCGGCCACCGAGGCCTATGTGAAAAGCTGCCAGGGCGCCAAGCCGGGCGACGCCGTCGACCAGACCTATACCAATCACATCCTTGCCTCGGCTCAGGTCAACGAGGGAATTGAGGCCTACAACGCCGGCCGCTACAAGGCCGCGCTCGAACTCTATCAGATCGCGCTGCGGATGGAGGGAGGCGAGCAGCTGCGCATCTACAGCGGAATCTACCTGTCGGCCCTTAAACTCGGCCGCACGCAACTCGCAATGCAGGCATTCGACCGGCTGCTCGATTTCGGGCTGAAGAACAGCGATCGGCTCGCGATCAAGTTCCTATTCAAGCCGGGCACGACGTTGTTCTACGCCGATCCAGAGGCGCGCGCGCCCTATCAGGCCTGGATCGGCAAGATCGCCCAACGAACCGCCGCCAACCATGTCTGCCTCGAAGTAGTGGGTCATACCAGCGCGACGGGATATTCCGGCATCAATGACCGACTGTCCATCCTGCGCGCCGCTTATATTAGGGATCAGGTGCAGGCCCAGGACAGGAGCCTGGAGGGTCGACTGATCGCCAGCGGCCGCGGGTCCCGCGAAATGATCGTCGGAACCGGCCGCGACGATCCGAGCGACGCACTCGACCGTCGCGTCGAACTCAGGATCATCAACTGTTTGAGCTGATCCGGATCGATTCCGCCGGCGCAAACGGACCGCCCGCAAGTCGATCCGCGCGCGCCGAGGTACCCGTCGCGCCAGTCGAACTCAGTCGCAGACGCGCAAAGGGCGCAGCACCTCTTTCGAGGCACTGCGCCCTTCGCCGACCTCATTGTCAGGGGATGAGGCCGACTACACGCGGGTGCGGCCGCGGGCGAGGCCCACGACGGCCGACACCAGAAACAGCACGATGGCGATGAAGAAGATGATCTTGGCGATCTCGATGGAGGCACCGGCGACGCCGCCGAAGCCGAGGATGCCGGCGATCAATGCGATAACCAGGAAGGTAACGACCCAGCCTAACATGACACGACCTCTGTCTCTCGATTGCGGTTCAAATCGACGCGGAGCAAGCGCCGTTTCCTCAACAATCGTGGCTGGGAACAATGGTTCCGCCGGATTCAGCCGGTAAAAATTCACGGTTCGCCGGAACATTCGTTCGTTGGCGCGCGGGATGATGTCCCCAGGCTGACCGGATTTAGGGCTGTAAAACGCTTCGGACGGCCCCATATCACCGTCAATCCCTGCTATGAGGGCTCCTTCCTGCAGACCTCTTGATACCGCCCTATGATGCGGCCAGAGGACGAGACTGATTCGCTGATGACCGAGCCCAACCGCGTGAGCCCGTTTCCTGCGCCTGACCACCAACCCGTCGCCGGCGGCATCGCCGCGCGCGCCCGCGCCGCCGCAACCGGCGGTGCGCGCTATCTCGCCGGCCTCAATCCGGAGCAGCGCGACGCGGTGGAGACGCTCGACGGCCCCGTGCTGGTGCTGGCCGGCGCGGGCACCGGCAAGACCCGCGTGCTGACGACGCGCATCGCGCACATCCTGAGCATGGGCCGCGCACGCCCCGGCGAGATCCTGTCGGTGACCTTCACCAACAAGGCCGCGCGCGAGATGAAGACGCGGCTTGCCGAGATGCTCGGCCAGGCCGTCGAAGGCATGCCGTGGCTCGGCACCTTCCACGCGATCGCCGGGCGCATCCTGCGCAGCCATGCCGAGCTGGTGCAGCTCAAGTCCAACTTCACCGTGCTCGATGTCGACGACCAGATCCGCCTGCTCAAGCAGCTCTTGCAGGCCGAGAACATCGACGACAAGCGCTGGCCGGCGCGCATGCTGGCCGGCCTGATCGACGGCTGGAAGAACCGCGGCCTGGCACCGTCGCAGGTGCCCTCGGGCGAAGCCGCCGTGTTCGGCAACGGCAAGGGTGGCAAGCTCTATGCGAGCTATCAGGAGCGGCTGAAGATCCTCAACGCCGCCGATTTCGGCGACCTGCTGCTCGAGAACATCCGGCTGTTTCGCGAGAACCCGGACGTGCTGCGGCAGTATCAGAGCCGCTTCAAGTTCATCCTGGTCGACGAGTATCAGGACACCAACGTCGCGCAATATCTGTGGCTGCGGCTGCTGTCGCAGGCGCCGTCGTCTGGCTCGTCATTGCCGGGCTCGACCCGGCAATCCATCGTTGCTTCGGAAGAAGATGGATCACCGGGTCTCGACGCTGCGCGTCGGCCCGGTGATGACGACAGAGGTGTTGCCGCGCCTGGGTCTGCGCCCGCGCCCAAGAACATCTGCTGCGTCGGCGACGACGATCAGTCGATCTATGGCTGGCGCGGCGCCGAGGTCGACAACATCCTGCGCTTCGAGCACGACTTCCCCGGCGCCAAAGTCATTCGCCTGGAGCGCAACTACCGCTCGACCGGGCACATCCTCGCTGCCGCCTCGCATCTGATCACGCACAACGAAGGCCGGCTCGGCAAGACGCTGCACACCGAGGATGTCGAGGGCGAGAAGGTCACGGTGACCGGTGCGTGGGATTCGGAAGAGGAAGCCCGCGGCATCGGCGAGGAGATCGAGGAGCTGCAGCGCAAGGGCGAGCATCTGAACGACGTCGCCATCCTGGTGCGCGCGTCCTACCAGATGCGCGAATTCGAGGACCGCTTCGTCACGCTCGGCCTTCCCTATCGCGTCATCGGCGGTCCGCGCTTCTACGAGCGCGCCGAGATCCGCGATGCGCTGGCGTACTTGCGCGTCATCAACTCGCCGGCTGACGACCTCGCCTTCGAGCGCATCGTCAACGTGCCGAAGCGCGGGCTCGGCGATGCCACGGTGCAGATGCTGCACGACCACGCGCGGAAGCGCCGCATCCCGCTGTTCGAGGCGGCGCGCGCAATGGTCGAGACCGACGAACTGAAGCCGAAGGCGCGCGGCTCGCTGCGCGGACTGATCCTGCAGTTCGAGCGCTGGCGGGCCCAGCGCGAGGTGACGCCGCACACCGAACTCGCCGAGATCGTGCTCGACGAGAGCGGCTATACCGAGATGTGGCAGAAGGACCGCTCGGCCGACGCGGCCGGACGTCTCGACAATTTGAAAGAGCTCGTCCGCTCGATGGAGGAGTTCGAGAATCTGCACGGCTTTCTCGAGCACATCTCGCTGGTGATGGACCGCGAGGGCGCAGCCGACGAGGAAGCGGTGTCGCTGATGACCCTGCACTCCGCCAAGGGCCTCGAGTTCGACAACGTGTTCCTGCCGGGCTGGGAGGAAGGCCTGTTTCCGAGCCAGCGCACCCTCGACGAGCAGGGCCGCGCCGGCCTCGAAGAAGAGCGCCGCCTCGCCCATGTCGGCCTGACGCGCGCACGCCGTCGCGCCAAGATCTATTTCGCGACCAACCGCCGCATCCACGGCACCTGGACCACGACGATCCCGTCACGCTTCCTCGACGAATTGCCGACCGCGAGCGTCGAGATCACGGAATCCAAGGGCGGCTCCGGCTGGGGCGGCGCCGGCGGCTACGGCCCGTCGCGCTTCGACAATGTCGAGTCGTTCGGGTCGAGCTATTCCACGCCCGGCTGGCAGCGCGCACAGGCGCGCCGTCCCGGCACGCGCGGCCCGTCGGATGGCGGCTTCCAGGAAGAACCATCGCCGTTCTCCGGGCGCGATCCGTTCGGCGGTAATTTTGGCCGTAACAAGCGCGGGCCTCTGACCATCGAAGGCGAACTGGTGGCGAAATCCACCGGCACCACGTCGGAGTTTGGGCGTGGCGACCGCGTGTTTCACCAGAAGTTCGGCTACGGCCACGTGATCAAGGTCGATGGCAACAAGCTGACCATCGCTTTCGACAAGGCCGGCGAGAAGCACGTCGTCGACAGCTTCGTGCAGCGGGCGTGACCTGTCGGCCACGGTGCGCTCATCGTGATGTGGCGGGCGCCGATTGCGGCAATCGAACTTCACGCTTCGCCTTGGTTAGGCCTTGACCGTGGCAGTGCGCATCGTATGAGATGCAACCATGGTCCGGACATACATGCTGTTGAGTGTAGCGCTCGCGCTGTCGGCACCGTCGCTCGCGACGGCGCAGACGATGAGCTTTGGCGATTCCGCGGGGCTGATCGCATCGAGTTGCGGCGCCGACATCACCGCCAATTGTCGCGGCGTCAATCTCGATTCCAACCGTCTCAAGGAATGTCTGTCGCGCAATCAGGACGTCGTCTCCCCTCAGTGCAAGGCGACTTACTTCAAGGCATTCGAGGCCATCCAGAAGCGTATCTCGGCGCGCGTCGCCGTGGCCAATGCCTGCCAGCGTGAGATCGTCAAGCTGTGCGGCGGCTCGACCAAGGAGACCAGCAAGTCGATTCCGTGCCTGATGACGGCGAACGGCGTCAGCCCGCGCTGCCAGCAGTCCCTTGGCGAGGCGGGGTATCGCTGATGCGACGTCGGACGATGTCATTGCTGTCTGCGATGTTGGCCGCTTCGGCTGTCGTCGCGTGCTTGCCGGCGCGAGCGCAGGAAGTGTCGCGCGAGGACATCGTGCGGCAGCTCAACCGTTTCGAGACCGCACCGGCGCTCGATCTGGCGGCGCTGAAACAGCAGACACAGGAGCGCTCGAAGATCCGCAGCCGCAACGAGCCGCCGCCGCAAAAGCGGACGCCGATCGCGCCGGAGCTGACGACGCTGCCGACGTTCAACGTCGACATCCAGTTCGACGTGGACACGCCGATCGTCCGTCCCGAATCTTATCAGACCGTCGGACGGATTGCCGACGCAATGGTCTATTCCGATCTGCTTCCCTACACGTTCCTGATCGTCGGCCACATCGAGGCCAACGGCAAGCGCGAGTCCAACGTCATTCTCAGCCAGCGCCGCGCCGACGCGATCCGCGACATCCTCGCAAACACCTTCAAGATCTCGGTCAAGCGCCTGCAGTCGATCGGGCTCGGCGAGGAGCAACTGCTCGATCCTTCCAAGCCGACGGCTGCCGTCAATCAGCAGATCCAGATCATTACGGTAGCCAAGGCTGCCGAGGAGGCCGCAGCCCCGCCTCCGCCCCCTGCCCCCGCAGCTCCCGGCAAGCAGGCGCCGCGCAAGCATCGCAATTGATGCAATTGAGACCTGCGCGCAGGCCATGAACCTGAGGCGCTTTTGGCGCGACTGCTGTGTCAGGATGCGGCGGCGGCACCGTGCTTTTGCCGCTCATGGAACCCGTTTGCAGACTGCGTGCGGTCCGGCGGCGCGCCATCGGGGTGGTATTCCGATTGCCGATTTGTCGCTACAGCTGCTTGTGGTATAGCCCGGTCTTTACGGCCGTCGATTGAGCGGTGGTCGATGTCATTGACGAGCGAGCCAACCATGAACGCCATGTTCCGACGCCAGATGATCGACTATGTCGAATATCATCGCGATCCGCGCAACGGCATGATGCATGTGCTCGGAATCATCCTGCTGTTCCTCGGCGCGGTGCTGCCGTTGAGCTTGTGGCATTTCGACGCGCTCGGCATCCGGATCAGTCTGGGCGCCGTTCTGGCGTTGCCTGTGCTGATCTATTGGCTGCTGCTCGATGCCGCGCTCGGTGCCGGCATCCTGGCGTTCGCCATCTTGTTCCTTTCTGTGGCCATGATGATTGCCGATTACGTTCATGGCCCGGCCCTGTGGGCCTTGTTTGCCGCGCTCATCATCCTGGGACTCGTGTCGCAGGCCGTGGGACACAAGCTGTTCGAGCGCAACAATCCGTCTCTGCTGGATCATCCGGCACACCTATTTCTTGGACCGATGTTCGTGATGGCGAAACTGTACATGGCGTTGGGATTCCGGCCTTCGGTAGCCGACCTCGTGGCGCCGAACTGGTCGTCGGATCGGCTCGCATCGGACCACCTTCAAGGCGATCAGCACTCACGCTCCTAATGAAAGTCCTCGTCACCGGCGGCAGCGGCTTCATCGGCCATCACCTCGTCTCTGCGCTCGTCGCGCGGGGTCTAGAGGTGCGCGTGCTCGACATCCGCAGCCCGACCCACATGATGGCCGAGGTGGAGTACCTCGAAGGCTCGGTGCTCGATGCCGCCCTGGTCAGGCAGGCGGTCTCGGGTGTCGATCAGGTCTACCACCTCGCCGGACTGCCCGGCATGTGGATGCCGGACCGCGAGGATTTCTACCGCGTCAACTGCGTCGGGACGGAAACGGTGCTGGCCGCCGCGCGCGCCGGCAAGGTGCGCCGCTTCCTGCACTGTTCGACGGAATCGATCCTGTTCGACTACCCTGGCTCGACGGGTGCGGCCGCAGCCGTTGTCGCCCCGCCGGCGGACGCCATGCCGGGCGCCTACACCCGCTCCAAGGCGCTTGCCGAGGCCCGCGCCATGGCGGCTGCCGCTGACGGCTTCCCGGTCATCGTGGGCACGCCGACGATGCCGATCGGCCCGCATGACAGCAATCTCACGCCGCCCTCGCAGATGCTGCGCCATTTCCTGGACAGCCGGGTGCAGTTGTACCTCGATTTCATCGTCAACCTGGTCGACGTCCGCGACGTTGCGGCCGGCCTGATCCTCGCCATGGAGCGCGGCAAGATCGGCGACCGCTACGTGTTCGGCGGCGAAAGCCTGCACCTCAGCCGCATCCTCGAACTGATGGCTGCCATCAGCGGCCGCAAGCATGTGGCCATCTCGGTGCCCGGCCGGCTGGCCGAACTCTCCGCCGGCATGCTGGAGTTCATCTCCGATCACCTCACCAAGCAGACGCCGTCGGGCACGGCCGAAGGCGTGCGGATCGCCCGTTCGGCCTCGGACCTGTCGATCGACAAGGCCAGGCGCGAGCTCGGCTACGCGCCGCGCCCGATCGAGCCGACCTTGCGCGAAACCATCGCGTTCCTGCTCGATTCCGAGCCGGGCAAGCGGCCCGACGAGAAACAACACCCTTTTCGCACCGCGGCCGAATAGCTAAGACCAGCCGGTCTCGCGTCTCATAAGGGTTCCCAGACATGTCCGGCGATGCCAGCCCCATCTCGTCAGTCGCATTCAGCGGATGGACCACCACCTGGCCAACGTCCCTGCTAGCGATCATCTGGCTGATCTGGCTGGCCAGCTGGGTCGGAGCCTCGTTGTGGTCCGAACGGACGCGCAAGCACGTCTCCGTCGTGAAGACCAGCCGCTACCATGCGCTGATCGTGCTCGGCGGCATCCTGTTCACGCCGTGGACCTCGCGTCTCCTGGGTGAGAAGCCGTTCTGGAACCCCGGCGAGACCGGCGTCTACCTGTTGACGGTCGTGACCCTGCTCGGCATCGCCTTCACCTGGTGGGCGCGGATCCATCTCGGCCGCTTCTGGTCGAACGCGATCACCCACAAGGAAGGCCACAAGGTCATCGATACCGGCCCCTACGGACTGGTTCGCCACCCGATCTACACCGGCCTGATCCTGGGCATGATCGCCACCGGGATTGCGGTGGGGACGGTGACTGCCGTGCTCGGCGCCATCCTGATCTCGCTCGGCATGGCCTGGAAGGCCAAGATGGAAGAGGTGTTCCTGGGCCAGGAGCTCGGCCCGGATTACGTCACCTATCGCCAGCGCGTGCCGATGATCATCCCGTTCCTGCCGCCGGGCTGAAGCTGAAGTTCAGCTATCTCCGGATCGGCGTGTCCGGCGTGAGCGCCGCGGGCTGGTTGGCGGCCTGCGGCAACAGATGGCGCGGCAGGACGATGCGCTGCCCGGGGATCAGCGGCGCGCTGCCGACGCCGCGATTGGCCTGCTGCAGGGCCCAGAGCGGAATGCGATAACTCGCGGCGATCTGGTCGAGCGTCTCGCCGGGGCGCGCTGACAACGGCGTCCCGCTGTCCCACAGTTCGACGGCCGTCTTCGGCGGCACGAGATAGCGCAGCGGCACCGCCTCTGCATCAGCCGTGGCCGAGGTCTGCGACAACTGGCTGATCATGGCGACCAGCTGGGCATGCACGTCGTCCATCTTGTCGATGTTGATGTGCGTGACCTCGTCATGATCCTTCATGTCGAAGCTGGCGTAATGGCCGCGGAAGCCGGGCTGCGGCTTGACGTCGCCGCCGCCGAGAATGTTGTCCGACAGGAACAGGTTGATGAAGCGCTGGACGTTCGGCGGGACGTCCTTGGTCGCATGTGCCGGATCGACGGTGACGACCAGGCTGACCGGAATGTTCTGCTCCTGCAGCGCGATCGCGATGCGGACGCTGCACAGCCCGCCCATGGAATGACCGATCAGCACGATCGGCCCCTGATCCTGGCGGTAGTTCTTCGCGACCTGAAGCGCGATCAGGTCGCACAGGGTGAATTCGTACACGCTGGCCCAGTACCCGGCCTTCTCGATCTTCTCGGCGAGGCGATCCATTCCGGTCGAGAACAGCGGACCGAGCGCGCCGCGGAACAGATAGACCCGTGGCGGCCCCTGCGGCGCCGCGGTCTCGGCCGGGCGTTCCGGCGCCGGACGGATGGCCGCTTGGGTCGGGGACGTCACGACTTTGGCGGATCTGCTGGGAGCGGCCGCGACCGCAGCGCCGGCCTGGGCGCCTTGCGGCATAGCGGCGGCAGCGAGCGCTGCGGCCAGCAGCGCGGGCAGGCTCCGCCTGATTGCGGCGAGCGCGCCCTCGAGCCAGCCTCTCGCGTGTCGCGCCACGCCGGTCATTCGCGCTCCCCGGGAAAGCTCAGGTCAAGCAGGGTCATGTCCCCCTGCCATACCGCTTGTCGTCACCGAATGGGAGCATTTTGGGGCATGCCCGAGGGCGCCGCCCGCAGCTTAGCGGTACCCCGTGGCGCTGGCGGCACGCTGCGGGGCGGCCATGCGGGTGGGCGGCGCGGCGGCCGGCCGACCCCGGCCGCTGAACACGACCGAGTCGATAGCGCCGATCACCTTCTGCTGCATGATTACGTTCTTCTCGATGGTGATGTGGCCGACGCCGGGAACCGCCTGCACGTCCACATTCTCGACCTTGCCGCGGAAGCCGTCGTCATGGCGAACCGGCTCGCCGGCGCCGCTGGCGATGTAGAAGTTGATGTAGCGCTCGGCATTGCCGCCGACGAGCTTCGTCTTGAACACCGAATCGAGGCCGATCGCGAGCTTCACGGGCACGCCAAGCTGGCCGAGCTTGTTGATCATGTCCGGCAGCGCCGTGGCGCCCGAGGAGTGACCGACCAGGATGATGGTCTTGATGCGGCCGGCCTTGTACGCGGTGGCGGCCTCATCGGCCAGCGACGACCATGACACGAAATTGGCGACCGTGTTCGGGATGCCCTGCGAATCCAGCTTCTTCGCGATGTCATCCAGCCCCAGCGAGAAGATGTTGAGCACGCCGCGCAGGAGGTAGACGTGGGTGGTGCTGGCGGCGCTCGCGGCCGCGGGGCTCGGCGCGGCGCGGACCGAGCCGGTGCCGAGCGGTACAGCCAGCGCCATCGCCAGCGCGACCAACCCGAACCAGCGCGCCGACCGGCTGCGCGTCGCGTTGGTATGACTGGTGCTGAAACGTGGCGTCATCGGTCCTTCTCCGCGGCGGATACGTCGAGACGGCGCAAACCGTACCCAAGATGCTCGCGGACGCAACATCGTGCAACACTGTCCGCGGCGTTCATCGCCGTGACGTGGCCGCACGGCAACACTCGCCGCAATCCGTCATGGAAAAGCCTGATAACTGACACGAACCGGGACGGGCGATTCGATTGCAGGAACGCGCTCCCGTTCCTATCTCAGCGTTTCGCGCGTCTCGTGCGGCTTCACGCACACACTGCTCCCCATCCGCATCGAATCACCCGGAACAATCATCCCGCAATGGCTCCCGTCATTTCCGTTTCCGGCCTGTCGAAGACCTATCCGTCGGGCTTCACGTCGCTCAACGGCATCAACCTCGTGATCGAGCGCGGCGAGATCTTCGCGCTGCTGGGCCCCAACGGCGCCGGCAAGACGACGCTGATCAGCATCATCTGCGGCATCGCCAACGCCTCGTCCGGCAAGGTCGCGGTGGGCGGTCACGACATCAACAGCGACTACCGCGCCGCCCGCGCGCTGATCGGGCTGGTGCCGCAGGAGCTGCACACCGATTCGTTCGAGAGCGTCTGGGCGACCGTCAGCTTCAGCCGCGGCCTGTTCGGCAAGCCGAAGAACCCTGCCTTGATCGAGAAGATCCTCAAGGACCTGTCGCTCTGGGACAAGAAGGACGCCAAGATCATCACGCTCTCCGGCGGCATGAAGCGGCGCGTGATGATCGCGAAGGCGCTGTCGCACGAGCCGCAGGTGCTGTTCCTCGACGAGCCCACAGCGGGCGTCGACGTCGAGTTGCGCAAGGGGATGTGGGACGTCGTGCGCGAGCTGAAGGCCGCCGGCGTCACGATCATTCTCACCACGCACTACATCGAGGAAGCCGAGGAGATGGCCGACCGCGTCGGCGTCATCAACAAGGGCGAGATCGTGCTGGTCGAGGACAAGGCCAAGCTGATGGCGAAGCTCGGCCGCAAGCGGCTGAGCCTGCACCTGCAGCAGCGGATCGACGCCATCCCCGAGGCGCTCGCGCCGTATCGGCTAGCGCTGTCCGACGACGGCTGGCGGCTAGCCTACGATTACGACACCAAGGGCGAGCGCACCGGCATCACCAGCCTGCTCGGCGATCTCCGCGCCGCCGGCATCCGCTTCGTCGATCTCGAGACCAAGCAGTCCTCCCTCGAGGACATCTTCGTCAGCCTGGTGAGCCAATGAACCTTCGAGCCGTCGGCGCAATCTATAAATTCGAGATGGCGCGCACCTGGCGCACGATCCTGCAGAGCATCGTGTCGCCGGTCGTATCGACCTCGCTGTACTTCGTCGTGTTCGGCGCCGCCATCGGCTCGCGCATCAGCGAGGTCCAGGGCGTCAGCTACGGCACCTTCATCGTGCCGGGCCTCGTCATGCTGTCGGTGCTGACGCAGAGCATCGCCAACGCCTCGTTCGGCATCTACTTCCCGAAATTCATCGGCACCATCTACGAAATCCTGTCCGCGCCTATCTCGCATTTCGAGATCGTGCTCGGCTATGTCGGCGCGGCGGCGACGAAATCGATCGTTCTCGGGCTGATAATCCTGGCCACCGCCGGCCTGTTCGTGCCGCTGCACATCCAGCACCCTGTCTGGATGCTGTCCTTCCTGGTGCTGACGGCGGTCACCTTCAGCCTGTTCGGCTTCATCATCGGCATCTGGGCCGACGGCTTCGAGAAGCTGCAGATGATCCCGATGCTGGTGGTGACGCCGCTGACCTTTCTCGGTGGCAGCTTCTACTCGGTCAACATGCTGCCGCCGACCTGGCACTCGATCGCGCTGCTCAACCCGGTCGTCTACCTGATCTCCGGCTTCCGCTGGAGCTTCTACGAGATCGCCGACGTGCGGGTGGAGGTCAGCATCGCCATGACGCTGGCCTTCCTGGCGATCTGCATGACCGTCATATGGTGGATCTTCAAAACCGGCTACCGGCTGAAGCGCTAAGTGGCCGCCGACGCGGCCCGCTCAGTTGGTGCAGTGGAAATGGCCGGCCCCGTCGCGATACCCGCGGCAATGATAGTGCCGGTGATAATAGGACCGGTGCGGAATTCCGAGCACGCCCTCGACCGCTCCGACAGCCCCGCCGACACCGGCGCCGACCGCGCCGCCGACGACACCGCCCACCGGCCCGGCGATGCGGTTACCCTCGTGGGCGCCTTCATGAGCGCCGCGGATGATGCCTTGGGCGTGGGCGAATTGCGGAAGCGCCAACCAGGCCAGCGCCAGAATGAACAGCGCCAGCGCTGCGAGCATATAGGTCAGCCGTTGCGGCGCGCGGTCGTCGAGCACCGCCGTCTTGGCCTTCATGGTCAGCATTTTCAATCCTGGGAACCGCATGGGATCAATCCATGAAACGCCGATGCGGCCAAAAAGTTGCGTGCGCGGGACAAATGCGGCGGATTAGAAAGGTACTAAGAGCCCGCACGGCCCGCCGTGCGGGTCGCGGAAATGTCACTGTGGGTGAACGGCGGAAGGCTTTGCCTCAGCCGCTGCCGACATTAAGGTTGAGACTGTCCCTGACTGGAACAAAGCCTGCACTTCCGACATATTGCACGCCGGCTCACGAGCCGCGACCCCTGTTGAATTCAGTCGACGTCCAGTTGAGCGTCCAGCGGCCCGGAGGCCTGAGGTTCGATGCGTACCACTTTACTTGCAATTGCCGGACTAATGCTGCTGTCAGGCACGCCGGCACTCGCCAAGATCGACATCACCGTCGACAAGGACAACCAGGTCATGACGGTCGCCGTCGACGGCGTGCAGCGCTATCGCTGGCCGGTCTCGACCGGCATCCCGTCCCGCGAGACGCCGAACGGCAGCTTCCGCGCCTTCCGCATGGAAGCCGATCACTACTCGAAGGAGTTCGACGACGCGCCGATGCCGCATTCGATCTTCTTCACCAAGATCGGTCATGCGATCCACGGCACCGAGTCGGAGGGCCGGCTCGGCACCCCCGCCTCGCACGGCTGCGTGCGGCTGTCGAAGGCCAATGCCACGACGCTCTACGATCTCGTGCAGAAGGACGGTGTGCTCAACACCACCGTGACGCTCACCGGATCTTCTCAAGTGGCGCTGGCGCGCAACCCGCGCCGCGGCACCGCTGTGGCCCGCCGCGAGGCGCCTCAGCAATATGACGATAGCGGCGAGCCGGTCATGCTGACGCCGCAGCCCCAGCTGCTGCCGGGTCGGCAAGCCGCTCCGCAGCAGCGTCCGGATGACGGCTACATCTATCCGGCCGACGGCAGCGACAACGGCGTGCGCTATCCGGCGCCGCGCGGCACCAGCCGCCGCGTCTACGACGCCCAGGCCTATCCGCAGCAGCAATATTACTACGACAGTAGCAATCCGAGCTACGCGCAGCCGCGCTATTACCAGCCGCGTTCGTATCAACCGCGCGGCTACTACACCTACCAGGATTGATCCGGGAATTTTTTGCCGAAGGCCGGGCCCGTTATGCGGCGCCCGGCCTTTTCTATTCCGCGTTGACGCGCTCGAGCGCGGCGGGAGGCGGCTCGGCGGCGGCTTGACCGCGCGCCGAGGGCATGCGCTTGCGGCGCTGCACGAAGTATTGGTCGGCCAGCACGCCGATCAGGATGACGGTGCCCATCACGGCGAAATTCAGCGAGCTCGGGATGCCCAGCAGGTTGACCAGGTTCTGCAGCACCTGCAGCAGGATCGTGCCGAGCACCACGCCGATGATCGATCCCTCGCCGCCGCGCAGCGAGCAGCCGCCGAGCACCGCCGCGGCGATCGCATAGAGCTCGTAGAACGAGCCATGCACCGCCGGCGAGATCGAGCGCGTGTACATCGCGATCAGGATCGCGGACAGCGCCGTCAGGCCACCGCAGATGACATAGGCCGAGATCGTCACGCGATCGGAGCTGATGCCGGAATAGCGCGCCGCCTCCTCGTTCTTGCCGACGGCGTAGAAGTAGCGGCCATAGACCGAGCGGTGCAGCACCAGCCAGGCGATGCCGGCCACGATCATCAGCGCGATGACGCTGTGCGGCAGCGGAAAGCCGAGCACGTTGGTGCGGCCGGCCGTCAGCCATTCCAGCACCGGAAAGCTCGCGCCGTAACCGAAGCCGGCAGTGGCGTCCTCGGTGTAATAGCGGGCGGCGCCGCGATAGATCAGAAGCCCGCACAAGGTCACGACAAAGGGCTGAATCTTCATCTTGGTGATCAGCGTGCCGTGCACGGTGCCGATCGCGATGCCCGCGGCGATGATGAGCGCAAAGGCCAGGATCCAGTCGACGTCGCGGTTGACGATCAGGTCGATGAACAGCACGCCGAGCAGCGCGATGACCGATCCCACCGCGAGCTCGATGCCGCCGACGATGATCACGAAGGCCTCGGCGATCGAGAAGATGCCGAACATGCCGACCTGGTTGGCGGTGTTGGAGAGGTTGCCGACAAGCAGGAAGCGCGGATTGATGAAGGCCACGACGGCGCCGACCACCAGGATCAGGATCAGCAGGCTGAGATCTTTCTTTTGCAAGTGCGCCTCGCTCAGACGGAATGGCCGACGGCGAGCTGGAGCACGTTGTGCTCGCTGAACTCGCTGCGCGCCAGGAAACCGGAAATCCTGCCTTCATGCATCACGGCGATCCGGTCGCTCACCCCGATGACCTCTTCCATGTCGCTCGAGATCATCAGGATCGCGACGCCGGCGTCCGCGAGCCGCCGCAGCATATCATAGATCTCCTGCTTAGCGCCGACGTCGATGCCGCGCGTCGGCTCGTCGAAGATCAGGACCTTGGGCCGCATCGACAGCCATTTGGCGAGCACGACCTTCTGCTGGTTGCCGCCGGACAGCGTGCCCACCTGCATCTTCACATCCGTCGCCCGGATCTTGAGGCGCTCGCGCTGCCGATCGGCATTCGCGGTCTCGCGCGCGGTGTCCACCAGCCCGAAGCTGGAATAGGACGCGAGGTCGGGCAGCGAGACATTCTCGGCGATCGGCAGGTCGAGCAACAGACCGCAGGCCTTGCGGTCCTCCGGGATGAGATAGATGCCACGATCGATGGCGGTGCGCGGCGTCGCAATACGGATCGGCTCGCCCTCGAGCTTGAGGGCACCGCCGAGCAGCGGCTCGACCCCGAAGATGGCGCGCGCCAGCTCCGTGCGGCCCGAGCCGACGAGCCCCGCGAGCCCGAGAATCTCGCCGCGCTGGAGCTGCAGGCTGACGGTCCGGCTGGGATAGGTGGATGTCACGGCATCGACGATGTCGAGCACGGCGGCGCCCGGCGCGGCCGCCGGCGGCACGTAGAGCGACCGCAGATCGCGGCCGATCATCAACCTGATCATGGCTGCTGGATTGAGCTCTTCTCGGACCAGGCTGCCGACCATGCGGCCGTCGCGCAGCACGATGGCGCGATCAGCGCATTGCATCACCTCGTTGAGCCGATGGGTGATGAAGATGACGCTGACGCCGTCGGCTTTCAGCCCGGCGATGACCTGCATCAGCCGCTCGGTCTCGGACAGCGTCAGGCTCGAGGTCGGCTCGTCCATGATGACGCAGCGCGCATCGAGCGACAGCGCCTTGATGATCTCGACGAGCTGGCGCTGCGCCAGCGACAATTCCGCAATCGGCGTGTCCGGCGCAAAATCCGCACCAAGGCGCGCGATCAGCGGGCGCACCTTGGCCTGCAGCGTCTTGCGGTCGATCAGCCGCAGCGGCCCGCCATACACCGGCTCGCGGCCGATGAAGACGTTCCCTGCGACATCGAGATTGTCGAACAGGTTCAGTTCCTGATGCACGAAGGCGATGCCGGCCGCAATGGCATCCGCCACGGCGTAGCTCGTCCGCGCCTTGCCATCGATACGGATCGTACCGGTGCTCGGCGGAACAACGCCGCCGAGCACGCGCATCAAGGTCGACTTGCCGGCGCCGTTCTCGCCGAGCAGCGCAATGACCTCACCGGGCGCGACCGACAGGCTGACGTGGTCGAGAGCGACCACGCCAGGGTAGGTCTTGCCGATGTCGATCAGTTCGAGAAAAGGCTCGCGCACGCCGGCCGTCGCATCACTTCTTCAGCATCGTCTTCATCTGGGCCATGAAGTCGTCGACGTTCGACTTCTCGATCACCTTGCCGGGGACGATGATGATGCCGTTGGCCGGAACGCCCGACTTGTCGCCCTGCACCACCTTCGCCATCAGCTTCATGCCCTGATAGCCCCACTCGAACGGCTGCTGCACGACGGTGCCTTCGATGGCGCCGTCCTTCACGCCGCCGAGCGTGATCGGATCCTCGTCGAAGCCGATGATCTTGATCTTGCCGAGCTTGCCGGCCTCCTTCAGCACCTCATAGATGCGCGGGGTGTTGTAGGAATAGAAGCCGACGAGGCAGCTGACGTCGGGCATCGCCGCCAGGATGTCCTCGACGTTGCGCTTGGCGCGGGTCTGATCGATCTCGTCGCCGCGGACGTCGACCAGCTCGACCTTCGAGCCCTTGATCGTCTCCTTGACGCCCTCGATGCGCTCGCGCGCATTGTCGGCGCCGAGCAGGCCGACGAAGCCGACGCACTTGCCGCCATTCGGCAGCGCCTTCAGCATCAGCTTGCCGGCATCCTTGCCGAGCTCGACGTTGGACGAGCCGATATAGGCGATGCGCTTCGATTGCGGGGCATCGCTATCAGTGGTGAGCAGCACCGTCTGTGCGGCGACCTTGTTGAGGTGCTCGGTCTGGTTCTTCGGATCGACCGCGCTCACCATGATGCCGGCGGCACCGGCGGCGACGAGGTCATCCATCATGCGCTGCTGCACGGCGGCGGCGGCCTGCTCCGGATATTTGAGCTGCAGATTGTAGTCTGGCAGTTCGCCCTGCGCCTTCTTCACGCCGGCCTCGGCGATCTTCCAGAAGTCGGACGCGCCATTGACAACGAAGGCCAGGACCTTCTTGTCCGCCGCTCCCGCCGAGCCCACACCGACCGCCATTGCCAACAGAGCAGACGCACCGGCCATCCAAAGACGCTTCATCGAACCCCTCCCATGTGAAACCGGCCTGCTTGTTGCGGCCGACGTTTATACTCACGAAGACAAGTCTTGCGCCCCAGGCGAGGCTCGCCCGGACGCCACCGCGTGTCCCAGCTCAATCTCGACACCGCCCATGCGTGCGTCCCGCTTCATTGAGCGAGACGAGAAGGGTCATCGTCACAGATCGTTTTCCGAGACTAACGGCTCGCGTACCAACTTCCGCCCTTCAAAAAACGTGAGCAGATGAAGGTCGAATGAGGCACGCACCTCAGGGTAGCATGGTCATCCGAGGCGTGCAACAAGGCCGCCGAAGAAAGCGCATACACGCGGCGCTTTGCAGTGCAAGAGGCGCGAATCCTCAGGTGCGGCTGCCGCACTGCAACCAAAAACTCTTTCAAATCGAGGCACGCACCTCTTGTCTCCTTGCCGGAGATCAGGATCGGCGGTCCGCGCAACACGCGCGGAAGTGCCTCGGCGGCGAGTTGGCCCTACCCTTCACTCGCCGTCGCGCAACCGCCGATAAACAGCACCGAGGATGTTGGAATAGTCGTCGGTCCAGACCCGCTCGCCCTCGGTCGGCTCGGTCTCGGTCCATTTGTCCGACGACGCGAGCTTGCCGATGTCGGCCTCCTCTCGCGCGCTGATCACGACATCGGTCGAGAAGATGTACTCGTCGTCACGGCCGGAGTCCTCGTTGTAGACCCAGCTCTTGAGATCGTTCTCGTCGGCAATGCCGACCACCACGCTCTCCAGCTCGAGGTGACGGTTGGAGACGTGCATCACCACCGCGCCCTGCGGCGCCAGCTTCGCCTTGTAGATCGCCATCGCCTCCTCGGTCGCCAGATGGATCGGGATCGCATCGGACGAATAGGCATCGACGATGATGAGATCGTAGGCGCCGTCCGGCTCCTTCGCGAAGGTGAGGCGGGCATCACCGATCACCGGCTTGAAGTCCGGCGCGCAGTTCCTGATGTAGCTGAAGTACTTTGGATCGCTGGCGGTATCGACCATGGTCTGGTCGATCTCGAAATAGGTCCAGCTCTCGCCAGGCTCGGCCGCGCAGGTGAGCGTGCCCGCGCCGACGCCGATCACGGCAACCCTGAGCGGCGTCCCCTTGCGCTCGCGAATGGCGGTGATGGCGCGACCGATGCCGCCGTCCTTGTGATAGTAGGTGATCGGCTCAGGGCGTCCGGTGACCTTGGAGCCGTCGGCGTTGATATATTTCTGCGCGCCGTGGATGGTCGTGCCGTGCATCAGCACGTGATAGTGGCCATCGGACGTGACCACGATCTTATGCACGCCGAAGAAGCTCCGCACCGTCTCGACGCGGCCGTCGTCGGCGGGATAGGCGCGGATCAGCACCAGCGCGAGCGCCGCGGTCGCGAACACCTTCCAGCGCCCGGCATTGAGCAGCAGTGCGACCAGCGCCGCGAGCACGCCCACCGCGCCCGCGACATAGACGCGGTGATCTTCCAGATAGGTCGTCACCTTGCCGGTCATGCCCGCCGGCACCAGCAGCGCAACTGCGACAGCCGCGAGCAGGATCCAGTACCAGCGCGTGATCCCCGGCCAGCGTTCGGCCACGGCCGGACGGCACAGCGCCGCCATTGCCAGCAGGATCGGATACTCGGCGACCCAGGAGAAGGTGAACGGAGCGATCAATCCGGCGAACAGACCGCCCACCATGCCGCCGAACGACAGCGCGACGTAGAATCCGGTGAGGTATTTCGCTGGCGGCCGGGTGCGTGCGAGCTCGCCATGGCAGGCCATCGCGATCACGAAGAAGCAGAGCTGATGACCGCCCAGCGTCAACGCCAAATTCTGCTCGCCGCCGAAGGCGAGCAGCATGACGACGCCGGCGATCGCCAGCGGCTGCAGCGCCAGCATCCATTTGTGCGACAGCAAGGGCCGCGACTGGAACACCAGCACCCAGGTCAGGAGATAGAGCGACAGCGGCAGCACCCACAGCAGCGGCGCGGCCGCAACGTCGGTGGAGATGTGCGCAGTGACCGCGATCAGCAGGCCCGAGGGCACCGCGGCCAGGAAGATCCAGCGGACGCGCAGCAGCCAGCGCGGCGCCGGCGCGTCGGTGTCATCGCCTTGCAGCAGGCTCGCCACCGTCACCGGCGAGCGCAGCAGCAGCACGCCGCAGAGGGCGATGAGCGCGATCAGCACGCCATAGCCGCCGGTCCAGATCAGGTTCTGCATGCGCAGGCTGAAGATCGGCTCGATGAGCAGCGGATAGGACAGCAGCGCGAGGAAGCTGCCGATGTTCGATGATGCATAGAGAAAGTAGGGATCCGGGCCATCCGGATGGCCGGTGCGCACGAACCACGCCTGCAGCAGCGGATTGTTGGCGGCGAGCGCGAAGAACGGCAGGCCGATCGAGGCACCGAACAGGCCGAGCAGCCAGAGCGCATAGCCCGAATTCGGCGGGTCGCCCCAATGGCCCGCGATCGACAGCGGCAGGCTCAGCATGGCGAAGCCAAGCAGCACGAGATGAATCGCAACCGGGATCACCCGGCTGCGCAGCTGGGTGAGAAAATGCGCATAGGCATAGCCGGCGAGCAGCAGCGCCTGGAAGAACACCATCGCCACCGACCACACCGCCGGCGAGCCGCCGAGCCGCGGCAAGACCATTTTGGTGAACAGCGGCTGCACCGAGAACAGCAGCAGCGCGCTGACGAAGATCGCGGCGGTATAGACGACGAGGACCAGCCGGTTGCGGGATGTGGTCGGCTGGGCAACGGCGGCGGATGGGGCGATTGTGGTCATGACAACTCCAGCAACGGCGCGGCCGGCATCGGATAGCAGGACTGCGACGTGCCGACGACACATAGCGGATCGCAGGGCGGTATGGCGAGGTGGCAACGGACCACGGAGTTTCGCTTGACGGCGCGCCGATCCGGCGCGACAGCACGATCCGCGGCGCCAGTTCCCGCATCTACAGGGTGCTTAATCAGGGCTTTTTGAAGCGAACATGAACGAAATCGACGTCGTCATCATCGGCGCCGGCCACAATGGCCTGACCTGCGCAGCCTATCTCGCCAAGGCGGGTCTGCGCGTGCACGTCGTCGAGCGGCGCAAGGTGGTCGGCGGCGCCGCGGTGACCGAGGAGTTTCATCCGGGCTTCCGCAACTCCGTCGCGTCCTACACGGTGAGCCTGCTCAATCCGCAGGTGATCGCCGATCTCGGACTGCACGAGCACGGGCTCGAGATCGTCGAGCGCCGCGCGCAGAATTTCCTGCCCGCGCCCGATGGACGCTATCTGCTGACCGGAGAAGGCCGCACCCACGACTCCGTTGCACGGCTCAGCCCGCGCGATGCCGAAGCGATCGGACCGTTCTCGGCGCGCCTTGAGGCGATCGCCGACGTGCTGCGCAGTTTTGTGCTGCGCGCGCCGCCAAATCTCGTTCCGCAGTTCGGGCTGTCCGCGATCCGCGAGGCCTTCAATGCGCTCGGCACCGCCAACACGCTGCGCGCGCTGTCGCTGGAGCAGCAGCGCGATCTGCTCGACCTGTTCACGCGATCCGCCGGCGAGATGCTCGATGATATCTTCGAGACCGATCTGGTGAAGGCGCTGTTCGGCTTCGACGCCATCGTCGGCAACTATGCCAGCCCCTACGCCGCCGGTTCGGCCTATGTGATGCTGCATCACGTGTTCGGCGAGGTGAACGGCAAGAAGGGCGTCTGGGGCCATGCGATCGGCGGCATGGGCGCGATCACGCAGGCGATGGCCCGTGCCTTGAAGCAGTTGGGAACGCTGGTCGAGGTCGACAGCGGCGTGCGCGAAGTGATCGTCGAGCGCGACCGCGCCGTGGGTGTCGTGCTGGAGGATGGCCGCGCGATCCGCGCCCGCTACGTGGTCGGAAACGTCAATCCGAAGCTGCTCTATACCCGTCTGGTGCCCGCCGGTGCCCTGCCACCGGACTTCCTCAACCGCATCAAGACCTGGCGGAACGGCTCCGGCACGTTCCGCATGAACGTGGCGCTGAGCGCGCTGCCGTCCTTCACCGCCCTCCCCGGCACCGGCGACCATCTGTCGGCCGGTATCATTCTGGCGCCAAGCCTGGCGTACATGGACCGCGCCTATCTCGATGCGCGGGCGCATGGCTGGAGCCGCGATCCCGTCGTCGAGTTGCTGATTCCTTCGACGCTGGACGCCACGCTGGCCCCGCCGGGGCAGCATGTCGCCAGCCTGTTCTGCCAGCATGTCGCGCCGGAACTGCCCGACGGCCGCTCCTGGGACGACCATCGCGACGAGGTCGCCGATCTCATGATCGCGACCGTCGACCGCTACGCACCCGGCTTTGCCGCCAGCGTCCTCGGCCGGCAGGTGCTGTCGCCGCTCGATCTGGAGCGGCAGTTCGGCCTGCTCGGGGGCGATATCTTCCACGGCGCGCTGACGCTGAACCAGCTGTTCTCAGCACGGCCGATGCTGGGTCACGCCGATTACCGCTCGCCCGTGAAAGGGCTTTATCATTGCGGATCGGGCAGCCATCCCGGCGGGGGCGTCACGGGGGCTCCCGGCCACAACGCCGCCCAGGCCATCCTCGCCGACCACCGCGGCCTATTCAACTGAGGACAAACCGAGGGAAGGCCTGTGGGAAACCAGCCGACAAGCTGTGGACAGCAAGGCGGATAACGCGCGGGCAACGCGCCCAAGTTGCTGTGATGAACCAATGGACGAGCTGTGGAGAGCTTGTGCCCGGAGACCAAAAAACCGGGCACTGGCCCGGTTTTTCGAGAACGCCGCGTTGCGACCGGCCTTACTTCAGCGACGTATTGATCTGGTCGAACTTGCTGCTGAGCGAGGTGCCCAGACCGTTGACGGCCGCAATGATGGCCAGCGAGATGCCGGCTGCAATCAGGCCGTATTCGATGGCGGTAGCACCTGATTCGTCGCGCAAGAACTTCAAAAGAAACGTCTTCATCTCTTACCTCGTTTCCCAACCCAGGAACCGAGGCTCAACCGGTTCCCATGGCAGGAACGTTAGGGGTCCAGAACCTAAGGTTGAGATAACGACCGTCGATCGAGTCGTTTGGTTTTTTTTCCGCAATTGAATGACAAGTTTTAGGGGCGTTGGCCCTGGCCAAAAACAACCATGAAGTGCAGCGCTTTTGCCAGATTTCCGACGCGACGGCTTGCGTTGACGACAAAATTGCTTAACCACGCCAGCAATTGCCGCTCGGATCCCGCTGATGACTTCCACCGCAACACCCGCCACCCATAAGGCTGTTTTCACCGTGGCCGACGAAATGACCGCCCGCCAAGCGGTGGACGTTCTGACCGAGGTGTTCTTCGACGGCGATGCGGCGGTTGCCGCGTTCGAGCGGCCTGATCTGCAGTGGGATGTTACCGTTCATTTTGCCGACCCGCCGGATCAGGAGCTGGTCCGGGAGCTCGTCGGGGGCGCCGCCGGTGCAGAGGTGGCCGGAACGCTCGCCTTCGCAGTGGTCGAAGCCAAGGACTGGGTAAAAGCCAGCCTGGACGACCTGGTGCCGGTCCCTGCCGGACGCTTCGTCGTCCATGGCGGCCACGACCGCAGCCGAGTTCCCGCAAACAAGCTCGGCATCGAGATCGAGGCGGCGCTCGCGTTCGGCACCGGCCATCACGGCACCACCCGAGGGTGCCTGTTGCTGCTGGATCACGTGCTGAAGTCGGCCAGACCGCGGCGCGTGCTCGACCTCGGCACGGGAACCGGCGTGCTAGCCATCGCGGCGGCCAAGGCGCAGCATCGGCCGGTGCTCGCCAGCGACATCGATCCGCCGTCGGTGATGGTGGCGCAAGAAAATGCGCGGCTGAACGGCGCGGCGCCTCTGGTCCGCGTTGTCAGGGCCACGGGATTCGCTGCAGAGGATTTCGCCAAGGAAGGTTCTTTCGACCTCGTGCTGGCCAACATCCTCGCCAATCCGTTGCGGCACCTGGCGGGTCCGATGCAGCGCCATCTGGCGCCCTCGGCCTACGTCATCCTGTCGGGATTGCTGACCTCGCAGGCCCGCAGCGTGATCGCGGCCTATCGTGCGCGCGGATTGGTGCCAGTGCGGCATCTGCGCATCGAGGGCTGGAGCAGCCTGTTGCTGCGCAAGGTCAACTGAGTTGCCGACTCATCACGGCGTCCTGCCGCCGGGCGTCGGTCGAAAGTCGTTCTGGATGTTACTTCTTGGGCTTGGGGTGCGAGTCGCTCGATGGCAGCTGCCCGCCGGATGAACGGCGGATGCGCGGTTCGACGAGCCGATTGACGAAACCGGCAAGCCGACTGCGCGGCTTCTCCGTCGTCGCAGGCGCCGGGCTGTGTGGAGCAGGCGCCGACAATTTCTCGAAGGTAAATGCAGGCATCGTGCGTCCCCTCGCCGTTGAGTTGAGGCACTCCCCGGATTGTGCGACCGTGGCAGATCGATCTACCGATCGTGGTCGCCGATCCCTACGTCTCCTCGTCACATCTCTTTCGGATGACTGACAGGTGACAGCAAATCTTTTTGCACTGGCGAATGCAAGGAGATTCTTCGTGCACTGCACGCCTGCGTGAAAGAGTATTCGTCGCAGACGCACCCCCTCTCCTAAAGTATGAGACCGATGTTCGAAGCACACTTCCAGACATTCGAGGATCCCGAAGCCGGCGTCGCCTTGACCGCCCGCCTGGCGGCGCTGCGCGAAGAACTTGCGCGCCGCAAGCTCGCCGGCTTCATCGTGCCGCGCGCCGACCAGCAGCAGAACGAATATGTGCCGCCGTCCGATGAGCGGCTGGCCTGGCTGACCGGCTTCACCGGTTCCGCCGGTCTCGCGATCGTGCTGGCGAAGGAAGCCGCGATCTTCGTCGACGGCCGCTACACCTTGCAGGCCGGCAAGCAGGTGGACGGCAAGGCCTGGGTGGTGGAATCGCTGATCGAGCCGCCGCCGGAGAGCTGGCTGACGCGCCATCTGCAGAGCGGCGACCGCGTCGGCTTCGATCCCTGGCTGCACACCACAGCCGCTGCCGAACGTCTGGCCGCAGCCTGCGCCAAGGCGGGCGCGGAGCTGGTGCCCGTCGAGGGCAATCCGATCGACAGCGTCTGGACCGAGCGCCCGCAACCGCCGCTCGGGCCGGTGTCAATTCATGGCGCGAACCTGTCAGGCGAGACCGAGGCGGACAAGCTCGGCCGCATCCGCCTGGAGATCGAGCGGCTCGGGGTCGAGGCGCTGGTGCTGTCCGATTCCCACAACGTCGCCTGGACCTTCAACATCCGCGGCGCCGACGTTTCGCACACGCCGCTCCCCCTGTCCTATGCACTGGTGCCGAAGAGCGGACGACCGACCGTCTTCATCGATCATCGGAAGCTCTCCAACGTCGCGCGCGACCATCTCGAGCACAGCGCCGACGTCGCCGAGCCGGATGCGCTGACACCGAGCCTGGCCGAGCTGGCCCGAACGGGCGCCGCCATTGCGCTCGACACCGCCACTGCTGCCGATGCTCTCACGCGACTCATTCAGGACGCCGGCGGTAAGGCCGTGCGCGGCGCCGATCCGGTCAGCCTGCTCAAGGCCGCCAAGAACCCGGTCGAGATCGAGGGCACGCGGCGCGCCCATCAGCGCGACGCCGTGGCCCTGGTGCGCTTTCTCGCTTTCATCGACCGCGAGGCGCCGAAGGGCACGCTGACCGAGATCGATGCGGTCGAGGCGCTGGAGACATTTCGCCGCGACACCGGCGCGCTGAAGGACGTGTCGTTCCCGACCATCTCCGGCACCGGGCCCAACGGCGCCATCGTGCACTACCGTGTGACCCGCAAGAGCAACCGGCGAATCATGCCCGGCGATCTGCTGCTGATCGATTCCGGCGCACAATATCAGGACGGCACCACCGACGTGACGCGCACCATGGCGGTGGGCGAACCGACCGCCGAGATGCGCGACCGCTTCACTCGCGTGCTGCGCGGCCATCTGGCGATCGCGCGCGCGATCTTTCCGGACGGCACGACCGGTGCGCAGCTGGACACGCTGGCGCGGCAATTCCTGTGGCAGGCCGGCGTCGATTTCGAGCACGGCACCGGTCACGGCGTCGGCAGCTATCTGTCCGTGCATGAAGGGCCGGCGCGGATTTCCAAGCTCGGCACCACGCCGCTGAAGCGCGGCATGATCCTGTCCAACGAGCCCGGCTACTACAAGGCCGATGCGTTCGGCATCCGCATCGAGAACCTCGAGCTGGTGGTGCCGAAGGACGTGCCCGGGGCGGAGAAGCCGATGAACGGCTTCGAGGCGCTGACGCTTGCGCCGATCGACCGGCGGCTGATCGATGTCGCGATGCTGAGCGGCGAGGAGCGCAGCTGGCTCGACGCCTATCATGCCCGCGTCAGGGAGACGGTTCGCGACGCGCTCGACGAGGCGGATCAGCTCTGGCTCGACCAGGCGACGGCGCCGCTCTGATCCGAGCGGCGCGCCGTCGCTCACCGCATGGGCATATGCGGAAACAGGCATTTCCGCGAGCCGGAAGCTCGCTACAGTCGGCGGCGTCCTAAACGATCCGAGCGACGCCTCGATGCATGGAATCATCAGCAGACCGCCCGAGGTGGCGCCGCAGCGCGTCATGCCCTCGCGTACGGTGCTGGTGCTTCTGGTCGTGATGACCGGACTGGCGCCGATCTCGCTGTACCTGCTGGTGCCGGCGCTGCCGCTGCTGGCGACCACGTTCGGCCGCGACGCCTCCGTCGTCCAGATGACGGTGTCGTTCTACATGATCGGCATTGCGATCTCGCAGCTCCTGCTCGGACCGCTGTCGGACCGGTTCGGCCGCCGTCCCGTGATGCTCGCCGGCCTCGCGCTCTCGATCGTCGCGAGCTTCGGCTGCATCGTCGCCGATACGCTGCCTCAGCTCATCGCGGCCCGCTTCTTCCAGGCGCTCGGCGGCGCCAGCGGCATGGTGATCAGCCGCGCCATCATTCGCGATCTCTATCCGCGCGAGCGCATCGGCGCGATGATCAGTCTCGTCGTGGCCGTCATGATGATCGCGCAGATGCTGTCGCCGCTCACCGGGGGCCTGATCGAGATCGCGTTCGGCTGGCATGCGATCTTCTACGTGGTGGCCGCGCTGTCGATTGCGATTGCGATCGCGGTCACCATGGCACTGCCGGAGACCCGCCCTGCCCGCGTCGAAGGCGCGAGCTTCGGCCGCGACGTCGCGATGCTGGTCAGAAGCCGGGCGTTCCTCGGCTACATGCTGTGCCAGGTGCTGGCGTCGCAGATCATCTTCGCCTTTGCCGGCGGCGGCCCCTACATCGTCGAAGTGCAGATGGGCCGCTCATCGGCCGAGTATGGCGCGTGGTTCGCGACCACCGGCTTCGCCTACTTCGTCGGCAACCTGTTCTGCGTCAGATATGCGCCGCGGCATTCGCTCGACCGGCTGATCTGGTTCGGGCTGGCGCTGCAGCTCACCAGCGCGGCGTTGAATTTCGCCTGGAGCCTCTTCGGCTTCAACCAGGTGCCGTCGGTGCTGTTCGGCACGCAGATGCTCTTGATGTTCGCCAACGCCGCCGTGATGGCGAACTCCGCAGCCGGGGCCATCAGCGTCCGGCCGGGCGCCGCCGGCACGGCGTCCGGCGCGATGGGCTTCCTGCAGATGGGCGTGGGCGCGCTGACCTCGCAGCTTGGCGCGTTTCTCGGCGGGCATTATGCGACGACGTTGCCGCTCACCTCGGCCATGCTCGCGCTGTCGCTGGCCTGCGCCTGCACCATGATCTTCCTCGTCCCGCGCACGCCCGTGGTGGTGACGAAGGAGCTGATCGAAGCGGCGGAGGAGGATGAGGCCGGGGTGATGTGAGGGACGTACGCACTCGCGTGCCTCTCGGTGTCATACCCGCGAAGGCGGGTATCCAGTACGCCGAGGCCTGTCGGCTCTATCAGGACTGCCTCTGGAATACTGGATCATCCGCTTTCGCGGATGATGACGGTTGTGGACGTCGCGATAGGCGTCTGTAACAAGCAGCCTCGGCGAAGGGCTACTCCCCGATCAGCTGCAGCCACTCGTCCTCGGTCAGCACCTTCACGCCGTGCTTCTCGGCGTCCTTCAGCTTCGAGCCCGCGCCGGGGCCGGCGACGACGTAGTCGGTCTTCTTCGACACCGAGCCCGACACTTTCGCCCCGAGCCGCTCGGCTGTGGCCTTGGCTTCGTCGCGGGTCATCTTTTCCAGCGTGCCCGTGAATACCACCGTCTTGGTTGCGATCGGCGAGTTGCGCTTGGGCTTCTCCGCATCGAGGATCCTCACCTCGCTCGTCAGCCGATCGACGATGCCGCGGTTGTGGTCCTCGCCGAAATAGGCCGCGATGCTCTTGATCACGGT
This sequence comes from Bradyrhizobium sp. HKCCYLS2038, assembly GCF_051167655.1. Taxonomy (NCBI): domain Bacteria; kingdom Pseudomonadati; phylum Pseudomonadota; class Alphaproteobacteria; order Hyphomicrobiales; family Nitrobacteraceae; genus Bradyrhizobium; species Bradyrhizobium sp. HKCCYLS2038. The sequence continues at coordinate 1,634,936 of NZ_JBNPTM010000001.1, read as the reverse complement.
GTCGCCGATCTGGTCGAGCGCATCCATCTCCGCAATCGCCTCCTCGTCGCCGGCCGTGACCTTCAGGCAGGCATCGTGGAACGCCTCCCACGAGCCGTAGCCGCGGGCGAGCGCCAGCGCGGTGGTTTCGCCGACATGGCGCATGCCGAGCGCGTAGATGAAGCGCTCCAGCGCGATCTCGCGGCGCGCGTCGATGGCATTGAACAGGTTGCGCACCGAGGTCTCGCCGTAGCCCTCGACTTCTTCTAGCTTCAGCGTCGCGTTGCGCTTCTGCAGGGAAAAGATGTCGGCCGGCTCCTTGACCCAACCCTCGTCGAAGAAGAACTGGATCTGCTTCTCGCCGAGGCCGTCGATGTCGAAGGCGCGGCGCGACGAAAACAGCTTGAGATGCTCGATCTTCTGATACGGGCAGGCGAACTCGCCGGTGCAGCGCGCGCGCGAGCCCTCCTCGCCGGCCGCGGTTTCCTCGCGCACGACGGCGGTGTGCAGCGGGCATGGACACTTCTTTGGAAACTCAAACGGCTCCGAGTTCTTAGGTCGCTTGTCGACGAGGACGTCGACCACCTGCGGGATGACGTCGCCGGCGCGCTGGATCACCACGGTGTCGCCGATGCGGATATCGCGGCCTTCGCGCAGAACCTCGCCCTTGTTGCCGATGCCCTTGATGTAGTCCTCATTGTGCAGCGTCACGTTCTGCACGATGACGCCGCCGACGCCGACCGGCTCCAGCTTGCCGACCGGCGTGAACGATCCGGTGCGCCCGACCTGGATCTCGATGTCCTTGAGCACGGTCATGGCGCGCTCGGCCGGGAATTTGTGCGCGATGCCCCAGCGCGGGGTGCGCGACACGAAGCCAAGCCGCTCCTGCCAGTCGATGCGGTCGACCTTGTAGACGACGCCGTCGATGTCGTAGTCGAGCTCGGCGCGCTGCTCCTCGATCGAGCGGTGAAACGCGATCAGTTCCTCGACCGAGTGGCAGAGCCTGGTCAACGGGTTCGTCGTGAAGCCGCAACGCTCGAACCATTTGATCATGCCGCTCTGCGTCTCCGCCGGCATCGCGCTCATCTCGCCCCAGGCATAGGCGAAGAAGCCGAGGGGACGCGAGGCCGTGATGGTCGGATCCTTCTGCCGCAGCGAGCCGGCGGCGGAGTTGCGCGGATTGGCGAAGATGGTGTCGCCGGCCTGCTTCTGGCGCTCGTTGAGCGCGAGGAAGGCCTGCTTGGTCATGTAGACCTCGCCGCGCACCTCGCAGATGTCGGGCAGGTTGCGGCCGTGCAGCTTCTGCGGCACGTCCTTCAAGGTGCGGATGTTGGCGGTGACGTCCTCCCCCTCGGCGCCGTCGCCGCGCGTGGCCGCCGTGACCAGCTCGCCGCCCTCATAGTGCAACGACATCGACAGCCCGTCGATCTTCGGTTCGGCGGAGAAATCGATGCGGTCGTCGGCGAGCTTGAGAAAGCGCGCGATGCGGCCGGCGAAGTCGCGCACGTCCTCCTCAGCGAAGGCGTTGTCGAGCGACAGCATCGGCACCGCATGCCGCACCTTCTTGAACCGGCCGGACGGCGCTGCGCCGACCTTCTGGGATGGGGATTCGGTGCTGACGAGTTCGGGAAAGCGCGCCTCGATCGCGTTGAAGCGCCGGCGCAGCTCGTCATAGGCGGCGTCCGAGATCTTCGGCGCATCGTCCTGATAATAAAGCCTGTCGTGGGTTTCGAGCTCCAGCGCCAGCCGCTTCCATTCCACCTTGGCCTGCGCCTTGGTGAGATCGGCGACGTCGACGGGCTGCTTGGGTTTCGCTGTCTTGGGCATGCTGCGTATGATCTGCTCGTCATGACGGGGCGAGGCCCGGGGCCTCGCCGACATGACGGTGTACACAATGCGCGCGCCGGAGCCAAAGCGTTCGGGCGCAGGCGCGGCGCGCTAGGCCGCGGCGGCCTCCAGCAGGCGGTCGGCGGCGGCGCGGGCTTCGGCGGTGACCTCGGCGCCGGCCAGCATGCGGGCGATCTCCTCGCGGCGATGCAGGGTGGCCAGCGTGTTGACCCGGGTGACGACGCGCTTGCCGCGATCGAGCGCATCCTTCGAGATCAACAGATGCTGGTCTGCCCGCGCGGCGACCTGCGGCGCATGGGTGACCGCCATGACCTGGACGCCATGCGCGAGCCGGGCCAGCCGGGCGCCGATGGCGTCCGCGACGGCGCCACCCACGCCGGTGTCGATCTCGTCGAACACCAGGGTCGGGGCCGAGCCGCGATCGGACAGCACGACCTTCAGCGCGAGCAGGAACCGCGACAGCTCGCCGCCGGAAGCGACCTTCATCATCGGGCCCGGCCGCGTGCCCGGGTTGGTCTGGACCCAGAACTCGACGCGGTCGATGCCTTCCGGCCCCGGCGCGTCCGCGTCGCTATCGACCTGGGTCATGAACTTGGCGCGCTCGAGCTTGAGCGGGCCGAGTTCGGCAAGAACGGCGCGGTTCAGCTTCTCCGCCGACTTGGTGCGCGCTGCCGACAGCTTGGCTGCCGCCGCGGCATAGCGGGAGTCTGCACCGGCCGCCGCGGCCTCGAGCTTCTTGAGCTGCTCCGCACCGGCATCGATCAGCACGACATCGGCGGCGTATTTGGCGGCCAGCGCGGCGAGCCCATCGACCGGCGTCGAATATTTGCGCGCGGCCGCCCGCAGCGCGAACAGCCGCTCCTCGATCCGCTCCAGCTCCAGCGGGTCGAAATCGGTCGCCGCGAGCGCCGCCGTCAGATGCTGGTCGGCCTCCTCCAGCGCGTTGATCGCGGCATCCATGGCTTTCACGGCGGGATCGACCAGCGCCGGCGAGCTCACCGCGCGCCGCTCCAGGCGGCGGACCGCGGCCGCCAGCGCCGCGATCGGCGACTGGTTGCCACTGACCGCATCCTGGGCGTCACGCAGATCGCCGGCAATCTTCTCGCCCTGCATCATCGCGGTCCGCCGGGCGGCCAGCTGGGTCTCCTCACCCTCCTTCGGCGCGAGCTTCTTCAATTCGTCCGAGGCATGTCGCAGATAGTCAGCCTCGCGGGCGGCGCGCTCCATGCCGGCACGATGCTGCTCGAGCGCGGTGACCGCCATCCGGCGGGCCGCGAACAAGCTCTCGACAGCCGCGACATCCTTCTCGAGGCCGGCAAAGGCATCCAGCAGCCGGCGGTGGGTGGCGGCATCGACCAGCGCCCGCTCATCGTGCTGGCCGTGAATCTCGACCAGCGTGGCGCCGATCGCCTTCAAGGTCTGCACGCTCACGGATTGATCGTTGATGAAGGCCCGGGTGCGCCCATCGCCGTACTGCACACGGCGCAGGATCATCTCGCCGTCAGCGTCGAGGCCGTTGGCGGCCAGGATCCGGGCGGCCGGATGATCCTTGCCGATCTCGAACACGGCCGTGACCTGGCCCTGGTCGGCACCATGTCGCACCAGGCTTGCATCACCGCGGCCGCCGAGGGCCAAAGCGAACGCGTCGAGGAGGATCGACTTGCCGGCACCGGTCTCGCCGGTCAGCACCGCAAGCCCATCGGAAAACTCGAGATCGAGTCGTTCGATCAGGACGATGTCACGGATCGACAGTCGCGCCAGCATGGAACCGAGGTCCTTCGTAACGGGGCAAAAGGCCCCTGAGCGAACGACTCGATGCTAGCAGCAATTCGAGAACAAAACAAGAATATAGAACAAAGCGGGATCAGCGAGAACTGATCCTGAGAGTTCGCTCAGCCCAGACCGAGCTTCTTGAAGGCACGCGAGATGTAGGAGCCCTTGTTCTCCTCCGGCTCGACGCCGCCGGACTTCACGAGATTGTAGGCGTCCTTGTACCACTTGCTGTCCGGGAAATTATGCCCGAGCACGGCAGCCGCGGTCTGAGCCTCGCCGACGATGCCGATCGTCATGTAGGCCTCGGTCAACCGGAACAGAGCTTCCTCGACGTGCCGGGTGGTCTGGTACTGGGTCACCACCGTCTTGAAGCGATTGATGGCCGCGGTGTAGTCGCGCTTCTGCATGTAGTAGCGGCCGACGTCCATCTCCTTGCCGGCGAGCTGGTCGCGGGCACCTTCCATCTTCGCCTTGGCGCTGGTGGCGTATTCGGAGTTCGGATATTTGCGCACCACCTCCTCGAGAGAGGCGATCGCCTTTTCGGTACGGCCCTGATCGCGGCTGATGTCCGGGATCTGGTCGTAGTGGGACGCGGCGATCAGGTATTGCGCATAGGCAGCGTCGGGGCTGCCGGGATGCAGCGTCACGTAGCGCGAAGCCGCGCCGATACAGCCGTCATAGTCGCCGGCCTGATATGACGCGTAGGCCGACATCAGCAGCGATTTGCGCGCCCAGTCGGAATAGGGATGCTGGCGGTCGACCTCTTCGAACTTCTTGGTCGCGGCCTTGACGTCCTTCTTCTCGTTCATGAGGTACAAGCCCTCATTGTAGAGCTTGTCCGCTGGCACATCGGCGAACGTATCGTCCTTGGCCATGAACTTGTCCCACAGCGCACCGGTGCCGCATCCCGCCAGAGGCAGCGCAAGCACGGCCAACGACGCCGCAAGCCGCAGATGGCGGCCAGCCGGGATGACGGAGGAACGGAGTTCGCGCGTGAGACGCTGGTTCGACATGCTGCTTTGGAACCCGATGCCTGTGGTTTGATCTACGCCGCGCATTATGAGCGCCGTCTCATGAACGCGAAGGAGAAGTCCGGCGCGGATTACGCTGCCCCGGCCTCTCTATCTGAAAAACCATCATCGACCAACCGCATAGGCAGCCAATTCGCCCGGATTAAGGCGAGACCTGGACGACGGTATCGGAACGTGGTTAGCGCTGAAAAAGCCTTCGTAGCGCTCAAAATGCCTTGGGAAAACGCGCAGATGCCTCCACAACGGAGGAGTCGCGACGCGCCTGGAAACGCGCAGTCACGAAAATATTGGTGACGACATTCTGCCACGGGTAACCGCGCCATCTGGCGCCAGAGCGTGCAGACGGATCGAAGCTCTCAGGACACGTCGGGCCCGAAGGCCGGGGCGATCATGCCACCGACCATGCCGCCAGCGACCTCGGCCGCAACGCGCGGACGGCGCACCGTCTCGCCCTCGACCACTCGCCAAGCCGTACGATCCGCCATCAGCGCGGTGAGCACGGCATGATTGAGCTTGTGGCCGCCGCGCACCGAGCGATAGGTGCCGAGCATCGGCAGGCCGGCCAGCGCCAGATCGCCGATCGCGTCGAGCACCTTGTGGCGGGCGCATTCGTCGGCGTAGCGCAGGCCTTCCGGGTTGAGCAGGCGCTCCTCGTCGAACACGAGCGAGTTCTCGAAGGAGGAGCCGAGCGCGTATCCGGCGCTCCAGAGGCGGGCGACGTCGCTCATGAAGCCGAAGGTCCGCGCCCGCGCGATCTCGCGGCGGAAGCGCTCCGGATTGAGCTCGAAATTATAGGCTTGGCGGCCGATCACGGTGTTGGCGAAGTCGACTTCGATTTCGACGCGGAAGCCGGTGGCATTCGGACGAAGCTCGCCGCTGGAGGCGCCCATGGTGACCTGAACGGGCTTCAGGACCTGGATGTAGCGACGCGGAGCGGACTGATTGATGATCCCGGCCTGGTCGATGGCGGCCACGAACGGTGCAGCGCTGCCGTCCATAATCGGAACTTCGGGTCCGTCGATCTCGATCAGGGCGTTGTCGACGCCCATGCCGCGCAGGGCGGACAGAACATGCTCTGCCGTCGCGACGAGCGGGCCATTGCGGTCGCCCAGAACGGTGGCAAGCTCGGTGGAAATGACGGAATTGAAGGCCGCCTTGACTTCCCGATCAGCCCCGTCGAGGCCGGTCCGGACGAACACGATACCGCTGTCGATCGGCGCCGGCCCAATGGTCAGGCTCACGGGCGTGCCGGAGTGCACTCCAATACCAGTGACGGTGGCTTGTGATCGAAGCGTTGTTTGCCGGCTGAATTTCATCGACTATCGCCCAAGACCCCACCTGATCGTCCCGCCGGCCGCCCCTCGCGAAACCGACTCACTTTCAGGCATCCCCAAGTCACGACAGACCTTACCGACGGCCCCAAAGAGCGCCAACTCACGCTTCTTTACGGATTGTTACCCCATCTCTGCCGTATTTGCGCCAACCCTTAACCGATTTGGAACGTGGCTTTCACCCTCCTCGTTCCCCATCCAAGCGCCGAAAGAATAATTAATCATTTAAAATCAGTTAGTTGAACACTCATTCATCGCATGCTGCAGCGCACTAAAAAGGCCCGACTCTCGCGAGCCGGGCCTGTTCAGCACCTTCGGGGCTGTAACAATTCTCAGGTTGCCTGCCGGCGGAGGAAGGCCGGGATATCCAAATGGTCGTCGCCCTGTGGCGCCGGCGACACAGGTGCCGGACGGCCATGAGTGTCCAAGCCCTGCGGAGCAGGACGGCGGGCGTATTCGGAGACAGGCGATTCGTGGCTCGCGATCTGCTGGGCAACGTTCCGCTGCGGCTTACGGTCCGGCAGCGGTGGCATTTGCGGCATCTGCGGCATCGCGGGACCTGCGTTACGGGTCGAGATCGGCTGCTCGTTGTCCTCGTCGCGACGGCCGAGGCCGACATTGGCGAGACGCTGCAGCAGCGACATCCGGGTCTTCTGCGGATGCTCGTCGCCTTCGTCGCCCCTCGCCTGCCGGATCTCGGCCTGCGCGGGCATCGGCAGATCCTCGAACTTCGGCATCCGCGGCGCGCGCGTGGGAACCCGCTCCGCGGCCTGCGGAATGAAGGTCTCCGGCGGCGCGGCCGGCTCGACCGGAGCGACACGCTGCGCTTCAGGCTCGGGGAACAGCGACGGCTTCTGCGCAATAGGCCGCACGGTCACGTCGCCATACGATGCCGGCTGCACCGGTGCCGTCGGCGCGGGCTCGCTCGCCATGGCGGCGGCCACCGCGGCCAGCGTCTCGCGCTCGAGGTTCGGAGCCGGGCGTTGCACCGGCGGCGCGACTGGCGCGGGCGCCGCAACGGCCGGAGCCTGCGACGCCTGCTGCTCGAGCTTGGCGGCGCGCTCGGCCAGCCGCTGATTGTCCGCGCGCAGGCGCGCGGTCAGATCAGCGAGGCGGCTTTCGGGGTGTCCCGCGTGAGCGGTCGGGGCGGCGGCAATCGGAGCGACAGCCGCCGCCGGCTGTGCAGTCGTCGTGACGCCGCGGTTGAACTGCGCCTGCTCGATGCCGGTGGCAACGACGGAGACGCGGATCAAGCCGTCGAGCGATTCGTCGAAGGTGGCGCCAACGATGATGTTGGCGTCCTGGTCGACCTCTTCGCGGATGCGGGTCGCGGCTTCATCGACCTCGAACAGCGTGAGGTCCTTGCCGCCGGTGATGGAGATCAAGAGGCCGCGGGCGCCCTTCATCGAGGAATCATCGATCAGCGGATTGGCGATCGCGGCTTCCGCCGCGGTCAGCGCGCGCTTCTCGCCGGAGGCCTCGCCGGTGCCCATCATCGCCTTGCCCATCTCGCGCATGACGGCGCGGACGTCGGCGAAGTCGAGGTTGATCAGGCCTTCCTTGACCATCAGGTCGGTGATGCAGGCGACGCCGGAATAGAGCACCTGGTCGGCCATCGCGAAAGCATCCGCGAAGGTCGTCTTCTCGTTGGCGACCCGGAACAGATTCTGGTTCGGGATGATCAGCAGCGTGTCGACGACCTTGTGCAGCTCGGAGATGCCCGACTCCGCGGTGCGCATGCGGCGCGCGCCCTCGAAGTGGAACGGCTTGGTGACGACACCCACGGTGAGGATGTTCATCTCGCGCGCGGTCTTGGCGATGACGGGGGCTGCACCGGTGCCGGTTCCGCCGCCCATGCCGGCGGTCACGAACACCATGTTGGCGCCCGAGAGATGATCGCGGATCTCGTCGATCACCTCCTGCGCGGCGGCAGCGCCGACGTCCGGCTGCGAGCCGGCGCCGAGGCCCTGCGTCACCTGCGTGCCCATCTGGATGATGCGCTGCGCCTTCGACATGGTCAGCGCTTGGGCGTCGGTGTTGGCGACGACGAAGTCGACACCCTGCAGGCCGGCCGTGATCATGTTGTTGACGGCGTTGCCGCCCGCGCCGCCGACGCCAAACACGGTGATCCGGGGCTTCAGCTCGTGGATATCAGGAGGGGTAATAGTGAGTGCCATGGGTGCCTCTCGAGTCACGCGCGCGTGGGTTCGCCCCGGCCGCCGGCCGTGGGTGGTGTTGGTGAAAATGGCATGGTGCGGAAAACGGTCATCAGAAGCCCTCGCGTAGCCATCGGCCGACCTTCCCGAAATATCCGTCCGTCCCTGTCCCAGCCTGCCGCGTATGCCGCGGTTCGACGTGTTCGAGGTGCGCATATTGCGGATAGACCAGGAGCCCGGTCGGAACCGCAAAGGCTGCGTTCTTGGCCTCGTTGGGAAGGCGGCCGAAGCCGAGCGGGCGGCCGATGCGGACCGGGCGGCCGAGGATCCGTGTCGCGAGCTCGACCAGACCCGTCAGTTGGGAGGCGCCTCCGCTGAGGACGACGCGCGCCTTGGGTTCTGCCGCAAAGGGCGAATCCTTCAGCCGGTCGCGGACCATTTCAAAAATCTCCTCTGCGCGGTGCCTGACGATGTTCGCGATGGTGGCGCGGGACACGATCTGCGGAACATCCCGCTCGTTGTCACCCGCCGTCGGAACAGACATCAACTCACGCGCGTCGGACCCGCCAGTCAGCACCGTGCCATATAACGTCTTGATTCGCTCGGCATCTGCAATGCACGCTGATAGTCCGCGCGCAAGATCCATGGTCACATGATGCCCGCCGAGCGCAAATCCGGAGGCGTGGACGAAGCGCCCGCCGGAATAGATCGCGATCGTCGTGGTGCCCGCTCCCATCTCGACGACGGCCGCACCGAGATCGGCCTCGTCGTCGGTCAGCACCGAGAGCCCGGCAACATACGGGCTCGCCGCCATCGCCTCGACGTTCAGGTGGCAGCGCTCGACCACCAGCATCAGGTTCTTGGCGACGGTCGCGTCGGTCGTGACCACGTTCATATCGACGCCGAACTGCCGGGCCAGCATGCCGCGCGGATCGCGAATGCCCTTCACGCCGTCGAGCGTGTAGCCGACGGGAAGCGCGTGCAGCACCGACCGACCTTCGCCGGTAGCGTGGTGCATGCCGGTGGAGGTGACGCGGCTGACGTCCGCCTGAGTCACGGCGCCGCCGCGGATGTCCGAGGTGGCCTCGATCAGATGCCCCGTCAGGCGACCACCTGCGACCGGCAGCAGCACCGACTCGACACGCACCTTGGCCATGCGCTCGGCCAACGCGACCGCCTGGCGCACGGCCTGCTCGCACTCGACCGGATCGACGACGGCGCCGGCCTTGACGCCACGCGACTGGATCTGGCTGTAGCCGATCAGCTCCACGGCATGGGTGCGGCCGCGCAGCGCATCGCTCGGCGGCGCCGGCTTCAGCCGCGCGATCATGCAGGCGATCTTGCTGGTGCCGACGTCGAGCGAGGCGACCAAAGCGGTGCGCTTCTGCGCCATCGGGCGCGTCTTCGGGGTCTGGCGATCGAAGCCGGTCATGCGTCACCGGCCTTCTTCTTGGACTTCTTGTCCTTGAACAGCTCGTCGCGTGCCTTCGCGGCATCGTCGCCGAGCTGCACGGTCAGCCGGTCCGACAGCCGCATGTCGATCGCGACGATGTCGCGCGAGAACAGCTTGTCCTCCTGGTCGAGCTGGCTCAGCGCCGCCAATGCATTGCCGACGTCGTTCTCCGGCAGGCGGATATCGAGACCGTCCTTGGTGCGCAGGTTCCAGCGGCGCTCACCGACGAAGATCGCGGCCTTGGTCACGGCGCGCACCTGCGGATAGCGCGCGAGCAGCGCCAGGAAGTCGCGGGCCCTGCTCTCGGCGCCCTTGCCGACGACGAGCGGCAGGGTGAGGAAGCGGCGCGACACATATTGTTCGAGCACGGCACCGTCATCGGCGATCACCGAGAGCCGGCCGTCCTGCTGCCACAACGCGAACGCCTTGCGCTCGACGATGTCGATCTGCAGCTGGTTCGGAAAGAATTTCTGCACCGTCGCTTCGGCGATCCACGGGTTGGCCTTGAGCTTGTCGCGAACGGCTGCGGCGTCGAGGAACAAGAGCGACGAGCGGCCGGAGACGCCGCCGATGGCGAGCACCTCGTCCTGCGTGAGCTGCTTGCGGCCATTGATCGCGACCGCCGTAATGCGAAACCCGGCCGCGTTGGCCAGCGCGTTGCGGGTGTCGGCGAAGGCGATGCTGACATCCTGGGCGTGACCGCCCTTGACGATGCCGAGCCAGACACTGCCGAACAGCAACCCTACCGTCGCAATGGTGCCGAGCCGGCGCGGCAGATAGCGCTCGACGAAATCCACCACACGTGGCGGCGCGTCGCGCTCGACCATCGGCGCCAGCGCAGACTGCATCTGCGCACGATCCTTGCGCGTGGACCTGCCGTGCAGATCCTTCTTGCGCTCTCGCGACAGTTTGAAGCGCGGAAGACGGGCTGAGACATACTCGCGCAGCAGGATTGCCGCGCCAAGGGCAGCGGCTTTGAGGTCAGCTTGAGGCCTCTGCGTTCGAGCGAGGCGTCCTGCACCATCCATTGCACGAGCTCATCAACTGTTGCGCCCGCAGATACTCGCGGACCCACGCCCACGGTCTCGACAGGCCGGACACTCGTGACCATCCCAATGCGGTTCGTCACGACAGCTCGACCCGGCAGCCGAGCACCACTGAGGCGCCAGCGTTAACCTTCGGACGTCCTGGTAAACAAAAAGTAAAATAGGTCCGGAGAGGCGATTTTTTTCTCCGATTTATGAGGACCTTGCCCGAAATTCTTAAGCATTTTACGGGTTACAGGAACCTCCGGGGGACGCCGGGCCGGGTTCCCCCGGTGCGACTACCGCACATTTTCAACGGCGGAGGCGGCGCTCCGCCAGGGCGATCTGCTGCTGCAGGAAGTCGACGAAGGGGATGCCCTGCGCCGCCAAGGCCTTCGGATAGAGCGAGGCGGCGGTCAGTCCCGGCAGCGTATTGGTCTCGAGATAGACCGGGCCATTGGCCGAGACGATGAAGTCGGTCCGCGAATAGCCGCCGCAGGACAGCGCGCGATGCGCCTTGATCGCCTCCGCCTGCAGGGCCGCCGTCACCTCCGGTCTGAAGCGCCCCGGACAGATCTCCTTCGTGGCCGTCGCGAGGTACTTCGCGAAATAGTTGAAGGCGCCGTCGGCCGGCAGGATCTCGATCGGCGGAAGCGCGATCAGCGCGCCATCGGCCTGTTCGAGCACGCCGCAGGTCGCCTCCGTTCCGGTGACGAACGGCTCGATCAGATACTCCTCGGTCGCCGCCGCCGCCTTGACGGCGATGAGGTCCTGTTTGGCGTTGACGAAGATCAGCCCGAAGCTCGAGCCGTCCTTGACGGGCTTGGCGATCAGCTTGCCGCAACGCGCGAGCGCGGCTTCCGCATCGTCGAGCACCACGCCCTCGGCTACCGTGACGCCGCCGAGCACGGCAAAACGCTTGGCGGCAACCTTGTCGAAGGCGAGATGGGAGGACGCCGACGCCGAGCCGGTGAACGGCACGCCGCGCATCTCACACATCAGTTGAAGCTCGCCATTCTCGGCGCGTCCGCCATGGAGTCCGAGAACCAGGAGTCGGTCTTCCGCGCGGGCCCGATCGAGCGCCTCGGCCAGCGTACCGATCCCCACGCCATCGGCCGTGAACGGCTCCTCGAACGGCTTGGCATGGGCGACCAGCGCCGGGCCGCTCGCCCGATGCACGGTGTCGTCGGCTTCCCAGAACCAGAGGTCGGCCTCGGGCAGCGCGGCGTGCAGGGCCTTGGCGGTGGCGACCGAGACGAGGCGCTCCTTGTTAGAGCCGCCGAATAAAATCGTGGTGCGCATCAATGGTTTCTCGATCGATCTCAAAACGCGGTTGCGACAACGCGGACTTCACGTGAACCCGCAAGCATCAGCTCGCGTTGAGTCCAATCCGCTTGATCTCCCACTGCAGCTCGATGCCCGAATGAGCCTTGACGCGCTCGCGCACGGTTTCACCGAGGGTCTCGATATCGTCGGCCGTAGCGTTGCCGGTGTTGATCAGGAAATTGCAGTGCATCTCCGAGACCTGGGCGCCGCCGACCTTGAAGCCGCGGCAGCCCGCGGCATCGACCAACTTCCAGGCCGAACGCCCCGGCGGGTTCTTGAAGGTCGAGCCGCCGGTCTTCTCGCGGATCGGCTGCGCGGTCTCGCGATGCGCCTGAACCTCGGCCATGCGCGCGCGGATCGCCTCGGGTGACGACGGCGTGCCGCGGAAGCGTGCGGCCGTGAAGATCAGCGACGGATCGGCGCCGCTCGCGCGATAGGTGAACTTCATCTCGGCATTGGTGAAGCGATGCGTCTCGCCCTGGCGGTCGATCGCGGTCGCTTCGATGAGAATGTCCCTGGTCTCGCCGCCATTGGCGCCGGCATTCATCCGCAAGGCGCCGCCGATGGTGCCGGGGATGCCGAACAGGAATTCGAGACCAGCCAGATTGGCGGACGCCGCGACCTCGGCGACGCGCTTGTCGAGCGCCGCGGTGCCAGCGGAGACGACGTCCCCCTCTGCCTTGACTTCACCGAAGGCGCGAGGCGCTAGCCGGATCACGACGCCCGGCACGCCCCCGTCGCGCACGATCATGTTGGAGCCGACACCGATGACGTAGACCGTCAGATCGCCCGCGAGGCGCTTCAGAAAGTAAGCGAGGTCGTCGGCGTCAGCCGGCGTGAACAGCACCTGCGCCGGTCCGCCGACGCGAAACCAGGTCAGCGGCGCGAGGCTTTCGTTGGCGAGCAGACGCCCGCGCAATTCAGGCATCGCGGCCTTCAGATCGGGCGTGATGTCGGGGAAGCCCACTGCCCTACCCCAGCGCCTTGAGCTCGTTCGGCAGCGCGTAGGCCCATTGTGTGATGTTGCCGGCCCCGAGACACACGACGAGATCACCCGGCTTGGCGAGATCCTTGACGATGCCGGCGAGATCGGCCGCCCTGGGCAGCGGCACCACGTCGCGATGGCCGTGGGCGCGCAGGCCGAGCACGAAGTGATCGCGGTCGATGCCCTCGATCGGCGCCTCGCCGGCCGGATAGACATCGGCGACGACGACGGCATCGGCATCGTTGAAGCAGGTGCAGAACTCCTCGAACAGCGACTGCAGCCGGGTGTAGCGATGCGGCTGCACCACGGCGACGACCTTGCCGTTGGTGGATTCACGCGCCGCCTTCAAGACGGCCGCGATCTCCACCGGGTGATGGCCGTAGTCGTCGATCACGGTGACGCCATTCCACTCGCCGGTGCGGGTGAAGCGGCGCTTGACGCCGCCGAAGCCCGCAATCGCCTTGCGGATCGCCTCGTCGGACAGGCCAAGCTCTCGGGCCACCGCAATCGCGGCCGTTGCGTTCGAGGCGTTGTGCCGGCCCGGCATCGGCAGCACGAGGTCGGAAATCTCGTGCGTCGCGCCGCTCTTACGGTCGCGAAAGATGACCTTGAACGCCGAGCCGCCGCCCATCGGCGTGAGATCGACCAAGCGGACATCGGCCTGCGGGTTCACGCCATAGGTGATGATGCGGCGGTCCTCGATCTTGCCGACCAGCGCCTGCACCACCGGGTGATCGATGCACATCACGGCGAAGCCGTAGAACGGCACGTTCTCGACAAAGGCGCGGAACGCATCCTGCACGGCATCGAAGGTCTTGAAGTGATCGAGATGCTCGGGATCGACATTGGTGACGATGGCGACATCCGCCGGCAGCTTCAGGAAGGTGCCGTCGCTCTCGTCCGCCTCGACCACCATCCACTCGCCACCGCCGAGCCGCGCATTGGTGCCATAGGCATTGATGATGCCGCCGTTGATCACGGTCGGATCGAGGCCGCCGGCATCCAGCAGCGCCGCGACCATCGAGGTCGTCGTTGTCTTGCCATGGGTGCCTGCGATCGCAACGCAGCTCTTCAGCCGCATCAGCTCCGCGAGCATCTCGGCGCGGCGGACGACCGGAATGCGCTGCGCACGCGCGGCCATCAGTTCCGGATTGTCGCGCTTGATCGCGGTCGAGACGACGACGACATCGGCACCCGCGACGTTCTCGGCCGTGTGGCCGACGCTGACGGTGATGCCCTTCTCGCGCAGACGCGCGACGTTGGCGTTGTCGGAAGCGTCCGAGCCCTGCACCGTGTAGCCGAGATTGCACAGCACCTCGGCGATGCCGCTCATGCCGATACCGCCGATCCCGACGAAGTGGATGGGTCCGATCTCGCGCGGCAGTCTCATGAGGGCATCCCGTCCATGGTCTCGCGGGGAGCGGGGTTGAGCCCGACCGCCCGAATCATGCGCCTTTCATGCAAGACATGGCAGGCCGGGACAAGCCCGCAAAAACCGGAAAAACCACGAATTTTCAGTCGCTCCGCCCGGATTTTGGCCGATTTTGGCCGTCCCGCTCAGAGCCCGGCCGTCTTCAGCACGAGGTCGGCCAGCCGCTCGGCGGCATCGAGCCGGCCGGCGGCACGCGCGGCCTGGGCCATGGCGGCGAGGCGCGACGGCTCGGCCGCGAGCGACGAGATCTCCGACGCCAGCCGGTCGGACGTGAAGTCGCTCTGTACGATCCGGATCGCGGCATCGACCTGCGACAGCACGCCGGCATTGGCGAACTGGTCCTGATCGATGGCACCGGGCAGCGGCACCAGGATCGAGGGCCGGCCGATCGCGGCGAGTTCGGCGACCGTGCCGGCGCCGGAGCGCGAGATCACGAGATGATTGGCCGCGAGCCGCGCCGGAAGATCGGTGAAGAACGGCTGCAGCTCGGCATTGATCTTGAGCCGGTCGTAGACCGCGCGCACCCGCGCCATGTCCTCCTGGCGGACCTGCTGGGTCAGCACCAGCCGGCTCCACAGCGCCGGCTCCAGCCGTTCGATCGCGCCGGGAACGATGTCGCTCATCACCCGCGCGCCCTGGCTGCCGCCGACCACGAGCAGCCGCAGCGGGCCGGAGGTCTCCGGCGCGGCGTACGGCACGGCCGCGGCTTCGAGGATCGCCGGCCGCATCGGCGTGCCGACCGTTGTGGTCTTTCCGGCCAGTGCCGGATCACGGTCGAGCACGCCGGGCAGCGAGGTCGCGATCGCCTTCACATGCGTGGATAGAAATCGGTTGGCGCGGCCGAGTACGGCATTGGCATCGTGGATCAGGCTGGGCACGCCGGCGAGCCGCGCCGCCAGCAGCGGCGGCACCGTCGGATAGCCGCCGAAGCCGATCACGGCGGCAGGCTTGAGCCGCCGCATCAGATTGAACGCTGCCAGCGTCCCTGTGCCGAGCAGCAGCGCGGTGCGTGCCAGCGCCACCGG
Organism: Bradyrhizobium sp. HKCCYLS2038; assembly: GCF_051167655.1. Taxonomy (NCBI): domain Bacteria; kingdom Pseudomonadati; phylum Pseudomonadota; class Alphaproteobacteria; order Hyphomicrobiales; family Nitrobacteraceae; genus Bradyrhizobium; species Bradyrhizobium sp. HKCCYLS2038. Next base: position 1,619,572 of record NZ_JBNPTM010000001.1, on the reverse strand, counting down.
CGAGCGGCTGCGCACCGTCTCGCTCGGCACCACGTCGATCATGTCCTTGGTGAACAGGCCGCTGTAGCGCAGTGCGCGCGCATCGGTGACGAGGCGGACGCGATAGCCGCGCTTGATCAGCTCGACGCCGAGCGCTTCGGCGGGAAACAGATGGCCGCCGGTGCCGCCGGCGGCCAGCAGGATGAGAGGCGCAGTTGAGGTCATGCGCTGATGTTTACAGCCAATGTGTCGTCATGGCGAGCCGGCCCGGCGTTAGGCGTAATTGCGCAGCGCCCCCGCCGCGTCTGTCACCTCGGCCTCGATCCGCGGGCGCTGACGGGTCAGCGCCAGCATCATGCCGACGCCGTAGGCGAGCGACACGATCGACGAGCCGCCATAGGAGATGAACGGCAGGGTCATGCCCTTGGCGGGGATCAGCTGCAGGTTGACCGAGATGTTGATGGCAGCCTGGATGCCGAACAGGATCGCGAGGCCCGAGGCCGCGAAGCGCGAGAAGCCGTCCTCGGTGGCATAGGCGCGCGACAGTGTGCGGATGACGATGAAGCCGAACAGCGCGACCAAAGCGAGACACAGGATGATGCCGAACTCCTCTGCGGCCACCGCGAACACGAAGTCGGTGTGGCTGTCCGGCAGGCTGCGCTTGGCGATGCCCTCGCCGGGTCCGAGCCCGAACCAGCCGCCATTGGAGAACGCCTCCATCGCGGTGTCGACCTGGAAGGTGTCGCCCGAGGCCGGATTCATGAAGCGCTTGATGCGCCCAGCCACGTGCGGCACCAGCAGATAGGCGCCGAACAGTCCGGCGGCCGCAGCGCCCGCCAGGCCCGCGACCCAGATCATGCGCATGCCGGCGATGAAGAACAGCGAGCCCCACACCATCAGGATCAGCATGGTCTGGCCGAAATCCGGCTCCATCACCAGGAGCGACACCAGCATCAGCAGCAGCACCAGCGCCATCGTCGTCGCCGGCATGTCGGGCCGCCGCGCCGATTCCGAGAACAGCCAGGCGGCAACGACGACGAAGGCGGGCTTCGCCGCCTCCGAGGCCTGGATGTTGACGCCGACCAGCGTGATCCAGCGCCGCGAGCCCTTCACCTCGGGGCCGACGGCGAGCGTCAGCACGATCAGCACGATGGCGATTGCGAACGCCACCAGCGCGGTGCGCCGGATCTGCCGCGGCGACAGGAAGGACACGCCGATCAGCACGATGAAGGACGGCAGCAGGAACAGGACGTGACGGTTGAAGAAGTGGAACGGATCGAGCCCGATCCGGGTCGCGACCGGCGGACTCGCCGCCAGCGACAGGATCACCCCGCACAGCATCAGCGCGAGGATCGCGCCGAGCAGCGGCTTGTCGACCGTCCACCACCAGTCCGACAGCGGATTGCGTTCTTCGCGGGAGAGCATCGGGCGACCACCTGAGGCCTGAAGGAATCAGCCCATTGGCGCCCAGGATGGTTATCGAAGGGTTAAGGACCTCTCGGCTGTCGTCCCGGACAAGCCGTGACGCGCGCAGCGCGTCGCGGCGCCGATCCGGGACCCATACTCCGCGGCCGTCGTGATGGGCAAAGAGCCAATGGCCGGCGTGCCTCAAACAGCTTCCTGGGGGTATGAGTCCCGGCGTTCGCCGGGACGACAGCGGTGCATGCTGCCTAAACGACCTTCTCCACCCCCGGCAGCGCCTGCACCAGATCGCGGAAGCGGGTGCCGCGGATCTCGAAATTGCGGAACTGGTCGAAGGAGGCGCAGGCCGGGGACAGGAGGACGACGGCCTCCTTCAGGCCTGACTCCTCCGCATCCGCGGCCGCCTGCGCGACCGCGACCTCGAGTGTGCCGGACATGGCGTGCGGCACCCTCTCCCCGAGCGTGGCGGCGAACTCCGTCGCCGCCTCCCCAATCAGGTAGGCCTTGCGGATGCGCGGGAAGAAGCCGGTCAGGCTGGTGATGCCGCCGGCCTTCGGCTTGCCGCCCGCGATCCAGAAGATGTCGGCGAAGGACGACAGCGCATGCGCGGTCGCATCCGCGTTGGTGCCTTTGGAGTCGTTGACGAACAGCACGTTGGCGCGGCGGCCGACCTGCTCCATGCGGTGTGCGAGGCCGGGAAAGCTGCGCAGCCCCTGCTGCAGCACATCCTGCTTCACGCCGATCGCGAGCGCGGCAGCGGCGGCGCAGGCGGCGTTCTGGGCATTGTGCTGGCCGCGCAGCGAGCCGATGCCACCGAGCCGTGCGACCTCGCTGCGCGCGCCGCCGGCGCTGCGCACGATGGTCTCGTGCTCAGTGTAGAGCCCGTCGGCCAGCGGGTTCTTCACCGAGATGCGCACGACGCGCTTGCCGGCCTGGTCGAGCCGGTCGGCAATGGCCCGGCAAAAGCCGTCATCGACGCCAACGATCGCGGTGCCCGCCGGTTGGACACCCGCGACCAGACGCTCCTTCACCGCGGCGTAGTTCTCGATCGTGCCGTGGCGATCGATGTGATCCTCGCTGACATTGATCAGGATGCCGACGCTCGGATCGAGCGAGGGTGTGAGATCGATCTGGTAGGACGACATCTCGATGACGTGGACGCGGCCCATCCGCGGCGGCTCCAGCGACAGGATCGCGGTGCCGATGTTGCCGCCCATCTGGGTGTCATAACCGGCGACCCGCATCAGATGCGCGATCAGCGCCGTCGTCGTCGACTTGCCGTTGGTGCCGGTGATAGCGACGAACGGCGCATCCGGCGCGTGGCGCTTGCGCTCGCGGCAGAACAGCTCGATGTCACCGATCACCTCGACGCCGGCCTCGCGCGCTTTCAGCACGCTCCAATGCGGCACGGGATGGGTCAGCGGCACGCCCGGCGCCAGCACCAGGGCGGCGAAGTTCGCCCAGGAGACGGTGCGCAGATCGGCGGTGATGAAGCCGGCCTTCGCCGCTTCCGTCATGCGATCGGCGCCATCGTCGGCCGCGATGACCTCGGCGCCGCCGGCCCGCAATGCATGGCACGACGCCAGCCCCGAGCCGCCGAGTCCAAACACGGCGACGGTCTTGCCGGCAAAGGAGGTGACGGGGATCATGTCAGCGCAGCTTCAAGGTCGAGAGACCGACCAGCGCCAGCATCACCGAGATGATCCAGAACCGGATCACGATCTGCGGCTCGGTCCAGCCGAGCTGCTCGAAATGGTGATGGATCGGCGCCATCTTGAAGATGCGCTTGCCGGTCAGCTTGAACGAGGCGACCTGCACGATCACCGACACGGCTTCGAGCACGAACAGGCCGCCGATCACAGCCAGCACGATCTCATGCTTCACCGCGACCGCGATCGAGCCAAGCATGCCGCCGAGCGCGAGCGAGCCGGTGTCGCCCATGAAGATCGAGGCCGGCGGGGCGTTGAACCAGAGGAAGCCGAGGCCCGCGCCGAGCACCGCGCCGCACAGCACGGCGAGCTCGCCGGTGCCCGCGACATAATGGATCTGCAGATAGTCGGAGAACACAGCGTTGCCGGCAAGATAGGCGATCAGGCCGAAGCTCGCGGAGGCGATCATCACAGGGACGATGGCGAGACCATCGAGGCCGTCGGTCAGGTTGACAGCATTGCCGGCGCCGACGATCACGAAGGCGCCGAAGATGACGTACATCCAGCCGAACTTGAAGATGAGGTCCTTGAAGAACGGGATCGCGAGCCCCATCGATGAGGGATCGCGTCCCAGCCGGACCAGCGCATAGCAGGCGACCAGCGCGATCGCCGCCTCGATCAGCAGCCGCGCGCGCCCGGCGAAGCCCGAATGCGACTGCTTGGTGACCTTCAGATAATCGTCATAGAAGCCGACGAAGCCGAAGCCGAGCGTCACCGCCAGTACGATCCAGACATAGGGGTTGAGCGGATTGGCCCACAGCACGGTCGAAACGACGAGTCCCGACAGGATCATCAGCCCGCCCATCGTCGGCGTGCCCTTCTTGCTGATGATATGCGATTGCGGCCCGTCGGTGCGGATCGGCTGCCCCTTGCCCTGGCGCAGCCGAAGATGATCGATGATCCAGGGTCCGAACAGGAACACGAACAGCGCGCCGGTGACCACCGCGCCGCCGGTCCGGAACGTGATGTAACGGAACACGTTGAGCAGCCCGCGAAACGCCGACAGGCTCGGAAACGTATTCGTCAGCTCGATCAACCAATAGAACATCCGACCCGCCTATGCCGCCTCACCGGGACCGAGCGCGCAACGCCCAAAGTCCCGCGCACGAATCCAGTCCGCCTCTTTTAACCATGATCGGTGCCGGGTGCGAATCGTAGCCGGGCGAAATGATTCGTCCGGCATGACCGCTCGAACACCAGTGGAAAACACCTCTGTGCCGCGCCGCGATATCGCCCGATTTTTCAGGCGCGGCCCTGCAGGGCGGCCGCGAGCTTCGAGACGAACTTGTTGACCCAGAAGATCTTCTTGCTGCCCTTGATCACGACGACGTCGCCGGGTGCGAGCAGCGCTGCGATCTGCCCGGCATCGAGCGTCACCGGATCCTCGTGCCAGCCCAGCCGTTGCTCCTGCGGCAGCCGCTCGAAGAGATGGCGCATCAGCGGCCCGACGCAGAACACGCCGTCGATCGCGGCGAGATGTCCGGCCATCCCGGCATGATACGCTGGCGCCTCTTCGCCAAGCTCGAGCATATCGCCGATCACGGCGATCCGTCGTCCCTTCACCGGCCGCGCCTGCAGGCTGTCGAGCGCCGCCGCCATGCTGGCGGGATTGCCATTGAAGCTGTCGTCGATGAGCACGATATCACTGACGGTCTGCTCGACGCCGCGGCCCGTCATGATGCCGACCTGGCCAAGCTCGCTCGCCAGCAGTGCGGGATCGAGCCCGGCGGCGGCCACCGAAGCAAGCGCCGCGAGGGCATTGTGCAGGCGATGCGGCGCACCAGGCGTCAGCGCGAATTCGATGCGGCGGCCTGCCACCTCCGACGTCACATCCCAGCTCTCGCCGCGCGCTGCATGCGAAAGCTCGCGCACCTCGCTGTCGCCACCGAAACGGACCACCTTGCCGCTCCACTCGGGCGCCGCGAGATCGGCGGGAAGCACGAGGATGCCGTCGGCCGGCAGACCGCGCGCGATCGAGACCTTCTCCTTCCGGATCGCTTCGAGGCTGCCGAGCTTCTCCAGATGCACCGGTTGCACGTTGACCACCAGCGCCACGGTCGGCTGCGACAGCTCCGTCAACCGCGCGATCTCGCCGGTCTGGTTCATGCCCATCTCGATCACCCAGACCGACGCGCCCGGATCGGCATTGCAGAGCGTCAGCGGCACGCCCCAGAAATTGTTGAAGCTCGACGGGCTCGCCGACGCGCCGGGATAGGCGGCGATGAACTCCTTGGTCGAGGTCTTGCCGGCGCTGCCGGTCAATCCGATGACAGGACCATGGAAGCGGGCCCGCGCGGCGCGAGCGAGCGCCCACAGACCATCGATCAACGTATCCGGCACCACGAGCTGTGGGACCGTGATGCCCTCGATTTCGTGCGGCACGATCATCGCCACCGCACCGGCCTTCTCGGCATTGGCCGCGAACTCCCAGCCGTCACGGCTGGAGGCGAAGCTCGATACGAAGCCGCCGCTGGGCGTGCCGCTCAGGGCGACGAACAGGCTGCCAGGCTTTACGGCGCGGCTGTCCTGCGTGACGAAATCGATCGGTGTCGCCGGATAGTCGCCGGCGAGGCCGAGCGCGCGCGCCGCCTCGGCCACCGTCCACAGCGCCTTCGTCATGATGCCCTCGCCGCCAATGCGTCCGCGACCGCTTCATGATCGCTGAAATGCAGCACGTCGCTGCCGATGATCTGTCCGGTCTCGTGCCCCTTGCCGGCAATCACGAGCGCATCGCCGGGCTGCAGCTCGCTGATCGCAACCCGGATCGCTTCGGCGCGGTCGCCGATCTCGCGTGCGCCTGGCGCGGACGCAAGGATTGCGGCGCGGATCGCCGAGGGATCCTCGCTGCGCGGGTTGTCGTCGGTGACGATGACGCTGTCGGCCTCGGCGGCGGCGATCGCCCCCATCAGAGGCCGCTTGCCGGTGTCGCGGTCGCCGCCCGCGCCGAACACGACGACGAGTTTCCGCGCGGCATACGGCCGCAGCGCATGCAGCGCCTTGGCGAGCGCATCCGGCTTGTGGGCGTAGTCGATGAAGATCGGTGCACCATTGTGCTCCCCGACCAGCTCAAGCCGCCCCTTGGCGCCTTCGAGCTGCTCCAGCGATTCAAACACCGCTTGCGGATCACTGCCGGTGCCGATGGCAAGGCCAGCGGCGACCAGCGCATTCTCGACCTGGAACGCGCCGACCAGCGGCAGCCGGATGAAAGTGATGCGGCCGCAATGCTGGATCTCGAGTTGCTGAGCAAAACCATCGACCGCCGCGGCCACGAGGCGGATGCCCGCTCCTGCGCCGTCGCCATGCGTCCCCACCGTCATCAGCCGGAGCCCACGCGTTTCAGCCGCGGCGATCACATCAGGCGAGCACTCATGGTCGGCCGAGATGACCGCAGGGCCGCCCGGCGGCACCAGATCACGGAACAGCCTCAGCTTGGCGTTGAGGTAGTGCGCGAGATCGGGATGGTAGTCCATGTGGTCGCGCGACAGGTTGGTGAACCCGCCGGCCGAGACCTTCACCCCATCGAGCCTGAACTGATCCAGCCCGTGCGACGAGGCTTCGAAGGCCAGATGCGTGACGCCGTCCTGCGTGATCTCGTCGATCTGCCGGTGCAGCGCGATCGGGTCCGGCGTGGTGAGAGAGCCGTAGACGGTGCGCTTGTCCGAGACCAGTCCGACGGTGCCGATGCTTGCCGAGCTGTGGCCGAGCCTCTGCCAGATCTGCCGCGTGAAGGCTGCAACCGAGGTCTTGCCGCTGGTGCCGGTCACCGCCGCGATTGTTGCCGGCTGCCGCGGGAAAACGCGCGACGCGGCGAGCGCCAGTGCCCGCCGCGGGTTGGGCAGTGCGACGAACGGAACCGGGAGCTCGCCCTCTGGTGCCGCAGCACCGGCCACGGCGGCCGCTCCGGCGGCGATCGCCGCCGCGATGAAGCGCGCGCCGTCGGTCTTGGTTCCCGATAGCGCGAAGAACAGGTCTCCGGGCCTGACTGCGCGGCTGTCCACGGCGAGGCCGGAGACTTCGACGGCGGCGATTTGCGGGTCGAGCCCCGCCTGATCGCCGAGAAGGTCGTGAAGTTTCATCCTGATCCGTACCGGTCCTGGCCCCCGCCCCGGGTGGCGGCAGCTCCAAAGCCTTGCGATTCGCGGACGGCTTACTGCGTCAGCCGCGATGCCGCAAGAATTTGGCGGTCGGACGGCGGCAGGTCGAAACGAGGCTCGATGCCCAGCAGCGGCCCGATCCGGGAGATCACGTTGCCTGCGGTCGGAACCGCGTTCCAGCCGGAGGTGATGAAGCCGTAGGTTTCCTTCAGCGCCTGCGGCTCGTCCAGCATGATCAGCACCTGGTATTTCGGCTTGTCGGCCGGGATCACCGCGGTGAAGAGCGTCAGCACCTTCTTCTTGGCATAGCGGCCGTTGATCACCTTTTCGGCCGTGCCGGTCTTGCCGCCGATGTAATAGCCCTTCACGTCGGCCTTGCGCGCGGTGCCGATCTCGGCGTTCAGACGCATCAGGTACCGCATCTTCTCCGAAGTCTCCGGTTTGATCACGCGCTTGGCAACCTGCATCGCCTCCGCCTCGGTGCGCTTCATGAAGGTCGGCGGAATCAAGTAACCGCCATTGACCAGCGCACTGACGCCCATCACGCCCTGCAGCGGCGCGACTGCCATGCCGTGGCCGAACGCGATCGTGACCGTGTTCAACTCGGCCCAGCGCTTGGGCAGGATCGGCGAGGCACTCTCCGGCAACTCAGTGCGCAGCCGGTCGAACTGTCCCATCTTACGGAGGAAGGCCTTGTGGCCTTCGACGCCCTGCGTCAGCGCGATCCTGGCGGCGCCGACGTTGGAGGAGAAGGTGAACACCTCCTTCATGGTGAGGAAGCGGCCCTTCGGCTCGTCGTCGTGAATGGCGAACTTGCCGTAATGCAGCGGCCCGCGCGCATCCCACAGCGAGTTGAGATCATACTTGCCTGTGTCGAGCGCCATCGCCAAGGTGAACGCCTTGAAGGTCGAGCCCATCTCATAGACGCCGGTGGTAAGGCGGTTGATGCGATCGGGATCGTGCGCCTCTTTCGGATTGTTCGGATCGAAATCCGGCAGCGACACCATCGCGATGATCTCGCCGGTCCTGACGTTGACCACGAGACCGGAGGCGGCCTTGGTCTTGAACTTGTCCTTGGCCTTGAGCAGCTCATCACGCAACGCATGCTCGACACGCAGGTCGACCGAGAGCTCGATCGGGCGCTGCAGGCGATCGGTGGCGAAGCCGGCGCGGTGCAAGTCGGCGAGGCCCTGATTGTCGAGCCACTTCTCCATGCCGGCGATGCCCTGGTTGTCGATGTTCACCAGGCCGATCAGATGCGCCACCTCGTTGCCGGTCGGATAGACGCGCTTGTTCTCGCGCAGGAAGCCAACACCGGGCAGGCCAAGGCGGTGAATGTCCTGCTGCTGTTTCGGCGTCATCTCGCGCTTGAGCCAGACGAAGCCCTTGCGGGACATCATGCGCTCGCGCACTTCGCTCGTATCGAGATCGGGCAAGGTCGCGGTGAGCAGCTCGATCGCCTCGTCCTTGTCGATGAGGCGGCGCGGCTCGGCAAACAGGCTCGGCGTCTTGACGTCGGTCGCCAGCACGGCGCCGTTGCGGTCGACGATGTCGGGCCGCGCAGTGGCGATGGCGTCCTGCTGCGCGGCGCGCCGCGCGCTCGGGCCGTCGGAGCCGACCGCAAACATCACGAGACGGCCGCCGATGACGGCATAGACCGCGGCGAAGGCAATGATCGCCAGGCCAATACGGGCGCGGGCCTTGGCGGTGCGATCGACATCGCGCCCGTACAGCAACGTGCGCACCAGCCGTTGCCGCCAGGGCTCCTGCGGCTTGACCTCCTGCGGCTTGACCTGAGGCCTGATCTGATCGGTCATTGCTGATCCTCCGGGCGACGCACCGATCCGGTCACGGGGGGCTCTTCATTGATCGCATCGATCGCATCGATCATCGATCCGATCGGATCCGGATTGTCGGACCGCGCGAACCGCGGCGGCCGCTCCGGTAGATTCTTGAGGCTGTCATATTGCGTGGCGTTGAGCGGCTTCAGCGGCAGATGCCGTTCGACCAATCCCTGCAGCCGCAGCGGCGCGTCGAGCTTGGCCCATTCTGAGCGCAGGATCGCGATCGCCTCGCGCTGCTCGCGAATCTCCGCCCGCAGCTGCAGCACGCGCTCGACGCGCGCGGTCGATTCCATCTTGATGCGATAGACATAGGCGGCCGCGAAGATCAGCGAGCAGATCACGACGAGATGCAGGAGGCGCATCGATCAGCCTCCCCGCAGCACGTCGGCCAAGCGCGGCCAGGCAGAGACGTCGGACGGAACGTGGGCCGGCGCCGCCGTACGTTCGGCGCCGCGCAGCTTGGCGGACCGCGCCCGCGGATTGGCCTCGGTCTCGGCCTCCGCGGCCACGACCGGCTTGCGGGTGAGCAGCTGGAAGCTCGGCGTCTGCTGGGCGATCTCGGGCAAATGGCGCGAGCCGCCGCCGGTCTTGCTGCGCTCGGCGAAGAACGTCTTGACGATGCGGTCCTCGAGCGAATGGAACGAGACCACGGCCAGCCGGCCGCCAGGCGCCAGGATGCGCTCCGCTGCGGACAGCGCCTGTTCGAGTTCGTCGAGCTCCTCGTTGACGAGAATGCGCAGCGCCTGGAACGTCCGCGTCGCCGGATGAATGTCGCCCGGCTTCGACCGCACCACACGGGCCACGATGTCGGCGAGCTGCCGCGTGGTCGCGATCGGCTGCTCCTTGCGCGCGGCCGTGATCGCGCGCGCCACCGCACGTGAGTGACGCTCCTCGCCGAAGATGTAGATGACGTCGGCGAGATCGCGCTCGGACGCGGATGCGACGATGTCGGCGGCAGTGGGTCCCTGCCCGCCCATGCGCATGTCGAGCGGGCCATCGAACCTGAACGAGAAACCGCGCACGGCCGAATCGAGCTGCATCGACGAGACGCCGACGTCCATCACGACGCCGTCGACATGCTCGAGATCTTGCGCCGCGCAGATGTCCGCCAGTGCGGAGAAGCGGTTCTCGACCAGCGTCAGCCGTCCGCCCGCCTCCGCGACGAGACCGGCGCCGCCGGCGATCGCGGTGCTGTCGCGGTCGATCGCGAATACCCGGGTTCCCGGCGTGGCAAGAATCAGCCGCGTGTAACCGCCCGCGCCAAAGGTCGCATCGACATAGGTGCCGCCCGCGCGGACCGCGAGCATGTCGACCGCTTCGTGGCCGAGCACCGGAACATGACGCTGGTCAGCCGTACTCACGCGGCCGCTCCACGCGCATGCCGCTGTCTCAGACTGATCCTGGTCGGCTGCGAGCCCATCGCGCCTTCGATCCTCGCGCCCCGTCAATTCGCCAAGCCATCGTCGAGGACGGTCGACGGCCAGCCTTCCAAATGCCTGGACCCCCGCACGCGACCGTGCCGGGGCATTCCCCCGTCCATCAGCGATCGCGCCCTGCCGGATGCGCCCGACAACGCCCGAAACGATAATATCCCGTGCAGGACCTTGCATATGGCGGCTTGCCGTCCCGAAAACCGGCTTGGCTCTTCACCACTTAGTAACGGCGTTTAGCGTTAACAAACCGTTGACGGTCTGTGGCGGATGTTGGGCAGTCGTTCGGGACGGCACGGCCGATGCGGAACATCGCCGGATCGCGGTCCGATCGACCGCCGCGTCGCTCGCGCAACGACTTTGCTCAATCCGAGGTGCTCACATGCGATTTCGATTGCGACCGGGATATGTAAGAGAGTAGTGGCTGCCCATATTCAATTTGATCCATTGCCTTCGCCGCCCGCTTCGAGTGCTTCATGCCGAATTCAACAGACAAGCCCGAATCGAAGCGCCTTCGTGCGCTGCCGATCCCCAAGGGCGTCTCGGATCTGCCTGTCTTCACGCCGGACTCCTCGATCGCGTCCGACGTGATCCCGTCGGCGAATTTCGGCGAGCGCAAGGGCGGGCGTCAGCCCGACATGATCATCCTGCATTACACCGGGATGCCGGACGTAGAGGGCGCGATCACCAAGCTGTGCACGTCCGGGAGCGAGGTCTCGGCGCATTACATCGTGCTGGAGGACGGCCGCATCGTGCAGTGCGTCCCGGAGGCGATGCGCGCCTGGCACGCCGGCCTGTCGTCATGGGGCGGTGACGAGGACATCAACTCCTGCTCGATCGGCGTCGAGATCGTCAATCGCGGCCATGATTGGGGCTATCCGGATTTCCCGCCGCGGCAGATTGCCGCCGTCATCGCGCTGTGCCGCGGCATCATGCTCCGCCGCAACGTTCCGGCGCATCGCGTGCTCGGGCACTCCGACGTGGCGCCGTCGCGAAAGAAGGATCCGGGCGAGAAATTCCCCTGGCACTCCCTCGCCAATTCCGGGGTCGGCCACTGGGTGCAGCCGGCGGCCATCACCAAGGGCGAGACGCTGAAGCTCGGCAGCATCGGCGACGACGTCAAGGGCCTGCAGAAGGCGCTCGCCAGATACGGCTACGGCGTGCCGATCACCGGCAAATTCGACGGCATCACGCTCGACGTCGTGACCGCATTCCAACGGCATTTCCGCCCCGAGCGCATCGACGGCATCGCCGACCGCTCGACCTTGTGGACGCTGCATGCGCTGCTGACGAGCCTGCCGGCCGAAGAGACCGCGCCGCGGGCGTGACGCTTCACGCGTCGTCGCCGAGCTCGGCGAGCCGGCGCGCATAGAGGCGCTTGAGCGGGGCGAGCTGCGTCGCCTCGGTTGCTGCGCGATAGGCTGCGCGTGCCTCCTCGCGCCGGTCGAGCCGCCGGAGCAGATCGGCGCGGACCGCGGGAAGCAGGTCGTACTGCTTCAGGCCACCGCGCGCAGCCAGCGCATCGACCAGCGCCAGCGCGCGCGCCGGGCCGTCGGCCATCGACACCGCGGCGGCGTGATTGAGCTCGATCACGGGCGACGGCGCGATTCGCAGCAGCACCTCGTAGAGGCCCACGATCTGGCGCCAATCCGTGTCGTGATAGTTCGGTGCCTGGGCGTGGAGTGCGGCGATGGCAGCCTGGACCGTATAGGATTGCGGCAGCCCCTTCACGCGCAGCGCCTGATCTACCAGGGCCAATCCTTCGGCGATCTGCCCGGCATCCCATAGCGATCGATCCTGCTCCTCGAGCAGGACGATGTCGCCGGACGCAGTGATGCGTCCCGGCCGGCGCGCATCGTGGAGCAGCATCAAAGACAGCAGCCCCTTGACGTCGCCCGCGTCCGGCACCAGTCCGAGCAGCAGCCGGCCGAGCCGGATCGCCTCGCGCGCGAGATCGAGCCGGATCAGTTCGTCGCCCGAGGTGGCGAGATAACCCTCGGTGAAGACGAGATAGATCACGGTCAGCACGCCACGCAGCCGTTCATCGAGCGCCTCGCGTCCCGGCACCTCATAGGGGATTCCGGCAAGGCGGATCTTCTGCTTGGCACGCACCAGGCGCTGCGCCATCGCTTCCTCGCTGGCGAGAAAGGCGCGCGCGACCTCGGCCGTGGTGAGACCACACACCGTCCGCAAGGTCAGCGCCACCTGGACCTCCGGCGCAAACGCGGGATGGCAGCAGGTGAAGATCAGCCGCAGCATGTCGTCGTCGAGATCGGCCGGCGCCTCGACGTCATCGCTGGCGGCGTCACGCTCGATCGCGTGGACGATCTCCGCTTCCTTGTCGCGAAAATTGCGGCGACGCCTGACGCGATCGATCGCCTTGTTGCGGGCGACATTGACCAGCCAGGCGCGTGGATTGGCGGGGGCCTCGGACCCCCGCCAGCTCTGCAGCGCCGCGGCGAACGCATCCTGCAACGCGTCCTCGGCCAGGTCGAAGTCCCCGACGAGCCGGATCAAGGTCGCGAGCGCGCGGCCGGCTTCGTCGCGGAACACCTTGTCGATCGCGTCTGGCGTCATCGCTGACATAACCGCCGGCCTGCGTCTTCCGCCTCAATGATTGTATTGCCAGACGGGTCGCACCTCGATCGAGCCGAAACGGGCGCCCGGAATGCGTGCGGCGATGCCGATCGCCTCGTCGATGTTCTGCGCCTCGATCATGTAGTAGCCGCCGAGCTGCTCGCGGGTCTCGGCGAACGGTCCGTCGGTGGTCAGGATCTTGCCGTCGCGCACCCGCACGGTCGTCGACGTCGTGGTCGGCTGCAGCCGGTCGCCGCCCTTGAAATTGCCGCTGGCGATGATCGACTGGGTGAAGGTCTGATACTCGGCCAGCATCTTGCCCTCGGCCTCCTTCTCCATCTTCGCGTAGTCGACTTCGTTCTGGTAGATCATCAACAGGTACTGCATCGGACTGCTCCTCGGTTGCGGCTGTTGCGCCGACATTCAGTCGAACGGTGCGCGCGCGGGACGACACGCCCAGGGTAATATTTTTCGATCGCGCCGCGATGGCTTGACGCGCTGATCGATAAGCCCCATGCAAGCCGCGTCAGTCGGCCGGACGGCCGCTCCGGCAGGTGCCGAAAGGCCGCCGGGGAGGAAAGTCCGGGCTCCATCGACATGCGGTGCCGGATAACGTCCGGCGGGGGCGACCCCAGGGACAGTGCCACAGAGAACGAACCGCTTCCTCCCGCGAGGGAGGCAGTAAGGGTGAAAAGGTGCGGTAAGAGCGCACCGCGGGGCCGGCAACGGAACCGGCATGGTAAACCCCACCGGGAGCAAAACCGAATAGGGACGGCCACGCGGAGACAATCGCCAAGGCGATGACGTCCGCGGGAGCGATGTCAGGCTCGCCGTCCGGGTAGGTTGCCCGAGGTCACGCGCAAGCGCGATCCCAGAGGAATGGCCGTCACGTATCGTCATGCGCAAGCATACGGTGCCCTACAGAACCCGGCTTACAGGCCGGCTGATATGTTCATGAGGGGCTCGACGCTCAAGCGTCGGGCCCCTCACCATTTTGATCATCCGGCTGCGGATAGCTGGCCGATCTCTATCGCCTGGCGCTCGAACAGGCTGCGATAGAGCCCGCCGGGCCGGCCGACCAGCGCGGCATGACCGCCCTGCTCGACGATCCGGCCACGATCGAACACCAGGATGCGGTCGAGGCTGCGCACGGTCGCCAGCCGATGCGCGATCACGATCGCCGTCCTGCCCTTCATCAGCCGCTCCATGGCCTCCTGGATCAGCGCCTCCGACTCCGAATCGAGGCTCGAGGTCGCCTCGTCCAGGATCAGCACGCGCGCATCCGCCAGGAACGCCCGCGCCAGCGCCACCCGCTGCCGCTCGCCGCCCGACAGCTTGACGCCGCGCTCGCCCACGAGCGTGCCGTAGCCCTTGGGCAGACGCGTGATGAACTCGTGCGCATTGGCAAGCCGCGCCGCCTGCTCGATCTCGGCCTGGCTGGCGCCGGGCCGGCCATAGGCGATGTTCTCGGCCAGCGAGCGGTGGAACAGGATCGGCTCCTGCTGCACGATCGCGATCTGGCTGCGCAGCGAATCCTGCTTCGCGTGGGCGATGTCCTGCCCGTCGACCAGGATCCGGCCGCCGCTGACGTCGTACAGCCGCTGCACCAGCTTGACGAAGGTCGTCTTGCCGGAGCCGGAGCGTCCGACCAGCCCGATCCGCTCGCCCGGCCGGATGTCCACCGACAGCCGGTCGTAGAGCGGCGCGCGATGACCGCCGTAGTGAAACGTCACGCCGTCGAACACGATGTGCCCACCGGTCACCGCGATCGGCCGGGCATCTTCAGCATCGACGATGCCGATCGGCTCGCCGTGGATCGCCACCAGCTCGTCCATGTCATTGACCGCGCGCTGCAGGTTGTTGATGTGCATGCCGACGTCGCGCAGATAGGCGTGGATGACGTAGTAGCTCGTCAGCACATAGGTGACGTCGCCCGGCGAGGCCCGGCCCGCCATCCACAGCAGCACGGCGCCGCCGATCACCGACGAGCGCAGGCACAGCAGCACGCCGAGCTGCACCGCCGCCGTGGTGTTGTAGCGCAGCCAGGTGCGGTTGACGCGGCGTGACCAGCGGTTGACGACGCGCATCAGCCGGCCGTCCTCGCGCGCCTCGGCGCCGAACGACTTCACCACCGCGTTGCAGCTCAGCGCATCCGCGAGCGTGCCGCCGACCTTGGTGTCCCAGGCATTGGAGATGCGCGCGGCCGGCGCGATGTAGCGGGTCGAGAACGCGACCGTCATCGCGACGTACAGCACCGCGCCGACGGCGATGACGCCGCCCAGCGCGCCCCAATGCAGGCCGAGCAGCACCATCGAGCCGAGCAGCACCGACAGCGACGGCAGCAGCGCCAGCAGGATGGTGTCGTTGTAGAGATCGAGCGCCCACATGCCGCGCGTGATCTTGCGCACCGTCGAGCCGGCGAAGCTGTTGGCGTGCCAGTCGGTCGAGAAGCGCTGCACCCGCACGAAGGCCTCGCGCGCCACGTCGGACATGATGCGCAAGGTGAACGGCACGATCAGCCGCAGTCCGGACAGCCGCAGCACGATCGAGGCGAAGCCGAGTGCGACGATGGCGGCGAACGCGACCTGGGCCGCGTGCCGTGCATCCATGTTCGCCGGACCCAGGGTCAGCGCATCGACGAGTTGGCCGGAGAACACAGGCATGAACAGGTCGGCTGCGGTGGCGCCGAGCAAGCACACCGCAACCCCGAGGGTCATGCGCGGCTGTTTCAGCCAGTGGCGGAACACGAACGGCATCACGACGCGGATGGCGGCGGGACGCTTGTCGGCCTTCAGGCCGGAGACGTCGACGGTCATGGCATCATCCGGCCGCGCTCGCAGCGCCAGCCGGCTCCAATCAGGCAGACGCGACGCGGCGCGCGGTCTGCGAATGAACAATCAGGTGGTGGGACGAAAGGCGGCGCTCAAAGCGAGCGGCGGAACACCAGCACTGGCAACGAAAGCACAGTGGTTGAAAGCGCAGTGGTCGAAGGGATGCGCGTCGAGAGCGCGAGCATCGAGCGGGTGCAGGCGATCTGCAGATGCGATTCAGTCATGCAAATCTCCCCGGTTCGAGCGACAATCCTCGTTCCATAGCAGCAGCGGTAAGATTTGGCAACCCGCGGCCCTCGCGCGCGGGCCGCTCACGTCAATGTGCGTCGCCGCCGCCGGCCATCGGCGAGCTCGGCTTGTTCAAGAGCATCACCATGAAGCTGAGCGCGATGTAGAAGCAGGTCAGCATGAAGAACGCATCGCCATAGCCCATCACGACGGCCTGGCGGTGCACGATCTGCGACAGCTGCTTCATTGCCATCAAGGCCGAGTCGCCCATGCCCTGCAGCTTCTGCTGCAGCATGTTCAGCGTCTCGACCGCGGTGGCATTGCCCCAGTTCACGCGCTCGTGCAGGCGCGAGATGTGCAGGTCGGTGCGATCGTTCAGCACCTGGTTGATGATCGCAAGTCCCACGGCGCCACCGAGGTTGCGCATCAGGTTGAACAGGCCGGAGGCGTTCTTGACGCGGTCCGGCGCCAGCGTGCCCAGCGCAATGTTGTTGGTCGGCACCATCGCGCACATCATGCCGACGCCGCGCAGCACCTGCGGCAGGAACAGCTCCCAGAAGTCGTAGTCGCGGGTGATGCCGGTCATCTGGTAGGAGCCGATCGCGAAAGTCACGAGGCCGAAGGAGATGATCAGGCGCATGTCGATCTTCACCATGAGACGGCCGACCACCGGTGCCATCAGGAACATGGTGACGCCGGAGACGAACATCGTCTCGCCGATCATCAGCGCGCTGTAGCCGCGGACCTCGGCGAGGTAGCGCGGATAGATGTAGGTCAATCCGTACAGGCCGATGCCGATGCAGAACTGCAGCAGACTGCCGACGGCGAAATTGCGATCGCCGAACGCGCTGAGATCGACGATCGGCTCCTCGGCCGTCAGCACGCGCCAGAAGAAGCACACCGCCGAAACCGTGCAGACCGCGGCACAGACCGCGACCGACGTGTCCTGCAGCCATTCGTGCAGCGGCCCCTCCTCCAGCACGTATTCGAGCGAGCCGAGGAAGCCGGCCATGAACAGCAGGCCCCACCAGTCGAAGCGGTCGAGCAGCGCCAAATTGGGCTGGTCGAAATCGACCAGCGCCAGCACGCCGGTGGTGATGATCACACCGGGCACGATGTTGACGAAGAACAGCCAATGCCACGACATCGCATCAGTGATGTAGCCGCCGACCGTCGGGCCGACGGTCGGCGCCAGCGTGGCGACGAGGCCGATGATCGGACCGACGATGTGGAATTTGGTGCGCGGGAACACCGTGTAGGCCGAAGCGAACACGGTCGGGATCATGCCGGCGCCGAGGAAACCCTGCAGCGCACGCCATACGATCATCTGCTCGATCGAGGAGGCGAAGCCGCACAGGAAGCTGGAGATGGTGAAGCCGGCCGCCGAGATCGCGAACAGCAGCCGCGTGCCGAGCGCGCGCGACAGGAATCCGGACAGCGGGATCGCGATGACTTCGGCGATCAGATAGGCGGTCTGCACCCACGACACTTCGCTGGAGCTCGCCGACAAGCCGGCCTGGATCTCGCTGAGCGACGCCGAGACGATCTGGATGTCCAGGATCGCCATGAACATCCCGAACACCATGATCAGGAACGCGATCAGCCTGCGCGGCGCGATGCGATCCGCCGGCGCCGCCGGCGCGCTCATGGTGGGGTCGGCTGTGGTGGCGGTGGCCATCGTCTAATTAGTCCGCTTAGGTCAGGGGAATCGCGCCGCGTCGACGGTGCGCTCCCCTCCCCCTTGCGGGGAGGGGTCGGGGGTGGGGGTCCACAACGGCAGTGCCGCCCGGAGACCCCCTACCCCGACCCTCCCCCGCAAGGGGGGAGGGAGTTCACCGCCGATGCCGAAGCATCTTCATTCAACATCGCTGAGGACCAACGCGCCTGCAGCCTTCAGTCATTCGAGGAGCTAACTACTTCCCCTGCACCATCGCCGGCGCGTCGAGGTCGGAATCGTTGTCGGCATCCTTGGCGCCGTCGGTGGTGTCGACGGTGACGTAGACCGACATGCCGGCGCGCAACAGGTTCTGCCGCGCGACGTCCTTCGGGACGCGGATGCGTACCGCCAGCCGCTGCACGATCTTGGTGAAATTGCCTGTCGCATTGTCCGGCGGCAGCAGGGTGAACACCGAGCCCGACGCTGCCGAGATGCTGTCGACGACGCCCTTGAAGCCGCGCGCGCCATAGGCGTCGACCTTGACGGTGACCGGCTGGCCCGGACGAATCCGCTTGAGCTGGGTTTCCTTGTAGTTCGCGTCGATGAAGACGTCATCGAGCGGCACGACGTTGCCCAGCCGCTGGCCGACCGCGACGAAGTCGCCGGTGTTGACGAGGCGGTTGGAGAAGGTGCCGTCGACTGGCGCACGCACCGTGGCGAAGTCGAGATCGCGCTCGGCCTTGGCGAGTGAGGTCTTCAGCTCGGCGAGCTGCGCCTGGGCTTCGGCCTGCTGCGCCTTGGTGACTTCGACATTGTCGCGCGCGGCATCGAACGCGGCCTGCGCGGCACGCACGGCGGCCAGGCCCTGATCGCGCGCGGCCTCCGACTGCTCGAAGGTCGCATGCGAGGCAAAGCCCTTGCTGCTCAGCGCCTGCTGGCGCTCATAGTCGAGCCCGGCGCGCTTCATGGCGGCTTCGGAGGACGTCAAATTGGCCTGCGCCTGCTCGACCGCGCTCTGCTGCGCGGCGATCTGGCGGCCGATCCGCGCGATGGTCGCCTCCTGCGTCGCGATCTTGCTGCGGGCAGCGTCGACGGCGATCTTGTAGTCGCCGTCGTCGATACGGAAGATCACGTCGCCCTTGTGCACGACCGAGTTGTCGCGCGGCATGATCTCCTGGATGTGGCCGGAGACGCGCGCACCGAGCATGGTGTTGTTGGCGCGGACATAGGAATCGTCGGTCGACACCATGAAGCGGCCGATCATGACGTAGTGCGTGGCGTAGCCGGCGGCGGCGAGCGCCAGCAGCACACCGATGCTCGCGAGCACCCGCTTGCGCTTGCCGGATTTGGGAGCAGCGGCCGCTGGCGCCTGAGGCTTCGCTGCGGCCGGAGCGTCCGCCGAGGGGGCCACCGGCAGCTCGAGCGGTGCCTCGGTCGTGACATCGGCTTTGGTCTCGGCCGATTTGGCTTCAGTCGCCTTAGTCTCAGTCGCCTTGGCTTCAGTCGATCTGCGCTGCGCTGTTTCCTGCGAACGGACTGGCGCTTCTTCAGCGTCTGGCCGGCGTGCCCGCACAGCCTGTTCTCTCGCAGCGGCCATCAGTGACTCCCACCCATCAACCCGAGGCGCGTCGCCCCGCAATTCCGACCGAACCGTTCGGTCAATCCATATCTACCATTGACCGAACGGTTCGGTCAATTTATATCTTCGCCACTGCAACATATCCGTGCAGATGCTTTTATGACGTTCGCACCTACCGAATCTTCGGGAACAAGCTGAACCAATGATTGATGCTGCCGACACCACACCCCCGGTGACGCACGACGAGGATTCCTCGAAGCGGCGCCAGATCCTCGAAGGCGCCCGCAAGGTCTTCATGGATCTCGGTTTCGACGGCGCCAGCATGGGCGAGATCGCGCGGGTCGCCGGCGTCTCGAAGGGCACGCTCTACGTCTACTTCACCGACAAGTTCCGCCTGTTCGAAGCGATCGTGGAAGAAGAGGCCGTACACCGCGGCGGCTCGAACTTCAGTTTCGATCCGGCCCGCGACGCCGAAACCGTGCTCAGCGAATTCGGCCATGCCTGGATCGCGGTGGTCTGCCGGCCCGGTGGCGGTTCGGCGATCCGCACCGTCATGGCGATTGCTGAGCGGATGCCGGAGGTCGGACGCCGCTACTACGATTGCGTGATCGAGGGGACCATCGGCCGGCTCGCCGCCTACCTGCAGGCCCGGGTCGAGGCCAAGGAGCTCGCGATCGATGACTGCCATCTCGCCGCCTCGCAGTTCCAGCTGATGTGCCAGGCGACGCTGTTCCTGCCCTTCATCTTCCAGGGAGCGCCGGCGCCCTCGCCCGGCGCGGTCGACAAGGTCGTCGCGAGTGCCGTGCGGATGTTTCTCGCCGCTTACGCCCTCAGGACGTGAGACTGCGCGGCTCGCGCCGAGGCGTGCGGTCATGACGATCGCGGCAAGCTCGATCCGGGACATCCGTTCTCCTTCTCGCGGCTGGTGACGCCCGAGCTTTGCTTTCAGATCACCCACGTTTCGGTCGGAGGGTGCAGGGAAGGCCGGGCGCTGGCCGCGCCCGTGGCCCGCCTGCTAAAAATGCAGGCGGCAGGAACCACAGGTCTGGCCAGAGACACCCGGCCTTCCCTGCGCGATGGGCTTACGATTTATACGTACTCTCCCCGATGTCCGGCTTGTAGCCACCGTCGTTCGTACGATGCTCCGAGCATCGATGACGAACTTGACGCCAGCATCGGGGCGCCAGGACCA
This sequence comes from Bradyrhizobium sp. HKCCYLS2038, assembly GCF_051167655.1. Taxonomy (NCBI): domain Bacteria; kingdom Pseudomonadati; phylum Pseudomonadota; class Alphaproteobacteria; order Hyphomicrobiales; family Nitrobacteraceae; genus Bradyrhizobium; species Bradyrhizobium sp. HKCCYLS2038. The sequence continues at coordinate 1,599,030 of NZ_JBNPTM010000001.1, read as the reverse complement.
TACGACTTCACCGTCCTGCCGGTCGCGTTCGTCCGCTCGCGATTTCAGCGCGCTGCGCGCCGACAGGCCACCGCTCCCCGCCCCCAACGCTCGTGACGACCGCGACACGTCCCTCTTCGATCGAGGCGGGATGCGGAGAGACAATCACAATTTTCGGAAAATTGGAAGAGGAATTTTTTCGCGCGGGGACTGGACAGGGCAAATCAGCTTGATGTGGCTGAAGAAATCAGTGTCCAAGCGCACGCGGTTTCTGGAGTTCGCGAACGTAGCTCCAGCGTCATTGCGAGCGAAGCGACGCAATCCAGGGTGTCACGCGCGGCTCTGGATTGCTTCGTCGCTACGCTCCTCGCAATGACGATTGGGCAGGCACCGCGCCACACACGCGCTGTCATCGCCCGGCCTTGCCCGGGCGATCCAGTACGCCGAGGCGAACGTGATGGGGCCGATAGGCCGCGGCCTCCTGGATGCCCGCCTGCGCGGGCATGACGGCGGAGGGTGCGGCGGGCCGTCCGCTCCAAACTCCGCGTCGTCCCGGGTTGCCCGCGCTGCCACCAAACAAACAGTGTCATCCCGGGCAAGGCCGCCAACGCGAAGCGTTGGTGGACGCTGACCCGGGATCCATACGCCGTGGCGGATGTGGCTGGGCGGGATGGTGCGACCATCGTGCCTCGCACATCTCCCTCGGGTTATGGATCCCGGATCGGCGCGCGCGTGCCGCGCGCTTGTCCGGGATGACGGCGAACTTGTAGTTAGCCGCGTCGGCCTCCCAGTGCATGCGCTCCAGCTTGCCAGCGCCGCTCACCACACCAACAGCGTCATCCCGGGCAAGGCCGCCAACGCGAAGCGTTGGTGGACGCTGACCCGGGATCCATACGCCGTGGCGGATGTAGCTGGGCGGGATGGTGCGACCATCGTGCCTCGCAAATCTCCCTCGGGTTATGGATCCCGGATCGGCGCGCGCGTGCCGCGCGCTTGTCCGGGATGACGGCGAACTTGTAGTTAGCCGCGTCGGCCTCCCAGTGCATGCGCTCCAGCTTGCCAGCGCCGCTCACCACACCAACAGCGTCATCCCGGGCAAGGCCGCCAACGCGAAGCGTTGGTGGACGCTGACCCGGGATCCATACGCCGTGGCGGATGTAGCTGGGCGGGATGGTGCGACCATCGTGCCTCGCAAATCTCCCTCGGGTTATGGATCCCGGATCGGCGCGCGCGTGCCGCGCGCTTGTCCGGGATGACGGCGAACTTGTAGTTAGCCGCGTCGGCCTCCCAGTGCATGCGCTCCAGCTTGCCAGCGCCGCTCACCACACCAACAGCGTCATCCCGGGCAAGGCCGCCAACGCGAAGCGTTGGTGGACGCTGACCCGGGATCCATACGCCGTGACGAGTGTGGCTAGGCGGGATGGAACGGCCATCGTGCCTCGAACTCCTCCCTGGGGGTATGGATCCCGGATCGGCGCGCGCGTGCCGCGCGCTTGTCCGGGATGACGACGGAGTTTGGGTTGCGGTGTTTGCGTCAACACATAGGCGCTCTGATTTGCAAGGACCGCCCGCCGCAAGCTCCAGTCCTACTTCTTCCCGCTCTTGGTGGTGTGGGAATGAGAGTGGCTGCTGCTGTGGCTGTGACTATGCGAATGGCTGTGGCCATGCGCGTGCCCGTGATCATGCGTCGCCTCGATCGGCATCATCGCGACGTGGCCGTGGCGGACGCCGCGTTCGGCGATGACGTGATCGGCGAAGGCCTTGACCTCCGCCCGCTCGCCCTTGAGCACGGTGACCTCAAGGCAGCTTTCCTGGTCGATGTGGACGTGCAGGGTCGCCTGCGCGAGGCCGGAATGATCGTGCGCCTCCTGGGTAAGCCGCTTCGGCAGTTCGCGCGCGGCGTGGTCGTAGACGTAGCTGAGCGTCGCGATGCAGGCGCGGCTGTCGCTGGCTCCGGCGTCCATGGTTTCGAGACCGCTGCGCAGCAGGTCGCGAAACGCTTCAGAGCGGTTGTCGTAGCCGCGCCGCGCCATGAAGGCATCGACCTCGGCCAGCAGATCATCATCGATCGTGATCGTCAGGCGCTGCATCTTTCGTCTCCCGCTGCGGCGGCAAGCGCCTAACCACCCGATGAGTATGATGTTTTCACGTTGACATCATACTGGCATCACCATAGCGTTCTTTAACACTCGATAGCGGGGCGATGAAAGCAAGCTCGACGCGTGCCAACGACGGCGCGTGGCGGATGACGATGCGCGCCCGATGCCGAGACGGGGCTTCGTGGCGATGCGGTGGCGTGGGGCGAGTGCAGCGGTGCTGATGGCGGCTCTGGCGCAGCAGGCGCAAGCGCATCCGGAGCGTCCCCCGGCGGAGTTGCCGACCGTCGATGTCGATGCGCCCAAACGCACGAGCAGGCCGAAGCCGCAGGTCCGGCGCGAGGCGCAGCGACCGAAGCCGGGGGCGCCACGCGTGGCGACGAGCACGACTCCGACGTCGGCGGCCGAAACATCAGGCGCGCCCAACGTCGGCTCCGGCCCGGCGCGGGCGCAGGGCATGGCCAGCGAGACCACGATCTCGGGCGAGGACATCAACGCCCGCCCGGCGGCGCGCCCCGGCGAGGTGCTCGAAGCCGTGCCCGGCCTGATCGTCACGCAGCACTCCGGCGAAGGCAAAGCCAACCAGTATTTTTTGCGCGGCTATAATCTGGACCACGGCATCGACCTCGCGCTGTTCGTCGACGACGTGCCGGTCAACATGCGCACCCATGCGCATGGCCAGGGCTATGCCGATCTCAACTGGCTGATGCCGGAGACGATCGGCCGCGTCGACGTCCGAAAGGGCCCCTATTTCGCCGACGAGGGCGACTTCGCCTCGGTGGGCAGCATGCATATCGGCCTCATCGACAGCGTGCCCAAGGCGATCGCGCAGATGACGGCAGGCAGCTTCGGCTATCGCCGCTTCTTCGGCATGGACTCGGTGCATGTCGGCGACGGTCATCTGCTGATCGCCGGCGAAGCCGGCCGCTATGACGGCCCCTGGACCACGCCCGACGATGCCAAGAAGCTCAACGGCCTGATGCGCTACTCGCAGGGCACGGCGACCGACGGCTTCTCGATCACCGGCATGGCCTATGCGAACCGCTGGACCTCGACAGACCAGGTGCCGCAGCGCGCCATCGTGTCGGGCCAACTCGGCCGCTACGATGCCGCTGATCCGACCGACGGCGGCAAGACCAACCGCTTCGCGCTGTCCGGCCGCCTCGCCGGGTCGGACGAGGCCGGCTCGTGGAAGGCCAATGCCTATGTGGTGAAGAGCCAGCTCGACCTCTACAACAACTTCACCTATGCGCTGCGCGATCCCGTCGATGGCGATCAGTTTCACCAGCATGACGATCGGCTGATGGTCGGCGCCAACGCCTCGCGAACCATAACTGGCAGCTTCGCCGGCCGACCGATGGAGACGACGTTTGGCGTCCAGACCCGCTATGACGACATCGCGCTGGCGCTGAGCTACACGGCGCAACGCACCTTTCTGACACCCGTGCGCAGCGACAAGGTCGGCGAAGGCAGCGTCGGGATCTATGTCGAGAACACCGTGCGCTGGACCGACTGGCTGCGCACTACCGTCGGCTATCGCGGTGACACTTACCAGACGCATGTGTACTCGCTGTACAACGGCAACAACACCGGCGATGCCGCAGCCAGCCTCGGCAGCCCGAAGTTCCGCATGGTGATCGGGCCGTTCAACCAGACCGAGTTCTTCCTCGGCGCCGGCTACGGCATGCACAGCAACGACGCCCGCGGCGCGACGACGACGGACGATCCGAACGCGCCGGGCAACCGGATCGACTCGTCGCCGCTGCTGGTGCGCACCAAGGGCGCCGAAATCGGCGTGCGCACGCGCGTGATTCCCGGGCTCGATTCGTCGCTGAGCCTGTTCATGCTCAATCAGGATTCGGAGATCCTGTTCTCCGGCGATGCCGGCGACACCACAGCGAGCCGGCCGAGCCGGCGCTACGGTTTCGAGTTCACCAACCACTACCGCCCGGCGTCGTGGATCGACATCGACGCCGACCTCGCGATGACGCATGCCCGCTTCGTCGGCGACGATGCGGACCAGGCGACAACCTATGCCCAGCTCGTCGGTCTGGGCGCGCCAGCCGAGGTGCTGCGCGGCAACGCGCCGGGCAACTACATCCCGAACGCGCCGTCGCTGATCGCTTCAGCCGGCATCAACCTCGGCGAAAAGACTGGATGGTTCGGGTCCTTGCGCTGGCGCTATCTCGGATCGACGCCGCTGACCGAGGACAACTATTTCCGCTCGACCGCGACCAGCGTTTTCAACGGCCGCATTGGCTTCCGCGACGCCAATGGCTGGCGCATTCAGCTCGACGTGCTGAACCTGTTCAACACCAGGGCGAACCAGATTTCTTATGGCTATGGCTCGCTGCTGAAGCTGCCCGCCGACAAGCTCTACAATGATTGCTACGGCAGCGCGCCGGCGGGTCTACCGGCCCAGCTCTGCCAGACCGGCGTCATGGACCGCGTCCTGCACCCGATCGAGCCGCTGACGTTCCGGGTGACGGTGGCGGGGACGTTCTGAAGCGGGCCGCCCTCGCGACGACGGCGGTGACTTCCTCTCTCTTGCGATCAGGAGTTGACCGCCGCCCCCGGGGAAGAGTTCGCGCACGTCGCGTGCTATGATGTGTGCCTCTCTTCTCGGGATACAAAGTCATGTCCGACCGCGCCGCGCATTGGCAGACCGTCTACGCCACCAAGGCCGAGACCGAGGTCAGCTGGTATCAGAACGAACCGGCCACGTCGCTCCGGCTGATCCGGGAGTCCGGTGCTGGACCTTCGTCGCGCATCATCGACATCGGCGGCGGCGCTTCGCGATTGGTCGATGCGCTGCTTGTCGCCGGATACCGCGCGCTCACGGTGCTGGACATTTCCGAGGCGGCGCTGGCGGCAGCGCGTCATCGGCTGGGCGCGGCAGCAACTGCGGTCGACTGGATCGCAGCCGACGTGACGTCGTGGATGCCGCACGCGAACTACGACGTCTGGCACGACCGTGCCGCATTCCACTTCCTCACTGAGGCCAATGATCGTGCCGCCTACGTCGCGCGACTGAGCTCGGCCGTCGCGCCCGGCGGTGTCGTGATCATCGGCACGTTTGCACCCGACGGTCCGGAGAAGTGCAGCGGGCTGCCGGTGGTCCGCTACGATGCAGCCGCCCTCGCCGCAACATTCGGTGATGCCTTCGTACTTGAGGACAGCTGCACCGAGGCGCATCGCACGCCGTGGGGCTCGGTGCAGCAGTTCCAGTTCTGCCGGTTTCGTACCCGCTAGTCAGCAGCACAAGGGCGGGCCGTCCGTCACGATCGCGAGATCATAATCCGTGACATCGTCGCACGCGGCATCCGCCGTGGCGGACATCTGCTCGCTCTCCGGCGGCACCCGCCAGGGGATCGGCTTCGGCGGCAGGTGCTCCAGGCGTTGCGCGTCGGCAACGGCGCGGCGTGCGGTCTTCAACGATCGGCACACCAGCACGGCATGCTCCTCCGTGCTGACCTCGAAGCCCGCGCCAATCGCCTTGATGCGATACGATGCCATCTCCGCCTCTCCCACTCCGGCAGCAACCAGAACCCCGCGTGCCTTGTTCCTGGTGACTGTGGCAGGTCTAGTGTCGGCCAATGGCGGACGGCAAAGCTGGTAAACGAAGTTTTAACGCGCGCGTCGCGATAGCGGCCGTTGCGTTCCGGCGCGGGACAGGACGCGCTTTCCGCTGCATCCTGGGAGAGAGAAATCCACAGGTGCGCACAGGCGCGAGCGAATGGCGAGTAGCGAGTAGCGAGTAGCGAGTAGCGAATGAATGCACCGCCTTATCCCTATTCGCCACTCGCCATTCGCTCCTTCTCAGTAATCCCGGTATTCGTCTTCCTCGTTGATCAGTTGGCCGATCGACTTGGGCTGCTTGCGCGACGCGATCGAGCTGGTCACGTCGGGATCGCGCCGGCCATAGCCGTAGCGGCGCTGCTGGGCGCGGGCGGCCACCGTTTCGCCGGACTGCGCAGCCGGCTGGCAGATCAGCCGACGGCTGGCGCGGCGCATCAGGTCCACGTGGATATGGTCGTAGTGATAGACGTTGGAGCCGGGCGCCAGCACCGTGGTGAACTGCTGGCAGGCGCCGCCCTGGACGTCGCGCAGAAAGCCCTGCTCCTCCGGCAGTCCGATCCAGCCGTCCTTGACGGTGATGCGGCGGCCGTCGGCCAGGGTGAATGCGGCAATGTCGAGCGCATTGCCGAACGCGTGCTCGGAAATATGCGCGCTCGGATTGCCGTTCATGCCGCGACAGGAATAGGCCGAGATCTGCTTGATCTCAACGACCTTGGTGCCGAACCAGCGCTGTGCCGCCGGCTGCACCGACTCCGCGAGCCAATGATCGAGCGCCGAGACGATCGGACAGGCGAGCGTCGCGGTCGGCTTCACCGCGACCGGGCCGACACTGCCGACCGGATCGCGCGACGGTCCGAGCCGCGGCGACGTGTCCGGCGGCGGATAGGCCGCGCGCGGCGCGGCGGGCGGGCTGCGATAAAGCGAGCCGGGAGAGGACGGATCGGGCGGCACAGCGACGTCGTCCTCATCCACGGGCGGCTCGAGCTGCAGCGGCGCGCCAGGCGCGCCATAGGACGACGGCTGTGACGCTGCGCCCGGATAGGCCGCGCGCGACGATGGATAGGCCGCCTGCGGCTGCGCGACCGATGGCGGATAGGATGGCGATGAATAGGACTGCGGCTGGCGGTTGACCGGCCAGCGCGGCTGGCCGCCGATGCCCGCAGGCGGGCGCAGGCTCTCATCGGCGAAGCCGTAGCTGGCTGTGGCTTCGCCGAGCGCCGCCACCTTCAGCGGATAATCGGCGCCGCACATGCCCGGACCGGAGATCGGCTCGATGCGGACGATGTCCGCGCTTTCCTTCACCGTGCCGGATTTCAGGCACGCGATCTCGGCCTCGGCCCGCCACGGCTCGCGCTCCTGGAAAAATCCACGGCCGCACCCCGCAAGCGAAACAAGGACGATGGAGCCGACGAGATACAAACGAACTCCGCGCGTCATCTGCAGAGGTTTGCGGCAATTTGCTTAAGGACCTGTCAATGCCGTCTGTTGACGGCGTAGAAACCATCGCCGCAACGGACCGCGTCGGCCGCGGTTGAAGCGGCAGCCGCGCTGTCTTTTCTGCCGACGCCGACCGCCTATCATCATCCTGCGCTGCACAGCGCAGGTGATGTGAAAGCGGGAGCCGTGTCATGATCCCTGCAGGTCGGCTGAGCATGGTGGCAGCCTATGCCGCGTTCGCCTTCGTCGGCGCGATCGTGGTCGGACTGTTCTGAGGCTGCGTCACACGCGAACTTGATCGGCGGAGCGCGCTCCAGCTGCGAGCGTGACCTGCATCACGGAAGCGGGACGACCACGACGACTAGGGTTTCCTCAGGTTCACGACGCTCGAGGGAGCTCCAACATGAAGTCCATCTTTCTGGCCGCAGCCGCCATTCTGGTCGCGAGCAGCGCCGCGCAGGCCGGCAGCTCGATCGCCTTCAACTTCGACGGCCACAAGATCCGCGTCACCGTGCCGCGCAATTGCCAGTCGCTGTCCTGCCTGCAGGTCTCCGGCGTCGATCTCAGCGGCCTGAAGTCCAAGCTCGACGATGACGATCCGCCGGCGACCAGCACAGCGGCGTCGGCGACGCCTGCCACCGCGCCTCCGGCCGCAGCTCCCGCAGCCGCGCCGCCCGCCCCCGTCGCGGCCGCCCCGGCCGTCACGCCGCCGGCGCCGGCCGTCGCCGCACCGGCTGCCGCCGGCACGACAGTGCAGATGCCGGTGCCGCCGGCACCGATCACGGCCGCCGCGCCGGTGGACTCACAGCCCGTCGCGGCCGCCCCGGCTGCCGCTGCGGCGCCGGCCCCGACCACCGTGGCCACAGCGCCGGCCCCCACTCAGCCGGCTCCGGCGCCGGCCGCGGATCCGAATTCGCCGCTCGGCCTGTGGGCCACCGAAGGCGGCAAGGGCAACGTCGTGATCGAGCCGTGCGGCAGCAACATCTGCGGCTTTGCCGAGAAGACGCGCGAGAAGATCCTGATCAACATGAAGCCGAAGGACAGCAAATGGGTCGGCCGCATCCATGATCCGGACGGCGGCGGCAACTACGACTCCACGATCGTGCTGAAGAACGCCACCACACTGCGGGTGCAGGGCTGCGCCTTCGGCGGCCTGTTCTGCGGCGGCCAGACTTGGAAGCGCGTCGGCTGATGCCGACTTGGAAACGCGTCGGCTAACGCCGACCTGGAAACGCGTCGGCTGACGCTCCTCCCTCGACGTCAGCACGCGCCAAGGCCCTGCCGGTTCAGTACCGGCGGGGCCTTATCTCATTCGTCACCGCTCACGCCACCTTTGCCGCGACGGCCGGCGCCGGCAATGCGGCGGGCAGCGGCAGCGACAGCCGCACGCGCAGGCCGCGCGGCGTGTTCGGCATCAAGGCGATGCCGCCATCGTGCTTCTTCATGATCTCCTGTGCGATCGACAGGCCGAGGCCGAAGCCGCCCGCCGAGCGCGCCTGGTCGAGCTTGACGAACGGCTCCAGCGCGCGCGCCTGCAAGGCCTGCGGAATGCCCGGGCCGTCATCGGCGACCTCGATCGCGATCATGCCGTCGGACGCCGCCGACAGGCTCACCATCACCACGCTGCCGTGCTTGACGGCATTCTCGACCACGTTGGTGACGGCGCGCGACAGCGCGCGCGGCCGGCCCTCGCAGACCAAGCGCGAGGGTCCATCGAAGCTGACGGCGTGGCCGACATCGGCGAAGTCGCAGCAGATCGTTTCCAGCAGGCTCGCCAGCTCGATGCGCGCCGGCTGCTCGGCCTTGGTGTCGTCGCGCAAGTAATCGAGCGTCTCGTCGAGCATGCGGCTGACCTGGTCGATGTCGCGCAGCATGGCGTTGCGCATGTCGCCCTGCCCGATCCGCTCGGAGCGCAGCCGCAGCCGCGTCAGCGGCGTGCGCAAATCGTGGCTGATCGCCGCCAGCATCCGCGTGCGGTCGTCGAGCAGCGCGCGGATGCGCGCCTGCATGTCGTTCAGGGCCTCGGCGACCTGGACGATCTCACGCGGGCCGCGCCGGCTCAGAGCCTCCTGCGCGCCCGGCGAGCGGCCGAACGCGGCCGCCGCGCGCGCCACGTCGGACAGCGGCCGGATGATGGCGCGCGCCGCATAGATCGACAAGAGCACGCCGAGGATCAGGATAAGGAACAGGAACACCGCGGCCGGCTTGAGCACCATCGACCAGAACTCCAGCCGCGGCACGTCGTCGAACACGAGCGCACGCTCGCCGTCGATCTGCACGATGATCTGGGTCGGCGGCGCCGCGCCGTAGCTGACGCCATGGAGCAAGGTGACGTCGCGCAGCACGGCGAGCTGGCGCCGCGCCAGTTTCGAGGTCAACGGCACGTTCGGTACCGGCTTCGCCAGCAGCGTCAGCGCGGTCAGCGGCACCAGCTCGACCTGAATGCCGGAGCTGCGCAGGCTGGACAGGCTGCTCTCCACCGCCACCGGATCGTTCGCGGCACGGACGAAGTGCACCGCCTCGGCCACCCGCGCGACGCCGTAGGCCGGCGATTCCTGCTCGTCCGGCGGATCGAGAAACATCAGCGCGGCGGCGATCATCAGCACCATGCCGAACAGCACCGACAGCGATGCCAGCGTCACGATCTGCGTGGTGAGGCCGAGCCGCGGACATGTCTTGCGATCAGGCTTCATCGAGGCTCTCGACCTTTGGCGTGAAGACGTAGCCGCCGAGGCGCACGGTCTTGATCAGGCTCCAGCTCCTGGCGCCGGGCTCGATCTTCTGCCGGATGCGGCTGATGTGAACGTCGATGCTGCGCTCGACCGGCCCGGCCTGGCCGCCATGCGCCAGCTCGATCAGCTGCTCGCGCGACAGCACCCGTCCGGCGTTGCGGCAGAATGCGAGGAGGATGTCGAACTCGGCGCTGGTCAAGGTGATCTTGACGCGGTCCGGATCGAACAGCGTGCGCGTCGCCGGCTCGATGCGCCAGCCATCGAAGCTCATCGCCGCCTGACGCGCGGCGATCACCGCCGGATGCAGTTGCGAGCGGCGCAGCAGCGCGCGGATGCGCGCCACCAGCTCGCGCGGATTGAACGGCTTGACCACGTAGTCGTCGGCGCCGAGCTCGAGACCGAGGATGCGGTCGATGTCCTCGCCCTTCGCGGTCACCATGATGATCGGCACGGTCGAGATCTGGCGCAGCCGGCGGCAGATGCTCATGCCGTCCTCGTCGGGCAGCATCAGATCGAGCATGATGAGATCGACCTGCTCGCGCTGCAGGAGCTCGTTCATCGCCGCCGCTGACGACACGAAACGCGGCGCGAAGCCGTGCTCCTGCAACAGCTCGGTGAGCAGTGCCGCGATCTCGCGGTCATCCTCGACGCAGAGGATGCGCGCAGCAGCCGGCATGTTCGCGTCGACGGCCACGACGGTATTGTGTGACGACATCATGCGCAGAACATGGTCGATCTGCGCCGAAAAGAACAGCCCGAACCGGGCTGCGATCGTGGCGAAATCAAGCTGTATTGTTAAGGCGGAAACATTTCTTCACGCGACTTAATCCTGCGCAATGGGCGGCGCGCCTAGGGTCGCGGCATCGAACAAGCATCAGCAAGGAAGCCCGTGGCTCTTCGGCCAGCGCGGTCCTGCCCCAACCGCGACAACCTCAGCCCGTGAAGCCCGTCCCGCTCGCTTTCTGTCTCGCCATGCCGCTGCTCGCCGGTTGCGCCGTCGGTCCCGACTACGTCAAGCCGGATTTCGGCGTGCCGCAGCGCTGGAGCAGCGATCGCAACCAGCCCGCTCAGGCACTCAAGCTCGCGCAGTGGTGGCGCAATCTCGGCGACGCGGAGCTCGGTCGGCTGATCGGCGAGGCGGTGGGCGGCAATCTCGACGTCGCAGCCGCAAAGGCCCGTATCCGCGAGGCCCGCGCCACGCAACGCCAGGCGGTCGGCGCGCTGTTTCCGTCGGTGAGCGGCACCGGCACGGCGACGGAAACCCGCAGCGCCGGCACGGCGACGAGCGGCATCGCCATCGCGCCGACGACGTACAGCCAATATCAGGCCGGCTTCGATTCGAGCTGGGAGCTCGACCTGTTCGGCGCCAACCGCCGCGCGGTTGAAGCCGCGACCTACGGCGTCGACGCCGCCGAGGACGATCTGCGCGCGACGCTTCTGACTCTCATCGGCGACGTCGCCTCGAACTACATCGACGCGCGCGCCTACCAGGCGCGGGCGGCGCTGGCACGGCGCACCGCCGCCTCGCAGCGCGAGACCGCCGCGCTCACCGAGCGCAAGCAGGAGGCCGGTTCGGCGTCCGCGGTCGACACCGCCAGAGCGAGCGCGCTGGCCGCCAGCACGGAAGCCACCATTCCGAGCTATGAGAGCAGCTATCAGCAGGCGGTGCACCGCCTCGGCGTGCTGCTCGGCCGCGATCCCGCCGCGCTGAGCCAGCGGCTGGCGCGGGCGCTGCCGATCCCCTCGCCGCGCCTGCCACTGTCGAAGGGCATTCCCGCCGACGTGCTGGTGATGCGGCCCGACGTTCGCAAGGCCGAGCGCCAGCTCGCGCAATTCACCGCGAAGATCGGACAGGCGACCGCCGCGCTGTACCCGGACGTCAGCCTGACCGGCACGGTCTCGACGACGGCGCTGAAGCTCGGCGATCTCGGCAAGAGCTCGACCATCGGCTGGTCGATCGGACCGAGCGTGTCTGTCCCGGTCTTCAACGGCGGCAAGCTGCGCGCCGCCGTCGAGATCGCCGAAGCGCAGCGCGATGAGCATCACGTCGCGTGGCGCAGCGCCGTGCTGAGCGCGCTCGAGGATGTCGAGAACGCCATCGTCGGCCTCGGCCAGGAGCGCCTGCGCATCCGCAGCCTGAGCGAGTCGGCGCGGCGGTATGGCGAAGCCGCGCGGCTGTCGCGCGCGCTGTACCAGACGGGATCCAGCACCTTCCTCGACGTGCTCGACGCCGAGCGCTCGCAGTTCAGCGCCGAGGACAGCCTGCTCGCGAGCCGCGCCACGCTCGCAAAGAACTACGTGGCGCTGGCCAAGGCGCTGGGCGGCGGCTGGACCGGCCCGATCGACAGCTCGGTGCCCGAGATTATCGACGAAGGCACGGGGCCGCATCTCGCACAGACCATGATGCCCAGGTGACGTGCCGTTCCAAGCATCAAAAGCGAACCGTTCAATGAATGCACCCCTGCCCCAAATGCCCCGGCCGGTCGCGACCGACGAGAGCCTCTCGCCGCCGACAAAATCAAAGCGGCCGCGTCGCCGGATGTGGCTTGCCATCGGCGTGGCCGTGTTGCTCGCCGCCGGCCTGATCGCCAACCGATACCGGAGCAATCCAAACGCGAGCCTGATGACGGCCCCCGTCACCGTCGGCGACATCGAGCAGACGGTGCTGGCCACCGGCACGTTGAAGCCGGTCAAGCTGGTTGCGGTCGGCGCCCAGGCATCGGGGCGTCTGGTCGCGCTCAATGTCAAGCTTGGCCAGAAGGTCAGGGCCGGCGATCTGATCGGGGAGATCGACTCGCTGACGCAGCAGAATACGCTGCGCACCAACGAAGCGAGCCTGCGCAACGTCCGTGCCCAGCGCGACGAGAAACTGGCCACGCTGGCGCTCGCCGAGGCCAATCTGGCGCGGCAGCAGACGACACTGGCGCAGAAGGCCTCATCGCGCGCCGACTATGACAGCGCCGAGGCCACCGTGAAGCAGACCGAGGCGCAGATCGCGCAGCTGGAGGCGCAGATCATCGAGGCCGAGGTCGCGATCGAAACGGCGCGCGTCAATCTCGGCTACACCAGGATCACCGCGCCGATCGACGGCAGCGTGCTGTCGATCGTCACGCAGCAGGGCCAGACCGTGAATGCCGTGCAATCGGCACCGACCATCGTCGTGCTCGGCCAGGTCGAAACCATGATCGTACGCGTCGAGATTTCGGAAGCGGATGTCGTCAGGGTCCGGCCCGGACAGAACGTCTACTTCACGATCCTCGGCGATCCCGACCGCCGCTACCAGGCGACGCTCGGCACCATCGAGCCCGCCCCGGAATCGATCAAGAGCGATTCGAGCTTTTCCTCGACCACGACCACGACGTCGAGCTCCAGCACGTCGTCCTCCTCCACGGCGATCTACTACAACGGCGTCTTCGATATCGCCAATCCCGACGGGCGGCTGATGACCTACATGACCGCCGAGGTCCACATCCTGCTCGGCGAGGCCCGCAACGTGCTGACCATCCCGTCATCAGCGCTCGGCAACGCTGCTGCCGACGGCAGCTACCCGGTTCGCGTGCTCGACGGCGCCGGCCAGCTCGAGAAGCGCAGCGCGCGGATCGGCCTCAACAACAAGATCCGGGCGGAGGTGACGTCCGGCCTGCGCGAGGGAGACCGCGTCGTCATCTCCGCGCCCGACCAGGGCCCGAAGCAGACGATCATGCCGCCGCCGCCCAACGCTGGAGGCATGTGATGGCGGACCTCCTCATCGACCTGCAGGATGTCGGCCGGCGCTACGCGTCGGGCGAGAGCACGGTGCATGCCTTGCGTGGCGTCGACATCCGGATCGCGCGCGGCGAGATGGTCGCCATCATCGGCCAATCCGGCTCCGGCAAATCGACCTTGATGAACATCCTCGGCTGCCTCGACCGGCCGACCTCCGGCAGCTACCGGATCGCCGGCCGCGAGATGGGCTCGCTCGATCCGGACGAACTGGCGGCGCTGCGCCGCGAGCATTTCGGATTCATCTTCCAGCGCTATCATCTGCTCGGCGAACTCACCGCCGCTGAAAACACCGAAGTGCCCGCCGTCTATGCCGGCCTCGGGCCAGACGCTCGCCGCAGCAAGGCGGAGCGGCTGCTGCAGCGGCTCGGCATGGGCAGCCGCAGCGGCCATACGCCGGGGCAGCTCTCGGGCGGCCAGCAGCAGCGGGTCTCGATCGCCCGCGCCCTCGTCAACGACCCCGACGTGATCCTGGCCGACGAGCCGACCGGCGCGCTCGATCGCGCCAGCGGCGACGAGGTGCTGCGCATTCTCGACGAGATCAGTGCGTCCGGACGCACCGTCATCATCGTCACGCATGATGCCGGCGTCGCGCAGCGGGCGCGGCGCATCATCGAGATCCAGGACGGCCGCGTGCTCTCCGACCGGCCCAATCCGCAGCGATCGGTCATCACGCCGCCCGCAACGGTCGAGGATCACCCCCCCGCGATGTCCTCGTGGTGGCGCAGCCAGGTCGATCGCTTCCGGGAAGCGGCGCGGATGGCGCTGCTCGCCATGAATGCGCACCGGATGCGCGCGTTCCTCACCATGCTCGGCATCATCATCGGCGTCGCCTCGGTCATCATGGTGCTCGCGCTCGGCAGCGGCTCGCAGGCCAGGGTGCTGAAGGACATCAACCGGCTCGGCACCAACACGCTCGAATTCTTTCCCGGCAAGGATTTCGGCGACACGCGCTCCGGCAAGATCAGGACGCTGGTGCTCGCCGACGCCAGGGTGATGGCGCAGGAGCCTTATGTCGATGCGATTTCGCCGACGGTGTCGACGACGAGCACGCTGCGCTTCGGCGCGACCGAGGTCAGCGCGCAGATCTCGGGCGTGGGCGAGCAGTATTTCCGGGTCAAGAACACCGAGCTCGCCGAGGGCAGCTATCTCGACGCCGACACCGTGCGCTCCTATGCGCAGGATGCCGTGATCGACGACAATGCGCGCAAGGCGCTGTTTCCCGATACGGATGTCAGCCCGCTCGGCAGCGTGATCCTGATCGGCAAGGTGCCGTGCCGGATCGTCGGCGTGACCAAGCAGCAGCAGGCCGGGTTCGGCTCCAGCTCGACGCCGATCGTCTATCTGCCCTACACCACGGTGCAGGCGCGCTTCCTCGGCAACCAGGTGCTGCGCAGCATCAGCGTCCGCGTCGACGAGGCGACGCCGATGGCTGCAGCCGAGCGCGCCGCGACGGCGCTGCTGACTGCCCGGCACAATGCCAAGGATTTCTTCGTCCTCAACACCGACGACATCCGCAAGACCGTCGAGAGCACGACGCAGGTGCTGACCCTGCTGGTGGCAGCCATCGCGGTGATCTCGCTTTTGGTCGGCGGCATCGGCGTCATGAACATCATGCTGGTGTCGGTGTCGGAGCGCGTCGGCGAAATCGGCGTGCGGATGGCGGTCGGCGCCCGGCGCAGCGACATCCTGATGCAGTTCCTGATCGAGGCGGTGCTGGTGTGCCTGCTCGGCGGCGCGCTGGGGCTCGCCCTCGCCATCGGATTCGGCGCGGCCTTCAATGCGCTCGACCTCGGCTTCCAGCTGATCTACTCGCCGCTCGCGATGGCCGGCTCCGCCGTGATCTCCATGGCGATCGGCATCGCCTTCGGCTACATGCCCGCCCGCAACGCCTCCCGGCTCGATCCGGCCACGGCATTGGCGAGGGAGTAGTTCCATTGGCTGCGGTCAACCCGGCGGGTCGCCACGTAAAGAGCCGTCGTCCCGGCGAACGCCGGGACCCATAACCACCGCTGAACTTGATTACGAAGGAAGATGACGCGCAGCCGTTCCGCCAATTCACATCACGCGGTATGGGTCCGGGCGTTCGCCGGGACGACAACGGAGTGTGAGCCGGCATCGTGCCACAGCGTTGTTGTGCCGCTGGCTACCGCTTCGCCGCCACCTGCGTCCCCGCCGGCGCATCCTTCGCGACGGCGCCCTTGTCGACCCATTCGGGCGGGGCGCCGAGGCGGTTGGCGACCATGCCGATCAGGCCCGGGTCCCGGCCGAACGCTTCGCAGGCCGCGTTCTTCGGCTTGCCGCCGAGGGCCGCCCCGATGCGGTCGATCGATGGCAGCTTGGGGGCTTTGCCGAATGGCGTTTCACCCGTGATCAGCATCTGGCCGAAATCGGCGCTGAACGAACTGGCGAGATCATAGGCATCGCCCGCCTGCGACAGCACGGGCGAATTGGTGAACGAGTTGGCGCCGCGCGCCCACACCATCGCGGCCTGCTGCTGGCCTTTGCGATCGAGCGCTTCCGCTTCGATCGTCAGACTGCCGAGCCCGATCGGCAGCCGCGGCACCGGCACGGGAACGCCGAGCGCGCCCGGCACCGCGGAGACGACCTTGGAGGCCCCTGCGGCGACCGGATCGGTCGGGCTGGCCTGGGTGATGAAGGTGCGCGTGGTCAGATCCGCCCGCTCGTTCGGCGCGACGACGGTGAAACGTTCGCTCAAATTGAGGCACAGCGCACGGTCCACCGCGTTGGCTACCAGTTGGCGCTGCTCGACGGTGAGCACCGCGCCCGCTTCTCCTGAAAACGATGTCGGCATGATGCGGATGGTCGACGCCGCGAGCACGCTGTCCTTGTTGACGTCGAGCAGCGACTTGGCAAGGACACCGTTCGATTCCGCCAGCGTCTGATAGGAACGGAGCGCGCCGCTCTGCGTCATCGGCGCCGTGGCGCAGCCGGCGAGGCTCAAGCCCGTGCACAGCACCGCGAGATGGATGCCGATCGTTCCGCGACCTGATCTGACGAAAGCCCCGACCTTGCCGTCGACCATGCCCGGACCGCCCTGCTCTGTGCATCGCCCATCGCGGGCGGCGCCTGCTTGTCCTCCGACAATTCGGACAGCGTGGGGCGGAAGCGTGGAAGAATGTCACGGCACCGGCGCCAACAAAGGAGAGAGTGCGGCGAGTTTGTCGCAGCCGTGGCGTTCATGCACCAAGCCGAGGCGATGCCGTGGCACAGCCTCTGCGGCAACCATGTTCGAGATCCGCCTACGCTCACCCCACTAGCTTGTCCAAGGTGATCGGCAGGTCGCGCACGCGTTTGCCGGTGGCGTGATAGACTGCATTGGCGATCGCAGCGGGCACGCCGACGATGCCGATCTCGCCGACGCCCTTGATGCCCATCTTGTTGATGATGCGGTCCTCCTCCTCGACGAAGATCACCTCGATGTCGTGAATGTCGGCATTCACTGGCATGTGATACTCGGCGATGTTGGCATTCATGATGCGCCCGAAGCGATGATCAATCTGCGCTTCTTCGTGCAGCGCCATGCCGATCCCCATGACCACGCCGCCCATGATTTGGCTAGCGGCCGTCTTGGTGTTGAGGATGCGTCCCGCCGCGACGGCATTGACGATGCGCGTCACCCTGATGACGCCGAGCTCCTCGTCGATCTTCACCTCGGCGAAGACCGCCGAATGCGTGTTATGGGCGTGCTTGTCGTCGTCCTCGAACTCCGAGCCGCGCTCCTTCTCGATGCGATCCATGCCGCCATGGCGCATCACGTCGGACATCGCCACCGACCGACTGCGATCGGCGATTGCGACGACGGCGCCGTCGACCAAGGTCACCGCGTCGGCGGTCAAACCCTGCAACGGCGAGTCCGGCATGGTCTGGGCCATCTTCAGCAGTTCGGCGCGAATGTCATCTGCAGCATTGACGATGGCGTGCGAGATCGACGCCGCCGTCCACGAGCCGCCCTCGACCGGCGCCTTCGGCAGACTGGAATCACCGAGCTTCACCGTAATGCTGTCGAGCGGAACGCCGAGCATGTCTGCGGCGACCTGGGCTATAATTGTGTAGGTACCGGTGCCGATGTCGGACGTGGCGCTCGCCACCTCGACGTGGCCGTTTGCCGTCATCACGATACGGGTCGCAAACGGCATCTGCAATGCTTCCCAGGCGCCGCTCGCCATGCCCCAGCCGACCAGTTCGCGACCGTCGCGCATCGAACGCGGCTCCGGGTTGCGCTTCGACCAGCCGAAGACGTCGGCGCCCTGCTGATAGCACTCCTTCAGCCGCTTGCTGGAGAACGGCAGGTTCTTGTCCTGGTCGCGGTCGGAGTAGCAGCGCAGCCGCAGCTCGAGCGGATCCATCTTCAGCGCGACAGCGAGCTCGTCCATCGCGCATTCCAACCCATAGACGCCACTGGCGGCGCCGGGCCCGCGCATGTCACCCGGAGTCGGCACGTCGAGCCTGGCAAGCCGATGCGTCGCGCGCGACGTCTCGGAGGTGTAGAGCACCTCGCCCCAACCGATGTCGTTGCGCGAGAACGCCTCGTGCTGCGACGTCATGGCGATCGCCTCGTGGGTCAGCGCCGCCAGCGTGCCGTCCTCATCAGCGCCGAGCGCCAGCCGTTCGATCGTCGCCGGCCGATAGCACAGGCCATACATCTGCGCCCGGCTGAGCACGACCCGCACCGACCGCTTCAGCTTCAGCGCCGCCATGGTGGCGAGCGCGACCTGGTATTGCGGCCGCAGGCCGGAGCCGAAGGCGCCACCGACGAAAGGCGACATCACCTGGACGTCCTCATCCCTCAGCTCGAATACGCTGCAGACGTAGCGCTGCACGTTCTGCACGCCCTGCGTTTTGTCGTAGACCACGAGCTTGCCGCCGTCCTTCCAAAGCACGGTCGAGGCGTAGAGCTCCATCGGGTTATGGTACTCGATCGGCACGCCATAGTCCGCATCCTGGCGCACCCGCGCGCCGGCCAGTGCCTTGGTCGCATCCCCGCGTGGCTTCACCGGCTTGTCGACCTTGAACGCCTGCTCGCGCTTGGCATGCAGATCGGTCGCGAACTCCTCGCTGTGATAGCTGATGTCGACAAGCGTCGCCGCGAAGCGCGCCGTGTCCTCATCCTCGGCGACGACGAGCGCGACCGGCTGGAAGTTGAAATGCACCCGGTCGTCGTAGAGCGGGCGATAGGGCGAGCCGTCCTCCGGCGCGACCTCGTCACGGTAGCCGTCGTCCTTGTCGGCCATGCGGACGCGATTGGTGTGGGTCAGCACATCGATGACGCCCTCGACCGCGCGTGCGCGGCTGCTGTCGATGCTGACTATGCGGCCTCTCGGAATGGTGGAGCTGACGACGACGCCGAAGGCGAGATCGGGCGCGGTGAACTCGCCGGCATATTTTGCGGCCCCGGTGACCTTGGCGCGGCCATCGACGCGGGAGGTGGCAGTGCCGATGTGAGCTGTCATGCGATCACCGGATGGTCTTGATGGATTGAATCTGCGGCGTGCCGTTCGCGGCCTGCGTCAGCGTACGAATGATGGCGCGGCGGGCGAGCGGGAGCTTGAAGGCGTTGTGCCGGTAAGGCTTCGCATCCCTCAGCAGAATGTCCGCCGCCCGGCCGAACGCCTCAGGACTCGGCGTCTGTCCGCACAGAACCGATTCCGCGGCCTCGCTGCGCCACGGCTTGTGGGCGACGCCGCCGAGCGCGAGGCGGGCTTCGGCGATGCGATCGCCATCGCGCGCGAGCGCAGCGGCCACCGAGACCAGCGCGAACGCGTAGGACAGGCGGTCGCGAATCTTGAGATAGCTGTAGTTCGCGGCAAAGCCCTGCGCCGGCAGCTCGATGGCGGTGACGATCTCGTCGGCCTGCAGCGTGTTGTCGAGATCGGGGCGATCGCCGGGCAGCCGGTGAAAGTCGGCAAAGGCGATGACGCGCTCGCCCTGGGTCCCAGCAACGTGCACCGTGGCGTCGAGCGCGGCGAGCGCGACGCACATGTCGGAGGGATGGGTGGCGATGCAGGCCGCGCTGGTGCCGAGGATCGCATGGTTGCGATTGAGGCCCTCGGTGGCGGAGCAGCCTGCGCCCGGGTTGCGCTTGTTGCAGGGCGTGGCGACATCGTAGAAATAGGCGCAGCGGGTCCGCTGCAGCAGGTTGCCGCCGGTCGAGGCCATGTTGCGCAGCTGCGCCGAGGCGCCGGCGAGGATCGCGCTCGCCAGCAACGGATAGCGGCTCTCGATCAGGGGATGATAGGCCAAGGTGCTGTTCGGCACGAGCGCGCCGATCCTGACGCCGCCGCCGCTGGTCTCCTCTACCGTGGTCAGCGGCAGCCGGCTGATATCGATCAGGCGGGGGGGCTGCTCGACCCGATACTTCATCAGGTCGATCAAATTGGTGCCGCCGGCGATGAACTTTGCATCGGGCACGCCTGCCTTCAGCCTGACGGCATCAGCGACATCGCTGGCGCGCGCGTAGTCGAAATTGTTCATCGACTGCCTCCCATCGCCTGCTCGATCGCGCCGACGATGTTCGGATAGGCGCCGCAGCGGCAGATGTTGCCGCTCATCAGTTCGCGGATCTCGTCTTTCGTCTTCGCCCTGCCCTCGGCGATCAGGCCGGCGGCCGAGCAGATCTGGCCGGGCGTGCAATAGCCGCATTGAAAGGCGTCGTGATCGATGAAGGCCTGCTGCAGCGGATGCAGCTCATCGCCCTTGGCGAGCCCCTCGATGGTGGTGATCTCGGCGCCATCCTTCATGACCGCGAGCGTCAGGCAGGACAGCACGCGACGGCCGTCGATCAGCACGGTGCAGGCGCCGCATTGGCCGTGATCGCATCCCTTCTTGGTGCCGGTGAGATCGACATGATCGCGCAGGAGGTCGAGCAGCGTCGTCCAGGGTGCCACGGACAGCGTGCGGCTCTCGCCATTGATCCGAAGCGTGATGGACAGCGGTGCGGGCTTGGTGAGAGGTGCGGCACTCTCGCGCGACGGGCTCATGCGGGGGTCTCCGTTGACGGACCCGCGTCAACCCGCGATGGCGCGATTGGTTCTCATCGATTTTTCGGACGACGGAAGGCGCGCCTACCCCGGCGGGCGCTGCAAGCTGCGCAATGCGCTCAGGCGGCGCGGCCGAGCCACGCCCGCATCTTCTGAGCCAGGGTGCGCGGCCGGCCGTCCGGCGCGTCCATGGCTGCTGCGTCGGCGTGCTCGCGCGACGCACCGCCCACGTCCGCGGGTGGCATGGCCGGAGACTTGTCCTCGCTTTGACGGCCGCTTTCGGCAGCGGGCGCCGCCGGTGGCGGCACAAGTGATTTGATCGCCGCAGCCACGGCCTCGATGCGCGCAAGATCCGCGGGCACGCGCTCCGGCGCATCAGGCTGCGCGGCGACCGGATCGGTCGGCACCGGCAGCGGAGTCATGTCGGGAGCCGCGGGCATCGGTGCCTGCTCCAGCACGGGCTCGGGCGTCGACTCGACGATCGCCGCGGCGGGCTCCAGCGCGGGAACCGGAGCGTCGGGGAGTTGCGACGGCGCCGGCTGCTCCGTCACGCGGCCACGACGCCGCCGGGCAGGCGCCGGCTTCTCGACCCCCGCATTCTCGGCAGGCGCCGTGCTGGCCGGCTCGAGCGCGGGCTTCGCGCGGGTCTTGCGGATCAGCCCGGCCAGCGCGTACGGCCCGACCGTTTCCAGGAAGGTCTTCTCGTGATCGCGCGACAGCCGATCCACTGCAGCGTCGAGCGGCAGCCAGTCCACCGCGCGGACATCGTCCATCAGCGGCTGCGACGCTTCGCCTGCCGCCTCCATGCGCCAGTAGTGCACGACCTTGGAGCGCGTGCCGGTGTCGTGCACCAAGGTGCCGAGGAATTCGTGCACGGTCACCCTGTGACCGGTCTCCTCCAGCACCTCGCGCTTGGCGGCATCGCGCGGCGTCTCGCCGTCGTCGAGCTTGCCCTTCGGCAGCACCCATTCGTCGCGCTTGCGCAGGCGCACGACCGCGATCCGCGGCGGTTGCTCCCGCCGCAGCACGATGCCCCCTGCCGCCACGATCGGCGCTCTCGCCATCGCCTCTCCCATGCTGCCGGTTGCAGCCTGCTGATTCGCCAGTTCAACGCCAGGACATGACGACGCGCAACGACGAAATCGAGCTTGGGTTCCCAGTAGCTCACATTCACGGCGCGGCGACGCGCCTGCGCCACAGTGGCTGGCCGGCGCGGACACGCGCGCCCTCGGCGATGCCTGGAGCGAAGGTGAAGTCGCCCGGCGCGAGCAGGATGATGGTCGAGCCATGCTCGAACCAGCCGAGCTCGTCGCCTTTCGCCACCTGCTTGTTGCAGACATAAGAGAGCGGCCGCTCGGTCTGCGCGTTCAATACGCGGTCGAGCGCGTGCAGGCGGATGCTCGCAACCAGGATCGCGGCGACGGGCACGATGGTGAACGGCTCGCCTGTGGCAAGATGCGTGCGGATCACGGCGCGCTCGTTCTTGCAGAACAGCCGCTCGACGCGCTTCAGCGCGATCGGATTGACGTTCCAGACATCGCCATGGATGAGGCTGACATGCTCGAGCGTCATGTCATCCGGCGCATGGAAGCGGTGATACATGCTCGACGTCAGCCGGATCGTGACGAAGCTGCCATTGCGATGGGTCTCGACGACGGCGGGATCGGCGACCAAATCCTTCAACGAATAGGGTGCGCCCTTGATCTGGTAGAGCTCGCCGTCGCGGATCAGGCCGTGGGCGCCGATGATGCCGTCCGACGGGGTCGTGACGACAGCGGGATCGGGATCGAACGGCCGCAGGCCGGGCTTCAGCTCGCGCGTGAAGCAGGCGTGCAGGCTGTTGAAGTGGCTCTCCTTGGCCTCTGAGAGGTCGAGGTCGGAGAACAGCTTCCACAGCGCGATCGAGGCGTCGCGGACGAGCGGGTTCTCGATCTTGGAGAACCAGCCCATGAAGCGGGTCAGCGCGGCGCGCGGCACGCGGTTGGTGAGCAGGAAGTTGAGGTCTTCCTGTTGGGTGAAGGAGGTGATCAGGCTTTTGACTGTCATGAATCTGTCAGCAGGAGTGGTTAGCGCTTTTGGACATGATGGAAAACTCAATTCCTTATGTATCGCTCGCCGTTGGCGCTGCCGTGACAGCCGCAGTAGCCCCGAAGGTCAAGGCCCGCATCGAACTGTCGCGCGCAAAGCACCGCTCGCTGGCCGGCCATTCCAAGATGTCGCGCCGAATCTCCAAGCTGATCCCGCGCTATGAGTTCGACATGGAACATTTCTTCCGCTCCGACGGCGCGCCCCAGGCGATCGCCATGCAGCGGCAGGACGGCTTCTTCCGGCTCGGCGCGCTGTTCCAGGAGAGGTTCGCCAAGAGCCGGGCGCTGACCGCGGAGGCCGCGAGCCGCATCTCCGACCTGCAGTTCACCCAGGCCTACCGGGTGCCGTTCCAGTACAGCAGACTGGTCAAGGAGCAGCTCGGCGCCGGCTCGTTCATGCAGTCCTCGTCCGGCGTGACGATCACCGATCTCGACGGCAACCAGTTCTACGACCTGACCGGCTCGTACGGCGTCAACATCTTCGGCTACGACTTCTACAAGGAGTGTATCGCGGCCGCCGAGCGGCGCGCGCAGGCGCTCGGACCGGTGCTCGGGCTGTATCATCCCGTCGTCGCCGACAATGTGAAGCGGCTGACCGAGCTGTCCGGCATGGACGAGGTCTCGTTCCACATGTCCGGCACCGAGGCGGTCATGCAGGCGGTGCGGCTCGCCCGCTACCACACCGGCCGCAGCCATCTGGTGCGCTTTGCCGGCGCCTATCACGGCTGGTGGGGCGACGTGCAGCCCGGCGTCGGCAATCCGATCGCGCCGCACGAGACCTACACGCTGGCCGAGATGTCCGAGCGCACGCTGCATGTCCTGCGCACGCGGCGCGACATCGCCTGCGTGCTGGTCAATCCGCTGCAGGCGCTGCATCCGAACGGCAACGCGCCCGGTGATTCGGCGCTGGTCGATTCCTCCCGCAAGGGGCGTTACGACCGCGCGGCGTACACCACCTGGCTGAAGCAACTGCGCGAGGTGTGCACGGAGCGCGGCATCGTGCTGCTGTTCGACGAGGTGTTCCTCGGCTTCCGGCTCGCGCCGGGCGGCGCGCAGGAATATTTCGGCGTCAAGGCCGACATGGTGACCTACGGCAAGAGCCTCGGCGGCGGCCTGCCGATCGGCGTGGTCTGCGGCAAGAAGGAGCTGATGCGCCGCTTCCGCGACGACCGCCCGGCCGACATCTGCTTCGCCCGCGGCACCTTCAACTCGCACCCTTACGTCATGACGGCGATGGACGAGTTCCTGAGCCGGCTCGACAGCCCGAACTTCCGCGCGATCTATGATGGCCTCGACGACACCTGGAATCGACGTGCCGCGCAGCTCAATGCGGAGCTGACTGCGAAGGACCTGCCGGTACGCGTGTCCAACATGCAGTCGATCTGGCTGGTCGAATACACCGCGCCGTCGCGCTACAATTGGATGCTGCAATACTATCTGCGCGCCGAAGGCCTGGCGCTGAGCTGGGTGGGCACCGGCCGCTTGATCTTCAGCCTGAACTACACCGACGCAGATTTCGCCGAGGTGACCAGGCGCTTCGTCGCGGCCGCGGAGACAATGAAGCAGGACGGCTGGTGGTGGAACGACGGCACGCTCACCAACAAGGCGATCAAGCGGCAGATCCTGAAGGAGATGCTCGGCGCCGTTGTCCGGCGCTGATCTCGCTGCCCTCTCTGGGAGGGCAGAACAATCGCATTTGACGATCTGAGTGGTGCGCTCATCCGTCTCCACATCGTCATGGCCGGGCTTGTCCCGGCCATCCACGTCGTTCGGCATTCTGAGAACCACGTGGATGCCCGGGACGAGCCCGGGCATGACGGGGTAACCCAACGGCAAAGTTGCCTGTCTCAGCATCGACAATCCCATAAACACCGATGCCCGGGACTGGCCCGGGCATCGCGCCGCTCTGATCGCATCCGACTCAGGCGTGCTGCTCTTCGAGGCCCTCGCCGATCAGGTCGAGGCCGGGGTCGATCAGCTCACCGCGCAGCAGGGCGATCGGCGCCTTGCGGTACAGCATGAAGTCGTTGAAGGGGTCGGTGAGGATCTTGGTCATCCAGACCAAGCCGGTCTCGACGTCGCGGATGAAGAACAGCTGGATGGTGCGGAACATCAGGCCGCCGACGCCGATCACGAGCCACAGCTTGGCGGTCTCGCGCGCGAAATCCATCGCGGAGGCCCAGGGCGTGAACAGGCCGAAGAACGACGGCTGCAGATACAGCACCACCGGCGCGGCAGCCCAGATCGTCATCAGCACGACCTTGCGCTGCAGATTGTAGCCGACCTTGATCTCTTCCTTGTGCTCGTGCGTCGCGTGGTTGATATGATCGTAGCCGCGCGGCTCGAAGAAGAAATGTCCCGCCTGGCGCGAGGTCATCGACACCAGCCAGCCGATCAGCGCCGAGATCAGCGGATCGAACACCATCATCACATAGGCGATCATGAAGCTGACCGCGCTGACGAAATGCAGGCTCTGATTGATGCGGCTATGGTGATAATAGCGATGGTCGTCCCAGCGCTGGATCCGCAGCTGCTCCAGGAAGTGCTTGATCATGGTTGCTCCAAGGACTGAGTTGCAAGGCGTGTAAGGGGATTCGATGTAGGTGATGTGACAACATCGAGCTGTCACACGTCAGGACACGGGAACGCGGAACTCTGCCGCGGCTGGGCGCGGCGTCAGGCCGCCGCGGAACGCTCGATCTTGCGGAAACGCACCAGCGAGAAGTGTCCGAGCGGCGGGATCAGGCGGCGCTCGACCAGCTCCATGCGCTCGGCGCCGGCGAGCCAGCGCATGTAGCGCGACCAGCCGAACTCGGCGGTGCGGAAGCCGAGCCGGCGCACCACCGGCTGCAGCGCCTGCTCGATCACCCGGCGCAGGCCGTCATCGGCGCTGACGCGGGTCAGAATGATCAGCTCGCCGCCGGGTCGCAGCACGCGGGCGAACTCGTCGAGCGCGACCTCGGGGTTCGGCACGGCCGTGACGACATATTGCGCCATCACGACGTCGAAGGAATCGTCTGGGAAGTCGAGGTTCTCGGCATCCATCACCGCCAGACCCTCGACGTTCTTCAGCCGCTGATCGGCGACGCGGCGCATCGCCTTGCCGAGCATCGCCTCGGAGATGTCGGTGCCGAACACGCGGACATGCGGCGCGTAGAGCGGCAGCGAGATGCCGGTGCCGACGCCGACTTCGAGCACGCGCCCGCCCATCTTGTTGGTGGCCGAGATCGCGGCCTTGCGGCCCTTCTCGAACACGCCGCCGAACACGAGATCGTAGACCGGCGCCCAGCGGTCGTAGGCCTGCTCGACCTGCTCGCGGTCGAAATCGAGCTCACGCGCGCCGTCGAGCTTCATGGTTTCTGCCATCTCACATCTCACTACGTTTGGATTGAATCTGATAATTGAAGGCTTGGCCGTCAGCCGCGCACCGCGCTCTGGCCGGCCAGGATCGGTGCAGGACGAACGACGCGTGACAGCTGCGGCACGGCGAGATTGCCGATGAACTGGCGTGCGCTGTTCTCCCAGGAGCGGTCGAGCGCGAAGGTGCGGCACTCGGCGCGCGACATCGTCAGCGCCTTCAGGCAGGCCGCGCGCAGATCCCAGTCGATCGCACCCACCGGATGATCGGCAATGACGTCGAGCGGACCGGTGACAGGGAACGCCGCGACCGGCGTACCGCAGGCGAGCGATTCCAGCTGCACCACGCCGAACGTGTCGGTCAGGCTCGGAAATACGAAGACATCAGCGGCCGCCATGTGCGCAGTCAGATCCTTGCCGGTCTTCTCGCCGAGGAAATGCGCGGTCGGGAAACGCCGCGCGAGCTCGGCCTTGGCCGGACCGTCGCCGACCACGACCTTCGACCCCGGCAGATCGAGCGACAGGAACGCTTCGAGATTCTTCTCGATCGCGACGCGGCCGACGCTCATGAAGATCGGGCGCGGCAGATCGAGCGCCGCTGGTTCGTCGGGATTGAACAGCTTGGTATCGACGCCCCGCGTCCAGAAGCCGAGACGCTTGAAGCCGCGCGAGGCGAGCTCCTGCTTGAGCGAATTCGTTGCGATCATGGTCATCGCGGCCGCGTCGTGGAAGCGGCGCATCACCCAATAGCCGACCGCGTCGGGAATACCGGTGCGGACCGAGACATATTCCGGGAAGCGCGTCGTGTAGGAGGTGGTGAAAGGAAGGCCGTTGCGCAGGCAGTAGCGACGCACCGCCCACCCGATCGTGCCTTCGGTGGCGATGTGAATCGCATCAGGCGCAGCCGCCTCGATGCGGCGGGCGATCTCGCCGGCCCGCGTGATCGCGAGCCGCAGGCCCGGATAGGTCGGCACGCCGAACGAGGAGAACCCTTCGGGCGTCAGGAAGGTGATGTCGTAGCCGAGGCCCGCCGCGGCACGCGACAAGGAGGTGAGCGTGCGTACCACGCCGTTGACCTGCGGGTGCCAGGCGTCAGTTGCGATTAAGATCCGCATAAGGCGATCCGGAAAGTTGCAGCGATTCTGAACAGCCGCAAAATCCGACATTGTTATTTCAGGCGTGTGACGTCATCGAACTGTCGAAGGCTGTTTTTGCCGCGATCCACCGTCCACGACCACGATCTGCGCAGTCTCTGTCGTGAAACCGTCATGAAACAAACGGTTAAGCCGACGAAACCGTTTTACTTGCAGCGTGCAAACGCAATGAAACTTTTCTCCCTTATGAGTTGCAGCATCAAGGAGCCGGACCAAGCGCTCCGACAATGATGACAGTCAACTGATTTCAAGCGCGCTGGCTGAGACAACAGCCGCGCAACGACGATCAAACAGGCGGACGTTCATGTTCACGTCAGGTACGACCCGTTGGCAATCCCGCATCATCCTTGGCGCGCTGCTCGCCGGCGCGGTCGCGACCGCGTCGCCGACGCAAGCCGCGTCCCCCGCTCCATTCCCTTTCCCGTTCCTGCTGCCGCCGCCAGTCGCGAGCTATGAGCCGCAGGCCACGGTGCCGCAGCTTGTCGATCCGCGCGAGGACGAATCGACAACTTATGAGTTGCCCGCGCGCCTGCGCCGTCAGATCGTGAACTACGCGACCCGCGAAGCCCCGGGTACCGTCATCATCGACACCCCGAATACCTATTTGTACTACGTGCTCGGCAACGGCCAGGCGATGCGCTACGGCATCGGCGTCGGCCGCGACGGCTTCACCTGGTCCGGCGTGCAGTCGGTGACCAGGAAGGCCGAGTGGCCGGACTGGACGCCGCCGCCGGAGATGATCGCACGCCAGCCTTATCTGCCGCGCCACATGGCCGGCGGCCCCGGTAATCCGCTCGGCGCCCGCGCGATGTATCTCGGCGGCACCGTCTATCGCATTCACGGCACGAATGCCCCCGATACCATCGGCACCCATGTGTCGTCGGGCTGCATCCGCCTGACCAATCAGGACGTGATCGATCTCTATTCCCGCGTGACTGTCGGCGCCAGGGTCATCGTGCTGCCGATGGAGCGCCGCGCCGATCTCGGCCGAGTTCTTGGCCGCGTGACGCGCTGAACGGCGCGACGCTCCGGCTCCTGCCCTTTCCTACTTTCTTCCTCCCAGCTTCCCTCTTCCTCCCAGACTTGGACCGCCGTGGCCTCGTGCTCCGGCGGTCCTTTTTTTGCACCCGGGACGTTCACCATCACGCCCGATTGATGGCATCCCGCCGCAGGCGCTGCTCTGGCGCGCCTCGGTCCAGCCCTGTAAACTCGACAATCTCGCATTAACCGTGATCTCGCCGCCGCGGCGCGCCGACATCGCGGCAGCTGGAGTCCGTGGACCCGACATGAAGCTTCCGACGCCGCCACCGGATTGGCAGGGCAGGCCTCATCCGCTCGCTCCGAAACCGCAGCAGCGGCCGGCGCGACGCTCGCCGCCCTGGCTGCGAACGGTGCTGATCGGGGTTGCCGGGCTTGCCGCATTGGTCCTGATCGGCATCATCATCGCCGAAGTGTTCCTGTTTTCCGGCAGCACACCGGCGCCCCAGCTCGCCGAGCTGCCGCCGTTGCCGCCGGCGACCCGCAACTCGATCATCATGGCGCCGGTCACGATCTCGCTCGGGGCTATCAGGGATGCCGCCGAGAAGGCGACGCCGCGCAATTTTTCGGGCAAGTCCGACAATCCGGTGTCTCAGCTGCTGCAGAATGCCGACATCGGCTGGACGGTGTCGCGCGGGGCGATCGCCGCGACGGGCGCGCAGGACACGCTCTCGCTGATGACGCCGCTCTCGGGCCGGCTGAACGTCACGGGATCGCTGTCGGCGAAAGCGACCGGCGCGCTCGGTGATGCCATCGGCGGGCTGCTCGGATCGGACGCCGCCAGCAAGATCGGCGGCATCAACATCAAGAACCTGAACGCTACGGCCGACATCAAGGGGAGCGTGATGATCGCGATGCGGCCACGGCTGGCCGTGTCCTGGTATGTCGAGCCCAATTTCGCGGCCCAGGTCAATCTCGGCGACACCGCGCTGACCGTCGCCGGCGCGCGCGTCAACGTGCCGGCGCAGATGAAGCCGATCATCGACAAGCAGGTCAATGAACAGCTCAGTGCCCTCAGCGAACGGCTGCGCAAGGACCCGACGCTGAGACGAAATGCGCAGATCCAATGGTCCCGCGCCTGCCGCTCGGTCCCGCTGCAGGGCTCGGCGCCCGGACTGCCGCCGGTCTGGCTCGAGATCAAGCCGACGCGCGCGCTCGCAGCCCAGCCGGTGATCGATGCCACCGTGGCGACGGTGACGATGGGCATCGAGGCGGAGACCCGGGTGACGCCGGCAGAGACCAAGCCCGAGTGTCCGTTTCCCGAGAAGCTCACGATCGTTCCGCCGACCACCGGCGGCATCAACGTCGCGGTCCCGATCGACGTGCCCTTCGCCGAGCTCACCAAGCTCGTCGACTCGCAGCTCGCCGGCCGGACCTTCCCCGAGGACGGCTCCGGGCCGGTTGCCGTCACCGTCAAGCATGCGACCGTCACGCCCTCGGGCAACCGGCTGCTGATCTCGCTGCAGGTCAAGGGCAAGGAGAAGGAGAGCTTCTTCGGCCTCGCTGCCGAGGCGACTGTGCATATCTGGGGACGCCCCATCGTCGACCAGGCGCAGCAGATCCTGCGGCTCGCCGACCTGCAGCTCGCGGTCGAATCGGAGGCCGCATTTGGCCTGCTCGGCGCCGCGGCCCGCGCCGCGGTTCCGCATCTGCAGCGCGCGCTGCTGGAACGGTCGGTGGTCGATCTCAAGCCGTTCGCGGACAATGTCCGTGAGAAAATCGCGACCGCGGTTGCGGAGCTGCAGAAGAACGAGAACGGCATCCGCGTCGACACCGACATCAACAACCTCGCGTTGACCGACATCGCGTTCGACGCCAAGGTGCTGCGCGTGATCGCCTCGGCCGAAGGCACCCTGTCGGTCCGGGTCAACACCTTGCCGGGCCTGTAGTCCGCGGTCGTGCAACGGTCCCATGCACGGTCCCTGCTTTGCACCGCGCTGCCAACGAGGCTAAACATCCCGAGCCAACAACAACAATCTCGGGAGAAACAGATGAGACCTTCGGCGCAAGCCATCGCCGCTGCCCTGGCACTGGCAGCCCTTTGCGGAACCGCTCAGGCCCAGACGATCTCGGACGACGTCGTCAAGATCGGCGTGCTCACGGACATGTCGAGCCTCTATGCGGATGCCACCGGCAAGGGCTCGCTGGTCGCCGTGCAGATGGCGGTCGAGGATTATGGCGGCAAGGTCAAGGGCAAGAAGGTCGAAGTGGTCTCGGCCGACCACCAGAACAAGCCCGACGTCGGCATCAACATTGCGCGCAACTGGTACGACAACGAGAAGGTCGATGCGATCTTCGACGTGCCGACCTCCTCGGTGGCGCTGCCGATCTCGGCGCTGACGCGCGAGAAGAACAAGATCCACATCAATTCCGGCGGCGGTTCGTCCGACATCACCGGCACGGCATGCTCGCCGAACACCGTGCACTGGACCTACGACACCTACGCCCTGTCCAATGTCGCCGGCAAGGCGATGGTCAAGCAAGGCGAGGACACCTGGTTCTTCATCACCGCCGACTACGCGTTCGGCCAGGCGCTGGAGCGCGACGCGGCCAACGTCGTGAAGGAAGCCGGCGGCAAGGTCCTTGGCGACGTGCGCCATCCGCTGAACTCGTCCGACTTCTCGTCCTTCGTGCTGCAGGCGCAGGCGTCCAAGGCCAAGGTGGTCGGCCTCGCCAATGCCGGTGGCGATACGCAGAATGCGCTCAAGCAGGCGGCGGAGTTCGGCCTGGCGCAGAGCGGCCAGAAGATGATCGCACTGCTGATGGAGATCACCGACGTGCATTCGCTCGGCACAAAATCGACCGCTGGCCTGATCGTAACCGACGCGTTCTACTGGGACATGAACGACGAGACCCGCGCGTTCTCCAAGCGCTTCAACGACAAGGTCGGGCACATGCCGACCATGATTCAGGCCGGGCTCTACTCCGCGACCATGCATTACCTGAAGGCGATCGAAGCCATCGGCACCGACGAGGCCCCCAAGGTGATGGAGCAGATGCGCGCGACGCCGGTGAACGATTTCTTCGCCAAGAACGGCAAGATCCGCATCGACGGCCGCATGGTGCACGACATGTATCTGTTCGAGGTCAAGAAGCCCGAGGAGTCCAAGGGCGACTGGGACCTCTACAAGCTGATCGCGACCGTGCCCGGCGACGAAGCCTTCCGCCCGCTCGACAAGGGCGGCTGCCCGCTGGTGAAGCCGAACTGATCGAACCGCGACGACGGTCTCCCCCTCTCCCCGTTCTTGACGGGGAGAGGCAGCGCACCGCGCTCGGAGCGACG
Source organism: Bradyrhizobium sp. HKCCYLS2038 (assembly GCF_051167655.1). Classification (NCBI taxonomy): domain Bacteria; kingdom Pseudomonadati; phylum Pseudomonadota; class Alphaproteobacteria; order Hyphomicrobiales; family Nitrobacteraceae; genus Bradyrhizobium; species Bradyrhizobium sp. HKCCYLS2038. The sequence continues at coordinate 1,567,525 of NZ_JBNPTM010000001.1, read as the reverse complement.
GCTCAGTTAATTACAAGCACTGATTTGGCCCTCTACGGCGACATTACGGACGCTGCATCGGTAGTCGGGTGCAGCCAAGCCGGCGCCGCATTCATCCATCACGCTTGACGCACCCACACGAAAGCCGCAACACGGGTCTAGCTGATGTCCAGGCCGTGCCGGACGTTGCCACCAGGAAACATTTCGCAACAAAAAACTTCGCAAAACGCCGCGATTCTAGGTCAATTGACGGTATGGCCCAGACACAACCCCACATCCTGGTCGTCGAGGACGACCGCGAGACGCGGACGCTGATTGCGAAATATCTGCGCAACAATGCCTGCAACGTGACGACCGCGACCGATGGCCGCGAGATGACCCGCATCATGGGAGATCACCGGATCGACCTGCTGATCCTCGACGTGATGCTGCCCGGCGAGGACGGCCTGACCTTGTGCCGCAAGCTGCGCGCGGAATCGCAGGTGCCGATCATCATGCTCACGGCGCGCGGCGAGGACGTCGACCGCATTCTCGGTCTCGAGATGGGCGCCGACGACTACCTGCCCAAGCCGTTCAATCCGCGCGAGCTGCTCGCCCGCATCAATGCGGTGCTGCGCAGGCAGGCCGCCGCGATCACCGCCAGTGCGACCGAGGGCGCGACCGCGCTGAGCTTCCTCGGCTGGAAGATCGATTTCCGGCTGCGCGAGCTGCGCAACCCTGAAGGGGCGCGCGTGGCGATGACGAGCGCGGAGTTCGACCTGCTGCGCACGTTCTGCGAACGGCCTGGTCGCGTGCTGTCCCGCGACAGCCTGCTCGACCTGACGCAAGGCCGCAGCGCCGGCTCGTTCGAACGTTCGATCGACGTTCTCGTCAGCCGCATCCGCCGCAAGATCGAGCCTGATCCGCAGGAGGCCACGATGATCAAGACCGTGCGTTCCGGCGGCTACATGTTCACGCCCGTCGTCGAGGTGTTGACCGCGCCGCAGAGCCATTGACGGGGCGGTGATGAGGTCGTTCGGCTTTCTCAACCTGAAGGGAATCCGCGGCCAGATCACCGCGCTGGTGGCGATCTCGATCGTGGCGCTCCACGCCATCATCACGGCGACGTTCCTGTTGTATCGCGCCGAGCAGCCGCCGGGTGAGAACGAGGCGGGCCCTTTTCAGCTCGCCGCCGTCATCCACGTTCTCGGTCACGCGCCCGCCGACGAGCGGACGCGGCTGCTCGCCGACATCGCCCGCGCCTATCCGGAGTTCGACATCAAGGCGCAGTCCGAGCCGATGCCGGCCGATCCGGCGCAGCAGGCCGCGGAGAGAGACGGCGGGCGGCGTGGCGGCGAACCGGATGGCGGACACGGCCCCGGCGGCTTTCGGGGTCTCGGCCCCGGCTACGGGGTCTTCATGCCGCCGCCCGGATCGCCCCTGCACCGTGTCGTCTTCGCGCTTCCCGATGGCGAGCTGATCTCCGCCAAGACGCCCGACCGGCCGCACCGGCCGCCGTTCTGGGGTGCGCCGTGGCTGACGACGATCCTGTTCGCGCTGATCAGCACGACGCTGCTCGGCCTGTGGGCCGCACGTGCGCTGACCTCACCCTTGTCGAGCTTCGCGAAGGCTGCGGAAACCTTCAGCCTCGATGGCGACTCCGCCGCTCTGCCCGAGCGCGGCCCCGAGGAAATCCGCTCGCTGGCGCGCGCCCTGAACCGCATGCGCCAACGCATTACCGCGCTGATGAACGACCGCACCAAGATGCTCGCGGCGATCAGCCACGACCTGCGGACGCCGCTGACCCGCATGCGGCTGCGCTGCGAGTTCGTCGAGGATGAGCTGCAGCGCAGCCGCATGCTGGCCGACCTCGATCAGATGCATGCCATGCTCGGATCCGTGCTGTCGTTCCTGCGCAACGGCCGCAAGCTCGAGCCGATGACGCTGGTCGACATTGCCAGCATCCTGCAACTCGTCGCCGACCAGTTCGCCGATGTCGGGCACGACGTGACCTACGTCGGGCCGCCGCATGCCATGGCCACCGTGCGGCCGGACGATCTGCTGCGCTCCGTCACCAACCTGGTCGAGAATGCTGCGAAGTACGGCAAGCTGGTCGTGATCAGGCTGACCGTCTCCGGGGCGTGTCTGACGATCGACGTCGAGGATGACGGACCCGGCATCGCCGATGCGCTCAAGCCGACCATGCTGGAGCCGTTCGTGCGCGGGGACGACGCCCGCAATATGGACGAAGCCACCGGCTTCGGCCTCGGCCTGTCGATCGCGAAGGCGATCGTCCAGGCGCATGGCGGCGAGCTCTCGCTGCACGATCGCAAGCCCAGCGGACTGGTCGCGCGCATCGAGCTGCCGCTCGGCCGAACCACACTCCGCCCTGCTGCCTGACGCGCGAACGCGTCCGGACGAATCCGGGCGCGCCGCGTCGCTCAAATCAGGCCTTCGGTTCGAATTACTCCGAGTACTTGAACTCGGGCATCGACTTCAGCTGATCCTTGGTGGCGTTGATCATGGCGTGGTCGGGATACCAGCGGTTCTTTGACGAGCTCATCGATGACGACGACGAAGTACCCGTGGCGGCGCCGGTCGTGGTGGTCGAAGCCGGCGGCGTCGTTGAGGCCGGCGGCGTGGTGCCGGTGGCCGGAGCGTTGGACGCCGTGCTCGCCTGCACCGGCTGATCCGAGAACTTCAGCTGATCGAATGCGACGGCCACCATGTGCTCGCCCATGCCGAGGAAGCCGCCGACGCCGATCACGACGCCCTTGATATTGCCGCTCTTGTCGACGAGCATGTCGTCGATCGAGCCGACGTTCTCGTTGTTGTTGTTGTACACCTTGACACCGACCAGCTTCGAGCTGCGCCAGTCACCCTGGTAGGACGCTGCCGTGGTATTGGCAGTCGTCGTGGTGCTGGTGGTCGTGGTGGTGCTCTCAGCGGCGAATGCCGCCGTCGCGAGCAGCAGGGAACCGGCGAGGCCGGCCGCAACAGTCTTCATCACCATGTGGTGTCTCCTCTCAGTGAATGGTGACGAGAGAACTGCAACGGACAGTCCGCGTTCCGCCGGAACCACGATTTCGTCACCTTGCGCGACAAGCGGTCTCACTGCGCCGCGGAAGTGTTACTGAGTGACGGTTGGGCGCGCGAATTCGTCAATCCGGCCGCTTTGAATTTGCGCGCCCGGTCATCCTTGAAATCTTGATTGGTGAGATCTTGGTTGAAACATCGTCGATAGATGCGAGCTGCTCGCTGCAGCGGCAGTCGGCTCCCTCTCCCCGTTCTTCACGGGGAGAGGGTTGGGGTGAGGGGCAACGGCACGGGAAGTGCCAGTGTCTACCCGAGAGCTTGTGATGAAAGAGCTATGGAAGCTCGGACTGCGTCGGAGATTTTAGGAGCGTCGAGCAGACTTCAGTTCTAATAACTAAGTCTGCCCGTGCGGCTGCCCCTCACCCCGACCCTCTCCCCGTGAAGAACGGGGAGAGGGAGCGCACCGTCGTGGCGGTCGCAGCACGCGTCTTAAATATTCATGTGTTCAAGAGGAGATCAGCAGATTTTTAGCTGATACCCTGCAGGCAATGGCGACCACCTACGCCGCCATTGCGTCGTCATCAACCGCTTCGGCGTAGAACGCGATGGTCTCGTAGCGGTAGTCGCAGAGGCGGCAGTGCCAGAGATAGGCGGTACGCCGGCCATCCTTCTCGACCCAGGACGGCAGCGCGATCGGCTCGCCGCATTGGGCGCAGGGATTGTTGCGCGGCATGTCGAGGACGCGCACGGCAGGTTGCGGGCTGTCGATGCCTCGAAAATGGATGTTGGTTGACTTGATGTCGGCTGGCTTCGCGGCCATGACGCGCTCCCTCTCTGTTCAGTCTTCTTGAATGAGTCAGGCTTGCTGTCGAACTGACAGGTCTCATCATAGCCGCATGGCTGCCGGTTTGCACGCGCCGGGATGCCGCGCGACATCCGACCTCACGCGGATGCGATCGCTGTACTCGATTCAGTGAGCGGCAGAATCAACCGCCGGTTCCACTGCATGCCGGGCGCCCGCCTTGCGCACATGGATGGTGGCGATGTCGTCGGCATAGACCTTCTGCCAGCCGTCGACATGGTCGAGCAGCTTGGTGGCCGCGCTCTGGGTGCGCAGCAAGGTCGCCTCGATCTGGTAGTCCTTCAGCAGGCGGAACAGATTGTCCGGCTCCATCAGGCCTGACGCGGCGTTGTGATCGACGAAGAATTTTTCGCCATAGAGCTCGGTGCGGCCGTCGATGAAGGGCGCCACACCGACAGAGATCAGGTAGCCGCCGAAATCGTAGTCGTTGAGGACGCGGGCAAGGTTGAGCTTCTTGAGCTCGGTCACCGCCGCCACCGGCGTGCCGCGCAGGTTGGGCGCGAAGGCGAGGATCGGCGCCGAGGCGAAGGTGGCCATGCCGAGCGCGAGCACGACCGCGGCCGTCAGCAACGCCCGCGCGCCGCCGGCGGCAGGTTGCATGGGCTCGCCACCCGGCTGCCGCGCCAGCGGTGCCGCGAGCACCAGCGGACCGACCAGCGCCAGAATTTCCGCCGCGCGCCCCTGTGACAGTGCCATATGCAACAGGCCGAGCAGCATCAGGATGCGCACCGGCGGCAACCGGATGCCGTGATTTAGTGCAAGGCCGATCGCCAGCAGGAGGCAGATTTCGAACGGACCGAGGCCCTGGAAATCCGCCGCCTTCCATTCCACGATCAGCGGCAGCGCCTCGCCGAGCGACAGGATCTTCCGCGCCGCGAGCAGCGCGTTCCAGCCATAGGGCGTGCAGCAGCTCGCGGCCAGTGCCAGGGCGGCGAAGGCGGCCCAGCGCAGCGCGAGCGCGCGGCGGGCGTGCGGCTCGGCATTGACCAGCGCGTCGAGCGCGGCGGGGGCGATGAAGAACAGGCCGAACACGAAGCCGCCGTGCAGATTGGCCCACAGCGCCAGCAGCAGCACCATCGCGATCGGCGGCGCCTGCTTGCGGTCGGCGGCGTCGATCAGCCCGGCCATCCAGGCCACCAGGATCGGAAACGCCAGCACGTGCGGCCGCGCCAAGAGATGCGGCAGGCAGAGCAGGAAGGCAGCGATGACGAACACCAGCGTCGTGCTGTCGCGCAGATGCCGGCTCAAGGCGCGCGCGAGCAGCGCGAAGGCGAGCGCGATTGCGGACGCCGCCAGCACCACCAGGCCGGTCCAGCCGGCGATGGCATACGCGCCGGCATAGGCGACCTGCGCCAGCCATTGCGTCGAGATCCACGGCGCGCCGCGCATGGTGAAGGAATAGACGTCGACCTCGGGCACCGCGCGATGGTCGATGATCCACTGCCCCACCGTGATCTGCCACAGCGTGTCGGGATCGTTGAGCAGCCGGTTGCCGGAGATCAGCAGCAGCGCGTAGACGCCGGCGCCGACCCACAGCGCGAGCTGCGCGTGCGCCGGACGGGCGGTCGCTTCGGAGTGGGTCACGGACAGCGTCATTGCGGCAAGGGCCCTGATCGGGAGACGTCCGCCAACCAAGCACGCCGGCCATAATTCGGGGTAAACCCCGGAAACCATCATGCCCAAACCAGCGCCATCGCCGCATTTCGGCCATAATATCGCCCGGCGTTCGCACCAATTACGGTGCGTAAAGTGTAAATGCGTGTCGGGGGGCTGCTTGGCACGCGCATGGTTCCCGGGGGATCCTGACACATGAAACGTCTCGCGCTGACGGCCTGCCTTGCGGCCTTTGCCGTGGCTGGTCACCTGCCGTCGGTCATGGCGGCCGAGGATGCGAATCTGGCATCGGACACGGCCGGCAAGGCACGGTCCGGGAAGATCAAGCTGGCGCATTTGCGCGGTGAGGGAATCAAGGAACTCGCCGCCCGCAGCGCCGTGACCAAGGCCGCGCGCGAGGTCGAGGCGATCGAGGCGGTCAGCAGCGCCGACACCACCCAGCCGATGGATGCCAATGCCGCCGCGCCCGCCGATGCCGACGCCCTGCCGGCCGAGCCCGCCGCCGAGCCGCGCGAGACCGAACGCCGGGCTGCGGACATCAAGCCCAAGCACATGAACACCGGCCATCCGCATATCGATGCACTGGTCGCGGTGCATGCCGCCGCCAACAACATTCCCGAAGCGCTGATCCACCGCGTCATCGTGCGCGAGAGCAAGTACCAGAAGGACCTCGTCGGCAGTTGCGGCTGCATCGGCCTGATGCAGATCAAGCTCGGCACCGCGCGCGGCCTCGGCTACACCGGCGATGCGGCCGGCCTGCACGATCCCAACACCAACCTCACCTATGGCGTGCGCTACCTCGCCGGCGCCTATCGCGCCGCGCGCGGCGATCACGACCGCGCCGTGGCCTATTTCGCCAAGGGCTATTACGAGGTGGCCAAGCGGCAGCGCCTCGCCGATGCCAGGCCGGCGGGCCGGCCGGAGCGCGTCAGCGCGCCGCTCGACATCACGCCGAAAATCGCCGGCAGCCGCCACGCCCGCGCGCACTGACGCGATTTGGTTCCTAACGGCCGTACACCGTCTTTCCGTGACACTCCGTTGACACGGGGCCGTATCGGTCTATTTTAAGCGCGTTCCGAGGGGAGCTCCGAGGGGGAGCTGAGATACCGCAGCGTGAATGCGGTGACCCTTTGAACCTGATCCGGGTCATGCCGGCGAAGGGACAGGGATGCAGCAGACGCTTACGCGCGGGGATGTCCCCGTATCCATCATCGGTGCAGGTATTGCCGGCGCTTGGCAGGCGCTGCTGTTCGCGCGTGCCGGTCACGACGTGACCCTGCACGAGCGCAGCGACGCCGCGCTGATGCTCTCCACCAGCCATTGGGCCGGCGGCATGCTGGCACCGTATTGCGAGAGCGAAATCTCCGAGCCCGTCATCAGCCGGCTCGGCCTCGCCTCGCTCGATATTTGGCGGCACGAGATGCCGGAAACGCCATTCAACGGCTCGCTGGTGATCGCGCATGCCCGCGACCGCGCCGATTACGACCGCTTCGCCCGCCGCACCTCGGGCTATCAGCGGCTCGATGCGGCGGCTCTCGCGGCGCTGGAACCGTCGCTCGAGGGCCGCTTCCGCGAGGGCCTGTTCTATCCGAGCGAAGGCCATGTCGAACCGCGCCGCGTGCTGCCGAGGCTGCACCAGCGCATCGTCGAGGCCGGCGGCCGCGTGCTGTTCAACAGCGCTGTCAGCGCTGATGATCTCGACGGCCTGGTCATCGACTGCCGCGGGCTGGAGGCACGCGACGCCGAGCCTGACTTGCGCGGCGTCAAGGGCGAGATGATCCTGATCGAGACATCCGAGGTGCAGCTGGCGCGCCCCGTGCGGCTGATGCATCCGCGCTTTCCGCTGTATCTGATCCCGCGCGAGGACAATCTGTTCATGCTCGGCGCGACCTCGCTCGAGGCCGAGGACACCGGCGTCAGCTTGCGTTCGGCGCTGGAATTGCTCGGCGCCGCCTACTCCGTGCATCCCGCGTTCGGCGAGGCGCGCATCCTCGAATTCGGCTCCGGCCTGCGGCCGGCCTATCCCGACAACCTGCCGCGCATCACGGTGCAGAGCGAGCGCGAGATCCGCGTCAACGGCCTCTACCGCCACGGCTTCCTGATCGCGCCGGCGCTGGCGCAGGCGACGCTCAACTATGTCGCGCATGGCCAGATCGATAACGAGGTGATGCGATGCGCGTAACGGTCAATGGCGAAGCCCGCGACATCAGCGCCACCAGCGTCGCCGCGCTGCTCTCCGAGCTCGACTACGAAGGCACCCATTTCGCGATCGCGCTGAACTACGATGTCGTGCCGAAGAGCCGCTGGGCCGAGACGGCGCTGAACGCCGGCGACGAGATCGAGATCATCACGCCGCGGCAGGGAGGGTGATGCCGATGGAGCGCGCGCTCGCGCCACACACTCCGCCGTCGTCCCGGCGCATGCCGGGACCCATAACCACCGTCGGCGGTGATAGCGCTCGGTCTCTCCTCTCGTGCCCCATCGCGACATCACGCGGTATGGGTCCCGGCGTGCGCCGGGACCACCGTCCGACATGACGGAGATCATCTATGCTGAAATTCTACGACAAGACCTTCACCTCGCGCCTCCTCATCGGCTCCGCGCTCTACCCGTCGCCCGCGATCATGCAGGACGCGATCCGCGCCTCCGGCGCCGAGATCGTCACCGTCTCCCTGCGGCGCGAGGCTGCGGGCGGCAAGAGCGGTGATGCATTCTGGAAGCTGATCAACGCGCTCAATGTCACGGTGCTGCCGAACACCGCCGGCTGCCGCAGCGTGCGCGAGGCGGTGACGACAGCCAAGCTCGCGCGCGAATTGTTCGGCACCTCCTGGATCAAGCTCGAGGTGATCGGCGACAACGACACCTTGCAGCCCGATGTCGTCGGGCTGGTCGAGGCCGCCACCATCCTGATCAAGGACGGTTTCGAGGTTTTCCCCTATTGCACCGAGGATCTCACCGTCGCGACGCGGCTGGTCGATGCCGGCTGCAAGGTCGTGATGCCCTGGGCGGCGCCAATCGGCTCGGCGAAGGGCATCATCAATCGCGACGCGCTGAAGCTCTTACGCGATCGGCTGCCCGACATCACGCTCGTCGTCGACGCCGGCCTCGGCGCGCCCAGCCACGCCGCGGAAGCGCTGGAACTCGGCTACGACGCCGTGCTGCTCAACACCGCGATCGCCAAGGCCGCCGACCCCGTCGCGATGGCGCGCGCCTTCCGGCTCGGCTGTGAGGCCGGCCGCACCGCCTACGAGGCCGGGCTGATGGACGCCCGCGATTTCGCCTCGCCCTCCACCCCTGTCGTTGGGACCCCGTTCTGGCATGCCGTATCCTGATCGCTTCTATCCCGTCGTCGACAGCCTCGCCTGGGTCGAGCGCCTGACAAAACTCGGCGTCGGCACCGTGCAATTGCGTGCGAAAAATCTCGACGACGGCCAGGCGCTGCAGATCGTCACCGATGCGCTCGCCATCACCAAGGGCACGGCGACGAAGCTGATCGTGAACGATTACTGGCGCGCCGCCGTCGTCGCCGGCGCCGAGCACGTCCATCTCGGCCAGGAGGATCTGGCCGAGGCCGACGTCAAGGCGATCAAGGACGCTGGCCTCACGCTCGGCCTCTCGACCCATGACGACGCCGAACTGGAGACCGCGCTCGCCGCCAAGCCCGACTACGTCGCGCTCGGCCCGATCTTTCCGACCACCTTGAAGGCGATGCGCTTCGCGCCGCAGGGCATCGCGAAGATCGGCGTCTGGAAGCAGCGCATCGGCAACATTCCCCTGGTCGCCATCGGCGGCATCAAGCTGGAGCAGGCCGCGGAGATCTTCGCCGCCGGCGCCGACTCCATCGCCGTCGTCAGCGACGTCACCCAGAACCCCGACCCTGACGCGCGTGTCCGCGCATGGCTGGATGCGGCGAAGGAGCCGGCATGATGCGCGCGATTTTTGCGAATGCGTCTGAGAATTGTTGCAAGAGCTCGTTGCCGCAAGCGCGGTGCGCCCCCCTCCCCCTTGCGGGGAGGGGTCGGGGGTGGGGGTCCACACGCACCGCTCTTCGTGTGAAGTTAAGAGCAACTAGCAACTTCGCAAGCGCGCTCACCCGTCAGCACCGAGCTCCGGGCACCCCCACCCCCAACCCCTCCCCGCAAGGGGGAGGGGAGCCTGAACACTCTGCGCTCCTCACACGCTGGACAAACCGCAACTCGACGCGGGCGAGAGAGCCGCTCGTGGCCCCACTCGCTCCACCGTCATTGCGAGCGAAGCGACGCAATCCAGGGCCGCGGGTGCCGCCCCGGATGGCTTCGTCGCAAGTGCTCCTCGCAATGACGTCCCCCATTCACTCCAACAACAACAATTGAGAAGGAGGATCCCATGAACATCCGCTCCAATCCCGACACCACCCTGCCCGCCGTCACGACCGGCCCGCTGCCGTCCTCGCGCAAGATCTACGCCGTGCCGGACACCGCGCCCGACCTGCGCGTGCCGCTGCGCGAGATCATCCTGTCGGAAGCAGCGTCCGAGCCGAACCTGCCGGTCTACGACACCTCCGGGCCCTACACCGATCCGTCCGTGACGATCGACGTCAACGCCGGCCTGTCGCGCGCCCGCTCCGCCTGGGTGCTGGAGCGCGGCGGCGTCGAGGAATATGTCGGCCGCGACATCAAGCCGGAGGACAACGGCAATGTCGGCGCCGACAAGGCGGCGAAGGCGTTCACCGCGCATCACAAGCCGCTGCGCGGCCTCGACGGCCACAAGATCACCCAGCTCGAATTCGCCCGCGCCGGCATCGTCACCAAGGAGATGATCTACGTCGCCGAGCGTGAGAATCTCGGCCGCAAGAAGCAGCTCGAGCGCGCCGAGGCCGCGCTCGCGGACGGCGAGAGCTTCGGTGCCTCCGTGCCCGCCTTCATCACCCCGGAGTTCGTGCGCTCCGAGATCGCGCGCGGCCGCGCCATCATCCCCTGCAACATCAACCACGCCGAGCTCGAGCCGATGATCATCGGCCGCAACTTCCTCACCAAGATCAACGCCAATATCGGCAACTCGGCGGTGACCTCTTCAGTCGAAGAGGAAGTGGACAAGATGGTGTGGGCGATCCGCTGGGGCGCCGACACCGTGATGGACCTCTCCACCGGCCGCAACATCCACACCACGCGGGAATGGATCCTGCGCAACTCGCCGGTGCCGATCGGCACCGTGCCGATCTATCAGGCGCTGGAGAAGTGCAACGGCGATCCGGTGGCGCTGACCTGGGAGCTCTACAAGGACACCCTGATCGAGCAGTGCGAGCAGGGCGTCGACTACTTCACCATCCACGCCGGCGTGCGGCTCGCCTACATCCACCTCACCGCGAGCCGCGTCACCGGCATCGTCTCGCGCGGCGGCTCGATCATGGCCAAGTGGTGCCTCGCGCATCACAAGGAGAGCTTCCTCTACACCCATTTCGACGAGATCTGCGACATCATGCGCAAGTATGATGTGTCGTTCTCTTTGGGCGACGGCCTGCGCCCCGGCTCGATCGCCGACGCCAACGACCGCGCGCAGTTCGCCGAGTTGGAGACCTTGGGCGAGCTCACCAAGATCGCCTGGGACAAGGGCTGCCAGGTCATGATCGAGGGCCCCGGCCACGTGCCGATGCACAAGATCAAGATCAACATGGACAAGCAGCTCAAGGAGTGCGGCGAGGCCCCGTTCTATACGCTCGGGCCGCTGACCACCGACATCGCGCCGGGCTACGACCACATCACCTCAGGCATTGGCGCTGCCATGATCGGCTGGTTCGGCTGCGCCATGCTGTGCTACGTGACGCCGAAGGAGCATCTGGGTCTGCCGGATCGCAACGACGTCAAGACCGGCGTCATCACCTACAAGATCGCCGCCCACGCGTCTGATCTGGCCAAGGGCCACCCCGCCGCGCAGCTGCGCGACGACGCCCTGTCGCGCGCCCGCTTCGAGTTCCGCTGGACCGACCAGTTCAACCTCGGCCTCGACCCGGACACCGCAAAAAGCTTCCATGACGAGACCCTGCCGAAGGAAGCCCACAAGGTCGCGCATTTCTGCTCGATGTGCGGTCCAAAATTCTGCTCGATGAAGATCACCCAGGACGTCCGCGACTACGCGGCGACGCTGAACGATCCGGCCACGGTCGGCATGACGATCAGCGGCACCATCGAGGACGGCATGGCCCAGATGAGCGCCAAGTTCAAGGAAATGGGCGGCAGCGTGTATCTCGACGCTGACAAGGTGAAGGAGAGCAACAAGGCGTTGTCCTGACGCTCGACCTCGCTCTCTCCATCGTCATCGCCGGGCGCCTGTGCTGAACTCGTTTCAGGATGCCCCGACCATCCATCAAGCCGGGCGAAAGCCCGGCTTTTTTTTGCTCATGTTGTCGCTATTGGCGAGCCATCTAATCCTTCGCTTTCACTATTGTCGGAGTCGTCTTTTGTCATGCAGCGCTGGCCCCCCAGAATGTTGTCAACACTGGGTCAGCCGCTCAGACGAGAGGGAGGCTGCGCAACTACAGAAGCTTTGAACACTATCGAGAACTTCAAAGAAGCGCCGGATCGAGCTGCGGTTCAGACCCTCGAATTCCTATTGAAGGGTCTTGGGCAGCGCCAAGTCGCCAGACCATAGGCCGCACATTTCCTATGTCGGTCAGGTCACGAAGTTCGAAACTAGTCGAACCGCGGGCGCCGGAAATATCCTTCGAGCAATTCAGATGAATTGGGCGGAATATTATCTTCCGTCAGCGCTTCCGGATATTCCTGCTTCAGCAACTCTTCATACTCAAGCACTTCTCGATCTCCGAGAGGACGATGCGCGACTCCAGCCAAATTCGCCGCAACCTGAATCGGCGCATCATGATAGACGAGAAGCCTTGCCTCTTCCGTCAGACCTTTCATTTTGGACTTCATGTCGCTGACGAGTTGGCTCGCATCCCAATCCGATTTTCCGAAAACATCCCGCAGGCACCGAACCACTATTCTCCAGAATGTCTCAACTTCCTCAGCTTTGAGGTCGGCGCTCTTGTTCACCGCTGTTGATTTCGGAAGCTGAGGGCTCGATGATGGCATGTAACACCCGATGTTTCAGGTCGCCCGCCGGCTAGAATAGAGTTCGGCTCGAACCATGGTCGTCAGCCCTTTCGTATAACAGCGGCTGCGGAAGGGCCGAAATCGCAGCCGTTGTGTGGAAGCTGATTTGATCGCAATCCTGGATTGTCAGGAGCTGCGGCCAAAGCGTAACTGGTCCAGACACCATATCATAGGCTCGACGCGCCGACATACGCTGATGTGGTGGAAAGCCTATGCGACAGTCCGCGACCAAATCCCAAAAATCTGATGCTGGCCTGATAAAAGATAGGCTTTCCAAGCTTGCAAGCCAATCCCTTCGCAGCTGAAACTGCATTACAATCGCGACAAGACCCGGATTTGGGCGGCTGATGACCCGGGTATTTGCCCACTGCTTCGCCTGATGAAGATTCGTGGTCACATAGAACCCTTGGCCGAAATCGGTAAACGGCCGACACACCGACAAGTTCACCGTAAATGGAACGGGATTCTTACTTCGTATCGACTGGGCTCCAACCGAGTGACTGTCTGTCCCATGGTAGACAATCAGATCCTGATTATTCCAGTTTGGCACGGATATCCCATCAATATCTTGACCGGAAGAAGCAGCGAGGTCGAAGGTCCACAAATCGAGCCAAATGGCTCCGATTTCTTCAAAGAAGGACAGCTTACAAAATTGCTAGAAGTTGTCGATCTGGAAATGCAACCAGCCGCTCCAACAACCGCGGAATAGCCGATGCCTATCCTCCACATCCCCGCCCCACCCCACATCAAGGCCCCGCCGCTCTCCTTCGGCACTCGCGTCGGCGACCTTCTCTTCATCTCCGGCATTCCCGGCTTCGACGCCCAGGGCAACCTGCCCGATGAGTTCGATGCGCAGTTCGCCAATGTCGTGACCAACTTCACGCGCGTGCTGACCGAGGGCGGCGCGACCTTGCGCCATCTCGTCAAGGTCAACGTGCTGCTGACGCGCGCGGCCGATGTGGCGGTGATGAACCGGCTCTATGCGGCTGCGTTCGGGCCGGCGCCTTATCCGGCGCGGACGACGTGCGTCGTGCTGGCTCTGCCTGATCCGAAGATGCTGATCGAGATCGAGGGTGTCGCGTCAATCGCAAAACCGTAGGGTGGGCAAAGGCGGGGCGCACTCCCTCAGCGTTCGCAGTCGTCATGGCGCCGTGCCCACCCTGCACGCTCCGAGTAACATCGGCGACCGACTCACACTTGTCATTGCGATGCGGGCCGTGGTTGAATACCGTCGAGGCGGGGGAATGCCGGCGATGTTCATTGCATATTTCAGGGCGGCGCTGGATCGGACCCTGCGCTTGCAGCTCGCAGGTGCAGCGCTCTTGCTGACGGCTGGCTGCTCATCGGTCCCGACCCAGACCGAAGCCGCAAAGCCGCCGGAGGCGCCGCGGCCCGGCTACGCCGCGTTGCATGTCGGCAGGCCCATGGGAAGAAACGTCAGCATCTTCCCCATCAATATTCAGATCGACGGCAAGACAGTCGCCTCGCTGACACCTGGCCGTTACACCACCCTCGAGCTCACACCCGGCAAGCACACCATCGGAGTGCCGGACGATATTTGGAGCGGCGCAACGGCCGGCACAGCGCATCCCGTCGATTTCGTCGCAGCCGCCGGAAAGACCTATTATGCCGTGCCGACACATTGGTTTGCCGGCAACGATCAACGCGTCACGATGGTCGGCTCGGCCGTCGTCGTCGATCGCGTGGCCCATCAGCAGGTCGGCTTTGCCGTTCAGGAGACCCCACCGGCGGAGTTTGCCAGCCTGAACTTCACATCGTCGCCATAGGGCTTCGCAAGCGAGACCACTATCCCACCAGGCCGCCCGCGCCGTCATTCGCTCGAAGTCGCGCAGCGCTTGCGGCCGGACGGTGTCCGCGGTGATCGCTGCGTCCGGCGAATAGAAACTGCGCATCGCTGCCCATTCCCGTTGCAACCCTGCGTCGGCCTGACCTGCGCGCTGCTATTTCTCCTCTTGCGTACATTTAAATTTTAAATATTATGAAATAATCGGAAACATTATATTAGAAACTGCCGAAATAAATGTTTCATTCATGGCCCTCTCACGCCCTGCCCGGTCTGCTGCGGACGGCCGCCGCGCCGGTGCTGGCGCCCATCCGCGATGCCTTCCGGGCGCAGGTCTACCCACTCGGCTACGTTCCGTCGCATGACGGCATGCGCGGGCTGATGACCTTGGGTGTGGTCACGGCGCATGTGTCGCACACGCTGGTGCCGGGCGCGGTGCTGTATATCGACCTGTTCTTCGTCGCCAGCGCCTACTACATCACCGGCCTCTTGCTGCGCGACGTCGACAAGCACGGCCGCATCCGGTTCCGCGAGTTCTACGCCCGGCGCTTCGCGCGGATCGTGCCGCCGCTGCTCTTGATGCTCGCGGCCTATCTGCTGTTCACCTGGCTGCTGCGGCCGCCGTTCCTGCCGGCGCTGGAGCGCGCCGCGATCGCGCTCGGCTACATCGCCAACTACTGGTACGTGTTCGACCCCAAGACGATCGAGGACATCGGCCACACCTGGACCTTGTCGACCGAGGAGCAGTTCTACCTGCTGTGGCCACTGACCTTCGCGCTTCTGGTGAAGCGCTTCGGCGCGACGTGGCGGCTGGTCGGCGCCATCTGCGCCATCGCGGCAGCGTTCTGGGCGTGGCGCGTGTCGCTCGTGCTCGGCGGCGCCGAGTGGCGGCGGCTCTACACCGCATTCGACACCCGCGCGGATGCGCTGATGGCAGGCTGCGCGATGGCGGTCGTGCTGCGGCTGGTGCCGCACGGCGCCTATCCCGCGCTCGACCGGCTGTGGCCGAAGCTGGCATGGCCGCTGCTGCTCTACTGGGGCACGGTCACCTTCCTGTTCTGGCCCGCGGACGGCCCGAGCATGAACTACTATCTGTTCGGCAGCATGGTGTGCGGCGTGCTGCCCGGCATTCTCGTGCTGACCCTGCTGGGCCGCAGCCAAGGCACGATTCTGCACCGCATCTTCGAGCAGCCGGTCGCGATCTTCCTCGGCCGGATCTTCTACGGCATCTATCTCTGGCACCTGCCGATCCTGAATTTCCTCGACAGCTACGGCGTCTGGTGGCCGATGCGGCTCGCGATCGGGCTGCCGCTGTCCATTCTCGCGGCGACCTTGTCCTATGCGGTGCTGGAGCGGCGCTTCCTGCGCAAGGCAGCAGCCTCGCGACCACCCGCGGCACGGGCCTCCGTCATGGCCGCCATGCCGTTGCTTGCCCCGGGATCCCTCGCGCATGCCGAGCGGACCGTCGCAGAGTTGAAGCCGGCGTCGCGACCGGCAGCCACCGTCGAGGCACGGCTGGCCTAGCTGAGAGGCAGCCTCGCGCTGCCTCAGCCATGCAGGAGCGGCAACGCATGTCCGCTCGCGCGGATTTGCCGCACGCGGCGGGCGCGGCTGCCTTCAAAATGATCGAGACCGCACCGACACCGCGTCCTGGGAAGGGGCTACTTTGTTGCCGGAGTTTGTCGATGCCTCGTTTCACCATGATCTGGATTGGTTCAGGCCTTGCCGCAGCCTTGCTTGCCGCCACGCCCGCCCAAGCCGGCTACTACATCCTGCGCTGGGACAATTCCGGGATCTGCCAGGTCTGGAGCGAAGCGTTCGCATTCAAGCCGCCGCCGTGGCCGTCGCGCTACAAGGTCATCAGCCGTCTCGTGCCGACCTTCAACGACGCGGTCACGCTGCAGGTGAAGCTGCGGCGCGAGGGACGCTGCACGCTCTGAAGCCGCAAGGCGGGCGCCGCATTTGCACGCCAGGAGGCGCGCTCCGCACCTCCTCCGTCATGACAGCAGCATGTCGTCTCATCCGCGCTGACATCGCTGTGAACGGCGCCACGTCGCGGCTTGCGCCGCGCGCCCTTTTGTCGCACCACTTTCGCCGGAGGCCTGCCTCGCGCTGGCCTTCACGCCAGCCCGCGACCGCGGGCGGCTTTTGTTTGCTTGAGGAGATTGACGATGCGTCGCTTGACCACTCTCGTCGTTGCTGCGGCCCTGTCGGCTGCGTCTGTCACTGCGCCGGCCCTCGCCGCGCCTGCGCCCAAGAGCGGCTACTACGTGATCCGCTGGGACAACACCGGCATCTGCCAGATCTGGAACACCGAGCTGCAGTCTAAGCCGGTCGAATGGCCCTCGACCTACAAGATCGTCTCCAAGCCGGTGCCGACCTTCGTGGAGGCGACCAACATCCAGCTCAAGCTGCGTGAGGAGCGCCGCTGCTTCCTGTAAGCCGAACGCGCAAGGGTGCCGCCCGGCCGCAGCGTCATGGACCGCCTGCCCGATCAGTTGCAGCCCGGCCTGCGCCTCGTGTTCGTCGGCACCGCCGCGAGCGAACGCTCGGCTGCGACCGGCCACTACTACGCGCATCCCGGCAACCGCTTCTGGCCCACGCTGCACGCGGCGGGCCTGACGTCGCGGCTCTACCGGCCGGAGGAGTTTCCGGCGCTGCTCGCGCTCGGGATCGGCTTCACCGATCTGTGCAAGCAGGGCGCCGGCATGGACCATGTCGCGCTGAAGGCGGGCGTCGACATCGCGGGATTTGTCGCGAAGATCCGGCAGCATCGGCCGGCGACGATCGCCTTCACCAGCAAGAAGGCCGCGAGCCTGTTCTACGGCAGACCGACCAGCGCGATCGCGCTCGGCCGGCAGCCGGAGCACGAGGATTTTCCGACCACGTTCGTGCTCGCCTCCCCATCCGGCGCCGCGTCGGGCGCGTGGACGTTGCAGCCGTGGCAGGAGCTGGCGGCGCATGTCGTCGGGACGAACTGATATGCGGCGCACCCATGATGATCGGCAGGGCGGGGGCAAAGCCACCGCCCGCAGGGCGGTCGCGTGCCCACCACGCATCCGCGCACTCGGAAGCAATGGTGGGCACGGCGCGCGAGACATCGCAGCAAACCCGATCCAAGCGAGCGCGCCTTTGCGCGGACATTGCGGTCGTGGCGCGAGCTTGCGGCGCAGCTCGCTAAAGTGGACATGTTGACAGCTCAGCCGCAATAGGGAACCTGGACCGACACAAGGGAGGATCTTGGCGTGCGTCACGTGAATGTATCAGCCAGCGTACTCGTCTCCATCGGCCTCCTGTTCGCGCTGTTACCTTGCGATGCGTACGCCGAGGATCACGCCCGACAGGGAGCCCAGGCCAATCTGGCGGCGCGCCTGCCCGCCGACTATCGCCGGCAAATCGCCGACTATGTCCGTGTACGCAACGGATACGTCCTTCGCGATGCTCAGATATCAACGCCCTACGAACGCTGGGGCGGACTGTTCGCCGGTGGCACCTTCATCGCCATATGCGTCGTGCTGCATCGGGACAACATGCTGGGCATGGTGGTCCAGGACAACCATGTCCTGACTTTCGAGGGCGGGAAGCTCCACGAGGTGGGAAAAGGCACGGAATCCTGCGAAGGTCTTTCTCGCTTTACCGAGCTGATGCAGCCGCCGGCGGCAACGCAGCCTCCGCGTAGCGGACCCGCCGCGCCGGCGCAGCGCGCTCCGAAGCCGCCCGCCCCGGGTGGCTCCCGGACCTGATCTTCGAGCGCCGCATCGGCCAAATGATGATGAACTACGCCCTTGCCCGACGGGCAGTCCGTGCATGCCGCCATGCGCAAACTGCCCGTCGTGTTAGTTTGTCGCAGGCGTTGGCCTTGTCACGTCGGGCAAATCAAGACGATGGTCTCGCTCAACCCGCCTCAAGCAGAGGGACGTACGCGTCGTCACGAACGTGAGGTGGGCTGCGATGGACGTGACATCCGTGCTTGACGAGCGCGGTTGGCACGGACGGCGAAGTCGTGTGGTCCTGGCCTCTCGACGCTGAGGTCAAGTCCGTGATCGCTGCTGTGACGGCACGCGCGGGCGATGGGGGCAATAAAGCCGATCTCCAGGGAGAGCACGAAGGACACCGTTAAAACCACTCGCGCGGGGAAGGCCGGGATGTCCGAGCCGAACCTGTGGTACCTGCCGCCTGCATTTTTTTCTGCAGGCGGGCCATGGGGGCGGCAGGCTCCCGGCCTTCTCCGCGCCCTCTCGTTGTTTGGAGGGCGATGACGAATGCATCACTCGGGCACGACGTGCCGCGGGAAGGCGATGTCGCGTGTCATGAGTTGCCGCAACCGTCACCCCACCCTCACTGTCGTCCTGGACAAGCGCGCGGCACGCGCGCGCCGATCCGGGATCCATAACCCCAGGGAGTAGTATGAGGCACGATAGCCGCTCCATCTCGCCCAGCCACGCTCGGCACGGCGTATGGGTCCCGGGTCAGCGTCCACCAACGCTTCGCGTTGGTGGCCTTGCCCGGGACGACATCGTTTTTGTGGTCAGCGGCGGTGGTAAAGCGGAACGCATGTCTGTGGAGCCCGGCTCAGGGCCGGGACCACATCGTTGTTAGTTGCGATGCGCCGATTGCCCCAACTACCTGATCGTGATCGCCAGGCCCGACAGGTCGACGTTCGCCAGCAGGCCGACCTGCTCGCCGGAGAGCTCGAGCACAGCGCCCTTCTGGTTGGTCAGAATGATGCCGCGCACGCCGCGGCCGACGGCGAGACCGGCGCCGGCAGCGCCGTAGACGCCCTCGACGTCGGACGGACGCCAGATGTTGCTGACGCGGCCGCGCAGCACGGTGCGCGAGCCGCCGAACACCAGGCCGTAGTCGATGCCGCCGGTCGAGAGCGGATAGGCGCGGCCGTGGAAGTTCAGCACGCCGCTGCCGCCGGAGCCGCCGATGATCCATCCCGCCTTGTAGATGGTCAGCGTGATGAAGCCACCATCCGCGTGCGCCGTGGCCGGCAGGATGGCGCCGGCTGCGGCCGTCAATGCCACCAGCAGACCGCGAAGCGAGGATGCAATTTTCATGGATGAAGTCTCCAGCGAAGTGATTTTGCGACGTGAACTACGAAGATGCGAACCGAGGTCGGTCGATGGCCCAGGGACCATCATGTCTGACGATCATGCCCCACCAAGCGAATCGATCGGGCCGAATTTAGCCGTTTGCGCGGCGGGACGCACAGCGTGTCGCACATGTGGTCGAAATACCGCTGCAGCGCCGCATGGGCGGCGATCGGATTTGAACCGGTTCCATGACGATCGACACGAAGGGGTGGCCGGGCCAAAGCCCGACCGGGCTCCGGCTCACGCACGACCCGGGGCGCATCATTCGTATGATCATTTGAGGAGCCTTACTGATGAAACGCATTTCGCTGTTGTGTGCCACCGCCGCCATTGCCGGAGCCGCGCTATCCGCCGCTACGCCCGCCAGCGCCGCGCCCTATCACCTGATCCGCTGGAACGACACCGGCTTCTGCCAGGTGTGGGACAATGGCGTGCCGACCGCGCCGTGGCCGGGCAACTATCAGTCGATCACCGCCAAGGTGCCGACCGTCATCGAGGCGCTGACGATGAAGGAGCATCTGCTCCGACACGGTCACTGCAAGTTCTGATCGCCCCTCTCCGACCACGCACCGGGGCGGAGCGGCTGCAGCTTCTCCGCCCAAATTCGTCGAGACCCGCGCGAAACCATGGCGCTTTCGGGGTATTCGGGCCCGCACGGCGGCTACGGGCCGTTTGTTAAGGCCCCATTAACCTTGTCCGACCACGGTGATTTACGGGCTGGATGTTCAGTTGGTCTCGATGTTTTCGCGTCGTTCAGTATCGGCGCGGGCGTTGATCGGGAGGAGTTATGTCGCAAGAGTTGTCAGCCGAAGCCGCGAGTCCCTCGCTGGTTCCCATCGCAATGCCGCCGTCGCCCTCCGCGACGGAGGTCCTGCCGCTGTTGATCGGCACGCCCTTGTCCGAGATCGAGCGCGAGCTCATCGTTCAGACGCTGGCGCACTGCAACGGCAATCGCACCCACGCCGCCAGGCTGCTCGGCATGCCCGTTCGCACCCTGCGCAACAAGATCCGCAGCTACACGGCCGATGGCATCTCGGTGCCGGCCTATTCGGCCTGAACCAACGCCGGCCGCGCGACCTCCCGTCGCGTGGAACTGATCAGGATGCGGCGCCGATTGGTGTTGATCAATCGGCCCCGCAGCCCTGCTGCAATTGCTGCCTTCGTCGCTGCTCTGTTAGGCTTCGCCACGAATCAGCGGTTTGTAGCGGAGTTGCGGTAGTGGCAAGGAATCCGGCCGGACGCGGCCTGCAGGGCCCCGTGGGTCCACGTGGCCCGCAAGGGCAGCCCGGACGGCGCGGACCGGATGGTCAGCGCGGCAAGCCGGGTCCTGACGGCAAGGCCGGGCCGCAGGGCAAGCCCGGTCCGCAGGGCAAGCCCGGTCCGCAGGGGCCGCGCGGCGAAGCCGGCAAGCCCGGCCCGCAAGGACCTGCCGGATCGCAGGGACCGCGGGGCGAACCGGGTCCGCCGGGCACGCTGCCGACGATCGATCAGCTGATGCCCTGGCTGGAGCAGATCTTCGCCGCCTACGACGAGTACAAGCGCAACAGGGATCGCGAGGCGCACGAACGCGACGCGCAGCTCGTCGCTGTCCGCGACATCTTCGCGGCGACCCAGCACGACGAAGCGCTGGAGGAAGCCTTCGAGGACGACGATCCGCACGAGATCGACGTCCCCAAGAAGAAGAAAAAGAAGAAGCACAAGAAGAAAAAGAAGCACGGCAAGCACGCACGTGACGAGGATGACGGCGACCACGACGGTGACGAGCGCGATCACGGCGACGACGGCTTCTGAAATCGCCCAGTGCGACGCAACGTGCGCTTGGCGGACTGATGTTTGCCGGACCGGTGTTTGGCGGACTAGCGCTTGCCGAAGCGGATCTCCGAGCGCTCGCGCGCCTTGGCGGCCTCGATCTCGCGATCCCGCGGCGCGGCCTGGGTCTGCAGCGAGGTGAGGAGCCGCCGCGCGGCATCGGCGACCTCCTCCACCGCGCGTGCGAAGGCGGCCTCGTTGGCCTGCGAGGGTGCGCTGAAGCCGGACAGCTTGCGCACGAATTGCAGCGCCGAAGCCTGGATTTCGGCTTCCGTGGCCGGTGGCTCGAAATTGAACAGCGTCTTGATGTTGCGGCACATGACGGTTGAATCCGGTGCTGAACCAAGTCGCCCGATGTGCTATCATGCCCCCGAGGCGGCCGAAAGAGTCGCGCACAGATCAGGGGGAATCCATGCTTCGACCGTTCGCCGCCGTCGTTTCCGTGTTCGTCGTTCTTTGCGCGCCAGCCCGCGCCGCCGACTACCCCGCACCGAAGCAGGGCGATGTCGTCATCAAGGATTTCAAGTTCCACACCGGCGAGACGCTGCCGGAGCTGAAGCTGCACTACACCACGGTCGGCGAGCCCACGGGGCAGCCGGTGCTGGTGCTGCACGGCACCGGTGGTTCGGGCGCCAGCATGCTGGTGCCGAGCTTCGCCGGCGAATTGTTCGGCAAGGACCAGCCGCTCGACGCGACCAAATACTACATCATCATTCCCGACAGCGTCGGGCACGGCAAATCCTCAAAACCCTCGGACGGGCTGAAGACCAAGTTTCCCGCCTATGACTACGCCGACATGGTCGATGCGCAGCACCGGCTGCTCACCGAGGGTCTCGGCATCAAGCATCTCCGCATGATCATCGGAAATTCGATGGGCGGCATGCACAGCTGGGTGTGGGCCACGCGCTATCCGGAGTTCATGGACGTGGCGGTGCCGATGGCCTCGCAGCCGACCGAGATGGCCGCCCGCAACTGGATGCTGCGCCGGATCATGCTGGAGACGATCCGCAACGATCCCGACTACAATGGCGGCAACTACACGGCCCAGCCGCGCATGATGAAATATGCCGTCACCGCCTACGGCACGGCGACGGCCGGCGGCACCATCGCCTATCAGCTGGCGGCGCCGACCGCCGCCAAGGCCGACAAGATGGTCGACGAGCGGCTGGCGACGCCTATACCGGCCGATGCGAACGACTTCATCTATCAGTGGGACTCGTCGCACGACTACAATCCGTCCGCCGATCTCGAGAAGATCAAGGCGACGGTGCTGCTGATCAACTCCGCTGACGACGAGCGCAATCCGCCGGAAACCGGCGTCACCAGCGAGGCGATGAAGCGCATCGCGAACGGCAAGGTGCTGCTGATCCCGGCCTCCGCCGAAACGCGCGGACACCTCACGACGGGCAACGCGAAGTTCTATGTCGAGCCGCTGCGCGAGCTGCTCGCCACGGCACCGCAGCGGGGCATGTGAAACGGCGGAAGGAGCGAGCGATGCGCAGGATCATCGTGGCCGCCGTCGCGGCCGGCTCCGTCGCCTGCGCGACGCTCGCCTTCGCGGTCGACAACGGGCAGTTCGAGAACGTTCCACCGGACGTGCGCGCCTGGTTCAAGAGCGTGATCGCGCCGAATGGCGTGCCGTGCTGCGACGTCTCGGACGGCCATCGCACGAGCTACGATGTGCGCAACGGCATCTATTGGGTGCCGATCGAGGGGCGCTGGATGCCGGTGCCCGAGCGCGCCATCATCCGCGACCGCGGCAATCCGGTCGGCGAGGCCGTGGTCTGGTATGTCCATCACCGCGGCGACATCATCATCAGCTGTTTCGTGCCGGCCGATGCGGTCTGACCCGGACGGATCCGGCAACCGAGGAGAAGAGCCTTGAACGACGCGCCCCCTGCCGACTTGGCTGCCGACTTGGCCGCGATCTATCCGAAGCCGAACGAGCGGGTGATCGCCAAGGTCCGGCCGGCGCTCGATGGTCACAGCCGCAAGTTCATCGCGCTGTCGCCGTTCTGCGTGGTGGCGACATCAGGCAGGGACGGCGCCGTCGACGCATCGCCCCGCGGCGGTCATCCGGGGTTCGTCCACATCGACGGCGACCGGCGCCTGCTGCTGCCGGACCGGGCCGGCAACAACAGGCTGGACACGCTCACCAACGTCACCGCGGGCTCGGGGAAGGTACAACTGATCTTCTTCGTGCCCGGGATCAACGAAACCTTGCGCGTCGGCGGAACGGCTTCGCTGTCGACCGAATCTTCTCTGCTCGCAAGGCTCGAGGAGTTCGGCAAGCCGCCGCGCTCTCTGCTCGTCATCGACGTGCGGGAGGTCTACTTCCATTGCGGCAAGGCCATCATGCGATCCCGGCTCTGGTCGCAGGAGGCCCAGGTGGCGCGCTCGGCGATGTCGAGCATCAGCGAGATCATTCACGATCAGACCAGCCTCGGAACGCCCGAGCCCCAGGACATCACCGACGCGCGGTGGCGCGAGCAACTCTGAGATGACATTCGTTCGCAATATGATGTCAGCAGATGGTCAGCTGCGAGCAGCTATCACGCGAACGGCAACCAGGCGCTGTTCGCGCCTTGATGCAGGTCAACAATCGTCGAGGCGGCAAAACCTAGGTATCAATGCGACGAATTTGTATCCTTGGACGAACCTCGCCGATGCCCGCGCTCTCCCGCGCTGCCCATCGTGGGTGGCCTTACCGCTTCGCCGGCGCGCTGCTGGTGCTGGGAGCGGCGGCGTGCGCTCCGGCGCTTGCCGAGGACGTCAAGCTCACGCCTGAGCAGGCGCGCAATCTCGGCGTGCGCGTCACCCATCCGGTGCCGAGCCCGACCGACAAGACGCTGCCCTACCCCGCGCAGATCGTCATTCCCACGCCCCAGCTCTGGGTCGTCAGCGCGCCCGTGTCCGGCATGGTCACGAACCTGGCCGTGGCACGCGGCGATCGTGTCAGCGTCGGACAACCACTACTGACGCTGGAGAGCCCGAGCTTCGTCTCGCTGCAGCGCGAGTATCTGCACGCGCTCACGCAGGAGGTGCTCGCCGCGCAGCAGCTCAAGCGCAACGCCGACCTGTTCGAAGGCAAGGCGATTCCGCAGCGCGTGCTGGAATCCAGCCAGACCGAGGCGCGCCAGGCCAGCATTGTGGTTGCGGAACGACGGCAGATGCTGCACCTCAGCGGCCTTTCGGACGAGGCCATCGCGCGCCTCACCAACGAGGCCGCGATCAGCGCCACGTTGACCGTTGCCGCACCGCAGGCCGCGTCCGTCGTGGAGATCGCGGTGTCTCCCGGCCAACGGATGGAGCAGGCGGCGCCGCTGGTGAAGCTCGCGCGCCTGTCGCCGCTGTGGGCCGAGATCGCCATTCCCGCCGCAAACATTGGCTCCATCAAGTCCGGCGCCAAGGTCGAGATCGACGGCTACGCGACGCCGGGGCGCGTCATCCTGGTCTCCGAGACCACCGACGCGGCGACGCAGACCATCCTGGTCCGCGCCGAGATCCCGAACAATGGCGAGCTGCATTCCGGACAGACCGCTGCGGCCCGCATCGGCTTCATCTCGGCAGGCGAAAGCGCCTGGGAAATCCCCTATGCCGGGCTGGTCCGCCGCGGCGAGCAGGCGTCGATCTTCGTCGCCATGGAGGGCGGCTTTCGGCAGGTGCCGGTGACGCTGCTTGCGGAAGATCAGGATCACGTTGTCGTTTCCGGACCCATCGCCGCCAAGGACGATATCGCAATCGGCGGCATCTCGGCGCTTCGAGGCATCCTCTCGCGCCTAGGGCAATAGACCGATGCTGCAAAGGCTGGTCGCATTCGCATTGTCGCAGCGCCTGTTCGTCGTGCTCGGCGTGCTGCTGCTGCTCGGCGCTGGGGCCGTGGTCCTGCCAAGCCTGCCGATCGACGCCTTCCCGGACGTCTCACCGGTGCAGGTCAAGATCATCATGAAGGCGCCCGGCCTCACTCCGGAGGAGGTCGAGCAGCGCATCACCGTGCCGATCGAGCTCGAGCTGCTCGGCCTTCCGAACAAGAAGATCCTGCGGTCGACGACGAAATACGCCCTCGCCGACGTCACCGTCGAGTTCGAGGACGGCACCGACATTTACTGGGCGCGCAACCAGGTTTCGGAGCGGTTGTCGAACGTCTCGCGCGACTTTCCCGACGGCGTCAGCGGCGGCCTGGCGCCGATCACGAGTCCGCTCGGCGAGATGTTCATGTTCACGATCGACAGTCCCGAACTGTCGCTCGCCGAGCGCCGCAGCCTGCTCGATTGGGTGATCCGCCCGGCGCTGCGCACGGTGCCTGGCGTCGCCGACGTCAACGCGCTCGGCGGCCTCGTCCGCGCCTTCGAGATCGTGCCGCGCAACGATGCCCTGGCCGCCCGGGGAATCTCCTCCGAGCTGTTCCGCAAGGCGATCGAGGCCAACAGCCGCAACGACGGCGCGGGACGCGTCAACCAGGGCGAGGACAGCGCGCTGGTCCGGATCGAAGGCAGCATCCGGACCATCGACGACATCAGGGGCATCGTCATCGAAAGCCGCGACGGCATTCCGGTTCGCGTCAGCGACGTGGCGCGCGTCAAGATCGGCGCGCTGACGCGCTATGGCGCTGTCACGGCGGACGGAAAGGGCGAAACTGTGGAAGGCCTCGTGCTCGGTCTCCGCGGCGCCAATGCCGGTCAGCTGGTGCGCGACGTGCGTGCGCGACTCGAAGACTTGAAACCATCTCTGCCGAGCAGCGTGAGCATCAACGTGTTCTACGATCGCAGCCGGCTGGTGAACCGCGCCGTCGGCACGGTGGTGCGCGCCCTCGCCGAGGCCACGGTGCTGGTCGTGGTCCTCCTGCTTCTGTTTCTCGGCAATTGGCGCGCTTCGCTGGTCATTGCGTTCAGCCTGCCGCTCGCGATCGTGATCGCCCTGATCGTGATGCGCGCCGTTGGAATGTCGGCCAATCTGATGAGCCTCGGCGGGCTTGCGATCGCGATCGGGATGCTGATCGATGCGCTCGTCGTCGTGGTCGAGAACATCGTGGGCAATCTCGGAAAGCGCGCCCCCGGCGAGACGTCACCCCTGATCCACCTCGTGTTTCGCTCGGTCTGCGAGGTCCTTGAGCCGGTTGCATCGGGCGTCCTGATCATCATCATCGTCTTCGTGCCGCTGCTGACCTTGCAGGGATTGGAGGGCAAGCTCTTCATCCCCGTCGCGCTGGCGATCATCTTCGCATTGGCCGCGTCGCTGCTGCTGGCGTTGACGGTGATTCCGGTGGCGACGTCCTTTGTACTCAGATCTGCGTCGCATCAGGATCCGTTGCTCATCCGCGCCGCGCAGCGCGTCTACGCACCCGCCCTCGGCTGGGCGCTACGGAACGAGCGCACGGTGATCGTCGCCGCCTTGGTGAGCCTGCTGGCGGCCGGATACGGCTACACCCTGCTCGGCAAGACGTTCATGCCGACAATGGACGAAGGCGATGTCATCGTCAGCGTCGAGACGCTGCCGTCGGTCAATCTCGACGAGTCGATCGCGATCAACGGCAGGCTGCAGACGGCGCTGCTCAAGGTGCCCGACATCGCCGCGATCGTCGCGCGGACGGGATCCGACGAGCTCGGCCTCGATCCGATGGGACCGAACCAGACCGACACGTTCCTCGTGCTCAAGCCCGCCGACCAGCGGGCGAACCAGGATCGCGAAGTCCTGCTGCAGAAGTTGCGCGACGTGCTCGCCGGTTTTCCCGGCATATCGCTGAGCTTCACGCAGCCCATCGACATGCGGGTGCAAGAGATGATCAGCGGCGTGCGCGGCGACGTCGCGATCAAGATCTTCGGCCCTGATATCGCCAAGCTCAACGACATTGCGGCCCGGCTTTCGTCGATGCTGTCGGGCATCGAAGGCGCCGAGGACGTCTACACGACGTTGAACGAGGGGGCGCAGTACTACACGGTGGCGGTGAACCGCCTGGAGGCCGGACGTCTCGGCCTCACCGTCGATTCCATCGCCAACTCGCTGCGGACCCAGATCGAGGGACGTACCATTGGCACAGCGCTCGAAGACGGGCGCCGGACGCCGATCCTGGTCCGCGGCAGCGATACCACGCGGGAAGCGCCGACCCTGCTGGCGATGCTTCCGCTGACGCTGGCCTCCGGCCAGCACGTGGCGCTGTCACAGGTGGCGCGCATTCAGCGGGTCGACGGCCCGGTCAAGATCGATCGTGAGGACGGCAATCGGATGAGCGTGGTTCGCAGCAATGTGCGCGGCCGCGACATGGTCGGCTTCGTGCAGGCCGCCCAGCAGAAGGTGGCGGCCGAGCTTCAGCTTCCAGCCGGCTACCGGCTGACCTGGGGCGGACAGTTCGAGAACCAGCAGCGCGCCGCGGCGCGGCTTTCGGTGGTGGTTCCCGTCGCGATCGGCCTGATCTTCGTGCTGCTGTTCACGACCTTCGGCTCCGTCCGTCAGGCCATGCTCGTGCTGATCAACATCCCCTTCGCCCTGATCGGCGGTGTGTTCGCGCTGATCTCGACGGGCGAGTATCTCTCCGTGCCGGCCTCGGTCGGCTTCATCGCCCTGCTCGGAATTGCGGTCCTGAACGGTGTCGTGCTGGTGTCTCACTTCAACCAGCTCCGTGCTCATGGGCTGTCCGAGCAGCGCATCGTCGTCGAAGGCGCCATGCGCAGGCTTCGGCCGGTGCTGATGACGGCCAGCATCACTGCGCTGGGATTGATTCCGCTGCTGTTTGCCTCCGGGCCGGGATCGGAAGTTCAGCGTCCCCTGGCCATCGTGGTGATCGGCGGGCTGCTGTCGTCCACGCTGCTGACGCTCATCCTGCTGCCGATCCTGTACCGCCGCTACGGTGCGGCAACGAAGGATGCGACATGACGGCCCAAGCGGTCTGCCTGACACTGGTCGTGCCGCACGCGCTGCGCGGCGACGTCTTCGACTATCTCAGCGAGCAGGCCGATCTGGTCGTGGGCTTCACCGCCTCCGACGCCGCCGGCCATGGCACGCGGATCCAGCTGCGAACGGCCGCCGAACGCGTCAAGGGATATGCCGACGAGGTCGTCGTGCGTCTGGTGCTGCAGGAGAAGGATTGCGAGCGGCTGCTTGACCGGATCAGAAGCGCATTCGCCGGAACCAAGCTCGTCTATTGGGTCATGCCCGTCACGAGTTCCGGCGTAATCGACTGATCGCCCGTGCGATTGTTCGAACCGGCCAGTCGATTCGAGGCTCTGGACAATCAGCCTCGAACCGACCGTTTCGCGAAACAAAATGCCGCCGGCCGACAGACGTCAGTGCTAGCTCTCGAGGCCGCCGACGTGCTTCTGGGTGTAGAGCTCGAGGCCGATGCGGCCGATCAGATCGAGCTGGGTTTCGAGGAAATCGATGTGATGCTCCTCGTCCTTCATCAACTGCTCGAACAGATCGCGCGACACGTAGTCCTTGACGCCGTGGCAGTAGGTTGCGGCTTCCTGATAGAGCGTGCGCGCGCCGATCTCGGCGGCAAGGTCGCACTCGATGATCTCCTTGACGTTCTGGCCGATGCGCAGGGGATCGAGCACCTGCATGTTCGGGAAGCCATCGAGGAAGAGGATGCGGTCGGTGAACTTGTCGGCGTGCTCCATCTCCTCGATGGATTCCTTGCGCCAGACCTTGGCCATCTCGAGAAGGCCCCAATTGTTCAGCAGCCGATAGTGCAGCCAATACTGGTTGATGGCAGTCAGCTCGCTGCGCAATCCCTTGTTGAGATATTCGATGACCTTGGGGTCGCCCTGCATAGATAAGCTCCGAAAAAAGTTAGAGGCCGCAGGCGCTCAATAACAGGTTCAGAGTGCGGAGACGACCCCGTTCATGCGCATTTTCCGAGCGAAACGGGCGCGTTTGAAGGCAAATGCGCGTCAACAAGCCGCCAGCGCGAACCGGCTCTGAATGTCGTCCTCGCCCCTCTGGACAGCAGTGGCGGCATGGGCATGCGCGTGCTTGCAGCCGGTCTGACAGGCACGCGCGCACGGGCCCAACGCCTCATCGATGATCGTCTTGATGGTGCGCGCACAGCGGCCGCACTCCGCACTGCACCCGAGACAGCCATAAACCTGCTTCGGGCTCCGCGGCAGTTCGTCCGCCGACGTCACCGCCTTGCGGATGTCGTGATCACTAATGACGTTGCAGGAACAAACAATCATGAGAAACCGGCCAGTCGTCTTTGGTCAGCTATCGATAGTGATTGGCATTTGCCCGCGCAAAGGGAAAACGGCGCTTTTGAAGCTATTCCAATCTCGTAGCTCATCTAGAACGAATCCAGGAATGCGACCTTGTCGCAGATCAAACTCGCTGCGCGCTGGGCTCAATCGCCTCCGCCTCCGTCGCCCCCGCCTCCGTCCCCTCCGCTCCCGCTGTCGGAACCGCCGCCATTGATGGGATTACCCATGACGTCGCTCGCGGTATTGCTGAACCAGCTGGACAGACCGCCGGACTCCGAGGGCCACGAACCGCCCGAATCGGCCCCCGTCGTGTCGGCCACGCTCCGCCGTCCTCTCCAGTCTATAACGACCAGCAGCACGTAGCCGGCGCCCGCGGCCAGGAAGACCGCGACGGCAATCACCAAGGCACTGGGCATGACAGCCTCTAATCTTTGCATTTTGTGCAACGCAGCATTGAACGTAACCTGGGCATGGGTCGTCCAATGGAACGAGCCCGTTCATTGATCATTCAAGCGGGATATGGGAACCTATCGTATGGCCTGTGCGCCATTCGCCGATCGGAGTGAAAGAGGTGAGGTCATGAAGAAGACTCTTGCGGTTATGGCCGCCGTGGCAACCCTGACGACTGCTGCAATGGCGCCCGCTCCGGCGGAAGCGCGTGGTGGTCGCGTGGCAGCCGGTGTCGCGGCTGGATTGCTCGGCGGCGCCCTCATTGGTGGGGCCATCGCAGCGGGCAGCAATCCCTACTACTACGGACCCGGCTATTCGTATGGACCCGGGTATTCCTACTATGGCGGGCCGGCCTACGTCGCCGATCCCGGCTATGCCTGCTACTGGCAGCGCCAGCGCTTCTGGGACGGCTATGGCTGGCGGATTCGCCGCGTGCGGGTGTGCGAGTGATCGTTCACCTTCATTAATTCCATGACCCTGCAGCGGAATTTCGGACGCGCTGGCCGCGCTGGCCAGAAAAAGCCGTTTTTCGGTCCCATGGGGTCCGGAGGGTTTACGAAGGGTTGACGGATTCTCGTGTTTTCTCACGAAGCTGACGGCCCTCAATCGAGCGTAAAACTATCACCCACCCGGCGCCGGCCTCGGCGCTCCTCCAGGAGATCTTGGACCATGAAGAAGATCCTGACCGCGGTGCTTGCGGTTGCGACAATCGCCGGTTCGCTCAGCGTGACCGCACCGGCTGCGAAGGCTGGCGACGTCGGCGCTGGCGTTGCGGCCGGCCTGATCGGCGGCGCCCTGATCGGCGGCGCGATCGCGTCCAGCCGTCCGGCCTATGGCGGCCCGGTCTACGTCGAAGCCCCCCCGCCCGGTCCGCCGCCGTGCGTGTGGCGCCGTGAGCGCTATTGGGACGGCTACGGCTGGGTGTCGCGCCCGGTTCGCGTCTGCTACTGATCGAGACAACGCATTTCGATGCGGCAAGCCCGGCCCTGCGGCCGGGCTTTTTGTTGGCCGCCTCCAGTGGCAGCGCCTTCAGCGCGCGGCGTTGATCGCCCGCAGCACCGATTCGCTCGGCCAGCAATCGACCTTCAGGCCGGCCTTCTTCTGGAACGTGCCGAGCGCCGCACGGGTCTGCATCCCGGCCTTGCCGTCGAGCTTGTCTGCGTAGAGGCCAAGTCGCGTCAGCCCCTTCTGCATCGCCTCGACATCCTTGCTTCGCAACTGCTGGGACGCCGACCACGGTGTTGCGAACCCAGCCGGGCTGGTCATGCGGTCAGCGAGATGGCCGACGAACAGCACGTAGAGGTCGGAGAAATTGTACTCCTTGATGACGAAGTAGTTTGCCGTCGTCAGGAATGCCGGACCGTAGATGCCCTCGGGCTGCAGCAGGGACGCCGGCTGCTGCTGCTCCGCCGCGCTCAGCCGCTGGCCGCGTACCGGCACGAAGCCGGATCGCAACCACTCGCCGATCGGCTTCTTCACCTCGGGCACGCCGATTGCACAATCGACATTGGCCGGCGGCTTGACCTCGTAAGCCCAGCGCACACCGCCTTGCCAGCCCTTGTTGGCGAGTTGCTTTGCCGCCGAGCCCAGCGCATCCGGCACCGAGTGCCAGAGATCGACCTTGCCGTCGCCGTCGAGATCCACACCGTGCTTGTAGTACTCCGAGGGCAGAAACTGGGTGAGGCCAACCGCGCCGCCCCACGACGCCCTGAGATCGCGACGCGACACCACACCATCGCTCAGCAGCTTCAGCGCCATGATGAACTCGGTGCGGTACTGGTCCTTGCGCCGGCCGACATAGGCCTGGGTCGCCAGCACGCGCAGCGCGTCATAGGGCAGCGCGTAGCGGCCAAAATCGGTCTCGCGGCCCCAGATCGCGAGCACGATCGGGCCGGGCACGCCGAAGCGGCGTTCGATCTCGGCGAGCGCCGGACGATATTGCTGGATCAACGTCTGGCCATGCGCGGCCAGGCGAGCGATCGAGGCTTCCTTGATGTAGTCGGCCGGCACCTGCACAAACTCGGCCTGCGCTGGCGCTCCGGTCGCGGGACGGCCGGGCAGCAGCAGATCGGGCAGTTTGTAGTCGGGCTCGAGTCCCCGGGTTTCGGCATCAAACGCCGCGCGCGAGACGCCCTGCTCCTTGGCTTCCGACCAGAGCGAGGCGACGAATTGCGTGAAGGCTGCGTCGGCGGCGAGAGCATGACCGCCGCCGAGCAAACAAAACGAAACACCAGCGATGACGAAGGTGCGCAAGCGGAATAACAGCTGTTGGGCCATCTGATAGGGCTATCACAGACCACAGGTGTTGTGAACGTCGCCAGTCCGCTGGAACTCAGCGCCTCAATGCCCCGCCGCCCGCTTTGCGTCCTCGATCGCGGCATTCGAAATCTTGTCCACCACGGCGATGCCGATCGCCGAGAGGATGAACACCGTGTGGATGATGGTCTGCCACATCACGCCAGTCTCCGTGTAGGTCGACTTGCCCGACGACAGCGCGCCGGCCTCGATGAAGGTGCGTAGCAGGTGGATCGACGAGATGCCGATGATGGCCATCGCCAGCTTGATCTTCAGAACGCTGGCATTGACGTGACTGAGCCATTCCGGCTCGTCGGGATGACCCTGCAGATTGAGCCGCGACACGAACGTCTCATAGCCGCCGACGATCACCATCACCAGCAGGTTCGAGATCATGACAACGTCGATCAGGCCGAGCACCGCCAGCATGATCTGCTGCTCCGAGAAATCGAAGGCGTGCGCGAACAGGTGCCAGAGCTCTTTCAGGAACAGCACGACGTAGACGCCTTGCGCGATGATCAGCCCGACATAGAGCGGCAACTGCAGCCAGCGCGAGCCGAAGATCAGCATGGGAATGGGGCGCAGCGCTCCGCCCTTGGAGGACAGGGTCGCGTCGGGGGAAGACATGATGGGGAATCTCGCGGCTGGGATGGAATGCGGAACGTCTATCTACGCAATCGCATAGCACGCGGAAGCGACAACACGTCGCAACGAGGGCGCGACGCTTTGTCCCGGATCGGAGACAGCATCGCGCCTCGCCATTTGGCGAATCAGCGGGTCAGCTTCTTGTACTTGACCCGGTGCGGAATCACGCTGTCCTGGCCGAGCCGGCGCATCTTGTCCTTCTCGTAGTCCTGGAAGTTGCCCTCGAACCATTCGACGTGGCTGTCGCCCTCGAAGGCGAGCATGTGGGTCGCGATACGGTCGAGGAACCAGCGATCGTGGCTGATGATGACGGCGCAGCCGGCGAAATCCTCCAGCGCCTCTTCGAGCGCGCGCAGCGTGTCGACGTCGAGATCGTTGGTCGGCTCGTCGAGCAGCAGCACGTTCGCGCCCGACTTCAGCATCTTGGCGAGATGCACGCGGTTGCGCTCACCGCCGGAGAGCGCGCCGACCTTCTTCTGCTGATCGGCGCCCTTGAAGTTGAACGACGAGCAGTAGCCGCGCGAGTTCACCTCCTTCTTGCCGAGCAGGATCAGCTCATTGCCGCCGGAGATCTCTTCCCACACCGTCTTGTTGCCGTCGAGCGCGTCGCGCGACTGGTCGACATAGCCGAGATGCACGGTCTCGCCGACGGTGATAGTGCCGGCGTCGGGCTTCTCCTGCCCGGTGATCATGCGGAACAGCGTGGTCTTGCCGGCGCCGTTCGGGCCGATCACGCCGACGATGCCGCCGGGCGGCAGCTTGAAGGTGAGATTGTCGATCAGCAGTCGATCGCCGAAGCTCTTGGACAGGCCCTCGAAGTCGACAACGTTCTGGCCGAGCCGCTCGGCCACGGGGATGATGATCTGCGCGGTCTGGGTCTGCTTCTCGCTGGCCTTCTTGAGCAACTCCTCGTAGCGCTGGTAGCGCGCCTTGGACTTGGCCTGGCGGGCCTTGGGCGAGGCCGCGATCCACTCCTGCTCGCGCGACAGGGTGCGTTGATGCGCGGCGTCCTCGCGGCCCTCCTGCTCCAGCCGCTTCTGCTTCTGCTGCAGCCAGGACGAGTAGTTGCCCTCGTAGGGGATGCCGCGGCCGCGGTCGAGCTCGAGGATCCAGCTGGTGACGTTGTCGAGGAAGTAGCGGTCGTGGGTGACGATCAGGATCGCGCCGGGATAGTTGCGCAGATGACCTTCGAGCCAAGACACCGATTCGGCGTCGAGATGGTTGGTCGGCTCGTCCAGCAGCAGCAGTTCGGGCTGGTCGAGCAGCAGCTTGCAAAGGGCGACGCGGCGGCGCTCACCGCCGGAGAGCTTGCTGACGTCGGCATCGTCGGGCGGACAACGCAGCGCGTCCATCGCCTGGTCGACCTTGCTGTCGAGATCCCACAGGCCTTGCGCCTCGATCTCGTCCTGCAGCTTGGTCATCTCGTCGGCGGTTTCCTCGGAGTAGTTCATCGCCAGCTCGTTGTAGCGATCGAGAATCGCCTTCTGCTTGCCGACGCCGAGCATGACATTCTCACGCACCGTGAGCTTGGGATCGAGCTGGGGCTCCTGCTCGAGATAGCCGACGCGGGCGCCCTCGGCGACCCAGGCTTCGCCGGTGTAGTCCTTGTCGATGCCTGCCATGATCTTGAGCAGGGTCGACTTACCCGAGCCGTTGACGCCAAGCACACCGATCTTGGCGTCGGGATAGAACGACAGGTGGATGTTATCGAGCACCTTGCGGGTCGGATAGGCCTTGGACAGGCCCTGCATGAAGTAGACGAACTGGCGCGCCATCGCGTGTCCCTCGAAACCTGCCGGAAATTTGCGGAAAATGGTTGCCGCTGATGTAACCGCGCGGTCCCCAAAGGGCAACCGGCGAGGCCGTCTGGGCGGCGACAATCACCGGGAGAATGACCGTCGGATCGGTCACAGTCGGGCCGCACGCCCGCGGACGATTACGGGTCCCTCACCTTGTGTGCGGCCGATCACGACAATTGCAACCATCTTTTAATTAATTCGGCGGGACACTCGGTCTCGGCACGCAGAACCGCGCGCCCAAGCGGCACAAAGCCCGAGACGACAACAGCGAGAGCCCGTCATGGCCACCCTCACGTCAGCCTCCCTGCCCGCCCCAGCGGCAGAACGCCGAAACCGCACCGGCCTCCTGGACGAAGTCAGGAGCTTCTGGCGTGAATTCGCGACGCGCGCCTTCAACCCGTACCGGCCGGAACAGCATTACATGCGCGGTCCGGGCCCGGCATGGCGCGCCAAATACGGCAGCGACGCCGCGTTCCGGCTCAAGGCCGACCTCGACTGATCTTGAACGGCGCCCCTGCTTGCGCGGCCGCCGCTTTGCGCGCAACGATGACATCCATTCGCCCCGGCGGCCTCGCGTCGCCCTTCCCGCTCCGAATGGATCCGACCGATGACGCGGCTGCGCTGTGCAATCCTCGACGACTATTACGACACCGCCCTGTCGCTGGCCGACTGGCCCAAGCTGGCCGACCGCATCGATGTAACCGCCTTCACGCATCCATTCGCCACTGAGGACACGGCGGCCGCCGCCTTGGCCGATGTCGACGTCATCTGCGCGATGCGCGAGCGGACGCCGTTGCCACGCACCCTGATCGAGCGGCTGCCCAAGCTGAAGCTGCTCATCACCTCGGGCATGCGCAACGCTGCCATCGATATGGACGCCACCAAAGGGCGCGGCATCGTCGTCTGCGGCACGCAATATGGCCGCGATCCCACCGCGCCGCTGACCATGGGCCTGATCCTGGAGCTGACCCGCAAAATCGGCCAGGAAAACGCCCGCATGCATGCCGGGGAGCCGTGGCAGGCGCTCGGCGGCGTCGAGATCGAGGGCAAGACGCTCGGCATCATCGGCCTCGGCAAGCTCGGCACCAAGATCGCCGGGCTCGCCAAAGCCTTCGGCATGAACGTGATCGCCTGGAGCCCCAACCTCACGCCGGAGCGCTGCCAGGAGGCGGGCGTCGGCTACGCGACCAAGGAGCAACTGTTCGCGACCGCCGATGTGATCACCATCCACGTCGTGCTCAGCGAGCGCTCACGCGGGCTGGTCGGGGCGGCCGACATCGCCCGGATGAAGCCGAGCGCCTATCTCGTCAACACCTCGCGCGCGCCGATCGTGGACGAGGCCGCGCTGCTACAGGCGCTGCGCGAGAAACGCATCGCCGGCGCCGGCCTCGACGTGTTCTCGGTGGAGCCGCTGCCGGTCGCGCACCCGCTGCGCGGGCTCGACAATGTCGTGCTGACGCCGCACCTCGGTTATGTCACCGAGGAGAGTTTCCGGGCGCATTATGGCCAGATGGTCGACTGCATCGCCGCCTGGCTCGACGGCATCGAGCCGCCGCGCCGGCTCGCCTGACCAGAGACGGCCCCAACGCAAAACACCCTCCGGAAGGGAGGGTGTTTTGATCTTCGTAATTGGATCAGCCGTTCAGCGGATGGTCACCGGCGGCGGCAGCGGCTGCACCGCGGTCGGCTGATTGACGGGAACGGTGACCTGCGCCTGAACCGGAGGCTGCCCGGACGCCGCAGCCGCCATGTTCTTCGCCGAGCCCGGAGGGGCTCCGCCCGGCATGACGACCACGCGGGTGCCGACCTTGACGCGGTCGAACAGGTCCGAGACGTCGTCGTTCAGCATGCCGATACAGCCCGAGGACACGAACTTGCCGATCGTCGAGGGCTGGTTGGTGCCGTGGATGCGGTACACGGTGGAGCCGAGATACATCGCCCGAGCGCCGAGCGGATTGCCCGGGCCACCGGCCATGAAGCGCGGCAGATAGGGCTGGCGCTCGATCATCTCGCTCGGCGGATACCAGTCCGGCCACTCGGTCTTCTTGGTGATCTTCTGGACGCCGGTCCAGGTGAAGCCTTCGCGGCCGACGCGAACGCCATAGCGCATCGCCCGTCCGTTCCCGAGCACCAGATAGAGATAGGTGTTCGGCGTATCGACGACGATCGTTCCCGGCGGCTCCTTGGTGACGAAGTCGACTTCCTGACGGCGCAGGTTCGCCGGCAGCGGCGCGGGTGCCGCATCCGGCTGCTCTTCCGGCGGCAGTGCCGCCACCGTCATCGGCCGGTCGCCGGCCGGCGCCTGGACCGCGCCTGCGACGGGCGGAGCAGCATTGCCGACCACACCCGGCGGTCGCGGCGCGCCGGTATCACCGCCGGGCGCACCATTGCCATAGGCCTGCTGCCCGGACGCGGGACGATCGGCATAGATCACGGCGGGCGGACCAGCCGGGCGACCATAGCGCGGATCATCCGGAGACATCACCGGACCGGTCGGAGCCGCGCCGTACACCGGAGCCGTGCCGGGACGTCCGTAGCGGGGATCGTCCGGCGACATCACAGGTCCGGTCGGCGCCGCGCCGTAGACGGGGCCATTGGCGGGACGGCGGTAGCGCGGATCGTCCGGCGACATGACTGGGCCGGGCGGCGGAAGAGCCGCGGAGTTGCCCGGCGTATCCTCGTCGTCGAGCTCGTCGAAATCCGGGCTCTGTCCGCGCACGTCGGCCGGATAGGGCGTGGGCTGCGGCGAATAGGCGCCCGGCGCCGTCTGATAGACCTGCTGTGCTCCAGCAGACGAGGCTGCCGCCACGCCCGCCGCCGCGACCGCGCAAACCGTCAGGATATGTCTGATCATCATCGCCCTTGCAGTATCCCCAAGCCGCCGATTGGGACCTTTGCCCTGCCAAATGGCCGAAGATAGCGGCGCATTCAAGACAATTCGGCCCAAGACGGTCCCATTTCGGCAATTTGTGATCATGTCACCGTCGTTGCACGGAAGTCTCATGCCGCCGAAAAAGTGCAGCGGAGCCGTGGCCGGGGCGTTGGGCGGCTCGATTTGGCGCGCGGGCGGGAACGCTTGCGATATGGTGATCTCAGCCTGATTCGCGATGCACGGCAGAAGCCGGCACCGTCGCGAACGCGGCATTCCCTGTGATCACCGCGTTCCCTACTGGCTCTAAGGTCTCGGCAGTCCCGCTGCCGTGACGAGAGTTCCCGTCAATGCTTCCCGGCTTCCGTTTCCTCGTCGCCGCGATCGTCTGCTCCATCTCTCTCACCATCTTCGGCATGGGCGCCGCCGCCCTGTTGCGAGCCGCCCACGAGCAGTTCGCCAGCAACTCGTCCTGGCATCAGACCCAGGCGTCGGGTTTCACGGCGTTCCTGCCACCGGCCGAACCACCGCCGGTTCTGGCGGTGCTGCGCGTCGAGCCGGCCGCGCCTCCGCCACTGGCTCTCGCGGTGGCTCCTGCGGCCCCGGCCGAGCAGACGGACGTGCCGTCCGCCAGCGACAAGGCCGATGTGCCGCCGGCCGTCGAAGCGACGGCCGTGCCGACGCCATCGCTGCCGGCTGAAACGGTCGACACGGCCGCAACATCGGATCTGGTCCGACCAGCGGCAGATGAGCGTGCCGAAGCCTCCAAGGCCGCTGCTCCCAGCATGGCGGACGCGAGCGCCTCGACGCCAGTGCTCGTCGAAAAGGCCTCCGACAAACCACGGCTCGACACCACGCCCGATGCTCCGGCGCCTGCAGCGGCGCCGGCCCCGAGCGAGGCCACGATCGTTCCGGTCGCAGCGTCACCTGTCCCGCAGGTGCTGGCGAGTGCCGATCCGATTTCGACGACTCAACCCGCCGCCGCACCGACGCCGGTCCCCGCCGTGCTGGATCCGATTGCAGCCAAGCTCGCCGCGCTGGCCGAGCAGCCGGTGCCGGAGAAGCCCGCCATGAGCGAGCATCGCGCGTCGGTGAAGGTGGCCAGCGTCCAGTTGCGCCGGAGCGTGGTGAAGAAGCGCGCCCGCGAGAAGCATCTCGCTGCGCGCAGGGCCCAGCAGCGGCGCTATGCGCAGCGGGCCCGGGCCGCACGCGAGGCCGCCGCACAACAGCAGCAGCAGTTCATGGACCCGTTCTCGCAGCCCTTCGCTCAACCGCAGCCGGTTGGACAGCAGGCGGCCGGGCCGCGAACGCGATAGAGGCTCCGCCGCTCAGGCGGGCCCGGTCGCGACCGGCGGACCGTTTTCGACGCCCCATTCCGACCAGGAGCCGTCGTAGAGCGCGCTGTCGCGGATGCCGAGACGATAGAGCGCCAGCGTCAGCACGGCGGCCGACACGCCCGAGCCGCACGACGTCACGATCGGCTTTGCGAGATCGACACCCGCGACCCCGAACGCCTTGCGCAATTCGTCCAGCGGCTTCATCTCGCCGGTCGCGGCGTTGAACAACTCCGCATAGGGCAGATTGCGGCTGCCTGGGATGTGACCCGAACGCAGCCCCGGCCTCGGCTCCGCGACCTCGCCGGCGAAGCGCGGCGCCTGGCGCGCGTCGATCACCTGCTCGGCGCCCCCGGCGAGATTGGCAACCATCTGCTCGATCTTGCGCACGCGCGCCGCGTCGAAGCTTGCAAGATAGGTCCCCGCTGCGGGCGTCACCTGCCCGCTGTCGACCGGACGTCCCTCGGCAATCCACTTCTTCAGGCCGCCATCGAGCACGCGCACGTCCTGATGACCGAACGACAGGAACATCCACCACGCGCGCGGGCCGGCGACCCAGCCGCCGGAATCATACACCACCACCGTATCGGCATTGCTGACCCCGAGCCGCGCAGCATCGCGGCCGAACTGCTCGGCGCTCGGATACATGTGCGGCAACGGATTGGAATGGTCGGAGACCTCGTCGACGTCGAAGAACACGGCGCCGGGAATGTGCGCCTTCAGGTAGTCGTCCTTTGGCAGCGGCAGCACGCCCGGCATCTTGAAAGTCGCATCGACCACCTTGACCTTGGGGTCGCCGAGATGCGCCGCGAGCCAGTCGGTGGTGACGAGCGGGTCGTTGGGGGTGGTCATGCGCAAACACTCCGAGCCGTAAATTCGACCGTCATCGCCGGACTTGATCCGGCGATCCATCTTGTCGAAGCGATGGACACGCGGGTCAAGCCCGCGCCTGACGGCAGGTTCAATCCTTCTTCTTCGGCGCCCATGCCTCGACCGGGCCGCCCGCCTCGCGCCAGGCGGCAAAGCCGCCGCCAATATGAGCGACCGGCTTCAACCCCATGTCCTTGGCGGTCTTGGCCGCGAGCGCCGAGCGCAGGCCGCCGGCGCAGTGGAAGATGAAGGTCTTGTCCTGCTGGAAAATCGGCTTGGCATAGGGGCTCTGCGGGTCAATCCAGAACTCGAGCATGCCGCGGGTGCATGAAAACGCACCCGGGATCTTGCCTTCGCGCTCAATCTCGCGGGGATCGCGGATGTCGACGATGACGACGTCGTCCCGCTTGGCCGCTTCGATGGCGTCCGCCGCGGAGAGCGTCTCGATCTCGGCGTTGGCTTCGTCGAGCAGCGCCTTGATGCCGCGAGTGATGGTCTGGGCCATTCTTTCGTTTCCTCCAGGGCGCTCGATGATCGCGCGCAGCAAGGCGACTGTCCTACCGCACCAGCTCCTTCATCGCCCCTTCCAGCCCTTCGATCGTGATCGGATACATGCGCTCGGAGAAGATGCGGCGGATGATGGTGGTGGACTCCGAATAGTCCCAGTGCTTCTGCGCCACCGGATTGAGCCACACCGCGTGCGGATAGGTGCGGATGATCCGGTCGAGCCAGACCGAGCCCGGCTCCTCGTTGACATGCTCGACCGAGCCGCCGGGCACCATGATCTCGTAAGGCGACATCGAGGCGTCGCCGACGAACACGACCTTGTAGTCGTGCGGGTACTTGTGCAGCACGTCCCAGGTCGGCGTGCGGTCGGTGAAGCGCCGCTTGTTCTGCTTCCACACGCCCTCATAGAGGCAGTTGTGGAAGTAGAAATATTCCATGTGCTTGAATTCGCTCTTCGCCGCCGAGAACAGCTCCTCGACCTGCGCGATGTGCGAATCCATCGAGCCGCCGATGTCGAAAAACACCAGCACCTTGACCGCATTGCGCCGCTCGGGACGCATGTGCACGTCGAGATAGCCATGATTGGCGGTCTCGCGGATCGTGGTGTCGAGGTCGAGCTCGTCCGGCGCCCCGGTGCGGGCGAACTTGCGCAGCCGGCGCAATGCCACCTTGATGTTGCGGATGCCGAGCTCGACATTGCCGTCGAGATCCTTGAACTCGCGGCGGTCCCACACCTTCACGGCACGGTTGTTGCGGTTCTTCTCCTGGCCGATGCGGACGCCTTCGGGGTTGTAGCCGTAGGCGCCGAACGGCGAGGTACCCGCCGTGCCGATCCACTTGCTGCCGCCCTGGTGACGCCCCTTCTGCTCTTCCAGGCGCTTCTTCAAGGTCTCCATGAGCTTGTCCCAGCCCATGGCCTCGATCTCTTTCTTCTCTTCCTCGGTGAGATATTTCTCGGCCAGCTTCTTCAGCCACTCCTCGGGGATCTCGGCCTTTTCCATCGCGTCGAGCAGGTTCTCGAGCCCCTTGAAAACGGTGCCGAACACGCGATCGAACTTGTCGAGATTGCGCTCGTCCTTCACCAGCGCCGTGCGCGACAGATAGTAGAAATTCTCGACCGAATGCTCGGCGAGATCGGCGTCGATGGCCTCCATCAGCGTGAGATATTCGCGCAGGGAGACCGGGACCTGCGCGTCGCGCAGTGCTGTGAAGAATTGCAGGAACATGCCCATTAGATCGCCCGGCCCGCAGGGCGCGTCAAGGGCTGCTCCGGGCGGCCGCCTGGACCGGCCGGGTTTTTGCTCTACAATCCCTGGAACAACACAGCAAATGGGGGTTGTCATGGGTATCATTGCAGCGCTGATCATCGGCGCCGTCGCGGGCTGGCTGGCCGGCCTGATCGTGCGCGGGGCCGGTTTCGGCCTGATCGGCAACATGGTCGTCGGCATCATCGGCGCATTGGTCGCGAGCTACGTGCTGCCGGAGCTGCACATCGCGCTCGCCAGCGGCACGCTCGGGGCCATTCTGGACGCCACGATCGGCGCCGTGATCGTGCTCGTGATCCTCTCGTTGATCAGGCGCGCTTGATTATTTTCCCTTCCAATGGCAGCCATCATCTCAAAGCCGCAGCGGCCCCGGCCGCTGCGTAGCCACTCAACACAAGTTCGACCGACAAGCGAGGCGCGATGAAATTTACCGGCACCCAGGACTACGTCGCCACCGACGACCTCAAAGTGGCCGTCAACGCGGCGATCGTGCTCGAGCGCCCGCTGCTGGTGAAGGGCGAGCCGGGGACCGGCAAGACCGTGCTGGCCGAGGAGGTCGCGAAAGCCATCAACGCGCCGCTGCTGACCTGGCACATCAAGTCGACCACCAAGGCCCAGCAGGGCCTTTACGAATATGACGCAGTCTCGCGGCTGCGCGACAGCCAGCTCGGCGATGCCAGGGTCTCCGACATCAAGAACTACATCAAGCGCGGCAAGCTGTGGGAGGCCTTCACCGCCGAGCAGCGGCCGGTGCTGCTGATCGACGAGATCGACAAGGCCGATATCGAGTTTCCGAACGATCTGCTGCTCGAGCTCGATCGGATGGAATTCCACGTCTACGAGACCAACGAGACCATCAAGGCCAAGCTGCGCCCGATCGTCATCATCACGTCGAACAACGAGAAGGAGCTGCCTGACGCCTTCCTGCGCCGCTGCTTCTTCCACTACATCAAGTTCCCCGACCCGGACACGATGGGCCGCATCGTCGACGTGCACTTCCCGAACATCAAGAAGCGGATGGTCGAGGAGGCGCTGCGGATCTTCTTCGAGGTCCGCGACGTGCCCGGCCTGAAGAAGAAGCCGTCGACGTCCGAGTTGCTCGACTGGCTCAAGCTGCTGCTCAACGAGGACATCGGCCCCGAGCAGCTGCGCGAGCGCGATCCGCGCAAGCTGATCCCGCCGCTGCATGGCGCGCTGCTCAAGAACGAGCAGGACGTGCACCTGTTCGAGCGACTGGCCTTCCTGAGCCGCCGGGAGGTCTGAGAAAGCCCCCTCGTAACTCGACCGGGCAAGGGCGCGCATCGGCCGCGCCCTCAACGTCCGGCCATGCGATGAAGCGCACGGATGATCCCGTCGACCGCGATCGGCTTCTCGCAGCGGAGAATCTTCGAGAAGCGGTCCGGGATGATGGATCCGTCGTAGCCCGTCGTGAACACGAACGGGACGTCGCGCTCGATCAGCAGATCGGCGACCGGGAACGCCATCTCGCCGCGCAGATTGACGTCGAGAACGGCGCCGTCGATTCGCGCCTCGCGCTTCGCGAGGGCGAGCGCATCGGCAACCGTGCCGACCGGGCCCAGAACCTTGGCCCCGGCATCGCCGATCTCACAGCGCAACTCGTCGGCAAGGATGTACTCGTCCTCGACGACGAGGATGAGACGATCATTGAGCGGGCGTTCGAGCATGCTCATCGCGCTCCGGCGCGTTTTCGTAGCCCGCACCACGGGAGGTCCGCCCCGCCGAGAGGCGGAGACGCCGCACCACCGACATCCTGACGCTCGTTCACTTTCCGCCCCTTTTGTCCGTACCGTAGAACGAACAGCTGGATCGCGCCAAGCGAGCGCCCGGCCCACCCCGACCAGCAGAGATGGAACGCGGCGGAAGCATGAAAGTTCCCGTCGCCGGGAACCTTCCACAGGGCACGCGGAACACGGGACAAGCGGTTGTCCGGCGCTCGACGCGCCGGCCCGGGCTTGTTATGCG
This sequence comes from Bradyrhizobium sp. HKCCYLS2038, assembly GCF_051167655.1. Taxonomy (NCBI): domain Bacteria; kingdom Pseudomonadati; phylum Pseudomonadota; class Alphaproteobacteria; order Hyphomicrobiales; family Nitrobacteraceae; genus Bradyrhizobium; species Bradyrhizobium sp. HKCCYLS2038. The sequence continues at coordinate 1,524,049 of NZ_JBNPTM010000001.1, read as the reverse complement.
CCACCCTCTGCGAGACGCGCGTTCGAGTCGGGGCACATGACGATTGCAATCGAGATGGGGCAGACGGCGGCAGGTGCGCCTGCGGCCCTCGACCTCGAAGAACTCCTGGCGACCCGGCTCCTCGTGCAAGGCAATTCCGGCTCCGGCAAGTCGCATCTGCTGCGACGGCTGCTCGAGCAGAGCGCACCTTGGGTGCAGCAGACGATCATCGATCCCGAAGGCGACTTCGTCACCCTCGCCGAGCGCTTCGGCCATCTCGTCATCGAGGCCGAGGACCACACCGAGCGCGCTTTGCAGGTCGCCGGCGAGCGGGCGCGGATCCATCGCGTGTCCACCGTGCTCAATCTCGAGGGGCTCGACGCCGAGAACCAGATGCGGCGCGCGGCCGCCTTCCTGAACGGCCTGTTCGAAATCTCCCGCGACCATTGGTACCCGATGCTGGTCGTGGTCGACGAGGCGCAGCTGTTCGCCCCGGCTATCGCCGGCGAGGTGTCCGACGAGGCCCGCAAGGCCTCGCTCGGCGCGATGACCAACCTGATGTGCCGCGGCCGCAAGCGCGGGCTGGCCGGCGTGATCGCGACGCAGCGGCTGGCCAAGCTCGCCAAGAACGTCGCCGCCGAGGCCTCGAACTTCCTGATGGGCCGGACCTTCCTCGACATCGACATGGCCCGCGCCGCCGACCTGCTCGGCATGGAGCGGCGCCAGGCGGAAGCGTTCCGCGACCTCGAGCGCGGCCAGTTCATGGCGCTCGGCCCGGCGCTGTCGCGCCGTCCGCTCGGCCTGCGTATCGGGCCCACCGACACCAAGCCGCGTAACGCGACGCCGCGGCTGATGCCGCTGCCGGAGGCCTCGCTCGAGGACGCCCGCGCCGTCATCCTGGCTGCGCCGCCGCCCGAGACCAACGCGCGGCCGCAGCGCAGGCCGCAGCCCGAGTTGCTCGACCAGCTAATGGCGGCGAAGTCGGCCGCGCTCGAGCTGCGTCCCGAGCCGCCCGCACCCGAGGTCAGCGAGGAGGAGCTCGCCGGGCGCCGCGCCCGCGTCGAACGCGTCTTGCGCGCCGTGCTAGCCGAGCCTGATGCCGGCTTCCGCGCCGTCGGCGTGCTCTACCAGGAGTTCGTCGTCCGCTGCCGCATCGAGGGGCTGGGCACGGCCGTGCCCGACCTCACCGAATTCCGCCGCATGCTCACCCGCGCCCGTGCCGGCCTGGGCGGCGACGAGACCGCCGACGACGCCGGCTGGCAGGACGTCAGCTTGCGCGCGTCGCTGCTGCCCGAGGACATGCAGGGTGTGTTCATGATGATCGCCCGTGCCGCCAAGGACGGCCGTCCCTGCCCGAGCGATGCCGCCATCGCCCGCGCCTACGGCTCGCATTCGCTGCGCCGGGCGCAACGCCTGCTGACCTATATCGAGGACCAGGGCCTGATCGTCTGCCAGCTCGACGGCGCCGGCCGCCGCATCGTCACCCTGGTCGAGCTCGCCTGGGCCACCGCCCCCGGCGATCCCAATGCCGACGACGCGGCCGAGCAAGGCTGCCTCAACTCGCAGGCTTGATCGCGCCTTTGAAGCCGGGGGACAATATGCCGGCCTCGCCCTTGCGCCAGCGTTGAAAAGCTGAATGATCCGTCCGGTTTGCGATGCTGGAAGGCCGGGCCGGCCGCAGGGCGGACGCGTTGCATTGTTGAGGATGGTTCGCAAATGCCAACGTTGACGGTGCAAGCGGCGGGCCTGCCGGAGGCGCCGGGGTGGTTCTGGCTGTATGTCGCGTCCAACGCGATCATCGCCTGCGCCTTCTTCACGATCTCCGCCGTCATCGCGCTCTATCTGTGGCGACGCTGGAAAGAGGTCATGTTCCGCGGCGCCCTGGCCGCGCTCGGGGTGTTCGTGGCGCTGTTCGGCCTCACGCGTCTGCTCTCGATTCTCGATCTCTGGGTGTCGGACGTCAGAGTCGAGAGCCTCGTCTACGCCCTTCTCGCCGTGATCTCGGTCGTGGTCATCGCGGCCATGATTCAGATGCTGCGCCAGATCCTGGTACTGCCGACGCGTATCGTGCTGCAAAGGGCCTACGAACGGTTGGAGGAAGAAATCCGGCAGCGTCGCGCCGCCGAGGCGATGGTACAGCGATTCCAGGAGATCGAGGCCACTGAGGCCCAGGTGCGGCAGGCGCAGAAGATGGAGGCGATCGGCCAGCTCACGGGCGGCGTCGCACACGACTTCAACAACATCCTGACCGTCATCACCGGGACGATCGAGATTCTCGCCGACGCCGTCAAGGACAAGCCGCAGCTCGCCGGCATCGCCAGCATGATCAGCGCCGCCGCCGAGCGCGGCGCCGACCTGACGCGACACCTGCTCGCCTTCTCGCGCCGGCAGCCGCTGCAGCCGCGCGCCACCGACACCAATGCCCTCGTGGTCGACGCAGGCCGCCTGCTCCGCCCAACGCTCGGCGAGCAGATCGAGATCGAGTCGATGCTGGCCCACGACAGCGCGCCGGCGCTGATCGATCCGAGCCAGCTCTCGACCGCGATCCTCAACCTGGCCCTGAACGCGCGCGACGCGATGCCTGACGGAGGCAAGCTGACCCTGGAGACGAAGAACGTCACCCTCGACGAGGACTATGCCCAGCTGAACCGCGAGGCCAAGCCCGGGAGCTACGTCATGATCGCGGTCAGCGACACCGGCCAGGGGATTGCCGCCGCGCTGCTCGACAAGGTGTTCGAGCCGTTCTTCACCACCAAGGATGTCGGCAAGGGCTCGGGCCTCGGGCTGAGCATGGTGTATGGCTTCGTCAAGCAGTCCAACGGTCACGTCAAGATCTACAGCGAGGAAGGCCACGGCACCACCGTGAAGCTCTATCTGCCGCGCGCGGCCAGCGCGCCGGAGCTGCCTGTCGCCGACAGCGGACGACCGGCGGTGGCGCGCGGCGACGAGACCATCCTGATCGTCGAGGACGATGCGCTGGTGCGCGACTACGTCGTCACGCAGGTGCGCCGGCTCGGCTATCGCACCCTGTCCGCCAGCAATGCCGCCGAGGGCCTCGCGCTGATCGACAGCAACGAGCGCATCGACCTGTTGTTCACCGACGTCATCATTCCCGGCGGCATGAATGGCCGCAAGCTCGCCATCGAGGCCGACAAGCGCCGCCCCGGACTGAAGGTGCTCTACACCTCGGGGTACACCGAGAACGCCATCGTGCATCACGGCCGCCTCGACGCCGACGTGCTGCTGCTCGCCAAGCCGTATGTCAGCGCCGATCTCGCGCGCATGATCAGGACGGCGATCGAGGCGTAGGGCTTTGGCCCGTCCGCATGTGGTGCGCGCTTGTCTGGGCCGGCGGCGGCGGAGTTGCTTGGCGGTATTAGCGAGCACACTTACGTCACGATTGGCAGCTGCGGCCACCACACAAACAGTGTCGTCCCGGGCAAGACTGCCAACGCGAAGCGTTGGTGACCGCCAACCAACGCTGACGAAACGGCCGAGCAAGGCTCGCATCAACCTTTCGGTATGACTTCGACGTCGCACAACTAAGGCGATAGAGCTACCGCGCCCTTGCGTCGGGGCCGAAAAGCTGAATGATCCGGTCGGTTTGAGGCGGCGATGGGCCGGTGGGTCCCGTGCTGGGTGTGTTGCGTTGTTGAGGATGCTTTGAGTATGCCGAGGTTGACACCGCTGGCAGTGGACGTGCTGGGCGCGACGGAGTTGATCTGGCTGCAGGCCGCCTCCCACGCCATCATCGCCTGCGCCTTCTTCACGATCGCCTTCGTGATCGGTCTGTTCCTGTGGCGGCGCTGGCGCGACGTGATGTTTCGCGGAATCGTGGCGGGGCTTGCGATCTGGGTCATCATCGGCGGCACTGGCTGGCTTCTGTCGGTGATCGATCTCTGGGTCCCTGTCCCGTCGCTCACGATTGCCATCGATGTCCTTCAGGCGCTGATGGCGCTCAGCGTCATCGCCACCATGCTCAAGATCATGCCTCGGCTCTTGGTGCTGCCGACCCGCATCACTCTGCAGAAAGCCTACGCCCAACTCGAGGAGGAGATCCGGCAGCGCCGCGCCGCCGAAGCGATGGTGCGGCGATTCCAGGAGATCGAGGCCAGTGAGGCCCAGGTGCGGCAGGCGCAGAAGATGGAGGCGATCGGCCAGCTCACCGGCGGTGTCGCGCACGACTTCAACAACATTCTGACCGTCATCACCGGGACGATCGAGATTCTCGCCGACGCCGTCAAGGACAAGCCGCAGCTCGCCGGCATCGCCAACATGATCAGCTCCGCCGCCGAGCGCGGCGCCGACCTGACACGACACCTGCTCGCCTTCTCGCGCCGGCAGCCGCTGCAGCCGCGCGCCACCGACATCAACACCCTCGTGGTGGATGCAGCCCGCCTGCTGCGTCCGACCCTGGGCGAGCAGATCGAGATCGAGTCGATGCTCGCCGATGACAGCGCGCCGGCGCTGATCGATCCGAGCCAGCTCTCGACCGCGATCCTCAATCTCGCGCTGAACGCGCGCGACGCGATGCCTGATGGCGGCAAGCTGACGCTGGAGACCAAGAACGTCAGCCTCGACGAGGACTACGCCCAGCTCAATAGCGAGGCCAAGCCGGGGAGCTACGTCATGATCGCGGTCAGCGACACCGGCCAGGGCATTGCCGCCGCGCTGCTCGACAAGGTGTTCGAGCCGTTCTTCACCACCAAGGACGTCGGCAAGGGCTCGGGCCTCGGACTGAGCATGGTCTATGGCTTCGTCAAGCAGTCCAACGGTCACGTCAAGATCTATAGCGAGGAAGGCCACGGCACCACCGTGAAGCTCTATCTGCCGCGCGCTGCGAGCGCGCCGGAATTGCCTGCCGCCAACAGTGGACGACCGGCCATGGCGCGCGGCGACGAGACCATCCTGATCGTCGAGGATGATGCGCTGGTGCGCGACTACGTGGTCACGCAGGTGCACCGGCTCGGCTATCGCACCTTGTCCGCCAGCAACGCCGCCGAGGGTCTCGCGCTGATCGACAGCCGGGAGCGTATCGACCTGTTGTTCACCGACGTCATCATCCCCGGCGGCATGAACGGCCGCCAGCTTGCCATCGAAGCCGAGAAGCGCCGTCCCGGGCTGAAGGTGCTCTACACCTCGGGCTACACCGAGAATGCCATCGTCCATCACGGCCGCCTCGACGCCGACGTGCTGCTGCTCGCCAAGCCATATGTCAGCGCCGATCTCGCGCGGATGATCAGAACGGCGATCGAGGCCTGAGGCCGTGGCCCGTGCGCGCGTGGCGCGCCGGTCCGGGATGACGGTGAGGGTGTAGCTGGCGGTGTCGGCATCCACAAGCATGCGCCCGGTTTGCCAACGCCGCCCACTACACAAAAAGTGTCATCTCGGGCAAGGCCGCCAACGCGACAGCGTTGGTGGACGCCGACCCGGGATCCATACGCCGTGCAGAATTTGGCTGGGCGAGATGGAGCGGCCATCGTGCCTCATATGTCTCCCTGTGGTTATGGATCCCGGATCGGCGCGCGCGTGCCGCGCGCTTGTCCGGGATGACGGCGGAGGGTTGGGTTGGCAGCTGCCCAATTCCTGGACTCAACCAAGCTGAAGGCGGCGAACGACGAAGCCTCGACGAACAACACGCGACATCCGAACGACACACGGCATCGCCATCCCGCGACACGTCGTGCCCGGGTGATGCATTCGTCATCGCCCTCCAAACAACGAGAGGGCGCGGAGAAGGCCGGGAGCCTGCCGCCCCCATGGCCCGCCTGCAGAAGAAAATGCAGGCGGCAGGTACCACAGGTTCGGCTGGGACATCCCGGCCTTCCCCGCGCGACTGGTTTTAACGGTGTCCTTCGTGCTCTCCCTGGGGATCGGCTGTCTTGCCCCCATTTTTGCGACAACGCGCCTTCGGCACGTTGCGCAGACCTCAGCGTCGAGAGGCCAGGACCACACGACTTCTCCGTCCGCGTCGACCGCGCTCGTCAAGCGCAACCGCCACGTCCATCGCAGCCCACCTCACGTTCGTGACGACGCGTACGTCCCTCTGCTCGAGGCGGGTTGAGCGAGAACATCGTCTTGATTTGCCCGACGAGGCAAGGCCGACGCCTGCGACAAACTAACACGACGGGCAATTCAGACATGCCATCCATGCGGAAATTGCTCGTCGGCCATTCCTGAACCTGCATCAATCGCCGCGGCGGCGCGCTACGTCAGAGACCGGGGCACGCGGTGTCTCCTGATGCCAAGCCGGCAGCGACGCGTCGCGCAGACTTTCCGACGGGGACTCGCCGTAGATCTTGCGATACTCCTTGGCAAAATGACCCGGGTTGTTGAAACCGCAACGCAACGCGATCGACATCACCGTATCGCCTGGCTCCGGAGCGCACAGCATGCGGCGCGCATGCTGCATGCGGTTCTGCTTGATCTTCTCGCCCAGCGACATGCCGCTGTTCGCGAAATACTGGTAGACCGTCCGGGGACTGATGCCGAATTGCCCGGCGAGCTGTTCGATCGAAATCTTCCGCTGCCAGTTCGCTTCGATGTAGTTCAGCATGTTGCGGATCGGCTCCGGCATGCCGTCGTCCTGGTGCTGCCGGCTCGCGGTCAGATCCAGGGTCGAGCCGACGAGATGTACGCGGCCTTCGGACGGGCTGTAGACGCAACTGCCCATGCCGCGGACCCAGCGCGTCGCGCCGTCCTGCGCGACGACGCGGTAGTCGCACGTATATCCTGTCCGCTTCGCGATGGCGCGGCGGATCGTCTTCTCGAGCGTGGCCTTGTCCTCGGGGTGCACGAGGCTCAGCATATCGCTGAGCGATGAGGCCGTTTCCGGAGTCTGCGCGGGCTCATCCATGCCGATGACGATATTGAACGTCGAAAGGCCGGCGAGCTTCTCCGCCGCAGCCAACTGACTCTCCAGGATCTTGGTTGCGGTGATGTCTTCGACGACGGCGCAGAACCATTTCACGCGGCCCGCCGCGTCGTGGATCGGATTGACGATCACGCGCCCCCAGACGATGCTCCCGTCCTGTCGCACGTAGCGTTTGTCGATGCGATAGCTGTCGATCTCGCCGGCGAGCAGCTTTTCGTGCTGCACCCGGTTGCTGTCCCGATCTTCGTGATAAGTCAGGTCGAGGAAGCTGATCCCGCCCGACCTGAGCTGTTCCAGCGTGTAGCCGACGATCCGGCAGCACTCGGCATTCGCGAAGCGGATCAGCCCGGTCTCGACGTCCACGATCGAGATGCCGACGCCCAGGCTGTCGAGAAACAGCCGCGGCATCTCGACGATCTCGACAATGTCCTTCTCTGGCATGTCAGCGGCCGAAATTGTGACTCCACTCACCCTAGCAGTCGTCGCTGCCGTGTTCTTGATTTGGGACAATTGATCCCCGGTTGCCCTCGGGCGTCGGGCCGACGCGCACTCTCGGACTCTGCAGAATCGGAACAGGACTGCAGAATCCCGGCTAACTAAATCTTACTAGCGTGCTGCTAAATTGAATGAAGCCCGGAATTTTACGGGGTTCTTACTCAGCTGCGCCTTTGCGCCGGTTTCCCGTGTCGCCCGCGAACGATCGGGGGATGCCGGCAGCAGAATTCGCGTTCATCAGGAGACATCGATGTTCGGCCGCAAGACCCATAGCGAGACCCTGGCCACCCTGGCGACGAACGCGATCACCGCGAAAGTCATGGTCGCGGACGACAAGCTCAACATCGTGTACATGAACGAAGCAGTGACGGCACTGTTGCGCGAGGCGGAATCCGACCTGAAGAAGCAACTGCCGAACTTCCGTGTCGACGGCCTGATCGGCACCAATATCGACATCTTTCACAAGGACCCGTCGCACCAGCGCAATATGCTGCGGGCGCTCACCTCCGAGCACCGGGCGACCATCAAGATCGGCAAATGGACCTTCGACCTGGTCGCGCAGCCGCTGCGCAACCCGGATGGAAGTCGTGCCGGCACGGTGGTGGAATGGTCAGACGCGAGCATCCGCCTGCAGAATCTGGACTACCGCGCCCAGGTCGATGCGATCGGCCGATCGCAGGCCGTCATCGAGTTCAATCTCGACGGCACGATCATCACCGCCAACGACAACTTCCTGCATGCGCTGGACTACAGCCTGGCGGAGATCCAGGGCAAGCATCACAGCATGTTCGTCGCGCCGGAGGAGCGCAACGGCCCGGCCTATCGCGAGTTCTGGGCGGCGCTGAATCGCGGCGAGTACCAGGCCGCCGAATACAAGCGGATCGGAAAAGGCGGCAAGGAGGTCTGGATCCAGGCGTCGTACAATCCGGTGTTCGATGACAAAGGCAAGCCGTTCAAGGTGGTCAAGTTCGCCACAGACGTGACCGCCCAGAAGCTGAAGAACGCCGATCTCGCCGGCCAGATCGCGGCGATCGGCAAATCGCAGGCCGTCATCGCCTTCAACCTCGACGGCACGATCATCGACGCCAACGACAATTTCCTTCACGCGCTCGGCTATTCGCTGTCCGAGATCAAGGGCCGTCATCACTCGATGTTCGTCGATCCATCGGAGCGGGAAAGTCAGGCCTATCGCGATTTCTGGTCCGCGCTGAACCGCGGCGAATATCAGGCGGCAGAATACAAACGCATCGGCAAGGGCGGTCGCGAGGTGTGGATCCAGGCGTCCTACAATCCGATCCTCGACCTCAACGGCAAGCCGTTCAAGGTGGTGAAATACGCCACCGACATCACCAAGCAGGTTCTGGCGCGGATGGGCAACGAGCGCGTCCGCAGCATGATGGAGTCGGTCGCAGCAGGCTCCGAGGAGTTGAACGCCTCCGTCCGTGAGATCTCGGCAGCCATGACGAAGTCGCGTGAGACCGCGATGGGTGCGGCCGACCGCGTCGCCTCGGCCGATTCGCAGGCCAAGCGCCTCAGCGATGCGACCCAGGCGATGAGCGGCATCGTCGAGATGATCAGCAACATCACCGGACAGATCAACCTGCTGGCGCTCAATGCCACGATCGAATCGGCACGCGCCGGCGATGCCGGCCGCGGCTTCGCCGTGGTGGCGTCGGAGGTGAAGAACCTCGCCAATCAGGCCAAGGCCGCCACCGACAAGATCGGCATGGAAATTTCCGGCCTCAACGAGATCTCGACCGAGGTGGTGAACGCGCTGAGCGCGATCAAGGCCGAGATCCAGAACGTCAGCGAATACGTCACCTCGACAGCCGCCGCGGTGGAGGAGCAAAGCACCGTCACCGGCGAGATGTCGTCCAGCATGCAACGGGCCGCCGCGGAAGCGCAGGCAATTTCCGCCGGGCGGGCCTAGGTTTCGGCGGCGATGAGGCGTCTGGCGGCTGGACGATCGGCTTGGCTCACACGATCCGGGCGTGATCATCGGCCAGTTCGGCTACGCACGATCGGCGCCGTCTTGCTGCCCGTGCCCGTGAATTAGGACATCAGCGCCGCGTCGCGTCCCACGCGACCGGCAGGTCGAGCAGCCCGCGGAAGGCCCAGCCACCGATGCGCGCGGGCTGATCGTCGCGCAGCCGCAGGTTTTGCAGCCGGGCGAACAGCGTCGGCAGCGCGACGTCGGCGATCATCGCGCGCGAGGCCCAGGCGCCGGCGCAGAAATGCGGGCCGGCACCGAAGGCGATGCTCTTGGAGACATCGCGGCGGATGTCGAAGCGCTCGGGATCGGCGAAATGCGCCTCATCGCGGTTGGCGGAGCCGAACATCAGGAACACCCGCTCCTCCGGCTCGAACGCGACATCGCGGATGGTCCATGGCCGCGCGATGCGACGCGGCGACATGCCGATCGGCGAAATCCAGCGGGCATATTCCTCGAACACCTGCAGCCAGCGAATTTCGCCGTTGATCGCCGGCGCGAGCTGCTCGGGATGCGTCAGCAGCGCCCACACCGTGCCGGCGATCGCATCGCGGGGCTCGTTCTGGCCGCCCGAGATCGCGAGCTTGATGTTGGCGCGGATACTGTCCATCGGCATCCCGCTTGCGAGCATCACGCCCAGCAGGCTCTGGTTCGGGCTGTTCTCCAGCACCGGCAGCATATCGTCGATCGCGGCGTCGATGCCGGAGGTCGCGGAATTGCAGCGCGCCTCGACCGCGGCATCGCCGGTGTAGTTGGCGATGCCGTCGATCATCGCCTGCGACCATGCGTTCATGTCCTGGAAGCGCATGTTGGTGAGGCCGGTGATCAGCTTGAGGCATTCGGCTGAGAACGGCAGCGCGAAATCGCGCACGAGGTCGACATTGGCGGCCGGGTCGAGCGCATCGATCAGCCGGTCGGCATGCGCCTGGAACTGCGCCAGCCAGTGCACGCGCACCGCGCGCGGCGACACCGCCGGCGCGATCGCCTGCCGCTCTGCCATGTGCGCCGCGCCATCCTTGCGCATCATGTTGTGGCCCATCAGCCGGTTCATCAGCCCCTGCGGCTGGTGCGAGCTGAACACCTCGATCTGCTTCTCGGAGACGAAGATGTCGTCGCGCCGGCACAGCAAGGTGCTGCCGAGCTGCGGCACGAACGCGATCGGCGCCTCCTTGCGCATCCGCGCGAGCGCCGGGTAGGGATCGGCCCAGAACGCGGCGGGATCGACGTCGAAATGCGGTGCGGTGCTCACGTTCGGTCTCCGGTCAGACGGCGCAGGCTAGCTGCACGCGCTGGCCGCGTCTGTCCCGGTGATGGGTGACAGCACTCAATTCAGCGGGCGCGGCGCCGCCATCAGCCGCAGCGCGATCGCGAACAGCTCGTTCTGCGAGGCGATGCCGAGCTTCTCATAGGCGCGCTTGCGATAGGTGAAGACCGAGTTCAGCGCGATGCCGAGATCGCCCGCGATCGCCTCCGAGCTGAAGCCCTCGAGGATGCGGCGGCAGACATCCTTCTCGCGCGCCGTCAGCACCGACAGCGGGCCGCCGGCCACGAACAGCAGCGCGAGCTTGTCGGCCGGGTCCGTGGCGGCCGTCTGCTCCTGGCAATGCCGCGCGACGATGGCGGCAACGACCGGGGCGACCGCCGTGATGCGCTGCCGCTGGCCGGGCGTAAAGCCGCCCTGAGCGACCGTGCGATAGAAGTTCACATAGGTGCAGTGATCACCGACCCAGATCGCGGTCGCCGCCTTGTCGACGATCTCGGAGTCTTCGAAGAACAGCTTGCGATAGCCCTTCGGATACATCCGGCGCGCGAAGTGCGGCAGCAGGATGTGACGGGACTCCGCGCGCTCGCGGAAGATCACCTCGCGGTTCGGGTCGGCGGTGTGGAAATGCTCTGAATAGGCAGCGCCGAGGTCGGGGCCGATCGGAATGTTTCCCGTGCTGAGCAGACAGCGCGCGGAGCGCTGGTCCTCGAAGGTGAACACCATGCAGTGGCCGACATCGGCGACGGCGCGCAGCGTGTCGATCAGGACGTGCGGAAACGAAGGCTTGCCGATGGCGAGCACCATGGCGCTGACGGCGCCGGTCGCATCGACGCCTGGCCTCGAGGCCTCCATGCGTTCCTCCCGGATGGTCTGTTTTGCAAAGCCTAGCAGCAACGGCGCAGGCCTGGAAGGCGGCACGGCGTCACCAACCACGGGGACAGACGCCGGCCGCCCGCCACACTATTCTCCCCGGCTCGAAGTCTCGGCCGATTAACGCGCCGGACACGCTCGACGGGGAGGAACTGCGATGAGAGCCGCTCTGACTGTGCTCGGCTTGGCTGCGACGATGGCGCTCGCCATGCCGGCGGCGCGAGCCGACATCAAGGTCGGTATCGTGGTGTCCGCAACCGGGCCGGGGTCGGCGCTCGGGCAGCCGCAGATCAAGGCGGTGGCGGCGCTGCCGAAGGAGATCGGCGGCGAGAAGATCGTCTACATCGCGCTCGACGACGAGTCCGACAGCGTCAAGGGCCTGCAGAATGCGCGACGCCTGGTGATCCAGGACGGCGTCGACGTCATCATCGGCTCATCCTTGACGCCGGTCACGATGCCGATGCTCGACGTCGCGCTGGAGAGCCGGACGCCGCTGCTGTCGCTCGCGGCATCGACGGCGATCGTGCAACCGATGGACGACAAGCGCAAATGGGCGTTCAAGGTGGTGCCCAACGACGACATCATGGCCGCGGCGATGCTGAAATACATCGCCAGGACGGGCGTGAAGACGCTCGGCTTCATCGGCGTGTCCGACGGCTATGGCGAGGGCTACTATCAGGAGGTCAGCAAGCTGGCGCCGACGCTCGGCATCACCGTGACGACCCACGAGGTCTATGCGCGCGGCGACACCAGCGTAACCGGCCAGGCGCTGAAGGTGATCGCCACCAATCCGGACGCGGTGTTCATCGCCTCCGCCGGCACGCCCGCCGTGCTGCCGCAGCAGGCGCTGCGCGAGCGCGGCTATGCCGGCAAGATCTTCCAGACCCACGGCGTGGCGACGCAGGAGTTCATCAAGCTCGGCAAGGAGAACGTCGAAGGCGCGATCTTCGCCGGCGAGGCGTTCTCGATCGCCGACGATCTCGCAGCCGAGGATCCGTTCCGCCGCGCCAACGACGCCTTCGTCTCGGCCTACCAGGCCGCCAATGGCGACAAGCCGAACATCTTTGCCGCGCATCTGTGGGACACGGCCACGTTGCTGAAAGGCGCGATCCCCGGCGCGCTGAAGGCCGCCAAGCCCGGCACGCCAGAATTCCGCGCCGCGCTGCGCGACGAGCTAGAGCGCGGCAAGGACGTCTATCTCAACAACGGCCTGTCCACCATGAGCCCCACCAACCACAACGGCTACGACGAGCGCTCGGCGTTTCTGATCAAGGTCGAGGGTGGGAGATTCAGGCTGGTGAAGTAGCAAGGCTGCGCGTGTCACGCCCGACTGCCAAGCAGCCAGTTTCCTCCCCTCCCCCTTGCGGGGAGGGGTCGGGGGTTGGGGGTCCACGAGTCCCGCAGCAAGTGATGAGAGCTGAGCGCGGCTGCGGACGCAGTGGCCCGCGCGAGTCGAACGGCCTCACCGCGTCATTGCGAGCGAAGCGACGCAATCCAGGGCCGTTCGCCCGGCCCTGGATTGCTTTGTCGCGTCGCTCCTCGCAATGACGGGTCATGTCGATCGAGAACGCCGACGGAGGCAGGACGTGTAGTTAGCTCAGTTGACGCCCCGGTGCATCCTACGCCGTTCAGCGCCCGGAGACGCCCACCCCCGACCCCTCCCCGCAAGGGGGAGGGGAGCGCACAGCCGTCGCGGCGCGCGCTTGGCCTCAGAGCTCCCCTCTCTCGCGACGCAGTGTCACGCCGGCACGCTGTCAACCGCCGCCGCCTTGCCCAAGATCAGATCCGCCGCCTTGTCGCCGATCATCAGCGTTGCGGCATTGAGGTTCGCCGAGATCATACGCGGCATGATGGAAGCATCAGCGACGCGCAGGCCCTGCAAACCGTGGACGCGGAGCTGGTCGTCGACGGTGGCCCAGGTCGAATCCGCCGGGCCCATGCGGCAGGAGCAGCCGGGGTGGAAGGTGGTGGTGGCGCGCTGGATGGCGGCGGCGAGGAATTCGTCGTCGCTGTTCACCTTGGGGCCCGGAAAGTCCTCGTAGGCGTAGTACGGCGCCAGCGGCGCCGAGGCCAGGAGGCGACGCGCGAGCTTCATGCCGGCGACGATGACGCGGCGGTCGAGTTCGGCGGTGAGATAGTTGGTCTGGATCAGCGGCGGCGCAAAGGGATCGGCGGAGCGGATGCGGACGTAGCCGCGGCTCTCCGGCCGCTGTTGCCACGATGCCACCGTCATGCCGGGCTCATCCTCGAGCTGGCCCTGCACGCCCTCCTTGTAGCTTGCCGGCGTGAAGGTGAGCTGCAGATCGGAACGCTCGGCGGTCTCGCCGGAATGCCAGAAGCAGTACACCATGGTCGGCGACAGCGACAGGATGCCCTTCCGCGTCACCGCCCATTTCAGTGCCTCGCCCCACAGATTGAGGCCGCGCGCGAGCTCGTTGATGGTCTTGATGTTCTTGACGCGCGCCACTGTGCGCGGCGCGTAGTGGTCCTGCAGGCCCTCGCCGACGCTTGGCAGCGCGTGTCGGACCTCGATGCCATGCTCCTGCAACAGCTCGGGCGCGCCGATGCCGGAGAGCTGCAACAGCTGCGGCGAGTTGTAGGTGCCGCCCGAGAGGATCACCTCCTTGCGCGCGCGCACCTCGACCGGCACGCCGCCGCGTCCGCCCCGGCTATAGCGCACGCCGACCGCGCGCTTGCCCTCCAGCATGATGCCCGTGGCATGGGCGTTGGTGCGGACCTCGACATTCGGCCGCTTGCTGGCGGGCTTCAGGAAGGCTGTCGCCGAGGAGACGCGGCGGCCGTTCTGGATGGTACGCTGGACGTAGGAGACGCCTTCCTGGATGGCGCCGTTGTAGTCGGGATTGCGCGGGATGCCGAGCGACATGGCACCGTCCATGAAGGCCTCGCACAGCGTGTCCTTCCACTCCATGGTGGTGACATGAAGGTTGCCGTCGCGGCCGCGATACTGCTCGTCGCCGGCGCCGATGCGCTTCTCCATGCGCCGGAAGTGCGGCAGCACATCGGAATAGCTCCAGCCGCGATTGCCCATCTGCGCCCAGGTGTCGAAGTCCTGATGCTGCCCGCGGTTGTAGACGTGGCCGTTGATCGAGGACGAGCCGCCGAGCGTCTTGCCGCGCGGCGCATAGATGCTGCGCCCGTTGGTATAGGGCCCCGGCTCCTGCTGGTAGCCCCAATTGATGCTCTTCATGTAGAAGGTCTTGATGAAGCCGGCCGGGAGATGGATGTACGGGTGCCAGTCGCGCGGCCCCGCCTCCAGCACGCACACCGTCATCGACGGATCCTCGCTGAGGCGGCTGGCGACCACGCAGCCGGCAGAGCCGGCGCCCACGATCACATAATCGAACGTATCCATCTCGTCGTCCCGGTCTCGTCAGGCCTGCCGCGTGGCGCGGCAAGGCGGCGTTAGCGCGATCAGCGCGGCTTGTCGTTCAATTGGTAGTCGAGATGCGCCCGCACCGTCGGCCACTCCGCGGCCGTGATGCTGTAGACGACCGTATCGCGCAGCGTGCCGTTCGGCGCGATCTGGTGGCTGCGCAGAATGCCGTCCTGCTTGGCGCCGAGCCGCTCGATGGCGCGGCGGCTCTGATGGTTGAAGAAGTGGGTGCGGAATTCGACCGCGATGCAGTCCATCGCCTCGAAGGCCTGCGCCAGCAGCAGTCGCTTGCACTGCGTATTGAGCGCGCTGCGCTGCACGCGCTTCGCATACCAGGTCGAGCCGATCTCGACGCGGCGGTTGGCGGCATCGACGTTCATGTAGGTGGTCATGCCGGCGACCTTGCCGTCGGCATCGAGCACCGTGAACGGCAGCATGCTGCCGGCCGTGAACAGGCCGAGCCGGCGGTCGATCTCCTTGGCCATGGTCTCGGGTTTCGGAACCGCGGTGTACCACAGGTTCCACAATTCGCCGTCGCGGACGGCCTCGACCAGCGCGTCGTGGTGGTCAGGCGACAGCGGCACCAGGCTGGCGTGCGCGCCGCGAAGGGAGACCGGTTCGAGAAAGGCCATCAGCGGATTCCGTCATTGCGAGGAGCGCAAGCGACGACTTGTCCGCCATAGCCCGAAGGGCGACGGCGGAAGCAATCCATAGCGGCGCATGCCGCACTGGATTGCTTCGCTGACGCTCGCAATGACGGAACTATCATGCCGAACGTCACTTGTTCAGAAAATTCAGCGGCAGGCCCGGCCGCGGCCAGTCCATTGCGACCAGTTCGCCCCTGCCCGACAGCGTAATGTAGGCCGTCTTCAGCTCCGGCCCGCCGAAGGCGATGTTGGTGGTGACGCGATCGCCGGTCGGCACCTGCTCGACCAGCGTGCCATCGGGCGCGATCACGCTGATGCAGCCCGAGATCAGGGTCGCGACGCAGACATTGCCGTTGGCCTCGACCGCCAGCGAATCGAACATCTGGTAGCCGCCGAGGCCGCAGATCGGCCGTCCGCGCTCGCCGCGATAGATCACCTCGCGCGGCTTGACCGTGCCGGGCTCGGCGACATCGTAGGCCCAGAGCCGTGCCGTCGGCGTCTCCGCGATGTAGACGGTCTTTTCGTCCGGCGACAGGCCGATGCCATTGGCCGGCAGGATGCCGTGCACGGCCTCGACGATCTCGCTCATGTCAGGCTTGAGATAGTAGAACGCGCCGACGTCCATGTCGCGGGCGCGGCGCTTGCCGAGATCGGAGAACCACAGGCCGCCGTGGCGGTCGAACACGAGATCATTGGGCCCGCGCAACTCGTGCTCGCCGCAGCGCGTGACGACCGTCTCGACCTTGCCGTTCTGCAGATCGACGCGCTGGATCGAGCCGCCGAGATAGTCCTCGGGCTGCGGACCCGGCATGATCATCTTGCCAGTCGGGATCCAGGAGAAGCCGCCATTGTTGCAGATGTAGATCTTGCCGTCCGGCCCCAGCGCCGCGCCGTTCGGCCCGCCCGGGATCTGCGCCACGATCTCCTTGCGGCCGTCGAAAAACACCCGCGTCAGGCGGCGGCCGCGGATTTCGACCAGCACAACCGAGCCGTCGGGCATCACCACCGGCCCTTCCGGAAATTCGAGATCGGTGGCGAGCACGCGCATGTTGGACATCGGACGAACCTCCCGCTGGCCACGCCGCAATGCGGCGCGTTGTTGTTGTGCGGGACGTTATCGCAAAGCCCGCGCCGCTTGCCAAGCAAGCGGCCGGGCGCAGGACCGCAGAGCAGCCTTGCTGCGGGAGATGCTCGCAGCGTGTCTACACAAGTCGCAGGTGTTCAGCGGACGATCGGCAGCCAGATTTCCAAGCCGCCATTGCCGGTCAGCGGATCGAACCTTTGATCGTAGCGCTCGAAGTTCGGCGCGTCGGCGACCTCATGGCCCGACTGCGGCAGCCAGCGATTCCAGATCGTATGCACGGTGCGGCGAATCGACGAGATGTGGCCGGCATGGGTGAATACGGCGAAGGTCGCCGCCGGAACCCGGACGCGGCCGAAGGCGCGCGGCAGGTCGGAAAACTCGGCCACCTCGACACCAGCGATGTAATCGAAATTGCCGGCATCATCGCCGTTGCAGCAGACGCCATAGGCCAGCGCGCCACGACGGGCCGGGATGTCGTGCACGACCTCGTGGAAGCGGCGCCACAGCGCGGGAATGCCCGCGCCGTTGTCGACACTGACGCGCTCGCCCACTCCGGCGACGAGAAGCGGCTCGGCGGTGACGAAGCGTGGCGCGGCGAGACTGTCGAGCGGGGTCTGGTCCATCAGGATCGGCTCCTGCAAAACGATGCCATCGAGACGCGCGTTGCTGCGCACGGATTCCGGCGTGACGCCGAACTGATCGCGAAACGCGCGCGTGAACGCTTCGTGGGAGCCGTAATCCGCCTCCAGCGCCAGACTGAGAATGTCCGGCGCACCGCCGGCCAGAGCCCGTGCCGCCTCGCTGAGACGGCGCAGCCTGACATAGCGCATCACCGACACGCCGGTCGCGGCTGCGAAGGCGCGGACGATGTGAAAGCGCGACACCCCCGCGATCTCAGCGATGTCGTCGAGCGACAGCGGCGCCGACAGATGACTCTCGATGAACCAGAGCGCCTTCTGCGCGGGATTGGTGGACACGCGGGTCTCCTGACGAAGCGGCCTAGCCTGCGCGATCGCAGCCTCGGCTGCTTGATCGTTGTTGCGCTGCGCGCCGGCTTATTTGCTGTCCGGCTTCGCCGGCACCGTCTCCTTCGCGGCCGGCGCATCGGGCTTCTTCTTCATGTCGTCGGCGAGCTTCGCCTGCGATGCCTTCAATTCTTCGATCGCGCCCTGCTGCGCGATGAGCGCGGCCTTCAGCGCCTGGATCTGGCGATTCGCGGCGTCGAGCTTCTGCTGATGATCGAGCGCCTGCTTCGACATCGTCTTCTGCAGGAAATCGATGTTGCTTTGCAGACAGGATGTCCGGCGATCCATGGCCTTTTCTGCCGTGCAGATTTCGATGCCCGGAATATCCTGCGCATATGCAACGTAACTCACACACCACATTGTCAGCACAGATACGGCAAGCAAACATCTCATCACAATTTCCTCATTGGCTCGCCAAACACATGATTTTGCGTGGAACTGGCACCGTTTCCTGAATGATACCATACTGAGACCTCATTCGCGCATTGTGGTTCGCCGCTCAGACCCGTTTTCAGGGAGATGCACAGAATGGCTACGCGCGAAAAACGGCTGGCGCAATTCGACGGCAGCGGCGAACCGCCGCCGGGACAGGTCGTGGAGGTGCTGTGCGAGGATCACAGCGGCACCTATCAGCTGCCGTTCCCCTGCTTCTACGTCGACGGCAAATGGCACAACAAGGAATCCGGCGGCGCGATCGAGGCCACCGTGATCGGCTGGCGCCTGCCGCGCGCACGCTTCGAAGAACGCAATGGGCGGCGCGCGCAGCCGGCCTTCGCTTCCGTTCGCACCTCGCCTGCCTCGTCTTATTGATCGTATCGCGCCGGACGGATCGCCCTGGGCCTCGCCTCAGGGCCGGTCCTGCCGGAAGTCGACGTCGTGAACAGAGAAGATCAGCCATTCACGACGCGACCGTCATCAGCAGCACGCCGATGACCATTGCCGAAACAAATCTTTCCAGATCGACGGCACCTGGTCCCCACATCCGCAGCGCATCGAGAGCGTCGGCTCCTTGAACGAGGAGGAGCCGCCGCTGCGCATGCGGAATGTTTCAAAATGTGACGCCGCACCTGGGGCGTCTTAATTCTCGGAACGCGGCGGGAACGAATCACGCCCGAATCAGCCGGCGCGCGCTGTACGAATCCCGTTCACGGCGAGATATGGACATCCGGCGGCGAGACCCACCAGATGATGAAGCGAAGCATCCGGCCGCACGACGCGACCGGATGGCAGAGGTTAACGCGAGAGAGCGGCGCGACCGCTCAGGTCCACGGCGTGACCGGCGGCACATTGTCCGTCGCCGGAGGCATTTCGACTGTCTTGAAATCGGCCGGGCTGACGATCTCCATGTATTCCATGTCGGGCGAATAATCGTAGAGGTAGTGAACGATGCCCGGCCGCTGGTGCACGACGTCGCCGGCCTTCACCAGGGTCGGCTTGTCCTCGTACATGAAGCGCGCCCAGCCCTTCATCATGATGACGATCTGGAAGTCGCAATCGTGCCGATGCCAGCCGGTGCCGTCGACGGGCGGACAATCGGGATTGGCCTTGACCAGATGGCAGATCACCTGGCCGCCGGTGGCGTCGGCGATGCCGAGATCGCGATAGAGGAAGAAGTCGCGCAGGCCTCCTCCCTTGTAGTCGGTATCCTCGGGCTTGGTATGCGAGAACTTGGTCACTGCGGCATGCTGGTTCATCACGGCCTCCACCGGTTGATTCGCGGCAGCGGCAGCCGTTGAGACCCACGATCGGCCGCAACGGCCACCTCGCCCGAAAGCGGATTGTGCCATGCGAGAACCACGCCACGCGCAGCGTCGCGTGCAGGAATCACCCTCCATTGCTGCACGTCATGCCGCGAAGCACTTGGTAACAACGAAGTTTTGCGTGCGTTGCAAGATCGGCTCCAGCCCGCACGCGCGCCACGGCCGCCGCCTGGTCAGCCGCGAGTCCGGCTCTAAATTGTGCAGAGTCTGCCCCGCCCGTGAGCCGTCGCTGATGACGGGCTAGTACTCGACCTCGAGCTCCTCGATCTCCTCGGGCTCCGCCCGGGCCGCCTCGATCCACTCGCGCATCTCGGGCATGGCCATGATCAGCTTGGCATAGGCGTCGAGCTGCGGATCCAGCTTCACGTCGTAGGTGACGAAGCGCGTCACAACCGGCGCGTACATCGCGTCGGCCATGCCGCGTTGTCCGAACAGGAAGGGGCCGCCCGACTTCTCCAGGCAGTCGCGCCAGATCGCCCAGATGCGGTCGATATCGGCCTGCGCCCGAGTCCAGACCTTGAAGCCCGGGAAATGCCCCTTCAGATTCACCGGCAGCGAGGCGCGCAACGTGGTGAAGCCGGAATGGATTTCACCCGAGATCGAGCGGCAATGCGCGCGCTGGATGCGGTCGGCCGGCAGCAGGCCGGCGTCCGGAAAGGTCTCGTTGAGATATTCGGCAATGGCCAGCGTATCCCAGATGGTGGCGCCGTCGTGCCGCAGGCACGGCACCAGGATCGAGGACGACAACAGCAGGATCTCGGCCCGCGCGGAGGCATCATCGGGACCGACGACCACCTCGTCGAAATCGAGCCCCGCGAATTTGGCGAGCAGCCAGCCGCGCAAGGACCAGGACGAGTAGTTCTTGCTGCTGATGGTCAACGTCGCTTTGGCCATGTCGCCCTGCCCTCTTGTCGCTTGTCGTTCAGCGCCGATCCGGCCGCATTGTTCGGAGATGACGCCGGAGCCCGATACTCCAGTGATTTCACGCAGCAAGCGACATGCCAGTTTTTGAGGCAAGACTCCGCGGCTGTGGCTCCGATATTGCATATCCCGAAGTGGAATAACGGACAGGACCGATGGCGCTGCTGTACCAAGCCTACCAGAACCACATGGACCTGACCGAGCCATGGCGCCAGGGCGCCGCGGCGGCCATGCGCTACCTCAACCTGATCCCTTCAGGGCTCTCGAGCCGCGCCATGCGCCGGCTGTCAGCCGCTTTCGAGCTGGTCTCCCGCTCGGCCTTGACCTACGCCCGCCCCGCCTACGGCATCGACAGCGTCATGGTGGGCAATCGCGAGCTTGGTGTCACCGAGGAGGTGACGTTCAAGACCCCGTTCGGCTCGCTGCTGCATTTCAAGAAGGACGGCGCGCCGGATCAGCCCAAGGTGCTGCTGGTGGCGCCGATGTCCGGCCATTTCGCGACGCTGCTGCGCGGCACGGTGCAGACGCTGCTGCAGGATCACGACGTCTACATCACCGATTGGCACAATCCGCGCGACATTCCGCCGGGTCACGGCCGCTTCGGGCTGGAGGATTACACCGATCATCTCATCAGCTTCCTCGGCCAGCTCGGGCCGCGCCCGCACATGGTCGCGATCTGCCAGCCCTCGGTGTCGGCGCTCGCCGCGACGGCGGTGATGTGCGAGGCCAACCACCCGTCACGCCCGGCGACGCTCACCTTGATGGCCGGGCCGATCGACACCCGGATTCAGCCGACCAAGGTCAACGAGTTCGCCAAGAGCAAGCCGATCGACTGGTTCGAGAACAATCTGATCCACTACGTCCCCTTGCAGTGCCGTGGCGCCTTCCGAAAGGTCTATCCGGGCTTCGTCCAGCTCACCGCCTTCGTGTCGATGAACCTCGAGCGGCACCTCAAGCAGCACATGGACCTCGCCAACCACCTCGCCAAGGGCGAGGTCGACAAGGCCGAGACGATCAAGACGTTCTACGACGAATATTTCGCCGTGATGGATCTGCCGGCGGAGTTCTACATCGAAACGGTGCGCGACGTCTTCCAGGAGCATCTGCTGCCGCAGGGCCGACTGATGCATCGCGGCCGTCCTGTCGATCCGAAGGCCGTCCGGCGCATCGGCCTGATGACGGTCGAAGGCGAGCGCGACGACATCTGCTCGATCGGCCAGACGCTGTCAGCGCAGGACATCTGCACCAATGTGCGCGCCTATCGCCGCGTCCATCACATGCAGGCCGGCGTCGGCCATTACGGCGTGTTCAGCGGCAGGAAGTGGAATAACGAGATCTACCCGCTGCTGCGCGATTTCGTGCACGTCAATTCGTGAGGCCACTCCGGCTGCGCTGCACACGCTGCAGCGTCGCCGAGGGCGTCTCTCCGAACTTGTCGCGATAGGCGCCCGCCATGCGCCCGAGGTGTGAAAAGCCGAGCTCGAAGGCGATGTCGATGATCCGGGCGTCGGGCGCTGCGGTCATCAGCTGCGCGTTGAGCCGCGCCAGCCGGATGTCGAGCAGCATGTCGGAAATCGACATGCCGAAATGACGGCGGAAGCCGCCCTGCAGCGCCCTGATCCCGACGCCGGCGGCGGCCGCAAGCTCGGCGAGATCGAGCGGCTCGGCCGCGTGGGAATCGAGCAGATCACGGGCCCTTCGCACGGCTCCCGGCAGCGTGTCGGCCCGGCCGGAATGCAGCCTGATCGCCTCCGACAGCCCGCTGCCCGGCTGCTGCAACAGAATGTCCAATAGCGTCTCCCGCCAATTCGCCGCCATCACCGCAGGCAGATGGCGCTCACCGCACGGGCGTTCGGACAAGCGTTCAGCCAGATCGGCGAGCTCGAGCATGTGGGCGCTGAGGCGCAAGCCATGACCGGCCGACAGCGCGATCGCAGGGTCGAATTCGACCGGCTGCACCGTCCGTCCGGACAGCGCGGCGGCGCGCTGCTCGACCAGCCGGCGGTCGAGCAGCAGGATCAGCTGGGCGCAATTGTCCCAGACCATGCGCGTCGGCAAGGTCGGCGACAGCAACGAGGCCGCGTCATCCGGCCCGGTTGCAACCTCGCGCGCAGCGGCGCGGATGGATGCTGCCCCCGAGAAAGGAAGCTGGACCAGGAAGAAGCGATCCAGGCAGCCGGGATCGATCGTGACCACGCCGCCATAGGCGACATAGCTGATTGAGAAGCCATCGAATGCCGCGCAATTATGCAGAGCGAGGAAATCGCGCGCAGTCTCTGCCTTCGGCTGCAGCCCGTGCGGACAGAAGATGCGGCCTATTTGTTCAGCCGCCTCATCGACATCGTGCGTTGCAACACGACGATAGGCTGATAGCCGCGGCTTTGCGGTCGGTGTCGCACTGCGATCCCAGGCTGCACTTGCAGTCATGATCTACATCGCCCGTCGAATTCATTTGAAACCTATAATAATTAGCAAGTGGCGTCGAGAGATTCGTTTTCTGGATAGACACCGCGACGCGTTGGCTCGATCCTTCATGCGTGTGCAGGAAGGGAGACACGTCATGATCACACTCGAAAAGGGCATTACGCGCGCCGGCACCGGCTACGCCGGCACGACCTGGAACATCCTGGGCCAGCTGTACTTCCCCAAAGCGGTCACCGACTCCACCTTTGCGTTCGAGACCAACAGCGAGCCAGGACAGTTCGTCCCGGTTCACGTCCATCCCACGCAGGATGAATTCATCCTGGTCCAGGAAGGCGTGCTCGATCTCAAGCTCGACGGCGTCTGGGTCAAGGCGCATGCCGGCGATCTCGTCCGCATGCCGCGCGGCATTCCGCACGGCTACTTCAACAAGTCCGACAAGCCGGCCCGCGCGCTGTTCTGGGTGTCGCCGATGCAGAAGCTGGAGGCGCTGTTCAAGATGCTGGACAATCTCGCCGACCCGGCCGAGGTCGTGCGGATCTCGGCCGAGCATGAGGTCAATTTCCTGCCGCCCGAGGCCAACGACTAATCATCAACTCATGGCCGCAGCGACGCGGCCTGCTGCGAGCACCGGCGCCTGATCGCGCCGGGCATAGGAGCAGTGCGTCTGTCGCTACCTGTCGCTCTCGCGTGCGACGGCGGCCCTCCTTCATGCAGGCGGGCCTTGGCGTCGCATGCTTCGGTCGCGCCGGGCGACCTTCGTCATCATCACCCTTTCCAAGGGCCGGTCTCGCGCGGCAGGCGAACGCTGCCGGCATGCGGCTGCGCTCGCGACATCAGGAGGTCCCATGATCAACCGCAAGAACGTCTGCGTGATCGGAGCCGGCGTCTCCGGCCTTGCCACAGCCAAGGCCTTTGCCGCCCGCGGCCACAACGTCACCATCGTCGAGCGCAGCGCCGATCTCGGCGGCGTCTGGGAGCCGGCGCGATCCTATCCCGACGTGCAGACGCAGAGTCCGAAGGAGCTCTATCGCTACGCCGACAAGGCAATGCCGGACAGCTATCCGGAATGGCCCAAGGGTCCGCAGGTCTACGCCTACCTCGCCGACTACGCGAAGTCACACGATCTGACCCGCTTGATGCGGCTGAACACCGATGTTCTGTCGATGCAGCGACGCGCGGACGGCAAACCGGGCTGGACGCTGGATCTCAGGACGAAGGATCGTACCAGCCGCGAGGATTTCGATTTCGTGGCGGTCTGTACCGGCCAGTTCAACGAGCCGCAGACGCTGTCGCTTCCCGGCGAGGATCAGTTCAAGGCCGCGGGCGGCCACATCCTGCACTCGTCGAAATACAACGACGCAACGCTTGCGAAGGGCCGCAACGTCGTCGTGCTCGGCGGCTCGAAATCGGCGACCGACATCGCCGTCAACGCCGTCAGGTCCGGGGCGCGCTCGGTCACGATCGTGTTCCGCGAGCCGGTGTGGCGCATTCCCTATTTCATCGGCGGCCTGATCAACTTCAAGCGGATCCTCTACATCCGCGCCCAGGAGCAGATGTTTGCGAGCTGGGGCATCGGCCCGATGTCGCGCCTCGCTCACGCACTGGCCAAGCCGCTGGTCTGGGCCAATTGGCGCGGCCTCGAAAGCCTGCTCAAGGCCCAGCTCAAGCTGGCCAAATGCAAGATGGTGCCGAAGATCAGGATCGAGGATGGCGTGAACTGCTCGGTGCCGATCGCCACGCCGGACTTCTTTCCCATGGTGGCCGACGGCCGCATCAAGGCCGTGCTCGGCACCTTCGATCACTACGAGCCGAACACGATCGTCGCCAGCAATGGCGAACGGATTGCCGCCGACGTCGCGGTGCTCGCGATCGGCTACAAGCTCAGCGTCCCCTTTCTGTCCGACGCCGACCGCGCCAAGCTCGTCGACCCCGACGGCCAGTATCGCCTCTACCGTCTGATCGCCAATCCCGACCTGCCCGACATGGGCTTCGTCGGCTTCAACTCCAGCTTCTGCACGGTGCTCTGCGCCGACATGGCTGCCCACTGGCTGGTGCGCTATGCCGACAAGCAGCTGGCGCACCAGCCGACGGAGCGCGAGATGCGCGACAACATCGAGATGATGCTGCACTTCAAGCGGGTGGAGCGCCCCGCGGCCGGCGTGTATGGCGGACTGTGCGTCGCACCCTACCATTTCAAACATTTCGACGAGCTGCTGGCCGACATCGGCGCGACGCGGCGGCGGCGCAACCCGTTGGCCGAGATGTTCACGCCGCCCGACGCGGACGCGTATGGCGGCTTCCTTGCGTCCGCACCAGCGTACCAGGCCGGCTGAGCGCGGGAACGCCGATCTGTTGCGCCGCACTGCAGACATCGCGGCGCCGCAGACCGGGCCAGATTGGACGCGGAGTTCGCATCACGGCTCCGCAAGGCCGTGCCGGATGTCCCGGCCGCTGGCCTTGCCACCCCGGCCGGGCTATGCAGGGCGTCCCTCGGCCTCCAGCCGTCCGTCTTCGGAGCCAGCCATGACCTTCTCGATCCATCGCCGCACCATCGCTCTCGCGATCTCGGCCGCCCTCCTGCTAACCAGCGCTGCGCAGGCCGCGGATATTCACGTCATGATCTCCGGCGGGATGACCGCGGCGTTCAAATCCCTGGTGCCGGAGTTCGAGCGGCGCTCCGGACACAAGGTCACGATCGCCTATGGTCCGTCGATGGGAACGACGGCGAATGCGATTCCCGTTCGCCTCGATCGCGGTGAGCCTGCCGATGTCCTGATCATGGTCGGCTACGCGCTCAGCGATCTCGCCACCAAGGGCAAGGTGATGCCCGACAGCCTCGTCGAGCTCGCCAACTCGCCGATCGGCGTCGCCGTGAAGACCGGGACGCCGCATCCCGACATTTCGAGCGCGGACGCCGTAAAGCGCATGCTCATCGCCGCTAAGACCATCGCCTATTCGGACAGCGCCAGCGGCGTCTACGTCTCGACCGAGATGTTCGACAAGCTCGGCATCAAGGACGAGATGAAGGGCAAGGCGCGGATGATTCCGGCGACTCCGGTCGGCGAAATCGTCGCTCAGGGCGAGGCCGAAATCGGCTTCCAGCAGATCAGCGAGCTGAAGCCGGTGAAGGGCATCGACATCGTCGGCCCGTTGCCCGCCGGGCTGCAGAAGATCACGGTGTTTTCGGCGGGCATCGCGACCGCCTCGAAGGAGCCTGAGGCCGGCAAGGCGCTGATCCACTTCCTGGGATCACCGGATGCGCGCAAGACGATCACGGAGAGCGGACTCGATCCGATCGTCCGGAGATCTCCGAACTGATCTATCAAGTTCTGGAACTAAAAACTCTCCCTCGCGCCCAGCGCGGGGAGAGTTCCAGCAGTTGCATCACACAGGAAGGCCGCAGACGCGCTCACTGCGTGAGCAGGGTCGACTCGCTGAGATTGTTGGCACCGTAGGCCTTCTTCAGCGTCCCGTTCGTCTTGGCTTCGGTCATGAACTTGGTCACGAAGGCGAGCGACTGCGGTCGCTTCTGCGGCACCGCAACAGCCGTGTCCGTTTTCTTGAAGGTCTCGCTCAACACCTTTGTGCCGGGAACCTGCTTGGCGATGAGCGTCAGCTGATCCCGCGCCAACGCCAGCGCATCGATCTCGCCCGCGCTCAGCAGTGCATAGACCTCCTCGTAGGACTTGAAGCCGGTGACAGTCGCCTTCTTCAGAAAGGCCTTCGCCCCACGCAGAACCGTCGTATCGTTGATCGCCGCGATTTCATGACCGGCGGCATCCAGCGCGGCGATGTTCGGAATATCGAGGCCGGCACGGATGATGAACGTGGTCTCGACCGAATCATAGACCGGGCCAAACGAGACCTTGGTCTCGCGCTCGGCGTCCTTCGGCATGAACGCCACGTCCCAGGTCCCCTTGCCGGCCTCGTCCGTGATGGCGTTGGAATTCGGATGCTCGACGAACTCGACGGGCACGCCGACCTGCGCCGCCATCGCCTTTCCGAGCTCGACCGGAACGCCGGCGTAGCCGCTGTCGGACTTCACGCACCAGAACGCGCCGCCGGCCGGTCCCACCGCGAGCGCGACCCTGAGCTTGCCGGTCGGAGCAATCTCCTCCTTCAAGCCAGCCGCATCAGCGGCGTTGCTGAACAACGCAAATACCGCAGCGACGAGCGCTGCGTTGCGCAGCCAGTGCCACTTCAACATGGCCCTCTCCCATAGAATTGCAAAGATGAAACCGCGTCGCACCTTGCCGGGAGCACCGTTAAATACAGCTTACTTTCTTTGCGCAAAGCGGAACTTGCGACGCGTAAAACTTACGCGCCGCAATTGTCATTTCAAATTAGCCCATAGCGAAAACTGATTAAACGCGCCTTAAACGCAGCGGCGAACCCACACGCCGTTGACAAGCACGGTCCGGCAGGCCGCCGTTGCAGCGGCCACGGGGGGTCTACGGACGACGACCGCTCCGGCCGCGCCGGCACAGCCCGCCCGCACCACGCCGCGCGCACAGACGACGGCGTTCGCATCGGACATCGAGACAAACGGCATCAACGCGAGGAGAAAAAGTCCGCACAAGGTCGAAAGAATGATGCGTGAGAAAATGCGCATGTCGAACTCCTGATGATCATCATGTGATTAGTAAATTATCCACCCTGTCTGAACTGTGCAGACGCGGCCTCGGCTTGGCAACTGTGACAATTTGGGTGGATCGAACGAATGCACTCTGCCGTGAGCGCCGATGTGAGCCGTGCCGCCAACACAGCTGGTTACCGATTTGCTGCGAACTGAGCGAGCATGCCGTTGCATGCTGGCGAGAGCGATCCCGCATTGGCCGCGAGGCATTGCGCGACGCGGCCGCCGCCAGGCTCGATGCCGCTGCAAAACGCGCGGGCGTCGGCGCCGCACGCGGCCCTGACGATGCGCAGTTCCTCGAGGGGCCGCAGTGGCCGCAGCACCATGGCCGGAGCCGCAGGCGCCGCCGCTGGTGCGGCCGCCGGCGATGTCGCTGGTGCGGCGGCGACGGCTGAGGTCGATGCGGCGGCGGTCGACCCGCCGGCCCCGCTCGCTGACGCGATCGCCTTGGCGCAGGTGGCGGACACCTTCGCCTTGTTCTGCTCGAGGCACTGCAGGGCAGCCGCCCCACCGGGCGGCACACTGCTGCAGACCTTGCGGTAGTCGCCGCTGCAGGCACCGCGGATCGCCGCGACCTGCGCGTCGCTGGGTTTGGCGGCCGGCGCAGCGGCTGCCGCCGATGCGGGCGGCTTGGCGGGCTCGGGCGTGGTCGAGGCCTGGACCGGCGCCGCTGGCGCAACCGGCTGCGCCGCAGCTTTCGGTGTTTCGACGGCCGCTTTGGGCGCATCGGCGGTCCTGGGTACCTCGGCTGCAACAGGCGGCTTGGCTGCAGCCGGCGGCGGGGCAGCCGGCTTGGCCTCCGCAGCGGGCTTCGGCTCCGCGACAGGTTCTAGCGCCTTCACTGCGGTCTGACAGGACGACGACAGGCCGGCCATGTTCTTCTGGAGACACTGGAAAGCCGCCGCGCCGCCGGGCGGCACGCTGGAGCATTTCGACATATAGTCCGACCGGCACGCTGACTTGATCGCGTTACGCTGCGCATCCGTCTGCGCCAGCGCGTGCGTTGCAACGAAGCCGGTTACGACGGCCATGCCGAGCGCAAGCATCCATCTGGAGTGATTGATCATCGGTCGATCCTCAATGCTGTTGTGCTTCAATCATCGTCGCCAACGCGGGCTGCGCACGACGACATATTACGTCTTGCCAGTATCAGTCCGCGCAAATCAGGCGCCACCGTCCGACGTATCGTCGCCCGGGGACACCTGATCGCAATGTGCCAACGAAGCTGCGCCGCCGACCGGCGTTTGGCAACTGGGAAAATTTGGGTGGATCTGAAGGCCGCGCAGATTTCTTCCGCGCTGCGTCCGCACATGCCTGTTCCGCCGCTGAACGATTGTTGATATTGAGACGACCAACATTGTTGTTTGTTGTTCGACGCCGACATTGCCTCGACGGTCATTTGCATAGGGAAAGCGGAATGGCGCCAACCTGCTCACCATCGCATCATGTTTCACAACCCGACTTGCCGAAGCCCTGCGGAACGGGCGCGTTTCGAGCCGGCCGCGCAGCGGTGCTCATCGGACTGGCGATGGGGCTCGCGGCCTGCGAGCAGAACAGCTATCAGCCGCCGCCACCACCGAAGGTCGAAGTGGCGCAGCCGGTGCAGCGCGCGGTGACGCGATATCTGGAGGCGACCGGCAATACCGCGCCGGTCAAGAATGTCGACCTCGTCGCGCGCGTGCAAGGCTTCCTGCAGTCGATCGACTACAAGGATGGCGACACGGTCAAGGAAGGCACAACCCTGTTCACGATCGAGCCGGAGACCTACAAGCTCAAGCTCGACCAGGCACAGGCGGCCGAGGCCGGCGCACAGGCCTCGTACAAGCAGGCCGAGGCCGACTACAAGCGGCAGACCGACCTCGTCGCGCGCCAAGCCGCTTCGCAGGTGGCGCTCGACAATTCGACGTCGGCGCGCGACAACGCCCAGGCCAATCTGCAGCAGGCGCAGGTCAACACCAAGATCGCCAAGGTCAATTACGGCTACACCAAAGTGACGGCGCCGTTTGGTGGCGTCGTCAGCGCGCACCAGGTCTCGGTCGGCGAACTCGTCGGCGTCGCGTCGCCGACCCAGCTTGCGACCATCGTGGCGCTCGATCCGGTCTATGTGAACTTCACCGTCAACGAGCAGGACGTGCTGCGCATCCGCGCCGAGGCGCGGCGCCGCGGCATGACCTCATCCGACCTCAAGCAGTTTCCGATCGAGCTCGGCCTGCAGACCGAGAACGGCTATCCGCATCAGGGCAAGCTCGACTATGCCGCACCGACAGTCAACGCCTCGACCGGCACGCTCGCCGTCCGTGGTCTCGTGCCCAACCCTGATCACGTGCTGTTGCCCGGCTATTTCGTGCGCATCCGGATTCCCGTCGACCGGACGACGGACGCCCTGCTGGTGCCCGACACCGCGCTCGGCAGCGACCAGAGCGGCCGCTACGTGCTCGTCGCCAACGGCGACAATGTCGTCGAGCAGCGCAAGGTCAAGGTCGGACCGCTCGACGGCGGCCTGCGCGTGATCGACAGCGGCCTGAAGGCCGACGACCGCGTGGTCGTCGCTGGCCTGCTGCGCGCCATTCCAGGTCAGAAGGTCGATCCGCAACTCAAGCCGGTCGAGCCCCCGGCGTCGGCGAACAAGTGAGGGCCGACCGTGATCTCCAAATTCTTCATCGAGCGCCCGGTCCTCTCCAACGTCATCGCCATCCTGATGATGCTGATCGGCGCCGTCGCGCTGGTCAATCTCGCCATCGCGCAATATCCCGACGTGGTGCCGCCGACCGTCCAGGTGACGACGCGCTACCCCGGCGCCAGCGCCAAGACAGTAACCGACACCGTGGCGCTGCCGATCGAGCAGCAGGTCAATGGCGTCGAAGGCATGCTGTACATGCAGTCCTACAGCGGCGCCGATGGCAGCTATTCGTTGACCGTCACGTTCAAGATCGGCACCGACCTGAACTTCGCACAGGTCCTGGTGCAGAACCGGGTCTCCAGCGCGCTGGCGCAGCTGCCGCAGGCGGTGCAGAACCAGGGCGTCACGGTGCAGAAGCGCTCGACCTCGATCCTGATGTTCGTAACGCTGACATCGCCGGACGCCAAATATGACAGCCTGTATCTCAGCAACTACGCGACGATCAATCTGAAGGATGAGCTGGCGCGGCTGCCGGGCGTCGGCAACGTGACCGTGTTCGGCGCCGGTCAGTACTCGATGCGGATCTGGCTCGACCCGAGCAAACTGCAGGTGCGCAACCTGGTCCCGCAAGACGTGATCCAGGCGATCCAGCAGCAGAGCCAGCAGGTCGCTGCCGGCCAGATCGGCGCGCCGCCGACGCCGGCCGGCCAGGCGTTCCAGTACACGCTCAATGTCGCCGGACGGCTCGATGACACCAGGCAGTTCGAGGAGATCATCGTCAAATCCGGCAGCAATGGCGACGTCACGCGCGTGCGCGACGTCGGCTCGGTCGAGCTCGGCGCGCAGACCTACGGTCAGCAGTTCTCGCTGAACGGCCAGCCCGCGGTCGGCATCGGCGTGTTCCAGTCGCCCGGCGCCAATGCGCTTGAGGTCGAGCAGGCCGTCGAGAAAAAGATGGCGCAGTTGGCGAAGACTTTTCCGCAAGGCATCCAGTACGACACGCCGTTCGACACCACGAAGTTCGTCAATGCCTCGATCCATGAGGTCTACAAGACCCTGATCGAGGCCGGCGTGCTGGTGCTGATCGTGATCCTGATCTTCCTGCAGGACTGGCGCGCGATGCTGGTGCCGACCACGACGGTGCCGGTGACCATCATCGGCGCCTTCGCGGCGATGGCCGCACTCGGCTTCACCATCAACCTGTCGACCCTGTTCGCGATCGTGCTCGCGATCGGCATCGTGGTCGACGACGCGATCGTGGTGGTCGAGGGCGCCGCGCATAACATCGAGCGCGGCATGAACGGCCACGATGCCGCGATCCGCGCCATGGACCAGCTGTTCGCGCCGATCGTCGGCATCACCCTGGTGCTGATTGCGGTGTTCCTGCCGGCCGCGTTCCTGCCCGGCCTCACGGGCCGCATCTACGCGCAGTTCGCGCTGGTCATCGCGGCCACCGCCCTGCTCTCGGCGATCAACGCCGCCACCTTGAAGCCCACGCAATGCGCGCTGTGGCTGCGGCCGCCGGTGCCGCTGGAACAGCGCAACGTGTTCTACCGTCTGTTCAACAATCTCTATGAACGGCTGGAGCGGCGCTACACCGCGCTGATCGGCGGGCTGGTCAGGCACAGCATCGCGTCCGTGGTCGTCGCGCTGATCCTGATCGCGGCCGGCGGCTACGGCCTGTCGCGCGTGCCGACCGGCTTCCTGCCGATCGAGGACCAGGGCTACCTGATCGCCGCCGTCCAACTGCCCGACGGCGCCTCGCTGGAGCGCACCCAGAAGGCGCTCGACAAGGTCGGCGCCATCGCCAAGGCCACGCCCGGCGTCGCCCAGGTCATCACCATCGCCGGCATCTCGGCGCTCGACAACAGTGCGAGCCTCGCCAATGCCGGCGTCGCCTACATCATCCTCAAGGACTGGGATGCTCGCGGCAAGGGCGAGGATCTGCGCTCGCTGGTCTATGGCCTCAACGACAAGATGTCGGCGGTGATGGAGGCGCGCACCCTGGTGCTGCCGCCGCCGCCGATCCAGGGCATCGGCAACGCCGCCGGCTTTGCCATGCAGGTCGAGCTGCGCGACGGCAACAGCGACTATGCCAAGCTGCAGGCGATGACGTCGGCGGTTGTCACCAGCGCCGAGAACCAGAGCGCGTTGCAGCGCGTGCAGTCGCCGTTCCGCGCCATGGTGCCGCAGTTCGACATCGAGATCGACCGGGTCAAGACCCAGACCCTGCACGTCACCACGGACCAGGTGTTCTCGGCGCTGTCGTCCTACCTCGGCGCCTCCTATGTCAACCAGTTCAACAAGTTCGGCCGCGTCTTCCAGGTCTATGTCCAGGCCGACGCGAGTTCGCGGCTGACGTCGCGGCAGATCGAGAATTTGATGGTGCACAACCAGAGCGGCGACATGATCCCGCTCGGCACCGTCGCGACGGTCAAGCCGTCGGTAGGACCATCGCTGATCAGCCTGTACAATCTCTACCCCTCCGCCACCATCGTCGGCCTGCCGGCGCAGGGCTACTCCTCCGGCCAGTCGCTGAAGCTGATGGAGGAGATCGCCGCGCGCACGCTGCCGCCCGGCACGGGCTATGAGTGGACGGCGATGTCGTATCAGGAGAAGGTCGTCTCCAATCAGATCTACCTCACCTTCGGTCTCGCTCTCCTGCTCGTCTACCTCGTCCTCGCCGGCCAGTATGAGAGCTGGTACGCGCCGATCTCGGTCATCCTCGCGGTGCCGCTGTCGCTGCTGGGGCCGATGGCGGTGCTCACGGCGCTCAAGATCGACAACAATCTGTATGTGCAGATCGGGCTGATCCTCCTCATCGCGCTGTCGGCGAAGAACGCGATCCTCATCGTCGAGGTCGGGCTCGAGCTGCACGGCCGCGACGGCAAGCCGCTGATCGAGTCCGCGATCGAGGCGGCGCGGTCGCGGTTCCGGCCGATCCTGATGACCTCGTTCGCCTTCATCCTCGGCGTCCTGCCGCTGGTGCTGGCGACTGGCGCCGGCGCCAGCGCCCGCAAGTCGATCGGCATCACCGTGTTCTCCGGCATGCTGGCCTCGACCTGCCTCGCCGTGCTGTTCGTGCCGGCGTTCTTCGTCGTGGTGCAGCGGTTCGAGAACTGGCGTGCTGCGCGCAAGGCGAAGGCCGTCGTCGCGCAGCCGGCGGAATGATCTACTGCGTTCGCAACGGCGTCTCCTTCAGTCCGTTGGCGTCATAGGCCTTGCGCAACAACCCGTTCGACACCGCCTCGGTCATGAAGCTGGTGACGAAGGCCAGCGCTTGCGGGTGCCCCAGCGGCACGGCGACGGCCGTGACCGTCTTCTTGAAGGTCTCGTCGAGCACCCGCGTGCCCGGCAGCTTCCTGGCCATCGCGTTAAGCTGGTCGCGCGACAGCGCGAAGGCGTCGATCTCGCCCCGCTGCAGCAGGCCGAAGATCTCGTCATAGGTCTGGTAGCCGGTCACTGCGGCGTTCTTCAGATGCGCGATCGCGCCGCGCATCGTCGTGGTGTTGTTGACCGCGGCGACCTTGACGCCCGCCTGATCGAGCGTCGCGAAGCTCGTCACGGACGAGCCGGGCTTGACGATGTAGGTGGCGTCGGCGACCTCGTAGATTGGCCCGAACGCCATTTTGGCCTCGCGCTCGGGATCCTTCGGCAGGAACGTCACGTCCCAGATGCCCTTAGCCGCGGCATCGGTGATCTGGCCGGAGTTCTGGTGCACGACGTATTCGACGGGAACGCCGAGCTTGTCGGCCATCGCACGGCCGAGATCGACGGGGACGCCGGCGTAGCCGGTTTCGGTCTTGGTCGACCAGAACGCGCCACCGGCCGGGCTGATCGCGATCGCCACACGCAGCTTGCCGGTCGGTGCGATCTCGTCCTTCAACTCGGCGGCTCCGCTGTGAGATGATGTCATCATGCCTGCCACGACGGCCAGCGTCGCCACCAACAGCCTGCGCCCCTGGCCCATCGTTCCCTCCCCGTGATGTTGGGGGCCATCATGGCCTGCGGGCCGTCCAATGCAAGCGCCTTGGCTTTCATTCAGCAGGCGCCTCCCGCAACACCGGCCGCGCCACTGGAAGCTCCGGCGGCAGGATCAGCGCAGCGATGATCGCGACCATGGCCAGCGCGGCGAAGGCCTGCAGCATGGTGGCGAAGCCGCCGCGCTCATACAGCCAGGCGACAAGGCCGACCGAGGCGCCCGCCGCGGTGAAGCCGACGAAATAGCGCACCGCATAGGCGCGCGAGCGCCACTCCTCGGCGGTGTACTTGCCGACCATCGCGTCGTTGACGGTCACCTGGCCGAACGCGCCCATCACGATGCCGATCGAAGCCACGATCAGCGCCCAGTCGCGGGCGTCGGCGGCGAGATAGAGCAGCGGCGCCAGCACCAGCGACAGCGGCAGCGCCACGGCCTTGAGCGTATGACGATCCAGCAGCCGCCCGATCGTGTACTGCGTCATCGCACCGAACACATAGACGCCGGCGGCGATCACGCCGAGCAGCGCCGGACTCTGCGTCAGCCCGGCGAGCCGCTCCGCGAACAGCTTTGGCAGCGCCACGGTGATGGCGTTGAACGTCGTCGAGATCGCGATCACCACCAGCAGCAGCGCCAGCACCACGCGCCACATCTGGTCGCGCGCGACGCGGGCCTGCGCCGCCGCCTGCTTCGAGCCGCGGCGGTCCTCATGCGCCACCAGCATCGCGAACACGATGCCGATCCCGACCGTGATCACCCCGGGCACGATGAAGGCGAAGCGCCAGCCGAGATATTGCCCGACGACGCCGGTCACCAGCGCCGACGAGGCGACGCCGAGATTGCCGAACACGCCGTTCAGCCCCATATCGCGGCCGAGCCGGTCGGCATAGGACACCAGCATCGCGGTCCCCACCGGATGATAGATCGAGGCGAACAGGCCGATCGCGAACAGCGCCGCGCCGAGCTGCCACGGCGTCTGCACGAAGCCGACCGAGATCATCGACAGCCCGATGCCGAGATAGAAGATCAGCATCATGTGCCGCCGGCTCCAGCGGTCGCCGAGCCAACCGGTCAGCAGCGCGCCGGCACCGAAGGCGATGAAGCCCGGGGTCGCATAGGGCAACAGGTCCGCATAGGCCATGCCGAGCGCCGGGCCCATGATGATGACGGCGGCGGCGAAGATCAGCATCGCGTAATGGTCGATGAAATGGGCCGCGTTGACGAAGC
This sequence comes from Bradyrhizobium sp. HKCCYLS2038, assembly GCF_051167655.1. Taxonomy (NCBI): domain Bacteria; kingdom Pseudomonadati; phylum Pseudomonadota; class Alphaproteobacteria; order Hyphomicrobiales; family Nitrobacteraceae; genus Bradyrhizobium; species Bradyrhizobium sp. HKCCYLS2038. The sequence continues at coordinate 1,488,860 of NZ_JBNPTM010000001.1, read as the reverse complement.
CGATCACGCGGCTTGGTCTGTTCAGGCTTGGTCTATTCAAGCTTGGGCTGTTCATGGGCCTATCCTCGATTCCCGGATAAATCGGTTATACTGGGCCGCCCCAACGAGAAGGCGCCAATGACCATCGTGGACACGCCATTGAAGCCGCTCGGCAACGACCGGGTGACGACCGAGCCCGGCGTCCACCGGATCGCCCGCACCTATCACAAGGGCGCCCGGCTCGAGCCGCACATGCACCGCGAATCCCAGCTGATCTACGCCTCGCACGGCACGATGCAGGTGACGACGCCGCGCGGCCGCTGGCTGGTGCCGCCGGATCGCGCGGTGTGGGTGCCGGCGCGCCACGGCCATGCCATCGACATGCTGGCGGACAGCCAGATGCGGACGCTGTATTTCGAGCTCGACTGGCTCGCGCGCGAGATGCGCGGGCTGCGGCTCGACCGCGAGTTCGTCGTGCAGGTGTCGCCGCTGCTGCATCAGACCATCCTGGCGCTGTTCGAGCCGACCGGCGGGGCGGAACGCGCCGCGCTGCTGGTCCGCCTGGCGCTGCACGAACTGCGGCGCGCCGAGGACTCCTCGACCTTCATTCCCCTGCCGCAGGACGCGCGCGCCCGCCGCGCCGCCCAGCTCGTTCTCGCCTCGCCGGCGAGCGAGCAGGATCTCGCGACCCTCGCGAGCAAGGTCGGCAGCTCGGCGCGCACCTTGTCGCGGCTGTTCGCGGCGGAGACGCGGCTGAGCTTCAAGGCCTGGTGCCAGCGCGCCCGCATCGCCGCGGCGATCGAACGCCTCGCAACCGATCGTCAGCTCTCGGTCAAGCAGCTCGCCGCCGATCTCGGCTACGCCAGCGTGCCGGCGTTCTCGCATGCGTTCCGCCAGGTGACCGGCCGGACCCCGACCGAGTTCTGCGAGCAGGCGCGCACGTGACGCGTGCGCGGGCCTGCCCTGCGCGACGGCGTCCGTTGACGTTTTGTTATGGTTGAATGTGGCCACCTTTGCCATAAATCCATGTAACATCACGGGCGAATGCTTCGCGGGGAATAGACCGACACCAGATGGCCAATGCCTTTTTCACCGATCTGATCACCACCATTTCCGAGCGCGGCCGGACGCTGCTGCGCGGTAGCGGTGCCGATGTCGCCAAGCACGATGCGAAGAGCCTCGTGGAGCTGTGCGAGGCGCTGGTGTCCGGCGCCGGAGAGGCCTCGGGCACCGCCATGGCGCGCGACGTGCTCGACGGCTATCATGATCTCGACGCCGACGGACGCAAGGCGTTCTTCACCGCGCTGGTGCATGATTTCGGTCCCGACAATACCCGGCTCGAGAAGGCGATCGAGGCGTGGCGCGCGGCGCCGTCCGATGACGGCGCGAGTGCGCTGCATTTCGCCTCCGAGCCGCGGCGGCAGGAGCTGATCCGCCGGCTCAACCGCGCGCCAGGCGGCACGCCCGAGCTGGTCGCCATGCGCACCGATCTCCTGGATCTCCTGAAGGCGAATCCGGAACTCGCCGCGCTCGATCGCGACGTCGTGCATCTCTTGAGTTCGTGGTTCAACAGGGGGTTTCTGGTGCTGCGCAAGATCGACTGGTCGACGCCGGCGAACATCCTGGAGCAGATCATCCGCTATGAGGCGGTGCACGAGATCCACGACTGGGACGATCTGCGCCGCCGCATCGATCCGATCGACCGGCGCTGCTACGCCTTCTTCCATCCGGCGATGCCCGACGCGCCCTTGATCTTCGTCGAGATCGCGCTGACCGAGACCATCCCCGGCGCGATCGCGCCGCTGCTGGCGGTCGACCGGGCGCCGGTGCCGGCCGATCGCGCCCGCACCGCGGTGTTCTATTCGATCTCCAACACCCAGCGCGGCCTTGGCGGCATCTCGTTCGGCAACTTCCTGATCAAGCAGGTGGTCGAGGAGCTCCGGCGCGAGCTGCCGAAGCTCGACACCTTCGTCACGCTGTCGCCGGTGCCCGGCTTCATGAACTGGCTGAAATCGACCGATGACGCGACCGAGGACGATCGTAATACGCTCAAGCTCCTCAACGAGCCGCGCTGGATCGAGGACGCCGACATCACCACCGAGCTGCGCGGCGTGATCGAGCCGCTCGCGGCGCACTACTTCCTGAAGGCGCGCACGCCGAAGGGCAAGCTGATCGACCCCGTCGCCCGCTTCCACCTCGGCAACGGCGCCAGGCTCGAGCGCATCAACTGGCTCGGCGACCTCTCGGCGAAGGGCCAGCGCGAGTCGGCGACCGTGATGGTGAACTACCTGTACCGGCTCGAGGACATCGAGAAGAACCACGAGGCCTACGCCAATGACGGCGAGGTCGTCGCCTCCAGCGCCGTGAAGAAGCTGCTGCGCGGCGAAGGCCGGCGGCTGCTGGATATGAGATTGTCGTCGTAGTTGGGCCGTTACGAGGCTCATGAGGCGGAACACCCGCGCTACAAAGTCAGTGTCATCCCGGCGAACGCCGGGATCCATAACCACAGGGAGTGGTTTGAGGCAGGCACGTCGTTAGACCCACCAAACCACAACCGACACGGAGTATGGGTCCCGGCGTTCGCCGGGACGACGGTGGGGAAAAAACCGCTTCACATCTCAAACAGCCGGGACGTGCGACAATAGCCTCGCAGCGCGTTGCGCCCGAGTTGCTATGATGCATGTCCCTCCAATGAAAACAGAGGGCGCAGGGAAGACCGGGTGCTGGCCGCAACCCATGGCCCCCGTGCGAGAAAAGTGCACGGGGCAGGAACCACAGGTACGACCGGTGCATTCCGGCCTTCCCTGCGCGATGGTTTTCACGGTGTCCTTCGTGCTCTCCCCGGGGATCGGCGTTCTTGCCCCCGTCATCCGCGCGTGCCGTCAAGCAACGACCGCAGACTTGACCTCAGCGTCGAGAGGCCAGGACCACACGACTTCTCCGTCCGCAAGGACGCCGGTCGTCTGCCGGCATCCTCACAGCCACCGCATCCCTGCCCCGACGTTCGTGACGACGCGTACGCCCCTCTGCGAAAGGGACAGGATGCGCGCATCATTGCTGATTTTCGGAAAATGTCAAGCGGAAAGATTCGGATTCCGCTCACGGCGCGCATTGGGCTTCCTTTTGCCCGTGGCCGTCACGACGCCTTCGCTTCCACGTGGCGCGCAAACCTGTCGAGAATCGCCTGCCAGCCGCCTTGCTGCTGCTCGACGGAGTGCGTCGTCTCGGCATCAAAAACGACGCGAACGACAACGCCGTTCGGGCCGGGCTCGAAATGGACCTCAGCCTTGCGGTCGCCGAAGGCATATTCGATCAGCTTGTGGTCGACGATCTTGGTGTAGGTGCCGGCGAAGTCGAATCCGAAGCTGCCATCCTTGGCCTCCATCCGCGACGAGAACGCGCCGCCCTCCCGCAGGTCGACGGTGGCCTTGGTCGTATGCCAGTCGTCGGACGCCGCGTTCCATTTCACGATGTCGGCCGGCGTCGTATAGGCGCGCCAGACCTGGTCGATCGGGGCTGCGACGGTGGTTTCGACGGAGATCCGCATGGAAGTTGCTCCTGGCTCGATTTGACGGCTCGCTGCAAACGTGCAGCGGGTGTGCTCGAAGGACGTTGCAGGCTGGCCTGCCCCGACAATTGGTGAGATAAATTCTGCTCCGGGACCGCTGCAAGGATTGTCTTTGGGACCAGCGATACGAGCATCATTCATTGCCGTCGCAGGCCTGGTGGGCGGCGCGCTCGGAGCGGCCATTCTTTGCTACGCCTACGCTGTTCTGACGATTGATTTCGTTGCCCTCGGTTTCGCGGAACGAGACACCCACACCGGCCGGACCATGCTCGTTTTGTTGGGCATGGTGTTCAGCGTTGGTCTGGGCGGTGTTTTGGGAGTTCGGGCGGGCGTCCAGTTCGCGAAGCACCTGCTCAGGGAGTAGCTGCGAGCCGAAGCGACACCGCGTCCGGCACTGTTCTCACCGAGAGACCGAACATTCGCCGCGATCGTCTCGCCGCCAGATCCTGGACAACTTTCCGGAGAGACCATCTTCGAGATATGATCTGAAGTCCGGCGTGAGATCGCTGAGCGCCAGGATGCGGCGCAGCGTCGACTGCAGGCGAGGCGCCGCGTGATCGCAGATGATCGCGACCGGAGGAAATGGCCGGAATGCCCAGGCGAGATCCTCCGAGGAGATCAGGTCCCGGTCCCGCAGGTCGAACATCTCTTGAAGGAAGCTGACGTAGTCCGCGGTGCCGCGTTCGAGCTTCGGCCACATGGCGACCGCGCGGCGGACGGCTGACTGATCGGGCTCGGCGATGAAGCGGACGGCGAAATTCGGATGCTGCGCTTCGAACTGCCGCAGCCGCTTGAAGCTCGCCAAGCCAAGCCAGGGTTTTGGCGGCCCGCTCAGGATGAGGCCGAAGACCGGAGGGAGCGGTCCTCTGAGATCCGTCTCGACGGCGACGACCTGGTCGACATAGGCCTGATAGCTATCGTCCTGCGCCAACCGGCCGCTCTGAAGGTCGTCGGCACGCGACACCGCGGTCCCGCCCGGGACGAGGCAGCCCAGGCCCAGCATCAGATACGTGAGCACGGCCAGGAGCCGTATCGATGACCGCAACGCACGGCGCTCCCGACCGGAACGGAGCGATGAATGCCCTTGCACCGTCGCTGGATCAGGCTTGCCGTGCGACATCGCAGATCACATCCCCGGCTTTTCAACGTGAAGCCCTCGCGCCGCAAGCGCCTCGAGCAGATGCGGCCGGCGCTCGTCGATCCATTCGACGCACTCCTCGGGAATGACACGAATGCCGTCGTTGACCATCGGCGCCAGAGGCTGCGGGACCCATGCCAGGACATAGCTGGTGGTGGGCCCCTCCTGCAGATAGGCGACCCACGTATCCCACGGCGGCACGTTGCCGTAGGTGAAAAAGCCTTCGGTCTCGTCGTGGGCCACGCCACAATCGAGACTGCCGTCCGGGAAGAACGCGAGCAGCCGGCCTTTGTAATTGTAGATCTTCGAGAAGGTGATAATGCCATCGCCGAGGCGCTGGCGTCGCTGGTCGGCGACCGACTGCACCCAGGCCTTGCGCGTGCGGCAGCCGAACTCAGGCGCGATGTCGGCGCTCCGAAATGTCGTTGCAGCGAACCAGGGCCGCGGACGCGAGGTGCACCAGGCGACGGTCTCGGCGAGGTGCCTGATGACGTCGTCCAGGAGGTGGCCGTTTTCGGGATCGAGGTTCATGGCGGGCTCGTGCAACTGCGGTCGGTTGAACGATAGCATTGACCGGCACCGGCCGCCTGTCCACCATGGCGGTGCAGGCTTTCGCACATCGCCGCCGACTTCGCGCCTTATATCCGGGCCGGGGCGTGCCGCGCGAGAGGCAGTGACGAAAGTCTCACCTGAAGGGCCCTGACGTGAACACTTCCGAGTTGAAACGAACCCTGGCTAACCACAACATCTCAAAATACGCTTTCAGCATCGACGGCGTCGGGGCCACCGAAGAGCAGTATCGACTGGAGCGAGACGGCCCCGTCTGGAGATTCTACTACTATGAGCGCGGGGAGCAGGTCGGCATTCGGGAGTTTGCCAGCGAGGATGAGGGTTGTCGCTTCATGCTCGACACCCTGCTGGCGGACCAGACGACGCGGCGTTGAGCGTCGCACCCATGCAGTCGGAGCGAGCAAGCAGCGACGCTGCAGGACATCTGCCGCTGAGCTTCAGGTTTTCAGCGACGAGTTTCATGCACTGTCACCGAAAATCACCCGTGGCCTTGGTCGTATGCCGATCGTCCGAGGCGGCGTTCCATTTCACGATGTCGGCCGGCGTCGTATAGGCGCGCCAGACTTGGTCGATCGGGGCTGCGACGGTGGTTTCGACGGTGATCCGCATGGCTGTTGCTCCTGGCTCGGTTTGACGGCTCGCTGCAAGCGTGCAGCAGATGTGCTCGAAGGACGAAGCAGGCTGGCCAGTCCCGACAATTGGTGAGATAAATTATGCCCCGGGACCGCTGCAAGCATGATCGGTGGGAACAGCGATGCGAGCATCATTCATTGCCGTCGCGGCCCTGATGGGCGGCGCGCTCGGAGCGGCCGGTCTTGGCTACGCGGCGCTGGCGATCGGCTTCTTTGCCCTGAGTTTCGCACGAGGCGGCATTCACAACGACTGGAGCATCCTCGCGCTGCTGGGCGTCCTGGTCGGCCTCGGCATGGGCGGTCTTTTGGGAATGTGGGCGGGCGTCGAATTTTCCAAGGTTGTGCTCAGGACGAAGCATGAGCTGGCCGCTCGAAGTGACGATCATGTTGGGTGAGAGGTTTCTCTCCGCAGATGCGTTCGCGCGTGCGGAGACCCCTCACCCGAGCGAGCCTGTCGTCGATATCTGTGTAGCCCTCTCCCACAAGGGGAGAGGGCGCAGTCATTGGCACCGCAGCGACGCCCATTTTCGCCAAGCCGCCGGTGCACCCTCTCCCCTTGTGGGAGAGGGTGGTTTCTCACGAAGTGAGAAACCGGGTGAGGGGTCTGTCTCCGCATCGACGGTCGAGCTTGTGGAAACAAACCCCTCACTCCGAGGCTTTCAGGACGGCTTGAACACCATCAAATAGAAAATGCCGAGCATGGCTGCCGTCGACGGGAGGCCGAGGAAGGTCCAGATCTTGAATCCCCTGTGATACTCGGCGGGCAGTTCCGAGCCGGTCGCAACCGCCTTGTTCGAGAGGTCGACCATGCGATGCTGCAGCCGGACGCCGATGATCCAGCAGACCCCGGCTACGCCAAGCAGCGTCAAGGCCCATCCGATCCATCCCGTCGACATCGGATAATCCGCGATCGATGCCATCCAAGACCCAGTGACCACCTGGATCAGCGCGGCCACGACCGTCAGATAGAGCTCCACCTTGACGATGGCGGGCCCGAAGTCTGCAATCCATCTCGCCTTCTTCGAGCCATAGACGATCGTGCCGAGCACACCAGCAAAGACGCCACCGCCAAACAGAACCGTCGAGCTGATGATGTGAATCAATGTCAGCGTCTGATAGAGCATGGACCGGCATCGCCCCCGTCATTTTCGATCAAGCGTCGCCGTCAGCTTGCGCGCCGAGAGAACGCATCTCTCGACCGACCATGCAATGGCTCGGAAGGAATGACAAGATTGGGGAGAGCGCCGCGTGCCAGCGGGCGAATGTCAAGCAGGTGGGCATTCGCCAGTCTGCCAGTGAGGATGAAGCGTGCCGTTACATGCTCGAAACGCTGTTGGCGGATCGGACGACGCGGGGCGGCGCTTGATCGAAGGTCGAACTGCGACTTGGCAAGGCGTGTCCCGTGACGGCGTCGATTGAGATATTCAAGCGCATTTCCGAGGCGCTCGCTGAGGATGGGTTCAAGCAGCCGTCCCGCAGGATCTATGTCAAGCCATGGAGCGGGGTCTGGCGGGGATGGATCACCATCGATTCTGGACGCTATAGCCTGGGTCCGGTGGTTGGACTCTTCAACGACGAACTCCTGAAGACCTCAAGCCAGGCGCTGAAGCGATTGGGGGCGCCATGGCAAACTGGCAAGAATGGACCGCCCCTGATCATGATCAACTTGCAGCAGCTTGCCGAACAAGACGCGGACAGCCAGGCGCGGATGTCCTGGACATATAGTGGCAAGCCATTGCAGCCAAGTGTAGCGGATGACATCGTTCACTGCATCCGGACGTGCGGATATCCTTTCATCCAGGCGAACACCGACATCGAGGCCGTGTGGCGCACAGCCGTCGAGGAAAGAAGGGCATCCCCTGCATTCATCATGTACCTGCCGATTTTCCTGATCAGACTCGGCCAGCTGGATTCGCTGCGTAAGTACGTCGCAGCCCATCGGGAGCGCCCGATAAGTGCGGATCCTTCGGTCAACTACGCACAATATGTGGATGCGCTGTTGGAGCTTCATGGTGTCCAGCCGCTGTGATCGGCCAGCGAGGAGATCGACTGACGACTGACGCCGCGGAGACTGACCTCGCCCTGAGAAGCCCGCTGGAGACGGGCGTCTCGAAGGACGGCCGCAACATCGGTCGTCACCGAGGTTTCAGCCGACCGCCTCGCGCGGCCGCAACCGCAGCACCGCCGGCGGCAGGTTCGCCTGCAGCCACGCGGCAATCGCCCCCTGCTTCCGGTGATACGCCAGCCCCGCCGCGACGACAGCGACGCCGATCAGCGACAGCGCGAATGGGAACAGCAGCGAGTTCTTGAACACGACGTCGGCGAGATGGCCGAGATACATCGTGATGCCGATGGCGCCGAACACGGCGTAGGCGCGGCGGACGATGATGACGGCTGTCAGCAGCAGGCCGACGTTGAGCAGGCAGTAGACCGCCTTGCCGAGTTCGGTGGCGCCGTCGGTGGCGCTGATGCCGCCCCAAAACGCCATCAGGCCGAACAGATGCAGCCAGAAGCCGAAATCGCGGTTGTCGCTGGTGTAGTCGACGATCCAGGCAAGGCTCAGGATGCCGAGCCCGAACCAGATCGAGACGATGCGGCGCATCTCCCAATCGATGTGGCTGACGTTGAAGATCCAGGGCGTCAGGTCCATCGACATGAACCACAGCGCCACCGAGATGATCGCGTAGATGAAGGGCACGCGGTAGAAGCGCAGCGCGATGCTGCCTGCCGCGATGGTGGCGAGCTCCATGAACAGCCAGCTGCCCTTGATCCAGACGTAGAAGTCCTGAACCGTGCCGGGCTTGCCGAACCTGCCCCACCAGCCGAGCTCCTCCTGCACGCCGTAGACGGCAAGCGGCGCCATCGACACCGCAATGGCGATCAGCAGGCCGCCGGGGACGCGCAGGTCGCGGCGCCAGAGGTGGTTGCCGGCAAGGCCGAAGGCTGCGGCATAAGCGAGCGCGCAGGCGGTCAGCGCGCGGCCGCCCATCTGCGAGAAGGCGACGGTCGAGAACAGGCCCATCGCGCCGATCACGATCAGCGCGCCGGCGTACCAGAGCAGATGCGCGGCATCGAATTTGGCGCGGGGTGAATGCGCCGCGGCGTTGTGCTGGAGGAAGGCGAGCAGGCGCTGCAGCTCGTCGGGGGCGATGGCACCGGCGCTCGCGGCGGCGCGGAGGTCGTGGTCGGAATAGGACATGGTCGTCACCTCGTCTGGGCGCGCCGGGCATGCCGATGGCGTTCGCGGCAACGCTGGCGCGTTGCGCGTCGGGACAGGCGGATGCCGGAGCGGACGAGGGTTAGTGTAGCAAATCTTGAGCGACGTTCAATATGATTTTTGAGCGACGCTCATTTTTATGGACGGAAGGAATTGTCCGGCGGCGGGCACTGCGCTTGATGGCCCCGCTCTCTCCACTCGTCATGGCCGGGCTTGTCCCGGCGATCCACGTCCTGCGGCATCCGCGGAGCGACGTGGATGCCCGGGACAAGCCCGGGCATGACGACGGGGTTGGCAGAGTGCCCCATCTCGAGGGCGGACGATGGTTGCGCGGCCAATGCCTCAGACTTGAAGAGTGGTGCCGAGAAGTGGCCACCCTCCTTCAGTCCTTGAAATACGGCTCCACCGGGCCGTGGACCTTGATGGTCAGCGGGTTGCCGTGGCGGTCCTTGGCGGTGCCGGCGGCGACGCGGATCCAGCCTTCGCTGATGCAGTATTCCTCGACATTGGTCTTCTCGGCGCCCTTGAAGCGGATGCCGACATCGCGCGACAGGATCGCCTCGTTGTAATAGGGGCTCTTCGGATCGACCGAGAGGCGGTCCGGGAAGGTGAAGGTTTCGTTGTCGCTCACAGCAGTGCCTCGATCTCTTTCTTCAGCGCCTCGGGCGTGGTGGTCGGCGCGTGGCGCGCCACCACCTTGCCCCGGCGATCGACCAGGAATTTGGTGAAATTCCATTTGATCGCCGAGCCCAGCAGGCCGGTCTTCTCGCCCTTCAGGAACTTGTACAGCGGGTGCGCCTCGGCGCCGTTGACGTCGATCTTTGCGAACAGCGGGAAGGTGACATCGTACTTCGTCGAACAGAACGCGCCGATGTCCGCGGCCGTGCCGGGCTCCTGGGCGCCGAACTGGTTACAGGGAAAACCGAGCACGGCAAAGCCCCTGCCCGCGTAGGCGCGGTGCAGGGCTTCCAGGCCGCGATATTGCGGGGTGAAACCGCAGGCGCTGGCGGTGTTGACGATCAGCAGCACCTGGCCTTCGAAGCGTTTGAGCGGCACCTCCTCGCCGGCGAGCGAGGTCGAGGTGAAATCGTAGACGCTGGCCATCAGCGCAGCACCGGATCGATCGGCGACGGCGGCGTGCCACCGGCCTCGATCGCCTCGCCTGCGGCGAGGCACATGTCCTCGCGAAAGCGCTGGCCGACGAGCTGGACGCCGACGGGGATGCGGCCGACCATTCCGGTCGAGACCACCAGGCCCGGCAGGCCGAAGAACGGAATCGCGATCTGCGTCAGCTGGGCGTGCCAGACCCGCTGGAACGACTCCTCGTCCTTGCGGTCGAGCTGGTCGGCGAACGGCAGCATGCCGGAGACCGGCAGCAGCAGCAGCGGATGCTGCTCCATGAACAGGAGCCACTGCCGGGTCAGCGCGGCGCGGCGCGCCAAGGTCGCCGAGAGGTCGAACGGATGCACCTTGTCACGGTTGCCGCGCAGGCAGGCGAGCGCGCCGGGATCGCCTTCCTTTTCAGCGGCGGCGAGCTGGGCCTCGTAGCCGTCGCCGAGCCACAGGCGGGTCTGCAGCAGCGCGGCTTCCTGCAGTGGCGGCGTGTCCTGGATCTCCTCGACGGTCCAGCCGGCGGCCTCGAGGCGCCTGGCGGCGTCGCGCAGCGCGGCGACGACCTCGGGCACGGGGTTCAGGCCGTCGGGGTTGACGCAGAGGGTGACGCGCTTCGGCAGCGGTGGGCCTTCGAGCGGCACCGGCATCCACCAGACATCGCGGACATCGCGCGCCGACATCGCGGCCAGCGCGATCCTGACGTCGTTGACGGTGCGGGCGAGCGGGCCGGAGACGGCGCTGATCTGCGGGCCGATCGGCCGCTCGGGGAACTGTGTGTTGAAGGCGGGGATGCGGCCGACCGTCGGGCGCAGGCCGTGGATGCCGCAGGCGTAGGCCGGATAGCGCACCGAGCCGGCGATATCCGTGCCGTGGCCGATATGGCCGATGCCGGCGGCAGTGGCCGCACCGGCGCCGCCGGAGGAGCCGCCGGGCGTGATGCCGGGGTCGCGCGGATTCCTGGTGTGGCCGTGGATGAGGTTGCTGGTGAACCAGCGATACGACACCGCCGGCGTGTTGGTGCGGCCGAGCAGCACGGCGCCGGCCTTGACCAAATTGTTGACCACCGGGTTGTGTGCGGACGCGATCGCGTCCTTCTGCAGCTTGAGGCCGTTGGTGGTGGCGTAGCCGGCCTGGTCGACATTGACCTTGACCGTCACCGGCACGCCGGCGAGCGGCCCGGGATCCTCGCCGCGCGCGAGCCTGGCGTCAATCGCGTCGGCCTGCTGCAGCACGTCCTCGGGGCGGTGGTCGATCACAGCATTGATCGCTGGATTGACCGCATCGAGCCGCGCCAGCGCCGCGGTCGCGGCGTCGCGGGCGGAGACCTGTTTCGACTTGATGAGGGCGGCGAGATCGGCAGCCGGCAGGCGCCAGAGATCGGTCATGAGGGGCTCCGTGGTGACGGGCTTGTTGTAGCGCGCGGGCTGGAGGGGAGAAAGCCGTCGCGGCGCGGCACTCCAGCATGGCTTCGACAGCAAACCGCATGGGTCTTGTTGCCCTCGCCCTCTCCTCCTCCTCGTCATGGCCGGGCTTGTCCCGGCCATCCACGTCGTACGGCGCGCGTGGACCGACGTGGATGCCCGGGCCTTCGCCGCGCCGAAGCGGCTTCGGCCGCGCAGGCGGGACAAGCCCGGGCATGACGGAGAAACAAACTGGCATCGCGTTCAACGGCTCCGTCGCACGTCGCCTTCGGGAGGATCACGTTCAGCGATCAATACCCATCCTGCATCGATCGATCCGGAATCAGGCTTGGTCAACCCTCACAATCGACTTTAAGACCTCAATCAACGACATCACAAAAGGGGGAAACCAGCATGATCAGATCGGGCACCATCATGGCCGCAACATTCGTCCTCGCCGCCGCGGCCACGCTCTCGCCGCGCACAGGCCACGCCGACACCTTCGCCTATGTCGGCAATGCCGACAGCAACGACATCAGCGTTTTCAAGTTCGATGGCACCTCCGGTGAGATGGCGCCGGTACAGACCGCCGCCTTCGTCGGCGTCGAGAAGCCGGGCTCGTCGACCCCGCTCGCGGTCAGCCCGGACAAGAAGGTGCTGATATCAGGCGTTCGCTCGCAGCCGTTCCAGGCGCAGAGCTTTGCGATCGACGCCAAGACCGGCGAGCTCAAGCACATCGGCAACGGTCCGCTCGCCGACAGCATGGCCAACATCGCCTTCGACCGCACCGGCAAGGTGCTGTTCAGCGCCTCCTATGGCGGCAACAAGGTGGCGGCGAACCCGATCCAGGCCAATGGCGTCGTCGCAGCGCCGAGCCAGGTGATCCCGACCGGGCTGAACGCGCATGCGTTCCTGCCCTCGCCCGACAACCGCTTCGTGTTCGCGACCAATCTCGGCTCCGACCAGGTGCTCGGCTTCGCCTTCGATGCGGCGACGGGCGCGCTCACGGCGCAGGAGGCGCTGACGGTGAAGACGCCGGAGAAGTCCGGGCCGCGGCACTTCATCTTCCACCCGAACGGCAAGTTCATCTACCTTCTGCACGAGCTCAACGCCGATCTCGCGGTCTATGCATATGACGCTGACAAGGGCAGCTGGACCGAGCAGCAGCGGCTCACCACCCTGCCCGCCGGTTTCACCGGCAAGCCCTGGGCGGCCGATCTTCACGCCACGCCGGACGGCAAGTTCCTCTACACCTCGGAGCGCGGCTCCAACACGCTGGCGGCGTTCAAGATCGATGCGGCCAGCGGGCGCCTCGCGCTGGTCGGCAGCGTGCCGACCGAGACCCAGCCGCGCGGCTTCGCCATCGATCCCTCAGGCCGCTATCTCGCCGCCGTCGGCGAGGTGTCGAACGGCATGACCGTGTACAAGATCGACGCCGCCAGCGGCGCGCTTGAGAAGGTGAAGTCGCATGCGGTCGGCAAGAAGCCGAACTGGGTGGAGTTCGTCACCCTGCCGTGAGCGGGCGGGTTGCGGCGGCGCGGCATTCTCATCGGCGTGATCAGTCCCTATATACAGCGCCATGAACAGCCCCGCCGCCCAACCCGAACGCCATCCGCTCGCGGTTCAACATCCGGAACTCGATGACGCCTCCATCCGCCTGCTGGTGCAGACCTTCTATGGCCGGGCGCGCGGGGACGAACTGATTGGCCCGATCTTCAATCAAACGGTCGAGGATTGGGACGAGCATATCGGGCGGATCAGCGACTTCTGGTCGTCGATGTTGCTGAAGACCGGTCGCTACACTGGCGCGCCGATGCGGCCGCATCTCATGCTGTCGCTGCAGGGCCCGCATTTCGATCGCTGGCTTGAGCTGTTCGAGGCCACCGCGCGCGACCTGTTCGCGCCGGAGCTGGCCGAGCTGTTCATCAGCCGGGCGCGGCGCATCGCCGACAGCTTCGAGATGGGAATCGCCAGTACGCGGGGCGAACTCGTGCGGCCCCGTCATTCCGTCTAGCCCCGGTCACCCGGGAGCATCGTTCACGCCGTTCGCTGCGCGGCCATGCTGCCGCGCGGGGCGCTCAGTGCCGGGTCATCGATTGCGCCGGCATCATGTTGAAGATCGCCTCGGAGAACGGAAACTCGAGCACGATCTCGCCCTCCTCGTCGGTGACCTCGATGACGGCCGTCATCAGCGCCGCATTGCCACCTTCGGTGCGCAGCAGTTCCTTGATCATGTCGCGTGCGACTTCCCAGGCTCGGTCGGGATTGCGCAGCACCTCGCCGTCGGTGTCGGAGACCAGTTCTTCGCCGATCCGTGTGTTGAAGAAATATCTAGGCATCGTCAGCTTCCAATGGGGTCACACGCTGGGATTTTGAAGGCTCGAACGTCTCACAACTGCTTTATCCAGCCCATTCCACCTAAGGCTATTGGTGGAACAGGACGGCGTTGCGAAGCCATCGATCACGAATTCGTTGTTTTCGCGGCTCGATCCGACGAAAACCCGGGCAATTCGCGGCTGCGGCTTCGCACTGCAATAAGCGGGCCTGAGAAGCTCAAACAAAAAGATTCCACTGGCGAACTTTTCGTAGAACGGTAGTTTAAATCCGAGGACGATAACCGTCCCGTCTTGAAGGAGAGGACAATGGCCTGGAAAGCACCGAAGATTGTTGAAGTGCCGGTCGGCATGGAAATCAACATGTACGCCTGCGCCGCCCGCAAATAATTCGCGGGTGTGACGTCCAAGTCCCGCCTGCAAATCCCGCTCGGGGCGGACGTCGACGCTTGAGGGTGGGGATCAGCGGTCGCGCATGTGCCAGCCCATGCGCTGATGCGATGTCCCACCCTCGTCACCTCGCGGCCGCCGGTCGTGCTGACATCCAGCCGTCCTGCCACCGCTCGTCCTGCCGCTGGTAATCGCGTGCGTCACCACAGCTGAATTCCAGGAGACGGCTCATGCTTCGCCTCGTCGTCCTGGGCGCCGCCGCGGGCGGCGGAGTCCCGCAGTGGAACTGCGGCTGTGCAGTCTGCCGTGCCGCGCGCGCCGAACATCCCGAGATCCGCAACAGCCAGGCCTCCGTCGCGGTCAGCGCCGATGGCGCCAACTGGTTCCTGATCAACGCCTCGCCGGACCTGCGCCAGCAGGTCACCTCGACGCCGCAATTGCATCCGAAGCCGGGCGCGCTGCGCCACAGCCCGATCGCCGGCGTGATCCTGACCAATGGCGAGATCGACGCCGTCACCGGGCTGCTGTCGATGCGCGAGAGCTCACCATTTTCGATCCATGCGCACCCCAAGGTGCTTGCGATCCTCCGATCGAACAACATCTTCGATGTGCTGAAGGAAGAGAACGTCAAGCGCCTGCCGATCGAGATCGATGTTCCGTTCCGCCCCGCGCTGCAGGACGGCTCCCCGTCAGGCCTGGAGGTCACCGCCTTCGCAGTGTCCGGCACCAGCGCCTGGTATCTGCGCGACAAGCAGCATCCCGGCGGCAGCTCCTCGACCGGCGACACGCTCGGCCTGAAGATCGCGGATGTGGCGAGCGGACAATATTGCTACGTCATCGCCGCCTGCGCCAACGTCGACGATGATCTGCGAACGAGATTGCAAGGCGCGCCGCTGGTGCTGTTCGACGGCACGGTATGGCGCGACGACGAGATGATCCAGGCCGGACTCGGCAACAAGACCGGGCAGAGCATGGGACATATCGCGATGTCCGGAGAAAGCGGCGCGATCAAGCGGCTGGCGGACCTCGCGATCGGCAGGAAGATCTTCCTGCACATCAACAACTCCAATCCGGCGTGGCTGCACGCCTCACCCGAGCGGCAAACGTTGGAACGCGAGGGATGGGAAATCCCCGCTGAAGGGATGGAGATCGTACTGTGAGTGAGGTCAATCTGAGCGGGATGACGGCGCTGTCGATCGGACGCGGCGTCACGCTGAACAATGCGAGCGAGCTGGAAGCCGCGCTGCGCCACATCGGGGCGACGCGTTATCACAACCATCATCCGTTCCATAAGCTCCTGCATGGCGGCAAGCTCAACAAGGGCCAGGTGCAGGCCTGGGCGCTGAACCGCTACTATTACCAGTCGACGATCCCGCTGAAGGACGCGATGGTGATGACGCGCTTCCGCGACCGCGCCACGCGGCTGGAATGGCGGCACCGCATCGAGGATCACGACGGCGATGTCGGCAGCGAGGGCGGCATCGAGCGCTGGATCAAGCTGACCGAAGGCCTCGGTCTCGACACCGCCTATGTCGAATCCACCGAAGGCATCCTGCCGGCGACGCGCTTCGCCGTGGAGGCCTATGTGCATTTCTGCCGCGACCGCTCGCCGCTCGAGGCGATCGCCTCGTCGCTGACCGAGCTGTTCGCGCCGAGCATTCACGAGGAGCGCATCTCGGGCATGCTGGAGCACTACAATTTCGTCAACAATGACACGATGAGCTACTTCAAGCGCCGCCTGACCCAGGCGCCGCGCGACGCCAACTTCGCGCTGCATTATGTGAAAGAGCACGCCACGACGCCGGAGCAACGCGCCGCGGTGTGCAATGCGCTGATCTTCAAGACCAACGTGCTGTGGGTGCAGCTCGACGCGCTGTATCACGCGTATGTCGAGGGCCACATCCCGCCGGGCGCGTTCGTGCCGAAGGAGGGGTGAGCGTGCGCGTTGCGAAACGAGCCTCTCACCACACGGGCACTGTACTCCCTCCCCCCTTGCGGGGGAGGGTCGGGGTGGGGGGTCCACACGGGAAGTCTTTGCTGGGACCCCCACCCCCGACCCCTCCCCGCAAGGGGGAGGGGAGTTGCACCGTGCTCGGCGCGACCATCGCGCTTCATAACGAAAAGCTCTAGAGACCCACCATGGCCCCGCGTCACATCCAGGTCACCGTAACCAGCCGCGTGGTGCTGCCGCGGCATACCAAGCTGAAGTATGACGAGACGCGGCAGGTCTGGGTGATCCTCGCCCCCGAACGGGTGCTGGCGCCGGATGAGATCGCGGTCGAGGTGCTCAAGCTGTGCGACGGTGCGCGCAGCGTCGCCGTGATCATCGACGAGCTGGTCGCCAAATATGCCGCGCCGCGCGACGTCATCGCGACCGACGTTGTCGCGATGCTGCAGGATCTCGCCGACAAGGGTTTTCTCACCGAGGTTCGGGAGACGACATCATGACCGAGCTCACCGATACCGCACCGCAGATCGACAGCAATGACGGCCTTGCCGTGCTGGAGCGCCGCGGCTCCGTGGCCGAGACCTACGGCATTCCGCTGGCCGTGCTGCTCGAGCTCACGCATCGCTGCCCGCTGCAATGCCCGTATTGCTCCAACCCGCTGGAGCTCGACAAATCCGGGCAGGAGCTGACGACCACCGAGTGGAAGAAGGTGCTTTCGGAGCTCGCCGAGATTGGCGTGCTGCAGGTGCATTTCTCCGGCGGTGAGCCGACCGCGCGCAAGGACATCGTCGAGCTGGTACAGCACGCCAACGACGTCGGGCTCTACACCAATCTCATCACCTCGGCCGTGCTGCTGACGCGCGAGCGGCTGAAGGAGCTGGCCGATGCCGGGCTGTGCCACGTGCAGATCAGCTTCCAGGGCAATGAGCCCGTGGTCGCCGACCGCGTCGGCGGCTACAAGGGCGGCCATGCCAAAAAGCTTGAAGTGGCGCGCTGGACCAGGGAGCTCGATCTGCCGCTGACGGTCAACGCCGTGATGCACCGGCAGAACCTGCACCAGCTGCCGGACATCATCCAGATGGCGGTCGATCTCGACGCCGACCGGCTCGAGGTGGCCAACGTGCAATATTACGGCTGGGCGCTGAAGAACCGCGCCAGCCTGATGCCGACCTATCAGCAGCTCGAAGACACCGATCGCCTCGTCGAGGACGCCCGCGAGCGGCTGAAGGGCACGCTGACCATCGACTACGTGGTGCCGGACTATTACGCGCTGCGGCCGAAGAAGTGCATGGGCGGCTGGGGCCGGCAGTTCTTCAACATCTCGCCGTCGGGCAAAGTGCTGCCGTGTCATGCCGCCGAGAGCATCACCGGGCTCGACTTCATGTCGGTGCGCTCGAACAATTCGATCGCCTGGATCTGGCAGAACTCGGAGGCCTTCAACCGTTATCGCGGAACCGGCTGGATGAAGGAGCCGTGCAAATCCTGCGAGTTCCGCGAGATCGATTTCGGCGGCTGCCGCTGCCAGGCGTTTGCGCTGACCGGCGACGCCGCCAACACCGATCCGGCCTGCACGCTGTCGCCGCTGCACGAGAGCATCTTCAAGCAGGCCGAGCGCGATGCCGCTTCGGGACAGGACCGCTTCCTGTATCGCAACTTCGCGGGCGGCACGCCGGAGAGCGGCAGCGATGCCTGACGCCGAAGCCGGCCGCGCGTCCGCAGGCCGCAACGATCCGTTCGCGCCGCTGACGTCGGAATGGCTCCCCGTCTCCGGCGGCCACCAGATCTACGTCGAGAGCAGCGGCCGCACCGGCGGCATTCCCGCGGTCTATCTGCATGGCGGGCCGGGCTCCGGCTGCCAGCCGGATCACCGCCGCCTGTTCGATCCCGAGCGCTTCCATGCCGTGCTGTTCGACCAGCGCGGCGCCGGCCGCTCGCGTCCCTCGCGCAGCCGCGACAACAACACCCTGCCCGATCTGATCGCCGACATGGAGGCGATCCGCGAAAAGTTCGGCTTCGAACGCTGGATCGTCGCCGGCGGCTCCTGGGGCGCGACATTGGCGCTGGCCTATGCACAGGCGCATCCCAAGCGCGTCACGGGCCTGGTGTTGCGCGCGACCTTTCTCGGCACGCGCGCAGAAGTCGCAACAGCCTTTGGCGAGACACTGGCGCGCTTCCACCCCGCGCTGCATCGCGACTTCCTCGAGTTCCTGCCCGAGGCCGAGCGCAGCGACCCCTGCGATTCCTATTTCCGCCGCATCCTCGACCCCGATCCTGCCATCCATGGTCCCGCTGCCCGCGCGTGGCACGACACCGAGCGGGCGCTGTCCGAAGTCAAGCCGGCGCGAACCCATCTCGACCGGCTCGCCATCCGCTCCGGCAGCGCGCTGCCGGCGACGCCGTTCATGGAAGCGCATTATTTCTCGAACGACAGCTTCATGGCCCCCGACCAGCTGTTGCGCGATGCGACGAAGCTCGCCGGCATTCCCGGCATCATCGTGCAGGGCCGCTACGACCTGCTCTGCCCGCCCTCGACCTCCGCGCGCCTCGCCGAGGTGTGGCGCGATGCCGAAATCCGTGTCGTCGAAGCCGCAGGTCACAATCTTTATGACCCCGGCATCCGCGATGCGGTCATGAAAGCCATCTGCGATATGGCGACGCGCACGAGCGCGCCTTAAACACATGATCACCTCTCCTCATCCTGAGGAGCCATGCGCAGCATGGCGTCTCGAAGGATGAGGCCCCAGACATCCCGGCCTCATGGTTCACCAGGCAATGCGCAAGCATTGTCCGGGTGACGCGCCGACTGGCGCTCCTCACCATGAGGAATTGGCCGCTGAACAAGGACATCTCCAAATGCCCATCGCCGGGAAAGGCATGCTGTTGACGTCGATGAATATCGACGCGGCTCACGAGGCAGACTTCAACCGCTGGTACGACAGCGAGCATCTCGAAGAGCGCGTCGCGATTCCCGGCTTCATCGAGGCGCGGCGTTATGTCGCCGAGCAGGGCAGCCCGAAATATCTCTCCCTGTATTCGACGGAGAGCATCGACGTGCTCGACAGCGCGCCCTACCGCGCGCGGCTGGAGGCGCCGACGGAATGGTCGACGACGGTGATGGCGCGGTTCAAGAACATGATCCGCAGCGTCGCGCGCATCACGATCTCCAAAGGCTGTGGCCGCGGCGCCGTGCTCGGCATCATCCGGCTGCGGCCGAAGCCGGACCAAGACCAGGCCTTGCGCGAGGCGTTGCAGATCGAGCTCGACCCGCGCGAGCTCCGGGGCGTGATCTCGATGCATCTGCTCGAAGGCGATGCCGATCTCTCCGGCCCCGCGGCCGGATTGCCGGCCAGCTCGCGCGATGCCGACTGGTTCATCCTGATCGACGGCACCGACAGCCACGCCATCGCCACCCTGATGACGACGCGCTTCGCTGCTGTCGATGGTCCGCTCGCGACGCAGATCTCCGCCGGCATCTACCGCCTGATGTGGGATTTGAGTCGCGCTGACATCTCATCGCGCTAGGCTGCAGCCCCGCGTCTCTCCACGTGTCATGGCCGGGCTTGTCCCGGCCATCCACGTCATTCGGCATTCGCGGAGACACGTGGATGCCCGGGTCAAGCCCGGGCATGACGACTGTGTGTGGCAGCCCGTGTGCCCGGCTCGTTCTTTTGTTCTCGAATTCATTACCATCCCCACCATACCGCATCGCACACGTGGCGGCGGAACGCCGGCAATGCGGCACCGCACACTGTGCATGAGGGGCAGCGTTGCAAATTTGCCTTTGTGTGCGCCTTGGAATGGCTCTAGTCTGATATGACTATTCAATTGAGCCATTCAAAAAACAGAAGGGCGACGACCAGGGCCTGCTCCGGACCTCTACCGATCCTCTGCTGATCCTGAACAATCAGTCGTCCTCACGTCAGGAAGGCCGCGCGCTCGTGGTTCGCCGCGCGGACAGGGTAGGAATGAGAGCGACTGATATCTCGGCGCCCGACTACTTTCACAAAGTGGTCGACTGCCAATGGGCTTGTCCCGCACACACGCCGGTCCCCGAATACATCCGCTTGATCGCCGAGGGTCGCTACAGCGACGCCTACATGATCAATTGGAAATCGAACGTATTCCCCGGCATCCTCGGACGTACCTGCGATCGCCCCTGTGAGCCGGCATGCCGGCGCGGGCGCGTCGAGGAGAGCCCGGTGGCCATTTGCCGCCTGAAGCGCGTCGCCGCCGACTTCAAGGACGACGTGCAGCAGCGCATGCCGCGCCCTGCCCCTAAAAATGGACGGCGCATCGCGCTGGTGGGCGGCGGTCCCGCCTCCTTGACCGTCGCGCGTGATCTCGCGCCGCTCGGCTATCACTGCACCGTGTTCGACGCCGATCCCAAGCCGGGCGGCATGATGCGCTCGCAGATTCCAAAGTTCCGCCTACCCGACAGCGTGATCGACGAGGAGACGGGCTACGTGCTCAGCCTCGGCGTCGACTACAAGGCCGGCCATCGCGTCAACAGCCTCAAGGCGCTGCTGGCCGACAACTATGATGCCGTCTTCATCGGCTCCGGCGCGCCGCGCGGCCGCGAGCTGAACATTCCCGGCCGCAAGGAAGCCGCAGGGAATATCCATCTCGGCATCGACTGGCTGTCCAGCGTGTCGTTCGGCCACACCGACAAGATCGGCAAGCGCGTCATCGTGCTCGGCGGCGGCAACACCGCGATGGATTGCTGCCGCACCGCGCGCCGGCTCGGCGGCGAGGACGTCAAGGTCATCGTGCGCTCCGGCTTCGAGGAGATGAAGGCGTCTCCGTGGGAGAAGGAAGACGCGCTGCACGAGGACATTCCGATCCTCAACTATCTGGTTCCGGTCGCCTTCACGCACGACAACGGCAAGCTCACCGGCGTCACCTTCCAGAAGGTGAAGGCCGAATACGACGACAAGGGCCGGCGCTCGCTGGTGCCCTCGGGCGAGCCTGACCAGACGTTCGAATGCGACGACGTGCTGGTCGCCGTCGGCCAGGAGAATGCGTTCCCCTGGATCGAAGCCGATTGCGGCGTCGAGTTCGACAAATGGCACATGCCCAAGGTCGACCCGGCCACCTTCGTCTCCACCAACCCGAAGGTGTTCTTCGGCGGCGATGCCGCGTTCGGCCCGAAGAACATCATCTGGGCGGTGGCGCAGGGGCACGAGGCGGCGCTGTCGATCCATCGCCTGCTCTCGGGCGAGGACATCACGGAACGCCCGTTGCCCGAGGTGGAGATCTCGTCGCAGAAGATGGGCATCCACGAATGGAGCTATGACAACGACGTCTCGCAGGAAAAGCGCTTCAAGGTGCCGCATCGTGACAAGGTGGTGGCGCTGAAGGACATCCGCGCCGAGGTCGAGCTCGGCTACGACGTCAAGCTTGCGCTCGGCGAGGCGCATCGCTGCCTGAACTGCGACGTGCAGACCGTGTTCTCCAACACGCTGTGCATCGAATGCGACGCCTGCGCCGACATCTGCCCGATGGACTGCATCACCTTCACCGAGAATGGCGAGGAGGCTGATCTGCGCTCGCGCCTGCGGGCGCCGTCGCTGCATCCCGACCAGGACCTCTACGTGTCATCGGACCTGAAAACCGGACGCGTGATGGTGAAGGACGAGGACGTCTGCCTCCATTGCGGCCTGTGCGCCGAACGCTGCCCCACCGGTGCGTGGGACATGCAAAAGTATTTCATCGAGACGACTCACGCAGGTAACGCATGTCCCAGCAAGCGCCGCTCAGCAGCGTAAACGACTTCGTCGTCCGCTTCGCCAACGTCAACGGCTCCGGCTCGGCCAGCGCCAACGAGCTGTTCGCGCGCGCCGTGCTCCGCCACGGCGTGCCGGTGAGCCCCCGCAACATCTTCCCGTCCAACATCCAGGGCCTGCCGACCTGGTACGAGGTGCGCGTGACCGAAGCCGGCCATCTCGGCGCGCGCGGCGGCGGCACCGACCTGATGGTGGCGATGAATCCGCAGACCTGGGACAAGGACGTCGCCGGCATCGTGCCGGGCGGCTATCTGTTCTACGATTCGACCAAGCCGATGCCGTCGACCAAGTTCCGCGACGACGTCACCGTGATCGGCGTGCCGCTGACGGCGATCACCAACTCGACCTATTCGGATCCACGCCAGCGCCAGCTGTTCAAGAACATCATCTATCTCGGCGTCCTCTCCGCGCTGCTCGAGATGGACCCGAAGCTGATCGAGCAGTTGATCGGCGAACAGTACAAGGGCAAGGAGAAGCTCCTCTCCTCCAACGTCCATGCGCTGCATCTCGGCCGCGACTGGGCGCTGCAGAATTTGAAATGCCCGATCGGCCTGCGCATCAGGAAGGCCGACAAGGTCGGCGACCGCATCTTCCTCGAAGGCAACAATGCCGCCGCGCTCGGTGCCGTCTATGGCGGCGCTACGGTGTGCGCCTGGTACCCGATCACGCCATCGTCCTCGGTGGCCGAGGCCTTCACCAATCACTGCAAGAAGCTGCGCCACGATCCGGAAACGGGCCAGGCCAAATACGCCATCGTGCAGGCCGAGGACGAGCTCGCCTCGATCGGCATGGTGGTCGGTGCGTCCTGGAACGGCGCGCGCGCCTTCACCACGACGTCAGGCCCGGGGGTCTCGCTGATGACCGAGTTCATCGGCCTGTCCTACTTCGCCGAGATCCCGGCCGTGATCATCAACGTGCAGCGCGCCGGCCCCTCCACCGGCATGCCGACGCGGACGCAGCAGTGCGACCTGATCGCCTGCGGCTATGCTTCGCACGGTGATACCAAGCACGTGATGCTGTTCCCCGAGGATCCGGCGGAGGCGTTCGAATTCGCCGCCGCTTCGTTCGATCTCGCCGAGCGGCTGCAGACCACCGTCTTCCTGATGCTCGATTTGGACATCGGCATGAACCAGCGGCTGTGCCGGCCGCTGAAATGGGACGACTCCCGGCAGTACGACCGCGGCAAGGTGATGACCGCCGAGATGCTCGACGAAGGCCGCGAGTTCGGCCGCTATCTCGACGTCGATGGCGACGGCATCCCGTTCCGCACCTATCCCGGCACGCATCCGACCGAGGGCTCCTACTTCACCCGCGGCACGTCGCGCGACCGCTACGCCCGCTATTCGGAGGAAGGCGCCGTCTACGCCGACAACGTGCAGCGCCTGCTGCGCAAGTTCCAGACCGCCCAGGACATGGTGCCGCGTCCGCTGCAGGCCAACGCGGCCAAGCCGTCCAAATACGGCGTGATCTATTTCGGCTCAACCGCGCCGGCCATGGACGAAGCGATCGAACTGCTGGAGGCCCGCGGCCACCAGCTCGACCGTCTCCGCATCCGCGCCTTCCCGTTCCATTCGAGCGTGGCGAGCTTCATCGCCGAGCACGATTTCGTCTACGTCGTCGAGCAGAATCGCGACGCCCAGTTGCGCCAGCTGATCGTCACAGAGAACGGCATCGATCCGGTACGCCTGGTGCCGATCCTGCACTACGACGGCACCCCGATCACCGCACGCTTCATCGCGGATGCCATCGGGACTCATCAGGACCAGATCAAGGTCACCCCGCTGCGGAAGGCCGTGTCGTGACCCTGCCCTCACTCTCTCCGCCGTCATGCCCGGGCTTGACCCGCCTGCGCGGCCGAAGCCGCTCCGGCGCGGCGAAGGCCCGGGCATCCACGTCTTTCTTCCTGGCTCCCACGTGGATGGCCGGGACATCTTGGCGAAGACGCGCTCCGCGCTTTAGCCCGGCCATGACGAATTCGAGATCCATGGTGCTCTCATGACCTACATCGCAAAGCCGAAATTCCAGCATCCCGGGATCAAGAAGAACGCGCTCGGCTACAGCCATCGCGACTACGAGGGCAAGATCTCGACCCTGTGCGCCGGCTGCGGCCACGATTCGATCACGGCCTCGATCATCGAGGCCTGCTTCGAGCTGTCGATCGAGCCGCATCGGGTGGCGAAGATCTCCGGCATCGGCTGCTCGTCGAAGACGCCGGACTACTTCCTCGGCAATTCGCACGGCTTCAACACCGTACACGGCCGCATGCCGTCGGTGCTGACCGGCGCCAATCTCGCCAACCGCGAGCTGATCTATCTCGGCGTCTCCGGCGACGGCGACTCCGCCTCGATCGGCTTCGGCCAGTTCGCCCACGCGATCCGCCGCGGCGTCAACATGACCTATATCGTCGAGAACAACGGCGTCTACGGCCTGACCAAGGGCCAGTTCTCGGCGACCGCCGACCGCGGCTCCAAGTCCAAGAAGGGCGTCACCAACTCCGACAATCCGATCGACCTCGTCGGCATCGCGCTGCAGCTGGGCGCGACCTATGTCGCGCGCTCGTTCTCCGGCGACAAGAAGCAGCTGGTTCCAATCATCGAAGGTGCCATCCGGCATCGGGGCGCGGCGTTCATCGACGTCATCAGCCCGTGCATCGCCTTCAACAATCACGCCGGCTCGACCAAGAGCTTCGATTACGTCCGCGAGCACAACGATGCCGTGAATCGGCTCGACGTGCTGACCGGCCGTGATCCGATCGAGATCGACCAGGATCCGGGCACGGTGCAGATCGTCGAGCAGCACGACGGCTCGCGGCTGGCGTTGCGCAAGCTCGACGCCGACTACGATCCGCACGACCGGCTCGGCGCGATGACCTTCCTGCAGAGGCACTCCGCGCAGGGCCAGATCGTGACCGGCCTGCTCTACGTCGACCCCGAGGCCGATGACCTGCACAGCCACCTCAACACGGTGGAGCGGCCGTTGAACCGGCTGGAGGCCGCGGATCTCTGCCCGGGCCAGTCGGTGCTCGACAAGCTCAACGCCAGCCTGCGCTAATCTCGCAGAGGCCAAGGTCTGCTCTGACATCCCCGCAGCCGTCCTTCGAGACGCCCGCCTCCGGCGGGCTCCTCAGGACGAGGGCGGAGTGTGTGGCGCCTGCTTGGCGGGAGCCTCGCTGTCACCCCTCTCCATCAACACGCTGCTCATGGCCAATGTGCACTCTGGATTCGGAGCCACCTCCTCATGGTGAGGAGCGCCGCGCCACCGGTCGGGCCATCGCAATCAGCATGAGTGGCGGCGCGTTCAGGCAATGCTATCGCATCGCCTTGAGAACCATGAGGCCCCGCCCTCACTTCCGCAGCGCATTCGCCCAAACGTGTTCGAGCTGCACGATCGCCTCTCGCAGCGGCAGCGCCGACAGCGCTTCGTCGTCCCCGGTGACAAGGCCGAACTCCCGCAGCCTGATCAATGCCTCATCGACATTGAACGCACGGGCCAATCCGAACATCTGCTGCAACAGCTCCTCGACATGGCCGCCCAGCGCGGCGCGACTCAGCGGCACCGATGCCAGCAGCAGGCCGCCATAGGCCAGCACCGCCTCCTTCCAGTCCTGATCCTCGGCCTCACCGATCAGGTAGTTGAAGATGCCGGAATTGTTGTTGACGTTGCGGAAGTAGATGTTGTCGGTGACCTGCTTCTGATGGATCAGCGACTGCCGGTGGAAGTTGCCCCATTGCCTCAGGATGAAGGCGCCGAGCGCGAACAGGCCGGACAGCGCCGCCAGCGCCTGCTCGGTGTCGTTGTCGTGAGCCGTGCCGCTGAGGCCGAGATAGAAGCCGGCGACGATGAACAGCACCGTGAGCGTCGAGGCGAGCTTGAGCAGGATCGGCACCCCGCCGACCAGCGCCGGCACGCCGAGCGTGAGCTGCTCGCGCAGCCCCATGACGACGCGGACGTTCGGCAGCAGCGCCTCAAGATCGAAGCGCGCGATGTGGCGGAAATATTTGAACAGCACCGCGCCGCCGCGGAGCTTGTTGCGGCCGCGCCAGGCGGCGGTCTTGCGCTTCTTCTGGGCCGGCTCGTCGGGCCTGGTCGCGACCATCAGCAGGATGTCGTCATAGACCTCGATCTCCTGCCTCCGCCGCCGCAGGCCATACAGCGCTGGCACCTCGATCGTCTCCTGGTGCTGGCCGCGCCGGAACATCCGGACGGACCGGTAGTCCGAGAGCGGCGCCTTCAGCTTGACCCGGACCAGCGCGTGCTGAGAAAAGGCACGCTCGATCTCGTCATGGGTGATCTCGATGAAATTGGCCTCGCCCAGCACCCGGACGAACTCGTCGCTGAGGTTGCGATAGGCGGCGTCGAGAGCCTCGGGAGAATGATGGCGCCCGGCGGGCACCTCGGGATCGAAGTCGAAATACGCATCGCGCAGCCGGTCGAGCTCGTCGAAATATTCATGATGCAGGATGGCGCCGAGCATGCGCGTGAGCTCACGCAGATCGCTGGATTGAGCATCGTCCAGGCCACCATGCGAGATCACGGCGTCGAGGACGTCGGACTTGCGTATCGGAATGAACCGGTCCCGCCGGCTCGTCGTCTCTCCTGGTTCAACCACGCGCGCCACGCCCGACTTGTAACGTTCTCAACAGCCAATCCAGCTAGTGCGGCCGGGTGGCTCTCCGCAACATAGCGGGCTCAGGCGACTAGCGCCACTCGCCGAATGCTGGGCCCCTTACGGAGGCGCAAGGCGATGCCCGGTCTGCGCCTAACGCCAGGTCGACGGGGACCGCTGTTCTCACTCGTCATGCCCGGGCTTGACCCGGCCATGACGAAAAGAGGTTTTGCTACGAGCCTCATCTCTATCGGCTAGGGTGACCTCACAGACAGGGAGAACGTTCGTGACTGGCACTCCGGAGATCAAGTCCGCCTTCAACGCCATTCGTGCCATCGACTATACGATCATCCTCGTGCGAGATTGGCCTGCAATGCGCAGCTTCTATGAAGACGTGCTGGGCTTCCCAGTCACGCGCGAGCTGTCGCAGGGCTGGATCGAGTATCAGGTCGGCCCCAACACGCTGGCACTGGCCAGGCCGAAGCGGCTGGCATCGGACCAGCCGACGCCCCAAGGCAGCGCCTCGCTTCAGTTGGCGTTCAAAGTGTCCAGAGACGACGTCGACCGCTGTGCGGCCGAGCTGTCGGACAAGGGCATCGCTCTCGTGGAGCCGCCGACGGACCAGCCCTTCGGCCACCGCACGCTGTTCTTCCGGGATCCCGATGGAAACCTGCTGGAAGTATACGCGGAGATTTAATGCCTGGCGGCCGCGCTAGGCGGCCGCCGGTTGTATCCGGGGATTGAGCACGTACTCCTTCAGCACCTTGTCGGTGGCGGCGTCGACCTCGGTCAGCTGCACGTCGTAGCTCCAGAGGTCGGCAAGGTGCTGCAGCACGCGCTTGGTGTCGGTCTCGTTGAGCTGCGCGCCCTTGACGACGGTATGCCGCAGCATCAGGCGGCGGTCGCCGGCGAGATCGACGTCGACCACCTCGATGTTCGGATCGATATAGCCGACATCGTACTGCTTCGACAGCTCGCGGCGGATGCGCCGATAGCCACGCTCGTCGTGAATGGCGTCGACCAGGATGCCGGCGCGCTCGGCCGGATCGTCGTGCAGATGGAACAGCCGCAACTGCCGGATCAGGGCCGGGCTGAGGAACTGGCTGATGAAGCTCTCGTCGCGATAATTGGCCCAGACGTCGCGCAGCACCGCCATCTCATCGCCGGTGCCGGCGATGTCCGGGAACCATTCGCGGTCCTCCTCGGTCGGATCCTTCACGATGCGCTCGATGTCCTGCATGATCGCAAAGCCGAGCGCATAGGGATTGAAGCCGGAGAACCGCGGATCGTCGAACTGCGGCTGGAACACGACGTTGGTGTGCGACTGCAGGAATTCCAGGAAGTTGCCGTCGGTGAGGCGGCCGTCCTGATGCAGCCGGTTCATGATGCGATAATGCACGTAGGTCGCCGTGCCCTCGTTCATGACCTTGGTCTGGCCCTGCGGGTAGAAATACTGCGCGATGTGGCGGACGATGCGCAGCAATTCGCGCTGCCAGGACGCCAGGCGCGGCGCGGTCTTCTCCAGGAAATAGAGCAGGTTCTCCTGCGGCAGGCCGAGCAGCGCCTTGCGCCGTTCGACGTTGAGCACCGCGCTGGTCTTGACCGGGCCTGATGGCACCGTGCGCCAGAGGTCGTTGAACGTGCCTTCCTCGTAGAGCCTTCGCTTGCCGGCGCGCTTCTCCTCCTCGCGGAAGTCGAGCTTCTTCTTGCCGGGATAGCGGTCAACGCCATGCGACATCAGCGCATGCGCCGCGTCCAGCGTATGCTCGACCGCCAGCCGTCCGAACCGCTCCTCGCATTGGCCGATGTAGCCGCGGGCGAAATCGAGATAGTCGAGGATGCCGTCGGCGTCGGTCCACTGCTTGAACAGGTAGTTGTTCTTGAAGAAATGATTGTGGCCAAACGCGGCATGCGCGATCACCAACGTCTGCATCGTCGCGGTGTTCTCCTCCATCAGATAGGAGATGCACGGCGAGGAGTTGATCACGATCTCATAGGCGAGGCCCATCAGGCCCTTGCGGTACGAGGCCTCGTGATAGGCGAAGTGCTTGCCGAACGACCAATGCTTGTAGAACAGGGGCATGCCGACCGAGGAATAGGCGTCGAGCATCTGCTCGGCGGTGATCACCTCGATCTGGTTCGGATAGGTGTCGAGCCCGAGCTCCTGCTGCGCCACCCTCTCGCAGGCATCGTGGATGCGCTGCAGGGTGAGGAAATTCCAATCCGCGCCTTCGAACAGCAGCCCACTCATGACGCTGCCCTTTCCTGCGTGGTGCCGCGACGCTGAAACAGGTCGTGGAACACCGGAAAGATCTCGCTGCGGTCACGCACCTTGCGCATCGACAGCGGCTGGCCATTGGCGCGGAGACGCTCGTACAGCGACCACAGCGCGGAATCGGGCATCTCGAACGAGTAGGTGCCGGATTCACCGACCTCGAGATAAGCGAAGAACTGCGACACCGGCAGGATGTTGTCGGTCAGGAGGCGCGCCACGTTTTCGGAATCCGAGGTGGCGTTGTCGCCGTCCGAGGCCTGTGCGGCGTAGATATTCCAATCAGACGGCCGGAAGCGCGAGCGGACGATGTCGTGCATGCATTGCAGGGCGCTCGACACCAGCGTGCCGCCTGAGGCCGGGCCATAGAAGAACGTCTGCTCGTCGACCTCCTCGGCGCGATCGGTGTGGCGGATGAACACGATCTCGACGTGGCGGTAGCGCCGGGTCAGGAACACGTAGAGCAGCATGTAGAACCGCTTGGCGAGATCCTTCATGTGCTCGGACATCGAGCCCGACACGTCCATCAGGCAGAACATCACGGCCTGCGCGATCGGCTTCGGCACCGTCTCGAAGCGGCGATAGCGGATGTCGATCGGATCGATGAAGGGGATGCGCTTGGCCTTGGCCTTCATCGCCTCGATCTCGGCCATGAGCGCGGCGCGCTTGTCCTCGTCGGTCTCCTGCTCAAGCTGCGCTTCGAACTCGGCGATCGCCTGCGGCCGCGGACGGCGCAGCGCGACCCGCCGCGCCAGCGCCCGGGTCACGGTGCGGCTGATGGAGATGTTGGCGGGCGAGCCTGATGTCGCATAGCCGGCGCGCACCAGCCCCTCGCTCTCGGCTTCCGCAAACTTGCGCTTCGCGAGATCGGGCAGTTCGAGATCGTCGAGGAAGAGGTTGACGAACTCCTCCTTGCTGAGCATGAAGCGGAACGCGTCCTCGCTATCGCCCTGCCCCGGCCCCGATTTGCGGCCGCTGCCGTCGCCGGAGCGCGGCAGGATGTCACCCTCGACGAACTTCTTGTTGCCGGGCAGCACCATGTCGCGGGTGCCGCCTTCACGGCGGAAGCGCGGCTCGTCCATGCCATCGAGCGGAATCGAGACCTCGCCGCCTTCCAGCACGTCCTTGATGTCGCGGTCCTGCGACGTCTTCTTCACGGCTCCCTGAACCAGCGCCTTGGCCCGGCGCAAGAACCGCTGGCGGTTTTCGAGACTCTTGCCGCCCGGGTTCAGGCGCCGATCAATGATGTGCATGACCACGTTTGCTACGCCTCCTGCTGCAGCGGCTTCTGCTCCTGCTCTCCCCCGCCGCGATGCCACGGTGCGGCGTCAGACTCGACGCTGCACCTGCATCCTTCGCCTGTCCGGCGCCCTCCGATGAAGCGTCGAACGGTTCGCGTGTGTTGCCTTGGCGCCGAGGTCAGACCGATGGCCTGTAGCACATGCAGTCAAACATCGGCGCCGCGCACGATCAACCGGCCTGCTTCACCCGCATGTACCACTCGACCAGCCGGCGGACCTGCCGCTCGGTGTAGCCGCGTTCGACCATGCGCGCGACGAAGTCGTCGTGCTTCTTCTCGGTATCACCATCCTTCTTGGTGCCGAAGGAGATGACCGGCAGAAGGTCTTCGACCTGTGAGAATATCCTTTTTTCGATGACCTCGCGGATCTTTTCGTAGGAGGTCCAGGACGGATTTTTTCCGCCATTCTGGGCCCGGGAGCGCAGCGAGAACTTGACAACCTCGTTGCGGAAGTCCTTCGGGTTGGCGATGCCCGCCGGTTTCTCGATCTTGGTCAGTTCCTGGTTCAAGAGCTCGCGGTTGAGCAGCTGTCCCGTATCGGGATCCTTGAAGTCCTGGTCCTCGATCCAGGCGTCGGCGTAGTCGACGTAGCGGTCGAACAGATTCTGGCCGTAATCGGAATAGGATTCGAGATAGGCCTTCTGGATCTCGTGGCCGATGAACTCGGCATAGCGCGGCGCCAGATCGGCCTTGATGAATTCGAGATAACGCTTCTCGATCTCTTCCGGCAGCTGCTCGCGCCGGATCGACTGCTCCAGCACGTACATCAGATGAACGGCGTCGGCGGAGACCTCCGACGTGTCGTGATTGTAGGTGGCGGCCAGCACCTTGAACGCGAAGCGCGTCGAAATGCCGTCCATGCCCTCGTCGACGCCGGCTGCGTCACGATATTCCTGCACACTGCGCGCCTTGGGGTCGGACTCCTTCAGGCTCTCGCCGTCATACACCCGCATCTTGGCGTACAGCGTCGAGTTTTCGTGCTTGCGCAGCCGCGACATCACCGAGAAGCGGGCCAGCGTGTCGAGCGTGGCCGGCGCGCAGGGCGCGGTGGCCAGTTCGGAGCCCTGGATCAGCTTCTCGTAGATCTTGCGCTCTTCGGTGGTCCGCAGGCAGTACGGCACCTTGATGACGCAGATGCGGTCGATGAAGGCCTCGTTGTTCTTGTTGGTCTTGAAGCTCTGCCACTCCGCCTCGTTGGAGTGTGCCAGAATGACACCGTTATAGGGAATGGCGCCGATGTTCTCGGTGCCGATGTAATTGCCTTCCTGCGTCGCCGTGAGCAGCGGATGCAGCATCTTGATCGGCGCCTTGAACATCTCGACGAATTCGAGGATGCCCTGGTTGGCGCGATTGAGGCCGCCCGAGTAGGAGTACGCGTCGGGATCGTTCTGCGCGTAGGTCTCGAGCTTGCGAATGTCGACCTTGCCGACAAGCGACGAGATGTCCTGGTTGTTCTCGTCGCCCGGCTCGGTCTTGGCGACGCCGATCTGGCGCAGCCGCGACGGCTGGATCTTGGCGACGCGGAACTGGGAGATGTCGCCGCCGAACGCTTCGAGCCGCTTGTAGCACCACGGGCTCATCAGGCCCGACAGGCGGCGGCGCGGAATGCCGTACTTCTCCTCGAGCATCGGGCCCAGCGTGTCGGGATCGAACAGGCCGAGCGGCGATTCGAAGACCGGGCTTAATTCATCCCCGGCCTTCAGCACGTAGATCGGATGGGTCTCCATCAGCTGCTTCAGTCGCTCGGCGAGCGACGACTTGCCGCCACCGACCGGGCCGAGGAGATAGAGGATCTGCTTGCGCTCTTCGAGGCCCTGGGCGGCGTGGCGGAAGAAGCCGACGATGCGCTCGATCGTATCTTCCATGCCGTAGAAGCCGGCAAAGGCTGGATACAGCCGAACCGTGCGGTTCAAAAAAATACGGCCAAGGCGTGGGTCCTTGGCCGTGTCTATCATTTGAGGCTCACCGATCGCAGCTAGTAGTCGCTCAGCGGCGTTCGCGTATCGCATCGGGTCGGTTCGACACGATTCCAGATATTCCTGCATCGACATGTCGGTCTGGCTTCGAGCCTCGAACGACCTCGCGAACGCGTTGAACAACGAATCGTTGTACATGATCCCTCTCCACGTAGGTTCCGCCGCACCTGTGGCAACGGGCCGAGATCTAAGTACGTTCCTACTGATCCCGAACCGACTCAGAGTGAAGCGTGCTAGCCCCTATTGGGCACCGTCTTCATCCTTCTCCGCAACGCCAAGTGCATGCAGCATATGCCCTATCAACATGCACTTCGCTCAATAGTTCGGCAAAAACGCGCCAATCGTTCCATTTGTAGCCTATTGTCTCTGCTTCGCAACATCCGCAATACCCCGGCACCGTAATCTCCCTGCGCCGCACAAGGCCTTGTGAAGCGGCGTGAGCGGGCCGCAACGAAGCGGAAAGAGTGCGGTCGCGCTCCAAGTGAACGCCAAATGAACGAAGATCTTCCCGGCTGCGACGAATAAATGGAACGATTGATCCATTTCGTGACCGAGCGCACGCGGCGCACCTTCAACCGGCGGGACTCATGAAAGCACTCTTCATCCTCATCCTCGCCACGATCGGACTCGCTGTCGCAGTTCCGGCTCGCGCCGACGACGTCGTCAGCAAGGCGCAGGCGCGTGCCTTCGACCAGCGTGTTTTCACGAAGGCACCAGGACAGAAAGCCTATGCCTGCTTCACCCGCCACTACGACCCCGATCACCTCATGCGACATCCCAAGCAGAAGGTCTCCGCCATGCAGCTGCTCGTCACTGCGGAGATCCCGCAAGGCGAACACGAGATGAGCTACTCGTTCCGCCTCGGCGTCAACTATCGCGACCGTCCCGGCGACTTCGACTCCAGCGGGTCGTGCGAACATGCACGCGCCGAGAACGCGGGACACGAGGTGCGCTACAGCTGCCCGGTCGATTGCGAAGGCGGCGGCATCGAGATTGCGATGGCGAGGGACGACAAATCCGCCATCGTAAGCCTGACGCGGATCACCGTTTGGCAGCGAAACAACAAGCCCGACGACGAGGCAGGCGATGCGCTGGTGGCGGGCACGGACGACAAGATCTTCCGGGTCGACCGCAGCGACGTCGCCGACTGCGCGGGCCTCGTCACCGACCGCAAGGAGCTCGCAGCCATTCGGCACAAATGACATCATGTCGTTCAACAGATGTGACGCAGTGCCCGCTTTGCAAGGAGACCGCCATGCAGCGACGCAGATTATTGAGCACGGCGATGTCGACATGCGCAGTCCTGTTCGCGACGTCCCGCGCGCGGGCCGCCGCTGACGGTCCATCCGGCGCCAAGCTCAAGGTCGTCTACCATTTGAACGAAATCGAGAAGGTCGGCTTCGTCCTCGGCAACATTCAGAATCATTACGACGGAGTCGGCGGCCCGGATCACGTCACGATTGCGCTGGTCGTTCATGGCCCCGCACTGCGCGCCTTCACGTCAGGCGCCGCCACGGACATCAAGAGTCGACTGGGCCACCTGTCCAGAGCCGGTCTGGCGCTCGCCGCCTGTGGCAACACGATGAAGGCCCAGAACCTGACGCTCGGCGATCTCCTGCCCGGCTTCACGGTGGCTGAGCGGGGCGGCGTGGTGCGGCTCGCCGAGCTGCAGTCCCAGGGCTACCTGTATCTCCGCCCTTGAGCCGGACCGCTCCGCCCCGAATCCGCACGAAGCTGTTGGGATTCAACGGGGATCAATCCAATATGAATGGCGTTATCCGCCGTCGTGACGCATAGTTTCGGCGCGGGGCCAGGCACGGTCTGGAACCCGGAAAAAGCCAGCCAGCGCACATAGATAAGGCATCATGAACCCCGTCAAAGCACTCGAAAAACACGGCCAGGCGGTCTGGCTCGACTTCCTTGCCCGCGGCTTCGTCGCCAAGGGCGACCTGAAGCGGCTGATCGACGAGGATGGCGTCAAGGGCGTGACCTCGAACCCCGCGATCTTCGAAAAGGCGATCGGCAGCTCGGACGAATATGACGCCCCGATTGCGAAGGCGCTGAAGGGCGGCGACCATTCGCCGACACAGCTGTTCGAGGCCGTCGCCGTCGAGGACATCCAGAACGCCGCCGACGTGTTGCGGCCGGTTTATGACGCTTTCGACGGAAATGACGGTTTCGTCAGCCTCGAAGTGTCGCCCTATCTCGCCATGGACGCTGCCGGCACGATCAAGGAAGCCGAGGCGCTGTGGAAGGCGGTGAACCGCAAGAACCTGATGATCAAGGTGCCGGCGACGGATGCCTGCCTGCCGGCGATCCAGCATTTGATCTCCAAGGGCATCAGCGTCAACATCACGCTGCTGTTCTCGCAGGAGGTCTACCGGCAGGTTGCCGAGGCCTACCTCGCCGGGCTCGAGGCCTATGTCGCTGACGGCGGTGATCCGTCGCATGTGGCGAGCGTCGCCTCGTTCTTCGTCAGCCGCATCGACAGCGTCGTGGACAAGCAGCTCGACGACAAGATCGCCCAGGCCAACGATCCCTCGGAGAAGGAGCGGCTGACGGCGCTGAAAGGCAAGATCGCGATCGCCAATGCCAAGATGGCGTATCAGGATTACAAGCACCTGTTCGCCGGCGAGCGCTGGGAGTGGCTGGCGGCCAAGGGCGCCAAGCCGCAGCGGCTGCTGTGGGCCTCCACCGGCACCAAGAACAAGGATTACAGCGACGTCCTCTATGTCGAGGAGCTGATCGGCCCCAACACCGTCAACACCGTGCCGCCGGCCACGCTGGACGCCTTCCGCGACCATGGCAAGGCGCGCGACAGCCTTGAAGAGAATATCGAGGCGGCCGAGACCGCGCTCGACGAGCTGGCGAAGACCGGCATCTCGCTCGACGCCATCACCGCCGATCTCGTCATCGACGGCGTCAAGCAGTTCGCCGACGCCGCCGACAAGCTCTATGGCGCGGTGGCGCACAAACGCGCCGTGGTGCTCGGCGAAGCGCTCGGGCAGCAGTCGATCGCGGTTGCTGCTGATCTGGAGAAGAAGGTTGCCGCGGCCACCGAGGAGTGGCGCAAGGCTGCCAAGATTCGCCGCCTCTGGCACAAGGACGCCAGTGTCTGGACCGGCAAGGACGAGCACAAATGGTTGGGTTGGCTGACCAGCGCCGAGAAGGCCGACATCGCCGACTATGAGGACTATGCCCAGCGGGTGAAGGGACAGAAGTTCTCCGATGCCGTCGTGCTCGGCATGGGCGGCTCCAGCCTCGGACCGGAGGTGCTCGCCAAGACGTTCCCGCGCAAGGCCGGCTTCCCCAGGCTGCACGTGCTCGATTCGACCGATCCGGCACAGGTGCGCGCCATGGAGAAGGCGATCGATCTCTCGAAAACCGTGTTCATCGTGTCCTCCAAATCGGGCGGCACGACCGAGCCCAACGCGATGAAGGATTATTTCTTCGCACGCGTCAGCGAAGCGATCGGCGCCAGTAAGGCGGGCCATCGCTTCATTGCCGTCACCGATCCCGGCTCGTCACTGGAGAAGGCGGCCAAGGCGCAGGGCTTTGCGCGCATCTTTCACGGCGAGCCGACCATCGGCGGGCGATATTCGGTGCTGTCGCCATTCGGCCTGGTGCCGGCGGCGACCGCGGGCATCGACGTGCGCAAATTGATCACGAACGCCTTGTCGATGGTGCGCTCATGCGGCCCCGACGTGCCGCCACTCCAGAACTCGGGCGTGCAGCTCGGGCTAGCGATGGGACTTGCCGGGCTCGATGGACGCGACAAGGTGACGATCTTCGCCTCACGCAAGATCGCCGATTTTGGCGCCTGGGCCGAGCAGCTGATCGCGGAGTCCACCGGCAAGGAGGGCAAGGGCCTGATCCCGATCGACGCGGAGCCGGTCGCCTCGCCCGAGGTCTACGGCCACGATCGTTTCTTCATCGACATCAAGGTGGAGGGTGACGACGTCGCCGGCCACGACGACAAGCTCGCGGCGCTCGAACAGGCCGGTCACCCGGTCGTTCGTATCGTGATGGCCTCGATCGACCAGCTCGGGCAGGAGTTCTTCCGCTTCGAGATGGCCACGGCCGTTGCCGGTGCCGTTCTCGGCATCAATCCGTTCGATCAGCCCGACGTCGAGTCCGCCAAGATCAAGACGCGCGAGCTCACGGCGGCGTTCGAACAGACGGGCGCGCTGCCGCCGGAAGAGCCGGTGGTCGCCATCAAGGGCTGCGAACTCTACACCGATGCGCACAATGCCGAGAGCCTGCGCGAGCATGGCGCAGACGGCACCCTCGCCTCCTGGCTCAAGGCACATCTCGGCCGCGCCGGCGACGGCGACTACATTGCCCTGCTCGGCTACATCGAGCACAATGGCGCGAACACCGAGGTGCTGCAGCGGATCAGGCTCAAGTTGCGCGACAGCAAGCATCTGGCGACCTGTGCCGAGTTCGGGCCGCGCTTCCTGCACTCCACCGGCCAGGCCTACAAAGGCGGACCGGACAGCGGCGTCTTTCTCCAGATCACCGCCGATGACGCCCCGGATCTTGCCATTCCCGGACAGAAGGCGAGCTTCGGCGTCATCAAGGCGGCGCAGGCGCGCGGCGATTTCGACGTGCTTACCGAGCGTGGCCGGCGCGCGCTGCGAGTCCACCTCAAGGGCAATCTGAAATCGGGTCTCAAGATGCTCGACAGCGCCATCAACGAAGCGCTGAGCTAGGAAGGGCCGCGTCGATGCAGTTGGGTATGATCGGTCTCGGGCGGATGGGCGGCAACATCGTGCGCCGCCTGATGCGCGCGGGACATTCCTGCGTGGTGTACGATCGCGATGCCAAGGCGGTCGCCGCGCTGGTCGCCGAAGGCGCCACCGGCGCCGCCAGTCTGGAGGAGTTCGTCGGCAAGCTCGCCACGCCGCGGCATGCCTGGATCATGCTGCCGGCGGGCAAGATCACTGAAGCCACTGTCGAGCAGCTGACCAAGCTGATGTCTGCGGATGACGTGATCATCGATGGCGGCAACAGCTTCTGGCAGGACGATGTCCGCCGCGGCCAGGCTTTGAAAGAGCGCGGCCTGCACTATGTCGACGTCGGCACCTCGGGCGGAGTGTGGGGCCTCGATCGCGGCTATTGCATGATGATCGGCGGCGACAAGGAAGTGGTCGACCGGCTCGATCCAATCTTCGCGACGCTCGCGCCAGGCATTGGCGATATCCCGCGGACGCCGAG
This sequence comes from Bradyrhizobium sp. HKCCYLS2038, assembly GCF_051167655.1. Taxonomy (NCBI): domain Bacteria; kingdom Pseudomonadati; phylum Pseudomonadota; class Alphaproteobacteria; order Hyphomicrobiales; family Nitrobacteraceae; genus Bradyrhizobium; species Bradyrhizobium sp. HKCCYLS2038. The sequence goes on along the minus strand of NZ_JBNPTM010000001.1, from coordinate 1,451,418 downwards.
CCGTGACGGCCGCGACGCCCGCGTCGAGCAGGGCTACATCCATGCCGGGCCGACCGGGGCCGGCCATTTCGTCAAGATGATCCACAATGGCATCGAATACGGCCTGATGCAGGCCTACGCCGAGGGATTCGATATCCTCAGGAATGCGAACAGTGCCACCCTGCCCGAGGCGCACCGCTTCGACTTCGACCTCGCTGATATCGCCGAGGTCTGGCGCCGCGGCAGCGTCATTCCGTCGTGGCTGCTCGATCTCACCGCGAGTGCGCTGGCGCGCCAGCCGACGCTGGAGAAGTATTCCGGCTATGTCGAGGATTCCGGCGAGGGTCGCTGGACGGTCAATGCTGCGATCGACGAGGCCGTGCCGGCGGAGGTGTTGACGGCGGCGCTGTTCGCGCGCTTCCGCTCGCGTCAGGAGCATACGTTTGCCGAGAAGATCCTGTCCGCCATGCGCGAGGGCTTTGGCGGCCACAAGGAGCCGGAGCAGCATCCTGATCCCGCGCGCCAGAGCGCGCCCGAAATCGTCAAGCCGAAAGCTGACCGCGCGTGAACCAACTGCATCATCCTCACCAGCCGCCACATCAGAAACCCGACGCCTGCGCGTTCGTCATCTTCGGCGTCACCGGCGACCTGACACATCGGCTGGTGCTGCCGTCGCTGTACAATCTGGCCGCCAACCAGCTGCTGCCGGATCGCTTCTGCATCGTCGGCATCGCTCGCAAGGGCATGTCGAGCGAGCAGCTGCGCACCAATCTGATGGAGGGCCTGCGCAAGTACGCGACGCGGCCGATCGAAGACGAGGTCGCGCAGCGGCTGTTGCAATGCGTGACCGCGATCGAGGCTGATCCCAAGGAGCCCGACAGCTTCGACCAGTTGAAGGAGCGGCTGGAGAAGCTGGAGGCCGCGCGGGAGACACACGGCAACCGGCTGTTCTATCTGGCGACGCCACCGAGCGCCTTCGCGCCGATCGCCCAGCAGCTCGGGCGTGTCGGCCTGTTGAAGGAGGACGGCAAGGCCTGGCGGCGGATCGTGGTCGAGAAACCGTTCGGCACCGATCTGGCATCAGCCAAGAAGCTCAACGACCAATTGCTGGAGCTCGTCGCCGAGCACCAGATCTACCGGATCGATCATTATCTCGGCAAGGAGACGGTGCAGAACATCCTCGTGCTGCGCTTCGCCAACGGCATGTTCGAGCCGATCTGGAACAGGCACCACATCGACCACGTGCAGATCACCGTGGAGGAGAAGCTCGGCGTCGGCACGCGCGGCAGCTTCTATGATGCGACCGGCGCGTTGCGCGACATGGTGCCGAACCATCTGTTCCAGCTGCTGTCGCTGGTCGCGATGGAGCCGCCGGCGCGGTTCGATGCGCACACTGTCCGCTCCGAGAAGGCCGAGGTGCTCTCCGCAATTCAGCCGCTCACCGAGCAGGAGGCGCTGCTGAATTCCGTTCGCGGCCAATACAAGGCCGGCGTGATCGGCGACACCGAGCTGGCCGACTATCGGAAGACCAAGGATGTGAGCGCCGACAGCGCGACCGAGACCTATGCCGCGCTCAAGCTGACGATCGACAATTGGCGCTGGGCTGGCGTGCCGTTCTATCTGCGCACCGGCAAGGCGCTGGGCGCCAAGCGCACCGAGGTTGCGATCAAGTTTCGCCAGGCGCCGTTCGCGATGTTCAGCTGCACGCCGATCGACACGCTGGCCGAAAACTATCTCGTCATCGGCATCGAGCCGACCCAGAGCATCACGTTGCAGTTCAACACCAAGATCCCGGGGCCGACCATCCGCACCGACGGCGTGCAGATGAAGTTCAACTACAAGGATTATTTCCAGGCCGAGCCGGCCACCGGCTACGAGACGCTGATCTATGACTGCATGATCGGCGACAACATCCTGTTCCAGCGCGCCGACAGCGTCGAGGCCGGCTGGAAAGCCGTGGAGCCGTTCATCGAGGCCTGGAAGAAGGCCGGCCGCGACGGCCTGCATGCGTACGAAGCGGGAAGCGATGGTCCCAAGGCCGCGGCCGATCTGCTGGCGCGGGATGGCCGCAGCTGGCGCAAGCTGGCCTGACCGATGCGGACCCCGCCGCCTGAGCTCATTCGCGTCGCCGACAAGCCGGCGATGGCGCAAGCTGCCGCCGATCGCCTGCTCGCAGTCGTCGCCGCCAACCCCGGCCGGATTGCGATCTGCCTGACCGGCGGCTCGAGCCCCAAGCAGCTGTACGAACTGCTGATGACGGCCGCCTACCGCGAGCGAATTCCGTGGCCCCGCGTGCACTGGTTCATCGGCGACGAGCGCTTCGTGCCAGCAGGTGATCCGCTGCACAACATGACCATGGCGCGCCACGCCTTCCTCGACGCCTGTGCTCCGGCGGCAAACATCCATCCCATTCCGACCGACACCACCGATCCGGACGCGGGCGCGCGCGCCTATGAGCGTGAACTGAAAAAATTCTACGGCGCCGAGCAGCTCGATCCGGCGCGGCCGCTGTTTGATCTGGTGCTGCTCGGCATCGGTCCCGATGGCCATGTCGCCTCGCTGTTTCCCGGCTACCCCGCGATCGAGGTCCGGGACCGCTGGGTGGTGGGCGTCGACAAGGCGCATGTCGCGCCATTCGTGCCGCGTGTCAGCCTGACGCTGCCGGCGCTGGCCTCCTGCCGCACCATGCTGTTCGAGGTCGCGGGCGCCGACAAGCGGCCGATCCTGACGCGCGTGCTGGCTGGGGAGGATCTGCCGGCCAATCGCGCGCGCTCGAACGATCAGACGTTGTTCATGATCGACGCCGCGGCATCGCCTGACCTGCCGCAGGCCTTGATCATCATGGGCGTCGCCGGCTCGGGCAAGAGCACGATCGGCGAAGCGCTCGGGCGCCGCCTGGGTTGGCGCTTCGAGGACGGCGACAGTTTCCACCCGCCGGCCAACGTGGCCAAGATGAGCGCGGGCCATCCTCTCACCGATGAGGATCGCTGGCCCTGGCTGCGGGCGATCGCCGACGAGATCGCGCGCTGTCGGGACAAGGGCGAGCACATCATCATCGCCTGTTCGGCGCTCAAGAAGGCCTATCGCGACATTCTGACCGGCGGCCGCAGCGATATCAGCATCGTCTATCTGGCGGGAAGCCAGCACCTGATCGCGGAGCGGATGCGCCACCGCAAGGGGCATTTCATGCCGACCGGCCTGCTCGACAGCCAGTTTGCCACGCTGCAGCCGCCGCAAGCCGGCGAGCATCCGATCACGGTCTCGGTCGACGCGCCGGTCGAGCGCATCGTCAACGACATCCTGCAGCAGATTCACATCGATCAGCGCCGCGCCTGATCGCGAATGGAAGGTCCCATGACGCGCATCGCTCTCGTCGTGTCCGACGTCGACGGCACGCTCCTGACCAAGGACAAGATCCTCACCGAGCGTGCGGCCAAGGCCGCGCGCCAGTTGCACGAAGCCGGCATCGCCTTCACCATCACATCGAGCCGGCCCGCGATCGGAATGGGCTTCCTCATCCCGCCGTTGCAGATCAACCTTCCGGTCGGGCCCTTCAACGGCAGCTCGGTGATCGGGCCGGACATGCGACCGATCGAACAGAGCCTGATCCCGGCGGACGCCGCCGGACGCTGCATCGATCTGCTGCATCAGCGCGGCATCGACATCTGGGTGTTCACCGCCGATGCCTGGCTGACCCGCAATCCGGACGGCGGCTACGTGCCCAACGAGCAGCGCGCGATCCGCGCAGATCCCACAATCATCGACGACTTCTCGCCCTATCTTTCGAGCGCCTGCAAGATCGTCGGCTCCAGCAGCGACTTCGAGCTGCTGGCGGCTTGCGAAGGCGAGATGCAGACTCTGCTCGGCACCGAAGCGACCGCGATCCGTTCGCAGAGCTATTATCTCGACGTCACGCCGCCCGGCCGCGACAAGGGCACCTTCGTGACGGCGATGGCCCAGCGGCTCGGCATTCCGCTCGATGCCGTCGCGACGATCGGCGACATGCACAACGACGTCGCCATGTTCAAGGTCAGCGGGTTGTCGATCGCGATGGGCAATGCCAGCGACGAGGTGAAGAGCCACGCCAAGCGCGTCACGACCTCCAACCAGGACGAAGGCTTTGCCAACGCGATGGAGATGATCCTGGCGGAGAATGCGCAGGGCTAGCCTGCCAGCTCACGCCTCCGAGCGCTGCTTGGCCGGCTTGTCGCTGGTCTTCTTGGCGCCGCACAGGTTCTGCGCCGTGTTGACCAGTGCAATATGCGTCAGCGCCTGCGGGAAGTTGCCGGTCTGCCGGCGCGCCGCGATGTCATATTCTTCCGCCAGCAATCCGACATCGTTGGCGATGTCGACCACGCGCTGGAACAGCGCCTCCGCCTTGGCGATCTCGCCGGCGAGCACATGCGCGTCGGCCAGCCACAGGGTGCAAGCGAGGAACGCGCCTTCGATCGGCTGTTGCTCCTGCGAGGACGTCTCGCGCGGATCGTGCCGCAGCACGAAGCCATTGCGCATCAGATGCTGCTCGATGGCCGCGATCGTGCCGCGGATGCGCGGATCGGAGCACGGCAGGAAACCGACCGCGGGCAACAACAGCAGGCTGGCGTCGAGCAGCCGAGAACCATAGGAATCGACGAAGCTGTCGATCCCGGCATCGTAGCCCTTCTCGCACACGTCGCGATGAATAGTCTCGCGCAGCTGGCGCCAGCGGTCGAGCGGCGCCTTCAGGCCGAATCGCTCGGCGCTCTTGATGGCGCGGTCGAACGCGACCCAGGTCATGACCTTCGAGAACACATAGTGACGGCCGTCACCGCGACGCTCCCAGATGCCGTGATCGGGCTGGTCCCAGACATCGGTGAGATGGTCGATCACCGCGCATTCGAGCGCCCAGGTGCCGTCATCGAGCTTGAGCCGGCTCATGCGTGCCTGGTGAAAGGCATCGATCAGCTCGCCATAGACGTCGAGCTGCAGCTGGGCGTGAGCGGCGTTGCCGATCCGGACCGGCTGCGCGCCCTCGTAGCCCGGCAGCCACTCGGCTTCCCACTCCGTCAGCCGGCGCTGGCCCATGATGCCGTACATGATCTGCATGTGCGCCGGGGCGCCGGCGGCCGCGCGCAGCAGCCAATTGTGCCAAGCCAGCGCTTCCTCGGTGTAGCCGGAGTTCATCAAGGCGAGCAGCGTGAACGTTGCGTCGCGCAGCCAGCAGAAGCGATAGTCCCAGTTGCGCCAGCCGCCGAGCTTCTCCGGCAGCGACGTGGTCGGAGCGGCGACGATGCCGCCGGTGGGGCCGTAGGTCAGCGCCTTCAGCGTGACGAGGGAGCGCATCACGAGGTCACGATGCTCGCCCTGATAGGTGCAGCGGCGCGACCAGTCCGACCAGAACGCCTCGGTGTCATCAAGCGCCTGCTCGTAGTCGATCGCCCTGGGGACCGGCAAATGCGACGCGCCATAGGTCAGCACGAAGGGCACCGTCTCCCCCGCCGCAACCTGGAACTCCGCGACGGTCGTCATGTCCTCGCCCTGCGTCTCGACCGGCGTGTGCAGCACAGCCATATCGGGACCGCATACGGCGAGCAGCGCCGAGCGATCCTCTGACCGCCTCACCCAGGGGATCTCGACGCCGAAGCCGAAGCGGATGATCATGTTCATGCGCATGCCGACCTTGCCGGACACGCCACGGACGAGGCGGACGACGTCGGAGGCCTTGCCGCGCGGCGGCATGAAGTCGATCAGCTCGACCGTGCCCGTCTCCGTCTCGAACCGGGTCTCGAGGATCAGGCTGTCGCCGCGATAGCGACGGGTGGTTGATTTGATCTCGCCGCGTGGCTCGATCAGCCAGCGGCCGTTGCTGTGATCACCGAGCAGCGCCGCGAAGCAGGCATCCGAATCGAATGCCGGCCAGCACAGCCAGTCGATCGACCCGTTGCGGCTGACGAGCGCAGCCGTCTCGCAATCGCCGATCAGCGCGTAATCTTCGATCCTGCAGGACATTCCACATCCGTGTGCAAATGCCCCCCGCCGAAATTCCCCACTGCTCAAACGCCGGCCGGGCTGATCCGTTCGGCGGTCGCAGCCTTTAGCGCGTCGAGGCCGACGGCGCCGGCGATGTCCTCGACATTGATCGGCATCTTGCGGCGCCAGTTCGGATGCTCGTCGATGGTACCGGGGATGTTGGGCTGATCGACGACGCCGAGCAGGTCCTCCAGCGAGATCGCCAGCAGGCGCGAACGCGTGCGCGACAGGAAGCCGATCGCGGAATGGACGTCGTTGGCATGGATGCCGTTGTGGCGGAGCACCTCGTCCCACAGCCCGAGCGCATGCCAGCGATCCTGATCGCTCTCGCCGGGATCGATGTCCAAGCCGCGCTTCGTCTTGAGATCGCCGAACGAGCGCCAGCCGGCGTAGGTCGAGAGGTCGTGGGTGTTCAGCGTCACCAGTGCATTCGGCGGGTAGTAGTCGACGTCACGGAAGCGCCCGTTGTCATCGCGCTCGAAGATCATCACCTTGTAGGACCACAGCCCCCAATCGGCCATCTGCTCGCGAAAACCTTCCGGCACGGTGCCGAGATCCTCGCCGATGACGATGCATTCGTTGGCGACGCTCTCCATGGCGGTAGCCGCCAGCAGCGCGTCGAACGGCATCTGGACGTAGGCGCCCTGCTTGGCGGGAAAGCCGTGCGGCACCAGATACAGCCGCTTCAGGCCGAGCACATGGTCAAGCCGAATTGCCCCGGCGTGACGCATCGACGCCCTGATCATCTCGCGGAACGGCTCGAAGTTCTTCAACTCGAGCCCGGGGGCATTGAAGCCGGCGAGGCCCCAGTTCTGTCCGACCGTGTTCAACGGATCCGGCGGCGCGCCGACCGACAAAGTGCGCGAGATCGCGCCCTGCTCGTTCCAGGCGTCGAAGCCGTCGGACTGAACACCGACCGCGACATCGAGATAGAGACCGACCTTCATGCCCAATCGATGAGCAAGGTCCTTGCAATGACGCAGCTGGCGCTCGGCGAGCCACTGTACATAGGCCACGAAATCGGCTTCCCGCCGGTCGGGACCGCTCAGCAGCGCCGCGCAGCGCGCCGGATTGGGCTGGCGCCATTCCTCTGGCCAGTCCCACCACGGCTTCTGGAAACGATGCCGCAGCACCTCGAAACAGGTGAAGCGCGCCAGCAGATCGCCGCGCTCGGCGCGATAGGTCTTGAACTCCGCAGATTCGGCCCCCTCGGGAGCAGACATGAACGCATCGAAGGCCGCGCGCAGCGCCGGCCATTTCAGCGCCGCGACACCCTTGTAGTCGACCAGTTCGGTCTGGCGCAGCGGCTCCAGCACCTTGCTGTCGGGTCCGTTCGCGAAGCCCGGGGCCTGCTCGACATCGACATAGAGCGCGTTGAGAAACAGCCGGCTGTTCGGTGCATACGGACTGAAATCGCCCGGCCGGTCGTCGAACAGCGCGTGCAGCGGGTTGAGGCCGACACCATCGGCGCCGAGCTTGGCGCAGATCTCGATCAGATTGGCGAGGTCCGTGAAGTCGCCCATACCCCAGTTGCGGCGCGACCGAATGCCATAGAGCTGCACGGCCAGCAGCCAGACGCGGTCGAAATCGCCAACGAAGGCCTTGTCGGGCGCCACCAGCAGCGGCAGATCCTCGCGACATGACGACGCATCCAGCAGCTCAAGGCGATAGCTGCCGACGGCAAGATCCGTCGGCCATTCGATGAATGCGTCATTGGTCTCGCCGCTCGCGGCCACCGCGTCGCCCTGCTTGACGATCCATGTGACCGGCAGCTTCGCCGCTTCGCTGAGCCGGCTGCGGGTCGGCTGCCCGGATCGAAGCACGATCGCGCCGCTGAGGAGCCGGCGAGGAGTCGGCCTGGGGAAAGCCTCGACGATGATCTTGAGGGCCGTTTCGTCGGTAACACGGCGCTGCCCCTGACCGTCGTAGAATTCTGTCAGGATTCCGAGACTGTGAGCTTCGTTGAAGAGATCCATTCGGCACGCGATCTGGACGTGACGGGGCGCACGTCGAAAAAATTGTTGTTGAACGGCAAGAGGATAGAGCCCTAACGCGCCGCGTCCGCCCTCGTTCCCCCGGGAACAAAAGCGAGGTCCCCGGCATTGTCAGGGGTGGTCACGGTTCCCTAGCGAACCGGGACACCGTTTTCTTGTCAATGGCATCACCGTGAACAAATTTGCGCACACGTTCGAGAGCGTCGCCCCGCGAGACGCTTTCTCCCCTATTCTGCCCTCTTTTGAGGAGAGCCGCATCTGGCGGGGCCGACCCGTCTCCGACCGTAGCCTATCCATTCGTTTTTCTCTCGGTGTGAGGGCCTCATGAACGTGATGTCATCCCTGGACGGCCCCAACCTCCAGACCGAGACCGATGGCGATGGTCTCTGGTACAAGGACGCGATCATCTACCAGTTGCATGTCAAGGCGTTCGCGGACAGCAACAATGACGGCATCGGCGACTTCGCAGGCCTGACCGACAAGCTCGACTACCTGCAGGATCTCGGCGTCACCGCACTGTGGCTGCTGCCGTTCTACCCCTCGCCCGGGCGCGATGACGGCTACGACATCGCCGACTATGGCAGCATCAATCCCGATTTCGGGACCATGAAGGACTTCAAGCGCTTCATTCAGGAAGCGCAGCGCCGCGGCTTGCGCGTCATTACCGAGCTCGTCGTCAACCACACCTCCGACCAGCATCATTGGTTCAAACGCGCCCGCCGCAGTCCGCGCGGTTCGAGCGCCCGCAACTGGTATGTCTGGAGCGACACCGACCAGAAATACCAGGAAACCCGGATCATCTTCACCGACACCGAGAAGTCCAACTGGACATGGGACCACGAGGCCGGCCAGTTCTACTGGCACCGCTTCTTCTCGCACCAGCCGGACCTGAACTTTGACAATCCGCGCGTGGTGAACGCCATCATCCAGGTGATGAAGCGCTGGCTCGATGCCGGCGTCGACGGCTTCCGCCTCGACGCAATTCCCTATCTGTGCGAACGCGACGGCACCAGCAACGAAAATCTCCCCGAGACCCACGCGATCATCAAGCGCCTGCGGGTCGAGCTCGACAACTACGCCAAGGACAAGCTGCTGCTGGCCGAGGCCAATCAATGGCCGGAGGATGTGCAGGAATATTTCGGCCAGGGCGACGAATGCCATATGGCCTACCACTTCCCGCTGATGCCGCGCATCTACATGGCGATCGCGCAGGAGGACCGCTTTCCGATCACCGACATCCTGCGCCAGACGCCGGACATCCCCGCGACCTGCCAGTGGGCGCTGTTCCTGCGCAACCATGACGAGCTGACGCTCGAAATGGTGACCGATGTCGAGCGCGACTATCTGTGGTCGACCTATGCCAACGACCCCCGCGCGCGCATCAATGTCGGCATCCGCCGGCGCCTTGCGCCGCTGATGGACAACGACCGGCGCAAGATCGAGCTGATGAACTCGCTCCTGATGTCGTTCCCGGGCACGCCGATCATCTATTACGGCGACGAGATCGGCATGGGCGACAACATCTATCTCGGCGACCGCAACGGCGTGCGTACACCGATGCAGTGGACCCCCGACCGCAACGGCGGGTTTTCGCGCGCCGACCCGGCGCGGCTCTATGCGCCGATGATCATGGACCCGGTCTATGGCTACGAGGCGGTCAACGTCGAGGCGCAGTCGCGCAGCCTGTCGTCGCAGCTCAATGCGACCAAGAAGCTGATCTCGGTGCGCAAGTCGACGCTCGCCTTCGGCCGCGGCACGATGTCGTTCATCCGCCCCGCCAATCGCTCCGTGCTCGCCTACGTCCGGCAATACAAGGACGAGGTCATTCTCTGCGTCGCCAATCTGTCGCGCTCGGCGCAGGCGACCGAGCTCGATCTCTCCGCGTTCAAGGATCGCATTCCGATCGAGATGCTCGGCCGCTCGCGCTTCCCTGCGATCGGCGAACTGCCCTACATGATCACGCTGGCGCCATATGGCTTCTACTGGTTCCAGCTCAAGGAGCGGGACAAGTCCGAGCCGGTCGTGCAGCGCGCGGTCCCGGAATTCGAGACCCTGGTGGTGCCGCTCGGATCGACCTGGGTGTCGCTGGCGCGGACGCGCAGCCTGTTCGAACGCGACGTGCTGCCCGGTCACCTCTCGCGCACGCGCTGGTATCCGGAGCGGTCGCCGGAGGCGATCCATCCCACGTTGACGTCGGCGATCCCGTTCTGCGACATCGGCGACAACCGTCCCTGGCTGATCTTCTTCAAATCTGCAGAGCGCAACGACGAGTTGCGCTATCTGCTGCCGATGCAGATTGACTGGGTGCGCTTCGACCGCGAGCGCTACAATCCGCAGGCCTTCGCAGCCGTGCGGCAGGGCGCCCGCGAGGGGACGCTGCTGGACGCTGCCACCAATCCGATCTTCCTGTCGCTGCTGCTGCGCAATCTCGCGCAGTCGCTGACGGTGGAAGAGAACGGGCTGCGCCTTGAATTCCGCCCGACCTCGCGCTTTCCCGACAAGCCCGTGCGCGAGTCCGAGCAGGTCCGCGTCATCGAGACCGATCGCTGCAGCAGCAAGGCGGTCGTCAATAACGAGTTCTTCGTCAAGATCCATCGCCAGCTCGAGGCGGGAATCCTGCCCGAGGTCGGCATGGGTCAGTTTCTCACCGAAACGGTCGGCTTTGCCAACGTGCCGCCGCTGCTCGGCAGCGTCGAACTGTTTCAGGACGGCGAGCAGCGCTCGGTCGGCAGCGTCCATGCGTTCGTCGAGAACCAGGGCGACGGCTGGACCGTCACTGCGGCCTATCTCGACCGCTACGTCGACGACCAGCGCGTCTTCGCCGCGAGCGGCGACAAGCGGCAGAGCGAAGAGCTGCCGCCTTATCTCCGCTATGTGACGCAAGCTGGACGACGCCTCGGTGAGCTGCACGTTGCGCTGGCCTCGCGCGGAGACATCGCTGATTTCGCTCCCGAGCCCACCACGGCCGACAGCCTCGATCATTGGATCGACCGGCTGCGGGCGCAGGCCAGCCGGATTTTCGCCAGCATGAGCGAGCGCCGCGACCGCCTCAAGGAGCCCGAGCGCGGGCTGATCGACCATGTGCTGGCCAGGCGTGGCGAGCTGTCGGAGCGGCTGGGCGCGCTGATCCCAGGCCATGTCGGCGGGCACGACATCCGAGTTCATGGCGACTTCCATCTCGGCCAGATCCTGATCGTGAAGGATGACATCTTCATCATCGACTTCGACGGCGACGAGGAGCAGCCGCTCGCCGAACGCCGGCGCAAGGCACCGCCCGCCCGCGACCTGGCCGGCTTCCTGCGCTCGATCGACTGCTCGGTCCGCGTCGCGCTCGATCGCGCCCTGAACGCCGGCCCCGACGATCACGGCCGACTTGCTGCGGCGCTCACGGGCTGGCGCGATGAGGCAATTGCTGCATTTCTGGCCGGTTATCGCGACGTCAAGGCTCATCAGAGGCTCTGGCCGGACGATCCGCGCAGCGCGGAGGCGCTCCTTAACTTTTTCCTGCTGGAAAAAGCCCTCGGGGCGCTCGAATATGACCTTGCCCACCGGCCGGACTGGCTCCGCGTCGCGCTGGGCAACCTGCTTCGCGTCCTGTCCGAGCCAGCCCCTGCCAGTGAGTCCGCATGACCCATCTCTCTCCCGAGGCGTTTGCGATCATCGAAGGTCGGCATGCCGACCCGTTTCGCTATCTCGGTCAGCACAGCGTCGACGGCAGGACCGTGGTGCGCGCATTCCTTCCCGAGGCCTCGCGCGTCGAGGTGGTCGGTGAGCACGGCGAGGTCGCGCCGCTGGCGCGCATCCACGATGCCGGCCTGTTCACCGGGACGATGTCGTCCATGCAGCGCTATCGCCTTCGCGCCACCTTCGGCGATTCGGTCACCGATCTGGAGGACCCCTACCGTTTCCTGCCCATCCTGAGCGAATTCGACCTGCATCTGCTCGGCGAAGGCAATCATGAGCGGCTTTACGACAAGCTCGGCGCCCATCCGATGGTGATCGATGGCGTCGACGGAGTCGGCTTCGTGGTGCTCGCACCGAACGCGCGCCGTGTCAGCGTGGTCGGCGACTTCAACTTCTGGAACGCACGGCGTCATCCGATGCGCGTCCGCGGCAACGGCTATTGGGAGCTGTTCATTCCCCGCGCCCGGGCCGGCGATCACTACAAGTTCGACATCATCGGTCCGCAAGGCGAGCACCTGCCGCTGAAGTCGGACCCGATGGCGTTCGCAGCCGAGATGCGGCCCAAGACCGCCTCGATCGTGGTCGACGAAACGACCCTGCCCCGGCCACGGCCCGCGCCTCAGGACATCAACAGGCTGAACAAGCCGGTCTCGATCTACGAGGTGCATCTCGGCTCCTGGCGGCGCAAGGACAACAACCAGTGGCTGACCTATCGCGAGCTCGCCGAGCAGTTGCCGGCCTATGCGCGCGACATGGGATTCACCCACATCGAATTCCTGCCCGTGAGCGAGCATCCGTTCGACGGCTCCTGGGGTTATCAGCCGACAGGCCTGTACGCGCCGACCAGCCGCTTCGGCAGCCCGGAGGATTTCTGTGCGCTGGTCGACGCCTGTCATCGCGAGGGCCTCGCGGTCTGGCTCGACTGGGTCCCCGGGCATTTCCCAGACGATCCGCACGGGCTCGGACATTTCGACGGCACCGCGCTCTATGAACACGCCAACCCGATGCAGGGCCGGCATCTCGACTGGGGCACCCTGATCTACAACTACGGCCGCACCGAAGTCGCCAATTTCCTGCGCTCCAACGCACTGTTCTGGCTGGAGCGCTACGGGATCGACGGCCTGCGTGTCGATGCCGTCGCCTCGATGCTCTATCTCGACTACAGCCGTCCGTCCGGCGGCTGGATTCCGAACAAATACGGCGGACGGGAGAATCTCGAGGCCATCGAGTTTCTGCGCCGGACCAATGTCGACGTGTTCGGCCACTTCCCGCAGGCCACGACGGCCGCCGAGGAATCGACCGCGTGGCCGCAGGTCTCGCGTCCCGTCGACATGGGCGGGCTCGGCTTCGGCTACAAGTGGAACATGGGCTGGATGAACGACACCTTGCGCTACATCGGCAAGGATCCGATTCACCGCAAATATCATCACGGCGAGATCCTGTTCGGGCTGCACTACGCCTTTTCCGAGAACTTCATCCTGCCGCTGTCGCATGACGAGGTCGTCCACGGCAAACGCTCCATCCTCGGCCGCATGCCCGGCGACGACTGGCAGCGCTTTGCCAATCTGCGCGCCTATTACAGCTTCATGTTCGGCCATCCCGGCAAGAAGCTCATGTTCATGGGCTGCGAGCTCGCGCAGGAACGCGAGTGGAATCACGACACCTCGCTCGACTGGCACCTGCTCGGCGACCGCCGCTATGCCGGAATCCAGGCGCTGATCCGCGACCTCAACCATCTCTACCGCAGCGTCCCCGCGCTGCACGAGCGGGACTGCGAGCCGGACGGCTTCGAATGGCTCATCGCCGATGATGCCGACCGCAACGTCTTTGCCTGGGTGCGCAAGGGGTTCGACGAGCAGGCGCGCTGCGTCGTGGTCGTGAATTTTTCGCCCAACGTGTATTACAATTACCGGGTCCGCGTGCCGTTCGGCGGCAAATGGAGGGAAGCTTTCAACTCCGATTCCCTGCATTATGGCGGCAGCAATGTCGGCAATGTCGGGCAGGTCCATGCCTCTGAAGATCACCAGCTCAACCTCATCCTCCCGCCCATGGCAGCGGTATTTCTCGTCCCGGAAGCCTGACGCAATGCGTCTGGCCGCAGGAAGTCACGCCCGTCTCGGAGCAACCTGGGACGGACGCGGGACCAATTTTGCCTTGTTTTCCGCCAATGCCGAAAAAGTCGAGCTCTGCCTGTTCGACAGCCAGGGCCGCCGCGAGATCGAACGGATCGAGCTGCCCGAGCGGACCGAGGACGTCTGGCACGGCTACCTCAACGACGTCTCTCCAGGGCAGCTCTACGGCTATCGGGTCTACGGTCCCTACGAGCCGGAGCGCGGCCACCGCTTCAATGCCAACAAGCTGCTGCTCGACCCCTACGCCAAGCGGCTCGCTGGGCGGCTGGTCTGGAGCGACGCCCATTTCGCCTATCGCGCCGGCTCGCCACGCGAGGATCTGTCCTTCGACCGTCGAGACAATGCGCGCGGCATGCCCAAGGCCGTCGTCATCGACGAGACCTTCAACTGGGGCCGGCGCGAGATGCGGCCGCAGATCCCGTGGGAGGACACGATCATCTACGAGGCCCACGTCAAGGGCCTGACCAACAAGCGCGACGACATCCCGCCCAATCTGCGCGGCACCTATGGCGGGCTGTCGTCGCCGGCGATGATCAAGCATCTCAAGCGCCTCGGCGTCACCACGGTCGAGCTGCTGCCGATCCATGCCTTGATCGACGACCGCACGCTGGTCGAGAAGAAACTGGTTAACTACTGGGGCTACAACACGATCTCTTTCTTCGCCCCCGAGCAGCGCTACGCGCAGGACAACCCGCTCGACGCTTTCCGAACGACGGTGGCGCGGCTGCACGATGCCGGCATCGAGGTCATGCTGGACGTCGTCTACAATCACACTGCCGAAGGCAACCACCTCGGACCGACGCTGTGCTATCGCGGCATCGACAACGCCTCCTACTATTGGCTCCAGCCGGACAATCCGCGCTTCTACGACGACTTCACCGGTTGCGGCTCGTCCGTGAACCTCACCCATCCGCGTGTGTTGCAGATGGTGATGGACTCGCTGCGTTACTGGGTCGAGGTCTGTCACGTCGACGGTTTCCGCTTCGATCTCGCCACCACGCTCGCCCGCGAGAAGCACGGCTTCGATCGCCGCAGCGGCTTCCTCACCGCGATCCGCCAGGACCCGGTGCTGGCCAGCGTCAAGCTCGTTGCCGAACCCTGGGATGTCGGCCTCGGCGGCTACCAGGTCGGCGCCTTCCCGTCGCAATGGTCGGAATGGAACGACCGCTATCGCAGCGCCATGCGCCGCTACTGGAGCGGCGAAGGCAGCCTGATCGGCGAGGTCTCGAGCCGCATGACCGGCTCGTCCGACATCTTCAATCACGACGGCCGCACCCAGCGCGCCAGCGTCAACCACGTCACCGTCCATGACGGTTTCACGCTCGCCGATCTCTTCGCCTATAACAGCAAGCACAACGAGGCGAACGGCGAGGACAACCGCGACGGCTCCAACGACAACCACAGCAACAATTTCGGCCAGGAGGGGCCGACCGACGATGTCGTGATCAACGCGCTGCGGCGGCAGTCGCGCAAGAACCAGTTGGCCTGTTTGTTCCTCGCGCAGGGCCTGCCGCTGCTGCTTGCGGGGGATGAGGTCGGCAACTCGCAGAGCGGCAACAACAATGCCTACTGCCAGGACAACGAGGTCGGCTGGGTCGACTGGAGCGGCATCGGCCGCGAAGGTGATGACCTCATCGACTTCATCGCCCACATGACCGAGCTGCGCCGCCGCTTCGGCCAGATCCGCGCGCGCCGCTGGCTCGACGGGCGCCGGCCGGACGGCAGCTTCGGCGTGCTGTGGCTGACGCCCTCGGCGGAGGAGATGACGCAAACCGACTGGACCTTTCCTGATGGACGTTTTCTCGCCTATGTGCTCGCCCCGGTGGAACATGAGCAGGCTCCGATCTTTATCGTCCTGAACGCGGCCCCCGAAGAGATCGGATTCAAATTGCCCAAGCTCGCCGAAACCAAGACGTGGCAGCAGGTTCTCGACACCACGCAAGCCCAGCAGAGGCAGGCCGACTTCACAGCGGGCAGCGACCTCAAGGCGCCGCCCCGCTCCGTGCTGGCGTATGCGGGCCTGTCATGACGGCGCGGCAGTTCGGACCCCGGATCACGTCTGATGGCACGACGTTCCGGCTGTGGGCGCCTGCGGCCAAGCGTGTGGATCTCGTCCTCGACGGCAAGCATGAAATGCAGCGCAGCGATGGCGGCTGGTACACGCTGGATGTCGCGGGGATTGGTGCCGGCGCGCGCTACAAGTTTCGTATCGATGATGAACTCGACGTTCCCGATCCCGGCTCCGACTTCCAGCCCGAGGACGTCTCCGGTCCGAGCGAGGTGATCGATCACGGCACCTACGCCTGGCGCGCCAAGGAGTGGCGCGGCCGGCCTTGGCAGGATGCCGTGTTCCTGGAGAGCCATGTCGGCACCTTCACGCCTGAAGGCACCTATCGCGCGATGATCGACAAGCTCGATCATCTCGTCGCGACCGGCATCACCGCGCTTGAGCTGATGCCGCTGGCGGACTTCGCAGGCTCGCGCAATTGGGGCTATGACGGCGTGCTGCTGTATGCGCCCGATAGCGTCTACGGCCGTCCCGACGATTTGCGCACACTGATCGACGAGGCGCATCTGCGCGGGCTGATGGTGTTCCTCGACGTCGTTTACAATCATTTCGGTCCGGAGGGGAACTACATCGGCCGCTACGCGCCGACCTTCTTCACCGACGCGCACACGCCGTGGGGCAGCGCGATCGATTATCGACGGCCGGAGGTCCGCGCCTTCGCGATCGAGAACGCGCTGCATTGGCTGACCGACTACCGCTTCGACGGCCTGCGCTTCGATGCCGTCAACCACATCCTCGCCAACGAGGGTGAGATCCCGATGCTGCACGATCTCAGCGCCGCGGTCGGCAAGCTCGTGGAAACAAGCGGGCGGCACATCCATCTCGTGCTGGAGAACGGCGACAATCGCGCCAGCATGCTGGACTCGGCCGAGGAGCCGCCGCGCGGCAAATTCCGCGCGCAGTGGAACGACGACTATCATCACGCCTGGCACGTGATGCTGACCGGCGAGAGCGGCGGCTATTATGGCGACTATCAGACCTCGCCGCGCCGCGACCTTGCCCGCGCGCTGGCATCCGGCTTCATCTATCAGGGCGAGCAGGCAGCCTTCTGGGGCGGCATTGCGCGAGGCGAGCCGAGCGGTCATCTGGCCCCCGGCGCATTCGTGAATTTCCTGCAGAACCACGACCAGATCGGCAATCGCGTGTTCGGCGACCGGCTGGAGACGCTGGCGCCACCGGAGGGCATCGCCGCGGCGCTCGCCGTGACCCTGCTCGCGCCGACCGTGCCGATGCTGTACATGGGCGAGGAATGGGGCTCGAAGCAGCCATTTCCGTTCTTTTGCGATTTTAAGGGCGATCTCGCGGACGCCGTGCGCAAAGGACGGCGCCGGGAATACGCATGGGCGTATGCCAAATATGGCGACGAGGTACCGGACCCGCTCGCTATCGAAACCTTCAAGTCGGCGATCATCGACTGGGACGCGCGCAACGCATCGCCCGGCCGCGAGCGACTGGCGCTGGTCCGCGATCTCCTCGCCATCAGGCACGAGCACGTGGCTCCGCGACTTCCGGGAGCAAGCTTCGGCGAGGCCGACGTCACCGATGACGGCCGGCTACGCGCGCACTGGATCATGGGTGACGGCAGCAGGCTGCGACTGCTGGCCAACGTCTCGGACAGGGAGATCGCAGGCGCCACCGACGGCTTCACCGGCACGCCGATCTGGGGCGGGACACCGAGCGATCGCTTGTCGCCCTGGTCCGTGTTCTGGAGCATCGGAGGATAGCCATGCCTCCTGCCATTCCGCTCGCGACCTATCGCCTGCAGCTCACCGCCGATTTCAACTTCGAAGCGGCGGCGCGCGTCGTGCCCTATCTGAAGGCGCTCGGCATCAGCCATGTCTATGCCTCGCCGTTCATGACGGCGCGCAAGGGCTCGACGCACGGCTACGACATCACCGACCATTCCAAGCTCAATCCGGAGCTCGGCGGCGAAGCCGGCTTCGCCGTGCTGAGCGCTGCGCTGAAGCAGCACGACCTCGGGCTCATCCTCGACTTCGTGCCGAACCATGTCGGCATCCATTTCGACGACAATCCGTGGTGGCTCGACTTGCTCGAATGGGGCCAGGCCTCGCCGCATGCGGCGTCGTTCGACATCGACTGGGAGCAGCTGCCCTATCGTGCCAGGGGCGGCGTGCTGCTGCCGATCATCGGCACCTCCTATGGGCACGCGCTCGAACATGGCGACATCGAGCTGCGCTACGATGCGAACGAAGGCTCGTTCTCGTGCTGGTACTTCGAGCATCGTTTGCCGATCGCGCCCGAGCGTTACGGCGAGATGCTGCGCATCATCGTCAAGGAAGCCGGCGAGGAGAGCAGCGAGACCGGCAAAGCCATTCTCGATCTCGCCTCGCGCTACCGCGGCTTGCGCCACCCGAACCGCAAGGAAGCGCCGGACTTCAAGGCCGCGCTTCGGGGCATTCCGGGCGGCGCCGATCTCATCGCCCGCGGACTCGCGGCCTACAAGGCCGGGCCCGACCGCCCGGGTCCGACGCTCGCTCTGCATCATCTGCTGGAGCGGCAGCACTACAAGCTCGGCCACTGGCGGCTCGCCTCCAGCGACATCAATTATCGCCGCTTCTTCGACGTCAACACGCTGGCTGGCCTGCGCGTCGAGGATGCCGGAACGTTCGAGGCCATTCACCGCCTCGTCAAGAAGCTGATCGCCAGCGGGCAATTGCAGGGACTGCGGCTCGATCACATCGACGGCCTGCGCGACCCCGCGCAATACTTCCAGCGCCTGCGCCGCCTGATCCGCGACGCTCGCGGCCCTGCTGTGGGTCCGTTCTACGTCGTGATCGAGAAGATCCTGTGCGAGCACGAGAAGCTGCCGAACTTCACCGGCGTGCACGGCACCACCGGCTACGAGTGGATGAACGTCATCACGCAGCTCCTGATCGACGGCAAGGGCCTGGAGCCGCTCGACGAGATCTGGCGCCAGATCAGCAACAAGCCGCCCAAGCTTGATCCCGTGATCAAGGAGGCCAAGCGTCGGGTCCTGCAGACGCTGCTGACCAGCGAGTTCACGGTGCTGACGCGCCTCCTGGCGCGCATCGCCAATGGCCACTACTCCACGCGCGATTATTCGGAAGACAGCCTGCGCCAGGCGCTGGAGCTGTACGTGCTGCACTTCCCGGTCTACCGCACCTATCTGACCGCGGCGGGCCCGACCGAGGCGGACCGCAAGCTGATCGACCACGCCGTCGCCGCCGCGCGTGCCGAGTGGTTCGCATCCGACGGCTCGATCTTCGATTTCCTGCGCGACGCGCTGACGATGGACCTCATCAAGCGCGATCGCACCACCACCCACAGCGTCCCGCGCGTGCGCCGCTTCGCGCTCAAGGTGCAGCAGTTCACCGGGCCGATGATGGCGAAGTCGCTCGAGGACACCGGCTTCTACCGCTTCCACCGCCTGCTCGCGCTGAACGAGGTCGGCGGTGACCCGGCGGCGCATGGGCTCGCGATATCCGCCTTCCACAGACTGATGCAGGATCGCGCCAAGCACTGGCCGCACGGCATGACGGCGACGGCCACCCACGACACCAAGCGCGGCGAGGATGCCCGCACCCGCCTCGCGGCGTTGACCGAGCTGCCCAACGACTGGACCTCCGCGGTCGCACGCTGGAAGACCATGAACGCGCCGCACGTCGTGACCGAGGGCAACATGCGCGCGCCCTCGGCGGCGTTCGAGTACATGCTGTATCAGACCCTTGTCGGCATCTGGCCTGCGGCCGGCTCGGATGAGAGCCTGCCGGAGCGTCTGCAGGCCTATGCGCTCAAGGCGGCGCGCGAGGGCAAGGAGGAGACCAGCTGGCTCAATCCCAACGAGGCCTATGAGAACGGCCTGCGCCTGTTCATCGAACGAATCCTCGACCGCGAGCGGTCTGGCGAATTCCTGCAGTCGCTCGAGACGGTGGCGAGACGGCTGGCGCTGCTCGGCGCGCTGAGCTCGCTGACGCAGCTGACGCTGAAGGCGACGATGCCCGGCGTTCCCGACTTCTACCAGGGCACCGAGTTCTGGGACCTCTCGATGGTCGATCCCGACAACCGACGCCCGGTCGATTTCGCCGCGCGCGCGCAAGCGTTGCGCGACAGCGAGACGCCGGACTGGGCTGACCTCGCGGATCATTGGCCGGACGGGCGCGTCAAGCTCGCCTGGACGCGGCATCTGCTCAAGCTGCGCAACGCCCTTCCCGGCGTGTTCACGGACGGCAGCTATGAACCGCTCGAGGTGACCGGCCGTGATGCCCAGCACGTCATCGCCTTCGCACGGCGGCGCGGGCGCGAGGCCGTCATCGTGGTCGCCGCGCGCACGCTGGCGCCGTTCACCGATAGCGGCCGGGTCTGGCCGCATGCCGATACGTTCGACGCAGCGGTGCAGGTTCCCTCCTATGCTGCACCTGAGATCCGCGATGGTGCTCTCCCTGTCTCCTCCCTCTTCACTCACCTCCCGGGCGCGCTGATCACGGCGCGTGTGGAAGGTGTCTCCGATTCCGATGCTAAAAAGGCCGCTGCTCTCGCCACGCCCAGCTGATCAGCTCTTCTTGGTCAGCAGCAGCTGGCCGCGACTGCGGATGGCATTTTGCGCGGCTTCCGCGAAGCGCTGCAGCAGCCAGGGCAGCGTGACCTCGACGCGGACGTGATCCTCGGCGACGTCGACATGACCGGACGCCGCCTGCCCGAGCGCGCGGACCCGGAAGATCATCTTGTCGCCCTCCCAGCGCTCTTCGTCGACGCTCAGAACGGGAACGCTCTGCGCAGCGCGGCTCAATCCGGACTGTAGCCGACGAACGGCCTCGTCCTTGCCGAGGCGATGCGGAATGGAAACGACAAGCGGTCTTGACATCGCGATCTCCTAACAACCGTTTTCATGTAGTCACGCGCCGCACCGACCGCAAAGACACATGCCGCATTTTACCTGTTCCTTCTCGGAACTTTCGAAGTTCCGACCAGTTTCCTCGGCGAAGGCAGAGTGACGCACCGCCCCGCTGCCGGGCTCTGGAGGGAAGTACATGTCCATCGGAACAATCATTCTCATCATTCTCGTCATCGCCCTGCTCGGCGGCTTCTCCGGCATCGGCGGCGGTCCGTTCTACGGCACCGGCTACTACGGCGGCGGCGGCCTCGGCCTCATCATCATCATCGTGCTGATCCTCGTCCTGCTCGGACGGATCTAATTCACCTGTAACCACTCTTCGCTCGGACAGATGCGGCGCGAGCCGCGTCTGCCCGGCGACCTCTCACAACTTTTCCGCCAGCTTCTTGATCGCCGGCTTGATCGACCCAGCGGCTTCGTCGTAGCCGTCCCACGCCTTGGTCTTGGCCAGCAGCGCCGGCACGGTGCGAACCGTGTAGCGCTTGGGATCGAGCCCGTTCTTGACCTGCGCCCATGTCACCGGCATCGACACCGTCGCGCCGTCACGCGCCCGCGGCGACAGCACGGCAACCGCCGTCGACATCCGGTCATTGCGCAGATAGTCGAGGAAGATCTTTCCCTTGCGCAGCTTCTTCGACATGTTGAGCAGATACTGCTCGGGATTGTCGTTCGCCATCCACTGGCAGACGCCCTGCGCAAAGGCCTTCGCCTCGGGCCATGTCACCTTGTCGCGCGCGCCATGCAGCAGCGGCGTCACGACGTGCAGGCCCTTGCCGCCGGTGGTCTTGCAGAAACTTTCCAGGCCGAGGCTCTCGAGCCGCTGCCGCATCTCCTTGGCCGCCGCGATGACCTCATCGAATGCGACGTTCGGCGCGGGGTCGAGATCGAACACCAGGCGGCCGGGGACGTCATAAGCATTCGGCGCACAATTCCACGGATGCAGTTCAACCGCGGCGACCTGAGCCACCGCGATCAATCCCTCGACGCGATCGATCTGCAGATAAGGTTTGCGATCGCCCGAGACCTTCACAAGTTCGAGCAGGTCCGACATGCCCTGCATGCCGTGGCGCTGGAAGAACCGCTCGCCGTCGATCCCGTCGGGCGCACGCACGATCGAGCACGGCCGGCCCTTCAGATGATCGATCATCCAACTGCCCACCGCTTCCAGATAGTTGGCGAGATCGAGCTTGGTCACCGGCTCGCCGTCGCCGGCGTCGGGCCACAGCGCCTTGTCCGGCTTGGAGATGGCAACGCCCATCACGGTGGCGGCGCTCTTGGTCCGTGACGGCGTCTTGTGCACCGTGGTGCCGCCGGTGGCGACCGTGGCCGCCGCACGCGCCAGTGGTTTGGCGACTTTCGTTGCTACGACCGGCTCCTCGGCGACCACCTCGCGCGCCGGCTTGTCCTGCCGCAGTCCCTTGAACGAGGCTTGCCGGACATTGTTATCAGCGGTCCAGCCGGCGAACTCGATCTCGGCGACCAGCTCCGGCTTCAGCCAGTGCACCTCACGCGCCTTGCGCGGCGCGTTCCTGCCGCCAAACGGACTCTTGTCAGCTGCCGCCGCCTTCAGTTTCGGCATGATCTCCTTCACCGTCTCCTGGCCGAAGCCGGTGCCGACGATGCCGACATAAGCGAGATGATCGTCCTTGTTGACGCCGACCATCAGCGAGCGGAATTTTCCGTTGGTCGTCTTCCAGCCGCCGATGACCACCTCGTGGCCGGGCCGCGTCTTCGCCTTGGTCCAGCTCTCCGTGCGTCCCGAATGGTAGGCCGAGTCCAGCTTCTTGGAGACGATGCCTTCGAGCTGCAGCTTGCGCGCGGATTCCAGCACCGACTCGCCGTCACTCTCGAAGTGCTCGACATAGCGGATGCGCGGCGTCTTGCCCTTGATGTTCGCCTTCAGCAGCTTGGCCAGCCGCGCCTTGCGCTCGCGCAACGGCTGGCGACGAAGGTCGAACTCTTCGGCGAACATCAGGTCGAAGGCAAAGTAGACCAGCTCATCGGTCTTGCCAGCGGAGATCGCCGCCTGCAGTGCGGAGAAGTTCGGATTGCCGTCCTTGTCGAGCGCGACGATCTCGCCATCGATGATCCCATCCGGCAGTTTGGCCGCCTCCTCGGCGATCGCACCGAACTTGGCGGTCCAGTCCAGGCCCTTGCGCGTCTTCAACGTGGCCTTGCCGTCCTCCACCCTGATCTGCACGCGATAGCCGTCGAACTTGATCTCATGCGCCCAGCCCTCGCCGCTCGGCGGCTGCGCGACCGACGTGCAGAGTTCGGGCGGCACGAAGTCGGGCAGCGACGTCACCGTGGTCGGCGCGACCGCCGCCTTGCCGGCGCGAGGCTTTGCTGCTTTCGCCTTCGCCGTGGACCTTAAGGTTTTGGACTTCGCTGAAGACGTCTTCTCCGTCTTGCCGTCGCTGCGGTTGGAGTGCCACACCGCGTCGGCGTTCATGCGCTGCGTCTTGCCGAGCATGAACGGCTTCGGAGCCTTGCCCTTGCCGGCCGCGATCTGCTCCATCGTGCGGCCCGAGGCGACCGACTTGTCGGCGCCCAGAATATCGTTGGCCTCGCCCTCTCTGGCGAATTCGTCGCGATGCTTGATCAGCAGCCAGTTGGTGCGCTTGCCGCCGGTGCGATCGTGGCGCATCCGCACCAGCACCCAGCTGCCATGCAGCTTGTCGCCGTCGAGGGTGAACTTCAGATCGCCCTTCTTGAAGCCGCGCTCGGGATCCTCGCTGTCCCAATAGCCACGGTCCCACAGCATGACAGTGCCGCCGCCGTACTCGCCTTCCGGAATCGTGCCTTCGAAATCGCCGTAGTCGAGCGGGTGGTCCTCGACCTCGACCGCGAGCCGCTTGTCGTGCGGATCGAGCGACGGCCCCTTGGTGACGGCCCAGGACTTGAACACGCCACCAAACTCCAGCCGCAGGTCGTAATGCAGCCGCGTCGCATCATGCTTCTGGATGACGAAGCGCGGCCGCGCGGCGCGCGCCACCTTGGCGTCGCCCGACGGCTCCGCCGTCTTCTCGAAGTCGCGCTTCTTGCGATAGGTGGAGAGCTTCTTGAGCGCCACGGTGATCCCTCGCGTTGAGCGGCAGCGTAGCAAAGCCGGTGGGGTCCTGGAACCGCTTCGCCGGTGGCGCCGCGCGACCCTCGGCTCGCATCTGCCTGATAACACCGGGCAAAGTTCCGCGTTCCCGCGGCTCAGCAGAGCCCGGGTCTTGCGATGGTCCGCCCCTGGGTCAAACCGGAGGGCGCAGGGAAGGCCGGGAGCTCGCCGCCCCCATGGCCCGCCTGCTCAAAAAATGCAGGCGGCAGGTACCACAGGTGCAGCCGAGACATCCCGGCCCTCCCTGCGCGACAGTTTTAACGGCTGCTTCGCGTTCTCCTCGGTGCGCCGGCTTTTGGCCACCGTGCGCGCCATGGGCTTCTGCCCATGACGCGGGACACCAGCTTCGGGGTGTCAGGACCGCGCGACTTGACCGTGCGTGCAGGACCGTTCGTCGGCGCGACCAAGTCACGCTGCAACCCCACACGCCCATCGCATTCCGCTGCCAACGTCCGTGACGACCGCGATACGTCCCCTTCCGACGCAACGGAACGCGCACACCATAATGCTGATTTTGCGAAGTTGTCAAGCCAGAATTTCATTTTTCCGAACAACACTGCGCCTGGTTGACCCGACTCTATAGATGAGCCGCGGCCCTCCTGCCGTTCGCGCGTCATGTTGCCAACGCCGTCCATGCCCTGAATAATGGCTTTCTGGACTCTGGCGCAGGGCAGGACTGATCATGGGCACAAACATGTCTTGGGCTTTCGTGGATGGCGTCGGCCTAGACGAGCTCTACAGGATTCTCGACCTTGAGCCGACCGACGCGTCTCTCGACTATACGGATCTGGGGACGAGCGATTTTCCTCTGGCGGGTGCCAAGCTCGCACCAGGCTGGTCGGCCATTTTTGGCAAATACGCTCTCGTCATGGATCTGCTCCTTGGCACGACGCCGCCTCGGCTCGCTCGCCTGCCGGCGCAGTCCCGCTGCATCGCATGCGTCGTCCTTGAACATGCCATGGTCTCCTATGCCGGATACTGGCAAGGCGCCGAGCGGGTGTGGGAGATTCGGCACGATGCCGGCGACCATCTCGAGGCGACGGGAGCGCTACCGGGAGACTATGCAAGGCTGCGCGACGAGGCCATCGCTAAGCAACGGCCCAGCCAACCCGGCCGCTGGACCGTTGACTATCTGTTCGACGTTCCGACCGATACCGCAGCCACAGTCACGGGTTACCCCGATCGGTGGTCGATGCAAGCAAGTCTCTTCAGCGAGTTACGTGCTCTCAATCCGGCCAAGGGCAATGACTTGGCCCGGCTGAGCACGCCACCCCAATGGTGGCAGCTGACGAGATCAATGGAGTATCGTTGATGGGCTTCGTCACGCAACCGGTGTGCGGGATGTCGCAGAGCGATCCCTGCGGAACCTAAACAGGAGCAATCTGGTTGGGCACCGTATCGCTTGTACGGAGACCATGATGGCCCCCCGCGCCTACTGGAAAGGCTCGCTCAAACTCTCGCTCGTCAGTTGCCCGGTCGTGCTCTATCCGGCGTCGACCTCGGTCGAGAAGACGCGCTTTCACCTGATCAATCGCGAGACCGGCAACCGGCTGAAACAGCAGATGATCGACGCCGAGACCGGCGACATCGTCGAAGGCGACCAGAAGGGACGCGGCTACGAGTTGTCCAAGGGGCAGTATGTCGAGATCGAGCCGGAGGAGCTGGAAGCCGTCCAGATCGAGAGCAACCACACCATCGACATCGACAGCTTCGTGCCGCGCGACGAGATCGACCAGCGTTACCTGAACCATCCCTATTACATCGCCCCCGACGGCAAGGCAGCGAACGACGCCTTCGCCGTCATCCGCGACGCGATGAAGGACCAGGACCGCGTCGCGCTCGCACGGATCGTGCTGACCCATCGCGAGCACATCATCGCCATCGAACCGATGGGCAAGGGCATGCTCGGCACCACGCTGCGCTTCCCCTATGAGCTGCGCGACGAAGCCGAGTTCTTCGACGACATCAAGTCGCCGAAGATCACCAAGGATATGGTGGAGCTCGCCGGCCACATCCTGCAGACCAAGGCGGCGCACTTCAAGCCGGCGGAGTTCAAGGACCAGTACGAGACCGCGCTGAAGGCGCTGGTCAAGCGCAAGGCATCGGGCAAACCGATCAAGCTGCCGGAGCCGGAGGAGAAGTCCGACAACGTGGTGAGCCTGATGGATGCCCTGAAGCAGAGCCTGGGCAAGGGCGGCAAGAAGTCGTCACGCGCACCGTCACGGCGGCCGGCGTCGCACCGTCGCTCCACAAAGAAGGCGCACCGCTCCGCGGCGCGGCAGAGGAAGGCGGGGTGATGACCCCCGAGCTCTCCGTGTGACGCAAGCGGCTTCCACGCCCACCGCCGTCATCCCGGCGAACGCCGGGATCCATACTCAGCGGCAAGTGTGGTGAGACGAGACTGGTCGACATCCCGCCCAATCACATCTCCCTGGGGTTATGGGTCCCGGCGCTCGCCGGGACGACAGCGGGGGTTTTGCGACGGCTGCGCGTCACAGCTTGCGCGACACGCGTAGCCAGGGTGAGCGCCTCGTCAGCTCTTCTTCGACGACTTCTTCTTCGTCGCCTTCTTGGTGGTCTTCCTCGTGCTCTTCTTGCTCGACGTCTTCGAGGAGGACTTGGCCGTCTTCTTCGCCGAGGACCTCGCGCTCTTCTTCGCCGGCACCTTCTTGCCTTCGCGACGTGCCTCGGACAGGCCGATCGCGATCGCCTGCTTGCGGCTCTTGACCTTGCGGCCGGAGCCGCCGCTCTTCAACGTCCCGGCCTTGCGTTTCTTCATCGCGCGCTCGACGTCCTTCGAGGCGCCCTTGGAATATTTGCGTGCTGTGCGTGCCATGAAACGGCTCTCCATTCTGACACGACAAAAATGATCGGGAACAACGATGGTTCCGTTCTGTCAACGCCGAAAGAGAAGCTCTTCAGTTCGCTGCAACAGGCTTTCGCACGGTCTCGTTGCAACTCCCCGCGCCCAGGCCTCGGCGGACGCGATCGAAGGCTCCAGATCGCGCAGAGACTCGGCTCGCCAATGAATGCGATCACGACCAAGCGGCAAGGCCTCGGTTTCGGAGTCGATGCCAACAAACGGCAGAATATCGCGATCTGTCTCGAGTCGCGCGGACATCCGATGCGCGACGATGATCCTTGCTCCCTCGATCGGGGAAAGAGCGTTGGACAGAATCTGCCGCGCCGTCTCGATGATCGTCTGTCGAGCCCGCACGATCTCATCCTGATTCCAGCTCATCAAGACCTGCCACCCAATGACGATAGTTCGAAACGATCAAACATCAGGCTAATCCGGCGCCCTTAGCCGATAGCCGATACCAGTCTCGGTCAACACGAAGTGCGGGCGTTCGGGGTCGGTCTCGATCTTCTGGCGGAGCTGGCGGACGTAGACGCGGAGATATTGCGCGTCGGTCAGTTCGTCCCACAGCTCCTTCAGCAGGAAGCGATGCGTCAGCACCTTGCCGGCGTGCTGCACCAGGACGCGCAGCAGGTCGTATTCCTTGGGCGACAGCTTGATCTCGCGCTCGCCGAGCTTGACGATGCGGCGGACGAGGTCGACCGAGAGGTCGCCGGTGCGGAACACCGGGCGCTCGCCCTGCACCTGCAGCTGGTGGCGCAGCGCCGCGCGCAGCCGCGCCAGCAGTTCGTCCATGCCGAACGGCTTGGTGATGTAATCGTCGGCGCCGA
The DNA here is from genome assembly GCF_051167655.1 of Bradyrhizobium sp. HKCCYLS2038. Lineage (NCBI taxonomy): Bacteria > Pseudomonadati > Pseudomonadota > Alphaproteobacteria > Hyphomicrobiales > Nitrobacteraceae > Bradyrhizobium > Bradyrhizobium sp. HKCCYLS2038. The sequence goes on along the minus strand of NZ_JBNPTM010000001.1, from coordinate 1,423,880 downwards.
GGTCGAGCGCCTTGACCTTCCCGGCCTCATCGCCGCGGCTGGAGAGCACCACGATCGGGATGCTGTCGTTGCGCGCCCGGATGGTGCGCAGCAGCTCATGGCCGTCGATGTCGGGCAGCCCGAGGTCGAGGATAATGAGCGCCGGATTCTCGGCGAGCTTTTCGAGCGCGACCCTGCCGCTCGGCGCCTCCAGGATCTCGTAGCCCTGCGTCGCCAGGCCCATGCGCAGCAGCTTGCGGATCGGCGGCTCGTCGTCGATGGCCAGGACCTTGATTGGAGCGCCCGTCATGCAGCGGTCTCCAGCGGCTTGGCCTGCGCGGGCACCGGCAGGCGAATGGTAAGGACGGCGCCGCGCCGGTCGGTGCGGTTGCCGGCGACGATGCGGCCATGCATGGCTTCGATGAAGCCGCGCGAGATCGCAAGCCCGAGCCCGGTGCCCGGCCGCACCTGGTCGCCCTTCTGCACGCGGTAGAACTTGTCGAACACGTGCTCGACCTCGGCGGCCGGAATGCCGTCGCCTTCGTCACGGATGTCGAGCACGACCCAATTCGCGTCGCTGAAGGCGCGGATCGCAATCGAGGTGTCGGCCGGTGCATATTTGGCGGCGTTGTCGAGCAGGTTGAACAGCACCTGCTCGAACAACACGGCATCGACCTCGACCATCGGCAGATCGGAGGCCAGGTCGAGCGACACTTGGTGGGCGGCGAGGATCTTGCTCGCTCGCCGCAGCGCGCTGCCGACGATCTCGCCGACATCATGAAGCGCCGCATTCGGCACGATGGCACCCGACTCCAGCTTGGTCATGTCGAGCAGGTTGGCAATGAAACGATTCAGCCGCTCGGATTCGTCGATCACGGTGGCGAGAAGATCGAGCTTCTCGCGGTCCGACAGCCGCGTCGCCAGGTCGCGCATCGTCGAGGCCGCGCCGAGCACGGAGGCGAGCGGCGTCTTCAGATCATGCGAGATCGAGGTCAGCAGCGCCGAGCGCAGCCGGTCCTGCTCCATGGTGCGCTTGACCTTGTCCATGTCCTCGACCAGCAGCACGCGCTCGATCGCCAGCGCGCCCTGGTCGACCAGCGCATCGAGCAGCCGGCGCTGGTCGGGCGTCAAGAGCGGGCCGGTGCGGTCGTCATCGATGCCGATGACGCCGATCAGGCCACGGCCGGTGCGCATCGGCAGGAACAGGCGTTTTGCACCGGGCAGCGTGTCGGAGCCGCGGCCGGCGGCGCGATCGTTGGCGAACGCCCAGCTCGCCGCGGCGAGATCGGCATCGTCGAGCTGGTCCTCCGGCGGATAGCCGGCCATCACCGTGAGCTTGCCGTCCTGAGGCAGCAGCAACACGACGCGGACCTTCAGCATCAGGGCCGCTTGATAGGCGGTCGTCCACAGCACGTCGTCCAAGGTCGCCGTGCCGGCGAGCTTGCGGCTGAAGGCGTAGAGCTGCTCGGTGGTCCGGATGCGCAGGGCCGCGGAATCGGCCTGAATGCGAACGCGCGCGGCGACATTCGACACCAGCATCGCGATCAGCATGAAGAAGAAGAACGCGCCGATGTTGGTCGGGTCGGTGATCGTGAACGTATACAGCGGCGGCAGGAAGAAGAAGTTGTAGCACAGCGACGCGGCGAGGCTCGCCAGCAGCGACGGTCCGAGGCCGTAGCGCGCGGCGACGCCGACGACGGCGGTGAGAAACACCAGGTCGACGTTCTCGATGCCGAAGAAGGGCTGGATCAGCTCGGCGAGGCCGAGGCCGGCCGTCGTGATCAGCAGCGCCATCGCATAGGGCTTTGGCTGGAACGGCTCGCTACGGGCGCGCGTCTGCACCGAAGGCCCGGGCGCCTCCGACGGCTCCTCGCCGGCGATGACATGGATGCTGATGTTGCCGGCGTGCCGGACGAGGTCGTGAACGACGGAGCCCCTGATCATCTCGAACAGCCGCGAGCGGCTGGACTTGCCGATGATGATCTGGGTGACGTTGTTGGCTTGCGCGAAGCTGATGAGGTCGTCGGCGATGCGGCGGCCGACGCCGGGGATCGTCAGCGCCTCGCCGCCCAGGCTTTCCGCCAATCGCAGCGTATCGGCCAGCCGGTCACGCTGCTTGTCCGTGAGCTGCAGATTGCGCCGTGTCTCGATCGTGACCGCGGTCCAGGGCGCATGGACGCGATCGGCGAGCCGCTTGGTGTAGCGCACCAGGCTCGCCGCACGCGGATCCTCGGAGACGCAAACCAGAATGCGCTCGCCGGCCGCCCAGGGGCCGGCAATGGCGTTGGCCTGCATGTGAGTGAGCAGTTGCTCGTCGACCCGCTCGGCGGTCCGGCGCAGCGCCAGCTCGCGCAGGGCGGTCAGATTGCCCGGCGAGAAATAATGCTCCAGCGCCCGCTCGGCCTGCTTGGGCACATAGACCTTGCCCTCCTTGAGCCGCTGGATCAGGTCATCGGGCGTGAGGTCGATCAGCTCGATGGCATCGGCGCGGTCGAAGATCGAATCTGGCACCGTCTCGCGCACCCGCACATGGGTGATCTGGGCGACGACGTCGTTGAGGCTCTCGATGTGCTGGACGTTGACGGCGGTATAGACATCGATGCCGTGCGACAGCAGCTCCTCGACGTCGAGATAGCGCTTCGGATGACGGCTGCCGGCGGCATTGGTGTGCGCGAGCTCGTCGACGATCGCGAGCTTCGGCCGCCGCGCGATCACGGCATCCAGATCCATCTCCTCGACGCTCTGATCCTTGTAGGAGATGCGCTTGCGCGGGATCACCTCCAGGCCGCGCACCAGCGCCTCGGTCTCGGCGCGGCCATGGGTCTCGACCAGGCCCACGACGACGTCGACGCCGGCCTTCACCTTGGCATGCGCGCTCGACAGCATCTCATAGGTCTTGCCGACGCCGGGCGCGGCGCCGACGAAGATCTTGAGCTTGCCGGCAGGACTCTCCTCGCGCCGGGCCGCTTCGAGCAGCGCTTCCGGCGAGGGACGTTGGTCAGGATTGCGGCGTTGGCTGGCCATGCGGCATTATAGACCTGATGTCATTGCCGCCAAGCCAGGGCGCGGGGCCGGTTCATTGCACCTTGGCGGCGTCGAGCGCCAGATTGAGAGCCAGCACGTTAACGCGGGGTTCGCCGAGCAGTCCGATCAGGCGGCCCTGGGTCTGCTGAGCAACCAGCGCCCGAACGCTGGCTTCCGGCAAGCCGCGCGCCTTGGCCACCCGCGGCACCTGGAACAGCGCGCCCTCCGGCGAGATGTTCGGATCGAGCCCGCTCGCCGAGGTCGTAACCAGATCGACCGACACGGCCTGCGCGGGATTCTCCCCCTTGAGCTTGTCGACATCCTCCTTGACGCGGTCGGCCAGCGCCTTGCTGGTCGGGCCGAGATTGGAGCCGGAGGAGTTGGCGGCGTTGTAGGGTGCCGGCACCGTCTTGGTGGCGTCATTCGGATCGGCGGCTGACGTCGCGGATGGACGGCCATGGAAGTATTTGTCGTCCTTGAACTCCTGGCCGATCAGCGCCGAGCCGATCACTACACCGTTGCGCGTGATCAGGCTGCCCTCGGCCTGGGCCGGGAAGATCGTGCCGGCAACGACGGTCATCGCAAGCGGATAGAGCAGCCCGGTGATGAAGGTCAGCGCGAGCAGGACGAAGATGGCGGGACGGATTTCTTTGAGCATGGTTGAGTCTCCGATATCTCTGCCGTCATTGCGAGGAGCGAAGCGACGAAGCAATCCAGGGCTGCGCGCGGAACTCTGGATTGCTTCGCTGCGCTCGCAATGACGGCGGTTGGTGGGTCAAGCCAGATGCAAGGCGGTCACGAGCAGGTCGATCGCCTTGATGCCGATGAAGGGAATGATGATGCCGCCGAGCCCGTAGATCAGCAGGTTGCGGCCGAGCAGCGCGCCGGCGCCGATGGCGCGGTAGGCGACGCCCTTCAGCGCCAGCGGGATCAGCGCGATGATAACAAGCGCGTTGAAGATGATCGCCGACAGGATCGCGCTCTGCGGGCTCGCGAGATTCATGACGTTCAGCACGTTGAGCTGCGGGTAGAACGCCAGGAACATCGCCGGGATGATCGCAAAATACTTGGCGACGTCGTTGGCGATCGAGAACGTCGTCAGCGCACCGCGCGTCATCAGCAGCTGCTTGCCGATCTCGACCACCTCGATCAGCTTGGTCGGGTTGGAGTCCAGATCGACCATGTTGCCGGCCTCGCGCGCCGCCTGCGTGCCGGTGTTCATGGCGACGCCGACATCGGCCTGCGCCAGCGCCGGCGCGTCATTGGTGCCGTCGCCGCACATCGCCACCAGCTTGCCTTTGGCCTGCTCGTCGCGGATCAGCCTGAGCTTGTCCTCGGGCGTCGCCTGCGCCAGGAAGTCGTCGACTCCCGCCTCGGCCGCGATGGCGGCTGCGGTCATCGGGTTGTCGCCGGTGATCATGACGGTGCGGATGCCCATGCGGCGCAGCTCGGCAAAGCGCTCGCGGATGCCGCCCTTGACGATGTCCTTGAGCTGGATGACGCCGAGCAGGCGACCGTCCCTCGCCACCGCCAGCGGCGTGCCGCCGGACTTGGCGATGTCGTCCGAGATGGCGCGGATCTCGCGGGCGAGCTCGCTCTCGGCCTGCGGAATTGCGCGCATCGTATTGCCGGAGGCGACCTGCGTGACGGCGCCACCGCCGATATAGTTGAGGATCGCGTCGACCGCGCCCTTGCGCACCGACGAGCCGCCGGCATCGACGCCGCTCATACGGGTCTGCGCGGTGAACGGCACGAAGGTGGCGCCGAGCTCGGCCATGTCGCGGCCGCGGATGCCGTACTTCTCCTTGGCCAGCACGACGATCGAGCGGCCCTCCGGGGTCTCGTCGGCCAGCGAGGCGAGCTGTGCAGCGTCGGCGAGCTCCTGCTCGCTCACGCCGCGCACCGGACGGAACGCGGTCGCCTGGCGGTTGCCGAGCGTGATGGTGCCGGTCTTGTCGAGCAGCAGCGTATCGACGTCGCCGGCGGCCTCGACGGCACGGCCGGACATCGCCAGCACGTTGAAGCGCACCAGGCGGTCCATGCCGGCGATGCCGATCGCCGACAACAGCGCGCCGATGGTGGTCGGGATCAGGGTCACGAACAGCGCCACCAGCACCACCACCGAGATCGAGCCGCCGGCATAGGCCGCGTAGCTCGGGATCGTCACCGTCGCGAACACGAAGATGATGGTGAGGCCGGCGAGCAGGATGTTCAGCGCGATCTCGTTCGGCGTCTTCTGCCGCTCGGCGCCCTCGACCAGCTTGATCATGCGGTCGATGAAGGTCGAGCCCTGGGCGGCCGTGATGCGCACGCGCACCCAATCCGACAGCACCTGCGTGCCGCCGGTCACCGCCGAGCGGTCACCGCCGGATTCGCGGATGACAGGCGCGGACTCGCCGGTGATCGCGGCTTCGTTGACCGAGGCGACGCCCTCGATCACCTCGCCGTCGGACGGGATGGTGTCGCCGGCCTCGACCAGCACGATGTCGCCGACCTTCAGGCTGGTGCCTGCGACCAGCTTGTAGCTGTGGTCGGTCGTACCAGAGCCGGTCAGCAGCTTGGCCTGGCTCTCGGTGCGGGTCTTGCGCAGCGAATCCGCCTGCGCCTTGCCGCGGCCTTCGGCGACGGCTTCGGCAAAGTTGGCGAACAGCACGGTGAACCACAGCCAGAGAATGATCTGGAAGGTGAAGCCGAGGTTGGCGCCACCGGACACGACGTCGCGCAGGAAGATCACCGTGGTGAGGGCGGCGACGACCTCGACGACGAACATCACCGGGTTCTTGATCATCAGCCGCGGATCGAGCTTGACGAACGCAGCCTTGATGGCGGGCAGCACGATCTTCGCGTCGAGCATGGTCGACATCGACGAGCGCTTCTGCAGTTTGACGGTTTCCATGGAGGTTGCTCCGAGATCAGAACACGGTGCCAGCGGTCATCGCGAGATGCTCGACGATCGGACCGAGGGCGAGTGCGGGGAAGAAGGTGAGGCCGCCGATGATCAGGATGACGCCCACGACCAAGCCGACAAACAGGCCACCCGTCGTCGGCAGGGTGCCGGCCGACGGCGGGATCGACTTCTTCTCGGCGAGGGAGCCTGCAATCGCCATCGCCGGGATGATCATGAAGAAGCGGCCGACGAACATCGATGACGCCAGCGTCAGGTTGTAGAAGAAGGTGTTGCCGGTGAGGCCTGCGAAGGCCGAACCGTTGTTGGCAGTGGCCGAGGTGAAGGCGTAGAGCACCTCGGTGAAGCCATGCGGGCCGGCATTGGCCATCGACGCGACGGCCGAGGGCAGCACGACGGCGACCGCTGTCCAGCCGAGATACATCAGCGGCAGCACGAGAATTGCCAGCATGGCCATCTTGACCTCGCGGGCCTCGATCTTCTTGCCGACATATTCCGGCGTGCGTCCGACCATCAGGCCGGCGACGAAGATCGCGAGCACGACGAACAGCAGCATGCCGTAAAGGCCGGCGCCGACGCCGCCTATGATGATCTCGCCGAGCTGCATGTTGATCAGCGGGATCATGCCGCCGAGCGCGGTGAAGCTGTCATGCATCGCGTTGACGGCGCCGCAGGACGCCGCCGTCGTGATCACGGCGAACAGCGAGGATGCGACGATGCCGAAGCGGACCTCCTTGCCCTCCATGTTGCCGCCGGTCAGCCCGAGCGCGTTGAGCACGTTGCTGCCATTGGCCTCTGCCCAATAGGTGATGGCAACGCCTGAGATGAACAGCACGCCCATCACGGCGAGGATCGCCCAGCCCTGGCGCTGGTTGCCGACCATGCGGCCGAACACGTTGGTCAGCGCGGCGCCGAGCGCGAAGATCGAGAGCATCTGTATGAAGTTCGACAGCGCGGTCGGATTCTCGAACGGATGCGCAGCATTGGCATTGAAGAAGCCGCCGCCATTGGTGCCGAGCATCTTGATCGCGACCTGCGAGGCCACCGGCCCGACCGCGATGGTCTGCCTGGCGCCTTCGAGCGTCGTCGCCTCGACATAGGGCCCCAGCGTCTGCGGGATGCCCTGCCAGACCAGGAACAGCGTGTACACGATGCACAGCGGCAGCAGGATGTAGAGCGTACACCTGACGACGTCGACCCAGAAATTGCCGACGGTGCGCGCGGAGGCTCGTGAGAAGCCGCGGATCAGCGCGATCGCCAGCACGATGCCCGTGGCGGCCGAGAGGAAGTTCTGGTGCGTCAGGCCGAGCATCTGCACGAGATAGGAGATCGTGCTCTCGCCGCCGTAGTTCTGCCAGTTGGTGTTGGTGAGGAAGCTGATCGCGGTGTTGAACGACAGATCTTCCGCGACGGCGGATTGGTCGGCGGGGTTGAACGGCAGCACGGCCTGCAACCGCATCACGCCGTAGATGATCAGGAAGCCGCCGACGTGGAACAGCAGCATGGCCACCGTATAGGTCAGCCAATGCTGCTCGCGCCGCTCGTCGACGCCGCCGATCCAGTAGATCGCGGCTTCTACCGGCCGCAGCACCGGAGAGAGGAAGGTGCGGTCGCCGTTGAAGACGCGCGTCATGTACCAGCCGAGCGGCTTGGCGAGCGCGACGATGACGGCGCAATAGAGCAGGATCTGGATCCAGCCGATCACAGTCATGGGGAATGTCCTTGGAAGTGCCGAGGCCGGCTCAGAACCGCTCGGGCCGCAGCAGCGCGTAGGTGAGATAGATCAGGAGGCCGAGCGACACGGCGCCGGCGAGCGAATAGTCGACGATCATGGCCCGCCTCCTACAGCCGCTCGCAGGCGTAGGTGTAGCCGATCGCCAAGGCGAACAGGCTGGCGGCCAGCGCCAGCATCAAGAGGTCCAGCATGGTGTTCTCCTCATGCGCGCAACCGGCGCGCAGCGCGTAGAGCGGCTGGGGCGCGCGTGTGCGCCCCCGCCTCGTCCACGGTGCCAGATGGCATTCGGTCCCATAGGTTTTCGAGACGGCGCGGCCGGCGGCGTTATAGGAATCTCATATGAGGCCGCAGCGCTGGCGCCGGCGCGGGACCGCGCGTTTATGCGCCGCCTATATCTCTGGTCCTCCGCCCCTCTCGCCTTCCTACGGCCTCCGGCGCCAGATTGCTGTCCGGCCACGACGGCCATGGTTCAAGGACAATGGGACAGCGCCATGCCGGTCACGACGGTATTCGATTTCGACGCGCCTCCGCAGATCGCACAGCGCGGCGCCGCGCTGATGGCCGAGCTGCTCGGTCAGGCCGACGGCATTTCAGCATTGTCGGCGCGCGCACGGCGCCGGACCAGGATCGATCGGATGGTTCAAGCCGGCGCGCGTGTCGATGCCGCGCTTGAGCTGATCGCTCTGCAGCTGCCGAGCTGGTCGCTGCGCCGGCTGGACTATGACGGCGGCGAATGGCACTGCGCACTGTCGCAGCGGCGCGAGCTGCCCGACTGGCTCGACCACTGCGCCGAGGGACGGCACGCCGACATCGCGCTTGCTCTGCTCGAGGCAGCCGTCGAGGCGCACCGGCTCGAGGGATCCGCGACATCGTCGCATGCAAGACGCGCTTGCGAAGCCGAGCCGACGCTCGAGGAGACGATCTGCTGCGAAAATTTCTAGAGCGGCGAGCCAATCAGCGAGACAAAAAAACGGGGCGGCCAGATCGGCCGCCCCGCATGCTTCGATCCGTTGCTTGGATCAGAAGATCTTGACCGCGCTTTCCAGCGTCTTCCAGACACCCCACGCCAGCGGCACGCCGACGAAGGCCCAGAACAGCGCGGATCTGCCGTCCAAGCCGCCCCTGCCGATGCCGAACGAGCCGTGCTGGATCGCCGACTCGTTCTTGGCGAGCTGGGCCTGGTAGCGAGCGACCTCATCCTGGCTCATGTTCCACTTTTGATCGACCGGCTTGATCAGCAGGTTGCAGATCAGGCCCGCCAGGAGCATGGCGCAGAGGATGTACATCGTCGTGTTATACAGCTGGTCGCGCGGCACGCCGGCGGCGAGCTGGAACTCGCGGATGTAGTTGACCACCACCGGACCGATGATGCCGGCGGTCGCCCAGGCCGTCAGCAGCCGACCGTGAATGGCGCCCACGAACTGGGTGCCGAACAGGTCGGCGAGATAGGCCGGCACAGTGGCGAACCCGCCGCCATACATCGAGAGGATGATGGCAAAGGCGCCCACGAACAACAGCTTCGATCCCATCGCTGCAAAGGTCGGCGCCAGTGCATAGAGCGCGATGCCGATCAGGAAGAAGCAGTAGTAGGTGGCCTTGCGGCCGATATGGTCCGACAGCGAGGCCCAGAAGAAACGGCCGCCGATGTTGAACAGCGAGAGCAGGCCGGCGAAGCCTGCCGCGATGCCCGCGACGGTTGCCTTCTGCGTCGCATCGAGCTGGTTGAAGCTGACGTCGGGCATGCCGATCAGCTTGCCGGCGAAGATCTCCTGCAGCATCGGCGAAGCCATGCCGATCACGCCGATACCCGCCGACACGTTCAAGCAGAGCACCCACCAGACCAGCCAGAACTGCGGCGTCTTGTGCGCGTTGTCGAGATGGACATGGTGCTCGGAGATCATCGCCTTCTTCACCGCAGGCGGCGTCCAGCCCTCGGGCTGCCAGCCGACCGGAGCGACGCGGTAGGCGAAGGCGCCGATCATCATGAACACGAAGTAGATCAGGCCCATCGTGACGAACGTTTCCCAGACACCCACCGAGGTCGGCGTCTTGAAGTAGTTCATCAGCAGGTTGGCCAGCGGAGCGCCGATCATTGCGCCGCCGCCGAAGCCCATGATCGCCATGCCGGTCGCCATGCCGCGGCGGTCAGGGAACCATTTCACCAGCGTCGAGACCGGCGAGATGTAGCCGAGGCCGAGACCGATGCCGCCGATGACGCCGGCGCCCAGCCACATCATCCAGAGCTGATGCACGTAAATGCCGAGTGCCGCGAACAGCAGGCCGCCGCCCCAGCAGCAGGCCGCCACGGCGCCCGCCTTGCGCGGTCCGGCCCGTTCGAGCCAGCCGCCCCAGATCGCTGCCGAGCCGCCAAGCAGCACGAAGAACAGAGTGTACATCCAGCCGAGGCTCGCGACCTTCCAATCGCAGGTGGTCGTGACCAGCTCCTGCAACAGGCTCATGTCCGGGCAGGCCTGCGTCTGCGTCACACCGATCGCGCGCGACAGGGGCAGCCAGAACACCGAGAAGCCATAGGCCATGCCGATGCACAAATGGATGCACAGCGCCGCCGGAGGAACCAGCCAGCGATTGAAGCCCGCTTTTGCGACGGTGTGTTCACGATCGAAAATGCCCGCTTGCGGGTTCTGCAGCGTCCCCGCGCTTTCAATGCTTGCCATGCATTCCTCCCCTGCCCGTCCAACGCAACACCGTCATGTTCTGTCCCCTTGATCAGAATCGATACGCTTGCCTACCCGCTTGGCCTGCCGAACCGCTTTGCAACGCACAAACGCTCATTCTGGCCGCTGGCATAAGACCCCCTCACCCGAGGACGTATGCCGTGACCATCATTTTGCAGCGGTCCTGCTTGGCCCGATCACTTGCGGGCACGACCAAACTTCCGCAACCTCCGCGGAGGCGCCTCAATTGGTGCAGAACCGAGGCAAATTGTCGATAGTAAAATGGTAATATTTGGTCGATCGTCGTGGATTGATCGCACCGCAACCAACAAGTGTTGCTATCAAACCAAAAAATTCACGTGCAACTCACACCGTCGCCACTCTCGGCTGCAGTCATCTGTGTCGCCGATACTTCGGTCGATGTCGCGCTCCGCCAAACCAACTAATCAGAATCACCCATGCAGGTGACGGCCGTCGGAATGAGATGACACCGCTCTCGAAGATGTGAAGGAAACAACCTCTCCTTGCCTCGCCACATTGACGCAAGCCTCGACTGAGAAGGCGGCATTGTTATGGGCGAACGCCGACCACCATGCGACGATCGGCAGCAACTCGATGGCTTGACACTTAATTTCCAGGCCTCTCGCACGAACTACTTAGTTGAGACAACCTGCAGCACGTCATGCTGCGCTTTCCGGCGGGCCAGCGACGTCATCTCCCGCCCTCTTCTCGATCAAAAACAGAACGCTGCGTTCGCCGTGGTCGACAATCTCGATCCGATCCCCGGTTTCTCGAATCAGGTTTGGAATGTCGATGACGGCCAAAGGGTCGGTGCAGCGCACTTCCAGGCGCTGGCCCGCCTTCAGCGACTGCAGCGCCTTGCGGGTTTTGAGCACGGGCAGTGGGCACTTCAAGCCGGAGAGGTCGAGCCTGATCATCTGCTCCGTCCGAAAGAGGCGATCGCGCGATCGTGAGTTCCAGAATAGGTGCGGCGCTGCAGCAACCGCGTCGTCATCGGTTCCATGTCGTACTCTCTCCGCCCAGGTTCTCACGATGGAACCCGACGGTTCTCCGCCGCAACTCAATATCTCGGCAAGGCCTGGACTAGGGCCTGGACCTCGGACAACGGCATCGCCGCCCTCAGCATCAGTTCCGCAATCGCGGGGATGTCGTCGAGATGAGCCTGCGGCAACTCGGTTCCGACCCGGACATCACAGGCAATGCCAACGATGCCGGGGTCATCCGGGAACAAGAACGGCTTGCCATTGTCGCTGCGATGCACCTCGATCCTGCGATGCGGACCGGCCTTGTACCCTTCCACGACGACCAGGTCGACCTCGGCCATCTTGCCCAGCAGATCGGCCATCGTCGGCTCGGGCCGGCCCCGCAACTCGTGCATCAAGGCCCATCGCGTTCCCGATGCGACCAGGACCTCCGCGGCGCCGGCCTCCCGGTGCCGCCACGAGTCCTTTCCGGGCACATCGACATCGAATCGGTGATGGGCATGCTTGACCACGGAGACGCGAAGTCCCCGCGCAATCAGGTGTGGAATCAGCCGCGTCAGCAGGGTTGTCTTGCCGGCGCCGCTCCAGCCGGCAAGGCCGATGACGTTCATTGCGGTCTCCAGAATGTCTCGAGCACGGCCACTGCCTGCGCGAACGCGCCGCTGCAGATTGGGGCGGTGACCTGAAGCTTTATAACCCCGGCGTTGCAATGTCATGCCGGGAGGCTTCGCGCGGCCGGAGCGGACCGGGTTCGCTGCGGCCAACCCGGCACTCACGCTGCGCCGCGGGACGTGATAGACCGCGTTCGGCAATACGGAACCAGTGACCATGACAGCGATGCCCGCGGCATCGATCCCGGGCGTCCTGCTCGCGGGCGGCCTCTCCCGGCGGATGGGCGGCGGCGACAAGCCGATGCGCCTGATTGGCGGCCAGACCATTCTGCAGCGGGTGATCGCGCGACTGACCCCGCAATGTGGAACCTTGTTCCTCAATGCCAATGGCGATCCGGCCCGCTTCGGCGCGCTCGGCCTCCCTGTCGTGCCCGACAGCATCGACGGCTTTCAGGGTCCGCTGGCGGGCATCCTGGCCGGCCTCGACGTCGTCGCAGCCCGGATGCCCGCCGCGCAATGGATGCTCAGCGCCGCCGCCGACTGTCCGTTCCTGCCGCCCGATCTGGTCACGCGCCTCGCCGCCGCCCGCGCGGCTGAAGGCGCCGATATTGCGCTGGCGGCTTCGGGCGGTCAGATCCATCCGGTGATCGGCCTGTGGCCGGTCGGATTGCGCGACGATCTCCGCCGCGCTCTCCTCACTGAGGACATCAGGAAGGTCACCCGCTTCACGGCGCGCTACAACGTCGCCACCGTGACCTGGCCGATTGAGCCGCGCGACCCGTTCTTCAACGCCAACACCGCCGACGATCTTGCCGAGGCGGAGCGGCTCGCCGCTATGGGCGACTGAGGACGCACGATGGATGCTACGACCTCCGTCCGCCGGGCCGTACTCGCCGTCGCGGCACTCAATCTCGGCTATTTCGGCATCGAGTTCGCGGTCGCGCTGGCGATCGGCTCGGTCTCGCTGTTCGCCGACAGCGTCGATTTCCTCGAGGATGCGTCGGTCAATCTGCTGATCGCGCTGGCGCTGCGCTGGAGTGCTGCGCGGCGGGCGCAGCTCGGCAAGGTGCTGGCGCTGATCCTGCTCACGCCCGCGCTGGCCGGGCTGTGGACCGCGGGAGAGAAACTCTTCGTCACTCCCGTCGTGCCGGCGCCGCTGCCGCTGACCGTGGCTGGCCTCGGCGCGCTGGTCGTCAATCTCGGCTGCGCATTGATCCTCGCGCGGGTCCGTGATCACCAGGGCAGCCTGACCAGGGCCGCCTTCCTGTCGGCGCGCAACGATGCCTTCGCCAACATCGCCATCATCGCGGTCGGCCTGGTCACCGCCTTCCTGTGGCGCTCGATATGGCCCGATCTGATCGTCGGCGTCGGTATCGCGCTGATGAACGCTGACGCCGCGCGCGAAGTGTGGGAGGCCGCGCATGAGGAGCACAAGGCCGCCAAGGCCTGAAGCGGACGGACCACCCGCCCGGCCACTCTTTGCGGTGCAAACGTTCGTCCCTTTCGGCCGCTCTGCGGTGTGATTGACGGCCGCCCCGGATTGATTGCAGATAGGCGGAGCGGCCAGCAGAGCCGCGACGACCAACGGCGCGACGCCGACAGCGGTGGAGGACGGATTGCAACTCGGTTCCTTGAGGCGGGCGGCATGCGCCGCGGCAGCGCTGCTGGTCACGACGGCCACGCACGCCGAGATCTCGGATAACGTCGTCAAGATCGGCGTGCTCAGCGACATGAACGGCCCGGCCTCGACGCCGACCGGACAGGGCTCGGTCACGGCCGCGCAGATGGCGGTGGATGATTTCGGCGGCAAGGTGCTGGACAAGCCGATCAGCGTCATCGTCGGCGATCATCAGCTCAAGCCCGACATCGGTGCTGCGATCGCGCGCCGCTGGTACGACACCGAGCAGGTCGATCTGATCGTCGACGTGCCGGTCTCCGCCGTCGGCCTCGCGGTGCAGACGATTGCCACCGAAAAGAAGAAGCTGTTCATCACCCAATCGACCGGCGCGGCCGATTTCCACGGCAAGTTCTGCTCGCCCTACGCGATGCAATGGGTGTTCGACACCCGCGCGCTCGCCACCGGCACGGCGAAGGAAGTCGTCAAGCGCGGCGGCGACAGCTGGTTCTTCATCACCGACGACTACGCCTTCGGTCATTCGCTCGAGCGCGATGCCTCGAGCGTCGTCACCGCCAATGGCGGCAAGGTCGTCGGATCGGTGCGGCCGCCATTCGCGACGCCGGATCTCTCCTCCTTCATCCTGCAGGCACAGGCCTCGAAGGCCAAGATCATCGGCATTGCCGCAGGTCCGCCGAACAACATGAACGAGATCAAGACGGCGGCCGAGTTCGGCCTGCTCAAGGGCGGCCAGCAAATGGCGGCGCTGCTGGCTCTGATCACCGATATCCACTCGCTCGGCCTGCCGGCGGCGCAAGGCCTGCTGCTGACGACCTCGTTCTACTGGGACATGGACGACAAGACGCGCGAATGGTCGAAGCGCTATTTCGCCAAGATGAACCGCATGCCGACGATGTGGCAGGCCGGCGTCTACTCCGCCGTGACGCACTATCTGAACGCCATCAAGGCGGCCGGCAGCGATGATCCGCTCGCGGTGGCCGCGAAGATGCGGGAGACGCCGGTCGAGGACTTCTTCGCCCGGAACGGCAAGCTCCGCGCCGACAATCTGATGGTGCACGACCTCGTGCTGGCGCAGGTCAAGTCGCCGGAGGAAAGCAAATATCCGTGGGACTATTACAAGATCCTCGCGACCATCAAGGGCGAGGATGCGTTCGGGCCGCCCGATCCGGCGTGCCCGATGAAATAGGCGAGTAGCGAGTAGCGAGTAGCGAGTAGCGAGTAGCGAGTAGCGAGTAGCGAGTAGCGAGTAGCGAGTAGGCAATCCGATTCGCCCCATTCGCTACTCCCTATTCGCCATTCGCCCCCCTCATTTCGCCACGCCGATCTCGCGGAAATATCTCAGGACACCCGGGTGGATGAGATCGAGACTTGGCGCCGCCGCCACCGTGTTGGCGGCGGTGGTTTCGCAGGCCTGCGCCAGCGCGGTGCAGAGCGCGGCTTCCGCGCCATGCAGCGTCTTGGCCAGGCGGTAGGCGACGTCGTCGGGCAGGCTCTCGCGCGTCAGCACGTAGCTCCACGAGCCGATCGAGGCGATGGCTTCGCTCTGGCCGGGATAGCTGTTCGGCGGCACGGTGAGCAGCTTCAGGAAGCTGTGCTTAGCCCTGATCTGCGCAATCTCCTCGGCCGAGGGCGCGATGAAGCGCGCGCCGCCCGGCGCCTTTGCCATGGCGTGGAACCCCGGCCAGCCAGTGCCGGCGCCCCACAGCGCCACGGCGCGGCCGTCCTGCACCATGGCCGGTCCATCGCCGGCGCGATCGAGATAGATCGCCTCGAAATCCTCGTCCTGCTTCAGGCCGAGCCCATCGAGCATGTAGCGCGACATGATCGGCAGGCCCGAGCCCTTGGCGCCGAACACGACCACATGGCCGACAAGATCGCGGATGCTGCGATACGCGCTGTCGCGGCGCACCACGAACAGGCCCGGGCTGGAGAACATCGCCGTCAGGATCTTGAGCCTGGTCTTCGGGCGATCGATGCCCATGAAGGCCTGATAGGCCGGCTCGCCGGCCACCAGGCCGACATCGAGCTCACCCCGCTCGAGCAGCGGAATGTTCTCGTTGCTGCCCATGGTGTTGCGCGGGACGATCGCGAGTTTGGGATCGGCATCGTTGATGGCCTTGGCGAAGGCTTGGCCATAGACCGGGAAGCCGCCCCCTGGCGTCGCCGTCCCGCTGAGCGTGAGCGTGCTGATGGCCTGTCCTCCCTGCTGCGCTGCGGCGCCGGAGGCGAGCAGTGCAACGGCAAGGCCGAGCCATGGCAATCGCTTCATCGGCCGGCCTTTCCGTACCTGCACGCCCACCACGCGCTTGTATGCAAGCGAGCCGATCTATGGAAGCATGGCGCCCACGACAACGACAAGAGCTTGGGGAGGACGAGATGAAGTGGATGCGTGCGATCCTGGTCGGCCTCGTGGCCACCATCGGCCTGATGCAGCCGGCCGCGGCCGCCTATCCGGACCGTCCGGTGCGCTGGCTGATCGGCTTTGCCCCCGGCGGGCCGGTCGACATCGTTGCGCGTATCATGGCGCAATGGCTCTCCGACCGCTTCGGGCAGCAATTCGTGGTCGAGAACCGCACCGGTTCGGGCGGCAACATCGCGGCGGCGGCGGCGATCAATTCGCCGCCCGACGGCTACACCCTGCTGTTCGTAGCGCCGAACAACGCGATCAGCACCTCGCTGTACAAGAAGCTGCCCTACGATTTCATCCGCGACACGGTGCCGGTCGCCAGCATCATGCAGCTCACCAACATGCTGGTGGTGAGCAACGACCTGCCGGCCAAGACGGTGAAGGAGTTCATCGACTACTGCCTCGCCAATCCCGGCAAGATCGCGTTCGCCTCGTCCGGCAACGGCACCTCGGTGCACATGGCGGCCGAACTGTTCAAGGCGATGACGAAGTGCGACATGCTGCACGTGCCGTATCGCGGCTCGGCGCTGGCCTTCCCGGACATCATCTCCAACAAGGTGCAGCTGATCTTCGACAATCTGCCGACGGCGCTGGAGCAGTCGCGCGGCGGCAGCGTCCGCGCGCTCGGCGTCACCTCGCCGCAGCGCTGGCCCACGGTGCCCGAGGTGCCGGCGATCGCGGAGACCATCCCGGGCTACGAATCGGTCGGCTTCTACGGCATCTCCGCGCCAAAGGGCACGCCGCCCGAAATCGTCGAGATCCTCAACAAGGCCGTCGGCGAGGCGCTGAAGGATCCCAAGCTGGTGGCACGGCTGGCTGAGACCGGCGGCATCCCGCGCGCCATGACCCCGGCCGAGTTCGGCAAACTGGTCGTCGACGAGACCGAGAAATGGCGCAAGGTGGTGGAATTCGCCGGGGTCTCGGTGGACTAGCCCCGCAGCGCGCCCGGACAGTGGTGGCCCACGCCCGCCACAACGGCCGCCACCCTTCCAAAACGATCCGGCAGCAGCATTGCCGGATCGCCGCCGGGGCTGTAAACGAACCCCGCACCGTCGCCGGGTCGCTCGCGCGCCGGACAGGCCCGTTCCTGCCCGCCGCCCCCAAGCCCTCCGCGCCGCGGGGCCTGTAGCTCAATGGTTAGAGCCGGCCGCTCATAACGGTCTGGTTGCAGGTTCGAGTCCTGCCGGGCCCACCAATGAGATCAAACACTTGACGGAATAGCCATTTTCGCAGCGGACCGTTTCGCGGACCGGTTGACCAGTCCGCTCGGCCCGGACCTACCGACTCACTCGCAATTTCTCAATGACCGCGAGAGCGCTGAGGTGCGGTGCGCAACCCGTTCAGTCGGCGGCTGGAAGATCATGCAAGGCCAAGCGCCGCGCCAATTCAGCTTGGGTCCGCACAAATGCTTCCGGATCGGTGCCTACACTGATCCCCAACTCTCGACACTCATTGTAGATGTTTTGAATCGCCTCGTGCGATAGACGCCTGCTGCCAGTCTGGACAACGAGGGTTGTGAGAATTGGCAGATTGTTTGTGACGCAGTAATGCACCACACGCCCCAGGCTTGCCGCTACAACTGCGAGGGTCTTGTGTCCCTCCCAGGGAGTGTTTGGCCGAAACTCAGACCAGATTTGACCATAGGTGCACAATCCATCCTTCGACTGTAGCGCCAATTCGATGATCTTTGCGGCGACCTCGCAGGTACCAAACACTGCCGGTTTCCGTCGCAACTTCTCTAGCAAAATTTCGCTGAGCGAATACTTTCCCCCCTTCGTTTTCTACGCTTTCCGATAGTTCGACTCGAAAGCATCGAGCTGTTCGTCGCTAAGTTGCTCTATCCCCATAGGTGCAATCCGCAATGTAATTGAATTGATGCAGCAGATTTCTTCGGCAAGTTGCGCTGTCGCTTCGTGCTGGTCGCCATACATTGAGGGCCCTACGCAGCGGTTTCATCCTCAACCTCGGGCAAAGGCTTAGCCTCCGCCGCGAGAACGGCCTTGATGTCTATGACGTGAACCGCGCTGAGATAGATCGTCATGTCTTTCTGCGCGAGAATGACCTCAAGCTCATTTCCGGTAAGGTCTTCGAACATATTGCAAATAATTTCCTTGGACCCATTCGCATGGCGGTACATCGCCGAATGATTGGGGCAGAGCGCCAGATAGTTCTGGTGGTAGCGCTTCTTGAGTTCGGGCAAAAATTCGACTGTTTCAAAGAACTCGCTGCCATCGTCCAGCTTAAACGGCAACGGGCCTTTGCAAATCTGGCACGTCATCTCGCCATCAGCGTTGCGATAGTGCTGCCGCAAGTATTGCTCTGCCTCTGCTTTCACATCCTCCCGACCGACGGACACCGACCGGCTGCGGATCTCGCTCTCTTTGTCAGGAGCATTCTCTGCCTGTTCAGCAACATTCCGTGCACGCTTCTGAGGATTGGCCGGATCTCGATCTGGGACCGCGGACTTTGCTGCGGCTTCACGCTCTGCAAAAAACCTTTCCTGTTCTTCCTCCGGTAACGCCGCAAAACGCTTCGCGCGTTCCAAGGCGCTTGCATCAGAAAAGCCCGCTATCTTGGCGACGTCTTCCTTTTCACGCTTCTGTGCTGACAGCCGTTCAGCCTCACTACCGAACTGGATTGCCTTCAAACCTTTGGAGCCTGAATCGAAAGGAAATCCTTCCGGCAGCGCCCCCCTGGACGCCTCTGCAGGGCGAACGAACCTTCCATCGCCCTGCGGAACCCACGCTGCGTTCCGCAGTTCGTGCACGAGCATCGAATCGGCGTAGCGCGCACCCCAACTCTGATTGCGCTGGTACGTTGCCTGCAGGTAGTCGGGATATGACGGAAGCGCCGTCAGCGTTCGCCAAACCAACCGAGACAATTCCAAGCTAGGGGTCTTCAACAATTCGCCCAGCTTCGGGATACAAAAATCACGGTCGATTGGCGAGGTATATCTGTCGCCTCCGACATTGCGCAGGTAATCCCACTTTGGGTTACGCCGACAGTCGCGGTGTTCGATCTTTAGGTTCGTCCGGGCACCCACGAGTTGGGTAAACGCCCCGATCTGCTCCAGCTTGATGCCGCGCTCCTTGTAGGACGTATGAAGCGCCGCGCATTCCGGATCCTCCCCCAATCTGCCGTAATATGCGGAGAGATCAGTTTGCTTGAATGGGTGGTCGAGATAGATGCCGTCTGGGGTGTGCCATTGGTCATCGTCGCCCAGGAAGATGTAGTAGGACGCGAACAGCTTTGCCTTTTCCGACTGCTGCCTTACGAGCGCGACAAAGCGTTTCAAGTCTCGCAATTATATCTTGTCGGCGGGGATTTCCGCTTCCTTTGTGTAGCGAGCATTTAGGATAAGTTCGACTTCCTCGGCCTCGCCCAACTCGCGCACGCCGAGGTCGGAAAGAAACTTCTTTTCTTTCTCTTGTTGTGGCTTCGACCTGCCCGACGAATAGATGAGCGCATCCACCGTGGGCAACCCGTCGCCGGTGTGATCGTTTTCAAAAAAGCAATGAGCTGGAACGCCGAACGTGCCGTCGCCAAGCGCACGATCTTCAGGCTCTTGAGACTACGTAGAAGTGCCGACTGGACGGTTTCGTCGTGCAGCAGAGCGTAGAATTGTTGTAGCCATTCTGGTGATTTCCGTTCCAGCCACCGTATGAACTACTCATCTGGTCCCGTCACATAGTAGGGCGCGACGCTGATATACCGCGCGCCCATTGTAGCTTTTTCCTGAAGCGTTTCGATAAGCTTATCGATCCCCCAGTCTCGTATCTCGAGGCCGTCGAGGAAGTTGTCGATACGATTGTTCCTCTGCGTTGCCCCGATAGCCCATAGCGGCGGGTCGTCTTCATAATCCACGAGGAATTCGATGTCGTCCTCGGACAGAAGACCTTTCAGAGATCCCTTAGCCTGGATCAGGCGATTGGCGGAAGCATGACGTCGGTCATGGGTCGGGGTTAGAGGTTTGGATTTCATCTCCTCGATTATCGCGTCCCGGATAGACTGATACCGAGGAGGTATTTGATCTTGTGGGTTTGGCAGGACCGACAGGAATTCGGACGTCAACAAGCCAAGGTCTTGATCTTGTGCAGCGAATGCCCGCAAAGCTCTGCAAGCTGCTTGAACAAAGGCTCGTTCGCTGGCGTCTCCTTAATGCTTGCGCGACTTAATTCCGGGACGAACGGGCCATGAAGGTGGAACAGCAATCCAGAGGTTTCTTTGGCGGCGGTGAAGAACACAGCGACGCGCCCCTGGGGTGCCGGGACGATCTTCATCTGCTCGGCAAGCGGTTTGGCTGAGTCAAACTCGCGCACGCCTGCCAGAAAGCCCATCGGGAATGCGACGGCGACTCGGTATGTCGATAGGCCGGGAACCGACTGATCGAATTTTAGAAAGTGCGAACTCGCCGTCGTTTGGCTTTCGGTTTGTTTCAGAATTTCGAAATGCGAGTCCGAATGCACATGGCGAAGCACCTCGCCCGAGCCGCCATTGTCGATTTTCCATTTGATAACTTGCAGGTTGGACAGAAACAGAAGTGTGGTTTCGTCCAGATCATTGAGGCCCGCCGCAATCTCAGCGCAAGCCTGATCCGGCAGCTTCTTGTCGTTGTCGAAGGGAAACTCAAAACGGGTTCGATTTCCAATGGACGGATCAGGCGCAATCGGCTCCGGGAGGATCATCTCGACGATGCGAAAGGAAAACTCGCCGGACCGAACGATTGGGGATTGCGTGTAGACAAAGACGGATTTGAACCCGACGCCGAACTTTCCGATCCGGTCCAGTATCTTGTCTTTAGTGCTGTTGTGGATGCCTGTGATCGCCGTTACGTCGGCCTCCGTGAATGCACGGCGTCCGTCATGCTCGCAGACGAGACGGTCCTGTTTGAGCGTGAACGTAACCTGCGTTGCGCCTGCATCCTCCGCATTCTGAAGAAGCTCGTAAACGAAGTGAGCGCGATCCGGGTAGAAATCCTCAAAAATATCGAGGTTGACCTCGCCTTTGTTGGCATCCAAGGCGTCGATAAGTTTACGACGCTTCTCGATCAGATCGTCAAGGAAAGCGCAATGTCCGTGCTGGGCGCCGTGCCGCTGATCATCCGCATCTTCGAGTTCGCGGCGCTGAACGTCAAATGGGACACCAATGCCTATGGCTCCGTGGTGTGGACCCTGCTCGGGCTGCACACCACGCACATCATCACTGACCTGATCGACACGCTGGTGCTGACCGCGCTGATGTTCACGCGGCACGGTAACAATCTGCGCCGGTACGGCGACGTCGAGGACAATGCGATGTATTGGAACTTTGTCGTGGCGGCGTGGCTTCCGATCTATGGCTGCATCTACTGGCTGGCGCGCATATGATGGCAACGACGACCACGGCAAAGCTGACGGCCTGGGCCGGCCTTGTGATCGGCGGGCTTGCCTGGACTGTCAACACCCAGCTTGGCGAGATGCTGGCGATCACCGACTGCATCAGTGCGGCGCGCCCCTCGGCCATCGTCTCGGCGGCGCTATTTGCGGTCATCCTCTTTGCGGCCGGGCTGTCATGGTGGCTCGATGGCGAGCCGTCGGCGCGAGCCGACCGGACGCCGCCATTTGCCTCGCAACTGAGCGCGCTGACGGCGCCGCTGTTCGCCTTCGCAGTGTTGCTGCAGGCGATCGCATCGGTGGTTTTGAGCGGATGCGAGCGCTGATTGCCCTGGCGATCGTGCTGCTCGCGTCGACGGGCGCGGCATCGGCGCATGGTGGTGCGCCCGACAGCGACCGCGCGTCCTGGACGTTCGATCCCTGGATCGTCACGCCGCTGCTCGTCAGCTGCGTGCTCTATGTCGTCGGCAGCGCGGCTAGCACGACGCGCGCATCGTCTCCAGGCGGGCCGCGCTGTCGCCTTCTGGGCCGGCTGGCTCACGCTGGCCGCGACGCTCACCCTCACCGCTGCATTGGCTGGGCGAGCACCTTTTCACCTTCCACATGATCGAGCACGAGATCCTGATGGCGATCTCGGCGCCGCTGATCGTCGCCGCGCGTCCGCTCGGAACGATGCTGTGGGCTCTGCCTCGCGAGGCGAGGCGACGGAGCGGCAGCACACTGAACCTTGCGATGCTGCGCCGCGGATGGTCATGGCTCGCGCGCGGCGGCAACGCGACCCTGCTCCACGGCGTCGCCATTTGGGTCTGGCATGTTCCGCCGCTGTTCGACGCTGCGGTCCAGCAGATCGCTCTGCACCGGCTGCAGCATCTGAGCTTCTTCGGCACCGCCGTGCTGTTCTGGTGGGCGGTGCCATGGCGTAGCCAGGCCGGCGCCTCGGCGTGGCACGTCGTGATCACCATGCTGCACACCAGCTTGCTGGGCGCGCTGATGGTACTGGCGCCCCGCGTGATCTATGGCGCGCAGACGGCGACCTCTGTCGCGTGGGGATTGACGCCGCTCGAGGACCAGCAACTTGCCGGGCTGATCATGTGGGTGCCCGCTGGCACCATCTATGCCGGCGCGGCGCTCGCGCTCGTCGTGCTTTGGATCAAGAGGTCGGGTGAGAAAGCGAGGTCGGTCCATGTCCTCCATGCTGTCTAGGCGGGTGCTGATCAGCGCCGCCGTCGTGATCGCGCTTGCCGCCATCGCCGGTCCGACCACGATGGCGTTGTCGCTGCGCCAGCAGAGCGAGCGCGCTGCCCGCGCCATGACTGGCGGCGATCCCGACCATGCCCCCGCGTTGCTGCGGCGCTATGGCTGTGCCGGATGCCATAACCATTGCCGGCATCACGGGTGCGGATGGACAGGTCGGACCGCCGCTCGCCGGCCTGCGCCAGCGGGTCTATATCGGCGGCGTCGCCAACAACTCCGCCGACAATCTGGTGCAATAGATCGTCGCGCCGCAGAGCTTCGCCGCGCACCGCGATGCCGGCCACGGGCATCACCCGGGCGGAGGCTCGCGACGTCGCGGCGTACCTCTACGCGCACTGAGCAAACTCACGGCTTTGGTGTAAGCCGCGCCGGCAACGCCTTGATGTAAGCCGCGATCGCGTCGCGATCCGCTTGCGGCAGCTGCGCGGTGTCGGTCACGACATCGGCCATCGACGAGCCGACGCGGCCATGATCGGGTGTGGTTACCGGATTTCAGCAGCTCGGCGATCTGTTCCTGCGACCAATGCCCGATCCGCGCCGGCGTGATGTTCGGATAGAAGCCGGTGCCGACCGGGTCCTGGCCGCCCGCGAACCGCGTCTTGTCCTTGATGCCGCCGAACAGGTCGCGCGTGGAGTGACATTCGTCGCAATGTCCGAGCGCTTCGACCAAATAGCGGCCGCGATTCCATTGCGGATCGTGCGCCGGATCCGGCTTGATCTCGCCGGGCTTGAAATAGAGCAGCTTCCAGAAGCCCACGAAGCGGCGGATCTGGAACAGTGCATCGAGCTGATGTGGCGGCGCGCGTCCCTGCACCGCCGGCAGGGTGCGCAGATAGGCCAGGAGATCGGCGACATCGCTGAGGCTCATATGCGCATAGGCGGAATAGGGAAATGCCGGATAGTAGTGGCTGCCGTTCGGCGAGACGCCGCTCAGCAGCGCGTTGGCAAGATCCTTCACGGTGGCGCCAATGCCGTCTTCGGGATCGCTGGAAATGTTCGGCGCGCGGAACGTTCCGTAGGGGGATGCCAGCGCGATGCCGCCGCCAAGCCGGAGCCTGTCCGATTGGCCCGGCGAGGCATGACAGGACGCACAGTCTCCGGCGAGAAACACCTGCTCGCCCCGCTTGGGATCCCCCGCCTGATCGTAGAGGCTGGTCGCGTCCGCCGACAGCGCGGGCCTCGGCGCGGTGATCAGCCACGTCCCTGCGAGGCCGGCCAACACCAGGCAAAGAGCCGCCGCCAGCCAGCTCGAGAGCTGCTTCCATCGGCGCGGCAACGCGTTCCACCTCCCACACCTGACGCGAGCGCAAACGCCGACGCGAACTCGATCGTTCCTGCGCGGGGAACACGCACGAACGCCTGCACCTCGAACCATAGGAACTATTCGCCGTGCCGATCTTGAGTTGATTGCAGAAGGAGACTGGGCTCGTCGACGACAAGGGCCCCTGAGGACGAGAGCGGATGCAGGCAGGTTTTGCGTTTACGAAGCTGGTTGACCGCCTGACGAGCCTGTCGGAATTGTCGGTCGACGATCTCGAGCTCCTCAGGCGAATGCCCAGCACGATACGAAGCTTCGCTCCGCACGAGGAGGTCTGGCGCAAGAACGATGAGCCTTCGACCTGCTGCCTGCTTCTCCAGGGCTATCTCTGCTGGAAGGATGTCGATGCGGGCGCTGGCCAGATCACTGCAATCTACGTCCCCGGGGATATTCCGGATCTCTACACGACCATCGTCCCGCAAGTCGCGGGACACCTCTGCGCTCTGACGCCGGTCGTCGCGGCCTTCGTGCCGCACGCCTTCTTTCGTGACGCGCGCGCCCACTCCGAAAGACTGGCGAAGGCGCTCTCGCTATTGATGCTGGCAGATGCGGCGGCGCTGCGAACCTGGCTGACCAATCTGGGGAGCCGGGACTCGCTGAGCCGCGTGGCGCACTTGATCTGCGAAGTCACCATGCGGTTGAGGGCCGTCGGGCTGGGGCAGGAACTGCGTTTCCCGTCGCCGTTCACCCAATCGGATCTTGCGGCGATCTGCGGCATCTCCCCGGTGCATGCCAACCGGACCATCCAGGACCTCCGCCGCCGGGCGCTGCTGCATTGGCATTCGCGAACGATCACGATCATGGATTGGAAGGGGCTGACGCGACTGGCTGGCTTCCGGCCGGACTATCTGATGCTACGCGAACCGCCGACCCTCGAGCCTTACGCGGCGGGGCCGCTGGGCACAGAGTCTACACTGGGTCTTGGCGCGGCGAGCTGATCGCGGCGACCCGGTCGCACAGCGATTGCCTGAGCTCGGCGACGACACCGGTCCAGTCTCCCGGCGATTGCTGGTGAAACAACCGCGTTCGCGGATACCAATAGGTTCGCGTTCCCGCCGCGGGCCAACGCCAGTCGGGGTCTGCGTGCAACATGATCCAGGTTTCGCAACCGAGCGCGCCGGCCAGGTGGGCCACCATGGTATCGACGGTGATGACGAGATCGAGGGCGATCAACGCGTTCGCAAGCACATCGATGTCGGCCGAGCTGATATCTCGGGCGCCGATATCGGCGATCTCCGCCGGAACGAGGTCGGGTTGCAGCGAGAATGCAGCAATGCGCGGGATCAGCAACGTTCGAACCAGGTCGGCGGGCAGCTCCCGCCGCTTGTCCCAATTCCCGACGCGCCACACCAATCCGACCGCGAGGCCGTCATGCGCCGGCAGCGAAACGGGGGAGCCCGCGGGCGTGAGATACGGCCCCCTCATGCCGACATTGTCGCCAGCGACGCGCAGCGCATGCGCGAGCTCCATGATCTCGATATCCACCTCGAAGGCGACATCCGGGGCACCGTCATGCAGAGGAAGCACGCGCCGCACACCCGGCACACGCGCGATCAGCCCGCAAAGCGCCGGCTGGCACCAAACGATCACCTCGCGGGCGACGCGGGCAAGCGCCGGCAGAAACCGAGCAAACTGGATTGTGTCGCCGAGCCCATGATAGCAGCGCACCAGCACGACGCGGCCGCTGAGGTCCTCGCCACGCCAGATCTTCTGTAGGTGACGCGGGCCGTCGTGTTTCGCCGGGCCGGCCGACCGCATCGTGGACAAGTCGCGGTCTGCGATCGTCCAGGCGCGCGCGAAGTCCCGCGCCCGCATCGCGGCGCCCCAGTCGTT
The DNA here is from genome assembly GCF_051167655.1 of Bradyrhizobium sp. HKCCYLS2038. Lineage (NCBI taxonomy): Bacteria > Pseudomonadati > Pseudomonadota > Alphaproteobacteria > Hyphomicrobiales > Nitrobacteraceae > Bradyrhizobium > Bradyrhizobium sp. HKCCYLS2038. The sequence continues at coordinate 1,398,127 of NZ_JBNPTM010000001.1, read as the reverse complement.
CTCGTCCGAACTTTGGCAGCTCGTTTCGCTCACGCGTCGCGGCGGACGAATTTGTGGAAGCGGCTGATCTTCCCGTCCTTGGTGCGGTCCTGATACAGGAACGCGAGCTCGGCGTCGTCGAACTTGCGGAAGAACTCATCCCAATCAATCTCGTCCAGCGACTTTTCCTTCGGCCCGAAGTCGATGCGCAGGATTCCTGCGTGCCCGTCCTCCTCCGTCGACGCGACGGTGGACGGACGGCCGTCGCGCTCTTCGGCCCATTTGCGGATCTTGCCGTGATCGGTGGTGGTTGCGCTCTCGCTCATCGCGGGCCTCCTCACAAGACGGACGAGACTGATCGTGCCTCGCTGCTGCAGTCAAAACGCGAGAGCATCCGATTCGTTCGTAAATCGAGCCATGGCAATGCTGGCTGCCAAGCTTCTTCTTCATCATCCTTGAAGAAGATCGTTCCTGCGTTTCGTTCGCGGAATCTAATCTAGATCAGCCTTTCCAGCCTTTTCGGGCGAAAACGACACGGGCCTAGCACCGTAAGGTGCTCCAACAGGAACGAACATACCCCGGGCACGTTCGCCGACGTACTTAGGTTTCGCTCATGTCGCGCAGCTCCGGAGGACGACACTCGATGCACTCCCGTCTTCAAGACCGACACCGCGTTCGTGTCGGGGTCGTCGGGGTCGGCAATTGCGCCAGCTCCCTCATCCAGGGCCTCAGCTACTATCGTGATGCGAAGTCCAACGAGCCCGTCCCCGGGCTCATGAACGCGGACATCGGCGGCTATCACATCAGCGACGTCGAGATCGCCTCCGCCTTCGACGTGCATGCCGACAAGGTCGGTCGCGATGTGGCCGACGCGATCTGGACAAGGCCGAACAACACCTGTCGCTTCTCACCGGTCGAGGAAACCGGGGTGATCGTCGCGCGCGGGCCGGCGCTCGACGGCATCGGACGCTATCTCGAGGACGACGTGCCGCTGGCGCAGGGGCCGGAAGCGGACGTGACCGATGTCCTGAGGCGCACGCGCACGGACATCGTCGTCTCCTATCTGCCCGTCGGCGCACAGAAAGCGACGGAGTACTATGCCGCTCGTGCCATCGAGGCCGGTTGCGGCTTCGTCAACTGCATTCCGGTCTTCATTGCATCCGATCCGTCCTGGCGCAAACGCTTCGAGGATGCGGGTCTTCCCATCGTCGGCGACGACATCAAGAGTCAGGTCGGCGCCACCATCGTTCACCGCCTGTTGGCCAATCTGTTCCGCGAGCGCGGAGTCCGGCTCGACCGCACCTATCAGCTCAACGTCGGGGGCAACACCGACTTCAAGAACATGCTGGAACGCGAGCGGCTGAGCTCCAAGAAGATCTCCAAGACGCAGGCGGTCACCAGCCAGTTCGACGTGCCGCTGCCTGCCGACGATGTTCACGTCGGTCCGAGCGATCACGTGCCGTGGCTTACCGACCGCAAGCTCGCCTACATCCGCCTTGAAGGAACGACCTTCGGCGGCGTGCCGTTGAGCGCCGAGCTGAAGCTCGAGGTGTGGGACTCGCCGAACTCCGCAGGCGTGGTCATCGACGCCGTTCGCTGCGCCAAGCTGGCGATGGACCGCGGCGTCGGCGGGGCGCTGACCGGCCCATCCAGCTATTTCATGAAATCGCCGCCCAGGCAGTTCACCGACGAGGAGGCCCGACGCCGAACGCGCGCCTTCATTGACGACATGCCGCTCGACGACGCTTGCTGAAGGCCCCGATGATGACCACCACGATTCACCTGATCCGGCATGGGCATCATCCCTTGCTCGGCCGTAACCTTTGCGGCCGCATGGCCGGCGTCGCGCTCGATGACCAGGGGCGCCGCGACACCAAGATCTGTGCTAGGCTGATCGATCCCGCTCCGTCGCTGATCCAGTCGAGCCCACAACTGCGCGCGCTGCAGACAGCCGAACTCATCGCGCACCAGTACGGGCTATCAGTCGAGATCGCGCCGGCCTTGGACGAGCTGGATGTCGGTGATTGGACCGGCCGCAGCTTTGCCGAGCTCGACACCGACCCGGCGTGGCAGCGATGGAACGTCAAACGTGGTTCGTCGACGCCGCCCCATGGAGAGAGCATGGCCGCGGTGCAGCAGCGGATGATGTCACACGTCGCACAACTCTGCCGGACGCAGGGCAACGCCTGCATCGTGCTCGTCAGCCATGCGGAGCCGATCCGGGCCGTCATCATGCAGCTCGCGAGGATCGCCCTCGATGACTTCGTATCTGTCGACGTCGCGCCCGCCAGCATCAGCACGCTGGTCGCGGATTCCACCGGCCTGAAGCTGATCCAGGCCAACATGCAGGTGCCGGCGTGAAGATCGTCATTTTCGGGCTGACGATCTCGTCGTCCTGGGGCAATGGTCATGCCACGCTATGGCGTGGTCTGTGCAAGAACCTGATCCGGGCCGGCCACAGCGTCGTGTTCTTTGAGCGCGACGTGCCCTACTATGCCGACAACCGCGACATGGCCGAGCTCGCAGGCGGTCATCTGATTCTCTATCGTGCCTGGCAGGACGTCGCGCGGCAGGCCGCCGCGGCCTTGGTCGACGGGGATGTCGCAATCCTGACGTCCTATTGCCCGGATGGACATGACGCCACCAATTTGATCCTCGACAGCCGCTGCGAATTGAAGGTGTTCTACGACCTCGATACGCCGGTCACGCTCGAGCGACTGCGAAGCGGCGAGGCGCTCTCCTATATCGGCCCGCGCGGACTCGCCGATTTCGACCTCGTGCTCAGCTTCACCGGCGGGCCGCGTCTGGTCGACGAATACCGCAGCCGGCTCGGGGCGCGCGCGATCGCGCCGCTTTACGGCCATGTCGATCCCGACGTGCATCGGCCAGTCGCACCGCAGCCGCAGTATCGGGCCGCGATGTCCTATCTCGGGACGTATTCGGCCGATCGCCAGGCTGTACTCCAAGACTTGTTCGTCGAGCCGGCGCGGGGTCGTCGCGACCTGCGCTTCCTGATCGGCGGCGCGCAATATCCGCAGGATTTTCCCTGGTCGTCGAACATCTACTTCGTGCGCCATTTGCCGCCGGCGGAGCACGCCGCTTTCTTCGCCTCGTCGCGATTGACCCTGAATGTCACGCGTCGCGCGATGGCCGAGATGGGCTGGTGTCCCTCGGGACGGCTGTTTGAAGCGGCGGCCTGCGGCGTGCCCCTGCTCAGTGACACCTGGAACGGCATCGCAAATTTCTTCGCGCCTGATGAGGAGATCATCCTGGCCGGTCGTTCCGAGGATACGCTTGCCGCGTTCGCCCGGGACGATGGGGAGCTGGCGCGCATGGCCGCGCGCGCCCGGCAGCGCGTGCTGGACGAACACAGCTCGCAGACGCGCGCGAACGAGATGATCGGTCTGTTCGAACGGGCGATCCGGCACGCGCCGACACCAACGACACAGGAGGCCTGACATGTGGGGCATCGTGCCAGCCGCCGGCCGCGGGAGCCGCATTCAGCCGCTGGCGTTTTCCAAGGAGTTGCTTCCGGTCGGCAGCCGCAGCGACGGCGACGTCGAGCGGCCATGCGCCGTGTCGGAATATCTCGTCGAGCGGCTGATCCTCGGCGGCGCCGACAAGATCTGCTTCGTCATCTCGCCGGGAAAATCGGACATCCTCGAATATTTCGGCGATCGTTACGGCGGCGCGCGCCTCGCTTATGTCGTCCAACCCGAGGCCGCAGGCCTGTGCGATGCCGTGTTCCGCGCCTCGACCGTGATCGGCGACCACCAGGACGTGCTGGTCGGGCTGCCGGATACGGTGTGGTTTCCGAAGGCGGCGCTCGCCCGCCTGCCCGCTGCCGATCTGTCGTTCCTGCTGTTCCCGGTCGAGCATCCCGAATTCTTCGACGCAGTCGTGCTGGACGGCGACGCCGTCAAGGAGATCCAGGTCAAGCAGCGCGACGCCACCTCGAACTGGATCTGGGGCGCCTTTCGCATGTCGGCGCGAGGCTTCCATGACCTCAACACCCTGTGGGAGGCTCGTAGCCGCAGCGACGAGTACTTCGGCACGCTGGTGAACAGCTATCTCGCCGCCGGAGGCGCGGGTATCGGCGTCAAGGCCGGCGAGGCCTATGTCGATGTGGGAACGATCCACGGCTACCGCACGGCGATCGCGTTGCTCGCGGCCTCGCAGGATGGCCGAGAGCCGCGTCCCATGCTGCGCGCGGCCGCCGGAGTGGGCGTCCCCGCGCCTCTCCCGGGAGGACGCGCATGACCAGCGCCCTGCTGTCCCGAGACGAGATTCGCCGCCGCGTCGATGCACTGGGCCCGTGGTTTCACAACCTCAACCTGAACGGCGTCGCGACGGCGCCGACGCACTTCCTGGGCGATTATCCCAACGTGAAGTGGCGACGCTTCGCCGACGTCATTCCGGATGATCTCACCGGAAAGTCCGTGCTCGATATCGGCTGCAACGCGGGCTTCTATGCCATTGAGATGAAGCGGCGCGGCGCCGATCGCGTGCTCGGCCTGGACACGGACGACGACTATCTGGCACAGGCGCGCTTTGCTGCCGACGTCAACGGGCTCGACATCGAGTTTCGAAAGCTCTCGACCTACGATGTCGGGCAGCTCGGCGAGACCTTCGATCTCGTGATCTTCATGGGCGTGTTCTATCACCTGCGCCATCCGCTTCTGGCGCTCGACCTCATCCGCGAGCACGTCGTCGACGATCAGCTGTTGTTCCAGTCGATGCAGCGTGGCTCATCGGAGGTCGACGAGATCGCCCGCAACTATGATTTCTGGACGACCAGTCCGTTCGACAGCCCGAGCTATCCCAGGATGCATTTCATCGAGCACAGCTATGCCGATGATCCCACGAACTGGTGGGCGCCGAACCGTGCCTGCGTCGAGGCCATGCTGCGCAGCGCCGGCTTCGCGATCGTCGCGCATCCCGAAGCCGAGGTCTATCTGTGCCGCAAGGCGCCGCGACCCCAACAGGACGGTCCGGTCTATCCGGCGCGAGGTGTGCGATGATCGAGGCTGCCAAGATCTGGAACGAGCCGAACAACAAGTCGCACTGGGACCTACAGCTCGATCCCGACTGGGCGCGCTTCGCCGAGACCGCGATCGCAGCCGGAAAGGCGATCCGCTCGGCGCACGCGACGTTGCCGCGGGTGCTCGGCGGCATCTCGCCGATTGATCCCGCCTTCATCAACAACATGAAGGCGCGCGGCGTGCTGGATCACGTCGACGCCGTCGCAGTGCACGGCTTTCCACTGGATTGGAATCTCTGGAAGATCGACGAATGGCCAGCCAAGCTGGCCGAGATCCAGGCGCTCGTCTCCGTGCCGGTCTGGGTCACCGAGGTCGGGGTATCCTCGTTCGGCGCCGACGAGGTCCAGGCCTGGGGCTTACAGCGCACTGCCGAGCTGCTCAACGGGCGCGCGCCGCGCGTCCACTGGTACAGTCTTTACGATCTGCCGATGGCCTGGGAGGCGACGACCCGGCACAAGGAGGCCGAAGGCTCGTCCTACTATCGGCATTTCCACATGGGTCTCCTGCGCGAGGATGGCGCGCCCAAGCTGGCCGCAGAGCTGTTTCCGGAGCATGCCCACGGCATGGGCCTGTGCCAATGGTTTCATTTCGAGGACCATCGCCTGAACGACGCCGTGCTGTGGCTGCGCCGGCTCGGCGTCCGTCGCGTCCGCACCGGGCTGTCCTGGGCCGACAGCTTCCGTCCCAACGCGCTCGACTGGTTCGATCGCCAGATGGAGGCGCTGGCGGAGTTCGACGTCACCGTCACGTTCTGCTTCACGCCAGAGCATCGCGGCCTTGCCGCGCACCACACCAGCCCGCCGCTCGACGCCAACGAGTTCGCCGACTTCTGCGCCAGCATGATCATGCGCTATTGCGCACGGACAGGCTCTGCGGCCGCTACGTCCGACCTGCGGGAGCCATTGCCATGCGTGCCTTGATCCTCGTGTTGGATTCCGTGGGCATCGGCGGCGCCCCCGATGCAGCCGACTACGGCGATGCCGGCGCCGACACCGTCGGCCATATCGCCGAGGCCTGTGCAGACGGCCGCGCGGACACCGACCTGCGCGAGGGCCCGTTACGGCTCCCTTATCTGGTGACGCTCGGCCTCGGCGAGGCCTGCGAGCTCGCGACCGGCCGGCGTCCGCCCGGTCTTCATGGCCCGGCGAGCGCCGGCGCGGCGTTCGGTTGTGCCAGCGAACGATCGCGCGGCAAGGACACGCCGTCGGGACATTGGGAAATCGCTGGCGTTCCCGTGCCGTTCGAATGGGGCTACTTTCCGCGGACCGTTCCTGCCTTTCCCCCGGAGCTCATTCGGCAGCTGTGCGCGACGGCGGAGCTGCCCGGCGTGCTCGGTGATCGTCACGCCTCCGGCACCGAGATCATCGCCGAGCTGGGCGAGATGCATATGCAAACCGGACAGCCGATCTGCTACACGTCAGGGGACTCGGTGTTCCAGATCGCGGCCCACGAAGAGACCTTCGGCCTGGACCGGCTCTATCGCCTTTGCGAGGTGGCGCGGCTCCTGGTGGATCCTATCAACATCGGACGTGTGATCGCCCGGCCCTTTGTCGGCGACACCGCCACCACATTCCGCCGCACCGCGCATCGCCGCGACTACGCCGTTCCTCCGCCGGAGGCGACCATTCTCGATGTCGCGACCGCGGAAGGACGGCCGGTCGTGTCGATCGGCAAGATCGACGATATCTTCGCGCATCGCGGCACCGGCAGGAACCTGAGAGGCGACGGCAATGATGCGCTGTTCACGCGCACTCTCGAAGGTCTCGACGCCCTCGGCGACGGCGGCCTGCTGTTCGCCAACTTCGTGGACTTCGATACGCTCTACGGTCATCGTCGCGATGTCGCCGGTTACACACACGCCCTCGAAGCCTTTGACGCGCGTTTGCCGGAGCTGCTGGGCCGGCTCGGCAATGACGACCTCCTTGTCCTGACCGCCGATCACGGCTGCGATCCGACCTGGAGCGGAAGCGATCATACGCGCGAGCGCGTGCCGATCCTGATCGCGAACGGCGCCAGCGCCGGACCTATCGGTGGTCGCGCGAGTTTCGCCGATATAGGCGCGACCGTCGCACGCCATCTTCAGCTTGCCCCAGGGCACCACGGCGCCCCCTTCTGGTGAACCACACCTACATGTGGGTTATTGATCCAGATTAGGGAAATTATTGTTTGTACGTGGCGGAGGAACGAACATTCCTTGCGCTGCTTCTCACCTTCAGAAGTTCATTCACGACGCCGCGACGGAGTAGCCCTGCATGACACGTGTCCTTATCACCGGAGGCGCAGGATTCATCGGCTCGCACACGGCCGACGCACTGATCTCCGCAGGCCACGAGGTCCGGCTGCTCGATTCGCTCTCTCCCCAGGTGCACGGCGCGCAGGGTCAACGCCCCTCCTACCTAAACGCTGACGCCGAACTGATGGTCGGCGACGTCACGGATGCCGTGCTGGTCGAGCGGGCGCTGCGCGGCGTCGACAAGGTGCTCCATCTGGCCTCCAGCGTCGGCGTCGGCCAGAGCATGTACGACATCGAGCCCTATGTCCGCACCAATGAGCTCGGGACCGCTGTGCTGCTGCAGGCTCTGGCCAATCGCCCAGTGGCGCGGCTGGTGGTCGCGTCGTCCATGAGCGTCTATGGCGAGGGCGCCTGCCGGACCACGGATGGCGCAACGGTCGCGCCGGACGAGCGTGCGCTCGCGCAGCTCAGGCGCGGCGACTGGGAGCTTGCCGACTCAGAGGATCGCCCGCTCGAGCCGATCCCGACGCCGGAGACCAAGCAGCCGACGCTGAGCTCGATCTACGCGCTGAACAAATATGCCCAGGAACGGATGTCCCTGATCACTGGTAAGGCGTATGGCATCCCCACCCTGGCGCTGCGTTTCTTCAACGTGTTCGGACCCCGCCAGGCGCTCTCCAATCCATACACCGGCGTGCTCGCGATCTTCGCAGCCCGACTCCTCAACGATCGTCCGCCGCTCGTCTTCGAGGACGGCCTGCAGCGCCGCGACTTCGTCCACGTCCATGACGTCGCACGCGCCTGCGTGCTCGCGCTCGACGGCGACCAGTCCGATGACGTTCTCAACGTCGGCTCCGGACAGAGCCGCACGATCGTCTCCGTCGCGGAAGATCTCGCCCGCGTCATGGGCCGGTCGCAGATGACGCCATCGATCACCGGCAAGTACCGCGCGGGAGACATCCGGCACTGCTTCGCCGACATCACCAAGAGCGAGCGCCTGCTCGGCTTCAGGCCGCAGGTCCGCTTCGAGGATGGGCTTTCCGATCTGGCGGGCTATCTCGCTGGCCAGATCGCCGAGGACCGAGCTGAGAAGGCCACCGATGAGCTGTTGCGTCGTGGACTTGTAGCATGACGGATCTGACCTCCTCCTCCGCCCCCATTGTGATCACCGGCGGCTGCGGCTTCATCGGCTGCAATCTCGCGGACCGGCTCGCCACGCGCGGCGACAACGTCCTGATCCTGGACAGCCTGATCCGCGCCGGCGTGCGTGAGAATGCGCAATGGCTGAAATCCAGGCACGGCGATCGGATCACGATCGTGGTCGGCGACATCAGGGATCCCATCGCCGTCATAGACAGCATCAAGCCGGCGAAGGCCGTGCTGCACCTCGCCGCGCAGGTCGCGGTGACGTCGAGCCTCGACAGTCCGATGGACGATTTCGAGATCAATGCCCGCGGCACGCTGAACGTGCTCGAGGCCGTTCGGCTTCACAACCCGTCAGCCGCCATGCTGTTCGCGTCGACGAACAAGGTGTACGGCCGCCTGATCGGCAACGACGAGATCGTCCGCAACGGCCAGCGCTATCAGCCAATCGATCCAGCCTTGAGGCAAGGCGTCTCGGAGGCCGCGCCCCTCGATCTCTACAGTCCATATGGCTGCTCGAAGGGCTCCGCCGATCAATATGTCCACGACTATTCCAGGGTTTACGGCCTGAAGACGGCAGTGCTGCGGATGAGCTGCATCTACGGGCCGCGCCAGTTCGGCACGGAGGATCAGGGCTGGATCGCGCATTTCGTGCTCTCCACCTTGCGTGGCACGCCGTTGACGATCTATGGCGACGGCTGTCAAGTCCGGGACGCGCTCTACGTGGCCGATGCGGTCGACGCCTGGCTCGCAGTGCTCAACGGGATCGAGGCAGCGCAAGGCCGAGTCTTCAATCTCGGCGGCGGCCCCTCGAACGCGATCAGCCTGCTGGAGCTGATCGATATGATCACGCCGTTGGCCGGCTCGCCCTCCTTCAGCTTCGCGGATTGGCGTCCGGGCGATCAGCCTTGGTACGTCTCGGATATCACCGAGCTGAACCGCGCCACCAGTTGGCAGCCAAGGACCGCATTCGCTGACGGTCTGGGTGGCCTGCACGCCTGGTTGACGGGGCGATTTGCCCAAGCCTCCGGCCGGGAGGCGCTGGCATGACCCGCGTCGCCCTCATCAATCCGAACTGGACGTTCGATGGCAGCATCTATTTCGGCTGCCGCAGCCCGCATCTGCCCCTCGAGCTCGGAATCTCCGAGCACCTGCTGCGCGAGGCGGAGCACGCGACGCTGCTGCTCGACGCGCACATGTTCGACCTGACGCCGTCCGATATTCGGGCCGAGCTCGTGACGTTCCGCCCCGACATGATCGTGCTGACCACGGCCCCTACCTATCTATTCTGGCGCTGTGCCCCGCCGGAGTTGCGGGTGCCGCAGGAGCTGGTGTCGACCTTGCGCGAGAGCGGAGCAACCCTCATCGCCGTCGGCCCGCACGGCTCGACCACGCCGCGGGCCACCTTGCGAAAGCTCGGTGTCGACATCGTCGTCATGGGCGAATGTGAACAGGCCGTGAGACGGCTGGCCGATGGCGAGCGCGATTTCCGCGGTCTCTGCTTTGCAGATGCCCACGGCGCGATCCGCATCCATGGCGGACCGCTGGCCGCCAGCTTCATCGACCAGCCGGCGCTGCAATGGCCGGCCGAAATGATCCACCGGCATGAGCACCACCATCATCGCTTCGAGGCCAAGCCGGTCGGGCCGGGTGCCGAGGTCGAGGCATCGCGCGGCTGTCCGTATCACTGCACGTTCTGCGCAAAGGACAATTTCCGCAACGCCTACCGCAAGCGCCCGGCTGCCGTGATCCTCGACGAGATCGATGCTCTGCTGGCGCAGGAGGTCGAGTATGTCTATTTCGTCGACGAGATCTTCCTGCCCAATCCCGAGCTGCTGCAGGGGCTCGTGGGCAGCGGCCTCAAATTCGGTGTGCAGACCAGGATCGACCTGTGGAAGCCCGAGATGCTGGCTCTGCTCGGGCGCGCAGGCTGCGTGTCGATCGAGGCTGGCATCGAGAGCCTGTCGCCTGAGGGCCGCGCCGCACTGGCCAAGAACTGCCGCATGACCACCGAACAGCTCGCTGAGCGCCTGGTCGAAGCGCGGCGGCATGTTCCGTTCGTGCAGGCCAATCTGATCGAAATGCCGCAGGATGACGATCCGGTCGTACAGCGCTGGCGCCAGCGCATGCAGGATGCCGGCGTCTGGGCCAACGATCCCGTGCCGCTGTACCCGTATCCGGGATCGCCGGACTATCAGAAGCTATGGGGCACGCCCGACGACCAGGCGTGGGAGCGGGCTCATGCCCACTACTTGACGCTCTTCAGCCAGTTCAGCGACGTTCAGAACGAGTGTCCGGTGCCGCTGGCCGCGCTCGAGATTCAGGTTACGCCATGAGCACGGTGCGACGCCAGCGCGTGCTGATGACCACCGACACCGTGGGGGGCGTGTGGAGATACGCGACCAGCCTAGCGCCCGCGCTGGGCATCCTTGGCATCGAGGTTTATCTGGTCACGCTGGGGCGCCGGATGAGCTCCGATCAGCGCGCGGACATCGCCGGAAGTGGCATCCGAGTGATCGAAACCGATCTGGCCCTGGAATGGCAGGATCCGGATGGGCGTAACGTCGATCAAGCAAGGCGCGTGCTGCATGCCATCGCATGCGACGTGGAGCCCGATGTCGTCCATCTCAACAGCTTCCGCGAGGCGACGTTCGATTGGGAAGCGCCGGTCCTCGTAGTGGCCCACTCCTGCGTGGGATCGTGGGGGCTGGTTTGCAATGAGACGGGCTTCCTGCAGGAGCCACAATGGCTGTGCTACAGCGCACTTGTGACCGAGGGATTGCGGCGTGCCGCCGCCTGGGTCGCGCCAAGCAGTGCCTTCGGCGAGGTCGTGAGCCGGCTCTATGATCCGCCACACCCGGGGAGGCTGATCTGGAACGGCATCGTCTCACCCGACGACATTCCGGCGGACAAACGGATGGTCGTCCTCGCGGCCGGACGGATGTGGGACAAAGCCAAGAACCTGCGCGCACTCGTCGGGGTCGCGGCCGGAGGTCCCTGTCCGATCCATGTTGCAGGATCCGGCTCGGACCAGGACGGCCTGCCGCGCGATCTGCATGCCCTGGGCGAGCTTGCCCATGCCGAGCTGCAGCAGTGGATGAGCCACGCCGCGATCTTCGTGAGCCCGGCGCTGTACGAGCCATTCGGCATGTCGGTGCTGGAGGCCGCCGCCGCCGGCTGCGCGCTGGTGCTGTCGGACATTCCGACGTTTCGCGAACTCTGGCAGGATGCGGCCGTCTTCGTGCCCCCCGGTGACATCGGCGCGCTCAAGAGCACCCTGAACTGGCTCATCGCCGATCAGACCGCGCGGAGCGTGCTGCAGGAGGCTGCACGCCAAAGGTCCCTCCGCTATTCGCTCCGCCGGACAGCGAAGGCTTACGCCGATGTCTACAGCGAGCTGCTGGCTACGGCGTCGCCGGATTCCCACTCCAACATCCTCGCCGAGGCGTTTGCATGAAGTGTGTGCTGTTCTACCATGCGTTCTCGTCGTGCTGGAACAATGGCAATGCGCATTTCCTGCGCGGTGTCACGCGCGAGCTTCATGCCGTCGGACATGAGGTGATCGTTTATGAGCCGGCTGAAGGCTGGAGCCGTCTCAACGCGGTCAATGACGGTGGCGAGGCAAGTCTGCGCGAGTTGCCCCAGCTTTTTCAGGGCGTCGACGTCAAGCATTACGACGGCACGCTCGACCTGCCCCGTGCGCTCGACGGCGCCGATCTGGTCGTGGTGCACGAGTGGAACCCGCCGGATCTGGTCAAGGCGATCGGCCGTCACCGCATCGCCGGTGGCCGCTACGCCCTGTTGTTCCACGATACGCATCATCGCGCCGTCACGGCGCCGGACGAGCTCGCGCGCTTCGATCTCGCCGGCTATGACGGCGTGCTCGCCTTTGGCGAGGTGCTGCGCCAGATCTATCTGAAGCTCGGGTGGACCCGACGCGCATTCACGTGGCACGAGGCCGCGGACACCGCCCTGTACCGTCCGTTGCCTGACGTCACTCCGCAACACGACCTCGTCTGGGTCGGCAATTGGGGCGACAACGAGCGCAGCGCCGAGTTGCGCGAATATCTCATCGACCCAATCGCCGCGCTTCGGCTCGATGCAACGATCTATGGCGTGCGATATCCGGACGACGCGCTGTCGGCGATGCAGCGGGCGGGCATCCGATACGGCGGCTGGCTGCCGGCGCATCGCGTCCCCGAAGCGTTCGCTGCAGCCCGCGCCACGGTGCATGTCCCCCGCGCGCCCTATGCGCAATCGCTGCCGGGCATTCCTACCATCCGCATGTTCGAGGCGATGGCTTGCGGCATTCCGATTGTCTCGGCCCCCTGGAGCGATGTCGAGAGTCTGTTCCCCGACGGCACCTATCTGCGAGCGACCAGCGGCGATGACATGCGGCGCGAGCTGCGAAGACTATCGAGTGATCCGGAGCTGGCCGGAGCCATCGCCGACAAGGCGCGCCGCACGGTGCTGGCGCGTCACACCTGCCGCCATCGCGCGCAGCAATTGCTCGACATCGTGGGGCCGCTGAGCAGCGGCGAGACTCGGATGTCGACCGCATTCGAAAGGGCCGCCTCATGAACATCTGCTTTTTCGGCTCCAGCCTCGTCTCCTCCTACTGGAACGGTGCCGCGACCTATTACCGCGGCATGCTGAAGGAGATCGCCAAGCTCGGTCACGACATCACCTTCTACGAGCCGGACGCCTTCAAGCGGCAGGCCCATCGCGATATCGCAGATCCGCCATGGGCACGCGTCGTCGTTTATCCGGCGACACCGGACGGCTGGCAACGCGCGCTCGACGACGCGGTCCGATCGGCGGATCTTCTGATCAAGGCTAGTGGCGTCGGCGTGTTCGATGCCGAACTCGAAGACGCCATATCGGCCATCGAAGGTCGTGCGCTGCGGTTCTACTGGGACGTCGACGCGCCAGCCACCCTGGATGCGATCGCGGCCGATCCCCGCCATCATCTCCGCCGTGCCGTCCCGCGCTACGATGCGGTCCTGACCTACGGCGGTGGCGATCCGGTCGTGACGACCTATCGCGACGTCGGCGCGCGCGATTGCGTGCCGATCTACAATGCGCTCGATCCAGACACCCATCATCCGGCAGCGGCCCGCGCGGATTTCGACTCCGAGCTCAATCTGCTCGCCAACCGCCTGCCCGACCGTGAGGCCCGCATCGAACGTTTCTTCATCGACGCTGCCAGCCGGCTGCCGGGGAAACGCTTCGTGCTCGGCGGCTCCGGCTGGCACGACAAGGCGATGCCGGCGAATATTCGTGCCGTCGGCCATGTCGGCACCGCCGATCACAACGCCTTCTTCGGCTCGGCGCGCGCGACGTTGAACGTCAACCGCGACAGCATGGCGGCTTACGGCTTCTCGCCGCCGACCCGCGTCTTCGAGGCGGCGGGCGCGGCCGCCTGCCTCATCACGGACCAATGGGAGGGGATCGAGCTCTTCCTCGAACCCGACCACGAGATCCTGGTGGCTCCCGATGGTGCTGCCGTTGCAGCGCATCTCGATACGCTCTCTCCCGCGCGCGCACGCGCCATTGGTGAACGCGGCCGCGCGCGCGTCATGGCGCATCACACCTATCGTCACCGCGCGCGACAATTCCACGCCCTGCTTCAAGGCAGAAGCCCCCGTATCGAGGCTGCAGAATGAAACTCAACATCGTCGTCATCGGATTGTCGGTCACTTCGTCCTGGGGCAACGGTCACGCCACCACCTACCGCGCGCTGCTCGCGGCGCTGGCGAGTCGCGGCCACAGCGTGACATTCCTGGAGCGCGACGTGCCGTGGTACCGCGATCATCGCGACCTGACCGATCCCCGCGACTGGCGCATCCATCTCTACAAGGAGCTTCCGGAGCTGCCGCGCAGGTTCGGCGCGCTGATCCGCGATGCCGACCTCGTCATCATCGGGTCCTACGTGCCGGACGGCATCGCCATCGCCGACTGGATGACCTCGCATGCCCAGGGCGTCACGGCATTTTACGACATCGACACTCCGGTTACGCTCGCCGGTCTCGAGGATGGTCACGGCTTGTCGTATCTGTCGGCGTCGATGATTCCCCGCTTCGATCTTTATCTCTCGTTCTCCGGCGGGCCAGCGTTAGCCATGGTCGAGGATCTCTACGGCAGTCCGATGGCGCGCGTGCTCTACTGCAGCGCCGACACTGAGCTGTATCAACCGCGCGACGTTCCCAATCGTTGGTCGCTCGGCTATCTCGGCACCTACAGCGCTGACCGTCAGCCCCAGCTCGAGAACCTGCTGCTCGCGCCGGCGCGCGCCACGCCTGATGCGCGTTTCGCCATCGCCGGAGCGCAATATCCGGACGACATCGTCTGGCCTGCCAATGTCGATCGGATCACACACCTCCCGCCGCACCAACATGCCGATTTTTTTGCCGCCCAGCACTTCACACTGAACGTCACCCGCGCCGACATGCGTAACCTCGGCTTTTCGCCGAGCGTCCGGCTGTTCGAAGCCGCGGCCTGCGCCGCGCCGGTGCTCTCCGATGCCTGGCCCGGTCTGGAGACGATCTTCACGCCAAACAAGGAAATCCTTGTGGTGTCCTCGCCGCGGGAGGTTACGACGATCCTGCGCGAGATGCCGGAGGACACCCGTCGGGCGATAGGCGACCGAGCCCGCCGCCGCGTGCTGCGTGATCACACCCCCGATCACCGGGCGCGGCAGCTCGAAGACTATCACCGCGAGGCGCTTGCCCGCCGCGCGCGGATCGCGCGGCGCTCCGCCGTCTCTGCGACCTCTGATGCCATCGAACTCAAGCTGGGACTGTCATGACCATTCGTTCCACGATTTCATCCCGTCCACCGCACCGAACGCTCGTCGCCGGCGGCGCAGGCTTCATCGGCTCACACATCTGCGATACGTTGCTGCGACGTGGCGATACCGTGATCTGTGTCGACAATCTGCACACCGGCTCGCAGCGCAACATCCGCCCCCTGCTCAATCATCCCAATTTCAGCTTCCTTGCCCACGACGTGCGCGATCCGCTGGAGATCGAGGGACAGCTTGACCGCATCTACAATCTGGCCTGTCCGGCGTCGCCGCCGCACTATCAGCAGGATCCGCTCGGCACGATGAAGACCTGCGTGCTCGGGATGCTCAATCTGCTGGAGCTAGCACGCGATAAGTCCGCGCGCATCCTGCAGGCTTCGACCAGTGAAGTCTATGGCGACCCCGAGATCCATCCGCAACCGGAGAGCTATGTCGGTCACGTCAACACCATCGGACCGCGCGCCTGCTATGATGAAGGCAAGCGTGCTGCGGAAACCTTGATGTTCGACGCGCACCGCACGCACGGGCTGGAGATCAAGGTTGCCCGCATTTTCAACACTTATGGCCCACGCATGCACGAGAACGACGGCCGGGTGGTCTCGAACTTCATCGTGCAGGCGCTCCGTGGCGCGCCGATCACGATCTACGGATCCGGCAGCCAGACGCGCAGCTTCTGCTTCGTCGACGATCTCGTTCGGGGACTGGAAAAACTGATGGAAAGTCCTGCGGAAGTGACGGGTCCGGTGAATCTCGGCAATCCGCATGAGATGACCATCGAGGCGATCGCCCGGGAGGTGCTGACATGCACCCGCTCGGCCTCCACCCTGGAATTCAAGCCGCTCCCGGTCGATGATCCCAAGCGGCGCAAACCAGTGATTTCAACCGCGGAGCAGCTGCTGGATTGGCGTCCGCGGGTTGCCCTCCGAGAAGGGCTGGAATCGACCATCGCCTATTTTGCCCTCGAGGTTGCCGGCCGTGAGCCGTCCGCAGACAGCCAATCCGTCGCAGGAGCGCGGCGAGTACGCTCTGTAAGGCTCACACTGGCGGGATCCGACTGAAATGCTTTTCGCGCTATCATGTCGGGCAACGCAAGAGTTGCCCTCTCCGACAACATTCTTGCTCAAGAATGTAGAGTGCGCGTTTGGAGCGTAAAGGGGAAGACATCTCGGAACAAATAGCAAACAGCCTAGACTAAGGCAAAAGTTGAGCTGCTGCCGATGCAGCTACCGCACCAATTTCGCACCAGAAACAACCTGAACAAACGACAGCAAATGCGATCGAAATCAAACAAACCGCAGTAAAATCAACGAAGGCGCCCGATATCCTCCCGCTCATAACGGTCTGGTTGCAGGTTCGAGTCCTGCCGGGCCCACCAATGATCTCAACGGCGGGCTTGCTCTCATTTTGTCGCAACTGCCTCGCCGCTCCAGATACGTCAACTTTTCGTTCGTGTAGCGATCGCATCGCTCACGCAGCAGAATGGCTGCGTGAAGGCGGCTTCGGCTGCGGCCCTTGCTCTCAGCTAGCTTAACGGCAGGTGCGTCAGCATTCGCTGGCGCTTATCGATGCACGAGAACGTCGCGCTCATGGGCCTTGACGCGATCCAGCCAGCGCAGGCCGACCGGAGCACCGCGCGTCAGGCAGAAATAGTCCCAGACCGCGCCCCACGGGCTCGACCGATGTTCCTCGAACAGCGCCATGCGGCGGGTGCCATCGCCGTGCGCCTCGGCCTCCAGCAGCGCCGCACGCGGCTCCAGCATCGCCTTGAGCAAGGCCTTTTTCATGTTGCGGGTGCCGATCACCCAGGCCGCGATGCGGTTGATGGAGGCGTCGAAGAAATCCAGGCCGATCGCGACCCGGTGCAGCACGTCACCTCGCACCAGCTCGTTCGCGATGGCCTGCGTCTCGTCGTCGAGCAGCACGACGTGATCGCTGTCCCAGCGCATCGGCCGGGAGACATGCAGCAGCAGCTCATCGACCAGGCTGAGCACCGCGGAGAGCTTGTCCGAGATCACTTCGGTCGGATGGAAATGGCCGGCATCGAGACACAACAGCGTGCCGCGCTTCACGGCGTAGGCAAGGTAGAACTCATTGGAGCCGACCGTGAAGGCCTCGGCGCCGATGCCGAACAGCTTGCCTTCCACGGCGTCCTTGTGGAAGGCCGGTGAGATCGGCTCCGCCAGCACTTCGTCGAGCGCGTCGCGCAGGCGCGCGCGCGGACCGAAGCGGTCGGCCGGATAGTCCTTGGTGCCGTCGGGCACCCAGATGTTCATGACCGACGGCGAGCCGAGCGAGCGACCGAAATGCTCTGAGACCCTGCGGCTCGCCTTGCAGTGATCGATCCAGAAGCGGCGGATGCCGGGATCGGGATGGCTGAGTGTCAGGTTGTCGGCGCTGAGCGGGTGCGAGAAGCAGGATGGATTGAAATCGAGGCCGATGTCCTTGCGGCTGGCCCAGTCGACCCACGACTGGAAGTGCTTTGGCTGGATCTCATCGCGCCCGACCTTCTCGTCGGTGTCGAGATAGATGGCATGGAGATTGAGCCGGAGCCGGCCGGGGATCAGCGACATCGCGAGGTCGAGGTCGGCCCTGAGCTCGTCGGGCGTGCGCGCGCGGCCGATGTAGTTGCCGGACACCTGGATGCCGCCGGTCAGCGCGGCCTCAGGATTCTCGAAACCGCGGACATCGTCGCCCTGCCAGCAGTGCAGCGACACCGCGACCTGGTCGAGCTTGGCGAGCGCCGCCTCGACGTCGACGCCGGTCGCGGCGAAATGCGCCTGCGCCTGCGCAAAGGCCTTTTCTACGGTCTGGTCAGTCACGGGCAAACTCCTGCGAACGGGCGGATGTCAGAGATGGTGAACGCGGTCCCGCCAGCGCCGAACATAGCTGTCGAGACCTTTGGGAACGAGCGGAGACACCGGGCGGCTGAGATCGACGGGCGGCTTCGGCCAGGTGGCGAGCAGCGCTGCGCCCTGCGCGGTGCCGGCGGTGTTATCGGCAATCAGCATCGGCTGCTGCGGACGGAGCGCGGCCAGCAGCCCGGCATAGAGCGGCGATTTGACGAAGCCGCCTTCGACTACGAGGGCGCCGGCGTCGGCGCCGAGCCGCGTCAGCATGTGGTCGGTCATCAAGACGCTGTAGAGCGTGGCGAGCGCCGCCCGGGCGCCTTCGCACGCAGGCAGCGTGCCCTCGATCCTGCCGGCGTGTTGCGCGAACGGGCCGCCCTCGCCGGAAAAGCACGGCAGCGCCAGCGCGCCCGCGCCGATCACCGCCTCGACATCGGCCAGCGTCGCGACTGCCGGATGGCCCTTGGTCAGAACATCGAATTCGCGCCCGCCCATGAAGATCGCGCAGGCGACGGGCCGTCCGTCTGCCGCGACATTGGCGAGCATGCTGGCGCGCTGATCGAGCCGCTCCAGCGGCGCGCCGACGCCCATCATCACCACCCATGTTCCGGTGGAAATGACCGTGAACGGCGCCTGCCGTGTCAGCAGGTGCGGCAGCAGCGAGGCGTTGGAATCGTGAATGCCGGAGAGAATACGCGTCGTCGGCGACAATCCGGTCCGGGCGGCGATCTCGGGACGGATCGCGCCGATGCGATCGAAGGCATGCACGACCGGCGGCATCAGGCGATGCACGTCGAGCGCCGTCGCCAGGCGGGACAGCCGGCCATGGGCCGGCTCCCAGAGATCGCTGTGGCAGCCGAGCGAGGTCGGCTCTGCCGACATCACGCCGGACAGCCGCCAGCTCCAATATTGCGGATAGGGCAGCATGGCGCGCGCAGCCGCCATGCGATCGGGATGGTGCTTGCGCATCCAGGCGATCTGCCGGCCGTAGTTCAGCCCGTTGCCGAGCGGCGGCGAGAAGGTCTCGGCAAAGGGCGGACGCAGCCGCGCATAGTCCGGCTCGATCGCCTCCACCACCGGATCCTCATAGTCCATGATCGGCAGCGCCAGGCCCTCGTCGACGTCGGGATCGTCCGTCACGAAGGCGACCGTCGCACCATGGGTGGTCGGCACGATGGTCTCGATGGCGTGGGTTCGCGCGAGCTCCGCCAGCGCGGACAAGAGAAAGCGCCAGATCATGCCAGTGTCGTAGTGCCGGTACGGCGGGCCCGGCAACGACGCGTTCGGGAGGCTGGTTTCGGCCAGCCTGCGGCCTTCGCCGTCGAACAGCGCGACCTTCACATTGGTCTTGCCGATATCGAGCACCGCCGTGGCCATGGTCTGAACTCGTGAGCTGGCGTCACGCCATGTGGAAGACGGCGACAAGCGGCTCGGACACCGGCGAGCCATCCGGATTCGAAGCCATGATGTCCTTCATGTAGTCCCACCAGCGCCGCATCACCGGGTGAGCGGGGAGGTCGGCGAGGCCGTGCCCCGGCTCGCATTCGAGATAGCCGAACAGCGTCAGCGTCTCCGGATCGAGGAAGATCGAGTAGTTGCGGATTCCGGTCTCGGTGAGCAGCGCCTTGAGCTCCGGCCAGATCGCGTCATGGCGGCGGCGATACTCCGCCTCCTGCCCGGTAAAGAGATGCATCTTGAAGCCGATGCGTTCGCGGGTCATCGGTTGCCTTTCACCAGCCGGCGGACGATCAACGGCGCGGCGATCGCCGCAATCAGGAGCACGCCGAGCAGCACGTTGATGACGATACCCGGCACATTGACGAGACTCATGCCGAAGGTGGTGAAGCCGAGCACGAACACCGCCAGCACCACGCCCGGAATGCTGCCCGATCCGCCCGAGATCGAGACGCCGCCGAGCACCACCATGGTGATGATCTCGAGCTCCCAGCCCAGCGCGATGTTCGGACGGGTCGAGCCGATGCGGCCGGTCAGCAGCACGGCGGCGAGCCCGCCGGCAAGCCCGGAGAGCACGAACAGCCAGAAGCGGATGCGCTCGACCCGAATGCCGGAGTAGCGCGCGGCGACGGCATTGTTGCCGATCGCATAGAGGCGGCGGCCAATGGTCGTGCGGTGGAGAACGAGTCCAATGACCAGCGCGAGCCCCAGGAAGATCGCGAACGACCAGGGCAGCGGCGGCATCTCGAACAGCGTGCCCTGCCCCAGCGCCTGCAGCCCGGCCGGATAGCGGGTGATCGCCTGATCGCCGAGCACGACCTGCGCGATGCCGCGATACAGCGACATGGTGCCGATGGTCACGACGATCGAGGGCAGCCCGATGCCGGTGACGAGCAGGCCATTGAAGGCGCCGGCCACCGCGCCGATCCCGAGGCCGATCAGCACCAAACCGGGTGTGGGGATGCCGGCGACCGAGGCGAGGCCCATCGCCAGCGAAGCGAGCGCGATGATCGCCGCCACCGACAGGTCGATGTCGCCGACCAGGATCAACAGCGCCATCGCGAGCGCGACGATGGCCTTCTCGGAGAAATTGACCGTCGCGTCTGAGAGGTTGAACACATCGAGGAAATACGGCGAGATCCACGCGTTCACCACGATGACCGTGATGAGCAGGACAACGAGCACACTCTCCCAAGCCAGGATCAGGTCGAGCAGCCGGAACGGCTTGCGATCCCCCACCTGGTAGCGCGGCGCATGCTCGGACACGCTCATCGCCTGCCTCCCGCGGCCTGCCGCGCCTCGCGCAGGATCAGTTTCTGCGGCTTCCATTCCGAGCGCGTGTTGACGATGACGGCGGCGAGAATGACCGCACCGGAGATCGCCATCTGCCAGAACGGCGAGATGTTGATCAGCGGCAGCGCGTTGGCGACGATACCGAGGAACAGCGCGCCGAGCAGCGTGCCGGGCACCGAGCCGATGCCGCCGGCGATCGAGACACCGCCGATGACGCAGGCGGCGATCACCGTCAGCTCGTAGCCGGCGGCAATGTCCGCATAAGCGATGCCGAAGCGCGCCACCCAGAGATAGCCCGCGAGCCCAGAGACCGTGCCGGTCAGCGTATACACGAGCAGCTGCAGCCGCTTCAGGTTGACCCCGCAATGCCGCGCCGCGACCGGGTTGCCGCCGACGGCGTAGAGCCCGCGCCCGGTGCGGGACCGGCCGAGGAAGATGGCGAACGCAACCGCCACCGCTGCCGCCACCCATATCAGCGACGGGATGCCGAGCATGCTGGCCTTCGGAAACGCGAGGAACGCCTCGGTCATGTCCTTCGAGGTCAGCCAGGCACCGCCGGCCAGCACGAAGATCAGCCCGCGATAGATCGACAGCGTACCGAGCGTGACCACGATCGGCGGCATCTCGAGCCCGGCGATCAAGAGCCCGTTGACGAGGCCGAGCCCGGCGCCCAGCAGCATGGCGGCGAGCATCACCACCGGAATCGGCAGGCCGGGCATGGTGCGGGACAGCAGCGCCACGATCATGCCGGTCAGCGCCAGGTTGGCGGCCACTGACAGATCGATGCCGCGGGTCAGGATCACCGTCATCTGCGCCAGCGCCATCATGAACAGCACCGAGGTGTCGGTGAGGATGAACAAGAGGTTGCCGGGCGACAGGAACACCGGCGCGCGCAGGCCGATCAGCAGCGTCATCACCACGATGATCCCGGCCAGCACCCACTCGCGGCGTGACATCAAAAGGATCATGCGGCACCTCCCGCGGCCACGCTGACCAGCGCTTCCGGCGTCGCCTCGGCGCGATCGAAGATGCGCGCGATGCGCCCCTCGCTCATCACGACGATGCGATCCGACATGCCGAGGACCTCGGGCAGTTCCGACGAGACCAGGATGATGGCGAGACCGGAGGCCGCCAGATCGACCATGATGGAATGGACGGCGGCCTTGGAGCCGATGTCGATGCCCTTGGTCGGCTCGTCCAGAATGAGAATCCTGGGCTCGGTCGCCAGCCATTTCGCGATCACGACCTTCTGCTGGTTGCCGCCGGACAGCTCCATCAGCTTCTGATCCCAATGCGCCGCCTTGACCGCAAGATCGGTGCCGAGCTTGCGGGCGCGGCCGAGCTCGCGGCCGTAGTCGATGAAGCCGGTGCCGCCTGCCACCGTGCCGAGACTTGCCAGGCTGATATTCTCGCGAATGCCGAGCTGGGTCACGGCGCCCTGCGTCTGCCGGTCCTCCGGCACATAGGCCATGCCGGCCGCAATCGCATCGGCCGGCACCGCGATGCGGGCCTCCTTGCCGTCGATCAGGATTCGGCCGCGGGTCGGCCGGGTGATGCCCATCAGCCCCTGCATCGCTTCGGAGCGGCCGGCGCCGACCAGACCATAGAAGCCGAGGATCTCGCCTTGATGCAGCCTGAACGAGATGTCGGCATATTCTGTCGCGTTGGCGAGCCCCTCGACCTCGAGCATCGGTTTGCCGATGGCCACGCTTCGCTTCGGAAACACCTGGTCGATGGAGCGGCCGACCATGCGCCGCACGAGCTCCGCTTCGCTGGTGTCGACGATCAGGCCCTCGCCGACATGGGTGCCGTCGCGCAGGCAGGTCCAGCGATCGGCGATGCGGAAGATCTCATCGAATTTGTGCGAGATGAAGAGAATGGCCCGGCCCTGGCGCTTGAGGTCGGCGACGATCCGGAACAGATCGTCGATCTCGCGCGCGGAGAGCGCGGCGGTCGGCTCGTCCATGATCACGATGCGGGCATCGTGGGAGAGCGCGCGGGCGATCTCGACCATGTGCTTCTGCGCGACGCCGAGCCGCTTCAACGGGGTGTCGGGAGCGAAATCCGCCTCCAGCCGGTCGAGCAGCTCGCGCGTGCGCTCGCGCATCTGCGTCCAGTCGATCAGCCGCCGGGACGTCACGGGCATATGGCCCATGAAGATGTTCTCGGCCACCGACAGCTCATCGAACATGGTCGGTTCCTGGTGGATGGCGGTGATGCCGGCCGCCCAGGCCTCGCGGGGCGTCGCGAAGCTGCGCTCGACGCCACCGACCCGGATCGTCCCGGCATCTGGCGTGTACAGGCCGGTCATGATCTTCACCAGCGTCGACTTGCCGGCGCCGTTCTCGCCGAGCAGCGCCGTCGTTTCGCCCGCATGCAGCGCGAGATGCACGCCGTGGAGCGCGCGCACACCCGGAAAGCGCTTCGAGAGTCCCGTCAGCGCGAGGACCGGCTCGGTCGGGTCGGGTCGAACAGGAATCTGGAAAGCAACAGACAAGGACGCGGCCCCGCGGCAATGCACCGGAGCCACAACGGCTCCGCTCGTCGTCCCCGTTTGCTCGCCAGGGACCCAGTGCAGGATTTCATGAAAGCCCGGGCTGAGCCCGGGCGTGCATGCGTCGAACGCCTGATCAGCAGATCTTGCTGATCAGAAGATTTTGGCAAACTGCTCGATGTTCGACTTGTCGAAGGTGAACGGATCGGCCATGGCGGCATCGTTGTTGTCGCCGATCTTGATCTCGCCCATGCGGCCGGCCTTGACCGAGGTGCCGGCCTTGCCGGTGGCGCTGCCGGCGATGAGAGCGGCGGCGATCATGGTGGCGCTATAGCCGAGATCGATCGGATTCCAGATCGCGAAGGTGTCGGTCGCACCGGCCACGACAGCGCCCTTCATCTCGGACGGCAGACCGAGGCCCGTGACATAGACCTTGCCGACCAGCCCGGCATCCACCACGGCCTTGGCGGCCGCCACGATGCCGACCGAGGTCGGAGCAATGATGCCCTTGAGATTCGGATAGGCCTTGATCAGCGCCTGCGCCTCACGATAGCTCTTGTCGGCGAGGTCGTCGCCATAGACCGTGGTGACGAGCTTCATCTTGGCGTAGTCGGGCTTGGCCCATTCCTTCTTCATCTCCTCGATCCAGATGTTCTGGTTGGTCGCCTGCGCCGTCGCCGACAGGATGGCGACCTCGCCCTCGCTCTTCAGCGTCTTGGCCATCATCTGCACGCACTTGCTGCCGATGAGCTGATTGTTCGAGGGGTTGAGATGCATGATGCGTCCCTCGGGCGCGATGCCCGAATCGAACGAGATCACCTTGATGCCGCGCTGCATGGCCTTCTTGCCGACCGGCACCAGCGCGTTGGTGTCGTTGGCGGAGATGACGATGGCATCGACCTTCTGGGCGATCAGCGCGTCGATGACCTGGATCTGCGCCTCGGCGGTGGTGGTGGTCGGCCCGGTGTAGATCAGCTCGACATTGCCGAGCTCCTTGGCGGCTTCCTGACCACCGTCCCGGCAGGCATCGAAGAAGCCGATGCCGAGCGCCTTCACCACCATGGCGATGCGCGTCTTCTCCGCGGCCTGTGCGACGCCGGCCCAAGAGGCCGTGGTGGCGCCGAGAGCGGTGGCGGCGAGAAGCTTCAATGTGTCACGACGATTGGACTGCATGGTGTTTCCTCTCCCATTGTCATTTGTTAGCCGCGACTTGCCGTCGCGGCTTTATCAGTTCGATCCGCCAGGGCGGATCGTCTTCACGCGGCCGTCACGGCCTTGTCGTTGGTGTCCTCAGTGGGCACGACGATGACCTCGATGCCGGCACTGGAGCACATGTCGATCGCCGCCTGCGGCGCGCGATCGTCGGTGATGATCTTGGACACGCGCGACAACGGGCACACCGCAATGGCGCCGCGAGCGTCGAACTTCGAATGATCCGCCAGCACGATCAGCTCCTGGGCCCGCCGCAACAGCTTCGCCTCGGCGCGGGCAATCAGCGGATCGCCCTCGATCAGCCCCATCGGACCGATCGAGGCGCAGCTCATGAACATCTTGGAGGCGGAGTAGTGCTGGATGGCATCGTCGTCGAACGGCGACACAATGATGCCCTGCTTGCGATAGACCTCGCCGCCGGGCAGGACGATGCGGTTGTCGCTGCGGGCGATCAGCTCCTGCGCCATCGGATAGGAATTGGTCAGGATGTGCAGGCGTCGCGACGCCAGCCATTCCACCATCTGGAAGGTCGTCGTCCCCGCATTGATGATGATCGACTCGCCGTCGACACAGAGATCGGTGGCGGCGCGCGCGATGGCCCGCTTGCGATGGATGTTGAGCGTCTGGCTGACGTCGAAGGCCCGGGTCGCGAGCGTATGCGGCTGCATCAGATCGAGCGCTTCGACGCCGCCATGAACGCGCCGGATCTGCCCGGACGCCGCGAGCTCGGCGACGTCGCGGCGGATCGTGGCCGCCGATGCGCCGGTTGCGGCGACGAGATCGCCGATCGGGACCACGCCGAGGTCTGCGGCCATCCGTAAGATGATCTGAAAGCGCTCCCGCTCGAGCATGCCGCTCCTCCCCTGGCGATCAAGAGTAGGCGCGCACGCTCACGAACGTCAAACGAAATGCGCATTTGCAGGGCAAAAACGATCATTGCAGCGCAATATCGATCAAAAACGATTGACCTCGCTCACATCGGGCTCCTATCCTGCTCAAAACGCCCACAGCTGCGGGGAGGATCGAGTGAGGGGGCTGCCGCCAGCACGCCCGGCGCTCCGCTTCTCACGGCACGATACGGACACGCCCGATGACCGAGATGTCTGCCGTCTCCTCCGCCCCGTCCCGCCTCGTGAACGCCTGGGATGACGCCCACGCCGCGACCTTGGACGAGCCGGGCCGCCTGCTCTACCGCTCCAACCTGCTCGGCTCGGATCTCAGGATCACCAACTTCGGCGGCGGCAACACCTCGGCCAAGGTTAGTGCAAGGGATCCGCTCACGGGGCAGGACGTCACCGTGCTGTGGGTCAAGGGCTCGGGCGGCGACATCGGCTCGATGAAGCGCGATGGGTTCGCGACGCTCTATCTCGACAAGCTCAATGCGCTGAAAGGGCTGTATCGCGGCCTCGCGCATGAGGATGAAATGGTCGGCTACCTGCCGCACTGCACGTTCGATCTCAATCCGCGCGCCGCTTCGATCGACACGCCGCTGCATGCCTTCGTGCCCTATGAGCATGTCGACCACGTCCATCCCGATGCAGTCATCGCCATCGCCGCGGCAGCGCGCTCCGAACAGCTGACGCGCGAGATCTTCGGCGCCGAGATGGGCTATCTGCCCTGGCAGCGGCCCGGCTTCGATCTCGGCCTCAAGATCGGCAAGCTCGCTGCCGAGCACCCCGAATATGTCGGCGTGGTGCTCGGTGGTCATGGCGTGTTCACCTGGGCCAGCACCTCCAGGGCCTGCTACGAGACCACCCTGCGCATCATCCAGAAGGCGGCCGATTGGCTCGAAGCCAACGAGGCCAAGCCGGTGTTCCGCGGCGCGCGCTGCGCCGCGCTGCCATCCGCCGCGCGTCTCGACGTGGCGCGCCGGCTGATGCCCGAGATCCGCGGCCGGATCTCCGCCGACGAGAAGAAGGTCGGTCATTTCGTCGACAGCCCGGAGGTGCTCGACTTCGTCAACGCGAACGCGCTTGCAGAGCTGGCGCCGCTCGGCACCTCCTGCCCCGACCATTTCCTCCGGACCAAGATCCGTCCGCTGGTGCTGCCGTTCGATCCCGCCAATGGCGACATCGACCGGCTCGTCGCCGAGCTGGATCCGCTGCTCGCCGCCTATCGCGCCGACTACGCCGGCTACTACGAGCGCTGCAAGCGGCCGAACTCGCCGGCGATGCGCGATCCCAACGCCGTGGTCTATCTGGTGCCGGGCGTCGGCATGATCACCTTCGCCAAGGACAAGGCGACGGCGCGGATCTCGGCCGAGTTCTACGTCAACGCCATCAACGTGATGCGCGGCGCTTCCGGCGTCGACCGTTATGTCGGCCTGCCGGAGCAGGAGGCGTTCGACATCGAGTACTGGCTGCTCGAAGAAGCCAAGCTGCAGCGCATGCCGAAGCCGAAATCGCTGGCCGGCCGCGTCGCTCTCGTCACCGGCGGAGCCGGCGGCATCGGACAGGCCACCGCGGCGCGCCTGGCTGCCGAGGGCGCGGCCGTGGTTCTGGCCGACATCGACGCCGCCGCGCTGGACGAGGCGGTCACCAGCTTCACGCGACGCTTCGGCAAGGACAATGTCGCCGGCGTCGTCATGAATGTGACCGAAGAGGCGGCGATCGACCGCGCCTTTGCCGAGCTCGTCGTCCGCTTCGGCGGCCTCGACATCGTCGTGTCCAATGCCGGCATCGCTTCCGCGGCCGCGGTGGAGGACACCACGCTCGAGCTGTGGAATCGCAACATGTCGATCCTGGCCACCGGCTATTTTCTGGTATCCCGCGCCGCCTTCCGCCTGATGAAGCGCCAGAACAGCGGCGGCTCCATCATCTTCGTCGCCTCCAAGAACGGACTGGCCGCCTCGCCCGGCGCCTCAGCCTATTGCAGCGCCAAGGCCGCCGAAATCCACCTTGCGCGCTGCCTTGCGCTGGAAGGCGCGCCGCACGGCATTCGCGTCAACACCGTCAACCCCGATGCGGTGCTGCGCGGTTCGCGCATCTGGCAGGGCGAATGGCGCGCGCAGCGTGCCGCCTCGAACAAGGTCGGCGTTGATGATCTGGAGGAGGTCTATCGCCAGCGCTCGATGCTCAAGCGCTCGGTCCTGCCCGAAGACGTCGCCGAAGGCATTTTCTGGTTCGCCTCGGACCTCTCGGCCAAGTCGACCGGCAATATCATCAACGTGGACGCCGGCAACCAGATCTCGTTCCCAAGATAAGAGCGCCGATCAGCACGATCGTGCGCCAGCGTGTGCAATTGCCGCCTTGAAGGACCCTCGAGCATCCCTTAGCTGCGATCGTGGCCTTTCACCGCGCCAAGGTCGACGCGAAGGACAGCGGACGCTACACCCTCTCACAGGCCCTCGCCGACACGCCGCAAAGGCCTCCGGTCGAGAGCGACAGCGACCCGGAACTGATCAAGGCACTCGCGCGGCATTTGCAGAACATCAGAACGCCCGACAAGGGCGCTGGCAGAACGACGGCCTCATGGCACAGACTGCGAGCCTCGCGCGAATTGCCTAAGGATCACTCCGCCGCTTGCTCGTTCTTGACCTGCGCTGTCAGACCAGCCGCGAGGTCGGCCTGCAGGGCGAGCGCCAGTTCGATCTCCGGCAGCTCGGGAGTTGCTGAAAACCCGATGACTGCCGGCGCGAGCACATCATGTGCCTCGGCGCGCCGCCCAGTGCCAGCCAACCGTCGCGCAAGTGACAACGCCGCGCGCAGCGCATAGCTACGGGCCTGTTGCTGCTGCGCCGTCGACAGCGCAACGCGCAGCGCGGCCTCGCCGGCCTCCGCTGCCGCCGTTCCCTTTGCCAGCAAGATCTCGCCGCGCAGGCGGTGCAGATCGGCGACATACCAGAGCTCGCCGGTCTGCTCCGCGGTTTTCACAGCGGCCTCAATCGAGTCGAGACTTGCTTCGATCTGCCCAACATCGCGTTCGGCCTGCGCCCGCAGCGATAGCGACCAGGGCAGTCCGAGCGTCTGACCGTATGAGCGCTGCTTGTCGATGGCGCGCCTGAGTTCGTCGAGCGTGCCGTCGCGTTCACCGATGCCCCACCGCGAGGCCGCGCGGCAGATTTCAGCGTAGGCAATGTGACGCAGGCCGTGCTCGCGGCACAACGCAACATGGTGCGGAGAACGCAGAGCAGCAGCCGTTGCATCACCCCGGACCATGTCCATGATCAGATGATACATCGTGACATAAACCATGGTGAGGACGCTGCCGCCTTCCGTCGCGCGCGCGACCGCGTGCTCGCGCAGACGCCTTGCGCGATCGAGTTCGCCCTCGCACCAGAGCGTCGCCGCCAGCATCATCGAGGCGGCCGCATCGAGATCGGGACCGAAACGCGGGTCGTGGCCACGTGCTCCCATCGCGAGGGCCTGTTCGAGGTTGGCACGGGCGCTGGAGAAGTCAGCCCGGTGCCACAGCGTCGTGCCGACGATCCGATGGGCGACCGCGATCACGTCCGGTCGCGCGCCGATCTTGGCATCACGCATGAATGCATCGGCGGTCTCGCCAGCATATGTAACTTGAGCAAACACCAGGCTGCTCGCCCACAGCCCGTAATAGGTGGACAGCCGCTCCGACGGGTCGTCGAGCTCCGCAGCCAGTTCGCGGGCACGGGCAAATGCCTCGATGGTCTCCTCCAGCGATCTGGCCCACAACAGAGCCTGGCCGTAGGCGATGTATAGCTTCACACGAAGGCTGCTCGAGGCCCAGGGTGCGCCGGCGCTGGCTGCACCGTCGGCAACCTCGATCGCCCTGCACAGATGTGCGAGGGCTTCCTCGAGCGCGACGCGCCGCGTGGCGAGGTCGGCGGCCTCACTCCAGAACATGACTGCGTCCTGCAAGGACCCGGCCTCGAAGTAATGGCGTGCGATGATCTCTGGCGTGGCGCCTCCGAGCAGCGGCGGCTGCGTGCGGAGCGCATCGGCCACACGCCGATGCAGCTCTCGCCGCCTCTCGCGCGCGAGCGTGGCATAGGCCGCATCCTGGACCAGCGCGTGCCTGAAGACGAAGCTCGCATGCTGGGACCCGGCGTCCCGCACCACGATGCCGCTATCGATCAATCGGTCGAACATTTCCGTCGACTTGCTCTCGTCCCATCCGGTTGCGGCTGCCACGAGGTCACGCGAGAATTCGCGGCCAATCACCGCCCCGATCTGCGCCGCCTCTCGTGCTGGCCCGAGGCGATCGATGCGGGCCAGCAGGACGCCCGACAGGGTCGGCGGCACCGGCGCGGCCACGTCCATCGAAGGTCGATGGCGTGATGCCGGCACGCCCGCCGCGGTTGCTGCCCGCGTCAGTTCCTCGAGAAACAGCGGTACGCCATCGGACCGCGCGATCAGCTGCTCGGTCACGTCTTCGCTCAGTCGTGCGGGCCCGGCGACCTGGCCGATCAGCGTCCGGCACTCACGAATCGTGAGCCGGTCCAATGGCAACTGTGTCGCGTTTGCTGCTGTCCGCCAGGGCGGTTTGAATTCCGGGCGGAACGTCAGCATCATCAGCACCGGCAGTCGGGCCAGACCGGGGATGCTCCGGCACAGGACCTCCAGGCTGCTCGGATCGATCCATTGCAGATCCTCGACAATGACGATCAACGGCTGTCGTCGGGCCTCGTTCTCGAGGCAGTCGATGAGGGCGTCCATCGTGCTTTCGCGCCGCTCCTGGGGCGTGCCACGAAACGCGGGATATCGGTCGTCAATCGGAATCTCCAGCAACTCGGCGAGCCGGGCCCGCCTGTCGGCCGGGACTTGCATCAGAGACGCGTCGAGCCGATCCAATTGCAGGGAGGGTTCGACACCTCCCGAGAGCCCTGCAGCACGCTTCAGTTGCCGGATGAATGGATAGAGTGCGCTGTCGGAATGTTGTGGCGAGCAGGAATACTGGACGACGGCGTGACGTTCGCCCGCAACCAGATACAGTTGCTCCCGCGCCAATCGAGACTTGCCGACGCCCGGCTCGCCCGAGATCATCACAAGCTGTCCATCGCCGCCAGCCGCGCGCCGCCACGCCCGCCGCAACAGCTCAGCCTCGACACGGCGTCCGACGAGAGGCGCCACCGCAATTGCCCGTAACGCTTCGAACCGGCTGTCGACCTGGCGCGCGCCGACCACCCGCCACGTCCCGACCGGCCCCGCCGCGCCGTCGAGTTGCACCGGCTCGGCCATCTGGCAGTCGAACCACTCGCCAGCAAGACGACGCGTTCTGTCGTCGATCAGAACGCCGCCTGCGGGCGCCTGAGCCATCAGGCGCTTGGTGAGATGCGGCGTCACGCCGACGGCATCCGGCTGCCGCGGTCCGCGGCGGATGGTCTCTGCCATCAGCACCATGCCGCTGGCAATGCCGATGCGCATACGCACCATCGGACGTCCCGAACCAGCCGCACCTGCAATGCCAGACGGCACCATCATCTGGGCCATCATGTCGAGACCTGCGCGCACCGCGTTTTCCGCGTCGTGTTCGCCTGCAAGCGGATAACCAAAATAGATCTGCACGCCATCGTCCAGCTTGCGCGCGACGTGACCGTGATAGCGCGCTGCGATGGCGACGCAGCGATCGAAACAGGCGCTCATCGCAACTTGCAGGTCCTCCGGATCGAGCGCCGCCGACAACGCGGCCAGGTCGACCCATTCACCCGCAAGGATCGTCAACTCGCGCCGTTCGGACGCATGCACTGCTGCGGATGGTTCATTTTTCTCTGCCGGCTGCAGATCGTGCAGAGCGGGATCAGTCGCTGGCGCGGACGACCCCACCGGCGTCTCGCCGTCGGTGGCGGATGTCGACGCAAGCAACATGGGTGCCGCGAACACGTAGCCACGTCGTGCGACGGTCCTGATCATGTGCTGGTTGTGATCACCGAGCGCCGACCGGATCTCGCTGATGCACTGCGTCAGCGATCCGTCGCTCACGGTGACGCGCGACCACACCGCGTCCATGATCTCGTCCTTACGGACGAGACGTCCGGCGTTGACAACCAGGTGGCAGAGAACCTCGAACGTTTTGGGACGCAGCTCGATTTCACCTTCGGAATCGAACAGGCCCCCCCGGCGCAGGTCGAGTTCAAAACGGCCGAACCGGAACTTCGAGCGCTCGTCCGGACCCATCAGGCGGCTCACCACATCGTCGGCGTTGCGATATTGGCGGGTGCCCACCTCCGAAATAGCGGCAGCGCACCAGCGCTTCCGATCGGCGATGAGCTTCAGCTGATGGACATCCTCCTATCCAGCATCGCCGCGCGCAAGTGTGGAGTTCCAGTTAGGCGCAAGCACGATCAACAATGCAATTTCCGCGGGAATTTTGCGTCAATTCCACGCCCGGCAGTTGGTGACGACCCATCCCGTGCGGGAGCTTGTTCGTTAGATGCCATCATCACGCTGTCGCTGCGTAGCGAGTTGACGGGGCCTACCTGCACGGTGAGGAATCGCCGATGAGCGGAGTCGAGTCCCGCCGGGCCCGCCAAGCTTCTCGCACAGACATGCGGCTGCAGATCGAAACATCGGGACGCATACACGCGGGTCGCACCGCCTGATCGGCGGCCCGACGCCGCGTCGTCCCATCAGTGAAACAGGAAGTCGCTCGCGACGAGGTTGGCGACCTGAACATCCGCAATAGTCATCGTGATCGTATCCATACCTGCCGCGTTCAGCACATCGGCGCTCGCCAACGACGACGCGGTGCATCCAGTCCGGCGATGGAGGAAACAATCCATCAGTCGGACCGATAGCCACTAGCCGCTCTCTTGAGCCCTTTCAGGCGTGTTGGTTCAGCCGAGCCAACGCAGAGTGCGATTGGGATTGCGATCCTCGTGATTGCTGTTGCGAACGCAAGACATCGTTTCACGACGTCCCAAGGGTGCGTCCAGATCGTGAAGACCATCGTCATTCGCACCCGGTCTTGAGCTGACCGGAAAACACGCTCCCACGACAGGAAATCAAGACCGTTCGGCGAATCGGCTGCCTGGAGCGCCGCCGCGCGAGAATGTCCAAAGCCGTTCGAGCATCACGCGGCCGAGATCGACTGACGCGGTGACCACCTTGAACGATTCGCTGGCTGCAGATCTCAGTAGCCCACAGGGACAACGGCTGTTGGCGGTACAACGGGCAATTGAACAGTGGACGCATTGATCCAACCGTAATATTCTCTCCTTAGTTACTTTTGTTATCTCAGCAATTCTAGGCTTTGTTCGGTGCGGTCAACCCATGCGCCGAAACCGGCTTTTTGCGCGCCGGACTGAGGAGAGCGACCTTGGGATCCGAGATCGACTGCATTCTCATCGGATACAACGATACCGACCTCAACTGGATCGACGACGAGCTCAAGCCCCTTCAGAACTTCTCCGGCGCCTACCGGCATTTCCGCGGTAATGCCGTGCACACCAGGGGACGCTGGCGGCACTTCACCGACCTGCTCAATTGCGCGCTCGAGGACGCCACCGGCCTGCGGCACGGGCTACACGTAGCGCGCACGCCGAGCCTCGCCTGCTGTATTCTCAAGAGCTTCCTCGCCGCACGGGGGCTCAAGTCTGAAATCGTCAACTTCTTCAACCATGACCGCGGCCGGCTGATCGAGCTGCTGGCACAGTCGCCGCGCACGGTTGCGATCACCACTACGGTCTACACCACGCCGCGACCGGTCCGCGAGGTCGTCGAGTTCATCCGCCAGCACAATCCGGACGTCCGCATCGTGGTCGGCGGTCCCCATATCTTCAACACCTGCTCGGACCATGATGCCGACACCCAGGATGTCCTGTTCCAGGAGATGGACGCCGACATCTATGTGTTCGATTCGCAGGGTGAGAACACGCTCGCCGAGCTGCTGCTGGAGCTGCGCCGGCCGGAGCCGGACCTCTCCCAGGTGCCGAACCTGATCTGGACCGAGGACGGCTTCACCTTCGCGCGCAGCGAGCGCCGGCCGGAGAACAACGACCTCGATGCCAACGTCATCGACTGGACCGTATTCAGTGACGACTACCTGTCGCCGTTCGTCTGGATGCGCACCGCCCGCAGCTGCGCCTTCGCCTGCGCGTTCTGCCGCTACCCGGCGATCGGCGGGGCCTTGACGCTCAACGACATCGAGGTGCTCAGGCAGCAATTCCGCATGCTGAAATCCCGCGGTGTCAAGTTCATCTATTTCATCGACGACACTTTCAACGTGCCGCTGCCGCGCTTCAAGAAGCTGTGCCGCATGATGATCGAGGAGGATTTCGGCTTCCAGTGGGCGTCGTATTTCCGCTGCGCCAATGCCGACGAGGAGACCTTCGACCTGATCAAGAAAGCCGGCTGCGTCGCGGTGTTCGCCGGCATCGAGAGCGGCGATCAGCAGGTCCTCAAGAACATGAACAAGGCCGTCAAGGTCGACGGCTACAAGCGCGGCATGCGGATGCTGGCCGAGCGCGACATCATGGTCCACGCCTCCTTCATCATCGGTTTCCCGGGCGAGACCGCCGCCTCCGTCCAGAACACCCTCTCCTTCATCGAGGAGACTGCTCCGACCTTCTACGCGGTCGAGAGCTATTTCCATGATCCGAAGGTGCCGGTGCAGGAGCGCGCCGCCGAGTTCGGCCTGCAGGGATCCGGCTACAGCTGGAGCCACAACACCATGACGTGGCAGGAAGCCAGCGACCATGTCGATTATCTCTACCGCAACGTCAAGAATTCGGTGCTGCTGCCGCTCTACGGCGTCGACATGTGGTCGGTGCCGTATTTCCTGGCCAACGGCATCACGCGGCAGCAGTTGATCGACTTCCTGCGGATCGCCCAGAGCATGGTGATCCGCTCCTTCGATGAGGAGCGGCCGAACTACGATCGTGAATGGGCGCAGCTGCGCGGCGTGTTCCAGCCGGTCAGCGCCCGGCCGGTCAACGCGCGCGTCGCCTGATTTCGGAGCCCGGACGGACATGGCCAAGGGCGTGTTTTTGAACGTTTGCGGCGGCGGGCACGTCATCGCCACCTACGGCATGGTGGCCGAACTGGTCCGGCGCGGCGACGAGATCGTCTATTTCGAGACCGAGCGCTACCGCACCGAGATCGAGGCGCTCGGCGCGACCTTCCAGGCTTATCCCGACGTCCCCGGGCCCTACTCCGGCCCGATGGCCGGCTGGCGCTTCCACCACGAACTCGATCTGCCGACCGCGATGTGCTGGTGGACGCTCGCCTGGTATCCGGAGCTGCTGGAGCGCGTGACCGCCGAGCGGCCGGACTACATCGTCCACGATTCGCTCTGCCTGTGGGGCAAGATGATCGCCGCCAAGCTCGGCATTCCCGCGATCACCTCGGTGCATACCCCCGCCTTGAGCTGGCGCCTGCAGCTGTCGTGCTGGACGTTCTGGCGCGACCTGCCGCGGATGGTGATGCGCGGGACCGGGACTTACTTCGGCTTCCGCCGCCTTGCCCGCGAGCTGGAGCGCCGGCACGGCACCAGGGTCTCGGCGATCGAGACCTACACCAACCCGCAGCCGGTCAACATCTGCCATACGCCGCGCGAGCTGCAGCCGCACGATCATCTGTTCGATGCCAGCTACCATTTCGTCGGCTCGGTGCATCACCGGCCGAGCCAGGAGGTTCCGGGCTTCGACATGAGCCGGCTCGACGACGACATCATCTATATCGGCTTTGGCACCATCTGCGATCCAGGTCCGGAGTTCTTCCGCAAGTGCCTCACCGCTTTCGCCGACCTCGACCTTCAGGTCGTGATGCTGCTCTCCGCCAGCACCACGCCGGAGGATCTCGGCGAGGTACCGCCCAACTTCATCGTCTGGAGCATCGATCGCGACGGCCTGCTGCCGCAGCTGGACATCCTGCCGCGTGCCAAACTGTTCGTGATGAATGGCGGCATGGGTGGCGCCCGCGAGGGCTCGTGGTTCGGCATTCCCATGCTCGCGGTCCCGACCACGTTCGAGACCGACATCATTTCGATCCGGCTTGAGCGACAGGGCGCCGGACTTCGCCGCAGCGTCGATTCGTCTCCCGCTGAGCTGCGCGACGCTGCGCGGCGCCTGCTCTCCGAGCCTGGTTTTGCCCGCCACAGCGCCCGGATCGGTGATGCCTGCCGCCGTGCCGGCGGCGCGGCACGTGCCGCGGATCTCATCCAGGATCATGTCGCGCGGGCCCGCGCCGCGCATCACCCCGTCCAAGCATCGCTCCCCGGCCGGATGGCAAGCAGTCACCCATGAAGATCTTCATCAGCGGCATCGCCGGATTTCTCGGCAGTCATCTCGCGGACTACTTCCTGCAGCTCGGCCACGAGGTCTGCGGCAACGACTCGCTGATCGGCGGCTATCTCGAAAACGTGCCGGACGACGCCGAATTCCACCAGATCGACTGCGGCTATCTGAATTCCATGGTCAAGCTGACCAAGGGCTGCGACGTCATCATCCACGCCGCCTGCACCGCCTATGAGGGGCTGTCGGTGTTCTCGCCGCACCTGGTGACGCAGAACACGTTCCAGATCACCTCGACCATGCTGAGCGCGGCGATCCAGAACAACGTCAAGCGCTTCGTCTACTGCTCGAGCATGGCGCGCTACGGCACCCAGGACACGCTGCCATTCACCGAGGACATGGTGTGCCGGCCGCAGGACCCCTACGGCATCGCCAAATACGCCGCCGAAATGCTGGTCGCCACGCTGTGCCGAACCCATGGCCTCGAATATGTGATCTGCGTGCCGCACAACATCATCGGCGCGCGACAGAAGTTCAACGATCCCTATCGCAACGTCGCCGCCATCATGACCAACCTGATGCTGCAGAAGCGGCAGCCGATCATCTATGGCGACGGCACCCAGAAGCGCTGCTTCTCGTTTGTCCAGGATTGCGTCTACTGCATCGGCCAGGCGGCACTGCGCGACGACGTCGTCGGCGAGACCTTCAACATCGGCCCGGACAACGAATTCATCTCGATCAACGAGCTGGCCGAGATCCTGGCCGACATTCTCGATTTCGACCTCGACCCGATCTATCTGCCCGACCGGCCGCAGGAGGTGCGCTTTGCCACCTGCTCCGCCGACAAGGCGCGCCGCATGCTCGGCTACAAGACCAACGTCACGCTGCGCGAAGGCCTGACCGATCTCGCCGACTACATCCGCCGCCTCGGCCCGCGCAAATTCCGCTATCATCTCGACGTCGAGATCGTCAGCGACAAGACGCCGCGATCCTGGACCGATCGCATGTTCTAGTTGAACGTCCTGCGGTCATCGAGCTCATCGACAGGCAATGGGAGGGTCTCGCGATGCTGCAACGAGTCGAAGGGACGAAGCATCTCGCCTATCCCGAGATACCGCGGGTGCGCGGCGCCGACATCGGCCCGGCCCTCGCCCTGCACCGCGAGCAGCGGCGACCGCTGATCCTGGAGGGCGCCGGCGCGGCGTGGCGTGCCGTCAAACTGTGGTCGCCGGCCTACCTCGCCGAGATCGCAGGCGACGTCCAGGTCCGGCCCAGCGTCGGCCTGCCGGATACCGAGGTGCCCTACACGCTGCGCGACAAGGACTACCGCCGCGCGATGACCGTGCGCGAGTTCGTCGCGCTGATGCAGAGCGGCGACCGCTGCTACATCGATCAGATCCCGGTCGACCGGTTGCCGGGCCTCGCGGATGACTACGATTTCACGCCGCTGACGTCGGACATCAAGGCGGTGATCATCTGGATCGGCGCCAACACGCGCTCCGGCCTGCACTACGACCATGCCGACAATCTGTTCGCCCAGGTGCACGGCACCAAGCGCGTGCTGA
The DNA here is from genome assembly GCF_051167655.1 of Bradyrhizobium sp. HKCCYLS2038. Classification (NCBI taxonomy): domain Bacteria; kingdom Pseudomonadati; phylum Pseudomonadota; class Alphaproteobacteria; order Hyphomicrobiales; family Nitrobacteraceae; genus Bradyrhizobium; species Bradyrhizobium sp. HKCCYLS2038. Next base: position 1,360,914 of record NZ_JBNPTM010000001.1, on the reverse strand, counting down.
TGGCAGCGCCCGAGCAGGCTTACAATCTGCATCTGTTTCCGGACTCACATACCAAGAGCCAGGTCGCGCCGGAGCATCCCGACCTTGCGGCCCATCCGCGGTTTGCCCGCGCGGCCATGCTGCAGGGCTTTCTGGAGCCCGGCGACATCCTGTTCCTGCCGCGCGCCTGGTGGCATTACTTCGCCTCGTCCGAGAGCTCGATCTCGCTGTCCTGCTGGCACGGCGAGCCGCTCACGCCGCGCCACGACGTCGAGGTGATGATGCGGATGCGCAGCCCCACCGCCTGGGCGTTGCTGGCGCGCGACTTCATCTGGCACGGCCTGCTCGCCCGCCCGCGTCCGGACCGGCTGTACAGCCCGCCGTCGACCGGTCAGATGCTGTACCATCTGGTCTCGACCAGCCTCTCCCGACCGAAAGGACATTGATCAGCGGCAATCGCTCGCCCTATCCATCGCGGCAAGCTTCAAGGATCACGGCAGCCAATGCGGGCGCGTGGTCGGCGCCAAGCAGCGACATATGCTCCCCTGGCACCGGCACCACATGGGTGCGGCCAGCCGTCAGCATGCCCCATCCCAACGTTGGATCCTGCGGATGAGCTTGCGCCAGCGCACGCGTTGCGAAGACGTGGATGTCGGCACGGCACGGCCTCGGCGTGAACGCCGCGATCGCGCGCATGTTCGCCTTGTAGACATTCAACAGCCCGCTCACCTCGTCCGCCCTGGCATCGATCGGGAGCAGGCCGCGTTGCTTCATGCGGCTCACGACCAGATCGATGCGCGCGTCAGCCGTCAAGACGCGCAACGCTTCGGCCGAGACCTCCAGCGGCCGGCCATGGAAGAGCTCAATCTGCCGGACGAGTTGCGCAAGAACCTCATGCTCCTCCTCATCCAGGATCGTGGTCCAGCTCAGGTCGGCCTCGATTCCGGGCACGTCGATCACGCCGAGAAAATCCACATCCAGCCCGGCCTCGCCCAACTGCCGCGCCATTTCCTGCGCCAGCCGCCCTCCCAGCGAGTGCCCGGCGAGCCTGTAGGGAGCGCGCGGCTGCGTGGCCCTGATCGCGGCCAGATAGTGCGCCGCCATGTCGTCGATGCGCGTCAACGGCGCTTCGGAGCCGTCGAGTCCGACCGACTGCAGGCCGATGAGCGACAGTCCCGCCATCCCAAGCTGCCGCGCAAGCGGCAAATAGGACATGACGTTGCCGCCGGCCTGATGAATGAGGAACAGTGGCGGACCATCGCCTGACGACAACGGCACGAGCACGCCCGACTGCTTCTGGCTCGGCTCAGCCTGCGTGACGCTGGTCTGCGGCGGAGCCGAGCTGATGAGTTCGGCGAGCCGCGCCACAGTGCCGCCAGCAAACAGCGCCGCGAGCGGCACGTCGCGGCGGAGCCTGCGGCGGATTTCCGCGATCAGCTCGATCGCAAGCAGGGAGTGACCACCGAGCTCGAAGAAGTCGTTGTCGATCCCGATGGCATCGCGGCCCAGCACGTCCTCCCAGACGCGCAGCAGCTCGAGCTCGAGGCGATTGCGCGGCGCCGCCACCTCATCCCGGCGCGGCAGTCCTGACGAGGTCTCGAGCCGCGCGAGATCGACCTTGCCGCCCGCCGCCCGCGGCAACTGATCGTGCCAGACGAACTTCGCCGGCACGAGATGCGCCGGCACGCGTTCCGCCAGCCAGGCCCGCAAGCTGGACTCCGGTCGGTCGTGTCCCGGCAGCGGCACGAGATGGGCGACGAGTTGCAGGCGCTCGCGGGCATCGCGCGCAGTCGTCACTGCCACCTCGCGCACCCATTCCGACTGCAGGATCCGCGCCTCGACCTCTCCCGGCTCGACGCGGAAGCCGCGCACCTTGATCTGACGATCGATCCGGCCAAGCAGGCCGATCTCACCCGAGGCCAACACGCGCGCGCGATCGCCGCTGCGGTAGCAGCGCGCACCTGGCGCGTCCGCTTGCGCATCGGGCACGAAGCTGTCGGCTGTCCGGCCCGGCCGGCCGGAATAGCCGATGGCAACTCCGGCTCCGCCGACGCAAAGCTCGCCTGCGGCACCGAGCGGCGCTGGATATCCCTGGGCATCGGCGATCCACACGCGCACGCCCGGAATCGGCGTGCCGATCGACACGTCCTTGTCGTCATCAGCAGCGGCCGGCCAGAGCTTGACCGTGCACCAGACGGTGGCTTCGCTCGGGCCATATTCGTTCGCCAGCGTGGCGTGCGGCAGCGCATGCCGATGCCGCTCGACCAGACGCGGCGGACAGTCCTCGCCGGCGACGATCACCGTGCGGAGCGTGTCGAGCTCGCCGCCGTCAGCCGCATCGAGCAGCGCCAGATACAGCGCGGGCAGCATCAGCGACTGCGTTACGCGCTGGCTCCGCAGCACGACTTTGAGCTCGATCGGATCGCGCTCCGCGCCGGGCGGCGGCAGCACCAAGGTGCCGCCGGCATAGAGAGTTCCGAAAATGCCAGCCACCGACGAATCGAAGGCGAACGACGACAACAACGCGAAGCGCGGCTGCGGATCGTCATAGACGAACATTCGCGCTGCCGTCGACGCGGCCAGATTGCTCTGCGACACCATCACGCCCTTGGGCGCGCCGGTCGAACCGGAAGTGTAGATGATGTAGGCGAGACGATCGCCAGACGGCAGCTCCGGACGGAGGTCGTCACCAGGCGCTAGATCAGCAAGTGACAACACCGGCGGACAGGATGTGACTTGCGCCGTGACGTCGCTCAACGCGTCGGTGGACGTCGCCAGGATCAGGCAGACGCCACTGTCCTCGATCGTGAAGGCGAGACGCTCAGCCGGATAGCCGGGATCAAGCGGCACATAGGCTGCGCCGGCCTGCATGATCCCGAGCAGGGCGATGATCATCTCCGGCGAGCGCTCGAACGCCGCTCCGACGCGGCTGCCAATGGCGACACCGGCGGCCCGCAGCCCTGCGCCGGTACGCCGAACACGCCGCGCCAGCTCACGATAGGACAGCCCCCCGCCGTTCCAGGACAGCGCGACAGCATCCGGCTGCCGTGCGGCAAGACTGAAGATCTGCTCCAGGACGCCACGAATGGGCTCCGCCAGCGGCAGACCGCGCGCGAGCGCACGGCGGCGCGACAGCTCGGCGTCGGACTCCATTCGCAGCTGTGACAGGCGCGCTTGCGGACTCCGCACCAGCGCCGCACAGCCAAGCACGAATCGCGACGCCAACTGCTCGACCGTCGATCGCTCGATGAGGTCGGCGTTGTATTCGATCGTACAATCAAGACCGCCGGCCGATGGCGCGACCTGCAGTGTGAGATCGAACTTGCTGACTCCAGTCTCGATCTCCTGCGGGTCGATCGTCAGGCCTGGTAGCGACAGAGGCTCTCCGGGCAGATTCTGCAGCACCAGCATGACGCCGAACAGCGGATGCCGGCCGCGATGGCGCGGTGGCGCCAGCCGCTCGACGAGATCCTCGAACGGTAGATCCTGATGCGAGAATGCGCCGAGCGCCACCTCGCGCGCGCGCGCGAGCAGCTGCGCCATCGTCGGATCGCCGGCCGCGCTGACTCGCATCACCAGCGTGTTGACGAAGAAGCCGATCAGCTGCTCGACCTCGACCCCGTCGCGCCCGGCGACGGGAACGCCGACCGGCAGATCGACCGCGCCTGACGAGCGGTGCAGCACGGCAGCGAGGACGGTCAGCAGCGTCATGAACAGAGTCGCGTCATGCTGAGCCGCGGTCTCAGTCAACTCGCGCGCGAGCCGGGGCTCGAGCTGAAAACGCAAGCTCGCGCCACGCCCGATGGGCTCCGGCCTGCGTGGATGGTCGAGAGGAAGGATCTCGACCGGTTCGAGCCCCGCGAGTTGCCGCAGCCAATAGTCGCGCTGCCGGGCGAGGCCGCCGTCAGCAAGGCGATCATGCTGCCAGCAGGCGTAGTCGGCGTATTGCAAAGACGGCTCGGCGAGCAGCGACGGACGACCGGCACGGAACGCCGCATAGAGGTCGCGCAACTCGCGCGTCAGCACACCGAACGACCAGCCATCGGTGACGATGTGGTGCATGACGAGGAGCAGACGATGCTCGCTGTCGGACAGGCGAACCAGCCAGCCGCGTGCGAGCGGACCGGCCGCGAGATCGAACCGATGCCTTGCCGCCCCGTGCGCTTCGGCCGCGAGCCGCGAGGTCTGCTGGTCCTGGGACAGTCCGCTATGGTCAACGATCTCCAGCTCGAACGGCCGCGGTGATTGCACGATCTGCCGCGGCCCATCGTCGTCGCTCTGAAACACCGTGCGCAGGATCTCGTGGCGCCTGACGATCTCGTCGAGCGCGCGACGTAGCGCGTCCTCGTCCAGCCCGGCCGGTTCGCCGGGCCGATCCGCCATGGCGCGCAGCCGCAGCCCGAGCACGACATTATAGGCCGGATTGCCTGGCTCCAGCCGGTCGAGAAACCACAAGCGCGTCTGCGCCAGCAGCAAAGGCACTGGCCGGTCACCGCGCGCGCGCGGAATGGAGACTTCGGCAACAGCGGGTTCGACCGCCGTCGTCGAAGCTGTGGCCGCGACGTCTCCGAGCCTCGCGGCAACGCCAGCTACAGTCGGTGCCTCAAACAGCGCGCGGACTGGAAGCTCCATTCCCAGAGCGGTACGGATGCGGCTGATGAGTCGCGTTGCCAGCAGCGAGTGGCCGCCGAGCGCGAAGAAATTGTCGTCGATCCCGACCTGCTCGCGCTCCAGCACCTCCGCGAACAGCACGCAGAGCCTCTGTTCGGCAGCCGTCCGCGGCGGCTTGAAGCCGCGGGCCGCCAGCTTGCCGGCCGACGGCGTCGGCAGCGCCTTGCGGTCGAGCTTGCCGTTGGGCGTCATCGGCAACGTACCGAGCAGCATGATGGCCGAAGGCAACATGTAGTCGGGCAGCCGCTTGGCCGCATGCGCCCGCAGCGTCGTCTCCAGCGCCTCGCCGTTCCCGACGCGCGCGCCGTCAGCCACCACATAGGCGACCAGCCGTTTTTCGCCGGACGTATCGTGCCCCACCATCACCACGGCCCGATGAACAGCAGGATGCGTCATCAGCGCCGCTTCGATCTCACCCGGCTCGATCCTGAAGCCGCGCAGCTTCACCTGCTCGTCGGCACGGCCGCGATACTCCAGACCGCCATCCGGCAGCCGCCGCGCGACATCACCCGTCAGATATAGCCGTCCGCCGGGCTCATGCGGATCCGGCACCATGCGCTGCGCCGTCAGCGCCGGCCGCTGCAGATAGCAACGCGCCACGCCGGCGCCGCCGACCGCGACTTCACCCAGCGCGCCCGGCGGCACCGGCTGCAAATGATCATCGAGCAGATGCAAGGTGAGATCCGACATCGGCAGGCCGATGACGCTGCCGAACCGGCGCGCCACGTCACCCAGCCGGATGCGGCGGTAGGTCACGTGCACGGTCGTCTCGGTGATCCCGTACATGTTGACGAGTTGCGGAAACTCATCGCCATGACGGTCGATCCACGGCTCCAGCATCGCGAGGTCGAGTGCCTCGCCGCCGAAGATGACGGCCCGCAGCTTGATCTCGCCTTCACGCCCAAGCCGCCGGTCGGATTCGATCAGCTGGCCGAACGCGGATGGCGTCTGGTTGAGCACGGTGACGCGGCGGCGGCACAAGAGGTCGTAGAACTCATCAGGCGAACGCGTCACCTCGTAGGGCACCACGATCAGTCGGCCGCCATAGAGCAACGCGCCCCAGATCTCCCATACCGAGAAGTCGAAGGCGAACGAGTGGAACAGCGTCCAGACGTCGCGGCGGCCAAAGCCGAACCAGCGGTCGGTCGCATCCATCAGCCGGATGACGTTGGCGTGCGAGACGACGACGCCCTTCGGCGTGCCGGTCGAGCCCGACGTGTAGATGACATAGGCCGCATTGTTCGGATGCACCATGACGAGAGGCGGCGACACATGCTCGTCCGTATCAGGCCGGGCCGCGTCCTCCATCACGATCAGCGGCCGGCCAGACACCCGCACGCGCTCGGTCAGCTCGCGGCTGGTGACGATGACGGCAAGACCGCTGTCCTCGATCACAAACCTCACGCGATCCGGCGGATAGGCCGGATCGAGCGGCACATAGGCGCCGCCTGCCTTGAGCGTCGCGAGAATGGCGACCACCATCTCGAGCGAACGCTCGAACCACAGCCCGACGCGCACTTCGGGACCCACGCCGGCGGCGACGAGCCGGCCAGCGATCCTGTTCGCCCAAGCGTCGAGCTCCGCATAGGGCAACGAAGCGGCTGATGATGGCGGCGCCCCACCCCACTCCAGCGCGATTTGCTCCGGCGTCGCGGCGACCTGCCGGGCGAAACGCTGGTGGATGCAGTCCGTGACCGTGATCGGCTGCCGGCGACCGGCGCCGGCGAGCACCTGCTCCTCCTGTGCACTGAGCAGGCGAAGCTGCGCGACCGGTCGCTCCGGATCGGCGGCGATGTCGTCCAGCAGGGTGCACAGCTCGCGCGCCAACTGCTCGATCGATGCGCGCAGGAACAGATCGGTGTTGAACGAGACGACGCCATCGAGCTCGCCGTCAGGCCGCTCGTGAAAGAAGACTTCGAGATCGAAGCGCGCGGCGCTCTGATTGGCGATGGCTTCGATCACCAGGCCGTCGATCTCGACGCGGGGCTCCGGTGCGTTCAGCATCGTCAACGCGACCTGGAACAGCGGATTGCGCGACGGATCACGCTCGGGCTGCAGCCGTTCGACCAGCGTCTCGTAGGGAACGTCGCCGTGGTCGATGGCATCGACCATGACAGCACGTACGCGGTCCAGCAATTGGCCGAACCTGTCCTCGGCCTTCAGCTCGAAGCGAAGCACGAGCATGTTGACCAGGAAGCCGATCAGGCCGTGGGTCTGGCGGTCCGCGCGCTGCGCGATCGACGTCCCGATCACGATGTCGCGCTGCCGCGTATGGCGCGCGAACAACACGCCGAACGCCGCGGTCAGCCCCATGAACAACGTGGTGCTGTCGCCGCCCAACTGCCGCAGCCGGCTGGTGACGCGCACGGGCAGCGAGAACGGGACGAGGTCGCCGGCGAAAGTCCGCAGCCGCGGCCGCGGGAAGTCGGTCGGAAATTCGACCAGCGGCAGATCCTGCAGCTGGCTCTCCCAATAAGCCAGCTGTGTCGTCAATCCCACCTGATCGAGCTGCTCTTGCTGCCAGGCCGTGTAGTCGAGATATTGAATCGGAAGTTCTGCAAGCGCTGGCGCCCGGCCCGCACGGAACGCGCGATAGCTCTCAACGATCTCATCTACCAGCACGCCAAGCGACCAACCGTCGGCGATGATGTGGTGCAGGCAGATCAGAAGAACGGCAGTCGGAACACCCTCGGAGCGATCCGGAAGCCGCACCAGGCGCGCACGAAACAAGGGACCCTGCGCGAGGTCGAACCGCTGCCGGCTCGCACGCCAGACCAGATCGTTCAGCTCGTCCACGCCGACGATGCGATCCCGCCAGTCGTCGCAGTCGAGGCGGATCCGGCCGGGCGGTTCGACGACCTGCCACGGCAGCCCGTCGCGCTCCCGGAACGTCGTCCGCAGCCCCTGTTGCCGCTGCACAACCAGTCCGACCGCACGTGCGAGCGCTGATACGTCGAGCTGTCCGGTCAGCGACAGCGCGGTTGCTATATTGTAGGCCGCGGAGTCCGGATCCATCCGGTCGAGAAACCACAGCCGCCGCTGTTGCAGCGACGCCGGCGCCTCGGTCGCGCCGCGCGGGCGCAATCGCGGAGCGGTCTCTGCAAGCCCTTCTTCCTGCAGCAACTCGTCGAGAAGATCGAGATCCTGCAGGTCCATCAGAACGTCGCCCCGCCGTCGATATCGATCACACGGGCCGTGAAATAATCGCACCTGATGATGAACTCGAGCGCCAGCCAGATCTCTTCGGTGGTGCCGACCCTGCCGAGCGGCACCTGAGCCAGCAACCGTTCGCGCTGCTCGGAGCTCATCGTCGCCAGCATGGGCGTATCCGTGAGGCCGGGCGCGATCCCGGCGACGCGGATGCCGTGCGGCGCGAGTTCGAGTCCCCAGGTTCTGGTCAGCGCGTCGAGGCCGGCCTTCGAGGCTGAGTAGTTGGACTGCCCCGGATTGCCCTTGCTGGTCACCGAGGAGACGTTGACGATGAGGCCCGGCCGGACGCGATGCCGCAGCATCGCGGCGGCCACTTCGCGGGCCATCAGGTAAGGACCGGTCAGGTTGGTGTCGATCACCGCCTTCCATTGTGCCGTCGGCAATTTGCGAACCCACTCCTCCTCGGGAGCGACGAGCAATCCGTCGCGCAGGATGCCGGCGCAATTGACCAGCGTATCGAGTCCTTCGAGCCGCGTCAGAGCGTCCTCGACCGCGGCCTTGACCTCGTCCTCGCGCGTGACGTCGACCTGCGCCGTCAGCAATCTGCCTGGGGTGCCCTGCCCCTCGCGCGCCAGACTGCGCAGCCCCTCCGAATCGACATCGACGGCAACCAGGCTTGCACCGGACCGCGCGAGCTGCAGGGCGAACTGCCGGCCGATCCCACTCGCCGCTCCAGTCACGATCGCCTTGATATTCCCGAGCTTCACCCCAGTCCTCCGTCGTCCCAAGTCGATCTTACATCAGGACTCCAGGACGAGCGACATCAAGCAGTTGATGATCCCCGACGACGTGTGAACATGACCGGCGAGAGCTTGAGCCCCTCGCCGTCCGAACGTACTATGCCAGCCGGGCATCGTCAGTTGATGCTGCTCCTTGCGGCTGTCGCGAGCATGGATCAGATTGCCTGATCAACGAGGGTTGCCAATGGCTGAACCACCCGGCCCGCGCGGCACGCAATTCTTCACCGCCCTGAACGACTGGCGCAAGAACGGGCTCGTCGCACTCGAGCACCTCGCGCAGCAATACGGCGACATCGTCTGCGCGAAATTTCCGGGCCGGCGCTTCTATATGCTCAACCATCCGGATTATATCCGGCACGTCCTGATCGACAATCGCGACAATTACCTGCGGTCCGAGGGCAGCAAGCGCGAGCGGCGGTTCTTCGGCAATTCCATGCAGGTGAACAACGGCGACGAGGCCCGGCGCCTGCGCCGGGTCATCGGCCCAATGTTCCAGCAATCGCTGATGGCGCGGGACTATTGCAGGGTGGTCGTCGATCTGACGCGATCGGTGGTGGATGGCTGGACGACGTTTCCAAGCGCCACGCTGATGGAGGAGCTCATGCAGGTCGCGCTGAGCGCCAGCGTGCAGATCCACTTCGGCACAAAGCCGGGCGCGGAAACCGACGAATTGGCGACGCTGTTCCGCGAAGCAGACGAATTCCGCACCCACGCCGCGCTGCCCGAGTGGGTTCCCACCACCGTCAACCGCAAATACCTGCGAGCGATCGAGCGGCTCAACCGGGACGTCTTCGCCCGCATCAAGGCCCGGCGTGCCTCCGGTCCGGTCGGAGCCGATCTGCTCTCGGCCTTCGTATCGCTACCGGACGAGGGCCTGACCGACGTCGAGATCCGCGACTCGCTGGTGAGCACGACCGCTGCCGGCGCCGACGGCATCGGTATCGCACTCAACCAGACCATCCGTCAGATCGCGTTAAATCCTGCCATCGACGACGCGCTTCACGCCGAGGCGGCAGAGGTACTGGACGGTCGGCCGGTCCGTTATGACGACCTCGTCAATCTTCCCTATGCCGAGCAGGTGGTGAAGGAGGCGCTGCGGCTGGTGCCGCCGTCGGGCGCCATGGTGCGCATCGCGGCCGGCGAGGACGAGATCGGCGGCTGGCGAATTCCACGGGGCTCGCGCATGCTGATCTCGTCCTGGGTGATGCATCGCGATGCACGCTGGTTCGACGATCCCTACAGCTTCAAGCCGGAGCGTTGGACCGCCGAGTTCGAGCGTAGCCTGCCGACCTGCGCGTATCTGCCGTTCGGACGCGGCCCCCGCACCTGCATCGGCGCTCCGATGGCGACCTTGATGCTGCGCCTGATGCTGGTGACGATTGCGCAGAGACACCGGCCGCGCGCCACCAATCCCGAACGCGCCATCAAGGTGCGCCCGTTCAACCGCGCCGATGACTATCTGCCGGTCGTTCTCGAAGCCAGGTAAGTTGGCGCATCGCTGCTCCTGAGCGCACGCCGATATTGGTGAGCTGCTGAGACGTACGACCTTTCAGGCGCGATCTCAGCCGCGCTTCGCCTCGACGGCCCGCGCCCCTGCGGCGGATGATTCGCTCCTCGCCTTCTGCCGTTCACGCAGCAGCGCCTTGGCCTCGGGCGACATCGCCTGCAGCCGGACCAGTGCCTGTGCGATCTGCTGCGTCAGCCCGGGCCGCTCCTCCAGCGACGTGATGGCCATCGCGAGCTGTTCGACCGTCGGCCCTGCGAACAGCGTCCGCATCGGCAGCTTGACCTTGAAGGCCTGCCGCAATGTGGCGAGCAGCGACGCGGCCTGCAGCGACTGGCCACCGAGATCGAAGAAGTTATCGGTCACGCCGACGAGCGGCAGACCGAGCGCGTCCTGCCAGATCGCGGCGATCGCCTGCTCGATCGGGGTGCGCGGCGCCACGCGCGCCCGATCCGGCGTCTCGTCAGCCTCGGGCGCCGGCAGGCTTCGGCGGTCGACCTTGCCGTTGGGCGTCAGCGGCAGAGCATCGAGCACCACATAGGCCGACGGCAGCATGTAGCCCGGCAATAGCGCATTCAGCGCTTCCTGCATGGTCTGACGGAGGCTTGCATCCGCCATGCCGCTCGGCACCACGTAGGCGACCAGTCGCTGATGGCCGGCATGATCAGCCTTCACCACAACGGCGTCGGCAATGGCCGGCAAGGCGCGGAGCGCCGCCTCGATCTCGCCGAGCTCGACGCGGAAGCCGCGGATCTTGATCTGCTGGTCGAGACGGCCGAGGAACGCAAAGCCAGCAGCGGTGCTGCGCACTTCATCACCGGTGCGATAGGCGCGTGCGCCCGGCGCTCCGAAAGCATCTGGCACGAAGCGCTCTGCCGTCAGTCCGGGCTGCCCGCGATAGCCGCGCGCCAATCCATCTCCGGCAATCAACAGTTCGCCTGGCACGAAGGCCGGCGCCAGCTCCAGCGCAGCGTCCGCGACGTAGACCGCTGTAGCCGCAATCGGACGGCCGAGCACCGCAGTGTCCGCCGCCGTATTCACCGCACCGGCCAGCGACCAGATCGTCGTCTCGGTGGGACCATACAGATTCCAAAGCCCGCGACTGCGCGCCAGCAACTCGGCGGCCAGATCGGCCGGCAAGGCCTCGCCGCCCGACCATACCGCAAGGTCCGGCGCGCCGGCCCATCCCGCGGCAATCAGCATCCGCCACGTCGCCGGCGTCGCCTGCATCACCGTTGCGCGCTCACTTGTGATGAGGTTGGCAAGCTCCTCCGCGTCCGCGGCCTGATCCGCGCTCGCAATGACGAGCCGCGCTCCGACAATCAGTGGCAGCAGTAATTCGAGGGCGGCGATGTCGAAGGACAACGTCGTGACCGCGAGCAGCGTATCCTCGCGGGACAATCCAGGCGTCGCGGCAAAGCTTCTGATGACGTTGCCGAGAGCGCCATGGGTGACCTGCACCCCCTTGGGCCGGCCAGTCGAGCCGGAGGTGAAGATGACATAGGCCAGATTGCCGGACTGGACGGCCGCGCCCGGCAACACGACATCGCCGGCTTCAGCGACGAGATCGTCGAGCGCCAGCAGCGACCGCCCGGACGTATCGGCGTCGGCCAGTTCGGCCGCAAGCGTGCGTCCGGTGAGCACCGCGCGCGGCGCGCTTTCCGCCAGCATCAGCTCGAGGCGCGCGCGTGGAAAACGCGGGTCGAGCGGGACGTAGGCCGCGCCCGATCCAAGGACGCCGAGCAGCGCAACGACCATGTCGACGGACCGGTCGAGACAGATCCCGACGAGATCCTCCGGACCGAAACCGCGCCGGATCAAGGCCGCCGTCACACGTCCGGCCCGGGCCATCAGCTGGCGATAGGTCAGCACGTCGTCGCCGCAGACGATGGCCGTGCGATCCGGGTCCCGTCCCGCCATCGCCGCGATCTGATCGTGCACGGAGGTCCAGCTGTCGCCGTCGGCGATTTTGCCGGAACCCAGGACCAAGGCATCGCGCTCGGGCGGCGGGAAACTATCGACGGCCTCAAGCGGCCGCAGCGGGTTCTCGATGGTCGCCAGCAACGTGCTGCGGCCATGCGCCAGAACACGCACCACGCCTTCGCGCGAAAACCGCTTCGCATCGTAGACGAGCCGCACGTGCAGGCCATCGCCGGGCATGACGAAGCAGGTCAGCGGGTAATGCGTGCGCTCGACGGCGGCAAGGTCGCGAACGGTGAAATCGGCGAGCGGCGCGACGGCATCGCCGAGCGGATAGTTCTGAAACACCAGGATGCTGTCAAACAGAGGCGTGCGTCGCGGCAGATCGGCGAGCTGCTGGACATCGACCAGACGGCTGTGCTCGTGCTCGGCCAGCATAGCGCGGGCGGCATCGGACCGTGCGGCGAGCTGCAGCAGAGGGCATCCGGCCGGCACGTCTACACGCAACGGCAAGGTGTTGATGAAAAGGCCGACAGTCGTCTCGATGCCGCTCACCGGTGCCGACCGCCCCGCGAGCGTCACGCCGAAGACGACGTCGCGCCGGCCGCTGAAGCGCGCGACGAGATGAGCCCACCACGCCTGGATGACAGCGGCCAGCGTCACATTGGCTCCGCGCGCCAAGGCGGAGAGCGCCGTCGTGTCAGCCTGCGAGAGCCCGAATTCAATCTCGCCGTGCGTCTCCCCTGCGGACGCCGCAAGCTCCGGGTCCGCCGCAGCCGGCAGCTGCATGGTGCTCGGAGTCTCCAGGCCCTGCAACAACTCGCGCCAATGCGCGCGGGCCGCGCTATCGTCGCGGCGAGACAGCCAGACCAGATAGTCCGAATAGGCCGCCGATGACGCAACGGGCGCAGGCGCTCCCTCGGTCAACGCGCGATAGTGAGCGATGACGTCGCCGAGCACGAGCGGCAATGACCAGCCGTCGAGCAGCAGATGATGATGCGACCACAACAGGTGCCAGCTGCGCTCCGCGATCTGGACGACGGTGACTCGCATCAGTGGCGGACGATCGAGCTGGAAGCCGCGCGCCCGATCGTGGCGCAGCATCTGCCGCCAACGCGTGTCGGCATCGCCGTCTCGCCAATCGAGCCAGCTGACCGGGCAGCGCAGCCCCTGATGCATGATGGAATAGCTGCGGCCGTCGCGCGCACTGCGATGAAACGACGCGCGCAACGCGTCGTGACGCGCGAGCGTGCGGTCCCACGCGGCTTCGAACGCGCACCGGTCGATACGACCGTCGATCGCGGCGGTGATCTGCTGCACATAGACACCGGGCTGGTCGTCATCCAGCGCGTGAAACAGCAAGCCGTCCTGCAGCGGCGACGGCGGTAGAATGGTTTGCGTATCGGGATGCTCAGCGAGCAGCGCATCCAGCTCGTCGTCCGGGAGTTGCAGCAGCGGAAAGTCCGACGGAGCAGCGGCAGCGGCCGGATCGGACGCCATCAGCTGCTTCAAGCTGAGCATCATGTCCTCGGCGCGCCGCTCGACTGCGGCCCGCGGAATCATCCCGCCCGGGAAGATCCAATCGATGATCAACTCGCCATCGCTCACGCGCGCGATCAGTTCGAGCAGATAGTGCCGCTCGCCGTGCGGATCATGGTCATGACCGCACGACTCCGGCGCCGGCTGGATACCGACGGCGGACGCAAGGTCCATCGTCCCGGCGTCGACATGGCCGAGGAAATTGAACGCGATGTCACGCCGCGGCAGCGCCGCCAGCTGGGCCCTGACATGCGGGTCGGGAGACAAATGGAGCAAGGCACCAAAATCCGCGCCGTTCGCACTCAGCGGACGAAGGCAGCGCTTGACCGATCGCAGCAGATCGCCGCCACGCGATCCGGCGGCACGCTGCAGGCAGACAGGGTACAGCGCGGTGAACCAGCCAACGGTGCGCGACAAATCCAGACCGGATCGTTCCGTGCCCGCGATCTCCTCGCGGCCATGGCCTTCCAGATCGAGCCACAGCGACGACGCCGCGTCATCCGGCGACAAGACATCGAGGAAGGCAGCCAGGAGCATTTCCTCCGGCCGGCTTCGCAGCAGAGCCGGTGCCGCACGAAGCAACGTCGACGTATCCGTCGCAGTCAGCTTCACCCGCACCCTGTCCGCGTCCTTGACGAGATTGCCGGCATGCCTTGACGGGACGAGACCGCCCTCGGCCAACCGCTCGATCGCGGACGCATCTTGTTGTCCAACCAACGCGAGCCACGGTGCAGTGTCAGCAGAACGCGCTCGTGCATCAAGGCTCGAAACCCATTCCGAATAGGAGCTCGACGCCGGCGGCAATAGGATGGGATCGCCGAGCATCACCTGCCGCAGAGCGGTCGCGAGATCCTCGAGCAGGATCCGCCATGACACGGCGTCGACGACGAGGTGGTGCAGCACCAGCAGCAGCCGGCCCGGCTCGTTGTCCCGCGTGAAATGGACCGCCCGGCCGACAGGACCGACGTCCAGATCCAAACCGGCCTGAGCCAATTCGGCACGCGAGGTGAGCTCGTTCTGCCAGTCACCAACCGCCGAGAGATCGACGGCTTCGAACGCGATGCCGGTCGCAACGTCCGCGGACTCATAGCGCTGCTGCCATCCTGCCTCTGCGCGACGGAAGCGCAGGCGTGTCGCGTCGTGGTTCGCGGCGACGGCGCGAACAGTGCGCTCCGCCTGCTCAGCGGTCAGCGCCGCCGGGACCGTGAGCAGGACCGACTGGTTCCAATGCGACACCCGACCGGCGGCGAGTCCGGCCGCGGCGATCGCATCGAGACGCGCCAGGAAGTCGCGCTGGATCGCCGCGAGCGGGACGACGCCGGCTACGGCGCGCGGCGGCGCTTCCGCCGATATGTCCGCGTTGAGCGGCACGAGCTGCGGTGCGAGCCGTGCAATCGTCGGCTGCTCGAGGATGCGCCGCGGTGACAGCCGCCAGCCGGCGCTTCGTAGCCGTGACACGATCTGCAGCGCGACGATCGAGTCGCCGCCAAGCTCGTAGAAATCATCGCTGATGCCGACTAGAGGCGATCGGAGCACATCGGCAAAGATATCGGTCAGAAGTCGCTCGACGTCGGTGTGCGGCGGAACATGGCTGCGCGCCGGACGGATCGCGGCGACATCGGTGCTCGCAACGGCCAGAGCCATGCGGTCGATCTTGCCGCTCGCGGTCTGCGGCAAGGCATCGTGGTGCACGAAGCTGACCGGAATGAGCGCGCGTGGCAGCCGGTCGGCGAGATGATTGCGCAGATCGTCGGCGGCAGCGGCCGCGCCGACGATATGGGCCACTAGCCGTTGCCGCGCACCGTCGTCGATCAGCAGCGTCACTGCCTCGCGCACCGCCGCGTGCGAGCGCAGCGCCGCGTCGATCTCGCCGAGTTCGACCCGTTGGCCGTGGAGCTTGACCTGATCATCGGCACGGCCACGAAACTCGAGGGCCAGCGCGGGATCACCTTCTGTCACATTCACCCAGCGCGCGCGATCTCCGGTCGCGTAGAGCCGCGCCCCGGCCTCGCCCGTGAGCGCGTCGGGGATGAAGCTCGCCGCGGTCCAGCCGGGACGCCCGGCATAGCCGCGGGCCAATCCCACGCCGCCGAGATGTAGTTCACCGTCGGTCCCTGCCGGGACGAGCCAACGAGCAACACCGTCGAGCACGAACGCCACCCCGCCGTCGACCGGCTGGCCTATGGCAACAAGCTCATGCTCGGCGCGGACGACCCAAGAGGTCGCATCGATGGTGGCCTCCGCGGGTCCATAGAGATTGACGAGCTCAAGACCCGGGTGGATCGTCAGCGCACGTCTTGCAAGATCGCGCGACAACGACTCGCCACCGACGAACAGACGGCGCAGGGTGTCGCAGCGGCTCCACTCCGGGACATCGAGCAGCGCACGCAGGAGCGTCGGCACGAGTTGCAGGACAGTGATGCGCTCATCGCGGATCACCCGCACGAGATGGTCCGCATCACGATGCGATCCATCCGGCACCAGCACCAGCGACGCGCCTTCGACCAATGGCGCCCAGAATTCCCAGACCGAGGCGTCGAACCCGACCGGGGTCTTCTGCAGCACACGATCACCAGGACCGAGTGGAAACGCGCGGCGCATCCAGGCCATGTGGTTCGCGATGGCGCGATGCGTGATCTGTACGCATTTCGGCCGGCCCGTCGAACCGGAGGTCGAGATGATGTAGGCCAGATTGCCCGGCAGAACGGCAACCGCCGGCCCGGTCGACGGCTGCGCCGCGAGCAGATCTGCTCGCAATGGAATGATATCGACATCCGCCGGCCACGCGCATCCAGCAATCGTGTCATCGACGATGATCGCTCGCGCGCCTGCATCCGCGAGCACCTCTGCGCTCCGCGCACGCGGCTGCTCGGCTTCGAGCAGCAGATAGGCCGCCCCGGCGCGCAGGACCGCCAGCAAAGCCACTACACGATCGCAGGACGATCCCGTGCACACCGCGACGACGGCATCCGGCCGGATGCCGCGCGCGAGCAGCAGATGCGCGAGCTGGTTGGCGCGCCGGTCGAGCTCGGCGAATGTGAGCGATTGATCGCCGGCGACCACTGCCACCGCATCGGGCGTACGCGCCATCTGGTGGCCCACGAGCTCGGGCAGACAGGCCGGGACCGACGCCTGGGGAGCGCGGCCGGCGGCGATCAACGCATCTGCTTGATCAGCGTCGAGGACACCGGTCGCACCGACATCCTCATCGGTATGATGTGCGAGATGCTTCAGCACACGGCTATAGATGCCGGCGTAGCTGGCGCCCTGCGCCTCGGTGATGACGTTGATGTCGAGATCGAGGCTGCCCGCGAGCGCTCGGGCTTCCACCGTGAGGCCGAAATTCACTGCGAGCGTAAAGCCGGTTTCTTCGAACCCGCGCGCACCCAGCACCCGAAACGCATCGTGCATCCGCAGCGCCTGTTCGAAGACGTGGAAATGCACGAAGTTGAAATCGGTCTCGAACAGCGCCTGCCCGGCCAGGCGCTGGATTTCCGCCAGCGGGAAGCGACGGTGGCTGGCGATCCGCTTCTCCACCTCGTGCACTTGCGCCACGAGCGCGCGCCAATCGCCGCCATCGACACGGAGCCGGAACGGCAACGTTCCGAGGAAGAGGCCGAGCACGCGCTCGCCATCCTGCCGCTCCGGCCGCCCGTTGGTCACCAATCCCGTAACGACGTCGCTCTCGCCGCAAATGACGCTGAGGGCACGCACATGCGCCGCAAGCAGAACGGTGCGAAGCGGCACCGCGCACTCACCGGCCAGTTGCTCGAGCCGCATGGACGTTTCAGCCGCGATCGGAATCGCAAACGAGCGCACACGCCGTTGCGGCGCGGCGTCATGGGGACGTGGCAGCCTCGGCAGCAGCGTCGGGCGGGCGCCCTCGACATAGTCCGACCAGAAGCGCCGCTCGTCCGCGTCGGTGAGCATCTCACGCTCGTTCGCGATGTAGTCGCGGAAGGTTGCGGTCGGGGGCGGCGGGAGCGGTGCAACGGGGTATCCGAGCCGCTCCGCATACGCTGCAAACAGCTCGGTGAGCAGCGTCGCGACACTCCAGCCATCGAGAATGGCGTGATGGAAGCTGAGGCTGAACTGGAACATGGACGCCGAACGACGGTGGACCTGCACGCGCAGCAGCGGAGCCTGCGCGTGCTCGAACGCATGCGCGGTCTCGGCGCGCCCCCAGGTCTCGATGTGCAGATCCTGCCCCGCTGCGCTCAATGCCGTGAGGTCATCGACGGCCAGCGGAATTGTCGCCTTGCGATGAACGAGCTGAAGCGGCTCAGGTCCGAGCCCGATCCGTATGCTCGATCGCAGAATGTCGTGCCGCGCGACGACGACAGCCAAAGCGTCCTTCAGGGCGTCGTGATCCCACGGCGCCTGCAGATGATAGCTCATCACGTCGTGATAGGTGGTCGCGGTGTCAGCATCGAGCGTCTCCAGCAGCATGCCCTGCTGCAGGCGCGTCAGCGGATAGGCCGCCTCTACCTCGCCATCCAGTGCGCCGGCGACCTCCGGTGCCACGAGCTCGAACGGGCCGATGGGCCGCTCGGCGGACCCTGCTGTCGAGCCCGCGGCGAGATGCGCGGCAAGCGCCGCCACGGAGGGATGGCTGAAGAGATCGCCGAATTCGAGCGCGACACCCGCCGCACGCGCATGCGCCAGCACGCGGATGCTGCGGATGGAGTCGCCGCCGAGCGCAAAGAAATTGTCGTGCACGCCGACTCGATCGAGCTCAAGGCCGGCGGCAAAGGCAGCGGCGAGAACGCGCTCGATGTCGTTGCTCGGCCCCGCGAACGCCGTCGCGTGCGCGCCTTGTGCACTCTCGGGCGACGGAAGGGCGCGGCGGTCGATCTTGCCGTTGACGGTCAGGGGCAGTTGGTCGAGCAGCACGAACAGTGACGGGATCATGTAGTCGGGCAGCCTGCGGGCGAGCTGCTCGCGCAGCCGCTCGACCGAGACCGATCCGCGCGGGACGACGTAGGCGACGAGACGCTGCTGCCCCGACTGTGCCGCGGCAAATGCCTGCACCGTCGTCATGGCCACGGACGGACTATCGAGCAGCGCCGCTTCGATCTCCCCGAGTTCGATGCGGAAGCCGCGCACCTTCACCTGCTGATCGATACGGCCGAGATATTCGACATCGGCCGGACTCTGCCGCACGAGATCGCCGCTGCGGTACAGACGCTGGCCGCCTGCCCCCGGCAGGAACCGCTCCGCCGTCAGCGCGGCACGATGCAGATAGCCGCGCGCAACGCCGGCCCCTCCAACGAAGAGCTCGCCGACCACGCCTTGCGGCAAGGGCAAGCCGAACGGATCGAGCACCGTCAGCGACAGATCAGCCAGCGCATCGCCGATGACACTGCCGGAGGCAGCCGCTATATCGGCTTGTCGGATGCACCGCTCCGTCACGTGCACGGTCGTTTCAGTGATCCCGTACATGTTGGTCAGGACCGGCCGCGTCTCGCCCCGCCGCGCGATCCAGTCGCGCAGCTCTTCGAGCTGAAGCGCCTCGCCGCCGAAGATGACATGACGCAGCGCCAGCGGCGCCGACTGGTCACCGTGCTGCCGCGCCGCATCGACCGCGGCGAGTTGCCGGAATGCGGAGGGCGTTTGGTTCAGGATCGTCACGCGCTCGCGCTGGAGCAGCTCATGCATCCGCTCCGGCGAGCGGCTGACGTCGTGGGGCACGACGACGAGGCGTCCGCCATGCAGCAGCGCGCCCCAGAGCTCCCAGACCGAGAAATCGAACGCCACCGAGTGAAACAACGTCCAGACGTCGTCGGCGCTCGGCGCGAAACTTTTTTGCGTCACGTCGAACAGGCGGATCACGTTGGCGTGCGTGACCACGCAGCCCTTGGGCCGGCCGGTCGAGCCGGAGGTGTAGATCACGTAGGCCGCATTCGCCGGCGAGATGACCGCTGGCGGAGCGATCGCCGGATGCCGCGCAATCGACGCCGCGTCACGATCGAGGACGACGACCGATGCCGTGCCGCGCACCGCCGGATCGAGCGCATCGAGCAGCGCGAACTCGGTGACGATCAGTTTCAGACCAGCGTCAGCGACGGTGCTGCCGATGCGCTCGACCGGAGCGCGGGGATCGATCGGCACATAGGCGGCGCCGGCCTGCAGAATGCCGAGGATCCCGACGACAACGTCCACGGTCCGCTCGAGATACAGGCCGACCAGCGACTCCGGACCGGCCCCTGTCTCCTGAAGGTGATGAGCAAGTCGCCCGGCGCGGGCGCTGAGCTCGCGATAGGTCAGCCCGCCGTCGCCACAGCTGACGGCGATCCGGTCCGGATAGGCCGCCGCGGCCCTGCCAAAGCGCTGCGGCAGTGTGTCCTCCCGACCAAACACCGCCACCCGCAGCGGCAAGTGCTGCGGCGGTGGCACGAGGCTCCAGCCATCGACCGTTTCGACCGCGCCGCTGGACAAGGTTTCGAGAAGATATTGCAGCGATGGGAGCATCACCTCCATGGCGTCGTCGTCGATGCGACGGCGATCAAACAGGGCGCGCACATGCAGCTGCCGGCCGGGCACGACTGACAACGACAACGGATAATGCGTTCGCTCGACGCCCCGCGTTGCGATCACCTCGATGTCGCGGAAGCCCTGCGCCAGGGCCTCATCAACGGGATAGTTGTCGAAAGCGATCAATGTTTCGAACAGCGGCACGCCCTGCTCGACGCCGCTTTGACGCTGAATGTCGACCAGCCGGCAATGATCGAACTCGCGCAGCGCAAGCTGCTGCTGTTGCAGCGCGTGCAGCCAGTCGACGACGGGCACGCCGCTCGGGATCCGTACGCGCTGCGGCAGCGTATTGATGAACAGGCCGATCATGCGATCGGCGCCTTCCAGCTCAACGGGGCGGCCGGCCATGGTGACGCCGAACACGACGTCGTCGCTGTGCGCGTAGCTCGACAGCAGACGGGCCCACGCGCCGGTCAGAACCGAGTTGACCGTCAGGCGATGCTTGCGCGCAAAAGCTTCGATCCGGGCGGTGGCAGCTTCCGACAAGGACAATGCCGCCTCGCCTGCGGCCTCAAACTCGTCCGCGATCGTGTCGGCGGGCGCGGCTGGCAGCGAAAGACGGGGCGGCGTGGTGAAATCGGCAAGGGCCGCGCGCCAAAAAGCGTCGGCCCGGCTGCGGTCCTGCTGCTGCAGCCATGCGATGTAGTCGCGATAAGGACGCCTCGCGGCGGGCTCAGCGGCAATACCTTGCCGACGCGCCTCGTAGCTGTCCAGCACCTCGCGCAGCACGAGGCCGATGCACCAGCCGTCGAGCAGGACGTGATGATGCGTCCATAGGAAGTGCCAGTGCCGGTCGTCACGTCGCACCAGAGTTACACGCATCAGCGGCGCGCGATCGAGCGCCATCCCGCGGCGCCGATCCTCCCGCAGCAGCTCGGCGAGACGCAACTCCTGCGCGGATGCATCGATGTCGCGCCAATCCTGCACGGCGATCTCGATCTCCGCGGTCGGCAGCACCACGACATGCGGCTCGGCGAGACCTTCCCAGACGAATCGGCCGCGGAAGATCGCATGCCGCCGCACGAGATCGCGCCATGCCAGCTCAAAGGCGCCGATGTCGAGGTCGCCGCGCAGTTCGCCGTGCAGCTGCTGCAGATAGAGGTCGCTGTTGGGAGCAGCCAAGGCATGGAAGAACAGGCCTTGCTGCATCGGCGACAGCGCATGCAGGTCTTCGATCGCTCCGCACGCCTGCTCCAACCGCGCGAGTGCATCGCTGGTGATGCGGCTCAGCGGGAAGTCCGACGGGGTATGCGCGCCTGCCCCGGGCTGAAGGCAGTGGTCGATCAGCGCTCGCAGGTGTCGCTCGAAGCCGTCGGCGAGTCGCACGATGGTGTCACGGTCATGCAGGGCATCCGAGAACTGGAACGACGTCACCAGCTCGCCACGACGGACCATCGCGACGATGTCGAGCACATGGCTGCGCAACTCGTCGCCGTGCTGGCCCTGCCCGGACGGCAGGTCGGTGAGCCTGAGCAGGGCGCCATCGTCATGGGCCTGATCGAACTGGCCGAGATAGTTGAACGTGACTTTCGGCTGCGGCACCCGCGCCAACCGGTGCTGCAGATCACGGTCCTCGGAATACGCGACCATCAGACCGAAGGGCGTGCCGTTCGACGGGATCTGTCGTAGTTGCTCCTTGACCGCGCACAGCGTGGCGCCCACACCACCGGCGGAGGGCAGATCAAGACTGACGGGATAGACGCTGGTGAACCAGCCGAGCGTGCGCGACAGATCGAGGTCGAGCCCTGGAAGCGCCTCGCGTCCGTGGCTTTCGAGATCGAGCAGGACCCGCGGAACGCCGGTCCACTCCGCCAGCGCGGCGGCGCAGGCAGCGACCAGCGGCTCCTGGGCGCGGGTGTTGTATGCCTTCGGAACCTTGCGCAGCAGCGCCGCGGTCGTCTCAGCATCGAGCACGATGTCGACGCTGTTCAGACTGGCCGCGATGTTGGCGCTGGCCGCATCGGGACGATCGATCGGAATCGGCGGCGGCTCGGCATCGGCGAGCGCTAGCCAATAATCGACCGGCAGCGTGGCCGTCGCCGCGTAGCCGGCAAGGCGTCGCGCCCAGGTGGCGAACGAGACGCTCCTGCCGAGCGGTTCGGGCGGGCGGCCCTCGAGCTGCTCCTTCAGCCGCTGCTGCACGCCATCGGTGAGAATGCGCCACGACACGCCGTCGATCACAAGGTGATGCGCGACCAGCAGCAGATGCGACGGCTCGCCCGCGGAGCGGGACGGGAAAATCACGGCGCGGGCGAGCGGGCCACCGGCAAGATCCAGTCCGGCCTGCGCCTGCTCGGCGAACGGTGCAATCCACTGCAGCATCGCATCACGCGTCGGCGGCGTATCCGTCGGCGAGGCGGCAACGACGCAGGGCAGAGGCTCCGTAGTCGCGCTCGCGTCGAGCAACCGCTGCGTCGGACCATCAGCATCCTCGTAGCGCAGCCGCAGCGCGTCATGCTCGACCGCGACAGCATGCAAGGCCTGCTGCAGCATGTCGGGCGTCACACGCGGATCGACCTCGAGCACGACCGACTGATTCCATCGGTCGCGATGACGGAGGCCGCGCGCGAAGAACCAGCGCTGGATCGGCGTCAGCGGCACGTCGCCGGGGGCGGCCTCTGCGGACTCCATGCCTGCCGCCACGGCGACCGCCGCAAGCTCGCGCACCGTCGGATGTTCGAACAGGTTGCGCGGCGAAATGCGCAGGCCCGCGGCGAGCGCTCCCGACACGATCTGCAGGCTGAGAATCGAGTCGCCGCCAAGCGCGAAGAAGTTGTCGTCGATGCCGACATGCTTCAGCCCAAGCACCTTGGCCAACAGCCGGCACAGCAGATCCTGCTGCGGCGTGTGCGGAGCTTCCGGCGAGGCGGGCGCCAGGTCCGGGGCCGGCAGCGCCCGCCGGTCAAGCTTTCCGCTCGTGGACAAAGGGAGCCGATCGAGCACCACGATCGCGGCCGGAACCATGTAGTCCGGCAGCGTTCGGCCTAGCTGCGCCCGCAGCCGCGCCGGGTCGATGGTCTCGCCGGCGCGCGGGACCGCGTAGCCGACGAGGCGCTGATGCCCCGCGACATCCTGGCGCGCGATCACAGCGGCCTGCGCCACCGAGGGACACGCGGCCAGCGCGGCCTCGATCTCGCCGGGCTCGATCCGGTAGCCTCGAATCTTCAGCTGCTCATCGGCGCGCCCGGCAAATTCCAGCAATCCGTCAGCACGCCGGCGCGCAAGATCGCCTGTCCGGTACATGCGGCTGCCGGGAGGGCCAAAGGGATTGGCGACGAACCGCTCGGCTGTCAGCCCCGCACTCCCCCGATAGCCGCGGGCGAGACCGAGACCGGCGATGTGGAGTTCACCTGCCTCACCGGTCGCCACGGGATCGAGGCCGAAGTCCTTCGCGGTGTCGAGCACATGCAGGACGTAGTTCGGCATCGGCCGGCCAATCGGAACGTCGGCACCGACCTGCTCGCCTTCGACCGTGAAGGCGGCGGCATCGATGGTTGCCTCCGTCGGGCCATAGAGATTCGTGAGCCGCGTGACGGCGATGCGCTCGGAAAGCTGACGCACGAAGCCGGTGGTCAACGCTTCGCCGCCCAAGGCGAGATGCTGCAGTCGCAATCCGTTGGGCGCGCCGGCGAGCACGGAGCCAAGGAAGGAGGGCACGCAACTCATGAAGGTGACGCGATCGCAGACCATCTGCTGCCAGAAGGCGGCGGGCTGCTCCCTCGTCGCGTTGCTGACGATGATGGCGGCGCCACCGCCGACCAGCGGCAGCAAAGTCTGCTCGATCGCCGCGTCGAAGGCGCTGGAGATGACGAGCACCGAACGGAAGTCCGCTCCCACGCCGAAGTCATCGCGCAGCGCGACGAGCTTGTTGGCGAGCCCGGCGTGCGTGATCACGACGCCCTTCGGCGTCCCCGTCGAACCGGACGTGTAGATGACGTAGGCGGCGTTCTGCGGTTCGAGGCGCAACGCGGGCGCGGTGGCGGGGCGCTGCGCGAGCGCCGGCTGATCGGCATCGAGCAGGACAACATTGCGCGGCCCGTCCGGCCCGCACAATCGATCGCGCAAGGCTGCGTGGGTGACCAGCACCGATGCGCCGGCATCCTTCAGCATGAAGCCGATGCGGTCATCCGGATAACTCGGATCGAGCGGCAGATACACCCCGCCCGCCTTCAGGACTCCGAGCAGGCCGACCAGCAATGCCGGCGAGCGCTCGACGCAGAGACCGACCACGGTTTCGGGCCCGACGCCGAGATCGCGCAGATGATGCGCCAGCCGGTTGGCGCGGGCCTCGAGAGTGGCATAGCTGAGGCACTCGTCCCCGTCGACGACAGCGATCGCATCGGGGCTTTCAGCTGCCTGAGCGGCAAACAAGTCGGGGAACGTGACCGGCGGCAGGTCTCGCGCGGTGTCGTTCCACGCGGCATGCTCTACCGAGCGGCTGTCTTCTCGGTCCGTCAGCTCCGGGACTGCCCAATCGGCCACGCGCCGCGGATCGTGCGCCGGACTCGCCAAGGCGGCGCGCAACAGGCCTGCAACGTCGCTCAGGATGCGTGCGCTTACTTCATCGCTGAAGCGCGCGCGGTCGTAGTAGAGGCGCAATGTCAGGCCCGGGCCCGGGATGGCTGCGATGGCCAGCGGATAGTTGGTCCGTTCGAGGAAGGTCACCGGGCCGAGCGCGAGGCCGGCGGGCTGCTGCAGATTGGCGGGATCGACGGGATAGTTCTCGAACACCAGCAGCGTCTCGAACAGGCGCTCGCCAGCCCTGATCCCGCTCTCGCGCTGAATGTCGACCAGCCGTGCATGCTCATGGACACGCATCGCCGCCTGCTGGGCCTGCAGCTCGCGCAGCCACGCACCGAGCGGCGCGTCGGCGTCGAGGCGGACGCGCATCGGCAGCGTGTTGATGAACAGGCCGATCATGTGCTCGAAGCCTTCGAGCTCGGATGGCCGTCCGGACACCGTCACGCCGAACACGACGTCATCGCTATGCGAACAGGCCGCAAGCACGCGCGCCCAGCACGCCGAGACGACGGTATTCAGCGTCACATGCTGGCTGCGCGCCCACTCCTGCAGCGCGGCGGTCTCCTCGACGGCGAGCACAATATCGCGTTCGCCGGTGCCTGTTGCAGCAAGCCGGCCAGACGCTGCGCCTTGCAGCGCATCGAGCCGGTTTGGCGCCGTGAATCCATGGAGATAACCGCGCCAGAACGTGCGCGCCGCATCGGCGTCCTGCGTTGCCAGCCACGCGATGAAGTCACGATAGGGCCGGCGCTGCGGCAGCCCGGGATCGACACCACGTCGATAGGCGTCATAGGCGGCCAGCACCTCACCGACCACCAGCGTCAGGCACCAGCCATCGAGGATGAGGTGGTGATGCGTCCAGATCCAATGCCATCGGCCCGGCCCAAGGTGGACCAGGATCACCCGCATCAGCGGCGCCTGGCGGAAATCGAAGCCGCGCGCGCGATCGCGACCGAGCAGCGTGGCCAGCCGCGCCTCCTGCTCCGACGGCGCCAGCTCGCGCCAATCCTCCTGCTCAAGCACGAAGCGCACGCTGCGCGCCACGCGCTGCGCCGCGCGCTCGCCGTCACGCCAGTGGAACGAGGTTCGCAGCACCGCGTGACGGTCGATCGCCGTCTGCCAGGCCCGGGTGAAGGCGGTCACATCGAGATCGCCTTGTAGCGAGGCGTGCAGCTGCTCGACGTAGTGGCCATCCTCGGGCGCGTAGAGGCTCTGGAAGAGCAATCCCTCCTGCAGCGGCGTCAGCACGTACTCGTCTTCGATGTCACCAGCCACGGCGGACGTCGCAGGCGCAGACACCGCGGCCACGGCAACGGCACCGCGGCGCCGGTCGCGCGCGGCGGACGCCGGCTTGGCGCGCCCGGCGAGGTCGCCGACGGTCTGACACTCGATCAGGTCGCGGCGGGCGACGCTGTATCCGGCGCGACCGATGCGCGCGGCCATCTGCAGCATCATGATCGAATCGCCGCCAAGCGCAAAGAAGTTGTCGCGCAGGCCGACCCGCTCGACGCCCAGCATCTCCTGCCAGATCGCCGCGATACGCTTCTCGATCTCGGTACGCGGTGCAACGAATGTGTCGCGCGCGGTATCCTGGCCGAAATCGGGCGCGGCGAGCGCGCCGACGTCGAGCTTGCCGTTCTGGGTCAGCGGCAGCGCATCGAGCAGGACGTAGGCCGCCGGCACCATGTAGCCGGGAAGCGCGGCGGCGCAGGCCTCGCGCAGCGTGGCCGGCGAGCAGTGGTCAGGATCCGTCGCGACTCCGTAGACGACCAGCCGCGTGGTGCCGTCGTCATCACGCGGCAGCACGGCCACGTCGCGCAGGCCCGCCGCGCGCAGCACCTGCTCGATCTCGCCAAGCTCGATGCGGAAGCCCCGGATCTTGACCTGATTGTCGAGCCTGCCGAAGAACGCGAGCCCGCCGTCGCGGACCCAGCGCACGCGATCGCCGGTGCGATACAAGCGGCCCGGGCGATACGGATCCGGAATGAAGCGTTCCGCGGTCAGCCCGGGACGGCCGAGATAACCGCGGGCAACGCCGCGGCCGCCGACGAACAGCTCGCCCGGCGTCCCGATCGGGACTGGCTGCAGCTGCGGATCGAGCACGATCAGCGACAGATCGTCGATCCCCCGACCGATCACGCTGGCCGCGCCGCGCGCGGTGTCGGCAAAGCCAAGCCGGCGGTGCGTCACATGCACCGTCGTTTCGGTGATGCCGTACATGTTGGTAAGGACGGGACGTTC
Organism: Bradyrhizobium sp. HKCCYLS2038; assembly: GCF_051167655.1. NCBI lineage: Bacteria > Pseudomonadati > Pseudomonadota > Alphaproteobacteria > Hyphomicrobiales > Nitrobacteraceae > Bradyrhizobium > Bradyrhizobium sp. HKCCYLS2038. Next base: position 1,334,055 of record NZ_JBNPTM010000001.1, on the reverse strand, counting down.
GTCGCCGTGCCGCGCGAACCACGCGGACAGCTTGGCCGGGTCCAGCGCCTCACCACCAAAGACGACATGGCGCAGAGCCAGATTCCGGACGTCGGCGCCCGCCGCAGCAGCGCGCTCGTCGGCGGCATCGAACTGCGCGAAGGCCGAGGGCGTCTGGTTGAGCACCGTCACCCGCTCCCGATCCACCAGTTCGCGGAATGCATCCGGAGTCCGGCTGACGGCATGGGAGACGATGACGAGACGGCCGCCATAGAGCAGCGCCCCCCAGATCTCCCACACTGAGAAATCGAACGCATAGGAGTGGAACAGCGTCCAGACATCATCGCTGTTGAAATCAAAGGTGGCTGCGGTCGCGGTGAACAGCCCAGTCGCGTTGCCGTGCGTGACCACCACGCCCTTCGGCTTTCCGGTCGACCCGCTGGTGTAGATCACATAGGCCGCATCGGATGCGGTGATCGCCACGTCGGCGAAGGTCTCGGCATCCTTATCACTGATGTCTTCGATGCGGATCACGGGGGCAGCGGGCACCGCTGCCGCCAGCCCTTCGGCGATCGACCCCGCCGCGGCATGCGTCACCACCGCGGACACGTGGCTGTCGGCCAGCATGAAGGCCAGGCGCGCGGTCGGATAGGCAGCATCGAGCGGGACGTAGGCGGCGCCAGTGCGCAGCACGCCGAGGATAGCAACGACGAGATCGATCGAGCGCTCCACCGCGAGCGCCACGCGATCGCCGCGACGGACCCCAGCGCGTTGCAGGCGTCCAGCGAGGCTGGCAGAGCGCCGCATCAGTGCAGCGTAGGTCAGCTGCTCGTCCTGCGCCGACACCGCGACGCGATCGGGATAGCGCGCAGCTGTCCGCCCAAGCCATTCGGTCAGAGTGAGTTCGAGGGATGAACTCAGTACCGGCCCACGGCGCGCGCCCAGCAGTTCGTCGAGCTCCGCTGGAGCGACGATCAGCATGGTCGTGATGCGGGCCTGCGGATCCGCAACTGCGGCGCGAATGACCTGCTCGAAGTTTCCGGCGAGGCGCCGGACGGTTGCGGCTTCGTAGAGATCGGTGGCGTATTCGATCCGCAGGTCGAGCCGGCGCGGCGTCTCCTCGCAGATCACGGTCATGTCGAACTTGGCCGTGTCGGTGAACACCGGAAGGATGTCGATCGTCAATCCCGGCAGCTCGAGCTCGCTGCGTGGCGCATTCTGCAGCGCGAACATCAGATCGCAGAACGGGCGCCGGCCCGGCCGGCGCTCCGGCTTCAAGGCGCTGACGAGCTTGTCGAACGGAAGATCCTGATTGTCCCAGGCGGCGAGCGTGGTCTGGCGCACCCGAGCGACCAGCTCCGCGAAGCTGGGGTCGCCGCTGACGTCGACGCGCAGCACCTGGGTGTTGACGAAGAAGCCGATCAGCGGCTCGATGTCGGCGTGGTTGCGGCCGGCCACCGGCGAGCCCAGGACGATCTCGTCGGCCTGCGTGTGCCGCTGCAGCACGACCTTGAACGCGGCGAGCAGCACCATGAACAGCGTCGCGCCGAGGCTGTTGGCGAGCTGGCGGGCGGCAACGAGCACGTCGAGCTCGAAACACTCCGTCGCGCCGCGCGTGCCCGGCACGGGCGGCCGCGGATAGTCGGGCAGCACTTCGGTCGCGTGGATCGGGGGCCGAAGTTGATCGCGCCAATAGCCGAGCTGACGCGGCTCCAGCGTCTCCAGCCGCTCGCGTTCCCAATCCGCGAAATCGGCATATTGGATCTCGAGCGGCGGCAGCGCTGGACGGCCCCCCGTCGCGAAGGCGCGGTAGCAGGCCGAGAATTCGCTGACGAAGATGCCCATCGACCAGCCGTCGGTGACGAGATGGTGCATGGTCACGAGCAGCACCGCGCTGCGATCGTTGAGATCGAAGATGACCGCGCGGAGCAAAGGCCCGCGGGCAAGATCGAACGGGCGATGGATCTCGAGTCGGATGGATTCCTGCAGCTCGCTTTCCGCGATCGCGCCTCCGGCACGGATCGCGACCGGCAGATGCGGATGGATGATCTGCAAGGTTTCGCCCTGCGCGACATCGAAGGTCGTGCGCAGCATCTCGTGGCGGCCGATCAGCGCGTCGAGACTGAGCTGTAATGCGCGCCGATCCAGGACGCCGCGCAGGCGGAGCGCCGCGGGCACGTGATAGGCCGGATTAGCCGGATCGAGCGACACCTGCTGCCAGAGCCGCGCCTGCGCCGAGCTGAGCGGCGCGACCTCAACGGTCATGTCGAAATTGTCGGCGACGCTGCTCATCGTTTACCGGCCATCGAGAGTCGCACGCTGCCGGCGCCGTGGCCGCAAACGCTCTTCCGTTCCGGACAGACGGGCGTCCGGGCTTGCCGCGGCCGTTGCCCCGAGCTCGGCGATGCGCTGCGCGAGTTGTGCAACCGTGGTCGCTTCGAACACGGCGCGCAGCGGCAGATCGATGCCGAACACCTGCCGGGTGCGGGACAACAGTTGCGTCGCGTGCAGCGAATGACCGCCCAGCGCGAAGAAGCTGTCCTCGACACCGACGCGCTCGATCTGCAGCACCGATCTGAAGATCTCACACAGGCCTTCCTCGATGGCATTTCGTGGCGCGACGAAACTCGTCGTGAGCAGCGCGCCGTCATCGGGCGGCGGCAACGCCGCGGCGTTCAGCTTGCCGTTGATCGTCAAGGGCAACGCGTCGAGCATCACATAGGCCGCCGGCACCATGTAGTCGGGCAACACGGCCTCGCATCCTCGGCGCAGACTGCGCGCATCGAGCGCCTGCCCCTCGGCCGGCACGCAATACGCCACGAGCCGCCCGCTCTCGCCCTGCTGCCGCACCACGGCGTCGCGCACCCCGACGGCGCGGAGCACCTGCTCGATTTCGCCGAGCTCGACGCGGAAGCCGCGCACCTTGATCTGGCCGTCGAGACGACCGAGAAACTCCAGCTCGCCGTTGTCATGCCAGCGCCCCGCATCTCCGGTTCGATAGAGACGGCCGGCGCGGAAGGGGTCCGGGACGAAGCGCAATGCCGTCAACCCGCCGCGCCCGAGATAGCCGCGCGCCACGCCGGCGCCGCTGACATGGAGTTCGCCGGCCGTGCCGACCGGCACCAGCTCCCCATCCGCGTTCATGACATAGGCACCGAGGTCCGGGATCGGCACGCCGATCATGTTGCCTTGCGGCTCGCACGCATCGGCTGCGCGGATGCGCCGATGGGTGACATGCACCGTCGTCTCGGTGATGCCGTACATGTTGGTCAGAACCGGCTGCGCGTCGCCACGGCGCCGGATCCAGTCCGCGAGCGTCGCGGCGTGCAGTACGTCGCCGCCAAAGATCACGTGCCTCAACGCGAGATGCCGACGAATGCCAGAGCTGTCACGCCGCGCGTCTTCAGCCGTAAGCTGGGCAAATGCCGCCGGGGTCTGATTGAGAATCGTCACCCGCTCGCGTTCGACCAGGTCGAGAAACTCGCCGGGCGCGCGGCTGGTGTCCTGCGGCACCACGACGAGACGTCCGCCATGGAGCAATGCGCCCCAGATCTCCCATACCGAGAAATCAAACGCATAGGAATGAAACAGCGTCCACACATCTTCGGCCGAGGGCGTGTAGATCGCAGCCGTCGTTTCGAACAGACGCGTCGCATTGCTGTGCGAGACGACGACTCCTTTTGGCCGGCCGGACGATCCGCTGGTGTAGATGACGTAGGCGCCACTGTCGGGACTCGTCACCCCGGGCGGAGGCAAGTCCGGCAGGTCACGCCACGGCGCATCATCGTCCATCAGCACAACACGCGCCGGCCGCAACATCTCGGCGTGCTCGGCATGCGCCAGCACCAGCAGCGCTGCGCTATCCGCGATGGTGCCTTGGAGCCTGCCAGGCGGGTGCGCGGGATCGAGCGGCACGTAGATTCCTTGCGCCTGCAACACCGCAAGAATGGCGACGACCTGGTCGACCGAGCGATTCAGGCACAGGCCGACCCGCGTCTCGCCGAGGACGCCGAGCGCACGCAGATGATGCGCGAGCCGGGCACTTCGCCTCGCCAACTCGGCATAGCTCACGGCTTCACCCGCGTCCGTCACGGCGATCGCATCCGGCTGGCGGCGCGCCATGAGCAGGAAGCGCTTGTGCAGGCCGGCCGGAGCGGCCATCTCCTCACGGACCGCAAGCGACTGGGCCTGCCCGCGATTCAGGAGCAAGCTCAGCTCCGCGGCCGAGAGAAGGCTTACCGATGACCATGATGCGTCTATGGTCGCAGCCATCGTCTCCAGACAGCGCGCGTAGTAACCGGCCATGCGCTCGAGTTGCGCGGCCGGAAACACGGTCGTGTCGGCGATCATCACCAGCTCGAGCGTCTCGGAGGACGGCAGCACGCTGGCCTGCAGGATCAGGGGGAAGTCCGTCTGTTCCCACACCCTGTAGCCGAGAACCTCGACCCCGCCCTGTTGCGTGATCGCCTCGTAGACGTGGAAATGGACAAAGTTGAAAACGGCATCGAACAGGCTCCGGCCGCCGGCGAGCGTCTTGATCGCAGCCATCGGATAATGCCGATGCGGCAGCAAGCGGCGTTCGGCAGCGAATGTGTCCCGCACCAGGTCGACACTGTTTCCGGCATCAGCCAGCGACAGCTGCAGCGGCAGCGTGTTCAGGAACAGGCCGAGCACGCGCTCCCCGCCGTCGGCTTCGGGACGGCAATTGATCGTCACGCCGGTCGCGACCGTATTCTCTCCGGTCAGGAACGACAGCACGCGCAAATGCGCCGCGAGCAGCACGCTCTTCAAGGGCGCCTCCGCCCGGGCCGCCAACACGCGTAGGCCTGACGCGACCGAGGCCGCGATCGGCACCGGGACCAGCCGGATGTCGCGGCCGCGAGACCCGGCCGCGTTCGGCGACCTTGGCACGCGGCTCGACGGCAGCCGTTCGACCTCCGCCGCCCAGAACTGCTGGTGGACCGGCGCAGCGACCGCCTCGCGTTCCCGCGCAATCAGTTCGGCGAACGCGACCGGCGGACGCCTGCCGTTCAAGGCAATGCCGCCGCGGCAACGACTGGCGTAGCCGGACAGCAACTGCGTCATCAGGGTCGCGACGCTCCATCCATCGAGGATGACATGATGGAAGCCGAGCACGATCTGCATCTCGTCAGCAGAACGCCGCAGCAGATGGAAGCGCAGCAGGGGCGCCGCAGCGAGCTCATATGGCGTGCGCCGCATCTGCTCGACGATGTCGAGGATCCGCCGTTCCTGCGCGTCGTGACCGAGGGCCGAGATGTCCTCGCCGCTGCAGCGCGGCGCCGCAACCTCGTTCACGAGCTGCAGCTGCTCATCGAAATGGTCCAGCGAAAGGCTGGTGCGCAGCACGTCGTGCTGCGCCATCGCGGCAGCGAGTTCGGCGGTCCACGCCTGTAGATCGAGCGGCAGCCGGACGTGGAACGTGAACACGTCGCGATACAGACAGTCCGCCGGATTGAGCTGTTCCTCGAACAGCATGCCGGCCTGCAGCCGCGACAACGGATAGGCATTGCTGATCCCGGCCGGGATGCGCGCGCGATCGGCCGCAGAGAGCAAAGCGAAGGGAGGCGTCGACGATCTGGTCAGCTCCGGCCGCTCTGCAGTCTGCGCGGCTTCAGCATCGATCGCGCGGGCCAGTTCGGCCACGCGCGGACAGCGATAGAGCGTCGCAACCGAGGTTGAGAATCCTGCCCGGCGCAGATTGGCGAGCACCTGCAGGCTGATGATCGAGTCGCCGCCGAGCGCGAAGAAATCATCTGATCGTCCGACGCGCTGCGCACCAAGCAGTTCTTGCCATACGCGTACGATCGCGCGTTCGGTATCGGTGCAAGGCGGTTCATAGGTGCCGGAGGCGGCACGGGCGATGCCGCCCGGAGCCGGAAGCGCCTTGCGATCGAGCTTGCCGTTGCGCGTCAGCGGCCAACTCGGCAAGTCCACGAAAGCGACCGGCACCATGTGCGACGGCAGCGCCCGCTCGCAACGCAAGCGCAGATCAACTGCCATATCGGGATCATCAGCCGCAGCCAAGTAGTAGGCGACGAGTTGCCGCCGGCCGGGCGAATCCTCGCGGACCACGACCACCGCATCGCGCACTTGATGATGGGCCGTCAGAACGGCTTCGATCTCGCCAGGTTCGATCCGGAAGCCGCGCAGCTTGATCTGATCATCGCAGCGGCCGAGATATTCGATGTCACGGTCGGGCCGCCAGCACGCCAGATCGCCGGTTCGATACAGCCGCGCACCCGAATCGGCTGCGTAAGGGTCCGGGACAAAGCGCGCCGCGGTGGCACCGGGAAGATGCAGATAGCCGCGCGACACGCCGGCGCCGCCGACATAGAGCTCGCCCGGCACGCCCTCCGGCGAGGGCTGCAAGGCGTCGTCGAGGATGTAGAGCGCAAGGTCGGGGATGCGCTGTCCAATGAGACTCCGGCTGGTGCCCAAGCAGTCCGGCTGTGTGATCCGCCGCTGCGTGACATGAACGGTGGTCTCGGTGATCCCGTACATGTTGAAGAGCTGCGGCCGCTGGTCGCCGTGAGCGTCGAACCACGGCGCCAGCATCGACGGATCGAGCGCTTCGCCACCGAAGATCACGGTCCGCAGCCGCAAGGCAGCGGCGCGCTCGGCGTGGCGCGAGCCCGCGATCAGCGCCCGGAACGCCGATGGCGTCTGATTCAGCACCGTGACGCCCTCCTCCACCAGCAGATCGAGGAACTGCTCCGGAGCCCGGCTGGTGAGATAGGGCACGATGACCACGCGCCCGCCATGCAGCAGCGCGCCCCACATTTCCCAGACCGAGAAATCGAAGGCGAAGGAGTGGAACAGCGTCCAGACGTCATCGCAGGTGAAGTCGAACCAGGCCTGCGTGGCCGCCAGCAGTCGCGTGACATTGCCATGGCTGACCACGACGCCGCGCGGCCGCCCGGTCGAGCCGGACGTGTGAATCACATAGGCCGCATTCGCCGGCGTAACCTCAACCTGGGGCCGCCGGTCATCGGCGAGCGATGAAGCACCGGGCGCGTCAATGAGGATGGCCTGCACCTCGCCGACATCGAGCTGCTGGACCATGGCGCGCGACGTGACCACGACAGCCGTGCGGCTGGCGGCAAGCGTCGCGGCCAGATGCGCTGCGGGATCGCGCGGGTCCAGCGGCACATAGGCCGCGCCCGACTTCAGAATGCCGAGGATGGCGACGATCATGTCGCAGGACCGGTCGAGGTAGACAGCGACGCGATCTTCCTGCCCGATGCCGCAAGCCGACAGCCTGCGCGCGAACCGGTTGGCGCGACGGTCGAGTTCGGCATAGGTCAGCTGCGCATCGCCGTCGGTCACGGCGATGCGGTCGGCGTAGCGGCGCGACTGGCGTGCAAACCAGCCATGCAAAGTCTCATCGGGGACGATGAAGCGATCGATCTCGTTGCGCCGCTGGATCAGCTCGATGCGCGTAGCGGAGTTGATGACCGGAAGCAGGCTGGCCGGCACGGCATCGTTGTGTGCGATCGCTTGCAGCAGCGCGAGTAGGCCGTCCCGCATCTGCCTGATCGTCTCCGGCCTGAACAAGCAGGTCTTGTACTCGATCAGGCCGCACCAGCCGTCGGTCGTCTGCTCGACGTGCAAGCTAAGATCGAACTTGGAGGTAACGCTCGGCATCTGAACGGTGCTGAACCGAAGACCGGGGAGAGACAGTTGCTCGACGTCGCTCTTCAGGAACAGGAACAGCACGCGGAACAGGGGATTCTGGCCGATCATCCGGTCAGGCCGGACGGCCTTCACGACAGCGTCGAATGGCGTTGCCTGATGCGAGAAGCCCTGCAGCACCTCACGGTGGACTTGCGTGAGAAGATCACGAAAGGCGGCGTCGCGGCCGCCATGGTCGAAACGAAGCACGAGCAGGCTGGCGAAGAAGCCGACGATGTCCTCGAGCTCGCGCTCATTGCGTCCAGCAATGGAGGTGCCGATCGAGATGTCGTCGCTCGCCGCATAGCGCTGCAACAACAGACCGAAGGCGGCGAGCATGACCGAGAACATCGTCACGCCCTGCCGGCGTGCGAGACCTGCCAGCGCATCGGCCACATCCGCCGGCAGCGTGAACGGCTCCGACGCCCCGCGATAGTCGGGCGCGGCCGGCGCGCGCCGGTCGGTCGGGAGCTGCAATTCAGGAGCGTCGGCAAGATGCTCACGCCAATAGGCGAGATCGCGGTCGGTCTCAGTCCCGGCAAGCTGATCCGCCTGCCAATGCACGGCGTCAGCGAATTGCAGTCGCGGCGGCGGCAGCTTCGTGCCGCGATAATGCTCGACCATCTCGCGCAAAACCACGCCCGCCGACCAGGCGTCGGCTATGAGGTGATGGGCGCAGACCAGGAAGCACCAGTCGCGCTCAGCCAGCTGGACCAGTGTCGCGCGCAGCAACGGCGGCTCGGCGAGATCGAACGCGTGACGGCCGTCGGCATCCATCAGCGCAGCCAGCGCCGCGTCGCGCTCGCTCGGCGAAAGCGCGCGGAGATCGACATTGCGAAACGGCACTGTGACGCGGGCGTGGATGCGCGCGACGGGCTGGCCATCGACCACATCGAACGTCGTCCGCAGACTGTCATGGCGCTGCACGCTGCTGTCGAGCGCGGCCCGCCAGCGCGCGGGATCGAGATCGCCCTCGATGCGGATCGCCTGGCGCAGGACATAGGCAGGAAGGCTTGCCGGATCGAGCTGATGCAGGAACCACAGATTTTGCTGGGCCAGCGAGAGCCGGGTCCGGTCGGCGCCTGCCGGCGCTGGACCGATCGCCGGCGCCGGCGCGGCGTGTCCCCTATTCAGATAGGTGATCAGTTCCGCTTTGTGAAAGCGCAGCTGGTCCCGGAGCTCCGCCGTCACCACGCCCGCGGGCGCGCTGACGCGCAGATCCTCCCCGGCGACGCCGAGATCGATGCCCTGGCGCGCGCAGGTCTCCAGCAGCTGCAGCAGATCAGAGCGTGAACTCATCCCGTACCTTTTCTCGTCCCTGATCGACATCGGCAGGAGCCTGCTTCGCCCTGACAGCGTCGACGCGGACGCCGATCAGCAGCGCCTCTGTGAGGGATGCAATGCTGGCTCCACGCAGCAGATCGACCAGCGAGACATCCAGACCGAGGTCGCGGCCGACGCGGTTCTTGAACTGCATGGCAACCAGCGAATCGAGTCCGAGATCGGTCAGCCGACGGCTCATTTCGATGCGTTCGCGGCGCTGTTTCAAGATGTCGCCGACGATGTTGCACAGCGCGCTTGCAAGCAGCTCGCGCTGCTCGTCGACGTCGCCCAGCTTCAGCTTCGCCAGGAATGCTGCCGCGGCCGCAGATTGCGGCGCGGCCCGGCCAGCCTTATCGCCCAGCACGTCGCGCAGGAGCGGCAATCCTGCGAGGTGGCTGTCATGTTCGGCGAGCAGTCCGAGATCGCCCGGCAGCACGGCGATGCGTGACGGCGAGCGATGACCGAGCAGCCGCGCCAGCACCGCAATGCCCTGCGCTGGCGTCATTCGCTTCATCCCGGCCTGCGCCAGACGCGCATGCGCTTGCTGCCCATAGGCCGTGGTGGCGAAGCCGACATCGGACCAGGCGCCCCATGCGACCGACAAGGCGACCTGTCCGCTCGCCCGGCGCCGCTCGGCAAGGCTGTCGAGGAAGGCGCAGGCCGACGCGTAGACGGACTGTCCCGCCGGCGGTGTCAACGAAGAGAAGCTCGAAAACAGCACGAAGAACTGCAGCGGCTGATCTGCCAGCGCGCGATCCAGGGCGAGAGCCCCGACCAGCTTGGCGCGCAAGCCTGCCTCGACATCGGCCGCCTTGACCGCTTCCAGCGATTGATCGTGAAACACACCGGCAGCGTGGATGACTCCGCGGATGGCGGGCCGGCCGGCTGCCTTCCAATCGTCGAGGATGCGTGCGAGCGCAGCGGCATCGCCGATGTCGACGCTCCTGTAGTCCACGGTCGCACCGCGCGCGGTGAGGTCGGCGATGAGCGGATCATCGGCATCCCGCACTGAGCGTGCCAGCAGCAGCAGATGCCGTGCGCCCTGCTCGACCAGCCAGCGCGCAACCGCGAGGCCAAGGCCACCGAGACCGCCTGCGATCAGGTAGGCGCCATCGCCGCTGACGCCGATCTCTTCGACGGCGGGACGCAGCGGCGCGCGGACGAGCCGTCGCACATAGGAGGCGCCGCCTCGCAGCGCAATCTGATCCTCGCCGGGCGCGGCCCGCAACAGAGCGGCGATCCCCGCGGCGGCTTTTGCAGGCGTCGCCTTGGGATCGAGGTCGACGATGCCGCCCCACAGCCGCGGGTGTTCACGCGCAACGGCCGCCGCCATGCCCCACAGGCTCGCATGCGCGCAGCCCGCGACCGCGTCATCGTCACGGACCGCCTGAGCGTCCGATGTCCCGATGAAGATGCGCGTCGGACAACCCGCGCGGCGCGCGACCGCCTGCACCAGGGCGACGATGGTCGCGACACCCCGCGACTGCTCTGCGAGCACGGTCTCACCGTCGAGCTCCGAGATCGGCGGCGTATCCAGCGGCCACAGGCAGAGAATGCCGGGGCACTTCTTCAGATCAAGCGCATCAAGCCAAGCGAACGGATCACCAAGTGGCTGATCCGCCTGCTGCTCGAATCGGCGGACGCAAAGCGGCCTGCCGACGGTGGCGCTCAGCCACGCATCGGCGACACCCCTGGTATCGGCCAGCACGATCCAGTTCTCGCAGGTTGCGAGGGGCGGCGCTGCCGCGGACGCTGCCGCAGCCTGGCTGGCGCGCCAACTGACCTCGTAGCCCCACTGCGCGATTTCATCCTCGGCGGCCTCGGTCTTGAGCCGCTCGACGACGAGGTCGCGGATCGACAGCAAGGGCTGCCCATTTGCGTCGAGCGCGATGACGCTCCCGCTCAACGAGCCGGCAGACCCGCGCGCGATCCGCGCAGCCGCGTTGATGTCGTCCTCGGGCCATTCCGCGACAGGGCGATGCAACTGCACGCTGCCCACCCTCGTCGGAACGAAGATGCCATCGGGATCGCTCGCCTTGACATGATGCAACAACGCGGCGAGCGCCGTCTGCAGACAGCCATCGATGAAGGGGGCGCCGACCTCGCGTGCTTGGCTGCCGCGCACGCGGCCTAAAAGGCGGCCGATCGCACGGCCCTCGCCAACCGTAATCGAACTCAAAACCTGCAGGCTTCCGGTCAGCTCGACTCCACGCGCCGCGAGATCGCGATAGAAATCGGCAACGGGCACGTCGACGGGACAGCGTTGTTGCGCGGCGGTGAGGTCGACAAACGCGTCCTGCTGCGGCAAGGCGCCGTCGTCTGTCGCGATAGCAGCATCAATTCCAACCGCCGGCGTCTCACGCGCGCAGGCCTGCTCATGCAGATCGCGCAGCGCGGCGAGCTGCGGCAGGTGGGCCAGGATATCCTGATCACCAAGACCGAAATCCAGCAGGCAGGCGATCTCGTCCACTCCCGCCGCGCGCAGCCGCAGCGTCATGTCGAGGCAGCTGTCCGGCGTGCCGAACAGCGCGCGCGTGCCCTCGAAACGCTCGTAGAGAAAGCCGACGAACGCCTCCATGTCGGCGTCGGAGAGCGCGTCGATGTCGAAGTCCTGGCCGCGGCTTTCGGCGAGCCCGCGCAGCAGCGGCTTGCTCGCCTTGAGATAGTCGCAGAACGGCTTGCGGGCCACGCGACGAACCGTCTTGATATCGCCGGCAACAAAGGTGTGGCACATCACCGTGACGCGGCCGGAAGCCGGATCGTGGCCGTGCTCGGCGCGCGCCGCACGATAGATCGCGATCTTCTCGGCGAGCGCGTCGACATCCTGGTCGAGCAGATGTGTCAGCAGGTGCGTGCCCAACGCACCGGCCTGCCGGAACGATTCCGGATTGCGCGCCGCCGTGATCCACAGCGGCAGCTCCTTCTGCAACGGGGTCGGATAGACCCGGACCTCCGTCCTGGTCCCGTTCGCGCCGTCGACGACGACGGGCTCGCCGCGCCACAGCGCGCGCACGCGCCCGACGCCGTCGTAGAGATCGCGATAGCGATCCTCGTAGTTGCCGGACGCCAGAAGGAAATCGGCAGGATTCCAGCCTGGCGCCAGCGAGATGCCGATGCGGCCGCCCGACAGATTGTCGACCATCGCCCATTCCTCGGCGATGCGGATCGGGTGATGCAGCGGCAACACCACGCTGCCGGCCCGCAAATGGATGCGGCGCGTCTCGCGCGCCAGCGCGGCATGCAACACCGATGGATTCGGATACAGACTTCCCATCGGCGTGAAGTGACGCTCCGGCACCCAGACGGCGCCGAATCCAGCCGCATCGCCTCGCCGGGCCGCCTCGAGGATCAGCGCGTAGCGGTCGGCCGGCTCGTCGGACTCTATCGCCGCAAAGAACATCATCGAGAATTCGAGCGCAGTGCGAGCGGCAACCGCCGGCGCTTCATCGCGCGCCGTGATCTCAGATCTCTGCACAGCGCCGTCGCGCCGCAGCCGCACCTGCGCGCGGGTGTGAAGCTGCCATCCGATCGCGTCGTCACCGGCGCGGCGCGCATGGATGCTGAGCGCGGCCGAGCCTCCCGGGCGCTGCTCGAGCTGAACCTGAATGCGCTGGGCTGCAGGATCCTCCGCGTACAGCGTCCGCACCAGCTCGATGTCTTCGATCTCGCAGCAATCGACCGACAGGCCGGCGCGCGCCGCTTCGAGCGCCAGCTCGATCTGGGCCGAGACCGGCCAGATCGCGCGTCCCAGCAGCGCGTGCTCCCTGAGATAGCGGCGTCGCGAAAAATCTGCGTCGACCTCCCACGTCTGTGTCCCCGTGGGCGCTCCCACCACATCGACGCGCTCACCCAGCAGCAGCTCGGAGCCACGACCACGCGGCCCGGCTAATTCGACCGGCCTGCGATCCTCCTCGGGATAAAGCCAGTGACGCTCGCGCCGGAACGGATAATGCGGCGCTTCGGTGCGATGCCGGTCGGATCCGGCATGCACGGCGCGCCAGTCGATCGCAACGCCATCAACGTGAAGACGTGCGAGCGCCAGGCACGCCGTCTCGTCATCGTCGCGGCCACGCCGCAGCGCCGGACAGGCGGTCAGCTCAGGCACGGTCTGCATCGCCAGACCAGCCAGCGTCGGCTGCGGTCCGAGCTCGAGCGCGTGTGTGTAGCCGGCCGCTGCCAGCGTGCGCACGCTGTCCTCGAAACGGACCGGTGCCAGCACGTGCTCGCACCAGTAGTCCGGCTGCGCGATATGGTCGGGCGTCACGAAGCGGCCGGTCAGGTTCGACACCAGCGGAACGACGGGCGCCTGCATGCTGATCCCGGCGAGCGCGCTGCGCAGGCGCGCGACCATCGGGCGCATCAGCGGCGAGTGGAAGGCATGCGAGACAGACAGCCGCTTGACCTCGATCCCGTCCGCCTTGGCCCTTTCGATGACGACGAGAAGATCCTCGAGGCGGCCTGAGATCACGTTCTCGCCCGGTGCATTGAAGCCGGCGACGGCGAGCGTCTCGGGAAACGCCGCCACCGCCTGTCGCGCCCAGCTCGCCGGGGCGAACACCACCGCCATGCCGCCGCCCGGCGGCAGCTCCTGCATCAGGCTGCCGCGGATCGCGGCCAGACGCAGCGCATCCTCCGGCGTCAGCACGCCGGCGGCGGCCGCCGCAGAGATTTCACCGACGCTGTGTCCGAGCACGGCCGCCGGCTCGACACCCCAGTGCCGCCAGAGTTCGAGCAGCGCCAGTTGCAACGCGACCAGTGCCGGTTGCGTGTAGCGCGTCTGGTCCAGCAGAGCCGCCTGTGCAGAGCCCGGCTCGGCAAACAGCAGATCGGTCAGCCGCAGTCCCACCTGCTCGCGCAGCACCTCACAGCAATGATCGAGCGCGTCGCGAAAGCGCGGCTGGGATGCATAGAGCCGGCGGCCGGTGCCGGCATGTTGCGAGCCTTGCCCCGTGAACAGCAGCACCGGGCGAACGGCCTCGCGAGGGGCATGCCCACGCAAAACTCGCGCCGAGCGACCCGAGGCGCCTTCCCGCAACAACTCGGACATCTCCGCCGCATCAGCTGCGACGATCGCGACCCGCTCGGGCAGATGAGCGCGTCCGGTGCTCGCGGTGAAGCAAATATCAGCCAATTCGTTCCGACGAGCCTGCGCGAGACGGTCGGCGTAGCGCGTACACAACGCATCGAGCACGTCCGGGCCGGTTGCCGACAGCGGCAACACCCAATGTTGTCCGCGCGGCAGTTCGCCCGGCACATCTGCAACATCATCCCTGCCGGTGATCGGCCGTGCCGGCTTCATGTCGACGGGCGCCGCCTCGAGGATCACCTGCGCATTGGTGCCGACGAAGCCGAAGGCGTTGACCGCCGCCAGCCGCGGGCCATTGCCGAACCAGGGCGTCGGCGCCGTTGGAATTTGGATCGGCCGGCCCGACAACCTGATCTTCGGGTTGAGCTCGCGCAGATGCAGGCTCGGCGGAATCTCACCGTGCTGCAAGACCAGCAACGCCTTGATCACACCGCAGATCCCCGCGGCGCTTTCCAGATGACCGAAATTGGTCTTGACCGCGCCCAGCGCCAGCGGGCGCTCCGCGGGCCGGTCGCCATAGACATCCCCGATCGAGCCGACCTCGATTGGATCGCCGAGCGGCGTGCCGGTGCCGTGACATTCGACGTAGCCGACATCCGCCGCCGTCACGCCGGCTGCGGCCAAGGCATCGCGGAAGACGGCGCGTTGCGCCGCGCCACTCGGCGCGGTGAAACCGTTGCTCCGGCCATCCTGGTTCACGGCCGAACCGCGCACCAGGCCGAGAATGCGATCGCCGTCGGCCTCGGCCGCCGACAGCCGCTTCAATACGATGACGCCGCACCCTTCTCCGCGCGTATAGCCGTCAGCAGCCGCATCGAAGGTCCGGCAGCGGCCGCTCGGCGAGATCATGCGCGCACGCGACAGGTTGATCGTCGGCTCGGCAACGAGCATGACGTTGACGCCGCCCGCGAGCGCGATGTCGCATTCGTTGTTGCGCAGCGCCTGACAGGCCAGATGCACGCTCACCAGCGACGACGAGCACGCCGTGTCGACTACGATGCTCGGTCCCTGCAGACCGAGCACATACGATACGCGGCCGGCGGCGGCGCTGAAGGTCGCACCCGTGCCGAGATAGGCGCCGATCTCGTCACGCCCCATCTCGCGCAGCTGCCGGGCGTAGTGATCCTGGTACATCATTCCGACATAGACGCCGGTGCGGCTGCCGCTCAGGCCGAGCGGATCGTAGCCAGCGTCCTCCAGCGCCTCCCAGACGACCTCCAGCAGGACGCGCTGCTGCGGATCCATGTTCGCCGCTTCGAGCGGAGAAATTCCAAACAGTTCGGAGTCGAAGCAATCGACGTCCTCGATGAAGGCGCCGCTCCGGCTCAGGATCTTGCCGGGAGCATCGGGATCGGGGTCATAGAGCGCATCAGCATCGAACCGCGCGCGCGGAACAGTGCCGACGGCGTCGACCCCATCGCGCAGAACACGCCACAGGCTCGCGGCGTCACGCGCACCGCCCGGGAAGCGGCAGCCCATGCCAACAACGGCGATCGGCTCGCTCGCGGCCGCATCGCGCTCGGCGAGCTCGACGCGCAGCGAACGGATCTGTTCATAGGCGAGCCGCAGCACATCGTGAATAGGTCGTTCCGCCTGCCGGGCTTCGCCCTCAGGTGCAAGTCCGCGCCGATCCATCATGGCTGGCGATCCCGGCCGTCGATCTCAGCGGACAACAGTGCCGCAAGCTCCTTCTCGGACAGCCCATCGAGATCGACCGCGGCGACGCGGGCTTTCGTCGGCACCACCATGCTGCGCCGGTCACGCGGCGCGCGAGCCGGGACATCGCTGCCTGCCCGCGCGGCGAGGCTTTCGGCCGTGGCCCGCGCCAACCCCTCGATGTTGGGGTAGTCCCATGCAGCGGTCTGCGACACCTCGGCTTTGACGAACTGCGCCAGGTCCGATGCGAGTTCGACCGAGGTGACGGAGTCCAGGCCAAAATCCGCAAATGCACGTCGCCTGTCGACGCTCGCGATGTCCAGTTGGGCGCGTCTGGCAATCCACTGCTGCAGCCAGCGCTCGATTCCGAGCTGGTCCGGAGCGCCTGGAGCACTGACCATCGCGCGCGTCTGCAACGCCGCGCCCAGCACGCCTTGCAGCGGCATGACCTTCACGCGCGGCGCCGATATCGGCGCGTGCGCGAGCGCCGACGGCTGCGTGCTCGTGATCTCGACAGGGCGGTCCTCCCGCCGCAACAGCGGATCGATCTGATCGACGACGCCGGGCCGATGCTGTTCGTGATCGCCGATGTCACCAGCGAACCGTGCCACCGCAGCTTCAATCTCGGTGACCTCAAGCGCCTCGGGTGTGGCACCGGCCATCGCGTCGTCGACCGCCTTGGCCGCGAGGGCTAGGCGCTGCCCGGTCCAGTCGCGCGCGCGTGCCGCGAGCGGATCTGACGCCGCGGCACCGACGTCCTTTGCGACATCGAGCACGGCGCACCACACCGTCCAGCAGCCGAGCTCGGCGAGAAGCGCGACGCGCCGCTGCACATCGACATTCGTCTGCACGAGCCGCCGCGCCGCGCCATCGAGCGCCTCACTGAGCGCGCGAGCCTTCAGATGGTCTTGCAAGAAGGAGTGCAACGGCTCGCTGCCGGCGGCGATACGGCTGCCGACGAACATCTGCATCGTCTCGGTCGGTCCTTCGAAGATGCGCAGCAGGCGAACGTCGCGCAGCATCTGGGGCGCGAGATTGGTCTCGATATAGCCGCGCCCGCCGAGCATCTGGACGAGGCTGTCCACGCCGCGATAGGCGGCCTCCGCCGAGAGTGCCTTGATCGCCGCGTAGATCTCCGCAGGCACGTCTAGTCCCGCGTCGAGCCATCCGGCGAGGGCGTCGACGAACTGATCGAGCGCGACCGCTTCGACCAGCAGCGCCGTCAATCGGTCCCGCGACATGATGTTGTCGAGCAGCCGTCCCGACGCAATCTGCCGCCGGCCGGCATAGCGCACCATGAGCTGGGCGCTGCGCTTCAGCACCCCTGCCGAGACCGCGGCCGTGCACGCACGGCCCAACTGCAGAATGTCCTGGGCGATCTGCATGCCGCGCCCGATCTCGCCGAGCACATCGGCCGCAGTGGCCCTGACGTCGCGCAGCTCGACGCAGTTCTGCACCATCCCGCGCAGGCCGACCGTCAGCTCTTCCGGTCCCTGAACCAGACCTGGCGTGTGCTGCGCGAGCGTGAACGCGGTGACGCCGCGATTCACGCCGGCACGATCGATGACGCGGGCAAAGACATGAATGGTGCCGGCCCAGGCCGCCGTGCCGATCCAGCGCTTGCTGCCGTTCAGCGTGAACGTGCCGTCGTCGTTCTCGACCGCCGTCGCCGCGATCGCCGCCGAATTGGAGCCAGCCGCGGGCTCCGTGAATGCGAAGCTTCCGAGCTGACGTCCCTGCGCGAGATCAGGCAGCAACAGCCGGCGTTGCGCCTCCGTGCCATGGCGAAGCACGGGCTGAACACCCAGCACATTATGCGCCGCCACGAACGCCGCGATCGTGGTGTCGATCGCCGCGATCTGCTGCAGCACGCGAAGCATATCGCGATACGACAGCGCGAGACCGCCGATCTCCTGCGAAGCCCGCATGCCGAGCAGGCCCATGCGGCCGAAATCGAGCACGATGTGAGGCGACATCGCACGGCGCTCGTCGATGAGGCGGGAGTCGATGCGCGTCTCGGCATAATCGCGCAGCCAGCCGATCACGCGTTCGGCTCGCTCGGCGCTGCCGGGCCTCTCAGACTTCTCACGGGCGCCTGACGCAGCTTCGCTGCCGGACTGTCCGACGCGCAGCGCCGGCGCTTCCCAGCGATACGCTTCGGCCAGTTCGCCGGCCGCGAAGGCGCGGGCACATTCGCGGCGCTGAACCTTGCCGCTCGACGTCCGCGGCAAAGTCGGTGGCTGCAGCAGCACGACAGCCGCCAGGGCAAGCCCGTGCTGCTGCGCGACAGCCTCGCGGATCGCGCTGACGACTTTCTCTGCATCGAGCTGGCGCAGCGCCGTACGACGCACCTCGTGCACCACGACCGCCTGCTCGGTGCCGTCGCGCGAGATCGCAAACGCCGCGCCCGAATCCGCCGGCTGCAGGCTTGGATGCGCGGCCGCGACCGTGCGCTCGATGTCCTGTGGATAATGATTGAGGCCACGGATGATCAGCAGATCCTTGATGCGACCGGTCACGCAGACCTCGCCGGCCTCGACAAAGCCGAGATCGCCGGTGCGCAAGTAGCTTTCGCTGTCGCCCTCGCCTGCCAGCTTCGCGCCGAACGATGCGCGCGTCTGCTCGGGATTGCGCCAGTAGCCGAGCGCAACATGCGGACCGGCCAGCCAGATTTCGCCGACGTCCCCATCCGGTAGTGGCCGACAGCTCTCGGGATCGACGACGCGCAGCGTCTCGCCGCGTGGCGGCCTGCCGCATGAGAACAACACCTTCGCGCCAGGCGTTGCCGCGTCGACTCGCCGAGCCTGGCGTCGCTCGAGCGCGGCACCGTCGAGGTGAATACGCCGGCCGCCGCTGCCGGGTTCGCTTCCGGCGGCAAACAAAGTCACCTCGGCCATGCCGTAGCAAGGATGGAACGATTTGGGAGCGAAGCCACTCGGAGCAAAGGCGGCCGCAAACGCGTCTGCGACACGGGAATCGACCGGCTCCGAGCCGCAATAGGCGACACGCACAGACGACAGGTCGAGCCCACGCCGCTGCTCGTCGCTGACGCCCTCGACGCAACGCGCATATCCGAAGTTGGGCGCCCCGACCCAATCAGGACGGAAGCGCGTGATGGCTTCGAGCCATGTCGCGGGCCGCCGGATGAAGGTCGGCGCCGCCATCAACACCGCGCGCGCGCCAAGAAACAGCTGCTCCAGAAGGCTGGCGATCAGCCCCATGTCGTGGAAGACGGGAAGCCAGCTGACCGTATCCGAACGGCTCGTCAATCCGAAACTGTCGCGGATCATGATCAGGTTCGCCAACAGATTGGCGTGCGTGACGACGACCCCCTTGGGCGACATCGTCGATCCCGACGTATATTGCAGGAACGCGTAGTTTTCAGGCGACAGCTCCGGCCCGACGAACCGGTCGGCAAGCTGGAGATCGACATCCTCGCAGATCAGCAGCGCGCCTGCCGCTGCTCCGTCGCGACGCATCCCCTCGAGCCAGGCCTCGGTGCGTGCCTTCGCGCCTGATGTCGACACCACGACGCTGGCCTGCGAGTCCGCGAGGATTCGCGCGAGCCTCGGCCAATGGCGCGCATTTGCCGGCGGATAGGCGGGAACGGCAACGACACCGGCATAGAAGCAGCCGAGAATAGCAGCGACGAATTCGAGCCCCTGCGGACACAACAACAGCGCGCGCTGCCCGGGCTGCGTCACATCGAGCAGAGCGGCGGCCATCGCACGCGCGCGCGCGTCGAGCTCGCCATAGCTCCACGTCTGCTCGTCGCCGTCATCGCCGAGGAACGTGATCGCGGGACTTTTGGTGTGAGCAACCGCGTGCCCCCGCAAAATGTCGACGAAAATCTGAGGGCGGCGGGAATGCATGAAAACAAATTCCCCAAAATTAGATCACGTATATCATGGGTACTAACAACGTCAATGTTCGCGCGCCTTCGTCCACGATTGAGATCGGCCCGCTGTTACGAAGCGACGTCGCGAATCGACCACGCGGTCACCCGCAACCACCTGATCGTCGAAGACACAGGGGAGATGCGACGAGTCGATTGCGGACGTTGATAGTCCGCTGGAGATCGCTCCAGCACCTCGTCCAGCCGGCGATGTCCTTCGCCAAGTCCGCCGCAGGATCTGCGAGCGCCTCGCAACGCGCGCAGAGGCATCGACTCCGGAGCTTAGTTCAGCACTTCGAGCCAGCCCCGACCGGCCAGTTCAGCGACGTCGATCTTGGCGTGAACACACACGCGTGTGCCATCCAGCGTGAGTTTGCCCTGCAGAGCTAACATGCCCTGGCGCGACTCCAAGTCGCAGCCGGCCAGTTCGAGCGTCTTCGGATCGAACCGGATGCCGAGCTCGGTGCCGCCGCGCGTCTCTGGAAACCGCACCATCACATGTCCGAGCTCGATGCGTTCGCGCAGCCGCCGTGACGGATCGTCGCCGAGACCGACGATCTCCACGCGATGATCGCCACGGCTGAGAGTTTCCACGACGGTCGGCCCCTCCGGCATGGCAATCGGAGTCGGCGCGGGACCCGGATTGGCCATCTGCTCGCGCAGGCTGCGAGGCCGCATGTCCGTCCAGACCTCGTCGATATGAGCCAGGCATTCCGGCTTCGTTCCCGCCATGCCCGTGGCGTGCCAGCCCGGCGGCATCTCACGCCCTTCGGGCCAGATCGAGTACTGCTCCTCGTGGTTCATGACGACGAGGTAACGCGGCTCGGCGGACATGCTGGACATCGGTGCTCCTGATCGACAAAGCCGTTTGAGAACGAGGATGATCCGGTGATCGGCCGGCCTTTCACCTCAATGTTGTACGTCAACATCGCCGGGAGCTCTGCAAGTGGATCACGGTCCCGGCCCACATGCGACTATTATCTGTGGACGATCGTTGTAAGTGCAGACCTCCGGCGTCGCGCACCCTACCTCGAGACCGTCTTCGCAGCCGAAGCTGCCCCGCACGGCACACGTTGCGGCATCCGCGACTGACATGACGGGTGCGACGCCATCATTGCTCGACGGCCAAGTGATCGAGATGCATTTTTCCCGATCGAACCATGGCGACCGCGTTGTAAATGGAATTTCCCAGTTCGGGATCGGATCTCAGCGACGGGCGAGCGAATATCCCGATCACGCGCTCGAGATCGCGCGCGGACAATCCGTCGCGGAGCACGCGAACGAACTCGGCCAGCGACGCTTCGCGATCGAGCCGCACGTCGTTACTCACGTCCGCGTCATCCTCCTCGATGACAGCGTCGTCGCGCTTGCTGCCGATCATCGAAGCACGGCGGTCGTCGCCCCGTCGCAGCGCCCGCGCCCGCTCGCGAACCGACGACACGGCGATGTGCTTTCCGGCGACAACGTCGGCCAACACGTCATCCACCAGCTCCTTCGGAGCGCTCGGAGCAGACAGGATGTAAAGCAGCGAGGCAGGCAAATGCGAAACGTTTTCGCTTTTGCCGGTCGTCCAGTTCGCGACCTGCATGTAGTTTTGCGCCGTTCGCACCGGGATACCGACTTCCTGCTCGACCCAGTTCGCAAAGGCGCCATGCGCAAGATAGTGCTTGGCGGCCAGCAGATCCTTGCCGACCTGGATGATCGAACGCGAACTTGTCTGGCTGATCCGCCGGGCCTGCCCCTTCAGGAATCTCGCCACTGATGGATCGACGGATTCATAGTCAAAGCCGGACTTGCTGGGGGGGTATGACTGCTCGACGGGGGACGGCACGAACCCGACTTTTGCATCAATACGGCTCAGCATCCGCATTCTATGTTCGGACACGCTGCGATCCCCTTCCAAATTCACCTGTCTCGAACGCTCCAACAAAGTTACGCCCTGGCGTCTCGCGGGTGTTTCCATCAAAATCAACAACCTATAGTGTTATTCAATCACTACGCACGGTCAAGCAACAAATACCGCAGACTCCTGGGCACGGCTCCAGGCCAACGGCTCCAAGGCCAACGGCTCCAAGGCGATCCAACGAGCGCGACGGCAATCCGCTAACTTTCGTCAGTCTGTCCCGGCACTTACTCTCTATGCCGCCTCCTTTTTCCTACCGACACTTTATATATGCGCGACAGCACTCGGTGCTCGAGCTTCGCCTCCGGGTGCGGACGTCCGGCAAGTGTGAGCCGATCAAGTTCATTCCTCCTCACAGCGCGACCGCAACGCAAGCATCGAATCCAACGCCGCGTCAGCTATCACCAACTATCACAATCCGGTTGGTATTCCCGTGACGCCTTCCATTCCGCGCCACGGCGCGGAGCGTCATGCTCGGACAAACGCACATCGAGGGGCAGGTGACTGATCCAGCCGAGGCTGGTCGCAGCATCGACGGCATCTCATCAAATTCAAGCTCATCTCTCGGCGAATGTCCGATGTTGGGACGACGCCGGGCTGCGAACCATGCATCAGCACGTGATGAGTGAGATGATGACTGGTCTAGAGCACAAACTTATGATAGGTATGCAGGATCATACCACGAAATAGTTGTTAATACTCCGCGGTGTCGGGGCGAGGGGTTCGCAGATGAGCCAGGACGCGAACGAACAAGGCGCGCGCAAGCCGAAGGCGACCGTCATTCCGCCGGCGAGAGTCACGACCCCGGCCGGCGACAGTACCACGGCGTCGGTCTCGGACCAGGAGCGGGACGAAGCCGCCATGAAGCTGGTCGACCGCTTCGCAATGGGGGCCGGTGCCGCCGCACTCATTCCGGTGCCGCTGCTGGACCTGGCGGCAGTGGGCGGACTTCAATTGCAGATGCTGCGCAAGCTGTCCGATATCTACGGCGTTCCCTATTCGGAGAACCGGGGGAAGTCGATCATCGCCAGCTTTGCTGGTACGCTGATCCCGGCCGGCGCGGCTCCAGCCGCCGCAGGACTTCTGAAGGCCATCCCGGGCGTCGGAACCGCGGTTGCTGCGGTGACCATGCCGACGCTCTGCGCCGGCGCGACCTACACGATCGGCCGCGCCTTCATTCAGCACTTTGCGTCCGGCGGAACGCTGCTCGACTTTACGCCGCCCGACTATCGGCAGTTCGCACGGACAGCGAAGGACGATTTCAGCTTGCGCCGCCGCGCCGGCTCTTCAGCCAGATCGGAAGCATGAGCCACTCCGGTTGAGGCCGACGCTTCAGCCTGAGATGGTCGCATGATCTCGCAAGTGACTGATTCCAAGCTTCCGATCTGAAGTCCGTGATGTCTGTCAATCGTCTCAAGTACCTGGTCCCGAGTCCATGCCGGTCGCGCGCATGATCATCGCCCCGTGTCGCGCTCGTGCGCGTAAAGCGCGCGTCCCCCTCATACAGCGGACGCGGCAATGACGGGAGCCGCTTACGCCCTCATCTATTTGACGTTCTGCGTGCTCGTCGGGCTGTGCGGAACCCAGCGCCGCCTTGGATTTCTCGCGACATTCATTGCGTCGATCATCGTGACGCCCGTCGTCGTGCTCGTCATCCTTCTCTTAACCGCCCCGGCCAACTCGACCCGATTGTAGATCCAGCAAACCATCAATCCGCAACCATTATCCAGAACTTGAGGACATGGGCCGGCCCACGCCGCCATCTTCGAGCTTGAACGGGTCGAGTCCCCAGACATGCATTTCTTCCAACTCATCCGGCGGGAAATGCGCGGGACCTTGCGACGGCTGACCGTCATTTCCAGCGTCGCGGGCGCCAGCAACGCCGCGGCGCTGGGGGCGATCAACGCGAGCTCCCAGACCTCCGGCAACGAAGGGATGAACGTCTGGATGGCGGGCGCGTTCGCGCTGTCGCTGTTCGTGTTCGTGAAGACACAGGATTACCTCCTGGTCGCGACGACCAACGAGATCGGCGCCATCGTGCACAGGCTGCAATCGCGTCTCGCCGACGAGATCCGCCAGTCCGAGCTCGTGCTGCTGGAGGGAATCGGTCGTCCCGCCATCCTAACAGCCATCCTCGGGCACACCACGACCATGACCCAGGCAGCGCAAAGCCTCGCGCTTGCTGGGCAAGGCGTCGTGATGCTGTTTTTCGTCGGGATCTACATCGCTTACCTTTCGCCGTTGATCTTCACGATGAGCGCCCTCATGATCGGAATGATCATCTGGGTCACCCACGTGATGAATCGCGCGCACTCCGCTGGAGCCATCGAGTCGTCCGGACTGGAGGATCGGATGCTCAATCGCTTGTCCGACTTTCTCGACGGCTTCCGGGAGGTCCGCCTCAACCGCGCGCGCAGCGATGAGCTGTTTGAGGACACGATCGAGGTGTCGCGACAGGCTGCCAACATCCGCATCCGCACCCAGAGCGACACGTTCCGCGGCACGATCTTCACCCAGAGCTCCCTCTACGGGCTGCTTGGCATCGTCGTCTTCGTGGTCCCGCGTTTCGGCGATGTCGACGGCGAGGCGATCGCGAAGGTCACCCTGCCCTTGCTGTTTCTGGTCGGCAGTTGCTTCGGCGCGGTCCAGGCCATTCCGGTCATCGCGGCTGCGAATGCAGCGACCGAGGGCATCATCGGGATCGAGTCCAAACTGCGCTCCGCCCGCACCGCGGCATCGGTCTTGCCGTCGGCGCCGCGGCGCGAATTCAATGAGATCAGCCTCCGCAACGTGGTCTTCCAGCGCACCGAGCCATCGTCGGACACGCTGTTTCAGGTCGGACCGTTGGACTTCACGCTGCGTTGCGGCGACATCGTCTTCATCACCGGCGGCAACGGATCCGGCAAGTCGACCTTCCTCAAGCTGCTTGCGGGCCTCTATGAACCGCTGTCGGGCGACATCACGTTCGACGGCGTGCGCGTCAATGCACGAACCCGCCAGGACTACCACGAGCTGATCGCGGCGATCTTCTCCGACTTCCATCTCTTCCAGCGGCCCTACGGCATCGCCGCGGCGGATCTGAAGGAGGTCGAGCGGCTGCTGACCTATTTCGAACTCGACCGCAAGACCGGGCTGGTCGACGGCGAGTTCACCACGCTCGACCTGTCGAGCGGCCAGCGAAAGCGGCTGGCGCTGGTGATCGGGCTGTTGGAGAACCGCCCCATCCTCCTGCTCGACGAGTGGACGGCCGAGCAGGACCCGGAATTTCGCCGGACGTTCTATCAGGACCTGCTCCCTGAGCTGAAGCGAAGCCGGACGACCGTGGTGATGATCACCCACGACGAGTTGGACATCGAAGAGCTGACCTTCCCGTCGCGGCGATTGCGCATGGATGAAGGGCGGCTCGTGGAGCGGCATGCGGCGGAGACCGGGGTGTGAAGACGCGTACAACCGTTTCGTCGGCTTCCCCGCCAACGCGCTGGCAACGTTTTGCCTCGCGCTGGCTGCCGTTGATCGTCGTCAGCCTGATGGTGGCGACGGTGTTCCTGTCGGTGATGTACCCCTTCGTCGCGGTCACCGTTCCGAGCGGCCAGGCCGGCGTGCTGTGGAAGCGGATCGGCCATTTCAGCCTGTATTGCTTCTGCATGGCCGGGCGCGGCACCGTGCTCGACCCGCACGAGCTTCGCAACGAAGGGCTGCACTTCGTCTGGCCGTGGGATCGGCTCTTCCTTTATGATCTGAGGCTGCAGAGCGCGACCCAGACCTACAACGCGATCTCCAAGGACGGCGTCAGCATCGCCGCAACCATCAACGTGCGCTTCCAGCTGAAGCACAATTCGCTGCCGCAGCTGCACAAGTTCATCGGCCCGGAGTACATGGACCTCGTGGTGCGACCCGAGCTCGGCAGCCGAGCGCGCGAGGTGATCGCGCAGTACAGCGCCGAAGAGGTCTACTCGACCGCGCGCGAGGCCATCAAGACGACCATCCGCAGCAGCGGCCAGGCCAAGGTGGACGCGCAGCTGAACCGGCTGGTGCAGCCGGAGACGGTGCATCGCTCGCAACTTCCGGACAACGTGCCGCTGGCGCCGGCCCTGAACGACGCCATCGACATCGTCGACGTCCTGGTGCTCGAGATCGTGCTGCCGGAGGCGGTGATGTCGGCGATCAATCGCAAGATCGAGCAGTATTATGTGGCCCAGGAGTATGAGTACCGCGTGATCCGGGAAACGCGCGAGTCGGAACGCAAGCGGATCGAGGCAACCGGCATCCGGGATTTCCAGCAGATCGTCAGCCAGGGCATCTCGGATTCCTATCTGCGCTGGCGCGGTATCGAGGCGACGCTGCAGCTCGCGCAATCGCACAACGCCAAGACCGTGATCATCGGCAGCAACAAGGACGGCCTGCCGATCATCCTCGGCAATGCCGACGCGCCCGCCCCTGCTCCGGCCGTCGCCAATGCCGAACCGGCAGCCCCGCCTCCCGCACCACGGCCGCGCACCGAGACTGCCGCGCCTGCAGGTTCGACCTCGGATGCCGCGCCGGTCGCCTTGCCGCCGGCCGAGGCGGCCAAACCCGCTCCCGTCACGCCCGAGCCGGGCCCGCAGGACTCCGGTACGCCGCCCAAGTCGCAATCGCTGTTTCCTCCGAGCTGGTCGGACATCCCGTCGCTGGTGTCGCCGGCGCCGCCTCCGCCAGCATCGCGGCCGGCTCCGCGGCCGTATCGTCCCCGGACGGAACGACCACCGCAACAACCGCAGCCGCCGCGATGATGTCCTTCGCCGCGGCAACTCCGCACACGGTCCGCGTCAGGCGATCCAGCGCTCGGCCTCCGTCGCCGCGAGACTGATCAGCCGCTCGCGTTCGCTGTTGATGAAGAAATGGTCGCCTTCGACGACGTGCAGGCGAAAGTCGCCATTGCCGACCTGGCGCCACGCCGCGATGTCGTCGCGGCCGACCTCGAAATCGCGCAGGCCACTGAACGCGACGATCGGACAATCCAGGCTGGACGGCCGGGCCGCGACATAGGTCTCGATCAGTTGCAGATCGGCGCGCAAGGTCGGCAGCACCAGCTGCATCAGCTCCGCATTGTCCAGCACGCTCGGTGCCGTGCCGCCCAGCCGTCGCAGTTCGTCCAGCAGCTTGCGATCAGGCAGCGGATGCAGCCAAGGCCGGCTCGAGGGCAGTTGCGGCGCGCGGCATGCGGACGCCATGAAGCCCGACGCCATCCGGCCATGGTCGCGGGCGAGCACGCGCGCCACCTCATAGGCGATGGCGCCGCCCATGCTGTGACCGAAGAAGGCGAAGGGCTGGTCGAGCAGCGGCAACAGCGCCCGCGCCAGCGCGGCCGCGACCTGCTCCAGGTTGGTCCATGCCGGTTCTGCCGCGCGCTGCTCGCGTCCGGGCAGCCGGACCGCGCGCACATCGATCGTGCTCGGAAATTCGCGCGACCAGCCACGATAGATCGCCGCGCCACCGCCGGCATAGGGCAGACAGAACAGACGGAGTTTTGGTCGTCCGACGTAATCCGTTTCGGCAAGCCAAGGCGAGCCGCTAGAGTGGGACCACATCGATATCAGCCTGCCATCCGAATCTAAAAACGCTTCCGACCGATGTGTTGGCGACGGACAATTCAGTCCGGGTCACCAGTCGGAGGGCACGTGTATGCATCGCCATGGAATTGGGGTGGCTTATAACAGCCGTCAACCACTCGCCCGCGCCAATTTGCGCTCCTCCCTCACGAGAGGAGCGCACGAGGCTTGATCAGAGATCGGACCCCGCGGTGGAGGCGCTGGACGTCTGCTTCTTGATGAACTCCCGATAGTCACCGGGATTGAAGTCGAGCAGCGTGCCGCCGGAGGCGAAGTGCTGGATGAACACCTTGCCGATCACATAGGTCGCAGCACCGGAGACGGCGGGCATCGTCACCGCGGCCAACGTCATGCCGAGCGGCGGCACGACCTTCAGCGCGCTCAACAGCCCGGTCGCCGCGGCAGCGCCCGCCCCGACCGGAATGATCGAGCCGGCCAGGCTGGCGATGACAGACTTGCCGCGGTTGTCCGAGAACGGCACATCATAGATCTCTGCGAGCCGGCGCAGCATCTGCAGCTGGATGCCGCCGACCGCGACCATGTCGACGATCGGAAGGGGAATCACACCGGCGGCCGCCGACCATTTCGAGAACCGGCTGACCAGCGCCGCCGCCATCTCATCGCGTTCCGCGTCTGTCGGCGGGTTGTCGATCGTCTGCGACTCGGCCTCTCGCTTCGCATCCATCTTCGCCTTAACTCCCGTTTCAGTCGTTGACTGCACCATTGGCCCGGCTCCTCCAACGAGATATGCAAAGCGCCCGAGCAACTAATAGTCGAATTCGCGCCTCTTGTCGACCTCGCCCGGGCGGATCATTAGGACGCCGTCTCCTCTCTCGGGATCGGCTTTGCGACAAAACGCCCATCCTGCATGCGCAGCCCGCGACCGATCTGGTCGAGACGACCGATATAGCGGTCGTCATGCGTCACCAGCACGATGGTCAGGCCGGCACGATGCAGCTCCGGCAGCAGCTCGTCATAGAACCGGCGGCGCGACTCAGGATCCTGCTCCGCCGCCCATTCGTCGAGCAGCAGGATCTGGCGCCGCTCCAGCAGACTGACCATCAGCGCGATCCGCTTGCGCTGGCCGGTCGAGAGGTTCAGCGTGTCGAACTCCCCGTCGGTGACCGCCGTCTTCCCGGTCAGCTGGAAGCGCGCCAGCTGCCGCTCGACTTCGCCGGCCGGCGGCTCGGGGACGCCGTAGAGCCGATCGAACAGATGATAATCGGCAAAGACGGCGGCAAACAGCGCGCGATAGGCATTGCGATTGTCGTCGGTGACGCGCACGCCATCGAGAGTGATCTCGCCGGTATCCGGCGCATACAGGCCGGCCAGCACCTGCAGGAAGGTCGACTTGCCGGAGCCGTTGCCCCCGGTGATGTAGATCAGCTCGCCCCTGCGCAGCGTGAAATCGACCGGGCCGATCTGGAACGGCTTGTCCAGCTTCCTGTCCTGGTAATGGAAGTGCACGTCGCGGACCTCGATCGTCGCGAAGGTCGGCTCGGCCTCCTGTTCGCAGACCTTGTCCTCGGCGGCGAACGCCTGCAGCCGCGCCTCGAGCTTCTCGAATCCGTCCGCCGCAACGCCGGCCGTCTGCATCACCGGAACGGCTTGAACGAGCCCGAAGCAGGCGCCGATCACGAACAGCACGGCCATCGTGGTCTTCGAAAGCGCACCTTCCGAAACGGTACTCAACGCAGGCACCACAAACACGATGACGCCGAGCAGCACGTACATGAAGGTCTGCGACAGCAGCAGCCGCTTGAAGGTTTCGGCCTGGGTCCGGATCCTGAGATTGGCCGCGGTGCGCGACACCTCGACGAAGTCGTCATAGAGATCCGTGCTGCGTGAGCTGTTGAGCCGCACCTCCTTGAACCCATCCAGCAGATCGGTGACGCGCTGGAACAGCCGGTCATTCGACTCGGCGGCCGCCTTCAGCCGTCCGGCGAGGTCCCGGCTCCGAATGAAGTAGACCGCGCTGGCCAAGCCGATCACCGCTGCGCTCAAGGCAAAGGCCGTCAACGACATCCAGGCGATGTAGAGCGCAACGAAGACGATGAGGATGGCGCCCTGGGTCGCGAACGCCAGC
Source organism: Bradyrhizobium sp. HKCCYLS2038 (assembly GCF_051167655.1). Classification (NCBI taxonomy): domain Bacteria; kingdom Pseudomonadati; phylum Pseudomonadota; class Alphaproteobacteria; order Hyphomicrobiales; family Nitrobacteraceae; genus Bradyrhizobium; species Bradyrhizobium sp. HKCCYLS2038. The sequence goes on along the minus strand of NZ_JBNPTM010000001.1, from coordinate 1,304,847 downwards.
GAGCTGGTCGCTTGCCGCAGTGCATCGGTCTGTTCGACGATCGCGGCGTAGATCTGCGGCCGGCCGATCTCCTCCAGCTTGAGCAGCTCGGATTGCCGCACATAGCCGATCAGGCGCAACCGCAAACGGTGGATCAGCGCCTCGATCTGTCCGACCGCCCCAAGCAACAGATACCGTCCGGCGACCATGAACAGGAGCAGCGAGGCTACGAACAGCACCCCGAGCGCCGCGCCGGGCTTGCCGTTCTTGCTGGCCTGCGCGGCGGCATTCACCGTCGCCAGCACCGCCGCGTTGCTCAGGCCGGCGAGTCCGGCCATGATCAGCAGCTGATAGAACGACCCTCCCATCTCTTGACGGAGGAGATTGAGAAACATCATCGTCCGAGTGGTCCGCCGTTACGCCGCTCCCGTGGCCGCGCCACGGTGAGCCGAATGATCAACCTCGTGTCCGCACGCAGCAGATAAATCCCGGCCGGTGCGGCGATGTCAGAAAGGCAATGACGTATTCAAGTGATCTCTAACACAGTTCACGTGATGTCATCCATAGATCGGATCTTGTCCTGAACTGACTGATTGGAAAGCGGGATCATCGATCGGCTGCCGGCCAGACATCACCTCAAGCTCGTCCCCGGCGCGAGCCTGACCGGAGCCTGCTGCTGGAGCATCCGGTCCAGATTGCGATCCTGGAGCGCGGGATGACGCGCACGCGCAGCACCCGGCTTGCCCTCGGCCGGTGCGGGCCGGGCCGCCTTCTTTGCATCGGCCTCCTTCTCGGTCTCGACGGTCACCGGGCCGACCACGTGAACCGGCAGCGGGATCGGGATCGGTGGCGGCAGCGGCTCGGCCATGGTGACGACGAGATGGTGGACGCCCTCGCGGCTGTAGAGGCCGCCGGAATTGATGGTGTTGAGAATGCTGAAGATGAAGCCGAAGCGGGTGCCTGCGCTGGCGACAACGTCGACGTCGACGGTGTAGCTCAGTCCGCCGTGATGCTCGGGTTTGATTTCATCGAGGGTGGCCGCGATCCAGCCGGCGAGACCGAGGCGGGTCTGGGAGGGATCTGGCCCGCGGCAGGTTTCGCCGTAGAGCTCCAGCGCCTCCGGGACGGCGATGGCGAAGTCGAGATGACCGCTATGCGTGAACTTGCCGCTGAGCGACGTGCTTGGATTGATCGTGGCCAAGCTGGCCGAAACCACGGTGGCGATCCCCGACGTATCTCCCGACACGGTATTGATCAGCGTCATGTCGAGCGACGCCTTGACCAGCCATTTCGACAGATGGAAATGCTTGTAGCGCTCCTCGGAGGCGACGGCTGCGACTTCACACTGGATAGCGCTCTTGAATGACTGGATCGTGGCCGCGCCACGGTGCTCGTCCAGCGGCAGCAGCGTGCAGCCGCACAGGCTCATCGCGGCTCCCAGCGCGCAGAACTTCCTCATCGTATAGCCCCCTCCCCAGGGGAAAGATCGCAGCAACACCTGCGGATCGAAGGCCGTACGCCCGACAAAAAGCCTAACCTCCCGCGCTCGTCTCGAACTTATTTGATTCGCTACCGATGCGCGCGTGCGAGGTTCTTCGCCCGAGGCGGCGGTGTACAGACACCTATCGGAATGGGAGGACCGAACGTGCGTCACATCCCTGATCCGTTCACGAGGCGTCGGCAGTTGCCACTCACATCCGTGCATTTGATTGGCCGCATCGCTCACCACACAAACAGTGTCATCCCGGGCAAGGCCGCCAACGCGAAGCGTTGGTGGCCGCTGCCCCGGGATCCATACGCCGTGACGGTCGTAGCTAGGCGAGATAGAACGGCCATCGTGCCTCATACATCTCCCTGGGGTTATGGATCCCGGATCGGCGCGCGCGTGCCGCGCGCTTGTCCGGGATGACGGCGGAGGAGTTCGTTGACGGTCTTGGCAAGCACACCCACTGCGTCCTGATTGGCCACCGCGGCCACCACACAAACGGTGTCGTCCCGGGCAAGCTCACCAACGCGCAGCGTTGGTGAGCGCCGACCCGGGATCCATACGCCGTGACGGGTGTGGCTGGGCGAGATGGCGCGACCTTCCTGCCTCACACGTCTCCCTGGGGTTATGGATCCCGGATCGGCGCGCGCGTGCCGCGCGCTTGTCCGGGATGACGGCGGAGGGTGTCGTTAGCGATCCGGCAATGAGACATGACATCAATGACATCCGACATGAGAGACAACATCGAAGACACAGGGCATCGCCTTCCCGCGACACGTCGTGCCCGAGTGATGCATCGGCATCGCCCTCGAACAATGAGAGGGCGCGGAGAAGGCCGGGAGCCTGCCGCCCCCATGGCCCGCCTGCAGAAAAAAATGCAGGCGGCAGGTACCACAGGTTCGGCTGGGACATCCCGGCCTTCCCCGCGCGACTGGTTTTAACGGTGTCCTTCGTGCTCTCCCTGGGGATCGGCTCTCTTGCCCCCATCGCCCGCGCGAGCCGTCACAGCATCGACCGCGAACTTGACCTCAGCGTCGAGAGGCCAGGACCACACGACTTCGCCGTCCGTGCCAGCCGCGCTCGTCAAGCACGGATGTCACGTCCATCGCAGCCCACCTCACGTTCGTGACGACGCGTACGTCCCTCTGCTCGAGGCGGGATGGACGTAAGTAAGCACAATTTCCGATTATTCGCAAGTTATTTTTGTTTTTCAGAATAATTCATCCACCAGGCGGCAAGACCGTCCGGTCCTTCAGGATCTCACGCCCGGCCGCCGCGATGCGCCGGCACAGCTCCAACGCCGCGTCCCTGTGCCTCACATGGAAGATCTCGTCGCTGATCAGGCGGTCGTCCAGCCAGGCCCGGAAGGCCTGCTCGCTGTCGGGGGTGAAGGTGCCCTCGTCATAAATGAAGCCGCATAGCGGGCCTTCGATCACGTAGTCCGGATCGTCAGGATGCTGCGACGGCCGTGCACATTGCGCCCAGATCCGACCGTCATCGTCGACAAAAGCCAGCACGCCGTCGTCACGCTGTTCCACTCTCATCCCCTCCCTCCGCACGACACAAGCGAAACCCTCTCCGCGTCATTGCGAGCGCAGCGAAGCAATCCAGAGTCCCGCCGACCACCCTGGATTGCTTCGCTGCGTTCGCAATGACGGCGGAGGGATCGCGGTTCTCACTCTCGGAGTCGCGCGGCGGACGACAAGGTCACGCCGGGACTGCTCCGCTAACCTTGCTCTGGACAGCGGATCTCCTTGTAGACCGCGTCCGCGAACGCCTTGATGCCGGTGTTGATGCGCAGGGGCGAGGTCAGCGTCTGGTAGGTGACGATGCCGCGGGTGATCGACAGCACCTTGTAGCTCTCGGCGATCTTCGTCTTGTAGCACTTGCCGACCTGGATGGCGTCCTCTGTCAATGGCATGGTCTCTCCCGTGGCGGTGATGGCTGAGTTGGCGGGGCAGGTCTCACGGCAGGCGGACCGCGCCGGGGACCGGAGGCTCGCGGTCGACGGCCTTGAACGCATCGAGCGCGGCAAACAGCGCCTGTCGTCCGTCCGCGACGGCCTGCTCGGTCGTCTCGCCGATGCCGATAACGCCGGGAAGATCCGGAAAGGTGACGAGCAGGCCGCCGCCATCCTCGCGCCCGAGCTCCGTCACCTGATAGGCGTAGGCGCTGAGATCGCTCATCGCACCACCTCGTCCATGCGGTCGATCATGGCGACGAAGGCGCGGATGTGGGGCGCCCTGATCCGGGCCTTGAGCGGAATGGTCACGCAGTGCGGCACCGAGGGATGCAGGAAGACCTCGTGCGTCCCGGTAATCTTGCGAAACTTCATCGCATATTGCGAAGCGATGATCTCGAGATCGACCGGCCGCCAATCGCCACACGGATCGGCGCGCAGCGCCTCGAGACGCTGATTATGCGCCCGGCCCTGTCGGCTTTCCGACATCTGGCCGGGGGACGGCGCGCCATTGTCAGTCTTGACGGGAGCATCGGGCAGAACCAGGCGAAGAAAGGCGACAATGAAATCGCCGACGCTGTCGTTGCGATGCGCGAGCCGCCAGTTCTGTGACAGCACGAGCTTCGCGCCGCTGCGCGCATGATGGAGCGCGACGAGCTCATCCATCATGGTCAGCACCCTGACGGCGCTCAGATTATACGGTTCCTGCGTGAACTTGCGCTTGAGGTCGACGCGTTCCCTGCGCAGGCTGGCGTTCTTGACCAGCCAGTCGACGATCGTTCCGACCCAGAACGTCTCGGTGTTCGCCGCTTCAGACATGACCGCTCTCCCGGCGCGCGCCCTCGGCGCGCAGCCGTTTGCGGAGATCGATACAAAAGCCATGCCATCGCCGCGGGCGGGCCCCCAAGATTCGGCCGCGACGTCGTCAGTTCGGTCAGCCCGTCCGCGCGACGGCTCGCGCAGACGGGATCGCGCGATCGATCAGCCCGGGCTCACCACCAGGGGCCCCAGGGACCGCCGCCCCAGCCATTGTAGCGATGACGCCAATACGGACGGGCATAGTACCGGCGGGCGTAGTAGGGACGGGCATAGCCATAATACGGCGCGTAGCCGACGCCGACATAGCCGTAAGGGTAGGCGCCGCCATAGTAGTAGGGATCGTCATAATCATAATAAGGCGTCGTCGCAGCCGCGATGCCGGCACCGAGCAGCGCGCCGGCCGCGAGCGCACCAAAGCCCCAACCGCCGCCCCGCCAGCCACCTCCCCGCCAGCCGCCGCCGTGCCAACCACCATGCCAGCCGCCGTAGCGGACCTGGATGGTGCTGCCGGAGGACACATCGGGCTTCGCAGCGGCCGACAGTGCCGTGACCGGGGCGGACGAGGCCGGCGCATTTGCGCCGACCAGCAGCGCGCCCGACAGGGCCAACGCCGCAACTTGATTCAAGCTTCGCATCGCTAGGACTCCTCGACAAGGTCATCACGCATGACTGCTTGCGATCGTCATCCGGCGCAGTCGGCCGCCGCGACCGCGACGACCTTGAGCCCGTGAGCTGCTCGACCTACGAACAGCCGCTCCGCAAGCGCGTTCCTAACTCGAATGCACGGTATATGGTTCACCCGCTCGTGGCAGGCCATGTCGTTATCCGCTTCACGGGTAACAACGGGCCGTCGCCGCCCGCTTCGATGACGCGAAGGAGCCCGACAAACGGGCGCGGGGCGCTGCGCCGCTCGTCTTCACGTAGGCCGCCGCATCGCAGCATTGCCGCCCGGTCGAGATTCCGTCTATAGTTGCAGCATTGGATGGACGCTCGCCCTTCATTCCGGTCGCCGCCGTGAGCTACACGCACGATATTTTCATCAGCTATCGCCGCCACCCCGAGACCCTGGCCTGGATCCAGCAGCATTTCCTGCCGCTGTTGACGCTTCGGGTGGAGATGGAGCTGGGCCGCACACTCACCGTGTTCATCGATCAGCAGGTGGAGACGGGAACGTCATGGCCGCAGGCGCTGGGAACGGCCCTGGGCTGCTCCCGCACGCTGATCGCACTGTGGACAGGGAATTATCTGTCGAGCGTATGGTGCTCCGCCGAACTCAGCCACATGGTGGCGCGTGAGCAGGAGGCGCAATTGCGAACCGCGCAGCATCCGCACGGCGTCGTGATCCCGGCGTTCATCCATGACGGCCATCGCTTTCCGGCCGAGCTTGGCTACATGCAGCGGTTCGAAATCCAGCAATGCTTCAACGTGCGGATGGCGCCGAAAAGCCCGCGCGCCGAAGAACTCGACGCCGCGCTCGCGGCGCAGGCGCCCGCTATCGCCGCCTGCATCGAGCACGCGCCCGCGTTCCGTGCCACCTGGCCGCAGACGGCCGCCGAGCAGATGTACGCGCGTTTTCACCAGAGCGTCGAGGCGGTGCAGACCACCGTACCGCGGTTCACCGCGCCATGAGCAGCATCGTCACCTTCTATTCCTATAAGGGCGGCGTCGGACGCAGCATGGCACTGGCGAACATCGCCGTGCTGCTGGCGCGGCGTGGCCTGAAGGTGCTGGCGGTCGACTGGGACCTCGAGGCGCCGGGACTGGAGCGCTATTTCAGCTACTACGAGATGACGGGTAAGGGCACCGGCCTGCTGCGCATGCTCGTAGAAGCGCGTAAGACCGCCAAGATTGACATAGACGTCGAGACACGTGAGCTTGGCAAGATCGACGAGAGCAAGTTTACGCTATCGGTGCATTGCGGCGGCTCGCATCCTCTCACGCTACTGCCGAGCGGACGTGAGCAGGATACCGCATATTCCACCAATCTGGAATCGTTCGACTGGAGCGAGTTCTTTGCCAGTGGCGGCGGCGCCTTCTTCGAGGAACTGCGCAACCGTTGGCGCAGCGAATACGACATCGTCCTGATCGACAGCCGGACGGGTCTCAGCGACACCGGCGGCATCTGCACCATCCAAATGCCGGACGTCGTCGTGGCAATGTTCACGGCAAACTACCAGAGCCTCTATGGCGTGCGCGACGTGATGCGGCTGGCGCAGCGCGCCCGGCAGTCGCTGGCCTATGATCGCATGCCGCTGTCGATCCTGCCCTTGCCCTCGCGCTGGGGCGTGCAGGAATTCCAAGAAACCCAGGCTTGGCTCGACCGCGTGGTCGAGGGCGTTCGCGAGTTCTACGCCGACTGGCTGCCGGTCTCCGTCAATCCTCGCCAAGTAGCCGAGACAATCAAGATTCCGCATCACTCCTATTTCGGCTTCGGCGAGCGGCTCGCGGTCCAAGAGCAAGGGACTAGCGACCCCACCGGCATGGGGTTCGTCTACGACAAGGTCGCCGCGTTCCTGGCCAGTGAGCTACAGGACGTCAAGGCGTTGACGGGGGTTGATCCCACCGTTCTGGAGACGGCTAGGGAGCCCGTTGTTCACAGCCAGCGTCTGAATGTTTCAGTTCCGTCAAGCTTCTCGGATCGTAAAAATGTCCACGGCTACGACGTTTTCCTGAGCCATGACCGATCCTCGGCTGAGTTGGCGATCGAAATAGCTGATACATTGAAGCGCGAACTGTCCTTCATGCGACATGAGGACACTCATGTATATCTGGACGTCAGTGAGGTCATGCCGAGCAACGTTTGGACGGAAATAGTTGGGGATACGATCAGACGTTCGAAGGTAATGCTCGTCCTGTGGACACACAGATACGCCGTTTCCAAATGGGCAATGTGGGAACTACAACAGTTTCTCGAACTTCAGCCGGAGCGCAAGGACAATCGGGTGTTGATCGTGGTGCTGACTGGAGCTTTTGAGGAGATCCCGACCGCCTACCGAGACCTGCCGTTTCTCGACATGACGAGTTTTCGGTTGCTCTCGATGTCCAAGAGCGCCCACTCGCAACGAACGTCGAACTGGTTTGAAGCCATCAAGCTCATCGCATCCGAGTTGGATCTGATGATCGAACGCGCGCCTGATTCACCTCATGAATAACAGTACTTATAGCTCGCTGGCGAACACCAGAACCTCACTCACCCCCTTCGCTTCCTGCCCTGCCCCGTTCCCGCCTGCTTGCGCAGCCCTTCCGCCGCGCTGCCGACGACCTCGGAAATCTGCATGAGCTGCTTGGCGAGCGGGCTGGTCTTGCGCCAGACCATGCCGATGGTGCGCTGGGGCTGCGGCTCGGCGAAGCGCGCCAGCGACACCGAGGCGGAGCGCGTCTCGACGCCGACGGCCATCTCCGGGATCAACGTCACGCCCATGCCGGCGCCGACCATCTGCACCAGGGTCGAGAGCGAGGAGGCATCGAGCATCTCGCGCGGCGCCTGCATGTTGCAGAACGACAGCGCCTGGTCGCGGAAGCAGTGTCCCTCCTCCAGCAGCAACAGCCGCATCTCGCGCAGGCTCTCGCCGCTCGGCACCGGTGCGCCTTCATATTCGGGCGGACGCACCAGCAGGAAATATTCCGAGAACAGCGCGACCTCGGTGAGCGAGGGCTCCGACACCGGCAGCGCGACGATCGCTGCATCGAGCCGGCCCTCGATCAGCTCCTCGATCAGGGTCGGCGTCTTCGACTCGCGCACGTGAATGTCGATCTCGGGCTGCTTGCGCGTCAGACTTCCGATCACCTTCGGCAACAGATAGGGCGCGACGGTCGGGATCATGCCGAGCCGCAGCCGGCCGGTGAGCTTGTCGCGCGAGGCGCGGGCGAAATCGCCGAGCTCATCGACCGAGCGCAGAATCTCGCGAACGCGTTCGGCCAGTTGTTCGCCGAAGCGGGTCAGCACCACCTGGCGCGCGCTGCGCTCCAGCAGGACGCCGCCGAGCGCGTCCTCCATTTCCTTGATCTGCATCGAGAGCGCCGGCTGCGAGATCGCGCAGGCCTCCGCGGCGCGGCCGAAATGGCCGAGACGCGCCAGCGCATCGAAGTAGCGAAGCTGCCGCATCGTCAGGTGTATCATCAGATAATCTTATCGATTGGCTGAGCGGAGGTCAATTTTCCCTCACCTGGCAACTGCAACCGGGAGCTGCAGAAGCGCGATTTTCGGCTTTGCCCGCAAATATCTACGAACCGACGGCCCGGTTTGTGGCCGCTGAAACCCGCATGCGCTATCGTCAGACAAACGGCAAGACTGCGGGTAAACCATGGCAGAATCGATGAAGGATCTCGTCGGCTCGGTCGAACGCTCCGGCCGGCGCCCGAACGCGCGGGCCATGGCTCTGTCAGGGATCGCGGTGGCGGCCGTGCTGGCCTCGGCTGCGGCCCGCGCTGGCGAGTGGGAGGATTGCAATCCGCGCCCGAACGAGCGGACCGTCGCGGCCTGCAGCTCGATCATCGACGACCAGGCGCGCTCCGACAACGATCACCTGCAGGCCTACGTCAACCGAGCCCGCGTCTACATCAATCAGTCCAAGCTCGACCCCGCGCTGGCGGACTCCGAGGCGGCACTGCGGCTGGACGGCGGCTTCGTTCCTGCGCTCATGGTGCGTGGCCAGATCTGGCAGCGCAAGAATGCGATCGATGCCGCACGCGCCGATTTCGACCGGGCCATCGAGATCGATCCGAAGAACATCAACGGCTATCTCGCGCGCGGCAATCTCCGGCTGCAGACCAGGAGCTGGCCGGAAGCCCTGAGCGATTTCGATGCGGCGCTGCACCTGCAGCAGGATTCGCCGCCGGCCCATCTCGGACGCGGCCGCGCGCTGCTGGAGACCGGCGATCTCGATGCAGCGCTGAACGAGCTGAACGTGTCCATTACGGCGGCGCCGAATGTCGGTGTCGCCTATTTCCATCGCGGCCAGATCTATCGCCGCAAGGGCGACACGCCGCGCGCCATCGAGGATTTCTCGCGGGCGGTCGCGCAGAGTGGCGGCAAGGAGATCATGCCCTATCTCGCGCGCGGCCGGCTGCTGCTGGCCAAGGGCGACTACGCGAAGGCCGTATCCGACTTCAAGGCCGCGCTGGCGATCGCACCGGATAATCCCGAAGCGAAGGATCTGGTGAAATCGGCCGAGGCGATGCAGGCCGAGCTCGGCAACGGTTCGGCGCCGCCAAACGCTTCGGCCAACCCGCAGCAGGCGCCGTCGGGGTCGCAGGGCTTGTTGGAAACCACCAAGCAGCTGTTCGCCCAGGGCAAGTGGCAGGACGCCATCCAGAACATCGAGCGCGCCCTGGCGCAAAAGCCGGACGACGTCGTCGCCCTGCAACTCCGCGCGCTCGCCTTTTTGCGCCTCGGCCGGTCCGCCGAGGCCCGCGTCGATCTCGACCGGGTGCTGCGGATCAAGCCCGACGATGTCTACTCACTGTCGCTGCGCGCGATGAGTCTCATCGCCTTGAAGCAGCTCGAACTGGCGCGAGCGGACGTCCAGCGAATGCTCGAACTGCAGCCGAACTATCCGGTCGCTTTCGCCTATCGCGGCATGATCAACCGGCTGCAAGGCAGGTTTCCGGAAGCGATCGCCGATCTCGATCGTGCCATCGCACTCAATCCGAAGGACAGCGCCTCCTTCACCCAGCGAGGCCTCGCCCGCATCTTCATGAACGAGGCCGACAAGTCCGTGGTCGACTTCGACCAGGCGCTGGCCATCAACCCGCGCGACGACGACGCGCGCGCCGCACGCGCGCTGGCACTGCTCTGGCGGGGCGGCGCCAGCGAAAGCCTGTCCGACGTCAACATCCTGCTGGAGCGCAACCCCAACAACCAGATCGCCCTGCTCGGCAGAAGCCTCGCATTGATCTCGACAGGCCAGCTCGATCGCGCGATCGTCGCGCTCAACCAGATCATCGGCAAGACCGGGGACGACACCATGGCGCGTATCCTGCGCGCCCGCGTCTACCTCGCCCAGAAGGATCTGGTGCATGCGGCCGCCGATCTCGACCAGATCGGCATCACCCATCCCGACGACGCCGAATATCTTGCCGTGCGAGGTCTTCTGCACAACGCCAACAAGGAACATCAGCAGGCGATCGCCGATTTCGATCGCGCGCTGGCGCGGCGCGAGACGATCGAGAGCTTTATCGGCCGCGGACTGGCCTACGAGGCACGCAACAATGCCACCAAGGCGGCCGCCGATTTCCGCAAGGCGATGGCCTTGCCGCCGCGAAGCGTCTTCGACGTGCTCGCGCAGGCGTCGTTGAAGCAGAAGGTCGACCACCTGTCGAAGCAGCTGCCGTGCTCCAACGCGCATGGCAGCGGAACCTGTCTCTGACCGAACGACGGCCTGCAGCGGAACCACATCCGCCGCGGCGTATGGATCCCGGGTCGGCGTCCTCCGCCGCTGTCGCGGTGGCAGACTTGCCCGGGATGACACTTCTTGTGTGGCGAGCTCCCGCGGCGTCCTCCCTTATCGCGTCATTCTTCACGGTCGCGTCATTCTCCGCTGTCGTCCCCGACAAGCGCGCGGCCACGCGCGCGCCGATCCGGGATCCATAGCCCCAGGGAGACATGCGAGGCACGACGGCCGCCCCATCCCGTTCCCGACGGCGCGCTTGGCCACCGCGACGGGCTGGATCTGACCTCCACGGCATCACAGGCCTGTCATCAGATTATCTTATCGCTGCGATCATCAATCTCAACTTCCCCTGATCGGGGTGGCCGCGTAGGGTCCCGCCACCCACCCCCCAGGGGGAAGATGCAGGTCAGGAGGCAGACATGGATGACGTCAGCAAGTGCCCATTCTCGGGCGGCGTGAAAGGATTCAAGAACAAGGATTGGTGGCCCAACCAGCTCGATCTGTCGGTGCTGCATCAGCATTCGAACCTCTCCGATCCGCTCGGCGAGGCGTTTGATTATTCCAAGGAATTCAAGAGCCTCGATCTCGACGCGCTGGTCAAGGACCTGACCGCGCTGATGACCGATTCGCAGGAATGGTGGCCGGCCGATTTCGGTCATTACGGCCCGCTGTTCATCCGCATGGCTTGGCATGCCGCCGGCACCTATCGCATCGGCGACGGCCGCGGCGGCGCCGGCACCGGTCAGCAGCGTTTCGCGCCGCTGAACAGCTGGCCTGATAACGCCAACCTCGACAAGGCCCGCCGCCTGCTGTGGCCGATCAAGCAGAAGTACGGCCAGAAGATTTCCTGGGCCGACCTGTTCGTGCTGACCGGCAACGTCGCGCTGGAATCGATGGGCTTCAAGACCTTCGGCTTCGGCGGCGGTCGCGCCGACACCTGGGAGCCGGAGCAGGACATCTATTGGGGTCCGGAAGGCAAGTGGCTCGCCGACGAGCGCTACAGCGGCGATCGCGATCTCGCCGGCTCGCTCGCGGCGGTGCAGATGGGCCTGATCTACGTCAACCCGGAAGGTCCGAACGGCAACCCCGATCCGCTGGCGGCGGCGCGCGACATTCGCGAGACCTTCGCCCGCATGGCGATGAACGACGAAGAGACCGTCGCGCTGATCGCCGGCGGCCATACCTTCGGCAAGACTCACGGCGCCGGTGATGCGTCGCTGGTCGGAGCCGAGCCGGAAGGCGCGGATATCGCGCAGATGGGTCTCGGCTGGGCCAACAAATACGGCTCGGGCAAGGCCGGTGACACCATCACCTCCGGCCTCGAGGTGATCTGGACGTCGTCGCCGACGAAGTGGAGCAACAACTTCTTCTGGAACCTGTTCGGCTATGAGTGGGAGCTGACCAAGAGCCCGGCCGGCGCGCACCAGTGGACGCCGAAGGGCGGCGCCGGCGCCAACACCGTGCCGGACGCGCATGACAAGTCCAAGCGCCACGCGCCGTCGATGCTGACCACCGACCTCGCGCTGCGCTTCGATCCCGCCTACGAGAAGATCTCGCGGCGCTTCCTGGAGAACCCGGATCAGTTCGCCGACGCCTTCGCTCGCGCCTGGTTCAAGCTGACCCATCGCGACATGGGTCCGAAGGTGCGCTACCTCGGCCCGCTGGTGCCGAAGGAGGATCTGATCTGGCAGGATCCGCTGCCGGCCGTCGACCATGCGCTCGTCGACGACAAGGACGTCGCCGCGCTCAAGGCGAAGATCCTCGCCTCGGGTCTCAACGTCGCGCAGCTGGTCTCGACCGCCTGGGCCTCGGCCTCGACCTTCCGCGGCTCCGACAAGCGCGGCGGCGCCAATGGCGCGCGCATTCGCCTCGCTCCGCAGAAGGACTGGGCGGTCAACAACCCGGCCGAGCTCGCCAAGGTGCTGTCCGCGCTGGAAGGCATCCAGAAGGAGTTCAATGCCGGGGCGAAGAAGATCTCGCTCGCCGACCTGATCGTGCTGGCCGGCAATGCCGGCGTCGAGGCGGCGGCCAAGAAGGCCGGCGTCGAGGTGACGGTGCCGTTCGCACCGGGCCGCACCGACGCCTCGCAGGAGCAGACCGACGTCGAGTCGTTCGCGGTGCTCGAGCCGACCCATGACGGCTTCCGCAACTATCTCTCCGGCAAGCAGTGGCTGTCGGGCGAGGAGCTGCTGGTCGACAAGGCCCAGCTGCTCACGCTGACCGCGCCGGAGATGACCGTGCTGGTCGGCGGCCTGCGCGTGCTCGGCGCCAATGCAGCCGGCTCCAAGCACGGTGTCTTCACCGCGCAGACGGAGACGCTGTCGAACGACTTCTTCGTCAACCTGCTCGACATGGGCGTGGCGTGGACGCCGGTCGACAAGGGCGAGCACACCTTCGAGGGCCGCGACCGCAAGTCCGGCGCCGTGAAGTGGACCGCGACCCGCGCCGACCTGATCTTCGGCTCGCACTCGCAGCTGCGCGCGCTCGCCGAGGTCTATGCCAGCTCGGATGCCAAGCAAAAGTTCGTCAAGGACTTCGTCGCCGCCTGGACCAAGGTGATGAACCTCGACCGATTCGAGCTGAAGGCGTAAGGCCAAAAGGCTGACTGACTAACAAGAGGCGGCGCTCCAGCGATGGAGCGCCGCTTTTGTTTGAAGAGATCTGCCGGCCTCACCGCTCCGCGGCCGAGCCGCCGCCGTCGATCTGGCGGCCCATCAAAGCGATGGCCTTCTGGTAGACGCCGGCGGCGTTCCAGGCTTCGATGGCGACAAAGTTCGGCTCGCCGGGCTGATAGCCGGCGCCGGCCTTCCAGCCATTGGCGCGCAGGAAGTTGGCGGTCGAGGCCAGCGCATTGGCGGCGACGTCGAGATTGCCGATGCCGTAGGCCAAGATGTTCTTGGGCATGAACTGGGTCTGCCCAACCTCGCCGTGCATCGAGCCGCGCGTCGCGCCCGACAGCACGCCGCGGTCGATCAGCTTGAGCGCGGCATAGAGCTGCTCGGTGAAGAATTCCGGACGGCGGCAGTCATAGGCGAGCGTCGCGATCGACGACAGCATGTGCTGGTTGCCACGCTGGCTGCCGAAGCCGCTCTCCATGCCCCAGATCGCGATCAGCGGTCCCGGCGGCACGCCGTAGCGCTGCTCGATCGAGGCGAACATCGCCGCCTGCGACTGCTTGAGCTGACGGCCGCGCGCGACGATGGTCGCAGCGCCGCGCTTGGCGAGGAACTGATCGAGCGACAGGCCGAAGCTGCGCTGGCCGCGGTCGGCGGCGATGGTGGCCGAGGCGTAGTTGGTCTGCATCAGCGCCGCCAGCGCGGTGTTGCCGATCCCCTTGGCGCGCGCCTCCTCGCCGAACTCACGCTTCCAGCCCTCGAAACCCGCCGGTGACGAGCCGCACTGCGCCGCCTCCGCCCCGCTGCCGAAAGCCGCGAGCAGCGCCGCCGCGGTGAAGGTGATCGTGATGATGGCCCGGCGCTTGATCATTGATGCTCCTTCTGATGACGCCCTTCCAGCCGGCTTGCATGACGCTGGCATGACAATGGAAGACGCCGTCGCGGCAAAATTCACCGCAAAGATTGAAACGCCGAACAACTTATCGCAGTTGTCGACAAACGCCCAGCGCGGTGCCATTGAGGTTCCCGACCACCTTGCTCGCGCTCAATTGATCGAAGCCATCGCCGAGTGGCAGAACGCCGCGTTGACAGGCCTTGATGGCGAGCCTTTAAGAAACGAAACAGTTTAGTTCTTAACGATCGATTCGGATATGACGCCCCAAACTGCCGGGCGAGGCGTGGAGCCGGTGAGACGTCCATGAGATCAAAGCTTCTTCTTTCGCTGATGCTGTCGTGCTGGACGGCGTTGACGCCGGCCGCTGCAATGGCCCGCGTCACCGACATTCAGCCGCCGTCCACTACGGAAGCACCGTCCGCCACGGATCCCGCGCTCAGCCAGGCAACGATCGACCTCGAGCTCGACCGGTTCCGCCGAACGGAAGTATCGCTGCACCAGGCGTTGCGGGTCGCTGAGAAGCTGCATCCGGGATCCAAGACCGCGGACATCAGCTTCGAGGGCGGCCTCGGCGCGCCGGTCTACAAGGTACGCACGCTGCTGAAGGGCCAGATCTGGGAATCCGATATCGACTGCGCCACCGCCAAGGTGCTGAGCAGCGTCCTGTTCTCAACCGTGCAGGGCCTCAACGAGGGCGACCGCACCAGCCTGGCCGCGCTCAACGGCATCGCGCTACGGATGTCGGATGCGATCCGGATCGCGGAACGATCCGCAGCGGGCAAGGCCATCAGTGGCGGCCTGATCACCAAGGACGGCAAGCTCGCCTTCATCATCGTCGTCGTCAGCGGCAAGGACCTCAAGCAGGTGACGCTCGAACCGACGTCACTGCGCCGCCGCTGAGCTCACGATGAGGTCACGATGAGGTCTTGGCATGCAACGCCAGGAAGATCTTGACGCGCTCGCGGACGAAGCCCGGCATCTCCTTGCGGAGGGACTTTTCAGTCATTCCCATCAAGGACCGCATCAGCAGCGGTAGCACGATCAGGTCGATGAAGATCTCGGCGGATGCCGTCGCCGCCTTGGACGGCGCGCGCTTGCCCGATGTTGCCGGCGAGCCGATCGTATCAGCCAGCAACGATGCCACGGCGCGGCTTGCCCGCTGGCGCGACAGCTCGTGAAACTGGCAGCTCAGATCGGGAAAGCGATAGGCTTCGCCGATCGTGACGCGGAACAGCCCAATCGACTCCTTCAACGCACGGTCGACGATGGCCATCGCAAGCCCGGCCAGCTTCTCCTGCACCGTTCCGGACGGCAACGTGTAGGACGAGCCCAGCGCCATCCGCTCATCGATGGAACGTTCGACGATGGCGGCAAACAGGGCGGGCTTGCCGGAATAGCGTGCATAAATAGTGGGCTTGGAGGCTGGCGCCCGCTCGGCGATCTCATCGATGCTGGTGCCGTCGAAGCCGCGCTCGAGGAATACCTCACGCGCCGCGTCCAGAATCCGTTCTTCGATATTACCGGCCAGCGCTTTCGGCGGCCGTCCGACTCGCCCACGCAACGCGACCGCGCGCGGGACGTCACTGCGTTTGTTAACCTTGGCCTGCGTGCGGGCCATACTCACGACCTCGACTCGACATGTCAGCATGCGATCAAGGCATTACACGTTCTCATCGCAACAGCAATAGAACGCGATGGCGAGCAGCCATGCGCACTATGATGTATATAGTTAGAAACGTTCTTGAGTTTGCTGGTACCTCAAGACACCTCAAGCAAATAATTCGCTGAGGTCGTCGAGCACCGCGAGCGCGCCGTTGAAACTGTCATCATGAAAGTAGAGGCTGCGCGTGATGAGCACCGGGACACCGGCGCGTGTCGCCGCCATCAGTCCATTGCCGGAATCTTCGATCGCGATACAATTCGCAGCTGGCAGGTCGAGCTGTGACAGCACCTCGATGTAGACGTCGGGCGCAGGCTTCTTGCGCGCAACGTCGTCGGCGGCGACGACGGCTGCAAACATCGTCTCCCAATCCCGACCGAGCACCGGTGCGAGCAGCGCGTCGATATTCACACGCGTGGTCGTGGTGGCGATCGCCATCCGCTGACCGCGGCCGATCGCCGCATCGAGCAGCTCCTTCACGCCGGGCCGCAACGGACAGCCCTTGTCGGCCATCAGGGCGGCAAAACGTTCCGTCTTGACCCGGTGCAGCCTCGCGATCACGGCGTCACTCAAGGGCGGTCCACTGCGCCGCATCTGATCGAAGGCGCGAATGCGCTCCTTGCCGCCGGCGACGCGCAGCAGCTCCTTGTAGACGCGGCGGCCCCAATGCCAGTCCAGTTTCGCATCCACAAAGGCTTCGTTGAACGCCTCACGGTGAATCTCCTCGGTCTCCGCCATCGTGCCGTCGACGTCGAGCAGCAATGCGCCGGCGCCGGCGATCCGCGCCCGGAGTTCGTCACGCGTCAAGTTCGTGACCACGGCGAGGCTCATGGCTGCTCCTCCGTACTCATCTCCTGCTTCGCCGCTCCCTTGGCGAACACGCGGCTCGCCAATACGTCGCTGGCTTCGATCGACATCACCTCCTCCGCCGTCAGCACGCGGTCGAGCCGCGACACCAGCCGGTTGGCCTGACGCAGCCGAAACCGGTCCAGCGCATTGCGGATCGAGCGGGCGTTGGAGAACAGCGGCTGGGTGCGACGGACCGCGATGTACTTCTCGAAGGCCGCGCGCGCCTCGGGGGAGAATCGGTAGTTCTGCCCCTCGAGCATCATCTCGGCGATCGTCAAGAGCTCGCCTTCCGAATAATCGGGAAAGTCGATATGATGCGCAATGCGTGAGCGGAAACCGGGGTTGCTCTGGAAGAACTTCTCCATCCGGTCGGCATAGCCGGCGAGGATCACCACCAGGTCCTCGCGCTGCGACTCCATGATCTGCAGCAGGATCTCGATCGACTCCTGGCCGTAGTCGCGCTCGTTCTCGGGACGGTACAGGTAATAGGCCTCGTCGATGAACAGCACGCCGCCCATCGCCTTCTTCAGCACCTCCTTGGTCTTCGGCGCGGTATGACCGATATACTGACCGACGAGGTCATCGCGGGTGACGCTGATGACATGACCGCGGCGGACGAAGCCGAGCCGGTGCAGGATGCCGGCCATGCGCAGCGCGACCGTGGTCTTGCCGGTGCCGGGGTTCCCGGTGAACGACATGTGCAGGGTCGGGAACGTCGTTGCCAGTCCCATCTTCTGGCGGATGCGCTCCATCAGCAGCAGGGAGGCGATCTCGCGGATCCGCGTCTTGACCGGCGCGAGGCCGACCAGTTCGCGGTCGAGCTGCTCCAGCACCGGGGCGATGTCGACGCTCTCGAACTCGCGGCGCAGATCGATCGTCTCGACCGGCGTCGCCTCTTTGGCATCCGCCTGCGTGGCCTGCATCATGGGCTGTGCTCCGCTCGCCGAAGTTCGCACACGCTGGCGGAATGCCCCCGCGAACTCCGGCAAGCAGGGTACGCCGTCAAATCGGAATCAGCAAATCGGACTTTGCCACGACGGCAGGGCCGGCGCTGGAGCCGCCGACCAGGCCGGCGACTCCAGCGTAGCTTATGTTAGGAGTAGCGCTCGCCTTCGGGACGCTCGGCCGCGTAGGACCGCGTCGAATAACGCTGATTGCGCCCAACGGTTTCCTGGCGGTCCAGCCGGAAGCCGGGCTCGTTCTTCGGCCGGTTGACGATGAAGGACAGCCGGATCGACTCCCAGCCATGGCTGGAATCGAATGCCGAGATCCGGATGTAGCGGTCGCCGTAGATCTTCCGGCATTCCGACAACTCGCGCATGATGCCGGCGGCATCACGCAGGTCAAACATCGGCAGGCCCCACATCTCCCAATAAGTGTTGCGGGGATGCGGATCGTCGGTGAACTCGATGTTCACGGCCCAGTTCTTCTCGAGGCAGTACTGGATCTGGGCGGTGATCTGATCATCGGTCAGATCGGGCAGGAAGGAAAAGCAGCCTTGGGTCACACGCATGGTGAAATCTCCTGATGTTGTGCTGCCGGGCGGGCCGGTGTCCGGCCCGCAGCGCGGCGACGCATCGAACGACGGTTAGGCGGCGGGGGTGACGGTCGGCACGAAGTCCGGCGAGTCAGTCGATTCGTAGTTGAAGGTGACGTCCTTCCAGATCTCCAGCGCCTCACGCAGCGGCGTGCAGGTCTGCGCCGCCTTGGCGAGAATCTCCGGACCTTCGTGGACGTAGTCGCGACCCTCGTTGCGGGCGAGGATCATCGCTTCCAGCGCGACGCGGTTGGCAGTCGCGCCGGCGGCAATGCCGCGCGGATGGCCGATGGTGCCGCCGCCGAACTGCAGCACGACGTCCTCGCCGAGCAGGTCGAGCAGCTGGTGCATCTGGCCGGCATGGATGCCGCCGGACGCCACCGGCATCAGCTTGTTCAGGCTCGCCCAGTTCTGGTCGAAGAACACGCCATGCTCGAGCCGCATCGGGTTGAAGTCCTCGCGGCAGATGTCGTAATAGCCGCGCGTGGTGTTGGGATCGCCCTCGAGCTTTCCAACCACGGTGCCGGCATGGATGTGATCGACGCCGGCGAGCCGCATCCACTTGGCGATGACGCGGAACGACACGCCGTGCGCACGCTGCCGCGTATAGGTCGAATGGCCCGCGCGATGCAGATGCAGGATCATGTCGTTCCGGCGTGCCCACTTCGCCATCGACTGGATCGCGGTATAGCCGATCACGAGGTCGATCATGACGATGTTCGAGCCGAGCTCCTTGGCGAACTCGGCGCGCTCGTACATGTCCTCCATCGTCGCCGCGGTGACGTTGAGATAGGTGCCCTTGATCTCGCCGCTCGCCGCCTGCGCCTTGTTGACCGCCTCCATGCAGTACAGGAAGCGCTCGCGCCAATGCATGAACGGCTGCGAGTTGATGTTCTCGTCGTCCTTGGTGAAGTCGAGGCCGCCCTTCAGCGCCTCGTAGACGACGCGGCCATAGTTGCGGCCGGAAAGGCCCAGCTTCGGCTTGACGGTCGCGCCCAGCAGCGGACGGCCGAACTTGTCGAGTCGCTCGCGCTCGACGACGATGCCGGTCGCCGGCCCCTGGAACGTCTTCACATAGGCCACGGGCAGCCGCATGTCCTCGAGCCGCAGCGCCTTGAGCGGCTTGAAGCCGAACACGTTGCCGATGATCGAAGCGGTCAGATTGGAGATCGAGCCCGGTTCGAACAGGTCGAGATCATAGGCGATGTAGGCGAAGTAGCTGCCGGGCGAGCCCGGAACCGGCTCGACGCGGTAGCACTTGGCGCGATACTTCTCGGCCGCGGTCAGGCGATCGGTCCACACCACGGTCCAGGTCGCGGTGGAGGATTCACCGGCCACTGCGGCGCAGGCCTCGGTCGGGTCGACGCCGTCCTGCGGCGTGACGCGGAACAGCGCGATCACGTCGGTGTCCTTGGGCTGATAGGACGGCTCCCAATAGCCCATCTTCTTGTATTCCATGACGCCGGACTTGTAGCGATCCTTGCCGCGCACCGTGATCGATGGGTCGTTCATGTGTTCCTCCTGGCTGTATTGTTGTGGCTGTTGACGTCACGCAGCTTCAGTCATTCCCCCAATTCGCGGATCGAGCGCACCGGAGCGGTAGCGCTTGGCCATTTCGGCGAGCGGAATGACCTTGATCCTGGATGCATTGCCTGCGGCGCCGAACTGCTCGAAGCGCTCGCGGCAGAGGTCGCGCATCGAATCCATCGCAGGCTTCAGGAACTTGCGCGGATCGAACTCGACCTTCGACGACGCACCGACCTTGCGGAAGATCGCGGTCATCGCCAGCCGGCAGTCGGTGTCGATGTTGACCTTGCGCACGCCGTGGCGAATGCCGCGCACGATCTCCTCGACCGGCACGCCCCAGGTCTGCGGCATCTCGCCGCCGAACTGGTTGAACATGTCCTGCAAGGATTGCGGCACCGAGGACGAGCCATGCATGACCAGATGCGTGTTGGGCAGCCGGCGATGGATCTCCTCGATCACGTTCATGGCGAGGATCTCGCCGTCCGGCTTGCGCGAGAACTTGTAGGCGCCGTGCGAGGTGCCCATCGCGATCGCCAGCGCGTCGACCTTGGTGGCGCGGACGAAATCGACGGCCTGGTCCGGATCCGTCAGCAGCTGGTCGCGGCTGACCTTGCCTTCGAGGCCGTGGCCGTCCTCCTGCTCGCCGCCGCCATGCTCGAGCGAGCCGAGCACCCCGAGCTCGCCTTCGACGGAGGCGCCGACCCAGTGCGCCATGTCGGTGACGCGGCGGGTGATGTCGACGTTGTAGTCATAGTCGGCCGCGGTCTTGGCGTCGGCCTTGAGCGAGCCGTCCATCATGACCGAGGTGAAGCCGTATTTGATCGCGGTGGCGCAGGTCGCCTCGTCGTTGCCGTGGTCCTGGTGCAGGCACAGCGGGATCTGCGGATACATCTCCTCCAGCGCATCGATCATCTTCGACAGCATGATGTCGCCGGCATAGGAGCGGGCGCCACGCGAGGCCTGGATAATCACGGGCGCGTCGACCGCGGCCGCCGCCTCCATGATCGCGAGCCCCTGCTCCATGTTGTTGATGTTGAACGCCGGCACGCCGTAGCCGCGCTCGGCGGCATGGTCCAGCAATTGTCTGAGCGTGATCCGCGCCATGGTCGTCTCCGTCCCTCTTCGTGTTCTGTTCTGTGAGCGTCGAAACGTCTGTCAGGACGCCCGTGCCCTGATGATGTTGCGCATGGCCGCATCGGCCACCGCTGCCGGCGTGATGCCGAACTCGCGGTAAAGGACATCGGCCGGGGCCGAGGCGCCGAAGCCCTGCATACCGACGAACTCGCCAGCATCGCCGAGCCAGCGCGCCCACTCGCCCTCGACGGCGGCCTCGACGCCGATGCGCGGCGCGTTGCCCAGCACCTGGGCGCGATAGTCCGCGCTCTGCTTGCGGAACAATTCGAAACACGGTGCCGACACCACCGCCGCATGCACCCCGTCGGCCTCGAGCAGCTTGGCCGCCTCCATCGCGATCGCCACCTCCGAACCGGTCGCAATCAGCGTCACGTCGCGGCCAGCCTCCGGCTCGACCACCACGTAGGCGCCGAGCGCCACCTTATTTTGGTCAGACGCCTCGGTGCGAAAAGCGGGCAGCGCCTGGCGCGACAGGCACAGCACAGACGGCGAGGTCTCGGCGCGCAGCGCGCAGTCCCAGGCTTCCGCGGTTTCGACCGCGTCGGCGGGGCGGAACACCAGGAGATTGGGAATGGCGCGCAGGCTCGGAACGTGCTCGACCGGCTGATGCGTCGGGCCGTCCTCACCGAGGCCGATGGAATCGTGCGTCATGACGTGAATGACGCGGATCCCCATCAATGCGGCGAGACGGATCGCCGGCCGGTTGTAGTCGGCGAACGCAAGGAAGGTGCCGCCATAGGGGATGAAACCGCCATGCAGCGCGACGCCGTTCATGGCCGCGGCCATCGCGTGCTCGCGCACGCCGTAGTGGACGTAGTTGCCATCCATGGTCGAGGGCGTCACCGACTTGTGCGTCTTGGCCTTGGTCAGGTTCGAATGGGTCAGGTCCGCCGAGCCGCCAAGCAGGTTGGGCAGCACGGTCGCGATCACGTCGATGACGTTCTGCGAGGCTTGGCGCGTCGCGATCTTCGGCCGCTCGGCGGTGAGCTGCGCGATGAACTGCGCCATCCGTTCCGTATAGGCCGCTGGCATCTTCTTGTTCAGAGCATCGTGGCAGGGCGAGCGGTCCGCGCCGCACTGCTTGCGCGCACGCTCCTTCCAGGCCTGGCGCACGCTGCGGCCGCGAGCACCGATCTCGCGCCAGCTCACCAGCACGTCGGCGGGAACCTCGAACGGACGGTGCGGCCAATGCAGCGCGGCGCGGGTCTTCTCGACCTCCTCCGGCCCGAGCGGCGCGCCATGCGCCTTCTCCGAGCCCTGCCGTCCGGGCGAGCCGAATCCGATCGTGGTGCGGCACGCGATCATGCTCGGACGATCGCTGTTGCGCGCCGCCGCGATGGCCGCCTCGATCGCTTCTGGATCGTGGCCGTCGATGCGGCTCGTAGCCCAGCCCGACGCCGCGAAGCGCGCGAGCTGATCGTCGGAACAGGCAAGCCCGGTCGAGCCGTCGATCGAGATGCCGTTGTCGTCGAACAGCACGATCAGGCGATTGAGCTTGAGGTGGCCGGCGAGCGAGATCGCCTCATGACTGATGCCTTCCATCAGGCAGCCGTCGCCGGCGATGACGTAGGTATAGTGATCGACCAGATCGTCGCCGTAGCGCGCATTCATCAGGCGCTCGGCAAGCGCCATGCCCACGGCGGTGGCGATGCCCTGCCCCAGCGGACCGGTGGTGGTTTCGACGCCCGGCGTGTGGCCGTACTCCGGATGTCCCGGCGTCTTGGCGCCCCATTGCCGGAACGCCTTGATCTCGTCGATCGTCACCGCCTCGTAGCCGGTCAGATGCAGCAGCGCATAGAGCAGCATCGAGCCGTGGCCCGCCGACAGCACGAAGCGGTCGCGATCCGGCCAGGCCGGATCGGCGGGATCGAACTTCATGAAGCGCGAGAACAGCACGGTGGCAACGTCGGCCATGCCCATCGGCATACCCGGATGACCGGACTTCGCCTTCTCCACGGCGTCGATCGCAAGGAAACGAATGGCGTTCGCCATCTCGGCATGGGCCGTATCGACCTTGGCGGCTGGCTTTTGCAGAGCGGTGGCGGTCATAGCGTGCGCCTCTTTCGGTCCATCAGTTGCATGATCATCGGGGTGAGAATGAGCTGCATGGCAAGGTCGAGCTTCGAGCCATGGATCACGATCGAATTGGCGCGCGACATGAAGCTGCCCTGGATCATCGAGAGCAGATACGGGAAGTCGATGCCGCGCGGATTCTTGAGGCGGATCACGACCATCGATTCGTCGGGCGTCGGGATCCAGCGCGCGATGAACGGGTTCGATGTATCGACCGTCGGCACGCGCTGGAAGTTGATGTCGGTCTCGGAGAATTGCGGGATGATGTAGTTCACGTAGTCCGGCATGCGGCGCAGGATCGTGTCGGTCACCGCCTCGGTGGTGTAGCCGCGCGAGGCGCGGTCGCGGTGCAGCTTCTGGATCCATTCGAGATTCATCACCGGCACGACGCCGATCTTCAGGTCGGCATGCTGCGCGATGTTGACCTTCTCGGTGACCACGGCGCCGTGCAGGCCTTCATAGAACAGCAGGTCGGAATCTTCCGGCAGCCGGCTCCATTCGGTGAAATTGCCGGGCCTGGTGTCGTAGAGCCGCGCCTCCTCCTCATCGTGCACGTAGTGGCGCGTCATGCCGGTGCCGGTCTCGGAATAGTCGCGAAACGTCTTCTCCAGCTCCTCGAACAGGTTGGTGTCCGGGCTGAAATGGCTGAAGTGCTTGTTGCCGCACTCGGCCTCCTCGACCATCTTGCGGCGCATCTCCTCGCGATTGTAGCGATGGAACGCGTCGCCCTCGATGTAGGCCGCCTTGACGTTCTCGCGGCGGAAGATGTTCTCGAAGGTCTTCTTGACCGACGTGGTGCCCGCACCGGACGAGCCCGTGATCGAGATGATGGGATGACGACGTGACATGACTTTTCTCCGGAAGTCTCGCCGAGCAGGAGGCGCCCGGCAGCGTTCGCTCAGCGGAACAGGCCGCGGCGGGCGAACAGCGGCGCATCGCTGGTTTCGAACAGCGGCTCGACGCCTTCGTGAAGCTGATCGACATCGCGCACCAGGCGGACGTCACCCATGATCAGCGGTGCACGCTGATGCGGCGAGCGCGCCGACAATTCGAGGATGCGCGCGCGGCCGCTCGAGGCCGAGCCGCCGGCCCACTCCATGATCAGCGCCATCGGATGCGCTTCGTACACCAGGCGCAGCCGGCCCTCGCGATAGCCCGGGCGTGAATCGGCTGGATACAGGAACACGCCGCCGCGCATCAGGATGCGATAGGCTTCGGCAACCAGAGACGCGATCCAGCGCATGTTGAAGTCACGGCCGCGCGGTCCCGCGGCGCCGGACAGGCACTCGTCGACATAGTTGCGGACGGTGCCGCTCCAGTGCCGGCGGTTCGATGCGTTGATGGCGAATTCCGGCGTGTCCTGCGGGATGCGGATGCCGGACTTCGCAAGAATGAACTCGTGCAGCGTCGGATGCAGCACATAGAGGTCGACGCGGTGGTCGATGGCGAGCACGAGGCAGGTCTGCGGGCCATAGACGAAGAAACCGGCAGCGAGCTGCGCCGTGCCGGGCTCGAAGAAGCTGGAGAGCACGTCGCGGCCGCGCGGACGGATCGAGAAGATGGTGCCGACCGAGATGTTGTTCTGCAGGTTCGAGGAACCGTCGAGCGGATCGATCGCCACACAAAGTGGGGCAGTCTCGTTGACTATTTCGGGACGATCGCCCTCCTCCGACAGGATGCCGGCGACCGGCGACCGACGCAGTGCCTCCCGCATCAGATTGTCGGCGACGATATCCAGCGCCTTCTGGATGTCGCCGTCGGTGTTGACGGTGGCGGCGCCTTCGTCGACCCCGGACAGCGGCGCGATCGCGATCTGCCGCGCGAGCTCGCGCGCCGCCTCGGCGAGGGCCTCGATGACGGCAGCGCAGTCGGCGTCCGCCCCGTGGGACGTCAGATGAGCCTGCAATGTCGGATGATGATCTGCCTGGTCGGTCATGGGCCACTCCCTCGCCATCAGCTCCTCTACCGGGAACTTGATGAAGCCGCACGAATGCGTCGTGCCGCGCCGCTATCAACACTCGATTTGCCCCATTTGGGAAATTTCATTATCTTTGGAATGACCAAAGTTTTCCTTATGCGATCGATATCATCGAGGGTTCCATGAGCAGGCACTTCTCCCGTGACCTCACCATTCGCCAGCTTCGCGCGCTGGTGGCCGTGCAAAACTCGGGATCGGTGACCTCAGCGGCGGGTCGCCTGAATCTCACCCAGCCCGCGGTGACGCTGCAGATTCGCAATCTTCAGGAGCTCGCCGGGCTGCCGCTGATCCAGCGCACCACCGACGGCATGATCCTCACCGAGGCCGGCCGCAGCGTGCTCGCGCTCGCCGAGCGGGTCGAGGCGGCGCTGCTGGATTGCGAGCAGGCGCTCGACATCCTGGCAGGACGAAGCGGCGGCCGGGTCGCGATCGGCGCGGTCAGCACCGCGAAATACTTCGTTCCGTTCGCGATCGCGGAGTTCTCGCGGCGCTTTCCCAAGATCGACGTGACCTTGCGGATCGGCAATCGCGACAGCCTGCGCGAGGCACTGCGCGGCTATGATCTCGACATCGCCATCATGGGACGGCCGCCGGCCGACATTCCGGTGGACATGCGGCCGTTCGGCAAGCACCCCCACATCATCATCGCGCCGGCCGGCCACCGCCTCGCCCGCCGCAAGCGCATCGCGGCCGAGGATCTCGCCGGCGAGGTGTTCATCACCCGCGAGCCGGGCTCGGGCACGCGACTGTTGATGGAAACCTATTTCGACAAGCACGGGCTGCATCCGAAGACCAGCATGGAGATGGACAGCAACGAGACCATCAAGCAGGCGGTGATCGCCGGCCTCGGCATCGCCTTCATCTCGCAGCACACGGTGGCGCATGAGCTCAGCGAAGGCCGGCTGGTAATGCTCAACGTGGTGGGCCTGCCGATCGTCCGGCAATGGCATGCCGTGCGTCGTGCCGACAAGCTCCTGCTGCCGCCAGCGCAGGCGATGCTGGATTTCTTCGGCAAGGAAGGGGCGCGGTTCCTGCCCAAGTGAGCGCTGGTCCCGAAGCCATGACATTGTCGCTTCGGGCATGGCGTGGTCTCACCAATCGATTTCGAAGCGGCAGGCAGAAGCGCCCACGGCTTCGCAAGCAATTTCGCGCGCTCGGGCTTCGGGATGCACCAGCGTCCTGAAGAGCGTCTCGAATGTCGCGGCGTAGAAGTCGCAGATGGCATGATCGCCGTGATGGCCGCGGCACAATGGACACTGGCTGATCTCGTAGACGGTCGGCCGTCCCGGGCGCGCGGTGAAAATGCCGGTGCCGGCGAAGGTCCACGCATGCGCCGTGATCGCCCGCGACAGTGCCCGGCTTGCAAGCCGCGCCGGCAGCAGTCGCAGCACACGCTGGGCGGGCCTGGGAATGCGATGCGCGAGGAGATAGGCGGCTGTCAGCTGCCCTGCCTTGCTGCTGACGGCCCGCGCGGTGTCATCGTCGAGCATCATCCGCAGCGCGCCATGCAACCTGATGACCTCGGCCTCGTCGACCATCTCGGCCGGCGGACAGGTGAGATAGTCTTCCAGGCGCGCGGCCGCGAACACGCGGCGCGCAATGTCCTCTCCCAACAGCAGCCGCAAGGCCTCGGCCGTCTGGATGATCGCATTGGGGCCGATACGCCCGGCTGCATGATGAGACGCATCGGCAGCGCGCGGCAGCGACAGGTGCTGGGCGCGCGTGCCGTGCATGTCAATGCACCCTGGTCTCGGCCTCTTCGCTCATCTGCTCGGTGCCGCCGCCGCAGGCCATCGCCTGCGCCTGCTGCGGTCCGGTCAGCTTGCGATTATGGCTGGTCTTCCATTCGATCTTGCCGGGATCGGCGCGCTGGCGCGAGGTATCGAAGCCGAAATCGACCTTGCCCTTGGATTGCGGCCCCCAATAATTGACGCGGCCGAGGTCGTAGAACTTGCGCTCGAAGCCGGACTTCAGGAACGCCTTGAGGCAGCCGAGCAGATACCGCCTTCGCTCGCCGGAGCCGGCCCAGGGATACGAGAACAGCGCCTTGTGCATGTAGAAACGGCGGTAGTTGTTCATGACGCCGTCGAGCAGTTCGCCGCGATCCATCGCGTCCGGCTTCATGATCGGCGTGACGAAATTGTACTTCTCGTAGTCGAAGATCTCGACCTTGTCGCCGAGATCGCGGAACAGGTCGGAGAACGGCCACGGCGTATACATCGCCCAGTTGGCGAGATCCGGCTTCCAGTCCCGCGCCATCTGGTAGGTTTCTTCCAGGGTCTCGCGGGTCTCGTTCTCCAGGCCGACGATGAACTGCGCCTCGACGACGATGCCGGCGTCGCGGAGCAGCTGAATCGCCTTCTTGTTCTGCGCGACCGTGGTCTCCTTGTTGAAGCGGTCGAGCTTCATCTGCGCCGCGGCCTCCGTCCCCAACGAGACATGGATCAGGCCTGCCTTGCGGTACAGCGGCAGCAGCGCCTCGTCGCGCAGGATGTCGGTGACGCGGGTGTTGATGCCCCAGAGAATCTTGAGGTCGCGCCGGATCAGCTCCTCGCAGAATGCGACGAACTTCTTCTTGTTGATGGTCGGCTCCTCGTCGGCCAGGATGAAGAAGCCGACATCGTGCTCGCGCATCAGGGTCTCGATCTCGTCGACGACCTTCTTGGGGTCACGGATGCGGTAGTCGCGCCAGAACTTCCACTGCGAGCAGAAGCTGCAGGTGAAGGGGCAGCCGCGCGCCATGTTGGGAATGGCGACACGCTTGTTCATCGGGATGTAGATGTATTTGCTCCATTCGAGCACGCTCCAGTCGGGCGTGATCGCATCGAGATTCTTCACTGTCGGCGCCGCGACGGTCGCGACCACCTCGCTCCCGTCGCGATAGGCGATGCCCTTGATACTGCGGCGGTCTTTCGCCCAGCGGCCATCCTCGCGGGCGCGCATCAGGTCGACGATGATCTCCTCGCCCTCGCCGCGCACGATGGCGTCGATCCACGGCGCTTCCGTCAGCACCTGCTGATACATGAAGGTGGCGTGGATGCCGCCGAGCACGGTCAGCGCATCCGGGTGCTCCTCCTTGGCGATCTCCAGGAGACGCTCGGCCTTGTAGATCGAGGGCGTGATCGCGGTGCAGCCGATGACATCGGGCTTTTCGCTGCGCAGGATGGCGCGGACCTGATCTTCGGACAGATCGTTGGTCATCGCGTCGATGAAGCGGAGATCGGCGAAGCCGGCGGCCTTCAGCGCGCCGGAGATGTAAGCCGCCCAGGCTGGCGGCCAGTTTCCGGCGATCTCGGCGCCACCGGAGTGATAATTCGGATGCAGCAATAAGATCCGCACGGCGTCCTCCCCCGATTATCAATTTGTCCAATCATCTTAACGTCAAGCTTGATTGACAAATTGATCTGGCTCAAACGCCGCGCGAATCCTCCTTTTTTAGGCTGCCTGCGCGAGGCCCATCTCGGCCCAGATCTCCGACAACGCCCCCACCAGATGTTCGATGTCGGCGTCGGAGTGATACGGCGACGGCGTGATGCGCAGCCGCTCGGTGCCGCGCGGCACCGTCGGATAGTTGATCGGCTGCACATAGATGCCGTAGCGATCGAGCAGGATGTCGCTGATCCGCTTGCACAGCACGGCATCGCGCACCATCACCGGCACGATGTGGCTCGGATTGTCGAGATGGCTCACGCCCGCTTCATCGAGCCGGCGGCGCAGCCGCGCGACGCGATCCTGGTGCCGGGCGCGCTCGACATTGCTGGACTTGAGATGGCGGATGCTGGTGAGCGCACCCGCGGCGACGGCCGGCGGCAGCGAGCTGGAGAAGATGAAGCCGGAGGCGAAGCTGCGGACGAAATCGCAGACGGTGTTCGAGGCGGTGATGTAGCCGCCGATGACACCGAACGCCTTGGCCAGTGTGCCTTCAATGACGGTCAGGCGATCGGCGACGCCGTCGCGCTCGGAGATGCCGCCGCCGCGCGGGCCGTACAGGCCGACGGCATGGACCTCGTCGAGATAGGTCATCGCGTTGAACTCGTCGGCGACATCGCAGATGTCCGAGATCGGCGAGATGTCGCCGTCCATCGAATAGACGCTCTCGAACGCGATCAGCTTCGGCACCTTCGGATCGAGGTCCGACAGCTTGTCGCGCAGGTCGGCGACGTCGTTGTGGCGCCAGATCCTTGTCTCGCAGCGGCTGTGGCGGATGCCCTCGATCATCGAGGCGTGGTTGAGCTCGTCGGACAGGATCACGCAGCCGGGCATCCGCGCCGCCAAGGTCGACAGCGAGGTCCAGTTCGAGACGTAGCCGGAGTTGAACAGAAGCGCCGCCTGCTTGCCGTGGAGATCGGCGAGCTCTTCTTCCAGCAGGATGTGATAGTGATTGGTGCCGCTGATGTTGCGGGTGCCGCCAGCGCCGGCGCCGCAGCGGTCGAGCGCCTCGTGCATCACCTCGAGCACCTTGGGGTGCTGGCCCATGCCGAGATAGTCGTTGGAGCACCACACCGCGACGTCACGCTCGCCATGGGGACCGCGATAGGTCGCGATCGGGAAGGCGCCGGCCTTGCGTTCGAGATCGGCGAAGACGCGATAGCGTCCTTCGCGCCTCAGACCGTCGAGCTGGCGGCGGAAATAGTCTTCGTAGTTCATGGTACTCCCCCCTGTGCTGTCGTGTTCGGATCGACCGGTGTCGTGACTGACACCGCGGCCAGTCCGGTGATGGTTTGCGCCTGCGCATCGGCGCGCGCCTGGCGATAGGCCTGGCGGAATTGCTCCTCCAGCCGCT
This sequence comes from Bradyrhizobium sp. HKCCYLS2038, assembly GCF_051167655.1. Classification (NCBI taxonomy): domain Bacteria; kingdom Pseudomonadati; phylum Pseudomonadota; class Alphaproteobacteria; order Hyphomicrobiales; family Nitrobacteraceae; genus Bradyrhizobium; species Bradyrhizobium sp. HKCCYLS2038. The sequence continues at coordinate 1,275,160 of NZ_JBNPTM010000001.1, read as the reverse complement.
GCCGCGCCAAGGCGGCGGCGTTCTTTTGCGCCGACATGGATGCCTTTGGCTGCGGCGCGGGGCGCTCGGCTTCCGGCGTCGGCGGCACCACGGCCAGCGTCGGCCGCGCCAAGGGCACTGCTAAGGGCATTGCAGGCGCAGGCGGTGGCGCGTGAACCGGCACGGGGATGGCCGCGACGGTTGCCAGCGCCGGCTCGACCGGCGCGCTCCAGCGCCAGAGATTGATCACCGGCATCGGCAGCGCCATGAAGCCGTGCTCGAGCAGACCGAGCGCGATCAGCGACGCCAGCAGCGACAGCGCCACGCCGTCGAACGAGGACTTTGCGCCGAGCGCGGCGGCGGCGACCAGCACGGTCGCGGTCGCCGCGGCGGCGATCGAGAACGGAAACAGCAGGTTGATCGACTTCTTGGCGAAGTAGCTGCGCATGAAGCGGACCTGCTGCGGCAGCAGCTCGTCGTTCAGGGTGCGCACGCCGAGGAACAGATTGATCTTGGCGCTCTGCCTGAGCACCAGCAGCGCGGCGAAGGTCCACCAGCTCAGGCGGTTCGGCGCACCAGAGGTGACCGCGAAGACGAGACCCGCGGTCGCGATCAGCGCCAGCTCATGATAGGCGATCGCCTGCAGCGCGAAGCCCACACGGGAGGCCGGCGTGCAGTCGCCAGGACACGGCTCGGGCCGCGGGCCGGTGATCCAGCCAGCGAGCAGCGACATCTCCACCGTGCCCCACAGCAGGATCGCGCAGGTGAAGGCGCAATAGGCGTTGGCTTCAGCGGCGGCCTGGCTGGACACCGCGACGCCCGACAGGGCCGCGACGAAGGCCGCGGCCGTGCCCCATTTGAACGCGGCCGGATAGCGGGCGGCGAGCCCGACCAGCGCCAGCACGGCGCCGGTCGAGAACCACCAGACGAACACGACATAGGGAATGGCAATCGCGGTCGCGCCCATGGCCGGCTCCTTGTCACCAGGCGGGTTGCAGCCTGATCTCCCGTGGCAGCTCGTTGCTCTTGGCCGGCAGCATGTAGAGGCGGCCGAACGTCAGCGCCGCCTTGATCGGCAGCAGCGTGCGCTTGATCGCTCCCATCACACCACCCTGCGCCTTGGCCTCGGCAATCGCCTCCGACACCTGGCGCAGCTGGTTCAAGCCGGCCCAGAAGCGCGGATTGTCGATGTCCAGCATCACCGGGAACACCTGACGCGAGATCTCCGAGGTGATCCGGAACACCCGCATGTCGTACTCGTCCACGGGCATGCCGAGCGCTTCATAGAAGGCCGGCCGCATGTGGTCGCGCACATGCATGGTCGCAAACACCGCGAGCAGGAAGAACTTGATCCAGAGCTTATTGAGGCCGCTCAGCAGCTTCGGATCGGCACGCATCAGGAGCGCAAACGCCTCGCCATGGCGGAACTCGTCGTTGCACCAGCGCTCGAACCACTTGAAGATCGGATGGAACTGGCGCTCCGGGTGCCGCTCCATCTGCCGATAGATGGTGATGTAGCGGGCATAGCCGATCTTCTCGGACAGGTAGGTCGCGTAGAAGATGAACTTCGGCCTGAAGTAGGTGTACTTCTTCGTCTTGGTAAGGAAGCTCAGATCGACGCCGATGCCGTGATCCTTGAGGATCTCGTTGATGAAGCCGGCGTGGCGGGCCTCGTCGCGGCTCATGAACTGGAACAGCTCGCGGATATCGGGATTGGTGATCCGCTTCTTGATCTCGGCATAGAGCACGCAGCCGGAGAATTCGGCTGTCAGCGAGGACACCAGGAAGTCCTTGAACTCAGCGCGAAGCGCCTCCGGCAATTCGTTCAGATCCTTCTCGAATTCCGGCGTGCGCACGAAGTGCTTGCGGTTGTGGTCGGCGCGCAGCTCGGCCATGACCGCATCCCACTCCCGGCGCACCAGGTCGACGTTGAGGCGATCCATCGCCGCGAAGTCGGTGGTGTAGAAGCGCGGCGTGAGGATCGTATCCTCCAGCGCCATCTTGGTGGAGATATTGCCGGATCCGCCTTCCATTGCGATCATCTGACCCTCCCGTCCGAAAAGCTGACGTCGTACAATTCCGTGAGTTCGAGATAGCCCGCGACGTGCATCATCGCGCGCTTCAGGGGACCTGCCCGCACCACGGTCGCGGTGCGGCGCAGATTGAGCTGCTCGCCGAACTTGACCGTGATCGGATCGCCATGAATGACGACCTCGTCGCCCGGTCGAATGTTGACGTCGCGGTCCAGCGTGACATGGGCATGCAGAGTCTCGGAGGTCTGCTCGACCTCGATGCTGCAGCCGATGTCGAAGCGGCGGGGCTCGTTGGCCCATAGTCCTTTCATCGCGTCTCTCCCATCGTCATCAGTTCGGTGAAGCGGCGCTTGTTGTCGGCGCCGAACGGCGCGAGATCGACGCGCCGCCCCGTCGCGGGATCATCCAGGCTCAGACGGCCGTCGGACCAGCGGTTGATGGTGAAGGCCGGCCCCGAGCCAATGGCGTGGCGCTGGCGGTCGAATGCCATGCTGCGCAGAACCGTGCGCAGGAAGCCATCGACGCCGGCCTCGACGACGCCGACGACCTTGCCGCTGTCCGGCGCCACCACGGAGATGCCGCCATCGGCGCGATCCTCGAACCGCAGCGGCACCGATTGCACCGCCGCGACGTGATCCACGTGCACGGTGCCGAGCCCGGTCAGACGACCGAGCGCGGCTGCGAGCAGCGCGAAGGCGACCAGTGCGATGGCCGCGCGAAGCGCGCCCTTCGGGATGATGATCTCGGCTTCGGCATGACCCTCGGCTTGGCTCATGACGCCCTCCTCCTCATCACGCCGCGCTGGCGACGGCCCCCGCAGGCGCACCCTGCGGCTGACCAGTGGCTGCCGCGAGCGGCTGCGCCGCGACGGCACCGTCGGACGCTGCGACCAGCGCCTTGGCGAGAATCTCGGCCACATCGCGGGCATTCGGGACACCACGCAACATCGGCTCGACCTCGTTGAGCCGCCACGGACGCGAATGCGGCCACAGCAGCAGATAGGACAGCCGCTGCTCGGCGATGACGCCGAGCGGCAGGTCGCCCGAGCCGTCCGAGAACAGCTTCACGTCGGCACGGGCAATCTGCTTGAACGGCACGTTCAAGGTCATCGGCAGCACGGCACCAAACTGCAGCAGCACGCGCCTGGAGGTGATGGTGTAGCGCGTGGTGCGGCTATAGAGCACGGCGAGGCCGGTGAGCAGCGCGGTCGCAACCGCCACCGGCATCGCCAGCGACGACGCGGTCGCGAGCGATGCCGCGAGCGGCTGATGCGCCAGCCAACCCGACACCACATGGGCACCGAACAGCGCTGCGAAATAGGCGAGCACCAGGCGCAGGTGGAACACCCGCAGCAGCAGCGCCTTCACCGTCGGCTGTCCCTGCCAGAGCAGCCGCTCGCCCTCCGGCAGCATCAGCGTATCCATCTCCTTGCGCGTACTCACAGCAGCGGCTCCTGGCGTGCAGCAGTCGCATAGAGATGGCCGCCGCCATAGTAGCCGACGATCTTGTCTTCCTCGAGCTTGGTGACCTGATCGGGCTTGGCGAGACCGGGCACGTTGGCGAATTGCGAACCGAGAATGGCATCGACCAGCACCGCCTTGCGCGACTTGTCGACGATCGCCATGGTCATCGGCAACAGCACGTGGCGACCGGCGATGCCTGCGACCTCGACTTCGAGATAGCGGATCAGCATCTCGGCGCGGTCGACCCAGACTTCGCGGACCTTGCCGCCGACGTTACCATCGCAGCCGATCACCGGCATGCCGCGCGGATCCGGATCCTCCGCCGCGATGAAGATGCTGCCGTCGACGCGCAGCGGCACGATCGCCGGGATGTTGTCCATGGTCAGCTCCGGCTCGTCCTTGCGCGCGGCGTAGGAGCCCGGGCCAACGCCGTCGAGCATCGGGTTGCCGGTCGGCAGATAGGGCGTGCCCGGCCAGGCGTACATCGGGGTCACCGGCGCATCGGCACGGTCGTTGTCCCAATTCGGCAGGGTCGCGGTGCGACCACCATGCATGTGGTAGGTCTTCGGGCTCGGCGGCACCGGGAAGCCATGACCACTCGAAGCGGTCTGACGGCCGACCCGGCCCTCGAACTGCAGCGGATAGCCTTCGCGCTTGTCCTCGGTACGCAGGTAGAAGATCAGGCCCGCGAAGAAGATCCAGAACCCGTAAAGTACGACCTGCGCGACATCGATGTAGCTCGTGAAAGACGTCATGGCTTCCTCCCCGACTGGGCTATCCTGGAAATTCCGCTATTCCGAAGTGTAGCTGCTGTTGCGGCGCGGCCTGCCGCCGCACCAGCGGCCCGATGACCGCGAGCGTGACGAACAGCAGACCGATCTCGATGTGGTAGACGATGCTGTAGCCGGTCGCCGGACCCGCGAGCGCGACGCCGAGCCGGCCATCGAGCGCGAGCTGCGACATCACATCGCGAATGGCGCCACCGCCGGCAATCGCGACACCTGCCGCGGTGGCCTGCACTGCGCCCCAGGCGCCGAGCGCAAGCCCGCTCTCGCCGTTCTGCACCAGCGCCATCGCTGCGGTCAGCGTGCCCACCGCGAACAGACCGCCGCCGAATCCGATCAAGGTGGTGCCCATCCGGAACAACAATGGCGAAGCCAGCGGTGCCGAGAAGATCACGGCTGAGAAGGCGAGCAACCCGACGAGGCCGCCGAGGGCTGCGATGCGATAAGGGTCGGAGCCCTTGCCGAGCCGGCGCGCCGACAGGCCGAAGCCGGCGAGCGTCCCAGCCGCGAACAGCGCGGTCAGCGCGGTGGTCTCGCCGACGGTCAAATGCAGGATCTCTGCGCCGTATGGCTCGAGCAGGATGTCCTGCATGGTGAAGCCGGCGGTGCCCAAGCCAACCGCGACCAGCACGCGCATCGAGCCGCCGGCATCGCGGAACTGCCGCCAGGAGTCACCGAAGCGCGGACGCTCGCGGGCAGCCGATGTGCGCGCGGGATCACGCGCCTCCTGCTTCCACAGCGCGATGACGTTGAGCACCATTTCCGTCACCGCGGCACCCTGGATCACCTGGATCAGGCGCATCTCGCTGAACTCGGCGAGCAGCCCGCCGAAGGTCAGCGCGCTGGCCATCATGCCGAACATCAACATGACATAGAGGAAGGCGACGACGCGCGGGCGGGAGTGCTCGGGCGCGATGTCGGTCGCGAGCGACAGGCCGGCGGTCTGCGTGGTGTGCAGCCCGGCGCCGACCAGCAGGAAGGCGAGTGCTGCGCCAATACGGCCGGCGATCACCTGGCCCGGCGCGTCGCCCGCGGACAGCAAGAGCAGCGCGAACGGCATGATGGCGAGGCCGCCGAACTGCAGCAGTGTCCCCATCCAGATATAGGGCACACGACGCCAGCCGAGCACGGAACGGTGGTGATCGGACTTGAAGCCAATCAGCACGCGCAGCGGCGCGAACACCAGCGGCAGCGCCACCATGGTCGCGACCAGCCAGGAGGGCACGCCGAGTTCGACAATCATGACGCGATTGAGCGTGCCGTTGAGCAACACCACCGAAATGCCGATCGAGACCTGGAACAGCGACAGCCGCATCAGGCGCGACAGCGGCAGCTCGGTCGAGGCGGCATCCGCAAACGGCAGATAGCGCGACGACAGCCGCATCCACGCTTGCATGATCGATGGTGCGCGCAGGCTCATGACGGCCGCAGCTCCAGCGCGTGCGAGATATAGAATCCGTTGGCGATGCGGCAATTGCGGGCGCAGCGCCAGTCGGCGAGATCGTGGTGGTCGGCGATGAGGCGGTACAGCGTCTGCTCGGCGACCGGCTCGATCGACGGCGCGCGATTGCCGCGCGGGAACACGCCGCCGACCGCATGCATGACCGCCAGCAGCGGCGTGCGCGGCGCGTAGGTCATCAGGATCGCATCGGACGTGCGGCCCGCGAGACCGGCGACGATGCGCACGGCATCCTCGGCCCGGTAGTGGATGAAGGAGTCCATCGCGACGACGAAGTTGAAGCCGCCATGCTTGGGATCGAGCATGTCGCCGGCGACGAAGTGGATCGCCTTGCGGCTGATGTCGTCGGGCAGCCGCTTCTGCGCGATCTCGATCAGCGTCGGCGAGATGTCGACGGCGACGACGTCGGCGCCGCGGCGGGCCGCCTCGATCGAGAAGCTGCCGGTGCCGCAGCCGGCATCGAGGATGCGCGCGCCGCGCAGATCGAGCGGCAGCCAGGACAGCAGCGTCCGCCGCATCTCGTCGCGGCCGGCACGCACGGTGGCGCGGATGCGGCTGACCGGTGCATCCGAGGTCAGCCGCGTCCAGGCGGCGACCGCGGTGCGGTCGAAGTAGGTCTCCACTTCATTGCGGCGGGCGAGATATTGCGCTGAAGTCATTGCCAGCCTCACTCAGTCGAAGCCCAGGAGATCGAAGATGTCGCGGTCCTTGAGCGGCAAGGCCTGGATCGGCTCGACGCCGGCAAGCAGCGACGCCGCGAGCCGCAGATATTCGTTCTGGGCACGCTCGACGTCCGGCGACGGCTCCATCTCGAACAGCGTGCACTTCTTCAGTCGGCTCTTCCGGATGACGTCGAGATCCGGGAAGTGCGCCAGCGTCTTCATGCCGATGCGCTCGTTGAACTTGTCGATCTGGTCGGTCGCGGCACTGCGATTGGCGATGACGCCGCCGAGCCGCACCGGATAATTGCGCGACTTGGCCTGGATCGCCGCGACGATGCGGTTCATGGCGAAGATCGAGTCGAAATCGTTGGCGGCGACGATCAGCGCGCGATCGGCATGCTGCAACGGGGAGGCAAAGCCACCGCAGACGACGTCGCCAAGCACGTCGAAGATCACCACGTCGGTGTCTTCGAGCAGATGATGCTCCTTGAGCAGCTTGACGGTCTGGCCGACGACATAGCCGCCGCAGCCAGTGCCGGCCGGCGGCCCGCCTGCCTCGACGCACATCACGCCGTTGTAGCCCTGATAGACGAAGTCATCGGGGCGCAGCTCCTCCGAGTGGAAATTGACCTGCTCGAGGATGTCGATGACGGTCGGGACCAGACGCTTGGTGAGCGTGAAAGTCGAGTCGTGCTTCGGATCGCAGCCGATCTGCAGCACGCGCTTGCCGAGCTTGGACAGCGCCACCGAGAGGTTCGACGACGTCGTGCTCTTGCCGATGCCGCCCTTGCCGTAAACAGAAAACACTTTCGCGGTGCCGATGACCACGTTCGGGTCGAGCTGCACCTGGACACTGCCGGCCCCGTCGGGGCGGCGCGGCGCTGTCGTCAGCGGAGGTCTCAAGGTGACGTTCATGCGGCAACTCCTACGCCTTCGAGGCGATCTTCGAGCTCTTCCCCGGCCTTGCGCAGCACGTCGAGCATCTCGGGGTCCGGGGTCCAGTAATTGCGCTCATGCGCCTCGATCAGACGGTTGGCGATCTTCGCGGACGCCGCCGGATTGAGCGAGGCAAGCCGCTCGCGCATCGCGGGGTCGAGCACGAAGGTCGTGGTGATCTGCTGATAGACCCAGGGCGCGACCTGGCCCGTGGTGGCCGACCAGCCGACCGTGTTGGTCACGTGCGACTCGATCTGGCGCACGCCCTCATAGCCATGGGCGAGCAGCGCCTCGTACCATTTCGGATTGAGCGTGCGGGTGCGGGTCTCCAGCGCGACCTGCTCCGACAGCGTGCGCACCGTGCCTTCGCCGCGGGTCTGGTCGCCGATATAGACCGGCGCGGCCTCGCCCTTGGCGCGCTTCACCGCGCGGCTGATGCCGCCGAGCGTATCGAAATAATGGTCGATCGTGGTGACGCCGAGCTCGACCGAGTCGACGTTCTGATAGGCGGCGTCGACGCCGGCCAAGACATGGCCGAGCAGCGCGTCGCGCCGGACAGGCCGGCCGTCGGTGCCGTAGGCAAAGCCCTTGCGCTTGGTATAGACGTCGGCGAGCTCGTCCTCGTCGGTCCAGGCGCCGCAATCGATCAGGTGATTGACGTTGGCGCCATAGGCGCCCTCGGCATTGCCGAACACACGCAGCGCCGCATCCGCGATCTCGCCGCCATGGGCAGCCTGGAACGCCAGCGCATGCTTGCGGACGTAGTTGAATTCGACAGCCTCATCCGCCGACGCGGCGAGCAGCGCGGCTTCCGCGAGCAGCTTGGTCTGCAACGGCATCAAATCGCGGAAGATGCCGGAGAGCGTGATGACGACGTCGATGCGCGGGCGTCCCAATTGCTCCAGCGGGATCAGCTTCGCGCCGCAGAGACGGCCATAGCTGTCATGGCGCGGCGCGGCGCCCATCAGCCACAGCGCCTGTGCGATCGGCCCGCCCTCAGTCTTCAGATTGTCGGTGCCCCACAGCACCAGCGCGATCGTCTCCGGCAGCTTGTGGCCTTCGCCGGCATGGCGGGCGAGCAGCCGGGCGACCTGGCGCTCGGCATCCTTGAGCGCGAAGGCGCTGGGGATACGGAACGGATCGAAGCCATGCAGGTTGCGGCCGGTCGGCAGTACGTCGGTGTTGCGCAAGAGATCGCCGCCCGGAACGGGACGGATGTAGCCGCCGTCGAGCGCGTGAAGGATTGCGGGCGTCTCGCTGTCGGTCGCGAGCATCCTGTCGAGCTCGGCACGCTTGGCCGTATCGGTGATGCCGGCGAGGTCGAGCAGTTCGGTCCGCTGCCCTTCCGGCGGCGGCGCGCCGACGACATGCAGGCCATGCGGGATCAGCGAGTACTCCAACTCCAGCACGCTCGCGGAGAGCCCGCCGATGCTGGCGTCGCGCTCGTCGCCCCACAGCGGCTCAGCCGCGGCGAGATCGACCGCCGCCGCCTGCGCCTGGATCAGCGCCGCGCTGTCGCCCCTCACCTGCTCGGTCGCATCCGGCGACAGATTGCGCCAGGCGTCGAGCGAGGATTTCAGATCGGCGAGGCCCTTGTAGAGGCCGGCGCGCGTGATCGACGGCGTGAGATAGCTGACCAGGGTGGCGCCGCCGCGGCGCTTGGCGAGCGCACCTTCGGAGGGATTGTTGGACGCATAGATGTAGAAGTTCGGGAGGTCGCCGATCAGCCGTTCGGGCCAGCACTCGGCGGAGAGGCCCGCCTGCTTGCCCGGCATGAATTCGAGCGCACCATGGGTGCCGAAATGCAGAACCGCGTTGGCGCGGAAATCCTCGCGCAGCCAGCGATAGAACGCGGCAAACGCATGCGTCGGCGCGAAGCTGCGCTCGAACAACAGCCGCATCGGATCGCCTTCATAGCCGAAAGCCGGCTGCAGGCCGACGAACAGATTGCCGAACTGCTCGCCGAGCACCAGCAGGCCGGAGCCATCGGTCTGGTGGCGGCCGGGCGCCGGGCCCCATTGCTTCTCGATCTCGGCAAGATGACGCTCGCGGCGGACATGCTGATCGACCGGAATGCGCGCAGCGACGTTGGCGACGGTGCCGAAACGCTCGGCATTGCCCTTCAGAACGCGGGCGCGCAGCTCATCGACATCAGCCGGCACATCGATCGTGTAACCGGCGGCGCGGAGCGAGTTCATCACATTGAAGAGCGACTCGAACACAGAGAGGTAGGCTGCGGTGCCGGCGCTGCCGCCGTTGGGCGGGAAGTTGAACAGCACCGTCGCGATCTTGCGCTCGGCCCGCGCCGAACGGCGGAGCTCGACCAGCCTCGCCACGCGCGCGGCGAGCTGCGCGGCGCGCTCCGGCAGGCTCGCCATGTCGCGCCCGTCATCGGCCATCGCCGAGCGGCCGCCGAACACGGTCGGACCGACCGCGCCGTCTAGCTCGGGGATCGCCACCATCATCGTGGCTTCGACCGGCGTGAGCCCGCGCGCATCGTCGCGCCACTGCTCGACGGTCTGGAATTCGAGCGGATGCGCGGCGATCAGCGGGACGTCGAGCCCGGCCATGACTTCTTCGGCGGCACGCGCATCGTTGTAGGCGGGGCCGCCGACCAGCGAGAAGCCGGTGAGCGAGACCACGGCATCGACGGTCCCCACACCGTCCTTCTGGAAGTAGCGCTCGATCGACGGACGCGAATCGAGTCCACAGGCGAACACCGGGACCACCGCCAGGCCGCGCGCCTCGAGCGCCGCGATCACACCATCATAGTGCGCGGTGTTGGCAGCGAGCAGATAGGAGCGCATCAGGATCACGCCGACGCGGCCGACCGGCTTCGGCGGCGCCGGAAGCTCGTCGATGCGTTCGGCGATGCGCTGCTTCATCCTGGGATGATAGAGACCGACATCGGGATAGCTCACCGGCTCGGCCGCCTTGAGCTTGCCGCGCAGGGCGGCGCGCGGGCCGTCGGCGTAGCGGCCGACCAGGAAGCGCACCATGTTCGCGAAATTCTGCTCGGAGCCGGCGAGCCAATATTGCAGCGTCAGGAAGTAGGCGCGCAGGTCCTGCGCGGTGCCGGGGATGTAGCGCAACAGGCGCGGCATCCGCTGCAGCATCTTCATCTGGCCCTGGCCGCTGGCATTGCCCGAGCGATTGCTGCCGCGCAGCCGCTTCAGCAGGCCGAGCACGCCGGTCGCCGAGCCCGACATCGTCAGCTTGCCGAGCCGGGTCAGCCGCACCACTTCACCGGCCGACAGGCAGCCGATCATGGCGTCGCAATGATCACGGCGGGCCTGCAACGCCGGCAGCACCGGCTGGATGTGGTCCTCCATGAACAGCATGGTGGCGACGACGATGTCGCCAGTCGCGATGTCGGCGAGGCAATGCTCCAGCGCGTTCGGATTGCAGCCCCATTCGTCGGCCGCATGCACCTTGAGATCGAGCCCAGGCAGCTCCGCCTGCAAGGTCGCGCGCGCACGCACGGCAGCCGAGGCGAGATGGCTGTCCATCGTCACGATCACCACCCGGATGGGTGTGACGTCAGCGACCGAAATGCGCTTTGGCATCGTACAGGGTCTCGAGCGTGATCAGGTTGACGTTGCGCTCGCGCGCGTAGCGTTCGGTGTTGCGGCGCGCCTTGCCGCGCACGAAGAACGGAATCTTGGTCAGCTCGCGCTCGGCGTCGGACGCCCAGGCGAGCTCGTTGGTGGTGACGGTTTCGACGACGCGCAGCTGCGTCTGCTGCGGCGGCGCAGCCGGCGCGGCGCCGAGATGCGACGGCGCGTGATCGGCGAACTCATGATCCTCGCGGAACATGCCGAGCAGATGCTCCTCCAGGCCCATCATCAGCGGATGCACCCAGGTGTCGAACAGCACGTTGGCGCCTTCAAAGCCCATCTGCGGCGAGTAGCGTGCAGGAAAATCCTGCACGTGGCATGGCGCCGAAATCACGGCGCAGGGAATGCCCAGGCGCTTGGCGATATGGCGCTCCATCTGCGTGCCGAGCACCAGCTCCGGCCTGAGCTCGCTGACGCGGGCCTCGACCTCAAGATAGTCATCGGTGATCAACGGCTCGACGCCGTAGAGCGCGGCGGCTTCGCGGATCTCGCGCGCGAACTCACGCGCATAGGTGCCAAGACCGACGACCTCGAAGCCCAACTCCTGCGTCGCGACGCGGGCAGCAGCGACGGCGTGGGTCGCATCGCCAAAAATGAAGACGCGCTTGCCGGTGAGATAGGTCGAGTCGACCGAACGCGAGTACCACGGCAGGCGGCTCTCGGTCCGGGCCAGCACCGGCGCGGCATCGACGCCGGCAAGAGCGGCGACTTCGGCGATGAAATCGCGCGTGGCGCCGACGCCGATCGGGATCGTGTGCGTATAGGGCTGGCCGAACTGGCGGTTCAGCCATTGCGCGGCCGTGAGCGCGATCTCGGGATAGAGCACGATATTGAAATCGGCTTGCGGCAGGCGGGCGAGATCGGCCGGCGTCGCGTTCCACGGCGCGACGACGTTGATCTCGATGCCGAGCTCCACAACCTGCCTGGTCACTTCCGCGAGGTCGTCGCGGTGACGGAAGCCGAGAGCCGTCGGACCAAGCAGGTTGCAGACTGGACGAGCGCCCGCCTCCCGTTGACGGCGGGGGGAGCCCTCAGCGGAAGACGCAGCCAACGCCCGTACAATCCGGTAGAATGTTTCCGAGGCGCCCCAATTCTCCTTGCGCTGATACGCCGGCAGCTCCAGCGGGATCACCGGAATCGGAAGCTTCAACGCCAGTGCAAGGCCGCCGGGATCGTCCTGGATCAGCTCGGCGGTGCAGGACGCGCCGACCAGCATCGCTTGCGGCTGGAAGCGCTCATAGGCTGACCGCGCCGCGCTCTGCAGGAGATCGGCGGTGTCGCCGCCGAGATCGCGCGCCTGGAAGGTGGTGTAGGTGACCGGCGGCCTTTGGTCGCGGCGCTCGATCATCGTGAACAGCAGGTCGGCATAGGTGTCGCCCTGCGGCGCATGCAGCACGTAGTGCACGTCGCGCATCGCGGTGGCGATGCGCATCGCTCCGATGTGCGGCGGTCCTTCATATGTCCAGACCGACAGCTGCATCTCACACCGCCAGTCTGGTTTGCCGCAGCAGCGGCCGCGCGAACAGCTCGGCGAGATCGCCGGCCTGCTCGAACCCCTGGATGGGCGTGAAGATCAGCTCGATCGACCATTTGGTCGTGAGGCCTTCGGCCTCCAGCGGATTGGCGAGGCCGAGCCCGCAGACGACGAGATCGGGACGCGCCTCGCGGCAGCGATCGAGCTGGCGCTCGACGTCCTGGCCTTCGCTGAGCTGCGTGCCCCCGGGCAGCAGCGCGAGTTCGGAAGCGAGATGATCGCGATGCAGATAGGGCGTACCGACCTCGACCAGCTCCATGCCGATCTCGCGGGCGAGAAAACGCGCCAGCGGGATCTCGATCTGCGAGTCCGGGAATAGGAAGACACGCTTGCCGGCGAGCTGCGCGCGGTAGCGCGCCAGCGCCTTCTCCGCCCGCTGCTTCAGCGGCGCGAGGGTGCGCTCGACATGGCTGCGCGACACGCCGAAGGCATCGGCCGCGGCCGCGAGCCACAACGCGGTGCCCTCGCCACCGAGCGGGAATGGCGCAGCGATACGCCGGCAGCCACGCTCTTCCAAGGCGCGCGCAGTGTCGCCGAGGAACGGCTGCGCCAGCAGCACACGTGTCTCCGGGCCGATCGCCGGCAGCTCCGATGAGCGGCGCGGCGGCAGGAACGCGACCTGGTCGATGCCGAGCGCGGCGAACGTGCGCTTGAACTGGTCCTCGACCACATCGGCGAGCGCGCCGACCACCAGCAGCGACGGCCGCGCCGCGCGATCCGCTGTCGGCAACACCGGCACCAGCGCGGCAAGGCAGGCATCCTCGCCTTGCGTGAAGGTGGTCTCGATGCCGCTGCCGGAGTAGTTGAGCACGCGCACGCCGGGCGAGAAGCGCTGCGACAGCCTGAGCGCCGCACGCGACAGATCGAGCTTGATGACTTCCGACGGACAGGAGCCGACCAGGAACAAGAGCTTGATGTCCGGACGCCGCGCCAGGAGTTGCGCGACGATACGGTCGAGCTCGTCATTGGCGTCGACGAGGCCAGCGAGATCGCGCTCCTCCATGATCGCGGTGGCGAAGCGCGGCTCGGCGAAGATCATCACGCCGGCGGCCGACTGGATCAGATGCGCGCAGGTGCGCGAGCCGACCACGAGAAAGAAAGCGTCCTGGATTTTCCGGTGCAGCCAGACGATGCCGGTCAGGCCGCAGAACACCTCGCGCTGGCCGCGCTCGCGCAGCACGCCATCCGTCGACGAGGCCGGGGCAACCGTGCAAGCCTGCGCGTGGACATTCATGACGCGCGCTCCACGCTGGCGACCGCAGCCTGCTCCTGCAGCCGCGCCGCGCGCAGCTTGAGCAGGAACTGTGTGGCATTGATCGCGTAGGCGGCGTAGGCGGCGAGCACCAGCAGCATCTGCTGCTGCGCCGAGCCAACGTGGCCGATGATCGCGGCGAGGTAGGCCGTATGCAGCGCGATCACCAGCATCGAGAACACGTCCTCCCAAAAGAAGGCCGGTGCGAACAGATAGCGCCCGAACACGACCCGCTCCCAGATCGAGCCGGTGATCATGATGGTGTAGAGCAGCGCCGTCTTGAGGACGACGGAGGCGGTCGCGAGCCAGAGTCCCTCGCCCGTCGCGAGATAGCGCGCCACCAATCCGAGACTGATCAGGAACACGAGAAACTGCAGCGGCGCCAGGATTCCCTGCACCAGGGTCCACGGCGTCGCGTCCCGCCTGCGCTTTTCCTCAGGCGTGTAAAGCGCTTGCCGCGGCGCACGCGCCGACTTCTCAGGTGTGAAGCAGAGTTGACTCCACAGCGACGGATCAGTGGCGGACGTGAATTGAGCGTCACACGATGTGTAAAGATGATTTGACAACATCAGTTCCGGGTGGTGCGATAACGGCAACCACAGGGATGTTGTTGGTGCACCGCACTCGGTTTGGTCAACGCTACGTTGTGCAGTTCGCAGGTGGCGCATCGCAAATCCCCGAGTGCGAGCCCGATGGGGAAACGCTAGACCTGGGCAGGAAGAGTGTCAATCAAAATTGACGTCAAATAATATTGACGCAACGAGTGACGTGCGCTCATATGGAGGGGAGGCGCTGATGACCGAGCTCAATGAGACAGCCCGATTTCCGCGAGCACGCTTTCGGACGAAGCGTGGGTCACCCGGCTTTCTTTCGCCGGGGACGCCGCGCATCAACGTGCCGCTGCACACCACCCGCCATCCGCAGCTCAACGACGCGATCGAAGCCGAGATCATTCCGCGACTCGTGATGGCCCATGCCTCCTCACTCGAACGCGTGCCCGCGACCATCGCGGCATCCGCGCAGGAGGCCGCCGATTTCGCCGAGATCGTGTTGGGGGCGGACGACGATCGCGCCGTCGCCTGCATCCAGGCGCATCGCGATCATGGCGAGACGCTGGAGCGGATCTATCTCGATCTCCTGGTGCCGACCGCGAACTATCTGCGCCATCTGTGGGCCGACGATGAGCGCGACTTCGCCGACGTCACGCTCGGCTTGTGGCGGCTGCAGCAGCTGCTGCGGCATTTCAGCCCGGCGTTCTGCGCCGAGCTCGCGGTCGCGCCGGCGGGCCTGCGCGTGCTGCTGACGACCGCTCCGGGCGATCGGCGCGAGATCGGCCACATGATGTTCGGCCTGGTGCTGGCGGGCGAATTCTTCCGCCGCGACGGCTTCGACACCTGGATCGAGCCGGATACTGCGGATCGCGGCTTTGTCGAGACGCTCCGCACGCAATGGTTCAACGTCGTCGAGTTTTTCGCCACCAGCGACAAGAAGCTTGACGATCTCGCCTCAAACATAAGGATGGTCCGGCGCGAGTCCTCCAACCAGGACATCGGCGTGCTGGTCTGCGGTCCTGCGTTTATTGAACGGCCTGAACTCGTTCTTCTGGTCGGCGGCGACGGTGTCGTCTCCGACCTGAGCAGAGAGGCTTCGCAAGCCCGGCACGTCGTCAGTCTTCTGACCGAACGGCGATAGCCAAGAGGGTGCAGTGAAGATGAATGCTGGAACGAGACTTGCCGCGCGAATGCTCCTTGACTGGGAGGACAACGGCGTTGGTGAGGGCGTTCAGAGCTCCGAAAGAGTCGCTTGGCGATCTCAATGCGGATGTTGCGGCCATGCTGGTGGCCGCAGCGTCCGACATTGCGCTCGCGCTCGACGCCGACGGCAACATTCAGGACCTGGCCTTTCAGCAGGCCGGGCTACCGCTTGAATTGAGAAACACAGACGAGTGGATCGGCCGATCCTGGCAAGCAACAGTGTCCGAGGAAAGCCAGACCAAGCCAGAGCTACTGCTCGCCGAAGCCTCCCAGCGCAAGGTGTCGCGCTGGCGCGAGGTGCGCTATCCGGCCGCGCGCGGGCCGGACATTCCGATCCTGTTCGCGGTGGTGGCGATCCAGGGGGCGGCCCGCTACATCGCCGTCGGCCGCGACGTGCGCGCCACGGCCGCCCTCCAGCAGAAGCTGATCGAGGCGCAGGTTGCGATCGAGCGCGACTACTCGCGCATGCGCAACGCCGAATCGCGCTACCGGATCCTGTTTCAGATCACCGCCGAGCCGGTGCTGATCATCGACGCGGTCAGCCACCGCATCGTCGAGGCCAATCCGGCCGCGGCCACCCTGCTCGATCATGGCGCCGCCACCCTGATCGGCAAGCTGTTTCCCGACGCGCTGCTGCTCGACGACACCGCGGTCTCGCAATCGCTGTCGCTGGCGATCCGTTCGCAGGGCAAGATCGAGCGCGCCAAGGTTACGCTCGACGGCGGCCAGGATTATCTGCTCGACGGCACCTTCTTCCGGCAGGATACGTCCTCGCTGTTCCTGCTGCGCTTCTCGCCGCAGTCCGTACATCAGGCGCTTCCGAAGGCATCGGACGTCAACACCCAGCTGGTGCAGTTCGTCGAATCGGCGCCGGACGGTTTCGTCATCACCGACATGGAGGGCCGGCTGCTGCACGCCAACGCCACCTTCCTGCAGCTCGCCCAGATCGAGAACATGCATCAGATCCTCGGCGAGACGATCGACCGCTGGATCGGCAAGTCGGCGGTGGATTTCTCGGTGATGCTGAGCAATCTGCGCCAGCACGGCACCCTGAAGCTGTTCTCCAGCGTCATCCGCGGCGAGCATGGCTCGCCGGTCGACGTCGAGATCTCCGCCACCACGGTCGGCGCGCCCGGCCAGGCCCGGCTCGGCTTCACCATCCGCAATGTCGGACCACGCATCACCAGCGACGGCGGCGACCACGGCTACATTCCGCGATCGCGCGAGCAGCTTGCCGAGCTGATCGGGCGCGTGCCGCTGAAGGAGCTGGTGCGCGAGACCACCGACGTGATCGAGCGGATGTGCATCGAGACCGCGCTCAAGCTCACCGGCGACAACCGTGCCACCGCCGCGGAAATGCTCGGCCTCAGCCGGCAGAGCCTCTACGTCAAGCTCAGGCGCTACGGCCTCGCCGAGTTGAGCGAGGAAGACAGTCAGTTGGAATAGTGGGAAGAGTTCTGCAATGACCGAGATCGCGCCCGTCCCGCTCGCCCCAAGGATTCCTTCAAGGAATTCTGCAAGGCTTCATCCTTCGGCCGTTCTCGAACTGTTGAAGCCGATCACCTGGTTTCCGCCGATCTGGGCGTTCGGCTGCGGGGTGGTGTCGTCGGGTGCGCCGCTGGCGCCGCGCTGGCCGATCGTGATCGCAGGCCTCGTGCTGGCAGGCCCGATGGTGTGCGCCACCAGCCAGGCCGTGAACGACTGGTTCGACCGCCATGTCGATGCGATCAACGAGCCGGACCGGCCGATCCCATCGGGCCGGATTCCCGGCCGCTGGGGCCTCTACATTGCCTTGATCTGGACCGTGCTGTCGCTCGGCGTCGCGACCCTGCTCGGCACCTGGGGCTTTGCGGCGGCCGCACTCGGCCTCGCGCTGGCCTGGGCCTACAGTGCGCCGCCGATCCGGCTGAAGCAGAACGGCTGGTGGGGCAACAGCGCCGTCGGGCTCTGCTACGAGGGACTGCCGTGGATCACGGCCGCCGCGATCATGAGCACGCAGGCGCCATCCTGGCCGGTGCTTGCGATCGCGCTGCTGTACAGCGCCGGCGCCCATGGCATCATGACCCTGAACGACTTCAAGTCGATCGGCGGCGATCGCGTCAGTGGCGTCAACTCGCTGCCGGTGCTGCTTGGTCCGGAAAAAGCTGCGCGCCTTGCCTGCATCACGATGGCACTGGCACAGGTCGGCGTGCTCGTGCTGCTGGTGGCCTGGAGCCGACCGGTGCATGCCATGATCGTGGCCGCGCTGATCGTGGTTCAGCTGGTGCTGATGCGGCGGCTGATGACGAAGCCACGCGAGCTCGCGCCCTGGTACAACGGGACCGGCGTTCTGCTCTATGTGCTGGGCATGCTGGTGACGGCATTCGCGCTGGCGGGAATGGCAGCATGAGCACCGCCGCGCCCGCGTCCCTCTCCTGGTTCGGCATCGTCAGGCTCGGCCTGGTGCAGACCGCGCTTGGCGCGGTCGTGGTGCTGACCACCTCGACCCTCAACCGCGTCATGGTGATCGAGCTGGCGCTGCCGGCGATGATCCCAGGACTCCTGGTGGCCATCCACTACGCGATGCAGGTGCTCAGGCCCTGGCTCGGCCATGGCTCCGATGTCGGCGGCCGCCGCTTCGCCTGGATCGTCGGCGGCATGGCCGTGCTCGCCGCGGGCGGCCTGCTGGCTGCCGTCGCCACCGCGCTGATGGCCACGCAGCTCGCCCTCGGTCTCGCGCTCGCCGTGGTCGCCTTCATCATGATCGGCATCGGCGTCGGCGCCGCCGGCACCTCGCTGCTGGTGCTGCTCGCCAAGCGCACCGCGCCGGCGCGGCGCAGCGCCGCCGCCTCGATCGCCTGGATCATGATGATCGCCGGCTTCATCGTCACGACCGCGGTGGCCGGCAAGGCGCTGGACCCGTTTTCTGGCGAGCGGCTGATGCTGGTGTCGGGCACCGTTTCGGCAATCGCTATGGTGCTGACCCTGCTCGGGGTCTGGGGCATCGAACAGCCGGAGCTGTCGACGCAGGCAGCCTCCGCCGCAGCCGAGCGTGGCGGCTTCATGGAGGATTTCCGCGAGATCTGCCGGGAGCCGCAGGCACGGCGCTTCGCGCTCTTCATCTTCGTCTCGATGCTTGCCTACAGCGCCCAGGACCTGATCCTGGAGCCGTTCGCCGGCAGCGTGTTCGGCATGACGCCGGGCCAGACCACGCAGCTCTCGTCAGTCCAGCACATGGGCGCGCTGATCGGCATGATTCTGATGCCGGCGATGGCGAGCCTGCATGCCGACTGGCGGACGCGGCCGCAGCCCTGGATCATCGGCGGCTGCCTCGCCTCGGCGCTGGCGCTGCTGAGCCTGGTGGCGGCCGCCACCGTCGGGCCGGCCTGGCCGCTACGTGGCTCGGTGCTGCTGCTCGGCATCACCAATGGCGTCTACGCCATCGCTGCGATTGGCGCGATGATGAACATGGTGAGCGAAGGCCGCGACAATCGCGAGGGCACGCGGATGGGCCTGTGGGGCGCCTCCCAGGCGATCTCATTCGGCATCGGCGGATTCGTCGGCACGGCGGCGGCCGATGCCGCGCGTCATTTCATGCCGTCGACCGCCTCGGCCTACGCGGCGGTGTTCGCCGCCGAAGCGGCGCTGTTCGTCCTTTCCGCCTGGCTCGCGATCTGGATCAAGCGCCCCCGCGAGCAGACATCGACGCTTCAGGCGCAGCCAGCCAATCAGGGAGCCTAGTGTGATGACCCCCTCGACCTCTTCCGAGACGTTCGATGTTGTCGTGGTCGGCGGCGGACCAGCCGGCGCCACCGCTGCCAACGACCTCGCGCGCCAGGGCCACCATGTCTTGCTGCTCGACAAGGCCGGCCGCATCAAGCCGTGCGGCGGGGCGATCCCGCCGCGGCTGATCGCGGAGTTCGAGATCCCCGACCATCTGCTGGTGGCGCGGATCTCGTCCGCGCGGATGGTGTCGCCGAGCAACAGGGATGTCGACATGCCGATCGACGGCGGCTTCGTCGGCATGGTCGATCGCGAGCACTACGACGAATGGCTGCGGGCGCGGGCCGCGCAGGGCGGCGCGATCCGCCGCACCGGGACATTCAGCGAGCTCACCCGCGACAAGGACGGCGTGGCCGTGATCCACTACGAACGCCGAATGGATGACGGCAGCGTGCGGGCTGACAGCGTGCGGGCGCGGGTCGTCATCGGCGCCGACGGCGCCGTCTCGGCGGTCGCGCGCCAGTGCATCCCCGAGACCAGCGAGATGCGCTACGTGTTCGCCTATCACGAGATCATCCGCTCGCCGGATCGCAGCCATCCGGTGTTCGACCCCACGCGCTGCGACGTGGTGTATCGCGGCCAGCTGTCGCCGGATTTCTACAGCTGGGTGTTTCCGCACGGCCCGACGACCAGCATCGGCACCGGCAGCGCCCACAAGGGATTCTCGCTACGCGGCTCGGTCGCCCAATTCCGCAAGGCCGCCGCGCTCGACGATCTCGAGACCATCCGCCGCGAGGGCGCGCCGATCCCGCTGAAGCCGCTGTCGCGCTGGGACAATGGCCGCGATGTCGTGCTCGCTGGCGACGCGTCCGGCGTTGTCGCGCCCGCGTCGGGCGAAGGCATCTACTACGCGATGGCCGGCGGCCGTGCGGCGG
The DNA here is from genome assembly GCF_051167655.1 of Bradyrhizobium sp. HKCCYLS2038. Taxonomy (NCBI): domain Bacteria; kingdom Pseudomonadati; phylum Pseudomonadota; class Alphaproteobacteria; order Hyphomicrobiales; family Nitrobacteraceae; genus Bradyrhizobium; species Bradyrhizobium sp. HKCCYLS2038. The sequence continues at coordinate 1,255,049 of NZ_JBNPTM010000001.1, read as the reverse complement.
CGAACGCCGTCGCGCTGATGCTGAGGAACGGCGATGCCGCTGCGCTCGCCACGGCGCGAAAGGCCTTCATGCGCAAGCATGGCGGCGTGTTCTTCATCCTCGGCATGATGCAGCGCTACTGGTACACGAACGACGCCCGCCGCGAGCGCTTCGTCGCGATCTGCCGTGACAAGGACGTCCAGCAGCTGACGTGGGACGCCTACATGAACAAGGAGCTGGTGAAGGCGAAGCCGCTGTCGCATGTGCGGATCTTCTTCAAGAACATCGCCCACCTCACCGGGCTCGCGAAGGCGGCGTAGCAGCTCACGCGATGGATGAGCTGTTTCGCAGCCCGCATGTGGTCGACTTGATTCTCGCGGTGGTGGCAATCGAACTCGCGGCGGTCACCTGGATTTGGCAGCGGCACCGCCGCGGCATCCGCCCGCGCGCGCTGCTACCCAACCTGCTCGCCGGTGTCTTCCTGCTGCTGGCGCTGCGTTGCGCGCTGACTGGGGCGCCGTGGTTCTGGCTCGCGGGATGTCTCGCCGCGTCGGGCGTCGCCAATGTGGTTGATCTGCGGCAGCGGTGGCGCTGAACGCTATAAATGGCCGGGATTGGTCGCTCAGCCGACCGTGCGTATGCCCGGCTGCCCACGACTCCCAAAGCTGTCATTCCCGCGAAAGCGGGGATCCATAACCACGGGATGCAGTCGGTTGCGCAAATGCTTCAACGCGCAGCGTGCCTGGAGGGAGATCACGCGGTGTGGATCCCGGGTCGGCGCCAAGCGATGCTGCGCGTCACTTGGCTTGCCCGGGACGAGATCGGAGAGTGGAGAGCCATCGCCTGCATCACGATCAGCGCAGGAACGACGGCCCCTGCCCGCTCACTTCTTCTCGGAGAACGTCTTCAGATAGGCGATGACGTCCTTGCGCTGCTGCTCGTTGGCGAGCTTGAACACCATCTTGGTCGAGCCGGTGGCCTGGTCCGCCTTGCCCTTCTCGGTCAGGTACTTCTTCAGGAAGGCGCTGGGGTCGACCAGATATTCGAAGATGTTGTCGTCGGTCCAGACCAGGCCGGCCTCGCCCGCGTGCTTGTTGAGATCGGAATAGGCGAAACCGGGATAGGTCCCGGTCGGACGGCCGACGACGCCGGTCAGCACGGGACCGACTGCGTTCTTGGCGTCGGGTCCGATGCGGTGACACGTCATGCACTGCTTGAAGACCTGTTCGCCCTTCGTAGCATCGCCTCCATCCAGCGCGAACGCCGCACCGGCTGACGTTACCGTGACAAGCATCGCGACCAAACCCGCTCTGAGCATCCTGCGTCCTCCCAATCTTTTGTTAGTGCATGTCATTGCCCCTTACAGCTAGCAGTGTCATGACGTCTTGTCATTCACAAGCACGACAAAACTGGGCGGTTAAGTCGCACTTCGACCACGGAACCGGCATAGGAACACCAACGAAAGTTGCATGCTCGGAAATAAACCTTGACACCGAAGGCGCTGCGTGGGCTAACGACATCTCCAAGACTCTCAATACGTTAGCGGGATGCGGCGCAACGCCTTCAAAATGCGCGCCAAACGGATTGGCCGCGCGATCCTGTAAGCGTCTCAACGGGTGGCAAGACGATGGCCGAGTTTCACGGTCCACGACCCGACGTGACATTGCTGCTCGACATGGACGGCGTGATCCGTGAGGCCACGCTGTCTCCCAACATGTCAGCTGAGAATGTCGACGCATGGCTCGGCCGTCCGTGGTCCGAGATCGTCGATGATGCGAGCGAGAAGATCGAACGCATCATGCAGGACACCAAGCGGACCGGCCTGTCCGCGTTTCGCCAGATCACCCAGCGGTTCCCGAGCGGCCTGGAACTCCCGATGGAGTTCACGACCGTGCTGCTCGGCGGTCGCGCCGGCATGCTGGCGATCGGCAAGAACCTGCAAGCGGTGGCCGAGTTGCAGGCGCGGCTGATCTCGGCGCAGCAGACCATCGAGCGCGACTATTGGCGACTGCGCGAAATCGAGACGCGCTACCGCCTGGTCATCGAGGACTCCAACGAGGCCGTGCTGCTGACCAAGGTCTCCGACCTGCGCATCGTCGAAGCCAACCGGACCGCCGTGGCGGCGCTCGCGGGCTCCCACCGGCGCCGTGACAATCTGGTCGGCCGCGAGTTTCTGCAGGAGATTCCGCCGAAGGACCGCGAAGCGGTGGAACTGATGCTGAGGCGGGTCCGCGACCAGGGCAAGGCGCCCGGCATCGTGATCCATGTCGGCGAGGAAGCCGCCCCCTGGATGCTCAGGGGCTCGCTGATGACCAGCGACAATGCGCCGATGTTCCTGCTGCACATGGCGCCGATCGGCAAGGCTGCGCAGCCCGGCCCCGCGCCCGACGATCCGGAAGGGCTGATCGACAACCTCCCCGACGCCGTCCTCAGCATCGATGCCTCCGGCACCGTCAAGCGCGCCAATCGCGCTTTCCTGGACCTGGTCGAGATCGGCACGAAAGAGGCGCTGATCGGCGAGAAGCTGAGCCGCTGGTTGACGCGTCCCGGCGCCGACCTGTCGGTCCTGATCTCGAACGTCGAGCGTCATGGCGCCGTCCGGCTGCTGTCCACCACCATCCAGGGCGAGCTCGGCACCGAGACCGAGGTCGAGATCTCGGCCGCGGCTCACGGTCTCGACGGCCAGCGCCGGATCGGCCTCGTGCTGCGGAACATTTCGCGGAGGTTGTCGTCGACGGCAGAGCATGACAATCTGCGGACCGCGCTTGCGGCGATGAACGAATCGGTCGGCAAGACTCCGCTGCGCGATCTGGTCAGGAGCACCGTCGAGGTCGTCGAACAGCACTACGTCCGCGCAGCTCTCGAGCTTGCGAACGGGAACCGGACGTCGGCCGCCGAAATCCTCGGTCTCAGCCGCCAGAGTCTTTACGCCAAGCTTGATCGGTATAATCTGAGCCAACTCGAAGAAAACGGCGAGGAAACCGAAAAGGGGAGATAGTTGCCCATTCCGCTGAAAACGCCGGCCTTCGGCCACGCGACTCTTGCGGATTGCGAGCGCGAACAGATCCATCTCGCCGGCTCGATCCAGCCGCACGGCATTCTGCTGGCGCTCAAGGAGCCGGACAGCATCGTCATCCAGGCCAGCGCCAATGCCGCGGCCTTCCTGAACACCAACGCCGTCGTCGGCCGGCCGCTCCGTGATCTCGGCGGCGACCTGGCGTTGCAGATCCTGCCTCATCTCAACGGCCCCCTGCACCTCGCGCCGATGACCCTGCGATGCAGCATTGGATCGCCGCCAAGGCGTGTCGACTGCACCGTGCACCGTCCCTCGAATGGCGGCTTCATCGTCGAGCTGGAGCCGGCCACCAAGACGACCAACGTTGCGCCCGCCCTGGACGGCGCGTTTCACCGCATCACCTCGGCCTCGTCGCTGGTCGGTCTCTGCGACGAGACGGCGACGATCTTCAGGGAGATCACGGGCTACGACCGTGTCATGGTTTACCGCTTCGACGAAGAGGGCCATGGCGAGGTGCTGTCGGAACGGCGGCGGCCCGAACTCGAGGCGTTTCTCGGCAACCGCTATCCCGCGTCCGACATTCCGCAGATCGCGCGCCGGCTGTACGAGCGCAACCGCGTGCGGCTGCTGGTCGACGTGAACTACACGCCGGTGCCGCTGCAGCCGCGCATTTCGCCGCTCAACGGCCGCGACCTCGACATGTCCCTGAGCTGCCTGCGCAGCATGTCGCCGATTCATCAGAAATATCTGCAGAACATGGGCGTCGGCGCCACCCTGGTGTGCTCGCTGATGGTCAGCGGCCGGCTCTGGGGGCTGATCGCCTGCCATCATTACGAGCCGCGCTTCGTGCCGTTCGACATCCGCGCCGCCGGCGAGGCGCTGGCCGAGACCTGCGCGATCCGGATCGCGGCGCTGGAGAGCTTCGCCCAGAGCCAGTCCGAGCTCGTCGTGCGCCGGCTGGAACAGCGGCTCGTCGAGGCGGTGTCGCGCGACGGCGAGTGGCAGGCGGCGCTGTTCGACGGCTCGCAATCGCTGCTGCAGCCGCTCGGCGCGACTGGCGCGGCGCTGCTGTTCGAGGGTCAGGTCACGACGGCGGGGGATGTTCCCTCGACGCAGCGGATCCGCGACATCGCCGCCTGGCTCGACCGTCAGCGTCCGCCGCCGGAGGCTGGTCCGCAAGGGCTGACGGTGACCGCGGCACTGACGCTGAACGAGCCGGCCTTCATGGACATCCGCTCGATTGCGAGCGGCCTGATCGCCGCCCCGCTGTCGGCGAGCGACGGCGAGTATCTGTTGTGGTTCAGGCCGGAGCAGGTGCGGACCGTGACCTGGGGCGGTGACCCGCTGAAGGCCGTCATCATCGGCGACGACCCGTCCGATCTGTCGCCGCGACGCTCATTTGCGCAATGGCACCAGCTCGTCGAGGGCAAATCCGAGCCATGGTCGGCTGCCGAGCTGGCCTCTGCACGGCTGATCAGCGAGACCGTTGCCGACGTCGCGCTGCAATTGCGCTCGGTGCGCATGGTGATCGCGCAGGACCAGCTCGCCACGATCAGCGCGCAGGTGCTGCGTTCCGAGCAGCCGGTGATCATTGCCGACGTCGAAGGCCGCGTCCTGCTCATGAACGAGGCGTTCGAGCAGCAGCTGCCCGCCTCGCATCCGCATATCCCGCATCTGCGCGATCTCGGCGCCTACTGCACAGCGCCGGCGGAATTCCGCGCCAATCTCGATGATCTCATGCGCAACAAGCGCAGCTGGCGCGGCGAGCTGACGCTGACGGGCGGTTCCTCGCCGCGACGCCCGCTGATGGTCCGCGCCGATCCGGTGATCGCTCCTTACGACCGCGTGCTCGGCTTCGTGTTGATCTTCTCCGACCTCACCGATCGCAAGGCCGCGGAAGCCGCGCGCGCGCGCTTCCAGGAGGAGATCGAAGGCGCACGACGTCCGACGCTGCGGCTCGATCAGAGCGCCAGCCTGATCTACAAGGAGCTTGCCGCATCCACCGTGGAGAACGCCCAGCTCGCCGCGCTCGAAGTGACGCACGGCGCCCAGGCCGGCAGCATGCCCGAAATGCTGGAGAGCATCCGCACCTCGACCGCACGGACGCTCGAGATCATCGAGCATCTGGTGTGGTACCGTTCGCAGAGCCAGGAGTGAGACCAGGCGGGTGACACAGGCCGCGCGTTTGCGGTGGCGTCGTTGGTCAATCCGAGACGCTGCGGCTTGAGGACGTAGCTCACGCCTTGACGATGGAGCCCGACAATCTTACCCCGCCCGCGCTCTGCTCCCCTCCCCCTCTTGCGGGGAGGGGTCGGGGGTGGGGGTCCGCGCACTCCGAACGACGTGGTTAGCATAACGACTTTTCGCGGCACGCGACAACGCGCGAGACGATGGTCTCTTCGCTTTCAATATCGCACGCAAACGGCAGCTTTCGTGCGGAGCTCGATCAGAGACAGCGCGACTCGTGGTCCCCCACCCCCGACCCCTTCCCGCAAGAGGGGGAGGGGAGCCGACCGTCTTCCGGGAAACACATCGGCTCGGTGTTGCGCCCAAGCGCGTCGCTGATTGGCGGGAGCGATGTGAGGCTGGAAACCGGCTCGGCTGCCTCAGCCAGCAAGCCCCGTTGCCTGCTGCAGCGCTTGCGACAGCGTGATGTTCAGCTGAAACGCCGTCGCGGCTTCCTCGATGACCGGGTCATGCTCGGCCATGAGCGTGCCTGCCTGCTCCAGCGAGTCTCGATATGCGTCCTTGAAGCGCGGGATGTCGGCAATTGCCGGAAAATCGTAGAACGACAGCGTCTCCGGCCCGAGCTCCAGCGAGCGCGCGAGAATCTTCTTGATGATCTGACCGCCGCTGAGATCGCCGAGATAGCGGGTGTAGGCGTGCGCCAGCAGCGCATGTCCCTCGCCTTCCCCCGCCTCGCGGATGGCGCCGACATAGGCGATGGTCTCGGGCAGCAGCGGCAGATCAGTCGCATCGAGCTGCGCAAGATCGGCCGCGATCGCAGCGCTGCGATTGAGCTCGGGCCGCACGATGAGGCCCGTCACCGGCGAAGCCGCGTGCCGCAGCAGCTCCGCTTCGAGCGCCTCGTAGACCGGCAGCAGGTTGCGCAACAGCAGCGCATAGGCCTCTCGCGTGCCGCGTCCCCGCAACAGCTCGGCGACGATGCCGGTCCGCTCGGCGGTGACGTGGAGCGCCTTGGTCCGCTCGCGCATCGCCTCTAAAAGACTGGCCGGGCGCACGCTGCGCCCGGCCCTATCGACGTGATCAGAATCAACTCGGTCCAACATCTCTCAACCTGCAAGACTCAGCACGAGCAAGACTCAGCATTGGCAAGACCTCAGCGCGGCGGCGCCAGCCCGTGTTTCACGCCCCACTCGAACCAATTGTCGACGACGGTGCCCGACAGTAGGATACCGATGCCGCCGGTCAAGGTGCAAAGCACGGCAAACCACCAGGCCCAGCGATGGATCGACTCCGCCGTCGCATTGAAGCCCATGGTCCAGCGCCAGAACAGCGCACCGCGTTCGAAGGCCGTACCGCGGTCGACGATCTGCTCGAGCTCACGCTCGCCACCGTAGCGGCTGATCGCCAGCACCGTTGCGCCATGCATCGCGAACAGCAGCGCCGACCCATACAGGAAGGCGATCGAGAGCATGTGGAACGGGTTGTAGAACAGGTTGCCGTGGGTGATCGAGAAGTTGTTGGTCCAGTCGAGGTGCGGGAAGATGCCGAACGGCACCGCCTCGCTCCAGCTCCCCATGAAGATCGGCCGGATGAAGCCGAGCACCAGATACAGCCAGATCGCCGACGCGAACGCCCACGACACATGCGTGCCGAGGCCGAGTGCACGGGCGCGGCGATAGGTGCGCGCCCACCACAACAGGATCGACGTCGTCAGGAAGAAGCCGGCCATCAGCCACCAGCCGCCCTCCTGCAGCGGCGGGAAGATCTGCAGGCCGTACTCCGGCGCCGGCGGCTGCAGCGACAGCCAGAAGAACTGGCGGATGAACTCGAGCGGACTCCAGTTCACCGAGGCCAGCATGTTGAGACCGATGATCTCGATCGCAGCGAAGCCGGACATGAGCGAGGCGAGGCCGAGGAAGCCGAGATAGACCGGGCCGACCTGGGCGTCGCCGAGCTTGCCGAGCCAGTAGTTGAAGCTGCCCTTGCCGAGCCGCTCCCAGACCCCGGGCTCGATCGGGATGCCCGGGTACATTGCGCTACGAACTTGGATCTGCGTGAAGATGTTCTGGTATTGGGCCATGACGACCTCTCCTTGAACTCATTGCACCGGCGACCAGATCGGGACCCTGCGCCACCAATCCCACCAATCCGACCAGGCATTGCCCTCGGGCATCAGCCAGGCGGGACCGGAGATGACGATGCAGACGGCGCTGAAGAACACCGCCGACAGCGCCAGGAACAGGCCGAGGCGATGGATGCCGAGCGTGCCGATGGAATAGCCGAGCAGGTCGCGGAACATCGTGTTCTCATGCTCCGGCGACTTCATCTCCTGGCCCTTGCCAGGGTTGGCTGCGGACAGGATCAGCGAGCCGTGCAGCGCGAGCGCGAGACACGTCGTGAAGAAGAACGTGATCGCGATCATGTGCGCGGGATTGTAGTGGAAGTTGCCGAACTGATAGCCGGTGTTCGACACCCAATCGAGATGGGTGATGATGCCGTAGGGGAAGGCGTAGCTCCACGAGCCCATCAGCACCGGACGGATCACCTCCAGCGTGAAATAGGCGAAGATCGCGAAACCGAAGGCAAACGGCACGTGATAGCCGATCGCGAGCTTGCGGCAGATCTCGACCTCGCGCAGCGCCCACGAGACGAACGCCCCATGCGCGCACACCGTGATGAGCTGCCAGAAGCCGCCTTCGGTGAGCGGCGCGAATGACAGCCCGTATTTGGCGTCGGGCGGATTGATGCTGATCTGCCAGAGATTCCACGTCGGTCCGAGCGCCGTGGCATAGAGGATCAGCGCCACGCCGACGAAGGTGAAGAAGATCGTCGTCACGCCGAAGAAGCCGACGTAGAACGGTCCGATCCAGAAATCAAAGAGGTCACCGCCGATCAACGTGCCGCCGCGGACGCGGTATTTTCGTTCAAAGCTGAGCATTGCCATCGGTCTGCCTCCGCTGCCCGTCGCTCGATATGCTACGTGTCGTATCGCGAGGTCGTGAAGTGGTGAACTCGTAGAGCTCCAGGATTCTTGGAGCTCCAGAGATCTTGATTGCCGAGAGATCTGGGAAGCGGGCGGGCACGGTCTGCCGCCGGGCGTGCGCCCGCCTCCCATTGCTGTCGCCGAAGCTCTAGGTGAGCTTCACCGGTGTGACCGGAGCGGAGATCGACGACGTCTTCGCCGCACGAGGTCCTTCCAGCCAGTTGAACCGGTTCGTGCTGAGCAGGATGAAGTGAATCACCAATGCCAGCCCGAACAGGAAAACCCCGAGAGCCACGAGGACTCTGCGCGGATCGAACAACAACCACAAGCGCCACATAGTTTTCTCCTTTCGGTCAGGTCAGGTAGGAGAGCACGAGATTGGCGTAGTGGGTTGCCCCATCCAGCGCCGCCGCCTTGTAGCCAGTCGGCCCGGGCAGCCAGGGACGCCACATCCAGGCGAGAATGTGGGCGACGATCGCAACCGCCGTGAAGACCACAAAGCTCGTCATGAAGATGCTATGGAATTCCCTAGCCTCCGATTCGGTCAGCCCCGACAGAGAGCCTCCCTTGTTTGGTTCCACCATAGTAGTACCTCCTGGTGTTGGCCTTTCGGCCGGATGCCGCTCACCGAAATGAGCGGCGTCGAAGCGCCATCCCGTTGCCGGGATGACATCCGCGCGGCACGCCGCGCGAATTCCTTGCAAGACTCGCCGGGCCTCAACTCATCGGCCCAGCACTCTCAACCTGTGGGGCCTCACAGCCCCATGAACGACGAGGTCGCGCAGTTCGCGGCCTTGATCCTTGCCTCGCCGAAGATCGCGCCGAGCGGCGCGGGACGGTGGCCGGTGATGACCGACCCGATCCGGCGCAGCACGCCCTCGACCATCAGCACGACGAAGCACACCGCGTAGACCAGGAGATAGTCGATCCGCTCGCGCGATTTCGGCGCGACGTCACGATCCATGCGTTCGTATAACGACATCGTCCTCTCCCTCTCCGCCTCGTTCCCTTGCCTACGCCGCCTGGCCCGTTGCGAGCCGTGACCGCGCCTGCGCGAGAACGTCCTCCGTCACCTTGTCGAGCCCCGCCTGGCGCGCGCCGCTCTCGGCAGCGTCGCGCAGGCGCTTGGCTGCCGAGATCCGCACCAGCACCGGCTGGGTCTCGATGATCTGATCCAGCGCCAGCTTGGCGCCGTCGTCCCATGGCAATTCGCGCTCGAGCCGCGCCGGCGTCGCAGCGATCCGGTCGAGCTGCGTGGCGAGCGGCAGGATGTTGAACAGCGCATCGAACAGCGCGTTGCAGACCTCCTGCACGACGTAGGTCGCGCCGGCATAGCCCATGAAAGGCGTGCCGGTGTGGCGGCGGATCACCGTGCCCGGGAACGAGGCCGGGATGTAGATCGCGCGATTGCCGGCTTCCGCCGCATACATGCGTTCGTTGTAGCTGCCGAACAGCACCAGCGGCGGCCGCTCGTGGATCAGCTTACGGATCGCGTCGTTGTCGGTCTTGGCGCCGGCGCAGCGCGAAATCGCGAAGCTGCAGGGCAGACCGAGCTCGGTCTCAAGGAAATTGCGAAGGCCGCGCGCGTAGGTTTCCGAGGCGACGATGCCGAAGCTCGCGGTGCCGAAGAAGTCCTGCGTCACCGAGCGCCAGAGATCCCATACAGGCTTGATCGTGGTGTGCTTCTCGCGCGCGATGAACGGCTCGGGATCGAGCCCGAGCATCTCGCCCAGCGTGCGCAGGAATTTGGTCGTCGAGTGCAGCCCGATCGGCGCCTGCAGATAGGGCCGCTCCAGCGTCTCGCAGAGCAGCCGGCCGAACTCGCGGTACATGCAGATGTTGACGTCGGCATTGACCAGCTTCGGCACGTCGGCGAGATGGCTGCCGAGCGGGAACACCATGTTGATCTCGGCGCCGATGCCTTCGACCAGGCGGCGGATCTCGGCGAGGTCGGACGGCATGTTGAAGGTGCCGTAGATCGGCCCGATGATGTTCACGCGAGGCTTCTCGCCCTCGGCGCGCGGCTTGCGCTCGGGAATCTTGCGCGAACCGTATTCGCTCCACAGCCAGCTGAGCGCGCGGTTGGCGCTCTGCCACTGGTCCTCGTCGATGGTGCGCGGCAGGAAGCGCTTGATGTTTGAGCCTTCGGGCGTCACGCCGCCGCCAATCATCTCGGCGATCGAGCCGGTGACGACCACCGCGGGCAGGTCCGGATCGAGCGCGGCCCGCGCCCGCTTCATCGCCTGCTCGGTGCCCTTCTGTCCCAGCTCGTCCTCGCCGAGGCCGGTGACGACGATCGGCAGTTCGTGCGGCGGCAGGCCGTCGGTGTAGTGCAGCACCGAAGTCACCGGCAGGTTCTCGCAGCCGACCGGGCCGTCGATGATGACCTGCAGGCCCTTGATCGCGGTGAACGCGTAGACCGCACCCCAATAGCCGCCGGCGCGATCGTGGTCGAGGATCAGCATTACACCATCTCCTCGGACTTGCGCTTCTTGGCCTGCGCCGCGACCGCCTTGCGGTACTTGTCGCGGAAGTCAGGACGCGCGACAGGTGCGCCCTGCCACACGCCCGCGGCGTCGCCCTCACCGACACCTTCGAAGAACTCGCGCATCTCGTCGAACCGCGCCTTGCCGCCGATCGCGGCGTTGACGACCTGCGCCAGCGAGCCGGCGCCGGAGACGCCGAACAGCGGCCGCGCCGAGATCAGGTTGGTGAAGTACAGCGACGGGATCGCCCGCGCCTTGGCCTTCTGCACGACCGGCGTGGTGCCGATGGCGAGATCGGGCGCGAACTCGTCGACCGCCGCGAGATCTTGCTCGAGCGAGGCGCGATACTGCACGCGCACGCCGCGTTGTTCGAGCCAGGCGCAGTCGGCCTCGGACCAGCGCGTGCGCGGGCAGGCCGTGCCGACATAGCGCAGATCGGCGCCGCTCTCGACCAGCAGACGCCCGACCAGGAGTTCCGAGCCTTCATAGCCCGACAGCGTGATGCGGCCGCGGATCGGCTTGTCCGCGAGCGCGCCGCGGATCGCCGGCAGCACCGCATTCTTCGCCGCATCGATCTGCGCACGGCCAACGCCGCAAGCTTGTCCGACAGACTCGAGCCAGTCCGCGGTGCCGTCGCAGCCGACCGGCGCCGAGCCGATGATCGGACGGCCCGCCGCCTCGAACTCGCGGATCGAGGCCGTGTAGAACGGATGGATCGCCGCGACGGCCGCGCAGTCCAACGCACCGTACAGCTCGCGCCATTCGCGCGTCGGCACGGTGGGCCCCGCCGCCAATCCGAGCGGCGCCAGCAGCATGCCGATGCCGACGGGATCAGCCGGGAACATCTCGCCCAGCAAGGTGATGGTCGGCTTGTCGCCTCGCGGCGCGCGGGGCGCCTGGACCGGCCCCTGCTCCGCCTCGCGCCGCGCGTAGTTGAGCATCGCGCCGGCGAGGACGTCCTTGGCCTCGGCATGGGTCGGCACGCCGAAGCCCGGAACGTCGATCCCGATCACGCGGACGCCGTTGATCTCCTTGGGCAGAATCTGCAGCGGAACGCCAGAGGCGGTGGGAACACAGAGATTGATGATGACGACGCAGTCGTAGTTCGCGGGGTCAGCGAGCTTGAAGACCGCTTCGCGGATGTCCTCGAACAGTTTTCCGGTGACCAGCGTCTCCGAGTTGAACGGGACATAGCCGACGCTGCGCCGCGCGCCGTAGAAGTGCGAGGTGAAGGTCAGGCCGTAAACGCAGCACGCCGAGCCCGACAGCACGGTCGCCGTGCGGCGCATGCGCAGGCCGACGCGCAACGAGCCGAACGCCGGGCACATGCTCTGCGGCTGGTCGTGCGGCCCGATCGGATAATCGGCCGCATAGCGCTGGAGCACCTCGCTCTTGCCAGCCGCATCGGCGGCCTTCTTGAGCTCGGCATTGCCGGCGTGGCAGCCGAGCGCCTCGGGCTGCGCCGGCATGCCTGCCGCCGCGCCGCTCTCCGCGCTCACTGCCTGGTGGACCACTGCATCGCTCATTGCACGAGATTCCGCTACTACATTCCGCTGCTCAGCACGCACCCATCACACATTGTCGTAGATCACTTCGAGCGACGGCTTCATCACCGCCGTGCTTCCGCACATATCCTCGAGCGTCGCCTGCTCCAGCACGACGTCGCGGCCCGTCTCCGAGGCCTTGAACAGACCGAGCAGGCCGTCATGGGTCAGGGGATGCGGATGCTGTGGCGGCGCTTCGGCGACGTTCTTGGCAAGATGCTCGAACAGCGGCGCCCAGGGCGTGCCGGGCCGGCCGATGATCTGATAGCTCGCGCTCTTGCGGCGGATGTCGTCGTCGGCCGGAATCGAGGCCAGAACCGGAATGCCGGTCGCTTCGGCGAAGGCGTGCGCCTCGCCGGTGCCGTCGTCCTTGTTGATGACGATGCCGGCGACGCCGACATTGCCGCCGAGCTTGCGGAAGTACTCCACCGCCGAACAGACGTTGTTGGCGACGTAGAGCGACTGCAGGTCGTTGGAGCCGACGATGATCACCTTCTGGCACATGTCGCGCGCGATCGGCAGGCCGAAGCCGCCGCAGACGACGTCGCCGAGGAAGTCGAGCAGCACGTAGTCGAAACCCCAATCGTGGAAGCCGAGCTTCTCGATCAGCTCGAAGCCGTGGATGATGCCGCGTCCGCCGCAGCCGCGTCCCACTTCAGGACCACCGAGCTCCATCGCGAACACGCCGTCGCGCTTGAAGCAGACGTCACCGATCTTGACCTCCTCGCCGGCCAGCTTCTTCTTCGACGAGGTCTCCAGGATGGTCGGGCAGGCCCGGCCGCCGAACAGCAGCGACGTCGTATCGCTCTTCGGATCGCAACCGATCAGCAGCACCTTCTTGCCCTGCTGCGCCATCATGTAGGACAGGTTGGCGAGCGTAAAACTCTTGCCGATGCCGCCCTTGCCGTAGATCGCGATGATCTGCGTCGTCTTTTTCGGCGCGGCCGTCACCGGCGCATCCGGCTCGATAGCGGCCTCGGCACGCAAGGCATCGGTCATTGCACTGATCTTGGTCGGGGCGTTCATGCGGCAGCTCTCCAGTCCAGGACCATCTTGAGACATGACGGATCGTCGAACGCGGTCTGGTACGCGCTGCCTGCCGTCGACGCTTCCGCGTGATGCGTGATCAGCCCGTCCAGCGACAGCCGGCCGGTGTCGATCAGGTTGCGCACCGCGAGCAGGTCATCATGCTTCCATTCGGCGGCGACGCGGATTGCCGCCTCGCGCATGAAGGCCGGCGGATAGGAGAAGGTCAGCGGCGCGCTGTAGAAGCCGGCGAGGATGATCTCGCCCCGAGGAGCCAAGCGAGCAATGAGGCTGTCGAGCAGCCCGGCATCGCCGCTGGCATCGAAGATCAGCCGGTAGTCGCGCTTATTGTCCTCGGCCGGATCGATGACGCGATAGCCCCTCGCGCCGGCGGCGCGTTCGGGATTGCTCTCCCACACCACAGGCGGATCGCCGCCCATCGCCACGATCAAGCGCGCCAGCAGACGGCCGAGCACGCCATGACCGACCACGCATTCGGCTTGGCCATCACCGCCGATTGACAGCGCATGATAGGCGGTGGCCGCCAGCGCCAGCAGCACGCCGCGCTCGCCATTTGACTCATCGATCGCGACGACGCGCTGAGGGGGAACGTTGAGGCGTGAAGCGGAAGCGCCGAACAGGCTCCTGACCTCGCCGAAGCAGCGCGCCGCGCCCGGCACGAATACGCGCTCGCCTTTCCGAAAACCCGAATGCGGTGTCGCGTGCGCGACACGGCCGACGGCCTCGTAGCCCGGCACGAGCGGATAGCCCATGCCCGGGAAGGCCGGCATGCGGCCTTCGTACAGCAACCGTTCGGTGCCGGTGCTGATCGCGCTCCATTCGATGTCGACGGTGAGACAGTCCGGGGCATCCGCCAACTGCAGATGCTGCAGCGACAACTCCCTCGGCCTCCCCAGCACCACGGCGATCGCGTCCATAGCCCAAACTCCCCGGCGACGCCCGCTCTCTTACGGGTGTCAGGTTAGTCCGACTGGAGAGAGTGTCAACATATATTTACAGTATGAGTGTCAGCTTTTCGCGACAATCACACTCGCGATCAACGGGATGCGCGTGCGAAGCGCTCGCACCTGCGAAAACCCTGCCGCGTTGAGCATCTCGCGCAGGCGCGCGACGCTGCGCGGCCGTCCTTGACCCATGGCGCGCAGATAGATCTCGAAATAGGCGCTGACGCCCTCGCTGCCGCCGGCCACGTCACGCATCGGCTCGCCCAGCAGCAGCACGCCATGCTCGGGCAATGCGGCGCGGGCCTTCGCGAACAACCGCGCCACCGCCGCGTCGTCGTGATCATGCACGACACGAATCAGAGAGATCACGTCTGCGCCGGTCGGCAGCGGGTCATCGTAGAAGCTGCCGGGGGTGATCGTGACGCGATCGGCGAGCCCTGCTTGCGCCAGGCGCTCCTGCGCGATCGCAGCGACCTCGGGCAGATCGAACAGTTGCATCCGAAGCTCGGGCGCGGTCCGCGCGGCCGCCGCCAGGAAACTGCCGTCGCCGCCGCCGACATCAAGCAGGCAGCGATGGCCCGTCAGCGGATAGGCGGCAAGAACCACGTCAGCGATCATCGGCTGCGACGCCGCCATCAGCGCGGTGTAGGGCGCGACGCTCTCGCGCGACAGCGGCGTGCCGCCATGGTCGAGCGCATAGGGCCAGTAATGCGCGAGGCGGCGCTCGCGATCCTGGCCCCGCAACAGCGCGACGGGATCGCCGAGATCCGAATAGAGTGCCGCGTGATGCCGGACCATCGCGGCGATGCCGGGATTGCCGAGCAGCGCCGCGCCGAGCGGCCCGAGCCCATAGCGCGCCCGGCCGCGGCGCTCGAGCAATTGCAGCGCGGAAGCCGCCTCGCAAAGGCTCTCCATCGCCGCCTCTGGCATCGCCGCGCGCGACGCCAGATCTGCGACCTCACACGGGCTTGGCCGCAACGTCTCGAACAGATCGAGTTGCACGCAGGCGGCAAGCGTCTGCGAATAGACGAAGCCGGCGCACAGATCGAACAACTCCGCCGCCCGGCGGCGCGCAATCGGCCGCGTCAACGGAAACGCCGCCGCCCAGCGCTGGAACGCCGCACTCGCCAGCAACGAATCGCGCCACCCCCGCCAGCGATCACCGAAGCGGATCGGAGCCGGTGAGTCGTGGCGGATGGCGGCGGGCATGCCTGTCAGAGCTCCAGCCGGGCCGAGCTTTTCGGTGCTCCAGTTGGGCACCAACGTAGCAAGCCGATTTGGTTCATGACCCCCACCTCTCGTCATGGCCGGGCTTGACCCGGCCATCCACGTTTGGTGCAGACGGAAAGAAAGACGTGGATGCCCGGGTCGAGCCCGGGCATGACGAGCCACTGATGAGCAGACGCTCTCGTCGTAACGACAGCGACGAACACGCCTCCAAATGAACTGAGCTCACGCCGCCGACGCCGCCAGGCGGCGCGGGACAAGGCGCTTGGCTTCCTGCTCCATCAAAGCGCGCAGCTCATGCGCGTGGGCGCAGGGTGGCATGGTGCGGATGCCGTCGGCGACGAGATCGTGCAGATAGCTGACGGCGCCGGTGAGCCCATAGCGCAGCACGGCGTTGGGACGGCCGAGCGCGGCATCCTGCCCGACCGGCTTGCCGGCCTCCTCTTCATCGCTCGCGGCGTCGCGAATGTCGTCGGCGACCTGATAGGCCTCGCCGATCTTTTCGCCGAGGCTGCGCCAGGCCTCGGGGTCCGCGTGCCCCGCGGCTGCGGCACCGGAGACGGTGGCGGCCGCGAACAGCGCGCCGGTCTTGGAGCGGTGATAATGCGACAGGTCGATCTCCGGCTCGCATTCCCAGGCTTGCCCGGCGGCGATGCCATGCGGCACACCGACGGCGTCGCCGATGGTCGCGATCAGCCGCGCCAGCCGCAGCGGCGAGCAGCGCGACTTGGCGAGCGACTGGAACGCCAGCACGATCAGCGCGTCGCCCGCGAGCACCGCGAGCGGCTCGCCGAACGCGGCATGCACCGAGGGCCGGCCGCGGCGCAGCTTGGCATTGTCGAAGCACGGCAGATCGTCGTGAACCAGCGAGGCACAGTGCAGCAGCTCGATCGCCGATCCCGCCGCATCGGTCGCGCCCGGCTCGTCGTCGCCGCAGGCCGCTGCCACCGCATGGCAGAGCCGGGGCCGCACCCGCGCGCCTTTCGGAAACACAGCCGCCTTCATCGCGGCCGACAATCGTGGGGGACATCCGGGCTGGTCGGCCAACGCGACCGCTGCGACGAGGGATTTTTCGATCCGGGTCATCACGTCCATGCCAGCCTCCCCTGCCGCGATGCCCAGTGGGTTATCGAAGGGTCATCGCTTATGTAAATTTCAACTTACACCCATACTGTAAATCATGCTAGACATTTCCTGTGTCAGGTCCTGCGGACGGGAGTGCGAGGAATGGCCGATCACCGCGTGATCGTGGTTGGCGCAGGGATCGCCGGCCTCAGCGCCGCACTTACCCTGGCGGCACGCGGCGCCGAGGTGACGGTGCTGGAGCGCGCGCCGTCGCCCGGCGGCAAGATGCGGCAGATCGCCATCGGACCTGCCCGCATCGACTCCGGTCCCACCGTGTTCACGATGCGCTGGGTGTTCGACGAGCTGTTCGACGAACTCGGCACCTCGCTCGACGATCACCTGACGCTGGCGCCGCTCGACATCCTCGCCCGCCACGCCTGGACCGACCGCCGCACGCTCGACCTCTTCGCGGACGAGGACAGATCGGCCGACGCGATCGGCCATTTCGCCGGGCGCAGCGAGGCCGACGGCTATCGCGCGTTCTGCCGCGACGCGCGCCGCATCTTCGAAACGCTCAGGGATCCGTTCATCCGCACGCCGGCGCCGAGCATGACGCATCTGCTGCGCAATGCCGGCTTCCGCGATCTCACCGCGATCCGACCGTTCCAGACCTTGTGGAAGGCGCTCGGCGGCTATTTTCGCGATCCGAGGCTGCAGCAGCTGTTCGGCCGCTACGCGACCTATTGCGGCTCGTCGCCGTTCCACGCGCCGGCAACGCTGATGCTGGTCGCCCATGTCGAGCAGGCCGGCGTCTGGCTGATCGACGGCGGCATGCATGAGCTCGCCGCGTGCCTTGCCGCGCTGGCGCGGCGCCACGGCGTCAGCATCCGCTATGAGAGCGAGGTCGCCGGCATCGTCACGACGTCCGGCCACGCGGCGGGCGTGCGCCTCGCCAATGGCGAGCAGATCACCGCCGATGCCGTCGTCGTGACCGCCGACGTGGCCGCGCTGGCGCAGGGGCTGTTCGGCGCGGACGCGGCGCGTGCGCTACCGGCCATTCCGGAGTCCGCGCGCTCGCTGTCGGCCATGACCTGGAGCTGTCTCGCGCGCGCCGATGGCTTTCCGCTGGTGCGGCACAACGTGTTCTTCTCGCGCGACTACCGCGCCGAGTTCGATCAGTTGGTCGAGCGCCGCGCGATGCCAACCGAGCCCACCGTCTACGTCTGCGCGCAGGACCGCGACGACCAGCCGCGGCAACCCGGCAGCAACGAACAGCTGTTCGTGCTGATCAATGCGCCCGCGTCAGGCGACCATCATCGCTTCGCTCCCCCGGAGATCAGCCAATGTGCCCGCCAGACCTTCGACCTGCTGCAGCGCTGCGGCCTGAGCATCGCGACGACGCCCGAGCTGACGCGCGTGACGACGCCGGCGGATTTCAACCGGATGTTTCCGGGCACGGGGGGCGCCTTGTACGGCCGCAGCTCGCACGGCTGGATGGCGTCGTTCCAGCGGCCGGGCGCGCAGACGAAGCTGCCGAGACTCTACGTCGCGGGGGGCAGCGCACATCCGGGACCGGGCGTGCCGATGGCGGCGCTGTCGGGGCGGATGGCCGCAGCGCGGGCGATGGCGGACCTCGCTTCGACCGCGCCGTCGCGCAGGACGGCTATGCGTGGTGGTACGTCGACGCGCTGAGCGACGACGGGCGATTTGGCCTTACCATCATCGCCTTCGTCGGCAGCGTGTTCTCGCCCTACTACGCGTGGGCACGCCGGCGCGGGCCGGCGGATCCGGAAAATCATTGCGCGGTCAACGTCGCGCTCTATGGCGAGCGCGCGCGACGCTGGGCGATGACCGAGCGCGGCCGCGGTGCGATCACGCGGACGGAGTCGAGCTTTGCGGTCGGGCCGAGCCGGCTGGAGTGGAACGGCCGCGAGCTGTCGATCGACATCCACGAGGTCACCGTGCCGTGGCCGCTGCCGTTGCGCGGCAGGGTGCGCGTGGTGCCATCCGCGCTCAACGAGGTCGCGTTCACCCTGGATGCCGAGGGACGCCATCGCTGGCATCCGATCGCGCCATGCTGCCGCGTCTCGGTCGATTTCGATCATCCCGACCTGCACTGGCGCGGCGACGGCTATTTCGACCTCAACCACGGCGACGCGCCGCTGGAGCGTGACTTCAAGAGCTGGCAATGGTCGCGCGCGGCAACCCGCACCGGCACCGTGATCTCCTACGACACGGTCGCGCGCGCCGGCGCCGACAAGTCGATCGCACTGCATATCGATCCCAACGCGAATCTGCAGCGGATCGCGCCACTGGCGGACGCGCCGCTGCGCAAGACCGCCTGGCGCGTCGACCGCAGCGCCCGCGCCGATGTCGATGCGCCGGTGCACGTGGTGAGCACCCTGGAGGACGCCCCGTTCTACGCCCGCTCGCATCTCGCGGCGCGCATCCAGGGCGAGGACGTCGCCGTGATGCACGAGAGCCTGTCGCTGGATCGATTCAAGCAGCCGATCGTGCAGGCCATGTTGCCATTCCGCATGCCGAGATGGTGAGGGTCGCAGAGGTTGATCGAGCGGCCGATTCTTCGTCCCCGGCGTGTGCTGGCGCAACAAATAACAGGTGTCGTCCCGGACAAGCCACGACGTGCGCAGCGCGGCGGGGCGCAGATCCGGGACCCATACTCCGCGGCGGACGTGATAGGCAAAAGGCCAATTCTCAGTGTGCCTCAAACTCCTCCCTGGGGGTATGGATCCCGGCGTCCGCCGGGATGACAGCGGAGATTGTTGCGCGAGAAGCGCGCCCCGCCCACCGGCTCAAGGCCGGGACGACAGCGATGGGCCCCGGGCACACTTCCGATAAAAATAAATATCTTGCGTATTTTCGGAAATCATGATTGTATCCGCGCATCCCGCCTCACCGCAGAGGGGCGCAGCGCGCGATCGTCACGACACGCGAGGTGGGGAAGCGATGGCCGCGATGGAGTCGCAGCATGCTGATCTAGCGTGCCGACGAACGACTCGGCGCGGACGTGAAGTCGCAGGGTCCTGATACCCCGACGCTGGTATCAAGCCGCATGGCCTGACGTGCCGCGTGGTGATGGTGGCCAACAAGCCGGCGCGCCAGGGAGACTGCGTATAAGCGTTCAACCCATCGCGCAGGGAATGCCGGCGTGTTCGGCTTTGCCTGTGGTACCTGCCGCCTGCATTTCTTTCTGCAGGCGGGCCATGGGTGAGGCCTTCACCCGGCATTCCCTGCGCCCTCTGCACTGGCTTGGAGGGACGAACGAAGAGTAGACCTCGGGCGTACGCGCCGCGAGAACGAGATGTCATGTTTCTGCTGTTTGAGACCGTGAAACTCACCACCAGCGACCCTGCCGTAGGGTGGGCAAAGGCGCGCCCCAATGCCGCCGTGAGCAAAGATCGGTACGCGCCGTGCCCACCGTGCTCCACATCCGACGCCGATGGTGGGCACGTCACACCCGCGGCTTCGCCACGTGCGCGCCTTTGCCCACCCTACTTCTTCTCCGCGTCGCGCTCGCTCGCCTCGCGCTCGGCGCGCTGGCGGTCGAGGCGGCGGCCTTGCCATTCGAGCACGAGCCAGCCGAGCACGCACATGGTGACGACGACGAATTCGAGCAGGCCGCCCATCTCGCTCATGGCGTCTCACTCATCAAACCGGACGTCTCGCAACTCGCGCATCACATCGCGACGTCCACGCAGCTACGAGGTCCGCCCGGAGCGCGACAGCTGGTCGCGGCGTTCCAGCCGCTCGAACAAATCGAGCACCCACAGCGCGCGGTCCTGCATGGTGCGGCGCCGCGGTGCGATCGCATGTGGACGCTGCGCGTCGGCTGCGATCACCGCGTCGATCAGGATGCGCGCCTCCGGCCGCAGCGGCGCCAGCGAACATGGCTCCTGCAGCACCGACACCGCCGCGGCCTTGCCGAGCAGCTGCAGCTTGCGCGCCATCGAGACGACAGCGCGCTGCGACATCGAGTCGAACTCGGCACGCGCGACCTCGCGGCCGATCTCGGCATAGATCAGCCGCGCCGCATGAATGCCGGGCCGGCAGCTCCACGGCAGATCCGTAATGCCCGCCGCGGCGCGGACGTAGAACACGTCGGCCACTGCAAGAAGACGTGCGGTGACCCGCGCGATGCGGTCGTCGAAGAACGGCGCGGCGCGCCAGGTCTCGACATCGAGGCCCGCCTCGCGCAGCCATTGCTGCGGCAGATACAGCCGGCCGGCGCGCGCATCCTCGCCGACGTCGCGGGCGATGTTGGTAAGCTGCATGGCGATGCCGAGATCGCAAGCCCGTCCGATCGTCTCGGCCTCGCGCCGGTGCATCAGCAGCGACATCATCACGCCGACGGTGCCGGCGACGCGCACGGCATAGCCCAGCACGTCGCTCAAGGTCTCGTAGCGGCGGCCTTGAACGTCCCAGGCGAGACCTTCGAGCAGGGCCTCCAGCAGCGCGCGCGGAATCACGAAATGCGCCACCACGCCGGCCAATGCGCGATCAACCGGGCTGTCATCCGGCACGCCATCGTAGATGCGATCGAGCCGCTCGTGAAGCATCTCGACCGCGTCGACGCGGCGGCCAGGGCCGTCGATCGCGTCATCGGCCTCGCGGCAGAACGCGTAGAGCGCGATCGCGGGATCACCGACCGCGCGTGGCAGAACCTTCGACGCGGCAAAGAAGGTCTTCGATCCGCCCTGCAACATCCGCCGACAGATCGCGATGTCCTCTGCCCAACTCATCGGCGCTCCAGCTCATGCGGTGACGGGACGAGATCATCGAGCACGCGGGCCGAGGACAGCACGCCCGGCAAGCCGGCGCCGGGATGGGTGCCGGCTCCGACCAGATACAGCCGCTCGACCTCTTCGCTCTTGTTGTGCGGCCTGAACCAGGCGCTCTGCATCAACACCGGCTCGAGCCCGAACGCGGCGCCGCGATAGGAGGATAGCCGATGCTCGAAATCATCAGGGGTCAGCAGCCGGGATGTCACGATCTGCCCGGCGAGATCCGGCAGCAGGGTGTTGCTCAGCGCGGTCTCGATGCGCTTGCGGAACGGCTCGGCGGCGGCGGCCCAGTCGATGCCGCTCTCCTGATGCGGCACCGGCGACAGCACGTAGAACGCATCGCAGCCGTCGGGCGCCAGCGACGCATCGGTCGCCGTGGGCCGGTGCAGATAGAGGCTGAAATCATCCGCCAGCACCTTGCGGCGGAAGATGTCGTCGAGCAGCTCGCGGTAGCGCGGGCCGAGCAGGATGGTGTGATGCTCGACATCGTCATAGCGGCGCTTCGTGCCGAAGTACCAGACGAACAGGCTCATCGAATAGCGCGCGCGGTCGATGCGCGCATCGGTCCAGCGCCGCCGCGGCACCGATGGCAGCAGGTGCTTGTAGGTCCAGGCGGCGCAGCCGTTGGAGACGACGACATCGGCCGCGATCGTCTCGCCGGACTTGAGCCGCACGCCGGTGGCGACACCATTGCTGGTCGTGATCTCGGCAACGGGGGTCGAGCAGCGCACCTGGCCGCCCTGCCCTTCGATGAGACTGACGAGGCCGTTGACCAGCGCGCCGGTGCCGCCCATCGCGAAGTGCACGCCCCAGCGGCGCTCGAGATAGGCGATCAGGCAGTAGATCGACGTCGTGGTGAACGGATTGCCCCCGATCAGCAGCGGATGGAAGCTGAGGATGACGCGCAGCCGCTCGTCGCGGACATGCTGGGAGACCAGGCCGTAGACCGAGCGGAAGCTCTGCAGCTTGATCATCGCTGGTGCGATCTTGGCCATGTCGAGCAGCGACAGAAAAGGAACGTCGCCGAGCTCCTCGAAGCCTTTCTTGAAGATCGCCTCGCTCGCCTTCATGAAGCGCTCGTAGCCGTCGACATCGCCCGGCGAGATCCTGCTGACCTCGGCGCGCATCGCGGCGGGATCGGCCGAGCAGTCGAACACCGTGCCGTCGTCGAACCGGATGCGGTAGAATGGCGAGATCGGCTTCAGGATCACGTCGTCGGACATTTTCCGTCCGCACAGCTGCCACAGCTCCTCGAACAGGAACGGCGCAGTGACGATGGTCGGGCCGGCGTCGAAGGTGAAGCCGTCCTGGCGATGCACGTAGGCACGGCCGCCGGGCGCATCGAGCTGCTCGAACACGGTGACGCGATAGCCGCGCGCACCGAGCCGGACGGCGGCGGCGAGGCCGCCGAAGCCGGAGCCGATCACGACGGCATGCGGCCGGTCTCCGAGCTCAGCCGGAATGGCGGCGGCCTTGATGGTGGAGACGTCGAGCATGATCGAAAGCGTAAATCGGAATTGACGCTTTCGCCAGCCAAAAATGTCAACTCAACTGGACATTTCCTGCTGCACCGCAAGCACGCCAGCCTGCTCAGCGGCCGCGACGATCATCCCGGCGATCCGGGAAGGCTGCTCCTCATGCGCCAAATGACCAAGGCCATCAATGAGTTCGAGCTGCGCCTGCGGCACCAATTGGCGCACGCGCTGCGCCACGTCGGGTGGAATGGCGCGGTCGTGGGTGGCGGCGATCAGCAGCAGGCTGGTCTTGAGCCGCGGCAGATCGCGCAGCAGGGGATGCAGGTCCCAGTTCGCCATCATCTCCAGCGCGGCGCCGACATGACCGGGGCTGCCGACCAGGCGCCGATACAGCCGCTCGCCGGTCGCATCGAGCGTCGAGCCGGTGCCCTTCAGCAGCCGATGCACGGCGGCCGGATCGCGGCCCCGCCATGCGAACAGCCGCGGCACCAGCGGATTGAGCGCCATCATCTTGGCCAGCGGCGAAAAGAACTGCGCGGCAAGGCCGCCGAACGGCAGATAGGCGCCGTTCAGGCTGACGATCAGCTTCGGCGCGATCAGGCCGTCCAGCGTCATGCGGGTGAGCACAGCGGCGCCCGCGGAGTGGCCGATCGCGATCTCGGGCTTCACCGCGAGTTTGTCGCAGAGGCCGGCGAGATCGCGCGACATGCCATCCAGCGACAGCCGCTGCCAATGTGGCGTCGAGGTGAAGCCGTGGCCGGAGAGATCGGGCGCGACGACGGTGAAATGCCTGGCGAGCAGCGGCGCGAGGTCGCGCCAGGAATGGGTCGCCGCCCCGGTGCCGTGAGCGAGCAGCGCGACCGGCCCCTCCCCCATGATCTGCACATGCCAGCGCAGGCCCGCGGCCTCGACGAAGCGGCTGGCCGCACGGTTGGGCCAGTCCTTGCCGTCGACGCTCCAGTTCGGCTTGTCACTCATGCCGGCCCACAGGGGTTGGACGCGGCTGACGTCCTCAAGGGCCGTCCGCACGCGCCAGGAAATCATCGTAGCTGGCGACGACTTTATCAAGCTGCTCGAAATGCGGCATCGCTCCGGTCTCCACCACCTCGATGCGCCAGTTCGGCAGGCCTTCGACGGCATGCTTGCCGTTGTAATCGACGAAGTCGCCGCGCACGCCATGCACCATCCAGACCGGCATGGCGAGCGCCTGGTAGAGCTTCAAGGCATTGGCGCTGAACAGATAGCCGGAGACGAACGAATACGGCGCATTCTCCGCGCCGGGCTGATGGGTGGTGATGTAGTCGTACTCCAGCAGGCCCTCGTCGATGTCCTTGCGGCCGAAGGTCTTCTGCAGGAAGAAGCGGATGCTGGCGCGCGACGTCAGCAGCGTAAAGAAGCCGTGCTTCCACAGCGATACGTTGAGGATGTTGCGCACCCAGGGCATCGCCCGCGTCGTGTCCTTGTTGCCGGCTTTCTTGGCCGCCGCCTCGGCCCGGCGATCGAACCCGGTCGGGCTGAGCAGCCCGAGGGTGTGAAACAGGTTCGGCGCCTCGGTACCGGCCCTCGCCGCGAACTCGCAGCCGAGCGACAGCGCGATCGCATCGATGGCGACATCACCGTGACGGCGCCGAACCTCGTGGGCGGCGAGCAGGATCGCATCGGTCATGAGGCGCGGCGTGTAGATGCGGTCGGCGCGGTCCGACAGGCCGAAGCCGGGCAGATCGAGGGCGTAGACCGGACGCGTCGTGCGGTAGTGCTCGAACAGGGGCTTCATCTCGTAGGCGGTCGCCGCGGCGTTGACGCTGTGGATCAGCAGCAGCGGCCGCTGCTCGACCGGCGCGGCGGGCACATCGCCATAGCAGGTGATCCGCCCGGTGCGGGCATCGGCAAGCTCGAAGCGCGGCGCAGCCAGCGGCGGCGGCATCGTCACCGCGCGCGAGCTCACCGCATGCTCACGCTGGGTTGTCGAGGCGATCGGCATGGCATGCTCCTGGTTGGCGATTTCATGTCGACCGGCAAAATCGCCCGGTGCAACCGATCCGACGCGAGCATAACGCTGATCGACCCGCTTGTCAGTCGTCGTTGGGAACGCTGCCTGACGCCAACGGTTCCGTCAGCCGCGGCCGGCCTGCGCCATCACCGCCTGCGACAAACGGGTGGCATCGGCATGGGGCAGCGCCACGTAGCGGGCCTGCATCGCGCCAGCCAGTTGCGCGGCCTTGTCCTGCGGCCGCGGCGAGGAATCGACCAGCACCACGGGAATGCCGGTCAGTGCGAGCTGCTTCGCGGCCACCAGCGCTTCCGCCTCGGCCTCGCTGCGCCCGCCGCCGTCCCGCGCGACATTGGCGCGGCCGTCGGTCATCAGCACGATCGTCGGCGCCTGCCCTTTCGCCTTCACCGCGAGGGCGAGCTCGGTCGCCGCGAAGATCGCGGCCGACAGCGGGGTGCCGCCGCCGCCGGGCAGTGCGGCGAGGCTGCGCTTGGCGCGCGTCAGCGAGCGCGTCGGCGGCAACAACAGCTCGGCGCTCCTGCCGCGAAACGCGATCAGCGCGACCTCATCGCGGCGGATGTAGCACTCGGCGAGCAGCAGCTCGACCGCGCCCTTGACCTCCGCGAGACGCTGCAAGGCCGACGAGCCGGAGGCGTCGACGACGAAGATCGTCGTGGTGCCCGAGCGCTGCTTGAAGCGGGTGATGCGGATGTCGTCCTTGTGCACGATGAGGCGGCCGCCCTTGCCCGCGCGGCGCGTCCGCCGTCGCAACGGCTGCCATGGCGCTGCCGCGCGAAGAGTCTCAAGCACGTTGAGCCGCGCCCCGGCGCGCCATTCGCCGCGCCGCGCACCAATGGGCCGGCCGCGCTTCGGCGCCTTCTGCGCGGTGCCCTGCTTGCTGGCGCTGCTCGATCGCATCCGCATCGCGCGCTCGTCCTGCAGACGCTTCAACAGATCGGCGGGAATAGCGGCCTGCGCGGCTTCGAGCACGCGGTCTTCGAGCGGACCATCATTGCTGCGGTCCTCCTCGCTCTCGGCCTGATCGTTCTGCGGCTCCGGCGCCTCGTTGCTCTCGGTGTCGTCGTCCGTCGCGGGCAGCCGGGTCGCGCGCGGCGCCAGCACCAGCCGCGCGGCGCAGGCGATGTGGGCTTCCGCAACGACAGTCTCGCCGTCGAGCGCCGCGGCGAGGCGCGCGACGCGGCAGGCCAGCAATGGCGCACGCAGCGAGTCGATACCGAGTGCCACGGACGTGGTGGTCAATGCGGCGATCGCATCGTCGGACAGGCGGACCTGCGGCAGCAGCGCGCGGGCAGCAGCGATGTCCGACAGCTTGAACAGGCTCTCGCCGAGATCGGCGCGCGCGACGGTGCCGAGATCGAGCTGACAGGCGAGGCGATCCGCGAGAGCCGGCGACACGCGCTCGTCGCCAAGGCCTTCATCGAGGGCGATCACGCCAAATCGCGCCGGAGCATGCAGCGACATTCCATCCCGCTCGATCCGGACAGCGCCCGTGTCGAGGGCAACACAGAGATGCGCTGTTGTCGACGGCGCGATCCGCTCGGCCATCACGGCGATCAGCACGCCGCCGTCGGCTTCGGCCAACAGGCCTCGCTGCAGCACCGGCCGTCCCGCCTGCAGCGTCGCGGCGAGATCGAGGCCGCCGAGCAGGCGATCGTCGGAGATCGACGGCGGCAGTTTGCGGATGTGGATCGACGCCGGCATCAGCTCGCGCAGCAGCTCGAGCCATTGCTCGCGCACCGGTCCCGCACCTGCCCGCACGAGCACCGACGCGGCCGGATCAATCGCGGCCAGCGCGGCCGCGATCATCGCATCGGCCCAGATCGCGGCGCCGTCGCTCACGTTGCGAACAGCTCGGCGAGCGCGCGCTCGACCCGCACCGACGAGCCGGAATCGTCGAGCGGATTGCGTCGGAGACGGTGCCGCAGCGCCATCGGCGCAACCGTCTTGAGATGGCTGTTATCGACCGCCTTGGCGCCTTGGAGCGCCGCGGCAGCGCGCGCTGCCCGCATCAAGGTGAGCTCGCCGCGCAGGCCGTCGGTGCCGAGCGCCATGCACAGCCGCGCCGCCTGCTCCAGCTCGCGGTCGGCAACTTTCACCGAGACGATGTGGTCGCGCGCGGCGAGGATGCGCTTGCGCTGCTTGGCCTCCTCCTTCTCCCAATGCGCGACGAACGCCGTGGGATTTGTCTCGAACGCGTCACGGCGCTTGATCACCTCGATGCGCGTCGGCAGATCGCCGGGCGTCTTGACCTCGACCGACAGGCCGAAGCGATCGAGCAGTTGCGGCCGCAACTCGCCCTCCTCCGGATTGCCGGTGCCGACCAGCACGAGGCGCGCAGGATGACGGATGCTGAGGCCGTCGCGCTCGACGACGTTCTCGCCGGACGCGGCGACGTCGAGCAGGAGATCGACGAGATGATCCTCCAGCAGGTTGACCTCGTCGATGTAGAGAAAGCCTCTGTTTGCGCGCGCCAGCAGCCCCGGCTCGAACGATTTCTCGCCATGGGCCAGCGCGCGCTCCAGATCGAGCGCGCCGACGACGCGGTCCTCGGTGGCGCCGAGCGGCAGGTCGATCACCGGCACCGGCACCTGATGCGCCTTCAGCGCGGCGGGCTTCTTGGCCTTGCCGCTCGGCTTGGAGCGGGCGCGGCAATCGGCACATTGCGCGGCGGCATCGGCGGGATCGCATTGATAGCGGCAGCCGACCACGGCGCTCATTGGCGGCAGCAGCGCGGCCAGCGCGCGCACCGCGGTGGACTTGCCGGCGCCGCGATCGCCAAAGGCCAGCACGCCGCCGACCTTCGGGTCGACAGCGGCGATCATCAGCGCCAGCTTCATCTCGTCCTGGCCGACAATGGCCGAGAACGGAAACGCGATTCCCATAGGCTTCCCTCTGCGCCGCGACGCGTACCGGTCGCGTTTTCAGCATGAGACCACAATCAGGGGCCGCTGTTCAACCCAGGAGGTTTCGCGCGCTATCGCGACAGACTCGGCAGATCGAGCCCGTTGGCGTCGGCGCAGGCGATGGCGTCCTCGTAGCCGGCGTCAGCATGGCGCATCACGCCGGTGGCCGGATCGTTCCACAGCACGCGCTCCAGCCGGCGCGCCGCATCCGGCGTGCCGTCGGCGACGATGACCATGCCGGCATGCTGCGAATAGCCGATGCCGACGCCGCCGCCATGGTGCAGCGACACCCAGGTCGCGCCGCTGGCGCAATTGAGCAGCGCATTCAGCAGCGGCCAGTCCGACACCGCGTCGGAGCCGTCCTTCATCGCCTCGGTCTCGCGGTTCGGGCTCGCGACCGAGCCGGAATCGAGATGGTCGCGGCCGATCACGATCGGCGCCTTCAATTCGCCGCGCGCCACCATCTCGTTGAAGGCAAGCCCAAGGCGATGGCGGTCGCCGAGGCCGACCCAGCAGATCCGCGCCGGCAGGCCCTGGAACTTGATGCGCTGCCTAGCCATGTCGAGCCAGTTGTGGAGATGCTTGTTGTCGGGCAACAGCTCCTTCACCTTGGCGTCGGTCTTGTAGATGTCCTCGGGATCGCCCGACAGCGCCGCCCAGCGGAACGGGCCGATGCCGCGGCAGAACAGCGGACGGATGTAGGCGGGCACGAAGCCGGGGAAATCGAACGCGTTGGCGAGGCCCATGTCCTTCGCCATCTGGCGGATATTGTTGCCGTAGTCGAGCGTTGGAATCCCCATGGCGTGGAAATCCAGCATCGCCTGGACATGGCCGACCATCGAGGTCTTCGACGCCTGCTCGACCGCCTTCGGGTCGGCGGCGCGCTTCGTCTCCCACTCGGCGAGCGTCCAACCCTTCGGCAGATAGCCGTTGATCGGATCATGCGCGCTGGTCTGGTCGGTGACGATATCGGGACGCACGCCACGGCGCACCAACTCGGGAAAGATCTCGGCGGCATTGCCGAGCAGGCCGACCGAGACCGCCTTCTTGGTCGTTGCGGCCTCCGCCATCAACGCGAGCGCCTCGTCGAGCGTGGCGGCCTGGCGATCGAGATAGCCGGTACGCAGCCGCATCTCGATGCGGCTCGGCTGGCATTCGACAGCGAGCATCGAGGCGCCGGCCATGGTCGCGGCCAGCGGCTGCGCGCCGCCCATGCCGCCGAGGCCCGCCGTGAGAATCCACTTGCCGGAGAGATCGCCATTGTAGTGGCGGCGGCCGACCTCCACGAACGTCTCGTAGGTGCCCTGCACGATGCCCTGGCTGCCGATGTAGATCCAGGAGCCGGCCGTCATCTGGCCGTACATCATCAGGCCCATTTTATCGAGCGCATTGAAGTGATCGAGCGTCGCCCAATGCGGCACGATGTTGGAGTTGGCGATCAGCACGCGCGGCGCATCCGGATGCGTGCGGAACACGCCGACGGGTTTGCCGGACTGCACGACCAGCGTCTGGTCGGCCTCCAGCTTGCGCAAGGACGCGACGATGCGATCAAAGCTGTCCCAGTCGCGCGCGGCGCGGCCGATGCCGCCATAGACGATCAGCTCGCTCGGTTTCTCGGCCACGTCAGGATCGAGATTGTTCATCAGCATGCGCAACGGCGCTTCGGTGAGCCAGCTCTTGGCGCTGATGTCGCTGCCATGCGGCGCACGGATCACCCGGGCATTGTCGAGGCGTCGGTTCATGGGTCCCTCTCATCCAAGCTTGGGAAACGGATCGCGTCCGAGTGCATCGCTCGCCGCGCTGGCCAGCACACCGCCGGCGACGAGCGCGGCGGCCTTCGCGAGGTCGTCGGCCATGTAGCGGTCGCTCTCCAGCGCCGGCACATGCTGGCGCAGCGTGCCGATCACGGCCGATAGCGCCGCGCTGGTGCCGTGCGGCACGCGCAGCTCGATGCCCTGCGCAGCAACCAGCAGCTCGATGCCGATGATGTGCGCGAGATTGTCGGCCATGTCGTGCAGTCGCCGCGCGGCATGCGCGGCCATCGAGACGTGGTCTTCCTGGTTGGCGCTGGTCGGCGTCGAGTCGATCGAGCACGGCAGCGCGCGCTGCTTGTTCTCGGCGAACAGCGCCGCGGCCGTCACCTCCGCGATCATGAAGCCGGAGTTCAGGCCCGGCTCCGGCGTGAGGAATGGCGGCAGGCCGAAATTCAGCGCCGGGTCGACCAGCGTCGCGATGCGCCGCTCGCTGATGGCGCCAAGTTCGGACAGTGCCAGCGCGATCTGGTCGGCGGCGAACGCCACCGGCTCGGCGTGGAAATTGCCGCCGGAGATGATCTCGCCGGTCTCGACGAGCACCAGCGGATTGTCGGTGACCGCATTGGCTTCAGTGACCAACGTGCGCGCCGCCTGCGTCAGCAGGTCGAGCGCGGCGCCTGCGACCTGCGGCTGGCAGCGCAGGCAATACGGATCCTGCACGCGCTCGTCGCCCTCAAGATGCGACAGCCGGATCGCGCTGCCGTCGAGCAGCTCGGTGAGCACACGGCCGGCTTCGATCTGGCCGGGATGACCGCGGAGCGCCTGGATCTCTGGGCGGAACGGCGCAGTGGAGGCCATCGCAGCATCGACCGACAACGCGCCGGTGACGAGCGCCGCGTTGATCAGATCATGCGCGCGGAACAGGCCGGCGAGCGCATAGGCGGTCGAGAACTGCGTGCCGTTGATCAGCGCGAGTCCTTCCTTCGGCCCGAGCGTGACCGGAGCAAGTCCGGCCTGCGAGAGCGCATCCCGGCCCGAAACCAGTCGGCCGTCGACGAAGGCCTGGCCTTCGCCGATCATCACCGCCGTCATATGCGCAAGCGGCGCCAAGTCACCGGACGCGCCGACCGAGCCCTGTTGAGGCACGAATGGCAGGACGCCTTGCGCCAACATGGATTGAAGTTGCGCGATGATCTCGCGCCGCACGCCCGAAGCACCGCGACCGAGCGAGATGATCTTGAGCGCCATCATCAGCCGCACCACCGGCTCGGGCGTTGCCGGGCCGACGCCGCAGCAATGCGACAGGATCAAATTGCGCTGGAGCTGCGCGGTCTGGTCCGGCGGAATGCGCTTCGAGGCCAGCTTGCCGAAGCCGGTGTTGATGCCATAGACCGGCTCCGCGCCCTGCGCCGCCTTGGCGACGATCGCGGCCGCAGCCTCGACGCGCGGCCAATAGGAAGGATCCAGCGCGAACGGCGCCCCCGCGTAGACGCGCGCGAGATCGTCGAAGCCGACGCGGCCGGGAGCCACGAGGATCGGACTCATTGGCCTCTCCAGACACGCTGATGCAGCGGATTGAAGCCCATGCGGTAGACCACTTCTGCGGGACGGCTGATGTCCCAGATCGCGAGATCGCACCACTTGCCGACTTCAAGTGTGCCGGTCTCGCCCAATACGCCCAATGCACGGGCGCCTTCGCGGGTCACGCCCGCGATGCATTCGTCAACGGTCATCCGGAACAAGGTCGCCGCCATGTTCATGGTCAACAGCAACGACGTCAGCGGCGACGAGCCGGGATTGCAGTCGGTGGCGAGCGCGAGCTTCACACCATGCTTGCGAAACAGCTCCACCGGCGGCTTCTGCGTCTCGCGAATGAAGTAGAACGCTCCTGGCAGCAGCACTGCCACGGTTCCAGCGCGCACCATCGCAGCCGCGCCGGCTTCGTCGGTGTGCTCGAGATGATCGGCCGACAGCGCCCCGAACTCGGCCGCAAGTGCTGCGCCGCCGCGATTGGAGAGCTGGTCGGCGTGCAGCTTGACGCGCAGGCCAAGCGCCCTCGCCGCCGCAAAGACGCGCGACGTCTGCGCGGCCGAGAACGCGATGTTTTCCATAAAGGCATCGACCGCATCGGCCAGTCCCGACTTGGCGACCGCGGGAAGCATCTCGTTGCAGACCAGATCGATGTAGCGGTCCTTGTCGCCGCCGGCTTCGACCGGCAGCGCATGGGCGCCTAGAAAGCTGGTGCGCACGGTTACGGGCCGCTTGCTGCCGAGCGCGCGCGCTGCGGACAATTGTCGCAGCTCGGTCGCCGTCTCCAGCCCATAGCCGGACTTGATCTCGATCGTCGTGACGCCCTCAGCGAGCAGCGCGTCGAGTCGCGGCAGTGCGCTGGCGACGAGCGCCTCTTCACTCGCGGCGCGCGTCGCTGCGACGGTAGATACAATTCCACCGCCGGCCCGCGCGATCTCCTCATAGCTCGCGCCGGCCAGGCGCAGCTCGAACTCGTGCGCGCGGTCGCCGCCATAGACGAGATGGGTGTGACAGTCGACGAGGCCTGGCGTGATCCAGCGTCCCTCGCAATCGATGCGCTCCGGCGCGTCGGCGTCGGCCGGAAAATCCGCTCGCGAACCGGCGAACGCGATGCGACCGTCCCGGGCGGCAATCACGCCCTGCTCGATCACACCGAGACCCGGCTCGTCCTCGCGCAGGGTCGCAAGCCGCGCATTGCGCCAGATCCGGTCGAAACGCTCGGCCATGCTGCCTCCCACCTTCACGAATGCTTGACGGGCGATATGTCTATACATAAACTCGCTTCCGCCGTCCTGTCCAGCGGGTCTATCGATCATGGCGTCACTGCACTTCGCATCCGCGCTCCTGCCCGCCGGTTGGGCCGAGGACGTGCAGGTCGTGATCAGCAACGGCGAGATCGCACAGGTTTCCGCGGGCGTGCCGCCGACCCTCGACGACGAGCAACACGAGGTCGCCATCCCCGGCATCGCCAGCCTGCACAGCCACGCCTTCCAGCGCGGCATGGCCGGGCTTGCCGAGATCAGCGGCTCTTCCACCGATACGTTCTGGACGTGGCGCGAGACGATGTACCGCTTCGCGCTGTCGATGCGCCCGGAGGATGTCGAGGCGGTCGCCACCCAGCTCTATGTCGAGATGCTCGAGCGCGGCTTCACGCGGGTCGGCGAATTCCATTATCTGCACCACGATCGCGACGGCACGCCTTACGCCGATATCGGCGAGATGGCGGTGCGTATCGCCGCGGCTGCGCGGACATCCGGCATCGGCCTGACCCTGCTGCCGAGCTTCTACGCGCATGGCGGCTTCGGCGGTTCCGCGCCGCACGAGGGACAGCGGCGCTTCATCTGCGATGTCGATCGGTTCGAGAGGCTGCTCGTGGCCTCGCGCAAGGCGATCGGCACGCTCCGCGGCGCCAATCTCGGCATCGCGCCGCACAGCCTGCGCGCGGTGGCGCCGGATGAGCTCAGCGCGCTGCTTCCGCTCGCTGACGGCGGCCCGGTCCACATCCATGCCGCCGAGCAGGTCAAGGAGGTCGAGGACTGCCTCGCCTGGTCCGGCCAGCGTCCGGTGCAATGGCTGCTCGATCATCACGCGGTCGATGCGCGCTGGTGCCTGATCCATGCGACGCATATGACGGCGGACGAGACGGCGGCGCTCGCGCGGAGCGGCGCAACCGCCGGCCTGTGCCCGGTCACCGAAGCCAGCCTCGGCGACGGCATCTTTCCCGCGCGCGACTATCTGCGCGCAGGCGGACGCATCGGCGTGGGCACCGACTCGAACGTGCTGGTCGGCGTCAGCGACGAGTTGCGCCAGCTCGAATACGGCCAGCGGTTGACGCATCGCGAGCGCAACGTGCTCACGCCAGGTCCGCAAGCCTCGACCGGCCGGACGCTGTTCGACGCCGCGCTCGCCGGCGGCTCGCAGGCGCTCGCGCAATCCAACGTCGGGCTGCAGGTCGGCGGCCGTGCCGACATCGTCACGCTCGATCTGACGCATCCGTCGCTCGCCGGGCGGACGCAAGATGCGCTACTGGACGGCTGGATCTTCGCAACGTCGTCCGACGCCATCGACTGCGTCTGGGCCGGCGGCGCCAAGGTCGTCCAGGGCGGCCACCATCGCTCGCGCGACGCGGCCCGGCGCGGCTTCAACACGGCCGTGCGGAGGCTGCTCTCATGAGCCTCGCAGAGGATCGCGCCAAGCCAGGCGGCGGCACGCTCTACAAGACCATCCGGCAGGACATCGAGCGCCGCATCCTCACCGGTGAATGGCCGCCCGGCCATCGCATTCCGTTCGAGCACGAGATCATGGCCCGTTATGGCTGCTCGCGCATGACCGTGAACAAGGCGCTGTCGGAGCTCGCGCAGGCCGACCTGATCGAGCGCCGCCGTCGCGCCGGCAGCTTCGTGCGGCGCCCGCAATTCCTGTCGGCTGTGCTGAAGATTCCCGACATCCGGGCCGAGATCGGCGCACTCGGCCGCGCCTATGGCTATGAGCTGATCGCGTCGGCGCGCCGGCCAGCCAACGCGGCTGATCGGGAACGACTCGGAGTCAAGAAGCCGTGCAAGGTGATCGCGATCCGCTGCCGCCACAGCGCCGACGACGTCCCGTTCGCGATCGAGGACCGGCTGATTGACCTGGATGCCGTGCCCGACGCCGCCAAGGCCAATTTCAAGGTCGATCCGCCCGGCTCATGGCTGCTGCATCACGTGCCGTGGACGGAAGCGGAGCATGCGATCAGTGCCATCGTCGCCGACAAGGCGATCGCCGAGGGCCTCGACATCGCCGTCGGCGCGCCCTGTCTCGTGATCGAGCGCCACACCTGGCGCCAGGGGCAGCCGCTCACGGCTGTCAGGCTGGTCTATCCCGGTGAGCAGCACCGCCTGGTGGCGCGATTCAGGGGGAGCGAATGAGCCAGCTCCTCCGCGCCATATCCGAGCATGAGATTTGCAAGCGAGCGGACAGCTCTTGCAGAGACATGCGGTCATCGCGGGAGACCGCCGACCGTTCCGAAGATTTCTTTCAACAGTAGAGGATGACGACCATGCGCAGACTTGGACTCCTTGCCGTAACGGCCGCGCTGCTGGCCTCCACCGCGGCCTTCGCCGACGACGTCAAGGTCGGCATCGGCATTTCCGGCTGGACCGGCTTCGCGCCGCTGACGCTGGCGAAGGAAGCCGGCATCTTCAAGAAGAACGGCCTCGACGTCACCATCAAGAAGATCCCGCAGAAGGACCGCCACCTCGCGATCGCCGCCGGCGACGTGCAGTGCGCCGCGACCACGGTCGAGACCTGGATCTCCTGGAACGCCAATGGCGTCGCCACCAAGCAGATCTTCCAGCTCGACAAGAGCTACGGCGCCGACGGCATGGCCGTGCGCAACGACGTCGCCTCGATCAAGGACCTGAAGGGCAAGACGGTCGCCGCGTCCGCGCCCGGCACCTCGCCCTATTTCGGGCTGGCCTGGATGCTCAAGAAGAACGGCCTGAGCATCAAGGACGTCACCGTCGTCAACATGGAGCCGGGCCCGGCCGCGCAAGCGTTCGTCGCTGGCCAGAACGACGCCGCCATGACCTACGAGCCGTATCTGTCGACGGTGCGCGCAGCGCCCGACAAAGGCAAGATCATCGCCACCACGCTGGACTATCCGATGGTGATGGACACGTTCGGCTGCACGCCGAAGTTCCTGACCGAGAACCCGAAGGCCGCCAAGGCGCTCGCCGACAGCTACTACGAGGCGCTCGACATGATCGCCAAGGACCAGGCCAAGTCCTATGAGATCATGGGTGCCGACGTGAAGCAGAGCGGCGAGCAGTTCGGCAACTCCGCCAAATATCTGCGCTGGCAGGACAAGGCCGCGAGCCAGAAGTTCTTCGAGACCGAGTTCAAGACCTTCAACAAGGATGCGGCCGAACTGCTGCTCGAGGTCGGCATCATCAAGCAGGTCCCGAACGTCGAGGATCTGTATGATGCGAGCTTCATCAAGTAAGCGCTAAAGCCTCCCAGACTATCCGTCATTGCGAGCGAAGCGAAGCAATCCAGGGCTCAGGATGCGACTCTGGATTGCTTCGTCGCTCCGCTCCTCGCAATGACGGTGTGGAGATAGCCTGCCCCACACTGACACCGAACCGACCACCAGCAGCCCGCGACACCGCGCGGGCTGCCTCCACCACGAAAGCCCGATCCGTGATCCGTCCTCTCGATCCCGTCAGCGCCCGATCAAGAACAGCGCTCGGCCTCGCCTTCTTCGTCGTGTTCGTCGCGGCGTGGTCGCTGGCGACGTTCGGCGGCTATGTGCCGAAGACGTTCCTCGCCGATCCGCTGACCATGCTGCGCGAAGGCTGGGACCTGCTGACGAAGTTCGGCTTCCTCTATGATATCGGCATGACCGTCTGGCGCGTCGTCGGCGGCTTCGTGCTGGCAGCAGTGATCGCCGTGCCGCTCGGCCTGCTGATGGGCGCCTACAAGCCGGTCGAGGCATTTCTCGAGCCGTTCGTGTCCTTCGCACGCTATTTACCTGCCTCCGCGTTCATTCCGCTGCTGATCCTTTGGGCCGGCATCGGCGAGTTGCAGAAGCTGCTTATCATCTTCATCGGCTCGGTGTTCCAGATCATCCTGATGATCACGGTCACGGTCGGCAACACGCGACGCGACCTGGTCGAGGCCGCCTATACGCTCGGCGCCAGCGACCGTGGCATCATCGGCCGGGTGCTGCTGCCGTCGGCTGCACCTGACATCGCCGAAGTTTTGCGCCTCGTGCTCGGCTGGGCCTGGACCTATGTGATTGTCGCCGAGTTGATCGGCTCGTCGTCCGGCATCGGCCACATGATCACCGACAGCCAGGCGCTGCTCAACACCGGCCAGATCATCTTCGGCATCATCATCATTGGCCTGATCGGCCTGATCTCGGACTTCCTGTTCAAGGCGTTCAACGCCTGGCTGTTTCCGTGGAAGCTCGCATGACCACGCTCGTCATCGATCAGGTCACGCGCACCTTCCCCGCCCGCCAGGGCCACGCGCCGACGCGCGCGCTGGAGCCGGTGGCGCTCTCCATCGGCAACAACGACTTCGTCACCATTCTTGGCCCCTCCGGCTGCGGCAAGTCGACCTTGCTGCGCATCGTCGCCGGGCTCGACCATCCGACCAGCGGCAAGGTGCTGCTCGACGGCCGCGAGGTCACCGGCCCCGGAGCCGACCGCGGCATGGTGTTCCAGTCCTACACACTGTTTCCCTGGCTAACCGTGCGCGAGAACATCGCCTTCGGCCTGCGCGAGCGCGGCGCGCCCGAGGACAAGCGCAACGCCGTTGCCGACCGCTTCATCCAGCAGATCGGCCTCAAGGGCTTCGAGAACCACTGGCCCAAGCAGCTGTCCGGCGGCATGCAGCAGCGCTGCGCGATCGCCCGCGCGCTCGCCAATGATCCGAAGATCCTCTTGCTCGACGAGCCGTTCGGCGCGCTCGACAACCAGACCCGGGTGCTGATGCAGGAGATGCTGCTCGGCATCTGGGAGCGCGACCAGAAGACGGTGCTGTTCGTCACCCATGACATCGAGGAGGCCATCTTCCTCGGCAGCCGCGTGCTGGTGATGAGCGCCCGTCCCGGTCGCATTAAGGCCGACATCAAGATCGACCTGCCGCATCCGCGCTCCTACAAGATCAAGACGTCGCCGGAGTTCGTGGCGCTGAAGGAGCGGCTGGTGGAGGAGATCCGGGCCGAGGCGCTGAAGGTGGCGGCGGAGGCGTGAGGGCGGCCCATGCGCGACATCGTCGCGCGTCAGAGTACCCATTCAACGAGGCGAACTAGCGGAGACATCCCCCTCACCCAAGCGAGTTTGTCGATCTGGCGTACATGCCCTCTCCCACCCTGGCGAAGCTTCGCTTCGCCTTAGGGGCGAGGGCGCAATAACGGGCACTGTGCTGCCCAAAATTATCACTTCCCTCCCGCAGCAAGACTGCCAGATACAGCGCCCTCGCCCCCAAGGCGAAGCGAAGCTTCGCCAGGGTGGGAGAGGGCATCGCCGGCCGTTCCGCGAGCTCGCTTGGGTGAGGGGTTCTCTCCGCAAGCAAACCTGTAGCTACATGGCTAACTCTTGAGCCGGCAGTCAGCTTCATTGCGTCGAGGCCTTGGGAAGCCACCCCCTATCCTCCTCAACCACGGTGCCAGATGGAACGCGCTCATCAGCAGATACATCACCGTCATGCTGCCGAGCGGCGCGCCGGCGGGCATGGCCGAGCAGATCAGGTCTGAGCGGCCGTCGCGGGCCATGGCGTTCAGCACGGCCATCAGCGCGAAGGTCGGCGCCGCGGCGAAGCGGAGACCGGTGGTGATGCCGGGCATCAAGCGCTTGTTGGACAGGAAGAACGCCATGGCTTCGCTCCGTGCTCTCAGCGTGCCCCGTATTCGTCGCGGCGACGCCACCACACACCCTGCTCGTTGCGGCCCTTCGGGGCGCGATCGAGCCACTGATAGGCGCCCCACAGGCCGTCGAGGCCGCGCGCATAGGCCGAGTAGGTGTGATAGACGGCACCGTCTTCGACAATGAACGCGCTCATGCCCGGGCGATCGCGCATGAAGGTCGCGCCGTCGGTGCCGGCGGTGGCCGCGATTTCCGACACCATGGCCGGCACGTCGCCCGCGCCGAGCGGAGGGCTGGTGCGGTAGTTGTACTCGGTGCCGCCTTGCCGCTGCTGCTCCTCGGTGATCGCGACGTTGAAGTCGAAGTTGAAGTCGCTGCTGGCCGACGAAGCCCAGGGGAAACTCCAGCCCATGCGCGTCTTGT
The DNA here is from genome assembly GCF_051167655.1 of Bradyrhizobium sp. HKCCYLS2038. Taxonomy (NCBI): domain Bacteria; kingdom Pseudomonadati; phylum Pseudomonadota; class Alphaproteobacteria; order Hyphomicrobiales; family Nitrobacteraceae; genus Bradyrhizobium; species Bradyrhizobium sp. HKCCYLS2038. The sequence continues at coordinate 1,216,822 of NZ_JBNPTM010000001.1, read as the reverse complement.
AGGACTTCAGCTTCGCCAATGGGGCGCGCGACACCGCCCACAGCATCACGTCGTGATTGGCGAGATGGAGCTGGAAACCGTTGAAGCCGTCGGCGATCATCGAGCAGGACGGGCAGCCGGCCTGGAAGTCGGGCCCGAACATGAAGTGATAGACGAGCAACTGCGAGCGGCCCTTGAACAGATCGGGCAGCGTCGCCGGCCCCTCTTCGGTATCGAAACGATACGTCTTGTCGACGCGCACCCAGGGCAAGGCCTGGCGGCGCTGCGCCAGCTCGTCGCCGCGGTGCGTGTAGTCCTTCTCGGCCTGCAGCAGGTTGAGCCGTGCCTTCAGCCAGTCTTCGCGAGTTCCAGTTTGGTGCATGGTCATGTCTGTCATCCCTTTGCGTGTTGACCGCAACTGAGACTAGGATCGGCGCGGGACGGACCGGGAGTGACAAGTTTGGCGGGATTTGCATGGACTCGCTGATCTCGGCGGCGGCGCAGGCGCTTGCCGCCGGTGATCCGCTCGGCGCGCTGAACCGCGTCGCGCTGCGCGATGATCCGCCGGCGCTGGCGCTGCGCGGCATCGCGATGGCGCGGCTCGGCGATGTCGTCAAAGCGAAGGCGCTGCTGCGGCGGGCGGCGCGGGCGTTTGGTCCCAAGGCTGCGCTGGCGCGTGCGCGCTGTGCGGTGGCCGAAGCCGAGATCGCGCTCGCGGCGCGTGATCTGTCCTGGCCGACCAAGGCGCTGGCTGCAGCACGGGAGACCCTGGAGCAGCACGGCGACCAGGCCAACGCCGCCTATGCGCGCAGCCTCGAGATCCGGCGCATGGTCCTCATCGGCCATCTCGACACCGCCGAGCGCGGACTTGCGGAACTCGATCCTTCGCCATTACAGCCGGCCGCGCGCACGATCTACGAGCTGATCGTTGCCGGCCTGGCCTTGCGCCGTCTGCAGACCAAGACGGCGCGCGCGGCGCTGGAGCGCGCCACGCGCACGGCGCGGCAGGCGCGTAGCCCGGAGCTGCATGCGGAGGTCGAGCGGGCTTCGGCGACATTGACCGCGCCAGCTGCACGGTTGATCCGCGCAGGCGAGGATCGACTGTTACAGCTCGACGACGTCGAGGCGCTGTTTCGATCGGACGTCCTGATCCTCGATGCCTGCCGGCTGTCGATCCGCCAGGGCAACCGGATCGTGCCACTGGCGCGACGCCCGGTGCTCTTCGCGCTGGCGCGGCGGCTGGCCGAGAAGGTCCCCGCCGACGTGCCGCGCGCAGAGCTGATCGCCCATGCGTTCCGCGGCAAGGATGCCGACGAGTCGCACCGCGTCCGCCTGCGCGTCGAGATCGGGCGGCTGCGCCAACTGCTTCGGAGCCTGGCCGAGATCGACGCAACGAAGGATGGCTATGCGCTTCGGCCGGGCCGAGACCGGGATGTCGTGGTGCTCGCGCCGCCGGTCGAGGACGAGAACGCGTCGGTTCTCGCCTGCCTTGCCGATGGCGAGGCATGGTCGAGCTCGGGTCTCGCCGTGGCGCTGGGGGAAAGCCAGCGCACGGTGCAGCGCGCGCTCGATACGCTCGCATCGTCCGGCAAGGTGCAGTCGTTCGGGCGCGGCCGGGCGCAACGCTGGACCTGCCCGGTCGTCGCGGAATTCGCGACCGCGTTGTTACTCCCGGCCTGGTCGTCGCTCGACTAGCGTGCGGCCGTCAGCAACGGAATGGATCACGACATGACACGAGCAGCAGCAGAGATCATTCGCGAGTACGGACCGTTCGAGGACGCCGATCGCGTCAACGGCGTCAGCTATGACGGCGCGCAGGTGTGGATCGCGACCGGCGGCAGCATCAAGGCGTTCGATCCCGCCGACGGCGCGGTGCGCAAGTCGCTCGATGTGCCCTCGCATGCCGGCACCGCCTTCGATGGCCGGCATCTCTATCAGATCGCGGAGGACCGCATCCACAAGGTCGACCCCGACAGCGGGCGCGTGCTTGCGACGATCCCGGCGCCGTCCGGCGGCGGCGATTCCGGGCTGGCCTGGGCGGAAGGATCGCTCTGGGTCGGCGCCTATCGCGACCGCAAGATCCACCAGATCGATCCGGCAACGGGTAAGATCCTGCGCAGCATCCCCTGCACGCGCTTCGTCACCGGCGTGACCTGGGTCGATGGCGAGCTGTGGCACGGCACCTGGGAAGACGACGTCAGCGACATCCGGCGGATCGATCCCGCGACCGGCGAGGTGCTCGATCAGCTCGACATGCCCGAGGGGGCCGGCGTGTCCGGGATGGAGTCCGACGGCCGCGAGACGCTGTATTGCGGCGGCGGCGGCAGCGGCAAGGTACGCGCGGTCAGGCGGCCGAAGCGCTCGCGTGGATGAACGGAGAGAACGGCCGCCCGCGAGGCTGCCGTTCTATGAACGCGGCTGAGACGAGCTACACAGTTGATCTTCATGCCCGGGTCGTCGCGGCCATGCGGGCGCGACGAGCAGAGGGCCGTCCTACTTCGCGATCGACGTGAACGCCGCCTTGCGGAAGTTGGCATTGGCCTCCTCATGCGTCTGCAGCGGTTGGCCACCGCCGCCGCCGACCGACCTGGTCGGCGTGATCACCGAGAACAGGACGAAGCCGCCGGCCTTGCGCGGGAAGATGAAGTATTCGGCCACATCGGATTTCTCGCTGTCCTCGCAGGAGGACATGCCGCGGAACACGACGGCGCTGTCAACCAGCTCACTGTTGCGCGCCGAGATGAACTTGCCCTTGCAGTCGCGCGCGTCGTTGCCGATGATCGTGGCGGCGACTTCGAGACCATCGACATTGCGCTGCGGCGGCACGATCCGCACGAAGCCGGTGGCGTTGTCCGCCTTCCACGCGACGCCGCCCGCCGTCAGCCACACCGGCCGCTCGCCGCCGCCGAGGATGGCGGGATGCTGCAGCGACGCCTTGAGAATGAAATTGGAGGCGATCTGCATCGCTTCCAGCTGCAGCTCGGGAGAATCTTCTGCGGCACGGGCGGGCTGCACGCTCGCCGTGGCGGCGGGTGCGGCCGCGGGCGGTGCGCCCGGACGTTGTGCCGCGGCGGCACCGGGCTGCGCCGTGAAGTTCGTGGCAGCCGCCAGCCCGCCGGCATTGATCATGCGCACGCAATTGGCCAGCGACGGCATCAGCACCGACGTGCCGTTGAGATCGAACTGGAACAGATTGCCCTGGGCGAAAGCCGACATCGTGCGCGCCGCCCGGAACGCCTTGATCAGGCTGGAATCGTTCGGCATCGGCACGACCACCATGTTGGCCGACCAGACCGAGCCCTCAACGTTGTAGGATTGGCGGCCGTCGAAGCTGAGCACGATGGGAAACTTCTGTCCCTGCGACAGCGACCAGCCTGGATGAATGAAAGCGAGCGCCCAATTATAGGTCGGCAGCGCGAGCACGCCGAAATTGATGCCGCTCTTGTAGCTGGCCGATGCGATGCAGCTCGAGAACTTGCCCGTGTTGTCGTCGGTGTAGGCGCCGCCCGACCAGCCGGCGACGGAGATCGTGCCGTAGGGTCCCTTCGCGTGCGCCGGCGCGACCAGCGCAGACATCAGCGCACAGATCAAAGCCATCACCGCAAGGATCGCACGCCACACCATCATCACCCGCCCCCATTTCCGCCGCATTGTTGCAATTCCCGCGGCTACGTCAAGTAGAGACCAGAGGGGACCGTCTACCCCAGGAATAGAACGCCAGCAGGACGCAAAGGCCTGCTCGACACAACATGTCGCCGTCGCCATCCACAGCCCCTTCATGGGGACGTCATTGAACTCCGCTAGCGCTCTCAAGGTCTCAACCAAGGGATCTTGCCATGTCCGCCACGCTGCCCGTCCTCGGTGCCGCCCTCTCCGTCAAATCGATTCCGGCTCACACCGACTGGCTGCTCCAGCGCCAGCGGGATCTCGAGATCCAGGACTTCTTCCGCGCCGACCTGCTCGACAGCGACTGGCGCAGCACGGCCAGGGAAATCAAGTCGATGCTGTCGGGCCATACCGGCCGGCTCGGCATCCACGGCCCGTTCTGGGGCTTCACCATCGCCAGCCACGATCCGATGATCCGCCGCGCCGTCACCAAGCGGCTGCTGCAGGGCCTGGAAGTCGCCGAGTTCCTCGGTGCCACGCAGATGGTGATCCACTCGCCCTACACGACCTGGGACTACAACAACATCGACATGCTGCCGGACAATCGCGAGGCGCTGATCGAGCGCGTGCGCACCACGCTGTCGGACGTGATCGCCTCGGCCGAGCAGGCGAATTGCGAGCTGGTGATCGAGAACATCGAGGACAAGGATCCGCTGGATCGCGTCGGCCTCGCCAAGGCGTTGGGCAGCGGCAAGGTACGGGTGTCGCTCGACACCGGCCATGCCAACTACGCGCACCACTCCACCGGCGCGCCGCCGGTCGACTACTACGTCGACGCCGCCGGTGACATGCTGACCCACGTGCATCTGCAGGACACCGACGGCTACGCCGACCGCCATTGGGCGCCGGGCGAAGGCAACATCCGCTGGGTCGCCGTGTTCCGGGCGCTGGCGAAGCTCAACTCGAATCCGCGCCTGATCCTCGAATTGCGCAACCACGATCACGTCAAGGCGGGCGCGGCGTATCTCGCCGCGCTCGAGCTCGCGCAATAACTCCGTTCGTTTCACAGCCATCGACAACCTCAAGAGAGATTGCCATGACCAAGCTCACCCGCCGCGGCCTGCTCGGCGCCGGCGCCGCGATCGGCGGCAGCTTCATCCTGCCGCGCGTCTCGATCGCGCAAGCAGACAATCGTCCCTCCGTCACCATCGCCGTGCAGAAGGTGAGCAACTCGAACGTGCTCGACGTGCTGCGCGAGCAGTCCAATGTCGGCGAGCGCGTGTTCTACTCGTCGCTCTGGGAAAGTCTGATCTCGAAGAACTTCCGCGGCAATCTCGAAGCCGTCCCCGGCCTCGCCACCGAATGGAAGCGCATCGACGACCAGACCGTCGAGCTGAAGCTGCGCCAGGGCGTCAAGTTCCACAATGGCGACGAGATGACGTCCGAGGACGTGGTGTTCTCGTTCAGCCGCGAGCGCATGTTTGGCGACAGCGAGGCCAAGAGCCGCACGACCATCAAGGCGTTCGAGAAGATCCCGAGCCCGCGTCCGGGCAAGGAGCTGCCACCGGACGTGATCGGCGTCGCCCGCCGGATGTGGCCGGATCTCGTCCGCGTCGACGCGGTCGACAAATACACCGTGCGCTTCGTCAACGCGACGCCTGACGTGACCATCGAAGGCCGCCTGATGCGCTACGGCTCGGACATCATGAGCCGACGCGGCTGGGAGGAGGCTGCGAGCTATCTCGACTGGGCGCGCAAGCCGATCACGACGGGCCCCTACAAGATCGTCGAGTTCAAGCCGGACGTCTCGTTGACGCTCGAAGCGCATGACGAATACTGGGGCGGCCGCCCGCCGCTGAAGCGCATCCGCTTCCTGGAAGTGCCGGAGGTCGCGAGCCGCATCAACGGCCTGCTGTCCGGCGAATATCAGTTCGCCTGCGACATCCCGCCGGACCAGATCACGGGCATCGAGAAGAACGCGGCGTTCGAGGTCCAGGGCGGCACCATTCTCAATCACCGCCTCACCGTGTTCGACAAGAACCATCCACAGCTCGCCAATCCGCTGGTGCGTCGCGCCTTCACTCATGCGATCGACCGCCAGGCGATCGTCGACAGCCTGTGGGCCGGCCGCACCCGTGTGCCGAAGGGCCTGCAATGGGAGTTCTACGGCGACATGTTCATCGCCGACTGGAGCGTGCCGGCGTTCGATCCGAAGCTGGCGCAGGACCTCTTGAAGCAGGCCGGCTACAAGGGCGATCCGATCCCCTACCGCCTGCTCAACAACTACTACACCAACCAGGTGGCGACCGCGCAGGTGCTGGTCGAGATGTGGCAGGCCGTCGGCCTCAACGTGCAGATCGAGACCAAGGAAAACTGGTCGCAGATCATGGAGCGCGCCCCGACCCGCGCGGTGCGCGACTGGTCCAACTCCGCCGCCTTCAACGATCCGGTGTCCTCGATGGTCGCCCAGCACGGTCCGAACGGCCAACAGCAGCAGATCGGCGAATGGACCAATGCGGAGCTGAACCAGCTCTCCGAGTTCCTGGAGACCTCCACCGATCGCGATGCGCGCAAGAAGGCGTTCCGCCGCATGCTGGAGATCGCCGAGCGCGAGGACCCGGCCTATACGGTGCTGCATCAGAACGCGACCTTCACCGCCAAGCCGAAGTCGATCAAGTGGAAGGCCTCGCCGGCGTTCGCGATGGACTTCCGCAACGGCAACTACGGAGTCTGATGCCGTGGCGCCGCTGGTCAGCATCTCCGGCCTGAAGGTCGCCTTCGACGGCACACCCGTGCTGCATGGCATCGATCTCGATATCGAGAAAGGCGAGGCCGTTGGCCTCGTCGGCGAATCAGGATCCGGCAAGTCGGTGACCTGGCTCGCGGCGCTCGGCTTGCTGCCGGCCAAGGCGAAGATTGCTGGATCGGCCAAGCTCGAAGGCCGCGAGCTGATCGGTGCTCCCGGCGCCGTGCTCGATGCCGTGCGCGGCCGGCGCATCGCGATGATCTTCCAGGATCCCGCCAGCGCGCTCAACCCGGTGCTCACGATCCGGCGCCAGTTGTGCGAGAGCTTGGCCCTGCATCGCGGCCTGCGCGGCGAGGCCGCACGGGTCGAGGCGCTCAGGCTGCTCGATCTCGTCGGCATTCCCGATTCTGTCAGGCGACTGTCGGCCTATCCGCACGAGTTCTCCGGCGGCCAGGTCCAGCGCATCATGATCGCGATGGCGCTGGCCGGCCAGCCTGACCTGCTGATCGCCGACGAGCCGACCACGGCGCTCGATGCCACCATCCAGGCGCAGATCCTCGACCTGCTGGCGGCGGTGCGGCGTGAGTTCAACATGGCGATGGTGCTGATCAGTCATGACCTCGGCGTCGTCGCGGAGAATTGCGAGCGCGTCTGCGTGATGTATGCCGGCCGCATCGTCGAGCGCGCGCCCGCCACGCGGCTGTTCGACGATCCTTGGCATCCTTATGCACAAGGCCTGATCGGCGCGCTGCCGCCGCTCGATGGCGCGCGCAGGCGGCTGCAGGCCATTCCCGGAACGGTGCCCGATCCCCGCGCGCTGCCGAGCGGCTGCGCTTTCGCGCCGCGCTGCACGTTCGCCGGCGAGAGCTGTCACGCCGGTGTGCCGCCGCTGGCGCCGTTCGAGCAGGATCGTGCGGTCGCCTGCCTGCGGCCGCAGCGGCTGCCGGTGGAGCTCGCCGCCGAATGACAGCGCCGCTGGTCGAGGTCGACGGGATCTCGCGCACCTACCGGATGCGCTCCGGTCTGTTCGGACGCCCCACCTCCGTCCACGCCGTCGACGGCGTGAGCTTTACGATTGCCAAAGGCGAGACGCTCGGCATCGTCGGCGAGTCCGGCTCCGGCAAATCGACCACCGGACGCATGGTGCTCGGGCTCGAGCCGCCTGATCAGGGCCACGTGCGCTTCGACGGCACGCCGATCGCAGCAGCGGGCACGGCGGTGTGGCGTGCTCAGCGCGCCCGCATGCAGATGATCTTCCAGGACCCGCTCGGCGCGCTCGACCGCAGGCTCGCGGTTGCTGAGCAGATCCGCGAGCCGCTCGACATCCACAACATCGGCACGACGGCCGAGCGCGACGCCCGGGTGCGCGAGCTGTTGCGGTCCGTTGACCTCAACGACAGCCATGGCGCCCGCTATCCCGGCGCGCTGTCCGGCGGCCAGCGCCAACGCATCGTGCTGGCGCGCGCGCTCGCGACGAAGCCCGACTTCCTCGTCTGTGACGAGCCGGTCAGCGCGCTCGACGTGTCCATTCAGGCGCAGGTCGTCAACCTACTCGTCGATCTCCAGGCTAGGCTCGGACTGACCATGCTGTTCATCAGCCATGACCTGCGCGTGATCAGACAGATCAGCAGCAAGGTCGCCGTAATGTATCTCGGCCGCATCGTCGAGCATGGCGATGCCGACGATCTGTTCGCGAGGCCGCAGCATCCCTACACGCAGGCGCTCGTGTCGGCCTCGCCTGCCCCGGGCCGCCGCAGCACGGGTCGCATCGTACTGGCCGGCGATCCGCCCAATCCGGCCGCGCGCCCTTCCGGCTGCGCCTTCCATCCGCGCTGCCGCCATGCGACCGCGCGCTGCAAGGTCGAGGTCCCCGCGCTGACCGCGCTCGATCCGCAGCGCCAGGTCGCCTGCCATCTCGTGACGGGCGCGCCGGCGCAGAACCAGGACGCCGCGTGATGCTGCGCTTCTTCGCCATCCGCCTGTCGCGCGCGCTGCTGACCATCGCGCTCGTCGTCACCTTCGCCTTCATCGTGCTGCGCCTCTCCGGCGATCCGGCGCTGATGATCATGGGACCGGAAGCGCCGCCCGAGGTCATCGCCGCGTTCCGGAAGGCGTGGGGCCTCGATCATCCGATCTGGGTGCAATATCTCGACTACTTCAAGGCGATCGGCCAGGGCGAGCTCGGACGCTCGATGCGCGACGGACGCCCCGCGATCGAGCTCGTGATCGAGCGCATCCCGGCGACTCTCGCGCTGACCATCCCGGCGTTCCTGTTGAAGGTGCTGCTCGGCATTCCCGCCGGCATCTACGCCGCGCTGCATCGCGGCTCGGCCATCGACCGCATTGTGATGATCACGGCCGTCGCGGGCTTTACTGTACCGAGCTTCGTGCTGGCGCTGCTGCTGGTGCTGATCTTCGCAGTGCAGCTCGGCTGGCTGCCGTCGGGCGGTCAGGATTCTTGGCGCCACGCGATCCTGCCGATCGTGACGCTCGGCTTCGGCGGTGCGGCCGTGCTCGCGCGCTTTACCCGCAGCGCGATGCTGGAAATTCTCGGTCAGCCCTATATTCGAACCGCGTCCGCCAAGGGCGTGCCGTGGCGCCGCGTCATCACGGATCACGCGCTGCCAAATGCGGCGATCCCGACCGTGACGATCCTCGGCTTCATGGTCGGCAGCCTGATCGCCGGCGCCGTCGTGGTCGAGAGCGTGTTCTCGTGGCCTGGAGTCGGACGGCTCTTGGTCGTCGCCGTCGCCAACCGCGACCTCGCCGTCGTGCAATGCATCCTGCTGCTGGTGGCGATGACGATGGTGACCTCGAACCTGATCGTGGATTTCCTCTACGGCCTGCTCGATCCACGACTGCGCAGCAAGGGAGCGGCGGCATGACCGACGTTGCGATGAAGGCGCCGGCCGCAAGGCGGCTGCGCTGGCCGAACATTCCGATCTCCGTCACCATCGCCGCGGGCTGGATCCTGGCGATGCTGGTGCTGGCGATCTTCGCCGATCAGCTCGCGCCCTACGGCTTCACCAAGTTCGACCTGCGCAATCGCCTGTCATCGCCGGGCAATCCGGCGCATTGGCTCGGCACCGACGAGCTCGGTCGCGACGTGCTGTCGCGCCTGATCGTCTCGATCCGGATCTCGCTGCTGATCGCATTCGGCGCCACCGCGATCTCGGCGATCGCAGGCACCACGCTCGGCTTCCTCGCCGCGCATTTCCGCGGCCTCGTCGAGCAGGCCGTGCTGATGCTGGCGGACTTCCAGGCCAGCATGCCGTTCCTGATCCTGGCGCTCGCGGTGCTCGCCTTCTTCGGCAACTCGTTGCCGTTGCTGATCGGGCTCATGGGCCTGTTCGGCTGGGAACGCTATGCGCGCATCGCGCGCGGGCTCGCGATCTCAGCCAATGCACAAGGCTACGCGGCGGCAGTCCGGCAACTCGGCGCCACGCCGCAGCGCGTCTATCTCAGACACATTCTGCCGAACATCGCCTCGACTCTGATCGTGTCGATGACGCTGGTGTTTCCCGAGGTGATCCTGCTGGAATCCGGTCTTTCATTCCTGGGCCTCGGCGTGCAGCCGCCGATGACCAGCCTCGGCAACATGGTCGGCTATGGCCGCGAGTATCTCACGCGCGCGCCCTGGATCATGCTGGCGCCGGCAGTCACAATCGTTGTGACGACGCTCGCGGTCTCCGTGATCGGCGACTGGCTGCGCGACCGGCTGGATCCGACGTTGCAGTGATGCTGCTCAGCCGTGGGCGTCCCGGCGCATCGCCGGCGTAGGCTCACAGACGATCAAGGCGTGCTGCGCCTGCTCGCTGGCCAGCGCCATCCATCTCGACGCCTGCTCCAGCCAAAGATCGCGCCGCGCCGAATCGCGCTCGGCCTCTTCGCGGCAGCTGGCGGCGGCGGTCATGCATGCCGATTTCCTGTCCATGCGTGATGGTCCGACAGATCAACGGCAGCGGCACCAACATAAGATAACACGATTTCAGGTTGCGATCGACATCCGGGCGTCGCGGGCAGACGGTTCCGCATACTTCATCGGCAGCGAGTGATGGGCGTGACACGCGGCAACGGCGGCATGGCCGAACGCTACCGCGATCTGATGCAGATCGGTGACCACGTCGCCGATGCCATAGAGTCCCGCAACGCCACACCGTTGCTTGGCGTCGACGTCGAGAAATCCCTCGGACGTATGACGCGCGCCGAGCGCGATGGCGAGCTCTGAGCGGACATCGGCGCCCATGGCCGGATAGACGATCTCGAAACACTCGCTGCTGGCGTCGACGAACACCGCTTCGATCCCGCCGTCGCATCGCTGAAGCCTGCGCAACGGCGGCGTCACGCGAACGCCGGCGGCCGCCAGTTCGCGTCGCTTGTCCTCGTCCTGCTCATCGTCGATGGGAACCAGAACGACTTCGGAACTATAGACTCGCATGAACAGCGCCTTGCCTGCGGCGTGCGCGAGCGGGCCGATGATGGCAATCTTGCGGCCGGCGGCCTCGAACGCATCGCAGACCGGACAGTAGCGCAGCGCGCCGTCGCGCACCGCCGTCGTCCAATCGGTCAGGGGTGTCTGCTTGTCGACGATCCCCGTCGCCAGGATGGTCCGCTGCGCGACGAGCGCTTCGCCTTCGCAAAGCGCCACGAATTGATCGTTGCGCTGCTTCAGCGCGGTCACCGTGCCGCGGATGATCGGCACATCGAGCTCCTCGACCTGTCGCCGCATGCGCGCAAGCAGCTCGGGGCCTGGGATGCCCTGAGGAAATCCCGGCAGATTGTGACTCCGCGGGATCAGCGCCGCTCGCGAGGCACCACTATCGATGATGATCACTTGACGGCGGAACCGCGCCAGATAGATCGCGGCCATCAGGCCTGCCGGCCCGCCGCCAATGACGAGAATTTCCGTGCGCATCGCCGCCCTCGCCTGGTTCGCCCTCTCAGGGGAACAAGACGTTCCGCGGCCAATGCGTTCCTGCGGCAACACTCGGCATAAACCCGCGCCTGCAGCGGAACACAAATGGAACTGATTGTGGCGACGGATTTTAACCTATGTCGCTGCCATGGCGAAAAAGTCGTGCAAACTTGGCGGCAAGGGGGATCTATTGCGAGGGCGCGTTGATGCGATTTGTAAATTCAACTGATGAAAGCTTGATGGCGTACTACGAAAGTGTCCGCAAGCAGGTGGCCGCGGACAGCCGGATCGGGGGACCCTACCGGCTGATCGGCGAGCGGGCCAAGCAATACGCCCAGGAGTTGCAGGCCGAGATGCGGCGCCGACAGTTGCGTTTCACGCCGATCGAGTGGCCGCACTGATTTGGACAACTCTCGTGGGGCTTATAGTTGCGCCTCGCGTTGAGGCACGACCGCGCGGTAGCAGTTAATGCGCCCTCTCCCCTTGTGGGAGAGGGCATGTAGGATAGAGCGGCAAACGCGGTTGGGTGAGGGGTATATCTCCACGAGTATCGCTCGTTGAGAGAACCCCTCACCAAACCGCGTTTGCGGAGAGGCCACTGATGCCCTCTCCCATAAGGGGAGAGGGCACAGTATCTCGCAGCGTCACCGCGGCGTCGTGAGAATAGCCTCGTCACTCACTCCCAGCTCCAGCCCGCGAAATCGTTCTCGAACTGCGGCACGTCCTTCCAGACGCCCTTGAGCTTCTTGTTGATGACCGTGATCCATTGCGGCTGGAACAGGAAGCCGGCGGCGGCGTCGGTGGCCAGCATGCGCTGGGCGTCGCCGAGCAGCTTGGCACGTTCGGCCTCGTTCGGCGTGTCGACGATCTTCTGGTACAGCTTGTTGAACGCCTCGGACTGATAGCCGAAATAGTAGTTCGGCTCCGTGAACTTGACGAGGTCGAACGGCTCGACATGCGAGACGATCGTGAGGTCGAAGTCATGCGGGCCGTTGAACACCTGCGACAGCCACGCGGCCCATTCCAGGTTCTCGATCTTGGCGACGATGCCGACCTTGGCCAATTGCGCCGCCAGCACCTCGCCGCCCTGCCGCGCATAGCCCGGCGGCGGCAGCCGCAGTGACAGCTGCAGCGGCGTGGTGACGCCGGCTTCCGCCAGCAGCTTCTTCGCCTTCTCCGGATCGTAGGGGTTGATGTCGGTGGTGTCGACATAGCCGAGCGAGCCCGGAGTGTAGAAGCTGCCGATCGGCGTGCCGAGCCCGTCGACCGCGCCCTCGACCATCGCCTTGCGATCGATCGCAGCGAGAATGGCGCGGCGGACGCGGACGTCGTCGAGCGGCTTCTTCTTGTTGTTGATGGTGACGATGGTCTTCGCCTTGGAGCCGCCGATCAACACGGTGAAGCGCGGGTCGGACTTGAACTGCGCGATCGTGCGCGCCGAGGTGCCGCGCGGGAACGCATCGACATCGCCCGACAGGAGGGCTGCGACCTGCGCCGCCGTATCGGAGATGAAGCGGATGGTCACCTTGGACAGCTTGACCGACGCAGCGTTGCGATACTCGGGCCATTTGTTCAAGGTGAGCGACGAGCCCTTGGCCCAGGCGCCCAGCGTATACGGTCCGGTGCCGACCGGCTGTGTCGCATTGGTCGGCGCGCTCTTCGGCTCGACGATCGATGCCGTGGCCTGTCCGAGCAGGAACGGAAGGTTCGGCTCGGGATTTTTCAGCTTGAGCTCGATGGTCTCGGCGTCGGGGGCGTTGACGGCCTCCATCGCCTGGAACAGCGCCTTGTCCTTGTTGGTGCTGTTGGCGGCACCGGCGCGCTCGAACGAGAACTTTACGGCAGCGGAATCGAACGTCTCGCCGTTCTGGAATTTGACGCCCTTGGCGAGCTTGAAGGTGTAGCTCTTCAGGTCCGACGAGGCCTGCCAGCTGGTGGCCAGCAGCGGCGACACCGAGCCGTCCTCGTTGATCTTGGTCAGCGTCTCATAGACGTTGTAGAGCGTGACCTCGGCAATCGCAGCCGCAGCCGCGCTGGTCGGATCGAGCCCCGGCGGCTCCAGCGTCATGCCAACGACGACGCTGTCCTTCTTGCTCTGGGCGGAGGCTGGGACGGCGGCGGCCGCGACGAGCGCGGTCAAGGCGATGATGGATAGTCTTTTCAACATTTGTTTGTTTCTCCCGGACGGAACCAAATTATGCGTCAAAGCGGCCTTTAGACAAGAGGCGGTTGTTCTGCAGCGGCCAGCGCCGGTAGCGCCATGACGCTTTCCGCCTTGTGGCAGGCAGCAGAATGTTGCTCCGAGAGAGACCGCAGCGCGGGCGCCGCCTCGCGGCAATGCGCGTCGGCCAGCGGACAGCGCGGCGCATAGGCGCATCCTTGTGACCCACGGGATTGCGACGCGATCGCAACGTCTGCGCGCTTTCGCCTGACCGCACCGGCCTGAGCCCGCGGCACCGCGTCCAGCAGCGCGCGCGTGTAGGGGTGAGCGCACTGCTCAAACAGATCCTCCGGCCGCCCCCGCTCGACGATGCGGCCGAGATACATCACCGCGACCTCGTCGCAGAGATAGTCGACAACCGCGAGGTCGTGGCTGATGAGGACGTAGCTGAGGCCGAACTGCTCCTGCAGGTCCTGCATCAGGTTGAGCACCTGCGCCTGCACCGAGACGTCGAGCGCCGAGACCGGCTCGTCGGCGACGATCAGCTTCGGCTGGGTGATCAGCGCCCGCGCAATCGCGATGCGCTGGCGCTGGCCGCCGGAGAACTCGTGCGGATATTTGTCCATGTCGGCGTCGCGCAATCCGACCTGTCGCAGCACGCCGGCGACCTTCGTCCGCAGCGACTCGCGATCGGGGATTTCCAGCGCGGTCAGCGGTTCCGCGACGATGCGCGCGATCGTCTGGCGCGGATCGAGCGAGCCATAGGGATCCTGAAACACCATCTGGAAATCGCGGCGCGCGCGCCGCAGCTCGTCCGCGGACAGACGATCGAGGTCGCGCCCGGACATCAGCACCGATCCCGAAGACGGCCGCTCCAGCGCCATGATCAGCCGCGCCAGGGTCGACTTGCCGGAGCCGGACTCGCCGACGATGCCGAGGCTCTTGCCCGGCATCAATTGCAGCGAAACGCCGTTGAGGGCGAGCACCTGCCCCGCGGGCCGCAGCAGGCTCTCGCGCGGTAGCGTGTAGCGCTGGACGAGATCGCGGACCTCGAGCAGTGGCGATTGGACGTCCTGCACGGCGGCGCTCACGCGACCACTCCCACCGGATCATGCGCGAGCGCGACATCGGTCCGGATGCAGCGGACGCCGTGCCCGGTGCCGATCTCGATCAATGGCGGCAGCGCCGCGCGGCAGGCGTCGATCACCAGCCCGCAACGATCGGCGAACGGACAGCCGGCCGGCAGATCCGCCAGTTCCGGCACGGTGCCGGCGATGGTCGAAAGCCGCGTGCCCTTGCGCGCGCCGAGCCGCGGCCGCGCCCTGAACAGACCCTGCGTGTAGGGATGGCCCATGCGCGAGAACACCGCGTCGGTCGTGCCGCTTTCGGCGATGGTGCCGCCATACATCACGATCATGCGCTGGACGTTCTCGGCGATCACGCCGAGGTCGTGCGAGATCAGAATCATCGCCATGCCGCGCTCGGCGACGAGGTCGGCGATGAGATCGAGGATCTGGCGCTGGATGGTGACGTCGAGCGCGGTGGTCGGTTCGTCGGCGATCAGCAAGTCGGGCTTGCAGGCGAGCGCCATCGCGATGGTGACCCGCTGGCGCTGGCCGCCGGAAAACTGATGCGGATAGGCGTCGTAGCGCCTGGCGGCATCGGGCAGACCGACGCGGTCGAGCAGCGCGATCGCCTGGCGCTTCGCGTCGGCGGCCGAGCAGCCGGTGTGGCGCAGCAGCGGCTCGGCGACCTGATGCCCGATCGTGTGCATCGGGTTGAGCGCCGTCATCGGCTCCTGAAAAATCATGCTGATGCGGTTGCCGCGCAGCTTGCAGTAGTCAGCGTCATCAAGTCCGACCAGTTCACGGCCGTCGAGCTTGATGCTGCCGCTGACGACCGCGCTGTCGGGCAGCAACCCCAGCAAGGCAAGTGCCGTGATCGACTTGCCGCAGCCGGATTCGCCGACGATGCCGAGCGTCTCGCCACGCCTCAATGTGAACGATACCTCGCGCACGGCCTGCGCCGGGCCGCGGCTGGTGTTGAGCCGGATGCCGAGACCGGAGACGTCGAGCAAAGCCTGTTCGCCTGCGCTCATCGTTGCCTCGCCAGGCGCGGATCGAGCAGGTCGCGCAGACCATCGCCGAGCAGATTGAGGCCGAGCACCGCGAGCGCGATCGCGGCGCCCGGATAGACCGCCAGGCTCGGCGACTGGAACAGCAGGGTCTGTGCGTCGTTCAGCATGCGTCCCCAGGACGGCTGCGGCGGCTGCGTGCCGAGACCCAGATAGGACAGTGCGGCCTCGGCCAGGATGGCGAGTGCGAACTGGATCGTCGCCTGCACGATCAGGATCGACAGGATGTTCGGCAGCACGTGCTCGATGGTGATGCGGAAGCGACCCTTGCCGGCGGCGCGCGCCGCGAGGATGAACTCGCGCGCCCAGATCGCGCCGGCCGAGCCGCGGGTGACGCGGACGAACACCGGGATCTGGAAGATCCCGATCGCTGTGATCGAGGTCACCATGCCCGGCCCGATCACCGCGGCGAGCATGATCGCCGAAAGCACCGCGGGGAACGCGAAGGTGAAGTCGCTGAAGCGCATGATCAGCTCTTCCGTCCAGCCGCGCTGCGCGGCCGCGACCAGGCCGAGGCAGACACCGCAGGTGAGGCCGATGCCGACTGCGATGATGCCGACCAGGATCGTCGCGCGCGCGCCGACCAGCAGCAGCGAGATGATGTCGCGGCCGAGCACATCGGTGCCGAGCCAATGCGCGGATGACGGCGGCCGCAGCTTGGCGGCGACGTCGATCTCGTAGGCCGACCACGGCGTCCACACCAGCGACAGCAGCGCGGCGCCGAGCACGACGAGGCAAAGCAGCGCGCCGATCGTGAAGCTACGATGACGCAGCGCGCGGCGCCAGAACGCGTTCGGCGACGGCCCCGGGCCGGCGGTGGCGATCACTGATGCACTCACAGCTCGTGCACCTTGATGCGCGGATCGATGACAGCATAGAGCACGTCGACCACGAAGTTGACGATGATCACCATCGCCGCCAGCAGCATCACGCAGTTGCGGACGACGATGAGGTCGCGGTTGGCGATCGACTGGAAAATGAGACGCCCGAGGCCGGGCAGATAGAAGACGTTCTCGATCACGATGGTGCCGGCCAAGAGATTGGCGAATTGCAGGCCCATCACAGTCAGCACCGGGATCATCGCATTGCGCAGCACGTGCTGCCACAGCACCTCGCGCCTGCTGAGCCCCTTGGCGCGCGCGGTGCGCACGAAATCCTCGCGCAGCACGTCGAGCACGGCGGAGCGCGTCACCCGCGCCAGGATCGCGGCCTGCACCACGGCCAGCGCCACCGCCGGCAACAGCAGCGACCGCAGGCCGGGCCAGAGACCGTCCTCCCAGCCTGGGAAGCCGCCAGCCGACAGCCATTGCAGCTTCACGGCGAACAACAGGATCAGCAGGATCGCGAACCAGAAGTTCGGCAGCGCGATGCCGATTTGGGTCAGCGACATCACGCCGACGTCGCCGAGGCGGTTGTGATTGGCCGCGGTGTAGATGCCGGCCGCCAGCGCCAGCACGGTCGTGAGCGCCATCGCCATGATCGCGAGCGGAATCGTCATCGCCAGCCGCTCACGGATCAGCTCGGCGACCGGCGTGCCATAGGCGTAGCTGTTGCCGAGCTGGCCGGTGGCGAGGCCGCCGAGCCACTGCACGTAGCGCACCGCCAGCGGCTGATCGAGGCCGAGCTTGACGGTGAGCGCCCTGACCGCATCGGGCGAGGCATCGGCGCCCATCAGCATCTGCGCGGCGTTGCCCGGCAGCGCGTCGAGCACCAGGAAAATGATCAGCGACGCGCCGACCAGGGTGGCCAGCAGGGTCAGGCATCGCCGCAGCAGAAACACGCTCATTCGCGCCGGGGCTCCAGGTTTCGGCGGCCGCACGTTCCACAGCTTTCGCGCTGGATGCAAGCCCGTTGGCTGCATGATCCCCCCTGCCCGGCGCAGGCCGCACAACGCCGGCAGAGCTTGATCCCGGTCAACGGGAGAGACCGCGCGACCTGCATCATGGCCGCGTTCGCAGCCGCGCAGGCCCATTCCGCCATGACCATTCCTCCGCGCTTCGTCTGGGGCGCCTCCACCTCCGCTTTCCAGATCGAAGGCGCGGCGCATCTCGAGGGCCGCGCCGACAGCATCTGGGACGTGTTTCTGCGGACGCCCGGGCGGGCAAGCCATGGCGACACGGCGGAGGTCGCCTGTGACCACTATCACCGTTACGCCGAGGACGTCGCGCTGATGCGCGCGCTCGGCCTCGGCGCCTACCGTTTCTCGGTCGCTTGGCCGCGCGTGCTGCCGCAGGGCCGCGGCGCCGCGAATGAGGCTGGCCTCGCCTTCTACGATCGCCTGATCGATGCGCTGCTGGCCGCGGAGATAGAGCCGTGGCTCTGCCTCTACCATTGGGACCTGCCGCAGGCGCTGGAGGATCTCGGCGGTTGGCAGAGCCGCGACATCGCCGGCTGGTTCGCCGACTACGCCGCGCTGGTGGCGCGGCGCTATGGTGACCGCGTCAAGCGCTTCGCCACCTTCAACGAGCCCTGCGTGTTCACGCTGTTCGGCTATGGCCTCGGCTGGCATGCGCCTGGGATCGCCGATGCGGCGGCACTGCACAAGGCCATTCATCACGTCAATCTCAGCCATGGCCGCGCCGTTGACGTGCTGCGCAAGGAGGTGGCCGGTGCCTCCATCGGCGCGATCCACAACCGCCAGCCCTGCTATCCGGTGACCAGCAGCCCGGAAGATGCTGCCGCGGCCCTGCGGCTCGCAGCCTATTGGAACGATGCCTTTCCGTTCCCGCAGGCCTTTGCCGCCTATCCCCCTGAGCTGCACGCGGCGATGGCGCCCTATGTTGCGCCGGGTGACATGGCCGAGATCGCGCGGCCCGTCGATTGGTTCGGGCTCAATCACTACTCGCCGCACTACGTCAAGGCCGACAGCAACCTGATCGGCGCCAGCTTCAGCCCCGCACCCGAGGCCGTGCCGCGCAGCGCGATCGGCTGGCCGGTCGTACCCGAGGCGTTCCGCGACACGCTGATCGATATCGCCAGCCGGTTCCGGCTGCCGATCTATGTGCTGGAAAACGGCACCGCGGCCAACGACGTGATCGATCCTGCCGGCGTGATCCAGGACGACGTAAGGATCGGCTATCTCAAGGCCTTTACGGCGGCGATGGAACAGGCGATCGCCGCCGGCGCTGACGTCCGCGGCTATTTCGTCTGGTCGCTCTTGGATAATTTTGAATGGGGGGCGGGCTATTCGCAGCGCTTCGGCATTGTCTATGTCGACCACGCCACGCAGCGCCGCATTCCCAAGGCATCGGCGCGATGGTATGCGGAGATGATCGCGGCGCGGCGCGCCCTGGCGAACGCCGCCGAGCCGCACAGATTGACGGAAAGCGGCTGAGGAATGAGCGAGCGCGTTCTTCTGGGAGACATCGGCGGCACCAATGCGCGCTTCGCGCTGCTCGAGGGCGGCAAGATCGGCGACGTCGCACATCTGAAGGTCGCGGACTTCCCGACGATCGCGGACGCGATCACGGCGTTCCTGGCCAGGCATGACGCGGGCGGCCCGCCGGTCGCGGCGGTGCTCGACATCGCCGGCCCGGTCGAACGCAACCGCGGCATGCTGACCAACTCGACCTGGGTCATCGACGGCGCCGAGCTGGCTGCCCGGTTCGATCTGCGGTCCGCCAAGCTGCTGAACGATTTCGAAGCGGTCGGCTGGTCGCTGCCGGCGCTGCATCCCGATGACCTGTTTCCGCTCGGCGGCAGCGCCGCGGTCGACGGCGCGCCGATGCTGGTGATCGGCCCGGGTACCGGCTTCGGTGCCGCCTGCTATCTTCCCGGTGACGGCCGTCCGACCGTGGCCGTCACCGAAGCCGGCCATGCCACCTTGCCGGCGACCACCGCGCGCGAGGCTGCGGTGCTGGCCAAGATGCGCGAGCGCTTCGGCCACGTATCGATCGAGCGCGCCTTGTCCGGCATGGGTATCGAGAACGTCTACCACGCGATCGCGGCGGTCGATGGCGTCACCGTGCCGCCGCGCGATGCCGCGGCGATCACCCACGCCGCGCTCGACGGCAGCTGCGCGACCAGCCGGGCGACGCTCGACATGTTCTGCGCCTGGCTCGGCGCTGTCGCCGGCAATCTCGCGCTGACCTTCTGCGCCCGCGGCGGCGTCTACATCGCCGGCGGCATACCGCCGCGCTTTCCTGATTATTTCGCGAAGTCCGACTTCCGCCGGCAATTCGAGAGCAAGGGCCGCTATGACAGCTATCTGCGCCCGATCCCCGTGCATCTCGTCACCAAGCCGGACATCAGCTTCCTCGGCCTCAAGTCGTTCCATGAGTCCGGCGTCACCGCGAACGGCGGCTCTCCCACGAATTGACCTGAGATGAGCGACATCGTCACGATCACGCCCAACCCGGCCGTCGACGTCTCGACGGTCGTGGAGAGAATCGTGCCGGTGACGAAACTGCGCGGCACCACGCAACACCGCGATCCCGGTGGTGGCGGCATCAATGTCGCGCGCGTCATCACCCGGCTCGGCGGCGACGTCACCGCGCTGTATCCAGTGGGCGGCCCGACCGGCCTGCTGCTGAAGCAGCTGGTGGAGGCCGAGGGCGTCCTAAGCCGCACCTGGACCACGGCCGAAGACACCCGCGAGGACTTCTTCGTCCAGGAGCGCGCCACCGGGCAGCCCTACCGCTTCATCCTGCCGGGACCGACGCTGACCGAGGCCGAGTGGCAGGCGGGGCTCGCGCTGCTCGCCGGCCTCGCACCGTTTCCGCGGTTCGTCGTCGGCAGCGGCAGCCTGCCGCAGGGCGTGCCGACCGACTACTACGCCCGCCTTGCCGCGATCGCGCGGGCGCGCGGTGCGCAGTTCGTGCTCGATACATCGGGCCCGGCACTCGCCGCCGCGGTGGAGCACGGCGTCGACCTGATCAAGCCGTCGCTGCACGAGATGCGCGACCTCGTCGGCGGCGATCTGCCCGACGCCGCTGCGTGGGAAACGGCGGCCCGCAAACTGGTCGCGACCGGACGGGTCGCAACGGTCGCGTTGACCATGGGCCATCTCGGCGCGCTTCTGGTGACCAGCGATCGCGTGCTGCGGGCCAAGCCGCTGACGATGGTGCCGGTCACCGCGGTCGGCGCCGGCGACAGCTTTCTCGGCGCGCTGATCGCCAAGCTGGCTGCAGGCGAGCGCCTGGACGATGCGTTCCGCTTCGCGGTCGCGGCCGGCGCCGCCGCGCTGCTGCGCACGGGCACCGCGCTCTGCGATCCCGCCGATGTCAGCCGTCTGCTGGCTGACGTGCAGCTGGAGTCGGCGTGACGTCGACCGGCGCATCGCCGTTGAGCCGGTCGAGCGACAGCAGCAGGCCGCCGACCCGCTCCAGCGACGACATCCAGTCGGCGAAGCGGCTGTAATTGTCGACCAGCCAGTTGAACGAGCCTTGCACCAGGGTGAACGCGGCCGCCGCCTGCGTCAGCTCGCCGAGCGTCATCTGGCCGTCGAGGAATTTCGGCGCGCACAGCACCAGCCCGATGATCGGCGCAACCAGCGAGTTGGTATGCGACACCAGCGTCATGCGCATCAGCCGCCAGCACAGCCGCCGCCATTGCCGGATGGTGCGGTCGAGCGCCTGCCACAGCACGGCGATGACCCCGCGCTTGTCGTCCTTCGGCGTCACCCCCTCGCCGATGTCACGCAGCCGATGCGCCGCCGTGATCAGCTCCGACTCCGCCTGGTTCTTGACCTGGATGACATGCGTCAGCGGCGCGCCGACCCACAGCATCGCGCCGGTGACGAGCCCTGAATACGCGACCACGCTGACGACGAGATAGCCTGGAATCCACAGCTGAAAGCCGGCGACGGCAAACCCGATCGGGCCGCCGACCTGCCACAGCACCTGCAGGAAGATCACCGCGGTCAGCAGCGACGAGACCACGTTAACGGCGAAGTCGACCGGCGCATCGGTGGCGATGCGGACATCCTCGGCGATGCGATACTCCGGAATCTTCTGGTCGCCTTGCACGGTGGCAAGCCGCGCGTAGCGGTCGTTCTCGATCCAATAGTCGATCACCTTGGCCGCCAGCCATTGCCGCCAGTTGCGCTGCATCGCCATGCGGCCCCACACCGAAGCGATCGCGAGCACCACGCTCGCCGCGCACAGTGGTACGAGCAGCATGGCCTGCTGGCGCAGCCGCGCCGGATCACGCCCCTCCAGCGCATTGAAGAAATCCCGGTTCCAGGTGTTGAAGCGGAACTGCACGTAGAGCTGCAGCACGACGATGCCGACCAGCACGGCGCAGAGCAGCCAGACCCGCCAGGCTTTCCAGCCGCACCAGAAATTCCGCGCCGTCAGCCAGAAGCGCGACCATTGCAGATCGCCATCCTCGTTGTCGTCCTCGGGCAGACCAGCCGTGCGGAGGTCGTCCGGCGCTGCGAACGGCTGTGGAACCTTGCTCATGTGAATCATCTAAGGAGCCTCACGTCACTGCCGCTTGATCTTGCGCAAGCCTGCTGGCGTCCAACACGGCAAACTCTGCTGACGCGTTGCGATGCGGGAGGCTCGTCATGACGGCATCCGGTTACATCCGCTGGTTCAAGGACCTCCGCATCGAGGACGTGCCTGACGTCGGCGGCAAGACGGCCTCGCTCGGCGAGCTCTATTCGGCGCTCCAGCCGAGGGGTGTCCGCGTGCCCAACGGCTTCGCGCTCACGGCGGCGAGCTATCGCGACGCGCTGCGCGCCGATGGCGCCGACGATGAGCTTCGCAAGCTGCTCGCGGGCCTCGACAAGCGCCGCATCGCCGACCTCGCCAGGCGCGCGGCCAAGGCGCGCGCGATCGTATTCGAGGCGACCGACCGTGACGATCTGCGCCGCGAGGTCGCCGTGGCCTACCGGCAGCTCGAGCAGGAATATGGCCGCCGCGTCGCGGTCGCGGTACGCAGTTCAGCGACCGCGGAAG
The DNA here is from genome assembly GCF_051167655.1 of Bradyrhizobium sp. HKCCYLS2038. Classification (NCBI taxonomy): domain Bacteria; kingdom Pseudomonadati; phylum Pseudomonadota; class Alphaproteobacteria; order Hyphomicrobiales; family Nitrobacteraceae; genus Bradyrhizobium; species Bradyrhizobium sp. HKCCYLS2038. The sequence goes on along the minus strand of NZ_JBNPTM010000001.1, from coordinate 1,194,379 downwards.
ATCTCCCGAACGCCAGCTTCGCGGGCCAGCACGAGAGCTTCCTCAACATCAGCGGCGCGACGGAGCTGTTCGAGGCCTGCCGCCGCTGCTTCGCCTCGCTCTACACCGATCGCGCAATCTCCTATCGCATCGACAACGGTTTTGCCCACGACAAGGTCGCGCTGTCGGTGGCCGTCATGAAGATGGTGCGCTCGGATCTCGGCGCCAGCGGCGTGATGTTCTCGCTGGACACCGAGAGCGGCTTCCGTGACGTCGCCTTCATCACCGGCGTCTACGGTCTCGGCGAGACCATCGTGCAGGGCGCGGTCGATCCCGACGAGTTCTACGTCCACAAGCCGACCTTCGCCGCCGGCTTCCGCAGCGTGCTGTCGCGCCGGCTCGGCGCCAAGAGCAAGCGCATGGTCTATGCCAAAGCCGGCGCGCGCGGCGCCACCACCCGCACCGAGTCGACGCTGCCGGCTGAACGTGCCAAGTTCTGCATCGACGATTCCGACGTGCTGGAGCTGGCGCAGGCCACCATCGCCGTCGAGCAGCACTACTCGCAGAAGGCCGGCCGGCCGACGCCCATGGACATCGAATGGGCCAAGGACGGCCGCGACGGCGCGCTCTACATCATCCAGGCGCGGCCCGAGACCGTGGCTTCACAGCGCCGGCCGGAGCAGGTCGAGACCTACGTCTTGAAGAAGACGGGGAGGGCGCTGGCCACCGGCCGCGCCGTCGGCGAGAAGATCGCCGCCGGCAAGGTCCGCCTGATCAAATCCGCGAAGGACCTGCGTGCGTTCAAGCCGGGCGAGGTGCTGGTGGCGCCCTCGACCAGCCCGGACTGGGAGCCCGTCATGAAGACGGCGGCGGCGATCGTCACCGACCATGGCGGCCGCACCTGCCACGCCGCGATCATCGCCCGCGAGCTCGGCGTGCCCGCGGTGGTCGGCACCGAGGATTTCAGCAGGCGCGCCAGGACCGGCGCGAGTGTCACCGTGTGCTGCGCCGAAGGCGATGCGGGGCATGTCTATGACGGCGCCCTGCCGTTCGAGGTGCAGCGCCTCGCGATCGACAAGCTCGAGAAGCCGCACACCCACATCATGGTCAATCTCGGCAATCCCGAGCTCGCCTTCAAGACCGCGCTGCTGCCGAACGACGGCGTCGGGCTGGCGCGCATGGAATTCATCATCAACCAGTCGATCGGCATCCATCCGATGGCACTCGCCGCGCCCGACAAGGTGACGTCGGCGAAGGACCGCACGACGATCAAGCGCCTGACCGCGCGCTACAAGAAGCCGGCGGAGTTCTTCGTCGAGCGGCTGTCGGAGGGCGTCGGCACCATCGCCGCGGCGTTTTATCCGCGGCCGGTCATCATCAGGTTGTCGGATTTCAAGACCAACGAATATGCCAGCCTGATCGGCGGCCGCGATTTCGAGCCCAGGGAAGAGAACCCGATGCTCGGCTTCCGCGGCGCCTCGCGCTATGCGCACCCGGCCTATGCCGCCGGCTTCGCGCTGGAATGCGCGGCTCTCAAGCGCGTGCGCGACGTGATGGGGCTGTCCAATCTCAAGATCATGGTGCCGTTCTGCCGCCGCGTCGCCGAGGCGGAAAAGGTGATCGCGGCGATGGGCAGTCATGGGCTCGTCCGCGGCGAGACCGGGCTCGAGATCTACATGATGTGCGAGATCCCCAACAACGTCATCCTGATCGACGCGTTCGCAGAGCATTTCGACGGCTTCTCGATCGGCTCCAACGACCTCACCCAGCTCACGCTGGGCGTCGATCGCGATTCCGACATCGTCGCGTTCGATTTCGACGAGCGCGATCCCGGGCTCATGACCATGCTGAAGCTCGCGGTCGAGGGCGCGCACCGCAACCATCGCCATGTCGGCATCTGCGGCGAGGCGCCAGCCAACTATCCGGAGGTCGCGCACTATCTCGCCGGCCTCGGCATCGATTCGATCAGCGTCAATCCGGCGAGCATCGTGCGGACCATGGAGATCGTGCGCGCGGCGGAAAAGGAGATCGCCACGCCTGCGCGGCACGCGCTCGCGAGCTAGATGTCGCGGCGGTCCTGGACCTCGGCAATGGCGCGCTCGGCATCGGCGATCAGCGCGCGGATATGGCGCGACTGCTCGCACGGGCCGTCACTGCCGTCCGCCTCGGCCAACTGGTCAAGCTGCCGCAGGATCTGCCGCCACGACTCCAGCGTCCGCCGGAGTTGCACGAGCTGAAGTGCAACCGAGCTCTCGGGCGCGAGGTCCGCTCCCTCGACGTACACCGCCTGCACGGTGGCCGCAGGGAATTTGATGATCTTGGCCATCGACTCAACCCCGAGATACCAATCAGCACGCCCACCGATCCATCGTGATCAGTGGCTGCATTGGCAGAGCCGCACGCCGTGAATGCGCCGCGGCCAGACTGCAACGCATTGTCGTTGTGGACCTTAAAGAACCTTGTACTTTCGCCGCCCGTGGAACTCCGGGCGAGCGGCTCTTGTTATCGGCAAAGCCCGTAGCTTCGCGGAGTACCGAAGGCGTCGCGGTACCCACGTCGTGCGCCGGTCATCATCCGCGCCTTCTCGCGCGCCAGGCCAGAAACAGCGTGCAGCAGAGCATCACGAGCAGGACCGCAAACACGACATGCGACGCCTCGACAATCGCGAATGAGCAATCCGGCCCGTAGCTCGGCCCGCCCCACCAGGCCGGGTGAAACGCGACGAGCAGCGGAGCCGCCAACAGCGGCAGGGACCGACGGCGGCCTCCGACCTCGACGATAACAATTCCAATAGCCACCACCGCGCTCGCGACCCACCAGGCCTGAGCGCTGGCAATGGCCTCGGCAACCGCCTCCTTGACGTCGACCAGGGAGCAGGCCAGCGCCGCGCGCGGCGGCCAGTTTGCGCCGAGCAGCCCTGAAGCCACTGGCAACAACTGTCCACGGAGTACGCGCCAGACGGTCATGACCGAGCCTGTGAGGAATGAGAGCTAGCGGGCCTCTTCGAAGCCGGCAAGCACCGCGGTCAGGTTCTGGCCGAGGATGTCGGAGAGGTAGCCGCCTTCCTGCACGAACACGGTCGGCAGGCCGAGCCGCGCGATCGCCGCGCCGATGCGGCGGAAGCCGGGCGTCGTCACGGCCAACCCCTTGAGCGGATCGTGCTCCGAGGCGTCGAGACCGAGCGCGACGACGAGCGCGCCGGGCGCGAAGGCGTGGATGGTCTTGGCCGCGGTCTCGAACGCCTTCAGATAGGTGTCGTCGCCGCTCTTCAGGCCTAAGGGAATGTTGAGATTGGCGCCGAGGCCTGCGCCGGCGCCGCGCTCATGCGCATAGCCCCAGACGAACGGGTAATAGTGCGTCGGGTCGGCGTGGATCGAGATCGTGAGCACGTCGGGCCGCTCGTAGAAGATGCCCTGCGTGCCGTTGCCATGGTGGACATCGACATCGAGGATCGCGACACGCTCATGGCGTTGACGCAGATGCGCCGCCGCGATGGCCGAATTGTTCATGAAGCAGAAGCCCGAGGCGATGTCGCGATAGGCATGATGCCCCGGCGGACGGCACAGCGCGTACACCGCGTCCTCGCCCTCGAGCAGCAGTTGGGCCGCCGAGGCAGCCACGTCGGTGGCGGCACAGGCCCCCGCCCATGTCCCCGGCCCGATCGGCGCCGAGGTGTCGGTCGTGTGCCAGCCGAGCCGCCCGACGATATGGGTCGGATAGGTCGCGGCGTTGCGCACCGGATGCATGTTCGGGATCATCTCGCTGCCGACGTCGCCGAGCGCGGCCCAGGCGTCCCACGCCTCCTCCAGGAAGTTGAGATATTCCGGACTGTGCACGCGCGCGCGGGCTTCCTGGCCGAACTGAACGGGCGCGACCAACTCGTGATTGCCGGCCTTCAATCCCACAAGCAGCCGATCCGCCCGTTCGGGCTGCTCGGTGGTGCGCTTGACCACGCCGCGCACCAGATAGAATTGCGGATCATGGCTGCGATGCAGCTCGGTGTAGACGGCCTTCACGCGGTTGAGCTCCTGATGCAATGCCCGATCGATTGTGCACGCGGCGGCAACTGATACAAGCACACGCAGCTCTGCGCACGAGAATCGTTGTTGCAGGCCGTAGCCGCAGCGCTTCGACACGGCTGAACACTCGACGCGACCGCCACGCCTTGAGCGTCATCAGCTTTCGGATGGGACGCCGACCTTTGCGCCTCATTGTTTTCATACCCACGCCATCCCCGCGACATGGCCTTGCCGATCCGCCTTCATTGGCATGAAGACCGTGCGATCGATCCAAAACTTGCATTGATCGATACAGGCTTCGGTTTGGACCCGGACCGCTCCTCTCCTCTAGGACATCCTTGAGGAACGTTTAAGAGAGGTGGAGCGCATGAGCGCAATCGTATCCACGGCCGAGTTGCGCCGATCGCGTGTGCGGCTGTTCATCGTGACCATGCTGTTCCTGGTCACGACGGTGAACTATGCCGACCGTGCAACCCTGTCGATTGCTGGTCCCGCGCTGTCCAAGGATCTCCATCTCGATTCCGTCGCAATGGGCTACGTGTTCTCCGCCTTCGGCTGGTCCTATGTGATCGCGCAGGTGCCGGGCGGCTGGCTGCTCGACCGCTTCGGCTCGCGTTGGGTCTACGCGTGCAGCATCGTCATCTGGTCCATCTTCACCATGATGCAGGGCTGGATCGGCTTCTTCACAGGCGGCGCCGCGGTCACTGCGCTGTTCGCGTTGCGCTTCCTCGTCGGCCTTGCCGAGGCCCCGAGCTTCCCGGCGAATGCCCGCATCGTCGCGTCGTGGTTTCCGAGCAACGAGCGCGGAACGGCCTCCGCCTTCTTCAACTCCGGGCAATATTTCGCGACCGTGATCTTCGCCCCGCTGATGGGCTGGATCGCGCATGAATTCGGCTGGCGCCATGTCTTCAGCGTGATGGGCGCGCTCGGCATCATCATGGGCCTTGTCTGGATCAAGACCATGTACGGCCCGAAGGATCACCCCGGCGTCAACGAGGCCGAACTCGACTACATCAAGGAAGGCGGCGCGCTGGTCGACATGGAGGGTGCGCGCGAGAGCAAGGCCGCGACCGGCGGTCCGACCTGGTCGCATATCGGGCAGTTGCTCTCGAACCGCATGATGCTCGGCGTCTATATCGGCCAGTACTGCATCAACACGCTGACCTACTTCTTCCTGACCTGGTTCCCGGTGTACCTGGTCAAGGAGCGCGGACTGTCGATCCTGCAGGCCGGCTTCGTCGCCACCCTGCCGGCGCTGTGCGGCTTCATCGGCGGTGTGCTCGGCGGCTTCATTTCCGACGCCATCCTGCGCAAGACCGGTTCGCTGACGCTCGCCCGCAAGATCCCGATCGTCGGCGGCATGCTGCTGTCGATGGCGATCATCGGCTGCAACTATGTCGACGGCCAGGCCCTGGTGGTCGGCCTGATGGCGCTCGCCTTCTTCGGCAAGGGCATCGGCGCGCTCGGCTGGGCGGTCGTCTCCGACACCTCGCCCAAGGAAGCCGGCGGCATCTCCGGCGGCCTGTTCAACACCTTCGGCAACCTTTCCAGCATCACCACGCCGATCGTGATCGGCTACATCCTGTCGGCCACCGGCTCGTTCAACGGCGCGCTGGTGTTCGTCGGCGTCAACGCCCTGGTCGCAGCGTTCGCCTATCTCTTCATCGTGGGCCGCATCCAGCGCGTCCAGCTCCGAGCCTCCTGAGCACCACGCCCCCTTGCGTGGTCTCCACTTGAACGGCGGTCCACCCGGCCGCCGTTCTTTTTTTTTGCGCGCATGAGCGCGTGAACTTGATCATCTCTCACTGACGAGAGTGCATTCCCCTCCCCCGCTGCGATCGCGCAGCGATTGCAGAAAAACGCCAACGACCAGCGAGCCGCCCAACCACTCTCCGGGGGTATGCCCCCGCGTTCGCATGCGAATGCGGGAACGACAGCAGCGGGGCTGCTTCTTGCGATGCGCGTCTCAAACTCCGCTGTCATCCCGGACAAGCTGTGACGCGCGCCAGCGCGGCGCAGCGCCGATCCGGGATCCATACGCCGCGGCGGACTTGCAGGGCAAAAGGCCAATTGGCAGCAAGCCTCAAACATCTCCCGGGGGGTATGGGTCCCGGCGTTCGCCGGGACGACAGTGGTGGGCCTCGGAAGAATTCTGATAAAAATAAATCTCTTGCGTAATTTCGGAAATCATGATTTTATCCGCGCATCCCGCCTCACCGCAGAGGGGCGTCAGCGCGCGATCGTCACGACACGCGAGGTGGGGAAGCGATGGCCGCGATGGAGCCGCAGCGTGTCCTTGTGATGCGCCGACGAACGGCTCGGCGCGGACGTGAAGTCGCAGGGTCCTGATACCCCGACGCTGGTATCAAGCCGCATGGCGCCGATGCGCCGCGTGGTGATGGTGGCCAACAAGCCCGGCGCACCAGGGAGACTGCGTATAAGCGTGAAACCCATCGCGCGGGGAATGCCGGGATGTCTCGGCTGAACCTGTGGTTCTGCCGCCTGCATTTTTTTCGCAGGCGGGCCATGGGTGCGGCCAGCGCCCGGCATTCCCCGCGCCCTCTGCACTATTTGCGAGGGACGAACTGAGAGCTGAGCTCGGGCGTACGCGCCGCGAGATCGCGATGGCTTGTCCCTGACCCATCTTGCAGCTGTTTGAGCCGTGAACCCTCGAGATTCTCCGCCGTCGTTCCGGACAAGCATCGACGCGCGCATGCGCGTCGATGCGCCGATCCGGGACCCATACGCCGCAGCAGACGTGATGTGCGAAATGCCAATGACCAGCCTGCCTCAAACCACTCCCTGGGGGTATGGGTCCCGGCGTTCGCCGGGACGACGACAGTGGTTGTGGCGCGAGACATGCGTCTCACTCCCCCAAAGCTGCGTGCGCCATTGCCCACACGGACGGAGCGACAGGGGTGGTCGTCGATCAGGTCTCTTTCCCAGCATTTTCACCCCACCCAATCAATGCTACAAAGCCGCACCACCCGCCCGATCCATGCCGAGGAGGCATCGATGTTCGACCTCAACCAGCTGCGCTGCTTCGTCACGGTGGCCGAGGAGCTGCATTTCGGCCGTGCCGCCGTCCGGCTCAACATGACGCAGCCGCCGCTTTCGCGGCAGATCCAGGTGCTGGAGCACATCATCGATGCCGTGCTGCTGGAGCGCACCAGCCGCTCGGTCAAGCTGACGCCGGCCGGACGCAGCTTTCTTCCCGAGGCGCGGCGCATTCTCAAGATGGCGGAGAGCGCCGCGCAGGTCGCGCAGCGCATCGCCAGCGGCAAGAGCGGCTCGCTCAAGATCGGCTTCACCGCGGCCGCCGCCTACAGCTTCCTGCCGGATCTCGTCGCGGCCTGCCGCACCGAGCTGCCCGAGGCCGACCTGTCGCTGAAGGAGATGGTGTCCGGCGACCAGATCGAGGCGCTGGCCTCCGGCCAGATCGATGCCGGCCTGCTGCGGCCGCCGATTGCGCGGCCGGAATTCGCCACCCGCCGCGTCGTCGCCGAGCCGCTCTGCGCCGCGCTGCCGCGCCGCCACCGGCTGGCTGCCGCCGAGAACGTGTCGATCCGCGATTTCGACGGCCAGCCCTTCATCATGTATTCGCAGACCGAGGCGCGCTATTTCCACGATCTGCTGGTATCGCAGTTCATGCGTTCCGAGGTGCTGCCGCGCTACGTCCAGCATCTCAGCCAGATCCACTCCATCCTGGCGATGGTCCGCGCCGGCCTGGGCCTCGCGATCGTGCCGGAGGCCGCCGCGAGCCTTAAGATCGCCGACGTCCGGCTGCGGCCGCTGAAGCTGCGCAATCCGACGCCGGCCGAGCTGTTTCTGGTCTGGCGGCGCGATCACGACAATCCGCTGCTGCCGGCGCTGGTCGAACTCGCAGGCCGTCTCGCCGTGCAGCAGGCGGAGGATTGATGCCCCGGCGGCATCAATCAATACCGTGTTTGGCTTGGACCGGCATCGAACTTGGTCCTACCAAACGGCGCGAGGAATGCGCGCGCCGGTCCACTCGCCGCGGCGATTCCAAGAACATTCGTTGAGGAGACGCGCGATGAGCAAGATGACCCCCCAGGAAATGGCTGCGAAGATCGGCAGCGGCCTGCTCTCCTTCCCCGTGACGCCGTTCAAGGCCGACTATTCGTTCGACGAGGCCACCTATCGCGCCAACATGGACTGGCTGTGCGGCTATGAGGTCGCCGGCCTGTTCGCCGCCGGCGGCACCGGCGAGTTCTTCTCGCTGACATCTGCCGAGGTCCCGGAGGTCGTCAAGGTCGCCGTCGACGAGACCCGCGGCCGCGTGCCCGTGCTGGCCGGCACCGGCTACGGCACCGCGATCGCGCGCGAGATCGCTGTTGGTGCGGAGAAGGCCGGCGCCGACGGCCTGCTGCTGCTGCCGCCCTATCTGATGCATGCCGAGCAGGAGGGCTTGGCCGCCCATGTCGAGGCTGTCTGCAAGTCGATCAAGATCGGCGTCATCGTCTACAATCGCGACAACGCCATCCTGCAGCCAGATACGCTGGCGCGGCTGTGCGAGCGCTGCCCGAACCTGGTCGGCTACAAGGACGGCATCGGCGACATCGAGCTGATGACCCGCGTCTACACCAAGATGGGCGACCGCCTGACCTATATCGGCGGCCTGCCGACCGCCGAGACCTTCGCCCTGCCCTATCTCGACATGGGTGTGACGACGTACTCCTCGGCGGTGTTCAACTTCGTGCCGGAGTTCGCCACCAACTTCTATGCCGCAGTGCGCAAGCGCGACCACGCCACAATCCATGCGGGATTGAAGGATTTCATTTTGCCGCTGATCGCGATACGCAACCGCAAGAAGGGCTACGCGGTCTCGATCATCAAGGCCGGCATGAAGGTGATCGGCCGCGATTCCGGCCCAGTCCGCCTGCCGCTGACCGACCTGACCGAGGCCGAGATGGCCGAACTGACCACGCTGGTGAAGGCGCTGCCGGGAGCGGCGGTGAGCCAGGCCGCGGAGTAAACTGCAAAGCTGCGCCGAGCTCCTCATCCTGAGGAGCTTGCGCAGCAAGCGTCTCGAAGGATGAAGCCCGGTCCGGGGCCTCATGGTTCGAGACGGCGCTGTGCGCCTCCTCACCATGAGGAGGGGCGGCGCAAACGAGAGACGACGGAGGAGCACATGAGTCACGACGCCACCCGCAAAGGAATCTCCGGCGCGCCGGTCGTCACCGGCATGGAGGTCATTCCGGTGGCCGGCCGTGACAGCATGCTGCTCAATCTCAGCGGCGCGCACGGGCCGTTCTTCACCCGCAACCTCGTCATCCTCACCGACAATGCCGGCCATACCGGCGTCGGCGAGGTGCCGGGCGGCGAGAAGATCCGGCAGACGCTGGAGGATGCGAAGAGCCTGATCGTCGGCAAGAGCATCGGCGCCTGCAACACGCTCCTGGCCTCGATGCGCACCGCCTTCGCCGATCGCGACGCCGGCGGCCGCGGCAAGCAGACGTTCGATCTGCGCGTGATGATCCATGCGGTCACCGCAGTCGAATCCGCGCTGCTCGACCTGCTTGGGCAACATCTCAACCTGCCCGTCGCGGCGCTGCTCGGCGAAGGCCAGCAACGTGCTTCAGTCGAGGCGCTCGGCTATCTCTTCTTCATCGGTGACCGTCGCAAGACCGACCTGCCCTACGCCACCGGCGAGGGCGAAAATGATGGCTGGTATACGCTGCGACATCAGGAGGCGATGACCCCCGAAGCTGTCGTGCGGCTCGCGGAGGCCACCCACGAGGCCTACGGCTTCGCCGACTTCAAGCTGAAGGGCGGCGTGCTCGCGGGCGAGGCCGAGATCGAGGCGGTGACCGCGATCGCCAAGCGCTTCCCGCAGGCCCGCGTCACGCTCGATCCGAACGGCGCGTGGTCGCTCGATGAGGCGATCCGGCTGTGCAAGGACATGCATGGCATCCTCGCCTATGCCGAGGACCCCTGCGGCGCCGAAGCCGGCTTCTCCGGGCGCGAGATCATGGCGGAATTCCGCCGCGCCACCGGCTTGCCGACCGCGACCAACATGATCGCCACCGACTGGCGGCAGCTCAGCCATGCGCTGCGGCTTAGGGCGGTCGACATCCCGCTGGCCGATCCCCATTTCTGGACCATGCAGGGCTCGGTGCGCGTCGCCCAGACCTGCAAGGACAACGGCCTGACCTGGGGCTCGCACTCCAACAACCATTTCGACATTTCGCTGGCGATGTTCACCCATGTCGCCGCCGCAGCTCCGGGCAAGGTGACCGCGATCGACACCCACTGGATCTGGCAGGACGGCCAGGCGCTCACCAAGGCGCCGCTGCAGATCAAGGGCGGCAAGATCGCAGTCCCCGAGCAACCCGGGCTCGGCATCGAAGTTGACCGCGGCGCCATCGAAAAGGCTCATGCGCTTTACAAGAGCCACGGGCTCGGCGCACGAGACGACGCCGTCGCGATGCAGTATCTGATCCCCGGCTGGACCTTCGACGACAAGCGTCCCTGTCTCGTGCGATGACGGACGTAATCGGCTAGATTGTGCCAGCACAGTCGCGCAAGCCTGGAGAGTTTTAAATGAACGCGATCCTCAAGAATTTCATTGCCGGCGAGTGGGTCGACGGCAGCGGGGTCACCCGCAACATCAATCCCTCGAACACCAATGATGTCGTCGGCGAGTACGCCAAGGCGGACAAGGCGCAGACCGAAAAGGCGATCGCTGCCGCCAAGGCCGCCTTCCCCGCCTGGTCGCGCTCGACGCCGCAGGAGCGCTATGACGCGCTGAACAAGATCTCGGCAGAGATCCTGTCGCGCAAGGAAGAGCTCGGCCGCCTGCTCGCCCGCGAGGAAGGCAAGACCCTGCCGGAGGGCATCGGCGAGGTCGCCCGTGCCGGCCAGATCTTCGCATTCTTCGCCGGCGAGGCGCTGCGCCTGACCGGCGAGAAGGGCGCCTCGGTGCGTCCGGGCCTCGATGTCGAGATCACCCGCGAGGCGGTCGGCGTCGTCGGCATGATCACGCCCTGGAATTTCCCGATCGCGATCCCTGCCTGGAAGATCGCGCCCGCGCTGTGCTACGGCAACACGGTGGTGTTCAAGCCGGCCGAACTGGTGCCGGGCTCGGCGCACGCGCTCTCCGAGATCATCGCGCGCTCCGGCATTCCGGCCGGCGTGTTCAACCTCGTCGTCGGCTCCGGCTCGGTGGTCGGCCAGACCCTGCTCGAGCATCCGGACGTCGCCGCGATCTCGTTCACCGGCTCGGTCGGCACGGGACGCAAGATCGCGCAGGCCTGCGTGCTGTCGAACCCGATGAAGAAGTTCCAGCTCGAGATGGGCGGCAAGAACCCGCTCGTCGTGCTCGATGACGCCGACGTCAAGGTCGCGGTCGAAGCCGCCGCCAACGGCGCCTATTTCTCGACCGGCCAACGCTGCACGGCGTCCTCGCGCCTCATCGTCACCGAGGGCATCCACGACAAGTTCGTGGCTGCGCTGACCGAGCGTCTGAAGGGCCTGGTCGTCGATGACGCCGTCAAGCAGGGCACGCATATCGGCCCGGTCGTCGATGGCAACCAGCTCGAGCAGGACCAGCGCTACCTCAAGATCGGCCAGGACGAAGGCGCCAAGCTGACCTGGGGCGGCGAACTGCTGAACCGCGAGACCCCCGGCTTCTACATGCAGCCGGCGCTGTTCACCGAAGCCACCAACAACATGCGCATCGCGCGTGAGGAGATCTTCGGACCGGTCGCCTGCGTCATCCGCGCCAAGAACTACGACGAGGCGCTGGCGATCGCCAACGACACCGAGTTCGGCCTCGCGGCCGGCGTCTGCACCACCAGCCTGAAATACGCCTCGCACTTCAAGCGCAACAGCGAGGCCGGCATGGTGATGGTCAACCTGCCGACCGCCGGCGTCGACTACCACGTCCCGTTCGGCGGCCGGAAGGGCTCGAGCTACGGCGCCCGCGAGCAGGGCTCCTACGCGCGCGAGTTCTACACCACGGTGAAGACGGCCTACACCTTCCCGGTGTGAGCCTCTCCGTTGTGAACTAACAGACGGGCCGCATCCGCGGTCCACCCCCTCTCCCCGTTCTTCACGGGGAGAGGGTCGGGGTGAGGGGCAGCCGCACGGGAAGCGCCTCGCCTGGAAACAAGATCTGTAGGGTGGGCAAAGGCGCGAAGCGTCGTGCCCACCGGCAGTCGAGCGAGACGAAAGACGGTGGGCACGCTTCGCTTTGCCCACCCTACGGAGCAGAACGGAGCCAGCATGAACCAGCAGGTCGTGAACCAGGAGCCGCGCACCATCAAGCTCAATGCGCGCGACAACGTCGCGATCGTGGTGAACGATTTCGGCCTGCCTGCCGGCACCAAATTCGCCGATGGCCTGACGCTGAAGAGCTTTGTGCCGCAGGGCCATAAGACCGCGCTGGTCGACATCGCCGAGGGCGCGCCGATCATCCGTTATGGCGAGATCATCGGGTATGCGAAGTCGCTCATTGCCGCCGGCGAGTGGGTGGATGAAGCCCGCATCGACATGCCCGAGGCTCCCGAGCTCGACAAGCTCGAAATCTCCACCGCCGTGCCCGCACCGCTGCCGCCGCTCGAGGGCTACACCTTCGAGGGCTATCGCAACGCCGACGGCTCGGTCGGCACGCGCAACGTGCTGGGCATCTCGACCTCCGTTCAATGCGTCAAGGGCACGCTCGAATTCGCGATCAAGCGCATCAAGAGCGAGCTGCTGCCGAAGTACCCGAACGTCGACGACGTCGTCGCCCTCACCCATGCCTATGGCTGCGGTGTCGCGATCACCGCGCCCGATGCCGTGGTGCCGATCCGCACCCTGCAGAACCTCGCGCTCAACCCGAATTTCGGCGGCGAGATCCTGGTCGTCGGCCTCGGTTGCGAGAAGCTCGCGCCGGAGCGGCTGCTGCCGGAAGGTACTGAAGACTCGATCGTTCGCATGCAGGACGAGGCCTTCGACGGCTTCGGCGCGATCGTCGACGCCATCATGACCCAGGCCGACCGCCGTCTGGCCGAGCTCAACAAGCGCACACGCCAGACCTGCCCGGCCTCCGATCTGGTGATCGGCCTGCAATGCGGCGGCAGCGACGCGTTCTCCGGCGTCACAGCGAATCCCGCCGTCGGATTCGCCGCCGACCTGCTGGTACGCGCCGGCGCCACCGTCATGTTCTCGGAAGTCACCGAAGTGCGCGACGCCATCCAGCTCTTGACGCGGCGGGCCATCAACGAGGACGTCGGCCGCGCGCTGATCCGCGAGATGGACTGGTACGACGCCTATCTGGCGCGCGGCGGCGCCGACCGCAGCGCCAACACGACGCCCGGCAACAAGAAGGGCGGCCTCGCCAACATCGTCGAGAAGTCGCTCGGCTCGATCGTGAAGTCCGGCTCCGGCCCGATCCATGGCGTGCTGGCGCCGGGCGAGAAAGCTAAGCAGAAGGGCATGCTGTTCGCGGCCACGCCGGCCTCCGACTTCATCTGCGGCACGCTTCAGCTTGCCTCCGGCATGACGCTGCAGGTGTTCACCACCGGCCGCGGCACGCCCTACGGCTTGGCCGCCGCGCCCGTCATCAAGGTCGCGACCCGCACCGAACTGGCGCGGCGCTGGAAGGACCTGATCGACTTCGACGCCGGCCGCATCGCCACCGGCGAGATGACCATCGAGGAGACCGGCTGGGAGCTGTTCAAGCTGATCCTCGACGTCGCCTCCGGCCGCACCAAGCCGTGGTCCGACAAATGGGGCATCCACAACGACCTGACACTGTTCAATCCGGCGCCGGTGACCTGAGGGAGCAACGTCGCCCATCCTGCGGTGGCCGTTGCCTTGCCCAGACCTCTCCCCGCCATCGCGAGCGCAGCGACGCGATCCAGAGTCCCGCCCACCATCCTGGATTGCTTCGCTTCGCTCGCAATGACGCGTATGCTGAGGCGGCAAGCCGAGACAACAGGCGCCAGGGGGAACTCGCAGATGTCGAACTTCAACAGCGTCGCCGCGATTGCGATCGCCGCCCTCCTCCTCTCCGCCACGCCCTCCCGCGCCCAGGACGCCATGCCCGGCGTCCCCCACGAGCTGCTCGAGGACATCGCCGCAGGCAGCCGCATCCTCGCCGATCTCGGCGTCGTCGATGCCTTCGGCCATGTCAGTGCGCGACATCCCACCAACCCCGGCCATTTCCTGATGCCGCGCTCCGTCGCGCCGGCGCAGGTCACGGCCGACGACGTCATGGAGTTCGACGAGAATGGCGAGGCTGTCGATGTCCGCGGCCGCGCCGTCTTTCTCGAACGCTTCATCCATGCCGAGATGTACCGCGCGCGCCCCGACGTGAAGGCGGTGGTGCACACCCATTCGCCGGGCGTCGTGCCGTTCAGCGTCAGCCGCACGCCGCTGAAGCCGCTCTATCACAACGCCGCCTTTCTTGGCGAAGGCGCGCCGGTGTGGGACATCGGCAAGGCGTTCGGCGCGACCAACATGCTGGTCAGCAACAATGCGATCGGCAAGTCGCTCGCGACTGCGCTCGGAGACAAGTCCGTCGTGCTGATGCGCGGACATGGCGATGTCGCGGTCGGACCGTCGATCAAGGCTGCCGTCTTCCGTGCCTACTACACCGACGTGAACGCAAAGCTGCAGGCGCAGGCGATCGGGCTCGGCAGCGAGATCAGCTTCCTGAGTCCCGAGGAGGCCACCAAGGCCGACGCGGTCAACATGGTGATCATGGACCGCGCCTGGGCGCTGTGGAAGCAGAAGGTGCAGGCACCGGCGGCGAAGTAGCCTCACGCATTTCGCCGCCGCGCCGCTCTGGCGCGGAAGAGCAGTGGAAACGACTCCAAGGCCCATCCACGCCATTCCGGCTGTCCTACACCGCGCCTTCCGTCTCGACATACAGCGCGTACAGCGAATGCGACGCCGCCATGTAGAGCCGGTTGTTCTTCGGCCCGCCGAACGTCAGGTTGGCGCAACGCTCCGGCAGATGGATGAAGCCGATCGGCTTGCCCTGCGGGTTGAACACCATGACGCCGTCGAGATCCTCCGACTTGGCCTTGAGCGGATAGACCTTGCGGCCGTTGACATCCACGGGCTCGGCAGCCAGCGCGCCGTTCGAGCCCCAGCCGCACCAGAGATTGCCGTCGCGATCGACACGGAAACCGTCGAGCGAGCCCTGGTCGGCGGCATCGATCAGCTTCACCTTGTTGCCGACGCTGCCGTCGGCATTGACGTCGTAGCTCCAGATGCTGCGGTTCGGCGTGCCCTTCCACTCGACGACATAGAGCTTCTTCTCGTCCGGCGAGAATGCGAGACCATTGGGATTGACCAGGTCGGTGATGACGGCCGTCAGCTTGCCGTCGGTGCCGATCCGGAACACGTTGGTGCTGGCCTGTTCGGGCTTGGCCTTGAAGCCTTCCCAATTGCCGCCGATGCCGAACACGGGATCGGTGAACCAGATCGTGTCATCGGACTTCACCACGATGTCGTTCGGCGCATTGAGCCGCTTGCCTTCGAAGCTGTCGGCGAGCACCGTCACGGTGCCGTTCTTCTCGGTGCGGGTGATGCGCCGCGTCACCGAATGCTCGCAACTGACAAGCCGGCCCTGGCGGTCGCGGGTGTTGCCGTTGGCGTAGTTCGACGGACTGCGGAAGACGGTGAAGCTGTCGTCCTTCTCGCTGTACTTCATGATCCGGTTGTTCGGGATGTCGCTGAGCAGCAGATAGCCTTCCTCCGGAAAATAGGCCGGCCCCTCGGCCCAGCGCATGCCGCTGGCGACCTGCTCCACGGTCGAACTGTAGAGCCGGTATTTGGCAAAGCTCGGATCAAGGATCTCGACCGCCGGATCAGGATAGCGCTGGTTCGGCTTGAAGGCGAAGGATTGCGCCCTCGCCTGGCCCGAGACCGCCAAGGCCGCTCCGCTCAGTGCGGCCGAAAGAATGCCGCGACGCGACAATGTCATCAGTTCCTCCCCCTCATTCTTGTCATCGGCCGTCGACGGCCGTAAAGTTCCATACAAGCAGCACAGCGGCCTTTCTATCGATTTCGCAGGCTTCAGCCCGCTGGCAGCGCTGCGCGCAGCCTTCCCGTTCCATGCAAGCAGGCCCTGCTCAGACCTCTTTTTGCCGCAAAGCTGACACATCGCTAACCTCGTGTCGCCCTCCCGATTCTAAGGCAAGCAGCCGCGCATGCCCTTGCACTATCCTCGCCTCGCCGCCATCGCCCTTGGCCTCAGCCTGGCCATGCCGTGCGCAGCTCAACAGCCGTTGCCCTTGGCCGGTTCGCCGGAGGAGCGGCCCGACATCGATCTCTACGCGCTGATGTCCGGCACCTGCCGCACGCTGAAGGTCGACGGCCGTGAATTCCCCTGCAAGACGGTGGCGTTCTTCCACAGCGAGAAGGGCCGCGCCCACTTCACGGTCGCGCTCGACGATCCCGCCGACGAGAGTCACATCATCGCCTTCTCCGGCATCAACGGCAAACGCTCGCTGCAGAACGTCTACGAGCTGCCGGTTGATCGCATGCTGCTGAACTCCAAGCATCGCCCCAAGGTCGACGGCATTCCCGTGCCGGCGGCGCAGGGCTCGTCCGGCTCGTGCCGGCAGGTCGGCAATTTCGCCATGCTCAAGGTGACGAGCGTAACCTGCTCGGCCAAGGACGATAGCGGCCGCGCCTATGAGCTGCAGTTCGTCTCCGACGGCACCCCCATCACGTTGCGCCGGGTGCGCCAGACGATGACGAATGCCGAGCACAATCCTTACGAATGAGTTCGTGGCCGCGTGACGGCAACGCGCGAATACTCGTCTCATTCGATCTCCATCTCGAACATGATGACATGACGGCGCGCTCTCGCGGCACGGAATGCCCGAGGTCTTCCAGTAGTCGCGCCTTGCAGAACTGCAGAGGCGCAGGGAATGCCGGGTGACGACCTCACCCATGGCCCGCCTGCAGAAAAAAATGCAGGCGGCAGTACCACAGGCAAAGCCGAACACGCCGGCATTCCCTGCGCGATGGGTTTAACGCTTATACGCAGTCTCCCTGGTGCGCCGGGCTTATTGGCCACCATCACCACGCGGCGCATCGGCGCCACGCGGCTTGATACCAGCGTCGGGGTATCAGGACCCTGCGACTTCACGTCCGCGCCGAGCCGTTCGTCCGCGCATCACAAGGATACGCTGCGGCTCCATCGCGGCCATCGCTTCCCCACCTCGCGTGTCGTGACGATCGCGCGCTACGCCCTCTGCAACGAGGCGGGATGCGGCACCAGAGCATGATTTCCGTAAAAACGAAAGCGAAAAATGCAGCGCGCGTGTTTCACGTCAAAGGTGCCTTGAACGGATTGACGAAATCCGCGGCGTCCCTGCTGCATGCGGGCGTGGCTTCACCATTCTTTTCGCTCCGCACGTGCCCGTCACGCGGACTGATTTGCCCGACGTGCCGAATGGATCACACCCGCACGCCGCTCATCGGACAGCTCGGCGCGCGCCCGATGAACTCGCCAGGACCTCCTGTGCCGCACGCCCGAGCCGCCTGGCGGCATCGGCGAGATCTTTCGCCGCGAAGCCGGAATAGCCGAGGATGAATCCGTCTGGCCCGCGCTGAACGATGCGCGCGTCCGACAACAGCCGGCATTCGATGCCGGCGCGTTCGCGGATCAACCTGGCCGCGCCTTTCGGCGCTCCTGACGGCAAGGTCGCCAGCAGATGCAATCCCTGCGACGGCGCATCCAGATGCAGACTGCCTTTGCCATGCTTCGCGAGGGCTTCGGCAACGACGTCGCGCGCCTGCCGATAGCGCGGACGCATCCGGCGCATGTGGGCGGCGACCACGCCGTCGGCCATGAGGTCGGCCAGGGCGTCCTGCATGAAGGCCGGCGGGAAGCGATCCTGCGCCGCGCGCGCGGCGACGACACGCGGCACCAGCTCCGGGGGCACCACGAGATAGCCGAGCCGCAATCCGGCGAACAGCGTCTTGCCGAAGGTGCCGAGATAGATCACGCGCTCGGCGCCGATGCCAGCCAGCGCCGTGAGCGGCGGGCCGGCGAAGCGATACTCGCTGTCATAATCGTCCTCAAGGATGTAGGCACCGGAGCGGCGCGCCCAGTCGAGCAGCGCAATCCGCCGGGCCATGCTCATCGCAACGCCCATTGGAAACTGGTGCGACGGCGTGACGTAGGCTGCCCTGGCGTTTGCGTTCGCCTTCTCTCCCGCGCTCACGACGAGGCCCTCGCTATCGACCGGCACGGGCACCAGCTTCGCCCCTGTCGTCGTCAGCGTGTAACGTGAGGCGGCATAGCCGGGATCCTCGAACCAGACGGGATCGCCTGGCGGCAACAGCGCGTCGATGCACAGGCGCAGTCCGTGCTGGGTGCCGCTCACGATCAGGACGCAGCTGGGATCACAGCGCACGCCACGATTGGCAGCAAGATAATGCGCGACTTGCGTGCGCAGATGCAGGCTGCCGCGCGGATCGCTGTAGCCGAGATCGTCGGGCGCGGCCTGCGCAATGCGGCGGCGGCTGGCAGCGGCGAGCCGCTTCAGCAGCATCGGATCGACCAGCGTGACGCCGAGCGTGAACGGCCGGCGCGGTGGAATCCTCACCTCCAGCTCGGCGGCCGGAGCCGGCGGCTGCGGCGATGGCAGCTCGGCGGCCACATAAGTGCCCGCGCCGTGCCGTGCCTCGATCAGACCGTCCGACAGCAGCGCCTCATAGGCGGCGACGATCGCGTTGCGCCGGACACCCAGTTGCTCCGCGAGCCCGCGGGTCGAGGGCAGCCGCAGACCCGGCGCCAGCAGGCCGTCGACGATGCCGGCGCGCAACGCGGCGTGAACCTGCTGCGACTGGCTGCGGATGGCGCGATCGAGCCTGATCGGCAGCGCCAGCACATCGTCCCGTCGTCGCGAAGTGGTTGTTCGTTTTGACACCCAAGTGGAACTCCCGGCAACCACTTTGCCATGGCATGATGGCGGCGGGAACAGGAGAATGACGATGTTCGAGCAATCAGTGGCGAGCTATCCCGTCGACGACACCAACCGCGTCAAGCGGCGGCATCAGCGCGCGCATTACGATCATGCCACCGTGCATGCGCTGCTCGACGCCGGCACGCTGTGTCACGTCTCCTATGTCATCGACGGCCAGCCTTATTGCACGCCGACGCTGTATTGGCGCGAGGCGACGACGCTGTATTGGCATGGCTCAAGCGCCAGCCGCATGCTGCGCAACCTGTCCGAAGGGCAGCCGGCCTGCCTGACGGTGACTCGGCTCGACGCTCTGGTGCTGGCGCGCAGCGCCTTTCATCACTCCGCCGACTATCGTTCGGTGATGGCGTTCGGCCACGCCCGGCTGATCGATGATGAGGCCGAGAAGGCACGGGCGCTGACCATGATGGTCGACCGTCTGTTTCCAGGTCGCACCGCCATGTTGCGCCCGACGACGGAGCAGGAGATCAAGGCGACGTCGGTCGTGTCGATGCAGATCGACAAGGCGTCCGCCAAGATCCGCGCCGCCGGTGTGATCGACGACGAGGAGGATTATGCGCTGCCGATCTATGCCGAGCGCATTCCGGTGCGCACCGTGCTCGGCGCGCCGGAGCCGGATGGCCGGCTGCTGGCCGGCGTGACGCGGCCCGCGACGCTCTCCGGGTTCAATGCGGGACGGCAACTCGACGAGGCGCTGACGGAGGCGTATGCGACGAGCTATCCGGCGAAACCGTAGGGTGGGCAAAGGCGCGCCCGTCTATTAGTTCCCGTGGCCGCTGCCCGACTGCGCCGTGCCCACCATCCCACCGCATTCGTGCTCGGTCCGGTGGGCACGCCGCTCCACGCGATGCGATGCATCGCGCGGAACGCCTTTGCCCACCCTACGATGGCTTCAGCACCGCGCCCGTCTACGATCCGGATGAGAACCGCGTGATCGCGAACGGCGCGATCGGTGTCGATGTCTGGCCGTCGCGCACCAGCTCGGCCAGCACCTCGCCGACCCCCGGCGCGATCTGGAAGCCGGCGCCGGAGAAGCCGAAGGCGTGGATGAGGCCCGGCGTCGTCGCGCTCGGACCGATCACCGGATTGCCGTCGGGCATGTTGCCCTCGGTGCCGCTCCAGAACCGGATCGCCTGGGCATGGCGCAGCGGACCGAACAGCTCGCTCGCGCGCTGCATGATCGTGAGCACGCCGTCGCTGTGTGGGCGTGAGTAGTCGGGATCGTCGAGCGGCGCGCCGCGTTCGCCGCCGACCACGACATTACCGCGCGAGACCTGTCGCGCGTAGATGCCGCCGCCCTCCATGCCGATGTTGACGGCCAGGAACGGATCGAGCGGCTCAGTCACGATCATGGCGGGATACGTGCGCGCCAGCGGCACCGGCTCGTTGAAAGCACGCGCGAAGCTGTCCGCCCAGGCGCCGGCGCTGTTGATGATCGTGCGCGCCTTGATGGCGACATCGCGCGCCTCCAGCGCAAAGCCCTCGAATGTCCGGGTGACGCCTGCGACTTCCGTCGTCTCCAGCACCTCCGCCCCGGCGCGGCGGGCGGCGGCGGCAAAGGCGGTTGCGACCAGCCGCGGATTGGCGTGGCCGTCGCCGGGAGAGAACGAGCCGCCGATGGCGCCCTCCGCGAGGCCGAAGCGCTCGCGCAGCTGATTGTGGCCGACCAGTTCGAGATCGAGACCGAATGGCGCGACATCAGCGGCGTAGCGCTCCAGGTTCGCCATGTCGGCGAGGTTGCGCGCGAGCTTGAGATGGCCGGAGCGCATGAACTCGCCGTCGATGCCGATCAGCTGCGACAACCGCGGCCAGATCGCATGCGCCCGCTGCGCCAGCGGCAGCTGCTCGGGCGGACGGCCCTGCCGGCGGACGCCGCCGTAGTTCACCCCGCTCGCCTGCGCGCCACAAAAACCCTTGTCGAGCAGCGCGACGGACAAGCCCATGCCGCGCAGCGCCAGCGCCGCGGAGCTGCCGACCAGCCCACCGCCGATGATCGCGACGTCGCAATCAATGTGCCGCGTCATGCTGCCTCGCATCGACGAGCGAACCCGCGGCCAGAGGAATCGGCTTGATCGGCGCCTGACTCCGCAACCGGCCGACGGCGCCGATGTCGTGGCGCGCCTGCGCAGCCAGCAGCTCCGCGGCGGCAGCGCCGCACATCCGGCCCTGACAACGGCCCATGCCGACGCGGGTCACGGCCTTGAGCCGGTTGATCTCGGTGAGCGCGAAATCCGCGATCGCACGACGCGCATCGCCGGCGCTGATCTCCTCGCAGCGGCAGAGCAGCGTGTCATCGGCGATGTCGTCCGCCCAATGCGCGGGATAGGGAAACGCCGCCTCCAGCGCAACGCGCAGCCTGTCGATCCGCGCCAGCGTGCGTTCGAGGCTGGCGGCGCGTGCAGCATCATATCGCAGTCCGCGATCCTCCAGCAGCGCCAGCGCCGCGCGCTCTCCCGCGGCCTCCGCCGCGTCGGCGCCTGCGATGCGGGCGCCGTCGCCCGCGAGATAGATTCCGGCGACGCTGCTGCGGCCAGCGGCATCGCGCAGCGGCAGATGCGCGCGGTCGCGAGAATCGAACCGGAAGGCACAGCCGGCGAGATCGGCGGCCTGCGTCTCCGAGCGCAGGTTCAAGCCGTAGCCGATGCCATCGCAGGCGATCGTGTGCTCGCGGTCACCCGTCCGATAGACGATGCGCGCGACCCTGCCCTCGCCTTCGATCCGCAGGCTCGTGATGCCGAGCTGCACGCGCGTGCCGGCCAGACGCAGTTCGACCGCCATGCGCAGCCCGCGCAGCACGAGGCTTGGTGCCAGCGGCAAGGCACGCAGCAGATTGAGCTTCGCCGACAGCGGCGCCGCATCGAGCACGGCGGCGACCTCGACGCCGGCTTTCATATACTGCCAAGCGACGAGATAGAGCAGCGGGCCGGAGCCGGCGAACACCACGCGACGGCCGATCGCGCAGCCCTGCGCCTTCAGCGCGATCTGCGCGCCGCCGAGCGTGAACACGCCCGGCAAGGTCCAGCCGGGAATCGGCAGCACGCGGTCGGTGGCGCCGGTCGCCAGGATCAGCCCGTCATGACTCACGCGCCGGCTGACACCGTCGCGCAATGTGTCCGCGGCGCCATCGCGCAGGTTCCACAGCAGGGTGCTCGGGCGATAATCGATGTGGGACGCAAGCGCTGCGAAGTCCCGATGCAGGCGCGTGGCCTTCGCGGCTTCGGACCCGTAGCGCGCCCTGGCATCGCGGCCGTCGGGGCTCAGCGGCTGACGATAGATCTGGCCGCCGCAAGCATGGCCTTCGTCGATCACGATGGGCCGCAAGCCGGCCGCCGCAAGCGTCATCGCGGCGCGGATGCCGGCCGGGCCGGCGCCGACGATCAGTGGCGGAGCGCGCTCAGCCATGACGGTGTGCACGCCCCGTGATGATGTGCATGCCCTGAGCGAGCGGCGTGGTGCAGGCGCGCAGCCGCTCGCCGCCTTCGAGCTGAACCCAGCAATCCTGGCACGCCCCCATCTGGCAGAAGCCGGCGCGCGGCGCGCCGGAGAACTCGCTCTCGCGCAGCCGCTCGCCCTGGCAGAGCACCGCCGTGAGCACGCTGTCGCCAACGCGGCCCTCGCAGGGCACGCCGTCCATCGTGAAGCCGATCAGGGGGCTGTCGTTGCGGATGAGACGATGCAGCAGCGGCATGGCGAATTCGCAGTCCTGGCCAATGATCGGAGCGAGTTGAACTCACTCATCGCAATCATGCTGCAGGTCAAGGGCTCATGTCACCCAGCAGGCGGTCGCCGAGGCGGCGACGGGAGCTCGTGACACGCGCGTTCGTCGGTCGCAGCGGCGCGGTTTTGGGCAGACCGTGCTCAATTCTTGCACCGGCGCGGTGCAATATTTTGTGCGCCCTCGGACAAGTCACCCGCGTGGGCGCGCACCTAAGCTTGCCTCCGAGCTTGGACCGGGCGACGGCACCCGTGCACCGCCGGACCAGCGCGACATCATCGTTCGAAGGAGCTGGCAACATGCAGACGAGGCTATTCACTGGGGCGAAGCGCGTGTGGCTTGCCGCGCTCGGCGCCATCATCGCGGCAGGACTTCTCGCCCCCATCGACGCACAGGCGGCAACACCGGCGGGTTGCGCGGCGCTGGCAGAGAAATATCCGGACTGGAAGGGCAAGACGCTCGTCAACGCCATCAACCCGCACACGCCGGGCTACGAATCGATCGATCCGAAGGATCCGAGCAAATATGTCGGATTCGACATCGACCTCGGCGAGGCCATCGGCGACTGCCTCGGCTTCAAGCTCACCTACAAGCCGGTGACGTTCGCGGCCCTGCTGACGACGCTGGCCAGCGGCCAGGCCGACATCGTGATCTCCGATATCTACGCCACCAAGGAGCGCGCCAAGGCGGCCGACTTCATCACCTACTCCAAGGTGTTCGACGGCGTGCTGGTCGCCAAGGGCAATCCGAAAGGCATCCACGGCATCGACCTGACCCTGTGCGGCGCCGCCGCGGCGGAGAACACCGGCTTCGTCGAGGTGCCGCTGGTGCAGGACATGGGACCGAAGTGCAAGGCGGCCGGCAAGCCGGAGCCGACCCTGCAGCTCTACGACAACAACGCCAACTGCATCCAGGCGATCCTGGCCGGCCGTGCCGACACGTACATCAACGACGTGAACACGGTGGACCAGGCGGTGAAGGCCTATCCGGACAAGCTGGAGAAGGCGATCGCGGTCACCATCCCCTATTCGGTCGGCATCGCAGTCCCGAAAGACAAGCCGAAATTCCGCGACGCCGTGATGGCCGCGCTGATCGAGGTGCAGAAGGCCGGCATCCACCAGGAGCTGCTGAAGAAGTGGGAGCTCGATCCGGCGAACTTCAAGGAACCGGACATCCTGACGGCGGACTAACAGGCGCGCGGCTTCGAAAGCGAAACTGCTGCCACAGCAACGGTGCGCTCCCCTCCCCCTTGCGGGGAGGGGTCGGGGGTGGGGGTCCACACGGGAAGTCTTTCCTGGGTACCCCCCTCCCCAGCCCTCCCCCACAAGGGGGGAGGGAGCGCTGCACCGCCGCGGTGATGGTTTGCCTCACAGTAGCAGCGTCAAGCAGCGGCGGTTTGCTCAGCTACGATCAGAACGCTGAGCTTCGCAACCGCCGACGATCCCAGCTCGGACGCGTGCGACGTACGCAAGATTCGCAGGGTGGGCAAAGCGTAGCGTGCCTACCATTGCTTCCACACGATGATCACGGTGGGCACGGCGCGTCGCGCCTTTGCCCACCCTACGCAGCCAGGTCGATCTCCGATGTCCCTCTTCCTGCACTATCTCAGCATGCCGTATCTGCTGCAGGGCATCGAGCTGACCCTGCAGGTCACCGCGCTCGGCCTGATCGGCGGCCTCCTTCTCGGCCTCATCCTCGCGGCGATGCAGCTCAGCCGGTTCCGGCTGCTGGCGGCGATCGCGCGCGGCTACACCGTGATCTTTCGCGGCACGCCGCTGATCCTGCAGATGGTGTTCGCCTACGACGCGCTGCCGCACATCGGCATCAAGCTGCCGGCTGTTCTCGCAGCGGGCCTCGCGCTCGCCTGCAACGAGGCGCCGTTCATTGCCGAGATGCTGCGCTCCGGCGTGCTCGGAGTCGATCGCGGCCAGTTGCTGGCCGGCCAGGCGCTCGGCATGACGCCATCCGTGCTGTTGCGCCGGATCATCGCGCCGCAGGCGATCCGCACCATGATCCCGGCCTTCGGCAACGAGGCGGTGAGCGCGCTGAAGAACTCCTCGCTCGCGTCCGTGATCGCCGTGCAGGAGCTGACCCTGCGCTCGACCCAGCTTGCGTCCTCCACCTTCGATTTCTTCTCGATCTTCTTCGCCTCCGGCCTGATCTATCTGGTGCTGACCGGCGCCATCAGCGTCATCCAGCTGGCGCTGGAGTGGCTGCTCGATCTCGACCGCACGGCGAAGCCGCGCAAGCTTGCCGACTACCTTCCGTGGCGCCGCGCCGATCTCGGGACGAAGCTTCAACTCGCTGAGAAGACCTCTACGGCCACCGACGCCGCCCAGCCCGAGCCAGCCGAGCTCAAGGAAACGCCGCCGCTCGCCTTGTCGATCGAAGACCGCGCCAGGCGCGCCACGACCATCGCCCGCAACAATGTCGCGGTCGAGGTCAAGGAGCTGCGCAAGGCCTATGACGGCAACAAGGTGCTCGACGGGCTCGATCTCACCGTGCGCATCGGCGAGGTGATCGCGCTGCTCGGCCCCTCCGGTTCCGGCAAGAGCACGCTGCTTCGCTGCATCAATCACCTGGAGAACTGGGACGCCGGCGAGATCCGCGTTGGCGGCCGCAAGCTCGGCTTCGACGACCAGGGCCGCAGGCTGTCACCGCGCGCGATCGCCAATGAGCGAGCCAATGTCGGCGTCGGCATGGTGTTCCAACAATTCAATCTGTTCGGACATCTGACCGCGAAGGAGAACATCGCGGGTCCGCTGCGCTGGGTGCACGGGATGGGCCGCTTCGAGGCCGAGCGCCGTGCCGCCGAATTGCTCGACCGCGTCGGCCTGTCGCATCGCGCCGATGCGCTGCCGCGGCATCTGTCCGGCGGCCAGCAGCAGCGCGTCGCCATTGCCCGCGCGCTGGCGCCGAACCCGAGCGTGCTGCTGCTGGACGAGCCGACCTCGGCGCTCGATCCCGAGCTGGTCAACGAAGTGCTCGAGGTGATCCGCCGGCTCGCCATCGACGACGGGCTGACCATGATCATCTCGACGCATCAGATCCGCTTCGCCGACGAGGTCGCCGACCGCGTCGCCTTCCTCAACGGCGGCGTGATCCTCGAAGAAGGACCGGCGCACGAGGTGCTGACCAACCCGCGCCATCCGCTGACGGCGCGCTTCCTCTCGGTGATGGATGCCGAGCGACCGAAGGAGGCGGCGGCATGAGCACGCTCCACCAAATTCTCAACATCCTCGATCTCTGAGCAAAGAGGCCCTCGCATGAAGCACCATCTGCTGCCGGTGTCCGACAAGACCGTCCATTGGGGCTATTTCTCCAAGGTGGTGACGCCGGCGCTCACCTTGCGCTCCGGCGATCGCGCCACGATCGAGACCCTGACGCATCACGCCAATGACGACTATGAGCGCATGATCAAGGACGATCCGGGCGCCGAGAGCGTGTTCAAATGGACGAAAGAACACAAGGCCGTGGCGCGGCGCGGCTCGGGTCCGACCGAAGGCCCGTTCATCCGCGGCTCCGGCGAAGGCATCGGCGTGCATGTGATGACCGGCCCGGTCGCGATCGAGGGCGCCGAGCCCGGCGACGTGCTTGAGGTGCGCATCCTCGACATCCGGCCGCGGCCGAGCCAGTGCGGCTGCCATGCCGGCAAATGCTTCGGTTCCAACGCCGCCGCCAATTGGGGCTTTCACTATCATGACCTGATCGAAGAGCCGAAGCCGCGCGAGGTCATCACCATCTTCGAGCTGGACACCGCGGGCGAGCCGTTCGCCAAGGCGGTCTACAACTACGTCTGGACGCCGCAGATCGATCCCGACGGCATCGTACATCCGACCATCGACTATCCCGGCTTGCCGGTCGACCACACCACGATCAGGAAGCGCGAGAACATTCTGCCCAATGTGAAGGTGCCGGCGCGGCTGCATTTCGGCACCATGGGTCTCGCGCCGTCCGAGGCCGACTACGTCTCGTCAGTTCCGCCGAGCTACACCGGCGGCAACATCGACGACTGGCGCATCGGCAAGGGCGCGCGGATGTATTATCCGGTGGCCGTGCCCGGCGCCTATTTCTCGGTCGGCGATCCCCATGCCGCCCAGGGCGACAGCGAGCTCGGCGGCACCGCGATCGAGACGTCATTGACCGGCGACTTCGAGTTCATTCTGCACAAGAAGAGCGATCTCGGCGGCACCCCGCTCGAGGGCCTCACGCACCCGATGCTGGAGACGGACCAGGCGTGGTCGGTCTACGGCTTCACCTATCCGAACTATCTCGCCGAGCTCGGCGCCAATGCGCAGACCGAGATCGCCAACCATTCCAGCCTCGACCGCGCCATGCGTGATGCCTTCCGGAAACTCCGCCGCTTTCTGATGACGGTGCATCACCTGAGCGAGGACGAGGCGATCTCGCTGATGTCCGTCGGCGCAGATTTTGGCGTCACCCAGGTGGTCGACGCCAATTGGGGCGTGCACGGCACGATCAGGAAGAACGTGTTTCGATGTGAGTGATTTGGCTGTGGTGACGCGAGCCATAACGCCGAGGACAGTGCGCTCCCTCCCCCCTTGTGGGGGAGGGTTGGGGTGGGGGGTGCCCCGAGCGATACCGCCGCTGTGGACCCCCACCCCTGACCCCTCCCCGCAAGGGGGAGGGGGACAGAGCGCGGGTGTGGCGACAGCGCGGATCACCATGAGCTTCGGAGCACCGGACTGATCAAGACCGAACCAAGACAAACCATGAAGCTCAGCTGGCACGGGGGTTGCTTCGAATTCCCGGACCCGGGGCGTGCCATGAGTTTTCGTCCGTTCACCAGCGAATCCTATGCGCAGGGCGAGCGCCCGGAGGCGTGGCGCGATGTCTTGAATGCGGCTGGGCTGCGGCCGGCGCCCAAGGCGCCGTTCTATGATGGCCACGCCACCGCCTCGCATCGGACGGCGTCGGGAATATCGCTGTCGCGGCTATCGGCGGGCGCGCAGGCCGTGACCGCGGTTCCGCAGTCCCAGGAAGACCTGCCGATCGCACTGCTCGCGATCGAGGACGGCGCCGTGCTCCACAGCGGCGACGGCCATCGCATCGTGCCGGCGGGGCATCTCATGCTGCTGCCGCGCGTCGGCGACTGGAGCATCGCGTTCCAGCGCGATCTGCGCGCCATTGTTCTCTCCGTCACCTCAGACGCCCTGCATGGTCGCATCGGCGGCAAGCTGAAGCTGGCCAAGCCGCAGGTTATCGCGCCGAGCGGGCTCGCCGACGTGGTCTGCCGCAGCATCGAGGCCACGGCGCGTGCGTTGGAAACGCTGAGCGACGCCGAGTGGAGCACGGTCGCGCAGAGCCTGGTCGATCTGCTGCTCACGCTCGCTCATCGGCAGGCGGCGCCCAGTTCGGAAACCGGCAGCAGCGCGGCGCAGTCCGCGACCCTGCACCGAATCTGCCAGACCATCGAACGTCAACTCGACGATGCCGAGCTGACACCTGCGCGCGTGGCTCAGTCCGAGGGCATCTCCGAGCGCTATCTGCAGAAGCTGTTCGAGAGCGCGGGAGACAACTTCACGCACTATCTCAAGGAACGCCGGCTGCAGCGCGCCTGGACCGATCTGTCCAATCCCACTGAGGCCCATCATTCGATCTCCGAGATCGCCTATCGCTACGGCTTCGGCGACTCCGCGCATTTCAGCCGCAGCTTCCGCGCCCGCTTCGGCCTGTCGCCGCGCGAGTTCCGGCAGCAGAAGGCCGAGCAGGCCTTGACCTCGGCGGCGCCACGCGGCCAGCGCGGCTGGCCGCAGGATGCGCTGGCGCAGCAGCGCAGCTGTCAGGCCGCAGCCGCGACCAGGAGCGAGGCAGCCCTGCCCGCTCCGGTCAATGACCGGGACACACAACATCACCATCATCTCGCCGTCTCGGCCGAGCGCGTGCATTGGGGCTATTTCAGCCGCTCGCTGCCGCCGCAGCTGGAAATCGCGTCCGGCGACACGGTCACGATTGAAACATTGACCCAGCACGCCTCCGATGACCCGGAGCTGATGATCTCGGGCGACGACGGCGCACTCAGCGTGTTCGGCTGGACGGCAACGACGAAGAACGTCGATCGCCGCGGCGCCGGCCCGATGGATGCCAGCGTGCTCGGCCGGGGCGCCGGCGAAGGCTTTGGCGTGCACATCTGCACCGGCCCGGTGGCGATCAAGGACGCGCAACCCGGCGACGTGCTCGAGGTGCGCATCCTCGACATCGTGCCGCGGCCGAGCCGGAGCCCGACGCACAGAGGCCGCGTGTTCGGCTCCAGCGTCGCGGCCTGGTGGGGCTATCACTATAACGAGCTGATCGCCTCGCCACAGCCGCGCGAGACGGTGACCATCTACGAGATCTTCGCCGACGATCCCGAGCCGCACGCCCGCGCGCTGTATTCGTACCGCTGGGGACCGCAGACCGATCCGGCCGGGATCGTGCACGCCACCTACGATTATCCGGGCGTTCCCGTCGCGCCCGGCAGCATCAAGCGCCGCCACGGCGTGCTCGACAGCATCCGGATTCCGCTGCGGCCGCATTTCGGCGTTATCGCCGTGGCGCCGCGCGAGGCCGACTTCGTCGATTCGATTCCACCGTCCTATTTCGGCGGCAATCTGGACAATTGGCGACTCGGCAAGGGCTCTACAGTGTATCTGCCGGTCGCGGTTCCCGGCGCTCTGCTGTCGGTCGGCGATCCCCATGCGGCGCAGGGCGACGGCGAGCTCGGCGGCACCGCGATCGAATGCTCGATGACTGGCACGTTCCAGGTCATCCTTCACAAGAAGTCGCAACTCGCGAGCAAACCCTTCGCCGACCTGAGCTATCCGTTGATCGAGACCGCAACCGACTGGGTGCTGACCGGCTTCAGCCACCCGAACTACCTCGCCGAATTCGGCGCGCAGGGCCAAAGCGAAGTCTACGCGACATCATCGCTCGACCTCGCCATGAAGGACGCATTCCGCAAGATGCGCCGTTTCCTGATGCACATCAAAGGCCTCAGCGAGGACGAGGCGATCGCGCTGATGTCGGCGGCGGTCGATTTCGGCGTCACGCAGGTGGTCGACGGCAATTGGGGCGTGCACGCGATTCTGAGCAAGCGGCTGTTCGAGGATGCGGATTGATATGACGGTGACACGTAGGGTGGGCAAAGGCGCGCCTACGTTGTCTATGTATCAGATGATGTATCGCGCGCCGTGCCCCCCGATGCTCTGAATGGTGGGCACGCGCCGCCTGCGGCGCCGCTTTGCCCACCCTACTCATTCACTCGCAGAAGGACCCCACCATGCAGTTCCACATGATATCAGGCGCGACGAAGCCGGTGGCGCCGTTCAGTCATGCGGTCGAGACCGACGGCTTCGTGTTCGTGACCGGCCAGATGCCGGACTCAGCCGATGCGCCGGGCGTGCTGCCGGAGGGGATCGTGGATCAGACGAAGGCGGTGATGCAGAACTTGAAGTACATCCTCCAAGGTCTTAACCTCGACCTCGAACATATTGTGATGTCTCGGATTTACCTAACCGAGTTCAAGCGGGATTACGCGGCAATGAATGAATGCTACCGCTCATTCTTCCCGCCGGACCGGTTGCCGGCCCGCACCTGCGTCGGCGTCACCGGCTTGGCCTATGACGCGCTGATCGAGATCGATCTGGTCTGCCGACGACCCTAGATCCGAATGGTAAATTAATCCTCAACACCATCAGCGGCATTCGATCTGGTCTGAGGAGGCAGACGCTGTTGCCGATTGTGCGTCGGCGCTGGCCGGTGTCAATTCGCCCGACCAACGAGACGGATCGAGGGGAGCCGCCATGCCGTACCAGTTTTCCAATCGCCAGGAGATCCGCAAGCCGGCGGTGACCAGCAAGGGCGGCATCGTCGCGGCGCAGTCGCGGCGCGCGGCCGAAATCGGCGCCGAGGTGCTGGCGGCGGGCGGCGACTGCATCGATGCGGTCGTCGCGACCGGCTTCGCGCTCGGCGTGGTCGAGCCGTGGATGAGCGGCCTCGGCGGCGGCGGCGCCATGGTGCTCTACCGCGCCAAGGAAAACCGGATCGAGGTGATCGACTACGGCATGCGCGCGCCGGACTCGCTGCGCATCGAGGACTATCCGCTGGCCAATGACGGCAGCGTCGCGGCCGACATCTTCCCGTGGCCCCGCGTCAAGGACGACCGCAATTTGCATGGGCCCGGCGCCATCGCTGTGCCCGGCGTCGTTGCCGGCATGGAGGCCGCCCACCGCCGCTACGCCAGGCTGCCGTGGCAGGACCTCGTGACGCCGAGCGTCGCGCTCGCCGCCGAAGGCCTGCTGGTGGACTGGTGGACCACCGTGATGATCTCGAGCTGCGCCGCCGATCTGCGCCGCTATCCCGGCAGCGCCGCGGCCTATCTGAAGGACGGCCTGCCGCCGAACCCGCAATGGGGCGCCAAGGCGGTGACGCGGCTGCCGCAGGAGCAACTGAAGGCGACACTGTCGCATCTCGCTCAGGCCGGCGCGCGCGACTTCTACCAGGGCGACATCGCACGCTCGCTGACCCGCGACATCCAGGCCGCCGGCGGCGCGCTGTCGGTCGAGGATCTCGCCGCTTTCGAAGCCCATCATCGCGAGCCGCTGCGCATTCCCTATCGCGGCGGCACCGTGTTCGCCACGCCGGAGCTCACCGCTGGGCCGACGCTGGCGCACGCGTTGCGGCTGATGCAGGCGAGCGTGACCGCATCGGGCAACGCCCCTGACGCCGGCACGTTCATCGCCTATGCCGAGGCGATGCAGTCGGCCTATCGCGAGCGGCTCAACGACATGGGCGACGCGCCGGGCAAGCGCGCGCTCGGCGCTGAATATCTCGCGCCGGCCTGCACCACGCACTACTCGGTGGTCGACCGCGACGGCAACATGGCGGCGGTGACGCAGACCCTGCTGTCCGGCTTCGGCTCGAAATTCCAGGCGCCGCAGAGCGGTATCATGATGAACAACGGCATCATGTGGTTCGACCCGACGCCGGGCACGACCAACTCGCTGGCGCCGGGCAAGCGCTGCCTCACCAACTACACGCCGGTGGTCGCCCAGACGGCCGATGGCCGCCGTCTCGCCCTCGGCGCCTCCGGCGGCCGCCGCATCCTGCCCGCCGTGGCGCAGGTGCTGTCGTTCGTAATGGATTACGGCATGGACCTCGACGCCGCCATCCACCAGCCCCGCATCGATGCCAGCGAAGGCGAGGTGGTCGGCGCGGATACGCGGCTGCCGGCGGAGGTGATGACTGCGCTGGCTGCGAAGTTCGAGACCGTCGCTGCCCCCGTACAGACCATGCCGATGAAGTTCGCCTGCCCCAGCGTGGTGATGCGCGAAGGAGCGACGAACAGTGGCGCGACCGAGATCGCGCACGCCTGGAGCGATGCGGTGGCGGAGGGCTAGCCGGGGCTAGTTGAAGTCGAGCTGTCGCCGCAACGGCGGTGAACTCCCCTCCCCCTTGCGGGGAGGGGTCGGGGGTGGGGGTCCACGAATCCCGCTCTCGCGAGGAACATTTCGATTTTGCTGAGATCACGATGACTGACGCCGCTGCGCAATCCAAACATCCTCGGAGCTTCGTCCGCGCTTGCGCGTCGCTTGGCTCGAACTAATTTAGCAACGGCGCATCCCACTGAGGTCAGCGCCCGGAGACCCCCACCCCCGACCCCTCCCCGCAAGGGGGAGGGGAGATGAGATCGCGGCGCCTTCACTGCAGAACACAAGCATTTCATATTCGGCGGAAGGGTGCGCAGAGGGCCGCGAGACTACTCTACCAGCGCCTTCACCAGCCCGCTCTCCGCATCCGCGAGATCGTCGATCACATCGAAATGGTGCCGGTCCGGCGCTTCGACATAAGCCGTCGACGCGCTCACCCCGGTCCAGATGTTGGCGAGCAGCTGGGCCTGACGGCGGAATTCGTTGCGTTCGGCGCCGCCGACCCAGGCGGTGACGGCAACGCCGTCGACGGGCACGAGCAATGCCGGGCTTTCCTTCACGGCCGTCGCATCATCGATGTGCAAGGTCTCGTTCATCGCGGTCCGCTGCAGCGGGCGCAGGTCATGCAGGCCGGAGATCGAGACGACGCTGGTGATGCGCGCCTGCCGCTCAGGCGCCAGCGGCGCGCCGCGGCAGATCATGCGGCTCACGAGATGGCCGCCGGCGGAATGGCCGGTCAGCGCCACGGGGCCCGCAACCTCGTCCATCGCCTGCGCGATCGCCTGCGCCACATCGGCGGAGATATCGGCGATGCCGACCTCGGGGCACAGCCGGTAGGACGGCATCGCCACGGCAAAGCCGCGCACGAGCGGCCCTCGCGCGAGATGCGACCAGAAGCTCTTGTCGAGCCGCATCCAGTAGCCGCCGTGCACGAACACGACGAGGCCCTTCGGCGCGCCCTCGGGCAGGAACAGATCGAGGCGCTGGCGCTCGTGTCCGCCATAGGTGATGTCGAGCTTGGCGCGGCCCTGCTTGCCGAGCTCAGCACGATAGGCTTCCGCCGGCGCGACCCACAGCCCCGGCCAGCGCTCGCCGCCGGGAATGTTCGGGCCGTTGGCATAGGCGTTGTCCCAGTCCTTGACGGCGTACAGCATGAATATCTCCTGATCGAGTGATTGGCGCACGACCTCACGATCCGAGGTCGATCGCATATGGCTATCTGAGTTTTTCGCGAGGCTGTTTCCACGCCGTCATGCCCGGGCTCCATCCCGGGCATCCACGTCCTTCCCAGGATGCCAAACGACGTGGATGGCCGGGACAGGCCCGGCCATGACCGCGCGGAGGGAGCCGAACTCGAGCTCTGACATCATCTGCGGTAAGCCCTTCCTCAGATGCGACCGGCCTGCTCACAGCCCGGTGCGCAGCTTCCAGAGTTCGGGGAAGAGCACGATCTCCAGCATCTTGCGCAGATAGTTCACGCCTGACGTGCCGCCGGTGCCGGTCTTGAAGCCGATGATGCGCTCGACCGTGGTGACGTGGTTGAAGCGCCAGCGGCGGAAATAGTCCTCGAAATCGACCAGCTTCTCGGCAAGCTCGTACAATTCCCAATGCCGCTGCGGGTCGCGGTAGACCTGGGTCCAGGCCGCCGCCACCTCCGGGCTCTCGGCGCGCGTGCCACGCCAGTCGGTGCGCTGGCCGTCGGCGCCGATGAAGAAGCCGCGCCGCGCCAAGAGCCGCAGCGCTTCGTCATACAGGCTGGGTTTCGCAAGGATCGCTTCCAGCTCGGCCGTCAGCGCCGGATGATGCGCATGCGGACGCAGCATCGCGAGATTGCGGTTGCCGAGCA
This sequence comes from Bradyrhizobium sp. HKCCYLS2038, assembly GCF_051167655.1. Taxonomy (NCBI): domain Bacteria; kingdom Pseudomonadati; phylum Pseudomonadota; class Alphaproteobacteria; order Hyphomicrobiales; family Nitrobacteraceae; genus Bradyrhizobium; species Bradyrhizobium sp. HKCCYLS2038. The sequence continues at coordinate 1,160,435 of NZ_JBNPTM010000001.1, read as the reverse complement.
GGAATTCGATCGAGCGGTACTGGAACGACTGGAAGCCGGAGGACTCGCCGAGCTTGTCGCGGAACAGCGTGTATTCGCTGGGGGTCATCGTGCGCAGCACGTCCCAGGCGCCGTTGAGCTGCTCGAAGATGCGCGCCACCCGCGTCAGCATCTTGAACGCCGGCTGCACGTCATCCCGAGCGATCGCGGCCATCGCGGCCTTGATCTCGTGGATCGCGAGCTTCATCCATAGTTCGGAGGTCTGGTGCTGGATGATGAACAGCAGCTCGTCATGCGCCGAAGACAGCGGCGCCTGCGCATCGAGCAGGCGCTCCAGCATCAGATAGTCGCCGTAGGACATCCGTCCCTTGAAGTTCATCCGCGCACCTTCGGTGGCGGGATCGTAAGGGCCGTTGCTCACGTCACGAGCTCCTTCTGGCGATATTCGGGCTTGTCCCACAGTCTGCGATCGAGCACCTCCGCGAGGATGTCGACGGCGCCACGCACCTCGGCCTCGCCGATGTAGAGCGGCGTGAAGCCGAATCGCAGCGCATCCGGCGCGCGGAAATCGCCGATCACGCCGCGCGCGATCAGCGCGCGCATGATCGCGTAGCCCTCGGCGTGGCGGAACGACACCTGGCTGCCGCGCCGCGACGCATCGCGCGGCGAAGCCAAGGTCAGTGACGGACAGCGCGCCTCGACTTCGGCGATGAACAGTTCCGACAGCGCGATCGAGGCCTTGCGCACGTCCTGCATCGACACGCCGTCCCAGGCATCGAGCGCCGCATCGAGCGCTGCGAGCGCGATGATCGGCGGCGTGCCGATGCGCATGCGCTCGATGCCGCCGCCCGGGCGATAATCGAGATCGAAGGCAAACGGCGCCTCATGGCCCATCCAGCCCGACAGCGCCGGCGGCGCGATATCCGCGTAACGCGGCGCGACATAGATGAAGGCCGGCGCGCCGGGCCCGCCATTGAGATATTTGTAGGTGCAGCCGACCGCGAAGTCGGCGTCGCTGCCTGCGAGATCGACCGGCACGGCGCCGGCGGAATGCGCGAGGTCCCACACCGTGAGCGCACCTTCGGCATGCGCCTTGCTGGTCAGCGCGTTCATGTCGTGCATGCGGCCGGTGCGGTAATCCACCTCGGTCAGCATCAGCACCGCGACGCTGTCGTCGATCGCGGCTTCCACTTGCTCGGGCTCGACCACCTTCAGCGTCGCGCGATCGCCGAGCATGCGCACCAGGCCCTGCGCCATGTAGAGATCGGACGGAAAATTGCCGCTGTCGGACAGGATCACGCGACGGCCGGGATTAAGCGAGAGCGCCGCGGCGAGCGCCTGATAGACCTTGATCGAGAGGGTATCGCCCATCACGACCGTGCCGGGGGCCGCGCCGATCAGGCGGGCGACGCGGTCGCCGACGCGGCGCGGCTGCACCATCCAGCCGGCGCTATTCCAGCCGCGGATGAGCTCCTGTCCCCATTCCGCCTCCAGCATGCGGGCGACGCGGGCGGGCACGGCCGAAGGCAGCGCGCCGAGCGAATTGCCGTCGAGATAGATGACGCCGTCAGGGATTCGGAAAAGTGATCGCGTATGAGAAAAATCCGCCATGCTGCCTTGCTCTGTTCGCCGTCCTGAATGCATGATTCGGGCCGCAAGAGACCAGATCGACCGGCGGGCGCCTGCCCCCAGATCGCAAGATCTGCGTCTGTCACGACCGCCGTTACGGAGCAAGTCCGATGAGAGTATCAGCCTGGCTCATCTGTTTCTGTTTATTGGCGACGCCGGCCCTCGCCGGCAACGACGTCACCACCGCGCAGAATGTCATCCGCGCCCAGGAGCAGGCGCTGGCCCGCGACGACGGCCCTGCCGCCTATGCGCAGGCGGCGCCGGAGATCCAGGCACGGTTTCCCAGCATCGAGGTCTTCATGACGATGGTGCGCGAGGGCTATCCGCCGGTCTACCGCCACAAGAGCTTCGAATTCGGCCCGTCACAGGTCGAGGATGGCAGCATCGCGCAACGCGTGCACATCGTCGATGCCGATGGCGAGGCGTGGGAGGCGCTCTACACGCTGCAGACCCAGCCGGACGGCAGCCTCAAGATCACCGGCTGCTCGCTGCTGAAGGCCGGACAGGCGGTCTGAAGGCAAGCTGGAATGCGCTCAACGCATTCAGCGTGACGGCGTCGGCGGGCCGCCGTGCTGCTGGCGCCATTGCAGGAATTGCCGGAACAGCGCGCTGCGCTCGGCCGGATCGTTCGACACTTGGCCGCCGCTCTGGCGCACGAAGCTCTCGAACTGCTGCTGCTGCACATCCGCGACCTGCGGCCGCTGCACGTCGGAGACCTGCGGCCGCGGCGTCATGTTGTGGGCGATCAGCCAGTCGTCGGCGGCCTTGAAGCGCCTCCAGCCGGGGATGGTGGCGACGATGCTCGACTCCTTCCACTTCGGATGCCGCGGCGGCTTCATGAACTCGTCGTAGTTGGCGAAGAACGCATCGACGAAGCGCGCCACCTTGCGGTAGCGCTCGGTATTCTCGGGCCAGTTGTAGCTGACGAGCAGCATGCCGATCGCCACGGTCTCGATCGTCTCGCCGGGATTGAGCAGGTTCGGATATTCATCCGACGACAGCGTCGTCGGCAGATACAGATCCTGCAGCCGGCGATCATAGGGAATCGTCACCAGATGCAGCGCGCGGTTCTCGTTCCTGATATTGCGGGCGAGCTGGAACACCTTGCCGGTCGAGACGATGTAGGCGTCCGCATCGCCGTCGATCAGCTTCTGGATCGATTTCGCGTCGTCGGTCGCGTAGTCGAACGACGCCGTCATGCCGAGCCGGTTGAAGATCACGCGCGCGGAATAGAAGCCGACGTCGGTGGGCGCGATGATGCGCTTGCCGTTGAGATCGGCGATCGAGCGGATCGAGGACCGCGCGATGACGTGGATCTCGTTGTGATACAGCCGCGCGACGTAGCGCAGTTGCGAGGTGATGTCCGGAATGCCGTATTGCAGGCGATAGAATTCGGGCACGTCGGCGGCGACCGCGCCCATGTCGATGCTCTTGAGGAAGAGAATATCGGAGACGTTGCGCACCGGCCCCTTGCCGAGCACCGGCAACACGCGGACATTGGTCTGATCATCAAGCACGCGCGCCATGTCGGAGCCGAACACCGAGGTCGCGCCGCCGGCCGGCGCGGTGATGATGGTCACGGTGCCGTCGTTGACGTCGTTCGGATTGGGCAGCCGCCACACGTCGGGACCGCTGCCCGGCGCGGGCTGCAGCGATGCGGGCAGGCCGGCGGGACGCGGCGGCGCCGGAACGACGGCAGCGGCGTTGGGCCGCGCGGGAGCTGGCGCGACCGGCACGATCAGCGACCGGGTCGCCCCGGGGCGCGCCGGCTGAGCTTGGGGTTGGAGTTGAGGCCACGCCTGCGCCCAGCCGTCACCGGCGAACGAGAGTGCGGTGATACCAGCGAGTAGCAGCTTGGCAACAGCTCGCAGCACGCCTTGAGAAGAGCGATGCTCTCCGACAACGCCATGCCGCCGCAGCGATCTCGACCTGTCCGGAGCTTTCACCTCGACGCCTCCTTAGCGCTTCAGGCAAGCGACGGTCGTCCGTGGCCCCCACGGAGACCTCGCGGCAGTTTCCGCGCGCAATCCGACGCCCGCGCCTTGGCGGCGCTATCGGGCTCGATCCAATTTCCTAGTTGCTGGAGGGGATTCGATGCTTTTGCGGCACAGATCGGGATTTTGTATGACGCCGTGCATATAGAGGATCGTATGGAAACGATCCGCAGCCAGTGTCACTGCCCCGCAACACTGTTTGGGTCAGGCGGCCAGCCGGTGTTGCCGCCGCGCCAGGATCAGCAGCGTCAGGACGATCGCGAGATTGAGCCCGTTCCAGGCGATCCCGTTGGCGAAGGCCGCGGCATAGGAGCCGGTGGCGTCGAAGATCACGCCGGACACCCAGCCGCCGAACGACATGCCGAACACCGAGGCGAAGATGATGATGCCGACCCGGGTCGCCGCCTCGCGCGCCGGCATCGCCTCGCGCACGATGATCGCATAGCTCGGCACGATGCCGCCCTGGAACAGGCCGAACATCCCGGAGATCAGGTACAGCGAGGTCAGGCCGTCGAAGAACAGATAGAACAACAGCGCAAAGCCCTGGGCCAGCGAGCCGATCAGCAAGGTGCTGACGCCGCCGATGCGGTCGGCGAGCAGGCCCGAGCCGATCCGGCTGACGATGCCGAGCGCCATCATCAGCGACAGCATCTGCGCGCCGACGGCGACGCCATAGCCGAGGTCGCCGCAATAGGCGACGATGTGGACCTGCGGCATCGCCATCGCCACGCAGCAGGCGATCGCGGCGACGCTGAGCAGCACGGTCAGCGCGTTGGTCGAGATCGGCAGTTCCAGCTGCGGGGGCGCCGCATGCGCATGGTTTTGCGCGCCGGCCCCGCCCATGTGGGCACGCAGCACCAGCAACAACGCGCTCATCGTGACGGCGCAGAAGATGCCGAGCGCGACATGGCTCGCGCGCCAGCCGATCTGCTGCACGCCATAGTTCACCAGCGGCGGCCACACCGTGCCGGCGACGTAGTTGCCGGACGCGACGATGGTGACCGCGACGCCGCGATAGCGCACGAACCAGTGCGACGCCTCCGCCATCAGCGGCGCGAAGGTCACGGAGGAGCCGAGCCCGATCAGGAAATACACCGCCTGGAACTGCCACAAGGTCACCGAGGCCCCGGCCAGCAGATACGCCGCCGATGTCGTGGCGATGCTGAGCGCCATCGCGGTGACGATGCCGAAGCGGTCGGTGATGCGGCCGACGATGACGCCACCGAGGCCGAAGCCGAACATCGTCAGCGTATAGGCCAGCGAGACCGCGCCGCGGCTCGCGGCATATTCGGCCTGCACCGTCGGCAGCACGACCACGACCGTCCACATCCCGGCGCCACCAATGGAACCGATGACGAGCGCCAGCACCAGCCGCGCCCAGGCCTGGCGCGAATCCGGTTTGAACTGAGGCGCTTCCTCGAATCTCGTCTTGGGTGCGTGCACGATCCCGGCAACTTCGTTGCTGCATCGCATCCGGTCAAGCCACATTGCTGCAGCATTGGCCATGCAGAAGCAGCGCAACAGAGGCAATGCGGAGCGCAGGGCGGATCCGTCTTGGTGTTGTTCAAAGAGTTGCTATGCCGCATTGAGATGATGAGTCGCGAGCGGCTGCGCCAAAGGGGCAGTGCGCTCCCTCTCCCCGTTCTTCACGGGGAGAGGGTTGGGGTGAGGGGCAGCCACGCGGGTGGTGCTGCCTCTCCTGTCGCGAATTTCGCATCCGACTCGGAGCGAATGCGCCCGTCCGATGGACCTGCGATTTGGTCCACTTATGTGCCATGCCCCTCACCCGGATTGCTGCGCAATCCGACCTCTCCCCGCAGAAGGGCGGGGAGAGGTGTGCTGCGGCCCGATCACGGGCTCAAACGAGCGTTCGTGGGAGGGCTCGATATTGCTCCCCCTCTTTGCGCTCTTTGCGGCGCAGCGCATCGTGCGCTAGACTGCGGACCGAGCGGAGAGATTGGCGGCTGATGTCGTTGGGACTGACACGAAGGATGCGGGTTCTGGCGGGGCGGCTGGTCGTCCTCGCCTACCTGATCTGCGTGCTCAGCCCGGGCGTCGCGCTCGCATTCGCTCACGGCGCGGCTCCGTGTCTGGACGATGCGACCCTCGCCGTTGCGCATCATCACGAGATGGCCGAGACGATGATGCCGCAGATGCATGCGGCACACGCCTCTCATCATGGTCACGATCACGCCGGTGCCGAAGCCGAAGCGCCGGCTCAGGCTCCGGCGCCGTCGCACCACGACCACGGCAAGATCCCCGGTCCCTGCTGCGCCATGATGTGCGCCGTCGGTCTCACCGCGGCGCTTCCAGCGGTGACGCTGCCCGCTCCGCTCGCCACGGCGAGCGAAGCTGATCGGGAAACCCGCCTGCCCGGCCGCACGCCGCCGCGGCTCGATCGTCCCCCCATCGTCCTGGTCTGAGCGAACGATTCCGGTCTTGCGCGCCACCGGCGTGCGGCCGCTCGCATCTCGTGGACAGACCAAAGGACTCAACTATGTTGTCGCACTTTCGGGCGACGCGTGCGGCCGCATGTCAGGCGCGGCGCGGGCGGCCGTCTCGCATCGGTCCGAGCGCCGCCGTGCTGCTCGCGGCCCTGAGCCTCGCCGCCTGCCAGCCGCGCACGGTCGCCCTGTCGGGCGCAGACCCCGCCGATCCAGCCGCTGCTGTCGCCCCGCTGCGCACGTCAGCCGTGACAGCGCCGTACACGCCGCTGCGTCCCGTCGCCCCCTCGGCCTGGGGCCCGCGCGACGGCGCTCCGCGCTCCGAACCGAGCCGCTAGGGAACGCCGACATGCAGAGCATCATCAGGCTTGCACTCCTGGCTGCGACCGCCGCACTCGCGGGCTGCGCCTCGTTCTCGCCAGACGGCGGCATGAGTGCAGTCGTCGACCTCGCGGGCCACACCACCGGCCGAGAGGTCGTGTCCATCCGTAGCGACGATGACGCCGCACGCGTGCGGACCGCGACGCAACGGCTGCTGGCGCGGCCGCTGTCGGCGGACGCCGCCGTGCAGGTCGCGCTGTTCAACAACAAGGGCCTGCAGGCGGCCTATCATCAGCTGGCGCTGAGCGAGGCTGATACGATCGGCGCCAGCCTGCCGCCGAACCCGACGTTCTCCCTGATGCGCATCAGCGGCGACGGCGCGCTGGAGGCCGAGCGCCAGGTCGCCGGCGACATCCTGGCGCTCGCGACCTTGCCGCTGCGCTCGGAGATCGCACGCCAGCGCTTCCATCAGGCGCAGCTGATGGCGGCGCTCGCCACGGTGCGGCTCGCCGCCGAGGTACGCCGCGCTCATGTCCGCGTTGTCGCCGCCAATGAGCTGGTGGCGCTGCTGGCCGAGGCGCAGTCGGCTGCAGAGACGACCGCCAAGCTCGCGCAGAAGCTCGGCGAGACGGGCGCGCTCAATCGTCTCGATCAGGCGCGCGAGCAGGTGTTCTACGCCGAGACCACCGCCGAGCTCGCCGGCGCCCGCCGCGCGGCAGCGAGCGCGCGCGAGCGGCTGATCCGGCTGATGGGCCTGTGGGGCGACGATCTGGGGTTCCGCCTGCCCGACCGGCTGCCCGCGCTGCCGCGCCGGCCGCTGACCGAGCCGTTCGTCGAGCGCGACGCCGTGGCGCATCGCATCGACCTGCAGATGGCGCGGCTCGAGCTGACGGCTCTCGCAACCTCGCTGCAGCTCAGCGACGCCACGCGCTTCGTCACCCTGCTCGATCTCGCGGGCCTCGACCGCAAGACCGTCGAGCCCGACGGCCGCATCATCCGCGAGCGCGGCTACGACGTGCAGTTCCAGATCCCGATCTTCGACGGCGGCGAGGTGCGCGTACGGCAGGCGGCGGAGACCTACAACATCGCCTTCAACCGGCTGACCGAGCGCGCCGTGACGATCCGCTCCGAGGCGCGCGACGCCTATCGCAGCTATCGCGCGACATTCGAGATCGCCGGCCACTATGCCCGCGAGGTGCTGCCGCTGCGCCAGATCATCAGCGAGGAGATGCAGCTGCGCTATTCGAGCATGCAGGTCGACATCTTCGCGCTGCTGGTCGAAGCGCGCCAGCGGCTCGCCTCGCGCCGTGCCGCCATCGACGCGAAGCGCGACTTCTTCCTCGCCGAGGCCGAGCTGTCGGCGGCCGTCAATGGCGGCGGCGCAGGCCGCGAGGATGTCCCGCAGCAGACCGCGAGCGCGCTCGCGTCCAGCAACGACTGACAGGAGCAACAGCATGTTGTCACGCCGAACCCTGCTCGGCTCCGCGGCGCTGGCCAGCGCGTCCGCCGTGTCCGGCCGCGTCCAGGCCGCCGCGATCCCCGAGGCGCCGACGATGGACAAGGCGGTGATGCAGCCGCCGCTGCATCCGGCCGCCGGCCCGGACTATCAGCCCGTGGTCACGCTCAACGGCTGGTCGCTGCCGTTCCGCATGAACGGCGACTGGAAGGAATTCCATCTCGTCGCCGAACCCGTGACGCGCGAATTCGCGCCCGGCATGACCACGCATCTGTGGGGCTACAACGGCCAATCGCCCGGCCCGACCATCGAGGCGGTCGAAGGCGACAAGCTCCGGATCTTCGTCACCAACAAACTGCCGGAATACACCACCGTGCACTGGCACGGCGTCATCCTGCCGTGCGGCATGGACGGCGTCGGCGGACTGACGCAGCCGCACATCAAGCCCGGCAAGACCTTCGTCTACGAGTTCGAGATGAAGCATGCCGGCACCTTCATGTATCACCCGCACGCCGACGAGATGGTGCAGATGGCGATGGGCATGATGGGGATGATCGTCGTACATCCGCGCGGGTCGCAGCCGCCGCCGGCCGACCGCGACTACGTATTCGTGATGTCGAGCTACCGCATCGAGCCTGGCAGCTATCTGCCGAAGGTCAACGAGATGACCGAGTTCAACATGTGGACCTGGAACGCCCGGGTGTTTCCCGGCATCGATCCGATGCCGGCGCGGCTCGGCGATCGCGTCCGCATCCGCATCGGCAATCTCACCATGACCAATCACCCGATCCATCTGCATGGCCACAAGTTCAAGGTGATCGGCACCGATGGCGGCTGGCTGTCTGAAGCCGCACAATTTCCGGAGACCACGACCGACGTGCCGGTCGGCGCGGTGCGCGTGCTCGACTTCACGGCCGACAATCCCGGCGACTGGGCGTTCCACTGCCACAAATCGCATCACACGATGAACGCGATGGGCCATGACATGCGCAACCTGATCGGCGTGTCCAAGGCCGAGCTTGCGCGCGCCGTCGGCAAGCTCGCACCCGAGGGCATGGTGATGGGTCACACCGGCATGGCGATGGGCAGCATGGAAATGCCGGCGCCCGACAACACGCTGCCGATGATGACCGGCAACGGCCAGTTCGGCCCGATCGAGATGGGCGGCATGTTCACCACCGTGAAGGTGCGTGAAGGCCTCGCCCGCGACGACTATCGTGATCCCGGCCCCTATCAGTTTCCGTCGGGCACCGTCGCCCGGGAGGTCGCGAGTGCGCCGGAGCCGGTGCGGCGAAGCGAGAGCAGTGGAACGCGGAGCCGCTGATGACGCGGCGAAACACGCAGAAAGATCGACAGTGACGATCAGGAGATCCCGATGAAGAGTTTATTCGTGACCGGCGCGGCCGTTGCTGCTGCTCTGATCGCCGCTGTCCCCGCCGAGAGCCACGAGCAGCACGGGGCGCCCAGCTACTCCGCCGGCGAACCCGGCGATCCCGCGCAGCCGTCGCGCACCATCGAGGTGCTGCTCAGCGAGATGGAGTTCACGCCCGCACGCATCGATCTCAAGCGCGGCGAGCAGATCCGCTTCGTGCTGCGCAACACCGGCAAGGAGGATCACGAATTCCTGCTCGCGACCAAACGCGAAAACCTCAAGCACGCCGCCGTCATGAAGAAGCACCCGCACATGGAGCATGACGAGCCGAACGGCGTGCGTCTCGCCCCGGGCAAGACGGCGGAACTGCTGTGGCGGTTCACCAAGCCAGGGACGTTCGAATATTCCTGCCTGATCCCCGACCACCGCGACTACGGCATGACCGGCCATGTCAGCGTGAAGTGACGCGCGTCAGTTCGTAGGGCGCATCAGCGCAGCGTCATCCGCCGGCACAGCACCCGCGCGAGATGGCGGATGACATCCGCCCTCCGCATCTCCGCAATCAACAGAAGGAAGCACGCATGAAGACGCATCATCAGCTCACGACCGCTGCCGCGCTGGTCCTCGCTCTCATGACCTCCGCCGTCGCCGCGGACAGCATCAGCGGCGACGTCAAGAAGGTGGACGAAGCCAACGGCAAGATCACCCTGCATCACGGCCCGGCCAAGAGCCTCGGCATGGACGAGGCCATGACCATGGTCTACCGCGTCAAGGACGCCGCCCTGCTGAAAGGCCTCAAGGCCGGCGACAAAGTGAAGTTCGAGGCGCAGGAGGATGCGTCGGGCTACACGGTGACGAAGATCGAAAAGGGGAAGTAGCAGAAGCTTGTGCATCTCACGGCACAATTCGTAGGGCGGATTAGCGCCCGCGTAATCCGCCGCACTCGCGTACGACCCGGATTGCTGCGCGGTCCCGACTCGCCCTGCGAAGGTCGGGGCGATCGCATAGGGAAATACGGGGCCGTCGTGACGAACAATCCCGGCAGTTAGTTACTCCGTCATGCCCGGGCTTGACCCGGGCATCCACGTGGTTCTCAGCGTGCTGAACGACGTGGATGGACGGGACAAGCCCGGCCAAGACGACGTGGAGACGGACGAGCGCATCACTCCGATCGTCGGATGTGATAGCGCCCGTTCTGACGGGTGCACGGAGCGAACGCCCAGCGCACGACGACACGCGCTTGATCCAATGCGGCTCCCGTGCCACGGATGACTCGCCTTACGGCATTTCCACCCCGCATGCACCGCAGCTGCCGATGCCACACACCCTCCTTCGCGCCACCATCATCATCATTGCCGCGCTCGCGGTGCTGAAGCCCGGCGCGGCCTCGGCCGGCGCCGGCTTCTTCGACCTGCGGACATTGTGCCAGCCGCTCGAAATTCACGACGGAGTGCCGCAGGAGAGCGCCCGCGTAGCGGAGATGCCCGCGACAATCCTGCGCCAGGGCCGCAAGCTGACGCTGAGCCTGGCGGGCGGCAAGACCAAGGTGATCACCGATGACAAGGCATGCGAACCGGAAGGGCCGGAGGCCTCCTGCATCAGCTATCGGCTGGTCGGCCACATCGGCGACCGGCACTACATCGTGCTCGTCTCACCCTATGAGTGTCCCTACGTGATGCTGATCAACCGCCGCACCGGCGCCGAGCTCAACATCGGCAGCGGGCCCTTCCTGTCGCCCAACGGCAAGCGCTTCATCGCCATCGATCCGCGCGACGACGGCAATTGCGGCATCGACTATCGGATCGGCCTGTTCTCGTACGGCGACAATCCGAAGCTGGAATGGAGCTACAAGCCCGACGGCCTCGAACAATACCAGGTCGACACCTGGATCGGCGACGGCCGCGTCCGCCTGCAGGCGTCCGGCGGGAGCAACAAGGAGGCTCCGACCGATCTGACGCGCGTCGCGCAGGGCTGGCAGTTGCGGCGCCCCAATGGCGAGATGAGCATGGGGACGGCAGCGGCGCCGGCGCAGCCTGCGGCGCAGAAGCCGGCACCACCGGCCACTGACGTATCTGGAAGCCGCTGAGACATACCCGACAATTCGTATGGCGTGTTAGTGCCGAGACAACTTGCGAGTCCGATGGACTTGCGACCTGGGATTCGCGCGTGCCATGCCCCTCACCCGGATTGCTGCGCAATCCGACCTCTCCCCGCAGAAGGGCGGGGAGAGGTCGTACCGTCAGCGCCGAACGAGATTGCCTTGAACGACTTGGCTCTCCGTCTCCAATGCGTCGCAAGCCCTTTCCACCAGCGCGGTGCACTCCCTCTCCCCGTTCTTACGGGGAGAGGGTTGGGGTGAGGGGCAGCCGCACGGGAAGTCCCGCTTGGGCGCAACGGACTAACGGCCAATCCGCCCTACGCACCGAAGGCTTTGGTCGGTCGTTCTGCAACGCCCTCATCGCCCCCCGTTAACCATTTGCTAACCATGGCGCGGGCAAGCTTTGCCGCGTCGCGCTGCGCGTGGCCGGTCGCCGGAGAACCTGCCGGATCGCTGGTCGACGCCGCGGCCGGCACGACGGCGCAATCGGCCCGACCTGCGGCCCTGGCGGGGCGCTCCGCCGGGCGCGGCGCGGGCCCGTTCGAGCGCGCCACCGCAGAGTTCGCCCGGAGAACAGCCTTGAGCACCGTCGGTTCGCGCGCCTTCCAGAAGGCGCGGCAGGAAAAGAAGCAGAAGAAGCTGATCGAGACGCAACTGACGGCGGCCGCTGTGGCGTTTCGCGCCGGGCGGCAGGCGGAGGCCCAGGCCGCGTGCGCCAAGCTGCTGCAGGAGGTGCCGGACCATTTCGAGGCCATGCATCTGCTCGGCATCTCCCTGGTGTCCGCGGGCCGTTTCGGCGAGGCGGTCGTGTTCCTGCGGCAGTCGATCGTGCTCGACCCGAACTCGGCGGACGCGCAATCCAACCTCGGCTGGGCGCTTTTGAATTGCGAGCAGTTCGAGGAGGCGCGCGCGGCGCTCGAGCGCTCGCTGGCGCTGCGGCCGAAATCACCGATCACCTTGCGCAACCTGGCGACCACGCTGCTGCGGCTGCGCAAGGGCGAGGCGTCGCTCGCCGCCGCCGCGCGCGCACTCGAGCTCAATCCGGAAGATGGCGATTGCTGGTGCAACCGCGCCGTGGCCGAGCTGATGCTGCGGCGCTGGGACGCCGCCGCCGCCAGCGCCGAGCGCGCGCTGGCGCTCAACCCGAACCATTTCGAGGCCATCGTCAACAAGGGCCTCGCGCATCTCGAGCTGCATCACTACGAACTGGCCGAAGCCACCTTCAATGCGGCGCTCGCCGCGCGGCCGGCGCATGCCGAGCTGCTGGCGCATCGCGGCCGGCTGTACATGGTCTCGGGACGCACCGCCGAGGCGGAGGCCGATTTCGACCGCGCCATCACCCTCGATCCGCAGCTGCAGGTCGGCTGGCAGGGCAAGGCGCAGATCTGCATGCTCAACGGCAACGTCGCCATGGCCATGGCGGCCTGCAAGCGCGTGCTCGACACCAATCCCACCGCCCAGGTCGCGCTGACCCTGCTCGGCGCCTGCCGCGGGCGGCTCGGCGACATCGCCGGCGCGGTCGCGCAGTTCGACCAGGCGCTGACGGTGCAGCCGGACTACGACGAGGCCATCACCAAGAAGATCTTCTATCTCGATTTCCTGCCCGGCGCCGATTTCGCAAGCCAGCAGGCGGCGCGGCATTATTGGTGGATCGCGGTCGGCTCGAAATTCAAGCGCCGCAAGTTTTCGCCGCGCTCGCTCGATCCCGACCGGCGCATCGTCGTCGGCTACGTCTCGGCCGATTTCCGCACCCACTCGGCCGCCTTCGCCTTCCTGCCGGTGCTGCGCGGACACGACAAGACCCAGGTGCAGGTCAACTGCTACTCGACCTCGCCGCGGCACGACGACTTCACTGCGAAGTTCATGGCGGCCGCCGACGTCTGGGTCGAGGCCTCGAGCCTCTCGGACGACGAGCTGGCCGACCGGATCCAGGCCGACGGCGTCGACATCCTGGTCGATCTCTCCGGCTACACCACGGGCACGCGCATGCCGGTGTTCGCCCGCAAGCCGGCGCCGATCCAGGTCACGGCCTGGGGCAGCGGCACCGGCACCGGGCTCGCGACCATGGACTACTTCTTCGCCGATCCGGTGACGGTGCCGGCGAACGTCCGGCCGCTGTTCGCCGAGCACGTCCACGACCTGCCCTCGGTAATCACGATCGATCCGCTGCTCGACATCGCGCCGTCGCCGCTGCCGATGCTGCAGAACGGCCACGTCACCTTCGGCGTCTACAACCGCATCGACAAGATCTCCGACGAAGCGATCACGCTGTGGGCGCGGCTGCTCGCGGAGGTGCCGGAGGCGAAGCTCGTCATCAAGCACCTCGCGCTCAACGATGCCCTGGTGCGCGACGGCCTGATCGGCAGGTTCGTGGCCAAGGGCGTGCCGGATTCGCGCCTGCTCTGCCTCGGCGCCACCGAGCGCAGCGAGCATCTGCGCTCATACGAGCGCATCGACATCTCGCTCGATCCGTTCCCGCAGAACGGCGGCATCTCGACGTTCGAGTCGCTCTACATGGGCGTGCCCGTCGTCGCCAAGCTCGGCAGCGGCGCAGCGTCGCGCGCGGCCGGCGGCATCCTCACCGCGGCCGGTCTCGCCGACTGGGTGGCCGATGACGACGACGGCTACATCCGAATTGCCAAGAGCTTTGCGGGGAAGCCCGAGCTGCTGACGAAGCTGCGCGCCGACCTGCCTGGCCTGGTCGCACGCTCGCCGGCCGGCGACGTCGCCAACTACACGCGCTGCGTCGAGGCGGCCTACCGGCAGTTCTGGCGCACTTATTGCGCCAAGCCCAGCACCTGATCGAGATCTACGGCGCTGCAGGTTTGAGCCGCATCGCCTCCGGCGTATCCGGCTGCGCCAGCGGATGCGCCGCGGCAAACGCCGGCAGCGCCATCGCAGCCGCGAAGACGCGCTGCACGGTCGGCGTCTCGGCGAGGTCGAGGCCCTGGTTGCGCGCGAATGTGACGTGACCGGCAACGCAGATGTCGGCGACGGTCGGCGCATCGCCATGGGCGAAGCGCCCGGTCGCCGCATGGCCGGCCAGCTGCGCCTCGACGGCCACCAGCATCTCCGCTGCCCAATGCTTCAGCCACGCCGCGCGCCCGGCCTCGTCGACGTGCAGCACCTCGGTGAGATAGCGCTGCACCCGCGGCGTCGTCAGTGGATGCGCATCACACGCGATCATCGCCGCCAGCGCCCGCACCCGCGCCCGCCCCTTGGCGTCTTCGGGCAGCAGCGCCGGACCGGGACAGGCCTCGTCGAGATAATCGAGGATCGCCAGCGACTGCGTCAGCACCGTGCCGTCGTCGAGCACCAGCGACGGCAGCGCCATCTGCGGATTGAGCGCGGCATAGGCGCCGTCGCGATGCTGCCGCCGGTCGATATCGACCGCGATCTGCTCGTAAGCCACGCCCTTCAGATTGAGCGCGATGCGCACGCGAAAACTCGCGAGCGAGCGCCAGAACGAATAGAGCTTCATGCAGATATCTCCTTCGTCCCTAGGTGTATCGCATAGGTGATGCGGAGCCGTCCCTAACGACCCTGCCCATTTGTTACTCCGTCATGCCCGGGCTTGTCCCGGGCATCCACGCGGTTCTCAGCATGCCGGACGACGTGGATGGCCGGGACAAGCCCGGCCATGACGGCGTGGAGAGAGACGAGCGCAAGAAGGCGATCATCAAATGCGATAGCTCCGTCACCGGACTCTCGCGGGCGAGCTGCCTCATTCCGCGCCGGGCGTGAAGTCCTGATCGGCCACGCTGGCGCCCTGCGGCACCTTGATCACGACGGCGGCGCGGTTCAGCGCCTGATGGCAGGAATTGCAGGCAGCCGTGAGATCCGCGTAGGACTGCTCGAACCGCGCGACGTCCTTCTGCTTGATCGCCTGCGCCAGATCATCGAACGGCTGCTGCGTCACCGCCGTCGTCATGTCCGCGAACGAATTGCCGTCGACCTGCGGCTGCGCCCGGCCGACGCGGTTGAACGCACCCTTGAGGTTGCCGAGCTCATAGGCCGCGAACGCCCAATTGCCGCTGCGCGCGGCAATCGACAGCCTGACATGGCGCGGCTGGATGGTCGCGATCATCAGGTCGCTGATGGTCGGCACATAGGCCGGCGCGGGCGCCGGCGCTTCGGCGCGCAAGCCGGCCACGGTTGCGAGCGACGCAAGCGCGGCAAGGCCTGCAACGGTCAGTGAGATCCGGAAGGCAGGGCGAAGCTTCCATCGACGCATCTTGAACTCTCCAACATCAGTTTAGAAGCGTTCTAAAGAACGGTATTGGCGAGGCCAATGGCCATCGCTGGCCAGAGAGATCAGAAATTCTTGATGAGGTCGCCGGCGCGCCCGGCGAGATCAGGCTGCAATCCGCTCCGAGTGCGAGCGCGAGGCGTCAATGCACCGTCATCCGATCGTCACTTGGTGCCGATCATCCTGCGCAGCCAGGCGTCAACGATGGCGGTGGCCGGATGGCCGGCATCGCCGAGGTCGCGATTGATCTCGATGTGGCCACGCAGTCCGGTGCCGGGGACGGCTGCGACCTCGGCCGGCGTTCCCGCTTGCATCAAGGCCGCACCGAGCGCCTCGGACTGCGCCTTGCCGTCGGCGCGGTCGACGTGGAGGATCAGGAACGCCGGCGCGTTCGGCTTTGCGGCTTGCAAAGTCGGCGACAGCACCCGCTGTCGCACA
This sequence comes from Bradyrhizobium sp. HKCCYLS2038, assembly GCF_051167655.1. Lineage (NCBI taxonomy): Bacteria > Pseudomonadati > Pseudomonadota > Alphaproteobacteria > Hyphomicrobiales > Nitrobacteraceae > Bradyrhizobium > Bradyrhizobium sp. HKCCYLS2038. Next base: position 1,144,455 of record NZ_JBNPTM010000001.1, on the reverse strand, counting down.
GGGTCGGTGCCGAACGCCTGGACGTAGGTGTCGCGCATGAAGCGCCCGCTGTCGGCGAGTTGGCGCGCGACGTCGTAGCAGGCACCATCGAGCGCGATGACGCCGCTGACGTCGCGCAACGTCAGCCCGGCCGCCGTGAGATAACGTGGATCGGTCCCGACCAGCGCCACCAGATGCGCGCCGGCGCTGTGCCCCATCAGCACGATCCGCGAGGCATCGATCCCCAGGCGTCCCGCATTGTTGCGCAGCCACGCCACGGCCGCCGCGACATCCGCCGCCTGCTGCTCGACGGTTGCGGCCGGCACCAGGCGATAGTCGATCGAGGCGAACGCGTAGCCCTGCGCGAGCAGGTGCTCGACCTTCGCAGCTCCGGTGGCGTTGCGCTTGTCGCCCCGCTTCCACCCGCCGCCATGCACGAAGACGATCAGCGGCGCGGCCGTGCCTCCCCTCGCCTGCCAGAAGTCGAGCGTCTGCAGCGGATCGGTGCCATAGGCATATTCCGCATCTGGCGCGACCCGGCTCTCAGTCGCGCGCGCCGCCATTCGCGCCTGCCAGCGCTCCAGGAACGGGCCAGCGCACGCAGGTGACAGCGAAATGGGCAGCACGAACCACAAGCTAGCAGCCAAGAGAACGGCAAGTATCGAACGCAACATCGATCGCTCCATCGCCACGAGACGATAGCAGCAAGCGTCGCCTCATGAAGGCCACGCGGGCCATCGTTACAAAATGTCACGAACGGGCGCCCGGACAGGCGAAGGTTGAGGGTCTGCTCGCCAAACGCGCGCACTGGGCAGACAACCCGGCCGCGGAGGACACCACCCCGGGATCGAATCCTGGACTGATTAGCCGTGCAACGATCACCGGCCCTTAGCAATCGAGCAAAAAGATCGATGAATTAACGGTAAAACAAGGCGCTCCGGCTATCCTGCAATCCGATAAGGCGGAAATTAGGTGGGGCGAAAATTGATCAAGCTCAATCGCATTGGAAACAAGCTCGGCGCCGTGGGGCTGTTTGGCGTATTGCTTTCCGCCACCATGGTGGCCAATCAGATGGCGTCGGAGTCGGCCATTGCCTTCGCGAACAATCGTGCTCGGGTGCAGCAGAAGATCGCCGACCATTCCGTTCGCGCCAATATCGCTCTGCGGGGGATGGAGTTGGCGTTGCGCGACATCGGACAGTCAAAGAACTCATCCGAACTCGAACTGCAAACAGGCCAGCTGAATGGATTCTTTGCGACCCTGAACAAGGAGCTCGATGAGGCGATCGCGGATGTCAAGAAGCCGGACGACAAGGAACGGCTGCAGAAAATCAGCTCCCTTGGCGCCGAGTATCACGATGTCGCATCAGAGATCGGGAAAGCCCAGCTCAAGATCTTCGAGATCACGAAGAAGCGGAGCGAACGTTCGGCCGAATGGACCAAGACCTTCGAAGGGTTCCAGCTGTCGCCGTCGCTGATCCGCGCGGCAAATCGAAGCGACATCGAGAAGGTGCTGAGCGAAGCCGATTCGAATTTCAATTCGGTACAGGCAGCGACATGGCGCTTGATCGCCACGGGCGACGAGAGCGAAAAGCAGGTCATCGTGAACCGCACGGGCGGACTGGAAGACACGCTGGACAGCGCCAGGAGCATCATCAGCGATATCGGACTTCTCCGCACCATCGATGGGCTCGCGACGACCGTGAAGGGATTCACTGCGGTCACCAACGAGGCGATCAAGGTCGAGACGGCAAAGAAGGCACTCTTCAACACGAAGGCGGTGCCGGCTGCGAAGCAGACCATCGAGCTGATGCGAACAGCGCTCGATATCGCAGCTGAGAACGCCGAGGACGCAAAGTCGCAAGCTGCAGCCGAGTTGAGCCAGCAGAATCGCCTGAACCTCGTGGTGGCGGTCGTTCTCATGCTGTCGCTGATCGGCTCCGTCGCTTTCACGTTTGCCGGGATCGCACGACCCTTGATGCGGCTCAACGGAGCACTCGGGAAAATGGCTGCCGGCGAGTTGAACATCGAGATTCCAGGGGCCAGTCGTGGCGACGAGGTGGGCGACGTTGCCAAGACGGTTGTCGTCATTCGTGAGAACGCCGAGCGGAGAGCGCGGGACGAAGCTGAAGCTGCGGCAAACCAGGAGCAAGGCGCGGCGGCGCGTCGCAAGGCCGATATGATCGCACTCGCCGATGGCTTCGAGGCTGCCGTCGGCGAAATCGTCGAAATCGTGTCCGCGGCAGCCACCGAGCTCGAGACGTCTGCCTCGTCGCTGACGACCACGGCGGCGCGCTCGCAAGAACTGACCATCGTGGTCGCAGGCGCATCCGATCAGGCGTCCGCGAACGTACAATCAGTGGCTTCTGCCACGAAGGAGCTGTCTTCCTCGGTCAGCGAGATCGGTCGCAGGGTTCAGGAATCGGCGCTCGTGGCGACCGAAGCCGTCGGCCAGGCGCGCACGACGACCGATCGTGTCGGCGAACTGTCTAAGGCGGCTGGTCGCATCGGAGATGTCATCGAACTGATCAATGCGATCGCCGGACAGACCAATTTGCTGGCGCTGAACGCGACGATCGAAGCCGCGCGTGCGGGGGACGCGGGCCGAGGCTTTGCGGTCGTGGCATCGGAAGTCAAGGCGTTGGCCGAGCAGACCGCGAAAGCGACCGGTGAGATCGGCCAACAGATCAATGGCATTCAAACGGCGACACACGAGTCCGTCGGCGCGATCCGGGAGATCAGCAGCACCATCGAAAAGTTGTCGGGGATCTCATCGGCGATCGCCTCTGCCGTGGAAGAGCAGGAGACGGCAACGCAGGAGATTGCGCGCAACGTCGAGAAGGCCGCCCACGGTACGATGCAGGTCTCGTCCAACATCGCGGACGTTCAGGGCGGCGCGCGAATGACTGGCGCCGCCTCCTCGCAGGTTCTCGCCGCCGCGCGGTCGCTATCCCACAATTCGCACCGCCTCAAATCCGAGGTCGTCAAGTTTCTCGGCTCGGTGAGAGCAGCCTGACCGGCGGCTCGCGACGGATGCGAGGCATTTCCTGATCCAGCGACTGCCCGCTGGACTTCCTCGACCGTTGCCACATGAGCGGCGCATCGACCCGTTCCGACGTCCATTCTCTGAAGCGCGACCATTGAACGTGCCGGTCATTCGAGAATTCGCTGCGGCATGCGCCTCAGCCAGCACCAGGCCCATGGAAACCCTCGTCTAGATCGCAGCGGCAAAAGGCTCAATCCAGGAGACTCTCGGCTGGCTTGATCGGAACGACATCGTAGCTCTGGTAAAGCTCTTCCAGCGGGCGCCAATCCAACAGCACCGTACGGTACATCCACCGATAATAGTGCTTGTTGCGGGCGATCTCTTCAACCCGGTCTCGGCCAGCAAACCGGGAGGCTGCCTCGATCTCCAGCCAATTCACCAGCAGATGGAGATAGGTCGAGTATTCATCGTTTCCTCCGTCAGGAAATCCGACAGGCGCCGCGGGGTAGCGGCGCTTCAATTCGGCAATGAGAGGCGACCCATTTTCCGCAACTTTCAACCTGGTCAGATACCAATGCATCTGCTCGTGGAGATACTCGCAAAGGATCGCGTTCGGGTCGTGCAACTCGGTGTTCAACGTCAAGACTGGATGGCTGTGAGGGATCGACGTGGGCGAAACCCGCAGATGCCTGGTGTATTCGAACGCACGCAAATCGTGCTCCGCCTGCCACCGCTTGATGCACGCGATGATCTTTCCGCTCGCGATTGCGCCAAGGACAAGTCGATCGCGTAGTGGAAGCCATCTGTCATTGCATGCACTCACGTGAACGACGCTGCCCCTCGTTCCATCGAAATGCGAGAGTGATACAAGGTCGGCTCGAATATCCGTCTGAGGACGGGCACGCGGTGAAGGACGCATTTTCAAGAGAAGTCCTGCCCACTTGACCTACTTTCAATTGAAGCCGCACGGCAAACGCGTCCGATCGTTAATCGAGTTCGGCACGCCCCCTCTACGCACGAGGCATCCCGCCCCTCAATCATTTTTCGATTTACAGAATTTTCCTATTTACTTTTTTCAGAAATAGTGTATATCACTCCCCGTCCTGCTTCCGCCGGAGGGGCGTGTCGCGACCGTCACGAGACGTGGGAGGTGGGATGCGATGGGCGCAGCGAATCGCAGCGTGGCTTCGTGCCGCGCCGACGAACGGTTCGTTGCGCACGGCGAAGTCGTGCGGTCCTGACACCCCGCTTGACACCAGCGTCGCAGGTGGCGGTGCTCGCGCATCGCGCCCGTGATGGTGGCCAACAAGCCCGGCGCACCAGGGAGACCACGTATAAGCCGTTCCAACTATCGCGCAGGGAAGGCCGGGTGTTTCGGCCAGACCTGTGGTGACTGCCGCCTGCTTTTTTTTCTGCAGGCGGGCCACGGGCGCGGCCAGCGCCCGGCCTTCCCTGCGCCCTCCATCTGATCGAGGGCGGACCTGATGCGAAAGCTCGGGCGCGATGCGCCGCGGGAGAGGATCGCGCTTGTCTTCACGACGACATTCGGTTGGGCGCATCGGCCGGCGGCGGAGGCCTCATGGTTCGAGACGCGCCGCAAGGGCGACGCTCCTCAATCGACCTCGCCGCGGGCGCGAAGGCAGTGGCTGCGCCCTCGCCCCTTGTGGGAGAGGGCATGCATGGCAGTACAACGATCTCGGTCGGGTGAGGGGTTTGTTTCAACGAGTTGCGCTCGCGGAGAGAACCCCTCACCCAACCGAGTCTGCGGATCGGCCGGCGCTGCCCTCTCCCACCCCGGCGAAGCTTCGCTTCGCCTTGGGGGCGAGGGCACTGCATCGCGCAGCGGTGCGGAAGTTGCTGGCTGCTTCGAACGCCATCATCAAAGGATAGCGGGAAGAGGGTCAGGCTCCGAGCCCCGGAGCGCTACGCGTCTCGAACGGCGAGGCCCGTATTTTCGCGGCGTCCCCGAGAGGCGGCAGGAGAGCACATGCCGCTCTCCCGGCAACCTCTTGTTAACCGCCGTTAACCGAACGCTAACCATCCACCGGGCAAAAATTGCCCAGTGGAATGTGCGTGTCGTGGTTGGGTGCGGTTGACGGGGGAGAGCTTCCGTGGACGCCAGCGCGGTACCTCAGTTCAGGAACGGTGGCCCTGTGGCCGCCGCGCAGTCGTTTGGGGCCGGCAAACGCGGCTCACGGGAAGGGGCGAAAGCCATGGTCGACGTCACGGCGGGTCAGGGGGCCGGCGCACCGGCCGGCGGGTTCTCATTCGGCGACCTCAAGACGATGATCCTGCGCGGCGACATCGCGCTGGCGCTCGGCATCCTCACCATCCTGGTGGTGCTGATCCTGCCGCTGCCCTCGCTGGTGCTCGATCTTTTTCTGGCGATCTCGATCACGCTGTCGATCCTGATCCTGATGACGGCCCTGTTCATCCAGGCGCCGCTGGAATTCTCGTCGTTTCCGACCATCCTGCTGATCTCGACGATGCTGCGGCTGTCGTTGAACCTGGCCTCGACCCGGCTGATCCTGTCGCGCGGCCATGAGGGCACGGACGCGGCCGGCCACGTCATCGAGGCGTTCGGCAATTTCGTGATGGGCGGCAATTTCGTCATCGGCATCATCGTGTTCGCGATCCTGGTGACGGTGAACTTCGTCGTCATCACCAAGGGTTCGGGCCGCATCGCCGAGGTCGCGGCGCGCTTCCATCTGGACTCCATGCCCGGCAAGCAGATGGCGATCGACGCCGACCTCTCCGCTGGCCTGATCGACGAGAAGGTCGCCAAGATCCGGCGCAAGGAGCTGGAGGACGAAAGCGGCTTCTTCGGCGCCATGGACGGTGCCTCGAAATTCGTCCGCGGCGACGCGGTCGCCGGCCTGCTCGTCGTCTTCATCAACATCATCGGCGGCATCATCATCGGCGTCGCCCAGCAGGGTCTCGGCTTTGCCGAGGCCGCCCGCACCTACACCACGCTGACCGTCGGCGACGGTCTCGTGACCCAGGTGCCGGCGCTGATCGTTTCGACCGCGGCCGGCCTGCTGGTCTCCAAGGCCGGCGTCAGCGGCGCCGCCGACAAGGCGCTGATGAAGCAGTTCTCCGGCTATCCGCAGGCGCTCGGCCTGTCGGCCGCCGTGATGCTGATCCTGGCGCTTCTGCCGGGCATCCCGACCCTGCCCTTCCTGGCGCTCGGCGGCGGCGCCGCTGCGCTCGCGGTCAAGGCGCGCAAGCAGAAGGAGATGGCGAAGGCCGAGGAAGTCGCCGCAGCCGCCGCCGCGCCGACCGCAGCAGCCAGTGCCGCGGCAGCCGAGGAGCCGATCTCCGCCGCGCTCAAGATCGACGACCTCAAGATCGAGCTGGGCTATGCGCTGCTGCCGCTGGTCAACGCGCCTGATGGCACCGACCGCCTGACCGACCAGATCAAGGCGCTGAGGCGCTCGCTGGCGATCGAGATGGGCTTCGTGATGCCGTCAGTGCGCATCCTCGACAACGTCCAGCTCGAGGCCAACACCTACATCATCAAGATCAAGGAGGTCGACGCCGGTTCCGGCAAGATCTGGCCGAGCCAATTCATGGTCATGGATCCCGGCGGCAACCAGGTTGCGGTGCCCGGCATCCACACCACGGAGCCGACCTTCGGCCTGCCCGCCACCTGGGTCGATGCCGGGTTGAAGGAAGAGGCGACGCTGAAGGGCTACACGGTGGTGGACGCGGCGACGGTGCTTTCGACCCATTTGACCGAGCTGCTCAAGGCCAACATGAGCGACCTCTTGTCCTACGGCGAGGTGCAGAAGCTGCTGAAGGAGCTGCCGAAAGAGCAGGGCGAGCTGGTCAAGGACATCGTGCCGACGCAGATCACGATCTCCGGCATCCAGCGCGTGCTGCAGCTGCTGTTGTCCGAGCGGATCTCGATCCGCGATCTCTCGACCATCCTCGAAGGCGTCGCCGATGCGCTCGCGTTCTCGCGCAATCCAGCAACCATCGTGGAGCATGTGCGCGCCCGCCTCGCCCGCCAGATCTGCGCCCAGAACACCTCGCCGATGGGCTATCTGCCGCTGATCGCGCTGTCGGCGAAGTGGGAGCAGGCGTTTGCGGAGTCCCTGATCGGCCAGGGCGAGGAGCGCAGCCTGGCGATGCAGCCGTCGCGGCTGTCGGAGTTCATGACCGCGACGCGCGAGGCGTTCGAGCGGGCCGCACGCGAGGGCGAGTCGCCGGTGCTGGTGACATCGGCGGCGATCCGTCCGTTCGTCCGTTCGCTGGTCGAGCGCTTCCGCGCCCAGACCACGGTGCTGTCGCAGGCCGAGATCCATCCGCGGGCGCGGCTGAAGACCGTGGGGAGTGTTTGAGACGAATGGCGCGGAACCTGCGACTCATTCCGAAGTTATTGAGGTCAGGGCCGGCGCATCGCGCCGGTCTTGCCGCTTTTAGGGGCAAACCGACCTGTGTTTTGCCGCCACAGGCAAATAATTTCTTAATTTTGCGTTAGGTGGCTGAAGTTTTCGCCGCAGACCGAACAAGGCGTCAAGTTATTGATATAGAATGAAAAAGATCGTTATTTCCAACCCGCGATCGCGAAGCATCACGCATTATCACACGCTTGTGATGCCATCTACGAAACGGAATCGAGGTTTCCTACGTTCTTGCAAGCGAGACGATGAACCGGAAGGACGTCGGCTCGCACGAATCAGCGAAGGACGGAAGACGGCAGGAGGGTTCCATGAACCACTCGATTTACAGCGCGGATCGGACGACCCACCTCAAGATCGTGGTGGTGGCGCTCGTGGCTGGCATCGCGGTGGCCGGCTTCGGCATCTCCGCCCGGCTCAACGCCGAGCCGAACTACGCGCAGACCGCGAAGGTGATCAAGGCCGGCAAGCCGGTGGTGGTGACCAGCTCGCAAGCGTCGGTGGTTCGCTGAGAGGAATTCCCGGAATTCACGCGGTTCTCACAGCCCCCCAACTGGCCGCGTGGATATGTAGTAGACCCAACCCCAAGTCGACTACCGAAAACGCCCGCTCCCCACGGGCGTTTTCTTTTTGTCGCCTTGAGCTACTTGCCCGGCGGCACCGTCTCGATCAGCTTGCCCGTAAACACGATCGGCCCCGTAGCCTGCCCGGTCGGCGAGCCGCCCTCCGGCTCGACGGTCACGGCGTAGGTGGCGCGGCTGACGATGTCGGGGTCGTAGGAGGACAGAACCGGGCGGCTGGTGAAATCGCTGCCGCCGATCACCCCGAGCGAGCGCGGCTTCTGCAACCTGTCCGACACGATCCACAGCTCGAAGCTCTTGCCCGGCTCCGGCGCGGCGCCGACCCGTCGCACGGTGTAGCTTCGCGTGGCGGAATCCACGGTGAGGATGAAGGCCGGGGACGCCGCATCCTTCTGGAGCAGGGCGACGAACTGTGCCGCAGGCTCCGGCGCGGCCGGGACCTTGACCTCGACGGTCTGAATCCGCGGCTTCGGCTGCAGCCGCTGCGGCAGCAGATCCGGCCGATAGACCTGCACGCCGACCAGCGCGAGCAGCACCGCAGCGAGCGCCGTCATCACGTTGGCGACCGCGCGCCACCGCCGCACGCGGGACGACAATCTGACGACCGCGGCATTGTCGTTCGCCGCACTCTCGGCCGCCGTGCCGATGCGCACGGGGGCGATCACTGGCGGTGCGGCAGCCCGCGATCGCGTGCTCGAGGTCTCCACCTTGGCGGCGTCGGCGCTGGAGACTTCAGCCTTGAAGACTTCAGGCTTGGAGACCTCGACCGACGGCGCTTCGATCCTGGGCGGCGAAGCGACAGAGTGCTCCGCCTTGGAGAGCTCGACCGGTGGAGCTTGCGGCGGCGGAGCTTCGGCAACCGGCACAGGCGGCGGCTCGGGCGCTTTGACCGTGACCGGGGCCTCCTCAATCACCGCAGCCTCTGCGACCGCCGGCGCTTCCGCTTCGGGCAGATCGGCAGCGACGGCTTTCGGGCTCGAACGCGCGATCTCGGCCTTGATGCGCTCCCACAATTCGGCCCGCGGCTCCACGAGCCCGACCATCTGGTTGAGCGCGCCGAGGCGCAATTCCCAGGCCTGCACGACGGCAGCGAAGTCACGGTCGACCGCCATCATGGTCTCGACCTGGGCACGCTCGGCGCCATCGAGCGTCCCGAGCGCATATTCCGCCGCCAGCGCGATATGGTCTTCGCTATACGCCATCACGGATCCAGGTCACGTCACCTACGAGATCTTTTAGTCCAGTCGAGCCACACCTCATCCGAGACCGAGGCATTGGCGGATGTCCATCATGCTCCGCCGCAGCCAGGTCTTGACCGTATTCACCGGCGCCTCGAACTTGGTCGCCAATTGCTCGCGGCTCCAGCCATTGTAGTAGGCGAGCAGCACGAGCTTCTGGCGATCGGGCTCGAGCCGGCCGACGCATTCCAAAAGACGCTTGAGCTCCTCCGACATCTCCCGGCGCGCCAGCGGATCCGGCGTCTCGGCAGCGACCTCCAGCGCGGAAGGCTCATCTTCCAACGACAGCTCGCCACGCTTGCGCACCAGGTCGATGGCACGGTTGCGGGCGATGGCGGCCATCCAGGTGATCGGCGAAGACACCGCCGGATTGAACTGGGCGGCGTTGTTCCAGACCTTCACATAGGTCTCCTGGACGACCTCCTCGGCGAGGTCCTGTCGGTGCAAGATACGGAGCACGACGCCATAGAGTTTCGCGCGCGTCGCCGCGTAAAGGCGCTCGAACGCAGCCTCGTCGCCCTTGGCGACTGCGGCCAGCAGCTCGACCAGATCTGCCGGCGTCAGCATTCAGCGTCCCCGAAAATCGCCCCACTCCCTCGTTCGAGCTCACGTCCTCCCGTAGCACACATCGCGCGCGGCGCTCTACCCGGCCTGGGCAAAGACGAAAAACCCGGACCTCGCGGCCCGGGTTCACGTAAAGCTTGCGGCCGTGGCCGACCGGCTCAGGCGATGACGCCGAGCCGGGCGCGCATCAGGCCGATACTGTCCATGTCGGCCTGCTCGCGGGCGCTCTCCTCGGCCTTTTCGCGGGCTTGGTCGCGCTCATCGAGCAGCTCGACCTTCTTCATCTCCTCGAACGCCTCCGACAGCGCCGCCTTGGCGTCCTCGAGCTGCCCGCGCAGCTCGTCGGCCGAGCGCGTCAGGTTTTCCCGGCGCTGGATCGCGGCCTTGGCGTAGGTCGGATAGGCGAAATGGGTCGGGTCGTTGATGCCGGCCCGGTCCTGTTCGGTCTGGATTTCCCGCTCGAGCTCGGCGGACATGCGCTGGAAGTCAGCGATCATGCCTTCGATCTGCGTCACCCGGCGGCGTTTCTCATCCACCTGAAACTTTTTCAGGCGGATCAGCGTTTCGCGCGACTTCATCGACTCATACTCCCCAGAAGTCCCGTAGACGGCGCGGGACAGGGCCGGCCGCCCTTCCTGGGCTTGCCGACTAAGCTCGTTACATGGAGGGGATGATTACCCGACAAAGTTAGCTTTCCGTTTCCAAACGCCCCAGGATCTGTTCCAGCTCCAGATACCCTTGAGAAAGGGTACTGACCTCGTCCTTGCGCTGCCTGAGGAACGCCTCCAGCGGCTCGTGCAGCCGGATCGCCTCGTCGACCTCCGGGCTCGAGCCTGCCCGATAGGCGCCCAGCCGGATCAATTCCTCCATGTCGGCATAGGTCGCCATCACCTGGCGCGCGCGCATGATCGTCGGCAAGAATACGGGGTCGGCCGATTTCGGCATCGTCCGCGACACCGATTTGAGGATGTTGATCGCGGGATAGCGGCCGCGTTCGGCGATCGAACGCTGCATCACGACGTGGCCATCGAGAATGCCGCGCACCGCGTCCGCGACAGGCTCGTTGTGGTCGTCGCCGTCGACCAGCACCGTGAAGATTCCAGTGATAGTTCCATCGCCGCTGCCCGGGCCGGCCCGCTCCAACAGCTTCGGCAGCTCCGTAAAGACAGTCGGTGTGTAGCCCTTGGCGGTCGGCGGCTCGCCGGCCGACAGCCCGATCTCACGCTGCGCCATCGCAAAGCGCGTCACCGAGTCCATCAGGCACAGAACGTCCTTACCTTCGTCGCGAAAATATTCGGAGATTGCGAGCGTCAGATACGCCGCCTGCCGCCGCATCAGCGCCGGCTCGTCGGAGGTCGCGACGACGACGACGGAGCGCGCCAGGCCCTCCTCGCCGAGATCATCCTGCAGAAACTCCTGCACCTCGCGGCCGCGCTCGCCGATCAGTCCGATCACCGACACCGCGGCATCGACGTTGCGCGCCAGCATCGACAGCAGGACGGATTTGCCGACGCCGGAGCCGGCGAAGATACCGAGCCGCTGGCCGCGGCAGCAGGTTAGGAACGTGTTCATAGCGCGCACGCCGAGATCGAGCGGATCGCCGACGCGCTTGCGCGAATGCGCCGGCGGCGGATTGTTGCGATAGGGAACCGGCGCGGCGCCCTGCGGCAGCGGCCCCTTGCCGTCGATCGGCTCGCCCATGGCGTTGACGACGCGGCCGAGCCAGGCCAGCGACGGCCGCACCTGGTTCGCGGCATTGGCGATGACCGCGCGGCAGCCGCGCCGCACCCCTTCCAACCCGGCGAACGGCATCACCACCGCGTTCCTGCCGGAGAACCCGATCACCTCGGCAGGAATGACATTGCTGCCGGTCTCGATCACGATGCGCGCGCCGACCGACATCGCATGAATGGGCCCGGCGATCTCCACCATGAGTCCCTTCACGCCGACGACACGACCATAGGTGTTCACGGCGTCGATGTCGTTGATCTGTTCGGCAAGAGCTTTCATTGCGAAGCCGCCTTCATCGCGAAACCACCCTCATCGCCAAACCGCTTTCATCACGAAACAGCCTTCATTGCGAAAACCTTAAATAGGGATCGATTCGCCTGGCTGGTTTAACTCTGTGTTTACTCGCATCATTAATCATTGCGTCATGGTCTGGAGTGACTGACGTAGTGCGCTTTGCCGCCCCCCCAAAAGCGGTGAGGAACGAGAGTCGGTTAGTTCCATCTCTTCACATGGAGCTTGAACGAGGACGGCTGAGAAAAACTGCTTCTTCGCAACACCTTACGGCGATTCGACAAAAATTGCACGGATAGAGCTTGCGCAGCGGAATCAGGATTTGTTAACCATCTCTCGTCAGGATCCGAATCAGTTGTTCAAAGGCGTTTTGAGTGCCGCGGTGGCGGCCGACCTGACGCCCGGAGCGGCGACTATGGGGAACTGGCATGCGCGTTTTGCTGATTGAGGATGACAGCGCCGTCGCGCAGTCGATCGAGCTGATGTTGAAGTCTGAAAGCTTCAATGTCTACACGACTGACCTCGGCGAAGAAGGCGTCGACCTCGGCAAGTTGTACGATTACGACATTATCCTTCTCGACCTCAATCTGCCCGACATGTCCGGTTACGACGTGCTCAAGCAGCTTCGTGTCTCGAAGATCAAGACACCGATCCTCATTTTGTCCGGCCTCGCCGGCATCGAGGACAAGGTCAAGGGTCTCGGCTTCGGCGCCGACGACTACATGACCAAGCCGTTCCACAAGGACGAGCTGATCGCCCGCATCCACGCGATCGTCCGCCGTTCCAAGGGCCACGCCCAGTCCGTCATCCAGACCGGCGACCTCGTCGTCAACCTGGACACCAAGACGGTGGAAGTCGGCGGCCAGCGCGTGCATCTGACCGGCAAGGAATACCAGATGCTGGAGCTGCTCTCGCTCCGCAAGGGCACCACCCTCACCAAGGAGATGTTCCTCAATCATCTCTACGGCGGCATGGACGAGCCCGAACTGAAGATCATCGACGTCTTCATCTGCAAGCTGCGCAAGAAGCTGGCCAACGCCTCCGAAGGCCGCAACTTCATCGAAACCGTCTGGGGCCGCGGCTACGTGCTGCGCGAGCCGCACGACATGGACGAGCGCATCCCCGCCTGATCTTTCACTGGGTACTCCGGCAAGCCTCACCGCTTGCTCCTCCCAGACTGGGCCCCGCCGCAAATGGCGGGGTTTTTGTTTGTGGGGGCGGTGTTGCTGATGGGCCGGCCATTTGCGCCGTGGCCGACAGGCCTTGGAGCCAAGCTCTCGCCCCGGCCCCGCTGCGCTCCCCTCCCCCTTGCGGGGAGGGGTCGGGGGTGGGGGTCCCCGGAAATGGTCTGCATGAGACTCACCCCACTCGAGCCAACTAAGCACTCATCCCGCCGCTCGCACGCCCCCTGCCCCAAACTCCATCCTGAGCAAGAAACCGCCATCCCCAACCCCTCCCCGCGTGCCGACAATCGCTGGCGCGATCGCGGCGTGGGGGAGGGGAGCCCACCGTCATTGCCGCGCCTGCGCGTCTCAAACGACCAGGCACCGCCGCCCTCGCCTTTCAGCCAACAAACGCGAGCGCCTCGCGCTCAAGCGCAATCGCCCGCTCAGCTTTCCCAGATCCATCATCCCACATCATCGCGGTCTCGCAGCGCCCCGCGCCCGAGTTGTTCGGCATCCTCACGCCTCCAAACTGAGGGCGCAGGGAAGGCCGGGCGCTGGCCGCGCCCGTGGCCCGCCTGCAGAAAAGAAAGCAGGCGGCAGTCACCACAGGTCTGGCCGAAACACCCGGCCCTCCCCGCGCGATGGCTTTACGATTTATACGCGATCTCCCTGGGGACCGGCTGTCTTGCCCCCATCACCCGCAGGCAGCTCATCAGCAACGCCCACAGGCTTGACCTCAGCACCGGGAGGCCAGGACCACGCGATTTCATCGTGCGCCCAGATCGTTCGTCCGCACAGCCAAGCCATGCTGCGACCCCAAGCGCCCATCGCATCCCACACCCGACGTCCGTGACGACCGCGAAGCATCCCCTCGTTGGGGCGGGACGAAGCGGAGTAGAGCACGTTTTCTGAGAAAACGAAAGAAGAATTTTTGAGAAGCCGAAATCGATCCCTGTGGGCCTGAGTGACCAGCGTTTGCGCGGCACGCCCGTTGCACCGCACGGCAATCGCATATGCCGATTTCGGTCTTTCGCGACGAGTCATCCTGCTAGCTAGTAACTCCGTCATGCCCGGGCTTGTCCCGGGCATCCACGCCGTTCACAGGATGCCGAACGACGTGGATGGCCGGGACAAGCCCGGCCATGACGATGTGGAAACAGATGAGCGCAAAACTCCCGTCTCCAAATACGATAGTCCTGCGGTGCACCGCGAGACGATAGAGTCGCGATAAGGCAATCCCTATGGAAACCGCGTCGTAATGCGCTATTGTCGGCGGCAAGGAGCCGGGCATGACCAAACTGCTCGATCAAGGGCTCGAAGCCGTCCGCCGCCTGCCCTCCGACGCGCAGGACGAGGTCGCGCGAGCGATGCTCGCACTGGCCGGCGAGGACCGCGAGCCCGAAGACATTTCCCCGTCGCATCTGCGAGACGTGCTCGAGAGTCTTGCCGAGGCGAAGCGCCGACAATTCGCAACCGATGCCGACATCGAGGCAGCGATCCGCCGCTTCGATCGATGAAGCTTCGCTTCATGCCGCGCGCCGTCTAAAACATCGCAGCGGTTAGTCTGGCGCGGTCCGATCATGCGCTCTGAAAGGGGGGACTCATGACATTGCGCTTCATCGCCCTGGCGGCTTCGGCCTGCGTCATCCTTGCGGGCGCTCCCCCTGCGTCGGCTGCTGACGCGGAGTCGACGGAGTTCAAGCTGGTGACGCCGCCGCTCAGCATCTACCGGGATCAGCGGCGCCCTGCGGCCGAGAACTTGCCGGTGCCGTCCGGCTTCACCAGGGAGCACATCCTGCTCGGCGACCGCATCTTCCACGGCGAGGCCGCGAACGGTCAGTGCAGCGTCTGTCACGCCATCGACGGCAAGGGCACGCCGAACGGCAACGATTTGACCGCCGGGATGTTCGTCTGGAGCGACGGCAGCGTCAACGGCGTGAAGCGCACCATCCTGCACAACATGGAGGTGGCGCCCGGACGCGATGGCGACCTGGACTTGGCAGATGTCGAGGCCGTGTCGGCCTATGTCTGGGCGATCAGTCATCAGGAGCGGTCGGCTGTTAAGAGCGAGAGCGCGCCGCCGCCGCGTTAGAGCTACCCGCGCGTTAGAGCGGCCGGCGCCACCGCCACACATCCAAGCTCTCATCGCACCAACTGATCTCAGGTCAGGATGCTGCAGGCGATTCGACAGAACGCATGTGTGTGCTGGCGGTGGTCGTCGCCAAGCCGGGAGCAGGAGCCGCGCAACTGGTGCCCTTCCATGACCGGCTCGCCAAGTCAGCCGACGGGCGGGTACTCTTGAAGGCCGCCGCGAGGATCGACGCCGCGACGGCCGTCCGAGAGGTCTCCTCTACTATCTCTTCTTGGCAGCGCTCTTCCTGGCCCGCGTCTTCGCGACCTTCTTCGCCGCCGTCTTGCTCGTCTTCTTGCTCGTCTTTTTGCTCGTCTTGGCCTTCGCCTTCTTCGCCGCTACGGTCTTCTTCTGTGCCGTCTTCGACGCCTTCTTGACGGTCTTCGTCGTCTTGCGGCCGGCCGAACTCTTCGCCGCGGCGGCGGCTTTCTTCGGCGCCTTCTTGGCGGGCTTGGTCGGTGTCTTCGGGGCCTTGGTCTTTGCAGACGTGCCGGCAGGCTTGCCGGCGCCGCCGCCCGTCGATGGCTTGCTGTTTCCCGCCGCACCGCCACGGCTGCTCTCATTGCTGCTTGCAGCTGCCTCGCCTGCCGCCGATAGCCAGAACCGCAGCTCCGGCGACTTCTCGTCCGCGCCCTTGATGTAGCGGTCCTGCCAGCTGTCGTCGCCTTGCAGCGGCTTGCCGAAGATCTCCGGGTGCTCCTTCAGCAGCCAGCGCCAGGCGTAGTGGTCGTAGAGGTCGAGCACGTGGCAGGCATAGGCCTCCGCGAGGCCGCGATGGCCGCGGATGATCAGCATGTTCTCGTCGTTGTTGTGCGAGGCGCGGAAGCCGAGATTGTGCGAGCCGGTCACGACGACGCAATCGTCGCTGAACGGATCGATCACCACGATCTTGTTGTGGATGATGGCGAAGCCGTATTTGGCGAGCTCCTTTTCCCACTTGCCGAAGGCGTCCTGCACCGCGCCGGCGGGCACGCCGCGGAAATCGATGCTGCCCTTGGCGCCCGCCTTCTTCGGCGTGCCGGATTCGCCGACCACCTTCACCTCGGGCGCGGACTCCTCGCCGCCCTCGTCGCCGCCGCTCTCCGACTGGCCGCCGGAATGCAGCGCGGCAGAGAAGTTCGTCGCGCGCACCGGGCTGGTCAGCGCTCCCCGCACGAACAGATCGGGCTTGTCCTTCAGCAGCTGGCCGGCGACGTCGAGGATCGAGTTGTTGCCGGGATCGAAGGCGAGGAACAGCACCGCGTGCTTGGCTGAGCGCATCAGCTCGAACACCCGGCCCATGTCGCCAGGCGTCTTGGGATTTTTGCCAAGCTTGCCCGGCGTGTTCGGCGAGAACATCGGCTCGATGGTCACGCCCTGGCCGAGATCGATCGGCTGATTGATCGAGCTCGCGTTGTTGGCGCGCGCGAAGTCGCGCAAGGTCTTCGACTGCAGCGCCGACTTGTCGCCATCGGCGGCGTCGACATCGGCCTTCAGCGCATTCCAGTAGCCGAGATAGCGCTCGGCGAGCTCCGGGCTCTCCACCACCAGGGCGTTGTTGGTCTGGGTGCAAAGGCCGGTCGAGGTCCAGTTGGTCGAGCCGGACAGCACCGCCGTCGGCTTGTCGTTCTCGGTGAGCACCATGAACTTGTTGTGCGGGATGGATCCCTTGCCGAGGATGCGGTCGATGACTGTGACGCCCGCGGCTTTCAGGTTGGCGCGGTTCTCGGCATCGGCATCGTCGGAGTCCTTGCCCTGCTCGTTGCCGAGGATGACAGTGCGGCTCGCCGGATTCTGGTGCAGCTGCTTTTCGAGTCCGTTGGGATCGTTGAGCTCGTACAGCGCGGCATGGATGGTACCGCCGCCGGTGTCGGCGCGCTTCAGCAGCGAGGTCAGGCCGTCCTGCAGCTGGCCCATCAGGCGGATGCGGATCGGATCGCTGGGATCGAGGATGTGCGGCGCCAGCGCTGGGATGCTGGGATGATCGTTCAGCGCATGGCTCAGCGCCTGCGTCGCGGTGATGCCGCGGTTGAAATAGGCGTGGAACGGCGGCCGCTCCGGCGTCAGCGTCACCTGATTGCTCTCCAGCGGCGCGACGCCGGCGAGCGGGGTGAGCGTCTGGCCCGGCGTGCCGCCCATCGGCACGATGCGATATTTGTAGGTTCCGCCGCGCTTGGCGTAGAGATCCTTCCACCAGAATTTCTGCACCGGCGCCCGGTCGGTGTTGAGCTTGTCGGCTGTCTGCCCGGCAAAGCGCGCCAGCGCGGGCAGCAGAGTGTCGGTGTTGGCGGCAACGTCGATGCAATGAATGGCGAAGCCGAGACAGCCGTCGAGACGGCGGTCGAAGGTCCAGGCGACGACGGCAATATCATTGTTGGAAAATGCAAGCGCGGGCATGGCAGCAATCCCTTTCGTCGAACCCCCCCAGGAGTGAAGCAGCTCAGACAAGAATATGTCTCGGAGTTGCAACAAGGGTTCGACACATCCGGGACAGGAATGCGGGATTGAGGTCGCGGCGGGTGGAAGTGCGGTGCAGCGAAGCGTGAGTCCGCGCCGTGATGAGACCCCCGCCGTCTGCGCACGGTGCGCCCCCCTCCCCCTTGCGGGGAGGGGTTGGGGGTGGGGGTCCCCGGGCGCTGAACGTCGTTGGAGAGGCTTGCAGGCCATGGATGGACTGTGCCTTTGATTGCCGACCGACTTGCGCGGAACGCTTTGACCGAGAGAGCGGGATTCGTGGACCCCCACCCCCGACCCCTCCCCGCAAGGGGGAGGGGGGCGCACCGGTCGCGGGACGAGGCTTCGGCATACAAAGATAACGACGGGGTACATTCCATCCCCGCGTCATTGCGAGGAGCCCCCGGGCCTCGCCTGCGGCGAGCCCGAGGACAGGCTCCGCGACGACTTGTCCGCCATAGCCCGAAGGGCGACGGCGGAAGCAATCCAGAGTCCCGCCCGCCGCCCTGGATTGCTTCGCTTCGCTCGCAATGACGTGGGGATAGAGTTTGCCCTAGCCGACGGCGCCCGGCTTGCCCCGCGTCACGTAACGCCCCTCGCCCTTGGCGCCCACGAGCTTCCCGTCGCGGACCACGAACTTGCCGCGCAGCATGGTGGCGACGGGCCAACCGGTGATCTCGATGCCCTCATACGGTGTGTAGTCGGAGCCGTGGTGCAAACCGGACTGGCTGATCTTCGCCGTCTTGGTCGGGTCCCACAGCGCGATGTCGGCGTCATAGCCGATGGCGATGGAGCCCTTGCCCTTCAGGCCGTAGGTCTTGGCGTGGTTGGTCGCGGTGAAGGCGACGAACTGGTTGAGGCTGATGCGGCCCTTGCCGACGCCCTCGGAGAACAGGATCGGCAGCCGGGTCTCGACGCCGGGGATGCCGTTCGGCACCCAGCGGAAGCTGGTGCGGCCCTTCGGGTTCAGCTTGCCGGCCTCGTCGTCATAGCGGAACGGGCAGTGGTCGGACGAGAACAGCGAGAACACGCCGCGTTGCAGCCCCTCCCAGCACGCCTCCTGGCTCGCCTTGTCGCGCGGCGGCGGCGAGCAGACATATTTGGCGCCTTCCATGTTGAGGCCCTGCATGTCCTCTTCGGTCAGCACCAGATATTGCGGGCAGGTCTCGCCATGAATCTTCAGTCCGCGCATCTGCGCGCGGCGGATCTCCTCCATCGCCTCGCGGTTGGAGACGTGGACGATCACGATCGGCACGTCGATCAGCTCCGCCAGCGAGATCGCGCGGTGGGTCGCCTCGCGCTCCACCGGAATCGGGCGCGACTTGCCGTGATAGTACGGCGCGGTGTTGCCGGCACGCTCGAGGCGGTCGGTGAGGAAGCGGATGGCGTCGTAGTTCTCGGCGTGGATCTGCACCAGGGCGCCCTGCTCGCGCGCGACCTGCAGCACGCCGAGGATCTCGTAATCGTTCAGCGCGAGACCCTCATAGGTCATGAAGATCTTCAGCGACGAATAGCCGTCGGCGACCAGCGCCGGCAGCTCCTGGCCGAGCACGGCATCGGTGGGATCGGCGATGATGAGGTGGAAGGAATGATCGACGTAGCAGGCCTGGTCGGCCAGCGCGTGATAATCCTTCAGCGCCGCGCGCAAGGGCTGCCCCTTCTCCTGCAGGCAATAGGGCATGACGAAGGTGTTTCCGCCGAAGGCTGCGGCGCGCGTCGCGCTCTCGAAATCGTCGGCCATGACGATGCCCGGGCCGGAGGGCTGGCTGATATGGACGTGGCTGTCGATGCCGCCGGGCAGTACCAGCAGGCCCGACGCATCGACAGTCTCGTCGGCGTCGGTGATCGCCTCGCCGATGGCGGCGATGCGGCCGCCCTTGATGGCGACATCGGCCTTGTAGGTGTCGCTCGCGGTGGCGACGGTGCCGTTGCGGATGACGGTGTCGAAGGCAGCCATGTGACGCGCTCTCCCAATTCCAGGCAATCGAGGCTCAGGCGAATTTGTGAAACAGCGATCCCCATTCGCCGACGCCACTGAGATCGACGCCGGCCAGTTTCAGGGATTTCCATACCACGGTGGCGATGCTGTCGAGAATCGGAATTCCCGTCTCCAGCTCGAGCCGCGCCACCAGCGGCGCCGCCCGCATGTTGGTGCAGACCACCGCGATCGCATCCGGCTTCTCGCGCGCGACCTCGCGGATCATCGTCTCGATCTCGGCCGGCGTCACCTCGGCGAAGGAAAAATTGTCCTGCAGGTTGAGATGCCGGTCGCCGCGGCAGGCGATACCGAGCGTGGCGTAGTTGGCGATGATGCGCGCCTGCACGTCGTCGCGGTAGGGCGTGACCAGGCCGAGCGAGGTCGCCTTCGCCGTCGCCAGGATCTCGTTGAGCGCCAGCATCGAGGTGGTGGCGGGAATGCCGGTCGCAGCCGTGATCTGCTCGCACAGCTTCACGTCGGTATCGAAGCCGAGCCAGCCCGAGGACGTGCCGCTCCAGCCGATCACGTCCACCTTGGCATGCGCCAGCAACTCGGCCGCGCGCAGGATGTTGCTGGTGTCGAACTGCGCCAGTGCATCGGTCGAGAGCGCGATCTCGGTGACCTTGAAGCGCGAGAAATGCGCCGACACGTTCGGCAGCCCCGCGACCATGGCGGAGGTGATCGGCTCCAGCGCGGTGTTCGACGACGGGGTCAGCATGCCGAGCAGAGTGCGTTTGGTCATAGGTGAGCGACTCTCTTTGCCACAGCCGACTCCAGCCGATGAGGAAATACTTCAATAGCAGCCGCGAGCGAGCCGCCCATGACTGCGCCCTCTCCCCTTGTGGGAGAGGGCATCTCAGTGGGTCCAACAAACTCGGTGGGGTGAGGGGTCTGCCTCGGCAGATGAGATCGCGGAGAGAGACCCCTCACCCGGTTTCTCACTTCGTGAGAAACCACCCTCTCCCACTCTAGGCAATCGCTGTGCGATTGCCGCGGGGGGAGAGGGTGCACCGCCCGTGCCTCGAAGTCACCCGCTATCCATGATGCAGCGGTCCGTCCCCGCCGCAAGAGCAGTTCCTGAATCTCTGCGCGATGGAGACGGCCACGGTTCACGCCAGCGCCCTCCCCTGCTCCGCCCTTTCCCCCCGCAGCAACGCCAGAACATGCCGCTTCAGCGCGTTGAACTGCGGGCTCGTGATATCGCGCGGCCGCGGCAGGTCGATCGGGATGATCTCGACGATGCGTCCCGGGCGCGCGCTCATGACCGCCACATGCGTGCCGAGCGTCAGCGCCTCGTCGATGCCGTGGGTGACGAACACGATCGTGCCCTGGTGCTGCTGCCAGATCCGCACGAGCTCGGTCTGCATGTCCATGCGCGTCTGCTCGTCGAGCGCGCCGAACGGCTCGTCCATCAGGATGACCTGCGGGTTCATCAAGAGCGCGCGGGCGATGCCGACGCGCTGGTTCATGCCGCCGGACAGCTCGGATGGATAGTGGTTCTCGAAGCCGGTGAGGCCGACCATGTCGATATAGACCTGCGCCTTGGCGCGGCGCTCGGCCTTCTGGCCACCACCCAGCAGCAGATGAAACGCGACGTTCTCCCACACCGGCAGCCACGGCATCAGGTTGGCGTGCTGGAACACGACGCCGCGATCGGCGCCGGGCGCGGTCACGGTCCGGCCGTCGACGCTGACGGTGCCGGCGCTCGGCTGCTCGAACCCGGCGATCATGTTCAGGAGCGTCGACTTGCCACAGCCGGAGGGGCCGAGCAGGCAGACGAACTCGTTGCGGGCGATCGACAGGTCGATGTTTGAAAGCGCGGTCACGTCGGCGTTGCGCTTCCTGTCGGTGAAGATCTTGGAGACGCCGCGGATGTCGATCGTCGCCATGCTCACTCTCCGCCGCGCAAGGTGGTGTTGCGCTGCCAGTGCAGCACCCGCGCCATCACGGTGCGGATGACGAGGTCGCTGCAGAAGCCGAGCAGGCCGATGCTCGCCATCGCCGCCAGCACCAGATCGTAGCGCAGGAAGTAGTAGGAGTCCCACAGCACGTAGCCGAGCCCGCTCTTCACCGCGACCATCTCAGCGGTGACGGTCAGCATCCAGGCCGAGCCGATGCCGATGCGCAGCCCTGCAAAGATGCTCGGCAGCGCCGCGGGAACGACGATGTAGCGCAGCAGCTTGCGCTCGCTGCCGCCGACCATGGCGCCGGCGCGGATGAGATTGCGGTCGCAGGTCTTCACGCCATGGATGGTGTTGAGCAGGATCGGGAAGAAGGCCCCTAAGAACACCAGGAAGATCGCCGGCTTGTTGGCGATGCCGAACCAGATGATGGCGAGCGGGATCCACGACACCGGCGGGATCGGACGCAGCATCTGCAACGTCGGCTCGATCACGATCTCGGTCTTGCGCGACCAGCCGATGGCGACGCCGAGCGACACGCCCGCCACGGTCGCGATCGCGAAACCTGCGGCGACGCGCGACAGGCTCGCCAGCATGTCGGCGAGCCTGTGCGCGCTGTAGGTCTGGGTGTTGCCGTCGGTGCCGAACAACCAGTCCGCCCATGCCCAGACCACCATCGACGGCGCCGGCAGCAGCGCCGCCGGCAGTGCGCCCGAGCGCGAGAACGCCTCCCAGCCGGCCAGCACGAGCACCGGAACGATGTAGCGGTCGAGCCTGCGCAACTGGGCGAGCGCCGTCATCTCAGTAGCCGAGCTCGGTCTTCGGCTTGCCGGTGGCGGCCTCCAGGAAGCGGTAGTCGAGGTTCTTCTCCACGGCGGCCGACACATCCGAGTTGATGTATTTCAGATCACGCATCATCGCGGCGATGGCGAGCGCCGAGGCGCGGTACATCTTCGGATCGGGATCGAGATTCTCGACCGCGCCGGTCGCGATCGCCTTGTCGAGGCCGGTGACCTTGGAGATGACCTCGATCAGCGCCGGCTTGTCGGCGGCGACATGCGCATCGACCTTCACGACGGCGCGCACCACGCCCTCCAGCGCCTTCGGGTTGGAGGCGATGACGTCGGAACGGGTCAGGATCAGATTGGTGAGCTTGCCGGCTGCCTGGTCATAGGGGAAGCCGAAGAACTTCGCCGCCTTGGCCTGCATGATCTGGGTTGCGAACGGCTCGACGGAGCAGATCAGCTCGACCTCGCCGCGGCGCAGCGCCTGCAGATGGTCCGAGGGATTGGGGATGTTGACGAACTGCACGTCCTTGTTGATGTCGATGCCCTGCTTGGCGAAGGCGCCGCGCATGTGGATGTCCTGCGCATTGCCGCGCGAGGCGGCGACACGGAACGGCTTGCCGTCGGCCTTGTACTTGGCGATCAGGGCCTTCAACGCGCTCCAGTCGCCCTGCGCGACGTCGAGATCATTGGCGAGCAGGATCGCCGAGCCGCCATTGACCTGGCCGGAGATGGCGACGACGTCAAAACCTTTGTCGAGCGCGATGGCGTAATGCAGGTAGGTGACCTGCGCGACGTCGATGTTCTTCGACACCAGCGCCGTCAACGCATCGGTGCCGGTGTTGAAGCCGACCGCGTCGATCGCCACGCCCTCGGCGAATTGCGGCGTCAGCGACATCGGCGTGCAATGGGCGCATTTGGCGTAGCCGAGTTTGATCTTCGGCGCGTCGTCGGCAAAGCCGAGCGAGGGCAGCGTCAGCATGAGCAGGGCAAGAATGGGCAGCACGAAACGTTTCACGAGCCATCTCCAAGGCAATCGAGTCAGGGCTTGGCTTCCCATCAGCAAGCGACATGCCAGTTGGATGCGATATGCAATGTTGCTTTTTCATAGCAAAATCATGTACTAATCGTCTATCGAATTCGGCTGATTTGCCTGATCCACAGGCGAACCGCCCGAAATTCAGGCATCTCGCAGCAGAGCAGCCGCGCCCGACATGACGTCCCCGGCAACCCGGCCCCGACTGAAGACGCGTTTCAAACCGGCGCGGCTGAAGCTGTCCTCCGATCAGTCCCCGCGGCCGCTGGCGCGGCTGTCGTTGCACGACCAGCTCGTCGCCAAGGTGCGCGAGATGATCATCGACGGCGAGCTCGCAGCCGGAGCCGCCCTGCCCGAGCGCATGCTGTGCGAGACTTTCGGCGTGTCGCGTACGCCGTTGCGCGAGGCGTTCAAGATCCTCGCCGCCGAGGGTCTGATCGAGCTGCGGCCGCATCGCACCCCGGTGGTGACGCCGATCGACGCGCGCGAGATCGCCGAGATCTTCGACGTGATGGTCGCACTCGACGCCACCGCCGGTCACGCTGCGGCGCTGCGTGCAAACGCAGACGACATCGCGAGACTCGACGCGATGCATGCCGAGCTGGTCGCGTTGCACGGCCGCGCCGAGCGCGCCGGCTATTTTCGGCTGAATCAGCAGATCCATCTGGAGATCACCAGGCTCGCCGGCAATGCCGTGCTCCTGAACATGTGGACCACGCTGCATGCGAGCGTCTTCCGTGCCCGCGCGGTGGCCAATTACGATGCGCGGCGCTGGGACGAGTCGATCCGGGAGCACGACGCATTCATGGCGCTGCTGCGCGCGCGCGATGCCCAGGGTTTTGCGCAGGCGCTCAGCGCGCACACCCGCAAGACCGGCGATTCCGTGCTGCAGATGCTGAATCAGGCCAGGGAATCCGTGACGAGCGCATAGACTTTGTTCACGTCGAACCGGTCAGGCTGGCGCCGCGACAGATGAAGACTTCCCGCGTCGGACCCGATCATGATCCTGCAATCGCTCGCCGGCCTGCCGGCATTCCTGGTGTATTTCTGCACCGCCCTGTTCGCGGTGACAGCATACCTCTTCGTCTACACCAGGGTCACGCCCTACAATGAATTCCAGCTGATCCGGGACAACCACCCGTCCGCTGCGATCTCGCTCGGCCTCAGCCTGCTCGGCTTCACCTTGCCGCTGGTCAGCGCCATCGCGCATTCCGCCAATGTGCTGGATTGCCTGATCTGGGCGCTGGTGGCGCTGATCGTCCAGGTGATCGTCTATTATCTCGTCCGCATCCCGGTGCCGGACCTCGCCAACCGCATCGTCGCCGGCGAGCTGGCCTCGGCGATCTGGCTCGGGCTCGCCTCGCTCTCGGCCGGCGCGCTCAACGCCGCCTCGATGATCATCTGACCATGGCCGAGCAACGCCGCGATTTCGGCAAGCGCAAGCCGCTGCCGCCGCCGCCGACGACACCGCCGGTGAAGCGCTCCGGCCAGGTCGCCTTGCTGCTGATGGGCACGCTCGCGGTCGGCGGCACCGCCTATGCGCTGATGCCGCACCGCCAGAGCTGCCCGCAGTCTGGCCCGGATACGCCTGCGGTGGCCGGCCAGCAGCAGGCGACCGAGTGCACGACACATCGTTCGGGAAGCAGCGGCGGCAGCGGCTCCGGACGCTGGGGCTTTTCGAGCAGCGACTCGTCGTCGCGCAGCAGCAGCGCCGGCTCCAGCTCGACGCACGTCGCCGACGCGTCCTCGTCGCACGTCTCGCGCGGCGGCTTCGGCGGTTTTGGGCATGGTTTCGGCTTCGGTGGAGGCGGCTGATTTCCGTCCCGGAGCTGCCGCGAAAACACCGCCTTTGTGTTGTTTGTTCGGATTCGGATCTTTGACACAGACCAACGATCATAAAAAACTCGCCCGCCGACTGATCGGAATGCATCCGATGAAACGTCCGCGCCCGATGGTGCGGACGTCGATCGAGGCTGCCGCCAACGCTGCAGTCTCGACGAGGTTTCTACGCAAGCCATCGAGCGGCCCCGGGCACGATCAGGCGCCGGGGCTCCGCGATCTTCATTGCCGCGTCGTCGACGGCGGCTCGGGTCATGCTGTGCGCCGCGTTCATGGCCACGGCACGCCTGCTCACGCCGGCGGCTAGCCCAGATGCAGCGCATCCCCTGCCCCGAACGCGATGACTGGCGGGAGACGGCCGCGCAATGCGGCTTCGATTTCTACGAAGTCGAGGGCGAGCGCTATTGGGACGAGCGCGCGTACTACGCCTTCACCATCGCCGAGATCGAGCTCGGCATCGAGGAACCGACCGGCGAGATCGAACAGATGTGCCTCGAGCTCGTCCGGCGCGTCGTTGCCGACGAGGTGCTGCTGCGGCGGCTGCAGATTCCCGAATCCGCCTGGCCGTTGCTGGCCGAAAGCTGGACGCGGCGCGACCCGAGCCTCTACGGCCGTCTCGACCTCAGCTTTCCCGGCTTCAGGGGCGGCGACCGCGTGCCGGCAAAGCTGCTCGAATACAACGCCGATACGCCGACCTCGATCTTCGAGGCCGCGGTGTTCCAATGGACATGGCTCGAACAGGCGATCGAGCGGCGCATCCTTCCCGGCCGCGCCGACCAGTACAATTCGATCCATGAGCGGCTGATCGAGCGCTGGCGCGCGCTCGGCAAAGGCGGCCGGCTACACCTCGCAGGCGTCACCGGCGAGCCCGAGGATGCCGCCACCCTGGCCTATCTCGCCGACACCGCCGCGCAGGCCGGGCTGGCGACAACCGTGCTCGACATCACCGATATCGGCTGGCGCGACACCGGTGGCGGCTTCGTCGATCTCGACAATGAGGACAT
This sequence comes from Bradyrhizobium sp. HKCCYLS2038, assembly GCF_051167655.1. Classification (NCBI taxonomy): domain Bacteria; kingdom Pseudomonadati; phylum Pseudomonadota; class Alphaproteobacteria; order Hyphomicrobiales; family Nitrobacteraceae; genus Bradyrhizobium; species Bradyrhizobium sp. HKCCYLS2038. Next base: position 1,118,410 of record NZ_JBNPTM010000001.1, on the reverse strand, counting down.
CCGACTCGCCTTCAAGTTGTATCCCTGGGAGTGGATGTTCCACGACGCCTTCGGTGCCAAGCTCCGGACCGCGCCGACGCGATGGGTCGAGCCGCCCTGGAAGGCGATCCTGTCCAACAAGGGCATCCTGCCGCTGCTGTGGCAGATGTTCGAAGGCCACCCGAACCTGCTGCCGGCCTATTTCGAGGATGATCCCAACGCGGCGAGCCTCGGGCAGAGCTTCGTGCGCAAGCCGATCTATTCGCGCGAGGGCGCCAATGTCAGCCTGGTCTCGGGCGGGGTCGCCGTATCGGCCCAGGACGGACCCTACGGCGCCGAAGGCTACATCCGACAGGCGCTGGCGCCGCTGCCGGATTTCGGCGGCGTGTTCCCGGTGATCGGCAGCTGGCTCGTCGCCAACACCCCCTGCGGGCTGTCGATCCGCGAGGATGCAACTCCGATCACGGGAAATCGCTCGCGCTTTTTGCCGCATGCGATCCTGTAGTCGTTAACGAGCTCGCTCGAAACGGCTCGACTCTCCGTTTCGGATGACTAAATAGAGCAAGGGGCAGAACTCCTGGACGCGGCGACTGCGACCGGATGCGAGGCATGGCGACAAACAACTCTCGGCTCGAAGGCTTGCGCATCCTGGTCGCCGAGGACGAGGGATTGATCGCGCTCGAGCTCGAAACCGTGCTGCAGGGGTTCGGCTGCGAGGTGATCGGCCCCGTTTCGCGCGTCGCCGAGGTGCTGCGTGAAGCCGAGCGCGGCCATGTCGACGGCGCGCTGCTCGACGTCAACCTGCGGGGCGAGCAGATCTTCGCCATCCTGCCGCAGCTGATCGCGCTCGATCTGAAGATCGTCATCACCTCGGGCTATGACGACGCGACCCTGTTCCCGCCGGACTTCCGCAGCCTGCCGCGCCTCGCCAAGCCGTTCGACGAGCGGGCGCTACGCGCGATGTGCGAGGCGACGTTCCTGGGCTCGGTTGCGAGCTAACGCATGATCCGGGACTAATCAGGCTGCACGGCAGAGGCCGGCACCTGCTCCGGCACGGTCTCGGCTATCAGCGCAAAGCGCAGCGTGCAGCGAATTCCAGCCGGCTCGAAGGCCAGGTCCGCATCACCGTCGAGATCGAAGCGGACGACGCGATCGATCAGCGTGGTGCCGAAGCCGCGGGCGCCGCCGCCTTCGACCGGGGGGCCGCCGCGCTCCAGCCAGACCAGCTCGAGCCGGCGGCGGTCGTCGCACAGCTGCCAGGAGATCGAAACTTGGCCGAACGGCGCCGACAGCGCGCCGTATTTCGATGCGTTGGTCGCGAGTTCGTGCAGCACCATCGACAGCGGCAGCACCAGCCGCGCTTCCAGCAGCACCGGCGGCCCGTCGATGGCGATCCGCCCTTCACCGACGCCGTAGGGCGCCAGCACGGTCGTGAGCAGCTCGTTGAATCCGATGCCGATCCAGCGTGTCTGCGTGAGAATGTCGTGCGCGATCGAGACCGCCTGGATGCGTCCGGAGAACGCCTTGTTGAAAGCCGGCAGCGACGGCGAGGTGCGCAGCGTCTGCCCGGCCACCGACTGCACGATCGCCAGGATGTTCTTGACGCGGTGATTGAGCTCGGCGACCAGGACCGTCTGCTGCTCCTCGGCGCGCTTGCGCTCGGTGATATCAGTCAAGGTGACGATCGAGCCGATCATGTCCTTGGCGTCGTTGACCAGGGGGCCACCCGACAGGAGGAACGAGCGGCCTGCAACGCGGTCGTTGGGAAGTCCGACTTCGACGCCGTGGAACGGCTTGGTCGCCAGCGCCTGATCAAGGCTTTCGCGGGAGAAGCGCGTGAAGGTGCCCTGCTGACTGGCGCTGCGCGCATCGAGCGGAAAAGCTTCGGAGAACAACTGCCCGACCGGCGGTCGATCGGCGAGCTGCTCGGCGACCCAGCTCGCATGGGTGATCCTGCCGTCGGGCGCGAGGACGACGACGGCATCGGTCGCCTGCTCGAGGATCGAGCGCGCGAAACGCTCGGCATTGGCGAACTCCTCGGCGCGGCGCTGGATCGACATGTCGGTCAAGGTCACGAGCGTGGCCACCACGCCGCCCATCGCCATCTGCCGCATCCACACCGAGACCGGCAGATGACCGCCGTCGGCGCGGCTGAGCTGCGCATCGGTCGCGGCATCGTCCGCGCGCTGCCGCGGCACCGGTCCGGCAAACAGCGCGGCGAAGTCGCGCCCTACAAGCTGCTCGGCGGCAAGTCCAGTCAGCGCGCACAGCCTGGAATTGACGTAGACGATGCAGCCGTCCCCATCGAGCGTCAGCGCGCCGTCGCTCATCCGCTCGACGAGTACGTGATAGGGCGCATCGGCGCCCTGCAGCATGATGACCTGAGGTCCTGACGGGCCCTGCACCACGACGGCATCGACATTGCCGCGATGGATCGCCTCGACGGTCTCTTCGGCCTCGTTGCGCGGCCGTGCCGCCTGCATCGCGTCTTTTGCTGCCACGAATCCTCCGTTCAGCTCGGGGCGATATCGAGACCGACCAGGACCTTTTCCGCGTTGGAAAGATCGCCGATGATGCGCTTGAGCGGCTCCGGCAGCTGCCGGATCAGCGTCGGGATCGCAACGATCTGGTCGCGCTGGGCGAGCGCAGGATCCCGCATCAGATCGATCACCTCGATCGTGTAGCGGCCGGGCAGATGCGTCTCGCACAGCTTCTTGAGATTGGCGAGCGCGGCCACCGATTTCGGGGTCTGGCCCGCGACATAGAGCCGAAGATTGTAGCCATCCTGTTCCATGGGTGCGGCCGTCATTTGCTTGACTTCGGCTTCGACGGCGAGCTGACCGCACGCATCGACGAGCGGGTCTGTACCATGGCGACACGATCGGCCGAGCGCTGATCATCGCGGGCGGCCCCTTCCCGGTTCAGAAGCTCCATTTCCCCCTCCTCGCCCGCAAGCTGGGCTTTCAGCACTTCGATCTGCGCCGCGATCTCCTCGCGGCGACGCGTAATCTCCCGCGTGCGACGATCCATCTCCTGCATGCGCAGCAGCTGATCGGCACGATCCCTGGCCTCCTGGGCCGTCCGTGCCGATCCCGTGAGCACGCCGTCGGGCCCGACATAGACCTCACGCAGCGCAATGCCGTCCGCGCTCATCAGGAACTCGCGCACCTGGTTGGAATGCGCCATGCCGCGCGACTTCAGGAGATAGAGCTGGCGGTTGTGCTCGCCATTGGTTTCGCGATTGTAGAGCAGGAGCCAGGTGTCGGTGAGCGACGAGATCTGCATCTCGGTCGTCACAGTTTCCGCAATTCCCGTACCGAGATTGGTGAACAGCGCGGTCACTCCGCGCGACTTCAAGAAGTCGATCAGGCGCAACGTCATCGAGTGCACGTCGCCGGCCTGCCCGGCCCCCATCAGTGCGGAGATCGGATCGATGACCACGGCCGCAGGATCGAACTCCTTGACCTCGCGATGCATCGAGGCCAGATGGGTCTCGAGCCCGTAGAGATTGGGCCGCCGCGCCGAGAAGCGCAGCAGGCCGCAATCGACCCATTGCTGCAGGTCGAGGCCGACCGACTTCATGTTGCGCACGATCTGTTGCGGCGATTCTTCCAGCGCGAAATAGATGCAACGCTGCCCCGCCTGGCAGATCGAATTGGCGAAATGGGCCGACACCGTCGACTTGCCGGCGCCGGCCATGCCGGACACGAGGATACTCGATCCGCGGTAGTAGCCCTGCCCTTGCATCATCGCGTCCAGGTCGGCGATGCCCGTCGAGACGCGCTCGGTGAACGCATCATGGGCGAGACCCGACGAGGTGATCGGCATCACGGTGATGCCTTCCTGGTCGATGATGAAGGGATATTCGTTGGTGCCGTGCGCCGTGCCGCGATACTTCACGACGCGCAGCCGCCGCGTCGACAGCTGATCGTGCACGCGGTTGTCGAGCAGGATCACGCAGTCGGCGACATATTCCTCGAGGCCGTAGCGGGTCAGCGTGCCGTCGCCGCGCTCACCCGTGATGATGGCGGTGACGCCCTTGCTCTTGAGCCACTCGAACAGCCGGCGGAGCTCGGAGCGCAGCACGGCCTGATTGTCGAGGCCGCCGAACAGGGTCTCGATCGTGTCGATCACGACGCGCTTGGCGCCGATCGAATCGATCGCGAAGCCGATGCGGATGAACAAGCCGTCGAGATCGTAGTCGCCGGCCTCCTCGATCTCGTTGCGATCGAGATGGATGTGGTCGACCACGATCTTCTTCTGCTCGATCAGCCGCTCGATGTCGTAGCTGAGCGAGCCGACATTCTTGATCAGGTCCTCGGGCTGCTCCTCGAACGCGATGAACACACCCGGCTCGTCATAGGTGACCGCGCCATTATAGAGAAACGTCATGGCGAACAGCGTCTTGCCGCAGCCCGCGGCGCCGCACAGCAGCGTCGGACGCCCCTGCGGCAGGCCGCCGAAGGTGACCTCGTCGAGGCCGTCGATCCCGGTCGCTGACTTCGCGATGACAGGAAGATCCCGCGTCACGATCCGAGGACGCACACTCGTTTTCATCAAGATCCCCCCGCCGTCGAACCAACACGCTTCGGCCACACCAAGGCGTGAATCGACGCGTCAGAGCGGAAAAGGTTCCGCCTGCGGGGAAAAGATTTTGCTTTGCAGAAGGTCCAGGGACGACCGGCCAGCGTTACGACAGGCCCAGCGGAAGCTCTGCGCCGGCCCGCGTCAGCGGGCCGCGACCACCTTGAGCCCTGGCAACAGGGCTGCTCCGCCGCGCGGGCTGCGGACCGGATTGATCTGATAGAGACCGCGGCGCTCCTGGTTCGGCTTGAAGGCGTCGGTGATGCCGACCACCGACTCGGCCGCGCCCAGCAGCAGCGTGCCGTCGGGCTCGAGCTGCTTGGCGAGGCGCTCGAAGATCGAGGCCTTGGTCTCCTGGTCGAAATAGATCAGCACGTTACGGCAGAAGATCACGTCGAACTTGCCGAGATGCGAGAAGTCCTGCAGCAGATTGAGCTGACGGTGCTGCACCATGCCGCGAATGTCGGCACTGAGCTGCCAGAGCTCGCCGAGCTGGGTGAAGTGCTTCACCAGGAGCTGGATCGGCAACCCTCGCTGCACCTCGAACTGGCTGTAGAGGCCGGCCTTCGACTTCTCCAGCACCTCCTGCGACAAATCGGTGCCGACGATCTCGATGCGCCAGCCGGCAAGGGCCGCACCGAACTCGCGCAGGCACATCGCGATCGAATACGGCTCCTGCCCGGTCGAGCAGGCGGCCGACCAGATCCGCAACGACCGGCGATTGGCGCGCGATTGGATCAGCGCCGGCAGGACGTAGTCGCGCAGATGGTCGAAAGGCACCTTGTCGCGGAAGAAGAACGTCTCGTTGGTGGTCATCGCCTCGACCACCTGCGTCGTCAGCTGCTCGCCGCCGCTCTTCATCTTCTGCACCAGCTCCGAAATGCCGGACAGGTTGGCGCGTCGCGCCAGGGGCAGCAGGCGGCTCTCGACCAGATATTGCTTGTCGGCCGAGAGGTCGAGACCGGAGCGCTCTTTCAGAAGCTTACGCAAGAACTCATAGTCCAGGGGGGTCACGAACGGTCTCCTGCAAACAGACGGACCACCTTCGATGCGATCTGATTCAAGGGGAGGATGGCCGCGCAGATGCCGGCATTGGCGGCGGCACCAGGCATGCCCCAGACGACGCTGGTCGCTTCATCCTGCGCGATGACGCTACCGCCGGCGGCGACGACGTCCTTGCCGCCGCGCATGCCGTCGGAGCCCATGCCGGTCAGGATCACTGCCAGCGTCGCGCCCTGCCAGACCTCAACGGCGGAGGTGAACAGCGGATCGACCGCCGGCTTGCAGAAATTGACCGGTGGACCATTGTCGAGCGCGATCACTGCATCCGTGCCGTGACGCGCGACGCGCATGTGCCGGCCGCCCGGCGCAAGATAGATCTGGCCTGCCTTGATAACCTCGCCATCGACGGCCTCGTGGGCCGGCCGGCGGCTCGACCGCGCCAGATGCTCGGCCAGGATGGTCGTGAAGGTCGGAGGCATGTGCTGAGTGATCAGCACCGGGAAACGATCGATCACCGCACCGAGTTCGGTGACAACCGACATCAGGGCCTGCGGACCACCGGTCGACGATCCGATCAGCAGCACCTTCGGCATCTGCGTGCCAAAGGCGCGACGCGCCAGCGGAGCCGCGACGGCGGGCGCGGCGTGCATGGGAACGGGAGCCGCGAGCGGTCGTGGCACCGGAGCCGGCTTCAGCTCATGGACGTGCGGCGCGGCTGGCGCGGGGTGGAGATGAGGTGCAGGCGAGGAACGGCGTGCCTTGGCGCCGAGCGTGCGGATCTTCTGGATCAGATCGTGGTGGAAGTTATCGGCGGCCGACGCCTCGCGCGTGCTTTCCGGCTTTGGGATGTAGTCGGCGGCGCCCAGCGAGAGTGCCTTGAAGCTGATCTCGGCGTTGCGGCGGGTCAGGGTCGAAGCCATGATCACCGCGAGGTTCTTCTTCTTGGCAAGCAGCTTCGGCAGCGCGGCGATGCCATCGAGCTCCGGCATCTCGATGTCGAGAACGGCAACGTCGGGATTGACGCGATCGATCTGGTTCACGGCCTCGAGGCCCGTGCGGAGTGACGCGGCCACGACCATGTCGGGCTCCGACGCAATCCAACGCGAGATCATGCCGCGGATGACGACGGAGTCGTCCACGACCATCACCCGAAGAGGTTCCTGCCTGGTCGAACTTGGAATCGAAGAACTGGCCAACGCGACGCTCATAGTTCACCAACAGGACAGAGGCTCAGGGCGACGGCAACCCCGGGCGAGCACGGAACCGTCGAGCTGACGAAGATCAGAGCAGCCCGACTTCCTGGAATTTCGCCGTCACGATGTCCTTGTCGAAGGGCTTCATGATGTACTCGTTGGCACCGGCATGCAGTGCGCGTGCGATGTGCGCCACGTCGTTCTCGGTCGTGCAGAACACGACTTTCGGCGCGTCGCCGCCGGGCATGCGGCGGAGGTTGCCGAGGAACTCGTAGCCGTCCATCACCGGCATGTTCCAGTCGAGCAGGACCGCATCGGGAAGACCGCGCTTGCAGATCTCGAGCGCCTGCTCGCCATCCTCCGCTTCGACGATCTGGAAATCCAGACCCTCGAGGATGCGGCGGGCCACCTTTCGAATGACGCTCGAGTCGTCAACTACCAGACACGTTCTCATTTCAGCCTCTCGGGATCAGGGTCCAAATCCGGTCACGCGCTCTCGCATGGCCGGGCTTACGCTACGGCCGTCAGGCCGCCATCTTGTCGGCGGCGAGTTCGAGCACGCGATCGACGTCGAGAATGACCATCAGCTGGCCATCGAGGCGGTGCACGCCACCGGCGAGCTTCGCCATGCGCGGGTCGAGGTTGACGGGATTGTCCTCCCGGCCTTCCTCGGGCAGCCGCAGCACCTCGCCGATCTGGTCGATCAGGAGACCATAGGACTCGCCGCGCAGGTCGACGCCGACCGCCATCGGCGGCTTGCCGTCATCGGCCCGGTCAAGGCCGAGCCGCGCCCGCATGTCGACCACGGTGACGATGCGCCCACGCAGGTTCAGGACGCCGGCGATCTCGGCTGAGGACAGCGGCACGCGCGTCACCCGCTCCGGCATGAACACGTCCTGCACCCGCGAGATCGGCAGGCCGAACAGCTGGCCGCCGATCATGGCGGTCACGTATTCGACGGCCGCGCCGTCGGTGGTTTCGATTTTGCTGCTCATCGCACGCTACTCCTGGGCCCTTGTGTTACGCCGCCCGCCGGTTGGCTTCAGCACGGGCCCGTTCCTCGATCTGTTCCTTCAGCGCCGCGATCAGACCGGGACGGTCGAACTTGGCGATGTAGTCGTAGAGGCCGGCCTGGCGGCCGCGCTCGATCGCCGCCGGCGATACCAGCGACGACACCGCGATGACCGGCAGCTCGTTCAGGTTCTGGTCGGCACGTATCGCCTCGGCGAATTCGAAGCCGTTCATCTCCGGCATCTCGATGTCGGTGACGACGATGTCGAAGGTGTGCCCCGAGCGCAGGGTCGCGAGACCCTCGAGCGCGGAGGCCGCGGTGCGTACCTTGTAGCCGGCCGACTTCAGCACCGGCGCCAGCATGTTGCGGAAGAACGGCGAGTCGTCGACCAGCAGCACCGACTGCGTCTGCGCCTCGGTCGCCATCTCCTTGCGGATGAACCAGTCGGCGAACGCCATCGGCAGGAAGTGGCCGACGTCGATCACCTCGGTGGCCTGGCCCTTGATCACGGCCGAGCCGAGGATGCCGTCCTTGGCGCCGGAGACCTGGATGTTCAGCCGCTCCTCGACGATGTCGATGATCTCGTCGACCACGAGGCCCATCGCGCGGGTCTCGTCGGCGAACACCAGGATCGGCTGCGATCCCGTGGTCTGCACCGAGACGCCTTCCATCTGCACCAGCGGCATCAGCTGGTCGCGGTACTGCACCATGTAGCGGCCGTTGCTGATCTCGATCTTGTCGGCCGCGATCTCCTCGAGGCGCGTGACCAGCGCCAGCGGCACCGCCTTGGGCTGTGCCGTGCCGGCGCGGAACACCAGCAGCGAAGTGAGCTGCTCGCCGCCGATGATGTGATGCGACGAATGCTCGTCCGTCACCGCCTGCGAGGCCGAGCCGGAGGCGCCGAGCGCCTTGGCGATGCCGTTCGGATCGATGATCATGATGACGGCGCCGTCGCCCAGGATGGTGTTGCCCGAGAACATGTCGATGTGCCGCAGCTTGGTCGACATCGGCTTGACCACGATTTCCTCGGTGTGGAACACGCAGTCCACCACGATGCCGAAGGTCTGGTTGCCGACCTGGGTCACGACGATGAAGCCGTTCTCCGGATCGGTCGACGAGCCGTCGTCGATCTTGAGCAGCTTCTTCAGGTGCATCAGCGGCAGCAGCTTGTTGCGCAGGCGCAGCACCGCGGTGTCCTTGATGCGCTCGATGCGATGCTCGGAGTTGGCGCGTGCGCGCACCAGCTCGACGACCGCCAATTGCGGGATCGCGAAACGGTCGCCGCCGGCCTCGACGATCAGCGCCGAGACGATCGCGAGCGTCAGCGGGATCTTGATGGTGACCGAGGAACCCTCGCCGGCCACCGACTTGATGTCGATGGTGCCGCCGATCTGGTCGATGTTGGTGCGCACCACGTCCATGCCGACGCCGCGGCCGGACACCGAGGTGATGGTCGCCGCCGTCGAGAAGCCCGGCGCGAAGATGAACTTGTGGATCTGCGCTTCCGTCATCTTCTCGAGCTCGGCCTCGGTGACGAGACCGTTCTGCAGGGCCTTGGCCTTGATGCGCTCGGTGTTGAGGCCGCGGCCGTTGTCGGCGATGCAGATGATGATGTGGCCGCCTTCATGATAGGCGGAGAGACGGATCGTGCCCTGGTCCGGCTTGTTGGCCGCGGCGCGCTCGGCCGGCGTTTCCAGGCCGTGATCGGCGGAGTTGCGCACCATGTGGGTGAGCGGATCCTTGATCAGGTCGAGCACCTGGCGGTCGAGCTCGGTGTCGGCGCCGTGCATCTCGAGCTCGATCTGCTTGCCGAGTTCGGTCGCGAGGTCGCGGACGATGCGCGGCAGCTTCTGCCAGGCATTGCCGATCGGCTGCATGCGCGTCTTCATGACGCCCTCCTGCAGCTCGGCGGTGACGTTGGAGAGCCGCTGCAGCGGCACCTTGAACTCGGTGTCCTCGTTGCGGCGGGCGATCTCGAGCAGCTGGTTGCGCGTCAGCACGAGCTCTGAGACCATCGTCATCAGATGTTCGAGCGTGTCGACGTTGACGCGGATCGACTGGTTGGCGACCTTGTCGTTCTCGTGCACCTCGCCGTCGGCATTGGCCTTCGGCCGCGCGGCCTTCTTCGGCGCCTCAGCCTTGGCTTCAGCCTTGGGCGGCTCGGCCTTTGCAGGCGCTGCAGCCTTCGGCTCGGGCGCCTTCTCATGGGCGGGCGGCGTCTCGATCGCGGTCTCGCGGAAGGCGCGCTCCAGCTCGTCCAGCGAGACTTCGCCTGGACGCAGCGGACGCTCCAGCGTCTGATCGATCAGGCTGCCCTGCGTGACCGCGGGCGCGGATGGTGCTGCGGGCGCTGCCGGGACGAGCGGCGGCGCGGCTTCGCCGGCTGCCATCGCGGCCATGCCGCGCTCGACCATCGCCTCGAGCTCGCTGATGAGGTCGCGGTCCTCGCCCTCGGGCTCGGCCTCGTTGGCCTCGAGCTGGCCCAGGATGTCCTTGATGCGGTCGATGGTGGTCAGGATCAGCGTCACGGCCTCGCCGGTCACCGGCATGCCGTCACGGAACTTGCCCATCAGGGTTTCGGCGGCGTGCGCCAGCGCTTCGAGCCGCGGCAGGCCGAGAAAGCCGCAGGTCCCCTTGATGGTGTGCACCAGGCGGAAGATGTTATCGAGAATCTTGGCGTTGTTCGGCTCCTGCTCGAACCGCACCAACTGATTGTCGACGGTATCCAGGCTCTCGCTGGTCTCCGTCAGGAACTCACGCAACAGGTCATCCATGAAACTGGCCTTCGCACGCAACGGTACGCGACATGACGCGCCCTTCAAACCGTGGCCAGTTTCGGTCCAAAGCGTTTAATATTAGTTGAGTAAGCGCAAATGAACGGACTCAACAAAGAGATAAGATGCATCCGGACAAATTCGGATGCGCAGCTAAGACTTGCTTAACCATCGTAAACGATTTCACACGGCCATTCACGACAGAAAGTCGCAGCATGGCGGCGGAACGACCGCGTCGGACGCGCGATCAGGCCGCTCGGACCACCATCGCATCGCCTTCGGCGGCGAGCGTCACGGTGAGGCCGCAGGCCTCGGCCAGCAGGCGCGTGTAATAGGGCTGCACGGCATGGGCATCGATGGTCGACTGCTGGGTCCCGCCGAGCAGGTTAACGATGTTCTGCGGCAGGCGCGCGTTGAGGCCTGTCGCGGCGACACGGAAGCTCATGGTCTCGCCCTCGCCGATCGGATCGACGGTCAGCATGCCGCCGCGCGGAATCGTCTGCTGCGCCACCACCATCATGTTGAGCAGCAGCTTGACCCGGTTCTTCGGCAACAGCAGCCGCGGCAGATTCCAGGTGATGGAGGTCTTGGCATCCTCGATTTGGCCGCGTGCCATGGTCTGCGCGTCGCCGAGATCGATCTGCGCACCGGCCGAGCCGGCGGCCCCGAAGGCGAGACGGCAGAATTGCAGCCGGGCCGAGGCCGTCTTGGCACTCTTGCGGATCAGCTCCAGCGCGAAATCGCGATCTTCCGGCTTCGGATTGTCGTCGAGCACCTCGAGCCCATTGACGATGGCGCCGACCGGACTAATCAGGTCGTGGCAGACCTTCGAGCAGAGCAGCGCGGCAAGTTCGAGCGTGTCGGGAGCGGGAATCGGATTGGCGATCTCTGAAGACGACGTGCCGGACATTCGATGTTCCTGAAATCCGCGAACTTTGACGAATCATGCTTGCCTGTTGGCTTGATACACTGCGAGAGCATGAACCGCCACCGAGCTGAGGGCAGGACACGGGAAAGTACGTAGCGGTTTTGCGGGCAGGGCTGCCCAATGAGACGTCAAATGGCAGTATCCGGATGCGCCTTCACTGCCGGGCCAGGACCAGGAAAATCGATCATGCAAGCTGAAGACGGAATAGCCGCACGGAGCGCATCACGATGACGACCGGCCCGACCGCAGCAACCGTCGACGCGGCGGCGGCGGCTGCCGCCCTGATGACGCCCTTGACCGAGCTCGTGGTCGAGGCCGCGCATGCGATCATGGCCGTGAACCGGCGCGCCATGACCGTCACCGACAAATCCGACGGCTCGCCGGTCACGGAGGCGGATCTTGCCGCCGACCAGGTGATCGCCGACGGCCTGGCGCGGCTGGCGCCGGAGATCCCGGCGCTGTCCGAAGAACGGGCCGACGGCTGCGCGGCGCCGTTCGGGGGCAGCTTCTTCCTGATCGACCCGCTCGACGGCACCAAGGAGTTCGTCGCCGGCCGCGGCGAGTTCACGGTCAATCTGGCGCTCGTCAGCCATGGCAGCCCGCTGCTCGGCATCGTCTGCGCGCCGGCGATCGGGCTGATCTGGCGTGGCCTGGTCGGCCGTGGCGCCGAGCGGCTGTCGTTCACGGAGGCCGGGCTGGGCGCGGCCGAGCCGATCCGCACCCGGCCGATGCCGCAGCCGGGCGAGGCCTGGATCGCCGCCGTCAGCCGGTCGCATGGCGACGCCCATACCGAAGCCTTCATCGCGGCCCGGCCGGGCGCGACGCGCCTGCCGCTCGGCTCGGCCGTGAAGTTCGGCCGGCTCGCCGAGGGACTGGCGGACATCTATCCGCGGCTCGGACCGACCTGCGAATGGGACGTGGCGGCCGGACATGCGGTGGTGACGGCGGCGGGCGGCACGGTCACCGGCGCGGCCGGAGAACCGTTGCGCTTCGGCGAGCGCGCCGACAGCTTCATCGTGCCGGCCTTCATCGCCTGGGGCGATCCGGCCGCGGTTCACGCGGCCTGACCTATTGCGGCAGATCCTGCTCCAGCGCCGGCCAGCGCGCCTCGGCGCGGGGCAGGTAGCGGGCCGGGTCGGCCTTGAAGGAATCCCGGCTCTCCTCGCGGCTGAACAGGAACAGCCGGTCCTCGACGATGGCGAAAAAGCGCGGGTTGCCGGCCACGGTGACGCCGCGCGCCACATCGGTCGGGTCGTAGCCGCCGAACTGCGGGCCATAGACCTCCGGATGGGCGAGAAAGGAGGCGCGGTTGCCCTCGTTGCGGAACCGCCAGACCACCCCGCCTTGCGCGGCCTCGAAATCCTCCTCGCCAACCAGCGCCTGATCGTCCACGAAGTAGGACACCGGGTCAAAGCCGTCGATGGCGAGCCCGCTGAAGCGGTTGGCGATGATCCGCTGGGTGGTCGCGGCGGGCGCACCGGCCGGCAGCAGCTGCGCCGCGAGCAGGATCGCGGCAATAGCGCGGCAAAACAGCGGCTTTGACCAGCTCCAGATCCGTTGTTGCCGTTGTGCGGTCATAGTTGCTGCCGATAACATGGGAGTCGCAGGGGCGGATGCCCCTCGTCCGACAATCGCCCCGATGCGGTTGGCGTCAGGTTAAGGCGGCGGTCGGGCAGCCGATAGCAGGGGATTCCATCGATGAGTTTCGCATCACGCCTCGCCGTCACGACGCTTGCGGCCGTTCTGGGCCTGACCGCGTCGGTCGCCGCGCAGCAGGCGCCCCCGCCTGCGCCGCCCTACCAGGCTGCGCCGCCCTACCAGCAGCCGGCTCCGCCGCCGCGGCCGGCGCCGAGCCCCGACAATTTCGGACCGGACGAGCTGGTCAATGCCGGCCACCGCTTCTTCGGCAACGTCTCCCGTGGCTTGGCCTCGGTGATCGAGCGCGCCGTCAGCCAATGGGGCCTGCCGAACGGCTACATCCTCGGCGAGGAAGGCGCCGGTGCCTTCGTCGCCGGTCTCCGCTACGGCGAGGGCACGCTGTACACGAAGAACGCCGGCGACCTCCGGGTCTACTGGCAGGGCCCCTCGCTCGGCTTCGACTGGGGCGGCGACGGCGCGCGGACCATGACCTTGGTCTACAATCTGCCGGCCACCAGCGCGATCTATCAGCGCTTCGTCGGCATCGACGGGTCGGCCTACATCGTCGGCGGCTTCGGCATGACGGCGCTGACCGCCAACAACATCGTGCTGGTGCCGATCAGGTCAGGCATCGGCCTGCGGCTCGGCGCCAATGTCGGCTACCTCAAATATACGCCGAACGCGACCTGGAACCCGTTCTGAGACCGCCAGCTGATACCAGCACGACACGTTCTCCCGTGACGGATCAAGGTTAACACGGCATTGGGCTGGCGTTGAATCAGCCGGCCGTGCATTGTCATTCCGTTAATCACTTCTGACCGGGAGTTGTGCGTCATGGTCGAGCCGATCATGTATTTTGCGATCGGTTTTCTGATCGCCATGCTCTGTGCCCTGATGGTCGTTCCGCTGGTGCACAATCGTGCAGTGCGGCTGACGACGCGCCGGCTCGAGGCGGCGACGCCGCTGTCGATGGCCGAGATCCAGGCCGACAAGGACCAGCTACGCGCGGAGTTCGCGATGTCGGCGCGGCGGCTGGAGATGAGCGTCGACGCGCTCAAGAACAAGGCCACCGGCCAGCTCGCCGATCTCGGCAAGAAGACCGACGCCATCAACCGCATGAAGATCGAGCTCGGCGAGAAGAACGCCGCGATCTTCGCGCTGGAGGCGCGCGAGAAGGCGCTCAAGGACCAGCTCCGCGCCACCGAAGAAGAGTTCGCCGCCAAGACCGAGGCGCTACGCGCCGCCGAGCAGGCGCTCAAGGAGAAGCAGGCCGAGCAGGTCCGCCTCACCGCCGAGCTCAATGACAAGTCGCTGCTGGCCGACAGCCGGCAGGTCGAGCTGGTGTCGGTCAAGACCCAGGTCGAGGAGCTGCGCACCCGCGTCTCAGACGCCGAGAAGGAATTCTCCGCGACCCAGGCCCGCCTGGCGCTCGAGCGCGACGAATCCGACACCGCCACCAAGGCGCTCAACGACGCCCGCGCGCGGGTGGAAAATCTCAGCCAGCGCGTCACCGAGCTCGACCGCCAGCTGATCGTCCAGGTCAAGGAAGCCGAGATGCTGGCTTCTCGTGTCGCCGACCTCGAGGGACGGCTGGCGACCCAGGGCAAGCTGCTCGCCGAGCGCGATTTCGAGAACAACCAGCTGCGCGAAGCCAATACGGCTGCCGACCGCGCCCTGAAGGAGCTGCGCGAGGAGCTCGCCGGATTCGGCAGCGGCAAGTCGGCGGCGTTCGAGCGGCTGAAGTCCGAGAAGGCCTCCCTGGAAGAGCAGCTGCAGGCCGCCCGCGACGAGCGCACCAAGCTGCAACGCGAGATGAACGCGATCCAGCAGCAGGCCGAGAGCACCTGGGCTCAGGAGCGGATGGAGAACGCGCTGCTGCGCGAGCGCATCAACGACATCGCCGCCGAGGTCGCCAAGCTGGCGATGCAGATCGAGGGCCCGAACTCGACCATCGAGGCCATGCTGGCCGCCGAGCCCGCTGCCAAGCCCGCCAACGCCAATGGCGCACCGGCGCCAGCAGCAGCCGCAGGCGGCGGGGCTGCGCAGGGCGGCACTCTGGCCGACCGTATCCGCGCGCTGCAGTCGCACGCCTCGCGGGCCCGGCAGATCGGGGCCTGAGAGCTCATCGATCGACGCTGGAACGGCCCCTCCTCGCCCCGGGGAGGGGACGGGTCGCGAAAGGGCCGATTTCGACCCCAATCGCCGCCGCGCGGCACGATCCGTTCAGTTTTCCTCGCCAGCCGCGCCGCAACTCCTTGACACCCCCTGCCCGCGCTTCGTAAATCGCGGGCTCCGACGGACTGCTTCGGCAGCTGCCTCCAATGGCCTTCCGGCCAGCAGCCACCGGGATCCGGGCGCATAGCTCAGCGGGAGAGCGTTCCCTTCACACGGGAGAGGTCCAAGGTTCGATCCCTTGTGCGCCCACCATCTCGTCAATCGTCTCTGCGAGCCGATCGCGTTCGAGAACGACTTCGGCATCGATGAATCGGTGCGGCGGCTGGCGTCCCGGATCAAACCGGACCTGCTCGGCTTGACCCCACTGGTCTCGATGAAGCTCACGGTCGTCGTCGGCAAGGTGGCGGAGGATCACGTGTCGCTCTACTGCGAGCGGCTGTTCATTGCCAACGGCCTGAGGCCGGTGTTCATCGGCCGTTTTCAGACGTTCGATGACCGCGTCATCCTGATCGGAAAATGGGTGGGGCTGAACGGCCAGGCTAGCCTGTTCGTCGGCGCTGGC
The DNA here is from genome assembly GCF_051167655.1 of Bradyrhizobium sp. HKCCYLS2038. Classification (NCBI taxonomy): domain Bacteria; kingdom Pseudomonadati; phylum Pseudomonadota; class Alphaproteobacteria; order Hyphomicrobiales; family Nitrobacteraceae; genus Bradyrhizobium; species Bradyrhizobium sp. HKCCYLS2038. The sequence goes on along the minus strand of NZ_JBNPTM010000001.1, from coordinate 1,102,563 downwards.
CTGGCGATGAGCCGGTTCATGATCCGCTCCGCCGCGCTGAAATTGATCGAGGGCTCCCACGATCCAATTCTCTGGCTGATGCCCTTGGCTGGTTGTCTCCCGCCACTGTTCGCGATGGGCCTCGTCCGCGTCGGCCGTCGGCTCTCGTCCGGCGACGCGAACTGGATCCTCGGTGCGATCAGGGCCGCCCTGGTCGAGACGCCGCGCTCCGCAATACCGACGATATCCGCGGGCCGATGAAGACGACCGTCGCGGCTCTTTGGCGGCGGGACGAAGCCTGGAGATGGCGCTTCGCTCGTCTGCGCTCAAGGAGATGCGTTCGTGAGATATGCAGCCCTGATCGCAAGATGACACCGGGACGACATCGTCCACGAAAAACTCCCGCGTGTCCGCTGCAATCCATCATCACATCGCTTGCAGTCCATCAGCGACGCGATAGCCTCCTCATCATTCACTTAGGAGATGCCAATGAAATTATTGAAGATCAATCTGCTGGCGTTGTTTTCGCTTTCGACCCATGCCTTGCGGCAAGGCGAGGAGCGTCTCGGCAGGCAGCAACATGCCCCGAGCGGCCGGAGCCGTAACAGTTGCTCGGCACGTCAGTCCGGCCCGTGCGTTCCGTTCGAGGGCTGACTTTAAGTGAGGTTCGCAGCCGCGTGGGGAGAACTTCTCCTGAGCCGCCTCCTACTGATCGCAATCGTTCCGCACAGTGCTGCGTCACTGCTTCCACGTTCCACCTTCAATTGCTAATTGCCGTCAGCAGTAATCGGCGAGGCAACCGCCATCGAGGCAACATGTCGGACGAATCCCGTATGCAGACTACAGCTCGCATGGCAATGCAAGCTTACTGGGCTACAGTCACCTATCCCGTACTGTGGGCTGGTGGCGACCGGCTAATATCCCTTGGCTCATGCGTCCTCTTCCGTCATAGCGACCGTCACTTCTTACTGACGGCACTCCACTTGTTTGAGGAATATGATGAAAAGACACACATCCGGTTTCCCTATGAAGGTCTTATTGGCCCACTGGGTAAGCGCGACGAGTCTCCGGCGGAGTTTGGAACGATTTTTGTTCATACCGTCGGCGGCAAAGAAGCCGATGAGGCAAACAAATTGGACATCGTCGCAATTGAACTGTTCGAGAAAAGCCTTCTGGCGGGTAAAAAGCAGCACTGGAGCTTTATTACGTCGACCAATTCGCGCTACCTCGCTCGGATTCGCCGTACTTTGTTTCCGGCTTCCCAAAAGAGCGCGAGAAGAAGTTTGGCGAAGCTATCGGCGCGTCTTTGTTGTTTCTTCAGACTGAAGAGACCGATCATGTACCAGAGGCCATAAAGGACTATGACCCCCGATATGATATCGTTCTGAAGTACGCCCCCGAAACACTGAATTTTCACGACAACAACGCGACCGTAAAGTCGCCATTCGTTGGCGGGGTCAGCGGCGGGCCGATATTTCGCGTGGCCGACGATAGACCCTCGTTTTGGTCTGCGAAATACAGACTTCGCTTTGTGGGACTTCAAGCCAGCTCTACACGGCTGAACCAATGGATATGCTTCAAAAACGTTCATGCAATCATTAGGTATTTCGATCTCGCGATTCCTGAGATTGGCGCGGCCATCAAACAACAGATTGAGCGCAGTCCGCGGTCATAATTTTCGATAACCCCAGGCATGGTTCGTATGAATGAACTCATTGCCGCCTTCGCGGTCGGAAAGCTTCCCAGCAACCAGAAACCGAGAAGGCACGGGATTCGCATAACGTATTTTGCGTGGAAAACGGACACGCAGATGTTGCGGGAAGGGTTGCCCCGCGGCCGGACGAACATGAATGTCGCCATGAAGCCCTGAGCCACTTTCGTAATACGTCTCTACGATGAACTCGATGTACGGCTCTTCTGGCTTCGCCATTCCAGCCTCCCTACCCTCTCTTCGCTAATAGTTGCTCCCGAAATCAGGTGCGGTATACAGTTTAGCCTATCGGGTCGAGATGAACGCGCCTTCGGCCGTGGTCGGACCGACGAGGGCGGCTCGTTGCTCTCGATTAAAGTCCAGTACACTTAATTGCCGCTCCGGTCAGGGTGAACAATGCGCCTTCGACTGTACTCGGATCGCGAGGGCCGTCACCTTGAACGAGGTGTATCGCCCAAAATCTTGATGAGCCAAGTGAATGGCATGGCGGGCGGACTTCCTTCGACGACGCCCTGCCATGGACCACCCGGCCAATTTGGCCTCGTGCGCCCGCGCATGGGTCTCCTGCGTCGACCGCACGCGCCACAGAATGCGCCCAAGGCGCCCCGCGCTGGCGCGCAAATCGGCTTTTGCAGGGCGAAACTCTCACGTTTTCCTTATTCCTGCGTCAGAACGCCGCGGCGCGAATCCGCCTATGGTCCGGCGCGTTTCCAACCCACGGAGGTTTTCCGCATGCGTAAACTGATCATCGCCACCGCTGCTCTCGCGTTCGTCTCGTCGGCCGCTCTTGCGCAGTCGACCGAGAAGCCGATGACGACCACCGGACAGGCGGCCAAGAGCGGCGATGCAATGAGCGGCGGCGACGACATGAAGATGAGCAAGCCGAAGAAGAAGTCGGCGAAGAAGACCTCCGGCGACGGCATGTCGAAGTAGGCCGGCGGCGCGGGCGTGCCTCGAGGGCACGCCCACCGCGTCAATTGCGGGCCGGGGTTTGCTCGAGGGCGGGGCGAGAGCGTCGCGTCACCGCGCCGCAAGCAACGCTCCCCGCTTCTTGCAATCCTTATCCCGCCCCCAGCTGCAGTTGCTGCAGTCGTCCGGCGAACCAGGCGGACAGCGCCGGATCGATCCGCGCACCGACATAGATCTCCGGCGTGATCACGCTGCGGCGGTCGAGGATCACCAGCACGCCGATCCAATAGGCAAACCACAGATGCGGATCAGTCAGGGCCATCAGCTTGTGACGGTCATGTGCCAGCGGCTGGTGGTTGCTGGCCTTGCGCACCTCGATGGCCAGCAGATTGTCCGGCACCGCGCGCTTGTGGACGACGATATCCGGGTAGACCGACTTGGCCAGTTCGTCGTCGGTCGAGACGATCGAGCCGCGCGGCAGCAGCATGGCGCGGTCGCCGAGCCGGTTGTAGTCGCAATCGACGTCCCAGCCGAGGAAGTTGCGCTCGACATGCACCGACAGCCGGTGCGTCAGGGCGCGCTCACCGAGATCGCGGTCGAGGATGAAGCGCTCGCGCGCATAGAACTCCTGCAGCGCTGAGATCAGCCGGTTCAATTCGCTGTGCATGCCGCCCAAACAGAACAAACGATGGAGACGTCACCATCAACACGCGTTCGTGCTGAGTCGCCAACCACCAAAATGCGGCAATGAGGCTGCCATCAACCGGCGGCTGATTTGCGGCCGCCGGTTGCTCGGCGCAAAGACTTACATCTGCACTTCGATCAGGCGCGGGCCGTATTCGGCATTGGCCTCGGCCAGCGCCGCGTTGAACTCGTCCGCCGTGGTGACGGCGCGGCCGGGAACGCCCATGCCCTTGGCCATGGCGACGAAGTCGAGCGTCGGACGGTCGATCTTGAGCATGTCCTGGGCGCGCTGGCCGGGCTCGCCGGCGCCGACGCCGTCGAACTCGCCGCGCAGGATCTGGTAGATCCTGTTGGCGAACACGACGGTGACGACGTTGAGGTTCTCGCGCGCCTGGGTCCACAGCGACTGGATCGTGTACATCGCGCTGCCGTCACCGACGAGGCACATCACCTTGCGGTCCGGACAAGCCACCGCGGCGCCGGTCGCGACCGGGGTCGAGAAGCCGATCGAGCCGCCCATGTTCTGCAGCCAGTCATGCGGCTTCGCGGCCGCGGTCGGCGGGAAGAAGCCGCGGCCGGTGGTGATGGATTCGTCGACGATGATGCCGTTTTCCGGGATGGCGTAAGCGATGGCCTGGGCGATGGTGGTGTGGTTGAGCGCCCCTTGCGGCTTGATCAGCTCGGCGAGCGGCTGCGGCTTCACGTCCGCGGCCTTGGCGCCGAGATGGCCGGCCAGCGCCTCGAGCGCGGCGGCCGAGTTCTCGCCCCAGGCGGTCATGCGGTGCACCTCGGTGCCCTCGGCCTTCAACTGGCTCGGCTTGTTCGGATAGGCGAAGAAGGCGACGGGATCGTTAGCCTCGACCAGCACGATGTGCTTGTAGTTCTTCAGGATCGGCAGCGCCTGCTCGATCACATAGGGAATGCGGTCGATCGAGAACCGCCCGGCGCCGCGCGCCATGCGCGGGTGATAGGTCTGGCCCATGACGCGGCAGCCGGTCTTGCCGGCGATCTGCTGGGCGAAGGTCAGCGCCTGCTCGGTCAGCGCGCCCGCGGTCATCAGCACCAGGGTCTCGGGGCCGTGGGCATGCAGGATCCTGGCGGCCTTCTCGACGGCGTCGGCCGAGTAGCTCGGACGCTGGGTATCGGCCGGAACCGGGGCGATGCCGTCGGCCTCGTTCCAGGCGGTGTCGGCGGGCAGGATCAGGGTGGCGATCTGCGGCGGTGCGCTCTTGGCGGCGGCGATCGCCGCGGCGCCGTCGGCGGAGACCGCCTTCGCGCTCGGCGAGGTCCGCACCCAGTCCGACATCGGCCGGGCCAGGCCCTCGATGTCGGAGGTCAGCGGCGCATTGAAGCCGATGTGGTAGGTGGCGTGCTGGCCAACGATGTTGACGATGCCGGAGCGCGCCTTCTTGGCGTTGTGCAGATTGGCGAGGCCGTTGGCAAGGCCGGGACCGAGATGCAGCAGGGTCGAGGCCGGGGTGCCCTTCATGCGGAAATAGCCGTCGGCGGCGCCGGTAACGACGCCCTCGAACAGGCCGAGCACGCAGCGCATGCCCTCGACCCGGTCGAGCGCGGCGACGAAGTGCATCTCGGAGGTGCCCGGATTGGTAAAGCAGACGTCAACGCCCCCCGCGACCAGGGTCCGTACCAGGCTTTCCGCACCGTTCATCATTTGCTCCCGTGACACCGCGCTCTGTCTTGCAAGACGCCAGATCAATCATTGTTCGCTGCCTGCGTCAAAGGGGATGGCCGCATTGCTGCCATCGCCATGATGCGCGCGCGCAGCTTTGGCTAACGCGGTATTGGCAACGGCCCCAGCCGCAACATTTGGAATGTCCGTGGGATTTGCATCACAGCCGCCGCTCGCATGCGCCTGTCACGCTGCCGTGGGTTGCGAAATCGGGCGGATTGTGGCCTCTCTTCGACGTAATTTGATTTATGCCAGGGGATGGAAATGAAGCGGTATTTTGCTGGGGTGGTCGCTGCGTTCGCCTTGCTGTCGAGTGCCGGGATGGCACATGCTCAATGGACGGACCCGTTCAGTGCCGTGACGAACAACTATCGGACCGGCGTCAGCCCGATCCCGCGCCAGACCGTGATGTTCCAGGGCGACTATGCGCCAGGCACGATCGTCGTGAACACCGGCGAGCGCCGGCTCTATCTGGTGCTGCCGAACGGCCAGGCGCTGCGCTACGGCATCGGCGTCGGCCGCGACGGGTTCCGCTGGAGCGGCGTGCACCGCATCACCGCCAAGAAGGAATGGCCAGCCTGGACGCCGCCGTCGCAGATGCTGCGCCGCCGTCCCGACCTGCCGCGCCACATGGCCGGCGGCATCGAGAACCCGCTTGGGGCGCGCGCGATGTATCTCGGCTCCACCCTGTACCGCATCCACGGCTCCAACGAGCCGGAGACGATCGGACAGGCGGTGTCGTCGGGCTGCTTCCGAATGACCAATGACGACGTCGCCGACCTCTACGACCGCGTCCCGGTCGGCACCACTGTCGTCGTCAAGAACTGACAGGGTCGCGCCGGGGGATCATGTCGCAACGCCGGAGCGCTCATCCAGGCCGGGAGCATGACAGATGCTCCCGGGGGTCGCTTGGAATGGCGGCCATCGTTCTGTCCGCGGCGCTCGGACCGTTCGTCACGCTGCTGCTGCCGCAGCCGGCCTTCACCGCCGAGATCCCTGCGATCGCCGCGCGCCAGCGCGCCGAGAAGAAGAGCTTCACCGACGCCGAAATCACCGACGGCTTCTACAAGACCGCGTTCGGCGCCGAATATCATCTCGCCGGCCGGGTCGACCGCATCAGGAAATACAGCGCCCCGGTGCGGGTCTATGCCGACGGCCGCCGTACCGACCGCAAGGCCCAGCTCGCCAAGGTCGTCGGCGACATCGCCGCCCGCATCCGCAATCTCGACATCGCGATGACCGACAGTGACGAGGACGCCAATGTCCGCGTCAAGCTGGTGCGCGACCGGGACCTCTATCACACCATCAGCCAGGCCTATGGCAGCGAGCGCGCCCGCGAGATCAAGACCTCGCTCGACCCGCAATGCCTGTCCGGCTTCCGCAAGAACGAGGCGTTCGAGATCGAGCATTCCGACGTCATCCTGACCGTCGACAATGGCGACTTCGTCTTCCTCGACTGCGCCTATGAGGAGCTGCTGCAGTCGCTCGGGCCGATCAACGACACCTCGAGCGTGCCCTGGACGATGTTCAACGACAACGTCTCGATGGGCTATTTCGACATCTACGACCAGTACATTCTCAACCTGCTCTACGACCCCCGCGTCAAGGCCGGCATGACGCTGACCGAGGTCAAGGCGGTGCTGCCTGACGTGCTCACCGACGTCCGGGCGTGGGTGAAGAAGGTGAACAATCTGGCGGAGTAGTCGCTAGATCTGCGACATCGGCCACGACTCAGTCAACGTCACCGAAAGCTTGTGCGGTCCGTCGATCCACGAACTTCCCTATGTAGCAGAGGTATTGTCGCTCAACCCGCCTAGCAGCTGACGCACACCGCTCTCACTCCGTCATTGCGAGCGCAGCGAAGCAATCCAGAGTCCCGCACACCACACTGGATTGCTTCGCTGCGCTCGCAATGACGGATGAGAGACGATCGGTGGTCCTGATCAGCCGTTCGTGAGGCACCAGATCACCATCATCTACTGCAAATCCCCTTCAGCGCCTTCCACTCTTCGGGGCTGAGCAGCGGCGGGCCGCTGGCGGGGCGGTCTTCGGCGCGCATGCGGGCGAGGCGGTCTTCGGTCAGCGGGTGGCTGCCCCACAGCGACGGGCGCTTGCCGTCCTCCTTGCCGGTGATGCGGAATAGCAATTCGCCCATCGGCCGCGTCGGCCGTCCGAGCTTGTGCATGACGTCGATGGCAAAGCTGTCGGCCGCCTCCTCCGCCTCGCGCGAGTAGGACGCGTCGATCATGGCGCGCGAGGCGAAGATCGCGGCGCCGGCGCCGGTGACGTCGCCGAACAGCAGGCCGATCAGGAATGAGCTCGAGCCATTGTGGATCACCTGGCGCAGATTGTCGCGATGCTTCAGATGGCCGAGCTCATGCGCCAGCACACCGGCGACCTCGTCGGGATCGTTCGATTTGTCGAGCAGTCCACGAAACAGGAAGAAGCGACCGCCCGGCAGCGCAAAGGCGTTGGGGATCGACGTATCCAGCACCTCCGACGCGATGCTGTCGTCGAGGCCCGCAGGCTGGCGCAGCGCCGTGACCAGCTTGGCGAACGCCGCCTGCCCGGCCGCCTCGCTGCATGCTTTTTCACCGAACAGCGCGTGGATCTGCACGACGGCAGCCTCGCCGAGATGCCGCTCCATCGCCGGCGGCACCAGCGGCGTCAGCCGCTCGGCGGCCCGCGGAAGCACGACGAGAACGAGCGCGACGATCGAGGCCGCGGCCGCGAGCGACCAGCCGACGATCCGGGCAATCCCGCTCCGCGTCAGCCGGTTTTCGTCGATTTGCACGCAGCGCGCGATCAACTCGTCGGCGAGCGCCGCGTCGCGAATCTCGAGCCGCGCCAGCGGAGATGCGGACAGACAGCTGACCCGCAGCGTGCCGCTCGGACCATCCACCCGCCGGATGTCGACATACGGCCACGACACGAAATTGTCGGCGCTGCGCATCACCAGCTGATTGGCCAAACTGATCGTCACCGTCTGGCGCCGGTTCGACAAGCCGTCGAAATAGGTCGCAGGGCCGCCGGGCGGTGCGGCCGGCTCGGTCGACGTGCCGTCGAGCGAACGACCTGCGCCGCCGCCGGGCTCGGATTCAGAATCCGGCGACGTCGAGTCCATCGGCAAACCCTTCACCCAGCGCGCTGGCCAGATCGCCCTTGGCGCCGACGTTGGCCATGGCCTCGATGCCATGCACCTCGACCGATTCGAGCACCGTCGCCCACATGTCGCGCACCAGATACATCCGCATCACGACGTTGAGCGCCAGGATCCAGACGATGTAGCCGAGCCCCATCAGCAAGAGCATCGGAATGTTGTTGGACAGCGCCTGCAACTGCGGCTCACCATCGCTCCCCGGGCCGAGCAGGTTGATCATCAGCGCCCCAGTCGCGGTGAAATACAGCCCCGAGGCGATCGACAGCAGCACCCACCAGACGATCACCTTCCAGTACAGGGCGTAGAAGGCGTCACTGGACAAGGTGGATTCCAGGCGCACGCCGCCGAAGCGGATGCCGGACAGCCACCAGCGCCATTCGACCGCTTTGAGCTGGGCGTAGACGAAGGGGAACAGCGGAAACAGCACGAGCGCAAACGGCGCGACTAGCCAGAGATACCAGGCGTTCTTGAAGAAGTCCCAGCCACGTCCCTCGAAATCGCCGCTGAGGTCGCCGTAATGCGAGTGCCGCATCTTGTAGCGCTCCAGCGCGGCGGCGCGCCACGGCCACGCCAAGCCGAGCGTCAGCACCGCCAGCAGCGTCCACAGCATCGCCCGCCCGGCATAGGCCCATCCCGAGCCGTCCATCCAGAACCGGATGCCGCGCCAGACCGTGCGCGTCAGCCGGTAGCGCCGCGCGCGATAGATCGCGAACTGGCCGAACGCATAGAAGGCGATCACCAGGGGCACGCTGGCGAAGCCCTGGTAGCGCTCGGCCTCGACGCCGACCAGGAAATAGGCAAGGTAGATCGGGACCAGGATCGCCATCGCGAACAGGAAGCCGATCAAGAGCTCCTTGCCGCGTCCGGTATACTCGGCCGCATCGCCGTCGATGGCCGTATTGACCCACAGATGCCGCCGGATGTCGGTCGCCAGCCAGAATCGGTAGAAGCCGAGCGTGATCAGTTCGATGGCCGCACCGCGGCTGACCAGCCGGAAAAACTCACCGCGTGCCCCGGAGAAGGTCGCCGTCAACGGCGGAAGCGGCGGAGGCTGCCCCGGAACGTAACTCATCTGGTTCACGGCTCACGCCTCCGACACGCGAAAAAGACTAAAATATGCCCCGGCTATTCGTCGCGGGGTCGATTCCGAGGTTCGACGCTATTTGTACGCAAGTCGGCCGGAAAAAAACACCGGCCTTGGCGAGACTGAATAAAATATGTGCTTCTGGCCGGTGCGCGAACACGCTGCAGGCGCGCGCATCCGGCCAATTCGCGTTCTATGATGTCTTATCGAACAGCTCACGTCCGATCAGCATGCGCCTGATTTCGCTGGTGCCAGCGCCGATCTCGTACAGCTTGGCGTCACGCAGCAGCCGTCCGGTCGCATAGTCGTTGATGTAGCCGTTGCCGCCCAGCAGCTGGATTGCGTCGAGCGCGCACTGCGTGGCCTTCTCCGCAGCAAACAGAATGGCACCCGCCGCGTCCTCGCGCGTGGTCTCGCCGCGGTCGCAGGCCTTGGCCACCGCATAGACATAGGCGCGCGCCGCATTCATCGTCGTATACATGTCGGCGACCTTACCCTGCACCAGCTGGAAGGTGCCGATCGGCTGGCCGAACTGCTTGCGCTCGTGAACGTAGGGCAGCACCGCGTCCATGCAGGCCTGCATGATGCCGAGCGGACCGGCGGCGAGAACGGCGCGCTCGTAGTCGAGGCCGGACATCAACACGTTGACGCCACGGCCGACCTGCCCGAGCACGTTCTCCTCCGGCACCTCGCAATCCTCGAACACCAGCTCACAGGTGTCGGAGCCGCGCATGCCGAGCTTGTCGAGCTTCTGTGCGGTCGAGAATCCCTTCATGCCCTTTTCGATGATGAAGGCGGTGATGCCGCGCGGGCCGCCCTGCGGATCGGTCTTGGCATAGACCACCAGCGTCTCGGCGATCGGGCCGTTGGTGATCCACATCTTGTTGCCGTTGAGCACGAAGCGGTCGCCCTTCTTGTCGGCGCGGGTCTTCATCGACACCACGTCGGAGCCGGCCTGCGGCTCGGACATCGCCAGCGAGCCGACATGCTCACCCGAGATCAGCTTGGGCAGGTACTTGCGCTTCTGTGCCTCGTTGCCGTTGCGGCGGATCTGGTTGACGCAGAGATTGGAGTGGGCGCCGTAGGACAGGCCGACCGAGGCCGAGGCGCGCGAGATCTCCTCCATCGCGATGCAATGCTCGAGATAGCCGAGCCCAGCCCCGCCATACTCCTCCTCGACCGTGATGCCGTGCAGGCCGAGCTCGCCGATCCTCGGCCAAAGATCGCGCGGAAACTGATTGGAGCGGTCGATCTCGGCCGCACGCGGCGCGATCTGTTCCTGGGAAAAGCTGGCCACCGTGTCGCGGATCGCATCGGCGGTCTCACCGAGATCGAAGTTGAACATGCGCTGCGCGTTGGCGATCATGGTGGCGGCCTCCTGCTAGTCTTCTGCTCTGCAACAATTGCGTCCAGCCATATTCCGTGGCGCGGCGCTTGTCACGTCCAACATCCGGCCAAACACCAGCGTCGCGACGCAAGACCGGGTGGGCCGTTACCCGTCAAACTCCGCGCTTGCCGTGCGCTCCCGGGCAGGATGTAATCGCGCCAAATATTGCCGGACCGATCGAGAATCCGGCCATCAGGGAGATGTCCATGCACGGGACCGCCAACACGGCCGAGGCACGCCGGCACACCGAAGCAGACACCCGCGCGGTCGACGAGGCGGCCCGCCGCGCTGCGTCGCTGCCGCTCGCCGACTTCGACCCCGGCCATCCGGAGCTGTTCCGCACCGACACGCACTGGCCCTATTTCGACCGCCTGCGCCGCGAGGACCCGGTGCACTATTGCAGGGATTCGATGTTCGGCCCGTATTGGTCGATCACGCGCTATGACGACATCATGGAGATCGAAACCAATCACGCAGTGTTCTCTTCGGCGTCGGCGCTCGGCGGCATCACCATCCGCGACATCGATCCCGACCTGCGCCGCGAGAGCTTCATCGCGATGGACCCGCCGCGGCATGCGGCCCAGCGCAAGACGGTGGCGCCGATGTTCACGCCGACGCATCTCGACGAGCTCGCGATCAACATCCGCAAGCGTTCGACCGAGTGCCTGGACAATCTGCCGGTCGGCGAGGTGTTCGACTGGGTCGACCGCGTCTCGATCGAGCTGACGACGCAGATGCTCGCGGTGCTGTTCGACTTCCCCTGGGAGGACCGCCGCAAGCTGACCCGCTGGTCCGACATCGCGACCACGATCCCCGGCCCGGACGGGCTGGTCGCGACCGAGGACGAGCGGCAGGCCGAGCTGATGGAGTGCGCCCGCTATTTCGCGCGGCTGTGGCAGGAGCGGCAGAGCCAGCCGCCGAAGAGTGACCTGCTGTCGATGATGGCGCACAGCGAAGCCACGCGGAACATGGATCCGAAGAACTTCCTTGGCAACCTCGTGCTGCTGATCGTCGGCGGCAACGACACCACGCGCAACACCATGTCCGGCAGCATCTACGCGCTGAGCCAGCATCCGGACCAATACCGCAAGCTCAAGGACAACCCGGCGCTGATCGACAGCTTCGTGCCGGAGGTGATCCGCTGGCAGACGCCGCTCGCCCACATGCGGCGCACCGCGCTCGCCGACATCGAGTTCCGCGGCAAGCAGATCAAAAAGGGCGACAAGGTCGTGATGTGGTACGTCTCCGGCAACCGCGACGAAGCCTCGATCGAACGCCCCTACGATTTCATCATCGACCGCGCCCGGCCGCGGCAGCACCTGTCCTTCGGCTTCGGCATCCACCGCTGCGTCGGCCTGCGGCTGGCCGAGCTGCAGCTCAAGATCATCTGGGAGGAGATCCTGAAACGATTCGATCATATCGAGGTGATGGACGAGCCGAAGCGGGTCTATTCCAGCTTCGTGAAGGGATTTGAGACATTGCCGGTGAGGATTACGGCGTAGGTTGCATTTGAGACGAATCGATCGCGGAATTTGGGGGCGGCAGGAAGGGTCTGGTCGGGTGAGTACGCTGTCCTCATTCCCCGCTCATCACGCTGCGCGATACAGCGCCCTCTCCCCTTGTGGGAGAGGGCATCGCCGGCCTATCCGCGCACGCGGTCGGGTGAGGGGTTCTCTCCGCGGACAACGCCCGTAGAGACATACCCTTCACCCGACCGAATTCGCAGAACCGTCTTACATGCCCTCTCCCACAAGGGGAGAGGGCGCAGTCATTTGCAGCTCATCTGCCGATCCTCAACCGGCGCGGTGATGAGTTCAACAAAAGGACCACCCCATGACCGCTGAGGCCGCGCTTCGTTCCGACCATGCCGATCTGCTGCGCGAGGCGCGGCTGGAGGCCTATGCGACGCCGATCGAGGACTTCCACCCGGGCGCGCCGCGGCTATTCCAGAACGACACGCTGTGGCCGTGGTTCGAGCGGCTGCGCAAGGAGGCGCCGGTGCACTACTGCACCAAGGCGCCGATCGAGCCGTATTGGTCTGTCACGCGCTATCACGACATCATGCATGTCGACACCAATCACGCGATCTTCTCCTCCGACGTCGGCAATGGCGGCATCACGATCCGCGACGTCGCGCCCGGCTACGAATGGCCGAGCTTCATCGCGATGGACGAGCCCCGCCACGGCGAGCAGCGCAAGACGGTGCAGCCGATGTTCACGCCGGAGCATCTCGACGAGTTGGCGGTGCTGATCCGGCAACGCTCGGGCAAGGTGCTGGACTCGCTGCCGCGCAACGAGACCTTCAACTGGGTCGAGCGGGTGTCGATCGAGCTGACGACGCAGATGCTGGCGACCTTGTTCGACTTTCCCTTCGAGGAGCGGCGCAAGCTGACGCGCTGGTCCGACGTCTCCACTGCGCTGCCCAAGAGCGGCATCGTCTCATCGGAGGAGGAGCGCCGGCGTGAGCTGGCCGACTGCGCCGAGACGTTCGGCCGGATGTGGAAGGAGCGCCAGGCCAATCCGGGCCGCGACCTGATCTCGATGATGGCGCACAGCGAAGCGACGCGCCACATGACGCCGGACAATCTGCTGGGCAATCTGATCCTGCTCATCGTCGGCGGCAACGATACCACACGCAACAGCATGACCGCCTCGGTGCTGGCGCTGAACGAGAACCCCGGCGAATACCAGAAGCTGCGCGACGACCCCGGGCTGATCGAGACGATGGTGCCGGAAGTGATCCGCTGGCAGACGCCGCTCGCGCATATGCGCCGCACCGCGCTGGCCGATACCGAACTCGGCGGGCAGAAGATCAGGAAAGGCGACCGCGTCGTGATGTGGTACGTCTCGGGCAACCGCGACGAGGAGGTGATCGAGAACCCGAACGCCTTCATTATCGACCGCAAGCGTCCGCGCATCCACCTCTCCTTCGGCTTCGGCATCCACCGCTGCGTCGGCATGCGCCTCGCCGAACTGCAGCTGCGCATCGTCTGGCAGGAAATCCTCAAGCGCTTCGACCGCATCGAGGTGGTGGGCGAGCCGAAGCGCGTCTATTCCAGCTTCGTCCGCGGCTACGAGTCACTGCCGGTGCGGATTCCGGGATGAGTACTCCGCCTCTCACCCTGAGGAGACCGCCCCTGGGCGGGCGTCTCGAAGGGCGAGGCCCGAGACCTTGGCCTCATGGTTCGAGACGCCGCTGCGCGGCTCCTCACCATGAGGGGTGACAGCGTCGCGCAACGAACGAGAACTCTCGACCCTCTGGTGAGGAGCGCCGCTCGCGGCGCGTCTCGAACCACGAGGCCCCCGCACCCGCATGCCCATGAATCGCAGGACGTCATGCCCGCTTCCGACACACCCATCCCCGGCCCCGACTGGCCGCTCGCCATCTACACGGCGCTGAAAGCGGCCTCCGTCCGCCAGCTCTGCTACGTGCCGGACGCCGGCCATTCCCGCCTGATCCGGCTCGCCCACGACGATCCGGCGATCGCCACCACCGTTCTCACCACCGAGGAGGAAGGCGTCGCGCTCTCGGCCGGCGCCTGGCTCGGCGGCCAGCGCGCGGTGCTGCTGATGCAGTCGAGCGGCGTCGGCAATTGCGTCAACATGCTCTCGCTGCTGCAGAGCTGCCGCTTCCCGTTCCTGACCTTCGTGACCATGCGCGGCGAGTGGGCCGAGTTCAATCCGTGGCAGGTGCCGATGGGCAAGGCGACGCAGGCGGGGTTCGAGATCATGGGCGTCACCGTGTTCCGGCTGGAGCGTCCCGAGGACGCCGGCGAGATGGCCGCGGCGGCCGCAAGGCTCGCCTATGACAGCGATCAGCCGATCGCGGTGCTGATCTCCCAGCGCATGATCGGCGCCAAGAAATGGACGGAGGGCAAGTGATGGGTCCGGCACTCGACCGCCGCACCGCCGTCAAGGCGCTGCTGCAAGACCGCGGCGACCTCCTGGTCGTCAGCGGCCTCGGCTCGTCGTCCTACGACGTGTTCGCCGCTGGCGATCACGATGCGAATTTCTACCTCTGGGGCGCGATGGGCGGCGCGGCCATGATCGGCCTCGGCCTCGCATTGGCGCAGCCGTCGCGGCCGGTTGCCGTCATCACCGGCGACGGCGAGCAGTTGATGGGGCTCGGCAGCCTCGCGACATCGGCGGCCAAGAAGCCCAGGAACCTCTCGATCGTCGTGCTCGACAACGCTCATTTCGGCGAGACCGGCATGCAGATGAGCCATTCGGGACTCGGCGCCAATCTCGAGCTGATCGCTACCGGAGCAGGCTTTCCCTCGGTGACGACCATCCTCGATCACGACGCGCTCGCCAGCTTCCGGCCGAAGCTGCACGATCTCGCAGGACCCCATTTCGCCCGCGTCGCGATCTCGACTGATCACGTCGACCGCGCCTTGCCTGCGCGCGACGGCGTCTATCTCAAGAACCGCTTCCGCGGCCATCTTGGATTTCCCGTCAGCTAGAACGGGACCGCAGGGCGCCCTGCTCTGTCGCCCCGGCAAGGCTGCACGGCAGCAACGCGGGCATTCCAAGCTTGCCAAGCGGGACCCGCTTGGTCATAGGCTATCAGGAACGAGTTCGGGGAGAGAGCCCAGGCTGCGTCACGCGGCCCGCGGAGCAACACATGACAGACCACCATCAGCACGACGATTACGCCGACATCCGCGACGCCGTCGCCAAGCTGTGCGCCCAGTTCCCCGGCGAATATTGGCGCAAGCTCGATCGCGAGATGGCCTATCCGTCCGCCTTCGTCGATGCGCTGACGCAGGCCGGTTACCTCTCGGTGCTGATCCCCGAGGAATATGGCGGTGCCGGGCTGAAGCTGTCGGCGGCTGCGGCGATCCTCGAGGAGATCCAGCGCGCCGGCTGCAATGGCGGCGGCTGTCACGCCCAGATGTACACGATGGGCACGGTGCTGCGGCACGGCTCGGCCGAGCAGAAGGCGAAATGGCTGCCGAAGGTCGCGAGCGGCGAATTGCGGCTGCAGGCGTTCGGCGTCACCGAGCCGACCTCGGGCACGGATACGTCGTCGCTGAAGACCTTCGCCAAGCGCGACGGCGACAGCTACATCGTCAACGGCCAGAAGATCTGGACCAGCCGCGCTGAATATTCCGACCTGATGATCCTGCTCGCGCGCACCACGCCGAAGGAGCAGGCGCAGAAGCGCACCGACGGTCTCTCCGTCTTCATCGTCGACATGCGCGAAGCGAAGAATGCCGGACTCACCATCCGCCCGATCCGGACGATGATGAATCACGCCACGACGGAAGTGTTCTTCACCGACATGCGCGTACCGGCGGAGAATTTGATCGGTGAGGAAGGCAGGGGCTTTCGCTACATCCTCTCCGGCATGAACGCCGAGCGCATCCTGATCGCAGCCGAGTGCGTCGGCGATGCCAAATGGTTCATCGCGAAAGCCACCGCCTACGCCAAGGAGCGCGTCGTGTTCGGCCGACCGATCGGCCAGAACCAAGGCATCCAGTTCCCGATCGCCAAGGCCTATGCGTCGATGCGCGCGGCCGAGCTGATGGTCAAGGAGGCCACCCGCAAATACGAGGCCGGGCTCGATTGCGGCGCCGAGGCCAACATGGCCAAGATGCTCGCCGCCGACGCCTCGTTCGAGGCGGCGAACGCCTGCATCCAGACTCATGGCGGCTTCGGCTTCGCCGAGGAATACGACGTCGAGCGCAAGTTCCGCGAGACGCGGCTGTACCAGGTGGCGCCGATCTCGACCAACCTGATCCTGTCCTACGTCGCCGAGCACGTCCTCGGCATGCCGCGCTCCTACTGATATGCTCGGTCGGAACAATCGCCCGCGGCCATCCCTCGAGACGCCCGCCTCCGGCGGGCTCCTCGGGATGAGGATCTCGGGCGCGGTAGCGTCTCTCTCCACCCTCATGGTGAGGAGCGCCGCCCTTGCGGCGCGTCTCGAACCCATGAGGCCCCACTCTACGAGTTCATACCATGCTGCCGCTTGAAGGGATTACCGTCGTCGCCGTCGAGCAGGCGGTGGCCGCGCCGTTCTGCTCGTCGCGTTTGGCCGACGCCGGCGCCCATGTCATCAAGATCGAGCGGCCCGAGGGCGATTTCGCACGCGGCTATGACGCCGCAGCGAAGGGACAGAGCAGCTACTTCGTCTGGCTCAACCGCGGCAAGGATTCGCGGATCGTCGATCTGTCAAAGCCCGACGGCCGCGCCGAGTTGGAGCGGCTGATTGCGAGCGCCGACGTGCTGCTGCAGAATCTCAAGCCCGGCTCGATGGACAAACTCGGCTTTGCGCGCGAGCGGCTGCGCAAGGACTATCCGAAGCTGATCTGCTGCACCATCACCGGCTATGGCGACACCGGTCCGTACGCCGACCGCAAGGCCTATGATCTCCTCATTCAGGCCGAGAGCGGCCTCGCCTCGATCACCGGCGGCCCGGAGGGTCCGTCGCGCGTCGGCATGTCGATCGTCGACGTCGCCACCGGCGCCACCGCGCATGCAGCGATCCTGGAGGCACTGATCAAGCGTGGCCGTACCGGCGAAGGTGCCGATATCCGGATCTCGATGTTCGACGTCATGGCCGACTGGCTCACGGTGCCGCTGCTCAATGCGGAAGCCGGCAATGCGCCGAAGCGCATCGGCCTCGCCCATCCCTCGATCGCGCCCTACGGCGTGTTCACCTCCAAGGACGGCAAGGACATCCTGATCTCGATCCAGAGCGAGCGCGAGTGGACGACGCTGTGCACCAAGGTGCTCGACCAGCCCGGCCTGCCCGACGATCCGCGCTTCGCCAACATGGTCGCGCGCGTGCGCAATCGCGCGCTGACCGACGGCATCGTGGCCGAGCGCTTCGCCGGGCTGTCGCGCGATGAACTGCTGGCGAAGCTCGCTGCGGCCGACATTGCCTTCGCCGAGGTCAACAGCATGGCCGATCTCTCGACCCATCCGCATCTCCGGCGGATCGAGGTCGACACGCCGAACGGCGTCGTCAGCTATCCGGCGCCCGCCGCCATCGTGGTCGGCGATGACAGACACTACGGCGCCGTGCCGGCGATCGGCGAGGCCGCCTCGCCGCATCAGCGAAAGGGATGATCATGACGCAGACGCTCGATCTCGATCACCTCAAGCAATGGGTCGGCCGCAGCGCCGAGGCCACCGACATCGTCACGGCGCAGCTCACCAAGGGGTTGCGCGCGACGCTGTTCCAGGACATCGGCGAGCCCGCCACCGGCGACATCGCGCCCTACACGGTGCATTGGTGCCTGGGCCAGCCGGTGTTTCCGCACGATCAGCTCGGCCCCGATGGCCACCCGACCCGCGGCGGCTTCCTGCCGCCGGTGCCATTGCCGCGCCGGATGTGGGCCGGCGGCGAGGTGCAGTTCATCGATCCGCTGCGCGTCGGCGACGTCGCCACGCGCGTCTCGACGATCACGGACGTCAGTTTGAAGAGCGGCTCGACCGGCCAGCTCTGCTTCGTCGCCGTCGAGCATGTCGTGTCGACACCGCGTGGTGTCGCCATCCGCGAGCGTCAGGACATCGTGTATCGGGACATGGGCAGCGCGCGGCCTGCTCCGGCGAAAGCCCCGCCGCCTCCGCCGACGGCTCAGCACAGCGAGAGCCATGTCTCCGACCCCGTGCTGCTGTTCCGCTATTCGGCGCTGACCTTCAACGGCCACCGCATCCACTACGACCGCGACTACGTCACCAAGGTCGAAGGCTATCCGGGTCTGATCTTCCACGGGCCGCTACAGGCCGCGCTGCTGGTGGAGTTCGCCGCCAGGCTCAAGGGCAAGCCACCGGCCAGGTTCGTCTATCGCGGCGTCCAGCCGCTGTTCGAGGGCAGCGAGTTCTCGGTGAATGCCAACGACAAAGACGGCGGCCTCGAGCTGTGGACCGCCAACGCCGAGCGGCAGCCGACCATGAAGGGCACCGCGACGTGGTGAGATAGGCTCCGTCGTTCCGGGGCGATGCGTCGCGACAAGATGGCGTAGCCATTTTGGCGCAGAGCATCGAACCCGGAACCTCGAGGTGAGGGAAAAGAACCGCTCTAGATTCCGGGTTCGATGCTTCGCATCGCCCCGGAATGACGACACAAGACACCCGAGGAAACGCCTGTGGCCAGGACAACGAAAACGACGACCAAGCCCGTCACCGTCAAGCAGGCCACCTTCGACCTGTTGCGCGCCTTCGGCATCAGATGCGTCTTCGGCAATCCCGGCTCGACCGAGCTGCCGTTCCTCAGCGACTGGCCTGACGACATCGACTACGTGCTCGGCCTGCAGGAGGCCTCGGTCGTCGGCATGGCCGACGGCTATGCGCAGGCGACGCGCAATGCCGGCTTCGTCAACCTGCATTCGGCCGCGGGGGTCGGCAATGCCCTCGGCAACATCTACACCGCGCATCGCAACCAGACGCCGCTGGTGATCACCGCCGGCCAGCAGGCGCGCTCGATCCTGCCGCTGCAGGCATTCCTCTATGCCGAGCGCCCGAGCGAATTCCCCCGCCCCTATGTCAAATACAGCGTCGAGCCGGCGCGCCCCGAGGACGTGCCCGGCGCGATCGCCCGCGCCTACTACACGGCGATGCAGCCGCCGTGCGGGCCGACCTTCGTCTCGATCCCGATCGACGACTGGATGCATCCGGCGCAGCCCGTCGCGGCCCGCAAGATCAGCCGCGAACTCGGCCCCGACCGCGCCGCCATGGACGAACTGGTCGCCGCGCTCGCGGCGGCGACGAATCCCGCCGTTGTCGTCGGCCCAGGCATCGACCGCGCCGGCTGCGTCGAGCTGATGGTGCAGGTTGCGGAAAAGACCAAGGCCAGCGTCTGGGTCGCCCCGTTCTCGGCGCGCTGCTCGTTCCCGGAGCGCCATCCGCAATTCCAAGGCTTCCTGCATGCCGCGCCCGGCCAATTGTCGGACGCCTTGAAGCCGCATGATGTCGTGGTGGTGATCGGCGCGCCGGTCTTCACCTTCCATGTCGAGGGCCACGCCGCGATCTTCGACGGCGGCACCGCGCTCTATCAGATCACCGACGATGCCGAGGGCGCTGCGGTGCCGCCGATCGGCACCAGTATCATCGCGACGATGCGCCCCGCACTGTCGCTGCTTTTGGAGCTGCTGCCCGAGACGAAGCGCGCCGCGCCGAAGGGGCGCGCTCTGCCCGACACGCCAAAGCCGGCTGATCCGATTCCCGTCGACTATCTGCTGCACACGCTGTCGCAGGCGCTGCCGGCCGGCTCGGCTGTGGTCGAGGAGATCCCCTCGCATCGGCCGGTGATGTACAAGCACATGCCGATGCCGGGCGCGGATTCCTTCTACACGATGGCGAGCGGCGGGCTCGGCTACAGCCTGCCGGCCGCGGTCGGCATGGCGCTCGGCCGCAAGGCGGGCCGCACGGTCTGCCTGATCGGCGACGGTTCGGCGATGTACTCGCTGCAGGCGCTGTGGACATCAGCGCAGCGCAAGCTGCCGATGACGGTCGTCGTCATCAACAATTCCGGCTATGGCGCGATGCGCTCGTTCAGCCAGGTCATGCAGGTGCGCAACGTGCCCGGGCTCGAGCTGCCCGGTCTCGATTTCGTCAAGCTCGCCGAGGGCATGGGCTGCGACGCTGTGCGTGTCACCCGATCCGCGGACTTGGCCTCCGCACTCGCGCGCAGCCTGTCTCACGACGGCACCAGCCTGGTCGAAGTCGTGGTCGATTCCGCCGTGCCGCTGCTCTACGCGCAGAAGAGCTGAGCCCGTTCGATTACCGGACAGCTTTGTCAATCATCGATGATGCGACAATGCGTCGCGGCGCAGCGGCAACAATGTGTCCTGCCGCGAATTGCGCATCGGCCCGCCGCAACGGTGCAACCGGCGGTTCAGGCGCAACCGATTGTTTCGAAAGCTTTCTGCCGAGTTGCGCTGTCCTGCCGCAGGCGCTCCGCCGCAAACATCGCGAAATCCTGCCGTCACCTTGCAAGCGGACGCCATGCTGCTTGCAAGGTCCGACCATGCTGCAAGCAAAAATCATTATCAGAAGGTTCCATCATCCAATCCAGCGTACCAATGGAGTTGAGCTGATGGCGGACAAGAAGAACCTTAAAACGGCGACATCGAAGACCCACCTCTATCGCCACGTCAGCGCACTTGCCCTCATGTCCGCGCTTGTCGTGGCCGCCTTGCCGCATCAGGCGAATGCGCAGGCCTTGGCGCTCGCCACCACCACCACGACCGCCAATGCCGCCGCCAATGCTGCGGCGAAGGCCGCCCAGGAGGCTGCGGCCAAGGCTGCCGCCAAGGCCGCACAGGATGCGGCTGCCAAGGCTGCTGCCGCCGCCGCGGCCAAGGCCGCATCGCAGGCGGCCGCCAACGCCGCTGCGAAGGCCGCCGCCAGCGCGGCTACCAAGGCTGCGACGACCGCCGCCACGGCTGCGGCGAGCACCGCCGCAAAGAGCGCTGCGGCTGCGACCACCACTGGCGCGGCGACCAAGCCCACCGCCGTTGCCACCGCGGCGACGCCGACCCCCGTTGCCAAGCCGGCTGCCGCCGCCGCAACCACCACCGGCATCGCCAAGACCGCCGCTGCGGCCGCCACCAGCAGCACGACGACAGCAGCTAAGCCGGCCGCAGCCGCCACCACCGTGGCCGTCGCGAAGGCCGCCGCAGCGCCGGCCGCCGCCGCAGCCACCCCGGCCAAGGCCGCAGCTGCTGCAGGCGCAGCCAACAACGACGCCGTAGCCAAGGCCAACGCCGCTGCGGCCGCCGCCGCGCAGAAGGCCACCGCGGCCGAAGCCCAGGTCGCCGCCGACCGCAAGGCGATCGACGCCGCCCGCCAGGCCGAGCAGAACGCGAAGGGCGCCGCGATCGAGGCCCAGGAACAGGCCGAGAAGAACCCGACGGCCGCAAACCAGGCCGCGGCCGCCGCGAATGCCGCGAAGCTCGCCGCGGCCTCCGCCGCGCTGCAGGCCGCCTTCCAGAAGCTCGACAAGGACATCGACGTGTCCAACGAGGCCAAGGAAGCCGCCAATGCCGCCAAGGATACGGCGCGCGAGACCGCGGAAGCCGCGGCAAAGGCTGCCCAGCAGGCAGGTCAGGCTGCCGGCAATGCCAACAACGGCGGGAATGCCAACAATGGTGGCGGCGCCGCAGCCGGCAACGGCGGCAAGAACAACAACAACAACAACCAGCAGGCCAATGAGGCCGCCGAGCAGGCCGCGCTGCAGGCGGCGCTGAAGACCGGCGAACAGGCGCGCGCGGTCGCCCAGCAGAAGACCCAGGCCGCCAACGCCGCAGCGTCGGCGAACCAGAAAACGGTCGAGGCCGCGCTCAACCAGAAGATCGGCGTGATCGACGCGACGGTCGAAGCGGCCGAGCAGAAGGTCAATGCCGACCGCCAGGCGCTGGAGCAGGCGCGCCAGGTGGCGCAGCAGGCCAAGCAGGACGCCCAGGAGGCGGCCGAGGTGGTCGAAAGGGCCAACACCGCCGCCAACCAGGCCGCGCTCGCCGCCGCCAATGCCAAGGCGCAGACCACCGCCAACGCGTTCAACGCTGCCAACAATCAGTTGAACGCCGACAACCAGGCGCTGACGCAGGCCCGCGACACCGGCGAGCAGCAGGAGCAGGCGCTGCGGGCCGCGGCCCAGCAGCAGATCCAGGCCGGCTACACGGCCGCACAGCAGGCGACCCAGGCCGCCTGGGCCGAGGCGCAGCAGATCGGCAACGCTGCGCTCGCCGCGCTCGAGCAGTAAGGCCCCGGCACTCCGCGTCGCCCCTTTGGTTCCCTGGGGGCGGCGCGGGTCCGATAACGACAACAAGGCCACCACCAGCCGCATGCCGAACCGGCCGGAGATGATCTCGGGACAGGATCTAACCTCACCCCGTCGCGCGATCCGCCCCGGCCCCCATCCGCCGGCCATGCACTGCCTCAAGCCCCGCCCCCCACGCGGGGCTTTTTTCTGCCGCCGGCGCAGAGCACGCCCACGGCTTGGGATCGGAGAAAACGAACGGTGCAGCGCCCGTTCTACGAACTAACTCTCTCAGCTAGTACAGCACAGCCATCGCCGCGAGCACGCTCGCCCCCTCTCCCCGTTCTTCACGGGGAGAGGGTCGGGGTGAGGGGCAGCCGCACGGGTGGTATAGATTCTTTGCTATAAAATTCTTTCTGTTAGCTCGGCAGCGTGACGAGAAGTACGCGTTCAGTGTCGTCCGTCGCTGCGGAGCCCCACCCGTCCGATAGACCTCGATCCAGGCCTCGTATGTGCCATGCCCCTCACCCGGATTGCTGCGCAATCCGACCTCTCCCCGCAAAGGGCGGGGAGAGGTTGCAGCCCCCGCGCCGGACGAGATTTCCTCAATGAACGAGCTAAGCTCTCTACTTTACTAGCCAGCTACGATCGAAATGCCAATGCGACACGAGTCATCGCCGCGGGCGTGTGACCCGCGGAGATTGCCATGCAATGCGGCGGACGAGTAAGAGCTCCCGCGACGCGCTCAATACTGAACGCGCACGCCGACGACGCCGACGACCGCCATGAAGTTGTTGATCGGAACGTTGGAGCGGGTCCATTCGGTGCGGACCTCGCTCTTCAGCTGGATGTTGCGGTTCATCTTGTAGACGCCGCCGGCGGCGACGAACATGCGCTGGTCGGTGCGACCGACGCCGACGAACTGATCCTGGCCGTAGCCGCCGCGCAGCGTTCCGATCAGCCAGGGCTCGAACTGATGATCCATCTGCAGGATCACGTCGCGCGACAGGATGCCGGAAACGTTGATCGCCGGCGTCTCCGACGCCTGCGATCGCGCCACCAGCACGAACGTCGTGGCATCGGTGGCGGCCCAGGCCAGCGTCGCATCCGCAATCACGCCACTGATGTTCGGCATCAGCGGCGAATCCATGCGGCGCGTGAGATAGCCGACCGAGGCCTCGCCGGTCAGCGATCCCATGTTGACGACGGCGCCGGCGCGACCGGCGACGCCGGTGGAATCGCGGCGCTGGCCGTTGAAGTCGACCTGCAGATCGTGAGTGCGACGGTCGAAGCTCATGTCGATGAACGGCGAGATGGTCGGCGTCAGCACATAGGTCACGCGGACCTGCGCGCCGGGCTGGGTGTAGTTGCGATCCTGCGTGCGCAACGGCACATTGGCCGTGATCATGGCATCGTTGAACACGACCCGGTCGGCCGACGCCTTGAAGGCGATCTCGGTCGGGCCGATCTTCTGCAGCACGCCGGCGCTGCCGCCGAACGTCGTGGCACGCGGCAGCTTGAGCGCACCCGGCAGCGCCAGCGCATCGTTGACGAAACGCGCCTCCCCGGTGAGCGCTGTTGTGCCCTCGGTAACGTCGTAGCGCCCCTGCGCGCGCCCCTCGAAGGTCGGATGGCTGAGCGAGCGGACGTTGGTGTCCTCGGTATAGGCGCCGCGGAAATCCGCGTTGAGCTGATGCCGCTCCCATTGCGAGCGCACCGAGACCTCGGTCGCCACGATCGCGACCGGCGATCCCGGCCCACCGGTTCGCCGCGTCGGATTGCTGTCGTATCCGGCCTGGATCTCGACGGCCGGCTTTACGAGAAATGATCCGACGGTCAGGCCGGTCGGGTCGTAAGGCTTGGCATCGGGCGTCACCGGCGGCGGCTTCACCGTGTCGAGATTGCGGTCGGGCAGGACGTCGCGATTGCGCAACACGGCCGCAGGCTGCGCCGTCGTCACCGGCGCCTCGGGCTTGGCAGCTGCCGCCGGTGCCGCAACCGGTGCCGCAATCTGCTTGGCGGGTTGCGATGCCGGCGACGGCGCCGCCGTCGCGACGAGTGCGCCACGAGCAGGTTGAAAGGTCGCGGGTCCGAATGCGAAGCCGCCGCTCGCAGCATTGGGCCTGCCGGGCGCAGCAAGCGCAGGCGCTCCCGCCTCGCGGACGGGACGCAGCAGCGCGGTGATGCTCCGCGGATCCTGGCGCATCATCAATGTGCGGCTGTCGGTCGCGACGCGCGGCACATTGTAGTAGATGCTGCGTGCGGTGACATGACGGAAGAACAGGCGATCGGCGCGCCCCGGGACGACGTCGGTCGGCTTGGCCTTGATGACTTGCTGCGCGGATGCGGCATCGACCACCATCACGGTCAGCAGCACCTCGACCAGCGCAAGCGTGACCCCTCGCTGGGAGCGCGTCACCATGAGCCGCTTCGTCCGCACGGCGAACGCGCTGGTCTTGGGTGGTGAATGAGCTGGCAATTGAACGCCGGACTGTGCAGAGATGGCCGATGACGTCAGGGCGCCGCCGACACCACGCGCAGCATGTGCACGACCAGCTCCCCTTGCCTGCCAGATGACCGGCAAACGTCGGCGGAAGTTTTGCCGAGCTGGGGAGATTTCATGCGACAATCAAAAGCATTCGCAAGAGTGCGATCTGATGTCGCACCATGCCGTGCGCTGAATGGACTAATTAGTCGGAATTCGAGCCGGACGTGACGCAGCCCCACTTGCGCCTCAAAGCGAGCACGCAAGCCGCGCGATTCCGGCCGCACCGACGGTGATTCAATCGGATTCGGCGCGAGCGACTGCACGACGGGCATTTTTCGCATGAGGGCCATGCGGCAACTGCCCGTCGTGGTGAATTGTCGCAGCCGCAGGTCTTGTGCCGTCGGGCAAATCACGACGATTGTCCCGCGCATCCCGCCTCACCACGGAGGGGCGTTGCGCGCGATCGTCACGACACGCGAGGCGGGGATGCGGTGGCTGCAGCGGCTCGCAGCGCTTCTCAACGAGGCGCGGACGAACGAAGCCGTTGCGGACGTGAAGTTGCGTGGTCCCGACGCCCCGACGCTGGCGTCAAGTTCGCGACGATGCCTCGCGCATCGCGCTGATGACGGTGGCTAACGAGCCGGACACCGGGGAGAGCGCAAAGTAAGCGTGAAAACCATCGCGCAGGGAATGCCGGGCTGATCCGGCTGCACCTGTGGTACCTGCCGCCTGCATTTTTTTCGCAGGCGGGCCATGGGTGACGCCGTCACCCGGCATTCCCTGCGCCCTTCGTTTGTGAGAAGGGCCATGTTTATCGCAAAGCTCGGGCGTCATGCGCAGCGAGAGCGCGAGGTCATGTCCAACGTCGTTGTATCAAGTCGATCGTCGATGGTGTGTACGATCTCTCCCCATCGTCATCCCGGCGAACGCCGGGATCCATACGCCGCGCCCGAGGTCGTTGAGCGAGATGGTCGACGCGTGTGCCTCGAACCGCTCCCTGGGGTTATGGGTCCCGGCGTTCGCCGGGACGACAGCGGAGCCTGTTGATGGACATCGCCCGCCAGCTATCGGCGCACTGCTACTTCCCGAACTCTTCGCGCATCTTGGCCTGGATCTTGGCCATGCCGCCGAGCCAGCGGTCGTAGTTCTCGGTCTTCTTGCGCATGTAGCCGAGCACCTGGGGATGCGGCAGGATCAGGAAGCTCTCTTCAGCAAGACCTTTCAGCACGTCCTGCGCCACCTGCTCCGGCGACAGGTTGCCGTCGCCGGATTGCGGGCCCTTCGGGATCCCGCGCAGCATGTCGGTGTCGACACCCTGCGGGCACAGGATCGAGACCTTGATGTTGTCGGCCTTGTGCGAGATCGCGAGGTTTTCGGCGAACCCGACGGCCGCATGCTTGGTGGTCGAGTAAGGCGCGCTGCCAACTTGCGACAACAGGCCGGCGGCCGAGATGGTGTTGAGGAAAGTGCCGCCGCCGCGCGCCTTGTAGCGCGGGATGAGATGCCGCGCCGCCCAGACATGGGCCATGACGTGGATCGCCCAGCTGCGCGCCCACGGCTCGTCCGAGGTGCCGCCGACATTCACCGACAGCGGATCGAAGCCGCCGCCGATGCCGGCATTGGAGCAGAACAGCGCAATCGGCCCGAACTGCCGCTCGGTCTCGTCGATGACGTGCTTGATGTCGGCTTCCCGAGAGACGTCGCATGTGAAGGCCGCGCCGCCGATGCTGTCGGCCACCGCCTTGGCGCCCTCGCCATCGAGATCGGCCACGATCACCTTGGCGGCGCCCTCGCGGGCGAATGCCTCGCACAGCGCCTTGCCAATGCCCCGGGCTCCGCCGGTGACCACTACAATCTTGCCGGTCACCTGCATGCGAAGCCCTCCGCGCGGAATATTCTATGTCAGGACGAGATCGAGCACCGCCGTGTAATGGAAGCCGGCGCCGAGCAGAACGAAACCATGCCAGATCGCGTTCTGGAAGCGCAAGCGCCGCCACGAATGAAAGATGACGCCGAGGCTGTAGAGGATGCCGCCGGTGAGCACGCAGGCCAGCACCGAGGTCGGCATGACCGCAATGACGCGGTCATACATCATGATGCCGCTCCAGCCGAGCGCCAGGTACAACCCGATCGACAGCGCGTCGAACCGGCCCGGCCAGCGCAGCTTCAGCACGATGCCGAAGATGGCTACGCCCCAGACCCCGAGCAGCAGCGCCACCGAGAACACGGTATCCTTCAGGGCGGCGATGAACGGCGTGTAGGTGGCCGCGATCAGCACATAGATCGCCGAATGGTCGAACCGGCGCAGCACCCATTTGGTCGGCGAAACCGGCCAGAGATTGTAGGTCGCCGACAGGATCAGCATCGACAGCAGTCCGGCGACATAGATCGACACCACCACGACGTCGATCGGGTTGGCATAGATCGACGTCAGGACCACCAGCACCGTCGTGGCGACGAGCCCCGCGGCGATGCCCACGATGTGGACGATGCCGTCCGCGATCATCTCGACCTTGTCGTAATTCCAGCGGACCGCACCAGTGGCGGCATGAACCGAGGACGAGGCGAGCTGCTTCAGTTGAAATACGGTCATGGAGAAACCTGGCGCTGGTTGCCCGGGACAATGTTGGAAGGACGATTATGGTTTCCGATGGTCAACGTTCCGTTCAAGCTGTGATTCTACCCGGAACGGGTCGCGAATGTGAGCTTGAATCCGGCGTTTTGCATCGCCACCTTTCAAAAGTCGCTCACGGCCTTTTCAACAGGCGAATCTCTTCCCTCCCAATTTCGTTCCCCCGATGGTGTCCTTTTCCGAACTCGTCGAGGAAGCGCGGCTCTCCGCCCGCGCCCTGCTCGATTATGGCGAGAGCTTCTTCAACCCGACGATCCGGCTCGGCGTCACCGGATTATCACGGGCCGGAAAGACCGTGTTCATCACCGCGCTGATCCATGGCCTGGTGCGCGGTGGACGTCTGCCGGTGTTCGAGGCCCAGGCGTCCGGCCGCATCGCCCGCGCCGCTCTGGCGCCGCAACCGGACGACGGCGTGCCGCGCTTTGCCTATGAGAGCCACGTGCGGGCGCTGGTCGCCGAGCGGCGCTGGCCGAGCTCGACCGTCGACATCAGCGAGCTTCGGCTGGTGATCGAATTCCAGCGCAGCAATGGCGCCGAGCGCACGCTGACGCTCGACATCGTCGACTATCCCGGCGAATGGCTGCTCGATCTGCCGCTGCTCAACAAGAGCTATGAAGATTGGGCCCGCGAAAGCCTGGCGCTGTCGCGCAGCGAGCCGCGGGCCAACCTGGCAGCGGCCTGGCACGCGCATCTGGCAACGCTTTCCGCCGAGGGCCGCGAGGACGAACCGGCGACGCTGGAAGCGGCGCGCCTGTTCACCGATTATCTGCGCGCCTGCCGTGACGATCGCTTCGCCATGAGCCTGCTGCCGCCCGGCCGTTTCCTGATGCCCGGCAATCTCGCAGGCTCGCCCGCGCTGACCTTCGCACCGCTCGACGTGCCCGCCGATGGCCACGCGCCGGCCGGCTCGTTGTGGGCGATGATGGCGCGGCGCTACGAGTCCTACAAGGACATCGTCGTCAGGCCGTTCTTCCGCGACCATTTCGCCCGGCTCGACCGCCAGATCGTGCTGGTCGATGCGCTCTCGGCTTTCAACGCCGGACCGGAGGCGCTGCATGATCTGGAGGCCGCGTTGACCGGCATTCTCGACTGCTTCCGCGTCGGGCGCAGCTCGGTGCTGTCGACCCTGTTCAGGCCGCGCATCGACCGCATCCTGTTCGCCGCCACCAAGGCAGACCATCTGCATCACACCAGCCACGACCGGCTCGAAGCGGTACTGCGGCGCGCGGTCAACCGCGCGCTGGCGCGTGCCGAGAGCACCGGCGCCGAGATCGACGTCGTCGCACTCGCGGCCGTCAGGGCCACGCGCGAGGCGGTGGTCGCACGCGGCCGCGACAAGCTGCCGTCGCTGCTCGGCACGCCAGCGGCAGGCGAGAGCGCCAATGGCGAGATCTTCGACGGCAACACCGAGGTGGCGACCTTTCCGGGCGAGTTGCCGGCGGACCCCGAGGAGCTGTTCAAGGGCGGCGCCTATCGCGGCCTGTCGAGCGCCGAAGCCGACGGCACCGACTTCCGCTTTCTCCGCTTCCGACCGCCGCTGCTGGAGGCCGACGCTGGCGGCGAGCCCGCGCTGCCCCATATTCGTCTGGACCGTGCCCTTCAGTTCCTGATCGGAGACCGGCTGCAATGAGCGAGCGCCCCAAGCACCGCCGCCCCCAGACGTTCCGGCTCGACGATCCCGATGTCGTGGTGGTCGATGCCGACGACACCGCGCGACCCGGCCGCGGCACCATTCAGATCACACCGGAAGCCGATCCGGCGCAGTTGCCCGTGCCGGTCGAGCTCGTGCTGCCGGTCCGCCGCGGCTTCCGCTGGGGCGCGGTTTTTTGGGGATCGGTGGCCGGCCTCGTCCTGCTCGGCCTCGGCCTCGGTGTCGTCAGGCTGATCGAGGACCTGTTCGCGCGCAGCGAGGCGCTGGGCTATGTCGGCGCGGGCTTCGCCGCCGCCGCCGCCGTGGCACTTGCCGCCGTGATCGGCCGCGAGACCTATGGGCTGGTCCGGCTGGCGACGATCGAGAAGCTGCATCAACGCGCGGCTGCGGTGCTGCTGTCCGACGATCGCGCCGAGAGCCGCGAGGTCGTCGCCGAATTGTTGCGGATCGCCCATGCCAATCCCCGGCTTGCGCGTCCGCGCGCGGAGCTTGCCGGCCATGCCGACGACATCATCGACGGCGCCGACATGATCAAGCTCGCCGAGCGCGAACTGATGACGCCGCTGGACATCGAGGCGCGGCAGCTGGTGTCGACAGCGGCGCAGCGTGTCTCCGTCGTCACCGCCGTCAGCCCGCGCGCGATGATCGATGTGCTGTTCGTGTTCGTCGCGAGCCTGCGGATGATCCGCCAGCTGGCGATGCTCTATGGTGGACGACCGGGCGCGCTCGGGATGATCAGCCTGCTCCGCCACGTCATCGCCCATCTCGCGATCACCGGTGGCATGGCCGCAAGCGACAGCCTGATCCAGCAGGTGCTCGGGCACGGCATCGCCGCCAAACTCTCGCAGCGGCTCGGCGAGGGCGTGCTCAATGGCCTGCTGACGGCACGTCTCGGGCTGGCGGCGATCGACGTGACGCGGCCGATGCCGTTTGCCGCGCTGCCGCGTCCGGCGCTCGCAGATCTCGCCAAGGATCTTCTGCGCAAGCAGGAGGACGACGACAAATGATCAGCCGCGCGGCGTGCTGTCGAGATCGCCGGCGAGCCAGCGCCATTGGTACAGCGGCGAGTCCGGCGGCGGCGACAGCTCCGGCGTCCATCCGGTCAGTTTTTCCAGCGCGTAGCTGTCCATGACCCGGCCGCGCCAGACCCGCTCGACGCGGTCGAGCGGCTCGCGGCTTGCGGTGGTGTCCGCGAGCAGCCGGCCGGTGTTGTCCGGCTCGCGCACGACATTGATCCCGGCATGACCTTCGATCAGGCTCATGCCGGGATCACGAAAGCCGATGAAGCGGGCGCGCTCGTTGATCTGCACGACAGGGACGCGTCCCCTGAAGAACCAGCGCATCATTGCAAAAGTGCGATAATCGGAGGTCGCAATCCAGGTGGCGCCGGTCTTTGCCAGCTCCTGCTCGACGCGCGCCGCCACCTGCTGATAGCCGGCCTCGGCGCCGATCGGATCGCTCCGTCCGAGAAAATTCCAGGGCGCGGCGACGTAGTAGAGGAAGATCAGCACGACCATGGCAATGCCGGTGACCACCGCAATGCGCGCCCAGCGCACGGTCGAGCGGATGAACCAGACCGGCGCGCCGTCCTGCTCGAGCTTCACGATGTTGATGGCGACCGCGGCAAAGCCGACCGGCCACATGAACATCGGCCAGGTGTCGCCGATCCGCAGGGTGAGCGACTTCCAGAGGAAGTACAGGAACGGCACGAGCACCGCGGTCGACAGCAGGATCGCGACCGGCTCACGCGTGCGATAGCCGCGCCACGCCGTCAACACCAGCGCTGTCAGCGTGACCGGCAGCAGAACGAAGCCGACCTGTCCGAACTGGAGACCGATGTAGTCACCCAGGGTCCGCCACGAGAAGTCACGCGGCGCGGTCGCGCGGACGAGCTGGAATCGGAACGAGGCCCAGTCGTGCTGCGCATTCCAGATCAGCACCGGCGAGAACACCGCGAGCGCAATCAGCGCGCCGCACCACGGGTAGGGACTGGCGAGCCAGCGGCCACGCCAAG
The DNA here is from genome assembly GCF_051167655.1 of Bradyrhizobium sp. HKCCYLS2038. NCBI lineage: Bacteria > Pseudomonadati > Pseudomonadota > Alphaproteobacteria > Hyphomicrobiales > Nitrobacteraceae > Bradyrhizobium > Bradyrhizobium sp. HKCCYLS2038. Next base: position 1,071,461 of record NZ_JBNPTM010000001.1, on the reverse strand, counting down.
AGGGGACGAGCAGGAACGCGGCAACCGCCGGCAGCAACATGACGACGGTGAATTTCGACAGCAGCGCCAAGCCACCGAACAGACCGGCGACGAGCCACCAGCGGCCGTCGTCGCTCTCGGCGAGCCGCACCAGCGCCCAGATCATCGCGAGCGCAAACGGGATCGCTGCGGTATCCGGCGCGACCTTGGCCATCAGCAGCCCGTAATACAGCGCGGCCTCCGGCAGCAGGATCGCGAGCAGCACGGCGCGGACATCATGCGTGACACGGTGGACGATGTCGGCGAGCAAGAGCTGCGATGCGGCCATGGCGAGAATGCCCGCGAAACGGACGCCGAGATTGGTGTCGCCGAACAGCGCGGTGCCCAGCCGGATGAACCAGGCGATCATCGGCGGATGATCGAGGAAGCAGAGCTGCAGCTCCTTCGACCAAGTCCAGTAGTAGGCCTCGTCGGTACGCAGATCGAGCATGCCGGCATAGACCAGCCGCATGATCGTCATGCCGGCGATGATCGCCGCCGCGGTCAGCCACGCGGCGCGCACGGAGCCCGGATGCGGATCGTCGATGCTGGGGGAAACGGCCGTCACGCGGTGCTTTTCCCCGAACGCGCCGGGCAAGTCAACGCTTCCACCCGCCGGCATCGCCTGCTGCGCGCGGCCCGCCCCTCTAGGCCGGCAGGGAATAAATCTCTAGCATCGCGGCTCATGATCAAACGGACCGCATGACCCTCTCGTTGTCCCATCGTCTCAAAACTGCGTTTCGCGGCATCGGCATCCGCCAGGTGCGGCTGATCTGCGGTCTCATCCTCTTCAGCTACCTGCTCAGCCATTTTCTCAACCATGCGCTCGGCAACGTCTCCCTGCAGGCGCTCGCCCAAGGCGTGGCGTACCACATGGCGTTCTGGCAGTTCCTCCCGGTGGCCGTCCTGTTTTATGCTGCCGTTCTCACCCATGGCGGCCTCGGCCTGTGGGCGCTCTACCAGCGTCGGCAATTCGGCCGTAAGAATCTGGAGCCGCTGCAGCTCGTTCTCGGCCTAAGCATTCCGGCCCTGATCTTCAGCCACATTGCCGGCGTTCGCCTCGGTCAGACGCTCTATGGCCAGGAGAAGCTGTATCCACAGGTTCTGTATTCCTATTGGGCCGGTCCATCCTGGCGCGTCTGGCTGATGTCGGCCGCGCTGCTGACGTCGTGGACCCATGGCTGTATCGGCCTGCACTTCTGGCTGCGCCTGAAGCCGTTCTACAAGCGGGCCGCGCCATGGCTACTCGCTTGCGCGGTGCTGATCCCGACGCTGGCGCTGCTCGGGTTCTACCGCGGCGGCCGCGACGTCATCGCCGCGAGCGCGACGCCACAGTGGCGTGCCGAGAACCTGTCTCAGAAGCAGACCGGGACGGCGGCCGAACAGGCGAAGCTCGAGACCATCATGAATGGTTTCCTGATCGGTTATCTCGGGCTGATCGGTATCGTGCTCGCAGCCCGAGGGGCGCGCGCATTGCATGAACGGCGTGGCGGCCTGCTGACGCTGTCCTACAACAATGGACGCATCATCCGGGTGCCCAAGGGTCTTTCCGTGCTCGAGGCCAGCCAGCGCAACAACGTTCCGCATTCCAGCATGTGCGGCGGCCGCGCGCGCTGCTCGACCTGCCGCATCCGGGTGATCGGCGATGTCAGCACCCTGCCCGCGCCGTCGCCGCGCGAAGCATTCGTGCTGGCGCAGGTCGGCGCCGCCGATCCCTCGATCAGGCTGGCCTGTCAGTTGCGTCCGACGGCGGACATCTCCTTCTTCCAGCTGTTCATGCCGAACCTTGCACCGGGCGAGCACGGCGGCGCGCGCACCGGCATCGGACAGGAACGCTACCTCGTCAGCCTGTTCGTCGACATGCGCGGCTCGACCAGCCTTGCCGAGAAGCGGCTGCCGTTCGACGTCGTCTTCATCGTCAACCGTTTCCTCGGCGCGGTCTCGCAGGCCGTCATCAGCAATGGCGGCCAGCCCAATCAGTTCATAGGTGACGGCATGCTCGCGCTGTTCGGGCTTTCCGCCGGTCCGCAGGCCGCCTGCAGTCAGGCCATTCAGGCGGCCCGGGACATCGCGGCGAACATCGCCGAGCTCAATGCTCTGCTCAGCCACGATCTGCCCGATCCGATCCGCTTCGGAATCGGCATTCACGGCGGCGAGGTGATCGTCGGTGACATCGGCTATCGGGACCACATGGTGTTCACCGCACTCGGCGATGCCGTCAACGTCGCGTCGCGACTGCAGGACATGACCAAGACCCTGGGCTGCCAGGTCATCATTTCGAATGAGGTCTACGCGCGGGCCGGGCTTGCTCCCGATGCATTGCCGCAGCAGGACGTGGAGATCCGCGGCCGTGCCGAGCCGATGCGCGTCCGGACGGCAACGGAGGCCGCCGATCTCGCGATGCTGCCGCAGGCGACCGGGGCGACGCAGACAGTATGAGGCGGCTGTTTGAACCTCATCGCGCGCCTCATTGTCATACCAAAACGGCCGCAGCGGACGCGGGACGGCGAGCGGCGCGGCAGCCAAAAGCCGCAAAGCCGCCACGATGTCGATCATTTCGGGCTAGGAGCGCCCGCGGTTTGAGCTATCAAGCCTGTCTCAACCGCAGTAGTCTGAAAGGGAGTCCGACGGCTTGCGGGGACCGGCGGCTCGAACTGGATTGATCCCGCGGAGGCAACGTATGGCTAAAGGTACGGTCAAGTGGTTCAACCCGACCAAGGGCTACGGCTTCATTCAGCCGGCGGCCGGGGGCAAAGACATTTTCGTCCATATTTCTGCAGTTCAGAAGGCCGGGCTCACCACCCTCAACGAAGGCCAGACGATCGAGTATGACGAGATCGCCAACCGCGGCAGAAGCTCGGCCGAGAATTTGAAGGTGTAGCAGCTGAGCCGCGTCATTCCGCCTCACGGCTTTTTCGGCGCGCAACGCTGCTTTCGCCAAGCCAGCGTGACACGAGGCACCAAGAGACCAGACAGGAGCGGTGCCCGCTCCTGACCATACTTACGTTTGTTTGTAGTTGGAGCTCTCTCCCCGCCATTGCCTCAGCTGCCCGACCGGGGTCAAATGGCTGTCGAACCGTGCAAATCATCGAATTCCAGCACGCGGAAACAGATATCGGGAGCGACGCCTCATGGACGACAAGGGCATTTTCCACGGCCTGAAGGTGCTGGATTGCGCCAGCTTCATCGCCGCCCCCGCCGCCGCGACCGTGCTTTCCGATTTCGGCGCCGACGTCATCAAGATCGAACCCCCCGGCGCCGGCGATCCCTATCGCAACCTGCCGAACCTGCCCGGCTATCCGCGCAGCGAGCACAATTACGCCTGGTATCTCGAAGCCCGCAACAAGCGCAGCATCGCGCTCGATTTGTCAAAACCCGAAGCGCAATCGGTTCTGCAGCGGCTGGTCAGCGAGGCGGATGTCTTCATCACCAACTTCCCGCCGTCGGTGCGGGCCAAGCTCGGCCTCACCTACGAAAAGCTTGCGCCGCTGAACCCGCGGCTAATTTATGCGTCGTTCACGGGGTATGGCGAGAAAGGCGAGGAAGCCGACAAGCCCGGTTTCGACAGCAACGCCTATTGGGCGCGGTCCGGCCTGATGGACCTGGTGCGCGCCGACGAGAGCACGACGCCGGCGCGCTCGGTGGCGGGCATGGGCGACCACCCCTGCGCGATGGCGTTCTATGGGGCGATCGTGACCGCGCTGTATCAGCGCGAGAAGACCGGCAAGGGTAGCCACGTCGCCTCCAACCTGATGGCGAACGGGGTCTGGGCCGCGTCGGTGCTGGCCCAGGCCAAGCTGTGCGGCGCGACGTTCGTCGAGAGGCGGCCACGCGAGCGGGCGCTGAACGCGGTGGCCAATCACTACAAATGCCGGGACGGCCGCTGGATCATGCTGTCGCTGCTCAACGAGGAGAAGCAATGGCCGATCCTGGCGCGCTGCCTCGGCCGTGACGACCTCATCGACGATCCACGCTTTGCCACCAAGGCCGACCGCCACGCCCGCTCGGTCGAGTTGATCCAGGAGTTCGACGCGGTGTTCGCGACGAAACCGCTGTCCGAGTGGCGCAAGATCCTCGACGGCAGCGGGCTCGTGTTCGGGGTCATCGGCATTCTCGACGATATTCCCCACGACAGGCAGATGATCGAGAACGAGGTGCTGGTGCCGTTCGAGAACGACACCATGCTGACCGTCAACAGCCCCATCTTCATCGACGGCCAGCGCAAGGTCGCGCCGCGCAAGCCGCCCGAGGTCGGCCAGCACAGCGACGAGATCCTGCGCCAGGCCGGCTTCGATGCCGACGCCATTCAGGCCCTGCGCGCGCGCGGCGCGGTGGCCTGACGCTAGCGCGTCGCGATGAAGCACATCCCGAACCGCGTCGCCGGGCCGGTCTGACAGGACAGGTTGGCGGCGCAGGTCCAGGTCGAGAAGCTCTTGTCGTTGCCGGCGGCCGCGCTGCTTGCCGCGTAGCAATGCCCGCCCCAGCCGTCATTGTAGACGGAGCCGGCGAGCTCGGCGCTGCCGCGCAGCTGCGGACGGCTGGCGAAGCCGCGCGAGAAATCCGGCGTCCGGCCCTCGGCGATCGCGGTCAGGATGTCGCGACGCCGGATCTGGTCGCCGAAGAAGTGCGGCGAACCGGGCACCACGACGGTGTTGGACGGCTTCTCCGCCATCCAGTCGACGCCAGGGAAGTGGAAGCCGCCGATGCCGCGGGTCTGGTGACAGCCGCCGCAGCTGGAATCGTTGAGGCGGCGCTCGAAGCCCGCGACCGACTGGATGTTCTCAAGCTGGATGCCCTGCGCCGCGGCCTTCGCCAGCGCCCCGACCACGTCGCTTTCGCTGAACACAGCCGTCGCCCCGCCGCCCTCGCTTTGCACCAGCCCATGGGCCGGCAGCATGTCGGACTCGACGAAGCCGGTCGGCGTCGGCGCCACCGCGACCTTGGCCAGGAACTTGTCCGGGATGACAGCCATGCCGCGGTCGAGCTCGCCGAGATGGACGGGATCGAGCAGCCAGTCCTTGAACTCGCGCGCCAGCGCACCGTCCGCAAGCAGCCGGTCGCGATCGATCTGATCCTCCAGCACCGCCTCCTCGAAGGTTGCGCCCGCGGCCTGATAGTCGAACACCTTCATCATGTAGTCGGTGCGGAAATCGCGGATCGGCGATTTCGGCGCATGCGCGATCTGCAGATTGGTCTCGATGCGATGGATGTTGCCGGGCGCGATCAGCGCCAGCGGCCCGTCCGGCGCCATCAGCTTCTCCGCAAGCGCGGGGCCGGTCAACTGCAGATCCGCGGTCGCGAGCCAGCGCTTGGCGATCTCGGCGCAGCTCGGCGCATTGGCCTTGGCCTGCGCATCGCTGCGCGCCTTCAGCACGATGTTGAGCGTCATCGGCAGCCGCGGCGAGGCCACCTCGCCGTCCTTGGTTTCCGGCGGCGTGGTCCGCGTCAGCCGATACAACAGCCGCACCTCGCCGCAATGCTCGGGATCGACGAAGGCGCGGTCCATGCGGTTGACGACACCCGCCAGCACGAAGCGCGCATCGGCGGAATCGAGCACCGTGCGATCGAACAATTGGAAGGCATGCGGCGGCCCGACACCGATGCTCTCGTTGGGCAAGGTCGCCTTGTGCCGCTCGACGTAGCGATCGAGCTCGGCATCCAGCGCCTTGCGCACGGGCTGCATCGAGGGCAGCGCGAACAGCGCCGCATCCGTCAGCGGCGCATTGGCCGCCGCAGGCGCCAGCATCCGGGCGAGACTGAACGGGCCCTGGTCGAGATCGCGCAGTGCAAACGGCTCGAGGATCGCAGCGCCGCGCTCGATCGGCGCGCTCTCGTCGGCCTGCGCGAGCGGGCAGCTACACAGCAAGGCCAGGCCAACTAGCAACGGTCGCAACATGCGTCTCCTCATTCGCAACTCACCGCGCGAGCCGGACGGGCGGCTGTCGCGGAGCGCCGGCTTGCTACCGAACGAAGATAGCCGAAAGGCGGCAGTTGCGGGCCAATATGCGACGAGGCGCCTCACGTCGCAGTGAGGCGCCTCGCCGGAAACGTTCACGTCAGAGATGGTCGGTCAGCGCGCGACGACAAGCCCCTTGGTGGTGTAGACGACCCAGCGGCCGTCCTGCTTCTTGATCGCATCGACCTTGCCGAGCCCGGGCACGGGATCACCGGTATAGACCTCGTAGAGCCCGCCGCGGCCCTCGATCAGCGCGCCGCCACGACCGACGTCGCGCAGCACCCAGCCCTCGACGACCTTCGGCCGGTTGGCGTCGGCGCGCGCCGCTTCGGTCCGCGCGGCCTCGGCACGGCTCGGCTCGGTCCTTGTGGCCTCCGCGCGAGCCTGTTCGGCCCGGCTCGCCTCTTGCCGACTGGCCTCCTGCCGGTTGGCTTCTTGCCGACTCGCTTCCTGCCGGCTGGCGACGCCGACCGGCGGCGCGGCGGCATTGATCGCACCCACCGCCTGAGGGACGGACCCTGTCGTGTCGCGCGAGGCCGCTTGCAAGCCCGCGTTGCCTTGCGCCGAGGCCTGCGCGGCGCGCAGCCGCTCCACTGCATCGCTGAGCCGCTGCAGCTCGCTCGGCTTGCCCGACGCCTTGGTCGACAGCTCACCGAGAATCTTCTCGAGGCGGTCCAGACGCTCGGCGGATTTGTTCAGCTCGACCAGGCTGGTCTGGTTGGTCTGCTCCAGACCGGCCTTGAGCGCAGCGACGTCATTCTCGATCCGCGACACCGTCGCGCTCAGCGTTGCGTCCGTGGTGGCGCCTCCGGCGTCAGCCGTGTCGGTGCCGCGGCGGTCGACGAAGGTCGCCGTCACCAGGCTGCCCGCCACGCCGCCCACCACCATCGCCAGCAGCACGGTGGCTGCAATGGTCGGCAGGCCGCCGAGCCGGCCCACAAGGGGGATCCGGGATGGCGCGGCTCTACCTGGCTGCTGCGGCGGCCGTCCCGCTGCCGGGCCGGTCGTCCCGGATGGCGGCGCTGATGGCTTCTGTGACGTCGCCGCAGCCGTAGCAGCAGCCTTGGGCGGCTCGGCCGCGAACTTGGCCTTGGCCCAGGCCGCAGCCTTGTCGACGACGGCAGCGGCCGCAGCCGCCTTGCTCGCCGGATCGAACGCCGCCGCGGGCGGTGCCGCCGGCGGCTTCGCCACAGCCTCGGTCTTCACGGCGGCCTCGGGCTTCACGATCGGCTCGGATTTCATCGCCGGCTCCGGGGTCACCGCCGGCTCCGGCTTCGCAACACTCTCCGCCTTCGCAGCCACCTCGGGACGGACAGCGGCCTCCACCTTGGCAACGGGCTCCGGTTTCATGGCGGCCTCCGGCTTGACCGGCGCGTCCGGCTTCACGCTCGCCGGCTTGCTCGACATATCCGGCTTGACCGGGGCCTCGGACTTGACCGCAGGCTCAGCCTTGACCATCGCCTCAGGCTTGACCGCGGGCTCAGGCTTGGCTGCAGACTCAGGCTTGGCCGACCCCATCGGGCCGATCTTCGGCGCGTTGGCGGCGAGCGCCGACAATTTGGGTGTCTCGACCTTGAGCATCTCGCCCGCGGAGACGACCGTCTTGATCGCGTCCGACCTGACCGGCTCGGTCCTGATCAGGTCGAGGATCGTCGAAGGCTTTGACGCGGACTGGCGCGGCGCGCCCTGGCCTGGAACGGCCTTTGAAGGGTTCGGCCTGGCAGCACCGGCCTTGATTGCATCGGTCCTACTGGTCTCGGGCTTGACTACCTCGGGGCTTGGCTTGTCGGACTTGACCAGATCGAGCCGCTTCAGCTCCGGCTTGCCGGCCTCGGGCTTGCCCGGCTTCGATGCGGCCGGCTCAGCGGCGATCGGATCAGCCTTGACGCCTTGAGGCTTGGCGTCTTGGAGCTTGGCGTCCTGCGGCTTGAAGTCTTGAGGCTTGATGTCCTGCAGCTTGCCGGCGTCGATCTCAGGCTTCGCTTCGACCTTGGCGTCCTCGACCACGACCAGTTCGGGCTTGGCGTGAGGCAGCACGGCGGACGCGTCCGGGGCATCGGCCTTGGCCACGGTAGCCGGCCGGTCAGCGCCCGGGGCTTCGTGATCGGGCGAGATCAGACCCTGCGCGACCGGAGCGATCTCCGGCGCAGCGACGTCGACAACATCAGGGGACGCAGAGGTCTTCAGCACCGGCTCAACACTGGCGATGCCATGATCGGCAGCGCCAACCTCGGCAATGCTAAGGCTGGTCGGATCGGCCTTTTGCTCGCTCACGTTCAAGTCTCCAGATGACGTTCAGCCCTTGGTAACCTTAGTTAGCGTTTGATTGATTGCCAAAATCTTACTTTTGAAGGGCTTACCTGAGTTTTAGGGATTCATCCGGGGCGGATTTGCGCCGACAAAGTGGAACAGATGTGGCAAGCGGTGCTCTAATAATCCTTGCTTAAGGGAGCGCGCCTCCTGACCCCCAGCCGGGCACCGGCGGCCGGGCCGCCGGCTCATCCGAGCAGCACGCGACGACCTCGCGGCGCGATCCGCGCCCGAGCCTTTGCAGGTCTTTTCCCCTCTCGATCGAGAGGGTGCAGGGAAGACCGAGCCTCGGCTGAGGCCCGTGGCCCCCGTGCGGAAAGAATGCACGGGGCAGGAACCACAGGTTCAGCCGGAACGACCCGGCCTTCCCTGCGCGATGGTGTTACGGCTGCTTCGTAGTCTCCCCGGTGCGCCGGGCTTTCTGGTCACCGTCATCCGCAGCAGGCCAAGGCCCGGCTACGAACTTGACATCGGCATCGGGATGCCAGGACCCTACGACTTGACCGTCCGCATCCGACCTGCTCGCCGGCCCGCATCTGCAGGCCCCAGGTCCGACACGTCCACCGCTCCCCGCCGCTACGCCTCGTGACGATCGGCCGACACGCCCCTCTTCATCGCGACGGGATGGCCGGGATCATCGATGTGATTTGCCCGACGACACAAGCGAAGATTTGCCCGACGGAATGCGACAAACTGGCTCGACGGGCAGTTTGCGCATGACGGGGATGCGGGAAGTGCCCGTCGTGCACCAAGGTGCAAAAAATGTTTGTACATCGTCCGCCTCCATGCAAATTCACAGCAATCCTCCAATTCACGCTAGACATCCGCAGGGCCGGCTGCTCAGCATCAGCGAGTAGCGCGCCCCAATTTCGGCAGCATTCGATGGAGCGGTTTAGGTGCCATTTCGTCCTCTCTGCGCTCTGCGAGCGCTATGAGTCGATGAAGTCGATGTGTTCCGGCGATCCCTTAAATTCTTGTCTGTGAACTATGAAGGCAGCGATAAGCCAAGTCGCCACACCCATCACGATTGAAGGCAAACCAAACGATGGATCAATCGTATGAGCGACGATAATGCCGGCGAAGGCAGACGTTGCGGATATTAAGAGCCACAACACCCGAACCATCTTGCGCTCTAGCCAAGCCACCCGTTCGCGTAAATCTGAGATCAACTCGTCTTCTGTCATTGTCTGCCCCGGATGCGGAGTCTAGTCGGACCCGATTTCACTGTGAGGGGTCTTCTTGTCGACCCCGCATGCGACCTTGCGAGAACGTCGTGCTTAGAAGTAGTGCAGACCTTGAATTTTGAACCGCAAGAATTACTACCTAAACTAGCGATTCTTGTGTCTTGCATGGAGAGGGCGAATGTGTTTGATTTGACGTCCTTTGGGGGCCTTCACAGGCATGTGATTTTGGGGGTCGAACGTTTACCCAGCTTTGGGAGTCAGCTGGATAGAATTTCGCGCCTGTGAACACAACGAGAACATGCACGCCATGTCAACGGTAAAATTCGCTGGTACGATCAGGACGATCACGCGCGACGGCAGGAGCGGCGTGGTTGAGTTGGATCACATCATTGAGGGAAAGACCTTTGCGGTTATTTCCCCCGATACACGCGGCCGTATCTCGCTAATGAACGGCGTCGGACAGCTACAAGCTGGTAAGCACGTCAAGGGAGAAGCTGAGACTGGCAGCGAAGCACTCAGAGCTATCTCGGTTTTCGCTGCCGATTGAGATGAGCTGTGGAGGGCTATCCTTGGGTTGCCGATGAAAACATCATCGGCAACATCTCTCGCAATGCGCTCGTAGCTGAGATCGGTAAGCCCGCTGCTCATTCTGCAATGGGTCGACTCAGATACATTGGTAGACTGCCTCAACGCCTTATCCCGTCCTATGAGCATCTGGAAGTCGGAGACATCATCCTTTCTGGCTATCCCAGAAAGGAGGACGGAAGATACAAGTGGCATCCCGTTCACCAGAGCCAAGCTTCTAACGGCCACCCCGCCGATGCGTGCCATTGGGTGCATGCAATGCTCTACGTGGGCGAACTTCACGTCATTGAATCAAACAAGCCGACCAGCATTCGAACGGGAATCGCGCTGGCTCCTCTTACCCGAGATGCCCATAACCGCGAATTCCTCGTGTTGCGCTACAAAGACCCGGATTTCGCGAAGCGACGCGATGCGATCAACCGGTATGCTTTAATGAGTCCCTACCTATCCCCGCGCGACTACGACATATGGGGCGCAATACAATCGCATTTTAAATGGCGACCAAATGGTGCCAAGCATAGCGACCGCATTTTTTGTAGCGAATTCATTCTCGAGTGCTTCGCGATTATGGGGCCCTTCCTGGTCGAGGACTGGCTAAGAGTTACCGAACATGAGAACGAATTCTTCCTACCTGCGCACTTAGCCACCGACCCGAGATTCGATAAGTTTCCTATGAAGTATTTTTCTCTTGAGTAGATTTTCTATCTAAAGATGAGCTTGCCCAAATTTAATCTGGCACTACGACCGTTCATCGGAAATGAACTCGACCGCCAGCCGTTTCCAGGGAAACTCGGAAGCTCTTGCGTTTAGTTGTCGAACGCTTTGACGCGCCGGGCCTCGGGCAAAGCGATGGCGCGACGTCTTACAGTGGGCATGTTCTTGCCCGTGTTGACCTGCCCGTAAGAATTTCCTCGAGAAGGATCTAGAGCCCGCCCTGACGAAGGACGGACAGATGAAGCGGACGCGGTTCACGGAAGAGCAGATCAACGCGTTTTTGAAGGAGCCGGATCGAGAAGCTGACCGGCCGCGTGCTCAAACCTTCCAAGCGCGGGCCGAAGCCGGCGGAGGAGGTGTAAGCGCGGCCGCGGAGTCGGCTCAGTTGTGGACTGTCACCGTACGCATGCACCGTAACGCATGTCGCCGGCGCATGTGAAGCGCAGACCCCGGTCCTCCATGTCGTGGAGGCAGATGGTGTTGAGGACGCGGGTTTCCATGACCCGAAGCTCGCGCAGATCAGCGGCGGGAGAGACCCATCGGGTAGCCATCGGGCGCTTGTCGGTTCCCGAGTTTTGGTGTCTTTTTGCAGCGACGCGAGGGGCAAGCAATCGTGAAGGACACTGAAGCAGATAACGCGACGTATCGCGCCATCGGACTATTCCTCACTAAGTTTGCGTTTCTGGAGCATTCGCTGCGCTACTTTCTTTGCGCTGAAGTCGGAATGAGCGTGAAGTTCATGAACAGGGTCATTACCCACGACTTCGCGATGCTGTGCTCGACAGTATTGGCGGTTTTCAGCGAAACCTTAGAGACGGAAGACGAAAAGAACAGACTGAAGTCGGTGATTAGTCGCGCTCGGGAACTCAACAATCTCCGCGTAAAAGTGGCCCACGGTAAGTCGTGGTGGACTGACTATGAAAGCGGAATGCTCTTCCACGTTTCGCGCCAGACTCTCAGGGAGCAAGAAGTTTCGAACGTGGCAGCTCTTCTGGAGGGCGAGGCCGGAAAATGCCTCCGAACCCTTATCGATTTTCAGTTGATCGCCTACCGGATCGACCCGCGAGACGAGCCACCCGTCGATGAAGAAAAGCTCTTCAATGATTTTGAGACGCTGATTCAGCGCTGGCAAGCCGATGAGTACGGATGGCCGTTGTCCGGCAAGCCGGTCACCGATCCGCCGGAATGAGCCGACCGTTCGGCAGCGCCACCGGCCCGCCGTTGTTAGGGTGACAGTGCTGGACCGCAATACCTTAGCCCATCAGCCGGGATACCATATCGTTCTGGGGTCGGCGGGGTCACGCCTGTAGTCCCATGCGGCATCGACGAGGCGTTCGAGATCGTAGGCGGGGCGCCAGTCGAGCGCGTATTTCGCGGCGCTGTTGTCCATCCAGTTGGACTGGTAGCTGCTCGGAATCCTGACCGAGTTCAGCCCGCGCCGCTGGCGCAGATAGCTGGCCAGCGCGCCATAATCGACCGGCTCGTCCATGCTGATGTTGAAGGTCCTGCCGCGAACGCGGGGATTGTCGAGCGCAAGGATGATGGCGGCGACGAGATCGTCGAGATGGACGAAGTTGCGCTTCAGCGGCGCGCCCTCGGCGTCGAGCAGCAGCGGCACCGTGCCGTCGGAGGCATATTGCCGGGCGAGTTCGGGAGCCACCAGGTCTTTCCAGACCGGGCCGCCGAACACGTCATCGCCGAACGACAGGCTGAACTTGAAGTCGTCCTTCTCCATGATCCACGGCGCGCGCAGGCAGCAGGCGTTGATCCCATACTGGATGCAATACTGCTCGACCATCACCTCCTCGAGGACCTTGGACAGGGCGTAGCAGCCGGGATAGGCCATGTGGCGGGTCTTCTCCGTCAGTGGACCATCATGCTTGTAGAAGAAGTGCCCCACGGCGGCATCGCCGCCGAGCAGGATGAACTGCTGTGCCGTCGGGCTGATCCGATACTCTTCCAGCAGCCAGAACAGGCCCTTGACGGCGACGTCCATGACCGCCTCGGGCGTCTCCTTGCAGGTTGCGAGGTGAACGACGTGCGTCACCCCCGTCAGGGCCGACCTCACACAGTCGCGGTCCGAGATCGATCCCCTGACAACCTCGATGCCGCTGAGCTGGCGGTTGTGGCAGAGCGCGCGCAGCGCGGCCGCGCCCAATGTCTCGTGCTGCCCGAGAGCCTCGATCAGCCTGGTCCCGACCTTGCCGGTGGCGCCTGTGATCAGGATCTTCATGGGTCTCCCCTTCGCTGCTGCGGTAGACTGTGTTTCGCTGGTCGCGCAATCCAACAAAGCCGCACGTCGCAGGCAAGGGGTATTTGCGAGATTGGAGCAGTATGCGTTTTGGTTTGATCGACCAGCAGCCGCGGTCTCGTTGACCTCTTCCGAAGGGAGAGGTCGGATTGCATCGCCAGATGCAATCCGGGTGAGGGCTTACGGTCCATCTGGCAACCCCTCACCCGGCGCTGCGCGCCGACCTCTCCACGACGGGGAGAGGTGAACTGAACTCGCGGTAGCCGCTTTGTTCCGACAAGAAGGCATCACGCTGGCCAGGTTAGTTTCAGTCGCCGCAATGCCTAGTGCTGCTGCTGTTTTCCCCTGGTGACGAACTGCGTCGGGCTGACGAAACGCAGCGCGACGACGAGCCAGACCAGGGTCGTGAGCATGTAGACCATGGCCATGGCGTCGATCGACTGCACCGCGCGCACGCCGGCCGCGAACACCGCATAATAGAGCGCGACGACCAGCGTCTGGCTGCCGGGACCGGCGGTGAGAAACGTCAGCTCGAACATCCCGATCGTGCGCACGAGCACCAGCAGAAGCGCCGCCAGTGCGCCGGGGAGCAGAAGCGGCAGCAGCACATGCACGAACAGGCGGAACGTATTTGCGCCGAACACCCGGGCTGCGGCTTCGATCTTCGGATCGATCTGCTCGATGAACGGGATCATCACCAGGATGACGAACGGCACCGCCGGCACGAGATTGGCGGCGATGACGCCGCCGATCGTGCCGCCGAGCCCCGATTTGTAGAGCACCGTGGCGAGCGGAATGCCGTAGGTGACGGGCGGCACCAGCAGCGGCAGCAGGAACAGCAGCATCAGCAGCCGTTTGCCGGGGAAGTCGCGACGCGCCATCGCGTAGGCGGCGGGAATGCCGAACAGGCCCGACAGCGCGACGACCGCGAACACGACCTCGAAGGTCACGATCAGGAGATCGTCGAGCTGGAATTCCCGCCAGGCCGAGACGTACCACTTGGTCGTCCAGGCCGCGGGCAGCCAGGTCCCCAGCCAACGCGTCGCGAGCGAACTTGTCAGGACGGTGGCGATCATCGCCAGCAGGTTCAGGATGAAAAAGCCGGTCAGCACCCAGACGCAGGTGACCCAGGCACGGCCGGCGAGCGATCGACTGGTGCGCAACGTCTAGCCCTTTCCGCCCGAGGCCGGGCCGCGATAGAACATCGAGCGTGCTCCCAGCGCCAGGACGATGACGACCAGCAGCACCAGCGCCATCAGCATCGCGATCGCCGACGCCAGCGAATAGTCGTAGCGCTCGAACGCCGCTTCATAGGCCGCGATCGAGATGACGCGCGTCGGGCCGGCCGGCGCGCCGAGCAGCACGGCGGAGGGGAACACCGAGAACGCCTGCACGAAGCCGAGACAGAACGTCACCGTCAGCCCTGGAACCATCAGCGGCAGCAGGATGTGCCAGAAGCGCGATGGCGCCTTGGCGCCGAGCGTGGCGGCCGCCTGCTCGAGCGCCGGGTCGATTCCGGTCAGATACGACAGCACGAGCAGGAAGGTGAACGGAAAGCCCGTGATCACCAGCGACAGGAAGACGCCCGTGTAGTTGTGCACGAGCTTGAGCGGACTGCCGATCAGGCCGAGCGTAATCAGCGTGCGGTTGAACCAGCCTTGCGGCCCGAGATAATTGAGCAGGCCTTCGGCGACCAGCACGGTGCCCAGCGTGATCGGCAGCACCAGGATCGTCGTCAGCAGCTTCTGATTGCGCATCCGGCGGACGCGAAACGCGACCGGAATCGCGAGCACGAGGTTGAGGATCGTCACCGGCAGCGCGAGCCATAGCGTCTTGCCGACCGTCTCGTACAGGAACGGGTCGGAAAAGAATGTCACGTAGTTGCCGAACAGCGAGCCGTCCTTGGGGCGGAACGACAGCCAGAGCCCGTAGAGGAAGGGATAGATGAACAAGGCGAGCAGCAGCAGCGTCACGGGGAGCACCAGCAGCGTCACGCTGTCGATCCCCTTCGCCTGTAGCCGCAACCGCAGCGGCATCGGCGGCCGGGCGCCGTCCGGGTCGAGCGTGGCGCGGGTCATGCCTGGCCCCCGGCGAAGATGAGGACGCGCGCCGGATCGGCCGCCAGCATGACCGCCTCGCCCGGTTTGTGCCGGCCCTGGGCGCGGAAAAAGACCTCGGCTCCATCGCTCGCCCGCGCCGAGCCGAAGAAGCCGTGACCGCGGTACTCGCAGGCCTCGACCGTCGCCGGCAGCCCGGCGTCGGCGACACGGAGATCGTCCGGGCGAATGGCGGCAACGGCCGTCTTGCCGATGATCGGCTCGCGTGCCATCCCGCTCAGCCGCGCGCCGCCGATGTCGATCGCGACCTCGCTGCCCGACGCCTCCGCCACGACACCGGGAAGCCGATTGCGGAACCCCATGAAGTCGGCGACGTCGAGCGTCGCAGGACGGAGATAGAGATCCTCCGGCGTGCCGATCTGGCGCACCTCGCCGTCGCGCATCACCACGATGCGATCGGCGAGCGACATCGCCTCGTCCTGATCGTGCGTCACATAGATCGTGATCGCGCCGAGACTGGCGTGGATGCGGCGGATCTCCTGCCGCATCTCCAGCCGCAGCTTGGCGTCGAGGTTCGACAGCGGCTCGTCCATCAACACCAGCGGCGGCTCGATGGCGATCGCCCGCGCAATAGCGACACGCTGCTGCTGGCCGCCCGAGAGCTGGCCCGGCAGCTTGGCAACTTGCGATTCGAGCCGCACGGTCGCGATCGCCTGATCGATCCGCTTGGCGGCCTCGGCGCGCGGCATGCCGCGCATCTTGAGGCCGAAGCCGACATTGTCGCGCACGGTCATGTGCGGAAACAGGGCGTAGTTCTGGAACACCATCCCGAAGCCGCGCGCTTCCGGCGCCAGGACGTCGATGCGGGTGTCGTCGAGCCAGATGGCGCCGCGCGTCGCGGGCAACAGGCCTGCGATGCAGTTGAGCGCGGTCGACTTGCCGCATCCCGACGGTCCGAGCAGCGCGACGAATTCGCCGCGCTCGATCGTGAAATTGAGATCCTTCAGCGCATTGAGGGTGCCGAAATCCCGTCCCAGATGGTCAAGGCGAAGCGAATTGAAGGTCCGAAGCAAAGACGCCATGCAAATGCAGTCCGAGTTGAAGATATCGCGTGATGTGACGCCGTCCGCATTCGCCGATACGGCGTCAGCACGCGGCCTTTGCTTCGAACGAGGATCACTTCGTCTTCTTCGCGCCCACCTGCTCGTCCCAGAGTCGGAAGGCGACCACCATCTTGTCCGGCGGCAGCGGGAGCTCCATCGGAACTTCGGCGAACAGTTTGGCGTATTCGGGCCGGCCGAACTCCTGGATCGTGTCCTGGCTCTCCTTCGGTGCCATCGACAGCGGCACGTCCTTCACGGCGGGGCCGGGATACAGATAGCCCTGGTCATAGATGTAGGCCTGCGCCTGCTTGCTCAGCATGAAATTGATCAGGTCGAGCAGGACAGCGACCTTGTCGTCTGACAGGCCCTTCGGAATCGCCATGTAGTGGCCGTCGATCACCCACCTGAACCCCTTGAGGGTCTGGATCTTCGCTTCCTTCGGCACGACGCCGAGCGCCCGCGGATTGATGTCCCAGCCGGTGGTCGAGATGATCATGTCGCGGGTGCCTTCGCCGAGCTCCTTCATCGTGGCGCCGGTGCCCGTCGGGTAGTACTCGATGTACTCGCCGAGCTCCTTCAGGAACGCCCAGGTGTTGTCCCAGCCCTTGGCAGGATCCTTCGGGTCCTTGTCGCCGAGCAGATAAGGAAGGCCCATGAGGAAGGTCCGCCCGGGACCGGAATTGGCCGGACGCGCGTAGACCAGCCGGTTCGGGTTGGCCTTGGCCCAGGCCAGGAGCTCGGCGGCCGACGTCGGCGGCGTCTTGACCTTGTCAGGCATGTACTCGAGCAGCGGTCCCGACGGATACCAGGCAATGCAGACGCCCTGATCCGCAGCCAGCGACTGCATCATCTTCGCGCCGGGCTCGAAGATGGTATCGAGCTTGGGCAGCTTGGCGGCGTAGGTGCCGACGACGTCGATCCACAGCTTCTGCTCGATGCCGGCGGCGAGCGCATCGGCGCCGGTCAGCACCAAGTCGATATCGACGCGGCCCGCGTCCTGCTGCGCCTTGAGCTTGCCGGGCAGTTCGGGTGCAGGCGCCTTGGTGAACGTCATCTTCGAGACGAATTTGGGCTTGGCCTTGCGATATTCCTCGAACGCCGGTTGCGTGAGCGCGAGGTTTCCGGCGACGTCGATGATGTTCAACGTCACCGGCGCGGCAGGCGCAGTCTGTCCCAAAGCCACGGATGGCGCGATCGAGGCCAGTGCGACGCTGCCCAGCAGAAGATCGCGCCGGTTCAAACTGCATTCACTCATTCCATTCCTCCCACCCGGAGCCCTCGTTTGCCGGGGTCCATTGCGACATAGTAACGCGGACGAGAGGATTAGCCATCCTCCCTTCGGCGAGAGCACGGGTTTCGTCTTGCAATCGTGAACCAGGGGACAGGCCTTGCCGCAGCGCACCGGTCAAGTTCGATCGGAGTGCGCGCATTGCGGCGACAGTCCGGGATGGTCGCCCGAACTGGTTGGTGCGGCCGCGGCGCTGCTGCTGGCGCGGACGGCTTGAAGACTCCGACGCTCGACGCCTACTTCGCAGGCATCACGCGGACGTGCGCGACGGCGACGTCATCGGCGTAGAGCCGTTTCCAGCCCGGCATCTGGTCGAGGAGCTGTGCTGCGGGTCTGTCCGGAGCGAGCAGAGTAGCATCGACCTGGTACTGGTCGAGCAATGCGGCGATCTGCTCGTGGCTGCGGCCGTCGGCGGCCTTGAGATAGCTCATCATGAAGTCCTGGCCGTAGAGCTCGGCCCGGCTGTCGATGAAGACGGGGACGTCGTTCGCGATCAGGTAGCCGCCGAACTGATAGTCGTTGAAGATGCGCGCCGACTTGTGCTGGCGCAGCGCCTCGAGCGCGGCGACCGGCGCCTGCGTCCTGACGGCTGCAAAAGTGTGGTTCGCGGCGTAGAGCAGCGTGACGGCCAGCGCGCCGGCAATGATCGCGGAGGCCGTCGACGCCGAGACCAGCGGCGAGGCGCCGTTGGTCTCGGGATCTGCCGTGGACGCATGAGCGCGGTGGCGCATCGGCGCGGCCAGCGCCAGCGGCACCAGGAACGCGAAGATCTCGAGGCATCGCACATGCGACAACGCCATGTGCGTCAGCAGCAACAACAACGCAATGCGCGGCAGCGACAGCACGACGCCGCGAAGCAAGGCGACCGCGATCAGGCCGAGCAGCGCGGCCTCGAAGGGTCCGAAGCTGGTGAAATCGGCCGGCCGCCATTCCGACACCAGCGACAGCACCGGACCGAGCGCCAGGATCTTCAGCGCCGCCATCAGCGTGTTGTGCAGATAGGGCGTGCAGCAGCTGGCGAGCAGCGCCGCGCCGGCAAACAGCGTCCAGCGCTTCGCGACAGCGACGCGGTCGCTGGCCGCGCTCTGCCACACGGCCTCGAGCGCGAGCGGAGCGATCAGAGCAAGGCCGAGCACGAAGCCGCCATGCAGATTGGCCCAGGCGATCATCAGCGGGAGCAGCATCCACGACGGCTCCGCGCGCTGGTCGACGGCCCGGATCAGTCCGCCCACCCAAGCGACCATGATCGGCAGGGCGAGGACGTGCGGCCGCGCGAGCAGATGCGGGGCCGACACCACCAGCACCAGCAGCGCAAGCAGCACGCGGTGGACCGGCTTGAAGCAGGGCTCGATCAGATCGAGAAAGATCACCAGCGCGGCCGCGACTGCCAGCGCGGCCAGCGCCGCGACGCCGGCCCAGCCGGCCTGCGCATACGCCACCGCATACAGCACCTGCGCGAGCCAGGAGCTCGACATCCACGGGCTGCCGGAGCGCGTGAACGAATAGACGTCGACATACGGCATCGCCGCGTGGTCGATGATCCACTGCCCGACGCTGATGTGCCAGTACGTATCGGCATCCTGCAGCAGCAGGTCGCCGACCACGAACAGGAACAGATAGGTCCCCACGCCGACGCAAAGATGCAGCAGACCGGGCGTCATGCGGGCGGCGGTCACGCGATTGGCAACGACGAGCGACATCTGGGTGGTCTCGATTCAACGGCGAGAGTGAGCGAGCCGGCCTGGGTCCCCAAGGACGGATGAATCGCGGGTAGTCCAGTAAGTGGCGCAGGCGGCTAAAATCGTCTTAAGGGACCGGACGGATGCCGCGCCGGGGACGATGTGCTGAACAACCGGTTAATGGCTGGAGGAGAGGACCCGCGCCTCGATCGCCGCCCGACGCAATTTGATCCTGGCGATCCGGCGGTGCCGGATCGCATCGCGTGAGCGGCTGTCCGCACCGCTTCATCCTGCTCGCTCGCTGACGCGGCAGCTCACGGCCAGCCGCGTCGGCTGGCGATCAAGCGCCCGCCGCAGCCTCGTGCTGCGCAGCCATCTCGGCATCGGCGGCCATGACGCGCTGGAACGCCGCGCGGGAGGTGATGCGCTCGGCATAGCTCGTGAACACGTCCTTGCGCGGCACGACACCGAACATCATGGTCCAGTTCAGCGCGATGCCCCAGAGCACGTCGGCGGCCGTCATGCGCTCGCCGAGCAGATAAGGCCCCTTGGCGAGTTGCTGCTCCAGCGCTGATAGCATCGTGTCGTAGTCGGCATAAGGCGACTGCGTGACCGGGGCCGGCTCGCGCTTCATGAAACGATCGATCACCGCCGGCTCGAACGAGGCGCCGTAATAGGCGATCCAGCGCAGATAGGGCCCGCGCAGGGGATCATTGAGCGCCGGCGTCAGGCCCGCCTGCGGGAACAGATCGGCGAGATAGATGAAGATCGCGACCTGCTCGGTCACGATCTGGCCGCGATGGCCGACCGTCGGCACCTTGCCGAGCGGGTTGATGGCGAGAAACGCCGGCTGGCGCTGCTCGCCCGCCTTCATGTTCAGGACGTGGAGCTCATAGGGCGCGCCGAGCTCCTCGAGCAGGACACGGGCGCCGGCGGCGCGGGTCTGCGGCGAATAATACAGCGTGATCTTGTCGTCGGCGGTCATGATGATCTCCTCCGGGGTCGGTTCTCGGATGCCGGTATTGTCGCACGGCATACCTGACAATCCGTGTCAGGTATGTTTTGATGATGACCCATGCGCGCCAGCCGTCTGCTTTCCATCCTCACCACCCTGCAGGCCAAGGGTCGGGTGACCGCTCCCGAGCTCGCGGAGACCTGCGAGGTCTCGGTGCGCACGATCTATCGCGACATCGACGCGCTCGCGGCCGCCGGCATCCCGGTCTATGCCGAGCGCGGCGCCGAGGGCGGGTATCGCCTGCTCGACGGCTATCGCGTCCGGCTCAACGGGCTGTCGCCGGCCGAGACTGACGCGCTGTTCATGGCCGGCCTGCCCGGCCCGGCTGCGGCGCTCGGCCTCGACGATGCGATGAGCGCGGCGCAGACCAAGCTGGTGGCGGCGCTGCCGCAGAGCCTGCGCGCCAATGCCGGCCGGATGCAGGCGCGGTTCCATCTCGATGCGCCCGGCTGGTTCGGCGCGGCCGAGGAGCCGGCGCATCTGCGCGCCATCGCCGATGCGCTGCTCACCGAACGCGTGATCGACATCCGCTATCAGACCTGGCGCGCCGAAAAGCGCCGCCGCGTCGCGCCGCTCGGCCTCGTGCTCAAGGGCGGCAGCTGGTATCTCGCCGGCGGCGTCGAGCGCAGCGTGCGCACCTATCGGGTCGCGCGGATCCTCGATTGTGCGGTCACCGATGAGAGTTTTGCGCGGCCGGCCGATTTCGACCTCGCCGCCTATTGGCGCGCCGCGACCGAGCGGCTGGAAGCGGAAATGCATCCGAACGCGGCGACCGTGCGCCTGTCGCCGCTCGGCGTGAAACTGCTGGAGGTGTGGAGCCAGCCCTACGTGCGCGCCCGCACGCGCCTCGCCGACGAGACAGATGCCGATGGCTGGCGCATCGCCACCATCCCGACCGGAACGACGCTGTGGCACGCCGCCGGCGAGCTGCTGCGCTTCGGCCCCGAAGCCGAAGTGCTCGCCCCGCCCGAGCTGCGCGCGAAGATGGCGGAGATGGCGGCTGAGATGGTCAAGCGCTACGGCGCAGCGGCGACGGCGGGCTGAGTTACCGCGCAGATTCTCTCCGCCGTCATTCCGGGGCGTCGCGAAGCGACGAGCCCGGAATCCATAGCCACGACCCGTCCTGAGGCGCGAAGGTCGTGGCGGCGCGTCTTCGCCTCACCGCCGCTCGGGGTTATGGATTCCGGGCTCGCGCGTTCCGCGCGCCCCGGAATGACGGAGAGAGTGGGGCCAGCGATTGCGTGGCTTGCGATGCTGCTGATAAGCAAGGAGATGAGACCTGCGCTACAGCACCACCGGCGCATCGGGCAGCTCGTTGGTCTCGCCGGCCTGCGGCGGAAAATGCTTCGCGAGCTCGCGTGACACGGCGGCGATGCCCTGCATCACGCCCTGCTCGAAGCGGCCGGCCCTGAACTCCGCCTCCATCGCCCGGCAGATCGTCTCCCATCCCGCCGCGCCGACGCGATCGTGGATGCCGCGGTCGGCGATGATCTCGACGTCACGGTCGGCGAGCAGCAGGTAGATCAGGACGCCGTTGTTGTGCGCGGTGTCCCAGATCCGCAATTGCGAGAACACATCGAGCGCGCGCGCGCGCGGCGGCTGGTTGCGCCACAGCGGCCGGCCGTCGAGCGCGCCTTCGACCACGAAGCGCAGCTGGCCGGCATGGATGCGCTCGCCCGCTTTGATCGCCTGCTCGATGCGCGCCAGCACGTCCGGCGTGAAGATGCGCTTCAGCTGCCAATGATGGTGCAGGAGATGCCGGCCGATCCGCATGATGCTCATCGTCGTCCTCACCAGCTGCCCGAGGCGCCGCCGCCACCGAAACTGCCGCCGCCGCCGGAGAAGCTGCCGCTGTCGCTCGAGCTGCCGCTGCTCCAGCCTGATGACGACGATCCACCAGACCAGCCGCCGCGGCGGCCGCTGCCCGGGCCTGACGTCGAGGCAATGCTGTCGGCGATGAAGGCGATGATGAAGCCGGCGACGGCCGACAGCGCAGCCAACCCTGCCGATCCCACCATCACCCAGGCGATCACGCCCATCGCGCCGCCGGTGGCCAGCGATCCCAGCAGGCGGCCGAGCAGCGCACGCAGGATGCCGCCGATCACGATGGCGCCGAACAGCGCCACCGGCGCGAACGAGGTGATGGAATCGAAATCGAGGTCGTTGCCATGCGAGGCCTGCGGCTGCGGCACCGGCAAGGTCTCGCCATTGATGACGCCGATGATCCTGTCGACACCGGCATCGATGCCGCCGGCGAAATCGCCGGTGCGGAATTTCGGCGTGATGACCTCGTCGATGATGCGCCGCGCGGTGACGTCGGTGAGGCTGCCCTCGAGGCCGTAGCCGACCTCGATGCGCAGCTTGCGATCGGTCTTGGCAATCACCAGCAGCGCGCCGTCATCGACCTTCTTGCGGCCGATCTTCCACGCCTCGGCAACGCGGATCGAGAACTGCTCGATGGTCTCGGGCTGCGTGGTCGGCACGATCAGCACCGCGACCTGGCTGCCCTTGCGCGTTTCCAGGTCCTTCAGCTTCTGCGTCAGGCTTGCGATATCAGACGACGACAGCGTGCCGGTCTGGTCAACGACGCGGCCCGTGAGCTGCGGCACCGCGACGTCGGCCAGCACCATCGTGGCGAGGCAGACGAGCAGCGTCGCAAGCAGCGCCTTGACGGCCGGCAGCGTGCGCACGATTGCGTGCTCCGGCTACTTGGCGGGCGCAGGCGACGGCGTGTTGAAGTCGACCTTGGGCGCGACCGAGATCTCGCGCTCGTTCTCGACGGTGAAGTTGGCCTTCTCCTTGTAGCCGAACGCCATCGCGGTCAGGTTGTTCGGGAAGGTGCGGATGCCGACATTGTACTCCTGCACCGACTTGATATAGCGGTTGCGCGCCACGGTGATGCGGTTCTCGGTGCCTTCGAGCTGAGACATCAGGTCGCGGAACAGCTGATCCGATTTCAGCTGCGGATAGTTCTCAGTCACGACCAGCAGCCGCGACAGCGCGCCGGTCAGTTCGCTCTGCGCCGCCTGGAACTTCTGCAGCGCCGCCGGATCGTTCACCACGTCGGGCGTGGCCTGGACGCTGCCGACCTTGGCGCGGGCGTTGGTGACGCCGAGCAGCACGTCCTTCTCCTGCTGCGCGAAGCCCTTCACGCTGTTGACGAGGTTGGGCACGAGATCGGCGCGGCGCTGATACTGGTTGACCACCTCGGACCAGGCCGCCTTGACCTGCTCGTCATTGGTCTGGATGGCGTTGTAGCCGCAATTGGTGAGGCTCAGCGTCATCAGCGCGGCGAGCACGGTCAGGATTCGGCGCATCGCAATCTCCCCATTGGTCGGCTCGCATGGATCAGCTCGCACCACGTCGAGCAAGAGCCGCTCCGGTCGGCGGTCCAGGCTTGGATATCGTTCGCGGTTCGCCCTGACAAGATCCACAGCCGCCGAACCGCGGCGACCAGTCTCGTCACCGCGCCAGCGCAAACCATGGCCACCAGCCGGCCGCGCCTACAACCATTCGCGGACTTTCTCCACTGCGCAGGGCAGATGCATGGCCGCGAATGGTCGTCCGGGCTGGACAGGCATGGAACAATTTGATCCAGATATAAATACCATCGCGATACGACCGGGGCAGGCTGCGCAGCAAAAGGGGGCCGAAACGATGGACATGCTGTTCGACGGCGGCTCCGCAACGGAGGCCTGAGGTGTTCCGCAGACTTGGCTTTGCCGGCCGGCTGACCGCGATCGTGCTGTTCGCATTGATCGCGCTGTGGGCCTCCGGAGTCGGCTGGCTGACTGCAGAGGACAACGCCGAGCAGATGCTGTCATTGCCCGAGCATGTCGGCAGCATCATCAATCTGGTCGAAACCATCGAGCCGTCGCAGCAGACTGTCGTCCTGCGCGCGCTCAGCAGCCCGCGCGTGAGCCTCGCGGTCGTCCACGGCCGCCCGGACCCCGAGCCCAACAGTTGGCGCCGGCCGTTCGTGGAGCGCATCCTCTCGACCTATTTCGACGCCACCCACCCGCGCGACGTGATCGCGTTCACCGATCCGATGCCCTCCTGGCGCGACTGGCATCCGGGCGACTATCGCCGCATCGTCCGGCACCGGACGCATCTGGCGGTGTCTCTGGCCGGTGGCGACTACCTGCTGCTCGACGTCCAGGGAGCCATCCGCGGCCGGCTGTTCGGAGTCCCGCCGGGGATCCTGGTGGGCCTGCTCGGGGCTCTGATCGGCATCGGCGCGGTGATCGTCATCGAGCGCGAGGCACGCCCGTTGCGCGCGCTCAGCAAGGCCCTCGCCGGCTTCGCCGGCGACACGACGCTGCCGCTGCCGCCGCCGAGCGGCGCCCCGGAAATCCGCCAGTTGATCATTGCGGCCGACAAGATGCAGACGCGCATCTCGGAGCTGATCCGCGGGCGGACATTGCTGCTTGGTTCGATCTCGCATGACCTGAAGGGCTACATCATGCGGATCCGAATCCGGGCCGAGCAGATTCCCGATCTGACCCAGCGCGCCCGGCTGGCGCACGATCTCGAAGACATGACGACCTTGCTCGACGGCGCGCTCGCGGTGTCGCGCGGCCAGTTCAAGATTTCCGAACGCAAGCTGGTCGACCTCCGAACGGTTCTCGCGAGCGTCGCGAACGACGGCGAACCAGGCGGCCAAAGGGTCCGGACCGAGTTGAAGTCCACGCCCATCGTCATCCGCGCCGATCCGGTGGCGCTGCGCCGGCTGTTCACGAACCTCGTCGGCAATGCGCTGAAATACGCGCCGCATTGCGTGATCCGAATTTGGCGCGAAGCCGGGGCGGTCGTTGCGATCGACGATGATGGTCCCGGCATTCCGATCGAGGCGCGGCACGCCGTGTTCGATCCGTTCTTCCGGATCGAGGACTCCCGCAGCGCCGGGATCAGCGGCACCGGCCTCGGACTTGCGATCGTCAAGCAGATCGCCGACGCCCACGGCGCCGAAATCCGGCTGGACACGGCGCCGGAAGGCGGACTGCGGGTCGCGGTCTGCTTCCCGCCGTCCTCGGCCGCGGCGGCGTGAGCCTCGTCAGCGCGTGAAAGTGCTGCTGCGATTGATGGTCCCGCCATACGGCCCGGTGGTCGTTCCGGTGTGGGTGCAAGTACCGCCCGCGCAGCTCGTCTGGCCGGTGTTGGTCACGACGCCGCCGCGCGGCCCGGTGTAGGTGCCGCTATGGCTGCGGCTGCAGCTGCCGCCGGCACAGCTGCCGGACGCCGACGATGACCAGGTGCCGCCGCGCGGGCCGACGCCGCCGCCGCTGCGCGACCAGGCCTGCGCGCCCGAGCTGCCCAGGGCCGTCACCATTGCGCTGATCGCCACCGCCGCGATCGAGGTCCGAACTGAAACCATCTGTCTCTCCTGTCCACATCGACACCGCCTGACGGCGTGAACAGAGCTTCGCCCACGAAGTTTGCAGGCGGTTTGCAGGACAGAGCTGCCATGTAACGTTTTGTAACGGTGTCAGAGCCCGGGTTGCCCTGCACGGCCCTGTGTTCTTAAAACGATGGCCATGGACACGCGCTCGCATATCCTGGTCATCGAGGACGACATCGAGATCCGCAGCCTGTTGCGCGATCACCTCGCGCGCGAGGGCTTTCGCGTCGATGTCGGCGACGGCGGCGCGGCCCTCGACCGCTTTCGCAACACCTTCGGTGATCCCGATCTGGTCGTGCTCGACATCATGCTGCCGGGCGAGGATGGGCTGTCGATCTGCCGCCGGCTGCGCGCGACGTCGCGGGTGCCGATCCTGATGCTGACGGCCAAGGGCGACGAGATCGACCGCATCGTCGGGCTCGAGATGGGCGCCGACGACTATCTGCCGAAGCCGTTCAGCCCGCGCGAACTGGTCGCGCGCATCCGGGCCATCCTGCGCCGCGCCGAGCCGGCGCCGCTGGAGAACCGCCGCTTCATGGTCAACGCCAACCTGACCGTCGATCTCGACAAGCGCGAGATCACGCATGCGGAGGATGGGCCACTGCCGCTCACCAGCGCCGAATTCGAGCTGCTCGGCTGCTTCCTGGTCAGGCCGAACCGCGTTCTGTCGCGCGATCAACTGATGGACTGGACCCGCGGACGGCAAGCCGATCCGCTCGACCGCACCATCGACGTGCAGGTGAGCCGGCTGCGCAAGAAGATCGAGCGCGAGGGCGAAGGCGAACTGATCAAGACCGTGCGCAGCGCCGGCTACATCTTCACCGCCGCCGTCAGGGAGCTGTGAGACGTGCTCGGTCGGCTCGGCTTCGCCGGCAGGCTGATGGCCATCGTGCTGTTCGCGCTGATCGCGTTATGGGCGGTCGGGCTCGGCTGGCTGGTCCTGAGCGAATCGCGCGAGGAGATTTTCAGGCGGCTGTTTCCGCTGCCCGAGCAGGTCAGCGCCATCGTCCAGCTGATCGAGAGTGCCGGGCCGGCCGAGCGCCCGCTCGTCCTCAAGGCCGTCAGCAGCGAGCGACTCGAGGTCACGCTGACGCAAGAGCGCCCTGAAGCGTCCGCCGAAGCCATCCGCCGGCCGCTCGCCGAGCAATTTCTCACTCTGTACCTGCAGTCACTGCAGCCGCGCGACGTGATCGTGCTGAGATCACGCACCACCTTGCCACGCTGGCGCGACTGGCACCTCGGGGATTATTGGCGCAATGCCGGCCGCTCGGTGCGCTTTGCCGTGTCGCTGCGCGACCGCGATTACGTCGTGTTCGAAGCCAGGGGCGCCGCAGGCACGCGGCTGTTCGGACTGCCGCCGGGCTTCGGCGTCGGCCTGCTCGGCGCCCTGATCGGCATCGCCGCCGTGATTGCGATCGCACGCGAGGCGCGGCCGCTGCGCCAGCTCAGCCGCTCGCTCGGCCGGTTCAGCAGCGATGCCACTGCGGTGCCGGTCACGCCGTCCGGCGCGCCTGAAATCCGCAACCTGATCACGGCCGTGAACGACATGCAGACCCGCATCTCCGATCTGGTGCGCGGCCGCACTTTGCTGCTCGGCGCGGTCTCGCACGACCTCAAGACCTACATCACCCGGCTGCGGCTGCGTGTCGAGCGCCTGCCCGAGGAAGAGCAGCGCGACAAGGCGGCCGGCGATCTCGACGAGATGACGCACCTGCTCGAGGATGCACTGGCGGTGTCGCGCGGCGGCTTCGCGGCGATCCAGCGCCAGCCGGTCGATCTCGCGGCGATGCTCGCGGGGATCGTGGACGACCGGCGCCAGAGCGGCGCTGACATCAGCGCGGAACTCGGCCACGCGCCGCTGACCGTGCTCGGCGAGCCGACCGCGCTGCGCCGGCTGTTCATCAACCTGATCGAGAACGCACTGCGCTTCGCGACGCGCTGCACCGTGCGAGTGCTGCCGGACAAGGCCGTCGTGATCGCCATCGACGATGACGGCCCGGGCATTCCGGCCGACGCGCGCAACGCCGTGTTCGAGCCGTTCTTCCGGCTCGACAGCTCGCGCAGCCGCAGCACAGGCGGCAGCGGCCTGGGGTTGGCCATCGTCAAGCAGATCGCCGACGCCCACGGCGCCGACCTGGATCTGTCAACCTCGCCGGAAGGCGGCCTGCGGGTGCGGGTGCGGGTTGCATTTCAGCAGACGGGTTGAAAGTCCAAGCGGCTTCATCATTGAGCCGATCTCCATCGGCAAGCGCGCTGCAACCTCTCCCCGCTCTTCTGCGGGGAGAGATCGGATTGCGCAGCAATCCGGGTGAGGGGCATGGCACGTGCGTCGCTCAGATGATGGTCCATCGGACGGGCACGATGAGGGCGCACAAATGGAAGATAGCGCGACTAATTAGACTACGGAGCAAATCGAGATTTCGCTCTTTGCCCAGCAACTACACCACTCGTGCCGCTGCCCCTCAGCCCGACCCTCTCCCCGTAAGAACGGGGAGAAGGAGGACACTGAGGTCGCGGCTGCGGCTTGGGCTGATCAGCTGCCCTTGCGGTCACGCAGCTGGGTGACGAACATGTCCTGCCAGTTCGCCGGCTTGACCTTGATAGAACCGACGCCGTGCATGAACTCGGCGATCTTCAGCACGCCCTCGGGCGTCGCCGAGAACCAGGTGTCCTTGTCCTGCAGCATCTCCAGCACCTCCTCCTTGGTGGTCTTCACCTTGGCGGTGCGGGCGTAGATCTCGGCGGCTGCCGCCTTGTCGTTGGCGATCAGCGTGCAGGCCTCGTCCAGCGCGTCGAGGAAGGCCTGCACGACCTTCGGATTGGCGTCGACGAAACGTTTCGGCGCGAACACCACGTCCATTGTCAACCGTCCGAGCACGTCGGCAGAGTTCGCGACGCGGCGGATCTTGGAGTCCTTCAGCTCGATGTAGGAGAACGGCGGCGAGGTAAAGTGCGCCGTGATCTCGGTCTTGCCCGAGGTCAGCGCCGCCACGGCTTCGGGATGCGGCAGGCCGACGGTCATCGGGTCGAGCTTGGCGTAGTTCTCCTTGCCGAACTCCTGGGCCGCCATCATCTGCAGCATCACGGCCGACAGCGAGGTCTTGATGCCCGGCAGCGCGATCTTGTCGCCGGACTTGAAGTCCTTCAGCGACTTGATCTCGGGATTGTTGGTGTTCATCCACAGCGAGGTCGAGCTCAAGCCGCTGACGCCGACGACCTCGACCGCCGGAATGCCCTTGGCCTTGGCCCACAAGGTGATGAAGCCGGGCGCACCGGTGCCGGCGATATCGAGCGAGCCGGCCATCATCGCATCGTTGATGATGTTGCCGCCGTCGAGCAGCTGCCAGATCACCTTGAACGGACCGAGGCCGGCCTTCTCGGCCTGCTTCTCCATCAGCTTCTGATCCTCCATCACGATCAGCGGCAGATAGAGGATGCCGTAGCCCTTGGAGAGCCGGATCTCCTTGACCTCGGCCTGCGAGGCCGAGCTGGCGCCGAGCAGCGTGGCGAGGCCGAATGCGGCGGCCGCGAGCGATTTGCCTAAAGACATGGTCGTCTCCTTCCCTTGTGATTGTGCTTATAGTTGATCTTAGTGCTGCATGCCCCAGCGCCGCACCGTCTTGCGCTCGATTGTGGCGAACACGACGTTCTCGACCACCAGGCCGATGAAGATCACGGTGAACAGGCCGGCGAACACGTTGGCCGTCTCCAGCTGGTTGCGGTTCTCGAAGATGAACCAGCCGAGGCCACCGGAACCGGAGGACACGCCGAACACGAGTTCGGCCGCGATCAGGGTTCGCCAGGCGAAGGCCCAGCCGACCTTGAGGCCGGTCAGGATCGCAGGGAAGGCGGCGGGTATCAGGATGAAGCGCACCAGCTTCAGCCCGCGCAGGCCATAGTTGAGGCCGACCATGCGCAGGGTGTTCGACACCGAGCGGAAGCCGGAATGGGTATTGAGTGCAATCGCCCACAGCACCGAATGCACCAGCACGAAGATGATGCTGCCCTTGCCGAGGCCGAACCAGATCAGCGCCAGTGGCAAGAGCGCGATCGCCGGCAGCGGGTTGAACATCGAGGTCAGCGCCTCCAGCAGATCAGCACCGATCCGCGAGCCGATCGCGATCGTGGTCAGCACCGCCGCCAGCGCGATGCCGACGCCGTAGCCGATCAAGAGCGTCTCCAGCGACACCAGCGTGCGCGCCGGGATCACACCATTGGCGATGTTCTCGAAGAACGCCGACAGCGTGTCGGTGAAGGTCGGAAACAGCAGTGGGTTGGCCAGCCACAATCCATAGGCCTGCCACAGCGCGGCCAGCGCCACCAGGATGATGGCCTTGCGCACCGCGCTGATGCGATAGATGCGTTCGAGCCAGGACAGGCTCGCCTCGACCTTGACGTCACCGAGGGGGGTGTCTGCATTGACGATTTCGGGGCGCAGCGCCAGCGTCTCGCTCATGATTTTCTCTCCCTTCCCTCAGTGATGGCCGAACAGCATGTCGTTGATGCGCCCTTCGAGCGCGACCTGCTCGGGCGTGCCCATCGTGCCCGGCGGCACGCTGTTGAGCTCGGCGCGGACGCGGCCGGGATGCGGCGACAGCAGCAGGATGCGCGAGCCGATCTTGATCGCCTCCTCGATCGAATGCGTCACGAACAGCACCGTGAAGCGGGTGTCCTGCCAGAGCTGCAGCAGCTCGTCCTGCATCTTGCGCCGGGTCAGCGCGTCGAGCGCGGCGAACGGCTCGTCCATCAGGAGCACGTCCGGCTCCATCGCCATGCCCCGGGCGATCGCGACGCGCTGCTTCATGCCGCCTGAGAGCATGTGGGGATAGGAGTCGATGAACTTGGTGAGGCCGACCTTGTCGATGTAGGATTTTGCGCGCTCCTGCGCCTCGGCCGCGCTCAGCCGGCCGCTCGCCGTCAGCGCGAACACGACGTTCTCGCGCACCGTCTTCCACGGCAAGAGCTGGTCGAACTCCTGGAACACCATCATGCGGTCCGGGCCGGGCTCGGTGACGTCGTGGCCCTTGAGGCGGATGCGGCCCTCGGTCGGCTTGAGATAGCCGCCGATGGCCTTGAGCAGGGTGGATTTGCCGCAGCCGGAGGGGCCGAGCAGCACGAAGCGGTCGGAGTCGAAGACCTTGAAATCGACGCGATAGGTCGCCGTGACCAGCGTGTCCGGCGTCTTGTATTGCAGCGTCACGCCCTCGACCGAGAGCAGCGGCTCGAACTGGGATTGCGATTGATGGACGGTCATGCGTCCTTCCCTCCCTCTATGTTGCAGTGCGAAAATTCGCCTGGTGCACTTCGGCGCCCTTATTCGAAGTGATAGAGGAGGAGACTGACGCGAACCTGACTCCGGACCGAGACGAGACTTTGCGCATCCTGCTGGTGGAAGACACGCCCGAGATCGGCGCCGCCGTGACCAGCCGGTTCGAGCGGATCGGCTACGCCGTCGACTGGGAGAAGGACGGCCGCACCGCGAGCGAGCTGATCGAGGTGCAGACCTATGATTTGATCGTGCTCGACGTGATGCTGCCGAACATGGACGGCTTCGCCGTGCTCAAGCATTTGCGCAAGCGCGGCCTGCGCACGCCGGTGCTGGTGCTGACCGCACGCTCGGCGGTCGACGACCGCATCGGCGCGCTCGACCTCGGCGCCGACGATTATCTGATCAAGCCGTTCGACTATCGCGAGCTGGAGGCGCGGGCCCGCGCGCTGCTGCGTCGTGCCGCCGGCCAGTCCGACAATCTGCTGACATTGGGGCCGCTGGTGATCGACCGCGCCGGGCGCACCGCAAGCGTGGCGGGCCAACCGCTCGACCTGACCCGACGTGAGCTCACCGTATTGGAGATCCTCGCTGCACGCCCCGGGCGCTATGTCGCCAAGGAGGAGCTGGTGGAGCAGCTCTTCAGCTTCGACCAAGACCCGAGCCCGAACGCCGTCGAGCAATTCATTGCGCGACTGCGCCGCAAGCTTTCGGCGACCACCGTCGAGATCAAGACCGAGCGCGGCCTTGGCTATCAGCTCCACGCTTCGTGAAATCAGGGCGTCGCTGCGCGCGCGGCTGTTGATCGCGATCGGCGCGATCCTGGCCGTCGGCGCCATCGTGCTCAGCCTCGCCGCCTGGCAATATGCGGCGACCGCCGCGCGCGACGCCTATGACAAGCTGCTCGCCGGCGGCGCCGTGCAGATTGCCGAGAACATCTACATGCAGGGCGGCGTGGTGACGCTCGATCCGCCGGCCGCCGCGTTCGCGACCTTGTCGGCCTATGACCTCGTGTTCTATCGCGTCACCGATCCGCGCGGCGTGGTCATTGCGGGCTATGACGATCTCGCGGTCAGCGCGCCCGCCAATACGCTGCGCGACGGCGTCGTGCTGCGTGACGGCGTCTACCGCGACCAGCCCGTGCGCATCGCGGCGGTGGCGCGCCGGCTCGACGGTGCGCCCGGCGACGGCTGGAGCCAGATCGTGCTGGCGCAGACCTTGCGCGCCCGCGACGTCCTGACCTGGGATCTCGCGTCCAAGGCGATCGGCCTGATCGCTGCGATGAGCCTGCTGGCGCTGGTCGCGACAGCATTGTGCCTGCGGCTGGTGTTCGCGCCGCTGACCCGGATCGAGGCCGAGATCGTCAAGCGCAGGCCGGATGATCTCAGCCCGATCGCGATGACGCCGCCGCGCGAGGTGCGCGCGCTGGTCGGCGCCATCGACGGCTTCATGCAGCGCTTGTCGGAGCGCATCACGCTGATGCAGCGCTTCATCGCCGACGCGACGCACCAACTACGTACACCGCTGGCAGCGATCGATGCCGAGGTCGAGCTGCTGAGCGATCAGACCAGGGATCCCAAGGCGCTCGATCGGCTGCGCGGCCGCATCGCCGACCTCGCCCGGCTCACCAGCCAGCTGCTCGACCACGCCATGATCCAGCACCGCGCGCAGGCGCCGCGCTTCGTGGCCACCGACGTCAATACCCTGGCGAAATCGGTGCTGTCGCAGAGCGTGCCACTGTCGCTGGACCGCGAGGTCTCGGTCAGCTTCGTGCCGTCGGAGACCGAGGCTGTGGTCGACGCCGACGCGATCAGCCTGCGCGAGGCGCTCGCCAATCTGATCCACAACGCCCTGGCGCATGGCGCGCGGACGCGGCTGATGGTGAAGGTGGAGCGTACGGCGTCGCAGGTTGCGATCGTTGTTTGGGACGACGGCCCGGGAATTGCGGCGGAAGCGCAGGCGGGACTGCTGGTGCCGTTCCAGAAGGGCGACGGCTCGCACGGCTCGGGGCTTGGACTTGCCATCGCCAACGAGGTCGCGCTGGCGCATGGCGGCGCGTTACGCTTCGGTGGTAAGGCCGGCGATTTCAGCGTGGCGATCGAATTGCCTGTCAGCGATGAATCCAACGAGCGTCCCGCTGTCTCATCTCAGGTCGGCAACACGTAAGAGTCGGACCCGAGCTGCCGCCCCGACGCCGGTGCGCTCCCCTCCCCCTTGCGGGGAGGGGTCGGGGGTGGGGGTCCGCGAGTCGCGCTGTCGATGAGAGAGTTCAGTCCTCAGCGAGGCGGATGACGTCGAACGATATGAGTCGATCGGACTATGCGCGTTGAGAGATTGTATTTGGCGGCCTCCACCAAGTTCAGCGCCCGGAGACCCCCACCCCCGACCCCTCCCCGCAAGGGGGAGGGGGGCGCAGCGTGCTTGTGGTGAGGGCTCGGATCTCACATGCGCCGATGAGAGCGCTGTACTCCGATCTTACGCCGCCGCCTTCTTCGCCTTCGCGTCCCGGATCGCCGCCCACACCTTCTCGGGCGTCAGCGGGGTCTGCAGATTGGTGATGCCGAGCTCGAACAGCGCGTCCATCACGCCGTTGGTGACGCAGGGCGGGCCGCCGATGGCGCCGGATTCGCCGCAGCCCTTGGAGCCGAGCGGGTTGGTCTTGCACGGCGCGGAATCGTCGAGCGTCACCGTGATCGGCGGCACGTCGTCGGCGCGCGGGATGCAGTAGTCCTGGTACGTCGCGGTCAGGAGCTGGCCGTCGGCATCATAGGCGACGTTCTCGTACAGCGCCTGGCCGATGCCCTGGGCCACGCCGCCATGGATTTGCCCGGCCACCAGCATCGGGTTCACCGCGACGCCGACGTCGTCGACCGTGGTGTAGCGCACCACCTGGCTGATGCCGGTGTCCGGATCGATCTCGACCTCGCAGATATGCGTGCCGTTCGGCCAGCTCGGGCCATCGACCTCGCCCTCGCTGTCGACCGACAGCTTGGCGGCCTGCTCCTTCTGCGCGATCTCGAACAGGCTGATGCGGCGATCGGTACCGACGACGGTCAGGAAGCCGTCGCGATACTCGATGTCCTCGACCGCGGTCTCCAGCAGGTTCGACGCTTTCTCGCGCGCCTTCGTGATCAGATCGTTCGACGACACCGCTACCGCCGTGCCGCCGACGAACAGCGAGCGCGAGCCGACGCTGCCGAAGCCGGTGGCGAGATCGGTGTCGCCCTGCACGACGTCGATCTTGTCGAGCGGGATGCCGAGCGTGTCGGAGATCATCTGCGTGTAGGTGGTCTGCAGCCCCTGCCCCATCGCCATGGTGCCGGAATGCAGGATGACGCGGCCCTCGGACGTCGCATGCAGCGACACCTTCTCGGTGTGGGCGCGGCCGCCGGTCCATTCGATGTAGCTGGTGAGGCCGCGGCCGTAAAGCATGCCGCGCTTCCTGGCCTCGCGCTTGCGCGCATTGAAGCCGTCCCAGTCGGCGAGCTTGGAGGCGCGCTCCAGCATGTGGGCGAAGGCGCCGGAATCATACACCTGGCCGACGGCGTTGGTGTAGGGCAGCTGCGCCGGCTTGATGTAGTTCGCCTTGCGGATGGTGCGCGGATCGATGCCGATCTGGCGCGCGGCGGTGTCGAACAGCCGCTCGACGATGAACACCGCCTCGGGGCGGCCGGCGCCGCGATAGGCGCCGACCGGCGCGGTGTGCGTCATCACGGTCTTGACCTCGAAATGCACCAGCGGGAGATCATAGACACCGGTCTGCACGAACGGGCCGAGCACCAGCGGGATAATATTCGCAGCACCGGACGAATAGGCGCCGGTGGCGCCGATCGAGCGCACGCGATAGGCCAGCACCTTGCCCTTGGCGTCGAGCGCGAACTCGGCGGTCGAGGTGAGATCGCGGCCATGCGTGCCGCCGACGAACTCGTCGGTGCGCTCGGCGCGCCAGCGGATCTTCTTGTTCAGCTTGGTCGCGGCGTAGGCGACGATGCCGTCCTCCGGATAGAGGTTGGTCTTCTGGCCAAAGCCGCCGCCGATGTCGCCGACCAGCACGCGAATGCTTTCCTTCGGCCGCTTCAGCACCGCGTCGGCGAGCACGTCGCGAGTCGAAGCCGGCGTCTGCGACTGCACGTACAACAACAGACGGCCGGTCTTCTTCTCGATCTCGGCGATGGTCGAGCGCGGCTCCATGGCCGACGGCACCAGGCGCTGGCTGTTGATGTCGAGAGACACCTTGTGGGGCGCGGAGGCGAAGGCGTCCTCGACCTTGGCGGCATCGCCATAGCTCATAGCGGCGACGATGTTGTCGGGCGCCTCGGCCCACACCACGGGCGCGCCCGGCTCGATCGCCTTCACAGGATCGGTCACCGCCGGCAGCACCTCGTAATCCACGGCAATGGCTTCCGCAGCTTCCTGCGCGATCGTGCGCGACGTCGCGACCACGGCCGCGACCGCCTCGCCGGTAAAGCGCACCACCTCATGCGCCAGCAAACGGCGCGGCGGCACGGTCATCGGCTTGCCGTCCGGGCGCTTGAAGATCGCGAGCGTCGGAATGGTGCCGATGTCGTCGGCAACGAGATCCGCACCGGTGTAGATCGCTTCCACGCCAGGGATCTCGCGCGCCGCAGCCGCATCGATCGACACGATCTTCGCATGCGCATGCGGCGAGCGCAGCACGGTGAGCCACAGCGCGCCGTCCTCCGGCTTGTCGTCGATGAACTGCCCCTTCCCGGTCAGCAGCCGCTGATCCTCCAGACGCTTGACGGGCTGCCCCGCACCAAACCGCATGTTGTTGGGAAGAATGTTCATTGTCAGTCCTTGGTGAGTTCAATGTAATTGCATGCTTTTTAGCGGATTGGTGTTCCGCTGGCCAAGCCGAGATTGTGCTGGTGCGGCATACCACACCGTCATGCCCGGGCTTGACCGCCTGCGCGGCCGTAGCCGCTTCGGCGCGGCGAAGGCCCGGGCATCCAAAACCCCGCTTCCGCTTGGGATGGGATGGCCGGGTCAAGCCCGGCCATGACGGCCTGGGTTCACCCCAGGCTTTGCAGCACTTCTTCGACCACCTTACGCTGTTCCGCCGTGAGCGCGGCCTGCGGCGGCACGGGATCGCCGACGTCGTAGCCCTGGATCGACAGGCCCGCCTTGATGCAGGCGGCCAGATTGAAGCGGGCGAACGCCTCGTTGACGCGCCACAGCTTCCGCTGCAGCGCCAGGGCCTCGTCCCAGCGCGACGCCTTGCAGAGATCGTAGAGCTCGACGCTCTGCCGCGGAATGATGCAGGCGGGTCCGGCCATCCAGCCCTTGCCGCCGATCAGCATCACCGCCGCGGGGATGTGCGACGACGCCGCGAACACCTGAATGGCGTCTCCGCAGCAGTTGATGATCGACAGCAGCCGGCCGGTATTGGTCGATGCGTCCTTGATGTAGTTGATCCGCGGATGCTCGGCGAGATCAGCGATGACATCGAGCGAGAGGTCGGAACGCTGGAACTGCGGGTTGGTGTAGATGACGATGGGAATGTCGACGGCATCGGCGATCGCCCGAAAATAGGCTTTGATGCCGGCATCGTTCACCGGGAAATAGGCCTCGAGCACCGCAAGGATGCCGTTTGCGCCACGCTTCTGGTAGGTCCTGGCTTGATCCACCGCGTCGGCGATCGCGGTCGATGCCACGCCGGCAATGACGGGCACCCGGCCCTGCGCCGCATCGATCGTCGCCTCCACCACCTTCATGCGCTGAGCGCGGTCGAGATAGGCGAATTCGCCGGTCGAGCCGAGCGGCGTCAGGCCATGCACGCCGGCATTGATCAGGTCGTCGCAGAGCCGCCCGAGCACGTCGGTGCGGATCGTGCCGTCCGCGTCGATCGGCGAAGCGAGATAGGGGAAGACACCATGAAATTCGGTCATGCCATCGGTATAGCGGCCGGGCTGCCGCTCCTGCAAGCGAACCAGCAGAGCTGGTGATCCCAGCGGTAGCGACGTTAAACGCTGCTTCAAATTTACCGCTCATCATAGGCGCGGGCCTGTCATAGGCGCGGGCCTGAATCCAAGGCGATTACCTGTCGAAATTCAATCCAAGATTGTGGTCACGTGCAGGGACGCTCAAAATGGGCTTCAACTCGGCAGAAATGGCTCAGCACTTCGCCACTTTAAGTCATTTTTCCGCCGAATTGACCCCTCATCATGTCAGGTGGAACGAGTTAGTACGAGTGCTCCAGCGTAAAATCGCCGTGGGATTTTCGGTCGGAGACGAAGGAAACCTGCAGCGAGCGCGACGATGAAGACGCTTTACGATTTGCTCGGAGCTCTTCCCGACGATGACGCTGAGGACATCCGGGCTGCCTTTCGCAAGGCCGTGAAAGAGAGTCATCCCGACCTCAACCCCGGAGATCCCGACACCGCATTGCGGTTCCGCCAGATCGTCCGCGCCAACGACATTCTCGCCGACAAGGATCAGCGCACGGCCTATGACCGCCTGCTCGGTGCTGCGCAGGACGAGCAACGGCAGGAATCCAAGCTCGCGGTCGTCGCCAGGGTTCACAAGGTGGCTTCGGGCGTGATGGCGCTGGCCGGGGCCTCTGCGGTCGCGCTGACCGGCTATCTGCTCTTCACCCACATGTCGTCGGCTTCGATCGCAGCGGTGGAGCCGATCGTGGTCGCGACCAACAAGGTCAAGCCGAGCGAGGTTCCCACCAAGCCGATCGAGAGCGCGTCGGCGGCGCCGGAGGGCGTAGTCGCTGCCGGGTCGGCTCCCGCGGCCGGCAGCGATACCGCAGCCACTGCGTCGTCAACGACGCCCAACGCGCCGTCTGCGACCGATCAGCTGCCGTTGCGCGTCAGCAAGGTCGATGCGGTCTATTCGGCCGAGCAGGAGCGTCCCGGCTGTGGGCCGAGCGCGCCGGCGGCGTGCAATGCGGAGGGCGCGTTGGCCGCCAATGCGCCGTCGAACGGTGCCCGTGCCCTACGTGATCGCGGCATGGCGTCGTTCCAGAAAGGCGATCTGACCGCGGCGCTGACCGATCTCGACGCGGCCGTCCAGCTCGATCCGCGCTATCAGGAAGCCTATATCGACCGCGGTATCGTGTTCTATCGCATGCGCAAGTTCGACCGCGCCTTCGCCGACGTCGCCGCAGCCAAGCGGATCGAGAAAGCCAACAGAGCGGTCATGGATGCCATGGCGAAGCGTCAGCCGCTCCGGCCGCTGAAGCTCGAGCCGCCGAAACACGATTCGGCGAAGGCCGATCTGCCCAAAGCCGATCTGCCGAGGGCTGACCAGGCCAGATCCGAACCGCCCAGAATGGAGCCGCGAAATGTGGCGACGGCGGCTTCCGGCCCGGCGCGAATATCGGCAGCAATGCGGATTTTTCCGGGCGACGTCGGCCGCGGACAATGACGTGGTGAGCGCAAGCGTAGGTATTTCATAACTTCCACGCTCACCTGATCAATCACCCACCGCGCACGGTCGGCATGGTCACGGCGCTTCGATCGAGCGCAGCAACGCGTCGACCTCATCAGCATCGAGCTCTCCCTCGCGCCCGATCACGACGAGTTGCGCGGTCAGTCCATCGGCCGGCGGTAGCGGCGAAGGAGCAAGGGTGCCGCGCGTCGCAACCGATTGGAACACGACCGGCCGCCCTTGGTGGTCGGTGAACGTCAGGATGCCCTTGATGCGCAGGGTGCGCCGTGCGAGCTGGCCAATCACCTCTTGAAAGCGCGCCAGCGACAGCGGCGCCTGCGAGGTCCAGGTGAGAGTCGCGAATGGCTGCGACATGGCCGGGACCTGAGGCGGCAGCTCGCGTGCCGCGCCGATATCGCGGCTGAACAGCAGGTCGGGCGCGACGACCCCATGCGCCATCTCGAAGATCGCCGATGCCGGCTTGGTCCGACCGACGATCGCGCGGGCCCGGTCGAGAGCATCGCGATCGAGCAGATCCGCCTTGGTCAGCAGCACGAAGTCGGCGGCGCGCAGCTGCGATCGCCACAGCGCATCCTGCGCGATCTCAGGATCGTCGAGCAATCGCTGCGGATCGACCAGCGTCACCACCGTCTCCAGCGGCGCGACCTTGAAGATGACGGGATCCATCAGGTTGCGGATGATCTCGGCTGGATCCGAGATACCGGAGGTCTCGATCGCGATCGCGTCGGGCGCCGGGTCGCGCTTGATGACGGACGACAGCGTGCGCAGCAGATCGCCCTGCAGCGAGCAGCAGATGCAGCCGTTCTTCAGGCTGATGACCTCCTCGGTCACCGTGCCCAACAGCTGCGCGTCGATGTCGACGGCGCCGAAATCGTTGACGACCGCGGCGATGCGCCGGCCGCCGGGATTGGCCAGCAGATGATTGAGCAAGGTCGTCTTGCCGGCGCCGAGCGCGCCGGCGACCAGCAGGACGGGAACGATCATGACAGCACGGGCCGGCGCACTGCCCGCCCTGGCCTGGCGTCGCGGATCAGCTGTCCCTCGGCGATCACGGCATGGCCGTTGACGAGCAGATGCCGCACGCCTTCCGACGGCCGGTTCATGTTGAGGAAGTCGGCGCGGTCGCGCAGGCCGGCGAGATCGAGCACCGCGATGTCGGCGTCGCAGCCGGCCTGCAGCCGGCCCTTGCGCCGCATCGCCGGCGTCGACGGCTCCAGAATGCGGGCCGGGATCAGCGTGCACTTTGCAAGCCCCTCCATCAGCGGCACCGTCTTGCGCTCCAACACCCATTCGCGAAGGAATTTGGTGAAGGTCGCCGACGAGCGCGGATGCGACACCGCATCGTCCGGCAACGGCCACGCATCGCCGGTGTAGTCGGTGCCGTTGGACAGGATCCACGGCATCGCATCGGAAGCGATCGCGCCGCCCGGAAACAGCACGGAGACGTCGAGCAGATCGCGATGGCGCTGGTTGACGGCGACATCGAGGAAGTGGATCAGCACCAGCGCGCCGGGATCGTCCTGCTGCCGCGCGAGCAGCTCGTCGCGGCTGCCGAGCCGGTGCCGCTCCGCCACCATCTCGATCGCGTCATAGCCGGTGCCCATGCGCTGGCAGAAGGCCGGATCGGCGAAGAAGCCGGCGCCGACCACCGTCGAGCCGGTGCCATAGGGATAGGCCTCCGTCGTGACCTTGAGGCCTTGCGCCTGCGCGGTCTGCACCAGCTCGGCGCAGCGCTCGACATCCTGCAGGCTGGTGCTGTTGAAGTGACAGATGTGCATGTGCGCGCCGGTCGAGCCGGCGAGCCCGATCAGCCGCGTATAGGCGTCGACCGAGCTGCGCGGATCGATGTTCGACATGTAGGCGATGTGCGTATAGGTCGGCGCATTGTGCCGGGCGGCGAGGCGGCACAGCTCCGACAGCTCCTTCATGCCGGTGCCGGGCGCGTAGGCGTTCGGGAAGGCAATGCCGAGGCCGCCCTGCTCCAGGCCTTGCCGCGTCCGCTCGACGATCTCGGCGGTCTCCGCCGCGGTCGCGACCTCCTCGACCCAGCGCTTGTCGCGCGTCGCCTCGCCCATGCCGGCGATGGTGGAGGCGGTCTGCTGCGTCGTCATCGTCGCGATGCGCGCGAACACCCAGCCCGATGCTGCGCCGTAGTTGAGCGTGCGGCCGATCGCCTCCTGCTCATCATACCAGCGCGCCACCGGCATCACGCCGATCTCGAGCTCCAAGGTCGTGGTGACGCCGTCGAACGCCTGCATGCGGTCGGCCGGCAGCGACTGGCCGTGCGCGTGCAGATCGATGAAGCCCGGCACGACCGCGAGCCCGGCCGCATCGATCATCCGGTCCGCGCTGCCTGCGACGTCGCCGACGGCGACGATCGCGCCATCCTTGACGGCGACGTCGGCGCTGGCGTCGCGTTGTGTCTCCGGGTCGAGCACGCGGCCGCCGCGAATGATCAGGTCGTAGTGGGTCATGCCGTCAACACGCTCGCAAAATTGAACTGATGGCAGGCCTAACACAGATGATCGTCGATGAGAACGAGGCGACGAGGAGCGACGCCCTCCGTCCAACGCATGGCGCGCACTTGTCAGTACGCTGCAACCGCAATCCTCTTTCCTCGACGCCGGGGATCGGTCAGGATCAGAGTCCTCGCGCGGCGACTGCCGCGCCATGGTACAGTGGAGATCCTGCATGACGTCGACGGGCTCGCGGCGCTTCGCCGAGTTCAGTTGCGAGAAGCGGCCGGCAACCGGCTCCCGCGGCATGGTGGTGACCAACCATCCGCTCGCATCGAGCGCGGGCGCCGAGATGCTGATGCGCGACGGCAACGCCATCGATGCTGCCGTCGCGGCCTTGTTCGCACTCACCGTGGTCGAGCCCATGATGGTCGGCATCCTCGGCGGCGGGCTGTCGCACATCCACCTCGCCGACGGCCGCCACGTCGTGCTCGACGGACTGAGCACGGCGCCGCGACGGGCCACGCCGGGCATGTACGATCCGGTGTCCGACGAGATCGCGCTGGCGCGCGAGACGCGTGGCCGCCGCAACGCCGTCGGCGCGCTCGCCGTCGCGGTGCCGGGCGCGCTGAAAGGCTGGTGCGAGGCGCTGGCGCGCTACGGCAAGCTGCCGCTGGCCGAGGTGATGGCGCCGGCGATCCGGCTGGCCGAGCATGGCTTCGTCGCGAGCCCCTATCTCAACGACTGCGCCCGCCTGGTCGCCGGCGACCTCGCGCGTGATCCGCATCTCGCGGCGCTGTTCCTGCCTGGCGGCGAGCCGGTGCAGCCGGGCGCGCGCGTGGTCCAGAGCGACTACGCGGCGACGCTGCGGTTGATCGCCGAGCGCGGCCCCGGCGCCCTCTATGGCGGACCGCTGGGCGACGCGCTGGCCGCCTACATGGCCGACCACGGCGGCCTGATCGACACCGCCGATCTCGGCGCCTACGACATCATCGCGCGCGCACCGATCCGCGGAACCTACCGCGGCTATGAGATCGTCGGCCCGCCGCCGCCCTCCTCCGGCGGCGTGCACATCGTGCAAATGCTGAACATCCTCGAAGGCTTCGACATCGGCGCGCTCGGCTTCGGCTCGGCCGATGGCGCCCATCTGCTGGCGGAAGCCTTGAAGATCGCGTTTGCCGACCGCGCGGTCGCGACCGCAGACCCTGCCTTCGTCGACGTGCCGGTCGAGCGGCTGACGTCGAAAGCTTATGCCGACCAGCGCCGCGCACAGATCGACATGGGACGCGCGCAGGGTTTCGGTCCGGGCCTGTCGGCGACCGAGTCCGCCAACACCACGCATGTCACCGTGGCCGATGCCGACGGCAATGTCGTCGCTTCAACCCAGACCATCAACGGCCTGTTCGGCGCCTGCGTGCAGATCCCGGGCACCGGCATGACCGCCAACAACTACATGTACAATTTCGACCCGCATCCCGGCCGGGCGCTGTCGATCCAGCCCGGCAAGCGCGTCTTCACCTCGATGGCGCCAATGATGGCGCTGCGTGACGGCCGGCTGCGCTACGCGCTCGGCCTCCCCGGCGGCTTGCGCATCTTTCCGTCCGCCTTCCAGGCGCTGGTCAACCTGATCGACCACGGCATGTCGCTGCAGGAAGCGGTCGAAGCACCGCGGCTGTGGACGCAAGGCGGCGTGCTCGAGCTCGAGCCGGTCTTTCCCAATGATGTCGCGCAGCAGCTCGCCGCGCGCGGCCACGAGATCAAGCGCGAGCCGGTGGTGGCGGGCGGCATGAATGCGATTGCCTTCGGCGACGATGGCACGATGACCGGCGCGGCGTGCTGGCGTGCCGACGGCACGCCGATCGCGATCTCCGGCGGCCGCGCCCGCGCCGGCCTGCGCTTCACGATCGGCTGAGGCGCGCGGCCAGGGCTGATCTCGCCCTCTCCATGAACACGCCTCTTGGCGTGTTCATGGTCCGGTGTGCAGTGCCACCCTCGGCTTTTGATCCTCATGGTGAGAAGCGCCGAAGGCGCGTCTCGAACCAAGAGGCCAGAGCTGGGGCCTCGCCCTTCGAGACGCCCGCCTGCGGCGGGCTCCTCAGGGTGAGGGTGGACATCGTGTCCCTACGGGCTGCGGCGCCCGTTCATCCGAGCTATGGCCGCTGCCGCATCTTCCGCGCGATCGCCTCGCCGATCACGACGGTGGTGAAATGCGTGTTGGCGCGGCAGTCGGACGGCATGATCGAGGCGTCGGCGACGCGAAGTCCGACGATCCCCTTTACGGCACCATTCGGGTCGACCACGCCGTCGGCATCGCCGACCCCGCTCATGCGGCAGCTTCCCGCGGCGTGCTGGATGTCGCCGGTCACCAGGCGCAGGAGAGCATCGAGCTCCACATCGGGCAGCGCGGCTGCCTGTGGCAGCGTGTACTCGGTATCGCCGAGCCGGATCCAGTCGGCGATCTCCTGCAGCGCCGGCTGTACCGTGATCACCGCGAGCCTTCGCACCGCGTCGCGCATTCGCGCGATGTCGCGCGGATCGGCGAGCATGTTCTCCTCGACGATCGGGTCCACCGTCGGGTCGGTCGACGCGAGCGTCAGCGTGCCGCGCGAGAACGCGTTGAACAGGCCGGCGCCGATCGCGCCGGGCACGCCGAT
Source organism: Bradyrhizobium sp. HKCCYLS2038 (assembly GCF_051167655.1). Lineage (NCBI taxonomy): Bacteria > Pseudomonadati > Pseudomonadota > Alphaproteobacteria > Hyphomicrobiales > Nitrobacteraceae > Bradyrhizobium > Bradyrhizobium sp. HKCCYLS2038. Next base: position 1,028,108 of record NZ_JBNPTM010000001.1, on the reverse strand, counting down.
GGCCCGATGGTTGAAGGCGATCAGGATCATGTCCCGCTTGCCGCCATCGGCGAGCCCCGACGAATAGGTCACGCAGCAATTGGTGTGGCGCGTATCGCGGTCCGTCGGACGCAGACCCTCGCGCAACTGAATCGTGGTGCGAAACAGCGGATGATCGAAGAAGTGCCGCCCCACCGGCAGATCACGCACCGTCGCGACACCCATCGCCTGCAGGTCCGCGCCTGGCCCGATGCCGGAGCGCAGCAGGATCGCCGGGCTGTGGATCGCGCCCGCGCACAGCACGATCTCGCGCGCGGCGATCTCGTGGACGCCCTGCCCTTCGATGTGGACGCGCACGCCGGTGGCGCGGCGGTCGCTGATCAGGACACGATCGACCAGCGCGCGTCCGCGGATTTCGAGATTGGCGCGGCCGCGCGCCGGCTCGAGGTAAGCCTCGTTGGTCGAGATGCGGCGCCCGTTGCGGCTGTTGATCGGATAGCAGGCGACGCCTTCGCCGTCAGGCCCGTTGAGATCGTTGCACCAGACATAGCCGCTGGCCAGCGCCGCATCACGCAAGCCGCAGTCGATCGGCCCCCTCCGGTGGCGCACGATACACCGGCAGCGGCCCGCCGCACCCATGCCCATCGGTGTCGCCGAAACTGAGATCATCCTCGATCAGCGAGAACAGCGGCATGACATCGCGCGCCGACCATCCCGTGCAACCATTGGCCGCCCATTCGTCGAACGCCTCGGCGACTCCGCGGATCGCGATCTGCCCGTTCATCATCGAGCTGCCGCCGAGACCCTTGCCGCGCCAGTAGAAGCGCATCGGCTGTCCGGCGACACGCCGTGACATCAGCTGCGGCCACTGCCATTTTTCCTGGAAGGCGCGATCATGAATGATGGGAATCGGATTGGGCGTCGCGATCTCCCACGGAACGTCGGCGGCGCGCCAATCGGCTCCGGCCTCGAGCAGCAGCACCCGGGTCTCCGGCCGCTCGGACAGACGTGCAGCAACGGCGGCCCCCGCCGATCCACCGCCGACCACAATGACGTCATACATCGACTGAATCCCCACCGCTCGCGCTCGCAGCAATCATGCGCAGCATCTTGCGGCATCCGCGACGATCCGTGAAGGCCTCGGAAATTCAGGCCTCCAGCATCGCAACGCAGGACTTCGCAGCGTCCTCGCGAACGAGGCATGAGGCCACGGCGATGACCTCGCGGGCCGATTTCCACGCGCCGCCGCCGCCGGCGGGGCCATTGGTGTAGAGCGTCTCGACCTCGTTGCCGATCCTGATCGCCTCGGCCATCGTCTCGGTGCGTCCTGCGACGCGAACACGCACTTCGTACGGCTCGCCGCCCTCGGCACGCGCATCGCCATGCAGCGCGTTGAGCCCGATCAGATCGCAGCGGAGCTCGCTCACCGCCACGCCGGTCAGCGCAAGCCGCTCGCGCACGATGTCGAGCGCGAGGCGGCCGCGCGCGACGGCACCTGGGCCCGCATAGGAGATCTGGCCTTCGCCAACATAAGAATCGAGATAGCCGACCGAGGTCTTCAACAGGCCGGTCTTCGGCTTGCCGCGACCGCCGACGACCCTGACGCGATCGGGGCCAAGCTCGTCGATATGGACGTGTGAAAAATCCGCCACCACATCGGGCTGAAAATATTGCGTGGGGTCGTGGATCTCGTAGAGCAGCTGCTCCTTCACCGTAGCCGGCGTGACGCAGCCGCCGGAGCCTGAAACCTTGGTGACGATGAGTTCGCCATCCTCGCGCACGACGCCAATCGGAAAGCCCAGCCGCGCGAGACCGGCAACGTCCTTCAATCCAGGATCGGCGAAATAGCCGCCGGTGATCTGACCGGCGCATTCGAGCAGGTGGCCGACCACGGTGCCCTGCCCGAGCCGGTCCCAATCGTCCATCGCCCAGCCGAATTCATGAACCAGCGGCCCGAGGAACAGCGCCGGATCGGCGGCGCGCCCGGTGATCACGACATCGGCGCCGGCGGCGAGCGCGTCGGCGATCGCGCGGGCGCCGACATAGGCGTTGGCCGACACGATGCGATTGCCAAGACCGGTCACGCGGTCGCCGGTGTCGAGTACAACGTCGGCTGTCTTCAGATGGTCGAGCACATCATCACCGATCACCGCCGCGATCTTCAAGCCGGACAGGCCGATCTTGCGCGCGATCACGCGCGTTGCCTCTGCCGCGGCAGGCGGATTGGCCGCCCCCATGTTGGTGACAATGCGGACGTTGTTGGCACGGCAGATCGGCAGCACCGCTTCCATGCGTGCCGCCAGCAACGGATCATAGCCGGACTGCGGGTCCTTCAAGCGCGCCTGCTGCGCCAGCGCGATGGTGCGCTCGGCGAGGCATTCGAACACCAGATAGTTCAGTCCGCCATGCGCGGCGAGCTCGACCGCTGGCTCGATGCGGTCACCGGAATAGCCCGCGCCGGCGCCGATCCTGATGCTCCGCATCGCGGCTCCTCCCCTGCATGCGACGTTTGCGCCGAGGATAGCCAGTCGAGCCGCAACTTGCCAACCAGGAGCTATCGCATTTGGTCATCGAAGTGATGCGTTCGTCCGGCTCCACATCGTCATGGCTGCCCGCCGCGACGTCGGTGCGCTCCCTCTCCCCGTTCTTCACGGGGAGAGGGTCGGGGTGAGGGGCAGCCGCACGGGCGGTGCAGCTGCTGGGCTGCAAGCCTAATAATTCTCAGCTCCGCAAAGTTGCTGCGCTCATGCTGCGTCGTGCCCGTTCGATGGTCCGCGACCGCGGCGCCGTATGTGCCATGCCCCTCACCCGGATTGCTGCGCAATCCGACCTCTCCCCGCAAAGAGCGGGGAGAGGTTGCAGCGCGCGAGCCGAGAGGGATTGCCTCGACGAACTGAGATTCCGATTTACTAGACCGCTGTCCTCTCCAGCCCCAGAGCGCTAGCTCGCCCAGCTGTCGCGGAATTCGCCGAACAGCGTGATGCCGCCACATGCATAGATCGTCTGTCCGGTGATGTAGCTCGCCTCTGACGAGGCGAGGAAGGCAAACACGCCGGCGATCTCTTCGGACGACGCGACACGGCCCATCGGGATGTGCGATTCGACGACCGCGCGCTTGTCCGGATCGCCGGTCCAGGCTGCGTTGATCGGCGTATCGACCGCGCCGGGACCGACGGAATTGACGCGAATGCCGCGTCCGGCAAACTCCAGCGCGAGCGTCCGGGTGAGACCGGCCATCGCGCTCTTGCTGATCGAGTACGCGAGATAGCCGGGCTTCGGAATGATCTGGTGCACGCTCGACGTATTGATGATGTTGCCGCTGCCTCGGGTGACGAAATGTTCGAGCGCGTGGCGCGCGCACAGCACGGCGCCGTTGAGATTGACCTCGAGGATCTTGCGATAGGTCTCGACGTCGAGCGCTTCGCTCGGCGATTCCCGCTGGAAGCCAGCATTGTTGACGAGACAGTCGATCCGCGGCCAGCGCTTCAGCAACGTGTCGAACATGCCTGCGATATCGGACTCGACGCCGATATCGGCCCTGACGGCGACATGATCGCGCGGACCGTGGCCATGCGCTGAGGATGCGGCCTGCACCAATTCCAAGGTCTCGTCGCCCGATGCTGACGGCCCGCCGAAATTGACCGCGACATGCGCGCCCTCCTCGGCGAAACGCACCGCAATCGCGCGGCCGATCCCTTGCGCCGCGCCGGTCACGAGCGCGTAGTGTCCCGCAAGACGCGGCGAACGTCGGGCGGACGGGTCGGATGGCTGCATGTCTCAACTCCTCGTAATGATCTCGCCACAGCGCCCCCCGGCATAGCCCGCCTCGCATGGCAAAGCCACCGGGAGTCTGGTATCGCTCGATGCCTTATCCCTCGTTGCGCAGGCAAGCGTGAGGCGCCATGTATCTCGGCATCGATCTCGGCACCTCGGCAGTCAAGACCGTTCTCGTCGACGCTGCGCAGCGCGTGATCGCGAGCCGGAGCCGGGCGCTGTCGATCGACGTGCCACGCCCCGGCTGGGCCGAGCAGGATCCCGCCGCATGGATCGCGGCCGTGTTCGCGACGCTCGATGCGCTGAAGACCGATCATGCCGCGGAGATGGCGGAGGTCGAAGGCATCGGCCTGTCCGGCCAGATGCACGGACCGGTGCTGCTCAACGCCAGCATGACGCCGCTCCGGCCATGCATCCTCTGGAACGACGGCCGATCCGCCGCCGAATGCAAGGTCCTGGAACAGCGCTGGCCGGCGTTGCGCGCGACCACCGGCAACAAGGCAATGCCCGGCTTCGCAGCGCCCAAGCTGCTGTGGATTGCCGATCACGAGCCGGAGATTTTTGCGGCGACGCGCCTCGTCTTGCTGACGAAGGCCTATGTCAGGCTCGTGCTGTCGGGTGAGGCGATCGAGGACGTGTCCGACGCGTCCGGCTCGCTGTGGCTCGATGTCACCAGGCGCGACTGGTCCGACGAAGCGCTCGCCGCCACCGGTCTGACACGCGCGCAGATGCCGCGGCTCGTCGAGGGCTGTATGCCGGCGGGCCGGCTTCGAAGCGAACTCGCCGCGCGCTTTGGCCTGTCGAAGCGGCCGGTCATCGCGGGCGGCGCCGGCGACAATCCGGCCGGCGCGATCGGCATCGGCGCGATCCAGCCCGGCGCGACTTTCATCACGCTGGGCACGTCGGGCGCGGTCATCACGCCGGTCGAGGCCGTCACCGCCAATCCCGACCGCATCGTTCACACCTTCTGCCATGCGATCCCGGCGATGTGGCTGCAGGCCGGCGCGATGTTGTCGGCGGGCTCCTGCCTCGCCTGGATCTCGCGCCTGCTTGGCGCCTCCGAGGCCGAGCTGCTGGCGCCACTGGGCGCGCAGCCCGCAGCGCCCTCGCCGGTCAGCTTCCTGCCCTATCTCGCCGGCGAACGGACGCCGCATGACGATCCCGATGTCCGCGGCCTGCTCGACGGTCTGAGCCACGCCACCGACCGCAGCGCCATCGTGCAGGCCGTGCTCGAAGGCGTCGCCTTCGCGCTCGCAGATTGCCGCGATGCGCTGACGGATACGGGACTGGTGATCGCCGAAGCGGATGCGATCGGCGGCGGCTCGCGCTCGGACCTCTGGCTCGCGATCCTGGCCAGCGTGCTCAATATTCCGATCCATCGCCTCGCCGATGGCGAGACCGGCGCGGCCTTCGGCGCAGCCCGGCTGGCGCGCCTCGCGGTCACGGGTGAAGCGATTGCGACCGTCTGCACGCCGCCGGCCCGCATGCGCACGTTTGCGCCGGCCCCCGGCCTGGCGGCCGATTATGCCGAGCGACTGCTGCGCTGGCGCGGGCTCTACCGCCCGCGCAGCGAAACGGGCGGTGCATAGCAAGGGCTCTCGCGAGGACGTGCTGTCCTGGTTTCTCTTTCATATTGTATTCGGCAGCAGCCTCTAGTTTAATGGCTTCCCCGCGCCAGACTTCAACGAGCCGCGGGAAGTAATACGGCGTGCAATGGGAGGCACGATGAGCGGTCCGATCCTCGAGATGCGCGGGGTGTCGAAGTCCTTCTTCGGCATCAAGGCCCTGCAGAAGGTCGACCTCACCGTCTATGCCGGCGAAGTCCATGCGCTGATGGGTGAAAACGGCGCCGGCAAATCCACCTTGATGAAGATCCTGTCCGGCGCCTATCGGTTCGATCCCGGCGGCGAGATCCGCATCGAGGGCAAGGTGGCGCGCATCGAAGGACCGATGGGTGGTCGAAACGCCGGCATTTCCATCATCTACCAGGAGTTGTCGCTGGCCCCGAACCTGACGGTCGCCGAAAACATCTATCTCGGGCGTGAGCTGTCGCAATCCGGCCTGCTGGCGCGCGGTACGATGCGCGAGGGTGTCGGACCGATCCTGGACCGGCTCGGCGCCGACTTCACACCATCGACCCTGGTCGCCGAGCTGTCGATGGGGCAGCGCCAGCTCGTCGAGATCGCCCGCGCGCTGCATGCGCGCTCCAAGATCCTGATCATGGACGAACCGACGACGTCGCTGTCGGCCGGCGAGAGCGAGAAGCTGTTCGCATTGATACGCCAGCTCCGCAGCGAAGGGCTCGCCATCATCTACATCTCGCATCGCATGGACGAGGTCTACGCGCTCGGCGACCGCGTCACCGTGCTGCGCGACGGCCGGCTGGTCGGCTCGCTCGACAAGCCGGAGATCCGCGCCGACAGCATCGTCCGCATGATGGTCGGCCGCGATGTCTCGTCGTTCTACAAGAAGGACCACGATCCGCATGCCAAGCGCGATCGCGCGGTGCTGTCAGCCGTCGACCTCGGCGACGGCCATCGCGTCAGGAACTGCTCGCTCACGGTTCATGCCGGCGAGGTGGTTGGTCTTGCCGGGCTGATCGGCGCCGGGCGGACCGAGCTCGCCCATCTCATCATCGGGGCTGCGCAGAAGACGACCGGACATATCGAGCTCGACGGCGAGCGGATCGAGATCGGCACCCCGCGCGATGCGCTCGATGCCGGCATCGCCTATCTGACCGAGGACCGCAAAGCGCTCGGGCTGTTCCTCGACATGTCCTGCGCCGACAACATCAACCTCGCTGTGATCGGCCGCGATGCGCGGCTCGGCGGCCTTCTCGATCGCGACAAGGCGCGCAGCCGCGCCGACGACGCGTTCAGCGCGCTCGGCATCCGCGCGCCCAATCCGGGCGTCACCGTCGGCGGCCTGTCGGGCGGCAATCAGCAGAAGGTGCTGCTGTCGCGCCTGCTCGCGACCGCGCCGAAGGTGCTGATCCTCGACGAGCCCACGCGCGGCGTCGACGTCGGCGCCAAGTCCGAGATCTATTCGATCATCGACAATCTCGCCAAGTCGGGCACCGCGATCCTGGTGATCTCGTCCGACCTGCCGGAGATCCTCGGCATCTGCGACCGCGTGCTGGTGATGCGCTCCGGCCATCTCGCCGGCGAGTTGCAGCAGAACGCGACATCACCCATCAGCCAGGAAGACATCATGGCGCTGGCCACAGGGACGGAGCACGTCGATGCCTGACAACAGCCCAGCTCAAGCCCAGCCCGCGGCAGCGCAATCCAAGGCAACGCCGGGCCTGCCGGCCGCATCCGACAACAAGCAGCAGCGGCTGCGGCTCGTCGTTCGCGCCGCCGGCATGCTGCCGGTGCTGCTGATCCTGTGCATCGGCTTCCACATGCTGTCGGAAGGCCGCTTCTTCACCGGACAGAATCTGGGAATCGTGCTGCAGCAGGCTGCGGTCAACACCGTGCTCGCGGCCGGCATGACCTTCGTCATCCTGACCGGCGGCATCGATCTCTCGGTGGGCTCGATCCTCGCCGCTGCGGCGATGGCCGGGCTCACGCTGTCGAAGATGCCGGATCTCGGCGCGTTGTGGCTGCCGGCCGCCGTGTTGACGGGACTCGCGTTCGGCGTGGTCAACGGAGCTCTGATCGCGCTGCTCCGATTGCCTCCGTTCATCGTGACGCTGGGCTCGCTCACCGCCGTGCGTGGTCTCGCCCGCCTGATGGGCAGCGACACCACCGTGTTCAATCCGTCGATCCCCTACGCGTTCATCGGCAACGCCTCGCTGACGATCATTCCCGGTGTCGTTTCGATCCCCTGGCTGTCGGTGATCGCCCTGCTGGTCATCCTCGGCTCGTGGGTGATCCTGCGCCGTACCGTGCTCGGCGTGCACATCTATGCCGTCGGCGGCAACGAGAGCGCGGCGCGCCTCGCCGGCATCAAGGTCTGGGCCGTTCTGCTGTTCGTCTATGGCATGTCCGGCCTGCTCGCCGGCCTCGGCGGCGGCATGCAGGCGGCGCGGCTGTACGCCGCCAACGGCCTGCAGCTCGGCCAGTCCTACGAGCTCGATGCCATCACCGCGGTCATCCTTGGCGGCACCTCCTTCGTCGGCGGCATCGGCTCGATCTGGGGCACGCTGGTGGGCGCGCTCATCATCGCGGTGTTATCGAACGGGCTCATATTGGTCGGCGTGTCCGACATCTGGCAATACGTCATCAAGGGGCTCGTGATCATCGGCGCCGTCGCGCTCGACCGCTACCGGCTACAGGGATCGGCCCGCACCTGAGACATCGGCGAGCGCCGCTCGCGCTCGCCACAATGAATTCTTCCACGGTGACTGGTCCGCCGTGCGTAGACGAACAAGGAAGGACCAGGGAGGAAACCAATGTTGAAGTCGATGTTGTTTGCCGGAGCCGCGCTGGCGCTCGTCATGAGCTCCGCGCCATCCTCGGCCAAGGAGCTTAAATCGATCGGCGTGTCGCTGGGCTCGCTCGGCAACCCGTTCTTCGTCGCTCTCTCCAAGGGCGCGGAGTTCGAGGCCAAGAAGACCAACCCGAACGTCAAGATCACCACGGTCGGCTTCGAATACGACCTCGGCAAGCAGGTCACCCAGATCGACAACTTCATCGCTGCCGGCGTTGACATGATCCTGCTCAACCCCGGCGATCCCAAGGCGATCGGTCCGGCGATCAAGAAGGCGCAGGCCGCAGGCATCCTCGTCGTTGCGGTCGACACCGCGGCCGAAGGCGCCGACGCCACCGTGACGACCAACAACGTCCAGGCCGGCGAGATCTCGTGCCAGTACATCGTCGACAAGCTCGGCGGCAAAGGCGACGTGATCATCGAGAACGGCCCGCAGGTGTCGGCCGTGATCGACCGCGTCAACGGCTGCAAGACCGTGTTCGGCAAGGCATCGGGCATCAAGGTGCTGTCGAGCGACCAGGACGGCAAGGGCTCGCGCGAGGGCGGCCTGACGGTGACGCAGGGCTATCTGACGCGCTACACCAAGATCGACGCGATCTTCGCCATCAACGATCCGCAGGCGATCGGCAGCGATCTCGCCGCCCGCCAGCAGGGGCGCACCGGCATTGTCATCACCGCGGTCGACGGCGCGCCCGACATCGAAGCGGCGCTGAAGGATCCGGCCGCCCAGCAGATCCAGGCCTCGGCCTCGCAGGACCCGTTCTTCATGGCCCGCCGCGCCGTGCAGATCGGCGTCGGCCTCCTGAACGGCCAGAAGCCGGCCTCGACCGTCGAGCTCCTGCCGTCCAAGCTGATCACCCGCGACAACGTCGGCGAATACAAGGGCTGGACCTCGGAGCGGAAGGAGTAGGCGCTCCGCATCGCCCAGATCGACCGTGCAAGTCAGCAGCGCCGCCCTCTCGGGCGGCGTTTCGCTGTCTGGTTCGGGCGGGAGGCGTTGCTGTTCGATCGCCGCTTCCTGTCGTGTTTACGACAACGCGCTCCGCGATGACCCGTTTGAGCGCCTTTCCCGCTGGTCCGGAACTTGCGTAAGCGCGTCCGAACGGTCCAATCAGCGGGTGATCCGGTGGCTTTCACTGCAGTCTGTCCGACAAGCGCCATGACCGAGGGAGGCATGGGCTTGTATCAGGTTGGCAAGAAGAGCGTGCTGCTGCTATGGCCCGCCGGCGGCGAACTGAAGGCCTATCGCGGCCGCTGTCCGCATGCCGACGTGCCCCTGACCGAGGCGACGTTCGACGGCAAGACCATCACCTGCCCGCACCATCAATGGGGCTTCGACGGCGTGAACGGCAAGTGCGTGACCCATCTCGTCCGCAACGCGCTGCACGCCTACCCGCTGCAGGTCGAAGGCAGCGAGATCCAGGTGGACGTCGGCCCGGTGAAGCCGGCGCGCGCCGCCACCTGATCGGGGCGAACTCGCCGCGGCCGCGCGACGTCGCGCAGCAAACGGCGGGCGACGGGTTGCCCCGACTATCCCGTCGCCATCAGCCGCTTCATGAACTGGTCGACCTCGCGACGCAGCGTTTCGACCTGACCATGAACCCGCTCGGACGCGTTGTTGACCCGCGACGCGATCCGGCCGGTGTCGGCGGCAGCGCTGCTGATCGCGCCGATGTTGGACGCGACCCGTGCCGTGCCGGACGAGGCTTCCTGAACGTTGTGCGCGATGTCCTGCGTCGCCGCGCCCTGCTGCTGGATCGCGACCGAGATGGTCGAGGCGATCTCGTCGATCTCCGCGATCGTTCGTGCGATCGCCTCGACCGCAGCGACCGACGTGGAGGTCGAGTGCTGCATCTCGGTGACCTTGGCGCTGATCTCTTCGGTCGCCTTCGCGGTCTGGTCGGCAAGACTCTTGACCTCGGCCGCAACGACGGAAAAGCCGCGCCCGGCTTCGCCGGCTCGCGCCGCCTCGATCGACGCATTCAGCGCCAGGAGATTGGTCTGTTCGGCGATTTCGCTGATCAGCTTGATCACGTCACCTATCCGGACCGCAGCATTGGCAAGCTCGCGGATCTCGCTGCCGGCACGATTGGCCTCACCGACCGCACGCCCCGCGCTTTCGGTGGAGCGTGAGACCTGCCGGCCGATTTCGGCGATCGAAGAGGCGAGCTGATCTGCCGCGCCCGCCGCCGTCTGAACATTGGACGACGCACGCCCCGAGGCGGCGATCACATCTTCGGTCTGACGGCTGGTTTCCGTCGCGGCGGTCGCAACGTGGCCGGCGTCGGACTCGAGATCCTCCGCTGCCCCGGCGAGGCCGACGACGATCTGATCGAGTTGCGTGCCGAATTGCCGCGCAAGGCCCGCGATCTCGACCACCCGGCGGCCGAGGCTGTCGGTGCCCTGGTTGATGAGCGCTGCCGAGCGGCGGAATGCACCAGGCAAGCCTCGCACCATGATCTTGCGGAAATGCTTGCCTCGGCTGGCATAGTCCATCGACGCCGACGCCTCGCGCACGAACGCATCGGTGATGTCGAGCATGTCGTTGATCGATTTCTGCAACAAGCCGAGGTCGCCGTGCTGGCGTCGGCTCAGCACCCGCGGCTCGAGATTACCCTTGGCCGCGCTGTGGCAGACCATGGCCGCCTCCGCGACCACGGCGGCGGCGACCCGGAGCTGCCACAGGGCAAGGCCGAGCAGCAGCACGACCACGATGAGCAGCGCCACGCCTCCGGCGAGTGGGGTCGCGCCCGCGACGACGAGCCAGGCCACCCCGCCGAGCGCCAGCAGCGCAGCGGCCGCGATCGAGATCTGCGCCTTAGAGAGAGAGCACGAACTCATCATATTCAACGCCCTGTTGTTTGATCACGCCGACCATCATGTCGAAGCTTGCACGCAGGCCGTCCTTGGCATTGGCGTGGCGTGCCTCTTCGTCGCACAGCGTCTTGTAGATGGGCTCGAGGCGCTCGATCGGCGCCCGCTCGGGTCTGCGGCGGTTGGAGTGATAGCCGACGATATTGCCCTGGTCGTCCAGCGTCGGCGTCACATGGGCGAGCACCCAATAATGGCTGCCGTCCTTGGCCAGGTTGATGACATAGGCGAAGATCTCGCGCTTGGCCTCCAGCGTGTCCCACAGCAGCTTGAAGACGCAGCGCGGCATCCCGGGGTGGCGGATCAGACTGTGCGGCGCTCCCAGGAGCTCGTCGTAGCTATACTTGGCCATGCGAATGAAGACGTCGTTGGCATAGGTGATGCGTCCCTTGCGGTCGGTCTTCGACACGATCAGGTCCTCTTCTCCGAGCATGTGCTCGACACCGGTCGGTCGCACGATGTGGGCCATGGCAGGTCCTTCTTGCGGTCATCACAATGCAGGGCGGACAGACGGGATGGCCCGGCCGGGACGGCCGGCCGGGTCGACGCGGCGGCAGAATCCCGGTGCCGCCCGGCGTGCGGCCGGGTGTCGCCGGCACCCCATCGGCCGGCTTTCGTCGGCCCAGGAAACGGCTGTCCGCCTCCCCGGCCTCAATCTGACGTTAACTGTAAAATATCCCGTTAACCGGGAGCTCCGCCAAAATGCAGAGTCCGCCCGCGGCGAGGCGGGACGCCCCCCACTCGTGGCCAGCGACGGATTCGGACGGTAGGCAAGACCATGCTGTCTCGTCGTCCGGAGCCTCAGGGTTCTTGATGAGATGCGGGAGCCCCCCGAAGGCGCCGCGAGCGGCGCTCCTCACCTTGTCGCTGCCCGGGAACCGCCTTGCCGGTCGGCGAAGGAGGCCAAAGACGTTTCCAACCCGCAGGACACCGACGAAGCCCGGGCCGAATGTCCGCCGACGGCGCGATCGGCTGTCGGCGGAGGTCGATATTGCCGGAAGTCTTACTGTCGGACGATGTGGCGCAAGGGCCGGTTGGTGCGCGCGGGACAATGCGCGACTCGGGTCAACGCACGGGCCGGTCGGGGCGCTCATGCCCGACCGGCCCGGCGCTCCCCTGCCTCAGAAGAAGCCGAGCTTCTTCGGGCTGTAGCTGACCAGCATGTTCTTGGTCTGCTGGTAGTGGTCGAGCATCACCTTGTGGGTCTCACGACCGACGCCGGACTGCTTGTAGCCGCCGAACGCCGCATGCGCGGGGTAGGCGTGATAGCAGTTGGTCCAGACACGTCCGGCCTGGATCGCGCGGCCGAAGCGGTAGCAGGTGTTGGCGTCGCGGCTCCACACGCCGGCACCGAGACCGTACAGCGTGTCGTTGGCGATCGACAGTGCCTCGTCCTCGGTCTTGAAGGTCGTGACCGAGACGACGGGTCCGAAGATCTCCTCCTGGAACACGCGCATCTTGTTGTGCCCCTTGAACACCGTCGGCTTGACGTAGTAGCCGCCGGCCAAGTCGCCGCCGAGCACGTTGCGCTCGCCGCCGATCAGCAGCTGCGCGCCCTCGTTCTTGCCGATGTCGATGTAGGACAGGATCTTGGCCATCTGCTCGGACGAGGCCTGCGCGCCGATCATGGTGGCCGGATCGAGCGGGCTACCCTGCACGATCGCGCCGACGCGTTGCAGGGCGCGCTCCATGAAACGCTCGTAGATCGACTCGTGGATCAGCGCGCGGCTCGGGCAGGTGCAGACCTCACCCTGGTTGAGCGCGAACATCACGAAGCCTTCGATCGCCTTGTCGAGGAAGTCGTCATCCTCGGCGCAGACATCCTTGAAGAAGATGTTCGGCGACTTGCCGCCGAGCTCGAGCGTCACCGGGATCAGGTTCTGCGAGGCATACTGCATGATCAGCCGCCCCGTTGAGGTCTCGCCGGTGAAGGCGATCTTGGCGATGCGGGGCGAGGACGCCAGCGGCTTGCCGGCCTCGAGGCCGAAGCCGTTGACGACGTTCAGCACGCCTGGCGGCAGCAGGTCGCCGATGATCTCCATCCAGACCATGATCGAGGCCGGGGTCTGCTCAGCCGGTTTCATCACGACGCAATTGCCGGCGGCGAGCGCGGGCGCAAGCTTCCAGGCCGCCATCAGGATCGGGAAATTCCACGGAATGATCTGGCCGACGACGCCGAGCGGCTCGTGGAAGTGATAGGCGATGGTGTCGTGGTCGATCTCGGCGATCGAGCCTTCCTGGCCGCGGATGACGCCGGCGAAGTAGCGGAAGTGATCAATCGCAAGCGGGATGTCGGCGGCGGTGGTCTCGCGGATCGGCTTGCCGTTGTCCCAGGTCTCGGCCAGCGCGAGCTTGGCGAGATTGGCCTCCATGCGATCGGCGATCCTGTTGAGGATCAGCGCGCGCTCGGTGACGCTGGTGCGGCCCCAGCCATCCTTGGCGGCATGCGCGGCATCGAGCGCAGCCTCGATGTCGGAGGCGTCGGAACGCGCGATCTGGCACACCGGCTGGCCGGTGATCGGCGAAACGTTGTCGAAATACTGGCCCGCGTTCGGAGCCTTCCAGGCGCCGCCGATGAAGTTGTCATAACGTGCAGCGAACGGCGGCTTGAGCGCCGCATTGACGTCAACCTTGGTCATCTGTCTCTCCCATTCACGCCGATGCACACGGCGTTGAGGACAAGCTCGGGCAAATGAGCTCGACAAGCCAGAGGCCGGCACGACCCCTGCTGCGGAAGTGTCGCAGTTCTGAGACAGATGGCAGTGGAATGATGGAGGGGCGGACGCGATCGAACCATCTCATCGGGCTAAGCGACCGTGACGGGATCGTCAGACAGCCAGCTCGCGTCGCCTCATTATTAGCTCTGCGAAGACAGCTACGCCCGGAGCAAGCCCCGGGCGTAATGACGAACTAACGACCTTGGTCGTAGCTACGATTGGTCAGCGCTCGAGCCCGAGCCGCTTCATCTTCCGATGCAGCGTCGCGCGCGACATGTCGAGCTCCTTCGCCGCCTTGGAGACATTGCCGCCGGCGCGCGCCAGCGCGCGCTTCAGCACGGCCCGCTCGGCGGCGTCGATGTCATCGTCCCCGGCGGTCGTGCCCTTGATGACGTCACCGGCCGGCACCGGACGCGCCAGGGCTGAGCCGGACAGGCCGAGCGCGCGGCGGGCGGCGCGCGTGGCGCCGACGACGAGGTCGTTGTTGTCGACCGCGAGCAGCGAGTTGATCTCGCGCTCGCTGTCCGGCGTCAGCACGATGCGTGCGTGCGGGAAGGCCTGGCGGAAATTCTCCGCCTCGATCAGCCGCGCGGCATCGGCCACCGTGGTCGCGATCAGCCGGCCGAAGCCCTCGGTGAGATCGGTGCGGCAGGACGACACGTCGAGCGCGGCCTTGAGCTGGCCGTGCTCGTCGAAGATCGGCGCGGTCGTGCAGAACAGCCGCGCATTGCGGGTGAGGTAGTGCTGATCACGGTCGATGGTCAAAGGCCGCTTCTCGACCAGGCACGTGCCGATGGCGTTAGTGCCCTCGTGCCGCTCGCTCCAGACGGCACCGGTCCACAACCCCCAGGACTCGAAGGTCGAGTCGTCGCCCCGCGCGCCACGACGGTCGAGCACGGTGCCGTCGGCATCGGCGAGCAGCACCGAGCAACCGACACCGCCGACGGCGAGGAACAGGCGGTCGAGGCTCGCCTGCGCGATCGCGAGCAGCCGCCCGAGCCGCTCGCGCGCAGCCGCGATCTCGGCCGCCGTCAGGCGGCAGGACGGTGCGTGGGTGGCAGGGTCGAGCGCATGCAGATGACCCGAGCGGCGCCAGGATGCGGCAAGCGCCGATACCGCCGGCCCGCCATTGGCGACGACGTCGAGCACATGGTCCGAATGGGAATTCCCGGGCAAACGCCCCATGTCCTTCCTCCGGCCCTCTCCCAGCCCCTGCGGCCCTTCGGGTCCCGCGGGTATTTTCGTCATATTGAAGGGACTACAACACCCCGCTTTGATCCGCGTCAAGGATCGGCGGATCGGACCTGCGCCGGCTGTTGCCAAGCGCGTGAGCTTCGTGGCAATCAACTCCCCGCGCCAGGGCGGCGTGGCATATCGTTGGTCGTCCAGGCACTTGCGGCAGAACGAAGCGACCCTCGGATCCGCCGCACGGTCGCAGGCGGCGCAAGGCCGCCGTTCAGACGCAGGCGGCCAACATCGGGCCGCCCCCGAACCGGAGTTCTCGCATGAGCCGCCTCGTCTATGTTCTCAACGGCCCCAACCTCAATCTGCTCGGCAAGCGTCAGCCACACATCTACGGCCATGAGACGCTGGCCGACGTGGAGCGGGATTGCAGGACGCTGGCGACCGAGCTCGGGCTGGAGATCCGCTTCCACCAGTCGAACCGAGAATACGAGTTGATCGACTGGATCCACGAGGCCCGTGAGACAGCGGGCGGCGTCGTCATCAATCCGGCGGCGTTCACCCACACCTCGGTCGCGATCCTCGACGCCCTCAACACATTCGATGGCCCGGTCATCGAGGTTCACATTTCGAACGTGCACAAGCGCGAGGAATTCCGTCACCATTCCTTCGTTTCCAAGCGCGCCGACGGGGTGATCGCCGGACTGGGCACCCAGGGCTATCAACTCGCGCTGCGGCGCGTGGCCAGGTTGATCGACGAGGCCAAATCGGGATCATGACCCGCCCGCCCGTCCGGCTCGCCGTCGCCGGGGCCGGCCTCATCGGCCGCCGCCACATCGAGCAGATCGGCGCCTCGCGAGAGGCGGTCCTGACAGCAATCGTCGATCCCGCGCCGGCGGCGCAGGAGCTCGCCCAGGGGCTGAACGTTCGCTGGTTTTCATCGCTCGACGAGATGGCTGCCGAGGTCCGGCCGGACGGCGTGGTGGTCGCCACCCCGAACCAGATGCACGTCGCCAACGGCATGGCCTGCCTCGCCGCCGGCCTGCCGGCGCTGATCGAGAAGCCGCTCGCCGATGACGTTGCGGCGGCCGAGACGTTGGTCGAGGCGTTCGAGCGCGCCGGCGTGGCGCTGCTGACCGGCCATCATCGCCGCCACAATCCGATGATCCGGCGCGCCAAGGCGGAGATCGAGTCCGGCCGGCTCGGCCGGATCGTCGCGGTCAACGGCCTGTTCTGGTTGATCAAGCCGGACGACTATTTCGACGTGGCCTGGCGCCGCGAGCCGGGCGCCGGTCCCGTGCTCGTCAATCTCATCCATGACGTCGATCTGCTGCGTCATCTCTGCGGCGACATCGCAGCGGTGCAGGCGGCGCAGTCCAATCATGTGCGCGGCTATGCCGTCGAGGACACCGCAGCCATCATCCTCCACTTCGCCTCCGGCGCGCTCGGCACGTTCGCTGTGTCGGATACGGTCCAGGCGCCATGGAGCTATGAGTTCACCAGCGGCGAGAACCCCGCCTATAGCCGGACGCAGGAGAGCTGCTACCAGATCGGCGGCACCAAGGCCTCGCTGGCGATCCCTCAGCTCGATCTGTGGCATCACCCGGACGCGGCAAGCTGGTGGGCGCCGATTGCGCGCGAGCGGCTGAGCTACGAGCAGCATGACCCGCTCGGCCTGCAGATCGCCAATTTCTGCGCCGTCATCCGCGGCACGGCCGCACCCGTCGTCAGTGGCCGCGAAGGCCTGAACACGCTGCGCGTGATCGCCGCGATCAAGCGCGCCGCCGCCAGCGGGACGTGCGAGAAGGTCTGAGCGAGAACGCCGCGCTCACTCACTCTGGTCGAAGCGCCTCGCGCAGCGCGCGTTGAGGTCGCTGTCAGTCACGCCGGTGAAGCCAAAACCGTTCCAGGCATAGACCTGCGTCCGGGTCGATGAGGGCGTTGCCGAATCCAGCATGATGAAGGAGTCGCCGCGATGCAGGGCGCAAAGATAGGACTGCCCCGCGTCGTCGGCGACCAGCACCGCATCGAGCAGCGGCCAGGCCAGCGCCGATCCGCGCCACTTCGCCACCAGCCCATGACCAGTGACCTCGTAGACATAGGGCCGCGGACCCTCCTCGCCGTCGATCGGCGAGGCGTGACGCTCGAGCGTGAACAGCAGCGGCGGCTGGTCGGCAACGAGCCGTCCGGCTTCCGCCGAGAGCAGCGCGCGCGGCGGGGTGCGCCAGCGGCTGGCCTCTGCGCGGCCTTCGAGAACGAAACGGCCCGAGGCGATCTCGCCATCGCGGATCCATGGGCTGATGGCCTGCCCGGCTATACGCAGCGGCGTCCCCGCCTTGACCGGACATTGCGCGAGATTCGTCGGCGACGAGTCTTGAGCCTTCGCCAAGGCCGGATACGCCGAGCCCTCGGGAGTCCGGGTGTCCAGGCTGCCGCAGACGAGACGATCACCGGTGATCTCGCAATCGGCGATCAGGCCGCGCTTGGTCTGCGGATATTTCTGGTCGAACACATGATTGCCGAGTGAGTAGAACACCGGCTTGCCGTCGACGCAGGCCGGTGGCTGCACCACATGCGGATGCGCGCCGATGATCAGATCGGCGCCCTGCCCGATCAGCCATTTGGCGCCGGCCTCCTGCTCCGGTACCACCCAGTCGGCGAGTTCCTTGCCCCAGTGCACAGAGACGATCACCCACTCCGCCAGGCTTCGCGCCAGCCGCAGCTTCTGCGCCACCTGCCAGGACGGCAACCGATCGATCTGCCCGTCGCGACCGGCCACGAGGTTCAGGCTGATCAACGCGATCGTCCGCCCGCGGACATTGACGAAGGCCGGCGACTCCGCCGCCCCGATCGCGCCGAGGCCAGCGGCCTGCAGCGCTTCGCGCGTTGCCTTGCGCCCGGCTTCGCCGAGATCGCCGCTGTGATTGTTGGCGATGCCGAGCGCGGTGAAGCCGGCATCCTTGAGCAGCGGCACCAGATGCGGATCGATCGCGAAACACAGCTCCTTCGGCGCCTCGCATGTCTCGGGCGCGCCGATAGTGCCCTCTAAATTGCCGAGTACGAAATCGGCGCGCCGGAGCTCGTCGCGCAGGCCAAGCCACGGCGACAGGCCGCCGCGCGCGGCGATCTCGCGCGACACCTGGCGCGCCAGCATGATGTCACCGGTGAACAGCAGCCGCGCTGCGTCGGCGTCCGCCGCCTCCGCTCGCGCGCTGACGAGCGCGAGCAGCAGTGATAGCCAAATCCGCATCACGGCTGGCGCGCGGGACACGACAGCACATTGGCCGATAGATGCCGCGACACCCAGTCCGGCCGCGCCTGCCCGTCGACCATCTTGCGCCACTCGGCATCGTCGAGCGGCCGCGGCGATGCGAACTCGTAGTAGGAATAGACGCCGCCCTTGACGATCTCCGAGCGGCCGTAGTGCGGCACGATCTGGTCCCATTCGAGCGGCCGGCCTACGCCGAGCTCGCGCGTGCCGGACGGCGCGTCGGCGACGTCGACCACCTTCATCATCGGATCGGGATTGGACAGTGCGTATTGCGGATTCGACAGGCTCGAGAAGATCAGGAAGTTGTGCTCGGCGGCGCGGCCGACATATTGGATCAGCTTGTAGTCCTCGGCGCCGAGCATCTCGCCGCGCAGCTCCTTTTCCGCGATCCTCTGATACTTGCGGACGTTGTCGCGCGATTCCGTGAGGCGCCGGACGATGCCGTCGCGGAGCCGGCGGTTGGCGGCCGGATCGGCGGCGAGGCTCCGGCTGTCACGCACCATGGCGATGGTCGCGTCGAACAGGTCGGCGATGGCCGCGAAGCTCGCCGGATCAGGCTCGACATAGCCGCGCGGCGGCTGCATCACGATCGCCTCGAAGCCGCCCTCGCCGCATTCGGCCACCGTCTTGTCGTTGACCAAGACGGTGGCGTGGCGCAGCGTGGCCCATGACGCGAGGCCGGTCTGCAGGCGCTTGGCGTTCCAGACAGGACCGGCGACCGCCGAATTGGTGGTACTGTCGGCCCATTGCGTGGCCAGCGCGGCGATCCAGGAATCGTAGAGGCCGTTGCGCGACTTGCCGCCGGCTGCGGCAAAGCGCTGGCGCACGGCCGCGATGCGGCCGCCGAGATTGGGATAGGCGGCGATGTCACTGGCGAGCAGTTCTCCGGCGAGACGATTGCCGGCGACGGCCGCGAAATCGAGCCCGGAGGGCAGCAGGCGCGAACCACCATCGCGCGTCACAATGCGCTCGGATGCCGACCGATCAGAATGGTCGACCACATTGTCGAGCGCCTCGTTGTCCCAGCCCCAGGACAGCGGAAACAGCCGCGTGCCGCGCGTGTCCGGGTGCGAGGCGATGGTCGAGGCGGCGCCACCCCAGACCAGGTCGAGCCGCGACGAGGCGATGAATGGCCGATAGACCGCGATCCAGTCCGTCGCCGCCTTGCCGACCGCGGCATCGAGGCCGCGCAGGACAGCGGTGTCCTCGACCGACAGCGGCAGCGCGCTGAGATAGCGCACCGCGCTGAAATAGCGCTTCTGCTGATCGGTCGTGTAGTGACCGCGCGGCTTGAACTGGGCAAAGTCGAGCGGCGCCTGCAGCGCCAGCGACTGCTCGGTACCGCGCGCCGCGACGATCAGGCGGGCCTCAGCATTGGAGTCGCTTCGACCCTCGAGCACCGCGTGAGCCGCGGCGAACGCCTTGGCCATGCGGCTGCCAGGATGGCGCTTGGCGAGCTCCGCATCGCCGGCGGCGACGAAGCGTGCGAAAGCCGGCGACGCCTGCTCACGCTCGAGGATGATGAACAGCCCGTCGAAGGCGGCGCTGTACAATTCCCAGAACAGGTCCGTGGTGACGAAATAGGGCCGCGTCGGCACCCGCGTGTCGGGCGCGCCGCATTGATAGGACTCGGTGTCGTACAGCTTGAAGAGCTGGTCCATCTCCGGAAGCCGGCGGAACAGGCCGCGATCGCGCAGGAAGGCCTGCTGATCCCCGGCGCTCTCCATGTACATCCAGGCATTGGCGACGTCGGCGAGCGGCACCGAGATCGGCAGATAGCGCAGGCTCCTGGTGGCGCCATCAACAGTGAGCGCGACGACACCGCGGCCGTCCGGCATCTGCGACGGCACCGAATCGAGCTTGAACTCGCTGAGCGCCGGCTGGTCGGAGCCGTCGATCAGGCCCTTGATGCGGATGCCGGGCTGGCCGGCCTGCCAGTCGATCGCCGCGATGCCGTTCGGCGTGTAGGTCAGCGTATGGCCGCAGTCGCGGCCGAACGGCACGCTCTTGCCCCAATTGTCGGCGGCGTAGCTGAGCTTGTGCAGGCATTTCTTCTGGTCCTCCCAGACCAGCTGATTGCCGGCGGGATGGAATTGCAGCGGCAGCGCCGACGGCGCGATCGTGGTGTTCGGCGTCTCGTCGTCGTCCTTCTTGCCGGAATCGCGCTGCGGCCCGACCACCGTATACAGCCCCTTGCCGGTCTCGGTGACGGTGCGCAGCGCGTAGGCGCCGCTGGCGAGCTTCTCGCCGAAGAACAGGCGCAATACCGGTGCCTTCTCGCCGTTCACCTCATAGGGCCGCGGACCGACGACGAGCCGTCGCAGCGATGCGGCGCTGGAATACACCGTCTGCGCGGTGAAGCTCGCCGCCTTGGCGTCGAGCTTCAGGATCTGCGAGCCACGCTCGCTTGTCGCGAGCAGAAACACCGCCTTGCCGCGCGGGTGCCAGGTGATCGAGGCAAGCCTGATTTGCGCCGGCACGTCGATGCGGCGGGAGAATCCATCGCGGCCGAACGTCCAGAACGCCACCTGCTGGCGGCGGCTGGCGTCCTCGATGATGACGGCAACCTCGGTTCCGGTCGGCGACGCCTCGTAGTCGCGCAACGAGAGCCCCTGCGGCAGATCGAGCGCAACCGCCTCGGCTGGCGATCGCGCCACCACGGTCTCTTCCTCGTCATAGGCGAACGGCCCCTGATACGGTTCGCTCGGCGCCGCCGCCTCGTCGACCAGCGGAGCCTGCGCGCGGGCACCGGTCATCACCAGCAGGATGGCACAGCCGGCCAGCAGCGCGCGGGATACGATCGTCATGCGGTTCTCCGTCTCCCTGCACGCAGCCGAGTACGGCCGGTTCGATGGTCGGATCAATATGTCCGCGCGCGGCATCGAAACGTTCAATGGCACCGCTCGTTCGCGAAAGTCTCCGGCCGACGCGCGCCATATGATGCGAAGGCGGAGGACGGTGCAAGAGGTTGAGCCGGGCACGCGCAAGGCCGCACGGCGGAGCACGGCATGAGCGAAGACCACCGCAAGCGAAACGGGCCCCGCCGATGAGCGGAGCCCGTGCGCTGACGTGAATGTTCGGAGCCTCAGCCTGCTATCGCGACCTCAGCCGTGACAGCCTGTTCGGGCGCCGGGCTTTCGTGCATCTCCCGCTCGCCCTCCCAGGTCGCGACGGCGGCGGTGGCGATGCCGTTGCCGATCACGTTGGTCATCGTGCGGCCCATGTCAAGGATCTGATCGATGCCCATGATGAGGAGGATGCCGCCGACCGGCAGGTTGAACAGCGGCAGGGTGGCGGCGACCACGACGAGCGAGGCGCGCGGCACGCCGGCGATGCCCTTGCTCGTCACCATCATCACCAGCAGCAGCGCGACCTGCTGCGCGATGCCGAGCTCGATGCCATAGGCCTGGGCGATGAACAGTGCCGCGAAGGCCTGGTACATCATGGAGCCATCGAGGTTGAACGAATAGCCGAGCGGCAGCACGAAGCTGGTGATCCGCCCCTTGACGCCAAACTTGGTCAGCTGCTCGATCATCTTCGGATAGGCCGCCTCGCTGCTGGCCGTGGAGAACGCCAGCAGCATCGGCTCCCGCAGCAGCCTGATCAGCTGGAACACCGGCGATCCCAGCACCACCAGGCCCGCAATGATCAGGATCGTCCAGAGCACCGTAAGGCTGAGATAGAACGTCGCGATGAACTTGCCGTAGGTCACGAGCACGCCGAGGCCCTGCATGGTCACGACCGCGGCGATCGCAGCAAACACACCGAACGGCGCGAAGCGCATCACGAAGCTTGTGATCTGCAGCATGACGAGCACGAGCTCGTCGATCGAGGTCGCCAGCGTGCGGGCGTAGCCGGTCTTCAGCCGGCTGAGCGCGAGGCCGAAGAACACCGCGAACACCAGGATCTGCAGCACTTCATTGGTCGCCATCGCCTGCGCGGCGCTGGCCGGCACGACGTGGGTGATGAAGTCCTTCAGGTTGATGCCGGCCGTCTGCAGGTTCGTCGCCGCATCGGCATTGGGCAGCGGGAGCATCAGGTCGTGACCGGGCGCGAACAGGTTCGCGAAGACCATGCCGAGCCCGAGTGAGACGACGGACGCGGACACGAACCAGCCCATCGACCGGGCGGCGATGCGCCCGACCGTGCGGCCCTCCGCGCCGAGGCTGGTGATGCCCGAGACGATGGTCGCGAACACCAGTGGCGCGATGATCATCTTGATCAGGCGCAGGAACACGTCGGTGACGATCGAAAAATAGCCGGCGATGGTCTTGGCCATCTCCGGCGTCGGCGCCAGGATGTGGCAGATGTAGCCGGTCACGATGCCCAGTAGCAGGCTGGCGATCAGGGCATGGGTCAGGCGCTTGGAGTGCATCGTCGAACTGTCGGCGGCGCTCGTCATGGTCGTTTGGTCTCCCTTGATTTTATCAGTTGAGGTTCGTGGCGGCCGGCCGCTGCCCGTCGGCCGCGCAGTCCTTGCGGCGATCCCGCAGCGGTGGAGGTCGCACCGCGCTCTCCTTGTCGCCGGCAGGCACGATGATGCTTTGCGGCCGCGTCAGGTTCTCCGGCTTGAGGATCTCGGCGAGCTTCTCGTCCGAGAGCAGGCCGCGCTCGCGCACGAGCTCGGCAACGCCGCGACCCGTGGCATGGGCTTCGACCGCGACGGCGGTCGCGGCGGCGTAGCCGATGTAAGGGTTGAGCGCGGTGACGAGGCCGATCGAATTCTCGACATCGGCCAGCAGCCGGTCGCGGTTGGCGGTGATGCCATTGACGCAGCGTTCCTCCAGCGTCAGGCAGGCCTGCCGCAGATGGCTGACGCTCTTGAACAGGCTATGCGCGATGATCGGCTCGAAGGCGTTGAGCTGCAGCTGGCCGGCTTCCGCCGCCATGGTCACCGTGAGATCATTGCCGATCACTTCGAAGGCGACCTGGTTGACCACCTCCGGAATCACCGGATTGACCTTGCCCGGCATGATCGAGGAGCCGGCCTGCACCGCCGGCAGATTGATCTCGTTGAAGCCCGCACGCGGCCCGCTCGACAGCAGACGGAGGTCGTTGCAGATCTTGGAGATCTTCACGGCGATGCGCTTGAGCACCCCCGACACCTGCACGAACGCGCCGCAATCCTGCGTCGCCTCGACCAGGTCCGGCGCGGTCATCAGCGGCAGCCCGGTGATCGCGATCAGATGCTTGCAGACGATGCGGGCATAGGCCGGATGCGAGGCGATGCCGGTGCCGATCGCGGTCGCGCCCATGTTGATCTCCTGGATCAACAGCGCAGCCTCGTGCAGCCGCTCCTGGTCCTCGCCGAGCATGACCGCATAGGTGTGGAATTCCTGCCCCAGGGTCATCGGCACCGCATCCTGCAGCTGGGTGCGGCCCATCTTGAGCACGTCCTTGAATTCGTCCGCCTTGCGGGCGAAGGCGAGGCGCAGGATGTCCATCGCCGCTGCGAGATCGCGCAGGCCGCGGCAGGCCGCGATCTTCAACGCCGTGGGATACACGTCGTTGGTACTTTGGCTCATGTTGACGTGCTCGTTGGGATGCAGCCGCGCATAGTCGCCCTTGGCGTGGCCGAGCAACTCCAGCGCGCGGTTGGCGATCACCTCGTTGGCATTCATGTTGGTGGAGGTGCCGGCGCCGCCCTGGATCGCGTCGACTGGGAAGTGCTCATGCAGCTTGCCGGCGCGCACCTCCTTGCAGGCCGCGACGATCGCCTCGCCCCTGACCTCGTCGAGCAGGCCGAGCTCCATATTCGCGAGTGCCGCGGCCTGCTTGATCGCGGCGAGCGCGTTGATCAGTTGCGGATAGCTGGAGATCGCGATCCCGGTAATGCGGAAGTTCTCGGCCGCGCGCAGCGTGTGCACGCCATAATAGGCCTCGGAAGGGACCTCGCGGTCGCCCAGCAGATCATGTTCGGTACGCACGTCTCTTCCCTTCGTTGTCCTTGACGGTCACGCCACATTGATGCGTCGCAGCGCGCGGGGCCGATGCGGCGGATGTTTTGTTCAGGACGCGGCAACGATCCAATGCTATGTGCGCACCCGTCATTCCGAGTTTGCATGAACTCCAACGCTGCAACCGGGTATGACGCCGCTGACGCCTCCCCCGATCGAAGGGTTTGCGCAGTGGGAGGAACGAGGTCGGATCATGGAATTGAAGTGGCTCGAGGACTTTCTCAGCCTCGCGCGCACCCGCAGCTTTTCGCGCGCCGCGGAGGAGCGCCACGTCACGCAGTCTGCATTCAGCCGCCGCATTCAGGCGCTCGAGCTGTGGCTCGGCGTGTCGCTGATCGACCGCTCCAGCTATCCGACCACCCTGACCGCTGAAGGCCGGCTGTTCCTCGAGACCGCCGAAGAGACCGTTCGTATGTTGCATGCCAGCCGCGTCTCGCTGCAGGCCAACATGCGGCCGAGCACCCAGATGGTTTCGGTCGCGGCGCTGCATACGCTGTCGCTGCGCTTCTTCCCGCGCTGGTTTCGCAGCATCGAGCAAAGCATCGGACAGGTCGGCAGCCGGCTCTTGCCCGACGACTTCCACAGCTGCCTGCAGGCGATCGTCGAAGGCAGCTATGATTTTCTGCTCACCTTCCACCATCCCCACGTGCCGATTCCGCTCGAGCCGGAGCACTTTCCGCATCTCGTCGTCGGCACCGACAGCCTGGTCGCCGCGCGCAGCCCGCAGCTTTCCGGCGGCGAGAGCGCGCCGCTGCCCTTGCTGAGCTATGCCACGAGCTCGTTCCTGGGGCGGCTCGCGACCTTCGCGCAGGCGCAGTTCGCGCAGGCCGACGGGGCGCCGCCGGTGCAGGTCGCCCATACCAACGAGAATGCGATGGCCGACGCGCTGCGGTTCATGGCGCTGGAAGGCCACGGCCTCGCCTGGCTGCCGCGTAGCCTGATCGCCCGGGATCTCGACGAAGGCGCGCTGATCCTGCTCGGACCGGAAATTCCGCTCGAGATCCGGCTATATCGCAGCCTGCGGCGGACCCGGCCGGTGGTGGAGCGGGTCTGGACCGCGGCGCGGCAGCTATCGCCCTAAACTATGCCAAATCGGAATGGCGCTGTCGGCCTCGGCATTGGATTTGACCGCGCCGCCCCCGCATTGTCAGCGGGACAGGGAGGAAATGAGACGATGATGCTTGGCGTTCTCGGCGGCATGGGCCCGATGGCGACGGTGGATTTCATGGGCAAGGTGATCCGGAATACGCCGGCGGCCTGTGACCAGGACCACATCGAGATGGTGGTGTGCTCGGCCACCTCGGTGCCGGACCGCACCGCCGCGATCCTCGATCAGGGCTGCGATCCCCTGCCCGCGATGCTCGACGCCCTGAAGCGGCTGGAGCGCTCCGGCGCGACCTGCATCGCCATTCCCTGCAACACCGCGCATCATTGGCACGGCGAGCTGCAGGCACGCACGGCGGTGCCGATCCTGCACATCGTCGACGCGCTGGCCGATGCGCTTGCCGAGCGCGGCCTGCAGGGCGCGGCGATCGGCTTGCTTGCGACCGACGGCACGGTCCGCGCCGGCATCTATCAGCGTCGCCTCGCCAAGCGCGGCTTCAGCTGCGCGATGCCCGCTGCGGATGGACAGGCCGAGGTGATGCGCGCCATTCGTCTGGTGAAGGCGGGCCATGTCGACACCGCGACCGCGATCCTGAGCCGCCAGGCAAAGGCGCTGATCGCCAAGGGCTGTGCCCAGGTGGCCATGGCCTGCACCGAGATCCCGCTGGCGCTCGCTGCCGTGCAGGACGATCTGGCATCACGGCTGCTCGACCCGACCGACACGCTGGCGCGTGCCTGCGTCCGATCGTGCCTGGCCGGGCCTGAACGGCGGGTGGCCTAGACGAGCCGACCGCCGCAGACGAAAAAGGCCGCCTGGACGAACCAGGCGGCCTTGTCGTGTCGCACGCCGCCGCGGTTTCAGTGCCCGCCGCGCGACAGCATCTCGAAGCGATAGTTGATGCCGATCAGAGCCGTGTGGATCTGGGTCTTCTGGCTGACGACGTTCGGACCGCCGGTCACCGCGGCTGCGCCGGGCAGCGTTCCGGTCGCCGTGCCGAAATCGGCGTAGTCATATTCCGCGAACGCCGACCAGTGGCGGGCGAACATCCATTCGGCGCCGACGCCGACCGTCCAGCCGCTGCGATTGAAGGCCACGCTCGCGGAGCCACCCGTACCGGTGTTCGTCGCCGTCACGCCGGTCCGGGTCCACGCGGCACCGCCGCGTGCATAGAGCAGCACCTCGGGCGTCACGAGATAGCCGGCCCGCACGGTCGCGGTGTAGAGGTTGCTGGTGCGCGAGTTCAGCGTCAGCTGCGGCGAGACGGTGTTCGACGCGTTGATGATGCCGAGATCGGCCATCGCCTGGATGCCGACGACGAAGCGATCGACCTGATAGTCGCAGCCGAGCTGGATGCCGCCGACGACGTCGCTGTTATTGGTCGCGACAGAAGCCGGAATCTGCAGCGCCACCACGGGCGCCGGCACCACGCCGCCACCGCCGACGACGGGCGGCGGATTCGGCTGCGGCTGTGGCTGCCCGCCGCCATTGTTGACCGGCGGCGGCTTCATCGGCCAGCCCGGCTTGTTCGGCGGCATCGGCTTCCAAGCCCAGCCGCCATGGTCGTGCTTCTGCCAACCATCCTTCGGCCAGTTATCTTTCTGCCAATTGTCGTTCTTCCAATTGTCCTTCTGCCAGACGTCCTTCTGATAGCCGCCCTTCTGCCAGTTCTTGTCGTGGTCGTCGTCGCGGTCCGGCTTCAGCCAGGCGTATTTGTCATACTCGCCCTTGCCCGGCTTCGCCCAGACGTAGCTCGGCTTGTCGTGATCGTCCTTGTGATCGTGGCGAAGCCAGTCGTAGCGGTCGGAATAGCCGCTCGAGCGGAGCTGCGACCAGCCGCCGGACTTGTCGTGATCGTCGTCAGACTTTCTCCCGAACCAGCCGCCTCCGGCATATTTCTCGTCCTTATAGCCGGGCTTGTAATCGTCCTTGTCCTTGCCGTCCTTGTAAGGCTTTGCCTCCCACGGCCAGCCATGGTCGGCATGCTCGTAGCCGCCGCCCTTGCCGACATGCGGCCAATAGTGCCCATCGTCATGGTCAGGCTTGTCGTACTTATGATCATGCTTGTTCCAAGCGTGATCCTTGTAGTTGTCGTCGTGATGGTGCTTGCCCGGCTGCCACCAGCCCTTGCCGCCGTGATCGCCGTAGACCGGCGGCTTATAAGGAGGCTTGTGGGGCGGCTTCCATCCGCCCGGATTGTGCGGCGGCGGCGGGTTGACGACGACCGGTGGTTTGACGACCGGCGGTTTGACGACGGGAGGGTTTCCGACCGGCTGGCCAGGGACCGCGGGCGCGGCGGCATTGGCGACCTGATTCCAGGCCTGCTGCTGGCGCGACCAGGCGATGCCGGCGTTTGCGCCGGCATGGCAGCCACTCCATCGGTAGGCGAAGACGTCGGGCGGCGGAAGCGGGGGAGGCAGGGCAAGATCAGTCGCCCAGACCGATGTCGTACTTCCTGCGAAAGTAGAAAGACAAAGACACACGCCAAATACGCGACGCATCGAACTCATAACTCCTGAACACGTGTCGCAACAAGCGACGGCCGCATCAGGAGGGTCAGATTGTGTCGCGATCTGAATTGAAAAATGTCAGCCGTAGGAAATGCGCGTCGCGGCAGCGGCGCGCTCAAACTTCAAGGTTGAGTGTTGCAAGCGGGACGCAGGATTCTGGCGAAATGTAGCAGCGCATGTGAAGCGATCGAGACGCGGTTGTCGCGCGACGACATCACACGCGACCAATGCGGCGTGCACTTCGATGCACATGCGGCATCGGCATCGCGGAGACCCGCATCACTCTGACAGCCTGCCGCAGCAGCCTTCTCGCATACGAGCGACGGCGAGCCGTCGGTCGCGCTGACGGAAGCAGAGCCGGTCGCGCTGCGAGCGCGTCGTATCAGTGATGACGTGGAGCCATGCCGGAGACGATGCCGCATCGGACATGCGCGCTCATGGTCTCGCCGCATCCGAGATGACCCGACGGCGTGCGGCCTCGCGCGTTGGAGACAGCAGCGCGTCGGCGCGCGCCACATGATCGCGCCAATTGCCGTTGTGCCGCTGCAGTTGCGGCGTCATTGACGAGGCGAAGCGAAGGAACGGCGGCCAAAGTTTGTCCGCATCCCGGCGCGCGACGCGATCGCGCACCGGCTTCGGCGCATTCGCGCCGCGACGGCGTGTCGTCCGCCGCGGCGTCACGCTCAGGGATTGCGCCGGGAGAACGAGATGGCGTAGGCGGCGTTGCGGATGTCGATCATCGGATCGTCCGACGTTTCGATGCCGTCGGTGAGCTGGCCAGGCAGGAACAACAGCTTCTTCTGCGCGGCGTCGATGTCGTCGACCGCCTTGTCGATGGTGACGACGCCGAGTTCGACCAGCTTGCGATCCTCAGGCCAGGGCTTCGCAGGATCCTTGGTGTCGTCGCCGGCAGCGGCGAGCTGCGCCATGAAACGGAACGCGACCGTGCCCTGCTTCAGCCGCGCCGGCAGCTCGGCCATCAGGAAGTCCGGCGCGCGCTTGGCGGCGTCGTCCTTGTCGAGATGCACGACCTTCTCCGGCAGCATCTGCCAGCGCACGGCCTGCCTGGCGCCGGCCTTGTTGACGAGCACGAAGGCATTGACGCCGAAATAGGCCTCGTCGGCAAAGCTGTCCGGCGTCGCGATCGTGCCGAGCGCCGCCGGCACCGACGGGTGGCTGCCGATGAACTGCTCCAGCTTGGTCGGCTTGGCCGCGTTCGGCCCGCTATCCGCGATCGCCAGGAACAGGTCGCGCAGCTCAGCACCGGTCGAGACCGGAAAGAACTTCAGCGAGTTGATGACGAGGTCCATCTCGCTGCCGTCGGCGAGATGAAACTTCACCGCCATGCCGTGCGGGTTGGCATCGCCGGAGCCGTCCGGCAGGTTGGGCACGCCAGTGGAGTCCGAGAACCGGACCGTCACCGGAATCTCAGCCCCGCCGAACAGCGAGGCCTTGCTCAGGCTCGCAGCCTCGGCCGACGGCTTGAACTTGCCCTCGACCACCACGCCCTTGGCATGATTGGCGCGGAATCCGGCATGCACGCCGAACACCTTGTTCATCGCATTGACGAGTTGCTCCTCCACCGGAGCGTCCTGCGCGAAGACTGCGGCGGGCAAGGCGATAACGATGGCGGCCAGCGTGGCGACGCGTGCGCGATGGATCATGAGCGGCATCCTCCTGTTGAAGAGCACCGCAGCTTAGCAGCCTCGATTGACATGCGAGCGACTTTCGCCGGGAAGACGTTGCTCATTATTATCGCAATCGGCTTCGCGGCGATGGAACTCCACGAGCACACCGGTCATGAGTTCCCAACATCCGTCCATGGTGACGGAGTCCGGGCTCGCGCTTCGCGCGCCTGGAATGACGAGGGGCTCAAACCGCCGTCGTGGCGCTGATCGTCACGTAGTAGCCGTCGGGATCGCGCAGCGAAAACTCCAGCGTTCCGGTGTTGGGGTTGAGATGCGGCTCCTCGGCGAGCCGCGCGCCGAACTGACGCGCGCGCAACAGGGCAGCGTCGAACGCGTCGAGGCGGAAGAACAGCAGGAGCCCGTTGCCCGGCGTTCCCGCGTGCGGCGACGCCAACGACGGATGCTCATGCGCGCCCCAGGCATGACAGCAGAGCAGCACCGTTCCATCAGACGCGATGACCTGCCCGAAATGGTCATGCGCCGGCACCCGATCGGGCAGGCCGAGCAATGCTTGATACCACGCCACGCTGCGCGCCACGTCGGTGACACCGATGATCGTCCACAGGCATGTCATCCGTTCCTCCCCTGCAGTGACAATACCCCAGGCCGGTCGCGGCCAAGCCATGATC
Organism: Bradyrhizobium sp. HKCCYLS2038; assembly: GCF_051167655.1. Taxonomy (NCBI): domain Bacteria; kingdom Pseudomonadati; phylum Pseudomonadota; class Alphaproteobacteria; order Hyphomicrobiales; family Nitrobacteraceae; genus Bradyrhizobium; species Bradyrhizobium sp. HKCCYLS2038. Next base: position 997,994 of record NZ_JBNPTM010000001.1, on the reverse strand, counting down.
AACGCCGTCAATGCGATGCCGATCCTCGCCGGACGTCGCGCCCGTCAGCCGCGCCTTGCGGCGAACCGCCGAATGTCCCTATTGTATCCCTTCGTGCCCGCGTCTCCATCCATGTCCGGTCTGCCCAGTGTCCGGAACCGGGGGATCGTGACATTGTCCGGCCGCGCACGCCCATGACGGAGTTTCGATCGTGTCCGCACCGGAAAGCTTTGCCATCGACAAGATCCACGTTCCAGACAAGAAGCGCAAAGCCCTCAAGCAGGACGTGGTCGACGCGCTGGCCGAGAGCATCCTGGAATCCGGACAGCGCGAGCCCATCCTGGTGCGCCGCGACAAGGACCATTTCGTGCTGGTCGACGGCCTGCACCGCCTGGAGGCCTGCAGGGCGCTCGGCGAGCCCGCCATCAAGGGCATGCTGATCTCGGCCGAGGAAGCGCGCCAGCGCGAGCTGCCACCACCGCCCCCGGATCCGGAGCGCGAGAAGATGGAGCGGCTGCGCAAGCTGCGGCTGGAGAAGGAGGAAGCCGACAGGCTCGCCGCGACGCGCGGCGGCCAGGGCGCCCACGCGGCAATGCGTCCGCGGGCGGAGCCTGCGAGTGGAAGCGGCCGCACCACGGCAACGAAGCCGACTCGCCCAGCGGCGGGAGCAGCGCCAAAAACATTGTCGGACTGGATCAAGCAACAGGAGCGCAGCGGCGGCCGTTATTGATCGTCCGTTCGCCGATGGCGCCGGCGCGCGACCGTGCGCCAGTCCATAAGATCACCTCAGCGCCCGGACGGCCGCTGCGTCCAGCTCCGTACACGCGTTGGCAGGAGCGCGGGGCCACGGGCCAGATGCTGTCTTGCCGCCCGGCCGACCGGATCTCCTGCTCACCGCACCCGCTGCCAGCCCTTCGGCGACCAGCGCAGGAGCATGTTGGAGAGCGGTTTTGGCGCGCGGACCGTGAGATTGCTGGCGAGCGTCCGCAGCGCGTCGATCGCCGCGGGCGACTCCTCGCCGCTGTAGAGCGAGGTCCGGCGACGGCGCGGCGACGATCAGCACGCCGCCCAGCGCTTGCGCCAGCGGCGCCCAGCTGTCGATCAGCGCCAGCCGACTGCTCTCATAATAGTCGCCGGTGATGTGGCCGAACTGTCCGGCCGGCACCGCCTTGGCCACCGTCATGATCGGCTTGAGCCGACGCCGGACATTGGCGAGCCCGAGATCAATGACCTGGTCGGGCGTGAGGCCGAGCGCAGCGAGATCCGGTCTGGCAACGACCTTGGTCGTGCGTGAGGAGTCGAGCACCGGCACGATCACCAGCCCCTCGACAAGGGGCCGCGTCGCGGCGAGACCGTTGGCTCCGAGTTGCTCGGCGGCGCGCTGCATGTCCGTCGCCTGCCGCACGACGACGCGCAGGTTCTCCTTGACCGGCTTCTCAGTGGCGGTGCGCGTCGCCTGCACGACGCCGCTCACATAGTTGGTGATCTCCCGAAGACACCCGGCGGTATCGGTTTGGCAGAACGCGTGGATGCGATCGAGATTGGCCTGCATCGGCCCAATCGTGAGCGTCAACGGTCCCTTGATCTCGACCGGCGTCGGACGCAACGCTGCGCGCAATCGCTGCGCGACGAAGTCGGTGAAGGCGGCCTCGCTGGTGGGGACCTGCTGGGCAGACGCGGACGTGGCGAGCAGCACAACGGAGAGTGCGATCACGCCGGCACCCAGGGACCAACGCGCGAGCGGCACCGTGTGAAGGCCATGCCGCCGCACGCCAACCAAGGCAAGCATACTGAGACAGAGCAACAGGACGACACTCAATGGCGACTCCGGGGCAGGATCTTCTTCGCCAGCAATGATGCTCATCATTCCCGAACCCATGCCGCCGATCAACCTCGTCCCCCGCGGCCATTGCAGGATTATGAGTGGGGTCAGAGCTTCTCTGCCTCCAGCAATGTCGCGATGCCCATGGCGTGCCGCGCGGGATGTTGGAGGACTGGCGGCGCAGCAGCAGGACAGTTTGACGCGCTTCGGCCGCAGCCCCGTTCGGAACGCCCCCCAGGGCCACACGTTGCCAAACCACGCGGACCGGCAGCGCGGTGCTGCCGTGCAGCCCAACCGTCCGCGTCATTCATGACACAGGGCTCAGCGCGAGCCGCAACGACGAACTGGAGCACCCGATGCGACCGACCCTTGTTGCCCTCTCCGCGATTCTTCTGACCGGCTCCGTCGGAGTCTCCGCCGCACCTGCGCCTTCTGCGGCAGTGGTACGCGAAGCGGCAACGGCTCCGATGCAGCTCGCGCAGCGCGATCACCGCGACGGACGCTGGCAGCGCGAGCAACGCCGCCATGACATGCGCGGCCACCACGGGCGGCGGCACGGTCCTCCCGCCGGCTGGCAGCGCTACCGCTATCGGCCGCACGACTATCACCGCCGCGGCTGCACGCAGATCGGGCCGGCCTGGTTCTGTCCGTAGGTCCAAGAGCGTCCCGCGCGCGTCCTCTTCGAGAGGCCGCGCGGGGCTCGCGGACCGCCCCGGCTCGAGCGTGAGCCGAGGCCTTATTCCCTGCGCATCAATGGCCCGTCAGAACCACCTTGACGCTCTGTGAACGATCGAGCGCAAGGCGCAGCGCATCGGGCGCGGCGCTGAGCGGACGTTCCGCCGTCACAAGGGCGAGCACGTCGACACTGGCGTCGGAAATCAGCTCGACCGCGGTCATGAACTCCGGACCGAAGCGGAATGAGCCGCGCAGGTCGATCTCCTTGGCCATGATCGCATTTGACGGCGTCGGAATTTGCCCGCCCGGCAGATTGCCGATCTGCACGACCACGCCGCCGCGCCTGACGATGCCGATCGCGCCGGCCAGCCCGGCCGCCGTACCCGACACCTCGAACGCGACGTCGAACGGAGCGGCAGCCGCCTGCGCCTTCAGGCCATCGTCACCGCCGGAAATGTCGAAGACATGGTCGGCGCCGAGCCGGCTTGCGAAAGCGAGCGGGGCCGGGGCGATATCGACGACCGTGATGTCGGCAGCGCCGGCGCGGCGCGCGGCGAGCATGGTGAGCAGCCCGATCGGACCGGCGCCGAACAACACGACGCGCTTGCCCTGGATGCCGCCGGCGCGTGCCACGGCGTGCAGGCAGACGGCGAGAGGTTCGGCCAGCGCTGCAGCCTGATAGGAGACGTGATCCGGAATCTTCACGCACTGCGCAGGAATGGCGTCGAAATAGCTGGCAAAGCCGCCCTGCATGTGCGGGGTCTTCGAGGCCGAGCCCATGAAGAAGATGTTCTCGCACAGGTTCAGGCGGCCCTCGCGGCAGGGTCCGCAGTGGCCGCACCAGCGCGACGGGTTGACGGCGACGCGGTCGCCGACCTTCACGCCGGATGCGGCGCCCGAGACTTCCATCACCTCGCCGGCGATCTCGTGGCCGAGCACCAGCGGCGACGTCACGACGAAGTCGCCGGTGCGGGCATGACGGAAGTAGTGCATGTCGGACCCACAGATGCCGCCGGCGCCGAAGCGGACCCGCACCATGCCGGACGCGAGCGGCTCAAGCGGCCGCTCCACGATGCGCAGATCCTCAGGGCCAAACAGCGTGGCGGCAAAGCTCGTCAAGGTCATTTCGCAAGCCCCATGTATCTCGGAAGTCCCAGCGTGAGCTCGGGGATGTAGGTGATGGCGATCAGCGCGAGCAGCAGCGGGACCAGCCAGGGAAGAATCGCCATCGTGGTCCGCTCGACAGACAGTTTTGCCACCCGCGCCAGCACGAACAACACCATTCCGAGCGGCGGATGCAGCAACCCGATCATCAGATTGAGCGTCATGACCAGCCCGAAATGGATCGGATCGATACCGAGCTTGAGCACGATCGGCATCAGAATCGGGACCAGGATGGTGATCGCCGCGATCGTATCGATGAAGCAGCCGACGAACAGGATCAGGATGTTGGCCAGCAGCAGGAACACCCATTTGTTCTGCGTGACGCTCAGAATGGCATCGGTCAGCGTCTGCGCAGCCTGCGACACCGTCAACAGCCAGGCGAAGATCGAGGCGGCGGTGACGATGAACAGTACGGAGGCGGTGGTCTCGATGGTGTCGAACGTCGCCTTCGCCACCGTGCGCAAGGTCATGGTGCGATAGCGCACCAGGCCGAGGAACAGCGACCAGATCACCGCCGCAACGGCGGCTTCCGTCGGCGTGAACCAGCCGAGCGTCATGCCGCCGATCAGGATTACCGGGGCCATCAGCGCCATGACGGCGGAGAAGTCGAAATACCAGTCGATTGCGAGCAGCACGACCAGACCGAGTCCCACCGCGATATTGACCGACAGGCCGGCGACGACGAGCAGCCATACGGCGAACGGAAACGCCAGCACGATCAGAACTTCGAGCGCAGCCGAGCCGAGCTGCGGCCAGGAAAACGGCGAGTCGCTGCCCCAGCCGTTCTTGTGCGCGAAATAGGCCACCGTCGCCATCATGGCCAGCGTCATCACCGCACCCGGGATGAGGCCGCCCAGGAACAGCGCCCCGATCGAGACGTTCGCCATCATGCCGTAGATCACGAACGGAAGCGACGGCGGGATGATCGGCCCGAGCGTGGCGGACGCGGCCGTGACGCCGACGGAGAACTCCGTCGAGTAGCCGTGATCCTTCATCGCCTTGATCTCGATGGTGCCGAGACCGGCGGCGTCGGCGATGGCGGTGCCGGACATGCCGGAGAAGATCACCGAGCCGATGATGTTGACGTGGCCGAGGCCACCGCGCATCCAGCCGACCAGCGCGACCGCAAAGCGGTAGATGCGGCCGGTGACGCCGGCGATGTTCATGAGGTTGCCGGCCAGGATGAAGAACGGAACGGCCAGCAGCGGAAAGCTTTCGACGCCGGCGATCATGCGCTGCGCCAGGGTGACGTCGGGCGTGATGCCGGTGATGAGGATATAGAGCAGCGAGGCCACCGCCATCGCTAGCGCGACCGGCAGGCCGACCAGCATCAGGAGGAGGAACGATCCGAGCAAGATCAGCATGGCGTCAGTCCTCCGTGCCGTCGAACGCGCCGGGACGTTCGAGAATGGAATAGCCGCGGCGCCAGTTCTGGATCGCAACCTGGATGGCGCGCGCGCTCATCAGCACGAAGCCGAACAGAACGAGATAGTAGACGTATTTTTTGGGAAACTTGATCGTCGTCATCCGCTCGTCGCCGATCACGTCGATGAACACCCAGACGAGCTTGATGACATAGGTCAGGAAGGCGATGCGGATGACGTCGATCGCCGTGGAGAGCGCGCGCGCCGGAAGCCGCGGCAGATAGCGAAACACCAGGTCGACCTGGATGTGCCGGGACATCCGCACGCACATCGCCGAGCCCACGAACACCACCGCGATCAGGCAGTAGGTCGCGATCTCCTCGGTCCAGGCATAGCTGTCGTTGAGCGCGTAACGGGTGAAGAATTGCAGGAAGACGCAGAGCGCCATGATCCAGAAGATCGCCAGCGCGATCCAATCTTCGGCCGCATAGGGGCTGAGATCGGCGGTGACGGGCTCGCCTTCCTGGAAAGTATGCGCAATTTCATCGGCCGTGGCCTGCCGATGCAATTCAGCGGTGGACATGGAAATTCCTTAAGCGCGCTAGGTGGTGGAGGCAACCCGTCCTTCCCGCCGGAGCGGCGGAAAGGACGACAGCTGCGCCGGCGTTACTTGACCGCCTGGATACGATCCCAGTCCGACTTGCGATAGTCGAAGCTCTCGAAGCTGATCGCCTTCATGACCGCTTCGCGGAACTCGTCCTTGTTCACCTCGGTGACGGTGAGCCCCTTGTCCTTGAAAAAGGCAACCAGCTTGGCCTCGTTGGCCTTGATCTCGCCCGTCGCCTTCGCCGCCGCTTCCTGCGCCACGTCGGTGAAGATCTTGCGGTCTTCCTCGCTCAGCTTCTTCCAGAGCCCGCCGGCGACGACCGTGTTGAGGTGATCGACGATGTGTCCGGTCAGCACGATGTACTTCTGGACCTCGTAGAACTTCTTGGCCTCGATGGTCGTCAGCGGGTTCTCCTGCGCGTCCACCGTGCCGTTCTGCAGCGCCAGATAGACCTCGGCGAAGGCGATCGGCGCGGTGTTGGCGCCGCAGGCGCGCGGCATCGCCAGATAGGCCGGCACGTCGGGCACGCGCATCTTCAGGCCCTTCATGTCGGCACAGCCCTTGAGCGGCTTGTTCGACGACGTCTGCCGCACGCCGTAATAGGTGACGGCGAGGATGTGATGGCCGCTCTTGTCCTCATAGCCCTTGGTGAGCTCCTTGAAGACGTCGCTCTTGGTGTAGGCGAGCAGATGGTCCGCATCGCGGAACGTGTAGGGATAGTAGGTCACGCCGATCGGCGGATAGCTCTTGGCCGCAAAGCTCGAGCCGGAAATGATGATGTCGACCGAGCCGAGCGAGAGGCCCTGGTTGATGTCGGTCTCCTTGCCGAGCTGGGACGCCGGATAGACGTCGATCTGATAGCGACCGTTGGTCCGCTTGCCGATCTCCTGCGCCGCCCACACCGAAGCGGTATGGAACGGCTCCGATGTCTCGTAGACATGGGCCCATTTCAGCTTGGTCTGAGCCATGCCGGTGGTCGGCGCGGTGATCAAGGCGGCGGCGGCCGCGATGGAAAGAACCGTCAATCTCTTCAACATTCCAACTTCCTCCCCTGGTTTGATATTCTCTTCTTCTCAAACGAAACGATTGATCTCATCCGCTGCGCGAGCGAACCCGCGGTGCCGGCGTTTCTGCACCGAAGCTCTGGGCAAACCGGTTTTGCGAGCGCGACAGATGCTCGCGCATCGCGCCCTGGGCCAGCGCGGAATCGCGCGCCACGATGGCGTGGCGAATCTCCTGGTGCTCGGCATAGGCCGTGCGCCACGATTCCGGGTTCTCGAAGTAGTTCGCGAGCTGCGTGAAATAGGGATTGAGGCGCTGGTCGAACAATTCGCCGACCACGCGCATCAGGACGGCGTTGCCGAGACATCCGGCCACCGCGATGTGGAAGGCGCGGTCGTGCACCATCATCGATTCACTGGGATCATCGGCGGCAGCCATTGCGGCCAGAGCCGCGTCGATGCGCGCGATGTCCTCTGGTGTCGCGAGCCGCGCCGCTTCACCGGCAATCGCGCCCTCGATGAACTCGCGTGCCCGCAGCAATTCGAACGGGCCTTCGATGATCGCGCTGGCCGGCACGGCGAATGCAGGCGCCGTGGGCTCGATGACATAGATGCCGGAGCCGACGCGGATGCGGACCCTGCCCTCGACCTCCAGCGCGATCAGCGCTTCGCGCACGGTCGGGCGCGACACTTTCAATTGTTCGGCAAGCTCGCGCTCGGTCGGCAGGCGGCTGCCGACGGGATACTCGCCGCCGTCGATCAGCGCGCGCAGTTGATCGGCGACCTGGCGGTAGAGGCGTCGTGCTTCCACGGCTTCCAGCGGCACACCGATATCCCTTCCCCGTGGGGCTTTCTTTGGCCAATTGGCCTGACCAATTGACCAGAGCATTGACGGAACTCGGCGAGCATGTCAAGCGAAGGGCCCGTAATCCTCCACATCCAGCCCCCATTTGGAGGCATTTTGCGCCTCTCTGCCTCGACCCTCGATCGGCTGCCGGCCGCCATCCGCCGCCCCCGCTACGACCGGACGGCGGTCAAACCGGGCATCGTCCACCTCGGCGTCGGTGCGTTTCATCGCGCGCACCAGGCCGTCGTCATCGACGACCTGCTTGCCGCCGGATCAGCCGAATGGGGAATCGTGGGCGCGAGCCTGCGCAGTCCCGAAACGCGCGACGCGCTGGCGCCGCAGGATTGTCTTTATACTGTGGCGGTCAGCTCCGGCGCCGGCACCGAGATCAGGGTGATCGGCTCGCTACTGGCGATGGAGGTGGGCAACGAAGATCCGGAGCGCCTGATCAGCCGGATGGCTGATCCGGCGACACGCATCGTGTCACTCACGGTCACGGAGAAGGGCTATTGCCACACGCCGCAGACCGGCGAGCTGGACGAGACGCATCCGGACATCGTGCATGATCTCGCCAACCCGCACGCGCCGCGGTCCGCCCCCGGCTTTCTCGTCGAAGCGCTGGCGCGCCGCAAGGCGGCGAACCTCCCGCCCTTCACGGTGCTGTGCTGCGACAATCTTTCCGCCAATGGCCGCACCGTGCAGCGCATCGTCAGCCGCTTCGCCGAACTGCGTGCCACGGATCTCGGCCGCTGGATCGAGGACCACGCCGCCTTCCCCTGCACGATGGTCGATCGCATCGTGCCGGAGACCACGGCCGCCGACCGCGCTGCGATCGCGTCCGCGCTCGGCATGACCGATGCGTGGCCGGTCATGACCGAGCCGTTCACGCAGTGGATCGTCGAGGATCGCTTCACCGCGGGACGGCCGGATTTCGCCGCTGCCGGCGTGCAGCTCGTGTCCGACGTCACCCCATTCGAGCACATGAAGCTGCGCCTGCTCAATGCCAGCCATTCGGCGCTCGCTTATCTCGGCTATCTCGCGGGCTATGAGACCATCGCCGCGACCATGACCGATGCGAGCTTTGCGGCGCTCGCGGCGCGCATCATGGACGACGCGGCCGTCACCTTGCAGATGCCTGAAGGCACCGACCTCGCCGCCTATCAGGCCTCATTGCTGCAGCGCTTCGCCAATCCGGCGCTGCATCACCGGACATGGCAGATCGCCATGGATGGATCGCAGAAGCTGCCGCAACGGCTGCTCGGCGCGATGCGCGACCGCTTGAAGCTCGGCTTGCCGATCGAAGCCCATGCGCTCGCAGTCGCCGGCTGGATGCGCTACGTCACCGCGCGCGACGAGCGCGGCAACGCCATCGACGTGCGGGATCCGATCGCAGCGAAGCTGAAAGCGATCGCAGACGAAGCCGGCCCCACAGCCGAACGGCTTGCGCCGGCCTTGCTGGCGGTCGAGCCGGTGTTCGGAACGCTGGGAAGCGATCCCCGCGTGGCAAGCGTGGTCACCAGCCAATTGGCGCAGCTGTTTCGGCTGGGTGCGCGACGAGCGGTTGCCGAACAGGCGATGGCCCCCGGCACGAGATAGCGCCGTCGGGAGGAATCGCGCCCGCTTCAGCGGCGCGGCTCAACGCTCCATGGCAGATCCGCAGCCCTTTGCGCCGCCGTGCTCTCGGCCCGGTCGCGCGGCACGGCAACCGCTGCCGGGCTCGGCTGCGGCAGACTCAGCACCGCCTTGCGTTGGTCGCGCTCCAGGATCACCTCGCGCCCTTGCACCGAGCGCAAGGTCCAGCCCTGGAATTCGTCGCCGAGCCGCAGCCGCAGTCCCACCTTGGTGGCCTGCTCGACGAAGATTGCAAAACTCTCCGCATCGCTTCCGATGGTGCCGACCAGCGTCAACTGCGGACGCTCGTCCTGCGGCTGCTTGGCCGAGGGCGCGACAGGCTTCGGTGCGGCTGCCGCAACAGGAGGCGGTGGCCGCCGCGACGACGAAAAGATCGGACGCTCACGGGTCACCGTCAGGCTGGAGAGCGGAATCTCCCAGAGCGGATTGGGGCTCAGCACACGCTCCACCGCAGGGGGCTGCGCTTCCTGCGGCCGAACGACGATGACAGGTTCTGGCGCGGGCTGCTCCCAAACTGACGACGGCCCCGAAGGGGCATCCTGGCGTGATGATGTGTCGAGATCGGGCGCGCCAGTCGGCAGCGCCATCGTGACTTCAGACGCGGCAAGCGAGGCCGCAACTAACAGCGCGAACCGCGCTCGGCATATGGGCGAAACGCGCATCATCATGATCTGGCGCCTTGCCATTGTCCGGACACGCTGAGCAGAACGCGCAGTTTGCCTGCGCTTGAGGAGCCCAGGCTGGCCGGCACCTGGACCGTCAACTGCTCCAGGAACAGGAAGGGTTGGCCGGCCTCGAGGTCGTAGAGCAGTCGCTGCAGACCGGGTTGGTCGATGTCGCAGCTCGCGACGATGGAGAGAAAGCCGCTCTTGGCTTGCGTGCCCTGCAGGTCGACCTGGGACGACAGCACGTTGCCGCCAAGCTTCGTGACCGCGGCCGTCACGCGCTGCAACAGCGCGGCTCCTGCAATCGTGACGGTCGCGCCTTCGAGAAATGGCGACCCGGCGGGACCCGTGACATCGTCGATCTGTCCGCGGGATGTCACCGGCTTTCGGCCCTCGAACTGCGCCAGCATCGTCTGCAGGTTCGAGACCTCGGCGTGCTGGCTCAGGACATCGGTCACGGCACTGCCGATGGCGAACAGCAGCAGCAGCATGACGCCGAGATATGAGCCGGCGGCAAAGATCGGCGTGGCGACGAGACTCCTCAATGTCAGCTTCCGAGTCATGAGCGGGATCCGAAATCGGCGGTGATGTGCGCCTCGATGTGAAAGCGCTCGCCCGGTTCGTTCTGGCCGCGCGTGGTCGGCGCGAAGAACGTCGCACGGGTGAACTGTGGCGACTGCTCGATTAGCCTGATCAGGGACGGCGCATCCTGCGTGAGACCCACGACCTGAACCTTGTCGCCATCGATCCTGAGTTCCGTCACATAGGTCGTGTCGGGCAAGGCGCGGGAGATCGCTTCCAGCACCATGACGCCCGACGGCGAGGTCTGCTTGCGCCTGGCGAGCAGCGCTTCCGATGAGCTACCCATCTGGTTGGCGCGCAATGCGGTGCGGTGCCTCGTGATCGAGCGCGCCAGCTCCTGCTGCTCGTCCTCGAGCGCGCCGCCGACATAGGCAGCAACCACAAGCGAAGCGGCGGCGGACAGCGCCACGCCGATCAGCAAGCGGCGCAACAGTCGCGGCACGTCGATCGCCGCGCCTGTCGGACCGAGTTTCCGTTGAAACACCTTGATCGGCGCCGTCGTTCTGACCGTGTCATCCGCCTCGACCAGCCCGGCAATCGATGCCGCGCCCGCGTGCGCCGCCAGTCCGACGAGCCGCTGGACCCTGTGCTGCGATGTCGCGGCGACGATCAGCGCGATCCGATCGCCCGCGACCGGCGCTGGCGCCGACAAGCCAAATACGGCATCGGCGGCGGTCCATGGAGTCAGGCGATCGATCTGGGCACGGACCATGCCCTGGAGGAAATCGGCCGCGGCTTTCGGAAACTCCACCGAGCGGCATAGCACCTGATCTGATCGCATGATCAGCTCGATGTGGCTGCCGCGCAGCGCGGCCTGCCATTCGCGTCTGAGCGCCGGTTCGAACCCGCCGTCCCACAGACGGAAATCAGTCGGCGGCAGACCCGCGCGCTTGCCCGGCGCCTGCTGCGCGGAGAAATGATCCGCTTCGCCTTCCACCAGCCGGACGCGCCTCGGTGGCTTGATCCGCGCCAGGGCCGCGTCGATGGCCGCAGCCACCGCCTCCATCCAGGCTACGAACAGATCCTTGATCTCGGAGATCATCGCTTTGCGCTCTCCTCACATCGCAGCCGGTCGGCGCGTCTGCGCGGCGGTGGCATCCTGCCATGACAGCACACGGAAAGGATCCTCGCCGTCGCGCATCGAGATGACCACCTCCGAGCCGAACTCGCGACCACTCGCGAGCCGAACACGGATTGTCAGGCGATAGGCCTCGCTGGGCGCCGCCGCCACGCTGGCCTTGGTGACGCCGAGGGCGGCTGCGACCGTCGCCGGTTCGTTGGCCAGCCCGCCTCGCTCATTGAGAAACTGCTTGAGCCGCAGCGGAGTCATTCCGGGAAGTGCGGCGACCACCTCCGGCGGCGCGTTGAGCGCGTCGACACCGGGCATGCCGGAAAACACCGTGACGAACGGCAGCGCGCGGTCGACGAGTGCCGGCGGAAGACCGAGCACGAGCGCCAGCTCGTTGACGTGGGCAAACGGCGCCTTGCGCGGCGCATAGGTGCGGCCGGCTGCGAGATAGAGTGAATCTTCACGGTCTGACGTCTCCGCGGTGGCCCTGCTGCGCCAGCCGACGATGCGCTCGGCATGGTGCAAGGCTTGGTCCGACGATGCGCCGAGCACGGCCATCAACCCGGCTAGCAATTCCTTCGGTGCAGCATTCAGATCGATCCGCGCCGCCTCCGAGGCGAAAGCCACGAACAGTTCGGCACCTCCGAGCTGCGCCTGAAACGCGCCACCAGGGGGGCGGGAGCGCGTGCGCGGAAGCTGGTTATCCTCACGCTGCGGCGGCGCCTGTTCGTCGGCAAGCCATATGCGATACGCAGTGAGCTCGACCGCCGCAGCGACGAGGGCCTCGGCCTGCAGCTCGGTGTCGTTGAGCGCAAGCGCCCGCGCCGAATTCGAGAGGTGCACGGAGAAGATCACGGCGAGTGCTGCGAGCACGGCGATCAGCCAGAGCACCGCGACCAGGACGAAGCCACGCTGGCAAGAGGCCGGATGACGAAGCGGAGAGGTCGGTGCCATCATCAACGTCTCCGCTCCGATCTCGTCCCGCCGGCGGCGTTGTCGGCACCAGCAGCATCCTTTTGAGCCCCATTGCCGTCATCGTCGGCCGTTCCGCCGCGGGCAGGAGCCTCGACATGAACACGCGTCACGGTCGATGCCGCCAAGGCGCGCTGACTGGCGGCATCTCGCACGGTCAGCCTGATCGCCGTCGGCAGCGCATCCATGTCGCGCCACTCATCATGGAAGACATGATCGGGACCGGCATAGGCGAACGACAGGCTGAACGGCGGCCGCAACAGCACGACCGGGTCCGCCACGCGGATCCGGCCGGCTTCAGCGCCCGCCGCCAACGGGACGAACGGCACGCGCATCCGCGCGGTCACCAGCCGTCCTTGATCCATGATCTCGCCGAACCGCACCACGTCGAGGCCGGTGCCGGCATTGGGCCCCAGTGCCGCGCGCACGAATGTCACCGCCAGCGCAGTGCCCTCGAACAGCGGCTTCGGCGACGTACGGCCGGCGGCGACGAACTCGGCGGCAGCAAGATCGGCTGCAATTCGCCGCATCGAAATCCCGATCAGCTCGCTCTGCTGGATCCGGTCGAAGCCGCGATTCCAGCTCGGCAACCATTGCGCCGTCAGCGTTGCCAGCGCGGACAGGACAAGGCCGGTCAAGGCCAACGACGCCAGCGCTTCGATCAGCGTGAAGCCCTGCTCGCCTGGACGAGCGACTGCCCCTCCCGTCCTCACCGCTTGGGCCCCCGCATCAATCGCACTGTCTCGAGCTCGATCGCCGCACCGGAGGGCGAGCGCACGTGGACCCGGACCAGCGCCGGGATCCAGGCCGCGTCGCCACGATCGTTCATCGCGCGTCCAGCGAATGGAGTGATGTCAACCTGCCAGCGGTGATCGTTGATGTTGCCGGTCAACCGGCCCGGCGCCAGATCCTCATGGATAGGGATGGCGGCCGAGAACACGGCTTGCGTGGTCTGCGCCAGCGCGACGTGATCCTCGAGCGTGCGCACGCCGCGGGCATTGGTCGACATCACGTGGCCGATGGCCACGATCGAAAGGGCGAAGATCGCGAGCGCGGTCAGCACCTCGATGATCGTGAACCCGGCCTCGTCGGCTTCAGCTGGCACCTTGACTGCGTGAAACAACTTCCACCCTTCCCGTCAGCCAGTTGACATGAATTTCATAGGAACTATCGAGCCCGGTCAGCGCGACGGCTCCGCCGCAACTGGTGCCATCGGCAAAGAAGCTGATGGTCGACAGCACGGCCCGCCGCCGGCATGTCTGCGGCAGCAGCGCATCGAAGCGCACGTCGGAGGGGATGCGGATCGCCTGCCCGGTCGCGCCCGACCGGATCGCGCGCGAGGGCGCATCCACCAGCGTCGACATTTCGCCGCCGCCACGGATCGCGGCGTTGCGATCGGCCTTCAGCAGTGAGGCAGCTTCGAGCGCATAGGCGTGCAGCCGCGCCCGCGACGTATTGCGCGGGAGCAATGGCAGCGCCACGGCCGCGAGCATCGCGACGAGTGCGATCACGCAAACCACCTCCAACAAGGTGAAGCCGTGTTCCGCCCTCCTCGTCTCGGGCCTCATCGGACGGCCTCACTCGCTGCTCGTGCCGGTCACACCGTCGAGCGAGATGTCGGCCGCCGTGCCGCTGCCCCCTTCCTGCCCATCGGATCCGAGGGAGACGATGTCAAAGGCGCTACGCCCGCCCGGCGCGCGATAGATGTACGGGTGGTTCCAGGGATCGTTCGGAACGCTGCCGCCCTTCAAATAAGGGCCATTCCAACCCGCTATCCCCGGCGTGCGCCGGGTCAGCGCGACCAGCCCCTCCGAGCTCGACGGATAGCGTCCGGCATCGAGATTGAACAGATCGAGCGCGCTGGCCAGGCTCTGCATCTGGATCTTGGCGGCCTTGACCTTGGACTCGCTCAAATAGTTGAGCACGCGTGGGCCGACGAGTCCCATGATCAGCCCGATGATCGTGATCACGACCAGCATCTCGACCAGGGTGAAGCCCTGCTCGCCGCAGCGCGCCCTGCCCTGACCAGCGCCGCGTGCATGAACTAATCGTCTCGACATCGCTCCTCCTCCCCTATCCGACAAGCTGGGTCACCGACAGCAGCGCAGTCATCACGGACACGATCAAGCCGCCGACCACGGCGCTGATGACGATGATCGCGAGCGGCCCGATGACGGCGACGACGCGATCAAGGCTCCGCTGCAGCTTCGCTTCGTAGAATTCGGCGACCCTGCCCGCGAGAACGGGCAGCTGGCCGGTCTCCTCACCGAGCCGCAGCATCCGCACGGCCATCGGCGGCAGGCTGCTCGACGCAGACAAGGCATCGGACAGCTTGCCGCCCTGCCGCACGCGATCTGCGGCCGCGTCCCATGTCCCGGCCTTGCCGGTCACCGCCATGATGTCGACGAGAATACGCAAGGTCGCGGTCAGGCTGACGCCGCTGCCGAGCAGGACGCCGAGATTGCGGCAGAACAGGCTGACCCGATAGAACTGAACGATCCGGCTGATCCCTGGAAAACCTGCAACCAGACCGATGATCATGCTCCGCGCGTGAGGCCGGCGCAGCACGAGAACCAGCATGGCGATCAAGCCGGCGCTCGCGAGCAGGAGCGCGGTCGCGTTGGCGCGCATGAGATCCGAGAGGCGAATGAAGAAGCTCAGCGCCGAGTCCGACTTGCCGCCGAAGTCCTGCAGCACCGAGGAGAACTGCGGCAGCACGAACAGAATGAAGAACAGCATCACCGCGATCGCCGCGATCAGGACGAACAGCGGATACTGCATCGCATCCGTCAGCTTTCGCCGCATCGCTTCGGCGCGAAGCCGCTCCTGGCCCAACAGCTCCAGCACCTGGTCGAGCGTTCCGGAGATCTCGCCGACCCTGACCAGCGCGACATACATCTGCGGAAACAGCGCAGAGTGAGCTCCGACCGCCTCGGCGAAGCTCTCGCCGCTGAGCAGTGCGGTGCGCAACCTGGCGACGACGGGGCGAAGCCGGCCGACATCGGCATCGCTCGAGAGCAGCTCGAGTGCATCGTCGAGGCGGGCACCGGCTTTCAGCAGCAGCGCAAGGTCGCGGGTGAAGGTCGTCACCTCGCTGCGGCCCGGCTGGCCGAAGCTGCCGAAACCGGCGGCCGAGGTCGGTGCGCGCTTCTCCTCCACGGTCTCGATCGGCAACAGCCTGAGGTATTCGATCCGGGCCGCGACCTCGGTCAGATTCGGCGCCGACAGCCTGCCGTTCACGATCTCGCCGGTCTGTGTCAAAGCGCGGTAGCGATAGTGCGGCACGGCTCACCTCGTCGTGGTGACGCGGAGGATCTCCGCCGGGCTGGTCAGGCCTGCACGACACTTCGCCAGCCCATCGTCGAGCATCGTCGTCATGCCCTGGCGAATCGCTGTTTCGTCGATCTTGAGGCCGTCGGTCTTTTCACCGATCAGCGCGCGCAGTTCGCCGTCGAGCTCGAGCACCTCGAACACACCGATCCGGCCGCGATAGCCGGACCCGCCGCAGCGCTCGCAGCCGGCCGGCTCGTGAACGATTTCGCCGGCGCGGAAGCCGAGCACGGCGAGCCGTGGGTCCTCGGCGAGATCGGCTTCGCAAAGCATCTTGCTGGACTTGCAGCGTTCGCAGAGCTGGCGCACCAGGCGCTGCGCGATCACCGCGCGCAAGGTCGAGCGTAACAGGAAGGCCTCGATGCCGAGATCGAGCAGGCGCGGCAGCGCCGCCGCCGCGGTTTCGGTATGCAATGTCGTCAGCACGAGATGTCCGGTCAGCGCGGCGTGAACCGCGACATTCGCGGTCTCGGCATCGCGCACCTCACCGACCATGATCACGTCGGGGTCCTGGCGGACGAAGGAGCGCAGCGCAGTGGCGAAGGTCAGGCCGATCGCAGGCTTGATCTGCGACTGGTTGATACCGGGGATCTCGTATTCGACAGGGTCCTCGATGGTGAGGATCTTGCGAACCGGTTCGTTGAGGATCGACAGGATGGTGGCGAGCGTGGTGGTCTTGCCGCTGCCGGTCGGCCCGGTGATGACGATCATGCCATGCGGCAGTTTCAACAGCCGCCGCAGGCTGGCTTCGTCGCGCGGCGCAAAGCCGAGCCGGTCCATCACCAGCAATCCACGGTCCTTCGGCAGGATGCGAATGACGGCGGATTCGCCGTGCTGGGTCGGCATGATGGCAACGCGGATGTCGATGTCGGCGCGGCCGGCACGCAGCCGCGCCGCGCCGTCCTGCGGCAGCCTCCGCTCGGCGATATTGAGGTTCGCGATGATCTTGATGCGCGAGATGACGGCCTGGGCCGGCACGCCCGCGGGCGCTGCGACCTGGCGCAACAGGCCGTCGATCCGGAAGCGCGTCGTCAGCCCGGCCGCGAACGGCTCGATGTGGATGTCGCTGGCGCGCAGCTCGACGGCCTTCTCCAGCAGATCGTTGACCGCACGCACGACCGGCGCGCCGCTGGCGAGGTCGCGCAGGCTCTCGATGTCGTCCTCGCGAAGCTGCGAGAACGCGGCGGCGGCGATGGCGGCTTCCGGATTGTCGCTCGCCAGGCGCTGGTCGAGCACGGCGGCGAGATCGTCGAAAGCCGCGATCTTCATCGTGATCGACGGGCCGAGCACGATCTCGGCGGCGCGCGTCGCCGCAAGGTCGGTCGGATCGGCCACCGCGAGCACGATGGTCTCGTCCGGCGATCTGAACGGAAAAATCAGCGTGTCGCGCAGGAAACGCTGCGAGAAGGACGCGACCAGCGGCGCGGCCTCCAGCATCTCCTGCAGCGTCACGCGGGAGAGGCCATGGAAGGCGGCCGCCGCGTCGGCGAACTCGCTCGCCGTGAGATCGGTCAATTCCCACAGCTTCTTCTGCGCGCCGAATGGCTGATCGCGCTGCGCGCTCTCGCTCTCCCGGCCGGATGCAGTGGGATTGGCTGACGCAGCGCCTTCGGCCGACCACCGATGCTCGGAGCTCAGGACGTGGCTGGCAAACCGCGCCGCTTCCTGACTTGTGCTCATGGCCGTCGTCCATGGCGCGCTTCGACCGCCCACTGCGCGGCGAGCCGCTGGCCCTCGGCGATCTGCTCCGTCGCCATTTTCGACGCGACCGCATTGCGCAGCCGAACGAAGTACTCCCGCTCGTGCTTCGAGGCGGCTGCGGCTGCGAGGTTCAGCCACTTGTAGGCCAGCACGACATCCTGCGGCACGCCATGGCCCTTGTCGTACATCAGGCCGAGCATGGCCTGGCCGAACGGGTTGCCCCGGATCGACGCCCTCGCGTAGAGATCGGCGGCGACGACATAGGCCTGCGGTGCGCCATAGCCGTTCTCGACCATGAATCCGAGCATGGCCTGCGCGCGCGAATTGCCGCGCAGCGCGAGCGGGGTCAGGACGTCGACGGCCTGAACGTAGTCGCCCCTGGCATAGGCCACGTCCGCGCGCGACAGCGGGTCGGCATTTGCGCCGCGCATTTCGAGCACGCAACAGACGGCGAGCGCCAGCAGGGCGCCCCGCGCCGCCCGGCGCGCCGCGACGAGCGCTCCTTCAACGGACCGTGTGACTGCTGAGGTCATCGGTGCTCGCTCCGACCGTGCCGCGCAATTTCGACCGCAACTCCTCCGCGACATGATGCGCGTCCGAACTGTCGCGAATGATCTGCGGACGGATGAAGATGATCAGCTCCGTGCGCGTGCCCTTCTTGTCCTGATGCGAAAACAGGTCGCCAAAGCCCTTGATTTCATCGAGCAGCGGGATGCCGTCGCGCCGGCCGTCCTGCTGTTCGCTGATCAGGCCGGCGAGCAGCACCGTCTGGCCGGACGCGACCGAGATCGAGCTCTTGACCCGCCGCTCGGACACCGTCGGCGTCAGGCTTGTGGCCGATTGCGGGGCGACGTTGCTGATCTCCTGCTCGACGTCGAGCCGGACATGGCCGTTGACGTTGATGCGGGGGGAGACGTGCAGGATGATGCCGGTGTTGCGATAATCGATGGTGTTGACCACCGTGTTGCTGGTGGTGAGCACGGTCGCGCTGCCGGTCGAGACCGGCACGACGTCGCCGACCTGCAGCGTGGCGACCTGATTGTTGATCACGACCAGCGACGGATTGGACAGCACCTTGACGCTGGTCACGGCATGCAGCGCGTCGAGAATGGCATTCGGTTGCGCCTCCGCGCCGATCAGGAAGTTGAACCCGGGAAGCGCGCGGTTGATCAGCGCCTTGGCCACGGCGCCGGCTGTGGTGTCCGGCCGGGTCTGGGTATTGAGCGCCGACCCCTGGTCCGGGCGCAGGCCCACGTTCCTGCTGTTCAGATAGAACTGGACGCCGTAGCTCAGCTCGTTGGTCAGCGTCACCTCCGCGATGGTCGCGTCGATGGCGACCTGCAGCGCGGGCTGGTCGATCCGGAGCAGGGTCGATTCGATGATGTTGTAGTTGGCGCGATCGGCGTAGATCAGGATGGTGTTGTTGACCACGTCCGGGGTGATCCGGACACCCTGCATCAGCGGCTGCCCGGCCGCGGCCGAACTGCGGGTGTCCGCCTGCGTCCCGCCCGGGACGAGGCCGCTTGCGGGCGGCGGCGTGCCGAGACCCGCCGACATGCCGGTCGCCGTCGCCGCGCGCGGGCGCGGACCGAAGCCGGCGGGCTGCGACGACGTGCCGCTCGCATTCATCGACAGCCGGTCGCCGCTCGAACTCGCGGACAGGCCCGATCCGGGCGCCAGCTGATTTTCGGCGCTGTCGAGCGCGGATGTCGCGCCGCCGACGAACATGTCGGTCAGGACGCGCGCGATCTGGCGGGCCTCGCCATACTTGACCCGGTAGACGTGGACGCTGGTGCGGGCGGCGTCGGTGCGATCGAGCCGCGCGATCCAGGTCGCCGCCGTCTGCAGCAGCGCCGGCTTGCGGCTCACCACCAGGATCGCGTTCAGCCGGGTCATCGGCTGGAACTTGACCACGCCCTGGCTGAGGCCGCTGTCGCCGGAATCCATGATCTTCTCGAGCTCGGCGCTGATCACGTCGGGCGTGCTGTTGCTCAGCGGATAGATGCCGACCGATTGCCCGCGCATCCAGTCGACGTCGAAGCTGATGGCGGTGTCGACGGCGGTGCGGCGCTCGGCGCCGGTGCCCTGGATCAGCAGCAGATTGCGCGCGGGATCGGCGCGAACGCTGCCCGGCTTGGTGGCGAAGGAATCGATCAGCTTGAGGACGGCCGGCGCCGACACGTAGCGCAACGGCACGACCGAGACGCCATAGCCCGGCTCGGGATTGGCGGCGGCCTGGTCGACGCGGCCGCCGCCGGGCGCCTCGCCGAGCGGCACCAGGCGATAGCCGGCGGCATCGCGCAGCAGCACGATGCCGGACACCCGAAGCGCACTCTCCAGCACGAACACGATGTCGGACTTCGCGACCGGGCGCACCGAGACCAGGCTGACCGTGCCCTGCACGCGGGGATCGATGACGTAGCCGGTGTTGAGGATGTCGCCGATGACCACCTTGGCGACGGTTGGGATCGGCGTGCTCTCGAAGTTCAGGTCGTAGCCGCCGCCGCCGGCCGCCGGCCGCGCCGGAGCCTCGCCGACGTCGGAAATCTCGGCGCCCTCATACACCGCGGCCTGCCCGCGCCGGCCGGCAGTGGCGGCCTGCCGATCGACCGGCTGGGTCTGCCGCGGCAGGATGTCGAGCGAGCGGACCTTGTCGAGCACGTCGATGTCGGCAGGCGCTGCGGTGGTCCCGTCAGTCAGCTTGCAGGCGGCAAGGACGGGGAGACCGAGCAGAACCAGCACGACGGCCGCGCCGGCGCGACCGGCCCTGAAGGCGCCGAGCCGATGGACGCATGAACGATACGCACCGGACAGAGCAGCCACAGACTTCGGCACGACCGGCACCCTCATGACGCATCTCGCAACCAGCATTCATCGTTCGGACGGCTGATGAGTTCGCCGCCCGCTTGTTCGTGCTCTCAGTGAGAAATCGGTCGACGCCGCTTGCCCTGGGCAATCCGCAGCGCCTGCAATCCTCCCCCGCATTCTTCGTTAGTTGCCGCTCGTTTTATAAGCGAAAACAATTTTTGTCAAAGAAGACATCACGAATTGGCCACGAAATTGACCTCGCGCAAAAGGCGAAAGGTCCACCCGGGTGGCACGAGCGCACTGCAACCGCACCGCAGCGACGGCGCTGCAGCGCCCTGTCGTTCAGTGATGCTGTGCCGCAATACACTTGAGGGTTGCAAAACAGATCCCGCGGAAAAAATGATTAGTTCGGCACTTCTCCAACCTGCGATGGCCAAAAGTGCGCTTCCTACAGCAAATTATGCGATCGAGCTGAATTAGTTGCGCGCCACGCCGGACGCGATCGCAGATCGGTTCCAACCATGCGATCCCTCCGCTCTACCGCAACGCGATTAGTGATTTCCTTTACAAAAATAAATTTCGCCTATAAAACTCGCCCGCCCTCAACCACAGCGTGGGGAGTGGCGAGAGTGGGGAAACAACAAGGAGAAGAACTCCATGGGCATTCGAACTAATTTCTTGCGTAGTTGCATGGGCGCGCTGGCGCTGATAACGCTGCAGGGCGCGTCGATCGCGGCGAGCGAGGAGGCGAGCCAGGTGGATGCGGTCAACGACTATCTGGCGGCGTTCAAGCAGCGCGGACACGCGCGTCCGATCGTGGAAACGCACATCCACTTCTATAAGCCGTCGCGGCCGGGCGGCGTGCCGTGGCCGGACTGCCCGTCCGCGCTGTGCCGCGACGTGCTGCCGCCGGAGTACAAGGCGGTGGCCGCGGCCAACGGCATCGTCACGGCCGGCGTCGTCGAGGCCAGCCCTCTGTTCGAGGACAACCTGAAGGTCCTGGACATGCTGGGCCGGGACCGGTTCTTCTCGTTCTACGTCGGACAGCTCGAGATCGGCTCATCCAGCTTCATCTCTGGCCTCAACCGGCTGTCGGCCGATCGCCGCTTCGTCGGCATTCGCGGCTATCTCTGGAGCCCTGCCGAGGGCATCACGCTGAGCGCGGCGCAGCTGCGTGACCTGCGCGAGCTGGCGCGGCGCGGCATGTCACTCGACATCATCAGCCGGTCCGACAAGAATCCGAAGAACCAGGTCGAGGCGCTGTGCACGACGGTCCCCGATCTCAAGATCATCATCGATCATCTCGGCGGCGCCAAGGGCCCGCCGCCGGTCGATCACGAGTGGGAGTTCTCGATCCGCCGCCTCGCCGATCTCTGCCCCAATCTTTACATGAAGTTCTCGTCGTTTTATGACATGTACGCGCCCGGTGATGTTCCCTTCATCTCGCCGACCGACCTGCCGTCCTACAAGGCACATTTCGACGTGCTGATGACGGCGTTCGGTGCGGACCGGTTGATCTGGGGCAGCAACTGGCCGGTCTCCGATCTGCACGGCACGATGGCGAACGAGATCAAGCTGGCCGAGGACTACCTGGCGCCGCTCGGCGAGCAGGTCCGCGACAAGGTCATGTTCAAGAATGCGTTGCTGTTCTATCGCAGGCATCAGCCCGGAGGCGAAGACTGATCAAGCGTAGCAATCGCGCCGGCGGAAGAACTGCGGGTCCGCCGGCGCGCCGCAAGCAGCGGCCCGCCGAAGTTCGCTATCCGGTCCCAGCCCTCGACAAGGGGCTCGACGTGCTGGAGCTCCTGGCGCGCGAGCCGGAGGGACTGCTGCTGAACG
Organism: Bradyrhizobium sp. HKCCYLS2038; assembly: GCF_051167655.1. Classification (NCBI taxonomy): domain Bacteria; kingdom Pseudomonadati; phylum Pseudomonadota; class Alphaproteobacteria; order Hyphomicrobiales; family Nitrobacteraceae; genus Bradyrhizobium; species Bradyrhizobium sp. HKCCYLS2038. The sequence goes on along the minus strand of NZ_JBNPTM010000001.1, from coordinate 975,937 downwards.
AAATCGCCAGCTCGCTCGGCCGTACGCCGAGCGAGCTGTTTCGCATGGTGATCGGGCTGGCGCGCCGCGGCTATATCGAGCAGCGGCAGGGCGAGCGCTATACGCTGACGCTCAAGCTGTTCGAGCTGGCGCATCGTCACCGTCCCATCAAGTCGCTCACCGCGGCGGCGGCGCCGCTGATGCTCAGGCTGGCGCAGCGGGCGCTGCAGTCGTGCCATCTCACCGTGTTTCACGCCGGCCGCGTCATGGTCGTGAGCGAGGTCGACAGCCCCGAGCGCTATGCGTTCGGAATGAAGATCGGCGCCCTGGTCGGGCTGACCGACACGGCGTCCGGCTACGTCCTGCTCGCCTTCCAGGACGAGGCGACGCGGCGCGCCATGCTGGAAGCGCATCAGAAGGCGGAGGGCGAGCTCGACGTCGATCCGGTCAAGCTGATGAAGATCGTTCGCGACGTCGAGCGGCAGGGCTACGCCGAGGTGCAGAGCCGGCAGACCCACGGCGTCACCAACATCGCCTTCCCCGTGTTCGGCGCGTCCGCGCATGCGCACGCGGTGCTGAACGTGCCCTACATCAAGCGCATCGACAACAAGGTGACGCCCTCGATCGCCGACATCAAGGAGCTGCTGCGCGAATCCGCCGCCGAGCTGTCGGTGCTGATGGGCCACGTCGCCAGCGACTGAGCGCCGGATCGCGCGCCGCCGGCACGCGCGGCCAGGGCCAACTGACGCCACCGTTCCGCCCTGCGGAATCACGCCCGTCGCGAAACGGAGGAGGCCGGAACTCGTTCAGCAATCGACGTTCGTCCCCGCCAAGGCGCGGGCGCAGCATTGCACCGGTCCATCGCTGCGCCTATCCTTGCGCGGATCCGCGCTGGCCTGCATCCCGGAGGAGCGCCCCATGCCGACCCTGGCTCCCCTCGACGAAACCATCGGCATCGCCGAGCTGACGCACGATCCCTATCCGATCTACCAGCGCCTGCGCCGCGAGGCGCCGGTGTTGCGGGTCAAGTCGGTGGGCCGGACGTTCCTCACCAAGGCGGCCGACACCAAAGTCGTCAAGGACAACGCAACGCTGTTCTCGTCCGACGATCCGAACACGCCGATGAAGCGCGCCTTCCTCGCGCACACCCTGATGCGCAAGGATCACGATGAGCACCGCGCCGAGCGCATGGCGATGATGCCGGCGCTGATGCCGAAGACCATCGAAGCCGTCTGGGAGCCGCTCTACAGGAAATTCGCCGGCGAGTATCTCGACCGGCTGCCGCGCGGCGAGATCGTCGACCTGTTCCCTGCGCTGGCCGGCCCCTTGGCCGCGCGCATCCTCGCGCATGTGATGGGAATCCCGGACGCCAGCGATCAGGACATGCAGCGCTGGTCGCAGGCCCTGATCGACGGCGCCGGCAATTTCGGCTGGACGCCGGGGCCGTTCGACGCCTCCGACATCGCCAATGCCGAGATGGACCGCTGCATCCTGGCCAACATGGATCGCGTCCGCGCCGCGCCGGATTCGTCGGCGCTCTCCTTCATGGTCAACGCGAAGAACCCGATTCCCGACAGCCAGATCATCGCCAACATCAAGATCGCGATCGGCGGCGGCATCAACGAGCCGCGCGACGCGCTGCTGACGATCCTCTACGGCCTGCTGACCAATCCGGAGCAGTTGGAGGCCGTGCGCGCGCAGGAGAAGTGGCGCTCCGCCTTCGAGGAGGGCGTGCGCTGGGTGGCGCCGATCCAGGCGAGCTCACGCCTTGTCATGGAGGACACCGAAATCCGCGGCTGCCTGATCCCGAAGGGCGACACCGTGATGACGATCCAGGCCTCCGCCAACCGCGACGAGGAAATCTTCACCGACGGCGAGCACTACAACGCGCTGCGCGACCCCAATCCCCACCAGGCCTTCGGCAACGGCCCCCACCACTGCGCCGGCGCCCACCTCTCCCGCCGCACCGTCGGCGCAATCCTGCTGCCGATGCTGTTCGAGCGGTTTCCGAAGATGGAGTTCGCGGATGCGGCGAGCGTGCGGTGGCACGGGTTCGGGTTCAGGGGGCCGCTGGGTTTGGCGGTGAGGCTCTATTAGGATCGGAGCGCAACAGCCTCGTTCTTTGTGTTGCCTCAGTGCACGTGACCCGGTTGCGGGTTGTCTCGGATCATTGTCCGCCACGGCGCCTCGAACGCGCAGATATTGAGCACACGGTTGCCCTATCCCGCCGAATTGGCAGCTTCCGGGGGGATGGCGCACTCGGATCGCAGCTTGAAGCCGCTCTAAGCGACAGCGAACATCATCCAGGCAATCATCGGCCCAATCCAAACGTAGAATGTCCAGCCGCACGCTCGCGCGTCAGTTGCGCCACCAAAAATTAGTGCTACCGCGCCCCTACAACCTGTTATAGCCTAATGAACCGCAAAAAAGAGGTGGGGAGAGCGCGTGAGCGGCACCTTTAACGGACACGGATATATAGCGCCAGGGCTACACCCTATGGCTCAGTCAGATTTGGAAGCAGCATTTGTGACGGCCTTTCCGCACTCGTCAACTCGCGGCGACATTATGAAGGGATACAAAAAACATTCGCTGGAGGTTACTGCGCTCGTTGGCGCATGCGAGCAGTTGCTTGACGGAAGCTTTGTCACCAACAAGAACGACCCGGGTGACGTGGACATGGTGCTATTCGTGGATGCGTCGGTAATCGACAATCTGTCATCGTCACAGAAAGCGGAATTCGCTGCGCTTACCGCAGGCCAGCAGACGAAAGCGACGCACTTATGTGACGCTTACTTTTGCCCGACCTACCCCGAGACTCATCCCCAGTTTCAACAGTTTCGCCAAATTCGAAAGTATTGGATGGGCGAGTTCGGCTTCGATAGGCAGGAAGTACCAAAAGGGATTGTTCAAGTTCAGCTGGCTCCCCCAGCACCGCCCCCACCGTGTCCGATTCCGACGGTACCGGCAAGTGGGCCAACCCCATGAACCTTTGGGAAGGAATCGACCCTGACGAAGCCGAAGCGAGAGTGCGAGGGCTTACCCGGCGCCTAACGGAATTGGATGAAGCGCTGCACGCAAACCAGATCATCTTGGCCGAAAACCCTAGTAGCTTTGCGGCCGAGCTGAGTCTGTCTAGCCTCTCAAATCTACAAAAACGGCTTTTGGCAGAGCGGTCAGATCTAGTACAGCATCGCCAAAAAGAACGCTTGACGATATCGCTCAATGGAAGCGCTTACGCGGATCACTCAGCAAATGTCGGCTCTCTAGGCTTCTTTCTTATTCGGCTACAGAAACTCTTTTCGAGTATCGGCCAATCTATCACCACGGGTCCTCGCAGGCGCGGTCCGATTTCAAATGAAATAATGTCTGCCACCGCGATGCGGTTTGCGAGCGTTTTTCCATCATCGTTTGGGATGGAGATATTTATTCGGCCTCGATACGATTTGTTTGGAGACAGCACAGCCGCATCTACGCTTCAGACACTCTTCACGCTCCTCAATTCGACAGCTAAGGAGGCCGAAATATCGCGCCTATCTGCCGAGCTTGGTCAACGCGCCGTAGGGCATCTGCGGCATGTACTTGACGATCTCAATCGATCGGATGCTGGGTTCGAATTATCTTGGACGGACATGTCAGGCACGGAATTTCAATGGTCCGCCGATAGTGAGAAAATCTCGTCCTTAAAGAAGAACGTCGCACGCTTCAAAACACGGCAGAGCGTTGAGATAACGATACCATCCGTCCTATTAGGAGCGAGCCTACTGCGAGACAGATTCGAGCTGTTAACGTCAGACCGGAGCATAATCGAAGGAAAGCTCACCCGCGAGGTGAAGCCAAAGTTGCAAGATTACTTTGGTCGTCGGTGCAGCGCGCACTTGGAAAAGGTCGAAATTGTTGAGACGGTATCGGACGAAACCCGCACTTTTTACACGATGGTTGGCATCTCGCCTTTGATAAATTGAATCCGAACTGGGTGGTGAGAGCTAACTTCCGAGCGCATGTTGCCACTCGGCATAAAGCGGTAGATTTATCGAACGGTCCAAAAATCTTTTGGACAATTGCCCGGAGCGAAAATGGCTGAAGGCGCATCAGGACCGGATAAGGCGGCTACCATCGAGTTACTAAAGGCCGTAATGGGCTTATGGACTGGGAGGCGCCAGAGGAGAGCTGCGGAAGAAGCGGGCAAGATTCGCTTCTGGGAAGACGGCATGTTGCAACAGCTCAGGCTCATCGCGGAGGGGAAAGAAAAGAAGACCACTTTTCGCGAGCTCAATGCGAAGCTCAGTAAGAGCGAGGACGATGTATTCGCGGCGCTCCACACTATGAAAACGATCAGAAACAAATTGGGTGGTGGCCCCGTCGCCCGGGCGATCGACAATGTGTTGAACAACAGAGCCTACGGCAAAAGAACCATTAGGGAAAATATAAGATACCTGCTCGACGAAGAGCTGACTAAGGCTGAAATCAAAATTCGCGCCGGTGAAATTTGCAATCAAATCGAAGCCCTCAATGCTGGCTTAGATCGGCTACAGCGGCTAGTCGATGGTTAGCTCCGCACCGGGGGAGGCGCCTAACGCGCCATGGCTTCTTCGCATCCCACCCATCCCCAAACTGCCCGTCGTGCCAGTTTGTCGCATTCCGTCGGGCAAATCCGGCCTTGTGTCGTCGCGCAAATCAGATCGATCTTCCTCGCCGTCTCCTGCTCACTGAAGGGGCGTTTCGCGATCGTCACGGACCGTGGAGCGGGAGATGCGGTGGCCGGCTGGGGTCGCAGTGCGCGTTTCGCGTGCGGACGAACGAACCCGGTGCGGACGGTCAAGCCGTGTGGTCCCGACACCCCGACGCTGGTGTCTTGGTCGGCGACGATGTCGATGACGGGGGCAAGCAAGCCCGGTCCCCTGGGAGAGCACGGAGCAGCCGTTAAGCCCATCGCGCAGGGAAGGCCGGTTGTCCGGCCAATCCTGTGGTGACGCCGCCTGCTTTTTTTCTGCAGGCGGGCCATGGGTGCGGCCCGCACCCGGCCTTCCCTGCGCCCTTCTCTTGGATAAGGGCGTGACGAAGAGTAAAGCTCGGACGCAAAAGCGCGCCGCGAGGCGGCGAAGCCGTGACTGCAGGGGCCGAGATGGAAGATCGAGTGCGGCGAGGTCTCACTTCTCCATGAACACGCGGCTCATGGATCACGTGCAACTCCGATTTCGGCGCCGGCTCTCTTCCCGCTTCTCGATCTCTGGTTCCTCGATGATCTCGTTCGAACCCGCCTGTAACCTCCGCATCGCTGCGCGATGCAGTGCCCTCGCCCCTTGTGGGAGAGGGCAGCGCCGGCCGATCCTCGGGCTCGGTTGGGTGAGGGGTTCTCTCCGCGAGCACGACTCGTTGAGAGAAACCCCTCACCTAACCGAGCTTGCGGGGCTGTCCTACATGCCCTCTCCCACAAGGGGCGAGGGCGCAGTCACAGCCACCGCGCCCGCGGCGATGTCGATTGGTTTCCTGCTCAGGACAGCCCGGCCTCCTGCAAGGTCCGCTTGATATGGGCGACACCCTGTTTCGCGTAGGTCAGCGGATGGGCCTTGCGCGGGTCCTGCTCGGCTTCGATGACGATCCAGCCCGTGTAGCCGATGAGCTCGCGGAACACGGCGGCGTAGTCGACCATGCCGTCGCCGGGGACGGTGTAGACGCCGAGTGCGTCGCCCTGCCCGAGCACGGCATCGAGAAAGCTCCAGTCCTCGCGGCGCGCCTGCTCCATGACGGCGCGGCGGACGTCCTTGGCGTGGACGTGGCTGATGCGGGCGCGATAGGTTTTCGCCAGCGCCGCCGGATCGGCGCCGCCCCAGGTGGCGTGGCCGGTGTCGAGCAGGAGATGCACGGCGTCGCCGGTCGCCGCCATGAAGGCGTCGATGTCGTCGGCGCTCTCCACGATCGTGCCAATGTGGTGATGGTAGACCAGCCTGACGCCCTCGGCGAGCGTGCGCTCGGCGACCTCGGTGATGCGGCGGCCGAACTGAGCCCAATCGCGGGCCTGCATCACCGGCCGCTGCGACAGCGGTTTGCTGCGATCGCCGTGGATCGCATTCGAGGTCTCGGCGAACACCAGCACGTTGGAGCCCATCGCCTTGAGCAGATCGAGATGCGGGCGCAGCTGCCGCATCTCCGCTTCAGCGTCGCGCGTCAGCAGCTCGGCCGAGTACCAGCCGGAGATGCAGGCCATGCCGAACGGCACGAGCGCGGCCTGCAGCGCCTGCGGCTGGCGCGGAAATTTGTGGCCAAGCTCCATGCCCACGAAGCCGGCCTCGCGCGCTTCGGCAAGGCAGGTCTCGAGCGGGGTCTCGCCGCCGATCTCCTGCAGATCGTCGTTCGACCAGCCGATGGGGTTGGCGCCGATACGGATGGGCATGTCGTCCTCACTCATTCAATGGTCGCGGCGCGCGAGCGCCTCGACATAGTTGCGTCTCGCGGTCTCGACCTCCGCGCGCTCCGAGACCTCCGGCACCGCGACGTCCCACCAATGGCCGCCGGCATCGGTGGAGCGCAGCGGGTCGGTGTCGATCACGATGACGCTGGTGCGATCGTGGCCGCGCGCGGCGTCGATCGCGGCTTCGAGCTCGGTGATCCCACTGACCTTGCGCGCGATCGCGCCCAGGCTGGCGGCATGGCCGGCGAAGTCGATCTCGGGCAAGGTCTCGTGACGGGTGTCGCGCAGCAGGTTGTTGAACGGCGCGCCGCCGGTCGCGTTCTGCAGCCGGTTGATGCAGCCGAAGCCGCGGTTGTCGAGCACGACGATGATGAGTTTGGCGCCGAGCATCACCGAGGTGGCGATCTCGGAGTTCATCATCAGGTAGGAGCCGTCGCCGACCATCACGACGACATCGCGCTTGGGGTCGGCGAGCTTGACGCCGAGCCCGCCGGCGATCTCGTAACCCATGCAGGAATAGCCGTATTCCATGTGATAGCCGCCCGGGCCGCCCGGCTGCCACAGCTTGTGCAGCTCGCCCGGCAGGCCGCCGGCCGCGCACAGCACGACGTCATCCGGCCGGCCGCGGCGCTGCACGGCGCCGATCACCTCGGCATCGCTCGGCAATGTCGCGTTGCTGGCAGCGAGGTAGCGCGCCGCGGTGTCGAGCCACGCCGCGCGGCCGGCTTTCGCCTGTTCGGTCCAGGCGGCAGGCGCCACCCAGCCCTGAAGCGCGGCGTTGAGTTCGGCCAATCCGGCCTTGGCATCGGCGACCAGCGGCTGCGCGCGGTGTTTGGTGGCATCGAAGGTCTGCGTGTTGAGGCCGATGATCCGGCAGGCGGGATCGGCGAACAGCGCGCGCGAGCCGGTGGTGAAATCCTGCAGCCGCGTGCCGATCGCGAGCACGACATCGGCCTGTTGCGCGGCCGCGTTGGCGGCGCCAGTGCCGGTGACGCCGATCGCGCCGAGATTGAGCGGATGATCGTGCGGCAGCGCGCTCTTGCCGCCTTGCGTCTCCGCCGCCGGGATGCCGTGCGCGGTACAGAACGCGGCGAGCTCGCGCTCCGCCTCGCTGTAGAGCACGCCGCCGCCAGCAACGATGAGCGGACGCTTCGCGGCCTTGAGCAGCGCTGCGGCCTCGGCCAATTGCGCTTCGTCGGCTCGCGCGCGGCGCGGCTGCCAGACGCGCTCGGCGAAGAACGAGGTCGGAAAATCGCAGGCCTCGGTCTGCACGTCCTGGCACAGCGCGAGCGTCACCGGGCCGCACTCGGCGGGATCGGTGAGCACCTGCATCGCGCGCTCGAAGGCAGGCATGATCTGCTCGGGCCTGGTGATGCGGTCGAAATAGCGCGACACCGGGCGGAAGCAGTCGTTGGCGGAGACTGTGCCGTCGCCAAAATCCTCGATCTGCTGCAGCACCGGATCGGGACGGCGTCCGGCAAAGACATCGCCCGGCAGCAACAGCACCGGCAGGCGATTGACGTGCGCGACGGCTGCGGCCGTCACCATGTTGGTCGCGCCGGGGCCGATCGAGCTCGTCACCGCCATCATGCGGCGGCGGCGCGCGGCCTTGGCGAAGGCGATCGCCGCATGGGCCATCGCCTGCTCATTGTGGGCGCGCAAGGTCGGCAGGCGGTCGCGCACGGCATGCAGCGCCTCGCCGAGACCGGCGACATTGCCATGCCCGAAGATCGCCCAGACGCCGGCGAACAGCGGCAGCGTCTGCCCGTCTATCACCGTGCGCTGCGCAGCCATCGCGGCGACGAGCGCCTGCGCCATGGTCAGCCTGATCGTCGCCATCACCTCAACTCCCGCTCAACCGCGTCGCTCGACATGCACCAGCCCGCCGGCATGATGCAAGCCCGCGCTGTCGGCCCTCTCTGCGAAACGCGCGCACTCACGCAATTGTTTGAGACTGTGTCGTCGAGCAGCGATGTTGCGATGCGGCGGATGACATCGAGAAGATCAGGCTCCATCCTTGACGTGGCGGCGGCGAGAATGGAATGCTCGTCCGAAGAGTCAAGCAGTGAAGGTGATGATGCGATTTGGACTTCTCGGCGCCGGCAGGATCGGGCGCATTCATGGCCTCAATGTCGCATCGCGCGGCGATGCGCGTTTGATCGCGGTGGCCGACGCCTCGCACGAGGCGGCGTCGTCGCTGGCGCAGGCCACCGGCGCCAAGGTGGCCGATGCGGAGGCCGTGATCGGCGATCCCGGCATCGACGCCATCCTGATCTGCACGCCGACCGATACGCATGCCGATCTGATCGAAGCCGCTGTAACGGCCGGCAAGGCGGTGTTCTGCGAAAAGCCGGTCGACCTCGATTCGGAGCGCATCCGCCGTTGCCTCGCCACGGTCGACAAAGCCGGCAAGCCGCTGATGATCGGCTTCAACCGCCGCTTCGATCCGAACTTCGCGGCGCTGGAAAAGCGGCTGCGCGGCGGCGATGCCGGCGACATCGAGATCGTCAGCATCATCTCGCGCGATCCGTCGCCGCCGCCGGTCGATTATGTGAAGCGCTCGGGCGGTCTGTTCCGCGACATGATGATTCATGATTTCGACATGGCGCGCTTCCTCCTGGCGGAGGAGCCGGTCGAGGTGTTCGCGCTCGGCTCGGCGCTGGTGGACAAGGCGATCGGCGAAGCCGGCGACGTCGACACCGCCGCCGTGCTGATGAAGACGGCGAGCGGGCGGATCGCGCAGATCTCCAACTCGCGCCGCGCCACCTACGGCTACGACCAGCGCGTCGAGGTGCACGGCGCCAAGGGCATGCTGCGCGCCGGCAACATCCACGAGACCACCGTCGAGCTCGCGACCGGCCAGGGTTTTCGCGCCGACCCGGTGCAGAACTTCTTCCTCGAACGCTACAGCGCCGCCTATCGCGCCGAGCTCGCCGCCTTCATCGATGTCTGCGCCGGCAAGACTGCGCCGTCGCCGAGCGGCCGCGACGGGCTTCGGGCCCAGATGCTCGCCGATGCCGCGACCTTGTCGGCGCGCAGCGGGCGGCCTGTCGCCGTCGAGGCCCGTTGACAATGAATGAGACCGACATTCTGCTGCGCTGCTACGCGGTCCAGGGCCTCGTCGCGGAGGCCGGGCGTATCGCGCTCGATTATTTCAGCCGCAAGGACAGCCTCGGCGTGACCATGAAGGGCACGCAGGACTGGCTCACCGTCGCGGACGGCATCGTCGAGACCTATCTGCGCACACGGCTGGCCGAGCTCTTCCCCCAGGACACCGTGATCGGCGAGGAAGGCGGCGGCGACGCCAGCGATGCGGTCTGGATCATCGATCCGATCGACGGCACGGCGAACTTCGCCCGCGGCGATCGCAACTGGTGCATCTCCATCGGCTTCCTGCTGAAACGCGTGCCGACGATCGGGATCATCGCCGCTCCTGCGCTCGACGAGCTCTTTGTCGCGCGGCGCGGCCACGGTGCGACGCTGAACGGGCAGCGCATCGCCGTCTCGAGCACTGACGACATCCGGCGCGCCTATGTCGAGCTGGGCTGGTCGGCGCGGACGCCGGCGCAACGCTATCTCGACGTGATGGGCCGTGCCTATGCCGCCGGCTGCTCGGTGAAGCGCTCGGGCTCGGGCGCGCTCGGCCTCTGCCACGTCGCCAACGGCCGCACCGACGCCTATGCCGAGCCGCACATCAATTCATGGGACGTCGCGGCCGGCATGGTGATCGTCGCCGAGGCCGGCGGCTGGGTGAACGATTTTTTTGCCGGGGACGGCATCAGCACGGGCAACCCGATCCTGTGCTGCACGCCGGCGCTGGCGCCGCAGCTGCGCGACATCACGGGGATTGGGTAAGGCGATAAAATACCGTTGCTTTGAAGCCGAAGAGGAGCCACCGTCAGGACAAAGACAGAGAAGCATCAAGTTTCTCGTTGGGGGGAAGTGGTCCATGGTTTCGAAATCCCTGACTTTGAGCGTCCTGCTCGGCGTCGGCCTCCTGGCCGCGGGCGGCTCTTTTGCGCCGGCATCGGCCGAGGGCTCGCTGGTGATGTATTGCGGCGTGCAGGAGGAATGGTGCCGCGCGATGGCCACCACGTTCGAGAAGGAGACCGGCATCAAGGTCGCGATGACCCGGAAATCCGCCGGCGAGGTTTACGCGCAGCTCCGGGCGGAAGCGTCCAACCCGCGCGCCGACATCTGGTGGGGCGGCACCGGCGATCCGCATCTCCAGGCGGCCGACGAGGGCCTGACGCTCGAATATGAATCGCCCGCCAACAAGGATCTGCACGACTGGGCGCTGAACCAGTGGAAGGCGGCCAAGCAGCGCGCGATCGGCATCTACGCCGGCGCGCTCGGCTTCGGCTACAACACCGAGCAGATCAAGGCCAAGGGCATCGCGGAGCCGAAATGCTGGGCCGACCTGCTCAATCCGAAGCTCAAGGACGACGTGCAGGTCGCCGATCCGAACTCGTCCGGCACCGCCTACACCCTGCTCGCCACGGTCGTGCAGCTGATGGGCGAGGACAAGGGTTTCGACTATCTCAAGGCGCTGCACAAGAATGTCAGCCAGTACACCAAGTCCGGCGCCGCGCCGGCCAAGGCGGCGAGCCTCGGCGAGACCGCGGTCGGCATCGTCTTCGTCCATGATGCCCTGGTGTTCACGGTGCAGGGCGACCCGGTCAAGGCCGTGGCGCCGTGCGAGGGCACCGGCTACGAGATCGGCTCGATGTCGATCGTCAAGGGCGCGCGCAATCTGGAGAACGCGAAGAAGTTCTACGATTGGGCGCTGAGCCCGGCCGCGCAGGCGCTCGCCGCTCCCGCGAAGTCGTATCAGGTGCCGTCGAACAAGAACGCGCCGGTGCCGACGCAGGCGCCGAAGATGAGCGAGATGAAGCTGATCAACTACGACTTCGTCAAATACGGCTCGTCCGCCGAGCGCACGCGGCTGCTGACGAAGTGGGACAAGGAGGTCAAGGCGCTGCCGAAGTAGCAGCGGGCGGCGGAGAGCGTGATGCGTGCTGCGACGCGGCTTGCCCTGATCGTCGGCTGGCTCGGCTACATCATCGTGCCGTGGTACCTGCCGGAGGGCTGGGACCTCGCCGGCTATCCGTTCGGCAAGGCCGGCACCGCGCTGGCGCTGGCGATGTCAGGCGCAGCGCCGTGGCTCTGGCCGATCGGCATCGCGCTGCTCGCAGCGACGGTGCTCGTGGTCCGCGGCGATACCAATGCGGGCGGCCGCGGATTGATCGTCGTCGGGCTGCTCGGCTTGGCCGCGTTCTTCGCGCAAGGCTTCGCGATCACGCTGCCCGGCCAAGGCATATCAGCGCTCGCAGCCTTGCTCGGCGGCGCCGGTGCCGCGCAGCCGGGGATGGGGTTCGGCGCGCTGCTGGCCTTGGTCTCGCTGCTGCTGCTGCTCTGCCACGGCCTCGCCTATCGCGGCTTCTGCCGCGGCGACCTGTTCACGACGTCCACCATCGGCGTCGTCGTGCTGTTGATCGGCCTCTTCATCTTCCTGCCGGTCGCGACCATCCTGCGCAGCGCGCTGGTCGACAGCAACGGCAGCTGGGCGCTCGGCGACTTCTTTGATCGCCTGTTCTCCGCGACGATCTGGGGCACAGGCTGCCTCGGCGGCGGCATCGCCTGCGGCGTCGCCTGGAACACGCTGATCCTGGGCGTGCTGACCGGCCTTATCACCACGCTGCTGGGGCTCGCCTGCGCGCTCCTGGTTTTGCGTACGGCGATGCCTGGCAAGCGGCTGATGCGGGCGATGACGGTGCTGCCGATCATCACGCCGCCGTTCGTCATCGGCCTCGCCTTGATCCTGCTGTTCGGCCGCTCGGGCGTCGTCACCGGCCTGATGTTCGACTGGTTCGGCATCCCGCGCTCGCGCTGGATCTACGGTCTGCCCGGCGTGCTGCTGGCGCAGGTGCTGGCATTCGCGCCGATCGCCTTCCTGGTGCTGATGGGCGTGGTCCAGGCCATCGCCCCCAGCCTCGAAGAGGCGGCGCAGACGCTCGGCGCGCGGCGCTGGGCGACGTTTCGCACGGTGACGTGGCCGCTGCTGCGGCCGGGGCTCGCCAACGCCTTCCTGCTCGGCTTCGTCGAGAGCCTCGCCGATTTCGGCAACCCGCTGGTGCTCGGCGGCAATTTCGAAGTGCTCTCGACAAAGATCTTCTTTGCCGTGGTCGGCGCCGCGCACAACCAGGGTCTGGCGGCCGTGCTGGCGATCGTGCTGCTCGCCTTCACGCTCGCCGCATTCGGCCTGCAGCAGGGCTGGCTCGGCGGCAAGAGCTACACCACCATCTCCGGCAAGGGCGATGCCGGCCTTCCGGCGAAGCTGCCGATCTCCGTCACCATGCTGTCGGCCGCGGTGACCGGACCCTGGGTCGCGCTGACCGCGGTGATCTACACGGTCATCCTGGTCGGCGGCTTCGTCAAGACGATGGGCCGCGATCATACGCCGACCTTGGAGCACTACCGCACCGGCTTCGCCGTCGATGTCAGCCACGGGCTGTTCTTCAGCGGCGCCGCCTGGCCGTCGCTGTTCACGACCTTGAAGGTCGCCGCGATCTCGGCACCGCTGACGGCGCTGATCGGCCTGCTCACCGCCTATCTCTTGACACGGCAACGTTTCGTCGGCCGCAAGCTGCTCGAGTTCACGACCATGCTGAGCTTCGCCATTCCCGGCACCGTGCTCGGCGTCGCCTACATCCTGGCCTTCAACGTGCCGCCGATCGAGATCACCGGCACCGGCCTGATCCTGGTGATCGCCTTCGTGTTCCGCAACATGCCGGTCGGCATCCGCTCCGGTATCGCGGGCCTGGCGCAGATCGACAAGAGCCTCGACGAGGCCTCGACGACGTTGCGGGCGCGCAGCTTCACGACGTTGCGCCGCGTCGTACTGCCGCTGCTCAAGCCCGCGCTGGTCGCCGCGCTGGTCTACAGCTTCGTGCGCAGCATCACCTCGGTCAGCGCCGTGATCTTTCTGGTCTCGGCCGAATACAATCTCTCGACCGCCTACATCGTCGGCCGCGTCGAGGCCGGCGAGTTCGGCCTCGCCATCGCCTACTCCTCGGTGCTGATCGTCATCATGGCGGCGGGCATCGCCCTCATCCAGTTCGGCGTCGGCGAGCGCAAGCTCGGGCGCAAGCAGGTGACGCTCGCGGCCCCGGCCGCCGCGCCCGCCAGTTAGGACCTGCCATGGAAAAATCCAGACCCGCCTCGGTCGCATTCAACCATGTCAGCATGCGCTATGGCCCGGTGACGGCGGTGGACGATGTCAGCTTCACCATCGCCGCTGGCGAGCTCGTGACCCTGCTCGGCCCGTCCGGCTGCGGCAAGACGACGACGTTGCGCATGATCGCCGGCCTCGAGATCGCGAGCGAAGGGCAGATCCTGATCGGCGGCAAGGACGTGACGCGGCTGTCGGCGGCCGACCGCGACGTCAGCATGGTGTTTCAGTCCTATGCGCTGTTCCCGCACATGACCGTGCTCGAGAACGCGGCCTATGGGCCGAGCGTGAAAGGTCTCGGCAAGGCCCGGGCTGAGGCGATGGCCCGCGAAAAGCTCGCGCTGGTCGGGCTCGGCGGCTACGAGAAGCGCTACCCGTCCGAGCTGTCCGGCGGCCAGCAGCAGCGCGTCGCGGTGGCGCGCGCGCTGGTGCTGGAGCCGCAGGTGCTGCTGTTCGACGAGCCGCTGTCCAATCTCGATGCCAAGCTCAGGCGCAGGGTGCGGCAGGAGATCCGCGAGCTGCAGCAGTCGCTCAAGCTCACCGTCGCCTATGTCACGCATGACCAGGAGGAGGCGCTCGCGGTCTCCGACCGCATCATCGTGATGTCGAATGCGAAGATCGCGCAGCAGGGCTCGCCGCGCGAGCTCTATGAGAGCCCGGCCAACGGCTTCGTCGCCGATTTCATCGGCGATGCCAACCTCGTCGACGTCACGATCGAGGCGGTGCAGGACGGCCAGGCCGATGTCGCGCTCGGCCCCCTCCGCCTGACGCTTCCCGCGCGCGGCCTCACGCCCGGCCCGGCCAGGGCCGCCATCCGGCCCCACGGCATCGCCCTCGGCGAGGGCCTCGCAGGCACCGTGCAAAAATCCTCCTACCTCGGCGACCACATCGAGCTGATCGTCGCGACGGCGGTCGGCGAGCTCCTGGTCGTCAGTCGCCAGACCGACGCGTGCCCCGCCGCCGGCTCGGCGATCGAGCTGTCCTTCGCAAGGCAGAGCATCGCGCTCGTGAGGTAGTGGAAGCCGGATCTGATTCAGTCGTCGGATGCGAGCTGCAACAGTTGCGATGCGACGGCGTCCGCATCGTGGAGGCCGCGCTGCCACGCATCCTCGAAGTCGTCGGTGATCAGGCGGATGCCACGCTAGTCGGCGATGCGCTGGGCGTCGCCGAGATCGAGGTATGACGCGCCCGCGTCGGAGCGCAGGAAGGGCAGCGGGCGCCGGTTCGCCAGGACGTGCGTCAGCAACCCGGCCTCCGCATCGACAGCGCCGGGGGATCTGCCCTTCGCAGCGAAGGTCGCGATCAGGTCACCGGCGCTGCGCCCGCGCGTCTCGCCGCATTCCATCATGTTGCAGACTAGGATTCTCGGAATATCGGCGCGCCCCGAAATCGCCTCAGCGACACCCTCGACCAGAAGATGGGGCAGGATGCTGGTGTAGAAGCTGCCCGGGCCGAACACGATGGCATCCGCGTTCAGCACCGCCTCGATCACCGCCGGGTTCGCGGCCACCGCGCCAACGCTGCAGGGCTCGCCGGGGGCGCTCGCCAGCCTGACGTGCCTGATCCCCGCCGCGGCATCCTCCCCCACCAGGGCCGTGATCCGATCCTGGCCGGTGACCGATTTTCCATTGTGCAGCTCAGCCATGAGATGCGCGTCGTTGCAGGTCGACGCCGGCCAGACATTGCCTTCGATCCCGCACAATTTTCGGAACACGAAGATCGCGGTGTTGATATCCGAGTTGTGGGCGAAGTAGGCGCCGGTCAGAATGAAGTTGCCGATGCTTCCCCGGCGCAGATCGAAATCTCGTCCGATCCGCGATTTGAAGATATGGAGATAGTTCAGAATCGCGCCCCTGAGCCCCGGCTCCATTGCGGCAATCAGCGGATGCTTGCCGGAGACGTAGAAGTCGATCTCCTCGTCCAGCTCGGCAGGCGCCGACGCGTTGGAAAGCCGCGCGTTGAAGATCTTGACGACATTGCCGACCCGACCCTCCGCATAGGCCATCGTCATCAGCGCGTGCCTGACGTCGCCGACCGGCAGCATGTCGAAGCAGTCGCGGAGAACGCGCGAGCTGCCGCCATTGTCCCATGCGGGCACGACCCGCGTGATCTGCACACCGCGCCGGCACAGGGCGACGTTGATGCCCCGCATCGCCGTGCCCCCCGAAAACAGCACGATGCGCGGCTTCCCAAGCCGCCCGGGCGGATCCGATCCCTTGGGCATCCTGATGGGCCTTCTGTTCTGCGACGCGAACCTCGCGACCGTCGGCCTCTCCGGCGCGGTGAGCCGTCACCAGTTTAGTAGCTGGACCACGCCAGTCCACCCCCTCTGGGCGCGGACATCGTCGCTCAGCAACTGCGACCTGCTCGCCGTCGTCTCGTCATACGCCTCGGATTTGCGGCGGCGGCGAGCTGACGAGCGTGTCTGGTTAGACGACGCGCACCTTGTTCGGGTTGCGGGCGGGATCGCGCCAGAAGGCGTCGTTCTCGTATTTGCGCCAGAGGTCGCCGGGGAGCACGGTCTTGCGGCCCGGCGATTCCACGCGGCGGCCGACCTTGTGCAGGCCGGGGGTGCCGAGCCGGCGATCGAACTCCTCGGCGTCGAACTCGATGTTCTCGAAATCATGCGCGAACGGCTTCTCGCCGATGAAGTCGTAGACGGCGGCGATCGCCTGCTGCGGCCGCTGCGTCAATGTCTCGTAGGTCAGCGCCAGCAGGCAGTCGGCCTGCTCGCCGCAGAACGCCTCGCGCAGCGCATTCCAGGCAAAGCCGACCATTCCGTTGGGTGCGGCAAGCCCATCGACGCGCGAATACACCGTGCCGCCGGGCTCGAAGTTGAAGATGCCCGACGGCTGGAACTTGTTCTTGCGGATCAGCCGTTCGACCGAGTCGAGGATCCAGGGCACGTCGCGCACGCAGCAGATCACCTTGGCGCGCGGAAACAGTTCGGTCAGCAGCGGCAGGCGCGTGCACCAGTTGCGGTTGGTGTCGAACACCACGTCGCCTTTGGGGACGTCGGAGTAGTAGGCCGAGAAGATGCCTTCCAGCAGCGCCTTGCGTTGCGCGTCGGTGATGAAGATCGAGGTCTCGTTGCTCATGCTCATGCTGCGCAGCATGGCATCGACCAGCGAGCCGACCGGCCCGGTCATGCCGGCGCGGAAGCGCGGGTTCTGGCGCAGGATGGCCGACAGCAAGGTCGAGCCGGCCCGCGGAAGCCCGGAGATGAAATGGATGTCGGCCTGCATGATCCTCAAAACTCGTGAATGACGAGACCCCTACACTAGCAGAATGTCGTGCTGTGCAAGCTGGCTCGGATTGATCCCCACCAGGGTGATGCTGTGGCTGGCGTCGATCGCGACGGTCGTGTCAGCGGGGCTATTGGTGTTGTGCGGATCCGCGGCGATCGCGGCCAGCGCAGCCGCCGCATCCGCATAGACGGAATGGCTG
This sequence comes from Bradyrhizobium sp. HKCCYLS2038, assembly GCF_051167655.1. NCBI lineage: Bacteria > Pseudomonadati > Pseudomonadota > Alphaproteobacteria > Hyphomicrobiales > Nitrobacteraceae > Bradyrhizobium > Bradyrhizobium sp. HKCCYLS2038. The sequence goes on along the minus strand of NZ_JBNPTM010000001.1, from coordinate 958,871 downwards.
AGCTGCAGGATGTCGTGCGCCACGTCGAAGCCGGTGATGGTCGCATTGGCCCGCGTCTGTGCAGCGAACTGGAATACAAATGTGTCGCTGGCGGCCGAGGCCGTCACCGCCGCATTCGACGCCTGCAGCGTGATGGTGTGCGATCCGTCATTGTTGGTGACATCCTGCGCGGCAACGTTGCCATCGGCTCCGTAGCTCACCAGGGATTTCATGTATGGCGGATTGGCCCCGACCGTGAACCGGCCGACCGTCTCGTTCACGGTCGAGGCTGTCAGCAGGGTGCTCAGGTCGGCGTCGCTGGTCGGAGTCGTGTTCTGGAACTCGATCTCCAGCGGCGCCGCGCCGGTGCCCTGGACCAGGATGTGCGACGTGCCGCCGGTGACGGCGATCGCAATGTCGGTGTCGTGGCCACCATTGACGGTCGTGACCGCCACCGCATTGGGATCGACACCCTCGAGATGGATGCGGTCGTGCTCGCCGCTGCCGTTCGCCCAGCCGAGATCGGTGATCTTGTCGGTGACGCCGGCGGCAAGATCGCTGCCGCGGAAGAAGAACACGTCGTCGCCGGTGCCGCCGGTGAAGAGATCGGCCGTGCTGCCGCCATGGATGACGTCATTGCCGGAGCGGTCGGGTCCGCCGGTGATGATCGTGGCGCCGCTGGCGGCATCGAACGCGAAGTGGAAGTCGGACAGCGAATGCAGATCCGCGCCAGCGACCTTGAGGCTGACCGAGCCGCTGGCGCCGTTCAGCACCAGCACGCCATTGCTGTAGCTCTCGCTGGTCGCATGGAAGCCGTCGACGACGATCTGGTCGCGGGTGCCGAAATTCGCGATCGCGTTGGTCGGCGCGTTCGACGCGCTGAATTCCAGCGCGGCATGGTCGGCCGGTGAGAAGCTGATCGCGCCGGAGCCGGCGGCGCCGTGGGCCGTCAGATCGAGCGTGCCGTTCTCGATCGTGATGCCGCCGGTGAAGGTGTTGGTCGCGCCCAGCACCAGCGTGCCGCCGCCGTCGAGCAGCAGATGTCCGGCGCCGGTCTGGCCGCTGGCATCGTGCGAGCCGGTCATGTCGGCGATCACGCCGGCAAGAGTGATGCTGTGTCCCGCATCGGGGGCGAAGGTGATGGACTGATCGCCTTGCAGGAAGATGCCGCTGCCATAGGCCGCGCCGGCATTGGCGTCGAAGCCGGTCGCAATGCCCGCGGTCACGCCATCGTTCTGCTCGCTGCCCGAGCCGGCGAAGATCAGCGTGCCGCCCTGCTGAACGAAGATCGCACCGCCGGCGCCGAGGCCGCCGCCGCCATAGGCGCCACTGCCCCCCGTGCCACCGCCAAAGCCGCCCGCGCCGCCGTTCGTGCCGTAAACGCCGCCACCGGCGCCACCGCCACCGCCGAAGCCGCCGGCGCCGCCGCCATGCCGGCCAGCGCCGCCGCCGCCGCCAAATCCGCCGGCACCGCCATATCCGGAAATGGAAGCTCCACCTGCATTCACGACGTCGATCGTGGCGCCGCCGCCGCCGCCGCCGAAGCCGCCTGATCCGCCCGCTTCAACGCTACCATTGAAGGTGCCAATGCCGCCGCCGATGCCACCGCCGCCGCCCGGGCGGCCGTATCCAGGAAGGCCGAAAACGCCAGCGCTGGCATAGAAGCCAGCGCCGAGGCCGCCGCCGCCGCCATCGGCTCCGCCCAGATAGGCCGGATTCGTACCGACGACCTGCCCGCCTCCCGGGGGCGCTCCAACGGCGATGCCGCTGCCAGCGCCCGTGCCGGAATAGTAGGACCGCGGATGGCTGGCGCCGGAGGCATGAATGCCAATGCCGCCACCGCCCTGGAAACCGCCGGCGCCGCCGAGGCCGCCGCCGCCACCGTAGAGCGCGGATCCCAAATAGCCGAACACGCCGCTGCTGGTGCCGCCGACCGCCTTGTCGTTGGCGAAATTGACGTTGGACAGCGTCACCGTGCCTGCTGATGCGATGAACAATCCGCCGCCGAGGCCGGCACCGCCGCCGCCACCGAAACTGCTGTCGCCGCCCTTCGCCACGGCATTGATGATGCTGAGATCGTCGATCTCGACATTGCCTGCGTAGACGAACAGGCCCGGCAGGCCATGGGCGTCGAGCACGTGCCCATGGCCGGCGATTGTGAGCGAGGCGCCCGGTGGAAGATTGAACAGCGGCAACTGATCACTGAGCTGCAGATCGCGGACGATGTCGAACGTATAATGCGTTCCGTTCTGCGCGCTGGCGCCGGAGACGTCGATGGCCGCGATCGCCTTGGCGAGATCGGCCGCCGAGGTGATGGTCCAGGTATTCGCCACCGGCGTGATCGTGACATCAGCGCCCGCCGATGCCGGTCCGGTGATGCCGTCGATGGTCGTCGCGGTCATCGTGATGCTGTGCGCGCCGCCGCTGACCGACTGGAGTTCGCTAGTGATGTCGAAATGGCCTGATGCATCGACCGTGCCGGTGCCGATCACCGTGGTGCCGTTGTCGGCATAGAGCTTGATGATGGTGCCGGCCTCGCCGCTGCCCTTCACCTCGACGCGTCCGACCGGGTCCGGCACGGAGACCACCGACGCGACGACGGGCGCAGCCGGAGCGACGCTGGCATCGAACGCGGCCGCTGGGCTCGCATGACCGAGGCTGTCGGTCTGGATCACCGTGATGTGCTGATGACCGGGGCCGAGCAGCACACCCGCGCTTGCATCGGTCGTGACGTCGAAATGGCCCGACGCATCGACGGCTCCGGTGCCGATCACCGTGTTGCCGAGCATCAGGGTGATCGTATCGCCCGGCTGCCCGGTGCCCTGCAACTCGATGACGCCGTGATCCGCGCCGACCCCGACCTGACCGATGTTAGTAACCGGCGCTGGATCGACATACATGGCGAAGCTCGCCGACGGCGCGCTGACGTCGGCGCCGGCGGCATCGGTCGCGGTCAGCGTGTGGCTGCCGTTCGCGAGCGCCGCCGTGGTCGTGATGGTGAAGGTGCCGTCGGCGGCAACGACACCCGTGCCAATCGGAGTCGTGCCGCCATCGGCATCGAGCGTGATGGTCTCGCCGACGTGCTGGCCGGTGCCCTTGACGATGAAGGCGTGGCTGGCGTCGATCTGCGTCGCAACCAGCGGCGCCACCGATGTGATGACGGGCGCCCGCGGCGTCACGTCGAGCGCAACGCCCGCGGAGACGGCGCTCGTCAGATTGTCGCCGTTGGTCTCGGTCGTGGTGATGACGTGACGCCCGCCCGGCGCATCGACGCTGACATCGAAATGCCCGGTCTGATCGACCACACCGGAGCCCAGCAAGGTCGTGCCATCGGCATAGACCTTGATGGTTTCTCCCGCCTCGCCCGTGCCCTGAACCTTGATTGTCTGAGCCGCCGTCGCGATGACGGCCGAGATCACCGGTGCGGTCGGCAGCACGTTGACGTTGAACGAGGTGGACGGGCTGGTCAGGCTGTCGGAGTCGGTCGCGGTCGCCCGCAATGCGTGGACGCCATCCGCAAACGTCGCGGTGGTGACGATATCGAACACGCCGGCGCCATTCGCGACGCCCACCCCGACCACCGCGTTGCCCTCGTACAGAGTCACGGTGCTGCCCGCCAGCGCACTGCCCTTGACCTCCGCGGTGCCGCCGTTGACGCGCTGCCCGACGATCGCGGTGATGACAGGCGCCTGCGGATCGACATGGAACGCGAAGGGGATCGCCTGGTCGCTCACCAGGTTGACGGCGTCCTGCGCCGATGCGAGCAGCGTGTAGTTGCCGTGGCCGATCGGCTGGCTGGCCGTGAAGTCGAAATGACCCGTGGCATCGCTCCTGCCGGAGCCGATGTACTGGTCGCCGGAGGCATTGCGGACCCAGATGTTGATCGTGATGTTGGGATCGGCGCTGCCTGCCACCTCGATCCTGGCCCCATCGAGCGGCTGCCCGACCACGGCGATCACCGGGGCTTTCGGATGGACGTCGAAGGCGAGCACGCCCGATGATGGGCTGACGAGGCCTTGCGCGTTGGTCTCGGTCGCATTGAGCGTGTAGTGGCCGTCGGGCAGGTTCGGCGTGACGAAGTCGTAGTTGCCACTGCCGTCGGTCGTGGTGGTGTAGGTCAGGGAGCTGCCGCCGGGACCGCTGAGATGCAGGGTGACGGTCTGGTTCGGCTCGCCGCTGCCCTGCAGATGCACGCCGGCATTGTTGACCAAGAGCGGCTGCCCGGCGGCCAGTGCGACCGACGGGACGTTCGGCAGAACGTCGACGACGAGCGACGCCGTGAGCGGGCCTTGGCCCACGGCCGTCTGCGTGGCCGTGACATGATACTCGCCATCGGCAAGCGCCGCGGTCGAGAACGTGAAATGTCCGTTGGCGTCCGGGGCGGCGGTGCCGACCTGATTGCCGTCGATGAAGATCTGGACGGTGCTGCCGGGCGCCCCGATGCCGCTGAGCACGACCTGGTTGCCGTTCAGCGGCTGGCCGACAAGCGTGATCTTCGGCGCGATCGTCTCGCTCAGCACGATGCCGCCGCTATAGGCGGCCACGTTGAACTGGGTGGTCGAGAAATCGAAGTTCGGATTGAGATGAAGCTGAGCGCTGTGCGCGCCGTCGCTGACGGTGAGCACATTGCCGGCGCCGAGCGTCGCGGTGGCGCCGGCGGCGAAGCCGGCCAGCCTGATCGTATCGCCGGGAACGAAGCCGTCGATCTCATTGGTCGGCGTCGCGCCCTGATCGATGATCAGGGTTGCCTGCGCACCGGACTGGAAGGTGATCGCGCCGCTGCCCGCGGCATTGGCGGCGGCAAGCTCGACCGTGCCGTGGTCGGCGAGTTGAACTCCGCCGGTCACGATCTGCGCAGCGGCGATCGTGAGCACGCCATAGCCGGCCGCGCCGAAATGGCCGCCGCCGGTGAAACCGGCAGTGACGGTGTAGGTGGCCGAGCCCGATACGGTCAGCGAGTCGTTGATGAGGGACGACGGCAGCGTCAGCGCGCTGCTGCCCGTGATGTCGATGACCGTCGCCGTGATCGCGTCCAGCACGACGATGCCGGCCCCATCGATGTGGAGCGTGCCGGTCATGTGGCCGGCGATCGCATCGGAAATATGGACCGTCTGCCCGAGCGAGGGCGCCAGCGTGACGGTGTTCGACGCGGTGAAAAGACCCGCACCTATGCCAGCCCCGTTGCTCGCGCCCGATCCTCCGAGTCCGGCTTGCACGTAGTTGCCAGCAATCGAAACGCCGCCCTTGAGCGTGAGCGAACCACCACCGTCGACGAAAATGCCGCCGCCGAGTCCGGCGCCGCCGCCACCGCCCCCGCCGACTCCACCCGACGAGCCGCCGTTGCCGGCGCCGTAACCTCCGGAGCCACCGCTCTGTTGCAGACCGTAGCGACCGGTGTAGAAGCCACTTGCGAACCCACCGCCGCCACCGCCGCCGAACCCGCCGTTGGGTGCCGGACTCCAACTCCAACGGGCGCTGCCATGAGCGCCGGACCCGAGTCCTGTCCAGCCGTCGAGATAGCCTCCGTTGCCGCCGTATCCTGGTCCTGTCCCGCCGGGGTAGGGATACCGCTGCGCAGTGGTGCCCCCGTTTCCGCCAATCGCGCCGTTTGCGATGACGTTGACATTCTCGAGCGTTGCGGAGCCGCCGATGAAAAATGCGCCACCCGCGCCGAGACCGCCGCCGCCGCTACCGCCTCCTCCCCCGCCCCCCAGGAGTACAAAGCCGTTAGCGCCGACGCCGCCACGCTCGACGAGGTGTTGCATCGTCAGATCGGCGAACGTCGCCGAGCCGGACTGGAGAAAAAATCCGCCGTAGCTGTTGCCGCCGTCGATGATGTGGCCGTTGCCTTCGAAGGTCAGCGTGTCTCCGGCCGCGATCGTCAGGATAGGCAGCACCGCGTTCAGGTTCAGGTCTGCGGTGAGATTGATCACGTAGTTGACGGGCAGGCCCGTGATCGGGTTGCCGTCGATGGTCTGGATGGCCGTGACGAGCTCGGCAGTGGTCGAGACGTTGTAGATCGGCTTGACGGTGAGCGTGCCGCTGCCGGTATGGGTGATGGCTTGCTGGCCGTGGAATTCGCCCTGCAACAGCACATTGCCGGTCCCCGACACGTTGATGGCGGTGGCCGTGATGTCGTTGAGCACGCTGACGGTGCCGGACCCGGAGATGTTGAGGACACCGGTTCCGATGCCCTGCGCCAGCACGACGATGCCGGACGCGTAGATGTTGAAATTGCCCTGCGTGCCGGCGACGTACTGATCGATCGTCGTCGTCTGTCCGGGGTTGGACGTCAGGCCGATCGTGCCGCCATAGTTGAAGAGATCGTTGCCGATGCCCTGGCCCGCGGTGCCGCCGCTCGCCCACAGGCCGGCGCCGCCGGCGCCGCCGGCTGCACCATTGTTGGAGAAGTCCGAGTCGTTGAGGTTGAGCGCGCCGCCCGGCGCGACGAACACGGCGCCGCCGAGGCCCGCGCCGCCGCCGCCGCCGCCGCCACCGTTGTTGGAGCCGCCAAGCCCGCCGGTCCCGGCGCCGTAGCCGGCGCTGCCACCCGCGCCGGGCGTGGAGTTCGGGCTTCCACTCCCACCACCGCCGCCACCACCGCCGAAACCGCCGGCGTCACCGTTGTGGGAGCTGCCACCGGTCCCGCCATAGCCGAACCCCACTTGGCCAGGGTTCGATGCGCCGCCCGTCGCAACACCCCGGTCGCCGCCGGCGATCCGTGTGTAGATGCCGCCCTGACCACCATTGCCGCCGAACACGTGATTGTCGGTGAACGCGACATCGGTCAGCGTCGCCGAGCTGCCGGCGCCGACGAACAGCGCGCCGCCTGCACCTAATCCGCCGCCGCCGCCGCCGCGAAACGACACATTTCCTGGCGACGCACCGTCGCCGCCGTGCCGGACGAAGCCGGAAACGGTCAGATGATCGATGGTCACGGCGCCGGATTGCAGGAGGAAGCCGGAATAAGTGGCCGCGCCGTTGATCTCATGGCCAAGGCCGTGGATCGTCAGCGTGTCGCCATTGGCGAGATTGATATTGGGCAGCGCGCCATCAAGCGTGAAGCTGCCGACGATATCGATCTCGTAGCTCTGGTTGGCGGAGGAGAACGTGCCGCCGACGCTGATCTCATGGATCGCGCGGACGAGCTGCGCCGTGGTCGACACATGATAGACCGGCACCTCGTTGAGGATCACGTCAGTGCCGCCGGCGCCATCGGAGACCAGCAGGAAGCCGTGCGGCGCGAGATTCTGCTGGGCCGGGTCGAAGTGAACGGTCGCGACGACAGCACCACCGGGGCCGGTCAGCGCCAGCACGTTGTTGACGAAGCTGCCGACGCCCGTTGCGTTGATCGAGGCAAGGTCGATGGTGTCGCCAACGCCGAAGCCGTGCACCACCGTACTCGGCATCGCGCCCGTGACGGACAGGGTCTGCATGCCCGTGCCGAAATTGATCGATTGCAGGCCGGACAGCCCGCCGTTGAAGGCGGCGACATTGTCGCCATTGCCGAGATCGAGCGAGCCACTGAGCAACACCGAGGCGGTGAAGGTGACGTTGATGATCTGGGCGCCGAGCCCGAGATCGCCGCTGCCGCTGAACGCATTGCCGAACGTGCCGGAGTGCGCGATGACGAGGTCGCCATTGTCGACGACCGCGCCGGAGCCGAGCGTCCCCTGGCCGCCGAGCGTGAGCTTGGCGCCGGCATCGATCATGGTGCCGCCGACATAGGAGTTGGCGCCGTCGAACTCGACGGTGCCCGGTCCCTTGATCTCAAACGACACGCTGCCGCCATTGCCGCCCTGGTCGGCGATCCCGTCGGCAATCGTGATCGCATTCCCCGCCGTCGGTGCGAGGACGATCGACTGATTGCCCTGGAAGAAGATGCCGCTGCCGAGCCCCTGACCGGCGCCGGGCATATCATACAACTGATGAGCTGCCTGGATGGCGCCAGCGGCGCCTCCGGCCACGGAACCGCCGGACAGCGAGCCGCTCTCGAGGATCAGCGTGCCGCCTTCCTGGACGAAGACGCCGCCGCCGGCACCGAGCCCGCCGCCGCCGACATTGCCGATCTTCGCCTGGTAATACCCGCCGGCCCGATAGGCGAAGGAGACGCCGCCATTGCCGGCACCAAATCCCCCGAGGCCATCGTGACCGCGGAGCCCACCGCCGCCACCGCCGCCGCCGAACCCGCCATTGCCGCCGCCAGCATTCTCACCGTTGCCGTACATGTAGGTGTTCGTGTTGAAGCCGCCGCCGGCACCGCCGCCGCCGCCGAAGCCGCCCTGTGCACCGGTGGTTCCGGCTTTCGCGGAGGCGAGAAACGCGCTGCCACCGCCGCCGCCACCGCCAAAGGCGCCGGAGGTCGGGGACGATCCGCGATACGACGTCCCTCCTGCGCCACCTCCGTCCGGAAGATTCGACAGGCCCAGGCCGCCGCCCGCTCCGCCCGCATAGCCCCAGCCGGACAAGACGTTGTAGTGATTGAGATGGTACACCCCGGTCGTGGAGCCAGCGGCGCCATCGATGCCCATGCCGCCGCCGCCCGCGCCACCTTGAAAAATCCGACCGGCCGGGTTCACGCCACCACCGTCGCCGCCATGGGCCGCGTTGTCGAGGAAGGTCACGTTGGCGATCGTAGCCGATGCGCCGGCCGCGACGAACAGACCGCCGCCGAGCCCGGCGCCGCCCCCGCCGCCACCAATGCCGCCGTCGCCGCCCTGCGCCAGCGTGTGCGCGATCGTGAGGTTCTGGATTCGCACATTGCCGGCATATTCGAAGAAGCCGCGATGCGCATCGGCGCCATCGAGCTTGAAGCCGGCGCCGTCGATCAGCAGCGAGCTGCCGGTGTCGAGGTTGATCGCAGCAAGCTGCGCGGAGGTGGCGAGCGAGGCCAGCGAAATGTCGCCGGCAAAGTGAATCGTATAGGCCGCGTTCTTCGCGTAGGAGGTGCCGCCCTGGCTGATCGCGGCGAGCGCCGCGTTGAGATCTGCCGCGGAGCTGACGTTGAAGCTGGTCTGGATGGCGACGACCTTGGTGCCGCCCTGGCCGTCGCTGGTCACGCCGAACGGCCCGAGCGTCTGCGCCGGATCGAAATGCAGGGTCGCAACCGCAGTGCCGCCGGCATCTTTCAGCGTCACGACATTGTTGGTCCCAACCACGGCCGTTGTCGCCACCACCGACCGGAGGTCGATGACGTCGCCATTGGTAAAGCCCGAGATGGTCTGGGTCGGCACGCCATGCTCGAACACGGCAGTCCCGCCGGAGGTCCCGAAGTTAATCGTGCCGTTGCCGGTGATCGATCCGGCGAAATCGGCATTGGCGGCGTTGATGGTGACGGTGCCGTTGTTGACAACCGTGCCCTGGAAGATCGCGGACGCGTTGATGTTCAGCGCGCCGTTGTCGTTGACGGTGTTGGCGAATGTCGTCGCCGCGTTGACGTTCAGCGTGGCGTTGTCGGTGACCGTGCTCGCAAAGGTCGTGACCGCATTGACGTTGAGGACACCGCTGTCAATGACCGCGCCGGCAAAGGTCGTTGCTGCGTTGACGTTGAGAACGCCGCCGTCGCTGACCGTGCTGGCAAACGTCGTCGCCGCATTGACATTGAGGATGCCGTTGTCGGTGACTGCACCCGTTCCCAGGCCGCCGGCAGCATCGATGTCGAGTGTGGCGCCGGCATCGACGGTGGTCGTGCCGACATAGCTGTTGGCCGCGGCGAAATGCACGGTGCCGGCACCGGCAATCTCGACATTGCCGGTGCCGCCATTGCCATGCTGGTCGGCGATGACGTCGGAGATCGCCAGATCGTCGCCAGACGCCGGCGCGAAGGTGACGGTCTGGTTGCCCTGAATGAAGATGCCGGAGCCGAGCGCCTGGCCGGCTTGCGCTGCCGTGCTGAGGTTCCCTGCGGCACCGCCGGCGACGGTTCCGCCCGACAGAGAGCCAGCACCGACGATGAGGTGTCCGCCTTCCTGGACGAAGATGTCGCCACCGGCACCGAGGCCGCCGCCACCGGAGCCGAGCAGACCGAAGCTGACCTTGCCGCCCCCGGCGCCGCCGCCATAGCCGCCGGCACCGCCGAAATATCCGCCGCCGCCACCGCCGCCGAAGCCGCCGGCGCCGCCTGTGGTGTGTAGTCCGGCTGAGCCGCTGGCCCCGCCGCCACCACCGCCGCCGAAGCCGCCATTGCCGCCGTTGGAGCCCACCCGCGAGATCTGGGACGTAGCGATGGAGTTCATGTAGCTGTAGAAGCCACCACCGCCGCCACCGCCGAAGCCGCCGGTTCCAGCCGGCGTGTAGTTGGTGAAGCTTCCGCCTGTCCAGGCGCCACCGGCGCCGCCATCCGCTAGTCCACCTTGGCCGGGAATGTTGAGTCCGACACCGCCGCCAGCCGTACCGTCGAACGCCGTTGCGACGTAGGTGGAATGGCCTTGCGGCCCTTGTGTCGTGTCGTGCCGATACTGTCCGGTGTTGGCGCTGGCAGCCGATCCCATGCCGCCGCCGCCGGCACCCCTGTTAGCGCCACCGTCGAGGCTGCCGCCCTTGCCGCCGACCGCCCTGTCGCCGCTGAAGCTGACGTCGCTGATCGACACCGTGGCGCCTGCGGCGACGAACAGTCCGCCGCCCAAACCGGCGCCACCGCCGCCGCCCTGTGTCCCGCCGGCTCCACCCTGTGCCAGCGTATGATTGATGGCGAGATGATCGATGGTGACGTTGCCGCCGTACACGAACAGGCCGCGATAGGCGTTGCCGCCATCCAGCGCATGTCCGCCGCCATGGATGACGAGCGAGCTGCCGCTGGCAAGATTGATCGCGGTCAGGTTGGCGCCGAGCGAGGTGACCGAAATGTCCGCGGCGAACTCGATCGAATAGCTGGTGTTGGCAGCGGCCGCAGAGCCGCCCTGGCTGACCGCGAGCAGCGCCGCGTTGAGCTCGGCGGCATTGTGGACGATGAAGACATTGGCCGGCTTGATCAGGGTGCCGCCGGCGCCGTCGCTCGTCGCTGCGAAGCCGTAGGTCGCGCCGCTGAAATGCAGACTGGCGGTGTTGACGCCGTCCGTCACCGTCAGGATGCCGGTCGACGGATTGAACGACTGCGCGTACTGCGCGGAATTGTGATTGATCCCGGCGAGGTCGATCGTGTCGGTCGCACCGCTGAAGCCGGTGATGGTGCCGGCGAAGCTGGCGGGATGATCGATCTTCAGCGTGCCCGACGAGCCGCTGAACGTGACCGTCTGCCCGGCGCCGACATTGCCGCCGAACTCGACCGTGCCGTTGGCATCGACGATCACGGCGCCCGATCCGGTGACGTTGCCGGCCACCAGCAGCGTGCCGCCGCTCTCCGCCTTGAGCGTGCCGGAGTTGGTGACGCTGCCGGCGAGGTCGAGCGTGCCGGCCTTGGCGTCGATCGTTCCGGTGTTGGTCAGCGCGGTCGAGATCGCCGTGGTGCCGCCGCCGGTCTTCTCATAGCTGCCGGCGACATTGACGGTGCCGGTGCCGGCGCTCGAGGAAATGGTGAAGGCGGTGCCTGAGGCGGAGGCATCGGTGAAGGTGACGCCGGCATCGATCTTCAGCACGGCGCCGTTGTTGAGATGCAGCGTATCGCCGGAGAATGTCCCGTTCTGGGCCGAGCCATGCAGCTGGAGCGTCCGGCCGTCGAGCGTGAACGTCTCGTTGCCGGCATCGAAGAACGACGCCAGGCCATTGACGACCGTCGTGCCGCTGCCGCTCTCGGTGCCGCCGGTGAAGGTCGCGCCGTTGGCGTCGGTCAGCGTGCCCGTGCCCGACAGAATGCCGGCGGACTGGCTCAGGCTGTGGATGGTCTCGGAGACGGCGCCGAGATCGAGATTGCTGGTGATGACGAAGTCGCTGTTGACGGCGACGTTCACGGCCATCCCGGCCGTGCTCAGGCTGCCGTCGGTCGCGGTGACCGTAAAGCTCGCGGCCGGATTCTGGGTCGCGTCGTGGACAAAGATCACTTGTCCCGCCGCCAGCTGGGCCTGGGTGAAGCTGGTGATTGCCGCACCGGGCGTGCTCGACAGCGCGACGTAGCCGTGAACGGTGCTGCTGACGTTGAAGGTGAGCTGGCTGGCCGTGTTGTCGATATCGGCGGCGCTGAGGTCGGCGGTGGTGATCACCGTCGACGTTCCCTGCAGCAGCGAGGCCGACGCGTCGCCGGACAGCACCGGCAAATCGTCGCTGCCGGCGATCGTGATGGTGATGACCTGCGTGCTGCCGGCCGTCGTCGTGACGGTGAAGGTGTCGGTGAGAATGGCGCCTGAATTGAGCGCCTGGACGGCGGGATTGCTGTTGTTGAGCGTGTAGGTCCACACCCCGCCTGATGTGAGCGCGTAGGTGCCATAGCCGCCGGTGCTGGCCGTGGCTGCGGCAACCGTCACGAAGGTCCCCTCGGCGGTCGTGACCGTGCCGGTCGCGACCGGCACGCCCGGCGTGCCGTTGTTGAGACCACCCGCCTCGATGACCGCGCCGCTGATCGTGCCGGTCACCACGGACGTATCGTGGACGCCATTGATGGTGATCGTCACCACCTGCGTGGTGCCGTCGATGGTGGCTACCGTGAAGGTGTCGGTCAGCGTCCCGCCGACGTCGAGCGCCTGCACCGTGGCATTGTTGTTGTCGAGCGTATAGGTCCACACGCCGCCCGCGGTCATCGTGTAGGTCCCGCAGCCGCCCGCGCTCGCCGTCGCCGTGCTGACGGCTGTGAACGTATTCGCCGGGTTGTCGATGTCGCTGTCGGTCAGCGTGCCCGTCGCGACCGGTGTTCCCGGGGTGCCATTGTTGATGCCACCCGCCTCGATCACCGCGCCGCTGGCGGTGCCGGACACCACCGCCGCGTCGTTGGCGCCGTTGATGGTGACCGTGACAACCTGCGCGGTGCCATCGATCGTCGTCACCGTGAAAGTGTCGGTCAGCGTTGCGGCAGTGTTGAGGGCCTGAACCGCGGGATTGCTGTTGTCGAGCGCATACGTCCACACGCCGCCCGAGGTCATCGTGTAGGTGCCGTAGCCGCCCGCGGTGACGGTTGCCGTTCCCACAGCGTTGAACGTGTTGGCGGCATTGTCGACATCGCTGTCGGTCAGCGTGCCCGTCGCGACCGGGATACCCGGCACGCCGTTGTTGACGCCGCCCGCCTCAGTCACCGCGCCGCCGGTCGTGCCCGATACGACAGCCGCATCGTTGGCGCCGTTGATGGTGATCGTCACCACCTGCGGCGTGCCGTCGATGGTGGACACCGTGAACGTGTCGATTAGTGTTGCGCCGGCATTGAGTGCCTGCACCGTGCTATTGCCGTCGTCGAGATGATAGGTCCACGCCCCGCCGGAGGTCATGGTGTAGGTGCCGTAGCCGCCGGTGCTCGCCGCAGGCGTTGCGACCGAGTTGAAGGTGTTGGCGGGATTATCGACGTCGGTATCGGTCAGCGCGCCGGCCGCCGTCGGCATTCCCGGCGCGGTGTTGTTCACGCCGCCAGCCTCGGTGACTGCGCCGCTGCTGACGCCCGAGATCACAGCGGGGTCGTTGACCGCCGTGACCGTGATGTTGACGGTCGCGGTGCCGGAATCGGCCAGGCCGTCATTCGCCTTGTAAGTGAAGCTGTCGACACCGTTGTAATCGGCTGACGGCGTATAGGTGAACGAGCCGTCGTGGTTCAGCGCCAGCGTGCCGTGGCTGGGGCCATTGACGAGGATCGCGCTGAGCGCATCGCCTTCGGCATCGTGATCATTGGCGAGCACGCCTGCGCCCGGAACGATCAACGCATTGTCTTCGGCGGTCGTGTAGCTGTCGGCGGCCGCCACCGGCGCGTCGTTGGTGCCGTTGATCGTGATGACCACGGTCTGAGGCAGACCGGTCGCTACCCCGTCGCTGACGTCGACGGCGTAGGTGAGCGTCAGCGTCTGGCCCTGTTTCAGGAAGTCCAGATCCGCGGCACCCGGTTGGTAGATCCAGGCGGTGTTGATGGTGCCGCCATTCGACAGATATCCGGCATTGTCGAACGTCAGGGCGCCGGCGTCAGCCAGCGCCGCCGCGCCGGCCGGCAGCGTGAAGGCCTGGCCATCCAGCATCACGGCCGGCGAGCTGATGACCGATGCCGTCAACGGGTTGCCGGCGTCGAGATCGGTGACCGCGATCGTGCCCGCCAGCGTGATCGTCTGGGCATGGGCGTCGGCCGCCTCATCGACTGCCCCCGCGGTGCCGGTGATGGTCGGCAGGTCATCGGTGCCGGTGATGGTGATCGCCACCGTCTGCGTGCCGCTGTCGTGGATCCCGTCGGAGACGGCCAGCGTATAGGTCAGAACCAGCTGCTGGCCCTGGCGCAGGAAATCCAGGGTGGCGGCCGCGGGATCATAGCTCCAGCCGATCTGTGCGGCGCCGCCGTTCGAGGTGACGCCGCTCTGGAACGAGAGCGCGTGATCGATCAGCGATGCGGCGGCAACAGGCAACGTGAAGTCATAGCCATCGAGCGTGACCGCCGGTGAACCGACGATGGACGCCGACAGCGCATCGCCGAGATCCAGATCGGTCACCGCAAGCGTGCCGGTGATCGGCGCGATGTCCTGTGCAGAGGCGTCGGCAGCTTCGGTCACGGTGCCCGAGCCGCCGGCGGTCAGCACCGGCGCATCCTCGGTGCCGGTGATCGTGACCGCCACGTTCTGCGTCGTCTGTCCGCCATGTCCGTCGCTGACGGTCACGGCGTAGATCTCGGTCACCGTCTGGCCGGCCTGCAGGAACTGAATGCTGCTGTTGTCGACCTGGTAAGTCCAATCGAGCTCGCCGCCAGCACCGTGGCTGGTATCAGCAGTCAGTTGCGGGCTCATCGTCCCCAGCGCACTGCCACCGGCGTTGCTGGAGCTGACGAGGGCGACCGAGACGGTGTGGGTATCGGTCAGATCGACATCGCCGAAGCCGATGACGCCGCTGGCCTGCAGTTCTCCGTGTGCATCGACGGCGCTGTCCTCGGTCACCGCGCCGGTCGCCTGCGCCGTGGTGATCACGGGGGCATCGTTGGCACCGGCAATGGTGACGCTGACGTCGCGGCTTACCGTTCCGCCGTGGCTATCGCTGACCGTGACGCGGTAGGTCTCGACCACGCTCTCGCCGGCAGCGAGGAATTGCACCGCGCTGTTGTCGACGTGGTAGCTCCATGTCGCTTCGCCGCTGCTGCCCCCGGCCGTATCCGTGTCGATCAGCGCGGCCATGCTGCCGAGCGCGACTCCGCCGGGGCCGGTCGTGCTCAGCAAAATGGCCGAGGCTGAATGCGTGTCGGAGAGATCGAGGTCGGCGAAACCGAAGCTGCCGTTCGCGTGGAGCTGGCCCTGGGCATCAACGGCGACATCCTGCGTCGCCGTGGCCGCCGTTTGCGCGGCGACGATGGTGGGCGCATCGTTGCTGCCGGTGATGACGATCGTGAGCGGCTGGCTGCCGACATGCGCCGTGCCGTCGGTGACCTCTGCAAGATAGGTGATGGTCAGCGTCTCGCCGGCCGCCAGCCAGTCCAGATTTGCTGCGGCGGGCTGATAGGTCCATGTCAGCGGATTGACGCCGCCACTGATGCTGGTCGTCACGCTGTCGAACGAGATCGCCGCCGCATCACGCAACGCGTCGATGTCGACGCCGGCCGGCAGCGCGCCGCCGCTGTAGCTGACCGTTGCGGACGCCGCCACATGCCCGGTCAGGACGTCGCCGATATCGCGGTCAACAGCCGACAGCGTGCCGGTGATCGGACCTGCGGATTGCGCATGCGCATCCGCGAGTTCGGCGACGGCGGCCGGATCGGTCTCGCCGGTGATGGCAGGCGGATCGTTGACGGGCGTGACCGTCAGCGTGACGGTGCGCACCGTCGTGTCGTGCCCGCCATGGGCGGTGCCGTCGGCGTCCTGCACAATGATGATCAGCGTGCGCGGCAGCGATGACGGATTGTCGCTGGTGTCGATATAGGTGACCGAACGCAACGCGGCTTCGAAATCCGCGACCGTCGGTGAATGGCCGGAGCGCGCGGTCAGGATCAGCGTGCCGGTGGCCGCATCGAAGGCGCCGTGGATCTGCGCCGTGTCGGTGAATGACAGCACATCCTCGCCGGGCAGGTAGTTGCCGGTGATCTGCAGCGAGGCGTGATCGATCGCCGTGCTGTCGACGTCCGACAGCGACACATGCGGAGCGACGGCCGTCGGGGTCTGCTCGGCGGCGGCAACCGGGGCTTGGCCCACACTGAGCGTCGGCGCATCGTTGATGCCCGTGACCGTCAGCGTGACGGCTGCGGTGGCCAAGTCGTGGCCATCGAATGCGGTGCCGCCGGCGTCCTGCACCGTGACGATCAACGTGCGCGGCAGCGCCGACGGCGCATCACCGACATAGATGTAGCGGACGCTGCTCAGCGCAGCCTGGAAATCGGCCAGGCTCGCGGTGTGGCCGGGCGCGGCGACGAGCGTCAGCGTGCCGGTGCTGGCCTCGAAGCGGCCTTCGACCTGCGCCGTACCGGCGAAGGCGAGCATGTCCTTGCCCGGCTCGAAATGTCCGGCGATCCGGATCGTCGCCTTCAGCAGCGTCGTGCCGTCATCATCGCTCAAGGTCAGCTGCGGCAACACCGTCAGCGGCGTCTGCTCGAGCGCCGCCACCGCGGCGACATGCAGATCGAGCACTGGCGCGTGGTTGACCGGCCCGAACCCGGCGTCGGCGGGCAGACCTCCGGAGGTGCCGTCTGCACCGCGCTGGACGAAGCCGCCCGTGGGGTCGGACGGCGCGGACTGACCAGAGCCGAAGCCAAACGAGCCTGGCTCGAACACGGGTGTCCTGTGGTCGTCGCCGCCAATAGGCGCAAAGGACGAACCGCGACTGCCGATCGCGGTGGGATCGACGCTGTCCTTCGCAAGGATCCTGATCTGCAGAATCTGGTTGAGGGTGGAGGCTTCCTGGGCCTTGTCGGCCTCGGACTTGGCCTGCTCGTCGGCGGCAACATGCAACGGGTTCGTCGAGGTCAGGGTCAGCCTGCCGCCATCGCCATCGATGGTCGTGACCGGACTGCCGTCGCCGTCGTAGATTGTCGCGTGGCCGCGGCCGTGCTGCTGATGGTACATCGAGAGCTTGGCGACGCCGCCGCTCTCGGCAATGTCGGCGCCTCCGACGCCGCCGAGGATCTTCGCCGAGGCGGATGCGACCTTGACGCGCATGTCGCCGGTCCGGGCGACGGCGCCGGCGGCAAAGCTGAACGATCCCTGCAGCAGGTTGAAGTCTTCACGGTTCTCGACGCCAAGCTGGCCATAGCTGAACTCGGTCAGCGCGAGGCGCGACTCGTGGCCGAGCTGGAAAACGCTGCCGTCCCTGAAGATCAGACTGGCGGCGCCGTCACCATCGGTCTGAACGACATCACCCTTGTGCAGCGCGTCGCCGTCATGGAGCGTGACCGCGACGCCGTTGCGCAAAACGACGACGTGGCCCTTGGTCTCCACCACGCGCCCGATGACCTGGGCGGGCTTCGGCGAGGTCGCCTCCGGCTGCTCGCCCGGGTCCTGGCGCGCTTCCAGCACAGGGACACGCTCGTCACGGCGCTCCGCCGGCGCAAACGGCCGTGGCAAGGGATGGTCTTGCAGCGGCTGCCCCTGAACGGCGGCGGTGGCGACCGGGCTCGCCGGATGCTGGGCCGCGAAGGCGCCCGCGTTCGTGATCGATCCGCTTGGCGACGGATCCGACGACAAACCGTCGGACTTGATCGTCGTGACCACCATTCAACTATCCTCGTACAATACCAATGCGTCCAAGACGTATGCGGGCGTCAGTCCGAACAGCCGCCGCCGAGCCGGGCGGCTCTCGGAAGCGGAAACGATGCTCGCGGGCTGAACAGCCCCGCCGGACGACAGCCGCAGGGCGCCGCCGGCCTCCGAACGCGGGCGGCATGATCCGGAGTCTGCTCGGCGGTCAGCACCATGCCCTCGTTGCCTCGCGGCGAAGGACGCCCCCGCGTGACAACCGTCGGCGAGTCAACCGGCCCTTCCCTCCCTGGTGTCTCACCCGCACCGTGGGAAGTCCTGAGGAAGCCGGCCGTGATGCTGTGAAATTTTCTGAATCAGAATCGGAATGCGCTGCAAAACGCCGGCAATCCACCTGATCGAAGCCGCAGAGCAAGCTCGGCCAAGCCCGCGCAAAATGCCATCCGGGCGCGCTCTTTCAGCCGCATGGCGAGGGGTAGAGGACGCCTCGCGATCGCCGCATCCACGGCAGCGGCCCGCGAGCGCCGTTCACGATGTCGCAATACGGTATCGGGTTAGGGTATCGATTTCCGAAGTTTTCTGAAATTTCTATCGAGACCAGCTGTCAGGCCATGGTTCGGCGACGTACCGGTATGCCAATGCATTTTGGGCAGCATATCCAGAGAGACTGAATGATCGTCCGTTTTGCCGGGTTCGAGCTCGACCAGCAGCACGCCGAGCTGCGTGGCCCCGGCAGTGTGCCGATCAAGCTGCGCCCGAAGACCTACGAGATGTTGCGGCTGCTGGTCGCCAATCCCGGCCGGGTGCTGAGCAAGCAGGAGCTGATGGAGGCGGTGTGGCCGGAGGTCCATGTCGGCGAGGACAGCCTGTTTCAATGCATCCGCGAGATTCGCAACGCGCTGCGCGACGATAGGCGGCAGCTGGTCAAGCTGGCGTCCGGCGGCGGCTACATCTTCACCGCCGACCTCGCGGTCGTCGCGCCCGATGTCCCCGCGCCCGAGGCCGAGCCACCGCCGGCGGCCGCCGAACCCGAAACCGCCTCCCCGGCCGAAATTGCGACCGCGCCGCTGGGCTCGCCCTGGTTCTCACGCGGGCGGGTGGCGGCGGCCATCGTGCTCGGACTGTGCGCGATCGTCGGGCTCGCCGCCGCCACGCCGCTGTTGAAGCAGAACCTGTTCGGGAGCGTCCCGCCGGTCGTCGCCGTCATGGCGATCACGAATGCGACCGAGGATCCCCGCGGATCGACGATGGCGAGCGAGATCGGCACCCGGCTGGCCGATGGTTTCGCCCGCATCGACGGCATCAGCGTGGTCGCACCGGCATCGACCGCGCCGCGCCCCGCGCCTGTTGCTGCGGCCGCCACGGTCCGCTCGGACTTCGAGATCCACGGCGAGCTGCAGCGCAACGGGCCATCCTGGACCCTGCGCGCCCGCCTGGTTCAGACGACCACCGGCAAGGTCGAGGGTGTCGCCGCGATTTCGGTCGAGGCCGTCGAGGCCGACGACAGTGCGCTCGCGCTGCAGCAGACACGGCTTGCCGCCGGCGTCGGCGACGTGCTGGCCCGCCGTCTCAACGCATTGACGGAGTCCGGATCCACGGTGAATGGCGCCGCCACCGCCGGCGGCGCGAAGGCCGCCATCGAGCAGGCGACCGCATCGATCAACAGCGTGACGCTGGAGCGCTTCGGCATGGCGCAGACGATGCTGCAGAACGCGCTCACCGAGGAGCCCGACAATGTCGACGCTGCGGTCGCGCTGGCGGCGCTGCAGATGCGCGGCATCCAGATGGTCTGGTACAGTCCCGAGGCCGCCGCGGCGGCCGAGGCCCAGGCGTCCGCCAACCTCGAGCGGGCGTTGCGCACGCGGCCGAACGCGATCCCGGTGTTAGAGACCTATTGCCGCTTCCTCAGCGCCACCAACCGGTTCGTCGAGAGCCTCGTGATCTGTGCCAGAGCCGTGAGCCGCGATCCCTGGAACGGGCTGGCGATGTATCTGATCGGCCTCGCACAGCTCAATCTCGGCCGCTTCGAGGATGCGCTGGCGACGTTCCAGCAGGCCGACCGCTACGACACGCCGGCGGTGTCGCGGTGGACCTGGCTGCTCGGCATCGGCTGGGCCTACATGACGATGGACCGTGCCGAGGACGCCCTGCCCTGGCTGCAGCGCTCGATCGCCATCACGGCGGCCTCAGGCCGTCCCTACATGCTCCTGGCCGCCGCCTACCAGCGGGCCGGGCAGACCGACGAGGCGAAAGCCGCGATGCAGAACGGCCTCAAGCTGCGGCCCGGCACGACCGCATTGAACGTCGCCCCACCGAAGAAGAACACCAGCCCGCTGTACCGCGAGGTCGCCGGCCGCATCGTCCAGCTCATGGTCGACGCAGGCCTGCCGGCGCAATAATCAGTCGGACTCCAGTCCCCCCGCGCGGACATCGTCACTCAGCAACCGGGAGCGACCAATCCTCTTGATGAAAGTGCCCTCTTACGGAGATTTCCATCGTCAGCACCTTGTTAGTGAGAAAACGCCGCGGCTTACGCTCATTGCTACGGTATTGACCGGGAACCAATTTTTCGTTTCCAGGCCAGCTCCTTGAAGGCGATCTCCAGATCTTGGAGCTGTTCGATCATGACGTTTGTCCCGCTGACATCGCCCGGACATCAATCAGTTGCGAGCATCAGATGGTCGTCTCCGACCTTCACATATTTCCGGGCGGGAAGGACGTAGTCGAGCGACCGGACCGGGCTCTTGATTTCATCGGCGGGAACATCTTGCTTCATCGAGCGCTGGGACGGATCGGCGACTGGAACGGCTGCCATCAACTTTTTCGTGTAGGGATGTTGAGGATTGCCGAAGATCGCTCGGCGCGAGCCGATTTCTACGATCTCACCCAAATACATCACGGCGACCCGATGGCTGAATCGCTCGACCACGGCCATGTCGTGCGAAATGAACAGATAAGCGAGTTTGAGTTTCGCCTGCAGGTCGAGCAGCAAATTGACGACCTGCGCCTTGACCGACACGTCGAGCGCGGAAACGGATTCATCCGCAACGATCAGCTTCGGATCGAGGATCAACGCCCTGGCGATGCTGATGCGCTGGCGTTGACCGCCAGAAAATTCGTGGGGATAGAGGTTGGCCATATCTGCCTTCAGGCCCACCAAATCGAGTAGATGCGCGACCTTGTCTCTTGCTTCCTTTTTGCTGCCCATCCCGTGAACAAGAAACGGCTCGGCGATAGCCGTGCCGATCGTCATGCGCGAATTGAGACTGGCCACAGGATCCTGGAAGACCATCTGCATCTTCTTGCGCAGGCGCTGCAGGCCAGAGCTGCCCAGCGTCGCCATATCCGTGCTATCCACGACGACCGAACCGGAGGTCGGTTCGATCAGCCGCATGACGGAACGGCCCGTCGTCGACTTGCCGCAGCCCGACTCGCCGACGAGAGAAAGCGTTTCGCCTTCGCGGAGATCGAAAGAAACATCCTCCACAGCGTGGACGCGTCCCTTCAATCCGCCGAGCGCACCGCCATGGATGTCATACCTCTTCACCAGATTCCTGACTTGCAACAAGGGCTGGCTGCACGCCGCAACCGTCTCGGGCGTCTCCTGGCCCCCGGCCATCTCTCCCGTGGTCTTGTCCACCGTTGAAAAACGCATCGGCCGCGAATGGCTCGCCATCTCGCCCATGCGAGGCACCGCCGAAAGCAGCGCACGCGTATAATTGTGGCGAGGTGCGTTGAATATCTGTGCGGTCTCACCGGTCTCCACCAACGAGCCCTTGTACATCACGACCGTGCGGTCGGCGATCTCGGCCACCACACCCATATCGTGGGTGATGAACAACACCGACATGTCCTCGGCACGCTGGAGTTCGCGGATGAGCTGCAAAATCTGAGCCTGGATCGTCACGTCCAACGCTGTTGTAGGTTCGTCCGCGATCAACAGTTTCGGCCGGCATGCCAAGGCAATTGCAATCATGACGCGTTGGCGCATGCCGCCCGAGAGTTGATGCGCATACTCGTCAAGCCGCTGTTTCGCAGATGGTATGCGAACCTTCTCCAGCAGTCCCAGCGCCTCCATTCTTGCGTCTTTTCTAGAAAGATCACGATGCTGAAGCAGGGTCTCCACGAGATGGTTGCCCACGGTGTAAACCGGGTTGAGGGCCGATTCCTGAAAGATCATTGCGATCCTGTTGCCGCGCACCTTTCGCATCGCCTCCTCGGGCAACGCCAACAGATCACTGCCTGCGAACTCGATCCGGCCCTCCAGCTTGCTGGTCTTCGAAGGCAACAGCCGCATGATAGACATTGCGGTGACGCTCTTGCCCGAACCGGATTCGCCGACGACCGCCACCGTCTCTGCACGTCCGACATCAAAGGAGATATCTCGGACAATCGGCTTCCATTTGCCGTCGTTCAGAAACGAAGTGGAAAGACCGCGTACCGCCAGAAGGGGTTGGGTTGCTGCTTCGCTCACTGGCTGACCAGTCGACATCAATCGCGTCCCTTCGGGTTAAAGACGTCGCGCACCTGATCTCCAATCAGATTGATGCTGACGATGGTGAGGAGCAGCGCAATGCCAGGATAGAGAGCGACCCAGAACTTTCCCGAAAGCGTGTATTGATAGCCATTCGAAATCAGCAGGCCGAGACTCGGTTCTGTGATCGGAACGCCAAGACCCAGGAACGACAAGGTCGCCTCGAGTGAAATGGCCCGTGCGATTTGAATGGTCGCAATGACAATGAGCGGGGGGAGACAGTTGGGAAACAGGTGCCGGAAGATGATCTGATAGGGCGGAAAGCCGAGGCACTGGGCGGCCTCGATATATTCACGGCGACGTTCGACCAGGGCCGCCGCACGGGCCGTGCGCGCGTAGATCGCCCATTCGACGATGATCAGCGCCAGCACGACGTTGATGACGCCCTTGCCGAGTATCGCCAGGATCAAGAGCGCCACCAGGATAGCCGGGAACGATAGCTGCATGTCCACGATGCGCATGATCAAATTCTCGGTTCGACCGCCGACATAGGCAGCGATCAGCCCGACCGAAGCGCCGACGAGAGCGGCGATGAGAGCCGACAACACGCCGACGACCAGGGAAATGCGCAGACCAAAGAGGATCGCGGAGAACATATCCCGGCCCTGGTCATCAGAGCCTAACAAATAGACAAAACCCCCGCCGCTTGATGGGCTGCCCGGCGGCCGCATGCCGTCGAGAATGTCGAGTTGCATGAGATCGTAAGGGTTCTGCGGGGCGATCCAAGGAGCAAAGAGGGCAACCAAAACAATGATGACCAAGAGAGCAAGGGCAGCGACAGCAATGCGCGATCGCAGAAAGCTCCTCAATGTTCTCCGCCAAGGTCGCTCGACCGCCTGCTCCACGACAACAGGTTCAACTTCGATTTCCAGTATTGCTGACATTTATGCGCCTCTTTTTGTGCCGAGACGGACTCGTGGATCCAGAATCGTGTAGGCAATGTCGGTCAGGAGATTGATGCCGACGAAGATCAGCATGATCAGCACGAGATAGGCGACCACGATCGGTCGATCCAGAACCTTTATGCTGTCGATGATCAGCTTGCCCATGCCGGGCCAAGCGAACACGCTTTCGGTCACCACCGAAAAGGCGATGAGCGAACCAAACTCCAGGGCGATGACGGTCACGATCGGAATCATGATGTTTTTGAGCACATGGATGCCGACGATCCGTCTTTCCGGCAACCCACGGGCTCGAGCATAGCGAACATAGTCCTGCGGCATCGCTTCACGGACACCTGCTCGTGTCAGGCGCATCACCATCGCGATTTTGAAGAGAGCCAAGGTGATCGCAGGCAGCACCAGGTGTTTGAGCCCGCCGACGGTCAGAAACGACAATTGCACGCCAAACAGGCTTTCGGTTGCTCCTCGCCCGCCAGAAGGCAACCATCCCAACTGGACCGAGAAAATCATAATGAGGATCAGACCGATCCAGAATGTCGGCAGAGAAAAACCGAGGATGCTACCAGCCATCAACGTTTTGGCCAGCCAGCTATCCGGCCGCAATCCAGCAAAGAGGCCAAGCGGCAGGCCGAAAACCACCGAAAGCAGCATGGCGCCGATGGCCAGTTCCAGCGTCGCAGGTAGCCGCTCAAGGATGACGCCGAGTGCCGGTTGGTTGTAGACGTAGCTCGTTCCAAGGTCTCCCTGCAGGATGCCTTTTAGAAAGAGCAGATATTGAATCCACAGCGGCCGATCGAGCCCGAGATGCGCGACAATGCGAAGTTTCTCGGTTTGAGAGGCATCGGGAGGAACGAGGATATCAATCGGATTGCCAATGACATTGACGCCGGCAAAAACGATCAAGGTCATGACGAGCATGACCAGGATCGATTGGAAGAGCCGGCTCGTGAGCCAACCAAACATCATGCCTCCTTGCGTGAAACTCGCTCGCATGCCTCGCCGGCATGACGCATCTGGAAGAGCCCGCCGGCACCACCGGCGACAGGCGGGTGTCGCCGCGGCGACTGTCGATGAAGTCTTCTTCAGTCAACTGCTCCGCTCACGCGCCTGACGGCACGTGAGCGCGCAATCATGTCCTGCTGGTCGCGGTTCGCTTTGCAGCGATGACAGACATGAACTGATCCGATCGCGGCGTATATTGGATGCTCGTCTTGGCGCCGACCACGATCGCTTCACGGTGCAGCGGAAGAATCGCGTGGTCCTCAAAAATGATCTTCGAGTTTTCGGCGAGGATCGCGTAGCGGGTCGCATCGTCAGGGGCCGTTGCCGCCTTCTCCAGATTTTCGTCGACCGCCGGGTTGGAATAGAAGCCAGCATTTGAGCCCCCGAGACCTTTCTCTGCGTTTCTCGTCGCAACGGTCGCTGACATCGGATTGGAGGTCTCGCCGGTGTTGGTACCCCAAGCTGACAAAGACAGGCTGAATTCGCCCTTGTTGTTGCGCGCCGAATACACAGACCATGGCATGACATCCACAGCCGAAACGACGCCGACGCGCGAGAACATCTGGGCGACCGCCTGAACGATCTTCGCGTCATTGATGTAGCGGTCGTTGGGCCCATGCACGGTCAATCGGAATCCGTCAGGATATCCGGCCGTCCCAAGCAGTGATCGGGCGAGGCCCGGATTATACTTTTCCGGCTGCAGGTCTGGCGATGTGCCGGGCTGCCCGGCTGGCAGAAACTGAGACGCAATTTCTGCGTTTCCCGCCATGACTTGCTTGACGATTCCCTCCCGGTTGATGGCGAGGGACAAGGCCCTGCGCACCGTCGGATCCTTGAGCGGGTTCTTCGCGAGCGGTTTGCCTGACTGGTCCGTGATGAATGGAGAGACGTCGCGGTGTTGGTCCATGGCCAAATAGACAAGCCGGTTCGACATACCTCTAACGACGTGGAAGCTCGGGGATGCCTCAACCCGTTCCAACCCCGTGTGGGGCAGTTCTTCAACGAGGTCGCAATCGCCCGACAGCAGCGCCGCGATGCGTGCAGCTTCGTTGGAGATGATCTTCATCTCCACGCGCTCAAAGGCAGGCCTCTCACCCCAGTAGCTGTCGTTTCGAACCAGATTTATCCGGTCTCCCGGAATATACTTGTCGAGCACGAAGGGGCCGGTGCCGATCGCCGCCGAACCGTTGTTGAAATCGCCGGTCGTGGCGTTCTTGAACTGTGCCTTGATGATCCCGATCCGGCTCAGCGAGTTCGGCAGCAAGGGATCACGGGCGTTCGTCTCGATGAGAAGTGTCCGGCCCCCCGAGACGATCTTCTTGATCGACCGTGTGTAGATCTGAAAGTTTCCCGGAGTCGAAATCCTGGACGCTCGCTCGATTGAAGCGATGATGTCGTCTCCGGTGAGCCGCGCACCGTCGCTGAACTTGACGTCAGGCCGGATCTCGAATTCCCAATGCGTGGGGTCGATTTCCTTCCAGGACCTCGCAAGGCCGGCGATGGACTTCACGCTCTCGTCTGTCAGCACGACGGGATCAAACAAGTGCCTGGCCAGCGCATTATTCGGAATTGCGTTGTAGAGATGAGGATCGATCGTCGTTGGCGGTGCAGACAATGCGATCCGCAAAACGGCATCTTGAGCGAATGAGGGACAGGCGAGGCCGACCAGCGGAAAGGCGGTCGCTGCGCCCAATCCATACTTCAGGATCGTACGACGGCTATAGCTGTTGCCTGGCACTCTCGCTCCTCCTGAAAGTTGAACAGAAGATCTGCCCGCTGCACGCCGGTCTCTTTTCGGAGGCTTTGGCGTCCGCGTCATTCCGGCTTCTTCTGTCGGTTTTCGTTCTAGCTGCCTTGATATCGATCGGCCGGCCGTGCCACAATAATCATAATTCGCATAATCCGTTGCCTAATTGGCAACGCACGAGGTTTCGATGCAGCCCATTTCCATACGGTATGTCTTGGCGGTCGCCCGCTACGGCTCCATCGCCGAAGCCGCCTCACGGCTGAATGTCGCAGGATCGGCGATCAGCCGGCAGATCGCAAAGATCGAAGAACAGCTTGGAGTTGAGCTTTTCGAAAGGCGTGCGCGCGGGATGGTTCCGAGCGCGGCGGGAGAAATTCTGGTCGCGCATGGTCGCCGCACCGAGTTGGACGCGAGCAGTGCAATCGCCGAGATCAGGGAGTTGCGCGGTCCTCACAAGGGCCACATCCGGGTCGCGGCCTTTGATGGTTTTGCGCTTCAGCCTCTGCCTCGCATGATGTCCGATTTTCGCGGCTCATATCCTCAGGTGACATTCGATCTATACCTCGGCAACTCGTTCGAGATCGCCAGGCAGGTCAAGGATGGTGAAGCGGACATCGGAGTGACCTTCAATCATCCGTCGCCACGCGGCGTCGACGTTGTTCACGTCAGTCGGCGCCTGGTCAGCATCGTCGTCCCGAAAGACCACCCGCTCGCAAAAAGGCGGGGCGTCACGCTGAAGGACATTTCCCGCTATCCGCTTGCCTTGCCCGACAAGTCCAGAACCCAGCGTCAGATGATCGAGACGGCATTCGCCAGGCACGGGCTGAGGGTCGAGCCGGCTATGTCGTCCAATTCCGTTGCCGCCATGCGCCAATTCGCCAAGAGTGCCGGCGCAGTCGTCTTTAGTTCATCGCGAATTGCCGAAGAAGCCGATGCGGAAGGTTTGAAGGTCGTTCCCATCCGTGACGATGGAGTCGCGGAAACAGTGATCCACGTCATCATCATGGAAAAGCGAACACTTCCTGCAACGGTTCAGGCGTTTCTTGAGATCGTGCTGGGTAGGCTTCGGTCCGGTGACTAAATGAGTGCCCTAGCGCGGGCAGCATCGCTATTCACACCGTCGCTCAATTGCACGATCGGAGTCCGCGGCCAGCTGACGTCGGCGCGATTTGGTCGACCGCGTCGATCGTACTCCGCGCCAACCAATGCATTGCCATTTCAGCAATGAAGGATGCGAATCTAAGCGATTGTGGCAGAGCATTCCCATGACTAACCATGGGTCAGCATGAGGCGCAAAACGTCGGGGAGGCATCGGTGTCGGTATTTTCAAAGCCGGCGATCGCGGAGGCGACCGCAATCAGGCAGCACCTGCACGCCAATCCCGAGTTGCGGTACGAAGAGTGTCAAACCGCCGATCTGGTCGCTAGCCGGCTCAAGGCGTTGGGTTATGACGTGACCGAGGGCGTCGCCAAGACGGGGGTTGTCGGTCTCCTGGATACAGGCAGACCCGGCCCCACCATTGCTTTTCGCGCCGACATGGACGCGCTGCCGATCGAGGAGCAGACCGGACTTTCCTATGCTTCGCGTAACCCCGGCAAGATGCATGCCTGCGGTCACGACGGGCACACCGCATCGCTGCTCCTGGCTGCGCGCAAGCTTGCAGAAGACCACGATCATCTCTCAGGCAGACTCAAGCTATTGTTCCAACCGGCGGAGGAAGGTGGCCTCGGCGCGGTCGCCATGATCGAGGCTGACGTGCTGAAGGGCGTTGAGAACATCTATGGCTTTCACAATCGTCCGGGCTTTCCGCTCGGTCGGGTTTTCGCCAAATCAGGTCCGGCAATGGGCGGCAGTACTCGCTACGAACTCGCCATCACGGGACATGGCGGCCACGCGGCGCGACCGGATCTCGCCATAGATCCCATCCTTGTTGGATCCGCCGTGGTCCAGGGGCTCCAGAGTATTGTGTCTCGACGGCTGTCGCCACTCGAATCCGGGGTGATCACCGTGACCGGTTTCCATGCCGGCGGGGGCGGCAATGTCATCCCGCCGACGGCAAGGCTCATGATCAGCGCCCGTGACGGTTCGCCGGATGTCTTTGCGCTGCTGGGTCACGAGATACGGCAAGTGACGACCAACATCTGTAGCGCGCATGGCGCACGCGCAGAGATCACGCAGCTCCTACGCATTCCGTCGGTCATCAACGATCGAGCGCAGACAGATTTTGTGATCAAGGTCGCGATCGATACTGTTGGCGAGAATCGAGCGGGACGCATCGACACGCTTGCGACGATGGGCGCGGAAGATTTCGCATTCTATCTCGAGCAGGTTCCGGGTTGCTTCTTCTTTGTCGGCAATGGCGAGGAGAGCGCCTATCTGCATGACCCGAAGTATGATTTCTGCGATGAGATCCTTCCGGTCGCGGGCGGCATGTTCGTTGCGATTGCGAGCCATCGTCTCCGGTCAGCGATCTGATTGCGGATAGCGTTACGGCGCAACCATGGAGGCAAGTGGAGTCGCAAGAGCTCCGGTCTGTTTCCACGACGAGAGTCGCAGCACCCAGGGCCAGGCAGCCGGCGAATTCAAGGAGAAGACATGAGCGCGAACCCGCAGGCCACGAGAACGCTCGCGCACTGGGCAGCCACGGTACCAGCGCAGTGGGCACCGTCGACGCTCCGCATCGCCGAGCATTCTCTGGAGGACACGATCGCAGCCATGGTGGCGGGCGCAGGGGATCGCGTTTCGGCGTCCGTCCGGCGGGGGCTGGCGTCCGGTGCAGGATATATTCCCGTCATTGGCAGCACCAAGCGACTGTGCGCCCCATTGAGCGCGCTGGCGAACGGAACGGCGGCGCATGCGAGAGAGCTCGACGAAATGTTTTTCGTTGCGGGAAGCCATTTTGGCTGCGCCGTCATCCCTGCGATCCTGGCGCAGGCTTGCGAGATGGATGCCTCTCTGGACCAGGTGCTGGATTCGCTGATTGTCGGCAGCGAAGTGATGGCCCGGATTGGCATGGCCATGAACAGGGCGCATTTCGAAAAAGGCTGGCACGGCACGCAGACCATCGGCGTCATTGCCGCCGCAGCGGCATGCGCAAGGCTACGGGGCTTGGACACCGACAAGATGACGCACGCGCTCAGCCTGGCGGTTTCCATGGCCGCGGGGCCCAAGGTCCAGTTCGGCACCGACGCCAAGCCGCTGCATGCTGGACTGGCCGCCCAAGGCGGAGTCCTGGCGGCCTCATTGGCCGCGGCGGGAGTGAGGGGCAGTGAAGTGGCACTGGAAGGCCCACACGGCTTTGGCGCGCTGTACAGCGGCCACACGATGGCTGACTGGTCCGCTGTCGCAAATGTCCAGGAAGACCCCCTGGCCATCGAGAGCCACGGGTTTGCATTCAAGCTCTACCCGAACTGCGCGTCCACGCATCGCTGCCTTGATGCTTTGCAAGCTCTCGCTGCAGAGCACCGCTTCGATGCAGATGAGGTCGCACGCGTCGAAACGCTGGTAGGCCGGGTCAACATGGTGAACCTCAAGCATTCAGAGCCAGGCGATCCGCGGGAAGCCATGTTCTCGATGCAGTACGCCATTGCAACCATGCTTCGCTATGGCGGCGTGGAGCTCGCCGACTTCACTCCGCAAGCGGTGCGCGATGCCGAAACCCGGCGCCACATGCGAATTGTCGAGATGCGGCTGGATCCGAAGGCCGAAAGCGGCGAGGAAACTGCGACAAATCTGTTGCCGCATACGACGATCGTGACCTTGAAGGACGGCCGGCGCCTGGCGCGATCACTACAGCATCCCAAGGGGTCCTTGTCGAACCCGTTTTCTGCATCGGAGCGGCAGACAAAATTTGACCAGTGTACGGCCGGCATTGCTCCCGCAGAACGCCTCATGGAGGTTCGCCAGATTCTGTCCGCTCCGCAGGACATCAAGGCTCGCCGCTTGTTGGAGCTGCTCCAGTTCGAGGCCCACGTGGATGATGGAGAGCGTTTTCACCGGACCACTGGTGGCATATCCCGAGCCCCTACGTCGCAAGCTGTCAGGCGTCGTCGAAATCCGGAGAGCACGCCAGCGAGTTCGAGATAGCTGGCCTGTCAATCCACCTTGATTGGCCTCGCGTCGGCGGCCGGCATGTCGTTCCGTGTCGGCGGGCCGTCCGTCTGCCTTGTGCCGACCACGCCGGCGGCGAGCCTGCGCAGCCTTTCCCGGCGTTCGCGGAAGTCGGCGTACTCCTGGTCTGCGAGCACGCCGATCAGGATCACCGATCCGCTCACCGCAAAATTGAGCGACGACGGGATGCCCAGCAGATTGACGAGGTTCTGCAGCACCTGCAGCAGAATGGCGCCGAGGACGACACCGATGATCGAGCCTTCGCCGCCGCGCAGTGAAAAGCCGCCGAGAACCGCGGCCGCGATGGCGTATAATTCGTAGAAGTTGCCATGCGAGCTCGGCAGAATCGAACGCGTATACATGGCCAGGAAGATCGACGACACGGCGGCCAGCACTCCGCAGATCGCGTAAGCGGCGACAATGACGCCGCCGGTTCGAATCCCCGAGAACCGCGCGGCTTCCTCGTTCTTGCCGACCGCATAAAGGTGGCGCCCGAAGACGGTGTGATGGAGCACAACCCACATTGCCGCAGCAACGACCAGCATGAAAACGAATGAATGTGGAATCGGGATCGACGTGTAGGCGTCGCCCGTGAACAACCCAACGATGTCGGTGCGGCCGGTCGTGAGGTACTCCAGAGTTTCGAAGCGGACGCCGAAAGGAAAGCCGGCGGTGGCGTCGGCGGTATAGAAGCGCGCGACGCCGCGGTAGATCAGCAACCCGCAGAGCGTCACGACGAACGGCTGCATCCTCTTCTTGGTGATGAGCAGTCCATGGATCAGGCCCATCAGAACGCCGATCGCGAGGATGATGAGCGAGGCGACCGGCCAGGGAACGCCGCGACTGGCAATCAGATCGACGAAGATCACGCCCAAGAGCGCGATCATCGAGCCGACCGAAAGCTCGATCCCGCCGGTGATGATGACGAAGGCTTCTCCGATGGAAAACATGCCGAACAAGCCGACCAGGTTGGCCGTGTTCGAGATGTTCACCGCCGACAGGAAACGCGGGTTGATCAGCGCGACAACCGTCCCGACCACGATGATGAGGACGAACAGCCCGAGGTCCTTCTTGAAATTCAGCATTGAGTATGTCCCGCTTGGTTTGCTGGCTGCGCCACGCCGTGTCCCACGGCCAGCCGCAAGATGTCCTCTTCCCGGCATTGCGCGCGATCGAGGATCCCGGATATGCGTCCCTGGTGCATCACGGCGACGCGGTCGGAAACACCGATCACCTCCTCCATGTCCGAAGAGATCATCAGCACCGCAACGCCGGAGTCGGCGAGCATGCGCATCAGCCGGTAGATCTCCGACTTGGCGCCGATGTCGATGCCCCGGGTCGGCTCGTCGAAGATGATGACGCGCGGCTTCATCGCCAGCCATTTTGCCAGCACGACCTTCTGCTGGTTGCCTCCGGAGAGCGAGCCGGCGCGCGCGGCCACGTTCGGTGCACGAATATCGAGTTCACCCCGGCTCTTTTCCGCGCGCTCGCGCTCGGCCCTGCGTGAGACCGTCATGCCGCGCGCATAGGCGCGGAGGTTGGGAAGCGTGATGTTCTCGGTGATGGCGAAGTCGAGCAGGAGGCCCATTCCCTTGCGATCCTCGGGCACCAGGAAGACGCCGGCTCGCACGGCCTCGGCCGAGTTTGCGAACCGGACGGGCGCGCCATCCAGCAGCACGGTGCCACCCTCGGCGCGGTCGATGCCGAACAGGGTGTGGGCGAGTTCGGTTCGCCCGGCGCCGACGAGGCCGGCAAGACCCAGAACCTCGCCGCGATGGAAGTCGATGCTGACTTCGGCGAGAGGGAACGTCTTTGTTCGCAGCTTCTGCACGGACACGACGACGTCGCCGCGTTCGCTCGCCGGCGCCGAATAGGCGACCTTGAGATCGCGCCCGACCATCAGCTTGACCATCGCGTCATGGGTCACTGCGTCGCCCTGGAGATGGCCCACGAGGCGGCCATCGCGCAGGATGATCACGCGGTCGGATGCCTGGACCACCTCGTTCAGCCGATGCGAGACGAACATCACCGCGATGCCGTTGGCCTTGAGTGCTGCCACGACCTTGAGCAGCTTCTCGGTTTCCGCGAGCGGCAGGCTGGATGTCGGCTCGTCGAGGATCACGAGCCTTGCGTTCAGGCTCAGCGCCTTGGCGATCTCGACCATCTGCCGCTGCGCGAGCGAAAGCCGGGATACCGCGGTCGAGGAGGAAAAAGTCGCCCCGAGCTGGTCGAGATAGGGCTGCACCATCGCGTGCAATTTCTTGCCGTCGACGACGTTGAGCAGACCGAACTTGCGAGGCTCTCGCCCGATGAAAACGTTGGCCGCGACGTCAAGGTTTTCGAACAGATTGAGCTCCTGATGAACGAAGGCTATGCCGGCGCTCATCGACTGGGAGACCGTGAGGCTGTGGTGGGGTACGCCATCGATCTCGACCGTGCCCCGGTCGGGTGTGGTGACGCCGCCCAATATCTTCATGAGGGTGGATTTGCCGGCGCCATTCTCGCCGACGAGCCCGACGACCTCGCCACGCCGCACCTCGGCGGCAAAATCCGAGAGGGCCACCACGCCTGGATAGGATTTGGTGATGGCGGTCAATTTGAGGAACGGCTCCGCGACTTGCGAAGGCACGGACGAAACATCGCCGACAGACATGTTGAACCCGAGGAAAGACTCCCGCAGCCGGCAAAGCCGGAACGGAGGGAAGGTGTACCGGAGGCCGGCTGCGGGAACTCAGGCTCAGTTGGTCAACTTCGCCTGGAGATCGGCCTTGAACGCGTCGACATTGTCCTTGCTGATGATCTTGCCCGGAATGATGGCGATGCCCTTGGCTGGGACGACCGACTTGTCGCCGCTCAGATAGGCGGCAAACAACTTGCTGCCCTGGTAGGCCCACTCGTACGGCTGTTGCACGACCGTGCCGGCGAAGGAGCCGTCCTTGACGGCGCCGAGCGTAATCGGGTCTTCGTCGAACGCGATCACCGTGATCTTGCCGAGCTTGCGGTTGTCACGAAGCGACTCGTAGATCTTCGGCGGGTTGTACGAGTAGAATCCCACCATGCAGTCGATTTCAGGGTGGGCGACGAGCGTGTCGTCCACATTGGCGCGGGCACGGGCCTGGTCGTGGTCGTCTGTGCGCACGTCGACCAACTCGATATTCTTGACGCCGGCGACCGCCTTGAAACCTTCGATGCGCTCACGAGCGTTGTCGGCGCCGGTGTTGCCGACGAAGCCCATGCACTTGGCACCATTTGGCAGGGCCTTGACCGCGACCTCGCCCGCATTCTTGCCGAGGTCGACGTTGGACGAGCCGATGTAGAACACGCGCTTGGCGTCGGCAGCGTCGCTGTCGAAGGTGAACAGCGGCACTTGAGCGCCGATCTTGTTGAACGCTTCGGCCTGGGTCTTCGGGTTGAGCGGCGACACCGCAATTGCGGCGGCGCCGGCCGCAACCAGGTCTTCCATCAGGCGTTGCTGGATGGCCGCGTCGGCGCGCTCAGGATATTTCCACTGCAGATCGACGTTCGGCAGCTCCTTTTGCGCCTTGTGCATGCCAGCTTCGGCAAGCTTCCAGAAATCCGACGCCCCGTTCGGCACCCAGACGATGACTTTCTTATCGGCAGCCTCCGCCGCGCCGACCAGCATCAGGCTGGCGGCGGCGATCACACTCGCGTACTTCATGGCAGTTCTCGCTCCCTTGAACCGGCGTGCGATGCGCCGGCGTTTCCTCTACTCGAACCCGGCTGAAAGGCGCCCGGACTTACGTCCCTTTTTGATGCGCCTAGCCGATTGCCAATCCCCGGCGGAGAAGGTGTTGCCGCCGGGCGATTGCTCACCGCCAGAACAATGGGAAACGGTTGCTCGTCCGTCCAACAGATAGTAGAGATCGCGTTAATCTGTCTGATGAATGAAAGCCTTCGGTTCGTGCAATGGAATTGCGTCAACTCCAGCATTTCATCGTTGTCGCCGAAGAGCTGAACTTCACTCGCGCCGCGGATCGCGTTCACATCGTCCAGTCGGCGCTGTCCAGTTCGATCCGCAGTCTCGAAGAGGAGCTGCGTGTCCGCCTCTTTGTGCGCAGCACAAGACAGGTGCGGCTCACCCCGGCGGGGCGCGCCTTTCTGGAGAAGGCCCGCGAGGCCCTCAAGGTCATCGACATCGGACGGGAGACCGTCGCTGACATCGCGGGGTTGCGGCGTGGCTCGCTGTCAATCGGGACCGTTCACAGCCTGCCCGCGTTTCTCGATCTGCCCACTCTGATCTCCCGCTATCACGCGATCTCGCCCGGAATTGAGGTGCGGCTGCGCCAGGGCGATGCAGCAGGGCTGATGGAGCAGCTTCGCAGCGGGCGGCTCGATCTTGCCTTCCTGCCGCTCCTGGACGCGCCGGACGACATCTTCACTGCGATCATCGCCTGCGAGGATCTCGTCGCCGCCACGCCGCCAAACCACCCTCTTGCAGGGCGAACCGGCGTTGATCTGCGCGAACTCATGCCCTATCCGTTCGTTGATTTCGAGATCGGCTGGGGCACGCGGCCGCTGATCGATCGCGCCTTTGGCCAAGCGAACCTGGAACGGCAGACCAACTTCGACGTCACGGATCTCGAAACCATCGTCGACCTCGTCGGTCAAGGACTTGGAATAGCGCTTCTGCCAGAGACGATCGCCGAAATGCGGCGCTCGAAGATTTCGGTCTGCGAACTGGCCGAGCCCGCCATCTGCTGGGAATTGCTCATCGCCTATTTGCGGACCGACGGCGATGCCCCGCTGAATGGCGCGGCTCAAGGCTTCCTCGATCTTCTGACCTTCCAATAGCTCGGCCAAGTGCGCTCGAGTGCGGCTCGAGTGCGGTTCATCGCCGAGATCGATCAGAGTGATCTTGATTATCTGTTGGACGCCCGGGGGATCGATCAGCATCTTGCCGCGGCACTGCGCCAGCCGTTCGCCTCAGGACGGCGCTGGTGGACGATGTGTTCGTGGAAAGGATTCGACAGATGACTGGAAAGCTCGAGGGCAAGGTTGCGATTATCACGGGGGCGAGCGCCGGCATTGGTCAGGCGAGCGCCCGCGCGCTCGCCCGCGAGGGCGCGCGCCTGGTGCTCACCGCCCGCAGGCCAGACCGGCTCACGGCGCTGATCGATGAGGCGCGTTCGCTCGGCGGAGATGGCGTCGCGGTGATCGGCGACGCGCGCGAGGAGGAGACTGCGCATGCGGTCGTCGAAGCAGCCAAGGCTTTCGGCAGCATCGATATCCTGATCAACAATGTCGGGGTCGGCAACTACAAGAAGCTGGCGGACACCAGCCTCGCGGACTACGTCGAGATGATGGACGTCAACGTCCGCTCGACGTTCCTGTTCAGCCGCCACGTGGCGCCGGTCATGATCGCGCAGGGCAGCGGCATCATCCTGATGGTCTCGTCCATGGCCGGCGTCTACGGCTTCGCCGGT
Source organism: Bradyrhizobium sp. HKCCYLS2038 (assembly GCF_051167655.1). NCBI lineage: Bacteria > Pseudomonadati > Pseudomonadota > Alphaproteobacteria > Hyphomicrobiales > Nitrobacteraceae > Bradyrhizobium > Bradyrhizobium sp. HKCCYLS2038. Next base: position 923,436 of record NZ_JBNPTM010000001.1, on the reverse strand, counting down.
GAGGCGGTCTATTGCGCCACGAAATTCGCGCAGGTTGGTTTTGCGCAAGGGCTCGACAAGGAGCTGCGTCCGCACGGAATCAAGGTCGGAACGATTAACCCTGGCGGGGTGAAGACGGAATTCGCCCTCGGCAAGGGCCGTACCGAGGCGGGGGTGGCGCAATCGGACATGCTGGAAGCCGAGGACGTCGCCGCCGCCATCCATTTCGCCTGCACCCAGCCGAAAGGCTCGCGCATCATCCAGATCCAGATGCGCACGATGGCCGAGGCGCTGGCTTAGAGCGTGACGCCCTTTGTCGAATCAAAGCGCTTACCGCAAGTTCAGCTCACCTCTCCCCGTCGGGGAGAGGTCGGCGCGCGGCGTCGTGCCAGTTTGTCGCGTTCCGTCGGGCAAATCTTCGCTTGTGTCCTCTCTGAGCACCTCGCGTTGATACGCGATGAGCCGATTGAAATTCTGCTCGAGCCCGCCGATACGCGCCGACATCGTGCCGAGCTCCGCCGGCTCATTGTCGACCCGAGCTTCGACCAGCGAGGCGATGCTGGCATTGACCGCCGAGCGAAGGCCGGTGATGCGTTTGGAACCGAGCGATCTGTTTAGCCGCGGCGGCATCCCTGGGAGCATCGACTTGGGCGCAGGTTCAGCGGCGCCATCTTCACGATCAGCGGTTGGCCGCGATCAAAACAGGAGACGGGCGCCGACCTGATAGCCGGTCCAGCCCAGCATCGCGTTACGACTTGTCGTGGCGTTGACGAAAACGTGAAAGGTGTTCGCCGCACGTAATTCCAATCCGCCCGATGCCTGCCAGGTGACGGCGGCAGGGAAACGAACCGGCTCCGCATTGGCATAGTCGAAGGTGAAGCTGTTGCCGGCCATCCCGGTGAGATCGACCGCGCCATAGATCGGCGGGTGCTTGTCCATCTCGTTGCGCACCTGCCCGGAGGCCGAGGCCAGCAGTTCGAACGGACCGACGTTGAGAAGCGAGCACAGCAGATCGATGCCGGCGCGAACCTGGCTGGATTCGCGGCGCTGCCCCGGAAACTGCGTGGAGAAGATGTCGCCGGCCGTGAAGGCGTTCTGCTCCAGCGTCAGGTAGCGGAAGCCGACGAAGCCGGTGGTCACGAGCCGCGAGAACGTCCAGCGCACGTTGAACTGGGAGTCCACAGCCCATTCGCGACCGTTCCAGCTGCCGGGCGTGAATGCGTTGAAGTTGGCATTGAAGCTGTCGTCGGCATAGCTCGCGGTCGTGCGCCACAGCACGTGCTGGTCCTCGACGATGAGGTCGAAGCCGATGCCGTGGCTGCTGCTGCTCATGTTCCGGTCGGGCGTCTGCTTGTAGTTGACGTCGGTCGTCCCGTGCTGTCCGCGAAGGCCAATCGTGAAATTCGGCGACAGCCGCTTGGCGAGGCCGGCAACATATCCCTTCGAGGTGAAGCGGCCGTCGGCGACAATGTTGTCGGTGATGCTATGGCCATCGATACTGTAGCCGGTGGCGTAGGCGGTCCAGCCGTCGCGCACGATCGCATTGTCCGCCGAAAGCAGCGGCCCGGCGAACGAACTCGAAGGCGGCAGTGGCGACCAGAACCGCTGGTCGAACGACTCACCGGCGAAGGCCGCCCGATCGGCAAACGCCAAGATAAAGGCAGCTGCGACGACGAGACGGCCGCATCGTCCGCCGCCCGACAAGCCGGCCATGACCCTTTTTCCTGTTCAGCTGCAGGCCGAAGCCGCAAACAACCTTATATCGTCTCGATGGGACTATACAATCGTCACGATAAGAGCATACTCTGGTGCCGCAGAAAAGCCAGGGGGCACGCGCGAATGACGGTTGTGACGTTTGCGCCACTCTATGCCTTCACCAACCCATCCCCCGCGGACAATACTTATTTGTTGGCAGCGACGGCTCAGCCTGCGGGAGGTCCCTGGGTTGGCGCGTTCGCCTATGCGGTGAACGCGAAGCCGAATTTGCCGCAGCTGACGCTCAGTCAGTTTTTCACCAACGTGATCGGAAATCACGCGATATTCCAGCACGCCGGCTTCGTGTTCCTGCCGCAACCGCCGGCTTCATCCAGCATGGCTGCGTTCCGCGCCAGCATGCTGGCCGCGGCCAAGGGATTTCCGGCGTTCGGCAGCAACGCAACTCTTGGCGGCTTTCTGCTGTGGCTGCAGCAGCTCGACTCGTTGGCCGCCGGCCTCAGCATGCCCTACCCGGCCTATGCGCTGCAGCCGCAGGCCTATCGGTTGTTCGCGGCCGGTGGCCAGGGACGGACGCTGTTCTTCGACGCCAGCAAGCTCAGCCCGTCCAGCGCCATGAACTACGACGGCAACGGCAACCTCGTCATTGCGCCCAACGGCGCGACGTTGTCGTTCGGCGATGCCGCGCCAAGCCAGCCTGCGGTCAAGCTGGGGGCGCTGACGGTCCCGCTGGCGGGGCAGACCGCAGGCTGCCTCACCTTCCAGGGCAGCAATGGCGGCGCGCTGACCGCCTTCGAGTTCGGCTTCGACTATGCCATGGCGCAGGACGGCGGCCCGCCGAGCCGGCTGCCGTTCCCGCTGCTCGATGGCAGCGAGGTGCTGGCGGACGCGACGGTCAGCGGCGTCATCGATCCGTTCGGCTTCGGCAGCCCGATCCGCAACAACATGACGATCTCGCCCAAGGGCGGCAGCTTCGTCTCGGCCTATCGCACGATCTGGGACGAGCCGATTTCCCTCGGCCCCGTCAGCAACAAGGCGCAATTCGTCGCGGCCGCGACGGCCGATCCGGTCCAGCCGGCGCGACTCTATTTCGCGCCCAGCGGCGACTTCGCGATGACGGTGCCCGGCGCACCGATGGCCGCGCACCGGCTGGTCTGCGGCTTCGCAGCCACCGAGGAGATCGGCTTCGCCGACGGCGACCTGTTGCGCTTCACGCCGGGAATGCCGGCCGACATCGCGGTGACGACCACGAGCGGCAGCTTCACGTTCGCACCCGGCCCGAGCAACGGTCACACCACCGCGCTGGCCGCAGTCGTCAAGAGCGGCGCGGCGCCGCCCTACAACGTCTACTATTCCGAATCGGCCAACTCGCCGCTGTTCAGCCCATTGGCCGGAGCGGGTCAGGATCCTCAGCTGCTGCGGCATGACGGCTTCGCCTTACGCGCCCTGCCGCCAACACCGCCTACGGGCGCCGGCTTTCCGCTGCTGCCCTATGCCGCAGTGGCCCCGACGCCCGGCTTCGCTGCCCAAAAGGGCGCGGTCGCGGCGTTCGAATATGGCTATGTCGCAACGACCCGCGCCCAGGCGATCCGCGGCCTCCCGACGCAGCCGGCCGATCTCGGCGATCCGCGCAAGATTGCCGTCACGCCGCAGGGCTATATCGTTGGCCTGGACGGCAAGGGCGATATCGTGTCGGTCGAGCTTGGCGCAGCAGCGGGCTGTGAGCTGATCTTCCAGGTGCTCGACGGCAATAGACAGCCGACGGGCCTGCCGTTGCCGGACGACCTGCGCGACGCCTTTCTGGCGACGCAGCAGTTCATCGTCATCAGCGCCGCCACGGCGGAGTATGTCGCCAACTGCACGGTGACGCTCGCCATGAGCGGCTGGGGCTTCTCCTTCGCCCCCGCGCCGCCGGACAAGATCGCGCCCGGCGACTACCAGTCGGTCCTGATCATCAAATCGGCGCAGGGGCGCGTCAGCGAGCTCGCGGCCACGCCGGCGGCCTGGACCGCCTACCAGCAATTCAACGCCGCCTCGCTCGATCCGACCGGCGCGGTGCTGTCGGGCTGGCTCAGCAGCTACATCGCCAACGCCAAGGCCCAGTACAACAATGGACTCGGGCTCGCCGGCCTGCAGACCTTCTGCGAACTCATCGATGATCCCGCATGGAACGGCTTCGTGTTCCTGAACGTGCCGGTGGCCGCCGGCGAACTCGACCCCAGCCTGTCGTTTCTGCTTGCCGGCGTCGATCCGAGCGCACTCGTTGCCCACCACGTCGGCTGCGCGGTCAATCATACGGTTTACGACGGCAGCTCTTATGCTCCGGACAGCGCGTTCTTCGGCCTGGTGCATTATCTCAGTCCGGGAACGTCGCCGAACGGAAGCCCGGGCTCGGGCTTCATCGCGACGTCAGTGCCGTATGATTTCCAGCTGCTGGCGCTCGAGACCCTGTTCGAGAACTCGGCGCTGAAGAGCTTTTCCTCCAGCGCCGCCGTCATCCTCAACACGTTCTTCGGCGATGCCGTGCTAGCCGCGCCGAGCGGTCCCGGCCCGATCGCCACCGATCTCATCGTCATCCGCGGCGCCTTGCAGCAGAACGACGGCGCGCCGAGCTACGTGTTCGCAACCGCGCCGGGCGTGACCAGCACGTTCTACCTGTCGAGCAGCGCGATTGACCGTATCGAGATCGACCGTGCGGTGGTCGCGCAGAACGCCGACGTCGATCTGACCTCGTCCGTCACCTTCCAGATGTCGGGCTGGATGGGCACGCTGCCGCCGGTTGCCGGAGACGATCCTGTCTTCGACCTGCTGTCCTACGCCGCGCTGTCCTTCGTCAATTTCGGGCTGACCATGTCATATGACTCGAACCAGAGTCCCACGCCCGGCGGCGACAAGAAGTTTACAGCGGATCTCAGTGGCTTCGCCTTGACAGGCCTGCCCGACAAGCTGTTCGACGGCAGTTTCGTCGATACCAGCTCGGCCGCGGCCAATACGCTCTACCGCGCCGACAGCTTCGCGGCCAGCTTCCCGCTGCAGCTCAAGAGCTTCGTCATTGGAGCCGACAGCAAATCGCCGAGCGACCTGGGCTACCGCGCGCTCGCCACCAATCCGTCGACCGGCGGCGATCCGCCAAGCGGCGAGTGGTACGGCCTCGCCTTCGATCTGCCGCTCGGCGGCTCCGGCTCGCTCGATGCGTCCGGATTGATCAACGCGCAGCTGATGTTCACCTGGACGGCGGGCGGCACCGGCGTTGCCGCCTACGCGCCCTTCATCCGGCTCTCCGGGCCCGGCGGCGTCAACCTGAGCTTCGACCTCGAAGGCATCCTCAAATTTGGTGCCGACGGCATCATGCTGTCGCGCATCGCGCAGGGGCAGCAGTCGGTCTACGTCTTCACCTTCGCCTCGATCGGCGTCACCGTGTTCACGCGCTCGTTCCCGCCAAAGGGCTCGACCAACATTCTCGTCGCCGGATTCGGCGACCGCACGCTTGGCTGGTTCGGCGCCTATGTCGATCCGAATGCGCCGCCATTGTCGCCGACCCAAGCCGTGACGGGAGGACAATGATGGCCGTCACTGCGCTCGCCTGGAACCTCGAGGAATTCGGCGTCCGCTACGGCCTCGAAGCGACCAGCCGTCAATGCGAGATCGTGCGCTGTGCGCTGATCGCCGCTGTGGTGGCCGATCTCGGCGCCCAGGTGCTGGTGATCCAGGAGCTCAGGGTTCACGGCGTCCCCTTTCTCGCGCGTCTGCAGAACTTCCTCAACGCGACCGGCAACAATGACTGGCACTTCGACTGGGTTCCGGGCGCCATTACCAATGCCGGGGCGATGCCTCCTGCAGGGATCGGCGATCTCGGCTTCACCGCGCCCGGCAATCTCGAAGGCTACGGCGTGCTCTACCGCAACGGCTACGCGCAGCAGCAGGCTGGCGCACGGTCGGCCGGCCAGGACACCTTGAACGCCGCTGGCGGCGGCGGCGCCAATCGCATCGATCTCGTCCTGAACGGATCGCCGATCCAGTTCAACGCGAACAATCCCGTCATCACCTTCAACGCGCTCGGCGCGGCGGCAGCGCTGGGCTTCCCAACCTCGACCTGTCCGGATGCCAACATCGTCCGCAATCTGCGCGGTGGGCGCGTGTTCCACTCGAACAACGTCATCCCGCAGCAACGGATGTCGCGGCGGCCGTGCCAGGTCTCGATCGTCGATCCCCACGCCAATCCGCAGACGCCGGTGTCGACCGTCGTCTATCACGCGCCGGTCGGCCAGAATAATTCCAAGAGCCCCATCTACGGCGCCCTGCTCGGCTTTGCCGCAGCCGCGCTCGGCGCCAATGCGGGTGCGCGCGGCTACATCGGCGACTTCAACGTGGTCGTCAACGGCGACCTGACCGTTCTGCGCAACCGCGCCACCGCCTTGAACTTCGTTGGCCAGACCTATGCCAACAACGCATTCGCCAATACGTCGGTCCACTCCGCCGTCGGCACCAACGGCCCGTGGCACCAGGGCGCCGGCGTGTTGACCTCGCCACGCGACATCGGGCTCGGCACCACGGCCAACGCGACCAGCGTGCCCGACGTGCTCGGGCTTTTCACCCAGAACGGGACCCGCGCCTACGCGCTGCTCCGGCAGCAGGCCATCAGAAACTTCATCACCAACACGCTGCTGCAATGGGTGGATGAATGGTTTCCAAACAACGCCGGCACGGTCGTAAACGAGTTCTATTCCGGCGGTCCTTATACGGTCGGTGATGTCGCTACGGGGCGGGCGCTGATGTTCAATTTGCTGCTCAGTGATCATCTTCCCGTCCAGATCGTGCAGAACTAAGGGAGCGGACGATGGCAATGACCACCGGCGGCACCCCATCGGACGCGATCCGCCAGGCCGTCAGCGACTCGATCAAATCAGGCAAGCCGCTGGTGGTCGCCACGGCCGACCTCATCGCGGCATCGCCGCTGGCCGATCTGCCGGTCGTTTCAACCGTGATTCCCTTCTCCGCCGGCGAAGACCCGCTGGCCGATCTAGGACTTTATCGCCTGGCCGCCTTGTTTCCGGGCCTGCCGCTGGCGCAATGGCTGCCGCGCGAGGGATTGTTGTCGCCGTTGACGAGCGACAACAGCCTGGTCTCGGTCGACCAGATGGGCTTCGAGGTTCTCAAGGACAGCAATGGCGGCTCCAGCCAGCTGGTCGGCCTGTCGGTCGGCGTCGCCTTGGGACGACAGCGCGCCGGCTTCTCCGTCACGGTGCTCGATGCGCTCAACATCACCGCGACGCTGTCCCACATCAATCTCGTCGTTCAGGGCCCGTTCTCGTCGCCCTTCGTCACCGCGACGCTCAGCGGCAACCTCACCTTCGGCGCGCTCAATCTGGACGTCGCGGTCGACTGCCCGAGCTTCACCTTCACAGCAACCGAGGCCCCGGGATCGACACCGAGCTTCAAGGCGCTGCTGGAAGCGTTCAAACTTCCGTCGCCGGCCTCCTTCGCCAATCTGCTGCTGAGCGGCCTGCAGCTCACGGTGATGAGCCGCGACAAGGCGGTCGACTTCATGGCGCAGGTGACGACGCCGAACGGTCAGCCGTTCTCGATCCTCGACGGCGTGCTCGCCCTCGACAGCCTGACGCTCGGCGTTCAATACGCGCAGGCCGCCACCTCGGCATCGATTGCGGCGCAGTTGCTGGTCCACGACAAGATCGCCCTCGGCGTCGTGTTGATGGCCGATGTCGCCTCGAGTGCCCAGGCGTCGTCGAGCTGGACCGCCGCAGCCGGGCTCGATCTGCCGGCCACGCTCGCCAATCTCGGCAAGCCACAGGCAACCTCGCTGCTGTTCGGCGACCTGCTGGGTGCCCTGGGACTCAACCTGCCCACGGACATGCAGTCGTTCCTCGATCATTTCGCATTGGAGGCTCTCGACGGCAGCGTCACCATCCCGCAAGCCGGCGCGACCACCTGGCAATTGCACGTCGCCTTCACCACCAACTGGACGCTCGGCGGCATCGCCATTTCGACCGACACCGACGCCCAGCTCGGCGGCGACAGCAACACCATCGTCGGCACGCTCGACATCGACGGCTTCGCGCTGGTGCTCACCTTCGATTTTTCCAGCAAGCAGGCAGGCGGCGGCACCATCCTGTCGGTCAACGCCCCGAAGCTCGCCGGACTGGTCGGCACCTTCGACATCTCTCAGAACAAGGTGACGCTGTCGACCAGCCAGCAAACCACGCTGGGACAACTGCTGGCCGACTTCGTCGCGATCTTCACCGGCAATTCCTTCACCACCTTGCCGGCGCCGTGGGACCTGCTCAACGACATCGGGCTGAGCAGCTTCTCGTTGTCGATCACGCTCGGGCAGTCATCGCGCGTCATCGAGATCGACTACGAGGGATTGGACTTCGATTTCCTCGGTTGCTCCGTGACCGGCTTCGGGCTCGTCTATGACAGCGCGAAAGCGAAGACAGGCTCGGGCTTCAGCTTTACGGTCAAGGGCAACTTCCCGATGCTCGGCACCTCCAGCAATCCGAGCTGGGACCCGACGCAACCATCGCAGGCCCCGACCGCGCCGGGGCTCGGCGCGGCCTATCTCGACGTGGTGCTCGCCGCCTTCGGCCAGCATGTCGGGCTGCCGACCCAGCCCGTCTCGGTCGAGGACGCGCTGATCCAGATCCAGAACATCGTTGCCGGCATCAGCGAGGGCAACCCCCTGCCGGTCCACCTGTTCGACAAGGATGCGGGGTGGCTGATCGGCGCCCGCATGATCCTGCTCGGGCAGATCGACGTGCGGCTGGTGTTCGCCGATCCGCAGATCTACGGCGTGCATCTCCTCGTGCGCGACGACCTCAACATCGAGGGCGCGCCGAAATCTGACTATCTCGACGCCCTGGTCGGGCTGTCGGCCGAGATCCTCTATCGCAAGGTATCGGCCACGATCGGCGTCTACGAGGCCTACCTGACGCTGCCCGACAAGATCCGCAAGATCAACATGGAGGCCTTCGAGGTCCAGCTGCCGTCGCTCGGCGTCAAGGTGTTCACCAACGGCGATTTCGAGATCGACATCGGCTATCCGCACAATGGCGATTTCTCGCATTCGGCCGTGATTGCCGCGGCCGAGTATTACGGTTCGGGCGGGCTGCTGTTCGGAAAGCTGTCGGGCGCGACCGATGACAAGCTGCCGCCCATCGCGGTCGGCAGCAACAACCTGCCGGTCGGCGCGTTCGGCAACGTCATCGAGATCGGGCTCGGCTTCCGCATCGGCATCTACCGCGAATTCTCGGCCGGGCCGATGTCGGCCTCGCTGGGCGTGCTGTTGCAAGGCATCTTCCAGGGCACGTTCTCGAAGTTCACCCGCAATCCGTCCGGCGGTCAGCAGGTGTCCGAGGACTACTACAATGTCTATGCCTCGCTGACGATCATAGGCAAGCTCGAGGGCAAGATCGATTTCGCGATCATCTCTGCATCGCTCCTGGTCGAGATCACGATCTCCGTCGCGGTCACTGCCGAGACGCGCCGCCAGGTCACGGTGCCGATGTCGGCGAGCGTCGACGTCGAGCTGACCGTGTCGATCAACTGCGGCCTGTTCACGATCCACATCCATGTCGGCTTCTCGACCACGGTCAGCTACACTGCGACCTTCGGCACCGACACCTGGCAGGACGCGCTGTGGAACAAGTCATCCTCGGTTGCGATGCTGCAGGCCGAGCGCATGTTCGCGACGACTCTGGCCGCGCCGCCGCCCATCGCCTATCCGCCGCTGAACTGCCAACCGCTCGCGCTCGACCTCTATGTGGTGCCGCAATTGACGCTCGGGCTCGCAAGTCCGACAAGCACCCAAACCAACTGGATCTACGTCATCCAGACGGCACTGATGTCGCCGCAGACGAAGACGCCGTCGCAGGTCAGGCTCGCCAACGCGACCGGCCCAAGCCCGGCGAACGAAGCCGTGAAGCTGTTCACCGCGTGGCTGCTGCAGGCCTATCAGAGCTGGGCCCGCGGCGTGCCGCCGGCCAGCGCGCCAACGCCGGATGCGCTGTATCAGGCGATCACGGTGCTGCCGTCCGATCTCGACGGCCTGTCGACCTATCTCAGCAGCATCGGCCAGCCCGGCTCGACCGCACGCGCCCCGTCGCTCACCGAACTGCAATCCTTCTTCGGGACCAACCTGTCGTTGACGCCGCAGCAACTGGCGACCGGCGCCGACTATGGCCTCGCCTTCTTCCCGCTGCTTCCCGGTACGGTCGTGTCGGTGTCGACCGAAACCGTGCCGATCGCGACCACCGATCTCGCAGTCATCGTATCCGACTATCTGCGCATCACCGTTCAGGCGGCGCTGCATGGCGGCAGTCAGCTCATCGGCACCTCGCCCATGGCGCTGTCGGCGCTCTACGATCTGATGGAGCAGACGAGCGGCGGAGCGCCCTCGGCGATGTCGTCGGCGGTCGGCAATGGCACGCGCTTCATGCTGCACGGAACACGCATCGGCTGGCAGGCGCTTTACAGCGCCACCGGGCAGGAAGTGGTCGTCGCCAATCCAACGGCGCCATCGCCGACGGTCAATCTCACCAATTCGGCGGCTCAGTCCTGGGGCCTGGTGCTGCCGTCCGCGCCCGTTCCGATCGGCGTTCAGATCCCGACATCCGTGACGGGCGTCGATGATTCCAGCGCGGTGGCCGCCACGATGTCGCTGGCGGCGTCGGCGCCGCGCAGCTTCACGCTGGCCAATGGCCAGCCCGGCAAGGTGCTCGCCAGCCCCGGCACATCGGCCTATCTGCGCAGCCTGCCGCCGGCGCTGATCAGCACGATCGCCGGCGCCGACGCCTCGCTTCTGTTCCATCTGCAAACGCTCGACGCCCAGAACGTCGCGCACGACGTGCCGGCGTCGGCCTATGCGTGGTGCGCGACCATTTCCTTCACGGTCCGGCGCGTGCCGGCCGCCGAATCCACCGGCGCGAAGCCGACCTACCTCGCCAATGTCTATGAGCTGTTCGGGGTGCAGTCGGACGACCTGCGGGTGCTCGAAAGGATCTATCAGCGCAAGGACGCCCAGCCGCCGACCGCGCTCGAGATCGCCTATGTCGCCGGCAGTGGCGGCACCGGCTCCGGCGCGCTGTCGATCCAACTGGTCACGGCGCAGCAGACCTTCATCTTCCGCAGCAACGTCTCGACCGAGACCAATCCACCGCGGATGCTGATGGCGGTGCGGGGTGCGGCCGCAGCAGCGGCGCCGGATCCGGCGATCATCACCTTCATCGAACACATGATGACGGGGGGACTGACCAACTCCGGCGGCTATTATCTGTATTTCGGCGCTCCGACGCCGCTGCCCGACAGCCTGTTCGACAGCGACGGGCTCGGCCAGATGCAGCTCGTCGTCTCCTTCAATTTGCCGCAGCAGACCAAGTCGCCGACCGATTTCGGCGCCGCGCTGGACGGCACGGTGAACGCCGCGCGCGTGAGCGACCCGGCCACGGGCGCCGACCCGACCTTGTTTGCCTCCGCCTGGACCTTGCAGGACCTGCACGCGACGGCGCCGACCGGCAATGTCGGCATCCGGGTGACGCGCCTGACGCCGCCGTCCACCAGCGACTATCAGGCGACGCTGGACAATCTGTTCCACCTGCTCGCTTTCGTCCCGCAGGCTCCGGTCACCGCGAGCGGTAAGGCGGTGCCGATCGTGAATCCGCCGCGGGATCAGTTCGTCACCGGGCCGCTGCGCGACGACGCCGCGGCCGCCGAGGGACGCATCGCCTATCAACGCCTGTTCAACCTGCTCGAACTCACCGGCAACGCCTGGCCGAGCGATCCGCCCGACCTCAGCATCCCCGCGCCGTCGATCCGCTGGGAGACGCTGCGGGTGCTCGATCCCTACATGTTCATCGGCGGCTCGCTGTCGCTGGGCTTCGAATGGATCGATCTCTACGGCAACACGCTGCCGTCACGGCAGCTGACGACATCGGTGCTGCCGGTGGGCTACACCGATCCCGTCGCCGGCCTCGGCGACTGGCCGCATCTGGTCTATGGCTACATGGTGAAGCAAGTCGGCGGCCAGCGGGTGCTCACGCTGAAGCGGACCTTCGTCTACCAAGACGACGGCAGCGACGTTCGCCGCACCAACAATCTCAAGCGCACCTACGCCACCATCTATCATCAGCTCGCCGACATCGACGCCAGCGTCACAGTGTCGTTCCTGTCGCAGCCGCTGTCTATTCCGAGCGGTGGCGGTAGCATCGCCGAGCTGCTCCAAGCGGACATCAAGGCCATCATGACGGCCGTTGACGCCCGCACGGGCTGCGCCCTCCCCGATCTCTCCTTGACGCTGCCCACGGACGATCCCTCCTATCGGACCGACGTGCTGTTCCCGCTCACCGCGACCATGACATTCAAGCGGCGCGGCCCCGTCGATCCCAATTTCGCCTCGGATGCTGCGATCTCCGTCATGACGACGGTGCTGTCGCCCTACTACCCGACCGAGGCGGGCAGTTCGGTGCAGTCCTACACGGTGTTCGCCACCGCGTTCGAGCAGGCGCTGACCTCGACCCGGATGAAGGTGCTGGCCGGCGACGCCGACGTGCCCGGCGGCGCGCAATTGTGGATCATGCGCTATGGCACAGGCGCGCTCTCGGTCGCCTTCGCGCCGCCAACCGGCTTCGCGCCCAAGCCGCTGGCCTATGCGCCGCCCGGCGTCAACAACACGCTGATCAGCCGCGGCGGCATCAGCGGCGCCAATCTCGACGCGCTCATCGCGCAACAGACTCCGAGCAACGTCTTCCTGCTCGGCGCCACGGCGATGACCGCCACCGACCTCGATCTCGACGGTGCGTTTGCGAATTTCCTCGCCATGGTCGAGAATTTCCTGGCGCCCGACTGCGGCATTCCGGCCACCTTGCACGACACCGCCGTGCCGAGCGCGGTCGACCGCTGCCTCGCCGCCAAGCGCGACCTTGCGACCAGGCTGAGCGGCCGCGTCGTCAGCCTCGCCGACGGCACCACCAAGTCGCCGGCTGCAACCGAGGCCTATCGCCAGTCCTGCCTGATCAGCCTCTCCAACTTCTACGGCATCGACGCCGTCGCCCAGACCGAGACGACGACGAGCGTCGGCCAGGCGACATGGCCGACCGGCCTCAACCTCAATCTCTATGGCCGCTCGGTCGGAGCGCAGAGCACGACCAGCAACAACAACGTCACCGTGTCGCCCGGCAAGGTCGCGATGTCGCCGGCCGCCGCGCAGCCGCTGGCGCTCACGCTCAGCGCGCATCGCAAGGGCGAGGAAGCCGTCTTTAGCCTGCCCCAGACGTTCCAGATCGACGCCTTCGAGGACGTCACCGGCACGCTGAACGTTCCCGACGGGGCGTTCAATCTCGGCACCTGGCTGCGCTTCGTGCTCGCGGCCGACGCGACGTTGACGATGCAGCCGGCCAACATCGCGCTGCCGCTGCGCGCCTATCCGCGGCCGCCGATCATCAACGCGCAGACCTTCGGTTCGCAGGTCACGCAGGGCGACGATCCGCTCGCCAGCGCCGACGAATGGTCGCTCGAGCTCGGCTATCAGCACGTGTTCATCGCGCAGGATACGTTGAACGTCACGGTCACCATCAATATCGGCGAGCAGCCGCGCCGGGTCATGCTCGCGGCCGCGCGCGTGGCGGACGATCTCGTCGACACGCTGACGCAATTCGCCACGATCTATGGCGCCGGCGGTCCCTCCGGCGGCATTGGCGCCGTGTTCAACAACCTGCGCAGGACCGGGACCGCCGATCATCTCTCCGACGCGCTGGTGGCCTTTGCGACGACGGTCGAGCACGTCGCGGGATCGCTCGACGTTCCGATCAAACTGCCGCAGCGCATGCCGTCCGGCCGCTCGGTCGGCGACAATGACGGCGGCGTGCCGTTCAATTTCACGGTCCAGGAATGGTTCGACGCGCGGCTCACGCCGGAGACGGCGCCATGGCGTCTCAAGGTCGTGGCGGACCCGAACAATCCGACGATCGGGACCTGGCACTGCCCGCTGCCGACGATGCGGATCAGCATCGACGGCGTCACCTACAGCGCCGCCCCCGACGCCCATGGCGACGCCTATTTCCTGCCCCAGGGCAAGACCGATCCCGCGGACGGGCTGAAAGCCGACAAGGCGATGTCGGTCGCGGCGCGCACGCTCGCGGTCGAGCCGTTGAGCATCATCGATCACCACAACGGCGCCTATCAGCTCAGCATCGCCCGCAACGCCGGCGCCGTCGTGCTCCAGGGCGATACGCCGGTCCGGATACCCGGGCTGCCGCAGCCGTTCGAGTATCTGACACCGGCCATCAAGGCACCGGACAAGGTGCTGCCGTTCATCGACAAGGATCTCGATCCGCAGATCGACATTTCGAAGCTGCCGCTTTCCGGCAGCGGCCCGGTGGCGACGACGCTGACGGACGCGCTCACACGGCTTTATGTGAACCTGTTGACGGGCGTGACCAACCTCAAATCCGGCGCGCAGGGCAGCGTCCAGACCGTCATCGACCTGGTCTATCCCGTGCAGGACGGCCCGAATCCGCTGGCCTTGCCGGACCGCGTGCTGCCGGTCCTGCTCGATCTGCCGGAAGGTTTGCCGTTCTATCCGAGCGCCGCCGACGTGGCGCCGCTGGTTGGGAAGCTCGTCGCCGCGCTCGGCAAGTGGCGGAGCGACAACGCGCTGCCGGCCGCCCTGCTGGCACGCTCGACGCTGCAGTTCGAAGTCTCGGTGTTCTCGACGATCTCGGAAACCGGCATCCCGCTGATCCACCTGCGCGGCCTCTATGTCGCGGCCGCAGCAGTGAGCTGGACGTGAGCATCTGAGGACGTGGTCGATACGCCGCACTGCCCCCCTGAGCGTGACTTGCGACGCCATGTGTTCCGCGAGTTCTTCTCCGCTGCAGCCATCCGCATGGCCAGGAGGGACTTGCTCGCCGCCGTGCGTAAGCCGATGCGCCGGCGTGCCGCCGTCAGGGAAGGCATGCGCTGGGTCGTGCTGATCCGGCCCACCTCGCTACGTGCCTCGCAGAAGTTGAGTGCGGCGTTTCGGCAAAGCTCAGGAATAGTGTCCGACAACTTTGACCGATTTCCGTTTTCGGCGGCACTGGCAATCTAGGATTTCAGCTTTCGAGCTAGAGCATGATGTTTTTTGGCGGAATCGGGATTCTCGAGTCGGGGAAGTTCTGATTCAAATTCCATGCTGGGAGCCGGAGGCCAGCATGGATGACACGGCCCTATTCGGAAGACATTCGCGAACGCGCTCTGGCGCGTGCTGCTGCAGGCGAGACGGTCCGCTCGATTGCGCAGGCTCTCCGGATCAGCCCGTCCTGCATCAGTAAGTGGAAGAACCTCAGACAGCAGACCGGAGGCGTCACTCCGGGCAAAATCGGTGGCCACAAGAAGCGGACTTTGTCCGGCGCGCATGCGGAATGGGTGCGTAAGCGTATCCGTTCCGGTCCATTCACCTTGCGCAAGTTGACGGCTGAGTTGGCCGAGCGTGGCATCAAGACTGATGTGCGGGCGGTATCGACCTTTGTCCACGCCGAAGGCCTGAGCTTCAAAAAAAACGATGCGGGCGGCGGAGCAGGAGCGTCCCGATGTCGCTCGTAAACCAGCACGCTGGAAAGCTCACCAGGGCAAGATCGAGGTGTCTCGCCTGGTCTTTATCGATGAGACCTGGATCAAAACCAACATGGCCCCGCTGCGTGGCTGGGGACCACGCGGGCAACGGCTTGAGGCATCGGCGCCGTTTGGTCACTGGAAGACGATGACATTTATCGCAGCACTTCGCTGCGATCGGATCTCGGCACCTTGGGTCATCGACGGTCCTATCAACGGCGAACTTTTCACGCTCTATGTCGAGAACGAGCTGGCTCCGACCTTGACCAAAGGTGACATTGTCATCCTCGACAATCTTGGCAGCCACAAAGGCACGCGTGCACGAGACGCGATCCGCGCCAAAGGTGCACGTCTGCTCTTCCTGCCGCCCTACAGTCCCGACCTCAATCCGATCGAGCAGGTCTTCGCCAAGCTGAAGCACCTGATGCGAGATGTAGAACCTCGCACCATCGAAACGACTTGGCGAAAGGCCGGAGATCTCCTCGACCTCTTCTCGGAGCAGGAGTGCGCAAACTACCTCAGAAACTCAGGGTATGTTTCCGTACAAAAACAGCATGCTCTAGAAATTCTAAGAAGTCAGCGGCATCCGATGCAGGACTGCCGCCTGCCCATCCTTGCAATATTACTTGAGCCCCGGATTGTTGTTGGGGGTTGGTCTCAGAAAGATTTACTCCGCCGGTCTTGAACAGCATAGCGCTGGCAAGGGTCAGAGCCCTCTCCCGATAAAGCCGATTGAACAATTGGCCATCTCGTTCGAACAGCTCTTTATTCGTTTTTACTCTCTCCAACCACAGGTGCTTGTCGCGGGTTGCGGTCGCTCTCTGGTCCACCTTTCGACTGTCATGATCTTGCTGAAAGCGTCTAAGTTCGATTGTTAGTTCATGAACACGATTGAGCAATTCGCTAGTTGTGATCGTCTGATGATCCGTATCTCTGACGACTGAATTAGATTGGCATCCGTATAGGCAAGCGACGTCTTTCCCACGCCTCGAAAGCCATGAATGAACACATGCCGGCCCTGCATTGACAAGGCCTGGCGAACTTCGGTGAGCTGTCCATCCCGTCCCTGAAGAAACTCATGAGACTTGATTGCTCGCGCAGGCGACAGCACAGCGTCGAGGCGCGCCCCAAATGCCTCCAAATCCAGACTAAAGAACTCCAGACGATGCGACATTTGCTGCTCCGCGCGGTGATTCGTTCTTGGTCGCTAATACACCGATTCCTGGTGCAGCGATTACTTTAACGCACGCAAGCCGTGTAAGATCGAAGTTTTCTCCAATGGGGCAAGCTATACAAAGGCGGAATCGCTCCGACCAATTCTGGACGGCCTTCCACCGTGCAGCTTGCTGCGCTCGTCACCTACACCCGCGTTTCCACAGCAAGCCAAGGCCGCTCCCGGCTGGGCACAGAGACCGCAAGGCAAGGCTCTGGCACAATCGCGTAGGCAGAGGGCTTTGAGGTTGTCCACGAGTTCGGAGGTGGAGACGGGCAAGGGCCCTGACGCTCTGGAATGCAGGCCGCAGCTCAAAGCTGCTCTGGCCACCGTTATGCCCCAAACTGCCCGTCGTGCCAGTTTGTCGCATTCTGTCGGGCAAATCCGGCCTTGCACCGTCGGGCAAATCAGATCGATCTTCTCCGCCGTCTCCTGCTCACTGAAGGGGCGTTTCGCGATCGTCACGGACCGTGGAGCGGGAGATGCGGTGGCCGGCTGGAGTCGCAGTGCGCGTTTCGCGTGCGGACGAACGAACCCGGTGCGGACGGTCAAGCCGTGTGGTCCCGACACCCCGACGCTGGTGTCTTGGTCGGCGACATCCCGATGACGGGGGCAAGCAAGCCCGGTCCCCTGGGAGAGCACGGAGCAGCCGTTAAGCCCATCGCGCAGGGGAGGGCCGGGGGCGGGCTCAAGCGGTCGTCGCAACACAAAGTGTTTTCATTCCGGACAGGAACTCGTCAAGCGCCTCTGCTGGGGTTTTCCATCCCAGCGTCTTTCTCGGTCGGGAATTGAGCGCTGCGGCCACAGCGGCGATCCCGTCAGCATCGTAGACGCTCAGATCGGTGCCTTTCGGGAAGTACTGCCGCAGCAGTCCATTTGTGTTCTCGTTCGTGCCACGCTGCCAAGGGCTTCTTGGATCGCAGAAGTAGACCTGAAGGCCTGTATCGATCTTGAGGTCACTGTGCTGAGCCATCCCGGTCCCCTGATCCCAAGTCAGCGAGCGGCGTAGTTCCTTGGGCAAGGTGATAATGGTGCGCGTAATCGCATCGCGTACCGCTTCAGCTCCGTGTCCGGAGAGCGCAGGCCCGTCCTTCGTACGTGGGCCGTCTTCAAATCCCGGCAAGCGTGGCAGGTGCAGCAGCATTGTAAACCGTGTGCTGCGTTCGACGAGCGTGCCGATTACCGAGCTCTCGGAGCCGACGATCAGATCTCCTTCCCAATGTCCCGGCACGGCGCGATCCGCGACTTCGGCCGGACGCTCACTGATCATGATCTCTGGCGATACGAAGCCTTTGCTGCGCTTTCGCGTGCGCGCTCGAGGCACTCGCAGTGCCCGCCCTGTTCGCAAGCAGGCCGTCAACTTCCGGTTGAGCGCTCCTCGGCTCTGAACAAAAAGCGCCTGGTAAATGGCTTCGTGGCTGATCCGCATCGTCTCGTCATCCGGGAAGTCGATCGGTAAGCGTTGGGCGATCTGCTCAGGAATCCAAGCTTTTGCCCATCGCCGTTCCTGGTCCGAACCCGCACGACCGGCCTTCCGCCGGATGCCACCTGGAGGCGCGACAACGCCGGCAAGCCGGTCTTCAACATAAGTGCGCAAGGCGGCGTTGCTTGCAAGCTTGCTCGGCTTGGGACGCCGGGCCGATCGATCTGCATGCCACTGGGCGGCCGTCGCTCGATAGGCCATCTTGCCGCCGTGCGTGGCCGCATTGCGATCAAGCTCACGAGAGATGGTCGAGGGAGACCGATCGAGGCGCCGCGCTATCTCTCGTACAGAATGGCGCTGCGCATTCAGCAGGGCAATCTCTTCGCGTTCAGAGAAGGAGAGGCGTCGGCCGGAGAGCGGCTTCGCCGAAGATCTGAACATCGCGGGTGTCACGCCGCCCGCCCTTCGAAACAATCGAGGGCCGACAGCATCTGACAATCCAGCAGCCAGCGCAGCCTTCTCGCTGTTCAATCCGGCGGCAATCCCCCGCCAAAACTTCTGCTGTTCCGCACGCCCCGCCACTGGTGGGCGCCCCATCGATCCCAGCTTCGCCCGCGTCGACCGCCGCTTTCGGATACCCATCGCAACCTCCTCATCGAGTGTTGCGACGACCGATTGAATCCGCCGGTGTGTCCGGCCAATCCTGTGGTGACGCCGCCTGCTTTTTTTCTGCAGGCGGGCCATGGGTGCGGCCCGCACCCGGCCTTCCCTGCGCCCTTCTTTGATAAGGGCGTGACGAAGAGCAAAGCTCGGACGCGACAGCGCGCCGCGAGGCCGAGGAGCCGCGCTTACAGGTCAGACATGAAGGGTTGAGCGCCGGAAATGGCGCTCCCTAGGGAAGCAGAAAAATCAAACAAAATCAGATTATTGACAATCCGTTTGGGAGGAAAAGGCCTCATTGTTCTTCATGGCTTTCGGGACTTGCGCCCAAACGTCGCGCAAGATCCCTCCAGTTTCGGAAGCTCAAATGAGCGACCATTCACTCCTTACGTTCTCATCTTGTTTTGACCAGTTAGCAAGGCGGCCTTCCGCGGCCGACCTGAGCGGCGCGGCACCTCAGAATAAGCAACTGCAAACGACCTGAAACAGAGATGCGCATTGTCTGACCGGCGCTTCCATGTGGCCATTGCACGAAATTTGCTTTGCTGGATGTATGGGCCAAGAATGAACCTCATCAGCCTCGACATCCGCATGCTGCGGTCGCTGATCTCCGTGGTCGAGACCGGCAGCATCACCGAAACCGCCCGGCGGCTGGGACGCACCCAGCCGGCGATCACCTTGCAGCTGCAGCGGCTGGAGGAACTCACCGGCAAGCAGCTGTTCGTGCATGGCGGGCGGCGGCTGACGCTGACCGAGGACGGCGGCATCGTGCTGACCTATGCGCGCTCGATCCTGCGGCTGCATGACGAGTTGATCTCGCAGCTGGCCTCGCAGGAGATCGAGGGCCAGGTCGTGCTCGGCACGCCCGATCTCTATGCCGCGTTCATGCTGCCCTCGATCCTCAGCGTGTTCCGCAAATCCTTCCCGCGCATCCAGGTCGAGCTGAACTGCGCGCTTTCCACGCCGCTGGTCGAGCTCGTGAAGCGCAGCGAGGTCGACATCGCGCTGGTGACTCGGATGAACGATTTCACCGGCGGCCAGGTGGTGCGGCGCGAGCAGTTGGTGTGGATGACCGGAGAGCAGTCGTCGGCGCATCAGGAGCGGCCGATCCCGCTGGCGCTGCTGCCCCAGGGCAACATCTACCGCGACCACGCCATCGCGGCGCTGGAATCGGCCAACCTGCGCTGGCGCATCGCCTGCCAGAGCGAGAGCGTCGGCGGCCTTCAAGCGGCGGCGTTCGCTGGCATGGCAGTCACCGTGCTCGGCCGCAGCGCGCTGGTCGCCGGCATGCGCGAGCTCGGCCCCGCCGACGAACTACCAGCGCTGCCGCATGTCGAACTGCTGCTGTATAAATCGAGCGGCGCGTCGTCGAAAGCCGCGACAGCGTTGCACGACTATCTCGCGCACTATCTGCGCCTCGGCGATCAGCACGGCGAAACGGGAGCACCGATCGCGCTGAGCTGAAAGCACGCGGCAGCGCACCGTCGTCCTTACGGCCGCGCAACAGGGCGCGCTCTTGCAGGTATGCAAAGGCGCTGCTGCGCTGTTTCCACACGGGAGGCGGCGGTGGCGCCGTGCCCACCGTCTTGCTCATCAGTTCGCTGCGCGACGGTGGGCGCGCTGTCGCCCTGCGGGCAGCTGCTTTGCCCACCCTGCGGCAGTGTCATGCGTCGCACGATCCGCGCAGCAACTAACCGCCCATCGTCGGCCACGTTGCGACCCAAGGCTGCGCCTCCTCGAAGGCGGCTGCGATCTTGAAGATGGTCGGCTCGTCGAGCCAGGGGGCGATGATCTGCAGGCCGATCGGCAGCCCGTCGCGATCGAAGCCGCACGGCACGGTCGCCGCCGGCAGGCCCGCAAGATTGATCGGCCAGGAGAATGGCGACCAGCCGAGATGCGGATCCACTGGAGTCCCGTCGATGCTGGCGACGCCGAGCTGACCGGCCTCGAAGGCGGTCACCGCCACCGTCGGCGTGACCAGCGCGTCGACACGCGAGAACAGATTGACGAAGCCCGCCCGCATCTGCGTGCGGCGATAGCCGGCCTCGACGTAATCGACGCCGCTATAGCTGCGCCCGGCCGAAACGACGTCGCGATAATCCGTGTCGCAATCGGCGAGTTCCTCGCCGGTCTTGTGCGCCACCGCCGCGGCCTGCTCGATAAAGGCGATCGGCTTCAGCGTGCGCTCCAGAATGCGGGGATCGATGCCTGGATGATCGGAGCTGATGCGCGCGCCACAGCCTTCCAGTACGGCAAGCGCCTTGGCGAAGACCGCGCGGACATCGGGGCTGACTGCGGCATAGCCGAGATCGGTGCTGGCGCCGATGCGCAGCCCCGTCAGTGGCCGCGGGCTCGCATCGAAGCGGCGTTGCGACACCGCCAGACTGGCGGCATCGCGCAGGTCGTGCAGGGCGATCGTCTCCAGCGCGAGCGCGGCGTCGGCGACCGTCCGCGTGATCGGGCCGGTGTGGGCGAGCGAGGCCCAGGATGGCGGCGCGAAGCCAGGCGAACGCGGCACCAGGCCGAAGGTCGGCTTGAGGCCGAACACGCCACAGAAAGACGACGGCACCCGGATCGAGCCGACGCCGTCGGTACCGATCGCGATCGGACCGCAACCGGCCGCGACCGCGGCCGCCGCACCGCCGCTCGACCCGCCGCTGGTGTGCGCCGGATTCCATGGATTGCGCGTCAGTCCCGTCACCGGGCTGTCCGCGGTCAGCTTGTAGCCGGACTCGCAGGTCGTCGTTTTGCAGGTGAGGATTGCGCCCGCCGCCTTCAGCGCCGACACGACCGCTGCATCTGCATCGGGGACGAAGCTCTTGTTCATCGGCGAGCCGGCATGAGCCGGCACGCCGGCGACGAACACCAGGTCCTTGATGGTGACGGGGATGCCGGCCAGCGGACCGCAAGGCTCACCTGCCCGCATCGCCGCGGTGATGCGCGTCGCGTCCGCCCTCGCCTGCTCATACATCGCGGTCACGACGACGTTGCAGCGCGCATTGGTCGCTTCGAGCGCGGCGATGACGTCCTCGACCACGTCGATCGGCGTGAAGCGCTTGCGCCGGTATCCCGCCAGGAGAGCGGTGGCGGACAGGCGAGCGAGATCGGACGGCGCGTCCGCGGCGGCCGCGTGGGCAGACAAGGCTGTCATATGGAGTCCTGAAGGCTGGATCAGATACGACGGCGCTCCATCGCATCGTGTGTTGGGAGAACCGGTGGCCGTTTGCAGATCGCGCGCTAACCTGAGGCCGCCGCGACGGCGCGCTTGGCCATCACCGTCACGAGATGCGCACGGTAGTCGGCCTCCGCATGGATGTCGGATGTGAGGCCGGCAGCGTCGATCTTGATCGAGGCGATGCTGGTGGGCTCGAATGTCTCGCTCAGCGCCTGCTCCATCGACGCGACGCGGAACACGCCGGCGCCAGCGCCGGTCACGGCCACGCGCACGCCGCTCGCGAACCTCGCGACAAACACGCCGACCAGCGCATAGCGCGACGCCGGCGCCTTGAACTTGGCGTAGCCAGCAGCAAGCGGCACCGGAAAACGGATCGCGGTGATGATCTCGCCCGGCTGCAACGCTGTCTCGAACAGGCCAAGGAAGTACTCGTCCGCCGCGATCTCGCGCGCGCTGGTGATGATGGTGGCGCCGAGGCCGAGCACAGCGGCCGGATAGTCCGCCGAGGGATCGTTGTTGGCGACAGAGCCGCCGAGCGTACCGCGGTTGCGGACGGCCGGATCGCCGATCTCGGAGGCGAGATGCGCCAGCGCCGGGATCCGCGCCTGCACGATCGGCGACGCCGCGACCACCGCATGCGGCGTCATCGCCCCGATCGTCACGGTCGCGCCATCGTCGCTGATGCCCTTCAGCGCCGGCAGCTTGGCGAGGTCGACCACCGCCGTGGGCGCTGCGAGGCGTTGCTTCAGGGTGGGGATCAGGGTCATGCCGCCGCCGAGCACCTTGCTGTCCTCGACCGAGGTCAGGAGCTTCACGGCGTCCGAGATCTCGCTCGGCTGATGATAGGCAAATGCTCTCATGTCTTCCCCCTATTCCGCCGCCACCGGCAGCGAGGCGTTCTGCAGCAGGCGCCAGATCCGGTTCGGCGTCGCCGGCATGTCGACATGGGTGACGCCAAGATGCGACAACGCATCGACCACCGCGTTGATGACGGCCGCCGGCGAACCGATGGTGCCGACCTCTCCGCAGCCCTTCACGCCCATCGGCGTATGCGTGCACAGCGTGGAGTGCGTCGCCACCTTCATCATCGGCAGATGATCGGCGCGCGGGACGCAATAATCCATAAGCGAGCCCGAGACCAGTTGCCCGGAGCTGTCGTCATAGACCGCGTTCTCGTAGAGCGCCTGGCCGATGCCCTGCACGATGCCGCCATGCAGCTGGCCCTCGACGATCATCGGATTGATGACGGTGCCGACATCGTCGACCGCCGTGTAGTTGACGAGCGTCACGATGCCGGTCTCCGGATCGATCTCGACCTCGGCGATGTGGCAGCCGCCGGGATAAGTGAAGTTGACCGGGTCGTAATAGGCCTGCTCCTCCAGCCCGGGCTCGAGAATCTCCAGCGGATAGTTGTGAGGCACATAGGCCGCCCCGGCGATCTCCTCGATGGTCTTGATGCGGTCGGTGCCGGCGACCGAGAACTTGCCAGCCTCGAAATGGATATCCTGCTCGCTCGCCTCGAGCAGATGCGCGGCAATCTTCTTGCCCTTGACGATCACCTTGTCGGCTGCCTTCGACAGCGCCGCGCCGCCCACCACCAGCGAGCGCGAGCCATAGGTGCCCATGCCGAACTGGACGCGGTCGGTGTCGCCGAACACGATGTCGACGTTCTCGAAGGGAACGCCGAGCTTCTCGCACACGATCTGCGCAAACGTCGTCTCGTGGCCCTGGCCGTGATTGTGTGTCCCGATCATCACGGTGACCTGGCCCGCCGGATGCACGCGCACCGTGGCGCTCTCGTAGAGGCCGCCGCGCGCGCCGAGCCGGCCGGCGAAGCGCGACGGCGCGAGGCCGCAGGCTTCCACATAAGTCGAGAAGCCCATGCCCCGGAATCTGCCGTTGCGTGCCGACTCCGCCTTGCGCACGCCGAAGTTCTTGACGTCGGCGGCGACCAGCGCGCCGTCGAGGCAGCCCATCGGATCGCCGGAATCGTACTGCACCAGCACCGGCGTCTGATACGGATAGGCTTCTTTCGGGATCATGTTGCGACGGCGCAGCTCGACGCGGTCGATCCCCATCTCGGCCGCCGCGACATCGACGATGCGTTCGACGACGAAGGTCGCCTCGGGGCGGCCTGCGCCGCGATACGCGTCCACCGGCACCGTGTTGGTGAACACGACCTTGACGTTGCAGTAGATCGCCGGCGTCGTGTAGACGCCGCCGAGCAGCGGGCCGTAGAGATTGGTCGGGATGTTCGGACCAAAGGTCGAGAGATAGCCGCCCATGTTGGCGAGCGTCTTGACCCGCAGCGCCAGGAACTTGCCGTTTTCATCGAGCGCCAGCTCCGCCTCGGTGACGTGGTCGCGGCCATGACGGTCCGACAGATAGCCTTCTGAGCGATCCGCCACCCATTTCACCGGGCGCAGCACGCGCTTGGCCGCCCAGGTGATGACGGCCTCCTCGCCATAGTGGAACTGCTTGACGCCGAAGCCGCCGCCGACATCCGGGGCCACGACGCGCACCTTGTGCTCCGGCAGCTTCAGCACCAGCGCGCTCATCAGGAAGCGCACGACATGCGGAAACTGGCTCGTCGTCCACAGCGTGTGGTGGCTCCTGCCCGGATCATATTCGGCGATCGCGGCTCTGGGCTCCATCGGATTGCCGATCAGCCGGTTGTTGACCAGGCTGAGCTTGGCGACATGCGCCGCCTTGCGGAACGCCGTCTCCACCGCCGCCTTGTCGCCGAGCTCCCAGTCGCAGCAGACATTGTTCGGCACGTCGTCGAACAATTGCGGCGCGTTCGGCCCGACGGCGTCGAGCACGCCGACCACTGACGGCAGCACCTCGTAGTCGACGCTCACAAGCTCCGCCGCCGATTTCGCCTGCTCCAAGGTCTCCGCGATCACGAAGGCCACCATGTCGCCGACGAAGCGCACCTTGCCCTGTGCCAGCATCGGGAATGGCGGCTCCTTCATCGGCACGCCCTTGGCGTCCGAGATGCCCCAGCCGCAGGGCAGCGAGCCGAGCCCATCGGCGGCGACGTCCTCGCCGGTCAGCACCGCGACGACGCCGGGCACCGCCAGCGCCGCGGACTTGTCGATGCCGCGCAGCACGGCATGCGCATGCGGTGAGCGCACGAACACGCCGAAGGTCATCCCCGGCCGCTTGATGTCGGACACGTAGTTGCCGCGTCCGGTGAGGAAGCGCTGATCTTCCTTGCGCTTCGGCGCCGCGCCGATCCCGATCACTTGCCCCATGGTCACTCTCCCGCTGGCGTGGCGTGCATGGCGGCAGCGCCAGCCATGACCGCGATGACGATGTTCTGATAGCCGGTGCACCGGCAGATGTTGCCTTCGAGCCCGTGGCGCACCTCGGCCTCGGTCGGCGTCGGATTGGCAGCGGCCAGCGCGGTCGCGGTCATCACCATGCCCGGCGTGCAGAAGCCGCATTGCAGCCCGTGATGCTCGCGGAACGCCTCCTGCATCGGATGCAGCCCGTTGGATCCCGCGGTAGCGCCGAGCCCCTCGATCGTCAGCAGGGTCGCGCCATCGAGTGCCGGCGCGAGCAGAGTGCAGCTCTTCACCGGGACGCCGTCGAGATGCACGACGCAGGCGCCGCATTGGCTGGTATCGCAGCCGACATGCGTGCCGGTCAGGTTCAACTGCTCGCGCAGGAGATCGCTGACCAGCGTTGCCGGATCCGCGTCGACCGTGGTCGCACGGCCATTGAGGGTGAAGGAGATCTGCACGGTCTACTCTCCGTTGTCGAAATGAAATCAGGCGAGCGGGCGAGCGCGGTCCGCCACCCAAGTGGCCAGGACAACGTCGCCGACGTTGAAGGGATCTGCGAAGTAGGTCTTCTCGGGCACGTAGGCGACGAACTCGTCGTCGGGCACGGTGTCGAGCATAACCTTGACGAAATAGCCCTGGTACTCGATTGCGGTGACGCGGCTCGGCAGCGCCGTGCCGCAACCGGGCGGCAACGTCGCGCCGGGACGGACCAGCGCGATGTCGTCGCGCCGCACGGCGATGTCGATGGTGTCACCGACGCCGATGCTCGCGCGCTGCGGCGGCAGCGGCAGCTCGATCGCCTGCTGCGTGCTCTGCTTCAGCACCAGGCTCTCGCCATTGACCTTCTCGACCCGGCCGGACAGCACGTTCTGACCGCCCATGAACTCGGCGACATAGCGGTCGCGCGGATTGGCATAGACCTCGCGCGCCGGCCCGGCCTGCTTGATCTTCCCCTGCTCCATCACCACGACGAGATCAGCGAGCGCGATCGCCTCGAGCTGGGTGTGGGTGACGTGGATGAAGGTGATGCCGAGCTCGCGCTGCATCCGCCGCAGCTCCTGCCGCATCTGGACACGGAGCTGCTCGTCCAGCGCCGACAAGGGCTCGTCGAGCAGCAGCACGCGCGGCTCGGTGATCGCGGCGCGCGCCAGTGCCACGCGCTGCTGCTGCCCGCCGGACAATTGCGCCGGCAGCCGGTCGGCGAATTGCGTCAGCCGCACCTTCTCGATCATCGCATCCGCCGCGCGCAGCCGCTCCGCCTTGGACTGGCCCCGAACCTGCAGCGCGAAGGCGATGTTCTCCCGCACCGTCAGATGCGGAAACAGCGCGTAGGACTGGAACATCATCGCCGTGCGCCGCTGCACCGGCGGCAGGCCGACCACGTTGTGGCCGCCGATCACGATCTCGCCCGCGGTCGGGTCCTCGTGTCCCGCGATCATGCGCAGGATGGTCGTCTTGCCGCAGCCGGACGGGCCGATGAAGCAGCAATAGGCGCCGTCGGCAATCCGCAGGTTGACGCCGTCGACGGCATTGACGACGCCGTCATAGCTCTTGCAGACACCCGCAAGCTCGATATCGCCTCGTTCGATCCGCATCGGTGACAGCCTTATCCCTTGATCTTCTGCGCGCCGCGCCGCTTCTGGATCAGCACGATGCTCCCCAGGCTGACGCCGATCACGATGAAGGACACGATGGTGGTCACCGTGCCGAGCGCATAGAGCGAGGGCGAGGTGACGTTCAACGTCATGCTCCAGATCTCCAGCGGCAGCGTGTTGAGCGAGCCCGCCGTCTGCAAGGTGCGGGCGAATTCGTCATAGGACAGCGTGAAGCCGAACAGCGCGACCGCGACCAGGCCAGGCGCCAGCACCGGGATCATCACCAGCCGGATCGCCTGCCAGCGGCTGGCGCCGAGATCGCGCGCCGCCTCGTCCCAGGCATTGTTGAAGCGCGACATCACCGCGAACATCACGAGCACGCCGAACGGCAGCGTCCAGGACAGTTGCGCCCCAAGCGCCGAGGAGTACCAGGCCGGGCTCAGTCCCAGCGCCTGGAACAGCAGGCCCGTCCCCAGGCCGAGCACGAGCCCCGGCGCCACGAGGCTGCCGATCATCATGTAGAACACGATGCTGTCGCCCTTGAAGCGGCGGCGGAAGCCGAGGCCGGCAAGGAACGAGATCACCACCGTGATGACCGTGACCATGACCGCAAGCTTGATCGAGCGGTCGAACGAGCCCTTGACGTCGCCGGTCCGTACCTGGGTGAACAGGTCGACGAACCAGTGCAGCGAGCGCCCCTTCATCGGAAACACCAGGCCGCCGCGGATGTCCTGGAACGACAGGACGTAGATGCAGAACATCGGGCCATACAGCGCGATCACATAGGCCGCGAACAGCGAGGCCAGGACATAGAACGTCCAGGGCCGCCGGCCGCGGCTCGGCGCGATCGCCTTGCGCGAGACCGTGTCCTTCTCAGGCGTGTCGACGACCATGGCGCTCATCGGGCGATCTCCCGCCGGATGTCGACGGTGCGCAGGATCAGCGTGACCATGCCGAGCAGCACGAGGGTCAGCAGCACGGCGCTGGCCGCCGCCGTCGGATATTGCAGCACACCGACATCCTCATAGAAGGCGCTGACCACCGAGGCCGAGCCGCCGCCGGACATGACCTTCACGACGAAGAAGTCGCCCATCACGATCGACACCACGAAGATCGAGCCGAGCGCGATGCCGCTCTTGGCCATCGGCACAACGATCAGGCGCAGGATATCGAAGCGGCTGGCGCCGGCGTCCACCGCCGCCTCGATCAGCCGCTTGTCGATGCGGGCCATCGCGTTGAAGATCGGCACGATCATGAAAATGGTCAGCTGGTGCACATAGGCGATGACGACGGCGAGATCGGAGAACAGCAGCACTTCGAGCGGCTGGCGGATCACGCCGGTCGACAGCAGCGCCGCATTGATCAGCCCTTCCTTGCCGAGCAGCGGGATCCACGAGATCATGCGGATGATGTTCGAGGTCCAGAACGGCACCGTGCACAACAGGAACAGCCCGATCGCCAGCAGCTGGTTGCGGACGTGGAAGACCAGGAAATAGGCGACGAAGAAGCCGATCAGAAGCGTGAAGATCCAGGTCAGCACCGTGAACTTGATCGTCGCCAGATAGAGCTTCAGAGTGAGCGCCGAGTGCAGCACCTCGACATAATTGGCGAGCGTGAAGTCGGGCGTGAGCCCGCCGAAACCGTCCGAGCCGAAGAAGCTCGCCGCCAGCACCACCAGGATCGGCGCCAGGAAGAACGGCACAAGCACAGCGACCAGCGGCGACACGTAGAGCCAGCCGGTCAGGCCCGAACGAGAGGTTGAAGGAGGACTCGGCATCATCTTGTGAGCTACTTCGCTGTCGCCTGCGCCGGCACGAAAATCGTGCCGGCGGCCGTTGAGAGAGGCAGGATTTAGGCCACCTTGAAGTCGTTCCAGCGCTTGTTCATGTAGGCGGCCTCGTCCATCAGCGTATTCCAGCAGGAGATGTTGGTGACGCGGTCGAGGAAGGAGCCGCCGTCGCGCTTGGTGCCGGCCTTCTCCATCGGCACGCCATAGGGGTCGTTGACGACCTCCGGCGCGGGCTTGCCCTCGTACCAGAACTCCCATTCGGCTGATGTGAGGAATTTCTTCGCCGTCGACGGCACCGGGCTGTAGTAGCCGTAGCGCGCGACGAAGCCGCCCTGCCAGCCGGACAGGTACCAGTTGAGATACTCATAGGCGGCGTCGAGCTTCTTGCCGGTGAGGTGCTTCATCAGGCCCATGCCGTTGCACCAGCCGCGATAGCCTTCCTTGCCGTTCTTGATGTTGACCGGCGCGTAGACGCAGGGGATCTCCTTCACGCGCACCGCAGCCACGGCCGGCGACCACATCGACTGTATCACCACCTCTCCCGCCGCCATCAGCTGCACCGACTGGTCGAAGGTGGTCCAGGTGGCGCGGAACTGCCCCTGCTTCTTCAGCTCGATCAGCTTGTTGCAGGTGAAGTCGATCTCCTCCTTGGTCATGTTGCCCTTGTTGCCGTACTTGATCAGTCCGGCGCTCTCGAAGCACAGCGCGGCGTCCATGATGCCGATCGCGGGAACGTCGAGGATCGCGGCCTTGCCCTTGAACTTCGGATCGATCAGGTCCTTCCACTCGGTCACTTCGTGGCCGACCAGGTCGGGGCGGTAGCCGATCGAGTCGGCGTTGTAGACCTGCGGCAGGAAGGTCGCCCATTCGGTGACGCCGTCATGCAGATCGGTGGAGTCCGGCTTGGAAATGTACATCGCCTCATAAGGCGAGATGCCCTGGCGCGGGATCTTGTGGCCGTTGATCTCGCCCTTGGTGAAGATCGGCAGGATGTTGTCGAACTCCTTGATCTTCTTGACCTCGATGCCCTGGATCACGCCGCGCTTGGCGGCGAGCTTGGCCTGCCAGCCCTCGAGATCGGCGATGTCGACGCTGTTCGGCTGGCTGATGAAGCGGTTGATCGCGGCCGACGTGTCGAGGTTCTGCATCGTGACCTTGAAGCCGAGATCCTTCGCGGCCTGGTCACCTATCGCCTTCACCACCGAATAGGACACGCCGACGTGGCGCAACTCGATATCCTTGATTTCCTGGGCCCAGATCGTCGGGGCACCCACGATTTCCGAGCCGACCGCGGCGCTCGCGAACGCGGCCGCGCCCTTCAGCAAGGAGCGCCGGCTCAGTTTGTCGTTCGGCGCCTTCTTCACAATCTCACCCTTTGATGTGCGTTTCTCGTTGTCGCGCATAGCAACCCCCGCTGGTTACAAGGCGGCGCGACATCCTTCGTTGGCTGTCGGCCCGCTTGCGTTTCGATCTTGACGCGAGGCTATCGACGGGATTCTGCGAAGTAAAATTGGAAGCAAAAATTCCGGATATAAGCGCCGCTAATGCTTCGGCTCGCCTGCATCAGCGCGATGCAATCGCACAACTCTGCATCATCCGCCTGAGGAACGCTTGAGCAGCCGCTCATCGCAGCCACAATCAGCTCGGCTGCGTCGATGTGCGACATTGCGCTGATTTCGCTGGGCGACGGCTTCGCGCGAGACTTGACGAAGCAAGGACAGGACACCGGATTTCGGACACGCCGGTCATCATCAGTCCGGTTATTAGTTTGTTGGTGGCTGACAACGGACGGGGCTCGCCGGAGTCCGTCAGAAGTCCGCAACCTTGGTGGCGCCGTGGTCAGCGAAACGGCCAGGCGCATAAGGCGCGGGATCGATGGTCGGCGCGCGGCCGGAGACGAGGTCAGCGATGAGATGCCCGGCGCCGGGGCCGATGCCGAAGCCGTGACCGCTGAAGCCCGCGGCCACGATGAGACCGGGCAGCTGCGTCAGCTCGCCGATCGCGGGCACGCCGTCGGGCGTGGAGTCGATATAGCCCGCCCAGCTCGCTGTGATCTGGGTGCGGCGCAGCGCCGGCAACAGCTCGAGCGCGCGCGCATGAGTGAGACGGATGCTCGCCATGTCAGGCGCTGGATCGAGGATCCGGTTGCGCTCCATCGGCGTAGGCCTGTCGAGCCGCCAGCGCGTGACAGTTTCATGACCCGCTCGCAGCCCCTCGAGGCCGCCCGGCAGCAAACTGCACCAGCGCTTGGCGAACATCGGCAGGAAGTGCCGTGCGAAGCGCAGCTGCTGCAAGGTGGGATCGACGCGGCCGCGCCCGCTGATCGCGAGCGTATGGCCGCCATCGCCGCGCCGCGTGATCGAGACGGCTGCGGTATGCAGCGCCGGCGGCAGAGGCTCTGCCGACGGCGACAGTGCGAGCGCCGAGGCACGGATCGAGGCGATCGGAAGCGCAACGCCGAGCTGATGGCAGAATGACGAAGTCCAGGCGCCGGCCGCGAGCACCGCCAGCGGCGTGCGGATAGTGCCGCGCTCGGTGACCACGGCCGACAGGCGGCCGCCGCTGGTCTCGACGCCGCGCACGGCGCACATCTGATGCACCGTGCCGCCCTGCGTCATGATCGCGCGCGCCACGGCCGGCGCGGCATCGGCGGGGCTGGCGGTGCCGTCGGTCGGCGAGAAGACGCCGCCCTTCCAGCTGCGCCCGGTGGCCGCGCCGCGCTCGCTGGCCTGCCGACTGTCCAGCATGTGCGTGGTGACGCCGGCGGTCTTGGCGAATTCGCCCCAGCGCGCCCAGCCGGCAAGCTCCGCCTCGTCGTTGCTGAGATAGAACAGTCCGCAACGGGAGAAGCCGGTTGCATCGCCGGCCTCTCTCGTGAAGCGCTCCCACAGATCGAGGCTCAGGGTCGCCATCGGCAGCTCGCGCGCATCGCGGTTCTGCTGCCGGCACCAGCCCCAGTTGCGGCTCGACTGCTCGGCGCCGATCCGCCCCTTTTCGATCAGCGCCACCGCAAGCCCGCGCCGCGCCAGGTAATAGGCGGCGAACACCCCGACGATGCCGCCGCCGATGATCACGGCATCTGCGCGCCCGGGCAGCGTTGGCGATGTTTCAACGTGCATCAGCGGGGCGGGCATGCGGTCTCTCCAACGTTCGGCAGCATCAGGCTAGAACGGTATCGGGCGCGGGAGACGCCGGATTTGGTAGTCGGGCAGCATTTGATGCTACGAGCCACCGCGCCTTCGGCGTATTGTTTTGCATTGCATAAATCAGCCTCATGCGGCCTCATTCTTGCTTTGGCGAAGTTCGATGAGCACAGCGGCAGAATTTTCTGCTGTAATGCGGACAGGACGCGTCGTCACTCGGGACCCTGGCTTCATGAAGCTCGATCGCATCGACATCAAGATCCTGCACGAACTGCAGAAGAACGGCCGCGTCACCAATGTGGAGCTTGCCGAGCTGGTCAACCTGTCGCCGAGCCCGTGCCTGATGCGGGTGAAGAAGCTGCAGGCGGAAGGCTACATCGAAGGCTATTCGGCGCAGATCTGCGTCTCGAAGCTCGGCCAGACGCTGACCGTGTTCACCGAGGTCACCCTGAAGAACCACCGCCAGATCGACTTCGCCCGCTTCCTCGCCGCGGTCGAGAAGATCGACCAGGTGATCGAGTGCCACCTCGTCTCCGGCGGCTACGACTACATGATGAAGTTCGTCACCGCGGGGATCGGCGAGTATCAGACCATCATGGAGCGGTTGACCGACATGGACATCGGCATCGAGAAATATTTCAGCTTCGTCGTGCTGAAGTCGCCGATCGTCAAGCCCTATCTGCCGCTGACCAGCCTGTTCGACGTGTAGGCTGCGGCGGTGCCCGCTCAGCGTTGACAATAGGCGCGGACCTGCTCAGGATCCTGCCGCAGATTGTCGAGCCATGCCGGATCGAGCTTCGGGACCGAGGACAGCAGCAGCTGGGTGTAGGGATGCTCCGGCCGCGCCATGGCCTCGGGCGTGATCTGCTCGATCTTGCGGCCGCGATACATCACGACGATGTCGTCGCAGATCGCCTCGACCACCGACAGATCGTGGCTGATGAAGACATAGGCGAGATCGAGCTCACGCTGCAGCTCCTTGAGGAGATCGATGACCGCCGCTGCGACCACGGTGTCGAGCGCCGAGGTGATCTCGTCGCACACGATCAGCTTGGGATCGGCGGCCAGCGCACGGGCGAAATTGACGCGCTGCTTCTGTCCGCCGGACAGCTCGGCCGGGCGGCGCAGCCGCAAGCTCCGCGGCAGCTTCACCATGTCGAGCAACTGGTCGATGCGGACAGCGCGCTGCTTGCGCTGCATGCGGTGATAGAAGGTGAGCGGCCGCCCCAGAATGTCCTCGACCGTATGCGCCGGATTGAGCGCGGTGTCGGCATGCTGGAACACAATCTGCACCTGGCGCAGTTGATCCGGGCTGCGACTGCGCGCGCTGCGCCCGAGCTCAAGCCCGTCGAACACGACGCCGCCAGCGAACGGCGGCAGGATGCCGGCGATGGCGCGCGCGAGCGTCGACTTACCACAGCCGGATTCACCGATGATGCCGAGATTGCGTCCGCGCGCCACGCGCAGGCTGACGCCGTCCACCGCCACGATGGCCGGCTGGCCGTCCGAGCGCAGCGGGCCGTAGCCGACGGAGACCTCGTGGACCTCGAGCAACGCCTCGGCCGCGGCGGGATCGACGGCATCCGGTCGTGGCTGATGCTGCGGCGCGACTGCGGCGAGCAGCTGCTGCGTGTAGGGATGCCGGGGGCGCTCGAGAATGTCGGCGGTCGTGCCGGTCTCCTGCACTTCCCCATTCCTCAGCACGACGATGCGGTCGGCGATCTGGGCGACGACCGCTAGATCATGCGACACATAGATGCCGGCGATACGGTGCGCCGAGATCACGGACTTGAAGGCGCGCAGCACCTCGACCTGGGTCGTCACGTCGAGCGCCGTGGTCGGCTCGTCGAAGATCAGCACCTTGGGGCTCGCGATCAGCGCCATGGCTGCAGCAAGACGCTGCAATTGGCCACCGGAGACCTGGTGCGGATAGCGCTCGCCGATCGTGTCGGGGTTGGGCAGCGACAGCGCGCGGAACAGCGCCACAGCCTTGGTGCGCGCCTCCTCGAGCGGCATCATGCCGTGGATGCGCACGACCTCGATGACCTGCTCCATGATGCGGATCGCGGGATTGAACGCGGCAGCCGCGCTCTGCGGCACGTAGGCGATCTTCGCGCCACGCACGGCCGCCTTCTCCTTCTCGGACAGCCCGATCAGGTCGACACCGTCGATCGCGACCGAGCCGCCGACGATCCTGCAGCCCGCGCGCGCGTAGCCCATCAGGGTCATCGCGATGGTGGTCTTGCCGGAGCCGCTCTCGCCGATCAGCGCGACGATCTCGCCCTCGGCGATATCGATATCCACGCCCTTGATGATCTCGATGGTGCGGCCGGAATCGGTGGTGGCCTCGACGCGAAGATCGCGGATCTGGACCAGGCTCGTCATCTACGACGCCTCCCGGTCGCGGATCTTGCTCGGCAGATTGTCGATCAGCAGATTCACCGCGATGGTCAGGCTTGCAATCGCCAGAGACGGAAAGATCACGGCCGGCGCGGCATAGGGAAGCCCGCCGATGTTCTCGCGCACCAGCGCGCCCCAGTCGGCATAAGGCGGCTTGACGCCCAGGCCGAGGAAGGACAACCCCGACAACAACAGCACGATGAAGACGAAGCGCAGGCCGAGATCGACCAGCACCGGGCCGATGATGTTGGGCAGGATCTCCGCGCGGATCAGATAGAACAGGCTCTCGCCGCGGATGCGGGCGACCACGACGAAATCCATGGTGTTGATGTTGACCGCGAGGGCGCGGGCGAAGCGATAGGCGCCGGGAATGTAGATCACGGCCATGGTCACGATGAGAACGGGGATCGACGAGCCGACGGCGGCGACCACGACGAGGCTGAACAGCTTGCTCGGAATCGAGTTCAGCGCGTCAAGAAGCCGGCTGAGCAGCATGTCGACCACGCCACCGGTGATCGCCGCGATCATGCCGAGCGTGACGCCCGATACGCCGGCGATGATGACGGAAGCGATGGAAATCCCGAGCGTGTAGCGCGCGCCCATCAGGATGCGCGAGGTCATGTCGCGGCCGAGATAATCGGAGCCCAGCCATAGCTCGCGGCTCATGGGACCAAAATAGTCGGTGTCGACGATGTCCCCGACCGGATATGGAACGATGTAAGGCGCGGCAAGCGCGACCACGATCCAGGCCAGGACGATCAGCGTCCCCGCAACGCCGACGGCATTGATGCGATAGCCGAGCCTGGACCTGCGGACGACAGATTTCGCGACGCCGGTCATCGCAGCCTCGGATTGGACAGGATGGCGATGATGTCGGCCGTGGTGGTCAAGAGAAGATAGCCGAAGCAGAAGATGATGGCGCAGCTCTGGATCAGCGGCAGGTCGCGGGTCGACACCGCATCGACCATGAGCTTGGCGATCCCGGGATAGTTGAAGATGGTTTCGACAATGATCACCCCGCCCAGCAGATAGGACAGTGACAGCGCAACCGCGTTCACGATCGGACCGAGCGCATTGGGCAACGCGTGACGGAGCACGAGCCTGCCGCGCGAGGCGCCCTTGAGAAGGGCCATCTCGACATAGGGCGTGTTCAGGGTCTCGACCAAAGCCGCCCGGCTCATCCGGATCATCTGTGCCGAGATCACGATGGTGAGCGTCACGACCGGCATCGCATAGGCCCGTGCGAAATCATAGGCGGTGCGGATGTCGCTGGTGAAGGACACTGCCGGCAGCCAGTTGAGGTAGACCGCGAACAGAAGCACGGCCAGTGTCGCGATCATGAACTCCGGGACCGAGACGACGCCGATGGTCCCGATGGTAAGGCAGCGGTCATACAGCGTGTTGCGCAGCATCGCCGCGGTGATGCCCAGCGTCAACGCCAGCGGCACCGAGATGATGGCGGTGAGGCCGGCGAGCTTGAGCGTATTCACGAGCCGCCCGCCGATCAGCTTCGCGACCGGCATGTTGTTGGCGTAGGAGACGCCGAGATCGCCATGCACCACCCCGGCGAGCCAGCGCAGGAAGCGAAAGATCGCGGGATCGTCCAGATGCATCGCCTTGCGCAGGCCCTCGACCGCCTCCGGGGTCGCGGCCTGGCCGAGCAGGATCGTTGCGGTATCGCCCGGCAGCATTGCGGTGGCGAAGAACACGGCGAATGAAACAATGATCGCAGTGACCAGCGCGATGGCCAGCCGGGACAGGATGAGTGAGGCGATCCGATGTTTCAAACTGTGCGCCCGCGAGACTGATCAGAGACCATCGACCGCTGGGGCGCCCCGCTCATGGCGGGCGCCCAGCGTCTCCTCGGGCATTCACGAATCGAACCAGACATATTCAGCGAAGGCATACCCCATCATGCCGCCGAGCGGGCTCGGCTCCAAGCCCTTCAGCTTGGACGAGGTGGCGTCGATGTTGGAGATATAGGCCGGGATGATGGTGCCCGCCTCCTCCGCGATCATCACCTGCATCTCGGCATACATCTGCTTGCGCTTGGCCTGGTCGAGCAGGCCGCGCGCCTCCAGCATCATCTTGTCGAACTTCTCGGACTTGAAGCGGCTCTCGTTCCACGGCGCCTCGGAGGCGTAGAGCAGCGAGAACAGGATGTCCGGCGTCGGGCGTGGATTGATGTTGCCGAAGTGGACCGGCGCCTTCAGCCAGTAATTGTCCCAATAGCCGTCGGAGGGGACGCGCTGCACGTCGAGCGTCAGGCCGATCGCCGCCGCCGAGGCCTGGATCACCATGGCCATCTCGATCGCGGAGTTCGCGGCTTCCGAGGTCACGACCGGGATCGAGGTACCGAGCACTCCCGCCTTCTGGAACAGCGATTTCGCCTTGTCAGGATCGAACGGCTTGGGCTTCAAATCGGGATTGTGAAAGAAGTTGGCGGGCGAGACCGGTTGGTCGTTGCCGACGACGCCGAAGCCGCGCAGCACCGATTTGACGATCTGCTCGCGGTTGACCAGGTGCTTCATCCCGTCGATGAAGTCCTTCTTGTCACCCGGCGCCATGTCGAGGCGGATGTTGAGGTCGGTGTAGTTGCCGGTCGTCGACTTCGACAGCGCAATGCCCTCTTTGCCTTCGATGAGACGGAGCGAACGCGGGTTGATGCTGGCGGCGAGCTGGATGTCGCCGGACAGCAGCGCGTTGACGCGCGCATTCTCCTCGGTGATGGCGATGAACTCGATCTGGTCGAGATAGGGACCGTCCTTGAAGTAGTTCTTGTTGCGCACGCCGATGGAGCGCACGCCGGGCTCGAACGCCTCGCGGACGAAGGCGCCGGTGCCATTGCCCTTGGAGAAGTCGGTGGTGCCGTCGGCGACGATCATGAAGTGATGCAGCGCAAGGATCATCGGCAGGTCGGCGTTGGGGCTCGCCAGGGTGATCTCGACGGTGGTCTTGTCCACCGCCTTGAAGCCGGTCATCTGCGCCGCGATCTTGGCAACCTTGGAGCCGGTCGCCTTGTCGAGATGCCGCTTCAGCGAGAACACGACGTCATCAGCCGTCAGCGGCTTGCCGTCATGGAAGGTGACGCCCTTCTTGAGCTTCACGGTCCAGGTCTGCGCGTCCTGGGACTCGATCGATTCCGCGAGCTCCATCTGTGCTGCGCCGCTCTTGTCGAGCGTGGTCAGCCGATTGTAGAACGAGCAGCAGCGCACATAATCGGTCGAGAACGACGCCTTGGCCGGATCGAGCGTATCGGCCGTCGAGGTCGACCAGCCCGAGGCCTTGATCGAACCGCCCTTCTTCGGGGCCGCCGCGAATGCGCGCTCGGCGCGACCGAGAATGGTGCTGCCGGCAGCGAGCGCGACGCCGTTGGCCAGCATCATCTTCAGGAGATCACGGCGCGACGCGCCCCGCCGGATCGCCGCCTCGACCAGCCCATCATCATCAGCAGTCCAGTTGGTGATCTCGTCGTTCATGTCATCCCTCCCCTGTTTGCGATCCGGCAGAATGAACTCGTCAGCGGCTCGTCATGTCGCAGGCACGTGGTCGACGGCGTCGGCCAGCTCCGCCATGGAGTGAAAATGGAAATCCGGCTTGGTTAACGACGCCGGCGCGATAGTGCCGCCATAGCCCTGCTTGTCGTGGCGCCGCTCGATCCAGCAGTTGGCAATGCCGAGCTGCCGGGAGATGCCGATGTCGTGATACTGGCTCTGTGCAACGTGCAGGATCTGCGAGGTCGTCCCTCCCTCGCGCGTGACGAAGTCGAACACCTGGGTGAAGAAGGCGGGGTCCGGCTTCTCGGTCCCGGTGTCGTCGACCGTGAAGCTGGCGTGGAAGGGCGAGCCCAGCTCGCGCTCGAAATGATCCAGCGCCCAGCGCCGCGCATTGGTCATCGCAATCAGCCGGTAGCGTTTGGCGAGGCGGGCCAGCGCTGCGGCGCTGTCGGGAAAGGCTTTCCAACGCGCTGCGGAATCCCGGAAACGCTCGCCGAGCGCGGTCTGCCTGGGCAGACCGAGCTGGGGAGCGATAATGTCATAGACCCGCACGAGATCGTCGGGAAAACGGTCGGCGTCGGCGGCATAGCGTGCAGCGCGGTAGAGGCTGAGCGCCTGCTCACCATCGATCACCTTGTCCGCTTCAGCAGCGATTTCGCCGAGGCTGGCAACGATCCCGCCTTCGAAGTCGATCAGCGTGCCGACCACGTCGAAGGTCAGATACCTGAATTGGGCGAGATCCATGCTGCTCATCCTGGGGGTCCGGTCGTCCGGTTCGTTGTCCTAGTGTGAGGCCGCGGTCAGGCGAAAACTTCCGAATCGCGGGGAGACGGCGGCACAAAATTTCGAATAGACGACGGCGCCGACATTTCGGAACTGCCGCTCACACAATGAGCGGCGCGAGCCCGCTTTCACGCCATCGCCTGGCGCACATCCGGATCGGCCAAGGTCTGGTCGAGCGTTCGCGCGGTGCGCTCGATGATCGCGTCGATATCGGAATCGCTGCAGCACAACGGTGGCGCATAGCCGAGCACACCGGTCGGGAAGGCGCGGATGACGAGACCGTTCGCCCAGGCCCGCTCGAAGATTCGGCGCGCCGGCTCGGCGCTGGCGGGCAGCGGCGTCTTCCTCTCCTTGTCGGTGACGAGCTCGATCGCCGCCAGCAGGCCGCGACCGCGGACCTCGCCGACGAGAGGATGGTCCTGCAGCGCGCGCAACCCCGCCATCAGCCGGGCCCCGGCGCGGCGGCCGTTTTCCAGCAGGCCGTTCTCGTAGAGATCGAGCACGGCAAGCCCGACGGCCGCGCTCACCGGGTGCGCCGAATAGGTATAGCCATGGCCCACGGCCGAGCTCCCTGCCCCGTCGGCGATCACGCCATAGACATGGTCGGACATCAGCACGGCCCCCATCGGCACGTAGCCAGACGTCAGTCCCTTGGCCACCGTCATCAGGTCCGGAACGATGTCGTCATCCGAGCAGGCGAACAGCGGTCCGGTGCGGCCGAAGCCGGTGATCACCTCGTCGGCGACGAACAGGATGCCGTGCTGTCGGCAGCGCTCGCGCATCGCCTTCATCCAGCCATCGGGCGGCACCAGGACGCCGCCGGAGCCCTGAATCGGCTCGGCGTAGAACGCGGCCACCCGCTCCGGTCCACCGACCTCGGTGATCTTGGCATCGAGTGCCGCGAGTGACGCCGCAATGATTGCATCGGCGTTACTGCCGACAGGATTGCGGTAGGAATAGTGCGAGGGAATCTTGTGCTGCCAGTTGAGCGGCACACCGAAATTGGTGTGGAAGGCCGGCAGCGCGGTCAGCCCCGCGCCGACGGTCGAGGAGCCGTGATAGCCCTGCTGCAGGGTGATGAACTGGTCGCGCTGCGGCTGCCCCCTGGCATGCCAATAGTAGTGGATGAAGCGCACGGTGCTGTCGACGGCATCGGAGCCGCCGAGCGTGAAGTAGACGTGGTTGAGATCGCCCGGCGCCCGCTCGGCCAGCGCCGCCGCCAGCCGAATGGCTGGCTCCGACGCAAGGCTGAAATAGCCGGTGGCGTAAGGCAGCTCGCGCATCTGACGCGCCGCCGCCTCGACGATGCTGTCATGGCCATAGCCGGCATTGACGCACCATAGGCCAGCAAAGCCGTCGACCAGCTGATGACCGGAGGCGTCGGTGACAATGGCGCCTTTGGCAGACGCCAGAACGCGCGCGCCGGCGGCCTCGTGTCCCCGATAGGACGCAACCGGATGCACGAGATGAGCGCGGTCGAGCTCGATGAGCGAATTGCTGAGCATGATGATCTCCAGTTCAGCCGAACGCCTGGCTGGCCAAGGCAAATGAGGTCGGGCACCGCCGCGTGCTGTCGTTCGCCGCCGGCCGATGCATGACGATGCCACCGCCGGCGTGACCGAGGCCGAGACCGCCGAGCCACGGCGCGAGGCCGGTCTCGATGCCGGTGTCGACGCGGATGAATTCGGCCTGCCGCCCGGCGAGAAAATACGTGATCAACGCCTTGGCGTCGTCGAGATCGGCGGCGACGACAGGTCCGATCACGAGGCCACGACCGAAGCGGCGTAGCGCGGCAAAGCCGGCCATCCGGTCACCCCGTTCGAGCAGCGCGAACGCGCCGAGCGACGCGACATGGGCGATCAAATCGCTGCGAACGGCGCCGAAGGCTGCCGCATCGAGGGCAGCAATGGCGGTGATCTCATCTGCCGCGGCAGCGCGCACGCCCTGCGGCCGCGCCACCGCAACCGCAAGCTGCCCCTGGTGCTGCACGATCTCGCTCGTCCGGCGGAAGCCGAGCTTCTCATACAGCGGCAGGCCATCCTCAGTCGCGACGAGCTGCAGCCGCCGGTCGCCGGCGAGCGTCATGGCCTGCTGCATCAACCGCCGGCCCAGCCCTCGCCCGCGCTCAGCCTCGTCGACGATGACCATGTTGATGGTCCCAGCGCTGCTTCCATACGGCGTCATCAGCACGGTTCCGATCACGCGGCCATCCCCGGTGATCGCCACACAGCCTTGGCTCAGCGCCAGCGCCATCTGCCAATCCTCGCGGCGGTGCGGCCAGCGCGCCTGCTGCGACAGCCGCGTCGCGGCGTCCAGGTGATCCCCGCTAAAAGCGATGAGGCTCGCGGCGTCGGACATCATGTCATGCACTCCAGTTTGTGCAGGAGTCTGGGCGAGCCGCGCCCAGCAGATCGTCTGAAGGTCATGACGCCGACGACATCTTCCGCCGCCGGACCGTGGCAAAGCCGCATCTTATGCTGGCCGGCCGGCCTATCATCTAACGCCGAGACCATGACCGGCATGAGGATCCATGAGCCGCTTTCGCCCGAAATATGTGACCTTCGACTGCTACGGCACGCTGACCAATTTCGAGATGGCCGAGGCGGCGCGCGATCTCTACGGCGCATTGCTCTCCGAGCCGGCGATGACAGAGTTCATCCGGGTCTTTGCCGCCTACCGCCTCGATGAGATCCTCGGTCCCTGGAAGCCCTATGCCGATGTCGTCGGTAATTCGCTGGCGCGCAGCTGCCGCAAGATCGGCATCCCGTTCAAGCCGGAGCATGGCGAGATGGTCTATCAGCGCGTGCCGACCTGGGGGCCGCATCCGGACGTACCGGCGGGGCTCGCGAAGGTGGCCAAGGAGATCCCGCTCGTGATTCTCTCCAACGCCATGACCGCGCAGATTCCTTCCAACGTCGCCAAGCTCGGCGCGCCGTTCCATGCGGTGCTTACGGCCGAACAGGCACAGGCCTACAAGCCGCGGATGCGCGCCTTCGAATACATGTTCGACATGCTCGGCTGCGGCCCGGAGGACATCACGCACTGCTCCTCCTCGTTCCGCTACGACCTGATGACGGCGCACGATCTCGGCATCAAGAGCAAGGTCTGGGTGAATCGCGGTCACGAGCCGGCCAATCCCTATTACGGCTACACCGAGATCAAGAACATTTCCGGCCTGCCGGGCGTGTTCGGTCTCTGAGAAGAGTGCCGCAATGAAATACGTCTCCTACTGGCGCGACACGGCGACCGCCTTTGCCGGCGGCCATAGCGGGCCTGTCGAGGGGCGCTACGACGTCGCGGTGATCGGCGGCGGCTTCACCGGGCTTGGCGCCGCACTGCAGCTCGCCAAGGCGGGCGCCAAGGTGATCGTGCTCGAGGCCGATGCTGTCGGCGCGGGCGCATCGGGACGCAATGGCGGGCATCTCAACAACGGGCTGGCGCACAGCTATCTCGCCGCGAAGGCCGAGCTCGGCACCGAGCGCGCCATTGCGCTCTACAAGGCGTTCGACGCCTCGATCGATACGCTGGAGCGCCTGATCGGCGAGGAGAACATCGCCTGCGATTTCCGCCGCTGCGGCAAGCTCAAGCTGGCCTCCAAACCCGGACATCTCGATGCGATCGCCAGGAACTTCGACGCCATCAACCGCGAGGTCGATCCGGACACCGCCTTGCTCTCCGCCCAAGACCTGACATCCGAGATCGGCTCGCCCTTCCACGGCGGCATGCTGTTCAAGAAGAGCGCGATGATGCACATGGGCCGCTTTGCCGCCGGCCTCGCCACGGCCGCGAGCCGCCGCGGCGCCGTGATCGTCGAACAGGCCGCGGTGACCGAACAGGTGCGGGACGCCAACGGCTTCCGCCTGACCACGGCCAAGGGCACGTTGCATGCCGATCAGATTCTGCTCGCCACCGGCGCATACACGCCGGCCCACTTCAGCTACTTCCGCCGCCGCATCATTGCCGTCGGTAGCTTCATCATCGCGACGCGGCCGCTGACGGCCGCCGAGGCGGCGTCGGTGCTGCCGGGACACCGCACCTATGTCAACTCGATGAACATCGGCAACTACTTCCGCCTGTCGCCGGACAACCGCCTGATCTTCGGCGGCCGCGCGCGCTTCTCGGCCACCTCCGATCAGCAGTCGGACGCCAGGAGCGGCGCCATCCTGC
This sequence comes from Bradyrhizobium sp. HKCCYLS2038, assembly GCF_051167655.1. NCBI lineage: Bacteria > Pseudomonadati > Pseudomonadota > Alphaproteobacteria > Hyphomicrobiales > Nitrobacteraceae > Bradyrhizobium > Bradyrhizobium sp. HKCCYLS2038. The sequence goes on along the minus strand of NZ_JBNPTM010000001.1, from coordinate 881,007 downwards.
AGGCGGCGATGCTGCGGATGTTCCCGCAGCTCACGGGCGTCGCTATCGACTATTGCTGGGGCGGCCTGGTGGACATGACTGCGGACCGCTATCCCCGCGCCGGCCGCCAGGACGGCGTGTGGTACGCGATGGGCTATTCCGGGCACGGCGCGCAGCTCTCGACCCATCTCGGCACCATCATGGCCGACGCCATGCTCGGCCGTCCGGATCGCAACCCGATGAAGGACGCCCCCTGGCCGGTCGTGCCCGGCCATTTCGGCAAGCCCTGGTTCCTGCCGTTCGTCGGCGCGTACTACAAGACCCTGGACTGGATCCGCTGAGCCGTGAGGAAGCGCCGGCCATCAATAGCCGCGACTGCGATCGACGAGACCGACCGGATCGAGCCCGGTGCGATGCCGCCTGATGTTTTCGGCCACCGCCAGCGCCGCCGTCTCCGGCTGCGTGACGCTGGCGACATGCGGCGTGATCAGCACGCGGGGGTGCCGCCACAGCGGATGGTCGGACGGCAGCGGCTCCGGATCGGTGACATCCAGCACGGCGCCCGAGAGCTGTCCGCTGTCCAGCGCCGCGAGCAGCGCCGCCTGGTCGAGCTGCGCGCCTCGGCCGGTCTGCACCAGCGCGGCGCCGCGCGGCAGCCTGGCAAGCAGCTCGGCGTTCAGCAGCCCGCGTGTTTCATCCGTCAGCGGCAGCAGACAAACCAGAATGTCGGTGGTCGCCAGCATCCGATCGAGACCGTCGGCGCCATGATGCGCGGTCACGCCATCGATGGCGCGCGGGCTGCGGCTCCAGCCCGCCAGTGGGAAGCCGAACGGCCTCAGCCGCTCCAGCACCGCCTGCCCCAACAGGCCCAAGCCGAGCACGCCGATGCGCCGGTCGTGCGCCTGCGGCTGCGCCGCCGCGCGCCACAGCTGCTGCCGCTGCTGATCGAGATACACCGGCCAGCTCCGGTGCAGCGCCAGCACCGCCAGCGTGACGTATTCCTGCATCATCCGGATGATGCCGTCCTCCACCATGCGGACGATCTTGACCGCTGCGGGGACCGCCGCGGCGTTGAACTGGTCGATGCCGGCGCCGATCGAGAACAGGATCTCGAGGTTGTGGTAGATGCTCAGGTCCGGTGGCACCAGCCAGGTGATCATATAGCGGACAGCATCGGGATCGACCCTGGCGGGATCGATCTCGAACGGCAGATCCGGCAGCTCGCGCGCAAGCACCTTGCGAAAGATCGCGCCGCGCTCGGCATCGGAGTTGAAGAGAAACGTCATGGCCGTCATTCTAAAGCGGGCCGGCCGAACCATCACGAGCCGGCTTCCGTCAGCATCCGCCATGCTAGCGGCGCCGAGCACGTATTCCATGCCGAATGCGGACGAGGATTGAGTGGATTGTTGCGCGGATCTGTCCGCAAAACGCCGATGCGGCCAGCTGACGCCAGGGCGACGGCCGGTGCAACTGACGGGGAATACGACCATGGATGACCCCTGCGTCGAGTCTCGGGCCATCGACGTGTTCGAGATGCGACTTGCCGACATTGCCACAGTCAATGTCGCGCAGCTGCTGGCACTGTCGGTTTCGGTGCGCTGGCCGCATCGGGCCGAGGACTGGCAATTGATGCGCAGCCTGGGCCGCGGCTTCGTGGCCCTGGACGAGATCGGTCGTCTGTGCGGATCGGCAATGTGGTTTCCCTACACCGAAGGCTTCGCAGCCGTCGGCATGGTCATCACCTCGCCTCGCCTGCAGGCGCTCGGCACCGGCCATTGGCTGATGACGCAGTTGATCGCGGCCTGCGGCGAACGCAGCCTGCGACTGAACGCGACCCACGCCGCCTACCGGCTGTACCGGTCGCTCGACTTCAAGCGGGACAAGACCCTGTACCAATGCCAGGGGCGCGCCATCGGCGCTGCCGCGGCCGCAGTGGACAGCGGTGACGTCCGACGGCTGAGCGAGCTCGAGCTGCCCGTGATCATCGAAGCCGACGCGCGCGCCTACGGCGTGGCGAGGACCGAGCTGATCACGGCCTTGTTCCGGCAATCGACCGGCTACGGCCTGTTACGATCCGGACGACTCGCCGCCTTCTCCTTGTGCCGGCGGTTCGGACGCGGCCATGTCATTGGACCGGTCGTGGCCGCGTCCGACCAAGATGCGATCGCGGTGGTCGCGCCGCACGTCGCGGCCAATGCCCGCCAGTTCCTGCGGATCGACACGCACAGTGAGGGCGACGACTTCCGCGCCTTCATCGCCCGCGCCGGCCTCGCGCTGCATGACACGGTGACGACGATGTCGTTGCGGCACAACGCCGACAGCACCCGCGCGCAGAAGAGCTATGCCGTGGTGAGCCAGGCCTTCGGCTAGTGAGCGTCAGATGAAGCCTCTTAATCGATCAACGAATTCGGGCCTCTTGCGGTCGAAGCTCAGCAGGACGCACGCCGATGGGTCCAGGAAGCGACGGCGGCGGCTATCGATGGCGGAGGCGAGCTCGCCTATCACCACCATACAAGCCGAATGTTTCGAGCTCTTATTGCGCGAACGCGCTCCAACGGCTGGTCGACGGACATCCAGGGTGGATTTGGAACCGAGCGATCTTTTTAGCCCGTTATTCGCGGCCGGATGCCCGATCTGGCCAACCATGTCTTAGCGATGATGAGCACCGCCTCGTTGCCGTGGCTGCGAAGCATGTGGACACCCACTTGGGACTTGGGGGACGGGCGGTCGCTCCGACGCGGAAGTCGATCCGATTCTTCGCTGGAGCTCGCCACAGTACGATCCGTGCCGAAATAACCTTTGAATTTGCTTGCGAAACGCTCAATGGCGGCACGCGCTCCGACCGACCGGCACGATTGAACGCAAGCCATGTCAATGGCTTGCTGATCAACAGGCGAGCCGCTTTTATCTTGCCGGAGTAATCGGGCGTCTGTAACCGTCCGGTCTCTGCACGCCTTCCCCCTCGTGTGTTGTCGTTCCATTTCGAGTTCTCTGCTGCTGTGGAGAATCTCCGGTGGGATTCAAACATTTCGAGAACAGAGCGCGCCGCGAATGGTGGTCGCTGCACATCGAAGCGTGGCGTCGCAGCGGTCTCGGGATCCGCAAATACTGCCAGCAACAATGTCTGACCGAGAACACTCTGCGGCGTTGGCTGAAGCGGCTGGCCGGCAATGAGACTGCGCTTAAGCTCGAGAAATATCAGATGGAATTGCGCCGCGAGCGCGCCCGGGAAGAGCGGGAAAAGGCGCTCTGAAAGCAGAAGCAGCGCAGGTTCACGGTCACCTCGGATGTGCGCAATCGGGCGTCCCAGGCATTCTGGGCGATGCACGTCGAGGCACTGAACTGGAGTGGAATGGAGCTCCGCGCCTACGCCTCGGCGATGCAGCTGTCGCCGCATTCGCTGCGCAAAATGGCGCGACAGACTGGCCGCCGGCGAGGTCACGATCGACTGGCGTGCCCATCTTCATCCCTCCGCCCGTCCCGCCGTTAGCACTAGTGCTAGGAACTCACAGCCCGAACGCCGCTTGACAGCCGCCGAGATCGGCGATCCGACCGCGCGCAAAATGCCAGCCCGCCGCTTCTTCAGCGACGAGGAAAAGCTCGCGATCGCCAAGGAAACCGAGCTACCAGGCGCCAAGGTCTCTGCCGTCGCGCGCAAGCACGGCATCGTCACCGGGCTGCTGTTCCGCTGGCGCGCGCAGTTCGACATCGCGCAAAAGAAGCGCTCCAAGCTCGCCCGTGTCGTGCTGCCCGACGACATGCCCGCCGCACGCGCCCTGCGTGATCTGGTGCGTCCACCAGAGGGAATGATGGCTGTCGACCTCGCAGACGGACGGCGTGTCTTCGCTCCCGCCGGCAGCGATCCGGAGGCGGTGCGAGCGCAGATCGAAGGCGGAGAGACAGCATCATGATGTTCGTTCCTGCAGGCGTGAAGGTGCACCTGGCGCTCGGCTACACCGACATGCGCAAAGGCATGGATGGGCTCGCCATGCTGGTCCAGGACACGCTGAAGAAGGACCCGTTCTCCGGTCATCTGTTTGCCTTCCGCGGCAAAAAGGCATCGATCCTGAAGGTCCTGTTCTGGGACGGAAACGGGCTTTGTCTGTTCACGAAACGCATCGACCAGGGCGGCTTCGTGTGGCCCGTTATGGCGGGCTATGATGGCTCGATCACGCTTTCGCCAGCGCAACTCGCGATGCTGATCGAAGGCATCGACTGGCGCGCGCCAGAGCGTGTCTGGAAGCCGGCAATTGCAGGGTGATCTGCAAAATTTAGTGCTGAACTGAGTTGCGATTCTTCTACGAATCGGCGTGTTCGAGTACCATCGGACATGCAGCTCGATCTCACCAATCTCCCATCCGATCCTGAGCTTCTGCAGCGCCTGGTGCGCGACATTGCTGCTGCGATCGACCATCGCGACACCGAGATCGAGCGGCTCAAATCCATCATCAAACAGCTGCAACGAATGCAGTTCGGCCGCAGCTCCGAGCGCATCGATCCCGACCAGCTTGCACTCGGTCTGGAGGATCTCGACAGCGACATTGGCCGCGTCGAGGAAGCGCAACCGAAGGCCACTCCGGAAGCCAAATCTACGCCGCGACGCCGTCCGCTGCCCGATCATCTGCCACGCGAAGACGTTCTGCTCGACGCGCAAGACCGGGTCTGTAGCTGCTGTGGCGTCGCTCTCCATCTGATTGGTGAGAGCGTCAGCGAGATGCTGGATTGGGTCCCAGCTCAGCTTCGCGTCGTGCGTACAACCAGACCCAAATACGCCTGCCGAGCCTGCAACAAGGTCGTGCAAGCCGGCGCGCCGGAGCGGTTGATCGCTGGCGGTCTGGCGACGCTGGCGCTGCTCGCGCACGTGTTGATCAGCAAATACTGCGATCACCTTCCGCTCTATCGGCAGTCGCAGATCTTCGACCGTCATGGCGTTGATCTCTGCCACTCGACGCTCGCCGGCTGGGTTGGCGGCGCATGCTGGTGGCTCGAGGCCTTGCACGAACGGCTGTGCAAGAACGTGTTCGGCTCCCACCATCTCTTTGCCGATGACACCCCGATCCCGGTACTCGATCCTGGCCGCGGACGAACCAAGACGGGACGGCTTTGGGTGTACGCCCGCGAGAAACGGCCGTGGAGCGGACCCGAACCTCCGGCTGCCATCTACCTGTTCGCTCCGTATCGCAAGGCGGAGCGACCGGTCGCACATCTTACTGCCTTCAGGGGCATCCTGCATGTCAACGGATATGCTGGCTTCGAGCAGCTGGCCGACAAGGAGGGCATCACGCTCGCGACGTGTTGGAGCCACTCGCGACGCAAGTTCTACGATGTGGCAGAAGCCACCGCTTCTCCTGTGGCAACAGAAGCCCTGCGCCGGATCGGCGAGCTCTATGCGATCGAGGCGCGCATCCGCGGCCAATCGCCTGACTATTGTCTTGCCGAACGCAGGACCTTCTCCAAGCCGATCGTCGACGCGCTGAACGTCTTGCTTGATGCTCAGCTCGGTCAACATGCCCTGGATTTCGCTACCAAATTGTTCGGGCGTACAGGCAACCATACTCGCCGGGCGACTCGTTCCCGGTTGTTAGAGGAGCAGGCTGCCACTTAGTCATAAACACCACAACCTCGCCACAAGCCGAGTGGGGCCCCCACAGAAAACCTCGGATTTCCGCGGTCGTTATCTGCCGTTCGCTCAATCCGCCGGCTGACTGCTATTCCAATTGATCAGCCGCCTCTACGGCGGCACCTTGGTGATCGTTTCCACGATCCTGTCGTTCGGCGAACGGTCGATGTCTCCACTCCATAGGCTGGAGATGTTTGCGCTCAATTGCGCGGCGACGCGACTGCTTGCGAAGAGAGATTTCGGATCGGGGCTCGCTCCCGCCGCCAGAATGGCCGGCGGCGCCGGTTCTCCCGGGCTATGTCGTCGGCGAAAAAGCCCCAGAATTTGCCGGCTTTCTTCATTTTAGTCTCTGACGGCGAAAACAGGCGAAGGGCCGATTTTTCTCCGAACGGGCGGTTTTTCTCCGGACTCTGGACTGCGCCGATTCAGTGCGGTTTCTAAACCCTTTGGTGTCAGGGGCTTGAGCAAGATTCGGCGACGCGCATTTCGCATCGATGTTGGATGCGTGAATGAGCCCTTCAGGGCTATTTTGCCGCAGAGAACACTTCCCCTACCAGCGGCCGAACCGATTACAGACGTGGCGTGACGCATTAACGCCGGCTCTAGCCGCAAAGCCGCTCCTGACGGCGCCTAATCGCGTCCAGCCGACCGACCTGCCCGCCCACGTCACTTGAGTTTGATTTCGACCGACTCATAGAAGTTCGCCACGCTCAGCTTATTTGCTAGCGAGGTCTCGCTGTAGATGCGGATCGGATCGCCATCGAGCATCCCGACCTCGTAAGCAGGGATCCACGGCAATTTGCTTTCGATTCCAGTCGTAATCGGCTCATCGGTCATCGCAAGCGTCAGCTCGTTCCAGCTGATGTCTGGGCCGAGCACAGCCGCCAGATCGGTCGGATCGACTTCGATCACCGACTTCGGATCGTTGATATCGGCGAACGTCACGAGATCCGGCAGGTCGGACGGGGTAATCCGTCGCGCACCACGCACCCGCGAAAGACGCTTTGCATCCTCCAGGAGGTTCGGCAACGCTGGTCCATACAGTTCGGAAAGCAAATTATCGCCCGGCCCGGCATCGCGAGTCCAGCGCCGCTGCGATTTGTCGAGCGGATGAAGGTCGCATGTCAGAAGCGCAATCAGCGGCCTGCGGCCCGGACCAAGATCAACATAAAGGGCCTCGCCGCGGAGCTTATGCATGGTGCCGCGCTCCGGGAGCCAGATATCCGCGTACATCACCTCGACGACGCTCGAAGCCCGCTTGACGCCTTCCGGCGTGTTGACGGCAAGTGTCAGCTTGTAGCGATAGCTTTCATAGCCCCAACAACTCGCGGTGGAGAGCGCGATTGATGCCGCAGCGAAGAGGCGCAGCGCAGACGCTATTTTTGTCGACATGCCGCCCCGTCCTCGGCTTCAGCTCGCCCTGCGTACTCATAACGAGAAGAGCTTTACCATTAGTATCAATCTCCCATCGCGTGGTCTGAGAGAGGGAGGCCTACGAACCAAACTCTCCCGGCGCCAATGCCGACACCTTATTTTCTACCCGGCGCTTCCTCCAGCCGGTCAACCCAGCCGGCCGACCCGAGGCTCGATCGCGATCAGCCGCTCGTCTTGACGCGCGGCAGCCACGAGTACACTCGCAAGTTGCTGCAGTGTGTTCTCGATCTTGGCGAAGCGCTGATCGATGTTCTCGAGCTCAGTGCGCATCTCGAAATACGCCCCCGCCCCTGCGATTAGGAGATTTGCCGCATTCCAGGATTGGCGCCTCCAAATTTGCTCCGAGAGCCAACCACCATCAGTCGAGGCCAGCGAGAATTGCGCTGATGAATGGATCCTTTGCTGCGAGATATTCTTGAATGCCGCCAGTATTCTCCAATTCGAGCTTAAGCTTTAGTTCTTCGTATCTCGTCCGATACGCTGGGTGTCTTCGCAGGTGCTCGCGGAAACGCAGCATTCTGGCGATTTGCGCGTGACCTTCCCGGCAGATATGGAGCTTGTGTGTGCGCACACCGGCGACATCGCGTTTGAAGAAATGATGGTCCTGGGAAAGGTCACCACCGCGTCGGTAGCCTAAACCTTCAAACGATCGGGTCCAATCTTCGACCGTGCCGCCGGGATTGATCACCGCAAGTATGTCGATTTCACCTTTCGCAGCCAGTTCGGGTACGGCCGTGCTCCCGACGTGATGGATTTCCACCAACGCCGTGCCGAAGATAGGTCGCAGGCGAGCTTCCTCGTTCGCGTATTCTTGCGGCCACCTCGGATCGTAAGGCCGTATCGGGCTTGTGAGCGGCATGTGTAAACGTTAGCCGAGACATAGACTCCGGACAACGACAAGCGTTGGCGGATTTCCGTTTCGGGGTCAAAAAAGCGGCCCTCCGGCCGGCTTACTTCCGGTTTTTCCTCGAGACTGGACATGGCGGGGAGTGACCGGCAGGTCCGAGATGGGCCACAAGCGCTCCGGCCGTGATAGCATTATACGAACACCAGCACTTCAGTGACCGCCCTGTACTGTAATGAAGCGCTGACAAACCACGATTTCATTGCAGCTACGAAGCCGATTCGCGCGACAAGTCGAGTAGCTACAATACATGAGGGAGCACGCCTTGCGGTTATTGTTGCCAGCAATCTTCTGCCTCCTCGCCACCACAGCTGCCGCCGAAGGGCGTTTCTCCGGCTACGCCATGACGATGGAGACCCATGACCGATGCATTAGGGAGAACGCCTTGCGGGGTTTGGCGTCACCAATCGTCTGCCGCCTCGCCAAGACAGCTGCCACCAAAGGGCCGTTCACGCCACCTGGCGTGATCCCCCCCGACTACGCCATGACCATGGCGACCCATGAATGGTACGGCAAGGGCCGCCAGATTACGCTCCATCACGGCGACTGGACCCGGGCTGCCGTGACCGCGGAGTTATCGTTATCGGCGGACTCGGGGTATGGGGCAGTGGCATATTACTTGACCAACGTTGGAACGATATTGGTCGACTCTCCCGGTCGATCGTTCTCGCGTGGGCCGTATCGCTCGTCCGACACCAAATATGCGCCGCGCAACACCGGCGAACGACAGACCCATCTCGGCGAAACCTGCACGGTCTGGGAGGTATCGCGGACCACGGGGGACATACCCGTACATTTGAGCTGCGTCAGCGATGACGGCATCGAGCTTTGGCAGAAGTCGCTGAGCTCGAGCACGCGCGAAGTTATTTCATCAGCCGAGGCGACGCAGATCGAGCGACGGCCGGTGTCGCCGGAAGACGCGTGTCCACCGAGCTCTGTCTTTGCACCGAGTTGGCCGGACGAACGCGATACGCTGCCGCCAATCGCGCCGGAAAAATCGGATTACGAGGTCGTCTTGGAGCAGACCGTGTCGCCGCCCGGGAAAGAGGGGAGCGTCATTCGCACCGTGCGCCGACATGGCCCGTGGGAGTTCACCAAGGAAACCACCGGCAAGCTGCGAACGATCCATGTCATACACGATTTCGGGCAAGTAAGGTCCACGTATGAGACTGATGACTCCGGCGCGCGTCAGAGTCTGTGGATAGACATAAGGGTGCCCACCTCCGCCGAGCAGGAAAGAATTGATGCACATTTTTGGGCAGCGCTTCCTCGACCACTGATCCCGGACCGGACCGATACAGTGCTCGGCGAGAACTGTCGCTGGTTTGACATGATGCCCGTAATTGCGGGTGGCCGTACCTCTTCATGCCTTACGAAAGATGGCATCGCGCTCAAGGAAAGGCAATTCTTGGGACATCTCCCTTACCTCGGAGTGGACCGCGATCCACATTACGCGGCGTCCCGTCACAATGGACGAGATCAAGCCGCCTGTCGAACTGCTGTCGCCGAAAACGTGGGGTGTCGAGTAGACCTACGGTGCCGAAAGCGATCCGCGACCAAGCCCACGCCTTAACGCCCAAAGAGCAGGCGGCTGGCGCTTGGTGGAGGTCTGCTCTGGGTCAAAAGCGGCCGACCGCCGCCGGACGCCTGCTTCCGGTTGAGCCGCAGGAGCAGACCTCGGCCCGAACCGGCTGGAACGTCCGGAATGGGCCAACAGCAGCACAGATGCGCTACTATCGTTTGGTCGAGTCCGATCCAGCACCGGCCAAGTGGCATTCCCTGAAGCCATACTCATTCTCCACGCAAATTGCGTTATTCAGAAGATCCCTTTGCTTCTGCGCAAAATCCTTGGACCATGCGAGCATCTCTTTGTCTTGAACTGCTTCTAACGTTGCACCGTGCACAGGATGGTCTTTCAGACTTCCGAGGACAATGCCGTGGCCAATGCCGGCGCGGGTGCATCTCTTGGGGTCGACAACAATCTTCAAGGTTCTGGCATCGATATCGCCCTTGATCACGCGATCGATCCGCGCGTTCATTACGACCATCCGGCTGACTCCGTCGTCGCTGAGGATCGTTGCGTCCTGGATCGTCGCTTCGACGATGACCGGGGCATCGATATTGATCGGCACATGCTCGAATGTGATAGCCCGCATGGCTTCTGGCATGCAGGGAGCTGTGGCGGCAACTGCGCCTGTGCAAGCCGCGCAGCAAACGGCCCAACAGACGGCACATGTGCGAAGGTCGGCAAGCGATATGGTCATCATTGCACGATGGTGCCAATTCATGGCGACGTCCGCAATGGGTCAAAACCCGCCATAAGCCGCTCCGGCGATTCACTTCCGATCGATCTTCGCAGTGTCACCTTCGTGGCGGCGACTCCTCCAGCCGATCCACCCGCCGTTCGATTGCGATCAGCCGCTCGTCCTGGCGCGCGGTGACGACCAGCACGCTGGCGAGCTGCTGCAGCGTACTCTCGATCTTGGCAACGCGCTGATCGACGCCTTCAAGTTCGACACGCATCCCGAATACGCCCCTGCCCCTGCGATGACGAAGCTGACCACGGTGAGGACGTGGCCGTAGTTGATGGTAGGGTCGAAGCGCGCCTTGCGCTTCCCGGGCAAATTGTCTTCGCTGATCATCGATTGGCCTCGCAAGGTAAATGACGTCTGAGTGACTTCCGGGACGTGGTCCGTCACCGGTCCGGTGAGCCGGATCTATCGCCTGAAGATCCGCGCGACTTTTTCGATCGAGCGTCCGCCGACATAGGCCGTGAGGATCATCCCCGCCCAATCAGCGATCATGCCGCTCAAGGGATCGGTGCTGCCCCATCCCAGCACCTTGTCCCAGAGGATCACCTTCCAGAAATAGATGATGATGGGGAACGCGAGCAGCGGCCGGATGATGGCGGTGTACCACCGGCCCTGTTCTGCGATGACGATCGCTGACGCCTGTGCCCGAGCGGCGATATCGGCCTCGATTTCCTTGGCCGCAAGGTCGGCCGCGATGCGATCCTGCGTGTTGGCGGCGTCGAGCTTCGCCTTGTAGGCATTGATGAGGCCGCTGATGATGGGACCGCCGATCAGGCTGGCCAACCAGGTCCACACGACGCTATCCCGCCTGTCCCAATGTCGTCACGGCATCCAATTCCGCATCATGCCTGTGGTCAGCGAGATTACGCAGAAACTGGAACAGCGCCGTGGTTGCAATCAGCGCCAGCGGCCAAGCCCAGGATGGCACCTGCGCGGCAAGGGGGCTCACGTCCACGCCACTGACAACAGGACCCAAGAAATCGTAGACACTGACGGCGGCGCTGACCGAGATCACAACCGCAGTCGAAAGCTTCTGCTTGATCCCTGCAAACTTCTCGCGCACACCGGCGAATAGGCTTTCCTCCTTCCGGTAGAGCTCGTGAAGAGCTGGGCGGGACCGCAGGATTGGCCGGATCCAGAACCAGCAGACGGTGATGACAGCGACGGCGATCAAAGCGAATGCAAACATGGGTTTCTCCTCGACTTCAGGGATTGACGAGTTCGGGAACGACCGAGGTCGCGGCAGTGCCCGCGTCCTGCCGACGCTGCTGCCAGCTGCTGAGTGCAGCGAGCGATCCGCCGACCAGCAGCGCCACACCGCAGCCGAGCGCTGCGCTTTCGACGGGATGAGCAACGATCCAGCCAGCGAACCCGCCGCCGGCCGCGACGGGCGCGGCGGCACCTGACGCGACGATGAGCTTCCTCACGCCTGCTGGCGCCGGCACGACGCCCTTGCCCGGAACTGGCGCAAGTTGGAGCACGGGCGAGCTCGATCCGACGCCCCGCGTCGAGGGACCGTTGCGGTCAGCCATTTGAAGGCTTGCAGAGTTCACCTCGTCGACGCGCCTGGCCCAGCCGCGGCCAAACACCGGCCAGGTCCTCAAGCCCTTGAGGAAGACCAATCGCTCGATATTGATGGCGTGAACGACGGCGTTCGAATCGCGTCGCGCGACGGCTGCCAGCACCTCTTCGGTCACGGCGCCCGTGCTATCCGGCAGGCCGACGACACGGCGCAGGACCTTGCCGCTGCGACTGATGCCGGAATTCACGCCGTAATCGAAGACGCTGTAATCGACGCCAGCAGGCAGCTCATCGCAGCGCAGCTTGAGCCAGTACTTGGTGCGATAGATGTCGGAGATGGCGGAATCCGGCGCCTTCCAGACATCGATCGGCAAGCGTTCATCCTGATGGGTGGCGACGTATTGCGTCCATTCACGCTGGATGATGCCGCGCGAGGTTCGGCCGCCGGGATCGCGGGGATCGTCGTCGTTGCCGCCCTCGTGACTGCGGACAAGCCGTTCACAGGTGTCCCAGTTTGCTCTGGCCATTGGCTTCCTTTCTGCGTGCGAGATTTTTGGGCGTGACGCATCGCTGGCGCGGCCGATTGGCTGCGCGTCGCGATTTCAGGAGTGTTGGCTTGAGGGTCTGTCGCGACGCCCTGAGGCGCCGCTCAGCGGCTGTCCGCGCCGGCCTCGCCTTGCGGCTGCTTCAGCGACAGCGTCGTGATGAAGCCGTCCGAGCGGGAGAGTTCGTGGTCGACGACGTCGATCCGGTAGAGGCCGCCGATGCCAGGACGGGCACCCGTGATGAGGCACAGCCCTTCGGGCTGGGCGTTGACATTACCGAGGATCCGGACGGTACCTTCGCCCTGTTGCGCTCAGAGGCGCCCTTGCCGTTCTCGGCCGCGCGAGCTGCCTCATCTTTTGCCGGCCTGGTGAAGCGCACGGTCGCCTCGGCCTGCGCTTGGCGGCCCTCGATGTCGACAGCCTCTTCCTTCCACCTGGCTTCCTTGGCGTCGTACCAGCGGGCTCGCACCTTGGCGTAGCGGGGGCGGCCGACCACGGGTGCGATATCCCAGTCGATCAGGTTGATGCCCCACTGCGCGGTGACGGTTGAGAGCACGCTCCCTGAGACCGATAAGCCGGCGTTGCGCTTGACCAGGATCGCGCGCCGACCAAACACCTTGAAACTCCCGCCGACGTCTCTTGCGATCCGGTGCCCGAAATGCAGGAAGCTCTCGGCGGTCATGCCCCACCAGTCGCGCTCGATCGACGCGAGTGCCGGATCGACCATCATCTGGACGCCGGCGAGGCCTGCGGCGTCCTGCATCACCGAGCCGAGCGTCGACTTATCCCAGTGCTTCTCGTGGTGCTGCTTGGTCTTGCCTCTGGTGTCGGCGCTCTTGGCCGTGATGTGCAGCGTCCGGCCCTGGCCGCGAGCGCCGCGCGACTTCACGTCATCAACGGTGCCTTCGAACACCCTGGCAATCCCGCGAGAACGCCAGCCCAGGTCGATCGCCATATACGACCCGTCGCGGGGGAAGGCGACGCGACCATTGGTGTCGTCGATCTCGATATCGGCGGTGTCGCTCGCGGTGCCCGCCGCGTCGTGAACTCGCAACGTGATCAGGATGGGATTCAAGAGGTTGCTGATATCGTTGCCGTCGACAATGACACGGTAGATCGCGAGATCAGCCGCCATGTCAGGTCCAGAGAGGAGTAGGTCGTCATGCCGTCGCCGCAGACTGCCACGCGGCTCGATGCCGCATTCCCCTCTCTTGAAGGTACCCCCTTCCCTGTTCCTTGCCGCGGCCAGGTAAGTGAGTCCAATACGGCGCCTATGAGGGTTTTCGCATATCGGCGTCCGCGAGCGGTTGCAGAGCGCGCTATTCCTTCGCAATCTTCGACCGAGCGTCGGGCTTCAGTAACTCGATATAATCCACATCGAGGGCGACCGACAGTTCGTAAATCGTCACGACAGTTGGGTTGCGCTGCCCTTTCTCCAAGCCGCTTATGTACTGCTGGCTGAAGCCAGAAATCTCCGCCAGCTGCTCCTGAGTCATTTCTTTGCTCTTTCGGATCCGCAGAACGTTGCGGCCAACCAACCGACGCATGTCCATGGGCAGAAGTCAGCCCATTGCGCGCATGGTTTTTATCAACTATAGTATGTATCAACTGAAGTATGTAACGCCTGATCGGCCCAAGAGGAGGTTCTGTGTCGCAAGGTCGTTTCGCCGAACCGAATTCGCAGGGTCGTGCCGTGGCAGTGACCGCGATAGAACATGGCAACGTGGTTATTACAGTCGCAAGCTTAGCGTGCGAGCGCACCGTGGCCGCCGCCCCGGTCTGCGGCTTCATCACCACGATTTTGGGAGGTCCACTTCGGGGCGAGACGCGGGAAAGCAGAACGTGGAGCGGGATGATTCGCAGTCACTCGGACGCTGTATCTCGCGTCTCCGAGCTCCTCGTGTCCGAGCAGGATGACGCTCCGCAAGCAGACGATGAGCACCCGCGATAGAGCCCGTGAACCGACCCTTTTGCTTCCGATAGCGCGATGACACTTCCGAAGGGCGCAAAGGCCTTCACTCTTACCTGATCCAGAGCCTAGACACGTCCTCCGGCGTTTTTCCGGCAGGTGCACAGGGCTTCGGGAAGGGTATCCGATCGATGCCAAGGCAGACGGCCCTCCCGTCATCGCTCAAGCCGCGGCTCATTACTCGCGAGGCGGCAGCCGCCTACATCTGCGTTTCCGCCAACGTGTTTGATCAAATGGTGCGAGCAGGAAGCATGCCAAGGCCTAAACTCCTAGGTGAGCGCCGGAAAGCATGGGACGTCCGAGAACTGGATACTGCCATTGATCTGCTGCCTCCAGATGGCAATGATCCTGGCCTTGACGAGACGTGGAGCGATGTCGATGCCTCGAAGGTTGCCGCCATACGTTGAGCGCAATCACGTCAAGGGGCATACATACCTATCATTTCGGCGCGGCAAGGGTCGGCGCATTCGCCTGCCGGATGATCCGACCAGCCCTGAGTTCATGTCAGCCTACCAAAGCGCCCTTCTCGGTCAGGTGAGATCATCGCGCCCCCAACTCCGGCGGCCCGTTCAGGGCACAATCTCTGCGTTGATCGCCTCTTATATGCGAAGCTCGGAATACATTGGCCCCCGAAAGACCAGCAAGGAGGGGTACGGCAGACGCCTCGAGGCCATCAGAATCGAGCACGGGCATCGGACAGTAGCTGGACTTTCTCGCGAGCGAATCATCACCGGCATTCTTCAGCCGTTCGCCGACCGTCCCGGCGCGGCTCTCGATACACTCAAGAAGCTTCGCATTCTGATCCGTCACGCAATCAACATCGGATGGATCAAGCACGATCCGTCGCTCGGGATAAAGCGACCCAAGCTTCAGCGCATCAGATCTTGGACCGAGGACGAGATCGAGGTTTTCCGCAAGAAGTGGCCTCTGGAAACCAAACAGCGGCTGGCTTTCGAACTGTTCCTGAATACGGGCCAGCGACGATCGGACGTGGTCCGCATGGCGTGGTCCCACATTACGCCAGAGAACAGAATCGCCGTCGCCCAGCAGAAGACTGGACGTCGATTGTTAATTCCGCTCCACCGTGACCTGCTTTCGGCCTTGGCGCTCGCAAAGCGTGACCACGTGTCGATCATCACGACCGCCTACGGCCAGTCCTTCAGCGTTGACGGCTTCAGCCAATGGATGCGCGATGCGATAACTGACGCAGGCCTGCCGCTTGGTTGTCAGCCACACGGCCTGCGGAAGGCAACCGGCCGCCGACTGGCAGAGGCTGGCGCGACGGCAAAGATGATCATGTCAGTCCTTGGCCACACCACTCTTGCGGAGGCTGAGCGCTACACCGAGGAGGCTGATCAGGCGAGCCTTGCGGTCGATGCTCTGGCGCGCATTGAAGGACACAAGGCGAACGACCTTCCCCAAACGCAATCTGCCGGTTTGGGAAAACCGACCAAAAGCCGAAGAAAATCAAAGGGGGTAAGGCAGAACTGGCGCTCCCTAGGGGAATCGAACCCCTGTTTCAGCCTTGAGAGGGCCGCGTCCTAACCGCTAGACGAAGGGAGCGTGAGGTGAACCGCATAGCCTCGAAATCGCCGCGCCGCAAGACGGGGGATGGGATTTTTGTGAGGGAGCTGGGGGCTCAAATGTCTGCCCCCGTGTGGACCCCCACCCCCGCCCCCTCCCCGCAAGGGGGAGGGGAGCCGACTGCCCGGGGGGGCGAAAGGATCGGCCATGATGGGCGCTGGCCAGGATGGCGGTGCGCCGCCCTGCCCTTACGGCTCCACCGCGAAGCGGAGGCGGCCGGTGGGTTTCAGGGTTTTGGCGTCGAAGGTGCGGATCTCGGTGGTGCCGCCGACGTCGAGCGTCACGGCCAGGCGGTCGCCGGCGGTGCCGGTCGCGACGATGCGGGCGCCCTTCGGCAGCATGGCGGTGAGGTCCGGGCCTGACGCCGTGCTTCCATCGCCGCGGAAAAGGCGATAGCCGATGGCGACCAGAAGCACTGCGATCGCGACCGAGGTGGTCACGCCCGCGATCATCATCATGCGCCGCAGCCGCGCCATCAGCTGGGCCTGCTCGGGCGAGGACGGCTCGGGCGCAACGGTAGTATTCATGGACATCTCGACTTCACAATCCCACGGTCTGATGACGGTCATTGTCGCCGGCGACGAAGGCTCGCCGCGGCTCGATCGCGTGCTCGCAAGCAAGCTGCCGGAGCTGTCGCGGTCCCGGCTGAAGGCGCTGATCCTGGCCGGCCAGGTCAGCCTCGCTTCGGGCGCGGTGCGGGACCCCGCTTATCACGTCACGGCCGGCGACACGATCACAATCGACGTGCCGGAGGCTGTCGCCGCCGAGCCCGCGGCCGAGGCGATCCCGCTGGATATCGTCTACGAGGACGACGACATCGTCGTCATCGACAAGCCGGCCGGCCTGGTGGTGCATCCCGCCGCCGGGCACGAGACCGGCACCTTGGTAAACGCGCTGATCGCGCATTGCGGCGCCAGCCTTTCGGGAATCGGCGGGGTGAAGCGGCCGGGCATCGTGCACCGGCTGGACAAGGACACGACAGGGCTGATGGTGGTCGCCAAGAACGACATGGCGCACGCTTCCTTGAGCGCGCAGTTTGCCGATCACGGCCGCACCGGCGCGATGGAGCGCGGCTATCTGGCGTTCGCCTGGGGGCTGCCGCACCGGCCGCATGGCACCATCAATGCGCCGATCGACCGGCATCCGCATGCGCGCGACAAGATGGCGGTGCGCCCCAAGGGCCGCGAGGCCATCACGCATTACGAGGTGCAGGAGAGTTTTATCGGCCGCGACGGCAAGCCGGTGGCGGCGTCGATCGCCTGCCATCTCGAAACCGGACGCACCCACCAGATCCGGGTGCATCTCGCCCATCTCGGCCATCCGCTGATGGGCGATTCCGTCTATGGCCCGCATTTCAAGACCAAGGCGAACCAGCTCGGGCCGCAGGCGCGGGCGGCGCTCGAATCGCTGGGGCGGCAGGCGCTGCATGCCTATCTCTTGGTAATAGAACACCCCCGGACCGGAGAAATTCTG
Organism: Bradyrhizobium sp. HKCCYLS2038; assembly: GCF_051167655.1. Taxonomy (NCBI): domain Bacteria; kingdom Pseudomonadati; phylum Pseudomonadota; class Alphaproteobacteria; order Hyphomicrobiales; family Nitrobacteraceae; genus Bradyrhizobium; species Bradyrhizobium sp. HKCCYLS2038. Next base: position 863,666 of record NZ_JBNPTM010000001.1, on the reverse strand, counting down.
CGCTGGGAATCGGGGCTGCCGGAGGATCTTCGTCTTTTGGGCGACGCAATGCGAGCGGCGCTATGACGCAGGCCGTTCAGAAAAGTGCAAGCATGTCAAAATGTTAATGCGGCCACACGGGGTCGTGACCCCCGGAATCCTTCCACGGAGGACGATTTTTGGTGTATGTTGCGCCTGCGTCGAATGGTCGACGCATGGAACGTCGCAAACCGGCCGGCTTTAACAAAGCGACCGATTTGCCTGGCCCGCCGCTATCGGGGGCCTGAACCAACTGGAGGGCGCTCGATGGCCCGGACAGCCACTTTGCCGGTTCTCAACGGAGAATCCGGACTTGCTCGCTACCTCTCCGAGATCCGCAAGTTCCCGATGCTGGAGCCGCAGGAGGAGTACATGCTCGCCAAGCGTTGGCGCGAGCATGACGACAGCGACGCAGCACATAAACTCGTGACCAGCCACCTCCGGCTCGTGGCCAAGATCGCCATGGGCTACCGCGGCTACGGCTTGCCGATATCCGAAGTCGTTTCGGAAGGCAATGTCGGCCTGATGCAGGCTGTGAAGAGGTTCGAGCCCGAGAAGGGTTTCCGCCTCGCCACATACGCCATGTGGTGGATCAAGGCGTCGATACAAGAGTACATCCTGCGTTCGTGGTCGCTCGTGAAGATGGGCACCACCGCGAACCAGAAGAAGCTGTTCTTCAACCTGCGCAAGGCCAAGAGCAAGATCTCGGCGCTGGATGAAGGCGATCTGCATCCGGATCAGGTCAAGCTGATCGCGAAGCGCCTCGGCGTGACCGATCAGGACGTGGTCGACATGAACCGCCGCCTCGGCGGTGACGCCTCGCTGAACGCGCCGATCCGCGACGACGGCGAAGCGGGCGAATGGCAGGACTGGCTGGTCGACAACTCGCCCAACCAGGAAGCCATCATGGCCGAGCACGAGGAGTACGACCACCGCAGGCAGGCGCTGAACGGCGCGATCGGCGTGCTGAATGCGCGCGAGCGCCGCATCTTCGAGGCGCGGCGGCTGGCCGACGAGCCGATGACGCTCGAGGACCTGGCGGCCGAGTTCGGCGTGTCGCGCGAACGCGTCCGCCAGATCGAGGTGCGCGCGTTCGAGAAGGTGCAGTCCGCCGTCAAGGGCACCATCGCCAAGCAGGAGGCGGCGGCCCTGGAGGCCGCGCACTAGAGGCGCGCGGCTTAAGGTGGTTTTTGATGCGATCGGAGCCGGCGGAGACGCCGGCTTCTTTGTTGAGAGACGCTTGTTTGTTGAGGAGATCTAGTCGGGCACAGCGCGGGCGAGTTCGGCCAGCGCACAGCCCTCGCAATAGCGGGCGTCCTTGTAGTCGATCCAGTTGTGCGCATAGATCCGCTCCCGCGGAATCCCATAGCGCAGCCGGAGCAGCTTCGAGAGAATCCGCCACGCGGCGATCTGGGCCCCGGTGGCGGGGGTGGTGACGTCGGGATAGTTGCCGGCGAACTCCACGCCGATGGAATTGTCGCGCACGACCTTGCGATAGGTCGGGGCGTTGTCGATATAGCGGTTGTCGTTGCGGTTGGCGCCGTCGCCGTGCAGCGTCACCAGGGTTTCCGGCACCGCCCAATACACCGTGCCGTCGGTTTCCACCCACAGGGTGACGCCGCGCCGTTTCGGGTTTTTGGCCTGCGCCATCGCCCCCGCCTTCGCCGACCCCGCCGGCCCCTCGGTCTGGTGGACGATGATGTTGGTCCAGGGATGCGCTCTTTCCGGCGCGCCCCACGGCGCCAGCCAGACGATCCTGAGGCCGGGGATGTCAGGTGTGCCGGAGGCGCGGGCGAGCGCGGCGAGATCCTCGGCCATCGCTGGTCGAGAGAGAAGAAGCAGCAGCGCAAGCGCTGCGTGGAGAGAGCACAGGAGCGGCCTCATGGCCGAACGATAGCACCGCTTACTCGGCCGCGGCATCCTGGCTTGGGTGGTGCGCGGTGATCGCCTCGATCTGCTCGGGCGCCAGGGTGGGCGCGTCCGCTTCGCCTTGGTAGACGGCAAAGCCGTTCTTGCCGTCTTTCTTGGCGGCATACAGCGCCTGGTCCGCCCGCGCCATCACCCGGTCCGGGAACGCGCCGACGTCGGGGGTCCATTCGGCCACGCCGATCGAGACCTCGATCGGCACATCCGCCCCGGCGCAGGCTTCCGCATCGTCGCGGCAGACCTGCAGAATGCGCCGCGCAATCATCGTGCCCTCGCGCAACGCCGACGCCGGCAGCAGGATGCAGAACTCGTCGCCGCCAGTGCGCGCCAGCAGGTCGCCCGGCCTGAGCCGGGTCTGCGCCATCAGCGTGAAGTGCTGCAAGCAGGCATCGCCGGCTGCATGGCCATGGTTGTCGTTGATCAGCTTGAAGCCGTCGAGGTCGATCACCAGCAGCGCAAACGGCCGCCCCGACCGCTCGGCCCGCGCGCATTCCTCGGTCAGCCGCTGCATCAGATGGCGGCGGTTGGCAACGCCGGTGAGATCATCAAGCAGCGCCAGATCCGCAACCTCATTGCGCAGGCGCTCGACGGCCATCAGCAGGAAGCCGAAATTGAGCGACATCGACAAGAACATCAGCGCCAGCACAGCGGCCGCGTGGCCGCTGGTCGAGTGGCTGAAGTTGATGTCGGCGCCGATGAAAGCGCCGATGCTACGCGCGGCAAACACCGCGATGATCACGACCGAGAGCAGCCCGGCCAGCCTCGCGCCCGGATTGATGGGGCCGCGCGTCGAATCCAGCACCAGCCGCGCGACCATTGCCATCGGGATCGACTGTCCGAGCGAGTAGCACAGGATCCGCAGGGGGGCGCTGTCGAAGACATGCAGAAAGAACGCGATCGAGGCCCCGCTTGCAGCGATGATCGCAAAGCTCAGGCGCCACGACGCGCGCCGTCCGTAGAACCGCTCGACGCCCATGGCGGCGAGGCAGATGGCCATCGTCGTCAGGGAGCTCGCGACGAGCAGCGGCAGAGAAGAGCCGACATAGAACCCGCCCAGCGCGAACACCGCCGCCGGTGCGCAGATCAGCGCCGAGGCCGTCCAGTAGCGCGCCGATGGCAGATTGGGATAGCTGCGCATCACGTAGGCCCAGATCAGGCCCAGCGCGAGAAAGTTGACCACGAACGCAGTCCACAGCGTCGGAACGTTCAGCATCCCGACCACAGGACACAACCGATCCTGTCCTCACTGCCGCTCAACACCGCACTCATGACCATCCCTGCATGTGGCGGCACCATGAGCGGGGCGCCCTTAATGTTTTCTCAAACGCTCCTGCAAGATTGCGCCTTGGTTTTGAAACAATGAAGACACCATTTGCCTGCCGTTAACCCTGCTCCCATCGCGTGTGCGCTTGCTGCACGGCGACGGCGGCGAAGCGAGCTGTGGATAAGCGCAAGCGCCGTGGTGACAGCGTGAGGCAGAGCTCCGCGAATCTGTTGGGATCATCCCCCGAGGCCGGTGCATGGCTGAAATGCGCCAGCAAGGTCTCGAAGTCGCGTTTGCAATCCATCAACTCTGACGAGGATTCCATGGCGAAGAAGGCGAAGAAGGCCGCCAAGGCCACCAAGAAAGCGGCGAAGAAGACCAAGAAGGCCGCCAAGAAGAAGTAGTTGCGTTCCCGGGTGGGAGCGCCGCTTCCACCCGGCCTCTCCGCCGGCCCGTCCTTCTCCCTCTGGCCCCCGTCCTTCGATTTTAACGAAATGGGGAGGCCGCCTGGATCCGTCAAGTCATCAGGCAGCCGCGGCCCTCATTCCCTGAACGACCTCCCGGCCTCCGGCGCGCGCTCCAGCGTCACCTCGGCCTCGCGCAGCACGTCCATCGGCGCCCATGGCTTGCTCCAGAACTTCGTGCCGCCCGGCAGCGGCTGCGAGAGCGGCCGGCCCGACGTCACGACGACGTTGATGTCAGGATGGCGCGCCCTGGCGATGTGCGCCAGCTCGACGCCGCTCATGCGTCCCGCCAGATTGACGTCGGTCATCAGCAGCCTGATGCGATGGCCGGGCTTGTTGAGCACGAGCTCCGCCGCCTCCGCGCTCTCGCACGCGATAACGTCGTACTCGCTCTCCTCCAGCAGCAGCGCGATCATCTCCCGCTGACTGGGATCGTCCTCCACGATCAGCGCGGTGGCGCGAAACGGCTGCGACTGTCCCATGCATCGACCTCCATGAAATGTGCCAGTGCTGACGCAATGTGAGTTAAAAGCGGAACAGCGGGATGGTTCGGTTCCGATGTAAAAAACTGGCGGATATTCCGGCTCTTGGAACGGGCCGCGGGATCCGGCGAGCAAGGGGAAGGAACGATGACGGCAATCCAGGGAGCAGCCGCGGCGGTGACCGGCGCGGCCGGCGGAATCGGGCGCGCGCTGGCGCAGGAACTGGCGGCGCGCGGCTGCGATCTCGCGCTGGCCGATCGCGACGAGGCCGGCCTCGCAAGCCTCGCGGCCGAACTGGCGCCGCGCGGCCGCAAGGTCACCACGCACCGGCTCGACGTCAGCGACGCCGCCGCGATCGCGCAATTCGCCACTGATGCGACCAGCGCTCATCCCGGCCTCAACATCGTCATCAACAATGCCGGCGTGGCGCTGTTCGGCAGCTTCCACGAGATCGACCAGGCCGAGATCGAGTGGCTGTTCAACATCAATTTCTGGGGTGTCGTGCACGGCACCCGCGCCTTCCTGCCGCAGCTGTCGCGACAGCGCGAGGCGCATGTCGTCAACCTGTCCTCGATCTTCGGCATCATCGCCCCGCCCGGCCAGTCGGCCTATGCCGCGGCCAAGTTCGCGGTGCGCGGATTTTCCGAGAGCCTGCGTCATGAGCTCGCCATGGCCAACAGCCCGGTCAAACTGTCGGTCGTGCATCCCGGCGGCGTCGCGACCGCGATCGCGCGCAACGCCCGCGCCGGCCGTGGCATGACCGACAATGCCCGCCGCGTGCAGTCGATCGAGCGCTTCGAGCGGCTCGCCAGGACCAGCCCGCGCGACGCGGCGCTGCGCATCATCGAAGGCATCGAGCGCAACGAGCCGCGCATCCTGATCGGTGGCGACGCCCGCTTCATGGATCTGTTGCAGCGGTTCATGCCCGCGACCTACTGGAAGGTGATGGCGAAGCGGCTGGAGAAGGCGGCGGCGCAGGACAAGTGAGGCGATCACCTCGGCCGAAATCGCTCTCGCGGCGCTGATGCGTCCGAGCGTTGCTGATGTCCCGCCCTCATCGAGATGGAGGGCGCAGGGAGAGCCAGGCCTCGGCTGAGGCCTGCGGCCCGCGTGCGAAAGAAAATGCACGCGGCGGTTACCACAGGTTCAGCCGGACAGACCCGGCCCTCCCTGCGCAACGGTTTGACGCCTTATACGTGGTCTTCCTGGTGCGCCGGGCTTGTTGGCCACCATCCTCCCGCGAAGCTGAGCTTCGTCGTGAGTTGATACCAGCGTCGGGGTATCGGAACGCCACGATTTCGGCGTGCGCATCGCTCCGTTCGTCGGCGCGGCCAAAGCCACGCTGCGGAGCTCTACGCCCATCGCACCCCAAGCCCGCGCCTCGTGACGATCGCGAAACGCCCCTCCGGCGGGCCAGGACGAGCGGAAATGTGCGCCTGATTTGCCCGACGAGACAAGGCCGGAGTTGCCCGACGGAATGCGACAAACCAACACGACGGGCAATTTGCGCATGGCGGGTATGTGCCCGTCTCTCAGTTCGTCATTCCGGGGCGCGCGCAGCGCGAGCCCGGAATCCATAGCCACGGAATGTCGTTTGGCGATTGCTGGAGCGACAACCTATCTCACCACAGCCGGCTGTGGTTATGGATTCCGGGCTCGCGCTGCGCGCGCCCCGGAATGACGTGCCACAAACAATGTTCGCACGCGAGGCGATCCAGAGACGCCCCCCTACCGCCCCATCAGCTGATCCGCATAGTAGCCGATGGTCTTGCGGTAGATCACCGCCCTGTTCCACTCGCGCATCGCGTCGAAGTTGGCTGATCCCTCGTCATAGGGCTGGCCCATCTTGAAGCCGTTGGTGTGCAGCAGGTTGGCGGTCGAGGCCAGCACGTCGGCGGTGGAGTGGCGCAGGTCGACGCGGCCGTCGCCGTCGAAGTCGACGCCGTATTTGATGTAGGACGACGGCAGGAACTGGGTCTGGCCGATCTCGCCGGCGAAGGCGCCAACGAGATCGCGCAGAGTGAGATCGCCGCGCTGGACGATCTTCAGCGCCGCCATCAGCTCGCCCTGGAACAGCTCGGTGCGGCGGCAATCATGGGCGAGCGTCGCCAGGGTGCGGATCACCGGCAGCTTGCCCATGTCGCCCTTGCCGAAATCGGTCTCCAGTCCCCAGATCGCGACCAGGATCTGCCGCGGCACGCCGTATTGCTGCTCGATCTTCGACAGCAGCGCCGCGTGCCGCTGCAGCATGGCGCGGCCGCCATTGATGCGGCCGGCACCGACACGAGTCGAGACGTACTGCTCGAAACTCTTGTTGAAGGTGTAGCGCTGGCGGCGGTCGAAGGCGAGCACGGCCGGATCGGCCGTCACGCCGGATAGCGCCTGGCTGATCGTGCCGGCCGAGACACCAGCGCCCTGCGCTTCCGCGGAGATGCTCGCGATGAAGGTGTTGAAGTCGCCACCGCAGCGTGCGGCAAGAGCGGGTGACGCAAACGCGAGGCTGGCGGCAATGACGAGCGAGCGGACAAGCAGCATGAGAGGAGAGATCCCTGCGTGAGAGCGTATGACGGCGAGCCGGCGACGAGGTGCCCCGACATTGCCTGATTTGGCGGCCTCAGGCCAGCCGGCAGGGATTGCCCCGATCTGCATCGCGCCTTCGTCCCTTTTGAACGCAACGCCACCTCGACGGCACATATGCAAGGCGCACCTTGTTCGAGGCGCGTTCCTTCCGCGCGCGTTGATCGTGCGCGCCTTCTGCACGCCACGCGCGTTGGCCCCGCTTTGCCTCAGGGCTATCGCATATGAATATCTGAGTGTTTCGCTAAACTGCCTCCACATCGTCATGCCCGGGCACCGTCCCGGGCATCCACGTCCTTCTCAGGATGCCGAGCGACGTGGATGGCCGGGACGGAGCCCGGCCATGACGGCGTGGAGAGAGCCGAACTCAAACGCGGATCGTCATGTGCGATCGCCCTGCCCTTTAGTCTGGAGAGGTCTCCATGAATTTGATTTTCCGGCGCGGCGCCCTGGCGCAGTTCGCTCTGGTCGCGGCCCTGTTCTGCTCGACGCTGGCGCCCGCGACCGCGCAGCCCGGCGATGCCGCGGCCGCCAAGGATTATCCCGGCATCGGCCGCTTCGCCGGCAGCGTGATCACCGGCTATGTCGCCAAGGATTTCGACGCGGTGCGGCTGCAGGCGGCACCGTTCAAGGACGGCAAGGCCAGCGACGAGCGGCGCCTGGAGGGCCGCATCGTCAAGATCGCCTATCGCACCGCGCCCGGTCCCTCGATCCTCGAAGTCTCGCGCAACTTCGAAGGCCAGCTCGCCAAGGTCGGCTTCGAGCCGCTGATCGCCTGCGACACCGATGCCTGCGGCGGCATCCCGTTCACCGAAGCGATCGATGCGCTGCCCGTGCCGCAGATGTGGATCGACGGTTTCGACTACCGCTATGTCGCCGGCCGCAAGGCGGCTGATGGCCGCGAGATCTATGCCAGCGTGGTGGTCAGCCAGAACAATCAACAGATCTACGCCCAGCTCACCATCGCCGAGCTCGGCGCGATGCAGAACAAGATGGTCAGCGCTGCCGAGATGGCCAAGGGCCTCGGCGACAAGGGCCACATCGCGCTCTACGGCATCTATTTCGACACCGACAAGGCGACCATGAAGCCGGAGAGCCGGCCGACGCTGGAGCAGATCGCGCAGTTGCTCGGCAACCAGCCGCAGCTCAACGTCTTCATCGTCGGCCACACCGACAACCAGGGCAGCTACGACTACAATCTCGAACTGTCGCGGCGCCGCGCCGAGGCGGTCGCCGCGGAGCTTTCACGCAGCTACCGCATCGCCCCGGCGCGGCTGCGCACCGCGGGTGTCGGCCTGCTCGCCCCGGTCGGCAGCAATGCGACCGATGCGGGCCGCGCGCTCAATCGCCGCGTCGAGCTGGTGGCGCCCTGAGGCGCGGCCCGCTTGATCCTGGTCAAGACGACGCCACCGCGTCTCCCTAGACTTCGCGGCCGAAATGGAGACGACGCCATGATCGGGATTACATTGTCGGCCGACCAGATCCGCTCGGCGCCCCCAGAGGTGCGGCGCTGGATCGAGCATCAGGTGCTGGCGGGGCTCGGGCTCGGCCCGGAGGCGCCGCCAGTGCCCGCGCTGCCGGTGCAGGGCGCGCATCTCGTCGCCTGCAGCACGGACGATGCCGCCAGCATCCTGGCGCACATCCAGGGCGTGCTGCCGGCCGTCAACGTGTTCTTCGAGTTCGGCCGCCCGGGCGTCGCGCTGGGCCAGCCGCCGGTGATGATCTTCCGCCTCATCGACATCCTGCATCACACCCGATTGCAGAACGTCGGCCAGGTGATGGCCTCGCTCGATCTGATCAACAAGGCGCTGATCGAGACGAGGCACGATGCGGCGGCGCGGTTCTGCGGCTTCGACAATGAAGGCCATTGCCTGATCGCCCCGGAAACCCAGCGCGCCATTGCCAGCGTCTGGCAGACGGTGATCGCCAAGCAGCACGGGGTAGCCGAGGGCGCGGCTGCGTGAGAGCTGAGGTCGCACGACTGCGGCCGCTGGTCGGTTCAGATCCCTTCATTCATGGGCGAGCGCTCTCGCCTTGCTCAGTCATTCCGGGGCGTCCGAAGGACGAGCCCGGAATCCATAGCCACGAGCGGTCGTGATGAGACACGGCTGCCGCTCCGGCATTCGCCAAACACACAGTCGTGGTTATGGATTCCGGGCTCGCGCTACGCGCGCCCCGGAATGACGAAAGGAGAGCGCGTCGCAGGCGTGATCCGCCGGTGCGGATGACAGCTCTTTCGAGATGCGGAGCTCAGACCACGACCCGCTGCCCTGCGCCGATCGCTCATGCCCGCTGTCCCAAAACGACGCGCCGTCACCGCGCCACAGCCATGTCCGTACCGGGCGGCTCCGGCCTTGAGCCGGGCACGATCGGTGCTACGATTCCTGCGTCGTTCACGATCCCCCGGGAGATCGCCGATGCAACCCAGACCCCGACCGCCCCGCCTGCTCCAGGTTCCGCTGTTTCGCCTGCTCGCGATCAATCTCGCGCTCGGCCTCGGCATGGCCGTGGCGCTGGTCGGCGGCCTGCTGCTGCTCGATCCCTGGGGCCTGCGCCACCTGATCTTCGCCGACCATTCGCCCGGCGTCGCCATCGGCCTCCTGCTCGGCTCGTTCTTCGTCACCTTCGGCTCGACCGCGATGGGCACCGCCATCATGGCGCTCGGCAGCAGCGATGACGAGGAGCCGCGCGGCGGCACGCGGGCGCCTGCGCGGGTGAAGGTGCGCAGACGTTAAGCGCGAGCGCTCGCCAAAATGGCGGTGTGCTCCCCTCCCCCTTGCGGGGAGGGGTCGGGGGTGGGGGTCTCCGGGCGATGAACTGAGTGAGATGCGCCCTACTATGTCCGACGCGCGCAGATCAGTCTGAAGCCCCCCGATGCGCTTGGACGGCCGAGCTGACATCAGTGCTCGCCAGCGAGAGCGGGACTCGTGGACCCCCACCCCCGACCCCTCCCCGCAAGGGGGAGGGGAGCTCACCGTCATTGCGGTGACGGTGGCGGCGCAATCGAGCACGCCTTCACCAATGCCCCTTCCACTTGTTCCAGGCGAACAGGCCATCGGCAAACCGGTCATAACCAAATCGCGTCAACGGCCGCATGGCCCGGTTGCCGAACAGCGTGGCGAGCCAGCCCTCGCCCGGCGTCAACTTCCACAGCAGCAACGCGACGTCGGCGCCGGTGATCAGCGCGCCCTCCTCGTCGGTCGCGTGCAGGCGGCGGCGGACGGCGTCAACGTCGGCGCCGAACGCGGCCAGCGCCTCCGGCTGCTCGTTGATGTCCTTGAACGCCACCCGCCCCGACTTCACCAGCGCCAGCAGCTTGTTGCGCTGCCAGTCGATACCGGCGTCGCAGACCGGGCAGCGGGTGTTGTACCAGATGGTGAGCTGAGGCATCGACATGAGACATTCGTCGCGATTGGAAGGCCTGGCCGATAACGCACCCCGATCCGGCAAAATCGAGGAGATGGCCAACAGTCCCCCGCCTCCCGCGCTGGCTCCGGGCGGGCGGCCGTTCCGGCGACAACCATATGACGAAAAAGTCAAATTCGGGCAGCGGATAAGCATTTTCCGGCATTGACCGGACCCGCCCGGCCGCCGTAAAGCGCCCTCCATGGCGAAAAAACCCGGCTCCAATCCCAAAGGCGAATTCGCCTTCTTCAACGTGACCTATGAGGACGGCTCGCAGCGCTCCAACCGCCGCGTCCCGGCCGAGCTGCTCGGCGGCCTCGACGGCGACGAACCCGCGCGCGGCTTCATCATGGAGCAGGACCGCGACATCGCCGAGAAGTCCGGCCGCCCGCCGCTGGCGATCAAGTCGCTGGAGCGCGTCGGGGCGAAGAAGAAGTAGCTCTACGCCACCACAGGCCAAGCTGCCGTGGGGTGGGCAAAGCGCGCAAGCGCGTGCCCACCACCATCAGCGGCCGCCGGCTGACATCACGGCCACGCGTCCTCACGCCGGCACGGTCTGCCCTTGCGCCGCTGGCGCGGCTGCGGCCAGCTCCGGGTTCGGGCACAGGATCAGCACGCCGATATGCTCGATGCCGTCATGCATGAAATACTTGATCTGGACGTCGTAGCTGGCGTCGACATTGGTGCCGATCTTGAAGCGCACCGGGCGCGGATTCTCGGCGCGGTAGTTGGCAAAGGTCACGCTGGTCAGCCGCTCGCGCAGCTCCTTGGGGATCGCGCCGGCGTGCTTCTCCCAGCCGCCATAGCCTCGGGTTGATCCATACTGATCCGCCCAGTCCGCCGGCCGCGGCATCAGCGCCTTGATGAACATGCCGAAGCTGTAGGCCGTACCGTGCTCCTTCTCGAACGCGACGAACTTCGCCGCGGTGGCCCGGATGTTTGCCGGGCCGGTCAGCACGTTCAGATTCCTCTCGAACTCATCGCCATAGATGCCGGCCATCGTGGGCCCTCCCTTTGCCTCGTCGTCGAGCGTCGCTGCTCACGCGTCATTTGTTGGCCGGGCCCGGCTGTTCCGGAGACACCGGCTAGGCGAAGCTATCACTGCTCGTGGTCCGGCTCAAATGGCGCTCCGCGAGCTGCCGCCCTGCCATGCTGCTACGCAGCGTCCCGCTCCGGCTCGGCCCCGATCGCGATCAGCGCAGGCGCATCCAGTTTCCGCGGCCGGTTGATCAGGCTGACCAGCGTGTAGCTGATGATCAGCAGCAGAAACCACGAGCCGAGCTTGGCCGGCGACACTATCGCCCAGCCATGCGCTTGCGCCGGATAGATCCAGGTGCGCGACAGCGTGCCGATGTTCTCCGACAGCCAGATGAACAGCGACACCAGAAACAGCCCGAGCAGCAGCGGCATCGAGCGATGCACGCGCCAGACCTTGAAGTGCACGGTCGCAGGCGCGAACAGCAGTGCGGCCCAGCCGAACAGCACGAGCCTGAGATCGAGGCCGTAATGATCGGTGAAGAAGTTGAGATAGATCGCAGCACTTAAGGCCATCAGCCAGCGCCGCGACGGATGGCCGGTGAAGCGGAAATCGAACAGACGCCAGACCCGGCAGAGATAGCTGCCGATGCAGGAATACATGAAGCCCGAGAACAGCGGCACGCCACCGAGCCGGATCAGGCTCGGCTCGGGATAGATCCACGAGCCGGTCGCGGTCTTGAACAGCTCCATCGCCGTCCCGACGAGGTGATAGATGAGGATGATCTTGGCCTCCTCGACGGTCTCGAGTTTTACCGCGAGTAGCGCGGCCTGGACGCCGAGCATGCAGAGGAAGAGGAAGTCGTAACGGGCCAGCGGAGCATCGGCCGGATAGAACCGCCACGTCGCCAGCATCAGCGCCACCGCGATGCCGCCGAACAGACAGGCCCAGCCCTGCTTCACACCGAAGCGGAGGAATTCGTAGAGGAAGGCGGTCCAGGGTATCTTGACTGCACGGGCAGCAAGGCGGGATTCGGCGGCAATGAAGGGGCGGAGAGGCGGCCAGATGGACGCGGCGCTGGGGCCGTCGTTCGATGAGGATGATGAAGCTGTGTCGTTCTGCATCGGAAACCTTTCCGGTGGAGGACCTCTTGCGTAGCAGCGCCATCTCACGCCGCGTCAGCGGAAAGTTCAGCCTTCTCCCGGAGGGGTGCGGACGCGTACGGACACAGCGGTGCGCGCGTCGGACGAGTCACCCCGACCACAAGCGCGGTGCCCATGACTGCGCCCTCGCCCCTTGTGGGAGAGGGCATGTAGGAAAGCGCCGCAAGCTCGGTTGGGTGAGGGGTATGCCTCAACGAATGCCATTCGCGGAGAGAGACCCCTCACCCAACCGCGTGCGTGGATGGGCCTGAGATGCCCTCTCCCACAAGGGGAGAGGGCGCTGCATCTAACAGCGCCATGCGATCTCGCCTAGTTCGTAGCGTGGGCAAAGCGACGCGGCAGGCGGCGCGTGCCCACCATCAGGCGCATCGCTCCTGGTCGGTGGGCACGGCGCACGCAAAAACGGTGCAAGCCGGGCCACCACACCACGCCTTTGCCCACCCTACTAATGACGCCGTCTGTTGATAGATCCTAAGAATCAACCAGAATGGTCTTGTCGATGATCGTGACGGAGCCACTCCGTAAGTATCAGATAGGCATGCGGCGCAGCGAGTTCGGATCATACGTCTACTTGAGACCGCAGAAGCTGCATCAACTCCTCACAACCACTTTCCACGCTCTCGTCGCCGCGGAAGCGGCTGAATTCGATGTGGTCATCCTCGAACACCTCGATTTCCAGTCGCTCGCCGACCAATGTGACGGACAGCCGAATGGAATCCGGACGTGTCCGCTGAATGAAAAAATGGAGACGGAGTTCGTCGAGCAGCCTCATGATTGCGAAGAGATTTGATGACACGGGCGAACCTGATTTGCGGGCGGACGGTTTTCATTGTTCTCAAACAAAAACGGCGGACCTCTCGGTCCGCCGTCGTGGTCTGATGGATTGCCGGTCAAGCCCGGCAATGACAGTTCATGCGACTAGTTGTCGAGGAACGACCGCAGCTTCCGCGACCGCGACGGATGCTTCAGCTTCCGCAGCGCCTTGGCTTCGATCTGACGGATACGCTCTCTCGTCACCGAGAACTGCTGGCCGACTTCTTCCAGCGTGTGGTCGGTGTTCATGCCGATGCCGAAGCGCATGCGGAGCACGCGTTCTTCGCGCGGGGTCAGCGAGGCGAGCACACGGGTGGTGGTTTCGCGCAGGTTCGACTGGATGGCGGCGTCGATCGGCAGGATGGCGTTCTTGTCCTCGATGAAGTCGCCGAGGTGGGAATCCTCCTCGTCGCCCACGGGGGTTTCGAGCGACAGCGGCTCCTTGGCGATCTTGAGGACCTTGCGCACCTTCTCCAGGGGCATGCCTAGCTTCTCGGCGAGCTCCTCGGGGGTCGGCTCGCGGCCGATCTCGTTCAGCATCTGGCGCGAAGTGCGGACGATCTTGTTGATCGTCTCGATCATGTGCACGGGGATGCGGATGGTGCGGGCCTGGTCGGCGATCGAGCGGGTGATCGCCTGCCGGATCCACCAGGTGGCGTAGGTCGAGAACTTGTAGCCGCGGCGGTACTCGAACTTGTCGACCGCCTTCATCAGGCCGATGTTGCCTTCCTGGATCAGGTCGAGGAACTGCAGGCCGCGATTGGTGTACTTCTTGGCGATCGAGATCACGAGACGGAGGTTGGCTTCCACCATCTCCTTCTTGGCCTGACGGGCCTCGCGCTCGCCCTTCTGCACCGAGTGCACGATCTTGCGGAACTCGCCGATCTCGAGGCCGGTGAGGGCGGCCATCGCCTGCACCTCCTGGCGCAGATCCTTGATGCGGTCCTTCTCGTAATGGACGAAGTTCTTCCAGCCCTTGGCCGACAGCTTGGAGACGCGGTTCAGCCAGCGCGGATCGAGCTCCGAGCCCTGGTAGTTGCGCAGGAAATCCTCGCGGGCGACGCCGTGGGAATCGGCGAGGCGCATCAGCCGGCTCTCGAACGAGACCAGCTTCTTGTTGATGTCGTAGAGCTGCTCGACCAGCGAGTCGATGCGGGCCTGGTTGAGGCGCAGCGACTTCACCTCGACGATGATCTCGTCCTTGAGCTTCTTGTACTTGCGCTCCTGCGAGGGCGACAGCGACTCGCTCTGCAGCTGGTTGGCGATGTCCTGCTCCTGCAGGCGGCGAAGCTTCTTGTACTCGGACGCGATCTTGTCGAAGGTCTCGACCACCTTCGGCTTGAGCTCGGCCTCGATGGCGGCGAGCGACATCTGGTTCTCGAACTCGTCGTCGTCCATGTCGGCTTCGGCCGCCGCCTCGCCGGGATCCTTCTCCTCGACGGGCGCGCCGTTCGGCGCGGCACGGAATGGCGTCGGCTGCTGCGGCGCCGCCGGCGGCGCGACCGCCGCCTGGATCTCGCCGCCCTCGGCCGGAGCGCCCTCGCCGTTGACCGGCCCCGCGATCTGCGGGTTCATGCCGCCCTTCGCTTCCGGGCCGGCATAGGTGGCTTCGAGATCGATGATGTCGCGAAGGAAGATCTTGCCTTCGTTGAGCTCGTCGCGCCAGATGATGATGGCCTGGAAGGTCAGCGGGCTCTCGCAGAGGCCCGCGATCATTGCCTCGCGGCCGGCCTCGATGCGCTTGGCGATGGCGATTTCGCCCTCGCGCGACAGCAGCTCGACGGTGCCCATCTCGCGCAGATACATGCGCACGGGATCGTCGGTGCGCTCGCCGGGCTCCGACTTCTTGACCTCGGTGACGGCCTTCTGGGTGATCTCGACGAGTTCGTTGTCGGTCTCGTCCTCGCCGTCGTCCTTCTCCTCGGAGTCGTCGGCCTCCTCGGCCTCGGTCACGTTGATGCCCATGTCGGACAGCATCGACATGATGTCTTCGATCTGTTCCGGCGAGGTAGTGTCGGAAGGCAGCACTTCGTTGAGCTGATCAAAGGTCACGAAGCCGCGCTTCTTGGCCTGCTTGATCATCTTCTTGACGGCGGCGTCCGACAGGTCGAGCAACGGCGAAGGCGCATCGGCGGCGTCCTTTTCGGGAGCGTCGGCCGCCTTGTCGTCCTTTTCCTTGTCCTTCACCTGCAGCGTCTTTGCCTTCGTGGCCATTCATTGCTCCCGAAACGCGCCCGCTTTAGCCTGTGGCATCTTCGCCCTTGGCATCGCAGCGCCCGCCTGCTCTACTCAAACTGTTCTCGACGCGGAAAGGGCGGCGCACATCTGACGTCGCCACCCAAAGGTCTGTCGCTGGTGTCGTCCTGTTTTGGACCGGCGCGCGTTTCTTGCAAAAGCGATACCGGTTTTGCAATCGAATCCGGCGCCTGAAAACCGGCGTGGTGTCCGACAGCGAAACCAACCCATCTGCTGCAGAAAATGCCCCGGACCTCTTAAACTTCGATTAACCCTGTTTTTGCAGCCAAACCATGGATTTGGCGAGTCTTTTCGCGTGGACCGGGCCGCGCGCGGGCAGACCGGACCGAAATGTGCTCAACCAGAGACAGGGCGCCGGGCCCTCATTTCACACGTTGCGGTTGGTACGTCCGGACAGTTCTCCGAAGCCTTCGATCAGCGCCTCGGTCCCATCCATCTCGGCCATCCTGGCCTTCACGTCCCTCAACCAGCCCATGTTCGGCTCGCTCGGGTCCTCGCCCAACGCCAACTCGGCATCCTTCAATTCCCTAAGTAAGGAGTGCCATTGCCGATGCAAGGCGACCAGCTGATGCCAGGTCGCAAGAACGTCATCGCGCGCCGCGCCTGACTTCGTCGCCCATACCGCCGCGGTCGTGATCGCCCGCTCAACCCGTTGAAGAAGCTCGGAAAAACCAGACTTCTCCAGGTCGGCGCGCATCTTCTCGGCCTGCTCGTCCGGATCCGGCGAATGATGGTGGTCGTGGGCGAAAGCGGCGATGATGGCGGCCCGGAGCTTGTGCGCCTCGGGGTGGGCGAGCTCCAACGCCGCGACCTCTTCCAGGTGGTCGTGGAGCAGCCAGGGGTGGTTGATCAGGCACTGCAGGATCAGCGCCTCGCGGCGCGAGATCGCCGAGCGCTGGCCGCGCATGATCGGGCTCATGGCGAGCTGCGGACTGGCCGCCATGTAGGGTCCGCGGGACATTGCGGGACCTGTGGACGGCGGACCGCCACGGCGGCCGCCCCCTGTGGATAACCGTCCCGGCTGTCCGGATCCGGGACTGCGGGCGCCGAACCGGCGCCCTGATTCGGCACCATAGCCGCGGCCGAAGCCCCGGCCGCCGTCGGGTGCGAAGGCCTGGTACAGCCGGTTGCTGAGGTCCTGCTTGTAGTAGCGGCGTACTACCTCGTCGGCGATGCCGCCGGTGAGCTGGCCGATCCGCGCCTCCAGCGCGGCGCGCCGCTCCGGAGTGGTGAAGCTGCCGCCCTCGATCTCGCGCGACCAGATCACCTCGGCGAGCGGTTTTGCGATCTTCAGCACCTCCTCGACCGCGCCGCGGCCACCGGAGCGGACGAGGTCGTCCGGATCCTGGCCCTCGGGCAGCAGCGCGAAGCGCAGGCTTTTGCCGGGTTTCAGAAGCGGAAGCGCGAGGTCCGCGGCCCGATGGGCCGCCTTCTGGCCAGCGCGGTCGCCGTCGAAGCACAGGATCGGCTCGTCGACCATCTTCCAGATCAGCGACAGCTGGCTCTCGGTCAGCGCGGTGCCGAGCGGCGCGACCGCGCCGGCAAAGCCCGCCGCGACCAGCGCGATGACGTCGACATAGCCCTCGACCACGATCATCGGCGCGCCATTGTGCGCGGCCTGGCGGGCGTTGGCCAAGTTGTAGAGATTGTCGCCCTTGTGAAAGAGCGGCGTCTCCGGCGAATTGAGATATTTCGCCGGCACGTCCTTCTGCATCGCGCGGCCGCCGAAGGCGATGACGCGTCCCCGGACGTCGGTGATCGGAAACATCACGCGATCTTTGAAGCGGTCATAGGGGACCGGAATGTCGTCGCCGCCGATGAGCAGCCCGGCCTCGACCATGTCGTTGACCGGCACGCCCTGGGCGCCGAGATATTCCTTCAGGCCGAACCGCTCCGGCGGCGCATAGCCGAGCCGGAACTGCAATTGCGTCTGCGGCAGGATCGCACGATCGGCGAGATAGCCCCGCGCTCTTGCGCCGTGCCTGGAGCCCAGCGTATCGGCGAAGAATTTCGCCGCCAGTTCCATCACGTCATACAGCGTCTTGCGCTGCCGCTCCTGCCGCGCCGCATCCGGCGTCACCGCCGGCAGCGCCAGGCCGGCGACCCCCGCCAGCCGCTCCACGGCCTCCGGGAAGCTGCAGCCCTCGGTCTCCATCACGAAGTCGAAGATGTTGCCGTGCTTGCCGGAGGAGAAGTCGTGATAGAAGCCCTTCTGGTCGTTGACGTAGAAGGACGGCGTCTTTTCCTGCTGGAACGGCGACAGCCCCTTCCACTCCCGCCCGGCCTTCTTGAGCTTCACGCGCTTGCCGACGACATCCGAGACCGGAAGCCGGGCACGCAGCTCATCGAGGAATTCCGGCGTGAAGCGGGCCATGAGTCGGGCGAGGGTCCTGTGCCTGTTGGCTTAGGCATATAGGCAGCCGTGTACGAAATGTGAACTTCCTCGAGCTTCTCCGGGCTATTCACAGGCCCTGCTCTTTCCTCCCGTCATTCCGGGGCGCCCGCAGGGCGAGCCCGGAATCCATAACCACGATCGGTCGTGAGGCGCGACGGCCGCGCCGCTGGCGTGCCTCCGCGCGTTTGGTGGTTATGGATTCCGGGCCCATCGCTGCGCGATGTCCCGGAATGACGACGCGGAGAGACCTAGGGCGCCAGGAACCGTCCCGAGAC
Source organism: Bradyrhizobium sp. HKCCYLS2038 (assembly GCF_051167655.1). NCBI lineage: Bacteria > Pseudomonadati > Pseudomonadota > Alphaproteobacteria > Hyphomicrobiales > Nitrobacteraceae > Bradyrhizobium > Bradyrhizobium sp. HKCCYLS2038. Next base: position 845,652 of record NZ_JBNPTM010000001.1, on the reverse strand, counting down.
AATGCGGGCGGCCTCGTCGACCGGCCAATTGTAGACATAGGTCCAGGCTTCCTGGGTCGAGCCGTCGGCGAGCGTCACGCCGAGGCGCTGGCGGAGATATTCGGTCGGCTGCGCAAAACCCTCGCCACAGGCCTCGTACATGTCGAATTCGCGCAGCATCGGCTCGGGCTGGCGCAGCCGGAACAGCTCGCCATGAACGATGTCGGCGGCATCCGCCAACAACACGAGCCCGGGATAGTGCTGGATGCGGTAGAGCCGGCCGCGGCAGCTGGCTTCACTGACGAAATCGGCATTGGCCGACAGCAGCCGCGCCATCGGATGGTCGAAGCCGCGCATCAGGGTGCCGTAGACGAACAGGAGATCAGGGGGCGTGTCGGAGGTCATCGCCCTGCATAACCGCGCAGGCCGGGCAAGGCCAGCCTCACGCCACGCCGCGCGCCGCCACGATCTCCTCGCTGACGATGTGGAATTTGGTCAGGGTCATCCGCCCGAACGAGGTCGAGAGCGCGACGTCGGCGGCGTCGCGCCCCGTGGCCATGACGATGCGGCCGATGCGCGGCACGTTGTGGCGGGCATCGAAGGTGTACCATTGGCCGGACAGATAGGCCTGAAACCAGCCGGAGAAATCCATCGGAAAGGGCTCCGCCGGAATGCCGATGTCGCCCATGTAGCCGGTGCAGTAGCGCGCCGGAATGCCCATGCAGCGGCACAAGGTCAGCGCCAGATGCGCGAAGTCGCGGCAGACGCCGGTGCGCGCCTGGTAGACGTCGTGCGCCGACTTCATGTGATGGGCGTGCTCGTAGCCGAAGCTGACATGCTTGTGCACGAAGTCGCAGATCGCCTGCACCCGCGCCCATCCCGCCGGCGCCTGACCGAACAGCGACCAGGCGACGTCGGTAAGCTTGTCGGTCTCGCAATAGCGGCTCGGCATCAGATAGAGCAGCAGATCGTCCGGCAGCTGGTCGATCGGCAGCTGCTGCGCATCCGGCGCGACGGCGTCGGGCAATCCGGTATCCCGCACGATGGCGCTGCCGTGAAAGGTCACGCCGCCGCTCGGCGCCACCAGGCGGCCGCAGATGTTGCCGAAGCTGTCGTGATAGAAGCTGATCGGCACCGCGGGCTCGGCGACGATCATCTCCGTGCCGATGATGTCCTTTCGGCGCGAGGGATGGATCGACAGCATGATCACCATCGGCGTGGCCGCAGGCGCGGCATAGGCGATTTCGAACCCGACCTTGATCTCCATCAGTCCCCTCTTGCGCACGTGCGCGTTGCGGTGGCCATGCGGCGCTTCCCACAGAAGCGGCCGGACCCGGCGATATCAGGCCTTGTGATCGCGCCTCAGGATCGGCATCGTCATCGAATCATCATCGCGGTTTTCGGCCATGCAATCCAGATTCACCTCTGCTCAATTGCAGTTCGTCATGCCGCCTGAATGAGCAGCCGATTGATCATGAAGCTTCCCGACGTGACAGATACAGCACGACTCCTTCAAGCCGACGAAGTTCCGCCGGTCCACGAGCAGAACGTCGACGGCACGTCCGCGCTGTTCTTGACCTGCGATCATTACGGCCGCCTGCTGCCGCGCGCGCTCGGCGACCTCGGCCTCGACGAGAGCGAACTGCAGCGGCACATCGCCTGGGACATCGGCATCGCCGGCGTCGCGGAGCAGGTGGCACGCGCGCTCGATGCGCATCTGGTGGCGCAGCGCTATTCACGGCTGGTGATCGACTGCAACCGCTCGCCGAAGGCGCCGAACTCGATCCCGATGATCAGCGAGCGCACCACCATTCCCGGCAATGAGGGACTGACGCACGAGGATGCTGAGCTGCGGCGCCGCGCGATCTTCGATCCGTATCATGATCGCATCACCGCCGCGCTCGACGCGCGCAAGCAAGCGGGACGGCCGACCATCCTCGTCTCTCTGCACAGCTTCACGCCGGTCTATGCCGGGATATCCAGGCCCTGGCACATCGGCACGCTGTATCAGCACGACCGCGTGCTGCCGCCGCTGCTATTGAAGGCGCTGCGCGCCGAGCCGGATCTCGTCGTCGGCGACAACCAGCCTTATGCGGTCGGCGACAACACCGACTACACCATTCCGGTGCATGGCGAGGGTCGCAGGCTGATTACATCGGGCATCGAGATCCGGCAGAACGAGATTGCCGAACCGGAGGGGCAAAAGCTCTGGGCCGAGCGGCTGATTCGCATCCTCGGCGATATCGAGCGCGAGCTGCGCGGCAAGGGGCTGGCGTAGCTCCTACTCCGTCATGTCCGAGGCGTCGTGATGCGACAGCAGGCCGGCGAGCCGCCATAGCGCCGTGCGCAGATCATCATGGCTCGGCAGGCCCAGCGCCAGCCGCACTGCATTCGGCGAGTGGCCGTGCGCGACCGCGAACGCGCTTGCCGGCGTAATCGCGATCCCTGCGCGCGCTGCCGCAGCCGTCAGGGCCTCGGCGCGCCAGCCCTCCGGCAGATGCAGCCAGACATGGTAGGAGCGCGGATCGGCTTCGATGTGATAGCCGGCGAGGCACTCGGCGACGATCGCCTGCCGCACCAGTGCATCCGCGCGCTTGCGCCTGGTGATCTCGGCGGCGGTGCCGTCGGCGAGCAGGCCCATTCCGGCAGCCAAGGCGAGCGAGGTCACCGACCACGCGCCGGTGCGCACCGTCGCCGCGAACTTCTCGCGCAGGTGCGCCGGCACGTAGAGGAAGCCGACCGCGATGCCCGGCGCGAGGCGCTTGGCGAGGCTGTCGACAACGACGACGCGCTCCTCGGCCAGCGTCGCCAGCGAGACCTGGTCGCTGAGGAAGCCATAGACCAGATCCTCGATGATCATCAGCTCGTGCTTGCGCACGAGCCGCACGATCTCCTCGCGGCGCGCCTCGCTCATCGTGAGCCCGAGCGGATTCTGCATGACCGGCTGAATATAGATCGCATTCAGCGCGCCGGCACGATGCGCCTTGGCGAGCGCGTCCGGACGGATGCCTTCGGCGTCCATCGCGAGCGGCACCAGCGTGACGCCGAGCCGCGCCGCAATGCCCTTGATCATCGGATAGGTGACGGCCTCGACGCCGAGCCGGCCGCCGACCGGCACCAGGGCCGAGATCGCCGCCGCGAGCGACTGCCGGCCGCTGCCGGCGAACACGAAATTGTCCGCGCGCGGGCGCCAGCGCTCCCCGGCGAAGAACGCCGCGGCGGTCCGCCCGGCCTCGACCAGCCGCCGCTGCGTGATCGGCGCCAGCACCGGCGCCAGCTTCTCCGGCCGCTGCCAGACGGCCAGCGACTTCGCGATCAGCGCCGCCTGGTCCGGCAGGGTCGGAAAATTGAACTCGAGATCGATCCGGCCGTCGAACGGCTCCAGCCGCAACGAGGCCGGCACCGACACCGGTTCACCGGCAACGAAGGTGCCGCGGCCGACCTCGCCGACGACGAGTCCCCTGCGCAATAATTCGGCATAGACCCGGGCTGCCGTGGATGCGGCAATTCCCCGCTCATAGGCGAACTGCCGCTGCGGCGGCAGCCGGTCGCCGGCCTTCAGGCGGCCGTTCGCGATGTCCTCGGCAATGTCGTCCACCAGGGCCGTATACGAAGCATTCATGCTATATTGCACCGAGAGCAATGTTTCGATTGCACCGAGATATGTACTGCGCGATTGCTCTTCGAACAACGCAATCGAAGACCAATAGGTGACTCATGGCATATTCCCTGGCGCAGCGTTGGGCAACTCCGCAAGTTGCTCACGGAAAGAGCAATTTGCTCCAGGTCCCGCAACTCTGGATGCAACGCCTGTTCTGGCGCTCCGAACTGGCGATGCTCGACCGCGAGCAGATGCGCGACTGCGGGCTTGATCCGGCCTTGGTTCAGGAAGAGTCCAGCAAGCCGTTCTGGCGCGACTGAGGACGATATCAGGGAGAACACCGCGATGCCGACGCTTCCGTTTCTTCAAGTCGACGTGTTCTCCAAGCTAGCCTTCAAGGGCAACCCGCTCGCCGTGATCGCCGAGGCCGATGGCCTCGACGATGCCACGATGCAGGCGATCGCCAACTGGACGAATCTGTCCGAAACGACGTTCCTGTCGCGTGCCCAGGATCCGGGCGCTGATTACCGCGTGCGCATTTTCACGCCGCAGCGCGAGCTGCCGTTTGCGGGCCATCCGACGCTGGGATCGTGCCACGCCTGGCTTGCGCTCGGCGGCCGGCCGAAAGGCGAGCACGTCGTGCAGGAGTGCGGCGCGGGTCTCGTGCGCATCAAGCGTGACGGCGACCGGCTTGCTTTCGCCGCCCCGCCTCTGCGTCGAACCGGCGCTGTCGATGCCGAACTCACCGCCAAGATCGCCGCGGCGCTCGGCATCCAGCCGAGCACGATGCGCGCCGTGCAATGGATCGACAACGGGCCGGGCTGGATCGGCGTGCTGATCGACTCGCGTCAGGATCTGCTCAACATCAAGTTCAACGTGCTCGCCCTGTCGCAGCAGCCGGTTGGCGTCGTCGCGCCGTGGGATCTCGCACGCGACGGCCGCGACGCGCAGTACGAGGTTCGTGCCTTCACCTGGAGCGGCGCCGAGGACCCGGTCACGGGCAGCCTCAATGCAAGCTTGGCGCAATGGCTGATCGGCGCCGGAATTGCTCCGAAGCAATATGTTGCCGCGCAGGGCACCGTGCTCGGCCGCGCCGGCCGGGTGCATGTCGCCCAGGACGGCGAGACGATCTGGGTCGGCGGCGACGTCGCGCCGGTGGTTCGGGGAACGATCGAGCTGTAGGCCAATTGGCCGCGCAGACCGGCAGCCGGATGCAAGCCCGAGCCACGCTTTCGCAGGCCAAGCGGGTCGCCTATAGTTCGGCCAAACAGGCGCTCTCGCATGAACATCAAGGTCGATCCGGCGGCGGTCTCGCCCGAGCAGTTCTTTTCCTGGGTGACAGCGCAGGATGAGCGCTACGAGCTCGTTGACGGCGAGGTCATCATGATGGCCGGCGCGGGCCGGCGGCACGACGCGATCGTCGTCAACCTGACCGCGGCCCTGCACGCCCAGACCAGAGGCGGTCCGTGCCAGACCTTCACCGGCGACACCTATGTGGTCACGTCGCCGTCGACCCGTCGCATGCCGGATCTGGGCGTCGATTGCGGCAAGCCTGACGAGGACTCCCTGGTGGCCGATCGACCAGCACTGCTGGTCGAGGTGCTGTCTCCGACGACCGGCGGCTTCGACGTCACGGTCAAGCTGGCAGAATATCAGGCTCTCCCCTGTGTCGACTACATTCTGTTCGTCGACACCGACAGCCCCAATGTCCATCTTTATTCACGCGATCCGTCCGGGGCCTGGGCGGATGTCGTGCTGAAGGGGCTCGACGCGATCATTCGACTAGAGAAGCTGAACGTCGCCATCGGCCTTCGTGACGTTTACGCCGGACTGGAGTTCCGGCCGCGGCCCCGCCTCGTCGAATAGTCGAAGCCCGCAGCGAGCAGCCGCCTCACCGCGCCCGGGTCAGCGCCAGCCACACGCCGCCGCCGATCATGAAGCCGCCGGAGATGCGCGACACGAGCCGAGTCCTGTTCGCGGAGAACAGCTTTCGCGCCCGGCCGGCGAGCAGCGCGTAGATCGCATCGGTCAGGCCGGCGATCACCATGAAGGTGACGCCGAGCAGTCCGACCTGCGGCACGTGATCCCGGCTCATGTCCATGAACTGCGGCAGGAACGCGCCGAAGAACACCATCACCTTCGGGTTCGACAGCAGCACCAGCAGGCCCTGCAGGAAGAAGCCACCGCGCGGCGGCGGAGGCGGTGCCTCGCCGGCAGCGATGCCTTCGATCGGAGAGCGGATCAGCTGGATGCCGAGCCACACCAGATAGGCCGCGCCGATCAGGCGCACCCATTCGAACCAGTAGCCCATCGTCGCCATCAGCGATGTCAGGCCGATGGCGACGACACCGATCGCGATCGCGAGCCCGGTCTGCACGCCGGCAATGTTGATCAGCGCGGCACGGGTGCCATGACGCAGCCCATTGGCGATCAACAGCGTGACGACCGGACCGGGCAGCAGCGCCAGCCCGACGCAGGCGGCGACGAAGGCGAGATAGACTTGCAGGGACATGAAGAGGACTCGTGCGAAGGAGGACGCCATATCATACACCGGAAAGGCATCTCCACGCCATGTGACGCCGAGCCGGCACCACCCGCCATGTCCATCTCGATAGCTTCTCTCTCCACTGCGGATCGCGAGATCGTGCATCGCGCGCTTCGCGCCGCTGTCGAAGGCCCGTTTTTTCCGGAGTGGGAGTTCGACACGCTGTTCGGCCTCTATCGCTCCGAGGTCAGAGCGATCTACGAGGCCTGGCCGTCTCCGGCCTGCAACTCCGACCAGCTGCTTGCGGCGATGACTTGGTCCCTGATCAATCTGCTCCACTATCCGCACAAGCATGAAGACGCTTTTTGCGAGTATTTTCCAGAAGGCCGCCCTGTCCTCACTGCGACGCTTGCGCGGCTCCCCAGACGGAACAGGTGACGAGAAGCAAGACTTCGAGAAGCCGCCTGATGCGACTTGACACGCAACCTTTTGGTTGCGTAATTTCTCCGCCATGGACGAGGTCTTCAAGGCCCTGGCGGACGCATCGCGGCGGGCGCTGCTCGACCGGCTGCATGCGCGGAACGGCCAGACCCTGACCGAGCTCTGCGACGGCCTCGCGATGACGCGGCAGGCCGTGACCAAGCATCTTGCGATTCTCGAGGCGGCCAACCTGGTCACGACGATCAGACACGGCCGCGAGAAGCTGCACTTCCTCAATCCGGTGCCGATCCATCAGATCGGCGAGCGCTGGATCAGGAAATTCGAGCGCGCCAGGCTCACCGCGCTCGGCGAATTGAAGAAGCGATTGGAGGAAGGCCATGAGTGATCCGGGCAGCGCGGTCGACATCTCGACATTCAAGCCGGAGACCGTCTACACGATCTACATCGCCGCCAGCCCCGAGAAGGTCTGGCAGGCGCTGACCTCGGCCGAGTTCAGCCGGCAATATTTCTTCGGCTTTGCCGTGGAGGCGGACCTGCGCGCCGGCGGCGCCTTCATCGTGCGCGCGCCCGATGGCTCCGAGCACATCAGCGGCGAGGTGATCGTGTGCGAGCCGCCGCGACGACTCACCATCACCTGGGACGTCAACTGGCCCGGCCTCGTCGCAGCGCTCGGCCGAACGCTCGTCACCTATGAGATCGAGCAGGCCGGCGATGCCGTGCGCCTGACGATGACCGAAGCGCATGAGCGGCCGTTGTCGGACGACATCCTGTCGGGCGGACGCCAAGGCTGGCCGGCGATCCTGTCGAGCCTCAAAAGCCTGCTCGAAACCGGCAAGCCGCTCGCCGTGAAGATGGCGCCGCCCGCGCGCATGCTCGCAGCACTGAAGGCGCTCGGAATCGGAATGCCGTGACAGTGGCGATCAAGATCGATCTTGCCAGTGACCTGAGCAGCATGGGATCGTGAGCGCATCGATGATCCGCCTGTTGCCGGGGCTTGATGCAGGACGCTCGATCTCACCGCCGCACCGGCATTGCCCTCGTGGTTGCGGCCGCGATTGCCTGGAGCACCGCACCGTTTTTTACCCGGCTGCTGCACTTCGATTCCTGGACGATCCTGTTCTGGCGCGGCCTGTTCGGCGGCGGCTGCATTGCGCTGTTCGTGCTGCTCGCGCAAGGCTGGAACGGAACGACAAGCCTGATCCGGTTGAGCGCCGGCAGTGTGCTGGTTGCAAGCCTTTCGGCGCTCGCGATGCTGGCGTTCATCCCGGCGCTTCAACTGACAAACACCGCCAATGTCGCGATCGTCATCGCGGCCCAGCCGTTCACGACGGCCGCGCTCGCCTGGTTGTGGCTGCGGGAAACTCCATCCAATGTCACGATGCTCGCGAGTCTCGTCGCATTCGGCGGCATCGCGGTGACGGTGAGCGGCGCGGTCACGGCGGCTGACCATCGTGCGATGGCGCTATCAGTCCTGATGATGCTGGCCTTTGGCGGCATGACGGTGGCGATCCGGAAGCACAAGGACACGCCGATGGTCGCCGCAGCGGCGCTCTCGAACGTGATCGGCTCCGTGGTCAGCGTGCCGTTCGCGCATGACCTGTTCGAGGTCTCGTCACGCGAGATCGGCATCCTCGCGATGTTCGGCTTGTTCCAGGTCGCGCTCGGACTGACGCTGTTTTCGCTGGGCGCCCGGCTTCTGCCATCGGGGCGCGCGTCCTTGATCGGAACGCTGGAGACGCCGCTGATGCCATTCTGGGTCTGGCTGGCCTTTTCGGAAGTGCCGAGCCGGCGCGCGCTCATCGGGGGCGCCCTGGTGTTGACGGCCGTGGTCGCCGACGTCCTCGGCAATGATCGCAAGCTGAAGGCTGGATGACAAGGGCGGCATGAACGGATCGGACCGTCGCGGCAAAATCCGCTAAGACACCGCCGCGATCTGCGGGATGTACGCCAGCACGCCGCCGACCTGCACCGCGTTGCTGAGCATGCCGCCCCAATGCAGCCAGCGCAGCCCGCGTACCGCCGTCGCATCGCCGGAATCCCGGTCGCGAATGCGGGCGTCCATCCGCTCGAGGAACCAGCGGCGCGACAGCAGCGCGAAGCCGGCCACCGCGGCGAGGCCGAAGGCCAGCAGCGGACGCCCATCCGCCAGGACGGCGAGCGTGCCGATGCCGCCGGCGATGGCGAGCGCGACGAAGTAGGAATCGAACATGCCGCGCAGCAGCCGCGTCACCGGCACGATGTCCAGCCGCACCAGCAGGAAGGCCGGCGCGGCCAGCAGCAGATAGAACATCGGCAACAGCAGGATGATGGTGGCGAACAATGCGATGTTGTCTGGCATCATCCTTCCCCAAATCGTGGCGCGGACCTGGCCGCGCCCCGCCACATTTCGGACCGATCATATGCCGCGAGGCGTGGGTTCACCATCGAACCTTGGTCGAGGCTTGCTGCCACGTCATACCGGCGCGACGATCCGGCGATATAGATGCCAGGTCGCATGTCCCAGCACGGGGACGGTCACCAGCAGCCCGAGGAAGTACGGCAGCGCCGAGACGATCAGCAGCACGGTGATGACCGCGGCCCAGCCGATCATCGGCCCAGGGCTCGCCACGACCGCACGCACGCTGGTGATCATGGCGGTGACGAAATCGACCTCACGATCCAGCAGCAGCGGAAACGACACCACGGTAAGGGAAAACAGCACCAGCGAGAGCGCGGCGCCGTCGAGATTGCCGATGGCGAGAAACAGCAGGCCCTCATTGGTCGTCAGCACGACCGTCATGAACTCCTTGAAGCTGGAGAACGAGGCGTTGAGCCCGAGCAGCAGCGCGATCAGCAGCCTGATCTGGTACATCCAGATCACGAAAAAGAACACGGTGACGAACGCCATCCAGGCGATCTCGCCGCGCGAAGTGATCGTCTGCCAGATCGCGCTATACGAGACCGGCTGACCCAGTTCGCGGCGGCGGCTGACTTCATACAGACCGATCGCGACGAACGGACCGAGCAACGCGAAGCCGGCCGCCAAGGGATAGGCCAGATACACCATGCCGAAGGCGGTGACGCACAGCACGATGCTGATACCGCCGAGCACATAGATCAAACCGAAAGCAAGTCCGAACAACGGCTGCGCCTGGAAATCGCGCAACCCTTGCGTCAGCGCCTCGGCAATGTCGGCCGTGGTGATGCGGCGCACCACGGGATCGTTTCGTCCCGAAACGGATGCGGTCATCGGCGGTCCTCCTGACTGTTATCGTTTGAGCCGATGCTAACAGCGGGCGGGCAGGGATTTCAATTTCAACTTGTAGGCATGAAGCAAGAGGCTCGACTGCTTACGCCGACAGCGGTGCGCTCCCTCCCCGTTCTTCACGGGGAGAGGGTTGGGGTGAGGGGCAGACGCACGAGAAGTGTTCGTTGAGAGACCTGCACCCCCTCACCCGGATTGCATCTGGCGATGCAATCCGACCTCTCCCCGCCCTAGCGAAGCTTCGCTTCGCCCTGGCGGGCGAGGTACACCGAGTGCGCGGGTCGATCTCGCTCCAGCAAACCTCAGCAATCAAACAGTGCTTTGAGTCCGCTGCGTACCCTTAACCCCGCGCCCGCAACTCTCGTCGCAGTACCTTGCCGGTCGCGGTCATCGGCAGGCTGTCCGTGAACTCCACGTGCCTCGGATATTCGTGCGCGGCGAGCTTCACCTTGACGAAGTCCTGGATCTCCCGCGACAGCGTGTCATTTGCAACGAACCCCGGACGCAGCACGATCCACGCCTTGACCGCTTCGGTGCGAACGGGGTCGGGAATGCCGACGACGGCCGCAAGCGCGACGGCGGGGTGCTTGAGCAGAGTATCTTCGATCTCCGCCGGGCCGATGCGATAGCCGGCCGAGGTGATGACATCGTCCTCGCGGCTCGCGTACCAGAAATAGCCGTCGTCATCCTGGGTGCCGAGATCGCCGGTCAGCAGCACATCGCCGGCGAACTTCTTCGAGGTGGCGTCGGGATTGCGCCAATATTCGATCATGGTGCAGGGATTGGGCTGGCGCACGCCGATGATGCCTCGCTCCCCCCGCGGCAGCTCCTCGCCTCTGTCGTTGACGATCAGCACCTCGAAGCCCGGCGTGGCCTTGCCCATCGATCCCGGCCGGATCGGAAACAGCTTTGCATTGTTGCCGACGACGAGATTGCACTCGGTCTGGCCGTAGATCTCGTGCGCATCGATGCCGAAGGTCGCGCGCACCCAGTCGAGCAGCTCGGCGCCGAGCGACTCGCCGCCGGTGAGGATGCTGCGCAGCTTGACCCCGTCATGCCTGACGTTCGCCTGCCGCATCAGCTTGAGCGCGGTCGGCGGCAGAAACACGTTGCGCACCTGATAGTCCGCCATCAGCTGCATCGCCGCCTGCGGCACGAATTTCCGCGCGCGATAGCCGATCACCGGAACGGCGTGATACCAGGCCGGAAACAGCGCATCGAACAGGCCGCCGATCCAGGCCCAGTCCGCCGGCGTCCACATCACGTCACCGGGCTTCGGCAGGAAGCCGTGCACCATCTCGACATTGGGCAAATGGCCGAGCAGCACGCGATGGGCGTGCAGCGCGCCCTTCGGATTGCCGGTCGTGCCCGAGGTGTAGATGATGATCGCGGGATCGTTGCTCGAGGTGGCGACGGTCGGGAAGCGATCGGAAGCGCGCTCCAGCGTCGGCCAAAAGGATCGGGCGCCGCCGCCATCGCCGTCGGTGACGTAGATCGTCTTGAGCTCCGGCAGCTGGTCGCGAATGCGCGCGAGCTTGGCGAGGCCCGTCGTGTCGGTGACGACCACCTTGGCGCCGGAGTTCTGCAGGCGGAATTGCAGCGCGTCCTCGCCGAACAGCGTAAACAGCGGCACCGAGACCAGCCCGGCGCGGAACGCCGCGAGATGGACGATCGGCAGCTCCAGTGACTGCGACAGGAACACGGCGACGCGGTCGCCCTGCGCGAGACCATCGGCCTTGAGCACGTTGGCGAAGCGGCAGGAAAAGTCGCGCAGCTCGTCGAACGACACGCGCCGGGACGCGCCGTCCTCCTCGACGACGATCAGCGCGAGGCGGCCCGAGCCGTCGGCGTGGCGATCGCAGGTCGCAACCGCGATGTTGAACTGCGCCGGGATGTCCCAGCGGAAGTCGCGATAGAGGCGGTTGTAGTCGGACGTTTCCTGAAGCATGGCGGAGGCGTTTCCCTCTCGGTTGTTAGTTCTTCACCTGCATGCCCGAGACGTCGCGACGACGTCCGACGCTCGCTCGGTGAGGGGGTGCAGGTCTTACCGCGAGCATTTCCCGTGCGGCTGCCCCTCACCCCGCCCCTCTCCCCGTGAAGAACGGGGAGAGGGAGCGCACCGCGGCTGCGGTTGCTACTGTTGACTATTCAGCAGTCGTCAGCTCGACAGCGCTGCCTTCACCAGCGCGCTGGCTTTCGCAAAATCCATCTGGCCGGTGTACTTCGCCTTCAGCACGGCGATCACCTTGCCCATGTCCTTCATGCCGGCGGCGCCGGTCTCGCCAACGGCGGCCGAAATCGCCGACTTCACCTCGTCGTCGCTCATCTGCTTCGGCAGGTAGGCGGAGATGACCGCGATCTCCTCGCGCTCGCCGGCGGCGAGCTCGGCGCGGCCGCCCTTTTCGTACAGCTCGACGGATTCCTGGCGCTGCTTGATCATCTTCTGCAGCACCGCAAGCACGTCGGCGTCGGTGAGCGGCGGCTTGCCGTCGCCGCGGGCGGCGATGTCGGCGTTCTTCAGCGTCGAGTTGACCATGCGAAGGGTGGACAGCTTGCGCTCGTCCTTGGCCTTCATCGCCTCCTTGACCGCATTGTTGATGTCGTCGCGCAGCATGATCTCGCCCTCGTAAATTCGGTTGGCGGCTGGTCTAGGCGGTTCGTCCCCTTGAGACAACTCGGTTCCGCATCCGTTCCGGCCAAAGGGACTGAAACCGGGCCATTGTCAGCCCGAATTGACCGAAATCGCGTGTGAATCGGCCGCTTCCCGCTTTGACGCCGGGCCCTTGCCCCACTATGTAGGGGCCTCATGACACACATCGATACTGACGCCGCCTGGCCGGACCATAAACCGACCGCGCTCCTCGTGCTCGCCGATGGAACGGTGCTGGAAGGCTACGGCCTCGGCGCCGAAGGCCATGCCGTCGGCGAGGTCTGCTTCAACACCGCCATGACCGGCTATGAGGAGATCCTCACGGATCCGTCCTATGCCGGCCAGCTCATCACCTTCACCTTTCCGCATATCGGCAATGTCGGCACCAACGACGAGGATATCGAAACGGTGAACATGGCGGCGACGCCGGGCGCGCGCGGGGTGATCCTGCGGACCGCGATCACCGATCCGTCGAACTATCGCGCCAGCCGACATCTCGACCAGTGGCTCCGCGCGCGCGGCATCATCGGCCTGTCGGGCATCGACACCCGCGCGCTGACGGCGCTGATCCGCTCCAAGGGCATGCCGAATGCGGTGATCGCCCATTCCAAGGACGGCACGTTCGACCTCGACGCGCTGAAGAAGGAAGCACGGGAGTGGCCGGGCCTCGAGGGCATGGACCTCGTGCCGATGGTCACCTCGGCGCAGCGCTTCAATTGGGACGAGACTCCGTGGGTGTGGAACGAGGGCTTTGGCCAGCAGACCAAGCCGGAGTTCAACGTCGTCGCCATCGACTACGGCATCAAGCGCAACATCCTGCGCCTGCTCGCCGGCGTCGGCTGCAAGGTCACGGTGGTACCGGCCACGACGCCGGCCGAAGACATCCTGGCGATGAAGCCGGACGGCGTGTTCCTGTCGAACGGCCCTGGCGACCCCGCCGCGACCGGCAAATACGCCGTGCCGGTGATTCAGCAGGTGATCTCGTCGGGCACGCCGACCTTCGGCATCTGCCTGGGCCACCAGATGCTGGGGCTCGCCGTCGGTGCCAAGACCAAGAAGATGCATCAGGGGCATCACGGCGCCAATCATCCGGTCAAGGACGAGACCACCGGCAAGGTCGAGATCACCTCGATGAACCACGGCTTCGCGGTCGACCAGGACACGCTGCCGTCGGGCGCCACGCAGACCCACATCTCGCTGTTCGACGGCTCGAACTGCGGCATCCAGCTGGACGGCAAGCCGGTGTTCTCGGTGCAGTATCACCCCGAGGCCTCGCCCGGCCCGCGCGACTCGCATTATCTGTTCCAGCGCTTCGCCGAGCTGATGCGCGAGAAGAAGCGCAGCGCCGCCTGACGGCCTGATCGCAAAGCCACATGCCCGGGTCGCTCCCGGGCATTTTGCTGTCCGGATCGTGAAGAAGCAGGCGGCCTTTCCACTGGTCTCCTTGGCATCAGCTTTATATGATAATCATCATTTCTATGGAGATTGTGACATGAGCGAAGCCGTCGCGTCTGAGAGCCCATTCGGCGTGGTGCCGCTGGAGGTGCTGGCCTCGATGCCCGGGCTCGACTTCGTGCGCGGCATCTTTGCAGGCAGCCTGCCGCAGCCGCCGATCATGCAGACGGTCGAACCGTTCGATTGCACCGCGGAGCCCGGCCACGTCATCCTGCACAGCGTCCCTGCACTGCGCCACTACAATCCGATCGGCTCGGTGCACGGCGGCTATGCCGCGATCCTGCTGGATTCGGCGATGGGCCTCGCCGTCCACTCGCGCTGTCCGCAAGGGTCCGGCTACACCACGCTCGAGTTCAAGATCTCCTTCGTCAAGGCGATGACCGAGGCCACGGGCGTGGTGAAGACCGAAGGCAAGACGCTGTCGTTCGGCCGCCGGGCTGCGACGGCCGAAGCGCGCATCACCGATTCACGGGGACGGCTGCTGGCGCACGCCACCACCACCTGTTTGGTGTTCGAGCTGACCTGAGGTCAGCTCGACAGCCGCTCGCTTGCGCGCCACGCTCCAGTACACCGGCGCCGGCGGATTGAGGATCCCGGTCAGATCCGCGCGCGCGGCGCGGGCAGCGCCAGCGCTGATCAGGCGCAGTAGAGCCCATAGAGCGTTTGCAGGATTTCGCGCACCTCGCGGCTCGCGAGCCGATAATAGATGGTCTGGCCATCACGCCGCGTCGCGACGAGGCCCAGCGCGCGCATCTTGGCGAGATGCTGCGACAGGGCGGCCTGCCGCAGACCTACCTGCTCGGCCAGATCGCCGACCGCGCGCTCACCGTCGAGCAGGTTGCACAGCACCATCAGGCGCTTCGGATTGGCCATCGCCGCGAGCAGGCCGGCAGCCTCCTCCGCCCGATCTTCGAGGCCCGCCACCAGGGCGTCCCGACGTTTTCGCGCCGTCCGTGCCGTCATGATTGTTACGTCTTCAGTTTCGAATATAAGCAGTAATGCACGTGATACCCGATTGCAACGTGCGCCTCCGGGAGAGAGTGACGACATGACGACCTTGTCTGCAGCCCTGACCGCGTTCGCTGGCGGCGCCCTGATCGGCCTTGCGGCCGTGCTGATGATGGGCCTCACGGGGCGTATCGCCGGCGTCAGCGGGATTGCGGCCCGGCTGCTGCCACCCTGGGATGGCGCGCTGCCGGGCCGGATCGCCTTCATTGCCGGATTGGTGGTTGCGGCGCTCGCGGTCCGCGTCGTCACCGGCCGCCTGCCGCCGCTGACCTTGGAGGTCGGCCCCATCGCCCTGGCCACCGCCGGCCTGCTGGTCGGGTTCGGCGCAGTCTGGGGCAATGGCTGCACCTCGGGCCACGGCGTCTGCGGCATCGGCAGCCTGTCGCAACGCTCGATCGTGGCGACGCTGGTGTTCATGATGACCGCAATTGCGACCACCTTCGTCGTCCGGCACGGGATGTGAGCGCCATGACCGTGCTGATCCAGTTCATCGTCGGCGTCGTGTTCGGGCTCGGGCTGCTGCTGTCCGGCATGTCCAACCCGGAAAAGGTACTGAACTTTCTCGATCTCGCCGCGATCCGCTCCGGCGGCTGGGACCC
Organism: Bradyrhizobium sp. HKCCYLS2038; assembly: GCF_051167655.1. Lineage (NCBI taxonomy): Bacteria > Pseudomonadati > Pseudomonadota > Alphaproteobacteria > Hyphomicrobiales > Nitrobacteraceae > Bradyrhizobium > Bradyrhizobium sp. HKCCYLS2038. The sequence continues at coordinate 830,190 of NZ_JBNPTM010000001.1, read as the reverse complement.
GAGCCTGATCCTGGTGATGGCGGGGGCCGTCGGCGTCGCCTTCGCAGGCTTAAGTCTCGCTCTTCGGCGGCAACGCCCGGTGTTCGCCGATCAATTCCATCTGCCGCCGCAGACGGTGGATTGGCGCATCGCCACCGGGCCCGCGATCTTCGGCATCGGCTGGGGTCTTGCGGGGATTTGCCCGGGTCCGGCCTTCGTGGCGCTGGGCTATGGCTCGCCGGCCATCGCCCTGTTCGTGATGGCCATGATGATCGGAATGGCGGCAGCGCGGCTGCTCGCGAGCCGCAAGCCGGCGCTCGCCGTCGCGCTATCGGATTGAACGAGAACCGCTTCACCTCCGGAGATCACTCAAACGCGGGATGCGCGCTACGTTGCCGCCGCGCGCACCCCGGTCATCGAAGCAATGTGCAGCTCACGCCGCGTTGCTGCCTTCCTGACGGCTGGCCTCGAACAGGAACCAGGTCCGCCGCTCGGTCTCATCGATGAAGGTCTCCAGCAATCCCGCGGTCGCCGGGTCGTCATTGTCGTCGCACAGTTCGTGAGCCTTCCGCATCGAGGCCGCGATGTGCTTGTTGTCCTCCATCAACTCCCGCAACATCTCGCGCGGCGGCACATACTCCTCGTTGTTGTCCTTGATGGTCTGCAGCTTGCTGACCTGCCCGATCGATTTCAGCGTGGTGCCGCCGAGCTTGCGCACCCGCTCGGCCAACTGGTCCGTGGTGGCGAAGATCGCATCCGACTGCTCGTCCAGCATCAGGTGATAGTCGCGGAAATGGCGGCCGCTGATGTGCCAGTGGAAATTCTTCGTCTTCAGATAGAGCGCAAAGGCGTCGGCAAGCAGCGTGTTCAGCGCAGTCGAGATCTTGTTCACGGCGTCCGGCGACAGATCGGTCGGGGTATCCAAATCGGGGGCGGTCTTGTCGGTCTTTGCTTTACTCACGGGCTAACCTTCCTGTTAGAAGCAGCATGGACACGGGTCGTCGGACCCGTTAACGCTCGCTGACCCCTCCAGTTCCGATCAAGGAACTGTGTTTGCCGGAACCCGACATGGACGACTGGATCGACTATTACGATTCAACGCACACGATCTACGCGAGCAAGCTGCATCGCGACCTGCACTTCCAGGTCATCGCGCGCGACATCGTCGGCTACATTCCCGCGCCCGATGCAGTCGTTCTCGACTATTCCTGCGGCGAGGCGCTGTCGGCCGCCAAGGTCGCGGAGTCCTGCATGACGCTGATCCTGGCCGAGCCTGCGCCGGGCGTGCGGGGACGGCTGATCGCGCGATTTGCGCCGAACACCAAGATCCGGGTGCGGTCGCTGGACGAACTGCGCAACATGCAGGAGGGGTCGATCGACCTCGTCGTCATGAACTCGGTGGCGCAATACATGAGCGAGGCCGAATTCGACACTGCGCTCGCCGTGATCCGGCGGCTGCTGAAGCCGTCGGGAAAGTTCGTGCTCGGCGACGTGCTGCGCCCCGACGTCGGCATGGCCAAGGACGTCCTGGCGCTGCTGATGTTCGCCGGCCGCCACGGCTTCCTCAAGGACGCCCTGGTGGGGCTGGTGGCCACCGCCTTGTCCGATTACCGCCAGCTGCGGACCAAGGTCGGCCTGCAGCGCTACAGCGAAGCCGACGTGATGGCCCACCTGAAGAAGGCCGGCCTCAGCGGGAACCGGGCGCCGAAGAACATCGGCCACAATCCCTGGCGCATGACCTTCGTCGCCAGACCGGCCTGAAACGGCCGGGAACCCAGCCATATCAGGCAATCCAGTTAGGGTTAATTGAAACACGGGCTGGGCCCACGCGGCCGTGAGAGGTAATATCGATCTCGGCCCGGTGGCGGAAGCTACGACGCGAAGAGCGGTGCAACGCTCTTGAACCTGGTTCAAGTCCAGGCCGGGCCTCCAGCCTTCGCCGCTTTGCGGCTTCCGGCAAGCCCAGTCCCCGCGCCGTCCCTGCCAATTTGACCGTTGATTTCGGCCCAAAACCCTTTTCGCTCAGAGGAAACTGGTCTAAAGACCGCTCGCGCGCGAGACTTGGTCGCGCCTTGGCCTTACGGGGACGCGCGGCAAGCGCGCCCTTTTTTTGTGCCCAATTCCCTGCCCGTTTCTTGCCCGTGAGCTTGAATGCCGAAACGTACCGACATCTCGACCATCCTGATCATTGGCGCCGGTCCGATCGTGATCGGCCAGGCCTGCGAATTCGACTATTCGGGCACGCAGGCGGTGAAGGCGCTGAAGGAGGAGGGCTATCGCGTCGTCCTCGTCAATTCCAATCCGGCGACGATCATGACCGATCCGGAATTGGCCGACGCGACCTATATCGAGCCCATCACGCCCGAGATCGTCGCCAAGATCATCGAGAAGGAGCGCCAGGTCATTCCCGGCGGCTTCGCGCTGCTGCCGACCATGGGCGGCCAGACCGCGCTGAACTGCGCGCTGTCGCTGCGCCGGCAGGGCACGCTGGAGAAGTTCGACGTCGAGATGATCGGCGCCACCGCCGACGCGATCGACAAGGCCGAAGACCGCCAGCTGTTCCGCAACGCGATGGAGAAGATCGGGCTGCAGACGCCGAAGTCGCGGCTCGCCAACGCCTCCGCGCTGAAGAAGCAGTATCGCGACCAATATAACGCCCAACGCGAGAAGCTGTCGGGCGCCGAGCGCGACGAACTCGACCGGCAGTGGACGCTCGGCGAGAACGAGCGCCGCAAGCGCTACCAGGAGCATGCGCTGGGACAGGCGCTGATGGCGCTGTCCGAGATCGGCCTTCCCGCCATCATCCGTCCGTCCTTCACGATGGGTGGCACCGGCGGCGGCATCGCCTACAACAAGGAAGAATATCTCGACATCATCGAGCGCGGGCTCGACGCCTCCCCCACCAACGAAGTGCTGATCGAAGAGTCGGTGCTCGGGTGGAAGGAGTACGAGATGGAGGTCGTCCGCGACAAAAAGGACAACTGCATCATCGTCTGCTCGATCGAGAACCTCGATCCGATGGGCGTCCACACCGGCGACTCGATCACCGTCGCGCCGGCGCTGACGCTCACGGACAAGGAATACCAGATCATGCGCGACGCCTCGCTAGCGGTGCTGCGCGAGATCGGCGTCGAGACCGGCGGCTCCAACGTGCAGTTCGGCGTCAATCCGGCTGACGGCCGCATGGTCGTGATCGAGATGAATCCGCGCGTGTCGCGCTCCTCGGCGCTGGCGTCGAAGGCCACGGGCTTCCCGATCGCCAAGGTCGCGGCCAAGCTCGCCGTCGGCTACACGCTGGACGAAATCGCCAACGACATCACCGGGGGCGCCACGCCGGCCTCGTTCGAGCCGACCATCGACTATGTCGTCACCAAGATTCCGCGCTTTGCGTTCGAGAAATTCCCGGGCGCTTCGACGACATTGACCACGTCGATGAAGTCGGTCGGCGAGGTGATGGCGATCGGGCGGACGTTCCAGGAAAGCCTGCAGAAGGCCCTCCGCGGCCTGGAGACGGGCCTGACCGGCCTCGACGAGATCGAGATCGAGGGCTTGGGCCGCGGCGACGACAAGAACGCGATCCGTGCCGCGCTGGGCACGCCGACGCCGAACCGCCTGCTGCAGGTAGCGCAGGCCATGCGGCTCGGGTGGTCCGACGAGGACATCTTCAACTCCTGCAAGATCGATCCCTGGTTCCTGGCGCAGATGCGCGGCATCGTCGAGATGGAAGACAAGGTGCGCCGGCACGGCCTGCCGCCGAACGCGCAAGCGATGCGGACGCTGAAGGCAATGGGCTTCTCGGATGCCCGGCTCGCCGTGCTCGCCAACACCACCGAAGACGAGGTCGCGGCCAAGCGCCACGCGCTCGGCGTGCGCCCGGCGTTCAAGCGCATCGACACCTGCGCCGCGGAGTTCGCTTCGCCCACCGCCTACATGTATTCGAGCTACGAGACGCCGTTTGCAGGCCAACTTGGCGACGAGAGCGCGCCGTCGGACAAAAAGAAGGTCATCATTCTCGGCGGCGGCCCGAACCGGATCGGCCAGGGCATCGAGTTCGACTATTGCTGCTGCCACGCCTGCTTCGCGCTGGCCGATGCCGGCTACGAGACCATCATGGTCAACTGCAATCCGGAGACGGTCTCGACCGACTACGACACCGCCGACCGGCTGTATTTCGAGCCGCTCACGGCCGAGGACGTGCTCGAGATCATCGCCACCGAGCGCAAGAACGGCACCCTGCATGGCGTGATCGTGCAGTTCGGTGGCCAGACGCCGCTGAAGCTGGCGCGCGCGCTGGAGGCAGCCGACGTGCCGATCCTCGGCACCTCGCCGGAAGCCATCGACCTTGCGGAAGACCGCGACCGCTTCAAGCGCATCCTCGACAAGCTGCATCTGAAGCAGCCGAAGAACGGGATCGCCTATTCGGTCGAGCAGGCGCGCCTGGTGGCGGCCGATCTCGGCCTGCCGCTTGTGGTGCGCCCGTCCTACGTGCTCGGCGGCCGGGCGATGCAGATCATCCGCGAGGACAACCAGCTCAGCGACTATCTGCTCGGCACGCTGCCCGAGTTGGTGCCGGCGGACGTCAAGGCCCGCTATCCGAACGACAAGACCGGCCAGATCAACACGGTGCTCGGCAAGAACCCGCTGCTGTTCGACCGCTATCTGTCGGATGCCACCGAGATCGACGTCGACTGCCTCTGTGACGGCAAGGACACCTTCATCGTCGGCATCATGGAGCACATCGAGGAGGCCGGCATCCATTCCGGCGATTCCGCCTGCTCGCTGCCGCCGCACTCGCTGGACGAGGCCATGATCGCCGAGCTCGAGCGGCAGACCCGCGAGCTCGCGCTCGGGCTTGATGTCGTCGGGCTGATGAACGTCCAGTATGCGATCAAGGACGGCACGATCTATGTGCTCGAGGTCAATCCGCGCGCCTCGCGCACGGTGCCGTTCGTCGCCAAGGTGGTCGGCACGCCGGTCGCGAAGATTGCGGCGCGAATCATGGCCGGCGAGAAACTCGCCGATTTCGGCCTGAAGAAGCGCGCACCGAAGCATGTCGGCGTCAAGGAATCGGTCTTCCCGTTCGCACGCTTCCCCGGCGTCGACACCGTGCTCGGCCCGGAAATGCGGTCGACCGGCGAGGTGATGGGCATCGACCGCTCGTTCGAAGTGGCGTTCGCCAAGAGCCAACTCGGCGGCGGCACGCGCGTGCCGCGCAAGGGGACGGTGTTCGTCTCGGTGCGCGAGAGCGACAAGGCCCGCATCACCGACGTGGTCCGAATGCTGCACGAGCACGGCTTCAAGGTGGTCGCGACGTCGGGCACCCAGCGCTACCTCGTCGACCAGGGTGTCCCGGCCGAGAAGATCAACAAGGTGCTGGAAGGCCGGCCGCACATCGTTGATGCCATCACCAATGGCGACATCCAGCTGGTCTTCAACACGACCGAAGGCCCCCAGGCGCTGGCGGACAGCCGCTCGCTGCGGCGCGCTGCCCTCTTGCATAAAGTGCCGTATTACACCACTCTTTCGGGCGCGGTGGCGGCTGCACAAGGCATCCGTGCCTACCTCGGCGGGGACCTTGAGGTCCGTACCTTGCAGAGTTACTTTTCCGAAAACTAGTCGCGGCGAACGACGGACACTTGCAAGGCGATTGGTAGCAGTCGGCGATTGAGCCTCTCGGCAGGAACCAGCCGCCTTGTATGATGTTGTACCGGCCTTTGACGGGGCCGGCGATGCCGGGCTTTCAGGCTTTGCTTTGAGCCGACAAGGCCTATTCTGAAGATGCTGATCGTGCGCGCTCTCGCACGCACGACTGAAGGACGAGCAGAGATGGTGGAAAAGGTTCCGATGACCGCGGGCGGCTACGCCGCGCTGGAGAGCGAGCTGAAGCAGCGGCAATCGGTCGACCGCCCGCGCATCATCGAACACATCGCCGAGGCGCGTTCGCATGGCGACCTGTCGGAAAATGCCGAATATCACGCCGCCAAGGAAGAGCAGTCGCACAATGAAGGCCGCATCGCCGAGCTCGAGGACAAGCTCGCGCGCGCCGACATCATCGACGTCGGCAAGCTTTCCGGCGACACCATCAAGTTCGGTGCGACCGTGACCCTGATCGACGAGGACACCGAGAAGAAGGCGGTCTGGCAGATCGTCGGCGAGGTCGAGGCGGACGCCAAGAAGGGCAAGATCTCGATCACCTCGCCGCTCGCGCGCGCCCTGATCGGCAAGAAGATGGGCACCACCGTCGAGGTCATGGCGCCCGGCGGCGCCAAATCCTATGAGATCGCCAAGGTCGAGTGGCGCTGAGCCCATTCATCGGGAATTCGAACGCCAAGGCCGCGCTTCACAGCGCGTCCTTGGTCGTTCGGGGCAGTTCGACAGCTTCCCCCAGTTCGGCAGCACACGGTCAATTCATTGGCCGGGATGAAACTGCCGGTGACGGGGTTCCGGCAATCAGCTAGTGCATGGCGGACGGCCACGCCGCAACGATCGGCGTCCGCTCGTCACATCATGATCCACTTGGCTTTGGGGGACGATCACATCATGGAGCAGATGCTCTCGAAATGGCAACCGGCTGCGCTCAGCCTGTTTCGCTTCATCATCGGCCTGTTGTTGTTTCAGTACGGCGTCGCGAAGATCTTCAAGTTTCCGGTGATCCCGTATTTCGCGAACGTCCCGCCATTGATCTACACGGCCGGCCTGATCGAACTGGTGCTCGGCGGGCTGCTCATGGTCGGCCTGCTCACGCGGCCGGTTGCCTTCATCCTGTCGGGCCAGATGGCCTTCGCCTACTTCCTCGGCCACGTGTTCAAGTCCGGCGATCCGGTCTGGCTGCCGCTTCTGAACAACGGCACGGCGGCGATCGCATTCTGCTTCTCCTGCCTGTATCTCGCGACCGCCGGCGGCGGACCGATCAGCCTGGACGCGATGCTGCGGAAGAAGAGCTGAGCGCCACTCAATCGATTGTCATTCCGGGGCGATGCGACAGCATCGAACCCGGAATTCAGAGCTTACGACGCCGTCTCGAGATTCCGGGTTCCGCCCCTTGCAGGGCTGCCCCGGAATGACGATAGGCCCCTAGCTCCGCCCTTTGACCTCGAGCGGCACGGCCGCTTCGTATTTGGAATTGTGCAGCACCAGCGACGTCCGGACGTTGCGGACGTGGGGTGCAGCGGTCAGGTGGGTGACGAATTCCTGGAACGTCGCCATGTCAGGCGCCACGCATTTCAGGATGAAATCGACCTCGCCCGACAGCATCCAGCATTCCCGGACCAGCGGCTCGGATCGCACGAACTCCTCGAACGCCTTCAGGTCGGCGTCGGCCTGGCTCGACAGGTGGACCGAGGCGAACACGGTGACATCGAAGCCGAGCTTGCGCGGATCGAGCAGGCCCCGATAGCCGCTGATGTAGCCTTCCTCCTCCAGCGTCCGGACGCGCCGCAGGCAGGGCGGTGGCGAGATGCCGACCCGCTTGGCCAGTTCCACGTTGGTGATCCTGCCGTCGGCCTGAATTTCGCTCAGGATTTTGAGATCGATGTCGTCGAGGTTCTTGGACACGGGGGAGCGGGGGCTTTTGGGAACGGGCGGGAGGCTGGCCCCCGGGCGGATGGCAACTCTCTTAGCGCAAGCCGGTCAATTTGCGCAATTTTATTACTCTAGATTTCCCCTGTTGACCGGGTCGTGAAGGGAAAAATCGCTGAGATGCGTTGCAATTCTTGCATGGCTCGCCAGATCGCATAGACTTGGATTTGACATTTTCGATGGGGCCTCGGGGCGTTTCTTCCGCGCTTTCCGCTCGCTGCGTCGTAATTCTCCCCATTCCAGCGAGTCACCGTGTCCATGCAAGCTCCGATCCATGCCAAAGTCGTCATCATCGGTTCCGGCCCGGCCGGCTATACGGCGGCGATCTACGCGGCACGGGCCATGCTCGAGCCGGTGCTGATCCAGGGCATCCAGCCCGGCGGCCAGCTCACCATCACGACCGACGTCGAGAACTATCCGGGCTTCGCCGACGTCATCCAGGGCCCCTGGCTGATGGAGCAGATGGAAAAGCAGGCGACGCATGTCGGCGCCCAGATCAAGACCGACCTGGTGACCAAGCTGGAGCTGACGCAGCGTCCGTTCCGCCTGACCTGCGATTCCGGCGACGTCTATCTGGCTGAGACGGTCATTCTGGCGACCGGCGCGCAAGCACGCTGGCTGGGATTGCCCTCGGAAGAGACCTTCAAGGGTTTCGGCGTGTCCGCCTGCGCCACCTGCGACGGCTTCTTCTACCGCGGCAAGGAGGTCATCGTGGTCGGCGGCGGCAACACTGCCGTCGAAGAGGCGCTGTTCCTGACCAATTTCGCGTCATCGGTCACGGTCGTGCATCGGCGCGACCACTTCCGCGCCGAGCGGATCCTGCAGGAGCGCCTGTTCAAGCATCCCAAGATCAAGGTGGTGTGGGACAGCGCGCTCGACGAGATCTGCGGCGCGAGCTCGCCATCAAAGGTGACGCATGTCCGGCTCAAGAACGTCAAGACCGGCGCGCTGACCGAGCTGCCTGCCGACGGCGTATTCGTGGCCATCGGCCATGCGCCGGCCACGGAGCTGGTGGCAGGTCAGCTGAAGCTGAAACCGTCCGGCTATGTCGAGGTGGTGCCGGGCTCGACCGCCACCTCCGTCCCCGGCGTGTTTGCCGCCGGCGACGTCGCCGACGAGACCTACCGGCAGGCGATCACCGCTGCCGGCATGGGCTGCATGGCGGCCCTCGAGGCCGAACGCTTCCTCGCCCACACGGCGAGCGAGCGCGCCGCTGCGGAATGAACTGACGATGCCACGATCACGGGATGGATTTACGGACATGGACTGGGACAAGCTGAAGGTGTTTCACGCAGCGGCGGAAGCTGGCAGCTTCACGCATGCCGGGGAGCAGCTCGGGCTGTCGCAATCAGCCGTGTCGCGCCAGGTCAGCGCGCTCGAGCAGGAGCTCGCCGTCTCGCTGTTCCACCGCCACGCCCGCGGCCTCATCCTCACCGAGCAAGGCGACCTCCTGTTCCGGACCGCGCATGACGTGTTCATGCAGTTGCAGGCGGCGCGGGCCAAGCTGACCGACAGCCGCGAGCGGCCGAGCGGCGACCTCAAGATCACGACCACGCCGGGGGTCGGCATCAACTGGCTGATTCCGCGTCTTGGCGAGTTCACCGCGATGTATCCGGAAATCCGAATCTCGCTGATCGTCACCGACGAAGAGCTCGACCTGTCGATGCGCGAAGCCGACGTCGCGATCCGCACCCGCAAGCCGACCCAGCCCGACCTGATCCAGCGCAAGCTGTTCGCGATCAGCTTCCACGCTTATTGCTCTCCCGAATATGTGAAGCGTTTCGGCACGCCGCGCACGCTCGACGAGCTCGACGATCATCGCATCATCATGCTTGCCGACGGCCAGGTCGCGCCGCATCTGCAGAACCGCAGCTGGCTGGTCGACGCCGGCCGCAACGGCTCCGGTCCGCGCGAGGCGTATTTCCGGGTCAACAACATCCTCGGACTCGTGCGCGCCTGCCAGCAGGGCCTCGGCATCGCCGCGCTGCCCGACTATCTGGTCGAAGAGAACAGCCGCCTCGTGCAGCTGTTCGGCGAGTCCGACTCGATTCAGCTCGACACCTACTTCGTCTATCCCGAGGAATTGAAAACGGTCGCGCGCGTGCAAGTGTTCCGTGACTTCGTCGTGAGCAAGGCGCAGCGCTGGCCGGCCTGACCTTCTGCAGGCCTGACATTGCACATGCTGACATTGTGCATGTCTGACATGCGGCGCACCTGCTTGCTGCAGGGCTGCGACGAGGACCATACTGCACACGTGCTGAGCGTCAGCGTTGCGCATTGTCCCCCTCCTCCAGTGGCGCGGGCGCTCAGAAATCCCTCTTGGAAGGTGATTGTGTCGGCCGCGTTGGCCAAGACCTTCAGCCGGGCTCATCGGGCCCGGCTATTTTTTTGCTCGATGTTTCTGCATCAGTCGCTTGCGGCGTTGACAGCGTGATCAGCACCGCGCATGTAGAACCCATGTCCACATTTTCGATCGTCAAGCTGTCGTCGAAAAAAGCTCCCCTCCCGGGGACACGTGGACGTGCGCGCTAGAATCTCTCAAAAGAGTTCACCGCCGCTTCACCGAACCCCGCCGCAAGGACGGGGTTTTTTGATGTCCCGTCTCCGGCAATGCCCCTGAGGAGATGGACCATGACGACCCCAAGACTACGACTGCAAGGACCACGACTGCGAGGACTATGGCTGCCGCTGATCACGCCGTTCCGCGACGGCGCGCTCGATGAGGCATCGCTGCGCAATCTGGTTCGGCACTACGCGGCCAAGCCGATCGATGGTGTCGTGCTCGGCGCCACCTCGGGCGAAGGATTGGCGCTGTCGTGGGCGGAGCGCGCGCGTCTCGTCGACGTCGTGCGTGCCGAATCGAGGGCGATGGGCCGGCCGCTGCCGATCTGTCTCGGCGTCGGCGGCGTCGCGACGACAGACCTGATCGAGGCGCTCGACCGGACCGCATCCTGGCCGATCGACTTCTACCTGATCTCCAGCCCGCCTTACGTACGCCCGTCGCAACGTGGCCTGCTGGCGCATTTCACGGCGCTCGCCGAGCGCACGACACACCCGATCGTGCTCTACAACATTCCCTATCGCTCGGCCGTCGGGCTCGACAACGAGACGTTGCTGCAGCTTGCTGAGCACCCGGCCATCGCGGGCCTGAAGGATTGCTGCGCCAACCGCATGCAGACGCGCGACCTGATCGCGCGCAAGCCGGCGGACTTCGAGGTGCTCACCGGCGAAGACGCCCAGAGCTTCGACGCGCTGCAGGCCGGCGCCGACGGCGCCATCCTGCTCTCGGCGCATCTGGAGACCGAAACGTTTGCTGCGATTCTCGATCACGTGAAGGCCGGCCGCGACGACGCTGCGGCCGCGTGCTGGGCGCAGGTCGAGGATCTCACACGATTGCTGTTCACCGAGCCGAGTCCAGCCCCGGCAAAGTACTGGCTGGCGCGGACCGGCGTGATCGCCAGCCCAGAAGTCCGCCTGCCGATGGTGGAGGTCGGCGCAGAACTCGCCGCGCGGCTGGACGACGAGATCGCACGCCGCACCTCGACCACGGCACCGAGCCGCGTCGCCTGACCTTGGCGAACGCAACAACTGCTCTCGTCGAAGGCTCCGTCTCGCGCCGGTCCGATCAGATCAGCAAGGCGGAGCCGTCTGCCGTCGTCGACGCAAGCCTCGGAGCGAATCTCCGTGGTTAATCCGCTCTAACAACCGCCATCAAATGCGACGCAACCGGCAACCTGATGTTTAAAGATGATCCGCTATGGATGTTGAAAACGTCAGAGAACGCGGGGGCGTCGTGGCTTTGCAGGATCATCCATACCCTGAGTACCAGGGGTTCAGCGTCGAGGACATTCTGTTGGCGGTCGGGATCTGGTCCGTGATCCTGACGCTGACACCGGCGATCGCATTCTATCTGCTGATGGTCGCCTGACCTCGCCGCGCCAAGCGCGGCGATCATCCGTCTGTCACCAGATTGGAAGCAGGCAAGCCCCACGCACGAAAACGCGCGGAGAACCGCGCGTGCGTGGCGACCGTGATGATTGCGATCAGGCGGCCTGCTTGTGCATGGCGCCGTTGGCCGACACCGTGCCGCGAATCGCCCTGACTGAACGCTCGATCGCAGCCCACAGCCTTGCGATTTCCGCCGCCGCCCGTCCTTCCGCATAATACTCGCGGACGCCTTCGCCCTGGCCCAGCGCCATAAGCAGATCGGCGCGGTTGGTGATCTGGCCGCCCCACACCGGAGCCTTGAACTTGGCGAGCGCTTCGCGGGCGATGGTGACGATCGGGCTCTCGGCATCGTCGCGGCGCGCGGGCGCACCATTGAGCACGACGGCGTAGGGTTTGCGCGCCGCACGGCAGGTCTGAATCGTTTCCTGAACCGCGTTGACGTCGAACACGCCGGGACGCGCCGGGATGATCACCATGGTCGCGTTCTTGATCGCGTCCTCGACCACGGCCGAGATGGTCGGCGGCGTATCGATCAGCACCCATTCCACGCCATCACGGCGGGCGGCCGAGACGATCGCGCTCACCGAGTTCACGGCGGTCTTGATCGGCGGCTCGTTGGTGCCGCGCAGCTTGTGCCAAAGCGTCAGCGACCCCTGAGGGTCGGCATCGATGAGCAGGCAAGACTTGCTCGCCTTGATCTGCGCAGCGAGATGAGCGGCCAGGGTGCTCTTGCCTGAACCGCCCTTACGCGATGCGAAAACAATAACGTTCATACCTTGGCCTCCAGATTGACCCCGCCAGCGAAAATGAATCAGCGCGCTGATTCGCGGAAGAAAAATTTAGCGATTAATAAGGCGTAACTTCTGATTGCTGAAGCTGTTGGTTTTTGAGTCACACCAAACGCCGCACGATCACGCGAAAAGGACGTCATCGCGCGATGACATTGCCGTGTGCTCACTCATGTTGCACATCGATTCCGCAGACGACGTCGCAAACCGGTCTCGCGTGATCTATCGCTCAGGTCGCATCACTGCGCGCCGGCCTCTTGGGCTTGCCTGCGCGCGCGTTGACCGGCTTCTTGGCCGCGCCCGGTCGGATGCTCATTGGACCTTCGACGCGCCCTGACCGTGCCGCCTCCCGCGGTTGCGGCCCGAACTGCGCCCGGCACGGCGACGACAGTTCGGCCTTGCGTCGGACCATGCAGGCGGTGACGCGGTCCACGTCAGGGATCTCGGAACTACAAAGCCGGAACGCATCCCCCGTGCATGCCTGTTCCTGCTCGGCCGTATAGGCGCGCGCGCCGTTCGGCATCAACAACGCCAATAACGCGATCAGCACGACAACGCATGGATTGCAGCCCGCTCCCATGGTCCCCTCCCCTCGCCCTTGAAAATAGTGATTGAGGGAGCCCGGATTCGCAAGCGAGCGACATTCCGCATCATGTCGCAGTGGACGCTGCGCGCTGAGACGGAGGTGCGGTGAAGCTCACGACAAGCAGCATGCGTGTGCGACGATGAGCTACCCGTTAAACTACGGAGTAACGATCGCACGGAGGGCGGGATCACGCCCCCTGGGCATTGTGAGGTGCACACCGAGCGGCGTCGATTCAACACGCGTCGAACTCGATCGCTCGATTGCCTGGGAGTGACGAAGCGTTGACGTGACAGCGAGAGGCAGGTGTCGACGCTGCGTCAATGCCCAGCGCCGCAGGCCTGATAGTTCGCTTTATGTTCCAATTTAGTCATGGCAATCGGCGGATGGCCGGGGCTCGTGGTCCGACGACATGGAGCCCGTTTCACGCAGGGCCCTTCGCGCAGCCCTTCCCGGACGCCGGGATCACATGGCGTCAGTTCACCATCGCCATTGGTGAGGATGACGGCTGCGGATCGGGGTCGAAGCCGAACAGATAGACCAGGTACTTGTAATAGTCGGGCTGCTTCGTGCGTAACATGGCGCGGGTGAACGGGCCGTCATTGCCATAGAGGAAGACGCTGCCGGTCACGGCGAAGAATTCCTTCGCATTCGAGAGCAGGTATTCGGTCTCTGGATAGAGCTGCTGCTCCTTGGCGCGGCTATAGTGCAGCTTGACGCCGGGATTTTCGAAACCTTTCGGCAGCTTCCGATTGTGAAACGCGTGAAGCATCTCGTGCAGCATCACCGGTCGCTCCGCGTCGGCCTTTGAGGCCAGCAGGATCGGACGCACCATGATGACCCCGAGATTGGTCTCGACAGCGAGCGCGACGGGATCGGAATTCACCCAACGGCCCTTGTCGCTGTCCCAGACCGACCCGCAGTTCAACAGCCGCGAGGCTTGCGGCGGCGCGCTTCCGTAGCAGGCCGGATGCAGCAGCTGGCTCGGATCTTCCAGATCCTTGCCGTTCTCGTCTTTGGTGAAGTTGAGGCAGGCGAGTTCGTCGACCGCGATCGGAATGGTCCGAAAGAACTCCTGCACGCGCGGGCTCAGGCCCGAGATCTGCTCGACAATGTCGATCTGATGCCGGAGACGATCAGCCATTGCCGGAAAGTCGCCGCGCATGGCGATTTCGGTGAAGTCGAGCACATGGCCGCGATAGGTCTCGATCTTCAGTTTGACAGCCTCGGGCCGATCGACCGCCGGAGCAGTCTCCACGGGTCGCGGCGGCGTCTCGCCGGCATGCGCCGCAACGGGCAACAGGCAGATCAGCGACCAAAGTGTCGCTCGCATCTTGGATCGCACGCGTTCCTCCCCGGATCGGAGCCTGCAGCGGGGCCGGTGAGGATCCGCACATCAAGCGCCCGTAATCCTACGGAAGGCGGATTGCGCTCGGGTTAAATCATTGTCGCAGTCTGCGGGCGCGAATTTACGAGTCGTTGAGGACGAACTCCCTAGGCGGAGCGACGGCGCAGCGCGGATCGACGAAGCGAACTCCGCCGCTTGATCGTCAGGGCCATCTGCATCCAGGCCACGTCATTCCGTGGCAAGGCACGCCTCCGCATTCAAGCGCAGGCCACGATCCAGCTTTGCACGCAAGCCGTTGATCTGGGGGAATTTGGTACAGTTGGGTGGGCTCGAACCACCGACCTCCTGTTCCACAGACAGGCGCTCTAACCAACTGAGCTACAACTGCATCCGTCGGGGGATCGCCCGCGAGGGGGCGTCCGAACGGGGCGGAAACTAGGTGCAACGGGCGAATTTGGCAAGGCCGGGATCGGATAAAGTCGACCCTCACACCGGCGATTTTTATCCGCCTTTCCAAGCTTTTCCGCGACCTGCCCGGCATGCGGGCTCAAAAAGGATCGAGCCCGGACGCGATGCGCCGGGCCCGTGATTCGCAAGCGTCGACCCCGGCACCCTCTGGGCGCCAGGCCTGCCAGATCAGGCCGCCGGCTTGAACAGCTTGGTGGCGCTTTCCTTGATCGGCTCGACGGTCTCGGTCGCGACCTTCTGGCCGAGCTCACCGAGCTCCTTGGCCTGAACCGTGAACGTCTCGAACTGCTTGCGGGCAAAGCCCGTCCACAGCTCCATCGCCTGGGTCGGCGACTTCACGCTGAACAACTCCTGGGCGAAGTCCAGCGAGGACGTCGTATTGGCCTTCATGAACTCCATGACCTTGGACGAGTAGGCGCCGGCGCCCTTGCTGGCATTGGCGAAGAAGGCTTCGATCGCCGAATTGTGGGTCTCGGCAGCGTCCTTGAACCTGGCGTAGTTCTCGCGGGCCTGCGAGACGCCCTTCTCGGCGAACGCACGCACCTGTTCGGGAACCTCGAACGGAATGATCGATGCGGAGAAAGGATCGGTGGCATTGGTCATGGCATGCATCCTTGGAAACAATGGGACTGGACCCGCCCGGCATCGGGAGGTCGCTTTCGGAGTCACGCAGAGGAACCGCCCCTGGGAGGTAACAACCTCGCGTAGAGCTATATCGTGTCGTTTTTGTGCAACGCAACGGAAAATCCGACATCGGGACATCTTTGTCGCAATCTGCCTGTTCGCTTGAGCGAGCGGCGCGGGACGGCAGGGTTTGCCCTCCCAGAAAAGCCGCTGCAGGGCCGGGCCGCGTCAGCTCATCGCCTAGCGGATGACGTGCTCGCGCTCCGCTCCCCAATCGGGCCGCAAAGGAGCCGGCGGGAACACATTAAGGTTATCCAAGCTTTAGCAGGACGGGACCGGGCCCCGGCCGTGGACCTCGGCCCTGAAATCGCGCGATAGTAACGAATTATTAACGCTGCCACTTCCGGGCACCGATCAACGAGAGCCGTCACCTTCGCCGCCATGACTTATGCCGATCGCGAATTGCAGGCGCTTTCTGACCCCCGGCTGGCCGTCCACGCCGCGGGCAGCCTGCCGGCATGGCTCTGGTCGGCCGACGGCGGCCGCGTGCTGTGGGCCAATGAAGCGGCCGCCCGCGTCCTCGGTTCGACCAGCCCGCGCTCGCTGAGCGAGAAGACGTTCGGGCCGGCAGATCAGCACCGGCGTCAGGTCGCCCAGCTGGCGCGGCGTCTCCCCGAGAGCGGCACGATCAGGCTTGAGCGCCTGCGCGGTTTCGGCGCACCGCTCGGCACGCTGGCCACCTGCGGCTGCGCGCTGATCGCGTTGTTCGACGGCACCCGTGCCGTTCTGATCAGCAGCGGAGACCATGGCGGACGCAGCGTTCCTTTCGCCGATCGTCTAAAGCGCCTCGTGGAGAACAGCGAGCTTGCCCTGATTGCGTTCACGCAAGACGGCGCGTTCGCCGGCATCAGCATGGCCGGCCGGCGCCTGTTCGGACTCCAAGACCTCAGCGAGCCGGTCTTTGCCGACGCCCGCAAGGCGGCGCTCGCCGACGGCATGGCCGAGGTGCAGTTCGGCACCGCGCGTGCCTTGCTCCACCGCGTCGGCACGGGCAGCCAGACCGGCTTGGTCGCACTCCCAGCGGCGGCACCGGCGGACGAAGACAACCTCCCGAGCGCCGACGCGCTAGACGCTGCGAATGCCGGTCCGGCAGCGCCAGACCACGCCAATTCTTCTCCAGAGGTCGCGGCTGAAAGCCCGCCTCCTCCTCCGATGGACGCAATGACCGAACGCCAAATCGACTACGAGACATCAGCGCAATCCAACGAAGCGCCGGCCGAATTCCTGCTGATCGACGACCCGGCCGAAGCCGAGCTGTTTGCGCCGCTAGAGGACATGGCGCCGGAGAGCGGCTCGGTGAGTCCGGAGATCACGCCAGACGTGACTGCGTCAGATCACCAGATGCCCGCCCGTGAAGAAGCCGTGTCTCCGGCCCAGGAAGATCTCGCTTCGACGCTGGCCGGCTCTGAGCCGGAAGCCCCGTCAGAGGCGGCGCTCAACGACTCCTCGCTAAGAGGGCGTCGACATCCGCTGCGCTTTTCATGGCAGATCGATGCTGAAGGACGCTTTACGATCGGCTCCGATGAGTTCGTCCGCCTGATCGGCGACCGCAGTGCCGCCCATCTCGGCCGCCCTTGGCGCGACATCGCCGCCTCGTTCGGCCTCGATCCGGATGGACGCGTCAACTCCGCGTTGGAGACGAGAGAGACCTGGAGCGGCCTCATCGTCATCTGGCCTTCAGACGATGGCGAGCGGCTTGCCGTCGAGCTGTCGGGTCTGCCCGTCTTCACCGCCGACAAGACGTATTCCGGCTATCGCGGCTTCGGCGTCTGCCGCGATCTCGACGCCCTCGACCGGCTGGAAATGCGGCAGCATGCGAGCACGGCCGAAGCGCCTCACACCGGCGACATCGACCAGGATCAAGCCGAACTCACGCCGTCGGACCTCGCCCAATCCGACCACGCGCCGGCCGCAGATGCGCCGCCCCGACAGGACAACATCACGGGGTCGATCCAGGACGCTTTTATTCCGACGGCGGCGCCCCACATCGATGGTGTCGGACTTGAAGCGGCTGGAAACGTAGTTCCGTTCCGTGCCCCCGGTGAGACCAAGCATCCGGCCCTGACACCCGTGGAGAACAATGCGTTTCATGAACTTGCACGGCAGCTGTCGGCCAGGCTCGAAGGCGAAATTCGCAATTCGCCGGCGGAGCCGAGCGGCCTGTTGCCGGAGCCCGTGTTGCGCATGACCGAGCCCGTGCCGCCACAGCAATACGATCCGCTGGCGGGGGGCGCGACAGCGGATCACGGCGGCAGCCTGCAGGCGGACTGGTTGGCGCCAGAGCCGCCGCCGGCGCATGGCGACAGTCAGCGCGACCGTATCCTGCTCGACCTGCTGCCGACGGGCATGCTGATCTACCGGCTCGACAGGCTGCTCTACGGCAACCCCGCCTTCTTCCGCCAAATGGGCTACGCCGATCTTGCGGCGCTGGAACAGGCCGGCGGCCTCGATGCGCTTTATGTCGAGCCGGGAGCGTCGTCGTCCAGCAAGTCCGAAACGGGGACGCCGGTGACGATCTCGGCTGCCGACGGCTCGTCCAGCGCGGAGATCAAGGCCGAGGCCCGACTGTTCACGATCACCTGGGACGGTGACACCGCGCACGCCCTGATCTTCGCGCCGCCGCCTGGGCCGGCGGCGGCAATTCCCCCGCTGACCGAGGCTGCGCCGGCGCAGGCCGCACCGGCGGCTCCGCCGCCGCTCGTCGTCGCGCCGCCTCCGGTCGCCGGTCACGCCGATGCCGAAGACCTCGCCGCGATCCTGGACGTCACCACCGAAGGCATCCTGATGTTCGATGCCGGCGGCAACATCCATGCTTGCAATCGCAGCGCCGAGGCGCTGTTCGGCTACAGCGGCACCGAGCTGATCCGCCGCAATCTCATCGAACTGTTCGCGCCGGAAAGCGCCCGGCTGATGCTGGACTATCTCGACTGCGTGCAGCAGGCCGGCGCATCCACTGCGCTCGATCAGGGCCGCGAGGTGCTCGGCAAGGTCGCGCAAGGCGGCGCAGTCCAACTGTCAGTGACGATCGGCCGGACCCGGATCGACGGCCCGAATTTCTTCGCCGTGTTCCGCGATCTCTCGCAGCTCCGCCGAGGCGAAAGCGAGTTGCTGCAGGCGCGGCGCGTCGCCGACCGGGCTGCCAATGCCAAGGCCGACATGCTGGCGCGGATCAGCCACGAGGTCCGCGCGCCGCTGAATGCGATCATCGGCTTTGCCGAAGTGATGATCGGCGAACGTTTCGGAACCATCGGCAATGCGCGCTACGCCGAATACATGAAGGACATCCGCAATTCCGGCGAACGCGTCGTGTCGCTGATCGACGATCTGCTCGAATTGTCGCGCATCGAAACCGGCAAGCTCGAACTCGCCTTCACCAGCCAGAACCTCAACGAGCTGGTTGAAAGCTGCGTGGCGGCGATGCAGCCGCAGGCCAACCGCGCCCGCATCATCATCCGCACCTCGCTGTCGCAGGCGCTCCCCCCTGTCATTGCCGACTCCCGGGCGCTGCGCCAGATCGCGACGAATCTGATCTCCGCCTCGATCTCGCTCGCCAACGCCGGCGGCCAGGTCATCGTGTCGACCGCGACATCCGACTTTGGCGAGGTGGTGCTGCGCGTGCGCGACACCGGTTACGGGCTGAACGATCAGGCCGTGGCCGCGGCGCTCGAGCCGTTCCGCGCATCCGCCGCCGAGCAGAACCTCGACGATTCGGGCCCCAGCCTCTCGCTCACCAAGGCGCTGGTCGAGGCCAACCGCGCGCAATTCCACGTCAAGGCGGCGCCCAAGTCTGGCACGCTGATGGAGGTGGTGTTCTCGCGCGCGGTCGCACGCAATCAGAGCACGGGCTGAGCGGTCGCGCGCACCGCCAGCGCGCGCAGCCTAAGGCCGAGCAGCAGCGGTCCGAACGCCAGCGCATAGCCGGAGAATGCCAGGATCCAGGCGAAGGCCGCGACGTGCAGCAGCGCCCCGGCGTGGGCCGGCGCAAGCACCGCGCAGACCCGCGTCACCGCCGCAACGATGATCGCCAGGTAGATCGCCTGGGTCGCGACCGAAGCGGTCAGCGCCTGGCCCGTGTGCCCGAGCGTGGCACGCGTCATCACCGCGAGCGTCATGATGCCGGCAGCACCGACCATCCAGGCGTGCAGCCCGGCGCTCGGCAGAACGCAGCCGAAGCTTGCAGCGGCATTGATCAGGAAGCCGAGCGGCACGAAGGCGTAGCCGACATGCAGGATCACCAGCAGTCGCTCACGCAGCGTGCGATCGCCCGCCCAGCGCGCCAGCCTCACCGCATGCATCACGCCCGCGACGAAGAGCCCGGTGCCGGTGATGGCGCTGTCCGGCATCACGATCCAGCCAATCAAGCTGAACGCACTGACCAGCACGACAACCATATCGAAACGGCCGAACGGCGCCGGCAGCCGGCCAGGATTGTGCTTCACCAGCCAGTTGCGCGTGAAGCTCGGCGTGATGCGGCCGCCGATCAGCGCCAGCAGCAGCACGATCACCGCGACGCCGACACGGATCGCGTAGTCGGCCGAGCCATGCAGATGCGCTTCGATGTGGAACGCAATGTTGCCGGCGCACATCAGTCCGACGATCGCGACCACCGGCAGATTTCGCCAGTTCCGTCCGGCAGCGATCTCGCGGGCCGCGGCAAGAACGACGAGCAGCAGAAAGCTTGCATCGACCAGCAGCGCCGCCCACCAGAGATAGAACGCGGACGCGGTCACCGCCAACCGTCCGGCGAGCCAGACGATCACCAGCGTCAGCAGCGGCAGGCCTCTGATCGGCAGCCGCCCGGTCCAGTTCGGGATCGCGGTGAACAGGAAACCGGTGACGATAGCCGGCAGATAGCCATAGAGCATTTCGTGCACGTGCCAGTCGCGCGGCGCAAAGCCCGAGCTGAGCTTCAGCTCACCGTAGAAGGCCGGCAGCCAGATCAGGATCGACACCGCGGCCTGGATTGCACCAAGCAGGAAGAACGGCCGGAACCCGTTGGCGAGAATGGTCCAGCCCTGATAGTTGCGCGGAATGGCCATGTGCGTGCTCGTTCGATGGTTGACGGGAACCGCGCCAATGGCGGCGCCTTCCACATGTAGTTGCGCATCGCTCGCGACGGATTGCGCCAGCACAAACTTCCGGCGGGTCGCGAAAACGTGTTATGGAGCGGCGCAATGCGGCGTGCCCTGCCCGGAGAAAATCATGGCTTCCATTGACCGCTCGCTGGTCGCGCATCTGCCGCTGTTTGCCGGCCTCTCGGCGGAGGATCTCACCGACGTGCTGCGCGAGGCGCGATCCATCCGCGTGCCCCGCAACGGCGCAGTGTTCGAGCAGGGCGCGGATGCGATATCGTTCTTCCTGCTGCTGCACGGGCACGTCCGCGCCAGCAAGACCACGCCGACCGGCGACCAGATCGTCGTGCGCTATGTCGTGCCTGGCGACACCTTCGGGGTCGCGCCGGCGATCGGCCTGCAACACTATCCGGCAACGGCCACCGCGGTCGACGACAGCATCGTGCTGGCCTGGCCATCCGCCGCGTGGCCGCGGCTGGTCGCGCGGTTCCCATCGCTGGCGGCGAATACGCTGCAGACCGTCGGCCAGCGCCTGCAGGAAACCCATGCGCGCGTGATCGAGATGTCGACGCAGCAGGTGGAGCAGCGGATCGCGCATGCGCTGCTGCGGCTCGCCAACCAGGCCGGCCGCAAGCTCGATCACGGCGTGCAGATCGACTTTCCGATCAGCCGGCAGGACATCGCGCAGATGACCGGCACCACGCTGCACACGGTGAGCCGCATCCTCTCCGGCTGGGAACAGCTCGGCCTCGTCGAGAGCGGACGTCAGAAGATCGTTCTGCGCGAGCCGCACAAGATCGTGCTGCTGGCCGAACAAGGCTCGGATACGGCGCCCCCGCGCGCCTGATCACGTGCAGGCACACAGCGCGGACAGAAATGCGTCGGGATCGACGCCATGCTCCCGGCAGGCATCGGCAACGTTGTGAAAGCAGGCGATCGGGCAGCCGACGCAGCGCATCTGGAAGGCGAGGAAGACGCGGATCGTCTCCGGCCTTCGCTGCATGACGTCGTCGACCAGTTCATCAAAGGAGATTGGCATGCGCGCCTCCATTCCAAAGCGAATGGTAGCGGGACTGCCGTCAGCCATCTTTGTTGCGGCACAAGCACCGCAACAGGTCACGAGCTACACCGCGCGGCTGTGCAGCTGCTTGGACGCATCGAGATGCGCATCGAACGCCGCGGCCACGCTTCGGACCAGGAACCGGGAATGCTCGGTCACCGCCAGCGCGCCGCCATTGAGCTCGACGACGCCGTCCGAGATCAACGCCTGCAGCCGCGGCGCAGAGCGCAACATGGTATCGGCCTCGATGCCGTGGCGGGTGCAGATGACGTCGAGGTCGACGCCATAGTCGCACATGATGCGCTCGATGATGTCGGCGCGCAGGCGATCGTCGTCGGTCAGGCCGTAGCCCTTGACCGTGCCGAGACTGCCGGAGGCAATCTTCTCCTCATAGGCGCGAACCTGGGGCGCGTTCTGGACGTAGCCCTGCGGCAACTGGCCGATCGCCGATGCGCCGAAGCCGATCAGCAGATCGTTGGCGTCGGTCGTATAGCCCTGGAAATTGCGATGCAGCCGGCCCTCGCGGAACGCCACCGTCATCGGATCGGTCGGCAGCGCGAAATGATCGAGCCCGATTTGAACGTAGCCGGCCTCCTTCAGCGCGTCACTGATCGCGCAGGCCTGATCGTAGCGCTCCAGACTGTCCGGCAGGGCGGCGTCCTGGATCTTGCGCTGATGCGACTTGAACGACGGCACATGCGCATAGCCGAAGACGGACAGCCGGTCGGGACGCAGTTCGGTCGAGCGCCGAACGGTGTCGAGACACGATGCCACCGTCTGATGCGGCAGCCCGTAGATCAGATCGAAATTGATTCCGGCAACGCCGGCCTTGCGCAGTCCGGTCGTGGCCGCCGCGGTCTGCTCGAAGCTCTGCACCCGGTTGATGGCCTTCTGGACCTGCGGGTCGAAGCTCTGGACCCCCAGGCTCGCCCGGTTGACCCCGCTGACCCCGAGCGCGGCGATCATCGCCGGCGTCAGCGTGCGCGGATCGATCTCGATGGCGATCTCGGCCGACGGCTGGATGGCAAAGGAATGACGCAGCGAACCGATCAGGTCGATGACCGACTCCGGCGTCATGATCGTCGGCGTGCCGCCGCCGAAATGAATGTGCCCGACCGGAAGCCGCCGGCCGATCTGCCGCGACACCATGTCGATCTCGCATCGCAGCGCCGACTCATAGACGGCGACCGGTTCGTCGCGCTTGGCGACCATGGTGTTGCAGCCGCAATACCAGCACATCGACCGGCAGAACGGGACGTGAAGGTAGAGCGATGCCGTCGCCCCGGCGGGGATCGCTTTCAGCCACTCGGCATAAACGGAGGAGCCGACCGCCGCCGAGAAATGCGGCGCAGTGGGATAGCTGGTGTAGCGCGGAAGGCGTTCCTGTCCGTAGCAAGCCGCAAGATCTGGTCTCATGTCCCGCCGTCCCCCCTGGGGTTTGGACGTTTCTTGACACAGGGCATGACAGGCAGCCTTGAGCTTCCTCAAGGTGCTCCGAGCAGAAGCCCCGTGCGTCCATCATTCAACCCGCAGCTTTCGCCGCAGACTTTGCGCTTCCTCAAAGTGACGGGCCTATTTTCCGCCATGATCTGGCCATCGAACGAATCGAGGGACCCGCAATGGACGCTCTGGAGCTGCTGATCGGTATCTTCGCTGCCCTCTGCAACGTCCGCGGCCACATTCCCCAATCCGACGGTTTCGAATCCTTTCGCGACGACTCGGCACCGGACGGCCTGCTCGGCAATATCGCGATGTTCCTGACCACGGTCTTCTGCATCGCAGCCGGTGTAGCCTTCGTCGTGCTGCTGGCCGTGCGCTGGCTGAGCTGACGATTGATCAGGTGCGAGCGGCCGTCCTCCTCCGCAGCCCGCTCATCCCAAGCGCGACCGCATACGGCGAACTACTTCTGAGTCCAGCTCCCTCCACCTTGTGGCCGGGCTCCGTCCCGGTCGTCCACCGTTCTGCATGCTCTGAAGGACGTGGATGCCCGGGACGGAGCCCGGGCATGACGACGTGGAGGTACCTGGCGAACCGTCGCAGACGTCACCTGCGGTGGCCTTGCGTGCATTCCAGCGTTTGCTTTCTCGGCACCCGGACACGACCTCCGCGCGCGCGTGCAAGTCATTCGCGGGCGCGTTGGCACGCGCAGAACGGCAGCGTTTGCTGCCTCATTCCTTCGGACAATTCCGCAATTGCTAAGTTGCTTGTTGCAGCACAAACAAGCCTGGTTCCATCAGGCGCATTCTGATCGCGGCAAAACAACAGATCCAAACGAAGGAGCGATCCATGTTGACCCGCCGCACCGCCATGTTCAGTGCAGCCATCGCCGCGATGATGCTTGCGGCTCCCGCCATTGCCGAGGACCTCAAGCTGCCGCGCCAGCAGGTCGACCTGGTGGCCCCGCCATTCGTGCATGCGCACGAGCAGGCCACCAAGCAGGGGCCGAAGATCATGGAGTTCAAGCTCGTGGTCCAGGAGAAGAAGATGGTGATCGACGAGAAGGGCACCACCTTCCAGGCCATGACCTTCAACGGCTCGATGCCGGGACCGCTGATGGTGGTCCACGAGGGCGACTATGTCGAGGTGACGCTGGTCAATCCAGCCACCAATACCATGCCGCACAACATCGATTTTCATTCCGCGACGGGAGCCCTCGGCGGCGGCGCGCTGACCCTGGTGAACCCGGGTGAGCAGGTCGTGCTGCGCTGGAAGGCGACGCGGACCGGCGTGTTCGTCTATCACTGCGCCCCGGGCGGACCGATGATCCCCTGGCACGTGGTCTCCGGCATGAACGGCGCCGTGATGGTGCTGCCGCGCGACGGCCTGAATGACGGCCGCGGCCATGCGTTGCGCTACGATCGCGTCTACTACATCGGCGAGCAGGACCTCTACGTGCCGCGCGACGAGAAGGGCAACTTCAAGTCCTACGACTCGCCCGGCGAGGCCTACACCGACACCGAAGAGGTCATGAAGAAGCTGATCCCGACCCACGTCGTGTTCAACGGCAAGGCGGGCGCGCTCACCGGCAAGAATGCGCTCACGGCCAATGTCGGCGACAACGTGCTGATCGTGCACTCGCAGGCCAACCGCGACAGCCGCCCGCATCTGATCGGCGGTCATGGCGACTATGTCTGGGAGACCGGCAAGTTCTCCAACGCGCCGGAGACCGGGCTCGAGACCTGGTTCATCCGCGGCGGCTCCGCCGGAGCAGCCATGTATAAATTCCTGCAGCCCGGCATCTACGCCTATGTCACGCACAACCTGATCGAGGCGGCCGATCTCGGCGCGACGGCGCATTTCAAGGTCGAAGGCAAATGGAACGACGACCTGATGACGCAGGTGAAGGCGCCGTTCGAGATCCCGACCGGTTCGACCAACTGATCATCTCAAGGGGGCCGGCCTGGCCGGCCCCCACTTGCCTCGATGTGCTGCCATGCTGCTCGCATTCAAGATCAAGCTCACCCTTGCCTGCATCGTCGGAGTGGCCGGTCCTACGGCAATGACTCCGATCATCGCGGCACTGCAGAGCCCCGCAAGCTTCAGCGAACCTGCGCTGACGGAAATTGCGTCCGGGGCGATCAAATACCGCGATGCCGGCGATCACGTGCGCAACGGTCGCCAGGCCGAAGCACCCGTCACGACAGTTCGCTTCGATCGCCCGTTGGCGATCATGACCAACCAGGTCAGCACCGCCGACTATCAGGTCTGCGTCGAAGCGCGTGCATGTCGCGCGCTCGATCGCGACGTTGCTGTCGCCGTCGACCGCCCGGCCGTGCAGGTGAGCTGGCTCGACGCGACAGCCTATGCCGATTGGCTGTCGCACCAGACCGGTCACCACTACCGGCTGCCGACCGACGCCGAATGGGCCTATGCCGCCGGCAGCCGCTTCAGGGACGACGGCGTCGCCGTCGACGAGGCCGACCCGTCGCGACGCTGGATCGCTCGCTACGAACGCGAAGCCGCTGTGCCCGAAGATCCCAAGACGCGCAGCTTCGGGGCATTCGGCACCAACGAGCACGGCATTGCCGACATGGCGGGCAATGTCTGGGAATGGACCTCGACCTGCTTCACCCGCAAGCTGCAGGACGATGCGGGGCGCATCGTCAAGACCTTCAGCAATTGCGGCGTCCGCCTGGCCGAGGGCGCCCACCGCGCCTACGTCACCGATTTCATCCGCGACGCACGGGCCGGCGGCTGCGCATCGGGCACGCCGCCCGCCAATCTGGGCTTCCGGCTGGTTCGCGAGCAGCTGCCCTGGAGCCAGACCATCGCGCAGGGCATCAGCGCCATCCTGAGCGCGATCGGCGCCTGACCGCGGCCATGGTCGCGGCCGAACTGCCGGCCATCTGTCGGCGGCCGCCGACTGGGACAAATGACAGTCACCCAAAATCAACTTTTGGTTGCGACAGTAAAGCTGCAAACGTTACAGAATTGGCTGTGAAAGTCGCGTTGAGCGGACCAGGAGGCGAGTGTGATCTCTCGACATCCGCCGGTCTTCTTCACGTCCGACCTGCATGGCTATGGCATCGGCAATACCGGCTGGTTCGACGACGCCACACCGCGTGCGCTCGCGGGGCGCTGCCTGCTCGATGCGCTCGAATATCTGCGCACGTCGCCCAAATTCGCGGCCAAGGACTGGCACCTGGTGAATGCCAACGCGGCCCGTATCGTCCACCAATGTCTGACCGATCCCGCGATCTCCCGGCCGGATGTCCTCGATCGCGTGGCGCCGGCCATCGAAGAGATCTGCGCAGGCATCGTCGCAAGCCGGCAGTCTCGCATGCCGTTCTACGGCGACGACTTCTGGGATTGGGCTGGTGTCGTCGACGCGCTCTGCGAGGTGCAGACCGTCTCGGCAACGGCGGCACAGGTCGCCAAACGTGAGCTGGACCAGTTCCGCAGGACGGCTCAGATCCGCCTGCCCAATGGACTTTCGACGGGCGACCCTCAGCACGAGTGGTTCGGCCCAGCCATTGCCGCGCGCACCCATCATTTGCTCGAGACGCGCTCGCCTGGCTTCAACTCTGACTTGCGCAGTGAGCTGCAGGCGCAGGCGCTCGAGCCGATCGAGCGCGGCAGATACCGTGGCCGGCAGGTGACGCCCTGGCAGCTCGGCTGGCATTACGGCCAGGTTGTCGGTGAATTCCAGCGCGCCGCCAGCGAACAGGCCGCCGAGCTGGCCGACTTCTCCTGGCTCGCGACGCCGATGGAGCCGAGCAAGCGGGCGCTGGTGCTCGCACGCGTCCTGCAGGGCGCCTTTGCCGTCAGGGATCGTCGCACGCTGCTGCACGCGCTGGAGGAGCTCTATCGCTGCGAGACGACGTCCCGCCCGTTCGGGCAGGGCATCATGGGCGCCAGCGTGGTGGCCTCGCTGGACGTGCTCGAGGCGCTGTGGCCGCAGCTCGATGCCCGCGAGAAGGCGAGCATGAATGCGATGCTCGACGCGCTGCGCTTCCTGCATGCCAGGAGCCACACCGTTTGCTTTCTCGTGCAGAGTCCCGAGGACATCGAAGGTCTGATCCAGGCCATGGGGCCGGGCACGCTGATCGAGCAGCGCAACGCCGGACGGGCCATCATCCGACACGCCAGCTTTCACGCCATCATCTGCCTCGGCCGCTCCATGACGGAGGTCGCCGGCGCGACCGCACTGGCGATCGAGGAGCATGGCGCGCGCTGGCTGATCCTGCCAGGCCGCGCCCATGCGCTTGGCGAGCCGCTCCCCCACGCCAGCGGCGCTCCCTATTTCTCCGGAGCCGGACCCGGCGATCTCGTGATCGCCACCGCGGTGGCGCCGTTCCGGATCCAGGTCAAGCTACGGGACGCGCTGAGCATCGCCGATCCGCCGCTCCGCGATGGCGGCAGCATGATCATCCCCGCCGATCCCGAACTATGCCGACTGGCGCATGACGCAGCCGGGGCGATGCAGGGTGAGATCGGCCCATTCTTCGAGGGCATGATCGTCACGCGGGACGGCGACGGCAGCGATGGGGACATCACGGCCGTGTTTCCCGGCGCGCTGGCCGCTGATGACACGGCCTATGTGGTCGGACTGATCTGCCTCAGCCGGAACATTCCGTTTCTCTCGATCCAGAGACTGGCGGATCCCAGCGGAATGATTTCTCCAGCGACCGGTAATTCGGCCTGTCAGCTCGCAGTCAAGGTGGCCGACATGCTGGGGCTGCGCGCGTAGCGCGTACGTTGCGTCCAAGCCATTCGCCGAGACGACGGCATCAGAGACCCTGCTACGCAAAGAGCGGAGACGCCTTCGCGTCTCCGCTCTCCGTGTGCCAAATCATCCAGATGGCTTAGGTATTCTTCAGAGCGACGCGGAATTCCGCTTCGGTCTTGGCCTTGACCTCGTCGAGCGTCACGCCGTCGGCAAGCTCGATCAACGCCATGCCGTCATTGCCGTGCTTGTCGATGGTGAAGACGGCAAGATCGGTGACGACCATGTCGACCACGCGCTCGCCGGTCAGCGGCAGCGTGCACTGCTTGAGCAGCTTCGCACCGTCCTTGGCGCTGTGCTCCATGACGACGACGACGCGCTTGACGCCGGCGACGAGATCCATGGCGCCGCCCATGCCCTTGACCATCTTGCCCGGGATCATCCAGTTGGCGAGATCGCCGTTCTGTGCCACCTGCATGGCGCCGAGGATCGACAGGTCGATGTGACCGCCGCGGACCATCGCGAACGAATCGGCCGAGGAGAAGTAGCTGGTGATCGGCAGCTCGGTGACGGTCTGCTTGCCGGCATTGATGAGGTCGGGATCCTCTTCGCCCTCATAGGGGAACGGACCCATGCCGAGCATGCCGTTCTCGCTCTGCAGCGCGACGTCCACGCCGGGCGGGATATAGTTCGAGACCAGCGTCGGAATGCCGATGCCGAGATTGACGTAGTAGCCGTCCCGCAGCTCCTTGGCGGCGCGCGCCGCCATCTGCTCTCGCGTCCAGGCCATCAGATTTCCTCCCCGGCTGCCGCGGCAGGTTCACGTTTGCGCACGGTGCGCTGCTCGATTCGCTTGAGCGCGGTGCCCACCTGGATGATCCGCTTCACGAAGATGCCCGGCGTGTGGATGTGGTCGGGATCGATCTGGCCGGCCGGCAGCAGGTGCTCGACCTCGGCCACGGTGACCCGAGCCGCAGTGGCCATCATCGGGTTGAAGTTTCGCGCGGTCTTCCGGTAGACGAGGTTGCCCGCCGTATCGCCCTTCCAGGCGTGCACGATTGCGATATCCGCGAACAGGCCGCGCTCCATCAGGTATTTCTCGCCGTCGAACTCGCGCACTTCCTTGCCCTCGGCGACCAGCGTTCCGACCCCGGTCTTGGTGAAGAAGGCCGGGATGCCGGCACCGCCGGCCCGGATGCGCTCGGCCAGGGTGCCCTGCGGGCAGAACTCGAGCTCGAGCTCGCCGGCCAGATATTGCTGTGCGAACAGCTTATTCTCGCCGACATAGGACGAAATCATCTTCTTGATCTGCCGCGTCTCGAGCAGTCGGCTGAGGCCGATACCGTCGACGCCGGCATTGTTGGAGATGACGGTGAGATCCTTCACCCCGGATTCGCGAATGGCGTCGGACAGGGTTTCTGCGATGCCGCAAAGACCAAACCCGCCGGACATGATCGTCATGCCGTCCTTGAGGAGGCCCGCAAGGGCGGATTTGGCGTCCGGATAGACCTTGTTCATACGGAAATGACCTGATGGAAGGCGGGGAGCGCGCAGATATCGACCGGATTATTAGGCGAAATCTTCGCAATGCGTCAATGACGCCTTCCCAAGGCAACCGTCCTGCTCTAGCAGTCGAATCGACCGGCGCCTCGGTGAGGATCCTGGGCCGGAACACGAGCATCTGCGCCGCAATCCTGACACACCAGCGGCGCGGCCTTGAAAGCGTCAAGAAAGCGCATCAAGTTGTTGATGTTGGCAAGGGTTTTCGGCGCGCCCTGCCCATCCCGAGCAACCAGCGATCCGACGATCCCAGGACATGTCCGTGACTTTGGCCCAAGGAATGAGGCGCCTCGGCACGCCGATTGCGGTGCTGCTAGGGGTTGTATTCATCGGGCTGTTCGTCAGTTCCTGGCTGGTCAATCGGGACGCCCTGCGCCGGGCCGTCGAGACCCAGATCCGCGCCGTGACCGGGCTCGAGCTGGTCGTCAAGGGACATATCGACGTTTCCTTGTTCCCCGGCAGCTACGTCTCGTTTCACGACGTCGGCTTGAAGGGCGGTGGCACCGAGGATGCGGCGCTTCGCGTCGACGTGCTGACGGCCAACCTCCAGCTGCTGCCGCTGCTGCTGCAGCGCTTCGAGATCGCCGATCTGATGCTGCTGCGCCCCCAGATCAACGTGGTGCGACAAGCCGACGGTGACACCAACTGGACGCCATTCATCCAGACGATCGCGCAAACGATGCGGCCGGGCCCCGACAGTCAGATGTCGTTCTCCGAGATCCGGATCCAGGACGGCATCCTGGTGTTCGACGACAACGGCGTGCATGCGTCGGAGCGGCTCGACGACATCGACCTGTCGCTCGCCTGGCCGTCGATTTCGCGGTCCTTCGCAGCTACGGGACAGTTCGACTGGCGTGGCCAGCGGATCGAAGGATCGATCAGCGTCAGTGATTTCCTCGCCGCTCTCTCCGGAGACCGCTCGGGCCTGAAGATGCGCCTTGCCAGTCCGCCGCTGAAGGTGGCCTTCGACGGCACGGTAGCCAACCGCACCAGCGCCCTGATGGAGGGCACGCTGACCGTGGACAGCCCCTCGCTGCGCGAAGCGTTGCGCTGGACCGGCCAGACGCCGCTCGGTTCCGGTGGCTTCGGCCGCTTCGCGCTGCGGGCGCGGGCCAACGTGGTCGGCGCCTCGATCGCGCTCACCAACGTCAATGTCGAGCTCGACGGCAATACGGCCGAAGGCGTCATGACCTACATCAACAACGGCCGTCAGACCCTGCAGGCGACTCTCGCGGCCGATGCCCTCGATTTCACGCCGTACATCTCCACCGTTCGGCTGCTCGCCAATGGCGCGCGCGACTGGAACCGGCAGCTGTTCGACCTGAAGGCCTTATCGACGACGGATCTCGACATGCGGCTATCAGCCGCAAAGGTCACGGTCGGTCCTTCCAAGCTCGGCCGGACCGCGTTTGGTGCAAACCTGCGCAACGGGGTGCTCGCGCTCTCGGTTGGCGAGGCCCAGATGTATGGCGGCGTCGTGCGCGGCTCGTTCGGCATCGCGCGGGCCGACACGGTGGCAGACGTCAAGGCCGAGTTGCAATTCGCGGACGTCGATCTGCAGGCCTGCGCCAACGAGCTGTTCGGCGTGTCCTCGCTGTCCGGCCGCGGCAATCTGAACGTCTCGTTGACCGCCTCAGGCTCGAGCCCGTTCGGGCTGGCGCAATCGCTTGACGGCAGCGCGACGTTGCAGGGCCATGACGGATCGATCTCGGGCTTCAATGTCGAGCAGCTCCTGAAACGCCTGGAACGGAGTCCGTTGTCGCGCGGCGGCAACTTCCGCACCGGCTCGACGCCGTTCGATTCCTTGACCGTTGCCGTGAAGTTCTCCGAAGGCATCGCGACCGCGGAGGACATCCGCGTCGAGAATCCGACCGCACGCATCACGATGACCGGAACCGCGTCGGTGCCGAGCCGTGAATACGACTTCAAGGGCGTGGCGAGCCTGCTGTCCAGCGGCAGCAGCAGCGGTTTCGAACTGCCCTTCGTGGTTCAGGGGCCCTGGGAAGATCCTCTGATCTTCCCAGATCCGGAAAGCCTGATCCGCCGCGCGCCGGCGGCAGCCCCCCTGCTCGATGCCCTCAAGGATCGCAAGGTGCGCTCGATGCTCGAGCGCTTCACCGGCGGCGGCCTGCGTCCCGCACAGTCCGACGATGCGCCGCAGCCCGACCCTGCGCCGAGCGGCAGTCCTACGAAACAGAATTGATCGCGGCGGGCCCGTTAAGCGTGATGAGGCTGCGGCTGAGTCGCGACCTAGGTCTGATATATTACTTCTGGATCGAGCCGGTGCCCTGAGCTAGTGTCCGCCACAACCGATCAAGCAAGATCGGCGGATCAGGGAGAGACACGTGAAATCCAGAGGAATGGGTGCGCTTTCAATCGCAGTAGCCGCCGGGCTTTTTTGCGCTGCAGCACCAGCCGTCGCTCAGGACACCATCACCGTCTGGTGGGGCAAGGGCTTCTACAAGTCCGAGGACGACGCGCTGCTCGAGGTCGTGAAGAAATTCGAGGCCAAGACCGGCATCAAGGTCGAACTGTCGCAATATGCGATCCAGGACATGATCCCGAAGACCGTTGCGGCGCTGGACTCCGGCACCGTGCCGGACGTGGCCTACGCCGACACCTACGACGTCCAGGCTCAGGGCAAGTGGGCCTATGAGGGCAAGCTCGAGGATCTCACCGACATTCTGGAGCCGATGAAGTCGGCGTTCGCACCGAACACGCTGGAAACGGCCAATCTCTACAACAACGTCGCGAAGAAGAAGGCCTATTACGGCTTCCCGCTGAAGCAGCAGAGCATGCATGTCCAGATCTGGAGCGATCTCCTGGACAAGGCAGGCTTCAAGCAAGCCGACATCCCGACCAAGTGGGAGGATTACTGGACGTTCTGGTGCGACAAGGTGCAGCCGGGGATCCGCAAGGCGACCGGCCAGCGCATCTACGGCGTCGGCCAGCCGATGGGCGTGGAATCGACCGACTCGTTCCAGTCGTTCTACACCTTCATGGACGCCTACAACGTCAAGCTGGTCGACGATGACGGCAAGCTGCTGGTCGACGATCCCAAGGTGAAGGAGGGCCTCACCAAGGCGCTGAAGGACTACACCGACACTTATGTCCGGGGCTGCACGCCGCCGTCCTCGACCACCTGGAAGGACCCCGACAACAACGTCGCCTTCCACAACAAGACCATCGTGATGACCCACAACTTCACGATCTCGATCGCGGCCAAGTGGCTGGATGACTCCAACAACCAGGCGCTGACGCCCGAGCAGCGCGCTGCCGGCAAGAAGGCCTATGACGAGGAGATCATCACCGCGTCGTTCCCCAACAAGCCGGACGGCACCCCGATCAAGTACCGCTCCGACGTCAAGACCGGCCTCATCTTCGCCAATGCGAAGAACAAGGCGCAGGGCAAGGAATTCATCAAGTTCCTGATGCAGGAGGAGAACCTCGGCCCCTACATCGAAGGCGCGCTGGGCCGCTGGTTCCCGGTGACCACCGCCGGCCAGAAGAGCCCGTTCTGGCAGGCCGACCGCCACCGCAAGGCCGTGTACAACCAGTTCACCGGCGGGACCACGCCGTTCGACTTCACCAAGAACTACAAGTTCACGATTCTCAACAACGAGAACGTCTGGGCGAAGGCGATGAACCGCGTGGTCAGCGAGAAGGTTCCGGTCGAGAAGGCCGTGGATGAGCTGATTGCCCGCATCAAGGAGGTCGCCGGCTAGTCGTGCGCATCGTGATGCACTAGCCTGACGTCCCGACAACGACTAAGTCCCGGCCGCAGAACATGCGGCCGGTTTGGCTATCGGCGGGAACAGACGACCGAAAAGAGACACCCATGGCGATCACGCTCTCAGCTTCCGATTCCGCGATAGCGGAGGCACCACGGCCGGCGCGGCTCACGCCGCCGCAGGTGTGGGGCGTCGTCATGCTGGCGCCCTACCTGCTCGTCTTCCTCGCCTTCGTCGTCTATCCCGTCGGCTACGGCCTGTGGCTGGCGCGCGACCCAGCGAGCTATGTCGCGCTGTTCAACGACCCGATCTTTGCGCGCGCCGCCGTCAACACGCTGATCTTCCTGCTCGTCGGCATCAATCTGAAGATGCTGATCGCACTGTTTTTGTCTGGCTTCTTCGTGCAGCAGCGCGGCTGGATCAAATGGCTGTCGGTCATCTTCATCCTGCCCTGGGCCGTGCCGTCGATCCCGACCATCCTGTCGGTGCGCTTCATGTTCAATCCCGAATGGGGCGTGGTGAACCAGCTGATCTTCAAGTTCACCGGGGATGACGGTCCGAACTGGCTGAACAATCCAAGCGTCGCACTGAGCATGGCCATCGGCATGCACATCTGGAAGTCGCTGCCGTTCTGGACCCTGATCCTGATGACCGGGCGGCTCGCGATCTCGCAAGACCTGTTCGAGGCCGCCGAGGTCGACGGCGCCACCTGGATGCAGAAGTTCCGCTACATCACCTGGCCGTCGATGCAGACGCTCTACATCACCTGCACGCTGCTCTCGATGATCTGGACGCTCGGCGACTTCAACAGCGTGTATCTCTTGACCGGCGGCGGCCCGGCGGATCTCACCCACGTGCTGTCGACGCTCGGCATCCGCTATCTCCGGCTCGATCAGCTCAGCCTGGCGATGGCCTCTATCGTCTGCGCGATGCCGCTGGTGCTCCCCCTGGTCTATTTCATGATGAAGCGGTTGTCGCGATGAAGCTTCCTACCCTCCGCGAGGTCGGCACCGAGGCCCGGCTGCTGCTGATCGGCATTCCCGTCTTCATCTGGACGATGATCCCGATCTATCACATGTTCCTGTTCGCGATCTCGCCCAAGGAGGACGCGTTCTCGGGCAAGCTGTGGCCGGACCATCCGACGCTGAACAACTTCCGGATCGTCTTCAACCAGCAGCATTACTTCCTGCGCGACTTCTGGGTGCAGTTCGGCAACTCCGTGGTGATCGCCGTGGCCGTCGGCGCGCTGACGCTGATCATCGCGACCTGCGCCGCCTATGCGATCTCGCGGCTGCGCGTGCCGGGCAGCCGCGCGGTGATGAACCTCGCGCTGTTCACCTATTTCATCCCGGCGGCGTTCCTCGCGGTGCCGATGTATCGCACCATGGGCAAATACGGCCTCCTCAACAACGACTGGTCGCTGATCCTGGCGATGGTCACGATCGCCTCGCCCTACGCGATCTGGGTGCTGAAGCAGGCCTCCGACAAGCTCCCGGTCGAGCTGGATGAAGCGGCCGTGATGGATGGCGCGAGCCCGCTGCAGATCTTCCGCCTGGTCTACGTCCCGCTGATGATGCCGTCCCTGGTCGCCATCGGCACCTATGCCGTGCTGCTGGCCTGGAACGAATATCTCTATGCGTTCCTGCTGCTGTCGAACGACAAGGCAATCACGTTGCCGGTGGCGCTCGGCAACTTCCTGGCCGCCGACGACTCGCCGTGGGAGCTCCTGATGACCACCGGCTTCATCTACGCGCTGCCGCCGGCCGCCGTCTATTACGCCTTCAAGCGCTACATGGTGGGCGGACTCACCGCAGGCGCCGTGAAGTCGTGACGGAGTGATGCGCGTCGGATTCCGCCAGGGCCGCATCGAGGACGCCTCGCGGCCGAACTGGGATGGCGACGGTCCGCGGCCGATCGACTGGTTCGCCTGGTACCCGGCCGCAGACGGCAGCACCGAAGCAGCGCTTGCCGTGGCTCCATGGCCGCAGGGATGGTTCAAGGCTGGAACCGCGGCGCTCAACGCGCCGCTGGCCGCCAACGGACCCTGTCCGCTCGTGGTCTACTCGCACGGCACCGGCTGCAACGGTCTGCAGGTCGAATGGCTGGCGCGCGAGCTGGCGAGCCGCGGCTTGATCGCGGTCGGTGTCAACCATCACGGCAACAACAATGCCGCGCCGTACCGGGCCGAGGGCTTCCTGTGTTCGTGGGAGCGGCCGCGCGACATCTCGCTGCTGATCGACCACGTCCTGGCTGATCCCGCCTTCGCCGGCCGCATCGACGCCAACAGCATCTTCGCGGTCGGCTATTCGCTCGGCGGCGTCACGGTCACCTCGCTGCTCGGCGCCATCATGATCCGCTCGCCATTCGCGCCCGGCGCCAATCTCGGCCGCGGACCGCGCGAGTTTCCCGACCTCGTCGATCACCTTCCGCGGCTGATGGAGGAGAGCCAGATCTTTCGCGACTCCTGGGCGCGCATGTCGGACTCCTATCACGACCCGCGCATCAAGGCGGCGCTGCTGCTGGCGCCGGGACGTTCGGTGCAGGGCTTCTCCGAGGAGAGCGTCGCCGCGATCGACGTGCCGACGCGGATCATGGTCGGCGGAGCGGACGCACTGCTGCCGGCCGCGCGCTGGCTGCATGAGCGGCTGCGCAGCAGCACATTCGATATCGTCGCCGCCGATGCCGGCCACTACGTCTTCCTGCCCGAGAGCACCGACCTCGGCCGCAGCTCCGATACTGCATGCTGCGTCGATCCGCCCTCGGTCGATCGCGGCGCGGTGCATCGCTTGGTCGTGGCCGCCGCGTTACAGCTGTTCGCTGTTGAGTGACGCTGCCACGACATTCTCCGTCATTGCGAGCGCAGCGAAACAATCCAGAGTCCTTGCTGGCCCTGGATTGCTTCGCTGCGCTCGCAATGACGACAGCTACAGCGGCGCGGCACTCTCGCCGCGGTCGCTCGACAGTTTCGAGGCCAGTGACGCCACCACGATCACCACGGCGATCAGCCCGATCACCAGCGTGCAGATCGCGTTGATCTCGGGCTTCACGCCCAACCGCACCTCCGAATAGATCCGGATCGGCAACGTCGCCGAGCCCGGCCCGGTGGTGAAGCTCGCGATCACGAGATCGTCGAGCGACAGCGTGAATGCCAGCATCCAGCCGGCGACCACGGCGGGCGCGATCAGCGGCAGGGTGACCATCAAGAAGGCGCGCAGCGGATCGCAGCCGAGATCCATCGCCGCCTCCTCCAGGCTGCGGTCGAGCGACACCAGCCGCGACTGCACGACCACGGCGACGAAGCACATCGTCAGCGTGGTATGCGCAATCGTCACCGTCCAGAAGCCGCGCTCGGCGTCCAGCGCCACGAACAGCAGGAGCAGCGACAGCCCGGTGATCACCTCGGGCATGACCAGCGGCGCATACAGCATGCCGGAGAACAGCATGCGGCCGCGAAAACCCTGTCCGCGCGACAGCGCCACGGCGGCGAGCGTACCGAGCACCGTCGCCACCGTGGCCGACGTGGCGCCGACGCGCAGGCTCATCCAGGCCGCATCGATCATTGCGCGGTCGTTGAAGAACTCGTGATACCAGCGCAGCGACCAGCCGCCCCACACCGTCACCAGCCGCGAGGCGTTGAACGAGTAGATCACCAGGATCAGGATCGGCAGATAGAGAAATGCAAGCCCGAGCGTCAGCGAAGCGACGTTGAAGCGGGAAAGGCGTGAGGGCTTTGCCGCCATCACCTGCCCTCCTCCGACTGCCGGCGCTGCAGGCGGTCGTAGAGCAACAGCGGCAGCAGCAGCACCGCAAGCAGCACCACGGCGATGCTGGAGGCCACCGGCCAGTCCTTGTTGGTGAAGAATTCGAGCCACAGGGTCTGGCCGATCATCAGCGACTTCGATCCGGCCAGCAGGTCGGGAATGACGAACTCTCCGACGATCGGGATGAAGCACAGCAGCGCCCCGGCGCCGACGCCCGGCAGCGACAGCGGGAACGTCACCAGCCAGAAGATCTCGCGCGGCGCCGCGCCGAGATCGGCGGCCGCCTCCTCCAGCGCCGGCTCCAGTTTTGTCAAGGTCGCGAACAGCGGCAGGATCATGAACGGCAGATAGGAGTAGACGATGCCGACATACATCGCGCTGTCGGTCGACAGCCACACCACGGGTGTCGACACCAGATGCAGCGCGAGCAGGATCTGATTCAAGAGCCCATCGTGCTGCAGGATGTTGACCCAGGCATAGATGCGGATCAGGAACGAGGTCCAGAACGGCACGATCACCAGCATCATCGCGATGCCCTGCCAGCGCCGCGGCAGCCGCGCCATGCCATAGGCGATGGGGTAGCCGATCAGGAGCAGGATCGCCGTCGATGTCAGGGCGACGACGACGCTGCGCAGATAAGAGGCGAGATACAGATCGTCCGACAGCAGCAGCCGGAAATTGTCCAGCGACAGTGCCGCGAAGGCATCGCGCAGCGACGACACCCCGTCCGCCAGCGAGAACACCGGCGTATAGGGCGGCTGCGCGATCGCGGTCTGCGACAGGCTGATCTTGGCGACGAACGCAAACGGCACCAGGAAGAACAGCACCATCCAGACATAGGGCGCGATCGCGGCGAAGCGTGCCGGTCGCGAGAAGATACGGCGCGCGCTCATCGCTCCAGCACCACGCAATCGTCGGGCGTGAACCAGGCCACGACGCGCTGGTTCATGCCGTAGCCGTCGGCATCGAGGCGGGCGGTGTTGGCCTGGGAGGCATGCAGCACGGCGCCGCCATCGAGCTTGATCTTGTAGACGGTCTTGCCGCCGAGATAGCTTGCATCGGTGATCGCGCCCTCGACGCAATTGATCGCCGCAGCATCGCCCGCCGGCCGACGCAGCGCCAATCGAATCTTTTCAGGGCGGATCGCGACGGCCACCTTGCTCTCGGTGACCGGAGTCACCGGCTGCGCCGCGACCAGCTCACCCGCGGTGGAGGTCGCGACCCGCAGCCGCAGCGGATCCCGTGCGGTCACCTCGCCCTCGAACAGATTGATGTCTCCGACGAACTCCGCGACCCAGCGCGACGCCGGCTCTTCATAGAGGCGGCGAGGCGCCGCGACCTGTTCGAGCCTGCCGGCGTTCATGACCCCGATCCGGGTCGCCACCGTCATCGCCTCCTCCTGGTCGTGGGTGACGATGATGAAGGTCATGCCGAGCTTGCGCTGCAGCTCCATCAGCTCGAATTGCGTGCTCTCGCGCAGCTTCTTGTCGAGCGCGGCCATCGGCTCGTCGAGCAGCAGCACCTGCGGCCGCCGCGCCAGCGAGCGCGCCAGCGCGACGCGCTGCTTCTGGCCACCGGAGAGCTGATCGGGCTTGCGCTTCTCCAGCCCTTCGAGCCGGACCAGCGCCACCATCTCGGCCACGCGCGTGGCAATCTCGGCGCGCGCCATGCCGGCGCGCTTCAGTCCGAAGGCGATGTTGTCACGCACGTTCAGATGCGGGAACAGCGCGTAGTTCTGGAACATCATGTTGACCGGCCGCTCGTGCGGCAGCACCTGGACGATGTCCTCGCCCGAGAGCAGAATGCGCCCCTCGTCCGGCGTCTCGAACCCGGCCAGCATGCGCAGCAGCGTGGTCTTGCCGCAGCCGCTCGGGCCGAGCAGCGCGAAGAATTCGCCGGCCCGGATGTCGAGTGAAACGCCGTCGACCGCGCGGAAGCTGCCGAACGCCTTGACTACGTTCTCGATCCGCAGGATCGGCGGCTGAGGATCGGGACGCGGCTCCGGCACTGGTGAGGGCGCCGGCTCCGCGGCAGGCTCTGGGGTCGCGATATCGTCGGCCATGGTCCGGTCTGGTCACCCTGCCGGCTCCCAACGGCGCGGCGAAGGGCAAGCTAGCCGCCGATCGACTGCAGCTCAACCGCACGCGGCCGGCTATCCCCGTCGCCATCGCGAGGGACCGATGGGCTCGCGGCAGAGGTTGCCGCGGCCATGAAGGCCGCGAGGGCGTCGCGGTCGGCTGCGGAAACGCTCAAGCCCAGCTTGGTTCTCCGCCACAGCACGTCCTCGGGAAACCGAGCCCATTCCTTGGTCATGAGGTAGCGGACCTCCGCCGCAGTGAGCTGCGGCCCGAAGGCTTGGCCGAGTTCGGCACGGCTCCTCGCTGCGCCAAGGATGTCGGCGAGCCTTGTGCCGTACGCCCCGACGAGACGGCGCGCCTCGGCTTCGCCGAGGAAGCGCCAGCGCTCCCGCGCGTCATCGACGACGTCCTCGAAACGCTCGGCATCGAAGTCGCCGCCCGGCAACGGCGCCCCGGCGGTCCAGCGCGGCGACATCGGAAAGAACCTGGCGAGCCCCGCGATGGCCTGCTCGGCCCGATGCCGGGCCGTGGTCACGTCGCCGCCGCACAGGGTCAGAAGCGGCGCCTTGCCGCGGCCGGCCTGGAGGTTCGTCACGGCCTCGAGCCGCTCACCCTCCTGTCCGTGCTGCACCATCATGTTGGCGCCGGAGACGGTCTTGACGACGTCCGCCGGCTGGATGTCTGAGCGGAAATAGCGGTTAGCCGCCTTGCACAGATATGTCACGTCGGCAGCCGGCATGGTCACGACGGCCGGATCGCCATTGAAGCCGTGAGCGACGGTCCCGATCAGGGTGAAATCACCAGCATAGGGTTGGGCGAAGATCAGCCGCCCGTCCGAATTCTGAAACACGTAGACGGCGTCGACCTCGAACAGCTTCGGCACCACGATCTGGTTGACCTGCCTTGCGGCGACGCGCAGCGGCGGCTGGCGCAGCACCGTCTCGGCCGTCGAGACACTCCAGGCTCCCGTGGCATTGGCGAGCGCGCCGGCGGTGACGATGCGGCGATGGCCACGGTCGATGATCGCGAGGCGCCAGAGGCGGTCGCGATCGGCACGGATGCAGCGGGCGCCGGTTCGGATGGCCGCGCCGCGTTCGGCTGCATCGAGCGCGGTCACTACCACGAGGCGGGAGTCGTCGACCACGCAGTCCGAATATTCGAATGCCGTGCCGATCGGGCGCTTCAGCGCGTCGCCGATCGGATGATGCGTCACGTCGAGCGTCGTCGCGGATGGCAGCCGCCGGCGTGCCGCGAGCCGGTCGTAGAACCAGAGTCCGGTCCTCAGCTGCCAGTGCGGACGCTCATTGGCGTGGGCGGGAATTGCAAAGCGGATCGGACGGACCAGATGCGGCGCGATGCCAAGCCAGATGTCGCGCTCGGCGAGCGATCTGCGCACGCGCAGCAGGCTGCGTCGTTCCAGCGCGGCGAGATCGCCATGCACCAGCCGGGATGTCGCCGACGAGGCGGCATGACCAAGGTCGCCTTGCTCGAGCAGGATCACGCGCAGGCCACGGCCCGCCGCATCACGCGCCAAGCTGACGCCGTTCAGACCCCCACCGATGATCGCGAGATCGTAGTCCGCCATGCGCCAAATCTTCGAGCGTGTCAGGACGCACGATCGTAGACCTGCATAGATGATTCTCGTAGTCGCCGCGTCTGTGAGTCAGCGGATAATTTCGCGCTGTTGCGCGGCAGCCTCTGACCGCAATCCTACGGTCAGCCGGTCTTGCGCACGGACTCCACGACGTCGTCATGCGCACGGCCGACGACGCCGTCATATTTGGCGATCGGCAGCGGCTTGCCGAGCAGATAGCCCTGAACCGAATCGCAGCCCTGCTCGGCGAGGAAGCCGAGTTGCTCCGGCGTCTCGACGCCTTCGGCGACGATCGACATGTTCATGCCGTGGCCGAGACCGATCACCGCACGAATGATCGCTGCCGACTGTGGATTGCGGCCGAGATTCATGACGAAGGCGCGGTCGATCTTGATCTTGTCGAACGGGAACGCCTGCAGATAGCTCAGCGACGAGTAGCCGCTGCCGAAATCGTCCATCGAGACACGGACGCCCAACGCCTTGAGGCGGCGCAGCAGCGAGACACCGCGATCGAAATCCTCGATCAGCACGCCCTCGGTGATCTCGAGCTCGAGCCGGCCCGGCGACAGGCCGGTCTCGAGCAGGATCGAATGCACCAGAGCAACCAGATCGCCGTGAACGAACTGGGCCGGTGACAGGTTGACCGCGACCTGCAGCGGCTTCGGCCAGGACGCGGCCTCGCGGCAGGCCTCGCGAAGGATCCACTCGCCCATCTCGACGATCAGCCCGCTCTCTTCCGCAAGCGGAATGAAGTCGCAGGGCGGCACGAAGCCGCGCACCGGATGCTGCCAGCGCGCCAGCGCCTCGAAGCCGATGATCTCGCTGGAGTCGACGGTGCGGCCCGAGCTGGCCTGCGGCTGGAAGTACAGCGACAGCTCGCCATGCTTGATCGCAACCGACAGCTCCTGGTGCAGAACGCGGCGGTCGCGGATCTGCTGGTCCATCTCGGGCTCGTAGAAGGTGATGCTGCCGCGCGACTTGGCCTTGGCTCGGAACAGCGCGGCGCCGGCATTGGCCAGCAGCGACGCGGGATCCGAGCCGTTGTGCGGGAATACCGAGATGCCGGTGGTGAGCGCGGTGCGGATCGACTTGCCGTCGATCTGGAAGTCGACGGCGATGGCTGCCGCGAGCTGTTCGGCGAGCGCCCGGCCGGCCTCCGGCTGCTTGCCGTCGATGATCAGCCCGAACTCGTCGCCGGACAGACGCGCTACCACGCCGCCGCGGGAGATGTGGTGCACCCGACGGGCCACCTCGATCAGGAGCTTGTCGCCGATCGCGTGGCCGAAGACGTCGTTGACGTCCTTCAGGCCCTTCAGGTCGATGTTCAGCACCGCGAATTCTTCGTCGGTGTCCCGGCACGCGTCGATCATCTGGCTCAGCGCCTGCAGGAAGGCGGCACGGTTCGGCAGATCGGTCAGGCCGTCGTGATAGGCCATATGCGCCATCCGCGATTCGGTCTGGCGCCGGTCCGTCACATCCTCGTAGGTCTTGATCAGATATTGCGGATCGCCCGCATCGCCTAGCACCGTCACGCGCCGGGTCAGGAACAGCCGCAGGCCGTCCTTGGTCGAGATCGGATGCTCCTCCGTCATCAGGCTGCGCTTCCTGATGGCGGCCTCGTCGCGCGCCATGATCAGCCGGGCCTC
The DNA here is from genome assembly GCF_051167655.1 of Bradyrhizobium sp. HKCCYLS2038. NCBI lineage: Bacteria > Pseudomonadati > Pseudomonadota > Alphaproteobacteria > Hyphomicrobiales > Nitrobacteraceae > Bradyrhizobium > Bradyrhizobium sp. HKCCYLS2038. The sequence continues at coordinate 788,146 of NZ_JBNPTM010000001.1, read as the reverse complement.
GCGCGGATTGAAGATGTCGGCTGCGGTCAAGCCGGTCGCATCCTCGCGCTTGCGATTGAGGATGATCTCGGCGCTGCGGTTGGCGAGCAGATAACGGCCGTCCTTGGCACTTTCGACGATCAGGGACACCGGGATGTTGTCGACGACGAGTTCCAGGAACCTCTTGGTGTTCTCAAGCTCGAGACCGAGCGATCGCCGCTCGGTTGCATCGTCGAACAGCGCGATGAGGAACTGCGGCTCGTTCTTGTCGTTGCGCGCGACGACCCGGTGGGCCTCCAGGATGCGCTTCTCGTCGCCGCGCTGGACCACCAGCTCGCTGCGACAGGTGGTGCCGGGCGTCAGTATCGCTTCGTGATCGGCGGCCCTGATATCGGCGGCGGTCTCGTCGCCGAACAGGTCGCTCGGGCGCTTGCCGATGATCAGCTCGCGCGGCATCTGCGCGAACTGCTCGAACGCCCGGTTGGCGAAGATGTAGCGGCCGTCCTCGATGTTCTTGGCCGCGACGCAGACCGGAACCTGGTCGACCACCGATTCGAGGAACTGCTTGGTCGAGGCGAGCTCGCGCTCGAGCCTCTGCTGCGCCGTGCAGTCCTCATGGATGCCGATCGAGCCGCCGGTCGGCAGACGGATGATCTGGGCGCGCACGGTTCGCCCGTTGGCCAGCTCGATCAGGCAGCCATCCGGCTCCTGCGCCTGCCGCGCGTACTCCTCGACCGACAGTTTCAGCACGCCGCGCTGACGCTGCAGCTCGACGAGACCCCGCCCAGTGCAGCCGGGCGGAATGTCGGCCCGGGTCATGCCGTAGATCTCGAGCAGGCGCTGGTTGTAGAAAATGACGCGATTGGAAGGGCCGGTGAGCATCACCCCCTGGCTGAGATTGTTCAGCGCGGAGCTGATGAAGGCATTGCGCCGCAACTGGGCGCGCTTGGCGCGCCGCAAGGCCGAGAGGATCCAGATCACGACCGAGGCCAGAAAGGCACAGACCACGACGCCCGCGATCAGCACCTTCCACAGCACGTCCGCCTCAACGGCACCGAGATCGCCGGACGACGAGACATCGGCCATGGCGGCCCAGGTGGCGGCCCAGGCCCGCGTCGACCCCGCCGACAGCGCGCCTGCGGTGACCATCGAGGCCGCAACGACCCGTGCAGAAAACGCGTTTCTGCCGCTCGTCTGCCATTTGTTGCCAGCCATCAATCACCCGCGGTATTCGAGGGTATTGTCTGGCCTGCACATGTTGGGATCGGGTAAACGGGTTCCGCAAATTGCGCAAAACGCAAAGCAAATTCCGTCAATGATTGCCTATGATGAACGCTTTGCTAAGCGGTGGCATGCTGCAGGCCTCGGTTTCGCCCACCAGGGATTGTAGCGAGCGATGGCTTCTCCAAATCGTTTCAGGATTGCGCATGGATAAAGTGGATTGCGTCGTCGTCGGCGCGGGCGTGGTCGGACTGGCCGTGGCCCGCCAGCTGGCCAAGGCGGGGCGCGAGGTGATCGTGCTCGAGGCGGCCGAGGATATCGGCACCGTCACCTCGTCGCGCAACAGCGAAGTCATCCACGCCGGGATCTATTACAAGGCCGGCAGCCTGATGGCCCGGTTCTGCGTCAGCGGCAAACGCCTATTGTACCGCTACTGTGACGAGCACGGCGTGCCCTATCGCAACTGCGGCAAGCTGATCGTCGCAACCAATCCGGCCGAGACCGACAAGCTGCAGGGGATTCGCGCCCATGCGGAGGCGAACGGCGTCGAGGGCATGCGGCTGTTGTCCGGCGCCGAGGCGCGGGCCATGGAGCCGGCCCTGGCCTGCGAGGCCGCGCTGCTGTCAGCGTCCACCGGGATCCTCGACAGCCATGCCTACATGCTGTCGCTGCGCGGCGAGATCGAGGACGCCGGTGGCGCCTTCGCTTTCCACACCCCCCTGCTGCGGGCCAAGGCATCCGGCGGCGCGATTGAGGTCGACGCCGGCGGCGACCAGCCGATGACGCTCTCCTGCCAGCTGCTGGTCAATGCCGCCGGCCTGAATGCGCCGGCGGTGGCCCGCCTGATCGACGGCATGCCGCCGCAGCTGGTGCCGACCGCCTATCTGGCCAAGGGCAACTACTTCAGCTGCAGCGCCAAGGCGCCGTTCGCACGGCTGATCTATCCCGTGCCGGAGCCCGGCGGCCTCGGCGTCCATCTCACGCTCGATATGGCAGGCCAAGCCCGCTTCGGCCCGGACGTCGAGTGGATCGATCACATCGACTATACGGTCGATCCCGGCCGCGCCGCACGCTTCTATCCGGCGATCCGCAAATATTGGCCGACGTTGCCCGACGGTGCGTTGATGCCGAGCTACTCCGGCATCCGGCCGAAGATCGTACCTCCGGCCGTGGCGTCGCAGGACTTCGTGATCCAGGGTCCACGCGATCATGGCGTGACCGGACTGATCAATTTGTTCGGAATTGAATCACCCGGACTGACGTCGTCGCTTGCGATCGCCCATCATGTCGGCGAGGTCGCAGCGAATTGAAGGCCACGTTCCAGACCTCCGACGACGCAAAGACTTAGTTCAGCGCGGGGGCTGGGATGGGCTTGTCACCATCCCAGCGCGAGCGCTCATCCGGCTTGTTGGTAGGATCGTGTCGACAGAGATGCGTCAGGATCCCGTACGATAAACATTCAGTGAATAGTTTCGCTCGTGACTTGTCTCAAGCGCTCGATCTCGTCCTTCACCATCAGCTTGCGGCGCTTCAACTCGGCAATACGCAGGTCGTCAGTCGACGGATGCACGAGAGCTTCATGCAATTCGTTTTCAAGAACTTTATGCTTACGCTCCAGTTCAACGAGATGCGCCTGAAGGGCCATTCGAAACCTCCTCGGTAGGTGAACCTGAGATTCGACCAGGGATAGCGAGTGTACACGAGTGGCTTGACCTGTCGATGGGGCCAAAAGACCGCACATGCAAATTTGAGCACGGTGTGTAATGAAGCGTGAGCAGAAGCGGACGAATCTAAAACCGATGCAAACTTGAAATTCACGGGACAGCCGCGCTGATCAATGCATCTCGGCTTGCGCTCGAGGTTCGCAAGCGCAATATTTGCGACCTCCCGCCGCAAGCCTTCCCACTTCCTTCCGCTTTTTTGCTATCATAGATCATGGCTGACCAAGACGAGCGCGAACTGCAGGCCGAACTCGCACGCCTGCAGCAAGAGCACCGTGACCTCGACGCGGCGATTGACGCTTTGCATCAATCGCCCGCTCCTGATTTGTTGCGGCTGCAACGGCTGAAGAAGCGCAAACTGTCCCTCCGCGACCGCATCGCCTTCATCGAAGATCAGATCACCCCCGACATCATCGCCTGACAAAGAGCGTCAGCGGTTTTGACCATTGCGTTTGCAACCCGTGAAATGCGCGTGGATGGCTCGAACGCGACTTGACATATCAGGAACAAAAAGAGAACATTCAGTCATCTCAGTCCCCCAAAGGATGGTTCTGATGTCTGCCTCGTTCTCTCCGCAAGACCGCTTGTACGAACAGGCCTGCGATCAGGCCATTGCGATGTGCGACGGAAATCTGCGCTCCACCATTAAGGCGCTGATCATGGCCAACGAATATCTCGAACTGGAACTGCAGGAGTTGCGCATGGCCGTCTCGTGCGGCTGCATGCCGAATGAGGCGCAAAGCAGCGCGGCCTGAGGACACGCCGAGGCGATCTAGCAGTTGCAACTCCGCGCCACCACAGGAGGAGCGCGCATGCCTGACGTCACCTACTACGTTGCGATGGCGTTCAAGCGGGACGAATCCGGGGAGTTGATCGCGGGCGCGGCAGAGGAGTGCCAGAGTTCTGCGACCGCACTGCGCCGTGCCGAGGCGATGTCGCGGCTGCCCGACAACATCGGCGCAGTCGCCTTCAGCCGCAGCGGAGATCCGTTGATGGGCGAGTTCAACGACGCTCGGCTGCTGCACAAGTTCGGCCAATTGCCAGACGATCTCGGCCAGCTGTGATCGCGTGCAGGTGCTGAGTGGGGGTGTGAGATGCTCGATCTCGTCTCCTGTTGCCCGCGACGATAGTTTGTGTGAATCGTAGCTCGGGTCTGCGGGGGACCCGCTTGCCTGGACGACCGCGAACGGGGCCGATCGATGCGCTGTCAGCTGCCGTGGGTCGGAAAACGAAACTCGCTCCTTCGCTGCGCCTTGCGGATGTACATCGCACGGTCGGCTTCCTCCAAGGCACGCACGGGATTGACGCGCTTGTCCAGCAAGGCCACTCCGGCAGATGCACCGGCGCGGACCGTCTGGTCGCCAAACGTGAAGCTCAGGCGATCGATCGCTTCCTCCAGCGCGGCGGCCTTGACGCGTGCATCGGTCTCGCTGAGGTGCCAGAGCAGTACGCCGAACTCATCGCCGCCCAACCGTCCGATCACATCGGACAGACGGACCTCCTCAGCGAGAACCCGCGCGACCGCCTTGAGCACCTCGTCACCTGCGGCATGCCCGAAGGTGTCGTTGATCGGCTTGAGGCGATCGACGTCGAGGACCACCAGGGCGCCGGTAGCGTCGTAGCGTTTGATGAACGCGATCGAACGGTGCAGCTCGCGGGCAAAGCCGCGCCGGTTGAAGATGTCGAGCAGGAAATCGCGCTCCGCGGTCGCCGTCAGTTCCTCGATCCGGGTGTGCGCGATGGCGAGCTCGGCCTTTAGGCGCCGGATCGCCTGCCGCGCGCCGGCCGGTGCGGAACCCGGGCCCGGCGCACGCCGTCCCAGTGGTCCCTTGCGGTGGTAGCGGGATCGGCGCCGGCCGGCTGACGCGGCCATCTTCATGCGCTTCTTTTTCATCCCACCCCTCACCCCGCCGTCATTTTGGCTTGCCGGGCCAAACCAAGTCAGGATAGTCCATTTAGACCTCCATGCCATGGTTTGCCGCTGTCGGGACCGATCCTATACTCCGGCCCATGCTTCTGGATTCCCGAGACGAATTGAGTTCATGACCGCCCCGATCGCCATCATCATGGGAAGCCAGTCGGACTGGGATACCATGCGCAACGCCGCCGAGACACTCGATGCCCTGGGCGTGAGCTATGACGCCCGCATCGTGTCAGCGCATCGCACCCCGGACCGGCTGTACGCTTTTGCCAAGGGCGCCAAGGCTGCCGGCTACAAGGTCGTGATCGCCGGTGCCGGCGGCGCGGCCCATTTGCCCGGCATGACGGCATCCCTGACAGAACTGCCCGTATTCGGCGTTCCCGTCGAATCCAAGGCCCTGTCGGGGATCGACTCGCTCTATTCCATCGTGCAGATGCCGGCGGGCATTCCGGTGGGAACCCTCGCCATCGGAAGGTCCGGCGCGATCAACGCCGCGCTGCTGGCCGCCAGCGTGCTGGCGCTGTCAGATCCGGCGCTGGCCAGCCGCCTCGCGGCGTGGCGACAGGCCCAGACCAACGCAATCGCCGAACGTCCGGAGGGCACGGCGTGACCGGGTCCAATCGGGTCAAGCTCAAGCCCGGCGACACCATCGGCATTCTCGGCGGCGGCCAGCTCGGCCGCATGCTGGCGCTGGCCGCCGCCCGGCTCGGGCTGCGCTGCCAGGTGTTCTCGCCCGACCCGGACTCGCCGGCCTTCGACGTCGTCCTGCATGCGACCTGCGCCGAATACGCCGACGTGGAGGCGCTGGAGCTGTTCGCCAACGACGTCGATGTCGTCACCTACGAGTTCGAGAATGTCCCCTCTGCTGCCGCCCTCGTGCTGGGCGCGCGGCGTCCGGTGTTGCCAAGCCGGTCGTCGCTCGAGACCACCCAGGACCGCCTGACCGAGAAGGATTTCGTCACCTCGCTCGGCATCCGCACCGCCAACTACGCCGACGTCTCGTCGGTCGGAACGTTGCGCGAGGCGATCCTGCGGATCGGCTTGCCGGCCGTGCTGAAAACCCGCCGCTTCGGCTATGACGGCAAGGGTCAGGTGAAGATCCAGCAGGGCGACAATCTCGAGCGGGTTTGGGCCGAGCTTGGCACCAAGTCGGCCATTCTGGAGGCTTTCGTGCCGTTCGAGCGCGAGATCTCGGTCGTTGCGGCGCGGGCTGCCGATGGTCAGGTCGAATGTTTCGACGTGACCGAGAACGAGCATCGCGATCACATCCTCAAAGTGTCACGCGCGCCGGCCGCCATTCCGGATGCCCTTGCCGACGAGGCCCGCGATATCGCGAGCCGGATCGCGACCGCGCTGGACTATGTCGGGGTGCTCGCGGTCGAAATGTTCGTGGTGTCAAGCGGCCCCACTCCGGGCGTTCTGGTCAACGAGATCGCTCCCCGCGTCCACAATTCCGGTCACTGGACGCTCGATGGGGCGTCGATTTCGCAGTTCGAGCAGCACATCAGGGCGATCGCGGGCTGGCCGCTCGGCAAGCCGGTGCGCCACGGCGACGTCACCATGACCAACCTGATCGGGGACGAGATCGACAGCTACGAGCAATGGCTCCCGGTTCCCGGTGCGACCGTCCATCTCTACGGCAAGGGCGCCGCTCGCCCGGGCCGCAAAATGGGTCATGTGACCCAGGTCGCCCCGTTTGCGCCGGCCAAAAAACCGCGGTCCTGAGCGTTAATCTTTCGGCCAAAGCCCGGCACCGGGTGGACAGCCCTGGTGTTGTCTGATACACGGGCGCCCTCAAGGTTAAGGGCGCGGCCTTCTGCCAGCCCTGGCTTTCACCAGATTTCAAACCGATAGACTGAGAAAGAGGATGCCGCGTGCAGGTTCTCGTTCGCGATAACAATGTCGATCAAGCCCTCAAGGCGCTCAAGAAGAAGATGCAGCGCGAGGGCATTTTCCGCGAGATGAAGCTCCGCGGCCATTACGAGAAGCCCTCTGAGAAGAAAGCCCGCGAGAAGGCCGAAGCCGTGCGCCGTGCGCGCAAGCTGGCCCGCAAGAAGCTGCAGCGTGAAGGCCTGCTGCCGATGAAGCCGAAGCCGGTGTTCGGCGCTGGCGCAGGCGGCGACCGTGGCGGCGCTGGCCGTGGTCCGGGCGCTGGTGGCCCTCGCCCCGGTGCGCCGCGCTGATCTGCCACTTCGATTGTAGAACTCTGAAAACGCGGGCCCTGGGCTCGCGTTTTTTCGTTTTGGGCCTTGTTGAACTACCGAACTTCGGCGTCGCGCCGATCGCACGCGCCTCGAGGTGACGGCCTCTCGATCGCGCTGCAGAGGCCTCCCGCTGAAAACAAAAAAGCGGCAGACCAACGGTCTACCGCTTCGCGGGGAACGCCAGATCGCGTCCGATCTACTTCGGAAGCACCGAGTGGAAAACCGACTTGGCCGCAGACACCATGTCGTGCGCGACGTTGGACATCTGATCCTTGATCGACGGATCAGCCCTGTCGGCACGCAGGTCGAGCGGACGCAATTGCTGCGCGGGAATCTCTGCCGGTGGCGTCGGACGGCCATCGGGCTGCAATGCTCCGGTGTAGCTCGGGCTCGTCGCCGACGGCATGGCGAAGCCCTGCTCGGCCGGCGGCGCTGATACCGTGACCGGCGGCGGTAACGGGCGAACCGGCGACACCTGGGGCGCCATTGTCGCGATCCGCGGCGGTTCGCCGGCACCGCGAGCCGAATCGTTCGCGGACTTGTCTGCAGCCGTCTTTCCGGCACTTTCGCTCGCACGCAGCCGCTCAATCGCAGCGCGGGCGAGATCAGCGGCGTCGCGGCGATCCTCCGGCTGGGTCGCCGGCGCCTCGGTCTGCGTTCCCCGAGAAATCAACTTCTCACGCGCCGACACGGCACGTCGCGGGGACTTCTCCTCGGCGGGAAGGCTCGCCGTCTCGGTCGGCTTCACGTCAGCTGCCTTCTCGGCAGCCTTGTCGGCTAGCGACTTCTCGGAGACCCCCTTGGCCTTGATGCCCGGGGCCGGGATGTTGGACACCTCGGCGGACGTTTCGGCCGGCTTGGCGGCAGCCTTGGAGTCTGCCTTGAGATCCGCCTTTGCCTCCAGCTTCGCAGGGTCCGTCCCCTTAGCTGAAGACTGGGGCGTATCGCCCTTGGAAGCGTCGCTCTTGGAGCCCGTGATCTTGGCATAGGCCGCAGACGCCATGGCTGCCACGGTCGATGGCGGCGAGTCGGGCTTGGTATTGATGTAGTGATTGACGATGTAGGCCCCGATGATGGTGGCCACCACCGACGGGATGATCTCCATGGCGAACTTTGTGAGATATTTCAGCATGCTGACCACTCCCGCGCGGTATTTGCGGGAACTTTGAGGCACAATTAAGGGACCATTCCCCACCTTCCGAGGCTCGCCACCTGCAACGCACACAAGCGCGCGGCCGCCGAAAGTCGTTGTTCTGAAAGCCTTTGGAACGCGAGCCGTGCGGCCGTTCAACATCACAACGGCGCTGCAACAGCACTCCGGATCGCCGGCTCAAGATACCACAATCAGCGGCATCCCGGTAAACAATTGGTTACGGCTTCAATTCAACTTCCAGGAAAACGATCTCGGAACCGGTCTCGTTCAGCACATCGTGTTCGACGCCGGCTTTGCGGAAGTAGGATTTTCCGGTTGCGAGCTGCGCCTTGGTGCGTTCGCCCGACGGCGCCACGATCGTCATCTCCCCCGCGGTGACGGGCACGATGACATAATCCATCTCATGAATGTGGCGGCCCGTCGCGCTGCCGGGCGCCAGCCGCCACTCCGTGACGCGGACCTCGGGCGTGTCGACCTGGACGTCGGATTGGGCGCTGAGCATGGGGACCTCGCAGGAAATCAGGGCACGAAGAGCAGGAAAAGGAATATCGCGAACACCACCATGTGCACCAGCCCGAACAGGATGTTCGTCCGCCCGGTGCCGAAGGTCAGCATGCTCAGAATGAAGGTCAGCACCAGCAGCACCATTCCCTGCGCATCGAGCCCGAGCACGAGCTGCTTCTGCAGCGCGTAGGCGGCGACCGCGACGGCCGGGATGGTGAGGCCAATGGTCGCGAGCGAGGACCCCAGCGCCAGGTTGATGCTCTTCTGCAGGTCGTTGGCGCGCGCCGCGGACAGCGCGGCCACGCTCTCTGGCAGCAGGATCAGCAGCGCCACCAGCACACCCGCCACGGCGGGCGGCGCGCCGGTCGCCGCGACTCCGGCATCGACGACCAGAGAGAATTTCTTGGCAAGAAGCACCACCGCGAGCAAGGCCAGCAGCAGCAGCCCGACGCTGAGCAGGAGCTGCCGCCGTGGCAGGCGGACGTCGTCATCGCTGAAGCCGGCCGCGCTGCCGACGAAGTAATCCCGGTGCCTCGTGGTCTGGGTGTAGAGGAACACCGCGTAGAGGAGGATCGTGACGACACTGACGAAGGCGAGCTGGGCCGCCGAAAACATCGGTCCCGGCGAGGTCAAGGTGTAGTTCGGCAGCACCAGCGTGATGGTGGCCATCGTGAACAGCACGCTGAGATAGAGGTTGACGCCGGAGAGCAGGAAATCCTGCTCGCGATAGCGCAGCCCGCCGATGAAGACGCAGAGGCCGACGAGGCCGTTGCAGACGATCATCACGACGGCGAAGACCGTATCGCGCGCCAGCGCCGGCGCCGCCTTCTCGCCGAGCATGATGGTCGCGATCAGCGCCACTTCGATGATCGTCACCGCCAACGTCAGCAGCAGCGTGCCGAACGGCTCGCCGATCTCATGCGCGATCACCTCGGCGTGATGGACCGCCGCGAACACCGTGCCGAACAGGATGATCAGCAGCACGACAGCAAACACCAGCCCGGCCGCCGACGGTGTGAAATCGTAATGCGCCACGGTGACGGCCGCGACCAGTGCGACCGCCAGGCCCGGAAAGATCACGGATGATGCCGGCGTCGCGCTCTTCACCCTCATGAATTGGTCCTCAATCCCTGTTCCGCCCGACTATGCGCGATGGCGCGGCGATCGTCACCCGCCCCCGGCGATCGTCCGCCGCGGGACGGCTCACGAGTGCCGGCGATCAGATCAATGGGAGCTGAGCAGCGGGTGGATGGGCAGCAGGGTCAAGAGCACGAACAGCGGAATCATCACGGCGCCCGCCGCCAGCATGTAACCGAAGAAGCTCGGCATCTTGATGCCGCGCTCATTGGCAATGGCCGCAACCATGAAGTTCGGAGCATTGCCGATATAGGTCAGCGCGCCCATGTACACGGCGCCCATCGAGATCGCCGCCAGCGTTCCCGAGAGCTCGCCCATCAGCGCCTTGGGATCGCCGCCCGCCAGCTCGAAGAACAAGAGGTAGGTCGGCGCATTGTCGAGAAAGGCCGACATCAAGCCGGTGAACCAGAAATAGGCCACCTCGCGCGGCGCGCCGGCCGGTGTGGTCACGGCATTCAGCAGCCAGCCGAACGCGCCTTCATGCCCGGCATTGAGTATCGCGATCACCGGCACGATGGCCGTGAAGATCGCCGCGAACAGTTTGGCGACCTCGCGGATCGGCTCCCAGTTGAAGCCGTTGGCTTGGCGGTGCTCGTCAGGCGTCAGCCAGAGCGACAGGCCGGCGATCACGATCAGGAGGGCGTCGCGGACCAGGTTCTGCAGCTCCATATGCGTGCCCACGATGTCGAAGGAGACGCCAGGCTTCCACGTGGCTGACACCAGTGTGTTGGCGACGATCGCGGCGATCAGGACGATGTTGATGAGCCCGCGAATCCGCACCGGCTCTCCCCTGCCCTGCGAGGCCGACGGCTTCTCCGCGCGAAAGCGCCACGCATCGACGGCGGCAAAAATCACGAGCAGACACCCGGCGACGATCGCGGTCTGCAGCCAGATGTTGCGCGTGGTCCAGAAGAAGTCGACCCCGCGCAGGAAGCCGACGAACAGCGGCGGGTCGCCCAGCGGGCTCAAGGCTCCGCCGACGTTGGCAGCGAGGATGATGAAGAAGATCAGCACATGCACGTTGTGCGGCCGCGCCAGATTGGCGCGGATCAGCGGTCGCACCAGGATCATCGCGGCGCCCGTGGTGCCGACCACGCTCGCGATGATGGTGCCGAGTGCCAGGATGGCCGTGTTGGTCGCCGGCGTTCCCCTGATGTCGCCGGTCACCAGGATGCCGCCCGCGACCGTATAGAGCGCGAACAGCAGCACGATGAAGCTGAGATATTCGGCGAGCAGTGCGTGGATGAAGGCCGCGGCTGCGGCCGCGGGTCCGGCCTGCCAAGCCAGGGCGGCCAGCGTCACCAGCGCCCATGAAGCGGCGATCTTGCCGTAGTGGTGATGCCAGAAGCTGGCGAACAGCAGCGGCCCGAGCGCAATCGAAAGCAGCAATCCCGCAAACGGCAGCGCGAACGGCCACGACATCGCGGCACCGTTCAGCTCGGCGGCGCTGGCCTGGATCGGAAGACATGCAAAACCAACGACGGCCAGGAGCAGAGCCGGCCATCGTGAGACGTGGGCACTACGGGTCGTTGATGAAACTCTTTGCCTTATCCGTCGCACCAAAAAGATCCAGATCGTTATGGCCGCCCTCGGGAAACCGTACGAAGCGCTTGGGGTCATGCGCAAGTGCGAACAATCGTTCCCCGAAGCGGCTTGAGATCGCAGGATCCTTCGCCCCGTGCATGATCAAAAGCGGCACATGCACCTTGGCGATGCGTTGGTCCGAATGGAAGCGATCGCGCATCAGCAGACTGACGGGAACCACCTTCAACATCTCCGAGGCGACATCGACAGTCGACGTGTACGGCGCTTCGAGGATCAGCTTGGCGATGGGATGCTCGGCGGCAATGGCGGTCGCCACGCCGCTGCCGAGCGAGAAGCCCCAGACGACGATGCGTGCGGCATCGTAACGCTCCCGCGTGAATGCATAGGCGGCTGCGGCATCCTGAAGCAGGCCGGTTTCGCTGGGGCTGCCGCTCGATCCCGCGTAGCCGCGATACGACAGCGCGACGAGGCCGGTGCCGTCGGCGGTGATCGCCTTGAAGCGTGAGACCACGCCGGCGAGGAAGTCGCCGTTCCCCGGAAAGTACAGGACAACCTTGCGGCCGGGCTGCGCCGGGACGTGCCAAGCGATGATCTTCTCACCGTCTGCCGATGTCAGCACATGCTCTTCAGCCTGCGCAAATCCCGCCAAAGCCGGCGGCGTGCGGCCGACCGGCGGGATCGGAAACAGCATGGCGCGCTGGCGGGCAAACAGCACGGCAAGAGCGGTGACATAGACTGCCACCAGGACGATCAGGAGCCATTTCAGGATCGTCATGGCTCCTGCTGGTCTCGCCTACATCGCCTTGACGATGTTCTCGGTCATCTTCTTGGCGTCGCCGAGCAGCATCATAGTGTTGTCGCGATAGAACAGCGGATTGTCGATGCCGGCATAGCCCGAGGCGAGCGAGCGCTTGATGAACATCACGGTGCCGGCCTTCCAGACCTGCAGCACCGGCATGCCGTAGATCGGCGAGGTCTTGTCCTCTTCCGCCGCCGGATTGGTGACGTCGTTGGCGCCGATGACGAAGGCGATGTCGGCCTGGGCGAACTCGGAGTTGATGTCCTCGAGCTCGAACACCTCGTCATAGGGCACGTTGGCTTCGGCGAGCAGCACGTTCATGTGGCCGGGCATGCGGCCCGCAACCGGATGAATCGCGTACTTCACCTCGACGCCTTCCTTCTTCAGCGTGTCGGCCATCTCGCGCAGCGCGTGCTGGGCCTGGGCGACCGCCATGCCGTAACCGGGCACGATGATAACCTTGGAGGCGTTCTTCATGATGAAGGCCGCGTCGTCGGCCGAGCCGAGCTTGGCCGGCTTCTGCTCGCCCGTGCCTGCGCCCGCAGTTGCCGTCTCACCGCCGAAACCGCCGAGGATGACCGAGATGAAGGACCGGTTCATCGCGTGGCACATGATGTAGGACAGGATCGCGCCGGACGAGCCGACCAGCGCGCCGGTGATGATCAGCGCCGAATTGCCGAGCGTGAAGCCGATGCCGGCGGCCGCCCAACCCGAATAGGAGTTCAGCATCGAGATCACGACCGGCATGTCGGCGCCGCCGATCGGGATGATCATCAGCACGCCGAGCGCCAGCGCCAGCAACGTGACCATCAGGAAGTCGAAGCCGCCGCCGGTCATCACGAGGCGGACGACGAAGAACACCAGCGCGACAGCGAGCGCAATGTTGATGAGATGGCGCGCGGGCAGCATGATCGGTGCGCCGCTCATCCGTCCCGACAGCTTCATGAAGGCGATCACCGAGCCGGTGAACGTCAGCGCGCCGATGGCGACGCCGAGCGACATCTCGACCAGGCTCTGCGGATGGATGTTGCCGGGCGTGCCGATGTCGAAGGCTTCCGGCGCAAAGAACGCGCCCGCGGCAACCAGCACCGCGGCCATGCCGACCAGCGAATGGAACGCCGCGACCAGCTCCGGCATCGCCGTCATCGGCACCCGGCGCGCGATGACCGCACCGATACCGCCGCCGATCGCGACGCCCAGGATCACCAGGATCCAGGCCACCGCATCCGCCGGCGGATGGCCGGCGAGTGTGGTGACCACCGCGATCGCCATGCCGGCCATGCCGAAGAAATTGCCCTGGCGACTGCTGGCCGGGCTCGACAGCCCGCGGAGCGACAGGATGAACAGCACACCCGCCACGAGATAAAGGAGTGCCGACAGATTGGCGTTCATTGCAGATGCCCCGTTGTGCCTGTCATCCCGCGTCGTGCGGCGTTGTTAAGCGACGTTGTTATTTGGACTTCTTCTTGTACATCGCGAGCATGCGCTGGGTGACGAGGAAGCCTCCGAAGATGTTCACGCAAGCGAAGATCAGCGCGACGAAGCCGAACGCCCGCGCCAGACCGCTGCCGCTCGACAGCATGGGAACGCCGACCGCGAGCAGCGCGCCGACCACGATCACCGAGGAGATCGCATTGGTCACCGACATCAGCGGCGTGTGCAGGGCCGGCGTCACCGACCACACCACGAAATAGCCGACGAACACCGCCAGCACGAAGATCGACAGCCGGAAGACGAAGGGGTCGACGGCTTGGACGACATGTTCCATGGCTTTGCTCCTCAGGCCTTGGGCTGGAAGTTCGGGTGGACGATGGCGCCGTCCTTTGTCAAAGCCGTGGCCTTGACCAGTTCGTCGTCCCAGTTCACCGCCAGCGTCTTCTCCTTTTTGTCGATCATCGTCTCGATGAAGGAGAACAGGTTGCGGGCGTAGAGTCCCGAGGCCGAGGCCGGGACACGGCCTGCCAGATTCGGGAAACCGATGATCTTCACGCCGTCGATGTCGACGATCTCGCCAAGCTTGACGCCTTCGACGTTGCCGCCGCGCTCGACCGCGAGATCGACCAGCACGGAGCCGGGGCGCATCGACTTCACCATCTCCATGGTGACCAGCCGCGGCGCCGGGCGGCCCGGGATCAGTGCGGTCGTGATGATGACGTCCTGCTTCTTGATGTGTTCCGCCGTCAGCGCCGCCTGCTTGGCCTGGTACTCCTTGGACATTTCCTTGGCGTAGCCACCGGCGGTCTGCGCGTTCTTGAACTCCTCGTCCTCGACGGCGAGGAACTTGGCGCCAAGGCTCTCGACCTGCTCCTTGGTGGCCGGACGCACGTCGGTCGCGGAGACGATGGCGCCCAGCCGGCGCGCGGTCGCGATGGCCTGCAGTCCGGCGACGCCGACGCCCATGATGAAGACCTTGGTCGCCGGCACGGTGCCGGCTGCGGTCATCATCATCGGAAAGGCGCGGCCGAACGCCTCGGCGCCTTCGATGACGGCGCGGTAGCCGGCGAGGTTGGCCTGGCTCGACAGCACGTCCATCACCTGCGCGCGGGTAATGCGTGGCATCAGCTCCATTGCGAAGGCCGCAATCCCGGCATCGGCCATCGCCTTCAGGGCTGCGTCGTTGCCGTAAGGGTCCATGATCGCGAACACCAGGGCGCCGCGGCGGTAATTGGCGAGCTCAGAGGCCTCGGGCCGCTTCACCTTGATGATGATGTCGGCGTCCTTGAGCGCATCCGCGCTCACGGTCGCGCCAGCCGCCGTGAACTCCGCATCCGGCACGCCGGACTTGATGCCGGCGCCGGGCTCGATCGCGATCTCGGCGCCCAAAGCCTTGAACTTCTTCACCGTATCGGGAGAGGCGGCGACCCGCGGCTCCAACGGGTCGATTTCCTTGGCGACGGCAATCTTCATGAGGCCTCCGGCGCGAATGCGCGCGCGAGCTTTAAGGGCGGGACGTCTATTGTCTTCAGCAGGCAGCCTTGACAGCGCTCAGCTGAAAGCCCGCCGACGGTCACGCCAGCGGGCCGAAAACGACATTAGGCGAGGAAAATAGCCATCAAGATGACGATGAGGCCGACACCGATCGTGCCGTACTTCACCAGCGCGATGAAGCCCTCATAGGTTGCTTCATGCGCCGCGTAGTCGTTGCCGTCAGCCGTCGAGTAGGCGATCTGGCCATGGTCTGCCATCGGGGTCCCCCAGAGAGAGTATGCTTTGTTAAGGTCGCATACCCCAAAGCCAATGCAAGGGCAACGGCTGGCATGCAAGGCAGTTTTATCGGTTTTTCCGATCGACCTATTGGCGAGGCCAATTGTCACGGATCCAGCGCGTCAGGCTGGCCTCGCTGACCTCGCCGGCGGCGAGGGCGAGGATTATCGCAGCCGCCTGAGCAGGGTCCGGTGCAAATGCGATTTCGTTTCTGCGCAGAAATGTCATCATCGCCATGATGGCGATGCGCTTGTTACCGTCGACGACGGCGCGGTTCTTGGCCAACCCGAATGCATAGGCGGCGGCAAGCTCCGGCAGTGTCGCCTGCTCATAGCTCCATTTGTTGATGGGTCGCTCCAGGGCCGAACGCAGCATTCCTTCGTCGCGCAGTCCAGGCGCACCGCCGAAGCGGCGCAGCTGTCGCGCATGGATAGCGATGGCCTGCTCGTAGGTGATCCAGAGCGGCTCCTGCTGCGCGCTCATTTGGCGAGCGCGGCAAGCGTATCGCGATACTCATCCATGAGCTCGTCGGCGATCTCCATCGTCCGATCGAAATCCGGATCATAGGGAAGCGCCTGGAAGCCACCGCCGGGCAGTTCCACGATATGCAACTGCTGACCTCGCTTGAGATCGAGCCGCTGCATCAACTCGCGCGGGAGGAGGAGCCCGTCGGAATTGCCGATTTTCTTGATCTCGATCTTCATTGAGGCTCGTTCAAAAGCAAGGAGGCGCGTTGTACAAATGTATAACGCGCCCCACGATCCGTTCAACAAGTGTTTTACACCCCTACCCCATCGCCTCCAGCTCGTCGATCATGCCGGCGATCACCGACAGGCCGCCGTCCCAGAACTTGGGATCCTTGGCGTCGAGCCCGAACGGCTTGAGCAGCTCGGAATAGTGCTTGGTGCCGCCGGCCGCGAGCATCGCAAGATAGCGCTCGGCGAAGCCCTCGGCGGCATGCTCGTAGACGGCATAGAGCGAGTTCACGAGACAGTCGCCGAACGCGTAGGCGTAGACGTAGAACGGCGAATGGATGAAGTGCGGGATGTACATCCAGAAGTTCTCGTAGCCCGGCTTGATCTCGATCGCCTCGCCGAGGCTCTCGGTCTGAACCGACATCCAGATCTGGCCGAGCCGCTCGGCGGTCAGCTCGCCGTTCTTGCGCTCGGTGTGCACGGCGCGCTCGAACGAATAGAACGCGATCTGCCGCACCACCGTGTTGATCATGTCCTCGACCTTGCCGGCGAGCAGCGCCTGGCGCTGCTTGCCGTCGCGGGTCTCGGACAACAGGCGCTTGAAGGTCAGCATCTCGCCGAACACGCTCGCGGTCTCCGCCAGCGTCAGCGGCGTCGGCGCCATCAGCGCGCCGTTCTTCGCCGCCAGCACCTGATGCACGCCGTGGCCGAGCTCATGCGCCAGCGTCATCACATCGCGCGGCTTGCCCTGGTAGTTCATCAGCACATAGGGATGTGCCGACGGCGTCGTCGGATGCGAGAACGCACCGGGCGCCTTGCCGGGCCGCACCGGCGCATCGATCCAGCTCTGGTCGAAGAAGCGCTGCGCGATGTCGGCCATCTCGGGCGAGAAGCCGCGATAGGCTGTCAGCACCATGCTCTTGGCTTCGGGCCAGGCGATCGTCGCATTAGCGGCGAAGGGCAGCGGCGCGTTGCGGTCCCAATGCGCGAGCTTCTTCTTTTTGAACCAGCGCGCCTTGAGGTGATAGTAGCGGTGCGACAGCTTCGGATAGGCTGCTCGCACCGATGCCACCAGCGCATCGACCACCTCGCGCTCGACGCGGTTGTTGAGATGCCGCGAGTCCGCGACATCCTGGAAGCCGCGCCAGCGGTCGGAGATGTCCTTGTCCTTGGCGAGCGTGTTGGTGATCAGCGCGAAGGTGCGCTCATTGGCCTTGAAGGTCTTGGCCAGCGCTTCGGCAGCCGCCTTGCGCTTGGCACCGTCGCGGTCCTGCAGGAAACTGAGCGTCGGCTCGATCGCGAGTTCCTTGCCGCCGACCTGGAAGCGCAGACCCGCGATGGTCTGGTCGAACAGCCGGTTCCAGGCGGAATAGCCGGTCTGCGACTTCTCGTGGAACAGCTGCTCGACGCGATCCTCGAGCTGATAGGGCTTGTCCTTGCGCAGATCTTCGATCCACGGCCGATAGTGGCCGAGCGCCGGCGTCTCCATCGCACGCTCGATCACCGCGTCGTCGATGCGGTTGAGCTCCAGCGGAAAGAACAGCAGATGCGTCGACGCGGAAGTCAGCCGCTCGGAGATGTCGCCGTAGAACTTCGAGATTGCCGGGTCGACGCTGTCGCCGGCATGCGCGAGCCCTGCGAACGAGCCGAGCCGTCCCGCGACATCGTCGATTGCTTCGTAACGACGCACCGCTCCTGCGAGCCATTCGCCGCCTTCTTCGCGCGCGACATGCTCGGCGAGCTTGCCCTTGTAGTCGGTCTCAAACGCGACGCATTCGGCGTCCATCGTCGCGAGATCGTGAGCGATCTCCGGCGCGTCGATGCCGGTATAAAGGTCGCCGAGATTCCACTCGGGCAGCGCACCGATGCCGGCCTTTGCCGTGACCGCTTTCTTCGCCGGCTTGGCCGACGATTTGGCTGCTGCACCACGCGCGGTCTTCGAGACTGCAGGCTTGGCCTTGGATGCCGGCTTGGCCGCGGACTTCTTGGCCGGCTTGGCTTTGGAATTGGCGGCTTTGGAAGAAGGAGCGGATCTGGTGGGCTTGCGAAGGGCAGAAGAGGCGCGCGAGGTCATCGGATGGGTAACCTGTTGTTCGAACGTTTATCCCGATCAGCGAGGTTTAAGGTTGCGTTAATCGGCGTCGGCGAGAGTGCCCCGATTCGAGACAGATAGTCGTAGCGTGCAAGGAAAGCCATGGCTGCCAGCATTTTGATTGCCGATGATGATCCGGTCCAGCGCCGGCTGGTGGAGAACATGGTGCAGAAATGCGGCTACGAAGCGATCGTCGTCGAGACCGGCGACGCCGTGATCGAGAAGCTGACCCATCCCGATGCCGGTCCGATCGATGCCATCGTGCTCGACCTGGTGATGCCCGGCCTCGACGGCATGGGCGTGCTTTCCAAGATGCGCGAGGCCGGAATCGCGATTCCGGTGATCGTGCAGACCGCACATGGCGGCATCGACAACGTGGTCTCCGCGATGCGCGCCGGAGCGCTGGATTTCGTCGTCAAACCTGTCGGAATGGAGCGGCTGCAGGTCTCGCTGCGCAATGCGCTCAATACCTCGGCGTTGAAGGGTGAGCTGCAGCGCATCCGGCACAGCCGTGAAGGGCGGCTGACCTTCTCGGACATCATCACCCGCGCCGAAGCCATGACGCCGATCCTGCGCATCGCCGAGAAGGCCGCGGCCTCGTCGATCCCCGTGCTGATCGAAGGCGAATCGGGCGTCGGCAAGGAGCTGTTCGCCCGCGCCATCCATGGCACCAGCGAGCGCAAGACCAAGCCGTTCGTCGCGGTCAATTGCGGCGCGATCCCGGACAATCTCGTGGAGTCGATCCTGTTCGGCCACGAGAAGGGCGCATTCACCGGCGCGACCGAGCGTCACATGGGCAAGTTCGTCGAGGCCCACGGCGGCACGCTGTTCCTCGACGAGGTCTCTGAGCTGCCGCTGACCGCGCAGGTCAAGCTGCTCCGCGCGCTGCAGGAAGGCGCCGTCGAGGCGGTCGGCGGCCGCAAGCCGGTGAAGGTCGACGTGCGCATCATCTCGGCGACCAACCGCCGGCTGCTGGACCGCGTCAAGGAAGGTCATTTCCGCGAGGATCTGTTCTATCGGCTGCACGTGCTGCCGCTGACGATCCCACCGCTGCGCGCGCGCCGCGAGGACATTCCTCACCTGCTGCGGCACTTCCTGGCACGGTTCGCGGCGGAGGAGAATCGGGCGGTCTCGGGCATTGCCGGCGAGGCCGTGGCCTATCTGGCCAATCTCGACTGGCCCGGCAACATCCGCCAGCTCGAGAACGCCGTCTACCGCGCGGTGGTCATGAGCGAGGCCGACCAGCTTGGCGTGGCCGATTTCCCCCTGATTCCCACGCATGCGCCGCCGGTCGAGCCGGCGCCGCCGCTCACGGTGGACCGGCCGATGTCGTCGCTTCCCGCCATGGTGCCGGGTAGTGAAGTACCCATCGCACCCTTGCCGTCTCACGGAAGCCTGCCGCTGCTGACCGCCGGTGGCGAGGTGCGGCCGCTCGAGGAGCTGGAGCACGAGATCATCCGCTTCGCCATCGCCCACTATCGCGGCCAGATGTCGGAGGTGGCGCGGCGTCTCAAGATCGGACGCTCCACCTTGTACCGCAAGCTCGATGAAGCCAACGGCGAGACGCCCACCACGGAGAGCCCGCCGCTTGGCTGAGACGATTGTGTCAGAGACATCGTTGCGCTCGGCTCATGTCCGAAAAATGCCGCAACACCGCGCAACGATAGAACCTCTGAACCGTTGCCTTGCGGTGACAGACAAAGGAAAAGACGCGTGGCACAAACGCACGATCGGTTTGGCCGGGGTTTCCCAAGAGTCAGTTTGTCGTGAGTTGTCCCGTGTGGCGCTGGCCGCAGAAGTGGGGCTTGAGTACCGTTTGAGCGTGATTCTTTGCGTGAAAGCGTGACCCATTCTCACAGGCGGGTACTCGAGCCGAAGCCGGCGGGCAGAAGCGACCTTGTTACCGACCCTGTTCCTGGCGGAACAGAATCATCCGAGGGATTGACGATGCGAGATTGTGTGACCACCCGCGGCGGATATGACCGGGTGCTTATGGCCGTTGCGGCAGCCTTCCTCGCGATGTCCTCGACCGCGGCCCTCGCTCAGGGCGACACGCCGCGCAGCGCTGCCGACTTGGCCATCGATGCGGCAGTCCCGATCCCTGAGCCTGCCAACGTGCCGCCGCCCACCGCCAGCGATTTCAAGTCCGACACGACCGCGACCGTCTCGCCCAGCCAGGCCAGGGCACCCGAACCGACCAAGCCCGTCGACTCCGCCGCGGCACCGGCGGCCGATCCGGCCAAGAACGTTGCAAACCCCGTTGCAAACCCGCCGGCAGCGGCCCCGGCCACTGCGACCGCCCCCGAGCCTGCGAAGGATCCCGTCAAGGCGGCGAGCAACGTTCCTGCGGCGGACCAGCCGGTTGCAGACCGGCTGCGCGACCTGATCGCCACCAAGGGTCAGCGCTATTTCGATCGCAAGGCGGAGCGCGCGGCAGTCGAGAAGTTCTACACCGGCCGCGACTACGCGCCGATCTGGACACAGGCCGGCAACCTGACCCCGGCCGCCAAGGGCGTGATTGCCCGGCTCAAGGACGCCGCTGCCGACGGCCTCAACCCCGCCGACTACCCGGTGCCCGACTTCGCCGCCGCCGGCTCGGCGCCTGACGCGCTCGCGGAGGCCGATCTCAGGCTCACCGAGAGCATGATGGACTACGCGCGTCAGGCCCAGAGCGGCCGGATGCACTGGTCACAGGTATCCGCCGACATCCAATATCCCGAGCACCCGATCGACCCGAACGAGGTGCTCGCCAACGTGACCGGGGCGAAGAACGCCTCCGCGGCCCTTGAGGGCTACAACCCGCCGCACAAGCTGTACAAGCTGCTCCGCGCCAAGCTCGCCGAGCTGCGCGGCGGCCAGGATGGTCCCCCGATCGTCATCGACGACGGCGAGCCGCTGAAATACACGCCGGCCCGCGGCAAGAATGCGCCAGAGGCCGAGGCGCAGATGTCGGACCCGCGCGTGCCGAAGCTGCGCGCCAAGCTCGGCATGACCGAGAACCTCGACGACATCCGCTACGACGCCAAGGTTGCCGCCGCAGTCCGCAAATTCCAGGACAGCGTCGATCTCAAGCCGACCGGCGTGCTCGACGACCGCACCGTGAAGGCGCTCAACACGCCGAAGCGCGACAAGCAGATCGACACGATCGTCGTCAACATGGAGCGCTGGCGCTGGCTGCCGCGTGACCTCGGCGCGCCCGCGATCGGCGACGCCTATGTGATCCTGAACGTTCCCGACTACACTCTGAAGGTGATGCAGCACGGCGCCCAGGTGTGGACCACCCGCGTCGTGACCGGCAAGCCGGGCCAGCATGCGACGCCGCTGCTCAGCGAGACAATGAAGTTCATCACCGTCAATCCGACCTGGAACGTGCCGCCGTCGATCATCTACAACGAGTATCTGCCGGCGCTGCAGCAGGATCCGACCGTGCTCGACCGCATGGGATTGCGGCTGGAGCGCGCCCGTGACGGCTCGATCCACATCTCGCAGCCGCCGGGCGAAGCCAATGCGCTCGGCCGCATCCGCTTCAACTTCCCGAACAAGTTCCTGGTCTATCAGCACGACACGCCCGACAAGAACCTGTTCGCGCGCGACGAACGCGCCTTCAGCCATGGCTGCATGCGCGTCCAGTATCCCGATCAATACGCGTCGGTGCTGCTCAACCTGACCATGCCGGGCGAGCGCTACACGCCCGAGCGCATCCGCAGCATGTACGGTTCGAGCGAGATCGACCTGAAATTCCCGACGCCGATCCCGGTCAACATCACCTACCAGACCGCCTTCGTCGACGATGCCGGCAAGCTCCAGCTCCGCAAGGACGTCTATGGCCGCGACGCGGCCATGATCTCGATCCTCAAGAACAGCCGCGGCAAGGATCTCGAGAACGTCGTCGCCCACGCGCAGCCGAACTATTCACGGCCGAAGGGACCGCTGCCGAACGCGGTCAACGTCAGCGACAACAGCTTCTCGTCAGGCCCCTCCTCCGGCCCCAACTTCTTCGAACGTCTGTTCGGTGGTGGCGGTCAGCCGACCCCGCCGGCCCCGGTCGGACGCCCGGCACGGCGGGTCTTCACCCGCTGATCAGGGCTTCGGCCCAACCTGAAATTTCGATGACAGATCAAAGACCTCGCCGGCGGGCTCCCGCCGGCGGGGTTTTTCATTTTAGGTTAACCACAATGATCAACCACGATTCGATGGCACTTTTTCGCCACACTCAAGAGTATATGTTAAGGGTAATTGGGGGGCGGGTCGGTGAGTATCCCTTAACCATCCCGCCTTAGGTAAGCGTTTCCTCTCTCTTCCGCCGGACGGGCCGCAAGAGGGTATCTGAGTAAACGCTCGTCGACGGGGTGGGCTGCATTTGCTGTCTGTTTTCGCGCGCCAATCGGTTTCGGGTTGGAAGGCTGGATGCCAGTACGGGCTGGCAGCTCTGCTGCTGCTGCTTGGTGCCGGGACGGTGCATGATGCGGCGGCCCTCAACGAGACCAAGACCCTCTCCTTCCACCACACCCATTCCAGCGAAGATCTGACGGTCACCTTCAAGCGCGAAGGCCGCTACGACGAAGACGCGCTGAAAAAGCTCAACCACTTCCTGCGCGATTGGCGCACCCAGGACGAGACGGTCATGGACCGTCGGCTGTTCGATATCCTCTGGGAAGTCTATCGCGACGTCGACGGCAAGCAGCCGATCCAGATCGTCTCGTCGTACCGGTCCCCGGCCACCAACTCGATGCTGCGCCGGCGCTCGGCGCATTCCGGGGTGGCCCGCCACAGCCAGCACATGCTCGGCCATGCGATGGACTTCTACATTCCCGGCGTGCCGCTCGAGCAGATCCGTTTCGCCGGCCTGCGCCTGCAGCGCGGCGGCGTCGGCTTCTATCCGACCTCCGGCTCACCCTTCGTGCATCTCGACACCGGCAACATCCGCCACTGGCCGCGCATGACCGCCGACCAGCTCGCCCGCGTATTCCCGGACGGCAAGACCGTGCACGTTCCGACCAATGGTGTGCCGCTGAAGGGCTATGAGCTCGCCAAGGCCGAGATCGAGAAGCGCGGCAACGGCGACGACGCCTCGGGCGGCAAGCCCAGCCTGTTCGCGCGGCTGTTCCGCGGACGCCCAACCGAGGATGACGAGGAAGCGTCGGAGACCGAGACGAAGCCGGTGCAGACCGCGGCGCTCGCGGCGAAGCCGGCGGACACCAAGTCGACGGCCCGCGGCAAGATCACCAATGCCCTGCAGCTCGCTTCGGCCGATTCGCAGGGGGCGCAGCCGGTAGCGGCCAAGTCGGAAGCCAAG
This sequence comes from Bradyrhizobium sp. HKCCYLS2038, assembly GCF_051167655.1. Classification (NCBI taxonomy): domain Bacteria; kingdom Pseudomonadati; phylum Pseudomonadota; class Alphaproteobacteria; order Hyphomicrobiales; family Nitrobacteraceae; genus Bradyrhizobium; species Bradyrhizobium sp. HKCCYLS2038. The sequence goes on along the minus strand of NZ_JBNPTM010000001.1, from coordinate 764,675 downwards.
TCCGAGGCCAAGTCGGATGCGAAGCCGGAGACCACGAGCGCGATCGCCGGCGGGGCACGTGAGGGTGCGCCGCAGAGCGTCGCCGACATCATCAACGCGCGCGGCTTCTGGGGCGATAATCCGAGCACGCCCAAGCAGGCGACGCCCGAACAGGTCGCCGCGATCAACGCCCGCCGGGCCCTGTCGACGATCGAGCCGTCGCAGACGGCCAGCCTGATGGAGGCAATGGCCTTCGCTCCGCCGCCCTCCTCCGTCGATCGTAGCAATGCCGCGACTGCTCCGATTCCCGTGCGCAACCCGCGCCCCGCGACTCGCAGTGCGGCCCCTGCCCAGGAAACGGCCGCGCCGGCCGCCAAGAACGGCCAGGGCCAGGATGGCCTGATCACGATGTCGACGCGGATCACGGCCGCCAAGGGACCGGATTCGACCTGGATGCGGGCGATCATGCTGACGCCGAGCGCGTCGTCGTCGATGTCGGTCACCAAGATGGGCGATGCCGACCTGACGGTGATGCGCAGCTTCTTCGTCAAGCCGCAGGTGGCGCTGGTCCTCAGCTTCGCCGCCGATCCGACGCCGGGACTGAGCTACGACCAGTTCAGCGGGCCTGCGATCATCAAGCTCGAGACCCGAAGCTTCACGATGCGCGCCGCCGCGTTGCGCTGAGCAGGCTGGCGCCTCCTACGACACGACCTCACAACGCAAATGCCCCCGGCGGTTGATTTCGGGGGCATCGAACGTCCTCGGACGCGGGGGGCGTGGCGGCTCAGATCATCCCGAGCGCCTGCATATACGTCTCGAGGATGCTTTCCTCCTCCTGGCGCTCGTTCGGATCCTGCTTGCGCAGCCGGATGATGGTGCGCAGCGCCTTCACGTCGAAGCCGTTGCCCTTGCTCTCGGCGTAGACGTCCTTGATGTCCTCGGAGATCGCCTTCTTCTCCTCCTCCAGCCGTTCGATGCGCTCGATGATCGACTTGAGCTGATCTACGGCAAAGCGGGTCGCGGGCGAGTCGTCGTCCTTCGCGGCAGCGGAGGTGGCCATCTGATACTCCTGAGTGGAACTCGTGTGTCCTGTGAAGGCGCCGGTGAGGCGCGCGTGCTCGGCGCGACCCTCAAATCTGGCGTGCCCTGCGTCAAGCTGACATCGCCCTCATCCACAGAGCGCCCACATCTTGTTGGGCACGACGAGCAGCGCGGCCACATCATCGGCCACGCTGCTTGCCTTTTGTGCGTGTCCCGGACAGCAGCCCGATTCGCAGGCCGCCAGCCTGGACTGGAGGGCTCAGTGGCCCGGATGCACCTTCTTCATCGTCTCGATCTGCTCGGCGCTGGCCTCGCGCTGATACTTCGCCTTCCATTCCTCATAGGGCATGCCGTAGACGGCCTCGCGGCTCTCATCCTTTGTCAGGGCAGCTCCCTTGGCGTCGGCTGCGTCCTTCAGCCAGTTGGAGAGGCAGTTGCGGCAGAACCCGGCCAGATTCATCAGGTCGATGTTCTGAACGTCGGTTCTCGTCCGCAGGTGCTCGACGAGCCTGCGGAAAGCGGCCGCTTCGAGCTCGGTTCTGGTCGTGGTGTCCATCGTCGTCTCTTTCGTTCCCTGTTCCGCGCCATGGCGGATGTCTGCTATAGGATGCGGCATCGTCGCAGGTTTGGCCATATCGCACGGGCGAGACGCGCGATCGCATCCGCCGTTGCCACGATGTCGCCTTGCCGTTGACAGCCGCAGCCGAGTCACGCGACATCATCCAACGTTTGATATAGCGTCGCGCAATGATCGCCAAAACCTCCTCCCTCTTGCATCGCATTCCCCGCCGCCCCGGTTTCGGACTGCTTTCGCTGCTTGGGCTGGCCGCGCTGTGTCTGTCCTCCAGCCCGGCGGCAGCCGACTTCCGGCTGTGCAACAACACCTCGAGCCGGGTCGGGATCGCCCTCGGCTACAAGGATGCCGAAGGCTGGACCACCGAAGGCTGGTGGAACGTATCATCTCGCAGCTGCGAAACCTTGCTAAAGGGCACGCTGGTGGCGCGCTATTACTACATCTACGCGCTCGACTATGACCGCGGCGGCGAATGGTCGGGCCAGGCGTTCATGTGCTCGCGGGACAAGGAATTCACCATCAAGGGCACCGACAACTGCCTCGCCCGCGGCTTCGACCGGACCGGCTTCTTCGAGGTCGACACCGGCGACCAGCGCGCCTGGACGGTGCAGCTGACCGAGGCCAACGAGCAGCCGGCGCAGCAGCGCGTTCCCGGCATTCCGGGCACCTTGGGGCCCGGGGGCAATGTGCCGGGTCTGCCCAATGGACCGCAGGGAACGCCGCCCGCGGGCTCGCCGGGGCTAGCGCCGAAACCATGAGGCGGCTGCGACGCATCAAGATCCTCGCCACGCTCGGTCCGGCATCGTCGGACAGCGCGATGATTCGCAAGCTGTTCGAGGCCGGCGCCGACATCTTCCGGATCAACATGAGCCACACCCCGCACGACAAGCTGCGGGAGATGGTGGCGACGATCCGCAGCGTCGAATCCAGCTACGGCCGGCCGATCGGCATTCTGGTCGATCTGCAGGGGCCGAAACTTCGGGTCGGCACGTTTGCCGACGGGCCGGTGCAGCTGAACAACGGCCAGAGCTTCGTGCTCGATTCCGACAAGACGCCCGGCGATGCGACCCGGGTCCATCTGCCCCACCCGGAGATCCTGGCCGCGCTGCAGCCCGGTCACGCGCTGCTGCTGGACGACGGCAAGGTGCGGCTGATCGCCGAGGAGACCTCGCCGACCCGCGCCGTCACGCGGGTAGTGATCGGCGGCAGGATGTCCGACCGCAAGGGCGTCAGCCTTCCCGACACCGACCTTCCGGTCTCGGCGATGACGCCGAAGGATCGCGCCGATCTCGACGCGGCGCTCAACACCGGCGTCGACTGGATCGCACTGTCCTTCGTGCAGCGCGCCGACGACGTGCTCGAGGCGAAGAAGATCATCCGCGGCCGCGCCGCCGTGATGTCCAAGATCGAGAAGCCGCAGGCGATCGACCGTCTCAATGACATCGTCGACGTCTCCGACGCGCTGATGGTGGCGCGCGGCGATCTTGGCGTCGAGCTGCCGCTGGAGCGTGTGCCCGGGCTGCAGAAGCAAATGACGCGGCTGGCCCGCCGCGCCGGCAAGCCGGTGGTGGTTGCGACGCAGATGCTGGAATCGATGATCCAGTCGCCGGTCCCGACCCGCGCGGAAGTCTCCGACGTCGCCACCGCGGTCTATGAGGGCGCCGATGCGATCATGCTGTCGGCGGAGTCGGCGGCCGGCAAGTTTCCGGTCGAGGCGGTCGCGACCATGAATCGGATCGGCGAGGAGGTCGAACGCGACGCCGTGTACCGGTCGGTCATCGCGGCCCAGCGCCCCGAGCCCGAATCCACCGCCGGCGATGCCATCGCCGAGGCCGCGCGACGGATCGCCGAGACCCTCGACCTGCCCGCCATCATTTGCTGGACATCGTCCGGCTCCACCGCCGTCCGCGTCGCGCGCGAACGGCCGAAGCCGCCGGTGGTCGCGATCACGCCCAATCTGGCGACCGGCCGCAGGCTGTCGGTGGTCTGGGGCGTGCATTGCGTAGTGGCGGAGGATGCCCGCGACCAGGACGACATGGTCGAACGTGCCGGCTCGATCGCGTTCCGCGACGGCTTCGTGCGCGCCGGCCAGCGCGTCATCGTGGTGGCCGGCGTTCCGCTCGGCACACCCGGCACCACCAACATGGTGCGCATCGCCTATGTCGGACCGTCCAGCGAAGCCAATCTCTGAGCTCATCAGAGCTGATCTGTCCGCGGATCAGTCGGTGCTGCTGCCCCGTTTCAGGCCCGCGGTCGATGCCGCGGCCGCAGCGCGCGGCGTGATCCGGCAGGCCAGGATGTCGATGCCGTCGACGGCTGGAATGCGCTCACAATGCTGTGGATCGTCGATCCCGAGATCGTATTCCGCGAGTGCCTCGAGCCGTGGCGGATTGTCGTCCCGGTACTTGGAAAAATACAACGCCCACACGCCGCCGGGCAGCGGGTCGGACAGGCCGGCACGAATGCGGCGGTCGCGCACGCCGCCCGGGACGATCGGAACGACCACTTCGGACAGCTGATAAACGCGCGAGCCTTCCGGCAGCAACGGGACGATGTATCCGAGCGGCTTATGCAGCAGCAGGAACGTGGCCGGCCGTTGCAGCGCCTGCGCGAGCTGCGCCCGGTACGGATCCGACCAGGGCCGCCGCATCCAGTCGGTCGGCATGGACGTCAGCGCGATGAGAAGCGCCACGGCGATGACGGCGCCCTGCACCCGCATTGATGCCGCGCCCGGCGAGACCGGCTCGCGCCAGGCTTCGATCAGGCGCAGGAGCAGCAGCACGATCAACGGCGCCGACACCAATTCCAGCGGCATCAGATAGCGCTGAATCGAGAAGGTCAGCAGCCATAGGACGTAGCTGACCCAGAAGAAGATGATGAGACGCCGATCGCGCAGCGGCAGCACCTCGCGCTTCTGCCAGAGGCCGGTGACCACCAGCGCGATCAGCAGCACGATGAGGGTGGCGAAGCGTGGATCGCGAAACGGCTCTTCCGAGGACGGATGTTTGCCGATCACCCAGTAGAACGGATAGGCGAGCGCATCCAGCAGGCCCTGCGGCATGAAGCGCGTGTCGGCGATCGAGACCAGCGGCGCTTCGGGCGACCGGAAGATGCTGTTGTAGAACGGATAAAGCGGACTGCCGAAATCGCGCGCCATCTTCAGCGCCCATGGTCCCGCCGTGACGATCCCGGCCAGCGCACTGCCGCCGGCAAAGCCGGTCATGGCGCGCAACGGCTGCGCGACCAGCAGCAGCGACACGCCGGCCCCGACCAGGAAGATCGCGTTGGTGAGCTTCAGTCCGGTGGCCGTACCGATCAGCAATCCGGCGAGCACGAGGCGTCGCCCACGCTGCTCATCATCGCTGAACATCAGCCCGATCGCGGCGAGGATCGGCATCGCGGTGAGGATGTCGGCGAAGCTGGTGCCGATTTCGGACAGCGCCATGGGGCTGAGCGCGGCGATCACGACGACGGCGGTGAGCGTGGCGGCGTTGGCCATGCGCCCGAGCAGCATCCGCGCGACCCACCACACGAGGGCGAGCGTGAGCCCGTGCAGCGCGCCGAGCGCCATCCCCCACCAGGGCGCAGCGAGCCCGTGGCGGACAACGTAGGGCAAAACATAGATCAGCGGATTGAGGTAGCTCTGGAAGCCGCCAGGCGCGACGTCTACATCGAAGCGGCCATGCAGCAGCGCGTAGCCGGCATATTCGTGATAGTTCTGCCAATCCCAGTTGATGTCCTCGCCGGCGACGTAGGCATAGATGGCGCCAGCGACCACCGATCCGGCGATCACGAGCGGCGTCGCCAATTGTTTGCGTGCGAGGGCCATGGATGCGGGAGCAGCGCCTGGAATCGGGAGCGACGGCGGCCGTCCGGGCGCCGCACTCGACCATGGCGGCCAGGCATGAATCCTTGCTTAAGCGTCGCGGCGACGCCTAGGCGCCGACTAGGCTCTTCACCGGCAACACGGCCTGCACGACGAGGCCGCGGGCGCGGGCATCCATCACGCCGACCGCGCGCAACGCCAGCAGTGTGACGGCCTGAACGGTGTCACGGAGCTTGGCGGGATCCTCGTGGATATCGGTCGCGAGCGGTCCGACCAGCGCCTCGTGCAGCGCGCCGAGCAAGGCCGTTGCCGCCAACTGGGTATCCTGCGCCGGCAGATGGCCGGCGCGGACGGCGGCATCGATCCGGGAGGCAATCTCGCCGACGATCTCGCGACGGCTGGCGATGCGCGACGCGGTGACGTCGACATCGACCGGCTCGGCCAGGATGCCCCAGGCGAGCTTGCGCTGGGACAGGACGTGGACGGCGACCGTCGAGACGGCGGCAGCCAGGGCCGAGGACGGCCCCGGCGCCGCATCGGCGGCGCGCCGGACGGCGGCGAGCTCGTCGCGCGACACCTCGGCGATCAGCTCCGAGATCAGGTCGGCTTTCGAGGGAAAGTAGCGGTACACGGTGCCGGCCGCGACATTGGCGCGGACCGCCACGGGGGCGATCTGGACGGCCGACATGCCGCCCTCGGCAGCGGCGTCACGCGCGGCGGCCAGAATGGCGCTGCGGCGCGCGGCGAGCCGTTTCACGACCTGGTGGGTTCGCCGGTAGACCATGGCGTTTCTCGTCCCGGACGCATGTCGTCCAGGAAGGACCTGGCGAATGCTGGTTCAGTCTTTTTTGGAGGAAGGTCCTCGCAAATCTCGGGAAGAACTGAACACCTGTTCAGAGCACAACACAAGAGCGTTGTTGCGCAGGTGCCGAAGCCCAGCCCTCAAGCCGCGGCGGGGACCGCGTGGACGTCCGCTGGCTGCCGCCGCCACCATCCGCCCGCCCGGGCCAGAACGAGGCCGCCGACGATCAGGTTCGACGCCAGGCCAAGAGGAATTCCGCTGACCATGAAGGTGATCTGCAGCGCGGCGCTGCCGCCGAGCGCCGGCAGCTCATAGCGGCGGAAGCCTTCGCTGAGGCCGATCCGCACCAGCCAGGCCACCGCGATCGCCTGCACCATCATGTCGTACATGAACAGATAGGGCGTCGTGAGCAGCAGCCCGACAGCCAGCGCCGCGGCCTTGAGCGCGTAGCGGACCGGGCTCCGCCACACGATCACCAGCACCACGGCGACCGCCGCGGTGAACACCCATTGCACGGTCCAGCCCAGCGCTTCGGAGCCGCCGAAATAGCGCACCATGGAAAACAGGCTCTGCAGCTTCCACCAGGTCGCCTTGCCCTCGGTCAGGAACGCCTGCGAGAACGCCGGCATCCAGTGCACGAAGGCCTGCCAGCTCTCCAGCCCGAAGGCGAGCCAGGACACCAGCGCCAGCAGCACGGCGGTGATGCTCGCGGAGGCGAACACAGTCCAGCGCTGGCTTGCGATCAGGACGATCGGAAACAGCAGGCCATATTGCGGCTTGTAGGTCAGCAGCCCGAGACAGATCCCGGCCAGCACCGGCCGCACCGGCAGCAGATACAAGGTGCCGCCGACGAGGGCCGCGGTGAGGCATCCGTTCTGCCCAACCAAGGTGTTCGAGAACAGCGCCGGAAAGCCCGCCGCGAGCAGCAGGCCGAAGCTCCGCCCGACGATGGCCCGCATCACCAGCGCGAATGGGATGAAGCTCGCATAAGCCCAGGAGGCAAAGGCGATGACGTAGGGAAATTGCGCGAGCAACGCCGCGACGAACAGGAACGGCGGCGGATAGTGCCAGGCGAAATAGCCCGGGAAATCCTGCCCCAGCAGATCGAGCTCGATCCGACGCTGCACGTCCCAGTCCCAGGCAAGCGCCGGATGGCCCTGCAGCGCCAGCTTGCCGGCCGCCCAGACGTTGACGAAGTCGGTGGGGATGCCGAGCCCGTCGGCGCCCCAGATCCAGACGCCGGACAGCAGCCCTGCCGGAAAGAACGTCGCATTGATGCAGGCGAGCGCGAAGCACACTGCGAACAGGCTGGACGGAATGGCACGACGCATCGATGGCGTCGCGGCAGCATCAGAAGTGTGGGCCATCGGCACCTCGCCCGGCGCCCGGACAGGCGCACACCTCGTCGAGAGATAGGCGCCGACGCTTGAAGAAGGCTTAAGCGAGAGCTCGGCCGCGCTCAGAAGGCGCGGCTGTAGCCGAGCTGGAGGCCATAGGTGAGCGTGTTCTGGCTTGCGGCATTGGCGCTGATCATCGCCGCAGAGCCCGGGGCGAGCTCGTAGCGCAGGCCGGCTTGGCCCTCGACCCAGTTCCGGCTCAGGCGCGGGCCCGATCCGGACAGGCCGCAGAACGCCGTGAGCGGCGCGGCGCCGGTGCAATCGGCCGCCAGCAGCGAGCCTTGCACGACAGGCGCGTCGTTACCGAGATGAATTGCCCAGGCGAGCCCGCCGAAGACAGTGATCCGCTCGGTCAGCGCGCCGCGCAGCTGCGTGCCGACGCGCAACGTGGTCGCCGACGCGTTGAACGCCGAGACCATCGCCGGGAACGGGCCGCCGCTTTCGACGAAGCCGCCGACGCGCGCGTTGACGTAGGACAGCTGCGCGAACGGGGTCACCGTGGTCTTGGCGCCCGGCACCGGCAGCGCCCAGCCGACCCGCGCCATCGCGCCGGCCGAGCTGGCATGGGTGGTGCCCTGCGATCCCGCCAACGTGGTGCCGTTCAGATAGCCGCGGGTCAGCGTCAGCTCGGGATAGAGAGAAGCCACCGCCATCGCCAGGAACTGAAATCCGCTGTCCGGGCGATGCGCGACATAGGCGCCGAAGGTCGCGCCCGGCGCATCGAAACGGCCGCCATAGCCGAGGCCATTGCGCAGTCCGGCCACGCCGACGCTGACACCGATCGAGGTCGACGGCGCGAGCGCGCGCGCCAGGCCGAAGGTGCCCGACATCTCGGTGCCGCTGCTACCGTAGCTCGCATTGCCAGCCACCAGCCCATAGGCGAAGCCGCACCATTGCGACGCCTCGCCGCCTGCCGTCTTGGCACAACGATAGTGGTCCGCAGCTGTCGCCAGCGCGCCCATCGCCGCGTCAGCAGCGGTGACGCCCTGGTTGGCGATGACGCCCAGGCTTGCGAGCGAGCCCTGCTGCTCGCGCACGCTGGTGATGCCGCCGGAGGTCGGCGGCGACGACGTCGAGCCCCGATCGAGCTTGATCAGGAAGAGGTCCCGCGTGCTGTCAGCATCGTTGCGCGTGCCGTTGCCGAGGATGAGGACTTGCGACGACGAATTGCTCGTGGACACCACGATCCCGGTCGCCTCGGTCAGCGTCACGTTGCTCGTGCCGACGCCGAGGCTCGCCAGGATCGAGGCCAGCGTGGCGCCCGAAGATGACTGGCCGTCGGCGGAGACCGACCAGTAGACCGCCTGCGAGCACGATCCGCTGCTGCTCGCCGTGCAGGCGTATTCGACGCGGCCGACCACGTTGTTGCCGGAGGCATCGACCGCATTGGCGACAGCGCCGATGCGGCCGAGATTGTCGGCATCGGTCGGCGCGACCGTGGCGAGTTGCAGGGTTGAATGCGTCGCCCAATTGTCGGTCGTGCCCCAGCGCACCGCCTCGAAATTGCTGGCCGTGTTGCCGAGCCAGCCGACAGCGACGCTCGCGGTGGCGATACTGCTCGTTCCCGCGTTGAGCGCCCGCGCCTCGCCATAGGCGTAGGTCGTCGAGCTGTTGTTCAGCGGCGTCATGCCGAGCTGGGTCATCGTGCCGGAGGCAAGCGTCCAGACGAACGGCTTGGGCTGCCAGATCGTCGTGTAGTCGCCGAAGCCGCTGGTGTCCGACAGCAACAGGCCTGAGCCGCGCGCGAGGTTGACGTCGTTGGTGAAGCCGCCACGCGGGAACAGTCCGTACCAGCCGACGACCGTGCCGTTCTCGGTCACCGCCTTGCCCGAGCTTGCCGGAGCGTTGACAGGATCCGGCGTCGGGCCGAGCAGCTGCACCGAGTTGGTGGAGAGATTCCAGATCGCGGCCTGCATCGTGCTGGTGCCGGTCAGGATGTCGTGCGGCCAGCTCGAACCGAACTGCAGGCTGCCGCTCCATCCGGTGGCATAGGCCGCGGCCGGGCTGACGCCGTAGGTGGCGCCATCGGTGTCGGCGCCGTGCAGCGGCAGTTGCGTCGGCGTCACGCCGGCGAAGGCACCGGCGGTGGTCGCCTGCCAGATGTAGGGGTAGATGTCGTAGTTGGCTTGGCTGCCATCGGCGCCGAGCACAACGCCGACGACGGTCCTTCCGGCCGCGTCGACGCCAGTGGCCGCGCCGCTGACGAAATTGCTGAGCCGCGCCGTGGGCAGAGCGAGCTCGGTGACGGCTCCCGAGTCGAGTCCGCCGCTCGCGGTGTTGGGCGTCCAGACGATCGGCACCTCGATCGCGCTGACGCGCAGATAGGGCGTCTCACAGATCTTGCCGGCACTGCCGACCGCGAGCCCCGACGCGCTCACCCCCGTGCCGTAAATGTAGGAACCGAAGCAGCTGCTGCCGGTCGCGTGGGTCGCCTCGCCGAAATAGCTCGACGTGAAAGGACCCGCTGCAGCGGTATCGAAAACGCCCTGCGCGGCAGCATCACGGCCGCCAAACACGGCCAAACCGACGCAAGACAACAGCAAGACCCCGCACGCCGGACGGCGTGCCGCACCCAAAATCATCATCATCCGAATACCCAGCCCTTAGGTATTCGTTAACAACGACAATGGGTTGCAGACAACGAAAAGCCCGGCTGCGAACCGGGCCTGTCGTCTCAATCTCTTGATGTCCTGTGTCGCGGGGCACGTCGCGCGCCCCGCTGACATGATCGGCCTTACGCCTGGGGCTGCGGCTCCAGGCCGGGATCCGGATCGGGCCGCGGACGCGGCTTGCCGGCGGGCGGCACGGCCGATGCGCGCGGCGTCGAGGGCTCGATCGCCGATTCGCGGTTCGGCTTCTTGCCCTTGAGCAGGTCAAGAATCTCCTCGCCGGTCAGCGTCTCATACTCGAGCAACGCCTGGGCAATCGCCTCCCAATCATCGTGCTTCTCGGTGATGATGCGGCGCGCCTCAAGTTCGCCGGCCTCGATCAGGCCGCGGATTTCCGAGTCGATGAGGCGGGCGGTGTCGTCCGAGATGTTGGTCGAACGCGCCACCGAATGACCCAGGAACACCTCCTGCTCATTGCTCTGGTAGCGGACGCGGCCGAGCTTGTCCGACATGCCCCATTCCATCACCATCGCGCGGGCGAGGTTGGTGGCCTGCTGGATGTCGCCGGTGGCCCCGTTGGTCACCTTCTCGGCGCCGAACTTCTGCACCTCGGCCTCGCGGCCGCCGAACATCATCGCGAGCTTCGACACGCACCATTCGCGGGTGTGCGAGTGGCGGTCGGCCTCGGGCAATGACTGCACCATGCCGAGCGCACGGCCGCGCGGGATGATGGTGGCCTTGTGGATCGGGTCGTGGCTCGGGACATTGAGGCCGACGATCGCATGGCCCGCCTCGTGATAGGCGGTCAGCATCTTTTCTTCCTCGGTCATCACCATCGAGCGGCGCTCGGCGCCCATCAGCACCTTGTCCTTGGCCTCCTCGAACTCGGCCTGCGTCACCATCCGCTTATTGCGACGAGCGGCGGTCAGCGCGGCCTCGTTGACGAGGTTCATGAGGTCGGCGCCGGAGAAGCCGGGCGTGCCGCGGGCAATGGTCTTGAGGTTGACGTCCGGCGCGAGCGGCACCTTGCGGACGTGGACCTTGAGGATCTGCTCGCGGCCCATGATGTCGGGATTGGACACGACAACCTGACGATCGAAGCGGCCGGGACGCATCAGGGCCGGATCGAGCACGTCGGGACGGTTGGTCGCGGCGATCAGGATGACGCCTTCATTGGCCTCGAAGCCGTCCATCTCGACCAGCAGCTGGTTGAGGGTCTGCTCGCGCTCGTCATTGCCGCCGCCGAGGCCGGCGCCACGATGGCGGCCGACGGCGTCGATTTCGTCGATGAAGATAATGCAGGGCGCGTTCTTCTTGGCCTGCTCGAACATGTCGCGGACGCGGCTGGCGCCGACGCCGACGAACATCTCGACGAAGTCCGACCCGGAGATGGTGAAGAACGGCACGTTGGCTTCGCCGGCGACGGCGCGCGCGATCAGGGTCTTGCCGGTGCCGGGAGGGCCGACCAGCAGCACACCGCGCGGGATGCGGCCGCCGAGCCGCTGGAATTTGCCGGGGTCGCGCAGGAATTCGACGATCTCCTGCAGGTCCTGCTTGGCCTCGTCGACGCCGGCGACGTCTTCGAAGGTGACGCGGCCATGCGCTTCCGTCAGCATCTTGGCGCGCGACTTGCCGAAGCCCATCGCCTTGCCGGCGCCGCCCTGCATCTGGCGTGACAGGAAGATCCAGACGCCGATCAGCGCGATGAACGGGAGCCAGGACACCAGCAACGACACGAACCACGGCACGTTATCGCCGGGCGGTTTGGCCTGGATGTTGACCTTGGCGTCGTAGAGCCGCTTCACGAGGTTCGGATCGCTCGGCGCGTAGGTCTGGAACGAGGAGCCGTTCTTGAAGGTGCCGTGGATCTCCGGTCCCTGGATCACGACGTCCTTCACATTGCCCGCATCGACATCGCTCAGCAGCTGCGAGAACGTGATGTCTTGGGACGACGCGCGTTGGCCAGGATTCTGGAAGAGCGTGAACAGCGCCAATAGCAACAGGACAATAATGACCCAAAGGGCGAAATTGCGCAGATTGGCGTTCATCGATTTTCCTTCGTGGTCGCGCGGATCGCGGCCGTCTGTCCTCGGACTCATCCCTAGGTAGCCACGAGGGAATCCCCCGGTCGACCATTTCGTAATCTAGGTACCACTCGCAGCGATGCCAAGGGAACCAGACAGGACTATTTATCGCATCCTAGCCTGATTCCTGCTCAAAAAATGGCTAGCGAAAGCATCGCCGATGCAGGTGGTTAAGGCTCCGCGAAGGGTGTCGGCCGCATCATCTGCCGCGCGATCGCCGGGGCGGCGCGGGCGTGATGCGGAGCGAGCCCTTCGTCAGGCTTACCAGTGCACCGGCAAGGGTCTGTTTTAGCCTGCCGGGCACGGCTGTACCACCATCCGCCATCCCCGCAAGACTCCGGTCCAGCCGCTCCAGCAGGGCTTCGGCCTTGCCGAGTTCCACTGGCCCTTCGGTGCCGACACGATCAATGGCGCGCATCAACAGCCGCAGCCGGAGTTCCGCAGGGAGTGCGGCAAAGGCGCGCGGCTGGAACATCTGCCCCGCTTCTGCTTGCCCTGTCTCCTCCGCGGCGGACCGCCGCGCGAGATACTGCTCGGCGCCATCCGCCATCAGCTCGATGGCCGCGTTGGCCCGCCGCAGCCGAGCGGCCAGCGTCACCAGGGTGCGCGCGTCGCCACCCTCGGCCGCCAGCGCCGGCAGCAGCGCGCGCAGCCGTGGCCGGGTGAAGGCGTGATCACGATTGGTCGGATCATCAGCGCAAGGCAGGCCGGCGGATTGCAGCGTGGCGACCAGCCTCAGCTTCGGGATGTCGAGCAACGGGCGTGCGAGCAGCAGCCCGTGACGGTGGCTGACCGGCGCCATGGCCGCGAGACCAACGATGCCGCTGCCGCGCAACAATCTCATCAGGACAGTCTCGGCCTGATCATCGCGGGTATGCGCGGTCAACACATGGCTGGCGCCGGCCCGATGAGCCGCGCCCGCCAGCAGCCGGTAGCGCGCCAGGCGTGCCGCTTCGGGGATTCCGGTCTGAGGCTTGTCGCCGCTCCAGCGCAATGTCTGATGCGCGAGACCGATCTGGCGCGCGACGTCCTTGACCATCTGCGCCTCGCGCCGTGAGTCGCGGCGGAGGCCATGATCGACGGTCACGGCGAGCAGACGGGGACCGTCGTCGCGGGCTCTGCGCCAGCGGGCGGCCAGCCACATCAAGGCCATCGAATCCGGGCCGCCGGACACCGCGAGCACGAACGCACTGCTGCCGGCGAACGGCGCGAACAGGCGCTCCGCTTCGCCAACGGAAATCGGCAGTTGGTCTTCGGATCGACCGTTGGACATGGCGCGTGAGACTAGCGGCGTTGCCGATCCCGCGCGAGAGCCTATGCGATCCGCCCGCTCAGCACTTCACCCGCTTCTGCTCGCGGTCGACGGTCGTCTTCACGCCGGCTGACGCACGCGGATATTTGCGCGAGATCTCGCCGAATGCCGCACAGGCGGCTTCCTTTTCCTTCAAGGCGGCGAGCGACTGGCCGAGACGCAGCAGCGCGTCCGGCGCTTTCGACGACTTCTCGTGCTTGGTCGTCACGGCCAGGAACACTTCGGCCGCCTCGCGATATTGCTGGCGTTGATAGAAGCTCTCGCCGAGCCAGTACTTCGCGTCGCCGATCATCGGATCGTTCGGAAATTTCTGCGTGAAGTTCCGCATCGTCTGCTCGGCAAGCGCATAGTCGCGGCGCTGCATGTAGCCGATGCCGAGATCGTACTCGTCGCGTGGCGTCTGCGTCGGCGGCGCGGTGTCGAGTCCTGCGGCTGCCGGCGGCGCGGGGTCGACGCGGGCACCCGCACCGGGCCGGGCCACCGGCTGCCCACCGGGCTGCATCGGCAGCTGCCCGCCGCCGAGCGCCTGCGGTGCGCCGGGCGCATTCGGGTTCTGGTTTGGATCGAACGCATCACCGCGGCGGCGGGTGCCCTGCCCTGCCGCCGGCGGATCCAGCGCGATCGGGGCAGCGGGCGCGGCCTGCGGTTGCGCGTAGGTTGGCGGCTGTTGCGGATAGGCCTGCTGCTGCTGACCATATTGCGGCTGACCGTAAGCCGGCTGGCCCGGTTGCCCATAGGCCGGAGCGGTCTGCGGCGGTGGCGCCGCCGCCGTGGCCGGCGGGGCTACGGAGGCTGCCGGCTGCGCTCCGTTCTGCTGCAACTGACGCAGCCGCTCCTCGAGCTGCCGGTTGCGGTATTGCAGTTCCTCGTTCTGGCCGGTGAGCTGCCGAAGCTGATTTTCCAACCGCTGGATCCGGATCTCCGGATCATCGTCGGTCTGGGCGAGCGCCCGCGACGACAAGGCCTGACACGAGAAAACGACGAGCGCTGCGACAATCGCGGCGACGCTCCTGGGGAGAAATGACAAAGACATGCTGTCCTGACGACCGGATCGACGAACGGTGAAAACGGGCCCTGCGGGCGAAGGCTGTACGTCAGAATCGGATTAGCGACAAATGACGTTCAAGCGAAGACGAAAAGATGAAGCCGGCGTCGATCACCGACGCCGGCTTCATGAACAGCTATCCGTTCAGATTTATGAACTGGCGTTCAGCACCGTCACCGCACGGCGGTTCTGCGACCAGCACGAGATATCGTTGCACACCGCCACCGGCCGCTCCTTGCCGTAGGAGATCGTGCGCATGCGGCCCTGGTCGATGCCGCGCGAGGCCAGGAAGTTGCGCACAGACTGCGCACGGCGCGCGCCGAGGGCAATGTTGTACTCGCGGGTGCCGCGCTCGTCGGCGTGGCCCTCAACGGTGAAGCTGTAGCGCGGATAGGTCTGCAGCCACTGCGCCTGCTTCTCCAGCGTCGCGATTGCCTGCGGCGTGAGGTCGGTCTGATCGCTTTCGAAGAACACGCGGTCTCCGACGTTGACGACGAAGTCCTGCTGGCTGCCTGGAGTCGCAGCGCTGGCCATCGCACCATCGGCCCCGGTGAGATTCTTGTTGGCACAGGCGCCCATCGACAGCGCGACGGCGAGTACGGCGGCCAACTTCAATCCCTGGAGGATACGCATCTGATATTTCATTCCCGGAGCCTCCACGCTCACGTTCTCAACTGCCATCCGGTCTACAGGGCGATGGTTAAGCGAACGTTCCGTCAACCTTGATGGGGGGTTGTCGAACCCCGTCAAATGCTAACGAAACCCGAAAAAGCGACCGCGATGGTTAATGGGTTGTAAATGTGGCGCCAGGGTGAAGGCAAGCGTCCGGGCGCCGGGAACACGGGAGTTTGCGCGCAATTCGTCATATTTTTAGTTCGAAAGTGGCAGTCTGGTCGCGTGGACATGTGGCGGCTAGGTGCGAATCAGCGTGCGAATCAGCCCGCTTTGAGCGTCGCGACGAGTCCCGGCCCCCGCCGCTCGAACAGCATGCGCCGTTCGAACGCCGTCGACCGCATCATCGGGTATCGTTCGAACACCTTCTCGCGCATCTGCGGGAAGTCCGCCGCCATCAGCCCGACCGGCTTCAATAACCCGGGATAGAGCCGCGGCGGGGCGATCGTCTCATGCAGGAACACGCGACGATAGAACGCCTGATGCTCGGGACGAACGATTGCGAGCCCGAGATCCGCCTTGAAGTATTCGCAGGCGAGATAGGCGAGGCGAACCGTCACATAGGGAAGCTCGGGCAGGCGACGCGCCGGATCGGGATCTGCGACGAAACGTGAGGGATCGACCAGAACCTCGCCGCGCTCCAGATGCGGAAGCACGACATCGCCGAAGGTCTCTGAAGAACTCGACTGGCGCCACTCGGATGTCAGCACGCTGATGCGGACCGAACTGTAGAGAATGTCGTTGATATAAACGCCAAACACCCAGGAATTCGGCAGGTCATCGAGATGATCCGTCACGCGTTCATCCGCGGAGGCGACGATGTTTCCTTCGCGCAGATACGCGCGATATCTCAGATTGTAGATCTCTTCCTTGTCTTCAGCTGTCTGCGCCAAGCGGTAGTCGACGCGCTCAAGCAGACTCAAACCGAACTTACGAACCGGGCCTCGCGCCTCAGTCGCACCACGCATTGGAAACCTCTACCAACACAACTTTTCCGAGCATTAAGAAGCTTAACAGCTCGTTAATTGGCGCGCAAAGCATTCGAGGCTACACAGTTAACAGTACGTAGTTTTGCGGGATACAACCAATCTATTGAGAGAATACATCTATCTGGCTGGACTTTGCGTGCTGGCGGCCAGAACGAGCCGTCTTGATTAAGGACGGACTTGACCGACCGCGGGACAGCCGTCCGAATGCGGCACCTGCTACGCAGGGTTGCGCTTCGTTCGAGGCGGCGTTGCCACCGGCAGACGAAGCGTCAGGCGATCGAGCGGGCTGGGAGAACGCCCGCCGCCGCGTCGTCACCCCTGCGCCCATGCGACGCATTCAAGAGCTGTCGGATGCGGACGGCAGGCACGGGACGGCTGAACAGATACCCCTGCGCCTCTGTCACCGTGCCATCAGCGCTCACGAGCTCGAGCTGCTCGTTGGTCTCGATGCCTTCGACCACGACCGACATGCCGAGATCGGCCGACAGCCGCGCAACGCCCCTTAGCAGCGTGAGCGGACGGTCGTTGTCGATGCCCTCAAGGAACGAGCGATCGATCTTCACCTTCTCCAGCGGGAAGTTATGCAGATAGCTGAGGCTCGAATAGCCGGTGCCGAAATCGTCGAGCGAGATCCGCACGCCGAGCATGTGCAGCTGCGACAACACGTCGTGGGTCAACTGGGTGTTGCGCAGCAACGAGGACTCGGTGATCTCAATCTCGAGACGGTGCGGCGGCAGGCCGGAGACCTCGAGCGCATAGCGGACCTCGCTGAGGACGTCGCGCTGATGGAACTGCTGGGGCGAGAAGTTGACGGCGACGCTCACCGCGTCCGGCCACTTCATGCATTCCAGGCAGGCCTTGCGCAGGATCCAGCGACCGAGATCCACGATCAGGCCCATGTCCTCGGCGACCGGGATGATGTCGACCGGTGAGACCGTGCCGCGCACTGGATGATTCCAACGCAGCAACGCCTCGCAGGTCGAGATCTTGCCCGATTTCAGATTGACCAGCGGCTGATAGAACAGCTCGAACTCCTCGTTCGCCAGCGCCTTGCGCAGGTCGAGCTCGAGGATGCGCCGGGCCTCGACGGTCTGGGCAAGCTCGTCGCGGAAGAAGCAGAAGGTGCCGCGTCCCTCTGCCTTGGCGCGATACAGCGCCATGTCGGCGTTCTTCAGCAGTGTGTCGGCGCTGATGCCCGGCGCGGTCATGGCGATGCCGACGCTGGCGCCGATCTCGACCAGATGATTGTCGATCTTGTAGCGCTCGCTCAGCTGGTCGACAATGCGCCTTGCCAGCACGGCGGCGTCGTCGTTGGAGCGGATGTTGCGCTGGAACACGACGAATTCATCACCGCCGAAGCGGGCGACGAAGTCTTCCGGCCGCAGCATGTCGCGCAGCCGCTCGGAGACCGCGCAGAGCAGTTGATCGCCGCAGGGATGACCGAGCGTGTCATTGACCTGTTTGAAACGGTCGAGATCGACGAACAGCAGCGCCGACAACTCGCCGTTGCGTTGTGGAATCCTGAGCAGGCGTTCGATCTCGTCCCGGAAGCTGACACGATTTGGCAGGGCGGTGAGCTCGTCATAACGGGCGAGATGCGAAATCCGCGCTTCCGCGTGCCGGCGCTCCGTGATGTCCTCGAGCAGCACCACCGCGCCTCCGTCCGCCATCGGCTGGAAGGTCCAGGACAGCGAACAGTCGCGTATGACGTCAGGATCACTCGTGATGATGTTGTGCGCCTTCGTATGTTCGATCTCGGCAAGGATCATCCGGGCGTTCGATGCGGAGATGGCTCCGGTGATGACGCAGGCGTTGATGATGTCGGCGGCCTTGCTGCCTCGCCGGATCTTGTCGTCCGACAGCCCCATCATCATGCGAAAGCGATGGTTCATCACGGCAAGCCGGCCGTCGGCGCGAAACATGCACAGTCCGTGCGGCATGTTGTTGAGCGCGGTGTCGAACTGATTGGCCAGTGCGGCCTCGCGGAAGCTCGACGTCAGGGCCTTGACGAAGATCGCGTGCAGCGAAAGGTTGATCTCTTTCAGGCCAAAGAAGAATAGTACGAGCAGGATGGCTAGCCCGACGTAGTAGAAATCGCCATTCAGCGCCAGCGCCAGCGACATCGGCCCGCACGCCATGACGATGTGCTGCTGAACGATCCGTGGCCGGCCGTAATTCCGCGCAGCTGCCCCGGCCGTATAGCCGATGGTCACGGCAACGCACAGCATGTGCGCGACTGCGTCAGTACTTCCGTAGATCGTGATGAAGCACCAGCCGCCGAGCGCCATCGCATAGCCCATCGCGGCTCGGGCATAGCGCGGCTCGAGATCCTTGGCCTCGGCGATGCTGAGGATCGCGGCGCGCCCCTCGTAGCGGCGCATCTGAAACGCGCGGGCGGTGCCGATCGCCGCAATCAGGAAGGCGCAGGGCCAGAGCAGCACGCTGCCGGTCTTGAGCGCGGTCAGTGCCGCGGCCACTGTCGCACAGATGGACCCCAGCATGATCGGCCAGAAGTTTTGTAGCATCGAGTCGATGAGAGCCGCATAGAGTGCGAGCTCCTGTTCATCACGATGATCCGCGTTTTCTTGATCGACGAGTTGCATACTGTCGCGCGCTCTGCTTCGGAGCGCTCAGTATTACCGTTCTCAGGTGAAGTCTTTCTGAGGGAACATCGTTAGCGGACCGTTGCCGCAGGCGCGAAGCAGCCAAATTCCGACGAAAATTCAGCAAACTAGGCAAACCCTACCTAATTGCTGCAACGAATGGTTCTATTTTTTTCGACAACACGCATGACGCGATCGGACAAACCGCGCCACCAGGGCGTGAGCGGCCGCGGCCCTGCGGGCCGCAGTCGGTCAGGACAACAGCGGCGACCAGGCCGGGTCGGAGGCGTAGCCCGGGGTCGGCACCTTGAGCTCGTTGCGGCCGGACACGTCGATCGAGTAGAGCGACGGCCCCGTGGTGCCGCCGGGATCGCGGAAGAACATGATGACGCGGCCGTTCGGCGAGAACGTCGGGCCCTCATTGTGGAAGCCAGCGGTGAGGATGCGCTCGCCCGAGCCGTCGGTCTTCATGATGCCGATCGAGAACTGGCCGCCACCCTGCTTGGTGAAGGCGATGTAGTCGCCGCGCGGCGACCACACCGGCGTAGAGTAGCTGCCTTCGCCGAACGAGATGCGCTGCGCGTTGCCGCCATTGGCCGGCATCACGTAGATCTGCGGCTTGCCTCCGCGATCGCTCTCGAAGCAGATCTGGCTGCCGTCCGGCGAGTAGCACGGCGAGGTGTCGATCGCCGGTGTGTCGGTGAGGCGCGTGGTCGAGCGCGAGCGCAGGTCCATCACGAACAGGTTGGAATTGCCGCCCTGCTGCAGGCTGAGAATGATGCGCTGCCCGTCCGGCGAGAAACGCGGCGAGAACGACATGCCGGGGAAGTTGCCGACGATCTCGCGCTGGCCGGTCTCGATGTTGAACAGATAGACCTTCGGGTCGCCCTGCCCGAACTCCATGTAGGTGATTTCCTGGCTCGACGGCGAGAACCGCGGCGTCAGCACGAGATCCGCGCCGCGCGTGAGATAGCGGACATTGGCGCCGTCCTGGTCCATCAGCGCCAGCCGCTTGACGCGGCGCTCCGACGGTCCGCTCTCGTCGACGAACACGACGCGGCTGTCGAAATAGCCCTTCTCGCCGAGCATGGCCGTGTAGATCTGGTCGGAGATGATGTGGGCGATGCGCCGCCAATATTCCGGGGCAGTCACGTATTGCTGGCCGGCGCTCTGCCTGCCGTTGACCGTGTCCCAGAGCCTGAACTCGGCCTTCAACCGACCGTCCGGCTGCCGCGTGGCGCGCCCGGTGACCAGCCCCTGCAGGTTGAGCGGTCGCCAGCTCGCAAACTGCGGCGGCGCGTCGAAATTGCTGATGCGCTCGGGAAAGGCGGCCTGATCGACCGGCGCGAACAGGCCGCTGCGCTTTAAGTTGTTATTGATCACCTGCGTAATGCCGTTGGCGACGTCGGCGTCACCGCCGCCGCCAGGCACGAACGGCGGGATCGCGATCGGGATCGGCGCAAACTCTCCCGGCAGGATCGGGACGGTCCTCTGCGCCAGCACGGAACGCATCGGGCTGGCCGCGATCGCGCCGAGCGCCACGGCGCCCGTGATCAATTGACGGCGGCTCGGCACGATGAGCGACCCGCGCTGTTCAGCTTGATTGTTCATTTCAGAAATCTGCTTCATGAGCACAATCATAGATCCTGTTATGTCCCTCGTCCCTCGGCGTTGAACACCGGCTGGAAATAGCTCCAGTCATCATAGAGGGCTGGCGGCAGATTGTAGGGCTGGCAGGCGATGATGGCCCGCTGGGCACTGTCGCGATAGGAACGGAGGAATGGCGTATCGGCAGGTCCTACCGGAACTGGCACTCCGTCGAGCGTGCCGTCGCGGCGCAGCCTGATGTTGAACGCCACGACAGGCTTCGCATCGACGCTCGAATAAGGCGGCTTCCAGCAGCGATCGACCTGCGATTGGAACAACGCGACCCAGCTCGCCATGTTGCTGTCCGACGTGCCGCGCGCCGAGCCGAGCGCGGCATTGGCGTTGAGCTCAGATCCGGTCACCGCCTGCCGCGTCGGATCCTTCTGGTTTATCAGGCTCGCCATCTTCTCGGCGTCGAACTTGCGTTCGCTCTTGTGCTTCGGCGGCTCCGGCGTGGCCGCGGCGGTCTGCTGCGGCTTCGGCGGCTGCTTCGGCTTGTCCTTGTTGAGCACGCTGGCGATCTGATCCGGATTGAACGGATCCGGTTTCTTCTCTTCCGGCTTCGGCTTCTCGGCCGGCGCGGGCTTGGGCGGATCAGGCTTCTTCTCGGCCACCGGCTTCGGCGTGTCCGGCTGCTTCTCGACCGGCTTCGGCGGATCGGGCTTCTTCTCGACCGGCTTCTCCGGCTTGGGCTGCGGATCCGGCGCAGCGTCGGTCTCGGTGACCTGCTTGGGATCGACCCTGCCGACGATGTCCTCGGTCGGCTTCTTCTCACCGATCTTGTCGGCCAGCAGCTTCGGCGATTCCTTCTTCCCGCTCAGCGCGCCGGCCTTGGCTTTGGAGGTGTTGTCCTCAGAGATCACATCGACCGGGACCAGGTCCTCGGCCGGCACCACCATCGAGCGGGCGGAGAAGCTGACCAGACCCCAGCCCAGCACGAGGACGTGCAGCACCACGGACAGAACCGTGCCCTTGCGCGTCCGGACGAACTGGGTGAGGTCGGAAAACGTCATGAGCCCTGTTCCGGCAGCACGACGATGCTGGCGCGGTAGCCGGCGTCGCGCGCGAGCCCCAGCACCTTCATCATGTCGGCGTAGCAGGCATCGCGGTCGCCGCGGATCTTGACGACGTTATCGCCGCCGCCGGCGCCCGCCTCCTTCATCGCCTTGATCTTCGGCCCGAGCTCGTTGAACGCGATCTGCGTCTCACCGAGATAGACGTCGACCTTCGAGGCGCATCCGCCGCCGGTCTTCTTCACGGTGAGCTCGAGCGGCGGCTTGGAATCGGCGGTCGAGGCGGAGCCGCCCTGCGCCTGCGGCAGGTCGACCTGGATGTTCACGGTGAGCAGGGGCGCTGCGACCATGAAGATGATCAGCAGCACCAGCATGACGTCGACCATCGGCGTGACGTTGATCTCCGCCATCACCGGTGCCCTGCGCCGACCGCGGCGACCACCGCCGCCGGACGCGCTTCCCGTGCTCATGCCCATCGTCTGGTACTCACCTTCGGGGCGCCACTATAGCTGCGCTCATCCCCGCTCGTCGATCTGACGGGACAGGATGGCGGAAAATTCATCGGCGAAGCCCTCGAGCCGCTGCGCCTGCCGGTTCACCTCGGAGGTGAACTTGTTGTAGAAAATCGTCGCCGGAATGGCCGCGATCAGGCCGATCGCCGTCGCAAACAGCGCCTCCGCGATGCCCGGCGCCACCACCGCCAGCGAGGTATTCTTCGACGCCGCGATCGACTGGAAGCTCGACATGATGCCCCAGACGGTGCCGAACAGGCCGACGAAGGGGCCGGCCGAGCCGACGGTGGCGAGCACCAGGAGGCGGCGCTCCAGCCGCTCGACCTCGCGCGCGATCGACACGTTCATCACCTTCTCGATGCGCATCTGCAGTCCGGCAAACGAACGCGCGTGGCCCTCGAAGGAGCGCTTCCACTCGCGCATCGCCGCGACGAAACAGGCGGCCATGGATTGCGTGGGCTTGGCCGACAGCGCGCGATACAGCTCCTCGATCGACTCGCCGGACCAGAACGCCTGCTCGAAGCGGTCCATCGAGCGGCGCGTCCGAGAGTACAGAAACAGCTTGTCGATCGCGATCGCCCAGACCCAGACCGAGCACGCGATGAGGCCGAGCATCACACCCTTCACGACCCAATGCGCCTGCCAAAACAGCGCAATCAGGGAGAAGTCGCCGTCCATCCGCAGAATCCTCTCAACCAACCGTCCCGGGCATCCGAACCCATGCATCCGCCGTTCCACAACGGACGCCATCGCGGCGAAAACGCCTACGCGAGAAACCCTGAACTGATCGCTTTAAGAGGCCCGCCGAAGCCACAAGCGGCCTGCTTCCTCTGCCAACGTGTCAAAACAAGGGCTCTCGGCGCCCGTAAGCGCCCCTTAACCAAACCCCCTCCGGGGTTAAGGCGGGGTTACCGCGGGAAGATACGGAGGTCAAAGGGTGAGCCCGGCGAACGAGATAGAGCCTTTGTGATCAAACTCTTGCGCGTGCGGTGGTCGGACGGGCAGCGGCGAGCCGCCGCAGGGCGGCGGTAGCCAGACACGGAAACGCCCGCCGGCGCGGGGAACCGCGGGCGGGCGTCTCTGAACCGATCTTGCGACCGTCCTCGACCGTCAGGGCGGGGGCTGAAAGCCCCGAGGCCAAGGGATCGGCAGGCGATCAGCTCTGCGGCTGGTCGGTCGGCGGCGTCGGACGCGGCTTATGCTGGGCCATGAAGGCGTCGAACTCTTCCTTGTCCTTGGCGTGACGCAGCCGGGTCAGGAAGTCGCGGAACTCCTGCTGCTCCTCCTCGAGGCGGCGCAGCGTCTCCATGCGGTACTCGTCGAAGGCGCGGTTACCGCTCGTCGCCGGCTGCGAGAAGCCGAAACCGAAGCCGCGACGCTCCATCCGGTCGCGCATGCGGTCCATCTTCCACTGCATCCGCTCCATCTTGTTCGACCAGCGGTCACTGCCGTTCCAACACGCCATCTTTCTGCTCCCGAGTGTGAAAAAGAGAAGGGCAAGTCCGATCGGCCACCAGATGATGAAGCCGAGCACGGTCACGGCGATCCAGCCGGGGTGCCAAGGCGACTCCAGCATGTGGGGCCGGTGCCTCTGCTCCTCCTCCGAACCGCGCCAACGATTGACATCTGCGGTGTAGGCCATCTCCCTCTCCATTCGCGGCGCCATGCCGTGTGAATGTAAATAACATTTACATAGCTAGACCAAGCCGGGATTTTGTCAAGGCGGCCACCTGACGCGCCGCTCGATTTTATTTTTGGGTTGGCTTTGAACCTATTTCAGCCGGCCCCAGGGCCCGGCCGGCTTCTCATCGTCCGGCAACGGCGGCGGCTCGGCAGCCGCGGACGCCGCAGGCCGGCGATCGGTCGGGAAGCCGAGCCCGCGGAGATAGATCAGCACCTCGGCTTCCAGCAGCTCCTCCGGCGACATCGGCAGCTTGCGCCGGGCGGCATCACCGCGGGCGAACAGCGAGGCGATGCCGTGTGCCATCGACCAGATGTGCAGCGCCATCATCATCGCCGGCGGCCGCGGCACGCCGGCCGGCGCCAGCGCCGCCAGCCGCTCGGCAGCGGCACGGATCACGCCGAACGCACGCTCCCCAGCAGCCAAAAGTCCGGGTGTGGAATCCGCCGGCACGCCGGATTCGAACATCGCCGAATAGAACGCCGGCTCCGAACGCGCGAAGGCAAGGTAGGCCTTGCCGACCCGCTCGAACGCCGTGACGGTGTCCGGACGACCATCGTCCCAGGCTGCTGACAGCTGCGCCTCGAACTGCTCGAAGCCGCGCTGGGCGATGCTGGACAGCAATTCGTCGCGGTCGCGGAAGTGACGGTACGGGGCTGCCGGGCTGACGCCCGCCATCCGCGCGGCATCGGCGAAGGTGAAGCCGGCGGCCCCCTTCTGCGCGATCAGGTCGAGCGCCGCCTGCAGCAGCGCCTCCTTGAGGTTGCCGTGATGATAGCCGCGCTCGGCGCGGCGCTGCTCCTTGCGCCAGCTCATGTGAAGGGCTTTTACATGAGCGGAGCCGGCAGAAGCCAGAGGCTTTTTGGGCGTTCACAATTTCCGGCTCTGCAATCTCAACGCAGGTGCCACCCTCCCCATGGAAGGCAGGGCCGTCGCATTTGACCATCTGAGTGTTGCACTACGCTGCCTCCACGTCGTCATGCCCGGGCTCCGTCCCGGGCATCCACGTCCTTCCAAGGATGCCGAACGACGTGGATGGCCGGGACGGAGCCCGGGCATGACGACGTGGAGGAGAGCCGGCCCAAACTTGTATCGTCGAATGCGGTCTCCCTGCGTCGAGGGCACCGGGCTCTAGCCGCCCGGAATCGGCAGCACCGGCATGATCTCCACGCGCTCGCCGGGGAAGATCGCAAAATGCGGATGGTTCTCGAACATCCTGGCGGCGTCCTCGTGGGAGGCGGCGCGGACCACCGTGAAGGCGCCCATCTCGTTGGCGATGTCGTTGATGCCGCCCTTATCGACCCGCTTGGTCTTGCCGAGCGGGCCGCCCATCGCAACGATCGCGTCCTTGTGCTTGTCGACCCAGGCGTGCCAGGCGGCCATGCCTTGCTGTCCGCGAGCATTGCGGTCGGCCTCCGACATTGCCTCCCAGGCTTTCCAGGCCGGACTAGTCCTGCTGCCGAGAAAGACGGCGAGATAGGTGTTGCTGTTGTCACTCATGGCACTTCCCTCTCCTGCTGTGAATGGACTGATCAGGCGCGGCCGGCATGCGGCAGCTCGGAAAAGCCCGCCGCGGCCCGTTGCACCTCTTCGGAAAAATCCGTCATCTCTTGGACCTGACGGATCTCGATGATCTCATTGTCGGAGGCCGGACACTGCTTCGCCCAGGCGATCGCTTCGGCACGGGAGCCGACCTCGATCATCCAGTAGCCGCCGAGCACCTCCTTGGCTTCGGCAAACGGTCCGTCGGTGACGACGGGCTTGCCGCCGGCGAACGAGACGCGCGCGCCCATCGACGGCGGATGCAGTCCTTCGAGCGTGATCAGCACGCCGGCATCCTTCAGCGCCTCGTTGTAGCGCATCATCGCCGCGACGCGCTCCGGATCGAGCTGCACATCCGGCGGCGCGCTCTCATAGCCGAGCGGGATCATCAGCATCATGAATCGCATGGCGTCTCCTTTCCAATCGCGCACCGGGCCTTCAACTCTTGGCCGCCAGCTCGTGCAGCCGGTCTTCCTGCTCGCGCAGCTGCGGCGTAAACGCCTCACCGAAATCCTCCGCCGCATAGACCTGGCGGATCTCGATCTCGCCGCTCGGGAACGGCGCGCGCTTCATGTGCTCGATCACCTCGTCGAGCGAACCGGCCTTGATCATCCAGAAGCCGGCGGCGAGGTCGCTCGTGTAGTCGAACGGCCCGCGTGCAACGCGCGCCATTCCATCAGAGAACCCTATGCGCGCGCCTCTTGCGGTTGGGTGGAGACCCTCCCCCGCCTCCATCATGCCGGCCTTGATCAGCCCCTCGTTGAAGCGGCCCATCGCCGCGAACTCCTCCATAGTCGGCAGGATTCCGGCTTCCGTGTCCCGGGTCGCCTTTACGATCACCATGAACCGCATGGTCGCTCTCCTCGATGTTGTCCGGCAGGGCTGCCCTGCTCTCCTCAGCAAGACGATCGACGCTGGCCACGTCCGACACCGGCCGACAAATAAATTTGCGGTTCCGGCTCAGCCCGGCTCCTGCGGGAACATCTTGAAATAAGGCTCTGCCTCGGCGAGCACCCGTGCAACGCATGGCCGCGCCTTGAGCCGGTCGAGATACGCCGTCATAGTGGGCAGATCGGCACCCAGCGGCTCGACCTTGTCGGCGTAGAACAACGCCGGCAGAGCGGCGCAATCGGCCAGCGTGAAGCGATCCCCGGTGGCCCAGCCCTGTGGCGGCAGCTCGGCCTCGAGCATCGCATAGGATGACCGCAGCCGGCTTCGCGCCTCGGCCACGGCAACGGCATTGCGCGCCTCCGCCGGGCGCAGCCGGTCGAACACGATGGTCTGCGTCGGCAGGTGCACATAGAGATCGAGAAAGCGATCGCGCAGGCGCGTCTGCAGCGCCCGGTCGGGATCTTCGGGAATGAAGCGCGTCGCGCCCGGATGATGCTGATCGAGATATTCGATGATGATGCTCGATTCCGGGATCGTGCGCCGGCTCTGCTCGTCGCGCAGCACCGGAAACTTTCCGACCGGCCACAGCTTCAGCAACGCCGCGCGCTCCTCCGCGTCACCGAGATTGACCAGCTTCGGCGTGAACGCGACATCATTCTCATACAGCGCGATCAGCACCTTCCAGCAGAACGACGACAGCGGGTGATAGTAGAGGGTAAGGGACATGGGATCCTCTTGATGTTGAGACCGACTAATCCGGAATTGAACTTGAGCAACGCTGACGGTGCGCTCCCTCTCCCCGTCCTTCACGGGGAGAGGGTCGGAGTGAGGGGCAGCCACACGGGCGGTGCGGCTTCTGTGTCGTCAACGACCCGCTAGGAAAGTTGACCGCAAGTACGCCCTATGTCTTCCATCGCTGCGGATCCGTTGTGCCCGTCCGATGGAGCGTGATCCGGGCTTCGTCACTACCATGCCCCTCACCCGGATTGCTGCGCAATCCGACCTCTCAGCGCGAGCGCAGCTCGTCGCGACCCCGCAAAGCGCGGGGAGAGGTTAGCGCACCATCGAGCACTCACGTCTGCCGCACCGGCACATAACGCACGATCACGACGCCGTTTGACAACGCCCTGCTGTCGATCAGCTCGAGCTTCATCGCCTGCCCCGGCTTGAACAACGGCAGTCCTCCGCCGAGCACGCGCGGATTGATCGCGAGACGAAACTCGTCGATCAAGTCATGCGCGATCAGCGTTGCGCCGAAACCGGCGCTGCCGAACAGGAACAGATCCTTCGCGCTCTGCGTCTTGAGCGCGCCGACCTCGGCCGCGAGCTGCGGTCCCAGCAGATGCGCGTTGGACCATTCCAGGCGAGACAGCGTGCGCGAGGCGACGTGTTTCGGCACGCTGTTCATGAAGTCGGCGATCACGCCGTTCTGTGCGGGCCAATAGCCGGCCATCAGATCATAGGTCACGCGTCCGAACAGCAGCCCGCCCGCCTCCTGCAGCTGGGTTTCGGAAAACTGCTCCAGCTCCGGACCCCAGACATCCTCGTGCCAGGAAAGGTCGCCGTTCATGCCCGCGACCATGCCGTCGAGCGTCATCATATTCCACATGACCAGCCTGGCCATCCGCACGCCTCCCTAACTGCTTTCATTTTGCAAGCAGTTGGAGAATGCCGAGACTGATGCAATATTGCAAGCAGTTTGTGCGCAACGATGCCCGATGAGATTCCGATGTCCGAACTTCAGCGCTCCGGCTGCCCGATCAACCTCACGCTCGAAGTGATCGGCGACAAATGGAGCTTGCTGATCATCCGTGACATGATGTTCGGCAACCGCCGCCACTACCGCGAGCTGCTCGGCGGCTCCCAGGAAGGCATCTCTTCCAACATCCTGGCTGACCGGCTGAAGACGTTGCTTGCCGCCGGCATCATCAGCCGCGAGGACGATCCGAGCCACAAGCAGAAGGGCATCTATTCCCTGACCGAGCAGGGCATCGAACTGCTGCCGATCCTCGCGCAGATGGCCGGCTGGGGTTACAAATATCTTCCGGTGTCAGATGAGCTCGGCATCCGCGCCCGGCTGCTGACGGAAGGTGGACCGAAGATGTGGGCCGACTTCATGGATGAGCTGCGCGAGATCCATCTCGGCGTGAAGCGGCGCAGAAAGGCGGGACCGAGCGTCGGCGAGCGACTGCAGGCGGCCTATCAGAAGGTGGTCGCTGAGAGGAAGGCTGCTACGAGCAAGGCGTGATCGGACGCGGCGCCGGGCCGATCAGAACTGCGTGTTGTCCGCCCTGTAGCGCGACCATTTGCGCGGAGCCCGTTCCGGAACCTGCTCCAGCTGCGCGATCGGACGGCGGTAGGTCTCGGCACGACGCAGCCAGCCCGCCTCCCAGACACGGTTCGACGGCAGATTGCGAACCCGCTGCTGCAGCACGCCCTGCACCGCGTCGGAATATTCCGCGAGCACGGCCTTGGGCTCGGTCGTGGTGCCGTTCATCTTGAGCAGCACCTGCTTGAGACCCCAGCCCTGCCGCTGCCCGGTCTCCTTGTCCACGGCCGTCTCGGACGGGTTGGTGCCCTCGCCCTTGAAGTTGATGTAGTCGATCAGCGGATAGAGATCGTCCGAGGCGCGCACGACGCGCGAATATTGCGCGACGATGTGCTCACGCTCGGCACTGTCGGGCGTGTTGGCGAGGATCTTGTCCATCGCGCCTTGCGCGCGGGCGACCAGGAACTGCGTCTGCTGGGCGATCGTGTCGAGCAGGAATTGCCGCAACTGGCGCATCTGCGGCGAATTGAAGTTCTTCTTGAACTCGGCCCGGCTGTTCCACGGGCACGGCGGAACCGATGACTTGTCGAGCCATGCGGGGACCGGCGTCTTGCTCTTGCGCAGAAACGCAATCAACCCTGGAAAGCCCTCCTCGAAGGGCGGCTTCGCAGTGACCGGGTACCAGATGAAATGACCGATGCCGAGCGAGGCGAACTCCTCGCCGGCATTCCACGACGTGATCGCGTCGCGCCGGCCGCCGGCCTCGTTGATCCAGATCTTGCGGCCGATCATCTGCGCCACATCGGCCGGCAGTGCTCGCTGCGGGACGGATAGATTCCTGCCGCTCTTCGCATCCTTGGCGTCGCGCCCCGAGGTCTTCGAATCCGTCTTGTTCGAATCGGTCTTGTTCGAATCGGTCTTGCGCTCGGCGGTCGCCGGCTTCGCAGGCTCGGTCGACGGCATGACGGTTTTCGTGCTCGACGACTGCGCTTCAGACGGACGTCCGACCGTCTCCTGCTCCGGCTTCTGCGGCTGTGCCGGTTGCAGCGCGGGCTGGGACGGCGGAGCCTGCGGCGGCGATGCAGCGTCGTGGGGCAGCGCCTGCTCGGTCCCTGCAGGTTTCGCCGCAACCGCGCCGTCCGCCGACAACGCGCCGTGCACCGTCAGGCCGAGCACGACGCAGGACAGCAGCAGCGTGCGATGCGCGCACAGCAACCCGCCCGGCAGCCTCCGGCTACCGCTGCTCTGGGGAAGAATGGTGATTCGCTGGCTGATGAACTGACCGCCCATGTCGATTCTACCGAGGCTCTCGAACTCTACGCTAACGGTTCAGGATTCGTCCAAACCCGACCCGACGGGCAAATCAGCCGACGGCTCGCCGTATCATGTTTTACAAGGAACGCCCTGTTGGACGCGTCGGCGCCGACCTCGATCCGCCCCGCCAAAGAGCTTTTTTCGTGAAGACTTTCAAGTCGATCACCCGTGTCCAGTCCTTGCCGTCAAAATTTTCCGCTTTCGTTTTTACAGAAAACCTGATCTGTTAACCATGTCCTGTTCCCGATCGAGAGGGACGTTTCGCGGTCGTCACGAACGTTGGGAGTGGGATGCGGTGGACGCGTCGATGTTGGTGCGTGGAGCATGATTCGGAACCGGAGGCT
This sequence comes from Bradyrhizobium sp. HKCCYLS2038, assembly GCF_051167655.1. Taxonomy (NCBI): domain Bacteria; kingdom Pseudomonadati; phylum Pseudomonadota; class Alphaproteobacteria; order Hyphomicrobiales; family Nitrobacteraceae; genus Bradyrhizobium; species Bradyrhizobium sp. HKCCYLS2038. The sequence continues at coordinate 734,529 of NZ_JBNPTM010000001.1, read as the reverse complement.
GTCGACGCGTATTGCGCCACAGCTTTCCGACAAGATCATGCTCAGAAATGGACACGCAGACGAACAACGTGGCGCGTACGGCGAAATCGTGTGGTCCTGGCATCCCGAAGCTGGTGCCGTGTCCGGTGCGTGTGCGCATTGGGGCCGAAAACGGGGGCAAAACAGCCGGTCCCCGGGGAGAGCGCGTATAAGCCGTCAGACCATCGCGCAGGGAAGGCCGGGATGTCTCAGCCGAACCTGTGGTTCCTGCCCCGTGCATTCTTACCGCACGGGGGCCATGGGGGCGGCGAGCTCCCGGTCTTCCCTGCTCCCTCCGACCGATGAGGGAGGCGAGTTCTGGCAAAGCTCGGGCGCTTTGGCGCCGCGAGAACGCGAACCGATGCCCCTCTTACTACCCCTGGCTGTTTGACAAGGTGCGCGAACTTCGCTGCGTTATGTCGCGGACTGAATTGAACGCACACTCACCGTTTGTGACGGCCTTCACAGCCTGTCCGCGCCGCCCATGTTAGGTAACACAATGATCAAGAGCCGGGCCGCCGGCCGAAGGAGCCGATTGCCGTGACGGACTCACCGACGACGACGCAGAGCGAAAAGGTGGCCCTGGTGACCGGGGCGGCGCGCGGCATCGGGCTGGCGACCGCCAGGCGATTTCTGCACGAAGGCTGGCGCGTGGCGCTTCTCGACATCGAGCAGAAGCTGCTCGCCGACGCGACCACCTCACTCAAATGTCCGGAGCGGACGCTCGCCCTGCATTGCGACGTCTCCGATGCCGCGATGGTGGCCGATGCGCTGGAGCGCATCAATGGACGATATGGCCGCCTCGACGCGCTGGTGAACAATGCCGGCGTCGCGCGGTTCGCGCCGATCATGGAAACCAGCGAGACCGACTGGCAGCGCATTCTCGATGTCAATCTGACGGGGCCGTTCCTGTGCACGCGCGCGGCGGTGCCGCTGATGCGCGAGCATGGCGGCGCGATCGTCAACATCACCTCGATTTCGGCCGTGCGCGCATCGACCTTGCGCTCCGCCTACGGCACCAGCAAGGCGGCGCTGGCGCATCTCACCAAGCAGCTTGCGGTCGAGCTCGCCTCGGCCGGCATTCGCGTCAATGCCGTGGCGCCGGGCCCGGTCGAGACCGCGATGGCCAAGGCGGTGCACACGCCGGAAATCCGCGCCGACTATCACGATGCCATTCCGCTCAACCGCTACGGTCTCGAAGAGGAGCTGGCCGAAGCCATCTTCTTCCTCAGCTCCGAGCGATCGAGCTATATTACCGGACAGGTGCTGGCCGTGGACGGCGGCTTCGATGCCGCCGGAATCGGGCTTCCGACCTTGCGCGGTCAACGCAGGAACGCATGAGACTAAGATGCCGAGCCGGATGCGCATCATCCTGACGTTGCTGCTCGCGGTCGTCCTGTGGGGGATCGCGACGATGCTGGCGCGCGCGGATATCCGCATCATCTCCTCGCCCGGCGGCGAGGTCGGCTCGTTCCTCGACCTGTTCGAGAAGGTGCGCGCTTCCGGCGAGCGCGTCATGATCGACGGCCCCTGCCTGTCGGCCTGCACGCTGGTGCTGAGCGTCGTGCCCGGGGATCGCATCTGCGTGACGCGCCGCGCGTCGCTCGGCTTCCACGCCGCGCGATCAGTCGACCGGCGCGGCCGCATCTATGCGGAGCCGGAGGCCTCCAAGCTGGTGCTACAGACCTATCCAACACCGGTGCGCAGCTGGATCGAGCGCCGCGGCGGCCTGACGTCGCGGCTCCTGCTGTTGCGCGGGCGCGAGCTCAAGGCGATGTACGCCTCGTGCCGCTAGCGGCGTCAGGCTGCGAAGCCGTCCGCCGGGGAGTTGATCATCCACGGAATGCCGAAACGATCGATGCCCATGCCAAAACCCTTCGACCAGAACGTCTTGCCGAACGGCATCGTGACGGTGCCGCCCGCGATCAGCGCGTTGAACTTGCGCTCGGCCTCGGCCGGATCCGTGATCTGGAGCGAGACCGAGATGCCGTTGGGCTTGCCTTGATAGTATTCGGGCGGCGAATCCGAGGCCATCACGGCATCGCCGCCGATCGAGAAGCGCACGTGCATGATCCTGTCCTTGTGCTCCGGCGCGGACGGCATTTCCGGCGGAGCCTCGCCATAGCGCATCATCATGTCGACCTTGGCGCCGAGCACGTCGCCATAGTGCTTGAGGGCCTGCTCGCAGTCGCCGTTGAAGGTGAGATAGGGACAGATCATGGTCATCCTCCTTGGTTGAGACGTCAGATGTCAGCGCAGCGGCAACAGCGCGCGCAGCCGGCGGTCGCGCAGCCACAGGCCGCCCCACACCATCAGCCCGAGATAGAGACCGAACAGCACGTGGCTGAACAGCGGACTGCCGATGCGGACATGCGAGGCGATGGCGCCGCCGAGATAGCCGGTGAGCAGGATCGCCCCCAGCAGCGAGGTCGCCGGCAGCGCATAGAGCGCGGTGCAGAGCAGCGTGATCAGCCCGAGGGCGCGGGCCATGGCGTCGCTGCCGCCATAGCCCATCTGATCCATGGTCTGCGTGACGACCTGCAACGGGATCAGCTTGATCGCGCCGTCGAACGCCAGGAACAGGATCCCCAGTCCGCTGAGAATGCGGCCGCCCCACAACTCGGCGCGCGAGACCGGCTGCTCCAGGGTGATCGTCGACATTTCAAACTCCTCCCCATGCTGCTGCTTCAAGGACGAATGAGGACTCATGCGCCCGACACTTATGCCGAAAAAATTGCGCGGATCTCCGGCGGCGGCTCAGCGGCTCGCGCGAGCCGTGGCGCCGTCCTGCATCAGGCGGTCGAGCTGCATGCGGATGTGGGCGGCCTCGGCCGAGCTGTGCGCCAGCGCGATGGCGCGATCGAACGCGGTCCGCGCCTCGTCGTTGCGCCCGAGCTGCATCAGCAGCGCGCCGCGCACGCCGAAGAAATAGAAATAGTTGCCGAGCCGGCCTTCGAGCGGCGCGATCAGGTCGAGCGCGGCTTCGGCGCCGCGCACCTTAGAGACGGCCACAGCACGGTTGAGCGTCACCACCGGCGAGGGCTGCACCACCTCGAGCGCGCCATAGAGCAGGTCGATCTGCGTCCAGTCGGTGTCCTCCGGCCTGGCCGCACGCGCATGCAGCGCCGCGATCGCCGCCTGGATCTGGTACGGACCGCTGCGCCGGTGGCGCATCGCCTTGTCGATCAGCGCCACGCCTTCGGCGATCATCGGCTGGTTCCACAGCGTGCGATCCTGATCTTCGAGCAGGATCGGGGCGCCTTCAGCATCAAACCGGGCGGCCGTCCGTGCGTGCTGCAACAGCAGCAGCGCGGTGAGACCCATGATCTCAGGCTCGCTCGGGAACAGCCGCAGCAGCAGCCGCGCCAGGCGGATCGCCTCGTCCGAGAGCGGCTTGCGCAGCTCGGCGCTGTCGCCGCTGGCCGAATAGCCCTCGTTGAAGATCAGGTAGATCATGGCGGCGACCGCGAACAGGCGCTCGGAGCGCTCGACCGCGCCCGGCGTCTCGAACGGCACGTCCGCCTGCGCGACGCGCGCCTTGGCGCGGGTGATGCGCTGCTCCATCGCCGCCTCGCTGACCAGGAAGGCGCGCGCGATCTGCTTGACCGTCAGGCCGGACACCACGCGCAGCGCCAGCGCGATCTGCTGCGTGGCGGGGAGATCCTTGTGACAGCAGATGAACAGCAGGCGGAGGATGTCGTCGCGATAATGCGAGCCGTCGAGCCGGTCGGCGAGCGCGCTTTCGGCGTCGTCGAGATCGGAGATGGCCTCATCCTCCGGCAGCGGCTGCTCGCGGCGGACGCGCCGGACCTCGTCAATGGCCGCGTTGCGGCCGACCATGATCAGCCACGCCGCCGGATCGCGCGGCGGGCCGTTCTGCGGCCAGCTCTTCAGCGCACGCAGGCAGGCGTTCTGGAACGCCTCCTCCGCGGTGTCGAGATCACGGAAATAGCGCAGCAATGCGCCGACGGCCTGGGGGCGTGCTGATGTCAGGGCCGCATCGATCCAGGCCGCATCGCTCATGCCAGCGCTCCGCCCGGCCTGAACGTGCCGACGGGACGGATCTCGTAGGAGCCGCCGGGATTGGCCTCGCCGAGCTCGCGTGCGACCGCGAGCGCCTCGTCGAGATTGGCACAATCGACGATGTAGAAGCCGAGCAGCTGCTCTTTGGTCTCGGCATAGGGACCGTCGAGCACGAGCGGCGGATCCTCCTTGCGGAGCGTGGTGGCGGCCGTGGTCGGCAGCAGCCGCGCCACCGGCCCGAGCCGTCCCTGTTTGGTGAGCTTCTCCTGGATCACCGCGAGCTTGGCCATGACCGCCGCGTCCTGGTCCTTGCTCCAGGCGCAGACGACATCCTCATCGTGATAGCAAAGCAGCGCATACAGCATCGGCACACATCTCCATTCGTCTTCAAGACGGCGGAGTATGCCCGCGGCCGACAGGCCCGCGAAGAAAATTCACGGGTTCCCTCGGCGGAAACGCTCCGGCTACCAGGAGATGCCGTACTTTGCGGCGATGTTGCGGGCCCGCGTCTCCTGGGCGCTTTCGCGCGGCTGCTTGGCCCGTCCGGCCTGGCGTTGCGATTGGCCTTGACCCTGCGACTGCTGGCCTTGGCCCTGCCCCTGACCTTGCCCTGCGACAGTTTGACCGCCCGCACCTTGCGCCATGCCCGGTGCGCCACCGCCCGGCTGGCCGGCAGCCTGCGGCTGACCGCCGCCCTTGCCGATGGAGATGCCGTTGGCCGACAGGATCGAGCCGACGTCGATGGTCTGAGCCTGAGCCGAGGCGGATGCGACGACGAGGGCGGTGGCGAGCAGCAGTTTGCGCATGACGATGTCTCCGTGTTGATGACCGGAGATTGGCCTGCCCGCCCGATCTGGTATGTGGGACAGGTCACTCAAGCTTCGAGGATCCTCTGATGACCAAAGGCGCGCTGGCGCTCCTGATCCATGGCGGCACCGACAACTGGTCGCCGCAGCGCTGGAAGGCGCGCTTCGACGACGTCTGCGCCGACCGGCCCGTGGTGCTGCTGCCCGATGCCGGGCTCGATCCGGCCGACGTGCACTATGCGGCGGTGTGGAAGCCCGTCCCGGGCGAGCTCGCCGGCTTCCCGAACCTGCGCGTGATCTTCAACCTCGGCGCCGGCGTCGACGCGTTGATGGCCGACAAGACCCTGCCCGGCGTGCCGCTGGTCCGCGTCGCCGTCGACGACCTCACCGCGCGCATGACCGAATATGTCGTGCTGCACGTTCTGATGCATCATCGGCAGGAGCTGTATCTGCGCGAGTCGCAGCGCGTGAAGCGCTGGGCGCCGAAATATCAATGGCCGGCGGCCGCGATCAACGTCGGCATTCTCGGCCTGGGCACGTTGGGCGCCGATGCCGCCGAGGTGCTCAAGCGCATCGGCTTCCAGGTCGCGGGCTGGAGCCGCAGCGCGAAGCAGGCTGACGGCATCGAGAGCTTCCATGGCGCGGCGCAGCTCGACGCATTCCTGGCGCGGACCGACATCCTGGTGTCGCTGTTGCCGCTGACGCCGGACACACGCGGCATTCTCGATCGCAGGATGTTCGCGAAGCTGCGGCGCTCGTCGCCGCTCGGTGCGCCGGTGATGATCAACGCCGGCCGCGGCGGCCTGCAGAACGAGGCCGATATCCTCGGCTGTCTCGACGACGGCACGCTCGGGTCGGTGTCGCTCGACGTGTTCGGGCAGGAGCCGCTGCCCGCCAATAGCCCGTTCTGGACCCATCCCAAAGTGGTGCTGACGCCGCACAATGCCGCCGACACCGATGCCGACGCCATCTCGCGCTATGTCGCCGAGCAGATCGCCTCGTTCGAGGCCGGCGGTGCGCTGCGCAACACGGTGGATCGCGAGAGAGGATACTGAGACGCTATCTGCCGCCCACCATCACATCGATCGCACCGGCGACGATCGCCTCCAAGTTCTCGCGCGGCACCCGCGCCCGGGCGCGCACCGCGATGGAGTGGATCGTCGCCGACGCCAGCTGCGCCAGCACGACGGGATCAGCGCCGTCCGGCAGTTCGCCCTTCTCCTTGGCACGCCGGAAGCAATGCGCGAATGCCTTGTCGAGTTCGGTCAGCGCATTCTGGACCATGGCGCGGATGTCGGGATCAGCGACCGCCTCGGAGCCTGCCGTCATCACCGTGAAGCAGCCGCGCGGCCCCTCCTCGCCGGAGAGATAGATGTCGAGCGCGGCCGCAAAGATCTTCTGCAGCTGCTCGCGCACCGGCCCGTCGTCACGAAAGATGTGCCCCATCACGGCGCGGGCGTTGTCGCGGTAGCGCTGATAGCTCTTGATGTAGAGCTCGCGCTTGTCGCCGAACGCGCCATAGAGGCTCGGCCGGTTCATGCCCGTGGCGGCGCTGAGGTCGTCGAGCGACGTCGCCGCGAAGCCGGTCGACCGGAACAGGTCGAGCGCCTTGCCGAGGGCGACGTCGGGCTCATAGGCGCGCGGCCGACCGCGCCGTTTCGGCTCGGCCGTCGCGGCGGGTTTTTCGGTAGGAGGGTCGCCATGCGGCGGCCCCTTCTTTTTTTGTACCATTTCGCACTAAATTCCTTGACCCATCTCATATTATGCGAGACAGTATAAAAATCAATCAAAGCTCCGCTCCGGAGCTCCGGGAGACGTCCATGGACCTGTATTTCTCGCCGCTCGCCTGCTCGCTCGCCACCCGCATCGCGCTCTATGAGGCCGGTGCCGAGGCAACATATCTCGAGGTCGACCCGAAGACGAAGATCGTGATGAATGACGGCTCGGATTTCCGCAGCGTCAACCCGCTCGGCCTGGTGCCGACGCTGCGCACCGATGACGGCGACCTGCTGACCGAGAACGCTGCAATTCTCCAATATGTCGCCGACCGCTTCCCCGAGGCGAAGCTCGGCACCGGTGCCGGCATGGACCGCAGCCGGCTGCACCAATGGCTCTGCTTCATCGGCACCGAGCTGCACAAGGGCCTGTTCATCCCGGTCCTCGACAGGACGGCGCCGGAGGAGATGAAGGTGCATGTGCTGAAGAAGAACCTGTCGCGGCTCGATCATCTCGACAACCATCTGCGCGGCCGCGAGTTTCTGCTCGATCATTTCACCGTCGCCGATGCCTATCTCGTCACCGTGATCAACTGGACGATGGCGACGCCGCCGATCGAGCTCGCCAAATGGCCGGCTGTGAAGGCCTACTATGAACGCCTGCGCACGCGGCCATCGATCGCCCGCGCGATCGCCGAGGAGTTCGAGCTCTACAAGGCGGAACTCGCGCGGCACAAGGCAGCTGCCTAGCAGCGATGCTTGACCGCGGTCAGTTCGGGTTGCAATCCTCGAATCGCAGGAGGATTGCACGTGGCAAGCACATCCGTACGAGACCGATTGCTGGCGGACCGGCGCGCGCTGCTCGATCTGGGCACGCGCAACCGGCTCGTGCACATCCCGCTGAAGACTAAGACCATCCGCACCATCGACATCGTCGGCGCACGCTCCGCCGAGTTGTACGAGCTGCTCGGCGACGGCAAGCGATTCACGTTTCTTCCGACCAAGGCGGAGACAGCTGCAGAAACCAGCGAGACCACATCCGCTCCAACTCTGCCGCTGCCTCCGCCGAGCGCAAGCCCAAAACGGAGCGAAAGCGAATCGGAGACGCCGACCCGGCCGGCCGATACACGGCTGCAGACCCGGTTGTCGTCGGAGGCGCTGCAGAAGCGGCTGCTCGACATCTGGTACGACGCGCGAACGCTCGAGGAAGAACAGGGCGTCAACATCCTGTATCTCGCCTTCGGACTGCTCAAATGGTTCGAGGACGACAAATCCGACGTCGAGCGCTTCGCGCCGCTCGTGCTCCTGCCCGTGCGCTTGGAACGCAGCAGCGCGGCCGATCGGTTTCATCTGGTCTCGCGCGCCGAGCCGCCCTCGCCGAATCTCTCGCTGCAGGCGAAGCTCGATGCCGAGTTCGGATTGAAGGTCGCGGATTTCGGCGACGAGGACGAGGTCGACATCGCCGGCTATCTGACCGGCGTCGCCGAGACGGTCGCAAACAAGAAGAGATGGGAGGTCAGGGCCGACGCGATCGTCCTCGGCTTCTTCTCATTCTCCAAATTCCTGATGTATCGCGACCTCGACCCGGAGAACTGGCCAGCCGACGGTGCGCTGGATCGGCACCCGCTGATCGCGGCACTGCTGCAGAACGGCTTCGAGGGATGCGAACCGATCGTTCCGGACGATGGCAAGATCGACTCCGTGATCCAGCCGCTTGCGATGAACCACGTCGTCGACGCCGATTCGTCACAGGCCGTGGTGATCGAGGAAGTGGTTCGAGGACGCGATCTGGTCGTCAAGGGCCCGCCGGGCACCGGAAAGTCGCAGACCATCACCAACATCATCGCCGCCGCCGCGGCCGAGGGAAAGACGGTCCTGTTCGTCGCCGAGAAGATGGCGGCATTGGATGTCGTGCACCGGCGGCTCAAGGGCGTCGGCCTGGGATCGCTCGCGCTCGAGCTTCACTCCAACAAGGCCAACAAGCGCCTTGTGCTGGAGGAACTGAAGCGCGCCAAATCGGTGGCCGTGCCGGCATCAGCGGGTGAAGCCTCTCTGGTGCAGCGCCTGACCGACAGTCGCGACGGCCTCAACCGTCACGCCGACATGATGCACCAGCCGCATCAACCGAGCGAGCTGACACCCTTCCGGCTGCTCGGCCACCTCGTGCGCTGCAGGGAGGCATCTGCTCAGGCGGCATTGCCGTTGCAAGGGGCAGAGCTTTGGTCTGCTTTGGACCTGGAGCGGCGGCGCGAGCTGATTGCCGAGCTGGCCGACCGCATCGAGACCGATGGTGCGCCTCACCTGCATCCGTGGCGGGGCGTCGGCCGCGACGCCCTCGACCCGAGCGAGATGGCGAAGCTGCTGACGTTGCTGGACAGCATCTTGAATCATCTCAGCCACGTCGTGACAGGAGCTGCGCACATCGGCGCCTTGCTCGAAGTCACAACGCCCGCCAATCTGGCCGGGGCGAGCGACCTGCTCGCGGTTGCCGAGGCGGCAGCCGCGATGCCGGAATGCGACAGGGCTGCGTTTGGCGATCCGATCTGGAGTCAACCGAACGAGATCGTCGATGTCGTCGACAAGGGGCTTCGCTATGCGAAGTTGAAAGCCGCTTTCGGGGGAGCCTTCGTCGATGCCGCCTGGGAGGCGTCGGCTGCCGATTGCCGCAAGGTGATCGCCGAGAAGGGCCGCTCGTGGTTTCGCATGCTGAGCTCGCGCTATCGCGAGCAGATGGCGCTGCTGACCTCCTATCTGAAGGTGCCGATGCCGAAATCCCTCGATCAGCGCCTCCTGCTGATCGACGGTCTCATCGCAGCACAGGCGGCGCGCTGCTCCTTCGCGGAGGTGGCGAGCGCCGGCAGCGTCGCGTTCGGAACGGCCTGGCAGAAGGAGCAGTCTGACTGGGACGCGCTGGCGAAACTGACGGCCTGGTGGACCGCGTTCCCGAAGCCGTTCGCCAACGCCGAGATGCGCCGCCGCCTGACGCATCTGACGCTGTCGACCGGAGATCGGCAAGCGATCGCGAAACTGAGCAGCGATCTCGCCGGGCTTCGCTCCGAACTACAACAGCTGATCGACTTTCTGCAGCTGGAGCCCTCGCGCCTCCCACTCCAGCCGGGCGAACGGGTTCAATTCGACGAGCTGTCACAGACGCTCTCGGAGTGGCGCAATTGCACCGAGCGCCTGACCCGCTGGATCGCGTTCATGGAGCGGGTTCGACTCGCTCGCGCGGATGGTCTCGAGGCGCTGGTTGATCGCACGCTGGACGGATCGCTGCCGGGCGATAGGCTGCCACAGGCTTTCGACAACTCCTATTACGAAGCCATGCGCAGCGTGATCTTCGCCCAGCACCCGCAGCTGAAGCGTTTCGACGGCGAGTTGCACGACCGTCTCGTCGACGGCTTCCGCAAGCTCGACGTCGAACGCATGCAGCTCGCCCGGGATCAGATCGCGCATGAGCATGCGACTGCGCTGCCGCGCAACGCAGGCGGCATCGGGCCGCTCGGCGTTCTCAACGGCGAACTGGCGAAGAAGCGCAATCATCTTCCCATCCGGCAGCTCCTGGAGCGCGCCGGTCCGGTCGTCCAGCAGATCAAGCCGATCTTCCTGATGAGCCCGCTGTCGGTCGCGCAGTTCCTGAAGCCGGGCGCGATCGCCTTCGATCTGCTGGTTGTCGACGAGGCCTCGCAGATCGAACCCGTCGATGCTCTCGGCGCGGTCGCGCGGTGCCGGCAGATGGTCGTGGTCGGCGACGAACGGCAGCTGCCTCCGACGCGCTTCTTCGCGAAGCTCACGGGCAACGATGATGACGACAATGAGGACGACGAGCAACCGACCTTCCAGGTGAAGGACGCCGAGAGCATCCTGGACCTCTGCCTGGCCAAGGGACTGTCGCACAGGATGCTGAACTGGCACTACCGCAGCAAGCATCAGTCGCTGATCGCGGTCTCCAACAAGCAGTTCTACGACAACCGGCTGTTCATCGTGCCGAGCCCCTATGACGCCGTGGCCGGCATGGGGCTGAAGTTCAACTACAACGCCGATGCGCACTACGAACGCGGCAGCAGCCGGACCAATCCGCGGGAAGCGCGGATCGTGGCCGAGGCGGTCATGCGCCATGCGCGCGAGATGCCGGAGCGCAGCCTCGGCGTCGCAACCTTCTCCGTCGCTCAGCGCCAGGCGATCCAGGATCAGCTCGAAATCCTCCGCAAGGAGAGTCCCGATACTGAGGAGTTCTTCTCCCGAGGCACGAGCGAACCCTTTTTCGTCAAGAACCTCGAGAACATCCAGGGCGACGAGCGCGACGTCATCTTCATCTCCATGGGCTACGGGCGAACGAAGGAAGGCTTCGTCTCGATGAGCTTCGGCCCGCTGAATTCCGATGGCGGCGAGCGCCGCCTGAACGTGCTGATCTCCCGCGCCAAGCTGCGCTGCGAGGTCTTCTCCTCGATCACCGGCGACGATATCGATCTGTCGCGCGCCAAGGGTCGCGGCATCGCCGCGCTGAAAACGTTCCTGAGCTTCGCACAGACCGGGCAGCTCGGCATCGCGCAGGAGACCGGGCGCGATCCGGACTCGGTGTTCGAGGAGCAGGTCGCCGCCAAGCTGCTGGCGTTGGGCTACGACGTGAAGACGCAGATCGGCACCGCCGGCTTCTTCGTCGATCTCGCCGTGGTCGATCCGGACAAGCCGGGCCGTTTTCTGCTCGGCATCGAATGCGACGGCGCCCAATACCACGCCTCGCGCTCGGCGCGGGACCGCGATCGTCTGCGCCAGAACGTGCTGGAAGCACACGGCTGGGTGCTGCATCGGATCTGGTCGACGGATTGGTTTCTCCGGCCCAAGGAGGAGACCGAGAAGGTCGTCCGCGCCATCGAGGCGGCGAAGGCGCATTGGAAGGAGATCGACGACGCGATTCCCGAGGCGCAGCCCGAGCCGCCAGCAATGCCGGACGGTCCGCCGCCGGAGCAGACTGCAGACCGTCCTCTAGAGGCTGCTGTACCGGCAACGACGACGATCGCCTATGAGGAGGCCAAATTGCGGGTGCGCCGGGAGATCGAGCCGCACGAGACGTCGCTCGCCAACATGACGAAGCACGTGGTCGAGATCGTCGCGATCGAGGGACCGGTGCACGAATCGGAAATCATCGTCCGGATCAGATCGGCCTGGGGCCTCGCCCGCGCCGGCAACCGCATCCGCGACGCCGTGCGCGCCGCGCTGAACGCGGCGGTGGCGAAGGGGCAGATCGCCGGAGGACCGTTCTACGCCGTACCTGGCCAGGCGATCGTCGTCCGGAACCGCGAGGACGTGCAGTCGACGACGTTGCGCAAGCCCGAGATGTTGCCGCCGGACGAGATCAAGGCGGCCATCATTCAGGTCGTCGAGCAGAACTTCGGCGCGGAGGAGGACCAGCTGATCCAGGCGGTGGCGCGCCTGTTCGGCTTCGGCTCGACCAGCGCGCAGCTCCGCGAGGCCGTGCAGGGCAGCCTCGCAACTCTTCTCGATGCAGGCAGGCTCCACCGCGAGGGGGAGCTGCTGACCAAGCCTCAGGAGGCCTCGCCTGCAGCGCAGCCTTGAGCGGCTCAGGCGAGATCGGCCTTCATCAAGTCGCGCAGCGCCTTCGGGATCGGCTGCGCCTTGCCGCCGCTGATGAAGGCGACGCGGACATCGGCTTTGACGAGCACCTCCTCGCGACGCCGCACCTCCTGGGCCAGCGTGATCGAGGCGCCCTTGACCGCGATCGGCCAGGTGACGACGTCGAGGACGTCGTCCATGCGCGCAGGGCGCAGGAAATCCAGCGTCATCGAGCGCACGACGAAGGCGAAGCCCGGGGCTTCGCTGGCCGCCTCCGCGAACAGCGCGTGCTGCTCGGCGCCCATCAGCCGCAGATGATTGGTGCGGCCGCGTTCCATGAAGCGGAGGTAGTTGGCATGGTAGACGATGCCTGAAAAATCGGTGTCTTCGTAGTAGACGCGAACCTGCATGTGGTGACGGCCGTCGCGGATCTTGCCGTCGAGCTGATGGTGGGTCACTGGAAATCCCCGATCGCGGATATGGCGATCGTTTCGCCCACTTCAATCGCGGGCGCAAGCTCGTCTAGGAGGTCGCCTCCACGGGTTCCCCGCCGACGGTGACGAGCACGATCTCCGGCGGCATGCCGATCCGGATCGGCATGATGCTGCAGCCGAGACCGCCGGAAACGATCACGTCGCATTGGGTGCGGATGTGGCCATAAGCCAGATTCACACCATTGCGCGTCGGCACGGCCGGCGACCAGCCGAGCAGGCGGACCTGCCCGCCATGGGTATGGCCGGAGAGCTGCAGCGCGACCCGCGATGGCACGCGAAGCGCAACGTCGGGCTCATGCGCAAGCAGGATCACCGGGGCGCTGTCCGTCACCTTGCGCAGCGTGCCCGCGAGATCGTCGATGCCGATCCGCGGCACCGGCCGGAAGCGTCGCGCCGGCATGTAGGCCATCTGGTCGCCAAGGCCGGCCAGCCAGAACGCCTGGCCGTCCTTGGTGAGGCGCACCACATCGTTCTCGTAGACCGGAATGCCGGCGGCCTCGAGCGCTCTCTGCGCGTAAGGCGCACCGTGCCCGTTGCGCTGGACCGTCTTGTCGTCCCAATAATCGTGGTTGCCGAGAATGGCGTGCACGCCGAGCGGCGCCTTCAATCCGCCGAGCACGGGCGCCCATTCCGCGGCATCGATGCGTCCCAGATGATGCCGATGACCGGCGACATAGTCGCCGAGAAGGACGATGAGGTCCGGCCGCAGCGCGTTGGTGCGCTGGACGATGCCGTCGATATGGGCCAGCGACATCCAGGGATCGCAGGCATGAATGTCGGCGACCGCCGCGATCTTCAGCGTCAGCCCGGATGGCCAGTTGCGCGGCCGGACCTGATAGTCGGTCACGCCGAGGCGGAGCGGCTCGACGCCGACGCCGTAGGTGGCGGTGGAAAAACCGGTGGCGGCAAGTCCGCCGGAGAAGGACAGGAAGCGACGGCGTGACAGCATGGACGAATTCCTCGCAGCGGCTTCCTTCTCGTCGATCATTGCAACCGATTTCGGGTGTGTCTGTGCAGATTGTCAGCAGTTTCGTTAATCATCATCTTCGTTGCCGAACAGGCCGAACTGGCCGGGATCGCGGTTCGGCTCGGCCATGCCGAGATGCTTGAACGCGTGCGAGGTCAGGAGACGGCCGCGGGGGGTGCGCTGCAGATAGCCGCACTGGATCAGATAGGGCTCGATGATGTCCTCGATCGCATCGCGCGGCTCCGATAGCGCCGCCGCCATGGTCTCGACGCCGACCGGGCCGCCGCCGTAGTTCAGCGCGATGGTCGAGAGATAGCGCCGATCCATCGCATCGAGCCCGGCCGCATCGACCTCCAGCGCGCTCAGCGCGTGATCGGCAATGGCGCGGTCGATCGCGCTGGCGTCAGCAGCGGACGCAAAATCGCGCACCCGGCGCAGCAGCCGGCCGGCAATGCGCGGCGTGCCGCGGGCGCGGCGCGCGATCTCGTTGGCGCCGTCGCTCGTCATGCCGACCCCAAGCACGCGGGCGCCCCGAGTGACGATGCTCTCCAGCTCCTCGATCGTGTAGAAGTTCAACCGGATCGGAATGCCGAAACGATCGCGCAGCGGATTGGTCAGCAAGCCTGCACGCGTCGTCGCGCCAACCAGCGTGAACTTCGACAGATCGATCTTGACCGAGCGCGCCGCCGGGCCCTCGCCGATGATGAGGTCGAGCTGGAAGTCCTCCATCGCGGGATAGAGCACCTCCTCGACCGCCGGGCTGAGGCGATGGATCTCGTCGATGAACAGCACGTCGCGCTCTTCGAGATTGGTCAACAGCGCGGCGAGATCGCCGGCCTTGGCGATGACCGGGCCGGACGTGGCGCGAAAACCGACGCCGAGCTCGCGGGCGACGATCTGTGCCAGCGTCGTCTTGCCGAGGCCCGGGGGACCTACAAACAACACATGGTCGAGTGCCTCGCCGCGCTTGCGCGCCGCCTCGATGAAGATCGACAGGTTCGCGCGCGCCTGCTGCTGGCCGACGAACTCCGACAGCTGCTGCGGCCGCAGCGCGGTGTCCCCGACATCATCGGAGCGCCGCTCCGGACTGACCATGCGCGCCGGCGGCTTCATTCGTTGCCGCGCCTGTATTTGTTCGGCAGCAGCTCGCCGATGGTCACGACGTCGGGTCCCTTGCCGTTCGACGGCACGATGACGCGGGCCTTCGCATCATAGTCATGGATCAGCTCGCGGCAGGTGCCGCAGGGCGAGACCACGGAGACCTCGCCGGGCTCACCGGGCTTGGGGTGGCGCACCGCGACGATGGTTTCGATGCCGTGGTCGCCGTGCTCGGTGATGGCGCGGCCGATCGCGATGGCTTCGGCGCAGACCGCGTTGCGGCCGAGATAGGCGTCGATGTTGACGCCGGTGATGATGCGGCCGTCGCGGGTGCGCATGGCCGCGCCGACCTCCTGCCAATCGTTGCGGTAGCGGCTCTTCACCGCCGATGCGGCCGCCTCGATCAGCTCCTTGTCCTTCTTGCTCACCATGGGAGAAATCGTTGTCCTTCTGCTCGCCCGGCGCGGCGATCTACTTCGCCAGCTCCTTGAGGCCGAGGCGGATGAGTTGGGCGGTCTCGGCCTTCTCGCCGGCCGCACGGGAGGCGGCGGCGATCGCCGCGGCTGCTTGCGGCTGGCCGTAGCCGAGATTGATGAGCGCCGAGATCGCATCCGCGATCGGTTGCGGCGCGCGGGATTCCTCGATGGCGCCGGACAGCCGGACGACGCCGGGATCGACATTGGCGAACGCCGGCGCCTTGTCCTTCAGCTCGGTCACGATACGCTCGGCGACCTTGGGGCCGACGCCCGGCGTGCGCGCCACCGCAGCCTTGTCGCGCAGCGCGATCGCGTTGGCGAGATCGGCCGGCGGCAGCGTGCCGAGGACGGCGAGGGCGACCTTGGCGCCGACGCCCTGCACGGTCTGCAAAAGACGAAACCATTCCCGTTCGACATCCGAGCGAAAACCGAACAGCTTGATCTGGTCCTCGCGCACATAGGTCTCGATCGACAATGTGGCGGCTTCACCGGGCGACGGCAAGGCCTGCAGAGTCCGCGCCGAGCAGTGCACCTGGTAGCCGACGCCGCCGACGTCGAGGATCACGAAATCCTCGGCGTAGGAATCGATCAGGCCCTTCAGCTTGCCGATCATAGCCCGGCCACCTTCATCCTGAGCGCCTGGCCCTGGCGGTGATGGGCGTGGGTGATGGCGATCGCCAGCGCATCGGCGGCGTCCGCCGACGGGGGCTCGGCCTTGGGCAGCAGGATTTTCAGCATAACCGCGATCTGGCCCTTGTCGGCATGGCCCGCGCCGACCACGGTCTTCTTGACCTGGTTGGGCGCGTATTCGGCGACCGAAATTCCGAACATCGCCGGCGCCAGCATGGCGATGCCGCGGGCCTGGCCGAGCTTCAGGGTGGCGACGCCGTCCTTGTTGACGAAGGTCTGCTCGACCGCAGCCTCCAGCGGCTGGAAGTCGTTCAAAACCTTGGCGAGCCCCTCGTGGATCGCCAGCAGCCGGTTCGCCAGCGGCAGGTCGTCGGGCGGTTCGACCGAGCCGCAGCCGACATAGATCAGCCGGTTGCCCTCGCTCTCGATCACGCCCCAGCCGGTGCGGCGGAGGCCGGGATCGATCCCGATGATGCGGACGGCTGCGCGAATCGGCTGGGCTTTCATGGGTTAGAGATAGCCTCGCGCCACGCCGGTGGAAACATAAACGGAACGACCGGAACGGCTTGGTTAACCGTCCGTCAACCGCCCATCTTCGCCATCAGCGCGTCCGAGATCTCGAAATTGGCATAGACGTTCTGAACGTCGTCGTGCTCGTTCAGCAGATCCATCAGCTTCACCAGCCTCTCGCCGGTCTCGTCGTCGACCGCCACCGTGTTCTGCGGCTTCCAGGTCAGCGCCGCCTTGCGCGGCTCGCCGAACTTGGCCTCGAGGTTCTTGGCGACCTCGTGGAAACCGTCCGGCGAGGCATAGACCTCATGGCCGCCCTCACCCGAAATCACGTCGTCGGCGCCGGCCTCGATCGCGGCGTCCAGCACCGCGTCGTCGGAGGCGACGCTGCGGTCGAATTCGATGATGCCGACGCGGTCGAACATGAATGCGACCGAACCGGTCTCGCCGAGATTGCCGCCTGATTTGGTGAAGTAGGAGCGGATGTCCGAGGCGGCGCGGTTGCGGTTGTCGGTCAGCGCCTCGACGATGACGGCGACACCGCCGGGACCATAGCCCTCATAGCGGATCTCGGCGTAGTTCTCACCCTCGCCGCCGAGCGCTTTCTTGATGGCGCGCTCGATGTTGTCCTTGGGCATGTTCTCGGCGCGGGCCGCGACCACGGCGGCGCGCAGCCGCGGGTTCATCGCCGGATCCGGCGTGCCCAGCTTGGCCGACACCGTAATTTCGCGTGCCAGCTTGCCGAACAGCTTGGACTTCATCGCATCCTGCCGGCCCTTGCGATGCATGATGTTCTTGAATTGGGAATGGCCGGCCATGCGAGATCTCTTGCAATCGTCTGGAGGTCAGTTGGGAAGCGCGGCCTTATAGGCCGAGGACTCGTCAAAATCAAAGATTTGGGGTGGTTTCAAGGGGACAGGCCACCGGCAAGGCACGGGTAGGCGCTGCCTGGGCCATAAGCCAAACGTTAACCATGGCTTCACCGTCAAGTGCAAGGATGCCGCGCTTCCGTCCCCTTTCACACGGTTCGGCGTGCCATGGCGTTTGGTTTCTTTGCAAGACGTGCCGCTCTGCCCGATCCGGTGATCGAGGCCAGGCCCCCGCCTGCCCCCGAGCCGGCGGCGTCGGGCGAGGCCGATTCCGCCAAGGCAATCCTCGACCTGCTCGAGCTGGAACTCGGCGGCATGATTCGCCAGCTGGAGCGCGCCGCAAATGCGGTCTCCAGCGGCGCCGAAGCAACCGCCGGCACGCTGACGGACATCCGCCAGCGCGCCGACGCGCTGAGCGGGCGCAGCAGCACCGCCCAGGGCACGGCCGCGACCTTCGCCCAGGCCGCAGAGAAGGTGACGCAATCGGCCCATGGCATCCGCGCCCAGGTCCAGGACGCCGGCCAGCTCGCCGACCAGGCCAGCGCCGCCGCCCAGGAAGCCCGCAGCAACGTCGACCGGCTGCGCGAATCCTCGGCGGCGATCGGCAACGTCGTCAACCTGATCTCCCAGATTGCCCGCCAGACCACGCTGCTAGCGCTGAACTCGACCATCGAGGCCGCCCGCGCCGGCGAGGCCGGCCGCGGCTTCGCCGTGGTCGCGACCGAGGTCAAGGCGCTGGCGGTGCAGACCCAGAACGCGACCGAGGAGATCACCCGCAAGATCGAGGCGCTGCAGAGGGACGCGGCCGGCTCGGCCGACGCCGTGCATCGCATCGCGCAGGCCATCGAGGCGATCCGCCCGGTGTTCAGCAACGTCAATGGCGCGGTTGCCGCGCAGGACCAGACCACCGGCGAGATGTCGGACAATGCCGCCCAGGCGTCGCAGTTCATCGCCTCCGTGGTCGACAGCGCCGCCGACATCGGCAGCGCCACCCAGCAGGCCGAGAGCTATGGCGAGCGGGTGACCAGCGCCGGGCGCGCGGTGACGATGTACGCCCAGAAACTCAAGGCGCGCTGCGCCGTGCTGCTGCGCCAGGGCGACCGCACCGTGCGCAGCGGCAGCGAGCGCCTGCCCTGCCATCTCAAGCTCGAGATCAAATCGGGCGCGCGATCGTTCGCTGCGCCGGTCTACGAGATTTCCAACGACGGCGTGCTGATCACCGGCCCCGACGCCACCCGCCTCGGCGTCAACGAGCGGTTCGACGCCATGCTCGAGGATGTCGGCCCGTGCCGGCTGTGCGTCACCGAGCAGGTCAAGGCCGGCGCCCAGGCGCGATTCGAGGCTCCCAACGCCGAGCTGCGCGAGAAGATCGAGGACAAGCTCTGGGCGCTGCACGAGGAGAACAACGAGTTCGTCGCCCGCGCCATGGAGGCCGGGACCGAGCTGAACCGGATCTTCGAGAGCGCGGTCAGCCGCGGCGAGATCACGCTCGAGGACATGTTCGACGCCGACTATGCCGAGATTCCCGGTACCAATCCGCAGCAGCACCGCAGCCGGATCCTCGACTGGGCCGAGCGCGCGCTGCCGGCGTTTCAGGAGGCATTCCTGGCCAAGGATGGGCGCATGGCGTTCTGCGTCGCGATCGACCGCAATGGCTATCTGCCGGTGCACAACCGGATCTATTCGCATCCGCAGCGGCCGGGCGATGTCGCCTTCAACACCGCCAACAGCCGCAACCGCCGCATCTTCAACGATCCGGCCGGTCTCGCGGCCGGCCGCAACCAGCGGCCCTATCTGATCCAGAGCTACGCGCGCGACATGGGCAACGGCAACACCGTCATGATGCGCGAAATCGACGTGCCGATCCGCGTCCGCGGCCGCCACTGGGGCGGCTTCCGCACCGCCTACAAATTGTGAACCGAGCGGTGACTCGCTGAATTCTTCGAGCCCGGGAGCCTGCAAATGTCCGTCGCGCAACGCGCCATTCTGGAAAGTCACGACCCGCATTCCGGCGCGGAGCGGCTGATCGACGAGATCGCCGACCGCATCGGCGGTCTCGGCGTCGAGCTCGCCGACGTCGCCGGCAACGTGCAGGAGGTCGCCAACCGCGTGGCCTACCAGTCGCAGCGGTTCGGGCATCTGCAGGCGACCGCCAAGACCATGGTGACGGCCAATCACGACATCGCCACCGCCTCGCAGGCGGTGCAAACGGCGACGACCGCCGCGGTCGGCGACATCGCGCAGTCGCGCAGCGTGGTCGACACCGCCGTGCGGCACATCTCCGAGCTAGTCGACTCCGTCGAGCGCATCGAGCAGCGACTCGGATCGGTCGGCGATGCCTTGTCGCAGGTCGCCAAGGTCTCGGTCGCGATCGAGGCGATCGCCAAGCAGACCAATCTTCTGGCGCTGAACGCCACCATCGAGGCCGCCCGCGCCGGCAGCGCCGGCCGCGGCTTCGCCGTGGTCGCGAGCGAGGTGAAGTCGCTCGCCGAAGCGACCCGGCAGGCGACCCAGCAGATCGGCGACACCCTGCGCGGACTGGACTCGCAGGTGAAGAGCCTGCTCGGCGAGAGCGGTCAGGCCTCCTCGCGCGCCAAGACCGCGGGTGAAGGCGCCCAGCAGATCGGCGGCATCATCGTCCGCGTCCAGGACGGCTTCACCAGCGTCGGCCAGGAGATCGACGGCGTCGCGAAGGCCGCAACCTCGAACCTCGCGCATTGCGATGCCGTCATCACCGAGCTCGCCGAACTCGCCAAGGGCGTCGACCAGTCCTCGATCGAGCTCAAGCAGGCCGACAGCCGCATCGCCAAGCTGCTCGACCATTCCGAGGCGCTGATCGGGATGATCGCCGAGAGCGGCGTCGAGACCGCCGATGCGCCGCTGATCCGCACGGTCGTCGAGACCGCCCGGCAGATCTCGGCGACCTTCGAGGCCGCGGTCGACCGCGGCGAGATCGGGCTCGCCGACCTCATGGACGAGGATCTCCGCGAAATTCCCGGCAGCAATCCCAAGCAATACACGACGCGCTATGTCGAGTTCACCGACCGCGTGTTGCCGGCCATCCAGGACCCGATCCAGGGCAGCGATCCCCGGATCGTGTTCTGCGTCGCCTGGGCGAAGGGCGGCTATCTGCCGACACACAATCCGAACTACCGCAAGCCGCAGGGGCCCGACCCGGTCTGGAACAACGCCAACTGCCGCAACCGCCGGCTGTTCGAGGATCGCGCGGTGAAGAAGGTCGCGGCCGCCAGTAACAGGCCGTTCCTGCTGCAGACCTACCGCCGCGACATGGGCGGCGGGCAGTTCGTGCTGATGAAGGACCTCTCCGCGCCGATTGTCGTCAAGGGCCGCCATTGGGGCGCGTTCCGGATGGGCTTTCGGCTGAAGACCTGACGCGCGCGGCCTACGCTCCCCAGAACGACGGCCTGGCCTGCGACAACCGTCCGCCGATCCTGACCGGCGCGATCCGCTCCGCGAGCCCGGTCGCATCGTCGGTCTCGACCGCCACGCCGCTCAGCGTCGCCGGGCCCGAGGCCGGCTCGAACCGCGCCGACGGGATGCCGGACTGGAAGCGGCGTAGCGGCTCGTCCTTCTGCATGCCGATGATCGAATCGTAATCGCCGGTCATGCCGGCATCGGTCATGTAGGCGGTGCCGCCCGGCAGGATCTGGTGATCCGCCGTGGGCACATGTGTATGGGTGCCGACGACAAGGCTGGCGCGGCCATCGCAGAAATGGCCGAGGCCCTGCTTCTCGCTCGACGCCTCGCAATGGACGTCGACCACGATCGCATCCGCCGCCTCGCGCAACGGGCAGGCGCCGAGCTCACGTCCCACCGCGGCGAACGGATCATCGAACGGCGTCATGAACACGCGTCCGAGCACGTTGACCACCAGCGCGCGGGCGCCGATCTTGGTTTCGATCAGCGCCGCGCCACGGCCGGGCGTGCCCGCCGGATAATTTGCCGGCCGCACCAGGCGCGGGGCGCGCTCGATGAACACCAATGCCTCGCGCTGGTCCCAGGAATGATTGCCGAGCGTGACCGCGTCGGCGCCGGCATCGACCAGCTCCTGATAGATCGCCTCGGTGATGCCGAAGCCGCCGGCCGCGTTCTCGCCATTGACGATGACGAGATCGAGCGCCCAGTCGCGGATCAGGCCAGGAAGGTGGTCCGAGACGGCGCTGCGGCCGGTTCGGCCGATGACGTCGCCGACGAAGAGAATGCGCAACTCAATTGCTCCGGAAATCCAAGGTCTCGCATTCGGTTAGCACATAATCCAGGGCCGCGTCGTGGGCCAGGGCCGGGATCGCCTCGGTTTCCTGGATGGCAAAGCCGAGGCCGATGCCGATGAGATGATGTGCCTTCCGCAGATGCGAGAAGGTGTAGTCGTAGTAGCCGCCGCCATAGCCGATGCGATGACCGCTGCGGTCGAAGGCCGCGAGCGGCACCAGCATCACGTCGGGCACCAGCTCGGCCGCGACCGGCGACGGTTCGGGAATGCCGAGCGAGCCCATCGTCAGCCTGTCGCCCAGCGACCAGGCCCGGAACGACAGCGAATGGCCGCGCGCCAGGACGACCGGCAGCGCCAGCCGTGCGCCCTGCCCGGCCAGCGCCTGCATCAGCGGCATCGGATCGAGCTCGTTGCGGATCGGCGCGTAGCCCGAAACCACCATGCCCGGCTGAATCGCGAACGGCAGCCCGCGCGCGGCGATGGCCTGCGCGGCCGCGCTCCTGATGTCGTCGCTCAAGGCGTCGCGTGCGGCCAGCGCGGCGGACCGCAGCTGCTGCTTGGTGTGCTGAGCGGCCTTCATCGGCATGCGACGGCACCTCCGTTCAAAGCGCGCGCGCGGACGCGGGCATTTCAACGTTGCAGAAACGCGGCAGGTCGGCAACCGAAGGGGGCAGAGGGGCAGGCAACGAGACAGGCAGGTAAGCGCGAAGCCGCAATCGCCGTTGAAACGCTCGATCCCGGAGTTCCCTACGAAAGTAGGTGGGCACCATATGTCCAGATCCACGGACCTGGCCAGGGACAGTTCCCTAAAGGATCGATAAGGCCCCGGGGATATATTGGTTCCGGACGCGCGTCGCAGCCTCGCCTGAGCAATGTAACCATGCCGGGGTGATTTTGCCAGCGGCGCGGATGGATTGGAGCGCGACACTGTAGCCCGCCCGTGTCGTCGCCCGGCTCGACCGGGCGACCCAGTACGCGGTGACGGCAGTGACCGACTCGAAAGGCCGCGGCCTACGGGATCGCCCGCATTCGCAGGCGATGACGGCTGTGGGTGGGCGACAGTGTGGCTCTTCCCTGCTGAGTCGATTCCCGCGGGGCAGATCATCGCAGTACGGATCACCCTGGACATGACCTCGCCTCCTCGCGGCGCTCGGCGCCCGAGTTGTGCTGTTCGATCGCCCTCTTCGAAACAGAGGGCGCAGGGAAGGCCGAGCGCCGGCTGGCGCCCGTGGCCCGCCTGCAGAAAAAAATGCAGGCGGCAGGTACCACAGGTGCAGCCGAGCACGCCCGGCCTTCCCTGCGCGATGGTCTTCACGCTTATTTCGTGCTCTCCCCGGGGACCGGCTGAATTGACCCCGTCATCGATGCCGCGCGTGCGCGCTGACATCCACTTGACCTCGGCACCGGGAGGCCAGGACCACACGACTTCGCGTCCGCGCCACGCCGTTCGTCCGCACGAGCTTTCGCTCACGCTGCGGCATGATCGCGGCCACCGCTCCCCGCCCCGCGTGTCGTGACGATCGCGCGCAACGCCCCTCGGCTTGGGACGGGATGGCGGGCACATAATCACGATTTCTGTAAAAACGCAAGAGATTTATTTTTTTCAGAAAATTGATGCCGGCCTGCCGCGCCGCGGGCGTAGCACGGCGCCGCCGCCTCAACCTCCGCCGTCATCCCGGGCAAGCACGGCCAACGCGACAGCGTTGGTCGGGCGCCGACCCGGGATCCATAACCACAGGCCGCAGTTTGACGAAGACTCGTCGTCACTCGCGCGTCCCACGAAAGATCACGCGGTATGGGTCCCGGGTCGGCGCCTCGACAGCGCTGACGCGCCGTCGAGGCTTGCCCGGGACGACAGTGGTGGGCTTAGCGAGCGCGTGACAGACAGCTGTCGCCGCGGGGATCCGGCTGCAAGTTCCCCGTGCTTGCCTTTCTAGCGTTCGGAAATAAGGTATCCCGATCACTCCGGTGTCGGCTTGGCGCCGCACCGATGATCGATGAGGAGACCTGTCATGCCGGAGGCCTCAGTCCCGCCGAGCGGGCTGCGACCGCCGCTGCTTGTCTCCGCCGACAACCTGGTGAAGACATTTGGCGACAAGCGCGCCCTGAACGGCGTCTCGTTCTCCGTTCCGGCCGGGCAGATTTGTGGGCTGCTCGGCCCCAACGGCTCAGGCAAGACGACATTTTTCCGCCTTCTGATGGGAATCCTGAAGGCGACGTCGGGACGCCTGACGGTCGATGGCCTCGATGCCTTCGACGATCGCGTCGAGCTCAAGCGCACCATCGGCTTCCTGCCCGACGAGCCGGTGTTCTACGCCTATCTGTCCGCGCGCGAGACGCTGCAGCTGTCGGCCGCCATGCACGGCCTCGATGTCCCCGCGACGATGGCGAGCATCCAGCCGCTGATGGACCGCATGCAGCTGACGGCGGAGATCGACAATTTTGCCGAGGAATATTCCCGCGGCATGAAGAAGAAGCTCGGGCTGCTGCTCGCGCTGCTGCATCGGCCGAAGCTGCTGATTCTCGACGAGCCGACCAACGGTCTCGATGTCGAGGGCACGCATCTGTTCTACGACCTGATCATCGACATCGCGGCGCAGGGCACCACCGTGCTGTTCTCGACCCACCTGATGGATCAGGTGGCACGGCTCTGTTCGCATGCCGTGGTGATCGATCGCGGTACGCTCGTCGCCAAGGGCAGCATCGAGGCACTCCGCGCCGCGCATGGCGAGAAGAGCCTCGAGGACGTGTTCCGTGAACTGACCCAGACATCGGCCGCTCCATGACGGATCGCGCCGCTGCGCCCCGGTTCTGGACGGTCGTTCTGCTGCTGCTGGGCGCGGCCCGCAGGCGCGCGGCCGGACGCACGCGACGCGGGCTGGCGCAGCAACGCAAGCGCGGCGGGTTTGCGGTCGCGCCCCTCGTCGCGTTCGCATTGGCCGTCCTTTTCGCCCTGGTGTTCAACATCGGCGCCGCCGTCGAGGTCGCGTTCGCGGTGCGCTTAGCCGAGCAGGTCCAGGCCGAAGCGAACGGACGGATCATCGTCGATGACTGGTTCGCCGTCCGGATCGCGAGAAGCGAAGCCGATGCGGCCGCCACGCCCCTCCGCCGCGCCGAGATCAGCCGCGCGGAGGATCGCTACATCGCCACCGAGGCCGCGCAGTTCGCCCGCGAAAAACATGGCGATCAGGCCGCGATCTCCGCGCAGCTCACGGCGACCGTCCGCAACGATCCGCAGGCCCTGCTGTCGTCCAGATTGCTGGCCGCCCAGCCGGGGCGGCTGCCCGACCTCATCGCGCTGATCCTCGTGGCGTGGTGGTGCCTGATCATGATCTGCCAAGGCGAAGGGGCGGAGCTCGACACGCAACGGTCACGCGATCCGATGTGGGAATGGCTGTTCAGCCATCCCGTCCCGCCAGCCGCGGTCTTCTGTGCCGAAATGATCGCACCGATCGCGGCCAACCCGATCTATCTGACCGCGCCGGTCTTTCCCGGTGTGCTGTATGGCTTGGCCTATGGCTGGGGGAGCGGTGTCGCCGGCGCGCTCCTGGTTGGTGTTCCCGCGGCCGTTGCGCTGGCATGCGTGAGCAAGGCCGTCGAGATCTGGGCTCTGCTGCGGTTGCCGCCGCGCAAGCGCGGCGCGGTGATGGGTCTGATCGGCTGGTTCGGCTTCGCCTCGATCATGGCCTTGGTGTTCCTGGCTACGCAGGTCGAGACAGTCTTCACGGCCATCAATCGCTGGCTGCTGGCGGCAAACAGCCTGCCTTGGCCGCACACAAGAGTTTTGATCGGACAGACCGGCTCGGGCGAGTTGGTCTTTTGGAAGGGAGTGCTGCTGTGCTGGCTGCTGGCCGCGCTCCTGATCCTCTGCGCACTAGCGCTCGGCGGGGTCAGCACACGGGGCGGGCTGAGCTACCGTCCGCGGACGGCGGCCGAGCGCGGCTCGGTGGAGATGCGGTTCGGGCGCGACCCGCTCTATCGCAAGGAGCTGCTGTGGTTCCGGCGCGACGGCAGCGCCCTCGTGCAGGCGGTGCTGGTCCCGTTGTCGCTTGCGGCGGTGCAGGTCTTCAACATGCGCGGCGTCATGTCGAGCGCGATGGGCGCGTGGAACACGGTCTGCGGCGCTGCGATCCTGTTCGGCACGTATTTCCTGCAGGTCCTCGGCCCCAAATCGCTGGTGTCGGAAGGGCAGGCTCTGTGGATTGCCCAGACCTGGCCGCGCGGACTGGAAAGCCTCTTGAAGGCCAAGGCGAAGCTGTGGGCCGAAATTGCGACCGCGATCGTCGGCGTGATCCTGCTCTATGCGGCATTTCGCTTTCCGTCCGACATCCTTCACATCCTTCTGCTCGGCCTCGCCTGGTATGTCTTCGCCCGTTCGCTCGCGGACAAGACGGTGACGCTCGCCACCGTGACGGCGTCATCGGGCGAGCAGGAGAAGCCACGGGCAGGACTGCGATGGGCCGCAATGCTCGGCAGCCTAAGCTTTGCCGTCGGCGTGTTCACCCAG
This sequence comes from Bradyrhizobium sp. HKCCYLS2038, assembly GCF_051167655.1. Lineage (NCBI taxonomy): Bacteria > Pseudomonadati > Pseudomonadota > Alphaproteobacteria > Hyphomicrobiales > Nitrobacteraceae > Bradyrhizobium > Bradyrhizobium sp. HKCCYLS2038. The sequence goes on along the minus strand of NZ_JBNPTM010000001.1, from coordinate 708,611 downwards.
CAATGGCCCCTCGCTGTGACCGGCGTGGTCTACTCGCTGCTGACGGCTGCAGCGATGTGGCAGAACTTCCGCTACCGCCTGCCCTTTCTGTCAGACCCGTGGTCGGAGACACTGCCGCCGGCGCCGACGCTGCTGCACGCCATGGTCGCGATCAGCGCCATGGTCGAAGCCATTGCCGTCCTGGCAGGATTCGTGGCGGGGACCGGCGGCGGCGAGGCCAGCGCTGGGATTGTCGCCCTCATTTACGGGCTATGTGCGACCGCCGCGGCAGTCGGCGTCAGCACCTTCCTTGCCGGACGCGGCGTCGCCCAACGCGACATCTGGCTGTGGGATGCGACGGAACGAAAGCCGCGCCCGCTGCTGCAGCTCGACCTCAGCGGCAAGCTGCGCGTTCTCCTGCTTGTCGCGGCAGCCGCGGCCGTGGGTGCCGGTCTGGGTCTGCTGGCCCACCTCTATTTGCACTTGCTGCACTGGTGGCCCGAGCTCGGTCAGGCGCTCGATGCCGCGCGAAGCCGCCTCGCTGCATCACCGGGGGATCGGTGGGCCGTGTGGATGATGGCCGTCGCGTTCGCGCCGCTGGCCGAGGAGTTCCTGTTTCGCGGCCTGTTGTATCGCGCGCTCGATCGCGAATGGGGCGGCTGGCGCGCCGTCGTTGGCGCCGGGGCCTTCTTTGCGATCTATCATCCGGTCGTCTCCTGGGCGCCCGTCGCCGCCCTCGGCATGATCAACGCCATGCTGTTCAAACGTTACGGCCGGCTTGCGCCGACGGTTGTACTCCACATGGTCTACAACGCCGTCGTGCTGGCGTTCTGACGCCAAGTGCCGAGACACCGGTGATCATGCATCGCGGCGCCCGCGCGGCAACGCCGCGTCGGCTGCGCATAGTGTCGCCATGATTGAGGCTCATCGAATGGAGCTGAGGTTGTGACGGATCACGACCACATCCCAATGCCCTGTAGCGTACATTCCTGTTGCGTCCATTGGAGTCTGGCATGCGCTTCGATCTCAAGACCGTCACCGCCGCCTGCGCGCTGCTGATCGTGACGACCACCGCGGGCTTCGCCGCCGAGCCGAAAGTTCACCGCGTCTCGATCCAGGTCGATCAGAACGATCCGGCCGTCATGAATCTGGCGCTGAACAACGCCACCAACATCATGGAAACGTTCAAGGAGAAGGGCGAGGAGGTCGAGATCGAGCTCGTCACCTACGGGCCCGGCCTGAACATGCTGCGCGACGACACCTCGCCGGTGAAGGACCGGCTGAAGCAGATCGCCGAACTCAGCTTTCCGGCCAAGATCAAATTCTCCGCCTGCAACATCACCAAGCGCGGCATGGAGAAGCGCGAGGGGCATCCGATCCCGATCGTCGCGGAAGCGGGCATGGTGCCATCGGGCGCGGTCAGGCTGATGGAACTGCAGGAGAGCGGTTGGAGCTATCTGAAACCATAGGTAGTTTCTGCCGCAAATTTGCCGGGTTTACGTCTCACGGTCACACGACCTTGGATTGAGGTCACATAGCTCTGCTCGCGGGGATGCGGGAGCAGACGCGATCGGGGGACTTGTCATGCGTCGAACGTTCGCTGGTCCAGCGCTGATGGCGCTGGCAACGATCTTTGCTGTCTTGTTCACGGCCGGAAGCATCGCCCGGGCCCAGGATCCCGGCCAGGACGCCGTCAAGGATCAGCCGTCAGCCCCGCTCTCCCTCAAACCCGTGCGCGCGCCGGAGCGGCGCGTCACCGAGCCGCGGGTCGTCCAGGCGCGTGCACCCGAGCCGCGCGGCGCGTCCGAGGCGCGCAGCGCGCCGGACGAGAACGCGATCAAGGCGCGCATGAATCAATGGACCGTGGGGCTCGCCGCCGGCCTGCCGGACGGCGGCTTCGTGCGGTTCGCCAGCGAGATGGCGCGGACGATGGACGACGGCGACAACATGCGCCTGATTCCGATGGTGACGCGCGGCACGACGTCGAACATCGCCGACCTGCTCTATCTCCGAGGCGTCGACGTCGCCGTCACCTATGCCGACGCGTTCGACTTCTATGCCAAGCAGGCCGGCCTTTCCAACATCAACGATCGCATCCGCTACGTGCTGCGCTTCTTCATCTCCGACGTGCACATCTATGCACGCGAGCAGTTCAAGACGCTGCAGGACCTCAAGGGCCAGAAGGTCGCCGTCGGCACGGCGGGAGTCGCGGCCGCGCATACCGGCCCGCTGATCTTCCGGCGCCTCGGCATCGACATCGAGCCGGTCGCGGTCGGCGGTCCGGTGGCACTGGAGAAGCTTCACAAGGGCGAGATCGCCGCGATGGTCTATGTGGCGTCGAAGCCGGGCGAGGTGTTCAGCAGCATGAAGGCCGCCGATCCGGGCTTCCACTTCGTGCCGATCCCCTACACCAGCCAGTTCTCGGACTTCTATTACCCGACGTCGATCAAGGCCGAGAACTATCCGGCGCTGCTGGCGCCGGACGCCTCGATCGAGACGATCGCCGTGCCCTCGGTGCTGGCGGTCTACAACTGGAAGCCCGGCAGTGACCGCGCCGACCGCGTCAACCGTTTCGTCGATACGCTGTTCACCAATCTCGCGCGGCTGCAGCGGCCGCCGTTCCATCCGGGCTGGAAGGATCTCAATCTCGAGGCCCAGGTGCCGGGCTGGCAGCGCTATCCCTATGTCGACGCGGTGCTGGAGCGCATGAAGAAGGACGCCGATGTCAGCCTCGCCGCGCCGGCCGCCACCGGCAGCCTGTCGCAACAGGACCGTCTCGAGGCGTTCCTGGCCTCGCAGGCCAAGGCACCGTCGAAGGCCGAGAAGGACGAACTGTTTCGCTCGTACCTCGAGTGGAGCCGGAAGTGGCAGAAGTGATGGACGGCGCGAAAGCGCGCGCGGCGGTGCCGACGTAGTTGGTCGATGATGATCGTGTAGGACGATCTATCGCCCCTCGGGCAGTCTGCTCCCTCTCCCCGTTCTTCACGGGGAGAGGGTCGGGGTGAGGGGCAGCCACACGAGCGGTGCCGGTTTTCGAAGAACCACTCCTGCTCATTGGCTCTCGTTGGAAGACCGCGGCGTGCCCGTCCGATGGAGTTCAGATCTGAGCGGCGCATGTGCCATGCCCCTCACCCGGATTGCTGCGCAATCCGACCTCTCCCCGCAAAGAGCGGGGAGAGGTTGCACCGCCCGTGTCGGCGCAGAGTGGCTCAAAGAGCTATGAAGGCGATCATTGAGCGCGGCCGCTTCGATATGACTCACGTCCCACGCGGCCTCGTGTCGAGCACACCGTGAGCGCGGTGGCCCGACCACCCTCGACGATCAGCTCAACAACAACGCCATCCCCGGATCACCCTTGGCCATCGCCCGCTGGTAGGCGGGGCGGGCGGCGATGCGGGCGAGGTAGGTGCGGATGTGGGGGAACGGCGCGAGGTCGTAGGGCAGGAAGTAGCGCATGGTGGTGAGCGAGAACACGGTCATGATGTCGGCGGCCGTGAGCGCGCTGCCGGCGAGATAGTCGGCCTCGCCACAGCGCGCCTCGACGGCGGCGAAGGCGCGGTCGAGGCGCCCGCGCATAGCGCCGAGCAGCGGATTGTCGTCCGGCAAATTGAGCCGGTTCAGGATCATCATCCGCCCCATCGCCGCCTGCAGGGTGCCGTTGGCGAAGTGAAACCAGTACAGGAACGGCGCGAAGTTCGGGTCATCGGGCCCGGGCCGCAGCCGGCCCTGGCCGTATCTGGCAATGATGTAGTCGACGACCGCGCCGGATTCGGCGAGCACCAGATCGCCGTCGGTGATGACCGGCGCAGCGCCGATCGGGTGAAGCGCCTTGTACTCCGCCGGCGCCAGGATCGTCCTGGCGTCGCGGGTGTAGCACTTCAGCTCATAGGGAATCTCCAGCTCCTCGCACAGCCAGACGATGCGTTCGGATTGCGATTTGCCGAGGTGATGAACGGTGAGCATGACGACTTTCGACTTGTCGGCACCCATTCGATGCCGACGGCAATGTAACCGCAGCAGCTGAGGGACGGCAATCCGAGATGCGATTGCGATCAGCTGGCATTTGCGCGGATCACCGCCCGAAGAAGTCGGCGCCCACTGCATTGTGCGGCCGTTGCAAGTTGTTGCGTGAACCGAACTCAACTACAGTGAGACGCATATTTCAGGCCTGTATTTTCCTTCGCCAGCGAGGTCGAGGAGGACGCATTTGATGATCCCGCATTGCATCAGTCGCCGTGTCGTGTCCCGCTTTTCCATTCCAGCACGAATGCTGTTCGCCGCCGCGGTCGCGACGGCCGCCTGTCAGGACCTGCAAGCCGCAGAGCTGAAGGCGATTGCGCCGTCCGATCCCTGCGCGGCCCGCGACGGCAAGATCGATGTCGCCTGCGAGGCGCCGGCCGGCCGCACGCGGCGCAGCGCGGAGCTCGTGGCCACGCAAGGCGCGGTCAGCTTCGAGATGCCCGAGGGACTCGCGTTCAACGACGCGAAGCTGCCGCAAGGCGCGACGCTGCGGGTCGACGACCTGATGACTTACAACGGCAAGCTGATTCCCGATGTCTGGCGTCTCAATGCCGGCGATGTCGTCGACATCAGGCTGAAGAACGCGCTCACGCCGGGCGATTTCGCCGCCACCAATTTGCATACGCACGGGCTGCTGGTCAGTCCCGACCTCGACACCAGGCCGAACCCCGACAAGCCGGGAGACACGATCGCCGCCGAACCGGTGGGCGACACCGTCTATGTCTGCACGGTGCCGTCCGGCCAGCCCGCCGGCAGCGAGGGCGAGAAGCGCTGCACGCAGCATGGCGGCTCGACCGACACGACGCATGCGCGCCTGTTCTTCGGCCGCAAGCGCGACGAGATGAACTACCAGATCGCGCTGCCGGACAGTCACCCCGAGGGCCTGTTCTGGTATCATCCGCACATTCACGGCAATGCGCGCACGCAGGTCGGCGCCGGCATGTCCGGCCTGATCTTCATCAAGGGCAAGCCAGCCGCGAACGGTCCGGGCGCCTCCGGCGGCGCACGTCCGCAGGATCCGAACAAGCCGGTCGCCTCGGTCGAGAAATTCCTGATGCTGAAGGACATCCAGATCGACCGCGTCGAGCAGACCTCGCCGGGGGCACTGACCGCGCGCTTCCTTCCGGTCAAGGATCATACGTCCGGCCTGTGCGGCCCCGGCCCGGGTGATCCGCCACCGACCGGTGCCTGCTTCACGCAGGTCGACGATCCCGACCACGCCGGCCAGAAGCTCACTCAGGGCTGGCTGTTCACGGTGAACGGCCAGGTGTTCCCGAAAATTTCGCTCGGCTCCGGTGAGCAGCAGATCTGGCGCATGGCCAATGCCAGCGCCGACATGACCTACGATCTCGCGCTCGTCGAGACCACGACGGGCCGGCCGCTGCGGGTGCAGATCCTGGCGCGCGACGGCGTCGCGGCGGTGGCCGAGGGCAACGGAGCCAACGGCTCCGCGGGCGGTCCGATCATGGCGGAGCGCGTTCTGCTGATGCCGGGATCACGGATCGAGATCGGTATCGACCGCGCCACGGCCGAGGGCCGCTTCGACGCCAGCCAGCCGCTCGAGGCGCGGCTGCGCAGCTACGGCTATTTCACCGGCGAAGCGAAGGGGTTCGGCGACACTTGGCCGGCGGTCGACCTCGCGGCCGTCAGCTTTGGGGCCGAGCCGAGACCCGCGCTGGCGGCGCTGGAATCGATGGTGCGAACCAAGGCGCGGCTGAACCGGCCGGCGGCGATCGCCGGCGAGCCGCGCAAGTTCCTGCCCTTCGTCGTCACGCCCTGGAAGCCGGGCTCCGAGCTGGCCCGCACCGTCGCTCCCGACCGCGCCAAGCCGATGGAGTCCGCGCGTCATACCCCTCAGCCGGCCGAACATCATCACGGCGGCGCAGTCGACGAGCATCCGCAACCGGTGGCCAAGGACGCCTGCGCTGACGCCGCCGAGTACCAGGACCGCATCATCGCGCTCGCCATCCATGTCGATCCGGCCCAGAACGTCGAAGACTTCAAGATCGGCGCCGACTGCGCCAAGTTCAAAGGCGCCAGCTGGAAGTCGCACATCGCCGCGGCCGAGAAGAGCGCGGCCTCGTTCGGCAAGAACTCCGTCGTGCTCGCGGCCCGCGCCGGCCGGCCGGAGACCTGGACCATCGTCAACGATCCGCTCGACAGCAATCACGAGACGCACAATTTCCATGTGCATCAGATGAAGTTCGAGGTGCTCGACGTCTACGATCCCGCCGGCCGCATCGCGATGCCGCGCGGCGGCGCACCGGAGAAGCGGCTGGTCGACAGCTATCCCGTGCCGACCGGCGGCTACCTGCGCATCCGCATCAAATTCACCCGGCAGATGGTCGGCGGCCGCTTCGTGTTCCACTGCCACATCCTCGAACATGAGGACAAGGGCATGATGGCCGAGATCGAGGTCAAGTAGTTCGAGACCCTGGCGCTCGTTCGAACGACACGAACGAGCGCCAAGTCCTTTACTTCAGCAAGCTCCTCATTTCACCATCGCGCCGTAGACGATGTCCTGCACCTGCTCGCGATAATATTTGCGCAAGTCCCCCGGCGCCGCGGTGCCGACCACCACCACGAGGCGCTCCTTGGGATCGCAGAAGAACTGCGTGCCGAACGCGCCGTTCCAGCTGAACTCGCCGGGATTGCCGGGCACCGCCGACAGGCCCTCGCTCACACGCACGGCGACGCCGAGCCCGAAGCCGAAGCCGGCACGATGCGGCTCGACATTGGCGACGGTGTTCTTGATCTCGGGCCCGAGATGGTTGGAGGTCATGTGATGCACCGTCTTCGGGCTGAGGATGCGCGCGCCGTCGAGCTCGCCGCCGTTGAGCAGCATCTGGCCGAAGCGGATGTAGTCGCCGATGGTCGCGAACGAGCAGGCGCCGCCGCAATCCGACTTCGTCGGCGTATCCAAGAGCTTGATCGCCTGCGGCTTGCCGGTCAGCGGATCGTTCGGGAACGGCCGCGCCAACCGCGGCCGCTGTGCCTCGGACGGCGCGAACGTCGCATCGGTCATGCCGAGCGGCTTCCACACATTGTTCGAAAGATACTCGCCGAGCCGCTGCTCGCTGACCTTCTCGACAACGGCGCCGAGCACGTCGATCGAAAAGCTGTACTCGAACTGCGTGCCGGGCTGATGCGCCAGCGGCAGCTTGGTGATGCGCTCGATGAAGGCCTGGGTGTCGCCCTCGATCGCCGGCGCCGTGCCGTCGGGATAGAGCCGCGCCACGGCGCTCGAACTGTCGGGGCGCCCGCCATACATCAGGCCGGAGGTGTGGCGATAGAGATCATGGATCAGGATAGGACGCGCCTGCGGCACCAGCAGCAGCGCGCCGTTCTCCTGGGTGACGCCGACCTTCATGTCGGCAAAGCCCGGATAGTAGTCCGCGAGCTTCGCCTGCAGCGGCAGCCGCCCCTGCTCCATCAAGGTAAGACCCGCCACCGCGGCCATCGGCTTGGTCATCGACGCCAGCGCGAAGATCGCATCCAGCGGCATCGGCGTGCCCTTGACCGGATCGAGCTGGCCATAGGCCTTGTAGTGCACCAGCTTGCCGTCGCGCGCGATCGCCACCACCGCGCCCGGCACGCGCTTCGCCGCAATCTCGCGGGTGAAGAAATCGTCCATCCGCGTCAGCCCGGCCTGCGAGAAGCCGACCTCGTCGGGCTTCGCCTCCGGCAACGGCGCGGCGACGAGCTGCGTGGCGATCATGCTAAAAGCCGCAGCTGCGGCCGCCTTGATCAGCGTCTTCATGAACCCTCCCTGATGCGCGGATGATCCCGCTATCGCTGCGAGAGTTCGACGGGTCCGCCTGAACAAGCAGTAGGACAGCACGCAGCGAACGACAAGCGCTCGCAACACGACCGCATCGCGACGATGTGATCGTGTTCGCTGCCGCACAACGGGGGACTGGACAGACGAATCCAAAGGGACGGGTGAGAGACCAGGGATGCGCGAGGACCGCATGCTGAGGACGATCGGACTCATCCTTCATACGGTATGGGCTGTCTGCGCGATGGCAGCCGGCACATTCGCAGGAGCAGCCCTTGGCCTTCACACGGGCGGCTGGATCGGCGCTGTCGTGCTCGGCCTCGTCGGCCTGGTCATCGGCGCGCTGGCAGCAGCATTCCCGCTGGAAACCATCTCACTGATCCTGGAGGGCCTCTGATCGCGGCTCGGAACCGTTGCCGTTGCGAACGGTTGGCTCACTGTCGTTGGGTCGGACCACAGCGCCATGACTTCAGCCGAACTGGCCAATCACTATCGCGCCTACATCGTCTGCCTGAACGCGCAGGCGTGGCCGGCGCTCGGCGATTTCGTGCACGAGCACGTCGTTCATAACGGCCGGCAGCTCGGACTGGCCGGCTATCGCGACATGCTGATCGGCAACTTCGCCGACATTCCCGACCTGCGCTTCAACATCGGCTTGCTGGTCTCAGACCCGCCGCGGGTCGCGAGCCGGTTGGACTTCGACTGCACGCCGAAGAGCGCGTTTCTCGGGCTCGCCATCAACGGCCGGCGCATCGCCTTCGCCGAGCATGTATTCTACGAATTCCGCGACGGTCGGATCGCGCAGGTGTGGTCGGTGATCGACAAAGCAGGGATCGAGGCGCAGCTGTGAGCGATACGGCGGAGCGCGGGCACGGCGCAGTTGCGGTAGCCTCTTGCCACCCTACGGCCTACCATGGCAGGGGCGACGGCCGGACGATCCAGCCGTCACCATAGCGCACCAGAAACGCCTTGCAGTCGTCTACCGGGCACTTGTGCGCGCCGTCGACGGGAAACACCTGCATCGCGACATGATCATTGTCGACCCAGCGCTCGAATCTCCACTCCCGCGGCAGGTTCGGCGGCGGAGATTCCCACTGCAAGGACAGCTCGCCATTCATGGCAGAGCCGATCGATAACGCGTGCTCGCCGCCATAGGCCTCGTCATTGTCGATCGCGACGAAGCGGGAGCCATCCGGCGTGAAGTAGGGAATGCCTCGCAGCCCCAGCGTCGCGCCGGTGCGCGCGCTGAGCAGCTCCACGCTGCTGCCTTCATAGTAGAAAATCCCGATCGCGTAGACCCGCGACTCCGGATGATAGCCAATCAGAATGTAGCTGATGCAATGCTGCGCGTCGTCGCTGTCGCATGCCTTCTGATCGTTCTTGTAGGTCTTCGGCTTGCCGTTCTCGAGCCGGATGGTGAGCACCTCGCCCTTGCGGCTGACACGGCCGCGCAGCTCGCGCAGGCAGGCTGCCTCCTTGTCTCCCCATTTTTCCTCGCCGATCGTGCCGCAGCTCGCAGGCGCTGGAGCCGGCGCTGGAGCTGCGTCGCCCTGCGCGGCGGCATGGCCGGTCGAAAGCGTCAGCACCACCAGCAACAGGATCAAGGCTCGACAGGTCATCTGACGCTCACGCGCATCTACACCGACGACAAAGAGTCAGATCACAGAGCATTCTGGTTCAATGCGCGCCTTTGGCCACTCTTACGGACTCGCAAGCATGACTTAGACCGAAGCCGTCGCCAAGCCTACCGCCGTCGTCCCTGAGAACGCAGGGCCCTGCAACTACCGCTGGTTGTTGTTGCGATCGATGTCGGCCGCCTGCCCAACCGAGAGATCACGCGGTATGGGTCTCGGCTCAAGGCCGGGACGACACCGGTTATGCAGCAGCGAGCCTGCCAGACGTCCAACAAGCCCACACGCCTACAACTCACAATGAGACTGCATCATCACGTGCGCGCTCGAATCGTCCCTACCCGATCGCCACTCCGCCGCCGATCGTGCGGTTCAGCACCTGCGTGGTGCGCTCGATGCGTTCGGCGGCGGCGTTCAGGGCCTTGGCGACGGCGACCTGGGTGGCGCGGGCGCGGTCGGCGGACTGGCTGCGGACGCTGCGCAGGCTGTCGAGCTCCTGCTCCAGCATCTGCACGCGCTGGTTGGCGTCGATCAGCTCGTCGCAGACGGTGAGCGCCGCCATCACGGTGAGCCGTGCGTCACCGATCTCGCCGAACTTGCCGCGTAGATTGGTGATGCGCGTCTCCAGATTCTCGGCGAGCTTCAGCAGCCTGAGTTCCTGACCTTCCTCGCAGGCCATGCGATATTGGCGGCCGTTGATGGTGACGTTGATGTGGCTCATTCGTCATCCTCGTCGTCGTCATGCTCGTCGTCTTCAGCATCGCCTTCCGCACCGTCCTGATCGCCGCCAGTGAGCACCGCACGGATGGTGCCGATCGCGGCATCAAGACGTTCGGCGATCTCGCGATTGGTGCGTTCGAGCCGGCGCGTCTTCATCAGCGAGCCGTCGAGCTCGTCGGCGAGGCGCGAGCGGTCGGCGCCGAGCGCCTGGATCCGCGTCGCCAGCTCGTCCTCGTCACGATCCGCCTCGCGCCGCCGCTCGACCGCGCTCTCCAGCGCGTCGAGCGCCGTCATGAGTCGCCGCGTCGCCGCCTCCAGATCGGCAGCGCCGGGTTCCACCTGACCGGCAAGATTGGCAGGGTGATCGTTCATGATGCGGATGCGAGGCCCTTCCACCGCCCCCGGAGATGCGACAAAAGCCGCTGTCCGGCAAGCGTTTATGGGCAAAATCTTACGTGTTGGGCGAGGGAAGCGCAACGCTTGGCCGAAACTATGCACTACTAAGCAACTTTTGGGCGGTGCGGGACGTTGCATTGCCTTTGATTCCCGGAACCGAGGTGCTAATCAGCCCGCAAAATCCCGGTCCGCCAGCCCAAAACCGGCGGCTTCCCAGTCAGCAGCACTTCACGTTTGGACGGATTCCAGCATGACGCAGGTCGAACATTCCCGCATGGCCAATGCCATCCGCGCGCTCGCGATGGATGCCGTCGAGAAGGCGAAATCGGGCCATCCCGGCCTGCCGATGGGCGCCGCCGACGTCGCCACGGTGCTGTTCACCCGCGTGCTGAAATACGATGCCGCAGCGCCCGCCTGGCCGGACCGCGACCGCTTCGTGCTGTCCGCCGGCCATGGCTCGATGCTGCTCTATGCGCTGCTGTACCTGACCGGCAACGAGGAGATGACGCTCGACCAGATCAAGCGCTTCCGCCAGGTCGATTCGCTGACCCCCGGCCACCCGGAGAATTTCCGCACCAAGGGCATCGAGACCACCACCGGCCCGCTCGGCCAGGGCATCTCCACCGCGGTCGGCATGGCGCTGGCCGAGAAGATGCTGCAGGCGGAGTACGGCAAGAAGATCGTCGACCACCACACCTACGTGCTGGCCTCCGACGGCGACCTGATGGAGGGCATCTCCCAGGAAGCGATCGCGATGGCCGGGCACTGGAAGCTCAACAAGCTGATCGTGCTGTGGGACGACAACGGCATTTCGATCGACGGCCCGCTGTCGATCGCCGACTCGGTCGACCAGGTAAAGCGCTTCAAGTCGGCCGGCTGGGCCGCCGAACTGATCGACGGCCATGACCCGGAGGCGATCGCCGCGGCGGTCGCCCGCGCGCAGAAATCCTCCAGGCCGTCGCTGATCGCCTGCAAGACCACGATCGGCTATGGCGCGCCGACCAAGGCCGGCACCTCCAAGGTGCATGGCGAGGCGCTCGGCGCCGAGGAATTGAAGGGCGCCAAGGAGAAGCTCGGCATTTCGCAGGAGCCGTTCTCTGTGCCCGATGACGTGCTTGCCGCCTGGCGCGAGGCCGGCCGCCGCGGTTCAGCCGCGCGTGCCGAATGGGAGACGCGGCTCGGCGAGATGGGCCCGCGCAAACGGGCGGAGTTCGAACGCCGCCTGCGCCACGAGCGCCCCGCGGCGCTTTCGAAGGCGCTGAAGGACCATAAGAAGGCGCTGCTGGAAAATCCGCTCAATATCGCCACCCGCAAATCGTCGGAGGCCGCAATCGAGGTGATCGCCGCGGCGATGCCATTCGAGTTCGTCGCCGGCTCCGCCGACCTCACCGGCTCCAACAACAACAAGGCGAAGTCGGCAACCTCGTTCTCGGCCAAGACGCCGAAGGGCCGCTTCATCCATTACGGCATCCGTGAGCACGGCATGGCGGCGTGCATGAACGGCATCTTCCTGCATGGCGGCTTTGCGCCGAACGGCGCCACCTTCCTGGTGTTCTCCGACTACGCACGCGGCGCGATGCGGCTGTCGGCGCTGATGGGCGCCGGCGTGGTCTACGTGATGACCCACGACTCCATCGGCCTCGGCGAGGATGGCCCGACGCACCAGCCGGTCGAGCATCTCGCGGCGCTGCGCGCGATCCCGAACATGCGCGTGTTCCGCCCGGCCGACGCGGTCGAGACCGCCGAATGCTGGGAGCTGGCGCTCAACCGCACCAACGGCCCGACCGTGCTGGCGCTGACGCGGCAGAACCTGCCGCAGCTGCGCACCTCGGCGCCATCAGACAATCCCTGCAGCAAGGGCGGCTATGAGCTGGTCGCCGCACAAGGCGAGGCCAAGGTGTCGCTGTTCGCGACCGGCTCCGAGGTCGAGATCGCGGTAGCCGCGCAGAAGCAGCTCGCCGAGCGCGGCATCGCCGCGCGCGTCGTCTCGGTGCCCTCGCTCGAGCTGCTGCTCGAGCAGCCGGCCGAGGCCAAGGCGAAGATCATCGGCCACGCGCCGGTCAAGATCGCCATCGAGGCCGCGGTGCGTTGGGGCTGGGACGCCGTCATCGGCCAGGACGGCATCTTCGTCGGCATGCATTCGTTCGGCGAGAGCGGCCCGGCCAAGGAACTCTACAAGCATTTCGGCATCACCGCCGAAGCGGCGGTGGATGCAGCCGTGAAGCGGCTGGGCTGACGTCTGGCCCAATAGTTGGTTGTTACCCTCATGGTGAGGAGGCGCGAAGCGCCATCTCGAACCATGAGGCCCGCGCTGATCGCGGCCTCGCCCTTCGAGACGCCCGCCTCCGGCGGGCTCCTCAGGGTGAGGAGATGGATTGACTATGACGTGCCAAGACGAGGACAATACGAGAACAGGCGTGGATTGACACGCCGGTTCGCCTGACCTTCGGAAGCTCCCGCGCAGCCCATGCCCTCAGCCCAGAACGCCCCGACCGACACGGCCGATCGCGCGCTGGCTTTGCTGCATTCGGTGTTCGGACTGCCGGGGTTTCGCGGCGCGCAGGAAAAGGTGGTCCGGCATGTCGCCGAGGGCGGCAATTGCCTGGTGCTGATGCCGACCGGCGGCGGCAAGTCGCTGTGCTATCAGCTGCCGGCGCTGCTGCGCAAAGGCTGCGGCATCGTGGTGTCGCCGCTGATCGCGCTGATGCGCGACCAGGTCGCCGGCCTGATCGAGGCTGGCGTCAATGCCGCGGTGCTGAACTCCACATTGTCGCGCGAGGAAGCTGACGAGGTCGAACGACGCTTGATCGTCGGCGATCTCGATCTGCTCTACGTCGCGCCCGAACGGCTGGTGACGCCGCGCTGCCTGTCGCTCTTGGAGCGCGCTGATATCGCGCTGTTCGCGATCGACGAGGCGCATTGCGTGTCGCAATGGGGGCACGACTTCCGCCCGGAGTATATCGGCCTCTCGATCATCGCCGAGCGCTTCCCCAACGTGCCGCGCATCGCGCTGACCGCGACCGCCGACGAGCTGACGCGCAAGGAGATCGCCGAGCGGCTCAGCCTGACCGACGCGCCGCAATTCGTCGCGAGCTTCGACCGTCCCAACATCCGCTATGAGATCGTCGACAAGCACAACGGCCCCGCGCAGCTCAAGGCCTTCATCAAGGAGCGCCATGCGGGCGACGCCGGCGTCGTCTACTGCTTGTCGCGCGCCAAGGTCGAGGACACCGCGGCGGCGCTTAACGAGGCCGGCATCACAGCGATCCCCTATCACGCCGGACTCGACCCGGGCGTGCGCTCACGCAACCAGGACCGCTTCATCAACGAGGACGGCGTGGTGGTCGTGGCGACCGTCGCTTTCGGCATGGGCATCGACAAGCCCGACGTGCGCTTCGTCGCGCATCTCGATCTGCCGAAGAGCATCGAGGCCTACTATCAGGAGACGGGGCGCGCCGGGCGCGACGGCAAGCCCTCGACCGCGTGGATGGCCTATGGCCTGTCCGACATCGTGCAGCAGCGCCGGATGATCGACGAGTCCACCGGCGCCGAGGCGTTCAAGCGGATGTCGATCCGCAAGCTCGACGCGCTGGTCGCGCTGGCCGAGACCGCCGGCTGCCGACGCAAGCTGCTGCTGAGCTATTTCGGCGAAACGCCGGCCGGCGAGAACTGCGGCAATTGTGACAACTGCGTGTCGCCGCCGAAAATGCACGATGGCAAGGTGATCGCGCAGAAGCTGTTGTCATGTGCCTATCGCACCGGCCAGCGCTTCGGCGCCATGCACCTGATCGACGTGCTGGTGGGCCGCGCGACCGAGCGCGTCAAGCAGTTCGGACACGATCAATTGTCGGTGTTCGGCATCGGGCGCGAGCTGAATGAGAAGCAATGGCGCGCCGCGCTGCGCCAGCTGGTGGCGATGGGGCATCTGGCGCCGGACAGCGAAGCCTATGGTGCGCTGAAGTTCACAGAGACCTCGCGCGCCGTGTTGAAGGGCGAGATTCCGGTGATGCTCCGCGAGCAGACGGCTGGCGCCGCACGCGCGATCCGCAGCAAATCACGGCGCGGCGAGCTGGTGGCGCGGCCGGCTGCAGCAGGTGATGCCAACCTGCTTGCCAGCCTGCGGACGTGGCGCTCCGAGATTGCGCGAAAACGTGGTGTACCAGCCTATGTGGTGCTGCACGACGCCACCATCGATGGCATCGCCAGCGCCCGCCCGGCGACGCTCGGCCAGCTGCGTGATATACCAGGGATCGGCGACAAGAAGCTCGAGCACTACGGCGACGAACTGCTCGCGCTGATAGCAGCGGCACGGTCCTAAAGCAGCAGAATCGCCACCAGACGGTTGAGATCGGCGCAAAAAAGGTCTACGAAAAGGGCCTTATCGTCCGCTCCCGTCCGGCAGAACCGGTCGGCATTAGTTCCAAAACCCTCGTGGCGCCCTTCCAAAGGAGGACGCAGACGGGGATGAGAAACGTCATTGAAGGAGACGAAAATGGCAGTCCGGGTCGGGATCAACGGGTTTGGCCGCATCGGCCGCAACGTGCTGCGCGCCATCGCGGAATCGGGCCGCAAGGACATCGTGGTGGTCGGCATCAACGATCTCGGCCCGGTCGAGACCAATGCCCACCTGCTGCGCTTCGACAGCGTGCATGGCCGCTTCCCGCACACCGTGACCGTCGACGGCGATAGCATCGATATCGGCCACGGCAAGATCAAGGTCATGGCTGAACGCGATCCGTCGAAGCTGCCGTGGAAGGATCTCGGCGTCGACATCGCGCTGGAATGCACCGGCATCTTCACCGCGAAGGACAAGGCCTCCGCGCATCTGACCGCCGGCGCCAAGCGCGTGCTGGTCTCGGCCCCGGCCGACGGCGCCGACGCCACCATCGTCTACGGCGTCAACCACACCTCGCTGACCAAGGATCACCTGGTCGTCTCCAACGGCTCGTGCACCACGAACTGCCTGGCCCCGGTCGCCAAGGTGCTGAACGACACCGTGGGCATCGAGACCGGCTTCATGACCACGATCCACGCCTACACCGGCGACCAGCCGACGCTCGACACCATGCACAAGGATCTCTACCGCGGCCGCGCGGCAGCGATGTCGATGATCCCGACCTCGACCGGTGCCGCCAAGGCGATCGGCCTCGTGCTGCCGGAGCTCAAGGGCAAGCTCGACGGCGTCGCGATCCGCGTGCCGACGCCGAACGTCTCGGTGGTCGACCTCAAGATCGTCGCCAAGCGCAACACCGATCCGAAGGAGATCAACGAGGCGATCAAGCGCGCTGCCGAGCAGGAGCTCAAGGGCGTGCTCGGCTACACCAACGCGCCGAACGTCTCGATCGACTTCAACCACGACCCGCACTCCTCGACGTTCCACATGGACCAGACCAAGGTCATGAACGGCAACCTCGTGCGCGTGATGTCCTGGTACGACAACGAGTGGGGCTTCTCCAACCGCATGGCCGACACGGCTGTGGCGATGGGCAAGCTGCTGTAACTCTGTCCCAGTCATTCCGGGGCGCCTCGCAGAGGCGAACCCGGAATGACGGCTCAGGAGAGCATCATGACCCTTCCGCACTGGCTCGGAATTCCCGGCGTGATCCTGCTGATTGGCTTGATCGTGTACGGCGTGCGCCAGGGCGGCAAGGTCACATCTCGGCAGGATTCAACACCGGAGCCGCCACCTGGCATTGGCTCCTCATGACCTCCGCGAACTAGCGAGCATGACATGACACAATTCCGCACCCTCGATGACGTCGATCCCAAGGGCAAGCGCGTGCTGCTGCGCGTCGATCTCAACGTGCCCATGGAGAATGGCCACGTGACCGATGCCACGCGCCTGGAGCGCGTTGCGCCGACCATCAATGAGCTTGCGAGCAAGGGCGGCAAGGTCATCCTGCTCGCCCATTTCGGCCGGCCGAAGGGCCGCGACGCCAAGGACTCGCTGAAGCCGGTCGCCGCGGCGCTGTCGCAAGTCATCAAGCGCCCGGTCGCGTTCGCCGATGATTGCGTCGGCGAGTCGGCCGCCACCGCGATCGCCGCGATGAAGGACGGCGACGTGCTGTGCCTGGAGAACACCCGCTTCCACAAGGAAGAGGAAAAGAACGATCCGGCGTTCGTGGCCGAGCTCGCCAAGCTCGGCGACATCTGGGTCAACGACGCGTTCTCCGCCGCGCATCGCGCCCATGCCTCGACCGAAGGCCTCGGCCACAAGCTGCCGGCCTATGCCGGCCGCACCATGCAGGCCGAGCTCGACGCGCTCGACAAGGCGCTGGGAAAACCGGCCAAGCCGGTCATCGCCATCGTCGGCGGCGCCAAGGTCTCGACCAAGATCGACCTGTTGGAAAACCTCGTGTCGAAGGTCGATGCGTTGGTGATCGGCGGCGGCATGGCCAACACCTTCCTGCATGCGCAGGGCGTGCAGATCGGCAAGTCGCTGGCCGAGAAGGATCTCGCCGCGACCGCGCTGCGGATCATGGAGAAGGCCGAAGCCGCGAACTGCGCCATCATCCTGCCGGTGGACGCAACCGTGTCCTATCACTTCGCGGCCAACTCGCCGTCGTTCGCCTACGGTCTCGACGCGATCCCGCCTGACAGCATGATCCTCGACGTCGGCCCGCAATCGACCGCGCGCATCCATGCCGCGATCGACGACGCCGCCACCCTGGTGTGGAACGGCCCGCTCGGCGCCTTCGAGCTGAACCCGTTCGACCGCGGCACCATGGTCGCCGCCAAGCATGCGGCGGAGCGTACCAAGGCCAAGAAGCTGATCTCGGTGGCAGGCGGCGGCGATACCGTTGCGGCGCTCAACCAGGCCGGCGTGGCCGGCGACTTCAGCTACGTCTCGACAGCCGGCGGCGCCTTCCTGGAATGGATGGAAGGCAAGCCGCTGCCGGGCGTCGAGGTGCTGAAAGCCTGACGCTTTGATACTTGTCGGCCATGGATGTTTCTGTTATGTTCCATCCATGGCCGAGACCCCGACAGACGCTGTCCTTCCGATCCTGGTGAAGATCCAGGAGAGTGTTGCTGCGCTTCGATCGGAGGTCAGTCAATTCAGGCAGGACAACCGGGCCGAACACGAGCGCATGGAAGCCTTGATCCGAAAGCAGCGCCGTGATTCCGCTGGCATGCTGGTCATGATGCGCGCCGCTGCCAGTGACTTCGACGAGCGGGTCAGTGCGGTCGAGGAGCGAATGGCGGCTCTCGAAGCCAGGAAGACCTGATCCTGCGGCCACAGCGCCATCGGCCTGTGGGCGCAGCTCCGGCTGCTAGCCCAAACACGGCCTCTCAGCTCCCGCCTGCGTCGCCGCCACCCTTGGATTCCGCCCCCCACCGCGTTATGCACGGTGCAGCAGTTTCGGCGCGTGCGTCAGCCACCGCCGTCCAATTCTTGATCAGGGAGTTCCAGCCATGGCCCGCATTACCTTGCGTCAATTGCTCGATCACGCGGCGGAGCACGATTACGGCGTCCCGGCCTTCAACATCAACAATATGGAGCAGGCGCTGGCGATCATGGAGGCGGCGAGCTCGACTGAGGCCCCGGTCATCATCCAGGCCTCGCGCGGCGCCCGCGCCTACGCCAACGACGTCATGCTCAAGCACATGATGGATGCGCTGACCGAGATCTATCCGCAGATCCCGATCTGCGTGCACCTCGACCACGGCAACGAGCCGGCGACCTGCATGACCGCGATCCAATCCGGATTTACCTCCGTGATGATGGACGGCTCGCTCAAGGCCGACGGCAAGACCCCGGGCGACTGGGACTACAATGTCGGCGTCACCAAGACGGTGACCACCATGGCGCATCTCGGCGGCATCTCGGTCGAGGGCGAGCTCGGCGTGCTCGGCTCGCTCGAGACCGGCATGGGCGACAAGGAGGACGGCCACGGCGCCGAAGGCAAGCTGTCGCATGACCAGTTGCTCACCAATCCCGACGAGGCGGTGAAGTTCGTGCAGGCGACCCAGGTCGACGCGCTGGCGATCGCGATGGGCACCTCGCATGGCGCCTACAAGTTCACGCGCAAGCCGGACGGCGACATCCTCGCCATGAACGTGATCGAGGAGATTCACCGCAAGCTGCCGAACACGCATCTCGTCATGCACGGCTCGTCGTCGGTGCCGCAGGACCTGCAGGAGATCATCAACTCCTTCGGCGGCAAGATGAAGCCGACCTGGGGCGTGCCGGTCGCGGAGATTCAGCGCGGCATCAAGAACGGCGTCCGCAAGATCAACATCGACACCGACAACCGCATGGCGATGACCGGGCAGATCCGCAAGGTGCTGTCGCAGCACCCCGAAGAGTTCGATCCGCGCAAGTACCTGAAGCCGGCCATGGAGGCGATGACCAAGCTCTGCAAGCAGCGCTTCGAGGAGTTCAACACCGCGGGCCAGGCCGGCAAGATCAAGCGCGTGCTGACGACCGCCGAAATGGCCAAGCGGTACGCCAAGGGCGAGCTCGATCCGAAGGTGGCGTGAGCCGCCCCCTTTGCAGGGCTATCGCAGTTGACGATCGGAGTCTTGGGCTCGCCTGTCTCCACGTCGTCATGGCCGGGCTTGTCCCGGCCATCCGCGTCGTTCGGCACCCTGAGTCTGACGTGGATGCCCGACGAGCCCGGGCATGACGGAGTAACTAACTGGCAGGATCGTTCGTCGCGACAGCCTCCTATCTCTGTATTGTTACGAGGCGGAGGGGAGCCGACTGCCGGCGCGGTGACAGGGTGCTCACCATCAACGTCCCATTCACCTCTGCGAGAGCCTGCCTCAGCTGCGACCAATGTTTGCTCGGCAACCGCCTGAGAACCGTCTAGTTTGACCTGCAGGGCAGGTGCCGTCTGGAGCAGATGATGGACATCTTCGCACGCAACGCCGTTGCCGTTGCCGCGGTGGTCCCCGGCCTGGGCTACGCCGCTGACCGAACCACGCGGCTCGCTGGGCTTGCGGATCATCGCATCACGTACTACCCGCAGGGCGCACGCCGCGCCCGATGGCGGGCCGTGCCTCACTGCATCGACAATGACATGATTTGCCGCTACGTGGTGACGCGGCGCGACAAGAAGGCGGCATAAGTGTCCGGCAAGACGACTTCAGCGCGGCCGCAGCCGCGCCTCTATCTGGCGACGCCGATCGTGACCGACGCGGCGGCGCTCGCCGCCAGCCTGCCCGCGATCCTCGCCAGCGCCGACGTCGCCGCGGTGCTGGTGCGGCTCAAGGAGAGCGATCCGCGCAGCATGATCACGACCGTCAAGACGCTCGCGCCAGCCATCCAGAACACCGGCGCGGCGCTGCTGATCGACGGCCACGCCGATATCGTGGCCCGCGCCGGTGCGGACGGCGCACATCTGACCGGCATCGCCGCGCTGGAGGAGGCCATGCCCGGCTTGAAGCCGGACCGCATCGCCGGCAGCGGCGGCCTGTCGACGCGGCACGATTCGATGCGCGCGGGCGAGCTCGGTGCTGACTATGTGCTGTTCGGCGAACGCGATGCGCAGGGACGCCGCCCGTCGCCCGACGCCGTCAACGAGCGCCTGGCCTGGTGGGCCGAACTGTTCGAGCCGCCTTGCGTCGGCTATGCGATCTCTCTGAAGGAAGCTGCCGACTTCGTCGCTGCAGGCGCCGATTTCGTGCTCGTCGACGACCTCGTCTGGAACGACGAACGCGGCCCGGCCGCCGCCCTCGCCGAGATCGGCGCGGCGCTGCGCCAGGTCCATGCGGCGGCCTCTGCCGTCACGGCGGCACAGAGCTGAACGACGCATGACGATCCGGCGCCTGACATGTCTCGTGGCTGCGCTCGCAATGGCGACGCCGAGCGCACGCGCGCAGATCTCGTTGACGCCTCCCGCCCAGCAGCAGCCGCCGGCCGACAAGCCGAAACCCGCCGAACGACCGGCTGAGAGGCCGAAGCCCCCGGCCCCACCGTTGGCCGCCAAGAAGCCGGCTCCTGCCCCAGCCGCCAAGCCGGCTCCCCCGGCACCGGCACCGGCACCGGCGCCGCAACCGGCCGCCAATGTGGACCTGGTCTACGGCGCCTATCAGCGCGGCCAGTACAAGACTGCGTTCGACCTGGCGACGCCCCGCGCGCAGGCCGGCGATCCCAAGGCGATGGCGATGCTCGGGCAGCTCTATGAAAACGCCCAGGGCATTCGGCGTGACTATGAGAAGGCGGCAATCTGGTACAAGCGTGCTGCCGAGGCCGGCGACCGCGAGGCGATGTTCGCGCTGGCGATGATGCGGCTGGCAGGACGCGGCGGCCCGGTCGACAAGCTGGAGGCGGTGAAGCTGCTGGCGTCCGCCGCCAAGCTCGGCGAGCCCAAGGCCGCCTATAATCTCGCTTTGCTCTATCTCGATGGCCAGACGTTCCCGCAGGATCTGCGGCGCTCGGCCGAGCTGTTGCGCCTGGCGGCGGAGGCCGGCAATGCCGAGGCGCAATACGCGCTGGCAACCTTCTACAAGGAGGGAACCGGCGTGCCGAAGGATCTGGAGAAGGCCGCCCGGCTGCTGCAGGCGGCCGCGATCGCCGACAATATCGACGCCGAGGTCGAATACGCCATTGCGCTGTTCAACGGCACCGGCGTCCCGAAGGACCAGCCGGCGGCAATATCGCTGCTGCGCAGGGCCGCCCGGCAGAACAGCCCGTTGGCCCAGAACCGGCTGGCCTGGGTGCTGCTGTACGGCATTGCCACGCCAATGGACAAAGTCGAGGCGTACAAGTGGCACCTGGTGGCCAAGACCGCCGGCAAGGGCGACCCCAAGCTCGACGAGAAGTTCGCCGACATGCCGCCCGAGGACCGCGCCAAGGGCGAGCAGGCGGCCAAGCGCTGGCTCGGCACCATCAGGTAACCGCGACATCGGCCGGCGCCTGATCCGGCCTTGACGCGGCGGCCCCTTCAGGGCACCCACAACCAGCCATTTTCACCCGCCTCCCCCGCTTCCGGGCGAGGCGCGCACCGCAAGGTGCGGTCAGCCCAGCGCATCGAGCATATGATTCATTCCGCCCTCATCAATGTCATGGTCAAGGCCGCGCGCCGGGCCGGCCGCAACCTCAAGCGCGACCTCGGCGAGATCGAGCACCTGCAGGTGTCGCTGAAAGGACCGGCGAACTTCGTCTCCCGCGCCGACAAGAAGGCCGAGGAGATGCTCTACGAGGACCTCTCCAAGGCCCGTCCGGGCTACGGCTTCCTCGGCGAGGAAGGCGGCAAGCGGGAAGGCAGCGACAAGTCGCACACCTGGATCGTCGATCCGCTCGACGGCACCACCAACTTCCTGCACGGCATCCCGCAATTCGCGATCTCGATCGCGCTCCAGCGCGAGGACACCGTGATCGCCGGCGTGATCTACAACCCGGCCAACGACGAGCTGTACATCGCCGAGCGCGGCAAGGGCGCGTTCCTCAACGACCAACGGCTGCGCGTCGCCGCTCGCAAGCAGCTGCATGAATGCGTCATCGCCTGCGGCCTGCCGCATATCGGCCGCGGCGACCATCAGCTCTTCCTGCGCGAGATGACCGCGCTGCAGGTCAAGGTCGCGGGCCTCCGCCGCTTCGGCGCCGCCTCGCTCGACCTCGCCTTCGTCGCCGCCGGCCGCTTCGATGCCTTCTGGGAGCGCGATTTGCAGCCCTGGGACATCGCGGCGGGCATGATCATGGTGCGCGAGGCCGGCGGCACCGTCTCCGGCATCGACGGCAAGGAAGACGCGCTGGCCACCGGACACGTCATCTGCGGCAACGAGATCATCCACCGCGAGCTGGTGAAGGTGCTGAAGGCGGCGGCGTAGTTCGCGCGGCTGCATCGGCTCTCAGGCTTGACACACCGCTCCCCTCCACACGGTGTCGTCCCGGCCTCGAGCCGGGACCCGTAGCCACCGACGGCCGTGGCCAGGCAGCACTCGTCGACCAGCGTGGCTCGAACATCTCCCTGGGAGTATGGATCCCGGATCGGCACGCGCGTGCCGCGCGCTTGTCCGGGACGACACCGAAGGTGTGGTCGGCGGCTGAGCTTTATTGGGTGAAGGCTATCTGCGGCCGCTGGTGAACGCCTGCGGCGTCTCGCCGGGCAGCGCCGGCGAGTTGATGTCGCTGTCGACGCGGCTGGATGACTGGCCGGCGTAGCTGAAGCCGAGCGACAGGCTGACGTTGGAGCTCGGCTTGAACTCGACGCCGCCATTGATGGCGTAGGCGGGCGTCGAGGTGGAGCGCGAATCGAACGTCGCGAACGGCCCGCCGACGCCGGGATTGAATTTCAGCGTATCGAAGCCGCCATAGAAGCTGACGCCGTTCTTGAACGTGTAGCCGTATTGCGCGCCCTGGGTGGTGTAGCTGCCGAGCGAGCCATAGCGGTTGACGATGTTCGAGCTCAGACCGACACCCGAAAGGCTCGACCAGTTGTTGGTGACGCTGTAGCTGCGCGAGAAGAAGCCGGTGTTGCTGCCGCTCGTCGTGAAGCTCGGGACGTTGCCGTAGGAATCCAGGCTCTGGACGACGCCCGGATCGGTGCTGAACCCGATCGGCCAGCCCGGCAGCCAATACTGCACCGGCCCTGACTGGGCGCGAGCAGCTGGAGCACCGAGGCAAAGACCAGCAAGCGCGAATACGAGAGCAGATTTGCGAAAGACCATCGACATGCGTACCCGTCACGTGTCGGCAAATCATACACGCACCGAGCGTCGAACTCCAGTCACGAGGTGAGGCTCCGTCCACGCCACTCGGCCGGTACGCCCCCTCCCCCTCGCGGGGAGGGGTCGGGGGTGGGGGTCCACGGGCGCTGACGTTCGTGGATTGCACGCCCTCCTAGCGGACATGAATGAACGTCGAATCTTGTGTTCGAGCTAAGCGCAAATGAACCGCGCGTTGTGAGCTTGGAACGGATTCCATTAAGTCGAGCGGAATCGGGGCCCCCACCCCCGCCCCCTCCCCCCTCCCCGCAAGTGGGGGAGGGGAGCGCACCGACAGCGTGGTGGGATTGCGGCTCAAAAGGTCGAGCGAGTCATCGTGATC
Source organism: Bradyrhizobium sp. HKCCYLS2038 (assembly GCF_051167655.1). NCBI lineage: Bacteria > Pseudomonadati > Pseudomonadota > Alphaproteobacteria > Hyphomicrobiales > Nitrobacteraceae > Bradyrhizobium > Bradyrhizobium sp. HKCCYLS2038. The sequence continues at coordinate 685,093 of NZ_JBNPTM010000001.1, read as the reverse complement.
GCAATCGTGACCGTCTACGACTTCACTGGCGCCGGCGGCCCATAAGCCTCCGCCTGCGCCGACGCCTTCTCGCGATCGCCGGCGAGCACGCGCTGCACGGAGACGAAGAACACCGGCACCATCAGCAGCGCCAGGATCACGACCGCGATCATGCCGCCCATCACGTTGGTGCCGAGCGCCTGCTGGCTGGCGCCGCCGGCGCCTGTCGCGATCGACATCGGCAGCACGCCGCAGACGAAGGCGAGGCCGGTCATGATGATCGGGCGGAAGCGCAGCGAGCATGCCTCGATGGTCGCCGCGACCAGCGGCTTTCCGTGGGCACGCAGATCCTTGGCGAACTCGATGATCAGGATGGCGTCCTTCGCCGCGAGGCCGATGATCGTGATCAGCGCCACCGTGAAGTACACGTCGTTGGACAGGCCGCGCAGATTGGCCGCGACCACGGCGCCGAGGATGCCGAGCGGCACCGTCAGCAGGACCGCAAGCGGAATCGTCCAGCTCTCATAAAGCGCAGCGAGGCACAGGAACACGACCAGCGCCGACAATCCCAGCAGCAGCGGCGCCTGCGAGCCCGACAGCTTCTCCTGCAGCGACTGGCCGGTCCATTCATAGCCGAAGCCGCGCGGCAGCTTGCCGGCGAGCCGCTCCATCTCGTTGAGCGCGTCGCCCGAGGTGAAGCCAGGCCTCGCCTCGCCGGAGATGCGGATCGCCGGATAGTAGTTGAAGCCGGCAATCTGGCTCGGTCCCTTGGCCCACTGGATGGTCGCGAACGACGAGAACGGCACCAGCTGTCCCTTGGCGTTCTTGACGCTGTAGTTGAGGATGTCGTCCGCATTCATGCGGCTGATGCGGTCCGCCTGCACCACGACGCGCTGCATGCGGCCGCGGTTCGGGAAGTCGTTGACATAGGTCGAGCCGAGATTGGTCGAGATCGTGTTGTTGATGTCCTCGAAGGTGACGCCAAAGGCGCTGGCCTTCTCGCGATCGATCATCAAATTGACCTGGGGCCCCTGCGGCAGGCCCTCGATATAGACCTTCTGCAGCACCGGGCTGGCATTGGCCTCCGCGATCAGCTGGTCGGCGGCCGCGACGAGCGCGACATAGCCCTTCTGCCCGCGGTCCTGCAGGCGGAAGCTGAAGCCGGAGGAGTTGCCGAGATTGTCGATCGGCGGCGGCTGCAGCGCGGTGATCTTGGCGTCGCGCAGGCCGGCGAGATCGCGGTTGATGTCTGCGACCAGCGCGGCTGCGCTGTCGCGCTTGCCGCGCTCCGACCAGTCCTTCAGCGAGATGAAGGCCTGCGCGGTGTTGACGCCCTGGCCGGCATAGCTGAAGCCGGTGAGGAAGGTGACGTCCTCGATGCCGTCGCGCTTGGCCAGATATTTCTCCACCGCTTCGACGGCAGCTTGAGTCCGCGCATAGGACGAATCCGCCGGCGTCTGCACGTCGGTCGTGATGAAGCCCTGGTCGTCGACCGGCAGGAAGCCACCGGGCAGCTGGATGAACGCCCAGGACAGGCCGACGATGAAGATCGCGTAGATCAGCATCAGCCGTCCGGTGCGCTTCAGCGAAGCGCCGACCACGCCGGTGTAGCGGTTGCGGCTTCCGTCCATGAAGCGGTTGAACCAGCCGAACACGCCCGTCTTGGCGTGGCCATGACCGGCCTGCACCGGCTTCAGCAGGGTCGCGCACAGCGCGGGCGTGAGCGACAGCGCGAGCAACGCCGAGAAACCGATCGCCGCGACCATGGTGACCGAGAACTGCCGGTAGATAATGCCGACCGATCCGGGGAAGAACGCCATCGGCACGAACACTGCCATCAGCACCAGCGTGATGCCGATGATAGCGCCGGTGATCTGGCTCATCGCCTTGCGCGTCGCCTCTTTCGGCGACAGCCCCTCCTCGCTCATGATGCGCTCGACGTTCTCGACCACAACGATGGCGTCGTCGACGAGGATGCCGACTGCGAGCACCATGCCGAACATCGTCAGCATGTTGATGGAGTAGCCCACCAGCATCAGCGTCGCGCAGGTGCCGAGTAGCGCGACGGGCACGACGATGGTCGGGATGATGGTGTAGCGGATGTTCTGCAGGAACAGGAACATCACCACGAACACCAGCACCACGGCTTCGACCAGCGTCATCAGCACGCGCTTGATCGAGGCCTTCACCACCGGGGTGATGTCGTAAGGAATCTCATAGGCGATGGTGGACGGGAAGAAGCGCGACAGCTCCTTCATCTTGGCCTCGACCGCGCTCGCGGTGGCCAGCGCATTGCCGGTCGGCGATAGCAGCACCGACAGGCCCGCGGTCGGCTTGCCATTGAGGCGGGTGTTGAACTGATAGCTCAGGCCGCCGATCTCGATGCGGGCGACGTCGCGCAGCCGCACCGTCGAACCGTCGGCATTGGCGCGCAGGATGATCGATCCGAACTCGTCGGGCGAATCGAGCTGGCCCTTGACCAGCACCAGCGCCGAAGTGCGCTGCACGGTCGTCGCCGGCTCCGCTCCGATGCTGCCGGAGGCGACCTGGGCGTTCTGCGCGCCGATCGCCTTGGTGACGTCGTCGGCGGTGAGGCCATAGCCAGTCAGCTTGGCCGGATCGAGCCAGACGCGCAGCGAGCGCTCTGTCGAATACAGCGTGGCACGGCCGACGCCGGGAATGCGCCTGATTTCGCCGAGCACGTTGCGGATCATGAAGTCGCCGAGGCCGACCTCGTCGAGGCTGCCGTCGGTCGATTTGAGGGTGATGATCTGCAGCACCGCGGCCGAGGCTTCCTCGACCAGGATGCCCTGCTGGATGACCGCACGCGGCAGCCGCGCCTCGACGCGCTTCAAGCGATTCTGCACCTCGACCGAGGCGTCGTTGGTCGACGTGCCCGGCACGAAGTTCGCCGTGATCTCGACCTGGCCGAGCGAGTCGCTGGTCGATTCGAAGTTCAGAATGCCGGAGGCGCCGTTGAGCTCCTCCTCGATCAGCCGCGTGACGCTGTTGTAGAGATTCTCGGGCGAAGCGCCGGGATAGCTGGTGGAGATCGAGATCGAGGGCGGCGCGATGATCGGATATTGCGCCACCGCCAAGAGCGGGATCGCGATCGCACCGATCAGGCAGATGAACAGCGCGACGACCCAGGCGAAGATCGGCCTGTCGATGAAGAAGCTCGGCATCAGGACTTACCGCGACGCTGACTTGGTTTCGAGCTGGGTCGCGACGCTGACTTCGGTCCAGGCCTGCGGCGCGACCTTGTCGCCGGCGGCAAACTTCTGGAAGCCGTCGACCACGACCTTGTCGCCGGTGCGCAGACCGTCGGTGATCAGCACGAGGCCGTCCTGCACCGGGCCGGTGCGAATCGGACGCGCGATCGCGCGATGATCGTCGCGAATGACATAGACCTCGGAGCCGCCGGCGGCGTTGCGCTGCACCGCCTGCTGCGGCACCGCCACCGAATCGCTGTCGATGCCCTGCTCTATGCGGACGCGCACATACATGCCCGGCAGCAGCTCGCGCTTCGGATTTGCGAACTCGCCGCGCAAGGTGACCTGGCCGGTCGCGGCATCGACCTTGGCGTCGGAGAACAGCAGCCGGCCAGGAATCGAATAGGGCGTGCCGTCGTCGAGCACGAGCCGGACCTTGATCGCGTCTGGCGCGATCTGGTCGAGGTCGCCGGACTCGAAGGCGCGGCGGAGGCGATTGAGCTCGCTGACGGACTGCGTGAAGTCGGCATAGATCGGATCGAGCTGCTGGATCGTCACCAGCGAGGTCTCGTTCTGGACCACAATGGCGCCTTCGCTGAGCTGGGCCGCGCCGACGATGCCGTCGATCGGCGCGCGCACGGTCGCGTAGTCGAGATTGAGCTGGGCGCGTGCGAGATCCGCCTTGCGAGCCTCGATGTCCGCCGCGGCCTCGCGCTCCCCAGAGATCGCCTTCTCGTTCTCGACGGCCGGCGCCGCGCGCTCCTTGAACAGCTGCGCAATGCGGTTCGCCTGCTGCACGGCGCGCTCGTGCACCGCTTCCGCCTTGGCCAGCGCGGCGCGGCTCGACATGATCTCGACCTCGAACGGCTTCGGGTCGATGCGGTAGAGCGGGTCGCCCGCCTTGACCTCGCTGCCCTGGCGGAACAGCCGCTCGACGATGATGCCGGACACGCGCGGCCGCACGTCGGAGACGCGGGTCGGCGCGATGCGGCCGGGCAGCTCGCGCACGATCGCCCGCGCCTTCTGCTCGACCGTGATGATGCCGACGTCGGGAACGACGATCTGGTCGTTGGCGGAGGCCTGAGCCTGGGTTGCTTCGTTACAGCCGGCCAGAAGCGGCACGGCCGCCGCGAGCATCAAGGCACTGCCGACCAGCGGCGCACGGAAACGAGACATTGGGTAGGAAAGCCCCCTCGATGATGATGAAAAGCGGTCGACCGGATGGCTCGGTCATGGCGCCTTTCTGGCACCCGTGTTGCTGGCCAACATAGAAGGCAAGTGGTGCGACGCAACGCGGAACCGGGCGGCCAGATGTCACACGAACCTATAGGACTGAAAGAACAGGCATTTTTCTGATTCACCGGATTGTGAGCGCATTGTGGCGATGAGTTCAGGGGCGTGACCACGGAGTTCGAATTCGGATCTCGCCAGGACCTGTGACGTCCTGCCACACCATTGGACGTTATCGTCGGCGGCATCTGATCCCGCGAGCAACTACAAAGTTGCGGCTCTGAAGATCTACAAACTCGCTCAGTCCAGCTCGGTCCTAACAGCCAACGAAAATTCGAATCATCCACCTGCTGGCGATCGGAGCCAACTCACGAACCCGCCGCATAGGCAGAGACAAAGGGCGACACAGCTCGACGTGGTGCGGTGATCTACTTCGTTCGGGATCGACGATCAGATCCCTCGTTATGCGTACCGGATCGCGGGCTAAATCTTGCCGTCTTGGCCGGGGCTTTCCTGATTATGTGACCCGCTTCGAGGAGAGCAGGAACCGGCTCGGCAGCGGAAAGAACATGCTCGTACGCGCCTGGTAGGCCCGGTAGCGCTCGCCGCGCGAGCGCAGCATGTGCTCCTCGAGCGGCGGAATGCCGGTGACGTGAACCAGGAACCAGTACATCATCAGCGGCGCAAGCAGGCTGGCCAGGCCCCAGGGATGATCCGCTGACAGCGCGATGACGGGATAGGACAGCCAGCACACCCACTCGAAGAAGTAGTTGGGGTGCCGCGACCAGCGCCACAGGCCGACGTCGCAGACTTTGCCCTTGTTCGCTGGATCACGGCGGAAGGCCTTGAGCTGCGCATCGGCGACCCCCTCCCCGGCGATGCCCAGGACGAGCACGAGGATGCCCAGATAGTCCTGCAGGCGGAGCTCGGCCGCCGGCGCATGGGCGGCGACGAACACCGCAAACACCAGCGGGATCGCCCCACAGGCCTGCTGCTGCAGGAACACGAACATCCGCCACGGCGCCGCATCGCCCCATTGCCGGGTCAGCTCGGCATAGCGGGGGTCGTCGGCGCTGCCGCGGCTGCGCAGCGCGATATGTCCGCCCAGACGCAGCGCCCAGACCGCGACCAGCACGGCGACCAGCCATTGCCGTGGGCCGGGGAGGATGCCGGCCACGGGCCAGATCGCGCCGAAGGCCCCGACCAGGCCGACGGAAAATGTCCAGAACGTGTCGACCCAGCCTGAATTCCCGGTGCGCTGCTGCAGCACCCAGGCCTTGGCCATCAGCAGGGAGAGCGCCACCCCGAGCGCCGCCAGGGCCTCGAGATAATCAATGATCGTCATGACAAAGCCCGGGCATTCCAGCTAAATATGAAGGTGGGACTAACTACGCCGCGGATCTCCGCCGGTTTCAGCCATAGTTCCGTGCAGGGAAGGGAGTGCGCCGATCCCGGCTGTTCTCCCGGCGCTGCTATGCCATAGTGGATTTTCGGGACCGGTTCCCCCGCAACGGATGTCATCGACAATGCCTCAAGGCTCCCCTTCCCGCTCCGCGATGTCAGTCGAACCGACCAAACTGTCCACGCCCCGGATCTTCCTGGTGCGAATGCTGGTCTTCCTGGTGCTGTGCGCCCTGGTCGGCGTCGTGCTGTACAAGCAGATCATCATGGCGTTCTTCGCCAATCCAGGCCTCAACGCCCTGATCGGGGCGGTGCTCCTGATCGGCGTCATCCTCGCCTTCCGGCAGGTCGTCCGGCTGTATCCGGAAGTGTCCTGGGTGAACAATTTCCGCATCGCCGATCCCGGCCTGGCGGTGCCCCGCCACCCCGTCCTGCTGGCGCCGATGGCCGCCATTCTCGGCCGCGAACGCACCGGGCGGATGTCGATCTCGCAGCAGACGATGCGCCACCTGCTGGATTCGATTGCCACCCGCCTGGACGAGGCCCGCGACATCTCGCGCTACATGACCGGCCTGCTGGTCTTCCTCGGCCTGCTGGGCACCTTCTGGGGCCTGATCGAGACGGTCGGCTCGGTCGGCAAGGTGATCGACGGGCTCAAGGTCGGCGGCGACGCCGGGGCGCTGTTCGACACGCTCAAGGGCGGCCTCGCGGCGCCGCTCAGCGGCATGGGCATCTCGTTCTCGTCCTCTCTGTTCGGCCTCGCCGGTTCGCTGATCCTGGGCTTCCTCGACCTGCAGTCGAGCCAGGCGCAGAACCGCTTCTACACCGACCTCGAGGACTGGCTGGCCGGGACCGTGCGCGAATATGGCGCCGGCGGCGAGGGTGCCGGCGGCGACCTCGCGGTCGCGGTCGAGCGGTTGCGGACGGCCATGGAGGAAGGCTCGGCCCGCGGCGCGACCGCGGCCATGGCCAATTTGGCCGAAGCCATCCAGGGTCTGGTCGGACACATGCGCACCGAGCAGCAGATGATCCGCGAATGGGCCGACGGCCAGGGCGAGCAGAACCGCGAGATCAAGCGGCTGCTGGAACGGCTGGCGCGGCAGACCGAGAAGAGTTGACCGCCGTCGACAGCCCCGAGACGAGTAGGAGACACTGATGGCGCTTGCGCGATCCCGCCGGGGGGACTCCGGCCTGAACTACTGGCCGGGCTTCGTCGACGCGCTGTCGACCCTGGTGCTCTCGATCGTATTCCTGCTGACCGTGTTCCTGGTGGTGCAGTTCTTCCTGTCGCAGGAGGTCACCGGCAAGGACAAGGCGCTGGAGCAGCTGAACGCCAAGATCGCGCAGCTCAACGAGATGCTGTCGCTGGAGAAGCTCGGCAAGCTGTCGCTGGACGACCAAGTCGCGCAATTACGCGCCGGCCTCTCCAATGCCGAGGCGGAGCGTGACCGGATCAAGGGCCTCTACGACGGCCTGGCCAATGTCGGCAGCAATGCGACGGGCCGCGCCAACGAACTCAACCGGGCGCTCGAGTCCGAGAAGCAGGTCACGGCCCGCGCCCTGGCCCAGATCGAGGTGCTCAACCAGCAGATCAGCGCGCTGCGCCGTCAGCTCGCCGCGCTGGAAGATGCGCTCGACGCCTCGGAGAAGCGCGACAAGGAATCGCAGAGCCGCATCGCCGATCTCGGCTCCCGCCTCAACGTCGCGCTGGCGCAGCGGGTGCAGGAGCTGACACGCTACCGCTCGGAATTCTTCGGCCGGCTGCGCGCCATCCTCGGCAACCGGCCCGACATCCGCGTCGTCGGCGACCGCTTCGTGTTCCAATCGGAGGTGTTCTTCGACACCGGACAGGCCACCCTGCTCCCCGAGGGCCAACAGGAGCTGAACTCGGTGGCGACGGCGCTGGTCGATCTCGACAAGCAGATCCCCACCGAGATCTCCTGGGTCCTTCGCGTCGACGGTCATACCGACGTCAGGCCGATCAACAGCCCGGTGTTCAAATCGAACTGGGAGTTGTCATCGGCGCGCGCGATCTCGGTGGTGCAGTACCTGATCTCGCTCGGCGTTCCCGCGCAGCGCCTGGTCGCTGCCGGCTTCGCCGAATTCCAGCCGCTCGATGCTGCGAACACAGACGAAGCCTTCCGCCGCAACCGCCGCATCGAATTGAAGCTGACGGAACGGTGACGTCGACCATCCCTCTGCGTCCCTATCGCGCCGATGACGAGGGCGCGGCGATCGCGCTGTGGCAGCAGACGTGGCAGCTCGCCTATCCCGCAATCGACTTCGCCGCGCGGGTGCCGTGGTGGCGTGAGCGCTGGCGGAGCGAGCTGGTGCCGAAGGCCGAGGTGATCGTGGCCGAGATGGACGGCGGGCTCGCCGGGTTCGTCACGATCGATACGTCGGGTTATCTGGACCAGCTGGTGGTCTCGCCGCAGCACTGGGGTTCGCCACTCGCGACGCAATTGGTCGATGCCGCAAAGCAGAGATCGCCTCGCGGCATCACGCTGCTGGTCAACAAGGACAACGCCCGCGCCATCCGCTTCTACAAGCGCAGCGGCTTCGTCGAAGCCGGCGAGGACGTCAATCCGACCTCAGGTCGTCCTGTACTGCGGATGGCGTGGGTGCCTTAACGCTGACAGCCCACACCGCAGCTACACCCACCGCTGTCGTCCCGGACAACCGAGCGCAGCGAGGGCAGATCCGGGATCCATACGCCGCAGCAGAACTGTTGCGAAGAAAGACGTGGCGGGCATTTGCCCACAAAACATTCTACCGGGGTTATGGGCCCCTGCGTTCGCAGGGGCGACACCTAGTGCGTGGCTGTCAGCAACTACACGCCGCGAAACAGCACGCCGATAGTAAGCACCACGAAGGCGATCGCCAGCGCGTCGAAGGCGTGCGCGGTCGACAATAGCGGGATCGAGGCGTGCATGTAGTGGGCGAGCATCGCGACCAAGGCGAGAACGAGCGCAATGGCGAAGATCACGAACGAAGGGGGCGTGAGGGCAAAACTGCCACGACGATAGGGCATGTCCGTTGCTCCTGTTGGTGGAGGGCACACGCAAGATCGTCGCGTGCCCTCGGTTCCGGCAGGGAACGTACAAGGCTGGAGAAAGGTTGCAGGCTCCGGCTTGAGAATTAGCAGTGTTGCCGGCAGCCCACATTGTTGCCCAAACTACACGGTCTCGAATTGCAGCCGCGCGAGCCGTGCATAGAGGCCGTTGGCGGCGACCAGCGAGCTGTGCGTACCCTGCTCGACGATCCGGCCGCGATCCATGACCAGGATGCGGTCGCAGGACAGCACCGTCGCGAGGCGATGCGCGATCACCAAAGTGGTGCGGTCCTTCATCAGGCCCTCGAGCGCGGTCTGCACCAGGGTCTCGCTTTCGGCATCGAGCGCCGAGGTCGCCTCGTCGAGCAGCAGCAGCGGCGCATCGCGCAGGATGGCGCGTGCGATCGCGATGCGCTGGCGCTGGCCGCCCGAGAGCGTGACGCCACGCTCGCCGAGCTGCGTCTCGAAACCTTCCGGCAGCCGGCGGATGAACTCGGTGGCATGGGCGAGATCGGCGGCGCGCTCGACCTCGGCATCGGTCGCCTCGGGCTGGCCGAAGCGGATGTTCTCGCGCGCGCTCGCCGCGAACACGACGGACTCCTGCGGCACCAGCGCCATGCGCTCGCGCACCTTGCGCGGATCGGCGGAGCGCACCGGCACGCCATCGACCGAGATCACGCCGGAGGCCGGATCGTAGAACCGCAGCAGCAGATGAAACAGCGTGCTCTTGCCGGCCCCGGACGGACCGACGATCGCAACCTTCTCGCCGGCACGGATCGCAAACGACACGTCCTCGAGCACGCGCACATCCGGGCGGCTCGGGTAGGCGAAGCTGACGCGGTCGAAGCCGATGTCGCCGCGCGCCGGCTCGGGCAGCACCGCGGGCCGCGCCGGTGCGGTGATCTCCGGCTGCACGTGCAGCAGCTCGAACAGCCGCTCGGCGGCGCCGGAGGCGGCCGAGACTTCGCCCCAGACCTCCGAGAGCTGGCCGAGCCCGGCGGCGGCGAACGCCGCGTAGAGCACGAACTGGCCGAGCCGGCCGGCGCTGATGTTGCCGGTCAGCACGTCGTGCGAGCCGACCCAGAGGATCGCGACGACGCTGGAGAACACGATGAAGATGATGATCGCGGTGAGCACGCCGCGCGCCTTGGTCGAGACCCGGGCCGCCTCATAGGCCTGCTCGACCTCGCCGCCGAAGCGCCCCGCCGCGAGCTTCTCGCTGGTATAGGCCTGCACCGTCCTGATCGCGCCGACCAGTTCGGACGCATAGGCCGAGGCATCGGCCAGCGTATCCTGCGCATTGCGCGACAGACGGCGGACCCAACGGCCGAAGGCGACCAGCGGCAACACGATCAGCGGGATCGCCAGCAGCACGAACAAGGACAGCTTCGGGCTGGTGAACACCATCATCGCCGTGGCGCCGAGAAACAGCAGCAGATTGCGCAGTGCGATCGACACCGAGGCGCCGGCCGCCGACTTGATCTGGGTGGTGTCGGCGGTCAGCCGCGACACCAGCTCGCCGGAGCGCGCGGAATCGAAGAACGACGGCGACAGCGACATCAGGTGTGCGAACACGTCGCGGCGGATATCGGCGACGATGCGCTCGCCGATCGTCATCACCAGGTAGTAACGGGCGGCGCTGGCCAGCGCGAGCACCGCGACGACCGCGATCATGACGCTGAAATAGCTGTTAATCAGCTCGATGCCCTTCGGCGTGAAGCCGAAATCGATCATGCGGCGGACCGCGACCGGCACCAGCAGGGTGGTCAGCGCTGCGACCGTCAGCGAGATCAGCGCGAGAACGGCGCGGCCGCGATAGCGCGCGATATAGGGCGCGAGCGCCAGCAGGGGACGCAGCTTGGAGCGGCGGACCGGGACGGGCGGCTCCGTCAGCGCCTCGACCGCCGCGACGGCGTCCTCGACCGCCTCCTGCGCCGAAGGCGCAGCGCTCTGCCGCTCGTCAAGCCGTTCCACTGCACTCATGGGATCACCTTGGGGCCACCTGAGAATTCATCCAATCTGCCGTTCTGATAGGCCTGCGGCACCGGCCTTGGCAAATCCGGTAACATACCAAGGTGCCGACGCGCGCCCTGGCTTGTTTCGCGACCTTGGCTTGTTTTGGGCGGGACCTTGGGCTATAGAGCGCGCCAATTGTCCCCCTTCAGTGACGACAGGATCAGGCGCGGCCGCGCCCCGTCATGTCGTCGCATCGCGCCGTAGGATCTGCCATGAAAGCCGACATTCACCCGAATTATCATACGATTACGGTCGTGATGACCGATGGCACCGAGTACCAGACCCGCTCGACCTGGGGCAAAGAGGGCGACAAGCTCAACCTCGACATCGACCCCAAGTCGCACCCGGCCTGGACCGGCGGCACCCAGCAGCTCATGGATCGCGGCGGCCGCGTCTCGCGCTTCCAGAAGAAGTTCCAGGGCTTCCTCAAGAAGGATTGATGCCCTCTTGCCCGTTGGGCGCAGGCCTTCAGGCCCGCCTGGATGGGTCGCTCACAGCAAAACGCCCCCGGAAACGGGGGCGTTTTTGTTTGTGCCGGGGTGGCTCTCCGCGGGCGGCTCGGCGAACCGAGCCGCGGAGCATGGGCCGCTTACTGCTCGAAAGCGGCCTTCAGCCGGTTGAGATGCGGCACCAGCGGATTGCCGATCGCGCTCTGGTCCGGCGGCGGCGAATGGATGGTCTGATCGAGGCGGCGGACCCGCGTCTGCAGGCTCATCGAGCGCGTGATCAGGTCCTGCAGCTGCTGCGGCAGCTTCTCGAGCTGGTCGACCGGGCCTGGATCGGCGGCCGTGAGCTTGACCTTGGTCTTCTCGCGGTTGGCCTGGCTGAGGGTCATCTCGCCCTCCTTCACCGCCCGGTGCAGCAGCAGCCATGACGCCAGCTGCATCAGCCGGGTGGTGAGGCGCATGCTCTCTGTCGCGTAGGTCAGGCTGACGGTGCGGTCGAGCGCCTTGGCCTCGTTGCGGCCCTCGCCGTCGAGATAGGCCGCGGTCTCCTCGACCAAATCCATGCCTTCCCGGAACAGTGCGCCGAAAGCGGCAGAGTTGGTGAGCCGCTCATTGAACTGAACAAGAGCGCCATCGCCCAGCAAACGGTCCGACATGGTGAACGCCTCTTTAACGCGACTGTTTACGCAACCCGGCAACCGCGCCGGTATGATGAACAAATCATTGCGCGACGGCTTTTCAGAGTCCAGCAGCAACGCCGTTTATGGTTTCCACGGCGTGGGGCGGACGCGGCGCGCCCCGCTCACAGGGCAACGCAAAAAAAGAGCCGCCGTTTCCGGCGGCTTTAAAGTTGATAACAGGGAGGCGTCAAACAGAGTGGACAGGAGCCACTCGGTGTCCAAACGAGGACGGTTCGGTTGTAATTGCGAAAGCTTAATCAACCGTAAATGGCAGTCATTTTTCAAACTTCGTTAGCCATGTCGGCCACTGGCCGACCGTATTCCTACGTGAATGCTACGCGCCTGGATGGGCTCACGACTTGAAGATGCTGGCCGCTGCATCGCGGGACGCCCGCTTCTTGGCCACGGCCTGCTCGATCCGCTCTATCTCGGAGCGCAGCAGTGCGATTCGGCTGGTCAGTTCCTCGACCGACAGCATCGAAAGATCCTGCCCGATCTCATGCGCCTTGGCCTGGCGCGGCCGGTCGTCGTCCTCGTTTGCCATCTCGCCGTCTCCCGGTTGCCAGCGGGGCCCGGGCTGGCTTAAGCACGCCGCAGCACCCGCTCGATCACTCGTTCAAGGATTTCTCATGGAACAGCTGCCCGCGCAAATGACCGTGGTCGCCATCAGCCAGCCGGGCGGACCCGAGGTGCTGAAGCCCGAGATGCGGCCGCTGCCGAAACCCGGCCCCGGCGAGATCCTGATCAAGGTGAAGGCGGCCGGCGTGAACCGTCCCGACGTCGCGCAGCGCTCCGGCAGCTACCCGCCGCCCCCCGGCGCCAGCGATCTGCCCGGCCTGGAAGTCGCCGGCGAGGTCGTGGCGCTCGGTGAAGGCGCCGTGCGGCACAAGATCGGCGACACGGTGATGTCGCTGGTGGCCGGTGGTGGCTATGCGCAATATTGCATCGCACAGGACGCGCAAGCGATGGCCGTGCCTCCGGCGCTCTCGATCCTGCAGGCCGGTGCCCTGCCCGAGACGCTGATGACCGTCTGGCACAACGTGTTCGAGCGCGGCGGCCTGAAGGCCGGCGAGACCCTGCTGATCCATGGCGGCTCCTCGGGCATCGGTACCATGGCGATCCAGCTCGCCAAGGCGTTCGGCGCCACGGTGCTGGTCACGGTCGGCTCGCAGGACAAGGCGGACGCCTGCGTCAAGCTCGGGGCCGACCGCGCCATCAACTACAAGACCGAGGACTTCGTCGCCGTGGTCAGGGAGGCGACCGGCGGCAAGGGCGCCAACGTCATCCTCGACATGGTCGGCGGCGACTACATCGAGCGCAATTACGACGCCGCGGCCACCGATGGCCGCATCGTCCAGATCGCCTTCCTGTCCAGCCCCAAGGCGACCGTCAATTTCGTCAAGCTGATGGTGAAGCGCCTCACCCATACCGGTTCGACCCTGCGGCCCCGCAGCAATGCCGACAAGGCGGCGATGGTGGCGGCGATCGAGGCCAAGGTGATGCCGTTGCTGCGCGAGGGCCGCATCAAGCCGTTGATGGACTCGACGTTTCCACTGGTGGATGCAGCGAAAGCTCATGCGCGCATGGAGACGAGCCAGCATATTGGCAAAATTGTGTTGGAAATCTAGGCGACGTCTAAACAGAGTGTGTGTGGAATCTCTTTGATTTTCCTCGCTTTCGTGCCAATGATCGCGCACACCTGAAGCGTGCCTGGAACGGCTCCTCATCCGTTGCGAACGTGACTTTAAGTTTGAGCTGTTTCGCTGTGGTCTGGTGTCGAACGCGGAGTTTTGACATTGCGTCTGAGCAGGTGCCTGGCGTCGTTGGTGGCGCTGGGCCTCGTGATGTGTGGTGCCGTTGCCCCCGCTCAGGCCGTTGACGCCGTCAGCGTTCGCAGCGACGCGCCTGCCATCGACCTGACCGGCATCCTCGATCATCAGCGCAGCGAGAACGACCGCATCCAGGTCTCCACCGCCCCCGGCACCGACGGCATCGTCCGTCGCATCGAGGTGCGGGCCCGCGAAGGCGGCCAGAACTGGATCGTGTTCGCGCTGGCCAACAACACCGACGATCAGCTCGACCGCCTGATCGTGGCGCCGCACTACCGCGTCGTCGGCTCCGGCGTGATGTGGCCCGATCTCGGCCTGTCTCGCATCGCCACCATTACCCCCTCGATCGGCGACCTGCCGGAGCGGCAGGAGAGCCCGACCGCCGACGTCTTCCGCGTCACGCTCGATCCCGGCTCGGTCGTGACTTTCGTCGCCGAGCTGCGCACCGACAAGCTGCCGCAGCTCTATCTGTGGGAGCCGGAGGCCTACAAGGACAAGGTCAACTCGTTCACGCTGTACCAGGGCATCGTGATCGGCATCTCAGGGCTGCTTGCGCTGGTGCTGACCATTCTGTTCGTGGTCAAGGGCAGCATCATGTTCCCGGCCGCCGCGGCGCTGGCCTGGGCGGTGCTGGTCTATATCGGCGTCGATTTCGGCTTCTGGGGCAAGGTCCTGGACATGTCGAACAACGCCGAGCGTGTCTGGCGCGCCTCCGGCGAGGCGATCCTGGCGGCGACCCTGCTGGTGTTCCTGTTCGCCTATCTCAACCTGTCGCGCTGGCACGTGCGCTATTCCCACATCACCCTGGGCTGGCTGTTCTTCCTAGGATCGCTGGTCGCGGTGGCGCTGTTCGATCCGGCGGTCGCCTCGGGCATCGCGCGGATGTCGCTGCTCTTGATCGCGGCGCTCGGCTTCGCGCTGATCGTCTATCTCTCCAGCCACGGCTTCGACCGGGCGGTGCTGCTGATCCCGACCTGGTTCCTGCTCACGGTGTGGGTCGCCGCCGCAGGCCTCACGGTGGCCGGCCAGGTGACCAACGACATCGTCGGCCCCGCGCTGCTCGGCGGCCTCGTGCTGATCGTGATGCTGATCGGCTTCACGGTGATGCAGCACGCCTTCGCCGGCGGCGGCGCCACCACCGGCATCGTCTCCGACGTCGAGCGCCGCGCGCTGGCGCTCGCCGGCTCCGGCGACCTGATCTGGGACTGGGACGTCTCCGCCGACAAGGTGTTCACCAGCCCCGAGACCGAGAGCCTGCTCGGGCTGAAGCGCGGCACGCTGGAAGGCCCGGCCGCGAAATGGCTCGAGGTGCTGCATCCGCTCGACCAGGACCGCTTCCGCGCCGCGCTCGACAGCGTGCTCGACCAGCGCCGCGGCCGCCTCGTCCAGGACTTCCGGCTGCGCACGCCCGACGGCCATTTCATGTGGTTCGCGCTCAAGGCGCGGCCGGTGGTCGGCTCCGATGGCGAGGTCTCGCGCGTGGTCGGCACCCTCACCGACGTGACCGAGTTCAAGAATGCCGAGGAGCGCCTGCTTCACGACAGCGTGCACGACAATCTGACCGGCCTGCCGAACCGCAAGCTGTTCATCGACCGCCTCGCAGCCGTCGCCAATTTCGCCAAGACGATGCCGACCCTGCGGCCGACCCTGATGGTGATCGATCTCGACCGCTTCAAGCAGGTCAACGATTCCGTCGGCATCGCGGTCGGCGATTCCATCCTGCTGACCCTGGCGCGGCGACTGTCGCGCATCCTCAAACCGCAGGACACGCTGGCGCGGCTGGCCGGCGATCAGTTCGGCCTGATCCTGCTGTCCGAGCAGGATCCGGCCCGCATCACCGCCTTCGCCGAGACCATCCGCAAGACCATCCGCGCGCCGATCGCCTTCAACGAGCGCGAGATCTTCCTGACCGCGTCGATCGGGCTGGCATTGTCCGACCCGCAGACGCAGTTGTCGGAGGACATCATCAAGGATGCCGAGCTGGCGATGTATCACTCCAAGCGCATCGGCGGCGACCGCATCGACGTCTACAAGCCGGCGATGCGCGCGCGCAAGAACGACCGCCTGACGCTCGAGAGCGAGTTGCGGCGCTCGATCGAGCGCCAGGAGATCACGATCCTGTACCAGCCGATCGTGCGGCTGGAGGATCGCTCGATCGCCGGCTTCGAGGCCCTGGCGCGCTGGGATCATCCGAAGCTCGGCCGGATGTCGCCGAGCGAGTTCATCACCATCGCCGAGGAGATCGGCCTGATCGTCGATCTCGGCACCTTCGTGCTCGACCAGACCGCCCGCCAGCTCTCGGTGTGGCAGCGCGCGACCAGGCTGCGCGAGCCGATCTTCGCCAGCGTCAACGTCTCCTCGCGCCAGCTGTTGCGCCACGACCTGATCCACGACATCCGCTCGGTGCTGGCGCGCTCGTCGGTGGCGCGCGGCACGCTCAAAATCGAGCTGACGGAATCGCTGGTCATGGAGAACCCGGAGCACGCCGCGCAGATGCTCGCGCGCATCCGCGAGCTCGGTGTCGGCCTGTCGATCGACGATTTCGGCACCGGACACTCCTCGCTGGCCTATCTGCAGCGCTTCCCGTTCGACACGCTGAAGATCGACCAGTCCTTCGTCCGCACGACCACGCGCGGCACCCGGCCGGTGATCCTCAAATCGATCATTGCTCTGGCCCACGACCTCGGCATGGACGTGGTCGCGGAAGGCGCAGAGTCGGATTCGGATGCGGTCGAGCTCTATCAGCTCGGCTGCGAATACGCCCAGGGCTACGCCTTCGGCGAGCCGATGGATGCCGACGCCGCGATGCGGCTGCTGACGGAAGAGCGGCTGGAAGCGGCGAGCTGACACGATCCGGACATTTGATCTGATCCGGGCCGGCACAGACGCCGCGTGAGCGTGGCCCCACAGCTTCCGGATGCATCTTTTCTTTTTGAAATCTTGAGGTAGACTTACCTCAGTACCGCGTTGGCGTGCCGGCGACGTATTGCCAATGCGCGCACTGATGCAGCAGGAGGCTCGCGACAGTGCCGTCAGCGACAAGTCTAGTCGGTCTCGAATTGCGACAGCGCGGCCAGCGCACGGCGATAGTTGTCGGCGCCGAGCCGGCGGGCCACGCGTTTCTCGTGCGCCGCGACGGCGACATTCGCCTTCCTGAGGATCACGCGGCCGCGCGGCGTCAGCCCGAGCGCATGCGCCCTGCGGTCCTGTTCGGAGCGCTCGCGCACGATCAGTCCGGCCTTCTGCAGATGATCGAGCAGCCCGACCATGCGCGCGCGCTCGATGCCGAGCGCGCCGGCGATCGCGATCTGCGTGGTGCCGGGATTCGCCGCGATCGTTTCCAGGATCGAGTACAGGATCACGTCGAGATCGACGGCCGCGAGCGCCGCGTTGACGTCGCGGAAAATCCAATGCTGCAGGCGGCGGACGAAATAGCCGAGATGGTTCTCGAGCTCGCCGAGGCCGATCCCGGCCTCCGGCCCGACGGCCTCTCGTTGCGTTCGTGCGCTCTTGGACATGCTGGCTCGCTGACATGAGACGCTCCTGCCTAGACCGGAGCCATCGCGAGAACAAGCAGCCACAATTGGTCACATCCACAATAATTGCAAACTGCAACTATTCTGTTAGGCTGCCGGGCAATGAATACGAGTGGGAGGGAGAGCCATGCCGTTACAGATGACGACGACTGTCTGCACTGCGGCAGCAATGCGGCGGTGCGCACGAGCTGATCGCGGCGCTGTCTCGACCCAGCGGGAGGATCACGTATCAACCGGCAATATTCCCTCTGACGAAGTCTGGCACGTGACGGGGGCGTTCCATGACTAACGCAGAACGCCATCCTCTGCCCGAACCTGCGATGTTCGCCGCACCTTCCATCGAGGCGCACAAGCGCGACGACGGCGCGATCATCCTGCGCTCGCGCATGCCGCTCCTGCCCTTCGCGCGCTGTACCGGCGAATGGCTGGAGCATTGGGCGCGCACCGTGCCGGACCGCACCTTCCTGGCCGAGCGCCGTGACGGCGGCTGGACATGGCTGACCTATGGCGAGACGATGACAGAGGTCCGTGCCGCCGCCGCCTGGATGCTGGCGCAAGGACTCGGTCCGGATCGTCCGCTCGCCATCCTCTCGGACAACAGCATCGCGCATGCGGTGCTGGCGCTGGCGGCACAGCATGTTGGCATTCCCGCCTGTGCGATCTCGCGGGCCTATTCGCTGATGTCGACTGATCACGAAAAGCTGCGGGCGATGATCCGGCTGCTCGATCCCGGCGCGATCTTCGTCGCTTCGCACGGTCCATTTGCCCGTGCGCTTGCAGCAATCGAGGGCCTGCATCGCGCGAGGATCGTGGCCGGCGATGGCGATGGGGCCAGCGCCGTGCCGCTGCAAACCTTGCTGACGACAACGCCAGGCCCGGAGGTGGACCGCGCATTTGCCGCTGTCACACCGGATACGATTGCAAAACTGCTGTTCACGTCGGGCTCCACCGGGCAACCCAAGGCGGTGATCAACACGCACCGGATGCTGACGATGAGCCAGCAGGCCAAGGGGCAGCTATGGACGTTCCTGCGCGAGGTCGAGGGCGGCCCGGTCATCGTCGACTGGCTGCCCTGGAGCCACACCTTCGGCGCCAACCACAATTTCAACCTGGTGCTCGCCCACGGCGGCTCGATCTACATCGATGGAGGCAAGCCGGCGCCCGGACTGTTCGAGACCTCGCTCGCCAATCTCAGGAGCATGGTGCCGACGATCTATTTCAACGTGCCGCGCGGCTTCGACATGCTGGTCGCGGCCTTGAAGGCGGACGACGATCTGCGCCGCAAGTTCTTCACCGGCGTGAAGTGCATCCTCTATGCGGCCGCCGCCCTGCCGCAGAACCTGTGGGACGCGCTCAACGAGATGAGCCTGGCCACGATCGGCCGGCCGGCGCCGCTGGTCTCTGCCTGGGGCGCAACCGAAACGTCGCCGCTCGCGACCGACTGCCACTTCTTCGCCGAGCGCGCCGGCAACATCGGCGTGCCGATTCCCGGCACCGAGCTGAAGCTGGTGCCGACAGGCGAAAAGCTCGAGGTTCGCGTGCGCGGACCGAATGTGATGCCGGGCTACTGGAAGGCGCCGGAGATCACCGCCGCCGCCTTCGACGAGGAAGGCTTCTACAAGATCGGCGACGCCGTGAAGCTTGCAGATCCCGAGCATCCCGAGCGCGGCCTGTTCTTCGACGGCCGCATCACCGAGGATTTCAAGCTCAGCTCGGGCACGTGGGTGAACGTCGGCGCATTGCGCGTCGCCGGCATCGCCGCGCTGGCGCCGCTGGCGCAGGACATCGTGATCGCCGGCCACGGCACTGACGAGGTGCATTTCCTGATTGTGCCCAACATCGCCGCCTGCCGCAGCAAGGCCAGGCTACCGGATGCGGCCTCGGTCGGCGAAGTGCTCGCCCATCCGTCCGTACGCGATGGCATTGCGCACGGGCTGGCCAAGCTGCGCACCGAGGCTGTGGGATCGTCACGCTATGCGACGCGGGCGCTGCTGATGGCCGAGCCGCCCTCGCTCGACGCCGGCGAGATCACCGACAAGGCCTACATCAACCAGCGGGCGGTGCTCTCCCGACGCGCCAATCTGGTCGCGCGGCTGCAGGATGACGCGGCGTCCGACCTGATCAGGCCGAGCACGAGCAGCTGAGCGCGACATAGAGCCAACGTTCGCGCTGGATGATTCGAAGAAAGCGGTGAGCATCTCGAATGAGATGCTTCTCGCTCCCATCGACAAGATCGACGAACTGCGGGCGACGCGCGCAGCCGTCGTTGACGCCGACCTAGGCGGCCTCATCGTTGCCGACAACGTGCTCGAGATTGGCGAGGCCGGCACAAGGCCGCACCCGCGCGCTTCGCGGACAAAGACGACGGTCCGGGCTTCCCTGCTCGGCAGGCCGATCAACTACACGGCTCAAGCCAACTGAATCGGATTAACACGTGTTAGTTCCGCCGTCGTAGAACTACGGATGGAACGGCCCATCTCGGTAACAGAGGACCACTGACATTTAACCCGCCATAAACGGCGTTTCGTTAAAATGTCAGTAGTTCCACCTGCCTCTGGCTTCCGGATCCATCAATGGCTCAGCCGCGTTTCTCCCTCGCTCTTCGCATCTATGCGATCATCGGCCTGTCCTTCTGCGGGCTCGCCGGCCTTGCTGCAACGCAGAGCCAAAACCTCGACACCGCGCTGAAGGATCAGCGACAGAGCGAGCTGACGCATCTGACGGAGACCGCGCTCAGCATTGCCCGCGAGGAATACGACTCCATCGCGCGCGACAAGGTCGCGCCGGAGGCCGCGCAGAAGAAGGCGGCCGAGCGGATCGGCAAGCTGCGCTACGGCAACGGCGACTACTTCTGGATCAACGACATGGCTCCGAAGATGGTCATGCATCCGATCAAGCCGGAGCTGAACGGCCAGGGCCTTGCCGACAACAAGGATCCGAACGGCAAGCGGCTGTTTATGGAAATGGTCGACGTCGTCAAGCGCCAGAAGGCCGGCGTCGTCGACTACATGTGGCCGAAGCCCGGCAAGGATGCGCCGCAGCCGAAGATGTCCTACGTCGCCGGCTTCGAGCCCTGGGGCTGGATCATCGGAACCGGCGTCTATGTCGACGATCTCGAAGCCCAGATGTGGGAGAGCAAGCGCAGCGTGTTCATCGCCGCCGTCCTCGTGATGCTCATCATCGGCTCGATCACGCTCGTGATTGCGCGGCGGATGTCGTCGGCATTGGCGGCGATGAGCGGCGCGCTGACCGAGCTCGGTCACGGCAATTTCGACATCAAGCTGCCGGGACAGACTCGCAGCGACGAGCTCGGCGAAATGTCGCGTTCGATCGAGCAGTTCAGAATCAAGACCGAGGAGAAGGCACGGCAGACTGCGATGCTCGAGGACGAGCAGCGCCAGGTCGCCGAGCGCATCAAGAGCAAGGCGCTGAAGGAAATGGCCGAGGCCGTCGAGCAGGCGGCGAGCACGGCCGTCGGCGAGGTCGCCGAAGGCACCGGCCACATGGCCAGCAGTGCCAAGTCGATGACCGATAGCGCGCTGACCCTGGAGCGCAATTCGAGCAGCGTCGCGGCCGCGGCCGAGCAGGCGCTCGCCACCACGCAGACCGTCGCCAGGGCGTCCTCGCAACTCGCCGCCTCGATCTCGCAGATCTCCAGCCAGGTGAACTCGTCGCGCGAGCTGACGCGCAAGGCCGTGGCGGCCTCTTCCGAGGCGCAGGCGACAATCGCGAAGCTGTCGGAGGCGGCCGACAAGGTCGGTGCGGTGACCAGCCTGATCAGCGAGATCGCGGGCCAAACCAACCTGCTGGCGCTGAACGCGACCATCGAGGCGGCTCGCGCCGGCGAAGCCGGCCGCGGCTTCGCGGTCGTCGCCTCTGAGGTCAAGTCGCTCGCCGAGCAGACCGCCAAGGCGACCAGCGAGATCGCGCAGCAGATCGCCGAGATCCAGGATTCGACGCGCGCGTCGGTGACCTCGATCGGCGCGATCGGCGAGGTCATCCGCAACGTCGAGGCGGTGTCGTCCGGGATCGCCGACGCGATCCAGGCGCAGAACAGCGTCACCATCGAGATCTCGCGCACGGTCGAGGAAACCTCGGCCGCCGCGCGCGAGGTGGCGAGCCAGATTGCCGAGGTATCGCGCGAGGCCAGCGAGGCCGGCCGCCGCTCCACCGACATTCGCGACGGCTCAACTGTTGTCGCCGACAAGGTGCAGAAGTTACGGACGGAACTGGTGCGGGTGATCCGGACCTCGACCACCGATGTCGATCGCCGTCTCTCGACGCGGCTGAACATCAATCGCCCGGGCACGCTCCAGGCCAATGGCGAACAGATCAGCATGACGGTGCGCAATCTGTCGCTCGGCGGCGCGCTGCTCGAGCAGGTCCCGGTCCGGCTGTCAGTCAACACGCCGGTCACGTTGGCGATCGCCGGCATGGTGTCCGACCTGCCGGGCACGGTTACGCGCGTCGGCGACCGGACGGCGCTGGTGCAGTTCACGCTCAATCCCGAGCAGAGCGCGCGCCTGACGGCCCTGGTCTCGGATCGTCAGGCGGCGTAGCGGCCCGCAATCCGTCTCAGCGGAAATGGCAGGCGACGAGGTGTCCTTCGTCGCTCGCCTTCAGCGGCGGCACTTCCTTGCTGCAGACCTCCTTCGCGATCGGGCATCGGGTGTGGAAATGACAGCCCGACGGCGGATTGATCGGGCTCGGCACCTCGCCCTTCAAGCGAACGCGCTTCCGCTTCACGCTCGGGTCCGGAATCGGCACCGCCGACAGCAGCGCCTCGGTGTAGGGATGCTTTGGCGTCGCATAGAGCTGGCGTGATGGCGCGGTCTCGACGATCCGGCCGAGATACATCACGGCGACGCGGCGGCTGATGTGCTCGACCACCGAGAGGTCGTGCGCGACGAACAGATAGGCGATGCCGAATTTCTGCTGCAGGTCCTCGAGCAGGTTGATGACCTGGGCCTGGATCGAGACGTCGAGCGCCGACACCGGCTCGTCGCAGATGATCAGCTTGGGCTCGACCGCGATCGCCCGCGCAATGCCGATGCGCTGGCGCTGGCCGCCAGAGAATTCGTGCGGATAGCGCGTCATGTGGTCGGCCTGAAGGCCGACGGTCTCCAAGAGATGGACGATGCGCGCCTCGTATTGCTGGCGCGACGTCGCGAGCCCGTGGATCGTCAGCGCCTCGCCGATGATGGCGCCGATGGTCATGCGCGGATTGAGCGACGCGTAAGGATCCTGGAAAATGATCTGGATGTCGCGGCGGAGCGCGCGCAGGTGCTCGCCAGACAGCGAGATCACGTCCTTGCCCTCGAACGTGAGCTCGCCCGAACTCGGCTCGATCAGGCGGAGCACGCAGCGGCCGGTGGTCGACTTTCCGCAGCCGGACTCGCCGACGAGGCCGAAGGTCTCGCTCGGATCGATGTGGAAATTGACGCCGTCGACCGCGCGCACGCTGCCGACCTGGCGCTTCAACAAGCCGCCCCGGATCGGAAACGCCTTGGTCAGGTTGCGGACGCTGAGCAGCGGCGCCGGCGCGGTGGCGGGAGCGGTGGCAGCTTCGGTCATCACAGCAACGTCTCTTCGGCGCGGATGCACGCCACCTTGTGGCCGGGTTCGATCTCGCGCAGCTCAGGCTGCGCGGCCTTGCAGGCGGGAATGGCGAAGCGGCAGCGCGAGGCGAAGCGGCAGCCTTCGGGCGGGTTGATCAGCTTCGGCACGCTGCCCGGAATGCTCTCCAGCCGGCTCTTCTTGACCGCGGCGAGATCGATGCGCGGGATCGAGCGGATCAGCCCTTGGGTGTAGGGATGACGCGGATTGGCGAACAGGCGGTCGACCGGCGCTTCCTCAGCGACGCGGCCGGCATACATCACGACGACGCGCTGGGCGACCTCGGCCACGACGCCCATGGCGTGGGTGATCAGCATGATCGACATGCCGAGCCGCTCCTTCATGTCGAGCAGCAGGTCGAGGATCTGTGCCTGGATCGTGACGTCGAGCGCGGTGGTCGGCTCGTCGGCGATCAGGAGCTTCGGATTGCACGACAGCGCCATCGCGATCATCACGCGCTGGCGCATACCGCCGGAGAAGTGATGCGGATAATCGTGCACGCGGCGCTGCGGATTGGGAATCTGCACCAGCGCCAGCATGTCAGCGGCGCGATCCATCGCAGCCTTTTTGGAGAGACCCTGATGCAGCCGGATCACCTCGGCGATCTGGTCGCCGACGGTGTACACCGGGTTGAGCGAGGTCATCGGCTCCTGGAACACGATCGCGATCTCGCTGGCGCGGATCTTGTTCATCTCGGACGAGCCGAGCGGCACCAGGTCGCGCCCCTGCCACAGGATCTGGCCGCCAGCGATGCGGCCGGGCGGCATCGCGATCAGCTTCAGCACCGACATTGCGGTGACGGTCTTGCCCGAGCCGGACTCGCCGACCACGCACAGCGTTTCACCACGATTGATCGTGATGTCGACGCCGTCGACGGCCTGGACCTGGCCGTCGTCGCTGTTGAAATAGGTCTTCAGCCCCTTGATCTCGAGGAGCGGCGATACACGCGCGTCCATCACATCACCTTCCGCGGATCGAGCGCATCGCGCAGGCCATCGCCGATGAAGTTGATCGCGATGACGGTGAGGAAGATCGCGCCCCCGGCGAACAGCGCCCAATGCGGCGCGATGTCGAGATAGTCCTTGGCGTCGAACAACAAGCGCCCCCAGGTCGGGATATCAGGCGGAAAGCCGAGGCCGAGGAACGACAACGTCGACTCCGCGATGATTGCAGCCGCAACGTCGATGGTGCCGGCAACGATCACCGGGCCCAGCGCGTTGGGGAGGATATGGCGGACGACGAGACGGAGGTTGGAGGCGCCGAGCGCACGCGCGGCCTCGACGAACTCCTTTTCGCGCAGCGACAGGAACTGCGCTCGCACCAGCCGCGCCACCGGCATCCAGCGGAAGCCGCCGATGACCAGCACGATCAGCACGAAGGTGCCGCCCTCCGGGCCGACGATGCCCTTCAGGAGATCGCGGAACAGATAGATCACCAGCAGCAGCAGCGGCAGTTGCGGCAGCGACAGGAACAGATCGGTCAGCCACATCAGCGCGGCATCGACCGGCCCCTTGGAGTTGCCGGCTACGGATCCGATCACGACGCCGACGAACAGGCCGACGGCCATCGCCGCGAAGCCGACCGCGAGCGAGATGCGCCCGCCATAGATCATGCGCGACAGCAGATCCTGGCCGAGATCGTCGGTGCCGAACGGATGCTCCCACGACGGGGCCGCGAGCCGCGCCGTGAAGTCGATCTCGTTGATCGGCACCCGCCAGATCCAGGGACCGACGATGATGGCGAACGCGAGCAGCGCCAGCACGACGATGCTGACGGCGGCGAGGCGGTGGCGCAGGAAGCGCCTGACGGCGTCGCGTCCGGGCGAGAAGCGGCGCTTCTTCGCAGCCGGTGCGGCGGCCGTCTCAACGGAAGGAGATGCGTGGGTCAAGCCAGCCATACAAAATGTCTGCGATCAGGTTGAACAGGACGACGAGGCAGGCGAACACGAAGGTCACCGCCATGATGACGGGCGTATCGTTGGCGAGGATCGCGCTGATGAGGAGCGAGCCGATGCCGGGAATGCGGAAGATCTGCTCGGTGACGATGGCGCCGCCGAACACGGTGGGCATCTGCAGCGCCACCAAGGTCACCACCGGGATCAGCGCGTTGCGCACCACGTGCTTGACGATCACCTTGCTCTCGTCGAGCCCCTTGGATCGCGCCGTCGTGACGTAGTCAAGCTTGATGACGTCGAGCACGGCCGAACGCACGTAGCGCGTATAGGACGCGGCCTGGTAGAGGCCGAGCACGGTGACCGGCATCACTGCCTGCTTGAAGTTCTCCCACCACCACATCCAACCGGTCGCGGGAATGTCGGCGCGGTAGACGAACGGCAGCCAGCCGAGATTGACGCTGAAGATCAGGATCAGCAGCAGGCCGGTGAAGAAGGTCGGCAGTGAGAAGCCGATGAAGGCGAAGGTGTTGGCGACCTGGTCGAAGATCGAATAAGGCCGGCGCGCCGCCAGCACGCCGACCGGGATCGCGACGATCAGCGCCAGCAGCTGCGCGGTGCCGACCACGTAGAGCGTGGCCGGAATGCGCTGCAGGATCAGCGTGTCGACGTTGACGCGGCTGGCAAAGGAGAAGCCCCAGTCGCCATGCAGCATGGCGACCAGCCAGCGGAAGTAGCGCACCATGATCGGATCATCCATGCCGAACTTGATGCGCAGCGCCTCGCGGACCTCCGGCGGAATGTTCGGGTTGCTCGCGAGCTCGCCGAACGGATCGCCCGGCGCGAGCGCAAGCAGCACGAACAGAATGAGGCTGATGCCGAGCAGGCTCGGCACGGCCACGATGAGGCGCCTGAGAAGGTAGTTTCCCATCGCTCCACCCCTACGATGTCTGGCTGGTCATGCTGGCTGCGATCAGGTCTCGCGATACCAGTTGGCGATCTGCCAGAGGTCATTGTCCCAGCCGCTCTTGTTCGCGACCATGCCGTTCTTCAGGCCGATGCAGTTGCGGCGGTTGATCTCGGGCAGGATGTAGTTGTCCTGCACGACGAGGTCGTTGAGCTTGACGAACAATGCCGCGCGCTTGACCGGGTCGAGCTCGCTCGAGGCCTGCTTGTAGGTCTCGTCGTAGTCCTTGTTCTGCCAGCGCGAGATGTTGCGGCCCTGCCACTTGTTCTCCTTGCTCGCGATCTCCCACGAGGTGAACTGGTTCATGAAGAACTGCGGATCGGCCTGCGGCATGGTGGTCTGGTACATTTCCATGTCGCAATAGAAGTGCGGATAGGTGTCGGGGTTGGCCGGATCGGACGAGAAGAACACCGACGCCACCACCGACTTCAGCTCGACCTCGATGCCGGCCTTCTGGAACGCCTGCTTGATGATCGCCTGGTTCTTCTGGCGCGGCGCATTGATCGAGGTCTGGAACACCAGCTTGATCGGCTTGCCGTCCTTCTCGCGGACGCCGGACGAATTCTTCTTCCAGCCGGCCTCCTCGAGGATCTGGTTGGCCTTCTCGATCGAGAACTCGAACTTGTTGTTCGGCGAGCGGAAGCGCTCGGGGTTGTTGAGGAAGTTCGCGGTAGCGACACCGGCGCGGCCATAGATGAACTTCTGCACCGAGGCGCGGTCGATCAGGAGGTTGATGGCCTTGCGCACGGCCGGATCGGTGAAGAACGGATGCTTGGTCTTGACGCTCGCGCGCTCGCCGTCGACCTCGGTCCAGGGATCGGTGACGTTGAGCGCGATGTACTCGATGTGGCCGGTGACCGTGAGCTGCGCCCTGCCCTGCCCGCCCGCTTCCAGCTTGGTCAGGATCTCGTCCTCGACCTGCAGATTGTAGGCGTAGTCGTATTCGCCGGTCTGCAGCACCGCACGCGCCGCCGACACGGCGTCACCGCCGCCCTTGACCTCGACCGTGTCGAAATAGGGCCGGTTCGCCTGATGATAGTCAGGATTACGCTTGGCGGAGATGGAGTCGCCCGGCTTGAAATCGACGTAGACATAGGGGCCGGTGCCGACCGGCTTCAGATTGGCCGGCGCCTCGCGCGACTTGCCGCCGATGTAATCCGCGAACAGATGCTTCGGAATGATCAGGCCGTAGGCCGCAACGAAGGGATCGGCCCAGAACGGCGTCGGCAGCTTGAAATTGAGCTTGACCGTGTGGTCGTCGATCTTGTCGATCGACTTGATGCCGCGATAGCTGCCGACCGAGACCGCAGCGGTATCCGGGTTGACCGAATATTCCCAGTTGAAGATCACGTCATCGGCGGTGAACGGCTTGCCGTCGTGCCACTTCACGCCCTGCTTCAGCTTCCAGGTGACCGACAGGCCGTCGGCAGCGAGCATGCCGTTTTCCTTGCTCGGAATCTCCGCGGCCAGGATCGGCACCAGATTGCCGTCGGCGTCCCAGCCGGCGAGCGGCTCGTAGAACAGGCGGCTGGCCTCCTGATCCTTGGTGCCGTTGGCGAAGTGCGGATTGAGCAGGGTCGGTGCCTGCCAGAACAACAGCTTGAGCGGACCACCGCCGCCGGCCTTGGTCGGCTTGTACTCAATCGGCTGAGCCGCATGGACGACGCCCGAATGGGCGAGCATCGCACCGGCCATCGGCGCGCTCAGCCCGACGGCAATCATCCGCTGCACAAAATCGCGCCGTGACAGGCGCCCTGCTTTGACATCAGCGATCTGGCTACGGAGGTCACGCTCGTTCATTCATCGACTCCAGGGTGGTGCTGAATGCCAAAAAAAGCGCCCCGCCAAGTTTCGTCGCGGGGCTGCACAAAATTGGATCAGCCTTCGAAGCGACTGTCAAAGCAGAATCCGGGCCAGTTCCGTAATAAGGAAGGGAACGATTGTCGCACTTCGCAGTGCAAAAGGGATTGCAGCACGATGTCCCGGAAAGTGGAACACACCATGGTATGAGGGTGCGCAGCTTCAGCGGCGGGGCGACGATCGGCCGTAAATATCAGCTCTCGCGATACCAGCTCGGCAGCTGCCAGAGGTCGTTGTCCCAGCCCGAGGAGTGGGTCTGCAGGCCCTTGCGGATGCCGGAGACGCGGGGACGGTTGAGTTCGGGAAGGACGTGGCGCTCGGCGCAGACGAGATCGTTGAGCCGGATGTAGAGCGCTGCGCGCTTGACCGGGTCGAGCTCGCGGGTCAGCGCGTTGTAAAGATCGTCATAGTCCTTGTTCTGCCAGCGCGCGATGTTGCGACCCTGCCATTTGTTGGCCTTGCTGGCCACCTCCCACGACACGTACTGGCTCATGAAGGATTGCGGCTCCGGCGACGACATCGTCATCAGGTACATTTCCATGTCGCAGTAGAAATGCGCGGCAGTGTCGGGATTGGCGGTGTCGCTGGAGAAGAACACCGAAGCGACGACGGATTTCAGCTCGACCTCGATGCCGGCCTTCTGGAACGCCTGTTTGATGATCGCCTGGTTCTTCTGCCGCGGTCCGTTGGTCGAGGTCTGGAACAGGAGCTTCAGCGGCTTGCCGTCCTTCTCGCGCAGGCCGCTCGCGCCCTTCTTCCAGCCGGCGTTCTCCAGAATCTGATTGGCCTTCTCGATATTGAACTCGAAGCGCATGTTCGGCGAACGATAGCGCGCGGGATTGTTGATGCAGTTGGCCGTTGCGATGCCGCCGCGGCCATAGATGAACTTCTGGATCGAGGCGCGGTCGATCAGCAGGTTGATCGCCTCGCGCACCGCGGGATCGGAGAACAGCGGATGCCGGGTCTTCAGGCTCGCGCGCTCGCCATCCACCTCGACGCTGGGATCGGTGGCGTTGAGCAGGATGAATTCGAGACTGCCGGTCGGCACGATCTCGACCACGCCCTGGCCGCCGCTCTCGAGCTTGGCCAGGATCTCGTCCTCGACCTGCAGATTCCACGCATAGTCGAATTCGCCGGTCTGCAGCACCGCGCGCGCCGCCGACACCGCATCGCCGCCGCCCTTGATCTCCAGCGTGTCGAAATGCGGCCGGTTCGGCACGTGATAGTCGGGATTGAGCCGGGCCGTGACCGTGTCGCCCGGCTTGAAGTCCACG
Source organism: Bradyrhizobium sp. HKCCYLS2038 (assembly GCF_051167655.1). Taxonomy (NCBI): domain Bacteria; kingdom Pseudomonadati; phylum Pseudomonadota; class Alphaproteobacteria; order Hyphomicrobiales; family Nitrobacteraceae; genus Bradyrhizobium; species Bradyrhizobium sp. HKCCYLS2038. The sequence goes on along the minus strand of NZ_JBNPTM010000001.1, from coordinate 656,104 downwards.
AACAGATAGGCGCCGGTGCCGACCGGCTTGAGATTGTTCGGCGCCTCTCGCGACTTCGCGCCGATGTAGTCGCCGAACAGGTGCTTCGGGATGATCGTGCCGCGGCCGCCGACGAACGGCGTGAACCACAGCGGCGTCGGCCGGGCGAAGACGAGACGGACGGCATGGTCGTCGATCCGCTCGATCGCCTTGATGTCCTTGTAGTCGCCGATGGTGACAGCCGAGGTCTCGGGATGCGTGGCATACTGCCAGTTGAAGATGACGTCATCAGCCGTGAAAGGCTCGCCGTCGTGCCATTTCACGCCCGGCTTGAGCTTCCAGATCACGGAGGTGCCATCGGCCGCGAGCGTGCCGTTGGCGACGCTCGGGATTTCGGTGGCGAGGATGGGCACGAGATTGCCTTCGGCGTCCCACCCGGCCAGCGGCTCGTAGAAGGCGCGCGCGGCTTCCTGGTCCTTGATGCCGATCGCAAAATGCGGATTGAGCAGGGTCGGCGCCTGCCAGAACAGGATCTTCAATGGCCCGCCGCCGCCGGCCTTGGTTGGCTTGTAGGGAAACGCCTGCGTCGCAGCCATGGCGACGCCGGAATGCGCCAGCATCATGCCGGCCAGCGGTGCCGTGAGCCCGATCGCAAGCATCTGCTGCACGAAGTCGCGGCGCGAAAGCCGCCCGTTCTTGACCGCGGCAACCGCGCGACGCAGTTCGTGCTCGTTCATGTCAGTGCCCCTCCAGATCGGCAGCAATTGAAGCGGGTGTCGGGCGCGTCTTCAAGGCTCGGCGCCACCGGTGTCTTCACGCCGAACGCACGATCCGGGCCAAGTGCGCGGCAGCGGCTCAGCGCGGCGGCTTCAGCTTGCGGAAGCGAACACCCTTGCCGTCGGGAAGGCGGGTGGCGACATAGCCGGCCGCCAGGCAGGCCTCGCGCTGCGGCATCTTCTCCTGCGGACTGCGCAGGCTGTCCCACCACGACGCCCGCTGCGCGGCGCGCGGCAGGCTGTCGCCGATCATCTCCTCGATCTCCTCGAGGCTGAGCACCAGCTCGGGGCGGGTCTGCCGCTTGAGATAGGCGCTCAGGGCATCATAGTCGGGCAAATCTCAACTCCATCTGACACGATCCGACGTGGCAGCCTCAGCGAGTCGAAGCCCGCTTCCGCAACCACTCGTTAACCTAACACAGGTTACTTCGGCGTATCCGTTGCTTTACGGACGGGACTTCACGGGGACGGGGCAAGCCGATGCGCTGGAAACGCCGAACGGGCCGGGCGACGCAGCCTTGGCGGCTGTCGGCGCGCACGCTGATTACCTGCTCGATCTCGACCATCATCGGCTTCTCCGCCATCTGCGCCAGCGTCATGATCGACCTGCGCCGCGGCGAGGAGGTGCGCGCCCGCCAGGCCCTGGACAACATGGCCGCCGGCATCGGCGCCGACATCAGCCGCAACATCGAGCTCTACGATCTCTCATTGCGCGCGGTCGCCGGCAACATGTTGCTGCCCGAAATCAGCGACGTCAGCAAGCCGGTCCGCCAGCTCATCCTGTTCGACCGCGCCTCGACCGCCAGGAATTTCGGCAACATCCAGGTGTTCGACGCGCGCGGCCGGCTGTCGATCGATTCCGCGACGCTCGATCCGGTCCCGGAGGATCGCAGCGATGCCGAGTTCTTCCAGGTGCATCGCGACCGGCCCGATGCCGGCCTCTATGTCGGCAGGCCCGCCAAGCACCAGGGCCAATATGCAATTGCGCTCAGCCGTCGCATCTCGACCGCCGACGGCCGCTTCGCCGGCGTCGTCGCCGGCTCGATCCGGCTGAGCTATTTCCGCGACCTGTTCGCAAGGCTCTCGCTCGGCGCCGGCGACAGCCTCACCGTCTTCCGCCGGGACGGCACCCTGATCGTCAGCGCACCGTTCGATCCCGATGCGATCGGCCGCAACCTGGCGCGAGCGCCGGCCGTGACGCGCGCGCTCACCGAGCCGTCCGGCTGGTCGAGCAGTTACGGCGCGCTCGACGATCTGCCGCGCCTCTTGGTCTGGCGCAACGGCACTGAGCCGCTGGTGGTGGTCGCCAGCAAATCGTGGGAGAGCGTCTACGCGGTCTGGCGCAACGAGGCCGCGCAGATCGGCGCAATGATGCTGGCGCTCAGCGTGTTCGTGCTGGCCGCGACCCAGGTCGCCGCGCGCGAGATCCAGTTGCGCGCGAAGGTCGAGGCGCGGCTGGAGCGGCTTGCAACGACCGACCCGCTGACCGGACTGAAGAACCGGCGCAAGTTCGATCAGACGATCGAGATCGAGTGGCGGCGGGCGCAGCGGACAGCGGCTCCGATCGGACTGCTGATGATCGATGCCGATCATTTCAAGCGCTACAACGACACCCATGGGCACCAGGCCGGCGACCAGGTGCTGGTCGGCATCGCCGTGTGCATTTCCGACTCGGTGCGGCGGGCCGGCGACTGCGCGGCGCGCTATGGCGGCGAGGAGTTTGCGGTGCTGCTGCCCGGAAGCTCGGAAACCGCAGCGCTCGCGGTTGCCGAGACGATCCGCACCAAGGTCGCGATCTGGGCCGGCGACGCCGGCAACGCCTCGATCAGCATCGGCATCGCCAGTGTGACGCCGTCGCGGGATTCGGATTGGACCGGCCTGCTGAACGCCGCTGACAAGGCGCTGTACATGGCCAAGGCGGCGGGCCGTAACCGCTGCATCGCCGTGGCCGTGCCGAAGCCGGCTGAGGCGGCGGCGCTGGCGGCCTGACGCCGCCAGCCGTCTCGTCTTGAGCGGGCTGCTCAGCCCTTGGTCTCGAGATAGCGCTTCATGTCATCGCGCAGGCCGTCACGCAGATCGGCACGCGCCATGCCGAAGGCGATGTTGGCCTTCAGGAAGCCGGACTTCGAGCCGCAATCGTGCCGCTCGCCGTCGAAATCGACGCCATAAAACTTCTGCGTCTTCGACAGGCCGATCATCGCGTCAGTGAGCTGGATCTCGCCGCCGGCGCCGCGCTCCTGCGTCTCCAGGATCTTGAAGATCTCCGGCTGCAGGATGTAGCGCCCAGTGATCGAGAAGTTCGACGGCGCGGTGCCCTTGGCCGGCTTCTCGACCATGCCGTCGACCTCGAAGATCTTGCCGTCGCGCGGGCCTACGCCGCAGATACCGTATTGATGGGTCTGGTCGGCGGGCACTTCCTGCACGGCGAGCACGTTGCTCTTCTCCGGCAGCTTGTTGGCGGCGGCGATCATCTGCGCCAGGCAGCCCGGCGAATTCAGCACCAGCTCATCCGGCAGCACCACGGCGAACGGCTCGTCGCCGACGATGTCGCGCGCGCACCACACGGCATGGCCGAGACCGAGCGGCGCCTGCTGGCGGGTGAAGCTGACGGCACCGGCCTCCGGCTGGTCACGCGCCAGGATCTCCATCTCGGTCTTCTTGCCGCGCGCCGCGAGCGTCGCGTCGAGCTCATACACGCGGTCGAAATGATCCTCGATCGCAGTCTTGTTACGACCGGTGACGAACACGAAATGCTCGATGCCGGCTTCCTTGGCTTCGTCGAAAACGTATTGGATGAGCGGCTTGTCGACGATCGTCAGCATCTCCTTCGGCATCGCCTTGGTGGCGGGAAGGACGCGGGTGCCGAGACCGGCGACCGGAAATACGGCTTTGCGGATCTTCATGGGCGCTGATTAAACCTTGTGACGAATGAATGCGAAACCGATCGCATGTTGGTAGCTGGTTTGCAGCCGAGAACAAAGGCGGATGTTGGTCGAGTGTTCCGCAGGAGGCAGCGGGACGGCTAAATTTCGCTGCGGAAATGATGAACCTCGTTAATCTCCCGTTAAGCAGGATTGGGCCTCGTGAAGGTCGGTCTTCCTACGATCTGGATTGAGACATGGTGCGACGGAACGAAGTCCTGGCGGCGCTGAAGGCCGGAACGCGGACCGCGGTGGTGGTCACAATGGTGGCAGCGGTGTCCGGTTCCGCATCAGCCCAATCCGGCGGCAATCCGCTGAACCTCCTCGACAGCCTGTTCAACGGCTCCCAGACCAAGGGAAACCCGGGTCAGGCGGCGCCGGTGCAGGCCCCCTCTGGTGGACCGCAGCCATGGAGCGGCGAGGACGGCGCTTCCGGCCATCCGCTGATGACCGCGGCTGCGATCCGCGACGCCGCCGGCAATTTCGACGCCTGCGTCGCCGGCATGTGGCCAGATGCCGCAAGGCGCAACATCACGCAGGACAATTTCCAGCGCTTCACTGCGGGCCTGTCGCCGGACCTGCGCATCATGGACCTGCTCGATGCGCAGCCCGAATTCACCAAGTCGATCTGGGACTATCTCGACATCCTGGTGAACGACAATCGCCTCGCGAAGGGCCGCGAGGTGCTGGCGAAGTACAAGCCGCAGTTCGACGCCACCGAGCGCGCCTATGGCGTCGACCGCTACATCATCGCGGCGATCTGGGGCATCGAGTCCAACTACTCGACCCAGATCGGGGACCGCAGCGTGCTGCAATCGACCGCGACGCTCGCCTGCATCGGCCGCCGCCAAGCCTACTTCAAGGACGAGTTCCTGTCGGCGCTGGAGATCCTCAACCGCGGCGATCTCCGTCCCGAGCAGTTGCGCGGCTCCTGGGCCGGCGCATTCGGCCCCACCCAGTTCATGCCGACCGCCTTCAAGCGATTCGCCGTCGACGCCGACGGCGACGGCCGCCGCGATGTGGTCGACAATCCCGCCGATTTGATCGCCTCGACAGCCAACAACCTGAAGAAGGACGGCTGGCAGACCGGCCAGAGCTGGGGCTATGAGGTCGTGCTGCCCCAGGGCTTCAACTTCATGCTTGCCGACCGCGCCAAGACCATGAGCTTCGCGCAGTGGGGGCAACTCGGGCTGCGACGCGCCGACGGCCAGCCGTTCCCGGCCACGGCCGAGAAGGCCTATCTGCTGGCGCCGGCCGGCGCCCAGGGGCCCGGCTTCCTGATGCTGCAGAATTTCCGCGTGATCATGAAATACAACCCCGCCGAGGCCTATGCGCTGGCGATCGGGCATTTCGCCGACCGGCTTCGCGGCGCGCCGCCGTTCGTGCAGGCTTGGCCGCGCGAGGAACGGACATTGTCCCGGGCCGAGCGGCTCGAGCTGCAGCAGCTGCTGGCGGAGCGCGGATTCTACCGCGGCACCCCGGACGGCCAGTTCGGCGGGCAGACGCGGGAGGCGTTGCGGAACTTCCAGGCCTCGATCGGGGCACCTGCGGACGGTTTTGCCACCTCCGAAGTGCTCGAACGCCTGCGCGCGCGCTGATCGGTTAGCAGTTCACCGCTGAACACGTTTGCGGGAGGCCGCCGCCCCGGCAACCCATGTTGGTGACGAACCGAGGCAACGCACCGAACTTTCGCAAAACCTTCGCGGAAGCTCATGGTTCGCATGTTGCACAGGTTCGTCGGGGCGGTTCGCCGATGGTCCATCCTGCTGGCGGGACTGGTCCTGATCGTCGGCAGCTTGTCGTTGGGAACGCTGTGGGAGCCGCCTGGCGAGCCGCCATCGACGTCCAGCCGATCCGAGTCCCTGCCAGCATCAAAGCCTGAACCTGCCCCGGACCGCATCGCGCCGAAGGCGAGAACAGAGCGACAACCGGTATCTCCACAAACAGGTCAGCCCGCGGCTCAACGAGATTCGGCAACGGCTGAACAGCCCATCGTCCAGGCTGCAGCGCAGGCGACGACCGGCCAGGGTCACCAAACACCGGCAAGCTCCAGTGCCACTCCGACATTGTCCGGCGATCCGGCCGCCGGCCGGCTTGTATTCCGCAAGTGCCAAGCCTGTCATTCCACCGAGGCGGGCAAGAATCTACTCGGTCCTTCGCTCGCCGGCATCATCGGCAGAAAGGCGGGCGCCATACCCAACTACGACTATTCGCAGGCGATGAAAGGCGCAGATCTCGTTTGGACGGCGCAGACGCTCGATCGCTATCTCAAGGATCCGGCCGCCGTCGTGCTCGGCAACAAGATGCCGTTTCCGGGGCTCAAGACCGATCATGACCGCGCCGACGTGATTGCCTACCTGGCTGCTTCGTCCAGCACCGCCGCCGCGACCGCGCGATCGCAAGCGCCGCCCCCTGCCCCGGCGGCAAACACGCCGCGAGCGCCGACGGGCGCCGATATCGGCTACGTCGCCGATGCGAAGTACACGTTGAGATCCGGCATCGCCGAAGGACGGATGGTCTATATCGGCGTGGGCGGCGCCATCGACGGCAAGGTCAATCCCGTGCTGACGGCCATCGAAGGACAAGTGGTTCAGCTCACGCTCATCAACGGCGAAGGCGCCGAGCACGACATCGTATTCCCGGATCAGGACGCGAAATCACCCAGGGTCACGGGCAAGGGCGCCAGCACGACGATCGCATTCCGCGCGGCGAAGTCCGGCGACTTCGGCTATTTCTGCAGCGTGCCGGGGCACAGGCTCGCGGGAATGGAGGGCCAGTTCGTGGTGACGCCGCGGCCCGCGCCGCAGACCGTGGTGGAGGCCGACATCTCACGCGAGCCTGACGACCTACCGCCTCCGATCGGACGGCGCGATCCGCAGACCGTGCGCGTCGATCTTCTCAGCGTCGAGGTGGAAGGACGGCTGGCAGAGGGCACGACCTTCGGCTTCTGGACGTTCAACGGCAAGGTACCCGGACCGCTGCTCCGCGTCCGCGTCGGCGACACGGTCGAGATTCACCTCAAGAATTCGGCCGACAGTGCCATGATCCATTCGGTGGATTTCCACGCCGCCACCGGACCCGGCGGCGGCGCCGCAGCGTTGCAGGTCGATCCGGGCGGTGAGAAATCGATGACCTGGAAGGCGCTGGTGCCCGGCCTGTTCGTCTATCACTGCGCCACGCCGATGGTGGCGGAGCACATCGCGAACGGGATGTACGGCATGATCCTGGTCGAGCCGGAAGGCGGGCTGCCGCCGGTCGATCACGAGTTCTATGTCATGCAGGGCGAAATCTATTCCGACATCCCCTACGGCCAGCATGGCAGCGCCGAGTTCAGCGTGGAGAAGCTGCTTGCCGAACGGCCGGAATATTTCGTCTTCAACGGCGCTGTCGGCGCCTTGAGCAAGTTCCACCCGCTGAACGCGAAGGTCGGAGACACCATTCGAATCTTCTTCGGCGTCGGCGGACCCAACCATGGCTCCTCGTTCCATGTCATCGGCGCGATCTTCGACAAGGTTGATCTGCTCGGCGGCCTGACCACGCCGCCGCTCAGGGGCATTCAGACCGTGGCGGTTCCGCCGGGCGGGGCCGCCATTGCCGAGTTTAAGGTCGAGGTGCCCGGGACCTACAGCCTGGTCGACCATGCGCTCGCCCGCGCCGAGCGCGGGCTGCTCGGCATCCTGCATGTCGAAGGACAGGACAATCCCGCGATCTACAACGGCAAGCTGATGCCGGAGGCGGGGCATTGAGGCAGCCGCCCCAAGGAGCCACCAAAGGGTAATAAGGTAGGGCAACTGCCATGACCCGTCTTGCCCCCCGGGCATCGACCGGAACCGGCGCGCCTTAACGATCGCGGAGAGTTTGGGGCTCTCCCCGCAGATTGCCCGTTTGCGGCCGGATTTGGCTGCGACTATATGGGTACAGACGATTTCGCCGCGCGGCGGTGCGGACGGGTGCGCATGTCAAAGCTGAAATCCTTCCTCAAGCTGTTGAACGAGCCCGGCCCGATGGTCGTGCTGGCGGTCGTGATCGCCATGCTCGTCGGCATCGCCGGCCCTGCCTCGGCGCAGTTCTTCAATTTCAACCCGTTTTCCTCGCCGCGGCCGGTGCCGCGCGGCGGTGGTGGCGGCTGGTTCGGCAACGACTTCTTCACGCCATTCCAGCCGCAGCAGCCGAAGAAGGTGACCCAGGATTATTCCAAGGCGCCGCCGCCCGAGAAGCGCGACAATGCTCCGGAGCGCTACGTGCTGGTGCTCGGCGACGGCATGGCCGACTGGCTCGCCTACGGCCTCGAGGACGCCTATGCCGAGCAGCCCGACATGGGCGTGACCCGCAGGATCAAGACCAATTCGGGCCTCATCAAGTACCAGCCTAAGGGTGAGCCGGCCGACTGGGCTGCCGCCGCCAAGGGCATCCTGGCCGGCGAGCGCGCCGACGCCGTCGTAATCATGCTCGGCCTCAACGACCGCCTCTCGATCCGCGAGCCAGCGGTGGATAAGGCCGTCAAGCCTGACGACAAGAAGGGCGACAAGACCAAGACGGACGCCAAGGCCAAGCCCGGCGATGCCAAGCCCGCTGATGGCAAGTCCGCCGACGGCAAGCCGGGCGAGACCAAGGCCGGCGATGCCAAACCGGATGGCAAGCCCGACGGCAAGACGGATGCGAAAGCCGACACCGCCGCCAAGCCGGCCGACAGCGAACTGCCGCAGGACGAGGCCGACAACGACACGCCCGCGGTCGCCGCGCCGGAAAAGACCGCCCGGTCGCCCAATGGACTGTATGAGTTCCGCGACGAGCGCTGGGTCGAGCTCTACACCAAGAAGATCGAGGAGATGATCGCGGCGGCCAAGAGCAAGGGCGTCCCCGTGCTCTGGGTCGGCCTGCCCGCGATCCGTGGCCCAAAGGGCACCGCCGACGCGCTGTTCCTGGATTCGCTCTATCGCGACGCCGCCGGCAAGGCCGGCATCACCTATGTCGATGTCTGGGATGGCTTCGTCGATGAAGCCGGCCGCTTCCTGCAGAAGGGCCCGGACTTCGAAGGTCAGATCCGCCAGCTGCGCTCCTATGACGGCGTGTATTTCACCAAACCCGGCGCGCGCAAGCTCGCCCACTATGCCGAGCGCGAGATCAACCGCCTGCTTGCGGCGCGCTCGTCGCCGCTCGAGCTGCCGGTCGAGCCGGCGACGCCCGACGCCAACGCCGTGCCGGGCCAGCCAGCGCCGCGCCCGGTGGCCGGACCGATCCTGCCGCTCGTCGCGTCCTCCGTCGGCACCGATCAGCTGCTCGGCGGACCGGGCTCGCGCCCTGCCGCCGTCGATGCGCTGGCCGCGCGGACCTTGGTCAAAGGCGAGGCCTTGAGCCCGCCCGCCGGCCGCGCCGACGACTACATCTGGCCGCGCCGGGAGATCGGCCGCGAGCAGGCCAAGGAGCCGCCGAAGGAGCTCGCGAAGCCCGACACACCCGTTGCCGCAACGTCACCGACCGAGGCTGCACCGGCTGTCCCGAGCCAGCTCCCGGCTCAGCAGAGGCCAAGGCGGCTGACCACGCCGGGCGCGCCGGCTCAGACGCCGCCCCCGCAGGCCCAGCAGCCGGCTCAGGCCGGCCAGGGCGTCCGCGACTTCTTCGGCTTTGGGGCGCCGCAGCAGCCGCAGGTGCAGCCGCCCAGGCCGCCTGCGGCCCGCAATCCCAATGCGCCGCCGCGCCCGCCTGCCGCGGTCGGCCGCTCCGCCGCCGTGCTCGACGCGCCCCCGCGCTGATCGCACGAGCGGCCGCCTATGCGGCTCCGCGTTTGAGACATAGCAAATCAGCCCGCATTCGATCTCGAATGCGGGCTGATTGCTTCATGAGCTTTGTTGAGTCGTGGGTGGCTTAGTAGCGCCAGCGCTGCGGTTGCGGGCGGCTCGACGGACGCATCAGCATCGCCAGCATGAAGCCGATTCCGCCGGCGACCAGCAGCGCGCCCATCGGATTGTCCTGAACCCGCTTGGTCAGCGCCTGGGTGCCGTCACGCAGCGAGTCGGTGCTGCTGCCGAACGTGTCCTTGGCGTAGTCCATCGCCGCATCGCCGGCCTCGCGCGCGGCGTCCTTGGCCTGGCCGTACAGATTCTGCACGACGCCCGAGGCTTCGCGCGCGCGACCCGAGGCCTGGGTGCTCTTGTCTCCAGTCATCTCGCCGATGCCGCCTTCGACCTTGCCTGCGACATCCTTCGCCGTTCCGGTCAACCGATCCGTATCCATTGCCGCCTCTCCTTGTCTCGCGTTTGCGGGCTTCCCTCCTGCTAACCGGCTGGGGCGGCGACGGTTCCGAGCGACTACAAAATCAGCCCGCCGTCGACGACGATGGTCTGGCCGATAATGTAGGACGACAGCGGCGAGGCCAGGAACAGCGCCGCGCCCGCCATGTCCTGCGGCGTGCCCAGACGCTTCAGCGGAATGCGCTGCAAGGCGCCCTCGAGACGCTGCGGATTGGCAGTCGTGACCTTGGTCATCTTGGTGTCGACGAGGCCCGGGGCGATGCCGTTGACGCGAATGCCGTCTGCCGCCCACGCCTCTGCCAACGTCCGTGTCAGTCCGACCGCGCCGGTCTTCGAGGCGTTGTAGGCCGGATTGCCCATCGTCGAATGATAGGCCGCGGTGGACGAGACGATGATCAGCGCGCCCTTGGCATCGCGCAGCAGGCTGTGAAACTTCGTCGCACAGGCCATCAGGCTGATCAGGTTGACCTCCATGACCTTGCGAAAGCCATCCATGGCGAACTCGCCGCGGCGGTAGAGCACGGCGCCCTGCGCGAGCACCAGCACGTCGAGCCGGTCGAAGCCGGGCGTGAACGCCTCGATGGCGGCGGCATTGCTGACGTCGAGTTGCTGATAGTGCAGGCCGTCGAGATCGGAACCTTCATCAACGGTGTAGTCGGCCGCGCTGGCGCGCGTGCCGCAGACCGCGACATTGGCTCCCTGCGCGCGAAATGCTTGTGCAATGCCGTTGCCGATGCCGCTGGAGCCGCCGATCACCAGCACCTGCCGCCCCGAGAAGTCGAGCGCGTTCATCTCCCCTGCCCTCTCCTTGTTGTTTGTCGACCTGTGTGGAGAGCGGCGCCGCTGCTGTCAACGGCGCGCCGCGTGGCGCTGTCCGCGCCCGTGCCGGAGATGCGACGCTACTTCGCAGGCGTCAGCCGCCTGAGGCGGCCCGGCGAGTTGTCCTCGATGATCCAGACCGCGCCGTCGGGCGCGACGGCGACATCGCGGATGCGTTCGCCCATGTCCCAGCGCTCGGCTTCGTCGGGCTGGCCGTCGGCGGTGAAGCGTACGCGCACCAGCGCATGCACCCGCAGGCCGCCGATCAGCGCGGAGCCCTTCCATTGCGGAAACATCCCGCCGTCGTAGAAGGCGAGGCCGGCTGGCGCGATCACCGGATCCCAATAGAGCGGCGGCGCCGCGAGATCCGGACGCGTCGCATGCCGCGGGATCGGCGTGCCGTTGTAATTATCGCCGTTCGACACCAGCGGCCAGCCATAGTTCTTTCCCGGCTCGATCAAATTGAGCTCGTCGCCGCCGCGCGGCCCCATCTCGTGCAGCCAGAGCCGGCCATCGGCTGCAAACGCCAGCCCGTAGGGATTGCGATGGCCCGTCGTCCAGGTCTGCGCCGCTACGCCCTTGTCCTCGGCCATCGGATTGTCCGCGGGTGTGTTGCCGTCGAGATCGAGCCGGAGCACCTTGCCGCGCGCCTGGTTTGGATCCTGTGCGCTGTTCGGCTGCATGCGGTCGCCGACGGTCAGGAACAAATGCGTTCCCTGCGGATCGAACGCGATGATGCCGCCGGGCTGACCGCCGCCGCCCGCCGGCGTCTGGCGCCAGATCACGCTCGGCTCGTTCAGCGTCGCGCGATCGTTCGCCAGAGACAAGACGGCACGCGTGAGCACCAGGCGGCTGCCTTCGGCGCTCGGCTCGGTGGAGGTGATGTAGACCTGGGACGTGGTCGCGAAGCTCGGCGAGACCGCGACGTCGAGCAGGCCGTTCTGTCCTCGCGCGGCAACGGCGGGCACGTTGCCGACCTCGGTCTTCTGACCGTTCTGAGTCACGACGTAGATCCGACCCGGCTTCTCCGTGATCAGCATCCGCCCGTCGGGCAGGAAGGCGATGGCCCACGGCGTATCGAATTCGGCGACGTTCTGCGCGGTGAAGGGCTGGACTGCGCTGGCCTTGCGGCCGCCGGCATTGATGCTGTCGGCCTGCGCGGCCGCTGCGGCAACGAGGCTTGCAGCCAACGCCGCCAAGGTCATGAATGTCCGGTGCAGCACCATGGTGACTCCCGTTTGTTGATCCTCATCGCAGTGCGTGAATGCGGACGCCCGCGATCGGTGCCTATCGAATGGGTCGGATTGGTGATACCCCGGTCGGGACCACAAGGTGCGCATATTTCCGTGAGCCGCAAAATGCAGGACCACAAGCAACTCAGCCGATCCGTGAGAGGATTGACCGTCCTGGTCACCGGCGCCGCATCGGGCATGGGCCGCGCGACCGCGCGCGTGTTCGCCGATGAGGGGGCGCAAGTCGCCGTCACCGACCTCGATGAAAGCGGCGCGCAGGCCGTGGCGAACGAGATCACTGGAGCCGGCGGTGTCGCGCGCGCGTGGCGGCTGGACCTCGCCGATCGCGAGGCGATCAGCAGCGTGGTCAACGCGGCCGCCGCGCATTTCGGCGGGCTCGACATCGTCGTCAACAATGCCGGCATCTCGGTGCGGGTGGCGATCGACGATGACGCCTATGACGACGCCTGGGCCAAGGGGCTCACGGTCATGCTGACGGCGCAGCAGCGCGTCATTCGCGCTGCGCTGCCGCATCTGCTGAGGTCGAGCAGCCCGCGCATCGTCAACATCGCCTCGACCGAGGCGCTCGGTGCGACCGCGCTGCACAGCGCCTATTCCGCCGCGAAGGCCGGCGTCACCGGCCTGACGCGTTCGCTCGCGGTCGAACTCGGGCGCCACGGCATCACCGTCAACTGCATCTGCCCAGGGCCGATCACGACAGCGATGACCGCGCGCATTCCCGACGAGCAGAAGGCGATCTATGCCAGACGGCGCACCGCGCTCGGACGCTACGGCGATCCGGCGGAGGTCGCGCATATGACCCTGAGCCTGTGCCTGCCGGCCGCTTCGTTCATCACCGGCGCCGTGATCCCGGTCGACGGCGGACTGATGGCCCGCAACGCGTGACGGCATGACAGACGTGCGCGCGGGCGATGCGCGCTCGCGTTGACTTCATGCCCGTCCGGCGTAGCCTCTGGTCAGCGCGGACTCACAGATCCGCCGTGAGAGGACCAGCAAGGAGGACGCCATGGCCATCGCCATCCGGCAGTTGCATCCCCAATTCGTCGGCGAAGTCTCGGGCGTCGATCTGCGCAAGCCGCTGACGCCGGACGAGCTCGCGCAACTGCAGGCCGCGATCGATCATTATGCGGTGCTGGTGTTGCACGATCAGGACATCACCGACGAGCAGCAGCTCGCCTTCGCGCTCAACTTCGGCGACCGCGAGAAGGCGCGTGGCGGCACCGTCACGAAGAAGGAGGATTACCGCCTCACCACTGGACTCAACGACGTTTCCAATCTCGGCAAGGACGGCAAGCCGCTGCCATCAGACCATCGCACGCATCTGTTCAATCTTGGCAACTGCCTGTGGCACTCCGACAGTTCGTTCCGCCCGATCCCGGCGAAGTACTCGATCCTGTCGGCGCGAATCGTGAACCCGAAGGGCGGCAACACCGAGTTCGCCGACATGCGCGCCGCCTATGATGCGCTCGACCCGGAAACAAAAGCCGAGATCGAGGATATGGTCTGCGAACATTCGCTGATGTATTCGCGCGGCTCGCTCGGCTTCCTCGACTACACCGATGACGAGAAGGAGATATTCAAGCCGGTGCGGCAACGACTGGTCCGGACGCATCCCGCGCATGGGCGGAAGTCGTTGTATCTGTCGTCGCATGCCGGCGCCGTCGTCGGCATGAGCGTGCCGGAGGGACGGCTGCTGCTGCGCGATCTCACCGAACACGCCACGCAGCGGGAGTTCGTCTACGTCCACCGGTGGGCGCTGCACGATCTGATCATGTGGGACAACCGCCAGACCCTGCACCGCGTGCGCCGCTACGATCAGTCGCAGCCCCGCGACATGCGCCGCGCCACGGTCGCCGGCACCGAGCCGACGGTGGCCCAGCAGGCCGCGGAGTAGCAGCTGAGACGATAAGCGATCCTGGCAGTTAGTTACTCGGTCATGCCCGGGCTTGTCCCGGGCATCCACGCCACTCTCAGCGTGCCGAACGACGTGGATGGCCGGGACAAGCCCGGCCATGACGACGTGGAGAGAAATATCCGCAAAACTCCGAGCGGCAAATGCGATTGCCTCTCCAACAACGAGGAGAGGCATCCACGCGAACTACGCGTGTCCCGCCGCGTTCGACAGCATGCCCGGGTCGATGCCGATCTTGCGCAAAGCGAGATCGTATTTGTCGCTGACATTGTCGCCGAAAATCAGGTCCGCATCGGCGTCGCAGTGCAGCCAGCCATTGTCCTGGATCTCTTCCTCGAGCTGACCGGCGCGCCAACCGGCATAGCCGAGCGCGAGGATGGCATGCTTCGGGCCGTTGCCCTTGGCGATCGCCTTGAGGATGTCGATGGTCGTCGTAAGACACACGCCGTCGTTGATCTTCAAGGTCGCGTTGGCGATGAAGTAGTCGCTCGAATGCAGCACGAAGCCACGGCCGGTGTCGACCGGACCGCCACTCAGCACCTTCATCGTCTCGGCGCTGTCCGGAAGATGGATCTGGTCGCCCTTCTCGATGATGTTCAGCTGCATCAGCAGTTGCGGGAAATCGATGCTGCCGGCCGGCCGGTTCACCATGATACCCATGGCGCCCTCGGCGGAGTGCGCGCAGAGATAGATCACCGAGCGCTCGAATCGAGAGTCGCCCATGACGGGCATTGCGACCAGCAATTGGCCGTCGAGATAACCGCCGTGAGAGGCCTGGTCCCCGATCCCGGTCACTTTGCGGCGAATGTCGCCGAGCCGTTTTGCTTCAGGATTCATCCGCGAGGACTCTCATGATGGTTGATATCCTGATATTGGGATGCGCATCTGTCAATCAAGGTTCAGGCCTCCGCGCCGGAATCCGCTCACAAGCAATTCAATGGTTTGCACCCGAACCAAACCTTAAAGACGTCTCATGTCCGCCTTGGTTCCTCGTCTCTCCGCCACGCTGCTCGCCGCGTCCTTTCTGATCTCCTGCCCGCCCGGCGCGCGGGCTCAGGATAGTTCGCCGTGGCAGCGCGACGGCCACTCCGCCGTCCGTCTGCTTGCGGGGTCGCGCAGCGGTCCGGTGATGCTGGGCGGCATCGCCTTTCAGCTGCAGCCGGGCTGGAAGACCTATTGGCGCTCGCCGGGCGACTCCGGTGTGCCGCCACGGTTCGACTTTTCCAAGTCCGACAACGTCGAAGCCGTGACGGTCCTGTGGCCGGCGCCGACAAAGTTTGACGACGGCGCGGGCGGCCACTCGCTCGGCTATCACGATGCCGTCGTGCTGCCGCTGCGCATCGTCGCCAAGAGCGCCGACAAGCCGATGACGTTGCGCGCCGAGATCAGCTACGCGGTGTGCGAGAAGATCTGCATTCCGGTCGACGCCAAGGCCGAGCTCGCCTTCACCAGCGTCGCGAGCACCGAGGATTCGGCGCTGTCGGCCGCGCTCGACACCGTGCCGAAGCCGGCCAATGTCGGCGATCCGAATGCCTTGACGATCCGTGACGTCAAGCGCGACGGCAAGAAGGACGTCATCGTCGACGTCGCAGCGCCGGGCACCCGCGGGATCAACCTCTATGTCGAGGGGCCGACGCCGGACTGGGCGCTGCCGATTCCGACCCTGCGCGACAGCGGTATCCCGGGCATCATGCGCTTCGCCTTCGAGCTCGACGGCGTTCCGCCGGGCGTGAAGCCCGACGGGGCGGCGCTCAAATTCACGCTCGTTGCGCCCGACAAGGCCTACGAATTCAACGTGAACCTGCCCTGACGCGCGTCGCGCCCCGCCATCCGGTCTGCCAGCCGGTCTGATCCAACCCATTCTTAACGGTGGGTTGATAGGACAGAGGCATCGCCGCCCACCGCGCGGCCGTGGAGCTTGACCCGAGCCGTGGCTCTCATCGACGCCCGCAACGCCCCCGCACCCACAGGCCTCGCAGCGCGGCTGATGGCGCGCCTGCGCGCGCTCGCCGGCAGCGGCGAGGCGTCGCTGACGCAGCGGCTGGCGGCCCTGATCTTCGTCATCCGCGTGCTCAGCGCCGGCCTCGCCTATTTCTCCCAGATCGTGCTCGCGCGCTGGATGGGCGGTTCGGATTACGGCGTCTATGTCTACGTCTGGACCTGGGTGCTGCTGCTCGGCAGCATGCTCGATTTCGGCATCGCCTCGTCGGCGCAGAAGATCATCCCGGATTATCGCACGGCGGGCCAGCACGCGCTGCTCCGCGGCTTCCTGTCCGGCGGCCGCTGGCTGACGCTGGCGACCTCCACCATCGCCGCGCTGCTGCTCGCCGGACTGATCGCGCTGCTGTCGCCGTGGATCGATCCGAGCGAGCGCATGCCGCTCTACATCGGCTGTCTCACGCTGCCGGCCTTCGTGGTCGCCAACACCCAGGACGGCATCGCGCGATCGCACGACTGGATGGCGCTGGGGCTGATGCCGCAATTCATCATCCGCCAGGGCCTGATCATCGGCTTCACCGCCGGCGCCTTCGTGCTCGGCCTGCAGCTCGGCGCCACCGCGGCGATGGCCGCCAGCGCCGCCGCCGTCTGGGTCGCGATGCTCGGCCAGATGCTGGTGCTCAACCGCCGGCTCGACCGCCACGTCCCGGCCGGACCGAAGCAGTACGATGTCAGTGGCTGGCTCGCGGTGTCGCTGCCGATCCTCTTGGTCGAGAGCTTCTATCTGCTGTTGTCCTACACCGACGTGCTGGTGCTGCAGCAGTTCCGTTCGTCCGAGGAGGTCGGCATCTACTTCGCGGTGGTGAAGACGCTCGCGCTGGTATCGTTCATCCACTACGCGATGTCGGCGACCACAGCGCATCGCTTTGCCGAATATCACGCGCTCGGCGACAAGGCGCGGCTGTCGGCCTATGTCGCGCACGCGATCAAATGGACGTTCTGGCCGTCGCTCGCAGCGACCCTGGTGCTGCTCGCGCTCGGCAAGCCGCTGCTGTGGCTGTTCGGCGCGCAGTTCACGGCCGGCTACGACATCATGTTCCTCGCCGCGATCGGCCTCGTGGTGCGCGCGGCGATCGGGCCGGTCGAGCGGCTCCTGAACATGCTGGGCCAGCAGCGCGCCTGCGCCATGGCCTACGCGGCGGCGTTCGTCATGAACCTCGTATTGTGCATCCTGCTGGTGCCGCATTTCGGCGGTCATGGCGCCGCAGCCGCGACCTCGCTCTCGCTCGCCTTCGAGACGGTATTGTTGTTCCGCATCGTCAAGCAGCGGCTGGGACTGCACGTTCTTGCCTTCGGCAAGGCATCCTGAGGAACCGGTCTCGACGCATCTGTTGCGTCATCTTGTCAGCCGCTTGACGGAACTGAGAGCGCAGCTCTCAGCGCGCAGCGATCACGCAAGTGTTGGGTGCAACGCCTTGATATTGGCGCGATCCTCCCAGCACATGGTTTCCGACCGCGCGTTGGGGGAGATCGAGATGCCGAGACTGGGGCTCGCAGTGGTGCTCGCTGCACCGTTGTTGTTGGCCGGCTGCATGGAGGCGACGTTGTCGCCGACCACGGATGCCGCGCTGACCCCGCGCGACCGTCAGTTGCTGTCGCGTGCGCCCTATGCTGAGGCGCAGATCCCCGAGCAGTTCCAGCGCCACATAGTCGAGTACACGCGGCAGGAACAGCCGGGCACGATCGTCGTCGATACCGACGCGCGCTTCCTCTACTACGTGCTCCCGGATCGCAAGGCCGTCCGCTACGGCGTCGCCGTCGGCGAGGAGGCGCAGGCCTTTCACGGCATCGCGACGGTCGGCAAGATGGCGGAGTGGCCGGACTGGGTTCCGACCGCGGAGATCCAGGCCCGCCTCGGACCGTATCCGAAGCGCGTTGCCGGCGGCCCGGCCAATCCGCTCGGCGCCCGCGCGATCTATCTGTACGACGGCAACCGCGACTCGCTGTACCGCATTCACGGCACCAACCAGCCGGAATACATCGGCCAAGCGATATCGTCCGGCTGCATCCGCATGACCAACCAGGATGTCGCCGACCTCTATGGCCGCGTTCAGCTCGGGTCGACCGTGGTCGTGCTGCCGCCCGGCCAGAGCGTCGCAGCGACCAACACCAGCATCTTCGCCCGCCGGAGCTGATCGCCGCGACGGCTGAACGTGCCCCCGCTCAGGGCGCGGCGGCGACGCTCAGAAATTCAGGCGGCACCAGATCGGTCAGCCAGACGCCGTTGTCAGCAAGGTAGAATCGCAGGCCCGCGCGATGCATCGCGGCGGCATCGACACGCAGGACGATGGGCTTGCCGTGGCGCTGACCGACACTCACGGCTGTCGTCTCGTCCGAAGACAGATGCACCTGCTGGCGTGACTGCGGCTTCAAGCCCTCGGCCATGATGGCCGCGACGAACCGGGTCGCCGTGCCGTGAAACAGCACGGCAGGCGGTTCACGCGGAGTCAGGCCAAGCTCCACACTTACGGAATGTCCCTGCGCCGCCCGGATGCGCGTTCCATCCTCCGAGAGGGTGAAGCGCTTCTTGTCGCTGGTCGCGACGACATGCTCCAGATCGGCCCGGCTGAGCGTCGTTCCCGCCGCGGCCGCGCGGGCGATGAGGTCATCGATGGCGGTCCAGCCCTGGGCGTCGAGCGTGAGGCCGATCGTCTCGGGCTGATGCCGCAGCACGAGGCTGAGGAATTTGCTCAACCGGACTGGATCTCGGGCCATCGTCCGCTCCTAGCCATAGCGCAGCTTCAGGCCGAGGATCGCGGCCACCAGCGCCAGCGTGATGACGTTGGCGAGAACCAGCGGCAGGTCGCCGATCAGTGCGCCGTACAGCAGCCACATCGCATTGCCGGTGGTCAGCAGCACGAACATGCCGGTCGAGATGTCGCCGGTCGAGCGCGACCGCCAGGCCTTGATGACCTGCGGCAGGAACGAGCACGTGGTGCAGATGGCGGCGCCGAGGCCGATGAGGGTGACGAGCAAGATGAGGTCCGTAGGAGTGCGTCCGAAAGAAGCCCGCTTGTAGAACGATGCGCGCCGAAGCGAAACCCGCTCCCGTGCGGAATTGATTGTCCGGCCTTCGGGCGCACGATAGCGCCCCACCCACGGTCATTCCCCGCCCAGGCGGGGAATCCAGTACGCCGCGGCGTCGCGGTCGATCACAGGTGCCGGTGGATACTTGATCGCCCGGCTTGAGCCGGGCGATCACCACGGAAGGATCAAGCAGCCGTCCAGCCGCCGTCGATCGACAGGTTGGTGCCGGTGATCTGCGCCGCCTCGTCGCTGCACAGGAACAGCGCCAGCGCCGCGACCTGGTCGACGGTGACGAACTCCTTGGTCGGCTGGGCCGCCAGCAGCACGTCGTTGATGACCTGCTCCTTGGTGAGGTTGCGCGCTTTCATCGTGTCCGGGATCTGCTTCTCGACCAGCGGCGTCCACACGTAGCCCGGAGAAATGCAGTTGCAGGTGATTTTGAAGGTGGCGAGCTCGAGCGCGACGGTCTTGGTGAGGCCGGCAATGCCGTGCTTGGCCGACACATAGGCCGACTTGAACGGCGAGGCGACCAGCGAGTGAGCCGACGCCGTGTTGATGATGCGGCCCCAGCCGCGCTTCTTCATGCCGGGCACCGCGGCATGGATGCCGTAGAACGCCGAGGAGAGGTTGATCGCGATGATCTGCTCCCACTTCTCCGGCGGAAATTCCTCGACCGGCGAGACGAACTGGATGCCGGCATTGTTGACGAGGATGTCGACGCTGCCGAACGTGCTCTCGCCGAGCGCGATCATGCCGGCGATCTCGGCCGGCTTGCTCATGTCGGCCGGCGAATGCACGGCCTTGACCTTGAACTCGCTCTCGATGCCGGCGCGCTCCTTCTCGATGTCGGCGGGCGCGCCGAAGCCGTTGAGCACGATGTTGGCGCCCGCGCTGGCGAAGCCGCGCGCAATCGCAAGCCCGATGCCGCTGGTCGAGCCGGTCACCACGGCGGTCTTGCCCTTTAAATTCGTCGTCATTGCTTCACTCCTTCTTGGCGGCAGCGAGAGTGCCGTCCTGCGTGAGATCGTAGGTCACCATGGTCTCGCCGGACTGCGGCCGCTCGAGCCAGTCCTTGTGGCGCATCGACTGATGCACGTCGCGCACGCCCGCCTCCCAATGCTCGACCATCGCGACATGGGAGAAGTCGTAGTCCTTCGACGAGCTCTCGTAGCTCTTGCTGCGATAGATCAGATGCACCACCGTGACGGTGTTCTCCTGCGCCGCCTTGCACAGAATCTCGAGCGAGGGATCGTTGCGCAGCTCGTCCGGCAGCCTGGCATAGAGCTCGCGCAGCGCCTTGCGGGTGTTGTGGATCATCCGGTTCTTGTCGGTGTTCATCCGCGTCCGGCTGGAATAGCGGATGTCCTTCTCGCGCTCGGCCGCCTCCAGCAAGGTGCGCGGCAGCTCGCCGCGGGCGGAGAACAGATCGACCTGGAAGATCAGGAGATCACGATCGGTCTCGGTGTCGAGCACGTAGTCGAGCGGCGTGTTCGAGGCGATGCCGCCATCCCAGTAATGCTCGCCGTCGATCTCGACCGGTGGAAAGCCCGGCGGCAGCGCGCCCGAGGCCATGATATGCTCGGGCGTGAGGCGCTTGCCCTGTTTCTTGAATTCGACATTGTCGAAATAGGTGAAGTTGCCGGTGGTCACGCCGACGGCGCCGACCGACAACCGGGTCTTGAGATCGTTGATGCGGTCGAAATCGACCAGCCGCTCCAGGGTGCGCTTGAGCGGCGCGGTGTCGTAATAGCTCACCGACTGCACCGTGCCGGCCGGCCACAGCGGCGCCGGCGGAAAGCGCGGGGTGAAGAAGCCGGGCACGCCGAAGGCGGCGATCAGTCCGGCGCTGACTTCGTTGAACGCCGAGCGATGATGGTCGCCGTTGAGCAGCGGCTTCCACGGCACCGGGGACGACACCATCTCCCAGAATTCCTTGAGCCGATCGATGCGCTTCTCCCGGTCATTGCCGGCGATGATCGCGGCATTGATGGCGCCGATCGAAATACCGGCAATCCATTCGGGCTCGAAATCGAAGTGGCACAGCGCCTGATAGGCACCGGCTTGGTAGGAGCCGAGCGCACCGCCGCCCTGCAGGACCAGGACTCGTTGCGAACAGGTGGGGGTTGCAGGCTGCGGGGGAAATGAATGGTGTGTCATTGCGCCGGTCATTAGCAAAACAAGCGCCAACGTGGCGTCACTTCGCGGTGACGTCAATCCACCCTGGAGCATGCAGGGGTATCGCATATGGAGATACGGAGCTGTCGCGACGAACGATCCTGCCCATTTGTTACTCCGTCATGCCCGGGCTTGTCCCGGGCATCCATGTCGTTCTCAGCGTGCCGGACGACGTGGATGGCCGGGACAAGCCCGGCCATGACGGCGCGGAGAGAGACCCGCGCAAAATTGCGATCATACCCCTGGGGTCCGGGCTGCGGCGCGCGCCTACGCGCGGCCTGCGCAAGCCCGCGGCAGGGCTGCCGGTCAGGACGGCTTCTTGCTGTCCGGCGTCGCCAGGATCATGGTCCAGAACACCTTGTACTTGGTATTCGGAGCATAGCTCGCCGCGATGCCTATTTTTGTGACACCGTTCTTGAGCATGTTGGCGCGATGCGGCGGCGAGTCGCGCCAGCCTGAAAAGGCTTCCGCCAGCGTGTGGTAGCCAGCGGACACGTTCTCGACTGCGACAGTCGCGTCGTAGCCGGCGCCGTTCAGGCGCTTGGCCAGCGGCGCGCGCACATCGTGATCGAGCTTGTTCTTGTCGGCCATCGCCTGCGACTGCGATTCCGCCAGCCGCATCAGTTCGGGATCGACCTCGACCATGCCGAGCCCGTTGTTCTGGCGGTACTGCGAAATCATCGTCGCCGCAGCGGCAGCATCGAGCCTGGCGCCCGCAACCGCCATGTCGGCATACATGGTCGGCGCCTGCACCACCGGCGTCTCGGCCGCGCAGCCGGCAAGCAGGAGTGCCATGGAGAAAGCGAGTGCCCGATGCTTCAATGAACCAGTCCCTATGCCGATGCGAGAGGCGGGTTGTTGCACATCAACCGTGGCTGAAAGGTGAATCGACGGTAAGTTCCATCGGCGCAATTTGAGCCGTTTCGGCCCTGTAACGGTTCGTCAACCATGGCAGCCGCGCGGTCAAGTCTGTTGGTGCCAAGGACGGCGCCACCTTCGGTGTCGTCCCGGCCTCCGCGCCGGGACCCATACGCCGCGGCTGTCGTGTTGAATGCGATGCCGCTCCGGCGTGCCTCCAACAGGCTGCACGGAGTATGGATCCCGGATCTGCGCCCGCCAACGCTTCGCGTTGCCGGGCTTGTCCGGGACGACACCACCTTTTTGGCTCGCTGTCAGGGACTAATTATCCGTGATCAAAGCGTGAGCCCGCCCGCTCAGCCCGCAAAGATCCGATAGTGCCGCGGCTTCAGGCCGATGCGGTCGCCGATGCGGAGGTCGCGGTCGCGCGGGGCGTCGATCTCGATCGTCGAGCCTTCGGTCAGCGCGATCTCGGCGCGCTGCACCGGGCCGAAGCTGCGGACGTGGGTGACCGCGCCGTGCAGCGTGCCGCTGTCGGCCGGGCCGATCAGCATGTCATGGCGGCGCACGAACAAGGTCGAGGCGCCCGCGGCGGCCCCCTCGGCGGCCAAGTCCAGCGGCCGTCCATTAAGGTGAACCGCACCGCCGGTGATCTCCACCGGCAGCATGATCGACTCGCCGATGAAGCCGTGCACGAAGGCGGTCGCCGGACTGTCATAGACGTCGTTCGGCGAGCCGACCTGCTCGATGCGGCCCTTGTCCATGACGACGACGCGGTGCGCGACCTCGAGCGCCTCCTCCTGATCATGCGTGACGAAGATCGAGGTGACGTTGATCGAATGATGCAAGGTGCGCAGCCATTGCCGCAGCTCCTTGCGCACCTTGGCGTCGAGCGCGCCGAACGGCTCGTCGAGCAGCAGGATGCGCGGCTCGATGGCCAGCGCGCGCGCCAGCGCGATCCGCTGGCGCTGGCCGCCGGAGAGCTGGCTCGGATAGCGGTCGGCGAGCCAGTCGAGCTGCACGAGGTCGAGCAGCTCCTTCACGCGCGCCCGGATCTGCGCCTCGCTCTTGCGGATGCTGCGCGGCTGCACGCGCAGGCCGAAGGCGACGTTCTCGAACACGCTCATGTGCCGGAACAGCGCGTAGTGCTGGAATACGAAGCCGACATGACGCTCGCGCGCGCCGCGGTCGAGCGCGTTCTCGCCGTCGAACAGGATCTCGCCGGCGTCGGGCCATTCCAGCCCCGCGATGATCCGCAGCAGCGTCGTCTTGCCGGAGCCGGAGGGTCCGAGCAGCGCCAGCAGCTCGCCATTGGCGACCTTGAGGTCGACGCCGTCGAGCGCCTTGAAGGAGCCGAAGGTCTTGACGACGCCTCTTGCTTCAATGGTCATGAGGCAGGTCCCCGTCGATGTTGCGTTCGAGAATGGTCTTGGCGATCAGCGTGATCAACGCCAGCATCGCGAGCAGCGAGGCGATCGCGAACGAGGCCACCATCTGGTACTCGTTGTAAAGAATTTCGACCAGCAGCGGCATCGTGTTGGTCTCGCCGCGGATGTGGCCCGAGACCACCGAGACCGCGCCGAACTCGCCCATCGCACGCGCGTTGCAGAGCAGGACGCCGTACAGCACGCCCCATTTGATATTGGGAAGCGTGACGCGGAAGAAAGTCTGCAGGCCCGAGGCGCCGAGCGAGATCGCGGCCTCCTCCTCCTGCGTGCCCTGCTCCTGCATCAGCGGGATCAGCGCGCGCGCGACGAACGGGAAGGTCACGAAGATGGTAGCGAGCGCGATGCCCGGGAAGGCGAACAGGATCTGCAGATCGTGCTCCTGCAGCCAGGGCCCGAAGAAGCCCTGGGCGCCGAACAGCAGCACGAAGACGAGGCCGGAGATGACGGGGCTCACCGAGAACGGCAGATCGATCAGCGTGATCAGGACGGTCTTGCCGGGGAAGTCAAACTTCGTGATCGCCCAGGCGGCGACGAGGCCGAACACCAAATTACTGCCGACCGAGACCGCCGCGACGCCGAACGTGAGACGGATGGCGGACCACGCCTCGGGGTCGGCCAGGGCAGACAGATAAGCCACCACGCCCTTGCTGAAGGCCTCGACGAACACGACCACCAGCGGCAACACGACGAAGATCGACAGGAAGGCGACCGCCAGCGTGATAATGGCGATGCGGACGACCGTCGGCTCGGCGCGCGGATCACGCCGGGCGGCACTTTCGGCCAGGCTGCGCGCCGAGGCGTCAGGCGTCCGTTGCAGGGTCATCTCGATGCTCATGTCGCGGCCTCAGGTGGACGCCTGGGACTGAGCCCAGCGCTGCAGGCGATTCACCGCGAAGATGATCACGAATGCCACCACAAGCATCACCACTGCAATGGCCGTGGCGTCGGCATAGCGGAACTCGGACAGGCGGATCACGATCAGGAGGGGGGCAATCTCGGACACGTTGGGGAGGTTGCCAGCGATGAAAATGACGGAGCCGTACTCGCCGACGGCCCGGGCGAAGGCCAGCGCGAAGCCGGTCAGCAGCGCCGGGGTCAGGCTCGGGAGGATGACTTTGGTGACGATGTGCCAGCGGCTGGCACCGAGGCTGGCCGCCGCCTCCTCGATCTCCGGATCGAGGTCGATCAGCACCGGCTGCACGGTCCGGACGACGAACGGGATGCCGATGAAGATCATCGCGATGAAAATGCCGAGCGGCGTGAACGCCACCTTGATCCCCATCGCCGCCAGCGGCGCGCCGAGCCAGCCCTTCTGCGCGAACAGCGCGGTCAGCGCCACGCCGGCGACCGCAGTCGGCAGCGCGAACGGCACGTCGACGATGGCATCGAACAGCCGGCGGCCCGGAAAGCGGTAGCGCACCAGCGCCCAGACCACGATGGTGCCCATCACCAGGTTGACGAGCGCCGCCGCAAACGACAGCCCGAACGAGATCTTCAGCGCGCTCAGGGTACGCCGGCTCGTGACGATGTCCCAGAACTGCGCCAGGCTCAGGTCGGTCGAGCGGACGAACAGTCCAGCCAGGGGAATCAGCACGATCAGGGACAGCCAGGTCAGCGTCAGTCCCATGGTGAGACCGAAGCCCGGCAAGGTGCTGCGTCGGGGTGCAAGTACGCTCAAGAAGCCACCTGGCTCATTCCGATGTCCCTATCCGTGCCGGATCATCAGTTCTTGTAGATCTGATCGAAGATGCCGCCCTCGCCGAAGTGCTCCTTCTGGGCCTTGGTCCAGCCGCCGAACACGTCGTCGATCGTGAACAGGTCGACCTTGGCAAACGCGTCGGCGTAGGTCTTTGCCACGTCGGGATCGCGCGGACGATAGAAGTTGCGTGCGGCGATTTCCTGGCCTTCCTTCGTATACCAGTACTTCAGATAGGCTTCGGCAGCCGCCTGCGTGCCCTTCTTGGCCACGACCCGGTCGACGACGGCAACTGGCGGTTCGGCCAGGATCGACAGCGACGGCGAGATGATCTCGAACTTTTCCTTACCGAATTCTTTCAACGCCAGGTAGGCCTCGTTCTCCCAGGCCAGCAGCACGTCGCCGACACCGCGCTCGACGAAGGTGACAGTGGCGCCGCGGGCCCCGGTATCGAGCACGGGAACGTGCTTATAGAGGTCTGCGACGAACTGCTTGGCCTTGTCGGCCGAGCCGGTCTTCTTCAGCGCATAGCCCCAGGCGGCCAGATAGTTCCAGCGGGCGCCGCCGGACGTCTTCGGATTCGGGGTGATGATGTCGACGCCCGACTTGAGCAGATCGTCCCAGTCCTTGATGCCCTTGGGGTTGCCCTTGCGCACCAGGAACACGATCGTCGAGGTGTAGGGCGAGGCGTTCTGCGGCAAACGCTTCTGCCATTCCTTGTCGAGCAGGCCCCTGCCCGCGATGGCGTCGATGTCATAGGCCAGCGCCAGGGTCACGACGTCGGCCTGCAGGCCATCCATCACGCTGCGCGCCTGCGCGCCCGAGCCGCCGTGCGACTGCTTGATCTCGACCGACTTGCCGGTCTCCTTCTGATAGTTCGCGGCAAACGCCTTGTTGAACTCGACATAGAGCTCGCGCGTCGGATCGTAGGACACGTTGAGCAGGTTCACGTCGGCAGCATAGGCTGCTCCCGCCCAGGCCAGACCAGCGACAACAGCCAGAACACGCCGCATCATCCAAGCTCTCCATTTCCTAGGGCCTGCGATGTTGCAGGCGCGTCCTGCAGATCGCCGGATGTGCACGTCGGAGTCAACGAAACCGGATTTTCTTGTTTGCGGCCCGGCATAGGCATTTTGCTACAAGGCATTCGGCATCGAGAGAGCTGTTCTTTGCCGCGACACAATGTCGTCATCGCGGCTCGAAGCAGCCGACGGTGGCGGTCCCAACTACACCGCCGAGGTCGCCACCGTATGGATGCCGCATTCGGTCTTGCCACGGCCGCGCCAGCGTCCGGCGCGCTCGCCTTCGCCCGTATCCGAGCGGCTGGTGCAGGGCATGCAGCCGATCGAGCGGAAGCCGGAGGCGACCAGCGGATGCTGCGGCAAATTGGCCGAGCGATAAATCGCCGCGATGTCCTCGCGGGTGACGTTGGCGAACGGGTTGAATTTCACCCGCGCACCGTCCTGCTCGACGACGGGGATCGCCGCGCGCAAGCCACCCTGGAAACGCTTGCGGCCGTTGATCCAGGCCGCGAACGGCGCCAGCGCGCGCGCCAGCGGCTCGACTTTGCGGATACGGCAGCAGGCGTCGGGATCGGAGAACCAGAGCTCGTTGTCAGCATCCTCGCGCGCCAGCGCGGCCGGATCCGGCTTGATCGAGCGCACGTCCTGCAGGCCGAGGATCTCGATCAGCTGGTCGCGATAGGCCAGCGTCTCTGCGAACATGTGCCCGGTGTCGAGGAAGATCACCGGGATCGCCGGGTCGACATCGGCGGTCACTTTCAGGAGGGCTGCCGACTCCGAGCCGAACGACGACACCACCGCGAGCCGCTCGCGGCCAATCGCTTGCAGCGCCGCGGCGATGACCTCGTGGGGCGTCGCGTTGCGCAGCGCGGCGTCGAGCGCCGCAACCGGCGCCTCCGCAACCTCAGTCGATGCAGCCAACGTGCTCACAGCCCGGCACTCTCCGAATGGCGCAGCTGCAGCCGCTGATGCAGCGCCGAGATGCGGCCGTCGCCGGCCGGCTGGTAGAACACCGAATAGCGCTTCACCGTCTCGCCGAAGGCCTCGGCGTCGGCCTGCTTCTTGACGTCGAACGTATCGAACCCGGCGCGCAGCATGAACACGAACTGATCGCGCAGCACCTGCCCGGTGGCGCGCAGCTCGCCGCGGTAGCCGTAGCGCTCGCGCAGCAGGCGGGCCTGCGTATAGGCGCGGCCGTCGCGGAAGCTCGGGAACACCAGCGCAACAAGCGCGAGGCGGTCGAGATGAGGCACGAGATCGTCGACGTCACGGTTGTTCGGCCAGATCACGCCGAGCTTGCCACTGGCGCGGCCGAGCAGGGCCTGCGGATCGGCGAGAAAGCGCGTTTCCGACACGAGCACCGCGCCCTGCGCCGGCAGCTCGGCATCGTCGGTGACGCGGACGAACTCGTCCGCGATGATGTGTCCGCCCTTAACGAGTGGCATAAACCCGCTCCCTGAATGGTTCGACCCCGAGCCGCTTCACCGTATCGACGAACAGCTCCGTGGGGCTCGCGCGCAGCGCAAGATAGGCTTCGACGATGTCCTCGACGACATCGGCAACTTCGGCATAGGGCACCGCGGGGCCGATCAGGGTGCCGAGCGCGGCGCCCTCGTCGGCGCGGCCGCCGATGGTGATCTGGTAGAATTCCTCGTTGTTCTTCTCGACGCCGAGGATGCCGATATGGCCGACATGGTGATGGCCGCAGGCATTGATGCAGCCGGAGATGTTGATGTGCAGCCGGCCGATCAGGTTCGCCGTGTCGTGATTGGCGAAGCGGCGCGTGATCTCCTGCGCGATCGGAATCGAGCGCGCATTCGCCAGCGAGCAGTAGTCGAGGCCCGGGCACGCGATGATGTCGGAGACGAGATTGACGTTAGGGACGGCGAGACCGACGTCCTCGAGCGCCTTCCACACCGCCGGCAGATCGCGCTTGCGCACATGCGGCAGCGCCAGATTCTGCTCATGCCCGACGCGGATTTCGCCGAACGAGTATTTGTCGGCGATAGCAGCGAGCGCATCCATCTGGTCAGCGGTCGCATCGCCCGGCGGCTTGCCGATCGGCTTCAGCGACACCACGACGATCGCATAGCCCTGCGTCTTGTGGGCGAAGACCGAGTTCTTGCGCCAGGCCTCGAACTTCTGATCGGCCGCGGCCTGCCTCAGCTCGTCCGGCATGTGCGGCAGCGTCTCGTACGCCGGATAGAAGAAGCGCGAGCGGATGTCCTCGATAATCCCCTGGTCGAGCTTGAGCACGCCGTCGCGGATCTGCTGCCATTCTTCCTCGACTTCGGCGGCGAACTTCTCGATGCCGAGCTCGTGGACCAGGATCTTGATGCGCGCCTTGTAGATGTTGTCGCGGCGGCCGTACTGATTGTAGACACGTAGGATGGCCTCGACATAGCTCAGGATGTCGTGACCGTGGACGAACGGCTTGATGGTCTTGGCGATGAAGGGCGAGCGGCCCAGGCCGCCGCCGACCAGCACCTCGAAGCCGGTCTCGCCCTGCTCGTTCTTGAGGAGACGCAGGCCGATGTCGTGGATCTTGATCGCGGCGCGGTCGTGCTCGGAGGCCGTGATCGCGATCTTGAACTTGCGCGGCAGGAACGAGAATTCGGGATGCAGGGTGGTGAACTGGCGCAGCAGCTCGGCCCAGATGCGGGGATCCTCGACCTCGCCCGGCGCAACGCCGGCCCATTGGTCGGAGGTGACGTTGCGCATGTTGTTGCCGGAGGTCTGCATCGACTGGATGCCGACCTCGGCGAGGTCCGCCATCGCATCCGGCAGCTCGGCGAGCTTGATCCAGTTGAACTGGATGTTCTGCCGGGTCGTGAAGTGGCCGTAGCCGCGGTCGTAGCGGCGCGCGACATGCGCCAGCCGGCGCAGCTGCTCCGAGGACAGCGTGCCGTAGGGAATGGCGATGCGGTACATGTAGGCGTGCAGCTGCAGATAGACGCCGTTCTGCAGCCGCAGCATCTTGAACTCGTCCTCGGTGAGCTCACCCGAGAGGCGCCGCTTCACCTGGTCGCGGAACTCGGCGACGCGCTCGTTGACCAAGGTGCGGTCGATGTCGTCATAAGCGTACATGAGAGGGCCTTCAGGCTTGAGCCGGGAGCGCGATGGTGGCGCCCGTCAGCCGGATGTGTTCGCGCATGTTGCCCGGCTTGACCGCGCCGTCGGCGGCGACCTCGACCGGTGCGATGTAGGGACCGATGGCGCCGAGATCATCGGCGACGGCCTCGGTTAGCAGCGCCCGTGCCTCATCCGCGGTGCGGACGATCGCGGCATCCGTGAGCTCGTCCGACCAGCTGTTGCTGCCGGTGCGGTAGATGACGGCGCCATCCCAGGTCCGGTTCGCGGTGACGATCGAGGGACCGGTGATCTTGATCTTCTGTTGCAGCGGGGAGGTCATTCAGACGGGTTCCAGGAGTTGAGCAATCACGCCACTGAGATTCTGCTGACGCCACGGCGCGGAGTGCGCCACGACGTCACCGATGATGAGGATGGCCGGGCCGCCATCGATTTTCGCAACGAGGTCAGGCAACTGATCGAGCGTGCCGACCGCGGCCTGCGCATCCGGCCGTGTCACGCGTGCAAATACGCCGACCGGCGTCTGCGGCGAACGGCCGGCGGCGAGCAGACCTGCGCGCACCGCCGGTGCCGCGGTCATGCCCATGTAGACGACGACGGACATCTTGGTGTCGGTCAGGACGGACCAGTCGACCGCCTCGGCATCGCGCTCCTTGTGCGCGGTGAGGAAGGTGATGCGCAGCGCCTTGCTGCGGAAGGTCAGCGGCACCTCGAACTGCGCGGCGGCGCCGATGCCCGCGGTGATGCCGGGCACGATGGTGTAGGCCACGCCGGCCTTGCGCAGCGCATCGACCTCCTCGCCGCCACGGCCGAACACGAAGGCATCGCCGCCCTTCAGCCGGACAGCGCGCTTGCCTTCGCGCGCGGCATCGATCAGCAGCTTGTTCACGGCATCCTGGCCGATGCCGGGCTTGCCGACCCGGCGGCCGACCGGCACGCGCGAGGCATCGCGGCGGATGCGGTCGAGAATTTCCGGGGTCACCAGCTCGTCGTAGTACACGACGTCGGCGTCCTGCAGCGCGCGCAGGGCCTTGATGGTGAGAAGATCGGGATCGCCAGGGCCCGCACCGACCAAGGTCACATGACCTTCGCTGCGGCCGGCATGATCGGCGCCCGCATAGGCGGTGGGATCGGCGATGGCGTGCAGCGCCGCCTCGGCCTCCTGCTTGCGACCCGCCAGAACCAGCGCGCCGATCGGGCCGTCGACGATGCGCTCCCAGAAGCGCCGGCGCAGCGGCATCTCCGCAATACGTGGATTGATGGTCTTGCGGAAGTCGCCGATGAAGCTCGCGAGTTCGCCGATCCGCGCCGGCAGCAGCGCCTCGATGCGCTCGCGCACGCGCCGCGCCACCACCGGCGACGAGCCGCCGGTGCCGATCGCTACCACCACGTCGCCGCGGTCGACGATCG
Source organism: Bradyrhizobium sp. HKCCYLS2038 (assembly GCF_051167655.1). Lineage (NCBI taxonomy): Bacteria > Pseudomonadati > Pseudomonadota > Alphaproteobacteria > Hyphomicrobiales > Nitrobacteraceae > Bradyrhizobium > Bradyrhizobium sp. HKCCYLS2038. Next base: position 625,469 of record NZ_JBNPTM010000001.1, on the reverse strand, counting down.
CCGGAAAGATGAAGCTGGAATGCGCGAGGTCGTCCATCACATTGACGGGCAGACCGACGCTGCGCGCCCGCGCCGACATCGCAACGCCGATGTCGCCCGCGCCCGCGCACAGCACGGCGATGACGCCAACTAGATCGGCGCTGAGCGGATCGCCCTCGGCGCGCTCGATCTGGCCGTGCTCATCCTTCAGGCCACCGAGATCGAAATCGCCATCAGTCGCGAACCAGCGGATATCAGCGCCGGCCGACAACAACACCCGAAGCTTGGCGCGAACGAGCTCACCCGCGCCGATCAGCAGCACGGGACCGGTCTTCAGATCGAGAAACACCGGCAGATATTGCATTGCGTCCGTCGACTTCGATTCTTCGGGGTTGACTGGAATTATTTTCTATATAAGTGTCACGTCGCGGACGTAAAGAGAAAAATATTCCTTGGCTTCGCCATAGAATTTTCTCCCAAGCAGGCGATGGCTGATAGCATGCACATTCTCACAAACGACGTTTCCAGAGACCGGTTGCCCTCATCCGAGATCGAGCAAGCATCATCCATGCCGCGCGTCCTGAATACAGCGCCGACGATGGACCATCTCGATCAGCTGGAGGCGCAGAGCATTTACATTCTCCGCGAGGCCTTTGCACGGCTGAAGAAGCTGGCGCTGCTGTGGTCGCTGGGAAAAGACTCGAATGTGATGATCTGGCTGGCGCGCAAGGCCTTCTTCGGCCGCGTGCCGTTCCCGGCGATGCATGTCGATACCGCCAAGAAGTTTCCCGAGATGTACGCCTTCCGCGACACCTACGCGAAGGAATGGGGTCTCGACCTGAAGATCGAGCCGTGCCCGCCGATCGACGCCGTCGATCCGACCCTGCCGCCCGCCGCCCGCTCGGCTGCGCGCAAGACCGAGGGCCTGAAGATGGCGCTCGCCAAGCACGGCTTCGACGGCCTGATCGCCGGCATCCGCCGCGACGAGGAGGCGACGCGTGCCAAGGAGCGCGTGTTCTCGCCGCGCGGCGCCGAGGGCAATTGGGACGTCCGCGACCAGCCGCCGGAATTCTGGGATCACTTCAACGCCTCGCCGCCGCAGGGCGCGCATTTGCGCATCCACCCGATCCTGCATTGGACCGAGGCCGACATCTGGGCCTACACCGCGCGCGAGAACATTCCGATCATCCCGCTGTATCTGTCCAGGAACGGCAAGCGCTATCGCTCGCTCGGCGATCAGGACATCACCTTCCCGGTCGCGTCCAACGCGTCCAACATTCCCGAGATTCTCGCCGAGCTCGAAAGCACCAAGGTGCCGGAGCGCGCGGGACGCGCGCTCGACCATGAGACCGAGGACGCGTTCGAGCGTCTGCGCGTCGCCGGCTATCTGTGAGAGGGCGAGCGATGAACATGAGAGTCCCCGCCGCCGCCCCCGCCACGCCGAACGGCACCACCCGCCCGCAGGTCCGCATCGTCATCGTCGGCCATGTCGACCACGGGAAGTCGACGCTGGTCGGCCGCCTGCTGCATGAGACCGGCAGCCTGCCCGAGGGCAAGCTCGAGATGCTGCAGGCCGTCTCGGCGCGCCGCGGCATGCCGTTCGAATGGTCGTTCCTGCTCGACGCGCTGCAGACCGAGCGCGACCAGGGCATCACCATCGACACCACGCAGATCCGCTTCCGCACCAATGCGCGCGAGGTCGTGCTGATCGACGCGCCGGGACACGCCGAGTTCCTGCGCAACATGATCACCGGCGCCTCGCAGGCCGACGGCGCGGTCTTGATCATCGACGCGCTCGAAGGCGTGCGCGACCAGACCCGCCGCCACGGCTATCTCCTGCATCTGCTCGGCGTGAAGCAGGTCGCGGTCGTCGTCAACAAGATGGACCGCGTCGATTTCAGCGAGGATCGCTTCGACGCGATCAAGTCGGAGATCTCAGCGCATCTCCAGGGCCTCGGAGTCAAGCCGGTCGCCGTCATTCCGATCTCGGCACGCGACGGCGACGGCGTGGCGCAGCTGACGTCGCGCATCGGCTGGTACGACGGCCCGACCGTGGTCGAGGCGCTCGACGGCCTGGAGCCCGCCAAGCCGCTGTCGAGCCTGCCGCTGCGGCTGCCGGTGCAGGCGATCTACAAGTTCGACGACCGCCGCATCGTCGCCGGCCGTGTCGAGGCCGGCGAGCTGCGCTCAGGCGACGAGATCGTGATCATGCCCTCGGGCAAGATCGCCAAGATCAAGACCGTCGAGGGCTGGCCGCAGACGCCGGTCACATCAGCACAAGGCGCCGGCCGCTCGGTCGGCATCACGCTCGACCGCGAGCTGTTCATCGAGCGCGGCGACGTCATCGCCCATGTCGGCCGCGAGCCGCAGGCGGCGCGCCGGCTGCACGCCCGCATCTTCTGGCTGCACGACCAGCCGCTCGCCAAGGGTGACAGCATCCTGGTGCGGCTCGGCACCCGCGAGGCGCGCGGCAGCGTGGTCGCGATCGAGAAGGCCGTCGATCCGGGCTCGCTGTCCAACGAAGAGAACGCATCGATCGCGCGCAACCATGTCGGCGAGATCGAGATCGCGCTAACCCAGCCGGTCGCCGTCGATCCCTACACCGAGAATGCCCGCACCGGCCGCCTCGTCATCGAGGTCCAGGGCCGCATCGCCGGCGGTGGTCTCGTGCTGTCGATCGCAGCCGGCAAGCGCGCTCAGCCTGTCGACATCATGCCGGTGGAATCCGCGCTGCAGCCGCAGGAGCGCGCCGACCGCTATCGCCACAAGGGCGCGGTGGTCTGGATGACCGGCCTGCCCGGCGCCGGCAAGTCGACCCTGGCGCGGGCCCTGGAGCGGCGGCTGTTCAGCCGCGGCGGCGCCCCCGTGCTGCTCGACGGCGACACCGTGCGCGCCGGCCTCAACAAGGATCTCGGCTTCACGCCGGAGGACCGCGCCGAGAACATCCGCCGCCTCGCCGAGGTCGCGACGCATCTCGCCCGCAACGGCCATATCGCGATCGTGGCGGCGGTGTCACCCGCGCGCGAGGACCGCGCCGCCGCGCGGCGTGTTGCCGGTGATCTGTTCCGGGAGATCTACGTCGCCACCGCCGCCGAGATCTGCGAGAGCCGCGACCCCAAGGGCCACTACGCCAAGGCCCGCGCGGGAAACCTGCAGAACTTCACCGGCATCGGCACCGACTACGAGCCGCCGCTCGATGCGGAGCTGATCATCGACACTGCCACCCGCGGCATCGCCGACGCCACCGACGAGCTCGAGGCGCTGCTGTCGCGGACCTCGGTGCTGTTCGACGACATCGCCGATCTCGGCGCGAATATCTGACGTCTGCCGCTTCAATGTGCAGCTCCGGCTTCGGAGCTCACTCCTCTCCATGAACACGCTGCTCATGGAGGATGTGCAGTTCCGGTGTCGGAGCTGGACTCTCTTCCGCTTCTCGATCTCTGGTCCTTTGATGATCTCGTTCGAGCCAAGCTGCTACCTCCGCACCGCTGCGCGATGCAGTGCCCTCGCCCCTTGTGGGAGAGGGCATCGCCGGCCGATCCGCAGGCTCGGTTGGGTGAGGGGTTCTCTCAGCGAGCGCAACTCGTTGAGACAGACCCCTCACCCGACCGAGATCGTTGCGCTGCCATGCATGCCCTCTCTCACCCTGGCGAAGCTTCGCTTCGCTTCGGGGGCGAGGGCGCAGTCACGGCCGGCCCGCCCGCGGCGAGGTCGATTAGTTTCCCGCTTCTCGATAAGGCTGCTTTCCATGAGCACGCTGCCAACGTGATCATGGTCAGTGTGCAGCGGCTGCTCCGCCGCTGAAGGATCATGGTGAGGAGCGCCACCTTCGGCGCATCTCGAACTATGAAGCACCATCAGCGCGGGCAGTCGCCGTGATGACGGTTGTTAGCTGTCCTGCCCGCTGCTACAGCGCGCCGACATACGACGTGAGATCGTCGAGCTCGTCCTCGGTCGGCAGCCGCGATTCCAGCTTCTTGGCGTAGACTTCCCACATGATCTTGACCGCCTCGCGCAGCGAGCCGGTGCGGCCGTCATGGAAATACGGCGCGGTGGACGAGACCGCATGCAGGCTCGGCACCTTGAACTTGCCGCCGGTGCCGATGTCGTCCTTGCTCTTCTTGTCGAAGGTCGGCAGCTGGTGGCAGGTGCCGCAGCCGCCATCGCCGACATAGAGGTCATAGCCGCGCTTGACGGCCGCGCTCGCATCGGCCCTCGGCGTGCCGTCTTCCTTGACCTGCCAGTTCGCCGGATAGTTCAGCGTGCGCACATAGGCGACCAACGCTGCGAGCGTCTCCTTCGACGGCTCCGGCCCCTTCATGCGGTTGACGATGATGCCGCGAATGCTGTCTTCCAGTGTCGCCGCCTGGCCGGCCCAGCCGAACACCGAGCGCTCCGCGACGCCCCACAAGGTCGGCGTGTTGCGGCCGTTGGGATCGCCGTCGGCAACGACGTCGAGGCCGACATAGGTCTTGTTGTTGGTATGCCCAGTCGAGAAGTGGCAGGTGGCGCAGGACGCCTTGCCGCCCGCCGACAGATTGACGTCGTTGAACAGGTCGAGCCCCTTGGCGGCGAGCTCCGCCTCGGAGAGCTGCGCGGGCGGTGTAACAGCCGCGCCGACCGTTACGGGCTGCGCCACTGCCACCGGCTGCGCCACCGTCAAAGGCTGCGTTACTGTCAAAGGCTGCGCCATCGGCGGCTCAGCCGCAACCACGGCGGGCGTGGTCTTCCGCTTGCGCGGCGCTACGGCCGCATGCCTGATCCTCACCCTGTGCGCGGAGGTCCTGATCCCGTGTGCGGAGGGCCTGTGCACGGAGCGTTTGTGCGTTACGGCGGCGACATGCACCGGCTTTGGCTTCAATGCCGCCGCGAGCCGCTGCAGCAGTGACGGCTGTTTCTCGGCCGCTTGGACATAGCGCGTTGCCGCGTGATCCGCCGCAAGTGCGGGCAGCGCGAGCAGGCTCAGGCATAGGACGACCGACTTCAGCCCCGTGAACGACATCGCCCGCCTCTTCGACATCCTATAGCTGCAAGTAGTTATCGATAGCCTTTACGTCCGAAGTGGGACTGTGCAGGGGCGATGAGTCGGCGCAGATGCGTCAGATGCCGCCGATTCTGCCACGGCCCTGCAAAAGTGACTTTCAGCAGCGGCCCGCTTGATTCGCGCGTGCATAGATCCCCTTGCACAACCTTGCCCCGACTGTGACAATCATGACGGGATTGCTGGGGGGTGATGCCCATGGCTGCGAGACCTTGTCGAGCCTTGTTGATGGCCGCGATGATACTGATCATCGGGACGCCATCATCCGGCGCCCAATCATCAAAGACGCCGCCAGCGCCGATCGCCGAGTTCGGCGCGCTGCCCGACGCCATGATCTTCTACGTCGCGCATGGTCCGCCGGAGTCCTGCGGTCCCGGCTGCGCCGACTGGATCGCCGCCGAAGGTGCGATCAAGTTCGATACGTTCAAGCGCCTGATCGCCATTCTCGACCGCCAGTCCGGCCGCAAGCTGCCGGTCGTGATCCATACCAGCGGTGAAGCCAGCCTCAGTGTTGCCGTGAGCATGGGCCGCATCCTGCGCGACCGCGGCCTGGATGCCAGCGCCGGACGCACGCTGGTCGATGCCTGCCGCGGCAAGCCGGTGGCCGACTGCGCGGCCCTGAAGCGCAGCGGCGGCCCGCTCGACGCCAGGCTCGATGCCACGCGGATGCCGTGCGACAATGCCTGCGTGCTGATGCTGGCCGGCGGCGTGCACCGCAGCCTGCCGCCGGATGCGTCGGTCGAATTGGTCGGCATGGAGATCCACAACCGGCTCGCGCCGAACGTCTCCGACGAACATCGCGCCGGCCTGACCACGTACTACGGCGGCCAGGCCCGGCTCTATCTGCGCGAAATGGGCATCGACCCCGCCATCCTCGACATCGTCGACCGCAACTGGGCCGACCGCAAACGCCCCACCGAGGTGCCGCCTTCGGCGTGGCTGAAGTTCGGGCTGGTGAACTCGGGGGCGCTATGACAGTCGAATGATCTGTCGCCACAGCAGCCGCGTGGTCCGGTGCATCCGAAGTCCGTCGTGTTATAGTGCCGAGGTGTGCCTCCCTCAGATGCGGAGCGGCTCGATGTGGAAAGCGCTTTGGCGGACATGGACGATCGACAAGCCTGCCCTCCTGGGTGACTGGTTGTGGGATGTTTTTGTCGTCCAGTTCGCCGCCTTGCTGGACCGGCTGACGTGGCGGCGGGTCATCGCCTTCCTGCCGGTCATCATTCTCGGTCTGGCCTACTATCACAGCATCCCGATCCCGCCCGAATTGATGCTCGTCGGCGACATCCTGGCCTATATCGATATCTTCTCGGTCTTGTTGCTGGTCGGACTCCTCAGCCGCGTCTCGACGATCTTGTTCGTCGTCAAGCAGGCCATCGCACGACTTGGGCGCGCGAAGAACGACCTCATGACCACGGCGAGACGCTTGGATGCTCGCCATCGGCGCGCACGCGGCGCGAGCATCCGGAAACGGGCAACCAAGGCATCGAACAAGGACAGCGACGGACCGGCCATCGTGACCGGCTTGGCTTGGGCGTAGCTCCGTTGCCGAAGACGAAGCAAAGCTGCATTGCCGCTCGCGCGTGGCAGCGGGTCGAAACGGGCACCAGATGACACCGCCCGTCTCAGATCCGCTCCATCAACGCGTTCTACATTTCGTCGCAGCGCAGACCGGAGCGCGCATCGAACTCTCCGAACAGACCGACATCGCCCGCGACCTCGGCGTCGACGGCATCGAGGCATATGAATTCATGATCGCGTTTCAGCGTGCCTTCGAGGTCGACATGTCCGGCTTCGCATTCGACCGACATTTCGGCCCGGAGGGCTTTTCGTTGACCGGGCTCATCCTGACCGTTCTTCGTTTGCGGCCTTCGCCGCAGCCCTTGACGGTCGGAACGCTCGTCGACGCTGCGAGGCAAAAGCGCTGGCCGTCTGGGGACATCACGTAGGGTGGGCAAAGCGACGCCGAAAGGCGGCGCGTGCCCACCGTTTCGCACCGAGCAAGCATGCGGTGGGCACGCCGCTCCCGCGCGATGCGCGGGAGCGGCTTTGCCCACCCTACGCTCTCCCATTGTCGATCATCTCTCTGGCGCGCTCTGCTGCGCGTTGCAGCCTGATGCGCTCCTTGCCCTGGCCGATCTGGCTTTGATAGTTAGCGAAGCTCTGAATCGTCACCGCCGTCAGAACTGTCGGTCCAGACCCGCGTGGTACGTCGAAGCCCACGACGGTATGGTCGTCTACGAGGATCGTATAGACCTCTTCGCACTGCTCGGGGATCTGTCTCAGCACGTGATAGATCGATCCGCCTGGGCAGATGCGGTCGAGCTGGCCCAATAGCTCCGCACGATACGCATCTTCGGGCAGCAGCCTGCGAACGTGGTATCGGTCGGTCAGACGGGCCATCGATACCCACTCCAGATGCGATGCCAAGCGCGTAAGCTGCAAAATCCAACAACGGCTTCGCCGTACGAACTGGGCGACAAGACATCTATCGCAATAGCGGCTTCGGCTGCGCAAGCGGGACAGGACCAGCATCACGCGCCACTCATGAGCGTGACGTGAGCGACCTGTCGTTCAGTATGGCGATCCACGCTCCGGATCGCCCTTCAAGGACATCGCTGAGAGGCCATCCCGGGGCTGTTTCAATCAGATGAACGAGCGCCCATGCCAGGCCAAAGCAATCATCTGGCCCCAAGAGGCCGGCCAGAGCCCTCGCATCATCATCGCTGACCGGCTGCTCGACGTTCTTCATCAAGGTCTCGTAACTCGCTATCCGTTCGACTTCCGCAGCAGCCGAATGCGGCAAAGGACCAAGCGTCAAAATCTCCTTGACGGATGCCTGCATCACGCGCGGGAACTCCCTGTTAGGTGCCGGGTGGGCAAAGCGACGCCAGAAGCGGCAAGCGCAGCCAATTCACACCGTGCAAGCGTCACCCCAGGATCTTCAATCCGTGCTTTTGCACCACGGTCAACAACTTCAGCGCCATGCCGCTCGGCCGCTTGGCACCGCTCTCCCATTTCTCGACAGTGCTTTCACTCGTATTGAGGTATCGGGCGAACACGGGCTGGCTGACCTTGTTGGCCTCGCGGATCTTCTTGATCTGAGCGGGCTTCATCTCGTCGGCGACGACCAGGTGCCGGGCATCGAAATCTCTCATGGTCGCCTTGTCGAGCGCGCCAACCTTGTCCAACATCGTGGCGGACGAATGTAGTGCCTCCGAGAGATCGGACCTGAACCTATTTTTCTTTTTCACGGCAGATCTCCACCAAGTCCCCGTCCATTAGAAGCTCAGCGAGCTGCGCGTCATCCAAAGCGGCATAGCTCTTGGCGAGCGTTCGGAAGTCATCCAACTCATCGTCCGCTATGTTCGCTCTGTCCTTCTTGGCAAAAAGGTACGCGTAGATCCAGTTGCGACCACTCTTTGCCAGGATGATGCTTCGGTACATGTTCTTGTTCAGGCGCTTTTTGAAGACGCCTCCGCCGAGGTCGTCAGCCTGCCCGATCTTGACCTCCTGGATGGCCTCACAAAGCTCGGCATCCCCAATGCGGGCCTTGCGGGCTGCTTTCGAGAACCATGCCGTTTTGAAAACACCCATCGTCCGCCAACACCAATGTAGCACCTAGTGCTACATACTTCAACACAATGCCAATACGAAAAAACCGAATTATCGAACCGTATCAACCCAATCTGCCCTGTCCAGTCCCATCGCAAAAATATTCCTCTTTCATTTTTTCCGAAATCATGCTTATCTCTCCCGCATCCCCTCCCACACGAGGGACAGTTCGCGACCGTCACGGACGTCGGGTGCGGGATGCGGTGGGCGTTTCGGGCTGCGGCGTGTTCAGTCATGTCGACGGACAGTCCCGAGGCGCACGGCCAAGCCGTGGGGTCCTGGCATCCCGACGCTGATGCCACGTCTGCGAAGCGCCAACGCGCGCTGCGTGGGCAACGGTGACCAGAAAGCCCGGCGCACCGGGGAGACCACGGAGCAACCGTAAAGACATCGCGCAGGGGAGGCCGGATGTCCGGCTCGTACCTGTGGTGACTGCCGCCTGCATTTTTTTCTGCAGGCGGGCCATGGGTGCAGCCAGCACCCGGCCTTCCCTGCGCCTCTCGTGATCGAGGGGCGACAAAAGAGCAAAGCTCGGACGCGAATGGGCGTCGCGAGAACGCGGGCAGCTGTCCGCAAGTGCACATTCCAAATGGGCAGCGAGATGTCTCCTCAGGCGTCATTGCGAGCGAAGCGAAGCAATCCAGACTGTCTCCGCGGCGGCAGCCTGGATTGCTTCGTCGCGGAGCCTGTCATCGGGCCGCGCTTTGCGCGGACCCGTTGGCTCCTCGCAATGACGGCGGTGCCTGGTGAGGACGGCGGAGAGGATGGCGGCAGGATCGAATGCGGCGGCCCGGGATTGTTCCCAGACCGCCCCGGTCAACCCGCCCTGCGCCCTCCCCCGACCAACTGCGATACCCCTCCCCCCTTCCGTGGCCCTCGCTTTGGCGCTAAATGCACTGCACAAGCTGCCCCGGAGGCGGCTATTTCAGCCTGCCCGGATCCCGCGCAACGTCGCCCTTTTTTCGAGAGAAACGTCTCATCATGACCCGTATCGACGCCCATGGACTGAAGATCGCCCCCGTCCTGTTCGACTTCATCGCCAAGGAGGCCGCGCCGAAGACCGGGATCGATCCGGACGCGTTCTGGGCCGGCGTCGCCGCGATCCTGCATGACCTTGCGCCGAAGAACCGCGCGCTGCTTGCGGTCCGCGACACGCTGCAGGACAAGATCGACGCCTGGCACCTCGCCAACAAGGGCAAGGCCTTCGACCTCGGCGCCTATACGGCGTTCCTGAAGGAGATCGGCTACCTGCTGCCCGAGCCGGCGACCCACAAGGTCGAGACCGCCAATGTCGACGAGGAGATCGGCAAGATCTGCGGCCCGCAGCTGGTGGTGCCGCTGACCAATGCCCGCTACGCGCTGAACGCCGCCAATGCGCGCTGGGGCTCGCTGTACGACGCTTTTTACGGCACCGACGCCATCCCGCATGATCCGAGCGAGGGCGGCCGTGGCTACAACAAGGCCCGGGGCGACAAGGTGATTGCCAAGGCCAAGGCCTTCCTCGATGCCGCCGCGCCGCTCGCCACCGGCAGCCACACCGACGTCACCGCCTACAGCGTCATCGCGGGCCAGCTCTCCGCCAAGCTGAAGAGCGGCAACGCCACCGCGCTGAAGAACGCCGACCAGTTCGCAGGCTATCAGGGCTCGGCCGACGCCCCCTCCGTCATCCTGCTCGCCAACAACGGCCTGCACATCGAGGTCGTGGTCGACCGCAGCCACGTCATCGGCAAGGACGATCCGGCCGGCGTGTCCGACATGATCCTCGAAGCCGCGGTGTCGACCATTCTCGACATGGAGGACTCGGTCGCCGCCGTCGACGCCGAGGACAAGGTGCTGGTCTACCGCAACACGCTCGGCCTGATGAACGGCACGCTGTCGGCGGATTTCGAGAAGGGCGGCAAGACGCTGACCCGCGCCCTCAACACTGACCGCAGCTACACCACGCCGTCCGGCGGCACCCTGACCCTGCACGGCCGCAGCCTGCTGCTGATCCGCAATTGCGGGCATCACATGTTCACCGACGCCGTGCTCGGCGCCGATGGCGAGGAGGTGCCGGAAGGCATTCTCGACGCTGTCGTGACCGGCCTGCTCGCGATCCACGACCTCAAGGGCGGCTCCAAGACCAAGAACAGCCGCACCGGCTCGATCTACATCGTCAAGCCGAAGATGCACGGCCCGGACGAGGTCGCGCTGACGGTCGAACTGTTCGCGCGCGTCGAGAAGCTGCTCGGCCTGCCGGAGAACAGCATGAAGGTCGGCATCATGGACGAGGAGCGCCGCACCACGGTCAACCTCAAGGCCTGCATCCAGGCCGCCTCCAAGCGCATCGTCTTCATCAACACCGGCTTCCTCGACCGCACCGGCGACGAGATCCACACCTCGATGGAAGCGGGTCCGATGATCCGCAAGAACGAGATGAAGGCGCAGGCCTGGATCAAGGCCTATGAGGACTGGAACGTCGACAACGGCCTGACCTGCGGCCTGCCCGGCCACGCCCAGATCGGCAAGGGCATGTGGGCGGCGCCGGACAAGATGGCGGACATGCTGGCGCAGAAGATCGGCCATCCCTCCGCCGGCGCCACCACGGCCTGGGTGCCGTCGCCGACCGCGGCCACCTTGCACGCCCTGCACTATCACCAGGTCAACGTGCACGCCCGCCAGGACGAGCTCACCAAGGGCGGCCCGCGCGCCAAGCTCGGCGACATCCTCACCATCCCGGTGTCGAACTCGAACTGGGCGCCGGACGACGTCCGCCAGGAGATCGACAACAACTGCCAGGGCATTCTCGGCTACGTCGTGCGCTGGATCGACCAGGGCGTCGGCTGCTCCAAGGTGCCTGACATCCACGATGTCGGCCTGATGGAAGATCGCGCGACCTTGCGCATCTCCAGCCAGCATCTCGCCAACTGGCTGCACCACGGCGTCGTCAGCAAGGAGCAGGTGATGGACTCGCTGAAGCGCATGGCGGTGGTCGTCGACAAGCAGAATGCCGGCGATGCGCTGTATCAGCCGATGGCGCCGTCGTTCGACGGCGTCGCCTTCAAGGCAGCCTGCGACCTCGTGTTCGAAGGTCGCACCCAGCCGAATGGCTACACCGAGTACATCCTGACCGCGCGGCGGCGCGAGGCGAAAGCCCAGGCCTGACGAAGCAAAGCCCCGGCCATCCGCCGGGGCTTTTTTTGATCTGCGAGAGGTACAATGATCCGCAACTAGATCACCGCGATGTAGCGCAACAGCGAGATCACGCCGAGCACGATGACGATGACCCTGCAGATCTGCTTGGCCCGGCCATCGAGCGGCAGCAGGTTGATCAAATACAGAATGAGGATGACGACGAGGAAGGTGACGAGAGCACTGATGAGCATGGTGAGCCCCTGACCAAGGATGAGGACGCGCTGGCGTTGGGCAGCTAACCCACTAAGCCGCTGCTGGTTCCCTGCTCGGAACTGAGCTGTTTAGGCCGTCTTCTACGTGGTTTCACGGAGGCGGTCCTAATCCAAGTTTTACCGATTTGCCGTCGGATGTTTAGAATCGGAGATCACCATGCTGAATCGCCTGACCATTTCTTCACTGCTGATGACGGTGATCGTCACGGCCGCATTGGCGGTTGTCGCACTGTTTTCGCTCAATGCGCTGAGCTCCTGGAACAGCCTGCAGTCGGCCAAGCGTCTGGCCCAGGTCGCCGACGTTTCCGGCGTGATGTTCAAGGGCATGAACAGCATGCGCAGCGATCGCTCGACCACGATCCGCGTGCTGAATGCCGATCAGGCGATGGATGGAGATACCGAGAAGTTCCTGCGCTCCGCGCGCGACATCTACGTCCCCGCGCTGAACCGCAGCCTGGAGCTGCTGCAAGGCATCGACTTTGCCCAGAAGCCGACCCTGGTCGCCGAGCTCGATCGGCTCAACAAGCTGATCACCGCCGAGCATGCCGAATTCTGGACCGAGATCGTGAAGCCGAAGGCGGCGCGCCGGGCCGGCCTGGCCAAGGAATATGGCGAGACGTTCGACGCGCTGCTGGCGCTGCTCGACAAGATTGCGTCCGGCGTGGCGGCGAGCGTCAATCACCAGAGCGCCACCATTGATCAGTTGCTCGTCATCAAGCAGATGGCCTGGCTGATGCGCAACACCGCCGGCGAGGCCTCGCTCATCATCAGCAACGGGTTGACGTCCGGCAAGGTGTCGCCGGAAGCGGTGCTGGCCTACAACAGGCTGGTCGGCGGTGTCGAGACGGCCTGGAAGGCCGTCCAGCTGGCAACCTCCGGCATGGACCTGCCGCCCGCATTGACCACGGCCATGGGCGGCACGGAGAAGGCCTATTTCACGCCGGAATACGCCGGCTTGCGCGAACGACTCCTGGCCGCGCTACAGAAGAGCGAGAAGCCCGAGCTGACGCCATATCAGTGGAGCCCGTTCTCGGTGAGCAAGATGACCAGCGCGGTCGCGCTGGCCGAAGCGGCGCTCGACGCGGCGAAGGAGCATTCGGCCGCGCAGCAGACCGCTGCGACGGAAGCGCTGATCCTGCAGCTGACGCTGCTGCTCGCCGCGGTCGTCCTGAGCGGCGCGGCGATGGCCGCGGTCAGCGGACGTGTCATCCGTCCGCTGCACCGGATGCGTGATGCCATGCTGGCCGTCGCCGGCGGCGATCTCAGCGTCGACAGCGGCTATGCGGAGCGTCAGGACGAGATCGGCGCGCTGGCCAATGCGCTCGAGACGTTCAAGCAGCAGGCCAAGGACAAGCTCGCCATCGAAGCGCAGGAGCGCGAGCGCAATGCCGCGACAGCGGCGCGGCAGCGCGCGATCGAGAGCTATGTCGCCGAATTCGAAGGCCTGGTGCGTCAGTCGCTGGATCAGCTCGGCCAGGCCTCGACCGACATGCAGGCGACATCGACCGGCCTGACCAACGTATCGCGCCAGACCAATGCCCGCGCTGAGATCGCCGAGAAGGCATCGAGCGACGCCTCGATGAGCGTGCAGACCGTTGCGTCCGCCGCCGAAGAGTTGAACGCCTCGATCGCCGACATCTCCAAGCAGGCGTCGCACGCGGCGGGCATTGCCAGCCGCGCCGTCGAGCAGGCTCGCATGACCGACGGCACAGTGCAGGGCCTGTCGCAATCCGCCAACCGCATCGGCGAAGTGGTGGGGCTGATCAACAGCATCGCCTCGCAGACCAATCTGCTCGCGCTCAACGCCACGATCGAGGCCGCACGCGCGGGCGAGGCCGGCAAGGGGTTTGCCGTGGTGGCCTCGGAGGTCAAATCGCTCGCGACGCAGACTGCGAAGGCGACCGACGAGATTTCCGAGCAGATTTCCGACATTCAGCGTGTCGCCAATGATGCGATCGACGCGATCCAGCGCATCGGCGGCATCATCGGCGAGGTCAACGAGGTTGCGACCGCAATCGCCGCCGCCGTGCAGCAGCAGGGCGCGGCGACGCAGGAGATTTCACGCAGCACGCAGTTCGCCGCCGACGGCACCAGGAACGTGTCGGACAACATCACCGGCGTGAAGTCCGATGCCGATGCGGCAGCAGCGGCGGCCGAGAACGTGCGCAATGCCTCGGAGACGCTGGAGAACCAGAGCAGGAGCCTCGGCCATCAGGTCACGGACTTCCTCGGCAAAATCCGCGCGGCCTGACGAGCGCGCCGGATCACTCCGACGCCATCACGGGCGCGCGCTCGTACTTTGCGCGCAGCGCTGCGGGTGCCGGCGAGAAGTTGAGCTCGGCGCGCTTGCCGCTGCCGGTGCGGTTGGCGACCTTCAGGCCCTCGTCGCTGGCGACGATGTCGCCCTTCCGCAAGGTCGGATCGTTGTCGATCGACACCTTGGCAAGACCAAAATGGTCCTTGCCGTTGCAGGTGCAGTTGTCGACGATTTCGGTCCTGTACTTGAACGCATTGGGCAGCGCCGAATAGGGCTTGCCGTTGTCGGTCTCGGCGCTGTCGATCGAGCTGCCATAGACGACCTCGGTCTTGGACGCCGGGCAGAAGCTGTTGCAAGCCCCCTCCTTGCTCTGGTCGCCAGTGGCGCCGAGCGGGAAGTAGCGGCCGTCGCAGGTTCGGACGCACCAGGCGACGTTGCTGCTGCCGCCGCGGTAGCTGACGTCGCCGCGCGGCGCCGGGCGAGGTGGCGGCGGCGCCTCGTCGGCGAAGGGCATGCGGACGTAAGGCTGCGGGGCCGGCCGGGCGTTGAAGCCGCCGAACAGCTGCGAGAAAAAGTCCTGCGCGCTGGCGGCGCTCGGCCCGGCCAGAGCGCCTGCGGCGGTGATGGTCGCCACGGCGATGGCTGCGAGGGCCCGTCGGCTGGTCATGATCTCACTCCCCGATCAGTAGACGGCCGCAACCGGCAGCGACATCGCCTGCCGCCCCGAGCGCAACGAGGTCACGCGGGGGGCGGAGGCACGCGCCTGCACGGATGCGGCCTTCGGCAGCACGACGACTTTCGTGCCGACCTGGACGCGGCTGAACAGATCGGAGACGTCCTCATTGGTGAGGCGGATGCAGCCCGAGGACACGAACTTTCCAATCGTCGTCGGATCGTTGGTGCCGTGAATGCGATATTCGCTGGAGCCGAGATACATCGCCCGCGCGCCGAGCGGATTGCCCGGGCCGCCCGCCATGAAGCGCGGCAGATAGGGCTGGCGCGCGATCATCTGCGCTGGAGGATGCCAGTCCGGCCACTCCGCCTTGCGGGTGACCGTCTGCACGCCCGCCCAGGTGAAGCCCTCGCGGCCGACGCCGACGCCGTAACGCAGCGCGCGGCCGCCGCCGAGCACGTAGTAAAGATAGGTGTTGCCGGTATCGATGATGATCGTCCCCGGCGCCTCGCGCGTGTCGAGCGTCACGATCGTGCGGCGCAGCCGATCGGGCAGCAGACTGTCTTCGTCCGGCTCCGAGGCTGGGGCCATCGTGTCGCCCGGCGGAAACGCCTGCTGCTCGATCGGTGCATAGCCGAGGCTCTGCGCCTGCGACACGGACACGCCGGCAAGGAGGAGCGCAGCCGCGCCCGCGATCAATGTTGCACCTCGCCACGAAGACGAGCGATGGCCGGAACCGAGACGTGTCATGACTTGCCCCCTGTCGGAAGGCATCGCGGTGCGATGCGTGATTGCCTCCTCAAACGCCAAACGGCTCGCCGCAGTTCCGGCCCGGATGTGATCGCGCTGCGTCAGTCAAGCGCGACGGCTCTCACGTTCTCGCGACGGAACCCGAAGCAGGCCTGCGTTGTTGTGTGCGTGAGCGCCATGAGCGCGAGTGGCGCGAAGAAACTCCCTCGGGGGAAAATCATGGTGCGTGTCCTTCCCACCGAGCGGCTCCTGGCGAGCGGAAAAGACGGCTCCGTCGTGCAAGACAGCCCTCACGAGCTGCCTCCGGTCATCAGGCGGGCGGAGGTCGTGGCGATCGCGCTCGTCATCCTCGCGGCGATCTGCATCACGGGCGTGCTCTACGTTGCGAGGGGTTTCTTTCTTCCCATCGTGATGGCCTTCGTCGTCGGCACGATGCTGTCGCCGGCCGCCAACTTCCTGGAGCGCTATCGGGTGCCGCGCGGTGTCGGAGCCGTGCTGATCGTGATCGCGGTGGCGGCAGGCCTCGCCTTCATCATCGGCCTGATCTCGGCGCCGGTGCTCGACTGGACCAACCGCTTGCCCGAGCTGGCGACGCAGCTCAAGGCCAAGCTGCACGTGTTCGACCGGCCACTGGCCTTGTGGCACGAGATGCAGACGGCGATCGGCGGCGGGAGCGCGCAGGCTTCGTCAAGCCTGGAGCTGCCGAAGTTCGACTGGGTGCAGCCCACGCTCGAATTCCTGACGCCAACATTCACTGAGTTCCTGCTGTTCTTCGCGACGCTAGTCCTGTTCATCGCGAGCTGGCGCGATCTGCGGCGCGCGCTGATCATGAACTTTGGCGATCACGAAGCCCGCTTGCGGACGCTACGGATCCTCAATGAGCTCGAGCTGCATCTGGGCAACTACCTGCTCACCGTCACGCTCATCAATACGGGCGTGGGCATCGCGACAGGCCTTGCCTGTGCGCTCACCGGGATGCCCAATCCGGCGGGGCTCGGCGCGCTTGCCGCGACGCTGAACTTCGTCCCGATCATCGGGCCGATCGCCATGTTCGTCGTCCTTGTCGTGGTCGGCGCCATCGCGTTTCCGACGCTCAGCGGCGGCATGGTCGCGCCTTTGATCTTCGCCGTCATCACCTTCATGGAAGGCCACTTCGTCACGCCGACGATCATCGGCCGTCGGCTCGCGCTCAATGCACTGGCGGTCTTCATCGCCTTGGCGTTCTGGACTTGGCTGTGGGGACCGATGGGCGCCTTCCTCGCATCGCCCCTTCTGATCGTGGGCCTGATCGTGAAGGAGCACCTGCTGCCGGACACTTCGCCGCAACTGCCCGCGGACTAATTCGGTTTCATCGAAGGAACTTCGGCTCCGACGCCGCGTTTGTCGAGCAGACGCACATCGTCTCGTTCCGGGAGTCGCCGATGCCACCCAATGATGGTGAGACCGCCCTCAAGGATCTTGCTGACAAAGCCAACTACGAACGCCTGCAGAAGGATGTCCACGCCGTGAAAAACGATATTTCAGCTCTCACCGACCAGATCACCGACGTGCTCAACTCCTTCGCCGGTCAAGCCGGCAAGCAGGCCCGCAGCGGCTATCGTCAGGCGCGCGAGAACATGGACCAGACCTTCGACGATATGTCGGAGCGCGGCAGCGCCATGTTCGGTGCGGCACAGGACGCGGCGAACTCGCTCGAGGAGCGGCTGGAGGATGTAATCTCGCAGCGTCCGCTGGCAACGGTCGGCCTCGCGCTCGGTCTCGGTTTCCTGATCGGCGCGGCGTGGCGGCGCTGAGCTGACGCAACCGATCGCGAAGCGTTTGGGTAAATGACCATCGGCGCCGCTCTCGGCGCCGATGCCTTATCGGATCGCCATTGATGACATCTGGGGAGAAGACGATGTTTCAGCGCATGACAGCGGACATCAGGGACTCGGTTGGACACACCGTTCGACTTACCTCCCTGGCACTTGCCGCCGCCGTCGGATTGTTCGTCACCATCTGCTTTCTCTGCGCAGCAGCCTTCGTGGCCGTGCTGCAGCGTTATGGCCTGATCGCGGCTTGCCTGACCGGCGCGGCGATCTTCTTCAGCGTGACGCTGATTGCTGCGATCAGTTACATGGTCCGCAAGCGTTCGCTGGGGAAGCCGAGAGCTCCGGAGGCCCGTCCGGCCGAGGCTGCACGTTCAGCTGCACAATCCCTCCTCGGCGATCCCATGCTGCTGGCCAGCGGCCTGCAAGTGGTCCGCATGATCGGGATGAAACGCCTGATACCCATCCTGGCCGTTGGAGGCTTGGCGTTGGGGCTGCTTGCACGCAGCCAGATGACGGAAGAAGCTGAACCCGCCGAGTGAGCATCCTCACGCGGACTCCGGCTGATCATCTCAATCTTGAAACAACGTGCGCCGCAGTCGATATCGCGCCGCTGGCACGACCATCAAGTCACGCAACGGCCGGGCTGCAATCGTTTTGCGATCTCGGTCAAAACCGACACGGATGGCTCGCAAGCGATGGGCCGCTTGGCCTCCCGGCGTTCGGTTTCAGTCGTGATGAGCTGCGATCCCTGCGGCGGCGCGCCCTGCCCGTCGCGAACACCTGTGCTGGCGATCGGCAAGCGCAGCAGGAACGAGGTATCCGCAAACGCTGCGAGCTTGATCGACACCGTGCGGGTGGGTGCCGCGTCGCCCACCGGAGCGACCCGATCTGTCTTCGTCGCGCGATTAACGCTGCTCGCGGCCGAGTTCAGAGCGACTTGGCTCGAGCTCTGGACAGAAAGGTCCGAAACGAGATCGTGGCCCGAGGCGAGCTGCATCGCACCGGCCAGCATGGCCGACGCTGCGAGCGTGCCCAAAATGACGAGTTTTCCGGTTTGCGACATGTCTCTGCTCCCTCGCCACGCGGACGACCGGCATGTCAACGTAAGTCGCGGGAACAGGGTTCGCGGACGGGCAAATCACTTAACCGTGTGTGAACGTGAGCAGGCCTGCGGAAAAAACTTTGACCAGCAGGGAACGACTTGGGTCGCCGCGCGTCGTCATGACAGCCGGTTATTCCCCCTGCCCCATTGACCGGCGACGCGGGGCACCGCCGTGGTGATGCCGGCGGTGCCCCGCATCTTTTTTGCCTCGCACCGAATGCAGTGGTTCCAGCCGGTTCCCTTCACACTGTATGGTGATCGACGCGTCGAAATCGACGCTCGCAGGATGGGTGCGACGGCGGGGTGGGTCCGTGAACCGGTTACAGGCAGTGGGCCGTGGCGCTGGCTTATCTCTGCGGCCCTTCTGAAAAGCACCGGTGACCCGGCGCTCGACAAGGAGGCGCTGGTGATGGTCGAACGCGCTCAGCCCTTCGCGCCGCCTCCCGGGGAGGTGAGCGATGACAACCTCACCATGCGAGTCCAGATCGTCTTCGCGCCAAAGCCGGTCTCGGGGACAATGCAAGACGTCGGACCTGAGGGCCGTGAACTGCGGGCAAAGCTGAACAGCATTTGCCGTGGCTGCTGATGGCCGTTTGTCACACACAGCCCGGCAATGAAAAACGACGCGCTCCGAAGAGCGCGCCGCAAACAAATTAAAGGTCGAGCGAAGTATCAGGCGGCCGGCTTGGGCATCCGGTTTCGCGAGTTGCGCTGGAAGAACAGCGCCTGGCTGGCCACCGCCGAGACCATCGCAGGCTGGAACGGCTTGGAGATCAGGAAGGCCGGCTCGGGCCGCTCGCCGGTGAGGAAGCGCTCTGGATAGGCGGTGATGAAGACGACGGGGACTTCGAACGTCCTTAGCAGCTCATTGACCGCGTCGAGACCCGAGGAGCCATCCGCGAGCTGGATGTCCGCCAGGATCAGGCCGGGCTTCTTGTTCTTGGCCAATGCGACCGCGTCCGCGTGGGTCCGCGCCACGCCGATGACGTTGTGACCGAGATTCTTGACCAGGCTCTCGAGATCCATGGCGATGAAGGTCTCATCCTCGATGATGAGCACGTCGGTCGCGATCTCAGCTGCCAGTTCGCGGCCGGCCGCATCCGCCAGCCGGCGCGTCTCGGCCACGTCGATGTCGAGAACGAAGGCCACCTCCTCCTCCGGGAAACCTTCCAGGGACAGCAGCAAGAACGCCTGCCGAGGTAATGGAGTGATGTTGGAGAGGCGCCGCTCCGGCGGCATTGGCAGCGTAGCGACCTCCGCATCGTCGTTCAGGGCGACCGAGTTCCAGATCTGTGTGAACAGCCGAAACAGCGCGGCACGCGCTCCGTAACGTTCGTCCAACAGCGCCGGATCCTGGATCAGAGCCTCCAGCATCGCGCCGACATAAGCGTCTCCGGAGCCCTGGCTACCGGTGAGGGCACGGGCATACCGGCGCAATAGCGGCAAATGTTCAGCAACTAGCTGTGATCGGCTCATCCCCACTCCATTCGCTCATCTGGGCTTCCCGCCCGGGTTCCATGATGGGCTGTCTACGCACGAAACAAAGAAAAGTTCCCAAAGCGCGTGGAACTTTTATCGGTCGATTGCATTAGTTCCCGACAGACCCCCTCGGTGGCGAGGATAATTCTTGAAGCTTCAGGGACTTAACTCTCGGGGAAACGTGGAAAAGGTCATGAAAGATGTAAAGTCTCAAGCCAGCAAGAATGCGGCACCGCGCAAGCCCGGCGGATTGAACGCGGAAATCCAATCCCGAATTGGTCATCAACTTCGCGCGATGTACGACGATGTCGTTCGTCAGGGGGTGCCTGATCGGTTCACGGATTTGATCCGTAAGCTTGATGTTCCGGCAGCACAGTCCCACGTGGAGAACGGCGGGGGATCCAACGACCAGAACGACGGGAGGGAGTGAATGCCTCTCACTGATTCCTTGCGGGACGATATCCTTGCGGCCGTCCCAAGCCTCCGCGCATTTGCGATTTCGTTAAGTGGCAACAGCGATCGCGCCGATGATCTGGTGCAGGAGACGTTGCTTCGGGCGTTGGCCAATATCGATTCATTTCAACCGGGCTCCAACCTGCCCGCGTGGTTGTTTACGATTTTGCGCAATCTGTTCCGCTCCGACTATCGCAAACGCCGGCGCGAGGTGGAAGATGCCGAAGGCAACTACGCCAAGACGCTGAAGACGCATCCGTCGCAGGGCGCTCATCTGGAATTCGAGGAATTCCGGGCCGCGCTCGAAAAGCTGCCGCAGGATCAGCGCGAAGCGCTCATTCTGGTGGGAGCTTCGGGGTTCTCCTATGAGGACGCTGCGGCGATCTGCGGCTGCGCGGTGGGCACCATCAAGAGCCGCGTCAACCGCGCGCGCTCGAAGCTGGCGGCGCTGCTCTACGTCGAAGGCGCCGAGGATTTCGGCCCGGATGAAACCGTCCGCGCCGTGATCGGTGGCAGCGGCGGCTGACCTGCAGCGTAGCGGCTGGCGAATACAAGCGGCGGCTCTCGAACGAGGGCCGCCGTTTGCTTGTTGTCGGCCGCGGCGCTTCAGCGAGACGGATGCACAGGAGCCGAGAACTGCTCCGTGCGATCACGCTCGGTGATGTCGACGACCGTGTCCATAGGAGCGGTCAGCTCGTAGACATAGCTCGCTTCGGTGAAGAAGCGCTTGGACGTGCCCCCGAGCGCCTCCGGCGCGACGCGATCCAGCAGGATCAGGCCGAAATCGCTGTCGGGCCTCCGGGTGGCTTCGCTGGTGTTGAACTCCTCCCAGCGGAACTGAAACACGGCGTTCGGCTCCTCGCCGGTGACGTCCCATTTTGCCGTGATGTGCGGATGCTTTCCCACCAGCGACAGGCCCTCGTCGGAGTGCGAGGCGAGCTCGAAGAACAGCAACGACAGGCTTTGCGCCGCCCGCGCGCTGACCGTGATGTCCGGGCCGCTGACGGCGATCCGTTCGGCGTGAGGAATGGCACGGGCTTCGAACAAGCCGCGTAATTGAACGCCCTGCCATTGGCTCTCGCTCAGCAACGTGACCACGTTCGACATCGCGTGAATCCGACCGATCAGAAGCTCACGCGCCACGTCGATGTCGCTGCCATGCCGCAGCGTCCGGGTGACGATCGACTGGATCACGGCCAGGATGTTCTTGACCCGGTGATTCAACTCGTCGATCACGGCCGTCAGGCGACGCTCGAAGCCGATCCGCACCTGGATTTCGCGGCTCAGCCGTAGATTGTTGTAGACGACGTAGCCGAACAGCCCGCAGATGATCCCGGTCAATGCAAGTCCGATCACGCCGACGATCGCTGCGGTCTGCTGCGCCCGCCGCACCGTGTTGCTCTTGGCATAATACACCAGCGACCAATCGTGATTGCCAAAGGCGACGGTGCGGGTCGAAGACGGTGCAGGATCGTCCGGCCCACGCGTGCGCTCCGACACGGCGCCCTGATCGTTGGCGACCAGTTCGTCGGACGCGTTGCGTGGATCCTTCAGCGCGACGGAGAACAGGGAGAGATCGTCGTTGGTGAGCAGCAGCGGTCCGATCTCGTAGGAAAACGTGACGAAGCCGGCCGGTGCCGTCGCTCCCTGCGGCACCACGGGAGCAGCGAGGACGATTCCGATCGGTCCGTCGGCACGCAACAGAGGCGTCGGATCCGAAGCCACCGGCTTCCCCTCCGCCATGGCCCGCGCCAGCATGGGGCCGATGATCGGCTGGCTATCCAGCGCCACGCCGGGCAGCCGGGAGGTCTCCGCGTTGCGCGGCTCGAGATCCATCAGGACGTCGATCGGGCGCGCGACGGTACCAGGATCCAGCGGAGTGTCGTTGTAGTTTCGGATGACGGGGTTGGGAAAGCCCGCCTGGCGCAGCTCGGCTTGCGCGGTCGGGAGTTCTTCCGGCCTCAGCCGTGCGATCCAGGATGCGATTACGAAATCGGCCTTGAAGGCATAGATCGACGAGCGCAGCGGTTCCAGCATGTTGGCTTTGATGACGGACGGCGCCCTGAACAATCCGGAAGCCACCCGGGCCAGAAGCTCGCGCTCCGTCAGCCGGTCCTGGACCAGGCTGGCGTGAACGTCGATGGCGCGCGCCAGCGCAATCCGATCGATAGCCAATTCCTGTTCGTGAACGCGATAGGCGGCCAAGCCGGATAGCGCCGTTCCAATCAGCGCAATCACACCGATGATGACACCCAGCCGGAGCACTCGTTTACTCTGAGATCAAGGGTTGGCGAAAGGCAGCACGAGACATCCAATAACCGGGCCTGTTACTCAATCAATGAGCACCTCGATGCGAGCAAAATCAATCGGACGAGACGTCTCCGGCGATCCGACCGTCGCGTATGTTTTCGGCAGGCAGACCCCGGCCCGAGCTAACCGCCGGGCCGTCAAGTTGTTCCGATGCGGTACGGCTTTTTTGAGTTCGGCTCAGAGCAGCGAAGCTGTCAACGCTGTAGCCCAGGGTCCGGATCAGTGAAAGGTATCGGGCGCCTCACCACGGTTCACGCGGGCGGCTTGAGCCCGCCCTTGGCTTCGATGAAGCCGATGATCCGGTCCAGCCCTTGGCTCTTCTTCATGTTGGTCATAACGAAAGGGCGTTCGCCGCGCATGCGCTTGGCATCGGTCTCCATCTTCTCGAGGGAGGCGCCGACATGCGGTGCGAGATCGATCTTGTTGATCACCAGCAGGTCGGAACGGGTGATGCCCGGACCGCCCTTCGAGGGAATCTTGTCGCCGGCCGCGACGTCGATGACGTAGATGGTGATGTCGGCCAGTTCCGGCGAAAAGGTCGCGGCGAGGTTGTCGCCGCCGGATTCGATCAGCACGAGGTCGAGGCCGGGAAATTTCGCCCGCATGTCCGCCACGGCCGCGAGATTCATCGACGCGTCCTCACGGATCGCCGTATGCGGACAACCACCGGTCTCGACGCCGGCGATGCGGTCTGGCGTCAACGAGCCGGAGCGGACCAGATATTCCGCATCCCATTTTGTATAGATGTCGTTGGTGATCGCGGCGATGTCGTAGCGCCCGCGCATCGACTTGCAGAGCAGGTCCATCAGCGCGGTCTTGCCCGAGCCGACCGGACCACCGACGCCCACGCGAAGCGGACCATGAGACGAAGCCATAGCATTTGTCCTTCTGTCGTCCCGCATCAGCCGGGACCAGTAACTCACATTTCAAATTACCGCGCTGGGTCGTCGCCCGCGCTATCGACTCGAACGAAGCGTCCGCTCATCGCCTCGACGAGATGACGAGCGCGCATCTCACGAACGGAACAACCTCGTGTACTGGGTTTCGTGGCGGAGGCTGGCGAGGTCGGCCCTGAACGTCGCGCTGCCGATGTCGTCGAGCGCGGCTGACGAGGCCCGGGCGGCCGTTGTCCCGACCACCGGCTCGAGCGCCGCCAGCACACGCTGACTGTCGGTCTGCCCCAGCGGGATCAAACGGCTGCCCGCCGAAATCCAATTGGAGGTCACGGCATGAAGGAAGGCCTGCAACAGCAGTCGCAACGGGACTGCGTGCACGGCACCGACCAGTCCAACGGCGACGGGATAGACGATGGTCTCGCATCGCGCGACCGCCTCATCGAGGCCTGCGCAGTTCCAGGCGGAGCGTGCAATCTCGATGAAGGCGCGTCCTTGCGCGCTGGTTTCCAGTTGGCGCTCACGCGACGGCACGAAGGCGGCCGCAAGCTCAGCGACGTCGCGGAGACCCTCGGCATCGTTGAGCTCGACCGCCCGATGCGCGTGCGCGAGAAACACCGCGTCACAAAAGCCCGAGCCGTCCGTGAGCATCGTCGCGAGCCAGCCGCGCAGCGAGGCGGCATCGACGATGTCGCCGGCCTCGACCGCCCATTCGATTCCGCTGGAATAGGAGAAACCGCCGACCGGGAAGGCCGGGGACAGCCACGTCATCAACCGGTAGAGCGCCGCGCTGTCCGTGTCGATCATAGCGACCGGGGAGCTCGGCCGCTCACTTGTGGTCATGAGCATGGGAATGACCATGGTGATGATGGTCGTGGCCGCAATGCTCATCATGCTCATGATGGTCATCATGCGCGTGGCCGTGATCATGGCCATGATGCGCATGCGCGTGGCCGGCATGATCGTGATCATGGCCATGGTGATCATGCTCATGATGATCATGGCCGTGATGGTCGTGGTCATCATGGCCGTGGGCATGACTGGGCTCGGCGTAAGCGCCACCCTCGGGATCGAACGGCGCCTCGATCTCGAGCACGCGGGCGCCGAGACCCTTGACCATCGCCTCGATCACGTGATCACGGCGGATGCGCAGGCTCTTGGCCATGATCTGGGTCGGCAGATGCCGGTTGCCGAGATGCCAGGCGAGCCGCACCAGATGGTGCGGGTCGCTGGCGCGGATCTCGAGCAGCGGCTCTGCTGCCCCGACAACCTCGATCAGCCGGCCATCTTCCAGCACCAGCGCATCGCCACCGCGCAGCGCGGTGGCGTGCTCGAGGTCGAGCAGGAACTCGAGCCCGCGCGTGCCCGTCATCGCCAGACGGCGCCGGTGCCGATCATCGAAATCGAGCAGGACGGAATCGGCTGCGGCCTCTTTCCAACGATGCTGGCCGAGCACGCGCGTGGCGCGGATCATGCTGAAATCCTCATTCTGTTATTCCGCTCAGCGGACATCGACCTTCTCGGGCGTGATGATCTCGATCTTGGGCGGCGCGGCCATGCATTTCACCGCGACGCGACCGAACGTCTTCATGTGCTCGGTGGCGCGATGCGGTACCAGCGCCTCGGCGTTCTCCCACTGCTCGACAAAGACCATCTTGCTCGAATCGGTGACGCTCTCATGCAAATCATAGGCGATATTGCCGGGTTCCTGGCGCGTGCCCGCAATGCAGGCCGTCGCGGCGGCGATGAATTCGGCACGCGTTTCGGGCTTGATGGTCAAGGTGGCAACGACATAGATCACGAAGCAGTCCTCCCGGTACGTTTCTGGTTCTGGGTACCGGGGGGAAGTTTAGAACATGAAATAGCGCTGCGCCATGGGCAGCACCTCGGCTGGCTCGCAGGTCAGAAGCTCGCCGTCGGCACGCACCTCGTAGGTCTCCGGGTCGACCTCGATGTTCGGCGTCGCGTCGTTGTGGATCATGCTCTTCTTCGAGATCCTGCCGCGGGTGTTCTGCACCGCATAGAGCTTCTTCGAGAGGCCGAGCTTGCGACCGAGCCCGCCGGTCACGGCAGCCTTCGAGGTGAAGATCACCGACGACGCCGTCAGCGACTTGCCGAAGGCGCCGAACATCGGCTGGTAGTGCACCGGCTGCGGCGTCGGGATCGAGGCATTGGGATCGCCCATCGGCGCCGCGACGATTGTGCCGCCCTTGATGACGCAGTCCGGCTTGACGCCGAAGAACGCCGGCGACCACAGCACGAGATCGGCAAGCTTGCCCTTCTCGACCGAGCCAATCAGCTTCGACACGCCATGGGCGATCGCCGGGTTGATCGTGTACTTGGCGATGTAGCGCTTGACGCGGAAATTGTCGTTGTCCTTGCCCTTGTCCTGCGGCAAGGCGCCGCGTTGCTTCTTCATCTTGTCGGCGGTCTGCCACGTCCGGATGATGACCTCGCCGAGCCGGCCCATCGCCTGCGAGTCCGACGACATCATCGAGAGCGCGCCGAGATCGTGCAGGATGTCCTCGGCCGCGATGGTCTCCTTGCGGATGCGGCTCTCGGCAAAGGCGAGATCTTCGGCGATCGACGGATCGAGATGATGGCAGACCATCAGCATGTCGAGATGCTCATCGATGGTGTTGCGCGTGAACGGCCGCGTCGGATTGGTCGAGGACGGCAGCACGTTCTTCAATCCCGCGACCTTGATGATGTCAGGCGCGTGGCCGCCGCCGGCGCCTTCGGTATGGAAGGCGTGGATGGTGCGGCCCTTGAAGGCCTTGATGGTGTCCTCGACGAAGCCGGACTCGTTCAGCGTGTCCGAGTGCAGCATCACCTGGACGTCGTAGTCATCGGCGACCGAGAGGCAGTTGTCGATCGCGGCCGGCGTCGTGCCCCAGTCCTCGTGCAGCTTCAGCGCGCAGGCGCCGGCCTTGATCATCTCGACCAGCGCGGCCGGACGCGAGGCGTTGCCCTTGCCTGAAATGCCGAGATTGACCGGGAAGGCGTCGAACGACTGCATCATCCGGCCGATGTGCCACGGGCCTGGTGTGCAGGTGGTGGCGAAGGTGCCGTGCGACGGGCCGGTGCCGCCGCCGAGCAGCGAAGTGACGCCCGACATCAGCGCGTGTTCGATCTGCTGCGGGCAGATGAAATGGATGTGGCTGTCGAAGCCGCCTGCCGTGAGGATCTTGCCCTCGCCCGCGATCACGTCGGTGCCCGGGCCGATCACGATCGTCACGCCCGGCTGGATGTCGGGATTGCCGGCCTTGCCGATCGCCGAGATCATGCCCTCCTTGATCGCAACGTCGGCCTTCACGACCCCCCAATGATCCACGATCAAGGCATTGGTGATGACGGTGTCAGCGGCGCCCTGCTTGTTGGTCGCCTGCGACTGGCCCATGCCGTCACGAATGACCTTACCGCCGCCGAACTTCACCTCCTCGCCATAGGTGGTGAAGTCCTTCTCGACCTCGATGATCAGGTCGGTATCGGCCAGCCGGACCTTGTCGCCGGTGGTCGGGCCGAACATGTCGGCATAGACGGAACGCTTGATCTTGACGGACATCATTGGCCCCTATGGAGTTTGTGTTCGCGTAGCGCTGCAGGAGTCACGGCATCCCGCCTTTGCACAGGTCGATGAACTTGCCGACCTCGTCGAGTCCGACCTTGAACTCCTCGTGGACCAGAACATTGCCGAGTTTGAATTCAAGCACGCCCTCGCGCCTGAAGCGGTCGAACGACTCGTCGTTTCCGAGAAGGCTGTACTTGTAGTGCCACCCGTCGTAAGAAAAAACGAGATCGACAACAGGGTCAATGTGGTGGAGGTCCGGCTGCACGTGAATTAACGGCGGCTGCCCAGTTCGAACGAACTCGGCCATTGCGATGCGCAGGTCGTCCGTGGCTTCGCCATAAACGTCGATAAATCCCATTGCTCTCGTGCAAGAAAACTCCGGCAGAACGAGACTGAGTTCGTTAGTATCGGCGATAGCGAGGAACAGCTTTGTTTCTTGATCAAACATGCGCCAGCGCTTCTCGCCGGCCCTTGCATCTGCCAAGCCGGCGGCGAGCACGATGCATATCGAAAGGGCGCAGCTGATTGTCGCAGCCTGGACACGACGGTACAGGGTCACAGCGTCCCCCGCGCATTGGCAACGGTCTCATCGAACAGCGCATCCAGCCGTGCGTTCACGCCGCGGCAGCCGGCGACGACCTGCTCGGCCCAACCGACATACTCCATCAGCTCGAGCTGCTGCTCGAGATCCGGCTCGAAGACGATGCGGGCGCGGATGTTGCTGATCTTGTCGGCGATCTTGATCTGCTTGGCGTCGTCGGACTTGCCTGGAGCCGCGATGATCTGGACGGCACGCCGCTCGCTCTTCGGCAGCGTCATGTCGTCGGTGACCTCCTCGACCATGCCGGCGACGCGTCCCCCAAAGCGCGCCGACAATTCGTCGGCCGCCGTATCGGTATCCTCGATGACGTCGTGCAGCCAGCCGGCCGCGACCAGCTCGGCATCCTCGCCGTTGCAGCCGACCGACAGGATGTTCGCGACCTCGGCGAGATGGTTGATATACGGCTCCTCGTCGCGCCCTTTGCGCTGCTGGCCGGCATGGCGGCGCGCCGCCAGCTCGGCCGCTTCTGAGACGAGGCGCAATCCGGTCAGCATCGTTCTACAGCTTGCCCATGACGTCGCCACGGAAGCCGTACACGGTGCGCTTGCCGGCGAGCGCAACGAGCTGCACCTCGCGGGTCTGGCCGGGCTCGAACCGCACCGCCGTGCCGGCGGCGATGTCGAGCCGCATGCCCCTGGCTTTCTTGCGATCGAACTTCAGCGCCGGATTGGTCTCGAAGAAATGGTAGTGCGAGCCGACCTGGATCGGCCGGTCGCCGGTGTTGGCAACCGAAATGGTCACCGTCTTGCGGCCGGCATTGAGCTCGATCTCGCCGTCCTGGATGAAGAGTTCGCCGGGGATCATGTGTTACCTCGCATGTTTCCACTGCGTCATGGCCGGGCTTGTCCCGGCCATCCACGTCCCACCTTTCGGATCAGAGGGCGTGGATGCCCGGGTCAAGCCCGGGCATGACGGCCAAAATGTTTGTGCTCACCTCACCGGATCGGCTCGTGCACCGTGACGAGCTTGGTGCCGTCCGGAAACGTCGCTTCGACCTGGATGTCGTGGATCATCTCGGGGATGCCCGGCATCACCTGGTCGCGGGTCAGGACCTGGGCGCCGGACTGCATCAGCTCGGCCACGGTGCGGCCGTCGCGAGCGCCTTCCAGGATGAAGTCGGAGATGATCGCGACCGCCTCGGGATGGTTGAGCTTGACGCCGCGCTCGAGCCTGCGGCGGGCCACGATGGCGGCCATCGAGATCAGGAGCTTGTCCTTTTCGCGGGGAGACAGGTTCATGCGGACTCTCTGGTGATCGTCTTCTGGATAATCGTTGGTTCGTAAACGTCTAATTCAGCCACAGCCGCGGCAGCGGCACGGGCGAGGCAGAGCCGAGCACCGCCATCATGTCGGCGCGCAGGCTCGCGGCATCTTGGGCACAGAAGCGCGCCATTGCAAATCCATTCCAAGCGGATAGTCCGGCCTCTCCCTGGAAGGCCGGCAGGCTCTCCCTGATGCGCTCGACCAGCGCAGCCTCTGCCGGTACGATCAGCGCCGTCCCAATGGCCGCCCCGCCGTTGGCGATGGCCGGTCGAGCGAGCTTGTCGCCGATGTCGCCGTCGAGACGGACCGTCTCGGCAAACACGAGCTTGCCGCCACGGCGCAGCCGCCAGCGATCGACGAACTCGCCCTCACGCATGCGCTCGCCCATGGCGGTGCGGCCGAACACGACGATCTCGCACAGCAGCAGCGAGGCCGTGTCGGCGAGCTCGATGTCGATGCGGCGATGGATACGGGCGCGGTCGAACAGGATGGTCTCCTGCGGCAGCCAGGAGATGCGCGCGCCGGCCGCAGCTGTCAGTGCAATGTCGAGTTCGGCGGGCCTGCCGGGAGCACGATAGACCTTCTCGGCCGCTGCGCTCGACAGCGTGATCCGCGTGCCCTCGCCGGCTGCAACATCGACGGCGAAGCGATCGCCGCCAGCGATGCCGCCGGCCGTGTTGACGAACATCGCCGAGAGACCGTCGTCCTCGGGCGAGGGAAAGCGGACGCGCAGCGAGCCTGACTCATGGAGATGATGGCGCCGCGTCACACCGTCCTGCAGCCGCACGTCGAAGCGCACCGCGCCGCGGGCGCGGTTGGCCTCGAAGATGTCAGCGGTTGCACTGACGGGATCGGCCGGCATCGATCCCCTCCCCCTGGGATCAGACGCGGCTGAGGCCGCGTCGACGTGACTGGATGACGATCACAGCGCCATCTGGCGGCTGATCTCGGCCTGATCGAGATTGGCGCGGGTGCAGGTGAACTTCACCGCGCCACGATCCATGACCGCGAAGTTGTCGCCGAGTTCGCAGGCAAAGTCGAGATACTGCTCGACCAGCACGATGGCGATGTTGCCGAGATTGCGCAGATAGGAGATGGCGCGGCCGATGTCCTTGATGATCGAGGGCTGGATGCCCTCGGTCGGCTCGTCCAGCAACAGCAGTTTGGGCCGCATCACCATGGCCCGGCCGATCGCGAGCTGCTGCTGCTGGCCGCCTGAGAGGTCACCGCCGCGTCGGCCGAGCATCGATTCCAGCACCGGAAACAGCGAGAACACGTCGTCCGGAATGCTGCGGTCGGCGCGCTTGAGCGGGCCAAAGCCGGTCTTGAGGTTCTCCTCGACCGTCAGCAGGGGAAAGATCTCGCGGCCCTGCGGCACGAAGCCGATGCCCTTGCGGGCCCGCTCATAGGGCTTGAGGTGAGTGATGTCGCTACCGTCGAAGGTGATGGAGCCCGAGGCCAGCGGATACTGCCCGACCAGCGCCCGCAGCAGCGAGGTCTTGCCGACACCGTTGCGGCCGAGCACGCAGGTGACCTTGCCGGGCTCCGCCGCGATCGAGACGCCGCGCAGCGCCTGGGCGGCGCCGTAATAGAGGTTGATGTCCTTGACGTCCAACATCGCCTTAGCGCCCCAGATACACTTCGATCACGCGGTCGTTCGACGACACCTGATCGATGGTGCCCTCGGCCAGCACCGTGCCTTCGTGCAAGCAGGTGACCTTGACGCCGAGCTCGCGCACGAAGGTCATGTCGTGCTCGACGACCATGACGGTGTGATCCTTGTTGATTTGCTTCAAGAGCTCGGCGGTCTGATGCGTTTCCACATCGGTCATGCCTGCGACTGGCTCGTCGACCAGCAGCAGCTTCGGATCCTGCGCCAGCAGCATGCCGATCTCCAGCCACTGCTTCTGGCCGTGCGACAGGCTGCCCGCAAGCTTGCGGCGGACGTCCTTGAGGCGCACGGTCTCGAGCACGCGGTCGATCTGCTCGGCCTCGCCCCTGGAGCCGCGCCAGAACAGCGTACCCTTGACACTGTGGTCGACGTTGAGCGCGAGCAGCAGATTGTCCTCGACCGACTGGCTCTCGAACACTGTCGGCTTCTGGAACTTGCGACCGATGCCGAGCTCGGCGATGCGGGTCTCGTCCAGGCGCGTGAGGTCGGTCTTGCCGTCGAACAGCACGGTGCCCTCGTCCGGCTTGGTCTTGCCGGTGATGATGTCCATCATCGTGGTCTTGCCGGCGCCGTTCGGGCCGATGATGGCGCGCATCTCGCCGGGCTCCAGCGTCAGCGAGAGATTGTTGATGGCGTGGAAGCCGTCGAACGAGACGTGCACGCCGTCGAGATAAAGCAGCGACGAGGTCGCGCGGGTGTCCATCACGTTCACGGGCTCACTCCGCCATCTTGGGTTCGGTGACGCCGTCCTCGCGGGCGGCACTGTCGGCGTTCGGCGTCTTAGTGCCGAGTTGGTCCCACCACGTATTGAACGTGCCGATGATGCCCTTGGGCAGCAGCAGGGTGACGAGGACGAACAGCGCGCCGAGCATGAACAGCCAGTACGGAGCCAGCACGCCGGAGGTGAAAAACGTCTTGGCGTAGTTCACCACGACGGCGCCGAGCGCCGCGCCCACCAGCGTGCCGCGACCGCCAACCGCGACCCAGATCACCGCCTCGATCGAGTTGCCAGGCGCGAACTCGCTAGGATTGATGATGCCGACCTGCGGGACGTAGAGCGCGCCGGCCACGCCGGCCATGCAGGCCGACAGCGTAAACACGAACAGCTTGTAGGACTCCACCCGATAGCCGAGGAAGCGCGTGCGCGATTCCGCATCGCGGATCGCGATCAGCACCTTGCCGAGCTTCGACGACACGACGGCACGGCAGATCAGGAATGCCAGGATCAGCGCCAGGCA
Source organism: Bradyrhizobium sp. HKCCYLS2038 (assembly GCF_051167655.1). NCBI lineage: Bacteria > Pseudomonadati > Pseudomonadota > Alphaproteobacteria > Hyphomicrobiales > Nitrobacteraceae > Bradyrhizobium > Bradyrhizobium sp. HKCCYLS2038. The sequence goes on along the minus strand of NZ_JBNPTM010000001.1, from coordinate 593,376 downwards.
GCTCAGGGCGAACAGCGCGGCGCGGGTGCCCTCGGCCTGGACGTTGAAGCCGAGGATGTCCTTGAAGTCGGTCAGGCCGTTGTTGCCGCCGAAGCCGAAATCGTTGCGGAAGAATGCGAGCAGCAGCGCGTAGGTCATCGCCTGGGTGATGATCGACAGATACACGCCAGTGACGCGCGAGCGGAAGGCGAGCCAGCCGAAGCAGAAGGCGAGCAGGCCGGGCACCAGCAGCACCATCAGGACCGCGAACCAGAACATGTCGAAGCCGTGCCAGTACCACGGCAGCTTGGAGTAGTTCAGGAACACCATGAAGTCCGGCAGGATCGGATTGCCGTAGACGCCGCGGGTGCCGATCTGACGCATCAGATACATGCCCATCGCGTAGCCGCCGAGCGCGAAGAACGCGCCGTGGCCGAGCGAGAGGATGCCGCAATAGCCCCAGATCAGGTCGATCGACAACGCCAGGATCGCGTAGCAGACATATTTGCCCCACAGCGCGACCAGATAGGTCGGGACCTGCAGCGCAGAACCGGCCGGCAGCAGCAGGTTGGACAGCGGGATCAAGATGCCGCAGGCAGCGACCACGAGCACGAAGATGGTCGCGGCGCGGTCCAGCGACCTCGTCAGCAGATGCGGCATCATGCTTCCACCGCCCGGCCCTTGAGCGCGAACAGGCCGCGCGGGCGCTTCTGAATGAACAGGATGATCAGCACCAGGATCGCGATCTTGCCGAGCACGGCACCGGCAACAGGCTCCAGGAACTTGTTGGCGATGCCGAGCGAGAAGGCGCCGACCAGGGTGCCCCAGAGATTGCCGACCCCGCCAAACACCACGACCATGAATGAATCGATGATGTAGCTCTGGCCGAGGTTCGGGCTGACATTGTCGATCTGCGACAGCGCCACACCGGCGATGCCGGCAATGCCGGAGCCGAGTCCGAAGGTGAGCGCATCGACGCGCGAGGTGGCGATGCCCATCGAGGCCGCCATGCGCCGGTTCTGCGTCACCGCGCGCATTTCGAGGCCGAGCGCGGTGTAGCGCAGCATGGCCAGCAGGATGGCGAACACCGCCATCGTGAAGCAGAGGATCCAGAGCCGGTTGTAGGTGATGGTGATCTGTCCGAGTTCGAACGCGCCGCTCATCCAGGAGGGATTGCCGACCTCACGGTTGGTCGGACCGAACGCGGTACGAACGACCTGCTGCAGGATCAGGGACAGACCCCACGTGGCGAGCAGCGTCTCGAGCGGCCGGCCGTAGAGGAAGCGGATGATGCTGCGCTCGATCAGCACGCCGATCGCGCCGGCCACCAGGAAAGCGAGCGGAACGGCGATCAGCAAGGAATAGTCGAACAGCGCCGGATAGCGGGTGCGGATGACCTCCTGGACCACGAAGGTGGTGTACGCGCCGAGCATCACCATCTCGCCATGAGCCATGTTGATGACGCCCATGACGCCGAAGGTGATGGCCAGCCCGATGGCAGCCAGCAGGAGCACCGAGCCGAGCGACAGTCCATACCAGGCGTTCTGCACACCGGACCAGATCGCGAGCGAGCCCTGGATCGACGAGATCGCGCTCGCCGCCGCCTTGGCGACGTTGGCGGGTTGATCGCCGCCGCTGACCTCGGTGAGCAGGGCCAGCGCCTCCTGGTCGCCGCGCGATTTCACCGTCGCGACGGCTTCGAGCTTGTCGACCTCACTGGCGTCGGACTTGAACAGCAGGATGGCGGCACGCGCCTCGCTGAGCGCCTGCTTGACCGCACGATTGGTCTCCTTGGCAAGCGCCGATTCCACGGTCGGCAGCGTCGCCTCGTCATGCGACTTGAAAACGGATTTCGCCGCGGTCAGCCGGGTGTTGGTGTCCGGCGACAGCAGCGTCAAGCCGCCGAGCGCGGCATCGACGGTGCGGCGCAGCCGGTTGTTGAGGCTGACAGCGGCTGCGTTGTCCGGCAGCTTGTCGACGTCAGCGCCTGTGGCGGCGTCGATGATCTTGCCGTCGCCCTGCTTGACATAGACCTTCTTGGTCTCGGCATCGAACATCAGCCGCTCATCCTGCAGCGCGCTGATGATCGCGTAGGCCAGCGGGTTGCCGGACACGGCGATCTCGCCCACCGCATCGTCAGTGTCGGAGAAATCATCGTTGGCGAACTTGGCGACGGACTCTTCGAAGCTGGCGGCGAAAGCCGGAGCGGTCGCGACTGTCAAGGCAATCGATAGAACAAGGCCGCGCAAAAGCGCGAGAAAAATCGCAGGCACTGGATAACCCCGGCAGGAGTTCAGGAGGTCAAGAGAAGGCGGCAAGACTGCCGCCTTCTCAAGTCGTAACGACGTCGTAAGGCTCAGATCAGGTGCCCGAGCCCAGGCACTTGTTGGTCTTGGTGTTGAAGTTGCCGCACTTCTTGCCGACCCAGTCGCCGATCAGGTCCTTGGAGCCCTCGAGCTCCTTCGACCAGGCGTCGCCCGGGACGAGATCCTTGGTCTTGTAGACGACGCTGAACTGGCCATCGCCCTTGATCTCGCCGATGAACACCGGCTTGGTGATGTGGTGGTTCGGCAGCATCTTCGACACGCCACCGGTCAGGTTGGGCGCTTCGATGCCCGGGAGAGCGTCGATGACCTTGTCCGGATCGGTCGACTTCACCTTCTCGACCGCCTTCACCCACATGTTGAAGCCGATCACGTGGGCTTCCATCGGGTCGTTGGTGGTGCGCTTCGGATTCTTGGTGTAGGCCTGCCACTCCTTGATGAACTTCTCGTTCGCCGGGGTCTTGATCGACTCGAAGTAGTTCCAGGCGGCGAGATGGCCGATCAGCGGCTTGGTGTCGATGCCGGCGAGCTCTTCCTCACCCACCGAGAACGCGACGACCGGGATGTCCTTCGCCTTGATGCCCTGGTTGCCGAGCTCCTTGTAGAACGGAACGTTGGCGTCGCCGTTGATGGTCGAGACCACGGCGGTCTTCTTGCCGGCCGAGCCGAACTTCTTGATGTCGGCGACGATCGTCTGCCAGTCGGAGTGACCGAACGGCGTGTAGTTGATCATGATGTCGTCCTGAGCCACGCCCTTCGACTTCAGGTAGGCTTCCAGGATCTTGTTGGTGGTGCGCGGATAGACGTAGTCGGTGCCCGCCAGCACCCAGCGCTTCACCTTCTCTTCCTTCATCAGATAGTCGACCGCCGGGATCGCCTGCTGGTTCGGCGCCGCACCGGTGTAGAACACGTTGCGCTCGCTCTCCTCGCCCTCGTACTGGACCGGGTAGAACAGGATGCTGTTGAGCTCCTTGAACACCGGCAGCACCGACTTGCGCGACACCGAGGTCCAGCAGCCGAAAACGACCGAAACCTTGTTCTTGGTGATCAGCTCGCGCGCCTTCTCGGCGAACAGCGGCCAGTTCGAGGCGGGGTCGACGACGACGGCCTCGAGCTTCTTGCCGAGCACGCCGCCCTTCTTGTTCTGCTCGTCGATGAGGAACAGGATCGTATCCTTCAGCGTGGTTTCGCTGATGGCCATGGTGCCGGACAGAGAATGCAGAACGCCGATCTTGATGGTGTCGTCGGCGGCCATCGCCGGGCCAAAGCCGGCTGCGCCGAGTGCCAGGCCGGCAGCAGCAGCCAGCCAGCGACGGCGGCTGAACGGCGCCGTTAATTCCTGAGTGAGTCGAGTAAGCATGCGATAATGTCTCCCTGACGCAGACAAGCTTTGCAGCCAAGGCGGCCGTCGGTCTGCGGCGGAAGAATCGCAAGAAGCGTGCCATGCCGGGCGCTTCTGTTAAGTCTTTGTTTCAAATATCGAACTCGTCACAATCGCGACGGAAGGTCGCAACCACCTGCCTAAGGCTCGTGCAAGCCCGCTGATTAATCAGCCGGCAGGAAGCGCACAAAATATGCACTTTGTTTCGACTGGCTAAATTTAGAGCAGCAGAGTACCAGCCCATTCGCCAATCCGTTGCGCAACGGCCTTGAAAGTGCCGTCCACCTGTTCCATATACCTGATAGATCGAGGCGAATCGGCCGGATCTCTGCAAGCCGCGTGTTCTTTGGCTCGACTCGAGCTTCTGGCTTTGCATCCTCACCAATCCAATCTAGGCGCTCCAAACACGCGGGTGTCTCTTTGATCACCCACCCGCGTTCGGCTGCCTGCCGACCCGGGCCTTATCCTCTTATGGAAAGCCCAGTCTTTGACATCCTTCCAGGATTTTAACCTCGCCGACGCGCTGACGCGCGCGCTGAAGGAAGAGAACTACACCACTCCCACCCCGATTCAGGCCCAGACCATTCCGCTCGCGCTCGAAGGCCGCGACGTGGTCGGGATCGCGCAGACGGGAACCGGCAAGACCGCCTCGTTCGCGCTCCCGATCCTGCATCGCCTGATGCAGAACCGGATCAAGCCGCAGCCGAAGACGGCGCGCGTGCTCGTGCTGAGCCCGACGCGTGAGCTGTCGGGCCAGATCCTCGACAGCTTCAACACCTATGGCCGCCACATCCGGCTGAGCTCGGCGCTCGCGATCGGCGGCGTCCCGATGGGGCGCCAAGTCCGCGCCGTCATGCCGGGTCTCGAGGTGCTGGTGGCGACGCCGGGGCGCCTGCTCGACCTGGTCCAGGGCAACGCCCTGAAGCTGAGCCATGTCGAATTTCTCGTGCTCGACGAAGCCGATCGCATGCTCGACATGGGCTTCATCAACGACATCCGGAAGATCGTCGCCAAGCTGCCGATCAAGCGGCAGACGCTGTTCTTCTCGGCGACCATGCCGAAGGACATCGCCGAGCTCGCGGACGCGATGCTGCGCGATCCGGCGCGGGTGGCGGTGACCCCGGTCTCGTCGACCGTCGAGCGCATCGCCCAGCGGGTCATCCAGGTCGATCATTCTGCCAAGCCGAGCCTGCTGGCTCAGCTGCTCAAGGGCGAGCCGGTCAACCGCGCGCTGGTGTTCACGCGCACCAAGCACGGCGCCGACAAGGTCGTGAAGAGCCTGGAAAAGGCCGGCATCCCGGCCCAGGCGATCCACGGCAACAAGTCGCAGAACCACCGCGAGCGCACCCTGGCGGCGTTCCGCTCCGGCGAGATCCGCACGCTGGTGGCAACCGACATCGCGGCGCGCGGCATCGACGTCGACGGCGTCAGCCATGTCGTCAATTTCGACCTGCCGAACGTGCCCGAGACCTACGTCCACCGCATCGGCCGCACCGCACGCGCCGGCGCCGAAGGCGTCGCGATCTCGCTGGTGGCCGGGGCGGACGAGATGTCCTACCTGCGTGACATCGAGCGGCTGATCAAGATCTCGCTGCCGCGCGACGACCGCCGCACGCCGGGTCACCGCGAAGCAGCCCCGGCGGCCAAGCCGCAGCAGCATCGTGGCGGCCGTCCTGGCATGCAGAATGCGCGGCCCAACGACGGGGGCAACGCCGCAAAAGGCCCTCGCGGACGTCGCCGTTCCAATGCTAAGGTGGCGTCTCTGCCAGGCAATCGTCAGGAGCCCCAACGTCCGTCGCAAGGCGGCGGCAAGGCCGGGTCGATTCAGGGCGTTGCTTTCCTGCATCGCGAGGGCAGACCCAAAAACCACGCTCAAAACCGCAACCACCGGCCAAACTAGACGTCTATCGATCTGGAGAAAGACATGGCTAAGGAAGAGCTGATCCAGTTCGAAGGGCTGGTCACCGAAATCCTTCCCGACGCGCGCTACCGCGTGCAGCTCGACGCTGGGCACGAAATCGTCGCCTATACCGCCGGCAAGATGAAAAAGAATCGCATCAAGACGCTCGCGGGAGACCGCGTGACCGTCGAAATGTCGCCCTACGATCTGGAAAAAGGCCGCCTGATCTTCCGCCACAAGGACGAGCGGCCCAGCAGCCCGGGTGGCCCCCCACGGGGTGGGGCGCAACGGGGCGGGCAGTTTCGCCGCCGCTGAGTTGCCGTCGCTGGGCGGAACATTGTTCCGCCCATTTGGGCATGATCATATCTTGCGCAATCAGCGCGTCGGCCCCCTGGCCGGCGCGGTAAAAAATCATGCGCGCCCACGCACCTCAGGATTGTTTTGCGCGCCCATTTCCAATAATATATGCGGCAATCGATTTTCGGCCGGACGAGATTAGCTATTACCGGTACAGCCGGTTCAGACGCTGACGACCCTTCCAAAAATTCGATCTAACCAGCCCAGGATCCTGGGTTACGACATTTGATATCTGAGAAGGGAACTACCCCCGTGAGCATGGGAACCGTGAAGTGGTTTAACGCGACCAAGGGCTATGGCTTCATCCAGCCGGACGACGGCGGCAACGACGTGTTCGTGCACATCAGCGCCGTCGAGCGCGCTGGTCTCGGCACGCTGCGCGAAGGCCAGAAGATCTCCTACGAGATCGTGGCTGACCGCCGTTCGGGCAAGTCCTCGGCCGACAATCTCCGCGCGGCCAGCTGAGCTGCGTGAGACGATCGCCAGATCGTCCCCGACCAAAACGAAAGGCCGCCTCGGGCGGCCTTTTTCATGTCTGCTGTTGTGTCTGCCGAGCCGTGCCTGCTGTTCAGCTGCCGTCCCCGATCGACGAGGCGGGATCACGCGCGGCGATATGAGGCTCAGCAGCTCGTCTTGGGAGAGTAGTACACGCAGGTCGACTGCCGCGGACGCGTGTAGGCGACGTCGCCGAGATTGATGCCGGTCTTGGCCATGACGTAGCCGATCGTCGGCACGTACTGATAGGTCACCTCGCTGAAGATCAGATAGGTGCCACTGACCAGCAGATCCGCCGGCACGCCCACCGTCGTTCCAACCGCTCGCACCGCCGACCCTTTGCTCCACACCACGGTCGCCTGCTTCGATGTCGGATCGACGTAGAGCTCGGTGATCGTCGCGTTCACCGGCGATGTCGCGTACGGATACATGATGCCGGTCGAGGCCGCGAAAAAGTTCGACATGTCGCTGTCGCCAACCGTGGTCGATTGCGACGTCAGGTCGGAGAGCGTTCGCGCCATCAGGGTGACCTTGCGGTCGACGGCGATCGCCGAGCAGAACTCCACGGTGCCGAAGAACATCACCAGCATCAGCGGCACGATGAACGCGAATTCGGTGGCGGCCACGCCGCTCTTGTCGGCGCGGAACGCGCCGAAGCGACGCAGCAGGCGGCTCTTCAGATTCCGACCGTGCATGACAGTTCCTGCCGGGTTCATGAGTAGGGCTCGTTCTTGAAGGCGGCCGTACCGACCAGTAGCCGCTTGCTGCCGGACAGGTTCGCGATGTTGTAGCCGAGCTGGGTCACGAAGATCGGCCATTGATAGAACAGCCGGACGACGACGATATCGCCCGCGGCCCCGGGGCTGTAGGTCATGTTGTTGATGAAGTTGCCGGAATTGTCGATCTGGCTGCTGATCGAGACGTCGGCGAATTTCGAATAGCTCTTCACGTCGATATAGATCTTCGCGCAGCTGAACAGCACCGAGACCGAGGTCTTGTTGCAGACGTAATCCGAGAAATCCTGCTGGCTGTAGCCGCCGCTCTGGGCCTGTCCGGTCAGGATCATGCGCGCCGAATCCTGCGTCGCAGTCTCCAGGACCTGATTGGCGAAGAACATCAGGGCCGTTTCGATGATGGCGAACAGCAGCGCAAAGAAGATCGGCGCGACCAGCGCGAATTCGAGGGCGGCCGAGGCTCGCCGGTTGCGCCGGAATCGACGCACCAGCCTGCAAAAGGAGCCGGTCGAGGACGCTTGCATGAGATCATCCGAATATGAGAAGGCACATCAACCTGGGTGAAAGAAATAGCGGAAACTTGTTGGCAAAGAGTTTCCTACAATCCGAACAGGCTGGGGCCGTTCGTCAACCATCCGCTAACCACGTACGACGCTGCCGCCGCTTCCGCCTGCCGCCGCGCCCGGCGTGAACGCGATGCGGCCCCGAAAGGGGCCGCCTGATTGCGCTCCATGACGCATCACTGCAGTGAAGGAAGCGCCATGCCAGCTCTGCCGCAGGGCTCAATTGGTCTTTGCTGCGCCGGACGCCGCGCTGCCGCTCGCGGTGCTCGACATCGTTCCGGCCTGATCGAGCGCCGACTTGAAGAAGGTATCGCCGTCTCCGAGGGTAACCCGGCGCTGACAGACCGGCATGCAGCTATAGGTCTCGCGATCCACGCCACGATAGATCGTCACCAGCCGATCGGTCGGGCCGGCGACCTGGATCTGGCGATCGACCAGCACCTGGCCGGCGCGGTCCATGGCGATGAAGTTGGTGGCGCCGTAGCTCTTGCCGGTGACGACGATGATGCCTCCGCTCTGCAGCGTCACGTCGGCAATCATCGGATTGCCGACCACCAGGGTGGCGACCTTGTCGGGCAGCTTGACCAGCTTTGCCTGGTCGACGTTCACGGCGATGGCAGGATCGGGATCGGCCGAGGCAGCGGCCGGCCACAGCAGCATGACGGCCGCCACGGCGCACCATGCGAGGGAAAGACGAGGACGACGCACACTGAACGACATTCTAGAACCCCGGGACATTGACGAGCCGTCTCAAGCGATACGCAGCGGTGACGGCGCCCGACGCGGCAAATCTGCGCTCAATTGGTGAACGATCTGCAAACACCAGTCGCTCCCTTTAAGCGTCCGCTTCACCGCTCAGCGGCGGAACGGGAAAGCGAGCTGACCCGCGAATTCGCCGGGCATCGCGGCTTCGTCCTTGCCGTAGCTCTCGGGCAGCCGGCCCTCCGGCATCCGGAACGTACCGAACAGGATGTCCCAGAGCGGGAATGTGCCGGCGAAATTGGTGTTGCCGCCTTCCTCGAGCGAGGTGTGATGCCAGCGATGGAAGACCGGCGTGGCCAGGACATATTTGAACGGTCCGAGCGTCCAGCTGAGATTGGCGTGCACGAAGGCGGAGTGGAAGGTCGTGAACGGACCGACCCAGATCATCACGTTCGGCGAGATCCCCGCCATCAGCAGCATCACATCGACGACGATCGTGCCGAGGATCAGGTTGATCGGATGAAACCGCGCCGCCGAGATCCACTCCAGGTCCTCCGATGAGTGGTGGACGGCGTGATATTTCCAGAACTCGCCACCGTGGAACAGCCGGTGCGTCCAGTACAGCATGAAATCGGAGAGCACGAGGAACAGCAGTCCCTGCAACCATTCCGGCAATTGCGCCAGCGGGCCATGACCGTTCTCGTAGAACGCGATCAATTCATCGGCGTCGTGGATCTTGAAGACCACCCCCGCGCCGAGCACCAGCAATCCGATCCGGAGCACGCGCGCGAACACCGGGACGAAGAACCAGTAGACCATGTCGGTGACGAGCTCGCGCTTCTGCCACCACGGCTTGCCCGGATTGCATGCCCAGAAATGGCTTAGCACCGAAAAGACGACGGCCAGACACAGCGTGATCGGCAGGACCTTCTCGATGGTCTGGCCGAGCATCAGCGCGACCTCCCATGGCAGACCGGACATAACGTGCCTCATCTCATGAACTTTCCCGAGGCGTACTCCGTCGCGCTTAAGGAGCCGTGAACCGCGCGGCGACGGTGTTGACGGAGCGGACGACACCCAACCGCAAGTGCGGGCACGACTCAAATGTCACTGGTCGTCTTACACGCGAACGGATCGAGAGCGTCTGCCGCCCTTCCGTAGCGCTGCGGTTAGCCAAGAACCGGCTGAAACCGCCGCGTGGAAAAGTTTCAAATTTTTGTCGCGCACTTCAGCCAAAATTTACTCTGCACAACAACTGCCATTTGTCCCTGAGTTTCGCGGACCGAATTAACTACGCCGAAATGCCTCACGCCTAGGGTAACCCGCATGGTCACGGTGCTGAGAACGCCGCTACGACCAAAATTTGTTCGACCAGCCACGTGTACATGGAGTTACCTATGAAGAATCTTCTTGCTCGCTTCGTGAAGGATGAATCCGGCGCGACCGCCATCGAATACGGCCTGATCGCTGCCGGCATCTCGCTCGCGATCATCGCGGCCGTGAACGGCCTCGGCACCAGCCTGAGCTCCAAGTTCGGCCAGATCAACACGTCGCTCAAGTAAGCGGTCGTCACGATCGAGCAAAAAAGGCCCCGGCGATCCGGGGCCTTTATTGTTTTGAGTTTCCTGACCGGTGGCGTTCAGTCATGCGTAACCACGTTTTGCCCGCCGCTACATCCAGGCGGCCCCTCAGCCCGGCCGATGCGACGACACGCTGGGTGTGCCTGGCCCTGGGTCTGTCGATCATCGCGCTCGCCGCCCGGATCCTCAGCCTGCTGTAATTCCCGCCGGCCTGCCCGCCCGGCCGTTTTCCGATCATTTAGGTCTTCCCGCTAGGTTCGGGTATCAGCGCATCCCGCGCCGGCCAACGCCGTCGGAACTCATGACCCTCGATCTTGCGCGCCTTCTGCTGTTTCCGGCCTTGATGGCGTTCGCCGCGGCGAGCGACCTGTTGACGATGACCATTTCGAACCGGGTCTCGCTGGCTCTGATCGTCGGGTTTGTGGTGCTGGCACCGCTGAGCGGCATGGGCTTCCAGGACATCCTGTCTCATCTCGGGGCGGGAGCAGCCCTGCTCGCCATCGCCTTCGCATGCTTCGCATTCGGCTGGATCGGCGGCGGCGACGCCAAGGTTGCGGCCGCGGCTGCCCTATGGTTCGGCTTTGCACATTTGATGAACTACCTGCTCTACGCATCGATCTTCGGCGGCATTCTCACGCTCGTGCTGATGCAGTTCCGGCAGTGGCCGCTGCCCTATATGCTGGCCGGACAGTCGTGGCTTGCGCGGCTGCACGCCAAGGACAGCGGCGTGCCCTACGGCATTGCGCTCGCGTTGGGCGCATTGATGGTCTATCCGAACACCGACTGGGTGAAGGCGATCGACGCCGCGCGCTTCGCGATGCCCTGATACACCGTGTGAACGCGGTGTTAAGGCGATTTAGATACGCCTCATTAACCATGCTTTGACGAATAACTGCTCAACTCCCATTACGGCGGCGGAAGCGTCGCGGCGTAATGTGGAAAGTGAAGCGTATGAATACCGCACGCATTGTGGTTCTGACCATCGCTGTGGGCGCGGGCGGCGTGGCCGCATATCTCGCAAGTGGATCCGATGAGCGCCCGGCGCCGGTCGCCGCGGCCGCTCCGCCGGTGCAGACGGTCGACGTTCTCGTCGCGAAATCCGACATCGGCCTCGGCCACTCGCTCAAGCCCGAGGATCTGCAGTGGCAGAGCTGGCCGGCCTCGACGGCAAGCGCGAGCTTCATTCGCCGCACCGATCGTCCCGAAGGCCAGGCACAGGTCACCGGCACGATCGCTCGCGCGCCCTTCATTGCCGGCGAGCCGATCCGCGAGCAGAAGCTCGTCAAATCCGACGGCTCCGGCTTCATGGCGGCGATCCTGCCCTCCGGCATGCGCGCCGTGTCCACCGAGATCTCGCCGGAGACCGGCGCCGGCGGCTTCATCCTGCCGAACGACCGCGTCGACGTCATCCTGTCCAAGCGCGAGCGCAATCCCGATCAGCCGAACGCCGGCGACATCATCAGCTCCGAGATCATTCTGTCGAACATCCGTGTGCTGGCGATCGACCAGGCTCCCAAGGAAAAGGATGGCCAGACCACCGTCGTCGGCAAGACGGTCACCCTGGAGCTGAAGCCGGCGCAGGCGGAGACGCTGGCGCGCTCGCGGCAGACCGGAACCTTGTCGCTCGCGCTCCGCAGCATCGCCGACGTCAACGTCGCCGAGAACCGCCCAGACGAGACCACCCGCAGGCGCGGCGACAGTGTTGCCGTCATCCGCTTCGGCATTCCCAGCACGATGACGACGCAGAAGTGACCGAGAGGACCTCTACAATGACATGCAGCGAAAATCAGCGGAAACTGCGGACCTCGGTGGTCCGCGCGCTGTCGTTTTCGGCGGCCGCTGCGCTGACCCTGAATCCGGCGCTGGCGCCGGTGATCGCGGCGGACTACCGCCCGGCGATCACGGCCGCCGCAGCCGACGGACAGATGAATGCGCGTTTCCTGGCGCTCGGAATCGGCAAGTCGGTGGTCATCGACCTGCCCCGCGAGATCAAGGATGTCCTGGTCGCCGATCCGAAGATCGCCAATGCGGTGGTCCGCTCATCGCAGCGCGCCTACATCATCGGCGCGACTGTCGGCCAGACCAACATCGTGTTCTTCGACGCGCAGGGTCAGCAGATCGCCGCCTATGACATCGCGGTCAAGCGCGACCTCAACGGCGCACGCGCCGCACTGCGGCAGTTGCTGCCCAATGCCGACATCCAGATCGAAGGCCTCGGCGACGGCGTCGTGCTGACCGGCTCGGCCGCCAACCAGATCGAGGCTCAGCAGGCCGGCGAGCTCGCCGCACGGCTGGCCGGCGGCGCGGACAAGGTCGTCAACTCCATCACCGTGCGCGGCCGCGACCAGGTCATGCTCAAGGTGACGGTCGCCGAGGTGCAGCGCTCGATCGTCAAGCAGCTCGGCATCGATCTGTCCGGCCAGCTCAACTACGGCACCGCCGTGGTCAAGTTCGCCAACTCGAATCCGTTCACCGCCTATGGCAGCAATCTCGTCTCCAACAACGCCATCAGCGCGGCGCTGGGAGCGACGCCGACCGTGCAGGCCACGTTGCGGGCGATGGAAAACGCCGGCGTGATCCGCACCCTGGCCGAGCCCAACCTGACGGCGATCTCCGGCGAGTCGGCGACGTTCATTGCCGGCGGCGAGTTCCCGGTCCCCGCCGGCTATTCCTGCGACCCGACAACCCATGTCTGTACGACGCAGATCAGCTTCAAGAAGTTCGGCATCTCGCTGAACTTCACCCCGGTCGTGCTGAGCGAAGGCCGCATCTCGATGCGGGTGATGACCGAGGTGTCCGAGCTCTCCAACGAGAACTCGATCACGCTGTCGCAGGCGGTCAGCTCGACGACCGTCAACTCGCTGACTGTCCCGTCCATCAAGACCCGCCGCGCCGAGACCACGCTGGAGATTCCGTCGGGCGGCGCCATGGCGATGGCCGGCCTGATCCAGCAGCAGACCAAGCAGGCGATCAGCGGCATGCCGGGCCTGATGCAGCTCCCCGTCCTCGGCGCGCTTTTCCGCAGTCGCGACTACGTCAACAACCAGACGGAACTGATGGTGCTGGTCACGCCCTTCGTGGTCCGCGCCGTCGCCCAGAAGGATCTCTCCCGTCCCGACGACGGCTTTGCCGCGGCATCCGATCCGCAGGCCGAGCTGTTGGGCAGCATCAACCGCATCTACGGCGTGCCCGGCCGGACCGAGTCCGGGCGCAATTACCGCGGCACTTACGGCTTCATCACGGACTGAGCTGGGACAAGGACTTGCACCGATGACAACGAAATCCAGCTCCGCTCGCCGCCGCCTGCCACTCGCGGCTGCCTTGGCCGCAACCGCCGCCCTGCTCGGCGCCTGCAACCACGGCCGCGACGCGGCCACGATCGCCAGCATTCCCGATGACTACCGGCTGAGACATCCGATCGCGGTCCAGGAGGCGCCGGACTCGCTGGTCGTTTTCGTCGGCCAGGGCCGCGGCGGTCTGACCGCCGAGCAGCGCGCGGACGTGATGGGGCTGGCGCAGAGCTGGGGCCGCCAGGGCACCGGCGGCATCAGCGCCGACGTCCCGACCGGGACGCCCAACGCGCGCGCGGCATCCGACTCGATGCGCGAGATCCAGTCGCTATTCGCCGCCGCGGGTGTTCCGCCGCACGCCGTCACCGTCCGGAATTATCAACCGAAGGACCCGCGCCAGATGGCGGCGATCCGGCTGAGCTACCCGAAGCTGTCGGCCACCGCCGGCCCGTGCGGGATCTGGCCGGATGATCTCGGGCCTTCGATCAAGAACAACAACTGGTTCGACAACAAGCCCGATTGGAACTACGGCTGCGCCTATCAGCGCAACATGGCCGCGATGGTCGACAATCCTGCCGATTTCGTTCAGCCGCGCGCAGAAACGCCGTCCTACACCACGCGCCGGACTGCGCTGTTCGACAAATACCGCAAGGGAACGTCAACCGCGATCGTCTATCCCGAGGCCGACAAAGCCAAACTCAGCGACACAGGCAAATGATCAGCTACGCCCGACAGACCCAAGAGGAGCAGCCTGACGTCGTGCCGCCGCCGGCCGACGATCATATCGCGCCGGCCCCGCGCGTGTCGGTGCAGGCGTTCTGCGAGACGGTGGAAACCGCGGCCGCGGTCCAGGCTGCCGGTGAGGACCGGCGTCTCGGCAAGGCGCATCTGAAGATCCAGATGGGCGGCATGGCGGCTGCGATCGAGGCCTATCGCTCGGCGCCGACGCCCAACGTCATCATTCTGGAGACCGACGCGCGCACCGACATTCTCGCCGGCCTCGACCATCTCGCAACCGTGTGCGATCCCGGCACGCGCGTCGTCGTGATCGGGCGCGTCAACGACGTGACGCTGTATCGCGAGCTCGTGCGCCGTGGCGTCAGCGACTATGTGCTGTCTCCGGTGACGCCGATCGACGTGGTTCGCTCGATTTGCAACCTGTTCTCCGCACCCGAGGCCAAGGCCGTCGGCCGCATCGTCGCGGTCGTCGGCGCCAAGGGTGGAGTCGGCGCATCGACCATCGCCCACAACATCGCCTGGGCGATCGCCCGCGATCTGGCGATGGATTCGGTCGTGGCCGACCTCGATCTCGCCTTCGGCACTGCCGGACTGGACTACAATCAGGACCCGGCCCAGGGCATCGCCGACGCCGTGTTCTCGCCGGACCGGGTCGATATCGCCTTCATGGACCGGCTGCTGTCCAAGTGTACCGACCATCTCAGCCTGCTGGCCGCGCCGGCGACGCTCGACCGCGTCTATGATTTCGGAGCCGAAGCCTTCGATGCGATCTTCGACACGCTGCGGACGTCGATGCCCTGCATCGTGCTCGATGTTCCCCATCAATGGTCGGGATGGACCAAGCGGGCGCTGATCAGCGCCGATGACATCCTGATCGTGGCCGCGCCGGACCTGGCGTCGCTGCGCAACACCAAGAACATGTTCGATCTGCTCAAGGCGGCGCGGCCGAACGACCGCATGCCGCTCTATTGCCTGAACCAGGTCGGGGTGCCGAAGCGGCCGGAGATCAACGCCAGCGAATTCGCCAAGGCGATCGAATCGCAGCCGATCGCCTCGATCCCGTTCGAGCCGCAGGTGTTCGGCGCGGCCGCCAACAACGGGCAGATGATCGCGGAGATGTCCCCCAATCACCGGACGACGGAGATGTTTCTGCAGATGGCGCAGCGGCTCACCGGCCGCAGCGAGACCAAGAAGCCGAAAGGCTCCTTCCTGTCGCCTCTGCTGGACAAGCTGAGGGCGAAGTAAGCACGCGTGGAGTTCTAGGTCGTGTTTGGTAAGCGTAGCGGATTGGACAACGATACCAGGGCTCTCAGGCCGGCCGCGCCTGCGCCCGAGCCGGCGCCGGCTGCGCCGCGCGCGGCTTCTCCGGCCGTGTCGTCGCCGCCTCTGGCTCCGACCCGATCGGCCCCGCCACCGCCGCCGCCGGCCGTCGAGACGCGCCGTTCCGACAACTATTACCAGGTCAAGGCGACGATCTTCGGCGCGCTGATTGAGGCGATCGACCTCGCCCAGCTCGCCAAGCTGGACGGCGAGTCCGCGCGCGAGGAAATCCGCGACATCGTCAACGAGATCATCGCGATCAAGAACATCGTGATGTCGATCGCCGAGCAGGAGGAACTGCTCGACGACATCTGCAACGACGTGCTCGGCTACGGTCCGCTCGAGCCGTTGCTGTCGCGCGACGACATCGCCGATATCATGGTCAACGGTGCCGGCACGGTCTACATCGAAGTCGCCGGCAAGATCCAGCGCACCGGGATCCGCTTCCGCGACAACCAGCAGCTCTTGAACATCTGCCAGCGCATCGTCAGCCAGGTCGGCCGGCGCGTCGACGAATCCTCGCCGATCTGCGACGCCCGCCTCGCCGACGGCTCCCGCGTCAACGCCATCGTGCCGCCGCTGGCGATCGACGGCCCTGCGCTCACCATTCGTAAGTTCAAGAAGGACAAGCTGACCCTCGATCAGCTCGTCAAGTTCGGCGCGATCTCGACGGAAGGCGCGGAGATCCTGCAGATCATCGGGCGTGTCCGCTGCAACGTGCTGATCTCCGGCGGTACCGGCTCCGGCAAGACCACATTGCTGAATTGCCTGACCAACTACATCGACCACGACGAACGCATCATCACCTGCGAGGATGCCGCCGAGCTCCAGCTGCAGCAGCCGCACGTGGTACGCCTCGAAACCCGGCCGCCCAACATCGAGGGCGAAGGCCAGGTGACGATGCGCGAACTGGTGAGAAACTGTCTGCGTATGCGTCCCGAACGCATCATCGTCGGCGAAGTCCGCGGCCCGGAGGCCTTCGACCTCCTCCAGGCCATGAACACCGGTCACGACGGCTCGATGGGCACGCTCCACGCCAACAATCCGCGCGAAGCGTTGTCGCGCTGCGAATCCATGATCACCATGGGCGGCTTCTCGCTGCCGTCGCGGACCATCCGCGAAATGATCTGCGCGTCGATCGACGTGATCGTGCAGGCCGCCCGCCTGCGCGACGGCTCTCGCCGCATCACGCACATCACCGAGGTGATGGGCATGGAAGGCGACACCATCATCACCCAGGACGTCTTCCTCTACGACATGGTCGGCGAGGATGCGAACGGCAAGATCATCGGCCGGCATCGCTCGACCGGCATCGGCCGTCCGCGGTTCTGGGAGCGCGCGCGCTACTACGGCGAAGAGAAGCGGCTGGCGGCGGCGCTCGACGCCGCCGAGGTCGCGAGCAAGGACTGAGGAGCAGACCGATGAAGCTTCAGGCTCTCGCCCTTGCCTTTCTGGCCGCGACCGCGATCGGCGGTCTCGCCTGGGTGTTCATCTATCCGTTGCTGTCCGGCGAGCGGAAGGCCGAGCAGCGGCGCAGCACCGTCGCCAAGTCGGAGCCCGTCGTCCGCCAGGCCGAGCGCACCCAGCGCTCGCGCCGCGAGCAGGTCGAATCCTCACTGAAGGATCTCGAAGCCAAGGCGCAGAAGCAGAGCAAGGTGCCGTTGAACCTGCGGATCTCGCAGGCCGGCCTCGACTGGACCGTGCAGAAATTCTGGATCGTCTCCGGTATTCTCGGCCTCGCAGCCTGCGCCCTCGCCTTCTTCGGCGGTGGCGGTCCGCTCGGCGCGCTCGGCCTCGGCTTTGCGGCGGGCTTCGGCCTGCCGCGCTGGGTGCTGGGGTTCCTGAAAGGCCGGCGCGAGAAGAAATTTCTGGCGGCGCTGCCGGATGCGGTGGACGTCATCGTCCGCGGCATCAAGGCCGGCCTGCCTTTGTTCGAATCCATCAAGGTGGTCGCAGCCGACGCGCCCGAGCCGCTGCGCAGCGAATTCCTCGCGATCATCGAGACCCAGGCGATCGGCATGCCGCTCGGCGAGGCCTGCACCCGGCTGTATGAGCGGATGCCGCTGCCCGAGGCCAACTTCTTCGGCATCGTCATCGCGATCCAGCAGAAGTCGGGCGGCAACCTCTCCGAGGCGCTCGGCAACCTCTCCAAGGTGCTGCGCGACCGCAAGAAGATGTCCGAGAAGATCCAGGCGATGTCGATGGAAGCCAAGGCTTCCGCCGGCATCATCGGCTCGCTGCCCCCGATCGTGATGCTGCTCGTCTATCTGAGCACCCCCGACTACATCTCGCTGCTCTGGACCCATCCGACCGGGCAGCTGATGCTCGTCGGCTGTCTGGTGTGGATGTCGATCGGCATCATGGTCATGAAGAAGATGATCAACTTCGATTTCTGAGGTGAACCATGGTCGACTTTCTGGTCACCAAGCTGCACGACCCGCACTTCATGACGATGTTCTTCGCCGCGATCGCGGCGAGCGCCACCGTCTACACGCTGATCATGCCGCTGTTCGCGGGCGAGAACCTGAACAAGCGCATGAAGGCGGTCGCCAGCGAGCGCGAGCGGATCAAGCAGCGTGAACGCGAGCGGCTGAACGCCGGCGAGAAGGTCTCGCTGCGGCAGACGCCGAAACAGCTGGTCGCCAAGGTGGTGGATGATTTCAACCTCACTAAATGGCTTGCCCAGGAAGCCGCCCGCGAAAAGCTCATCATGGCCGGCTATCGCGGCCAGGCGCCCTACATCACCTTTTTGTTCGCCCGGCTGGTGGCGCCGGTGGTGCTGTTCGTGGGCTCGGTGCTCTATGTCTTCGTGATCGCTCACCTCGAGAAGTCGATGCCGGTCAAGATCGGCATCTGCGTCGGCATGGCCTATCTCGGCCTGCAGGCGCCGATGCTGTTCCTCAGCAACGCGATCTCGAAGCGCCAGCTGTCGATCAAGCGTGCGTTCCCTGACGCGCTCGACCTGCTGCTGATCTGCATCGAATCCGGCATGTCGATCGAGGCCGCGTTCCGCAAGGTGGCGGTGGAAATCACCAGCCAGTCGATCGCGCTGTCCGAGGAGTTCACGCTCACCACGGCGGAACTCTCGTATCTGCAGGACCGCAAGGTCGCCTACGAGAATCTCGCCCGCCGCACCGGGCTGGAAGGCGTCAAGTCGGTCTGCCTCGCGCTCCAGCAATCCGAGCGCTACGGCACTCCGCTCGGCCAGTCGCTGCGCGTGATGGCGCAGGAGAATCGCGACATGCGCATGAACGAGGCCGAGAAGAAGGCCGCGGCGCTGCCGCCGAAGCTGACGGTGCCGATGATCCTGTTCTTCCTGCCGGTGCTGTTCGTGGTCATTCTGGGACCGACCGGCATCAAGGTCGCTGCCATGCAGTAGCAGGCCGAGATTTCGCTTGCAGACGGCGCCGGCAGCTGGAAGCTAGGCGGAGCATGACCGAGGTCTCCGCCTGATGTCCGACCAGCTCCGCCGCGCCGACGGCGCCCGCGTCCTCGCCGACCTGAACGCGCTGCGCGCGTTTGGCACCTTCAAGACCGGCGTGCACCGGCCGACCTTTTCCGAGGCCCATCGCCAATCGCTGACATGGCTCGCCGAGCGCCTGCCCGACGCGCAGCTGACGCCCGAGATCGACGGCATCGGCAACGTGCTCGGCACCAGCGCCAAGTCCGGCCCCAAGCTGCTGGCCGGCTCGCATCTGGAGAGCCAGAACGAGGCCGGTTGGCTCGACGGTCCGCTCGGCGTCGTCTACGCGCTGGAGGCGGCGCGCGTGCTCAATCCGGACCCCTCGATCGGCGGCGCCGTCGAGGTCGCTTCGTGGTGCGACGAGGAGGGCCATTTCGGCAGCATGCTCGGCAGCCGGTCCTATGTCGGCGATGTCAGCGAGGCCGAGATCGACGCCGCGCGCGACCGCAGCAGCCCGCGCACGATGCGCGAGGCGCTGACCGAGATGGGGTTCGCCGGACGTCCGCGCGTCCACGCCGCGCGCGGCCGTCACATCGGCTATCTCGAAGCCCATATCGAGCAGGGCGACACGCTCGAGACGGGCAGCCTCAGGATCGGCGTCGTCACCTCGATCGTCGGCATCTGGCAGTACCGCATCACCTTCACCGGCGAGCAGAACCACGCCGGCACGACGCGGATGGCGGTGCGCAAGGATGCCGGGCTCGCGCTGGCCAAGTTCTGCGTGGCCATCGACGCCCGCTTTCCCGCCGCCTGCGGCCCGCGCACGGTATGGACCACCGGCCGCATCACGCTCGATCCGGGCGCGCCGAGCATCATCCCCGGTGGCGCCGAGATGCTGTTCCAGATCCGCGATGACAATCCCGCCGTGGTCGACCGGCTCGAAGCGCTGTTGCGCGAGATGGCCTCGCAAGCCACGTCGGCAGGCCCGTGTCCGGTCGTGGTCGAATGCATCCGCACCGGCGCGCCGGCGATGATGGACGCCACGTTCCAGGACGCCATCGAGGCCGCGAGCCGTGATCTCGCCGGCGGCCAATCGCTACGGATGCCGAGCGGCGCAGGGCACGACGCGCAGGTGCTGGCGACCATCATGCCGGCCGGGATGCTGTTCGTGCCGTCGATCGGCGGCATCAGCCATCACTGGACGGAGAACACCTCCGACGCCGATATCGCCACCGGCGCCGACGTTTTCGTCGACACCTGCCGGAGGCTGCTGGCAGGGGCGCCCCGATGAGGAGCGCCGTCAGTCGGGCTGGTTGAGTGCCGCCATCGGCGTCGCCGGCCGCGCCTTGCCCTTGCCTTGACCCTGGCTCTGCCCCTGGATCATCTGCTTGAGATAGGCGACGTTGGCGGCGGCCTCGTCGGGCGGCAGGTCGGCCCGCGCGATCTGCTCGGCTTCGGCGAAGCGGCCCTGCAGCCCGATCACCAGCGCCAGGTTCTGGCGCACCCGCGCATCCGCGCGCTGCGAGCCGTAGGCCTGGCGCAGTGCCTCTTCGGCCTTCGGCAGCTCCCGCGTCAGCATGTAGGACAGGCCGAGATTCGACAGCACCGACGGCTCGCCCGGAACGATCTTCAGCGCGCTCTCGTAGTAGCGCCGCGCCTCGTCGTGACGGCCCATCTGGTCGAGCGCGGTGCCCTGCACCGACAGCAGCTTCCAGTCGGGGTTTTCGGGCGAGTGCGCGCGCGACAGCACGTCGAAGGCCAGCTTGAAATTGCCGTTGTCTGCGAGCGCCCGTCCGTAGGCGGCCATCACGGTCTTGTTGCCGGGATTGGCGAGCGTCGCCTGCTCGAGCACCGCGACCGCCTGCTCGCGCTGGCCGTTGTTGCGCAGCGCCTGGCCGTAGGCGACGGCGGTGGCCGCATCCTTCGGATTGGCGCGATAACGCTCGCCATAGACCTCGGCCGCACGCTGCGGCGTCGCCGGCGGCGGCTCGGCGCGGCTGCCCAGCGATCCCGTCACGTCGGATACGGTCTGGCAGCCGCCGAGGCCGGCAGCGAAAAGAGCGGCGAGCGCCACGGAGACGAGAAGCCGGGCAATGGGAGGCTGCTGACGCATGGTCACGGGACTCGAGGAACGAGCGGATTGAACGCGACAGCAATAAACTGTTAACGCTAACAGCCGGTTAATGGCGCCATGCAGGCGCCGGCCGGTGCGATTGCAGGGACGATCAAACTCTGCGAAGTCTGCCCCCAGCGCGCCCCCTCAAGGAAGCATTAGGCATGCCGTCGATGTTCGAGACCGCCCCCACGACAACCGCCATCCCGATCACCTTCGTGACGAAGGCGAGTTGGCCGGGGATCAAGCAGGGCTTGTCGGCGCCGGCGCGCAATTTCGCCGAGGCCAATGTCTACGCCGCCAAGCCCGGCAGCTGCCTGATGCTCCCCGATGCCGAGGGGCGCATCGTGCAGGTGCTGTTCGGCATCGAGGATGACGACGCCAGGCATCGCGACCTGTTCCGTCCGGGCACCCTGCCCGGCCTGCTGCCGGCCGGCACCTACCGCTTCGCCAACGCGCCGCATGATAGCAGGCTCGCCGCGCTGGCCTTCGCGCTCGGCAGCTATCGCTTCGGCCGCTATCGCAAGTCCGAGGCGCCGGAGGTCCGTCTCGTGCCGCCGGACGGCGTCGACGCCGCCGAGCTCAACCGCCTCGCCGAGGCGGCGACGCTGGCGCGCGATCTCGTCAACACGCCGTCCAACGACATGGGGCCGGAGGAGCTCGAGGCCGCCGCGAAGCAGGTCGCCGACCGCTTCGGCGCCCGCTTCAGCAGCATCGTCGGCGACGATCTGCTGGCGCAGAACCATCCGCTGATCCACGCCGTCGGCCGCGCCTCGACGCGGGCGCCGCGGCTGATCGAGCTCAACTGGGGCGATGCCTCGCATCCGAAGGTCACGCTGGTCGGCAAGGGCGTGTGCTTCGACACCGGCGGGCTCGATCTCAAGCCGTCCAGCAGCATGCTGCTGATGAAGAAGGACATGGGCGGCGCCGCCAACGTGCTGGCGCTGGCGCAGATGGTGATGGACGCGAAGCTGAAGCTGCAGCTGCGCGTGCTGATCCCGGCGGTCGAGAATTCCGTCGCCGGCAACGCCTTCCGTCCGATGGACGTGTTTCCCTCGCGCAAGGGTCTCACGGTCGAGATCGGCAACACCGATGCCGAGGGCCGACTGATCCTCGCCGATGCGCTGGCGCTCGCCGACGAGGACAAGCCCGATTTCCTCATCGACATGGGCACGCTGACGGGGGCGGCGCGCGTCGCGCTCGGTCCCGAGCTGCCGCCGTTCTACACCAACGACGAAGCGCTCGCCGCCGACGTCGCGCGCTGCGCGGCCGCAGAGAACGATCCGCTGTGGCGAATGCCGCTATGGGCGCCCTATGATGCGTGGCTCGACTCCAAGGTCGCGACCCTCAACAACGCGCCGTCTGGCGGCTTCGCCGGCTCGATTACCTGTGCTCTCTTCCTGCAGCGCTTCGTCGAGCCGACGACACGCTGGCTGCATCTCGACATCTTCGCCTGGACGCCGTCGGCCAAGCCCGGTCGTCCCGAAGGCGGCGAGTGCCAGGCCGCGCGCGCGCTCTACAAGCTCCTGAGCGAGCGCTATGGCTAATCCACGCGTCACGCCGGCCCGCGGCGACATCGCCGCCAGGCATCTGCAGGGGCAGGTGACCGCCGATCGCTTCGTCGACGGCGAGACGCTCGTCGTGACCGATGCGATCGCGCCGTTGCGTCAGCAGCCGCAATCCGGCGCGGAGCTCGCGACACAGGCGCTCAAGGGTGAGCGCGTCACGATCTACGATCGCAATGGCGAGGGCTGGGCCTGGGGCCAGCTCGCCGCCGACGGCTATGTCGGCTGGCTGCCCGAGGCCGCGCTGGCTGCGCCCACGGCTGCGCCGACGCACAGGATCAGCGCGCTCCGCACCTTCGCGCTTCCGGGACCGTCGATCAAGCTGCCGCCGGTCGAGACGCTGCTGACGGGATCGGCCGTTGCGGTGGTCCGCGAGGAGGCGAGCTTCGTGCTGACGCACGAGGGCTGGTTCGTGCCGAAGCAGCACGTCGCTGCTCTCGACCATGTCGAACCCGATTTCGTCGCGGTCGCCGAACGCTTCGTCGGCACGCCCTATCTGTGGGGCGGCAAGAGCAGCCTCGGCGTCGACTGCTCCGGTCTCGTGCAGGTGTCGCTGAATGCCACGGGCGTGAGTTGCCCGCGCGACAGCGACATGCAGCTCGCGGCGCTGGGACGCACGCTCGATCCCACCGAACGCGCGCAGCTCCACCGCGGCGACCTGATCTTCTGGAAGGGCCACGTCGCCATCGTGCGCGATGCCGACACGATCGTGCACGCCAACGCGTTTCACATGGCGACGTCGATCGAGACAGTGAGCGAAGCGATCGCGCGCATCAAGGTCGGCGGCAGCGACGTGCTCGCAATCAAGCGGCTCGGCTGAGTTCGTAGCAGCGATATTTAGTACCGCCGACATATTCTCTCGCATCTTGAATTCACGTGGCGCCCATGATTGCGCCCTCTCCCCTTGCGGGAGAGGGCATGTAGGACAGCGCAGCAAGCGCGGTTGGGTGAGGGGTATGCTTCCACGAGCGACGCTTGCTGAGAGATACCCCTCACCCAACCGCATGCTTGGATGGGCCGTACATGCCCTCTCCCGCAAGGGGAGAGGGCGCTGCATCTGACATCGCTGCGCTTGCGATGACGCGTTGAGAGCGGCGCGCAGCCCGATACACCTATCAAACAGCATGAGGACGAGCGTCCGCAGTCTCGCGGCCACGACGGCCCGAGTTTTGCGACGTCATCGCCCTCGACAATGAGAGGGCGCAGGGAAGGCCGGGTGCCGGTCGCACCCGTGGTTGCGTGCAAAATGCACGCGGTAGTCACCACAGGTACGGGCCGAACATCCGGCCTCCCCTGCGCGATGGGCTTACGGCTTATACGTGCTCTCCCCAGGGACCGGCTGTCTTGCCCCTGTCGGCCGCAGGGCTCATCAGCGCCCGCGACCTTGACGCCAGCATCGGGGCGCCAGGACCACACGACTTCGTCGTCCGCATGATGCCGTTCGTCCGTGCGCACCTGCGCACGCAGCATCATCGCGGCCATCGCATCCCGCACCCGACGTCCGTGACGACGCGTACGCCCCTCTCGTGGGACGGGACAGGGCGATGAATGGCGCTGATTTGCCCGACGGCGCAAGCTGTTTCTTTTTTTGGAACGTCTTGACTGAAAATCAGAACACGCGCCCGACGGGCAAATCATCGCAGCACTCCGCTCCATGCTGGGCCGCCGCGTTTCGCAATCAGATGAAGCCGACGACTCCGTCGCGACCGTCATCGATCTTGCGGCCGTGGCTCGGTCGCAGGCCTTCGGGTGGAGCACCGCCGCGCCGGAGCGCGACGCCGCCGGCGACGCCGACGCCGATCACGTAGACCCATCCCTCGTTGACGTCGTAGCCCTGAGAGCTCACCAGCGAGCAGAGGAAGGTCTGCAGCACGACGACCAATCCGATCCCGTCCGTCCAGCAGGCGGTGCTGAACAGGCCGATATGGCTGCTCCACATCGCGTAGAGAACGATGAGGCCGGCCAGCCCCCATTGCCAAGCGACGCTCAGACTCTGGTTCTGCGGATCGCGCACGGCCCCGAGTGGCGCTGCCGGCGCCGCAGCAGCGCTCGCGGCCGGACGCATGACTCCGGTGCCGTGGCCGAACAGCGGAGCTTCACCGAGCGACACGACGGAGCGCTGCAGATCCGCCAGCCGCTCCGCCGGGCCGAAGCCCGGCGATGCCGACGGGTGATGGTAGGCCACGATGGCGCCGATCGGCCTGCTCAACAGCGGCGCAGCCGCCCAGGCGACGCCTCCAGTGGCGGCGACCGCCGCCAGCAGGACCACCGCGATCCGCCGCCTGAAGCGACGCAGGATCAACCCAAGCAACAGCACGGACAGACTCATGCACGCCGTCGGCGCAGGCCGCATGATCAGTTCGTGCACGAAGAACAGCAGGCTGAGCGCGGCGAGGACCGCAGCGCTCCGGACCTGCCCGCGCTGAAGCCATGCGAGGGCAGCGGCCATCAGCGCAAATGCACAGAGCAGACCTTGCGAGCGCCCCGCAAGGCCGTGGCCAGTCCACACGCCGGAGCCCGCCGACACGTCCGCTGCGAACCAGGACAGCATCATGGCTGCCATCGATGACGCGACAAAGCTGGCAAACACCCAGCTCGCGCGCTCCGAGCGCTTGAAATGATGAAACAGGAACGGAATGAGCAGCAGCTTCGACACCGGATTGATAGCCTGCAGTCCGACTTCCCAGGGCGCGTCGGACCAGAGCACGCCGAGATCGGCCAGCGCAAACAGCGCGAGCGGCAGCACACAGGCCGGAAGCGCCAGGCTCCTGATCAGTTCATCCCAATCGACCGACGGGATGACCAGGATCAGCCAGCCGATCATGAGGACGGCCGTCGCCGTCGTCGACCACGGCAGGACTGCCGCTGTCAGCACCACGAGCAGGTCGGTCGTGAGGAGATAGGCGGGAGTCTCGGTCCAGGGTCGCGTCGCCCACCCGGCGTTGCCAGGATTCGGCACGTCCGAAGCGCTGCCCTCGACGTTCATGAGATACGCCTCCTGGAGCATTGCGAACTCCTCGTTCAGCAGGCCGGAGATGGCGTCCGCAACGCTCCCTGGCATTGCGGAACCACACGGTCCGTGGGTTGAACGCCCCTCCAATACGTGGGAAATTTTCACACGTCAAGGAATGTGTGGGATTGTGTCCCACAACGGGACCGGCTAAAATTTGGCCATGGATCCGAAATCCCGGACGCCGTCGCCGCTGAACGCGACGCAGCTGCAAGCGCCGCTGGCGCGCCTGCTGCGTCCGCTCGTGCGCCTGTGCATCCGCAGCGGGATGACGTTTCCGGCGCTGGCCCAGTTGCTGCGCGAGCTGTTCGTGAACGTCGCCGAGCATGATTTCGCGCTGGACGGCAAGCCGCAGACCGACAGCCGCGTCAGCCTGCTCACCGGCATTCACCGCAAGGAGGTGGCGCGGCTGCGCGGCGCGGGTGCACCGGTCAACGTGGTGCCCGCGACCTTGTCGCGCACCAGCGCCATCATCGCGCATTGGCTGGCCGCCCCGGAGTTCACCGACGTCAAGGGCGATCCGCTGCCGCTGCCGCGCACCGCCGAGGACGATGCGCCGTCGTTCGAGGCGCTGGTCTCGACGATCACCAAGGACGTGCGCCCGCGCGCGGTGCTCGACGAATGGCTCGACCGCCAGCTGGTGACGATCGATGCCGACGACAACATCGTGCTCACGGACACCGGCTTCGTGCCGCGCGGCGACGACGACCGCAAATGGTACTATCTCGGCCGCAACCTGCATGATCACATCGCAGCCGCGGCGGACAACGTCTCCGAGGCGACGCCGCGCTTCATGGAGCGCGCGGTGCACTATGACGGGCTGTCGCCGAAGCTGGCGCGGCGTCTCGAAGCGCGCTCGCGCGAGCTGGCCATGGAGGCGCTGAAGACCGCCAACCGCGAGGCCAACCGTGCGCTCGCCAAGGACAAGGGCGGCGACGCGCGCTGGAATTTCGGCGTCTACATCTATCTGGAAGAGCCGAAGGACAGCGAGGACGGCAAGACATGAGCCGGCCGCCGCTGCTCTCACGCCGGGCTCTGCTCAGCTCGCTCTGGCTCGCCGCATCCTCCGCGCTGGCGTGGGGACAGACCCGTGGGGGCAGCGACCAGGGCCTCGGCGGCACCGGGCTCAACGGCGGCCAGGATCAGGGCATGGGCGGCACCGGCATCGTCGGCGTGATCCAGCGCTTCGGCAGCATCTTCGTCAATGGTGAGCGCGTCAGCTACGCGCCGAACGTGCCGGTGGTGATCGATGGCGAAGCCGCTTCCGTGAAGGCGCTGAAGATCGGCCAGCTCGCCCGCGTGCTGGCGCGGCGGGATGCGAATGGGACGCTGACGACGGCACGCATCGATGTGGTGAGCGAGGTGGCGGGGCCGATCGAGGCGGTCAGGCCGGGCGAGCTCACCGTGCTCGGCCAGACGGTGGTCTCGCCGGGACAGGAGAGCTGGCGCAAGGTCGGCGCCCATGTCGCCGTGTTCGGTCTGAGGCGCAGCGACGGCGTCATCGTCGCCAGCTTGGTCGACCCGCGCACCACAACCACGAGCCGGATCACGGGCGTCGTGGTCCGTGACCGCAACGGCGCCCTCGCGATCGGCGGCCTGCGTCTCGTGGGTGCCAATCAGACCCTGGTCGGCCAGCGTGTCCAGGCCGAAGGCGCTGTGACGCAGGGCGCGATGCAGGTCGCGCGGATCAGGCCCGATGATCTCAAGGACTTCGCGCGCGCCAACCGCTTGCTGGTCGAGGGCTATGTCCAGCGGGTCGGTAGCGAACTGCGGTTCGGCTCGGGCTACGTCGCGCGCGACAATTCGCGCTTCCAGCCGGCGGGCGAAGTGCGCGTCGTGATCGACGCGGTGCCCGACGGTGCCGGCGGATTGCGCGCCGAGTCGGTGCAGTCGGTCGACCGCTTCCCGGGCGAATCGGTGCGCGGCCCACAGGCGCCGCGCGGCCAGGGTCCGATGCAGGGACCGGGCGGCCCGGGTCGCGGCGGCAGCCCTGGCGGTGCCGGCACGCCGGGTGGGCCAGGCGCGCCGAACAATCCGGGCACTCCCGGCCATCAGGGCGCGCCCGGCTTCGGCCGCGACAGCGGCATGTCACCTCCGGGCAGCGTGGGTTCACCCGGCGGCTTCGGCCCCGGCGGCGCATCGCCCCCGCCGGGCTTCGGCGGCGCGCCGGGTGGTGCTCCATCTGGCGGAGGCGGCTTCGGCGGCCAAGGCGGGTTTGGTGGTGGTGGTGGTGGCCGACGCTGAGCGCGACGCAGACGCTGCAACCTCTCCCCGCCCTTTGCGGGGAGAGGTCGGATTGCGCAGCAATCCGGGTGAGGGGCATGGCACGTACGTGGCCCCGATCGCAGGTCCATCGGACGGGCACGAAAATAGTGAGGCGCAGTCGGACTCATTTTCGAAGCGGACTGACAACTAAATTCGCGGCAGATGCAGCACCGCCCGTGTGGCTGCCCCTCACCCCAACCCTCTCCCCGTGAAGAACGGGGAGAGGGAGCGCATCACGATCGCGGCACGAACTGTGGTTGAACTAATTAGAGCCGCTCGCTCTTCTGTGTACTCATCTCGGTGATGGCATGCTGCAGCAGACGGCGCCATTTCGATGGCAGCCTTGTATAGAGCCGGTGCACCGTCTCTCCGGTCTTGAGCGGCACGTGCCAATACGGGCCGCCATTGCCAGCCGGCGATGGCCCCATGTCGATCCAGGCGCGCGCCCAGTCGAGATCGGCCCACTGCTCCCCGGTCATCCTCCAACCGTCGCGGAGCCAATCCTTGTGAGTCGCTCCGGCGAGCCATTCGGGACGTGCTGCAGCATCAGTCACCACACGCTCTCCGATCATGGCGGCAATGCCGGTGTCGGCAGAACACGACTGCCAACGACCAACAGCTAGCTCGCCGCCGTCCCATTCCCCGCCGTCTCGTTCCGGAACGCCGCGGCGAACAGCGCCCGCGTGTAGTCGGTCTTCGGCGACTTGAACAACTCCGCGGCCGGGCCCTCCTCGACCACCTTGCCGTGACGCATGACGATGAGGTGGCTGGCCAATGCGGCGACGACGCGCAGGTCGTGGGAGATGAACATGTAGGTCAGCTCGCGCTTGCGCTGCAGCTCGCGCAGCAGCTCGACCATTTGCGACTGGAACAGCATGTCGAGCGCCGAGGTGGGCTCGTCCAGCACGACGAAGCTCGGCTCGAGCACGACGGCGCGGGCGACCGAGATGCGCTGGCGCTGGCCGCCGGAGAATTCGTGCGGGTAGCGAAAGCGCGTCGCCGGATCGAGGCCGACGTCGTTGAGCGCCTTGACGACCTTGGCCTCGCGCGCGTCCTCGGACAGATCAGGCTGATGCACCGTCAGGCCTTCGGCGATGATGTCGCCGACCGACATGCGCGGGCTGAGCGCGCCGAACGGATCCTGGAAGACGATCTGCATGTCGCGGCGGAACGGGCGAACGTCCTTGAAGGTCAGGCCCTGGATCTCCTTGCCGAGAAACACGATCGGGCCGTCGGAGGAAATCAGCCGCAGCATCGCCAGGCCCAAGGTGGTCTTGCCGGAGCCGGACTCGCCGACCACGCCGAGCGTCTCGCCCTTGCGTACGGCGACGCTGACGCCATCGACCGCCTTGATGTGACCGACGGTCGAGCGGAACAGGCCGCGCTTGATCGGAAACCAGACCTTCAAATCCTTGGCCTGCATCACCACGGGCGCATCGGGCCGCGGCGGCGCGGGGTCGGGCTTCGGCTCGGCCGCGAGCAGCGCCTTGGTGTAGGGATGCTGTGGCGCGGTGAACACCTGCTCGACCGGCCCCTGCTCGACGATCTTGCCGCCATTCATGACGCAGACGCGATCGGCGATGCGGCGGACGATGCCGAGATCGTGGGTGATGAACAGCAGGCTCATGCCGAGCCGCGCGCGGATGTCGGCGAGCAGCGCCAGGATCTGCGCCTGCACGGTGACGTCGAGCGCGGTGGTCGGCTCGTCTGCGATGAGGAGATCCGGCTCGTTGGCGAGCGCCATCGCGATCATCACGCGCTGGCGCTGGCCGCCGGAGAGCTGGTGCGGATAGCTGGCGAGCCGCGTCTCCGGCTCGGGGATGCCGACCTGGGTCAAGAGCTCGAGCACGCGCGTCCGTGCAGCGCTGCTGGAGATCGGACGATGCAGATGCAGGATCTCGCTGATCTGCCGCTCGATCGTGTGCAGCGGATTGAGCGAGGTCATCGGCTCCTGGAAGATGATCGAGATGTCGCTGCCGCGGATGCCGCGCATCTCGCCTTCGGACAGCGGCAAGAGATCGCGGCCCTTGAAGCGGATGCTGCCGGAGGGGTGCGAGGCGACCGGATAAGGCAAGAGCTTCAGCACCGACAGCGCACTGACGGACTTGCCGGAGCCGGACTCGCCGACCAGCGCGACGCATTCGCCGCGCTTGATGTCGAACGAGACGTGGTCGACGGCGGTCGTCGCGCGGCCGCCCTGGTGGAACGCCACCGAGAGATCGCTGACCGACAGGAGCGGCTGGGTCATCGCATCCATGGCGTTTACCTGAACGTCTTGCGCGGATCGAAGGCGTCGCGCACGGCCTCGCCGATGAAGATCAAGAGCGACAGCATGATCGCGACCGAGAAGAAGCCGGTGAGGCCGAGCCACGGCGCCTGCACGTTGGCCTTGGCCTGCGACAGCATCTCGCCGAGCGAGGGCGAGCCGGGCGGCAGGCCGAAGCCGAGGAAGTCGAGCGCAGTCAGCGTCATCACCGAACTGGAGACGATGAAGGGCAGGAAGGTCATGGTCGCGACCATCGCGTTCGGCAACAGATGCCGCCACATGATGACGACGTTGGAGACGCCGAGTGCGCGGGCCGCCTGGATGTACTCGAAATTGCGGCCGCGCAGGAACTCGGCGCGCACGAGGCCGACGAGCGAGACCCAGGAGAACAGCAGCATGATGCCGAGCAGGGTGAAGAAGCCGGGCACCAGCACCGCTGACAGGATCAGCAGCAGATAGAGATAGGGAATCGCGTTCCAGATCTCGATGAAGCGCTGGAACAGCAGATCGACCCAGCCGCCGAAATAGCCCTGCACGCCGCCAGCAGCGATGCCGATGATCGAGGAGAAGAACGTCAAGGACAGGCCGAACAGCACGGAGATGCGGAAGCCGTAGATCAGCCGCGCGACGACGTCGCGGCCCTGGTCATCGGTGCCGAGCCAGTTGTATTCGAGGTCGCGGCAGCTCTTCAGCCCCTTCTTCTCGACCACCGGCTTGCACTGCTCTTCCGTCAGCATCCAGGTCGGCTTCGACGGCGCCGGCGTCGGCAGATCGAGATTATGAGTGGCGTAGGAGTAGCGGATCAGTGGCCAGATCACGGTACCACCCTTGTCCGCGATCAGCTTCTGCAAATAGGGGTCGCGATAGTCGGCCGCGGTCTCGAAGTCGCCGCCGAACGCGGTCTCCGGATAGGAGACGAAGGCAGGAAAGTAGAGATGGCCGTCGAACTTGATCAGGAACGGGCGATCGTTGGCGATCAGCTCGGCGAACAGCGAGACGAAGAACAGGAACAGGAAGATCCACAGCGACCAGTAGCCGCGGCGGTTGGCCTTGAAGTTCTGCCAGCGGCGCTGGTTGAGCGGTGACGGCCGGAAGCGATGCCGCGTCGGCGGCACGGCCTCGCCAAGCGGCGCCTGCGTGGTGGTCTCGACGGGGACGGTCTTGAGCATCGTTAGACCTCCCGCGCCTCGAAATCGATCCGCGGATCGATCCACATGTAGGTGAGGTCGGAGATCAGGTTCACCACGAGGCCCAGCAGCGAGAAGATGTAGAGGTTGCCGAACACGACCGGATAGTCGCGGTTGAGGATGCTCTCGAACGACAGCA
Organism: Bradyrhizobium sp. HKCCYLS2038; assembly: GCF_051167655.1. Taxonomy (NCBI): domain Bacteria; kingdom Pseudomonadati; phylum Pseudomonadota; class Alphaproteobacteria; order Hyphomicrobiales; family Nitrobacteraceae; genus Bradyrhizobium; species Bradyrhizobium sp. HKCCYLS2038. Next base: position 562,065 of record NZ_JBNPTM010000001.1, on the reverse strand, counting down.
GGCCCAGGCCGTCGAGCGAGAAGATGGTCTCGATCAGCAGCGAGCCGGAGAAGAACGCGTGGATGAAGGTGCCCGGGAAGCCCGCGATCACGATCAGCATCGCGTTGCGGAAGATGTGGCCATAGAGCACCTGGTTCTCGCTGCAACCCTTGGCGCGCGCGGTCATGACATATTGCTTGCGGATCTCGTCGAGGAACGAGTTCTTGGTGAGCAGGGTCATGGTGGCGAAGGCGCCGAGCGCCATCGACAGCAGCGGCAAGGTGAGATGCCAGAAATAGTCGATGATCTTCCAGTACCACGGGAAGTCCGACCAGCCGTCCGAGGTCAAGCCGCGCAACGGGAAGATGTTGAAGAACGAGCCGCCGGCGAACAGGATGATCAGCAGGATCGCGAACAGGAAGCCGGGAATCGCATAGCCGACGATGATGACGGCCGAGGTCCAGACGTCGAAGCGCGAGCCGTCTGCGACAGCCTTGCGGATACCGAGCGGGATCGAGATCAGATAGGTCAGCAGGGTCATCCACAGGCCGAGCGAGATCGAGACCGGCAGCTTCTCCTTGATCAGCTGCAGCACGGTCGTGTCGCGAAAATAGCTCTTGCCGAAATCGAAGCGCGCGAAGTTCCAGACCATCAGCGCGAAGCGCTCGGGCGCTGGCTTGTCGAAGCCAAACTGCTTCTCGAGCTGCTTGATGAAGGCGGGATCGAGGCCCTGCGCGCCGCGATATTTGGAGTTGATCTCACCACCGGAACCGACCTGCCCGGGCGGCCGCGCGCCGAAATCCGAGCCGCTGCCGCCGGAGATGCGCGAGGTGCCGCCGGTGTCGGCGCCGGTCAATTGCGCGATGACGCGCTCGACCGGACCGCCCGGCGCGAACTGCACCACGACGAAGGAGATGAACATGATCCCGAGCAGGGTCGGGAGCATCAGAAACATGCGACGAGCGATATAGGCAGCCATGAACTACTTCGCCTGCTCCAGCTTTGCGGCCTTGGCGGCATCGTACCACCAGATGTCGGGAGCGCCCACGCCGGATCCATATTTGGGCGGCTTCGGCGGGTGGCCGAACTGATCCCAATAGGCGATCGGGTGATTCTGCCGGTACCATTGCGGTATCCAGTAGTGGCCGGCGCGAAACACGCGATCGAGCGCGCGGCAGGCGAAGGTCAGCTCGGTACGCGTCTCCGCGGCGATCGCCTTGGCGACCAGCGCGTCGATCGCGGGATTGCTGATGCCGGCGAGATTGTAGGAACCCTTGGTCTTCGCGGCGTCCGAGGTGAAGTAGGGCCGCAGGCTGTCGCCGGGGGTCGGCGACATCGACAGCCGCTGCACCGTGATGTCGAAATCGAAATCCTCGACGCGCGCACGGTACTGCACGGCGTCGACGATCCGCAGATCGGCGTCGATGCCGAGCGTCTGCAAATTCTTGATCAGGGTGCCGTGGTGCGGCTTGAACGAGACCTCGTCGATCAGGAACTCGATGGTGAAGACCTCGCCATTCGGTAAGAGCCGCTTGCCGTCCTTGACCGGCAGCCCGGCCTGCTGCAGCAGCTGCGTGGCCTTGCGCAGCAGCGCGCGGTCCTGGCCGGATCCGTCGGAGGCCGGCGGCACGAACGGCTCGCCGAACACGTCGTCAGGCACCTGGCCGCGGAACGGCTCGAGCAGCTTCAACTCCTCCGGCGACGGCGGCCCCGCCGCGACCATGTCCGAGTTCTGGAACGGCGATACGGTGCGCGCATAGGCGCCGTACATGATGGTCTTGTTGGTCCACTCGAAGTCGAAGGCGTAGGTCAGCGCCTGGCGGACGCGGGCGTCCTTGAACTTGTCGCGGCGGGTGTTGATGAACCAGCCCTGCCCGCCCGACGGCGTCTCGTCCGGCAGCAGCTCGCGCTTGACGCGGCCGTCCTTGATCGCCGGGAAGTCGTAGCGGGTGGCCCAGATGCGCGAGGTGAACTCCTCGCGGAACAGATAGCTCTTGGCGGTGAAGCCCTCGAAGGCGACGTCGCGGTCGCGATAGAACTCGTAGCGCACGATGTCGAAATTGTAGAAGCCGCGGCTGACCGGCAGGTCGGCCGCCCACCAGTCCTTGACCCGCTCGAACTCGACGTAGCGGTTGACCTCGTATTTGCCGACCTTGTACGGCCCCGAGCCCAGCGGCACCTCGAGCGTCGATTCGTCGAACGGATGGTTGGTGTAGTAGGCCTTGGAGAAGATCGGCAGGCTGACGACATAGAGCGGCACGTCGCGCGCGCGCTTCTCGACGAAGCTCACCACCACGGTCGCATCGTCGAGCGCCTCGGCCTTCACGAAGTCGCGCAGTTGCACCACGACCAGCGGGTGGCCCTTCTCCTTCAGGGTGTTGAGCGACCAGGCCACGTCCTGCGCCGTGATCCGGCTGCCGTCATGGAAGCGCGCCTCGGGCCGCAAGGTGAAGCGATAGCTCAGCTTGTCCGGCGAGATCGCGACCGATTTCGCGACCAGCCCATACATCGCATCCGGCTCGTCGCCCGAGGCCACCATCAGCGAGGCGAACGTCATGCCCATGCCCTGCGCACCCTCGCCCTTAAGGATGTAGGCATTGAAGGAGTTGAACGTCTGATAGGACTGGTTGTAGGCCCGCACCGACGGGATCAGCGAAAACATCCCGCCCTTCGGCGCGTCTGGATTGACGTAGTCGAAATGGTGGAAGTCGGCCGGATATTTCAGGTCGCCGAACGCCGACATGCCGTGAGATTCGGGCCAACCTTCGGAGGCAAAGGCCGGCCTGAGCAGCGGCGCGCTCAGCGCGCCCAGGCCGAGCCCGAGAACGCCGCGGCGCGACAGATGGGAGAGCGGGTTCAAGTGCGCTTCACCTTGGCAGCCTTGTCGGCGTCGTACCACCACAGATTAGGCCAGCCCGACCGCGCATATTTCGGAAACGGCTCGAAATGGCTGAAGCGGTCCCAGCGCGCGCTGCGCGCGAACGAATAGGTGAACTGTGGCACGACATAGAAATTCCACAACAGGACGCGGTCGAGCGCACGCGTCGCCGCCTCCAGCGTTGCGCGATCCTTGGCGAAGATGATCTTCTCGATCAGCGCGTCGACAGCCGGATTCTTGATGCCGACGGAGTTCTTGGAGCCGGGCTCGTCGGCTGCCTTGGAGCCCCAGAAATCGCGCTGCTCGTTGCCCGGGGACAGCGACTGGCCCCAGAGGTCCGTGATTATGTCGTAGTCGAACGTCCGCATCCGGTTCTCGTACTGGACGTTGTCGACCTGGCGGACCGTCACCGTCACGCCGAGACGCTCCAGCGACGGCTTGTAGAACAGCGCCATGCGTTCGGACGGCGGATCCTGGACCAGCATTTCGACGGCAACCGGCTTGCCGGCGGAATCGACCAGCTTGCGGTCCTTGATCTCGAAACCGGCCTCCTTCAACAGCTTCGTGGCCTCGCGCAGATTGCCACGAACATTTTCGGCATTGCCGCCCACTGGGTTCTGGTAGACCGTGGTGAAGACTTCCGGCGGCACCTTGTCGCGCACGCTGTCCAGGATCTCCAGCTCTAGTCCCTGAGGCAGACCGGAGCAGGCGAGATCAGTGCCTTCGAAGTAGCTGTTGATCCGCTTGTACTGGCCGTAGAAGAGCTGCTTGTTCATCTCCTCGAAGTCGTAGGCGTAGTTGAACGCCCGCCGCAACCGCGGATCCTGGAACTGTGGACGCCGCAGGTTGAAGGCGAAGCCCTGCATGCGACCGGAATCGCTGATCGGGAATTCATCCTTGACCACACGCTTCTCGTTGATGGCCGGGAAGTCGTAGGCCGTCGCCCATTGCTTGGCCGAGTTCTCGTTGATCCAGTCGGCCTGGTCCGCCTTGAACGCCTCGAGTGCGACGATGTTGTCGCGAAAGTACTCGAACTGCAGTTCGTCGAAATTGTTCTGACCGATCTGAACCGGCAGATTGGCACCCCAATAATCCTTGACGCGCTCCATCTTGATCGAACGGCCGGGCACGAAGTCCTTGATGCGGTAGGGGCTCGAGCCGAGCGGCGGCTCAAGGGTCGTCGCGGTGACGTCGCGCTTGCGGCCCTGTGCGTCCGTGCCTTCCCACCAATGCTTGGGCAGCACCAGCAGTTCGCCAACGATGTGCGGAAGTTCACGATTGCCGGGACCGTCGAAGCTGAACTTGACCTCGAGATCGCCGGTCTTCTCGGCCTTCACGACATGGCGGTAATAGGACGAGTAGTGCGGGCTGTTCTTCTTCAGGACGTCCATCGAGAAGATGACGTCCTCGGGCGTCACCGGCTTGCCGTCATTCCAACGCGCTTCCTTGCGCAGCCGATAGATGACCCAGGAATAGTCGTCGGGGTAAGCCGCTGACTCGGCGAGCAGGCCATATTCGGTGGAGACCTCGTCCTGCGACCGCGTCATCAAGGTCTCGTAGACAAGCCCGGCGGCCGAGGCAATGTTGCCCTTCACATACATCACGACGATGTTGAAATTGTCGAAGGTCCCCAGCGAGATCATGCGGGCGGTACCGCCCTTCGGCGCGTCCGGGTTGACGTAGTCGAAGCGCTTGAAGTCGGCCGGGTACTTCACCTCTCCGAACAGCGACAGGCCGTGCCGCCAGACCAGTTGCTCGCCCGCCTGCGCCCGCGCGGCGTCGAGCGGAGCGAGGCTGGCGGCGGCGCCGAGCGCCGGGGTCATCGCAGCGAAGGCGCTGCTCTGCAGGAGCTGTCGTCGGGTAATCGTCAAATGAGACTTCCTCTGAATAAGACCGCTTGAAGCAGGTGGTCGGCGGCGGCCGCTGCTCCCAGATCCAACGCTTGATCGTAACCCAATTCGCTAGGGCAGGTTTCGCTGGCCAGCAGGGCTGTCCCGGCCCGCGAACCGTTCCATTCAGGGGACCAATATAAGGCAAGGTTTCGACCGATAACCTTGCTTTTTCCTCATGATACCGGGTTGTGAACGAGTCGGATGCGACCAAAGGTCCCAAATGGGGCGAAATTCGCTCCACACAGCAAAACGGCCGGGCTTGGGGCCCGGCCGTCCGAAAAATCAAAGCTGAACCGAGATCGCTTAAAGAAGGTCACTTGGCCGCGGTCGGCAGCGGCGCCGGGCTGTCGGCCAGCGAGTTCAGGTAGGCCAGCACGTCGGCGCGTTCCGAGTCCTTCTGGATGCCGGCGAAGCCCATCGCGGTGCCCGGGATGTAGCCCTTCGGATTGGCGATGAACTGGTTCAGCGCATCGATCGTCCAGGTGCCGCCCTTGGCCTTCATCGGAGCCGAGAAGTTGAAGCCGCGGCCTTCGCCGATCTTGTCGCCGACGATGCCGTAGAGATTGGGCCCGACCGCATTCTTGCCGCCCTTGTCGAAGGTGTGGCAGGCCGCGCACTTCTTGGCAGCGGCAGCGCCCTTCTCGACCGAGGCGGTCTGCAGCAGCTTCTCGATCGGCTCGGCGGCGGCCGGTGCAGCACCACCCTTGGCGGCGCCCTCGGCTTCCTTCACCGCGATCTCGAAACCCGGCTTCTCCGGCATCTTCGGCGCGAACAGCGCGCCGGCGGAAAAGCTCGTGACCAGCACGACGAGACAGGCGGCCAGGACGGCGCCGAGGATTTTGTTCAGTTCGAAGGAGTCCATTTTGGAATCAGGCTCCGAGGGCGGATGTCAGTGTGCTCTGGTCGCGGGGCCGCGGCCGTGAATCGCCTCAAGGATTTGTCCAAGGACTTGTTTCGTCCAAGGACTCGTGAAGGCATCGAGCGGAATCGAGCCGTCGCGCCTCCCCCTGCGGCAGAAGTGAGATATCGGTTTGCCCGTGCTCTGGCAACCCGTATAAGCGGGCGGTTTTTGCTGTCCCCATCAAGTCCGGCCCGCGCTGTTGCGACCGGCTCCGAGCACGCGTTACCGGATGACCAAGCCCAAGATCCTCGTGCTGATCCCCGCCCGCATGGCCTCCACCCGCCTGCCGGGCAAGCCGCTGCTCGACATCGCAGGCGTGCCGATGATCGTGCAGGTGCTGCGCCGTGCCCAGGAGGCGGCGATCGGCCGCGTGGCGGTGGCCACCGATACGCCGGAGATCGCGGACGCCGTCATCGCGGCGGGCGGCGAGGCGGTCATGACCAAGGCCGATCATCCCTCCGGATCCGACCGCATCTACGAGGCGATGTGCAAGCTCGACCCGGCCGGTGAGGCTGCGATCGTCGTCAATCTGCAGGGCGATTTCCCGACCATCGACCCGCAGAACATCAGCGACGTGCTGCCGCCGTTGCAGGACCCTGCCGTGGACATCGCGACCCTCGCCGCGCAGATCCACACCGAGGAGGAGAGCCTCAACCCGAACGTTGTCAAGGCGGTAGGCTCCCCGCTTGGCGGCCGCCGCATGCGCGCGCTGTATTTCACCCGGGCCACGGCGCCGCATGGCGACGGACCGCGGTACCATCACATCGGCCTCTACGCCTATCGCCGCGCCGCTCTGGAGCGCTTCGTCGGCCTGCCGCCATCGCCGCTGGAGCAGCAGGAGAGACTGGAGCAGCTCCGCGCGCTGGAGGCCGGCATGCGCATCGACGTGATGGTCGTCGATGCCGTCCCGCGCGGCGTCGACACGCCCACCGATCTCGAAACCGCACGCCGGCTGCTGTCCAAAGCCTGAGCTGCTGCTACAAGGCCCCTCATGAGCAAGATCTTGAAAATCGCATTCCAGGGCGAGCCGGGAGCCAATTCCCACATCGCCATCTCTGAAGCCTATCCGGCCGCCGAAGCCATGCCCTGCCCGACCTTCGAGGACGCGCTGGCCGCGATCTCCTCCGGCGAGGCCGATCTCGGCATGATCCCGATCGAGAACTCGGTCGCCGGCCGCGTCGCCGACATCCACCATCTGCTGCCGGGCTCCGGGCTCTACATCATCGGCGAATGGTTCCTGCCGATCCGCCACCAGCTGATGGCGCTGAAGGGCACCAAGATCGCCGACATCAAGACCGTCGAGAGCCACGTCCACGCGCTCGGCCAGTGCCGCCGCATCATCCGCCAGCTCGGCGTCCGGCCGATCGTCGCCGGCGACACCGCCGGCAGCGCCCGGGACGTGTCCCAGCGCGGCGACACGAGCGTGGCGGCGATCGCCTCGCGCCTCGCCGCCGAGATCTACGGCCTCGAGATTCTCGCCGAGGACATCGAGGACGAGGCCCACAACACCACCCGTTTCGTCGTGCTGGCGCGCGAGGCGCAGTGGGCCGAGCAGAACTCAGGCCCGCTGGTGACGAGCTTCGTGTTCCGCGTCCGCAACCTGCCGGCCGCGCTGTACAAGGCGATGGGCGGCTTCGCGACCAACGGGGTCAACATGACCAAGCTCGAGAGCTACATGGTCGACGGCAACTTTTTCGCCACCCAGTTCTATGCCGACGTCGACGGCCATCCGGAGGACAAGGGGCTTGCCTTCGCGCTCGAGGAGCTGAAGTTCTTCTCGCGCGAGCTGCGCATCGTCGGCGTCTACCCGGCGCATCCGTTCCGCGCGACGTTCAGCGAGCGCATGGAGTAGCCCTCCGGGATCACGCCGCCGCCTGGCGCGCCAAGCCGAAGGCGTCGGCGAGCAGGGTGTAGGAGCGCTTGCGAGCGTCGTGATCGAAGATTGCGGTGATTACCATCAGCTCGTCGGCCTGGCTCGCCTTGATCATCGGATCGAGCTTGGCGCGAACCGTGGCCGGAGAGCCGACGAACAGCCGCGAACGGTTGCGGGCGATCGAGGCGCGGTCGGCGTCCGTATACGGATAGGCCACCGCCTCCTCCGGGCTCGGCAGCGGCAGGAACTGGCCGCGGTCGCGGCGCAGACGATTGAGGTCCATCGACGAGGCCAGCCGCTCGGCTTCGGCATCGGTCTCCGCCATCACCACGGCCACCGCCAGGATCGCATGCGGCTGCGACCGCCAACGCGACGCGGTGAAATGCGCGCGATAGGTGAGCATCGCGTCGATCGCGTCGTGACTGGCGAAATGATGCGCGAAGCCAAAGCCCATGCCGAGCTGCGCCGAGAGCTCGCTGGAATAGTCGCTGGAGCCGAGCAGCCAGATCGGCGGCAGCGGCGCATCGTCGGGCATCGCGATGACGTTGTTGTAGGGATGGCCGGCGGGAAACTCGCGCGTCTCCCACAAGGTCAGCTCGTGCAGCCGCTCCAGGAAATCGTCACCCTCGCGGCGATCGAGCCGGCTCCTCAACGCATAGGCCGTGGTGCCGTCGGTGCCCGGCGCGCGCCCGAGACCGAGATCGATACGGCCCGGGAACAGCGCTTCCAGCATCTTGAAGCGTTCGGCGACCACCAGCGGCGCATGGTTGGGTAGCATCACGCCGCCGGAGCCGACGCGGATGTGCTGCGTGGCGGCTGCGATCTGCCCGATCATGATGTCCGGCGACGGGCTCGCCACCGAAGGCAGGCTATGATGCTCGGCGAGCCAGTAGCGGACATAGCCGAGCTGATCGACATGGCGGGCCAGGTCGATGCTGTTGCGCAGCGCCGCCGACGGAGGCGTCGCAGTGGTGGTGACCGAGAGGTCGAGAACGGAAATCGGGATCATGGCCTCAACCTAATGCCTGCAAGGCCGGCCACAATGGGCCATGCGGGGCGGTGACCTGCCGGAAACGCAGGGATCGGCTGATCCAACGATTGGGACGTACTGCTTGTATACAATCTGTAAAGCACCATGTCCCACTGCGAAATTTGATTAGACTCGTTCGTCGCGCGATATCGGGCACTGATATTGCTCAATTTTATCTGCCCACAAGAAATCGAGATCACCATCAGAAAATTCAATAAAACCACCGTAGGTGGGCAAAATCCCATGATTGGTGGGCTGTCGCTTGCGACGCACTTCCCCTATCTTGCCGCACTCTGAGGCTGATCCCCTCTTGAGTTGAAATTTACGTCCCATCGGGAACCTGCGCTGCCATGACCGACCTCGCCACCGCCATTGCCGACGGCTCCTCCGCGCTCATCCGGCCGAAGATCTCGTTCGAGTTCTTCCCGCCGAAGTCCGAGGAAATGGACCGGACGCTGTGGACCTCGATCGAGCGCCTTGCGCCGTTGGAGCCGAGCTTCGTCTCGGTGACTTACGGCGCCGGCGGCACGACACGCGAGCGCACCCACGCGACCATCGCGCGCATCCTGAAGGAGACCGCGCTGCTGCCGGCCGCGCATCTGACCTGCGTTGGCGCGTCCCGCGGCGAGATCGACGACGTCGTCGACCGCTATCACGAGGTCGGCGTCCGACACATCGTCGCCTTGCGCGGCGATCCGCCCGGTGGCATCGGCACGCCTTATCAGGCCCATGCCGAGGGCTATCAGAGCTCGCCCGACCTCGTCGCCGGCATCAAGAAGCGCCACCCCGACATCGAGGTTACGGTCTCGGCCTACCCGGAGAAGCACCCGGAGAGCCGCGACTTCGACGCCGACATCGACATGCTCAAGGCCAAGGTCGATGCCGGCGCCACCCGCGCCATCACCCAGGTGTTCTTCGACAACGACGTCTACTTCCGCTATCTCGACCGCGTCCGCGCCCGCGGCATCGACATTCCGATCGTGCCCGGAATCATGCCGATGCATAATTTCAAGCAGGCGCGCGGCTTCGTGACCCGCAATGGCACCTCGGTGCCGGATTGGCTGGCCGAGAAGTTCGACGGCCTTGATGACGATCCCGAGACCCGCAGGCTGGTCGCGGCGACCGTCGCCGCCGGGCAGGTGCACAAGCTCGCCAAGCATGGCGTCGACACCTTCCATTTCTACACCATGAACCGCGCCGACCTCGTGTTTGCGATCAGCCATCTGCTCGGCATCCGGCCGAAGTCCGTCAACAAGGTCGCCGCCTGATGTCCGCTCCTGTATCACAAGTGCGTACCGCCTTCCTCGCCGCCGCGCGCGAACGCATCCTGATTCTCGACGGCGCCATGGGCACGATGATCCAGGCGCTGCAGTTCGACGAGGCGGCCTTCCGCAGCGCGCGCTTCAAGGATTTCCACCGCGACCTCCGCGGCAACAATGATCTGCTGATCCTGACGCAGCCCGAGGCGATCGAGGACATCCACGCGCAGTATCTGCGCGCCGGCGCCGACATCGTCGCCACCAACACGTTCTCGGCGACCTCGATCGCGCAGGCCGATTACGACCTGTCCGACATCATCTACGAGCTCAACCGCGAGGGCGCACGGCTCGCGCGCAACGCGGCGATCCGCGTCGCGGCAGAGGACGGCAGGCCGCGCTTCGTCGCCGGCGCGATGGGGCCGACCAACCGCACCGCCTCGATCTCGCCCGATGTCTCCAATCCCGGCTATCGCGCCGTGACCTTCGACGATTTGCGCATCGCCTATGGCGAGCAGGCGCGCGGCCTGCTCGATGGCGGCGCCGACATCCTGCTGGTCGAGACCATCTTCGACACACTCAACGCCAAGGCGGCGCTGTATGCGATCGCCGAGCTGTGCGAGGAGCGCGGCATCGACGTGCCCGTGATGATCTCCGGCACGATCACCGACAAGTCGGGCCGGCTGCTGTCGGGGCAAATGCCGGAGGCATTCTGGAATTCGGTGCGGCACGCTCGCCCGCTGACCATCGGCTTCAACTGCGCGCTCGGCGCCGAGGATCTGCGCGCCCATGTCGCCGATATCGGCCGCGTCGCCGACACGCTGGTCTGCGCCTATCCGAATGCCGGCCTGCCTAACGAGTTCGGCCAGTATGACGAGACGCCGGCCTACATGGCGCGGCTGATCGGCGAGTTCGCAAGCGCCGGTCTCGTCAACATCGTCGGGGGCTGTTGCGGCACCACGCCGGACCATATCGCGGCGATCGCCGCCGCGGTCGCCCCGCACAAGCCGCGTGTGGTGCCCGAGATCGCGCCGCGGCTGCGGCTGTCGGGCCTGGAGCCGTTCGAGCTGACGCCCGCCATTCCCTTCGTCAATGTCGGCGAGCGCACCAACGTCACCGGCTCGGCCAAATTCCGCAAGCTGATCACCGCGGGTGACTACACCGCCGCGTTGCAGGTCGCGCGCGACCAGGTCGAGAACGGCGCCCAGGTCATCGACGTCAACATGGACGAGGGCCTGCTGGATTCGGAAGCCGCGATGCGGACCTTCCTCAACCTCGTCGCTGCCGAGCCGGACATCGCCCGCGTCCCGGTCATGGTCGACTCCTCGAAGTTCCACGTCATCGAGGCCGGCCTGAAATGCGTCCAGGGCAAGCCGGTGGTGAACTCGATTTCGCTGAAGGAAGGCGAGGAGAAATTCATCCATGAAGCGAAGATCGCGCGCCGACACGGCGCCGCGGTTGTCGTCATGGCGTTCGACGAGACCGGCCAGGCCGACACCTACCAGCGCAAGACCGAGATCTGCGCTCGCGCCTACAAGATTCTGGTCGAGCAGATCGGCTTTCCGCCGGAAGACATCATCTTCGATCCGAACATCTTCGCGATTGCCACCGGCCTCGAGGAGCACAACAACTACGGCGTCGACTTCATCGAGGCGACACGCTGGATCCGCCAGAACCTGCCGCACGCCCACATCTCCGGCGGCGTCTCCAATCTGTCGTTCTCGTTCCGCGGCAATGAGCCGGTGCGCGAAGCCATGCACTCGGTGTTCCTGTATCACGCCATCAAGGCGGGCATGGACATGGGTATCGTCAATGCCGGCCAGATGATCGTCTATGACGACATCGATCCCGAATTGCGCCAGGTCTGCGAGGACGTCGTCCTCAACCGCGACCCCGGCGCGTCCGAGCGGCTGCTGGCGCTGGCTGAGAAATTCCGTGGCCAGGGCAAGCAGACCAAGGAGGCCGATCTCGCCTGGCGCGAATGGCCGGTCGGCAAGCGCCTCAGCCACGCGCTGGTGCACGGCATCACCGAATTCATCGAGGCGGATACGGAGGAGGCACGCGCCGCATCGACGCGGCCGCTCGACGTCATCGAAGGCCCGCTGATGGCCGGCATGAACGTGGTCGGCGACCTCTTCGGCGACGGCAAGATGTTCCTGCCGCAGGTCGTGAAGTCGGCGCGCGTGATGAAGCAGGCGGTCGCCTATCTGATGCCGTTCATGGAGGCCGAGAAGGCCGCCAACAAGGGCCGTGCCAATGAGCGCTCCAACGCCGGCAAGATCGTGCTCGCCACGGTCAAGGGCGACGTCCACGACATCGGCAAGAACATCGTCGGCATCGTTCTCCAGTGCAACAATTTCGAGGTCATCGACCTCGGCGTCATGGTGCCCGCCGCCAAGATCATCGAGACGGCGAAGACGGAGAATGCCGACATCATCGGGCTCTCCGGCCTGATCACGCCCTCGCTCGACGAGATGGCGTATCTGGCCTCGGAGATGGAGCGCCAGGGCCTCAACGTGCCGCTCTTGATCGGCGGCGCGACGACGAGCCGCGTCCACACCGCCGTCAAGATCGATCCGAACTACCAGGGCGGCCCGGTCGTGCATGTCAACGACGCGAGCCGCGCCGTCGGCGTCGCCTCCTCGCTGCTGTCGGCGGAGCGCAAGGACGCTTACGCCGCCGAGGTCCGGACCGAGTACCAGAAGATCGCCGCCGCGCATCTGCGCGGTCAGGCCGACAAGAAGCGGCTCAAGCTTGCTGATGCCCGCGCCAACGCGCCGAAGATCGACTTCAGCAAGGCGAAGCCGGTGAAGCCGACCTTCCTCGGCACCAAGACCTTCGTCGACTACGACCTCGCCGAGCTCGTGCCCTATATCGACTGGACGCCGTTCTTCCAGACCTGGGAGCTGGCGGGGCGCTTCCCGGCGATCCTCGACGATTCCAAGGTCGGCGAGGCCGCGCGGGCGCTGTATGACGACGCGCTGAAGATGCTCGACCGTATCGTCTCCGAGAAGTGGTTCACCGCGCGGGCAACAATCGGCTTCTGGCCGGCCAATGCCAAGGGCGACGACATCGTGCTCTATGCCGATGACGGCCGCACAAGAGAGATTGCGACGCTGCACACGCTGCGCCAGCAGCTCGAGAAGCGCGAAGGCCGCTTCAACACCGCGCTGTCCGACTTCGTCGCGCCGCAAGGCTCGGGCGTGCCGGACTATGTCGGCGGCTTCGTTGTCACGACGGGGATCGGCGAGGATGCGGTCGCCGACCGCTTCAAGAACGCCAATGACGACTACTCCTCGATCCTGGTCAAGGCGCTGGCCGACCGCCTCGCCGAGGCCTTCGCCGAGCGCCTGCACGCCCGCGTGCGCCGCGAGTTCTGGGCCTATGCGCCGGACGAAGCGCTCTCCGCGGATGATCTGATCCTGGAGAAGTACCAGGGCATCCGCCCGGCCCCGGGCTATCCGGCGCAGCCCGATCACACCGAGAAGGCCACGCTGTTCGAGCTGCTCGATGCCGAGAAGAACGCCGGCGTCCGTCTCACCGAGAGTTTTGCGATGTGGCCGGGATCGTCCGTCTCGGGCCTCTACTTCGCCTCGCCCGAGAGCTTCTACTTCGGCGTCGGCAAGATCGAGCGCGACCAGGTCGAGGACTACGCCGCGCGCAAGGGCATGACGGTCGCCGAGGTCGAGCGCTGGCTGGCACCGATCCTGAACTACATCCCGGCGAGGGGTGGACAGCAGGCGGAGACGCCGCGCCAAGCCGCCTCGCCCGCTCCCGCCGCAGCCAACGACGCCACTCCCGCCGAGCTCGCCAGCCACCCGCCCGGCTGCGCCTGCGCGGTGCATCTCGCCTGGCGCAAGAAGGCCGTCGGCGCGAAGTAGCCGGGGCATTCACCGCACCCACAGCCGTCGTCCCGGCGAACGCCGGGACCCATACCGCGTGATGCATCTGTGGCGCGCGGTGGCTGATATCGAGCGCATCACTGCTCCCTGTGGTTATGGGTCCCGGCTCAAGGCCGGGACGACACCTTTTTTTGGGGCGCTGTCAGCGGCACGCAACCGCGATGTCGGAACCAGCAAGCCGCTTTGAGGATGAAACAACCTGGCAGACACGCCGCCGCGTCCTCGCGACGCACATCGCCCGAGTTGATCCGGCAAGTCCGCCCTCGAATTCAGCAGGAGGGCGCAGGCCGGGAGCTCGCCGCCCCCATCGCCCCCGTGCGAAAGAAAAGCACGGGGGCGGGAACCACAGGTTCGGCTCACTCAAACCTTGCGCCGCCCGAACTGCCTGGCCTCGGGACCGGGATCATCCAATCGCCACGCCACGCTCGCCGGGTCAGCCGGCTTGGCACGCGACTTGGCAGACGCCGCTTCGATGGAGCGCGAGATGAGCCGCACATGGGCCGCTACCCACCTGACGACCCGGGGGATGAGACTGGGATTCGTCACGCAGATGGCGATCACGACGAACAGCCAGCTGGCGATCGACACGGACCAGGACTGCTTGTGAGCAGGCGCAGCCGCCGGCTGATCGGGCGCGCCGTTCGTCGGCCGGCTGCTGAAGGTGCCGCTGAGGCCCGCAGGTTGGCTCACCACATTTGCATCCGACGCCTTCTCCGGCTTGGCCGGGCATTTCCCATCCGGATAGGACGAGCCGATGCAGAACGGGCCGGACTGCGTGATGCGCGCCATTTCGACCAGGCTGGCCGGACTGTACAGGTTGACCAGCGTGGACAGGTTGCCGTCCTTCGGCCAATAAAAATACAGCGCGCCAAAATTGCCCAGGACCAGCATGACGAACACGACGGGCGCCACGCCGATGATGTTGCGACGCTCATCGAGCTTGCGCTCTTCCCAGGCGACGCAGGCGTCGTGCCAGGCGCGAAACGTCTCGCGGTCGAACAGATACAGCATCAGGACGTTGGTCTCGGGCCGCGCCGGCTTCTCCAACGGCCGGCCCGACGCGTCGAGCGGATAGAGCGACATGGCCGATCGCGGCCGGCGTCCGAATTGGGGCGCCGACGGCACGCGGCTGTCGCGACGCTGCCGTGCCGGGTTCATCAGTTCGCGACCGAGCGCGGCAATGGCGTCCAGCCGCTCCGCGACGCTGGGATGGCTGCCACCGGCATGATCGGCCGGCCCATCGAACAGCAGGCCCTCGACGCGCGCGCTGCCGTGGAACATGCCGCGGCCGCCGATCTTGCTGATCGCGCTGATCAGCGCTTCCGGATAATGCGTGATCCTGATCGCCTCGCCATCGGCGACATGGTCCCGTCCGAGCTTCACGCTGCGCCGCGCCACGCGCGCGAGCCGCATCGAGACCGCGGTCGCGACGCTGCTGGCGAGCAGCAATGGCAGCATCGGCGGCATCAGCACGGCGACCAGGATCTGGCGCCAGTGCTCGAACCGCAGCGGATTGTTCATCTGCAGGATGACGGCCGTCCGCATCAGCGCATGATTGGCGGCGAGCAGCCTCGTGTCGCCATGCCGGATATGCGAGGCCTCGTGGGCGAGCACCGCGGCGAGTTCGTCATCATCGAGCTGATCGAGCAGGCCGCGGGTCACGGCGATCAGGCCCGCCTTCGGCCCCTCGCCCACGGTGACGGCGTTGGGCTCGCTTGCATCAATCACGCCGAAGCGCGGCAGACGGACGCCGAGGGCGGTGCATTGCTCCTCGGCGATGGCGACGAAGCGCGGCTCGTCCTGACGCGACACCAGCCGCACGCCCAGCGCCTTGGTCACGGCCTTGGCATGGCCGCGATACATCCACCAGAACATGATCCCGGTGGCTAGGGCGATCGGCAGCGCATAGCGGACGGCATAGCCGACCGGGTTCGACAGGATGGTGTGCTCGTGGTCGGCGACGAGCAGATAGATCGTCAACGCAAAGGTGCCGATCACCTCGAACGACACGACATGGGCCAGCACCAGCAAGGCCGTACAGCGCCTGTTGTACGCGGCATGCGTGACGTAGCCGTGAACGGCCATGGGTGCGCTCCCGGGAAGTTACAGGCTGATCTTGACCGGGCCGGCGAATTCGGAGCGGCGTTCGCCGAGCGTGAACTTCTCGCGCGCGGTGCTCCCGCAAAGCCAGGCGATCACGTTGCTGGGGAACGCACGGCGGACCGAGTTCAGCTCCTCCACCGACAGATTGTAAAATTTGCGTGCCGCCGTGATGCGCTCCTCGACCCGGATCAGATCGCCGCGCAGCGTGCTGTAATGCGCGGCGCTGGCGAGCGCCGGATAGCTTTCGCTGACCGAGAACAGGTTCTGCAGGACGGTGGCGATCTGCGTGTCGGCCTGGATCGCCGAGCCGCCGCCCCCGCTGAGCGCCTCCAGCGCATCGACGCGGGCCTCCAGCACGTCACGGATCACCTCGTGCTCCCTCGTCGCGAAGGCGCGGACCACCTCGACCAGATTTCCGATCAGCGCGTGCCGCTCGATCAGGAGCGCATCGACGTCGCCGAACGCCGCGTCCGCCCGCTCATCGAGCTGGCCCAGCAACGCGTGCTGCGCGCGGATCTTCAGCAAGAACCAGAGCACGGCGCCGGCGAGCAGCCAGGCCCACCAAAAGTCCAGCGCGACATTGGCGGCGCGGGTCATGCGCCCGGAGAAATCGATGGCTTGGAGAAAGTTCTCGACTGAAAATGACGACATGCGGGGGGCCCCAAATGCGGTTTTCGACAACCTCTACATTCGGCCCTCTAAGATTCTGCACCGCGGATGGCTCAAGTTGTAACGAATGGCCGAGCGTGTCTAAGATTGCAGGCCCCGGGGCATCTCGCCGGCGCAGGAAAGCCAATCAGCGCGACGTAACCTGTGCGCTCACGCCACCCAGCGCCGTCGTCCCGGCGAACGCCGGGACCCATACCGCGTGATCTGTCCGTCGTCCGGGGTGGCTGATGTCGAGCGCAACAACCACTCCCTGCGGTTATGGGTCCCGGCGTTCGCCGGGGCGACACCGCGTTTGACGAACGGCTGACGGCTCCCACGTCAGCCCGCGCTGCCTCCGCACCCACAGCCGTCGTCCCCGCGAACGCGTGCGTTCGCAGGGACGACACCGGTTGTGAGGCACCCTCGTCAGCTCGCTCGTGGATCTTAGTCTAGCCGCCGCCCCTCCCCCGTGTCTTCAGCGCCACGACCATCCCGAATGACAAACCGCCACAGTCGCCGTCATGCGATCCGGCGTGGACATCACCCCCGTAACCGGCTGAAATAGACCCGGGGCGACGGGTGGTTTTTGGTTCATGTCGTTGCAGTTCAGGCTGGCCTCGCGAAACCTGTTTCATGACAGGTTGCGCTTCATCGCGACCGTCATCGGCATCATCTTCTCGATCGTGCTGGTGACCGTGCAGATGGGGCTCTATGTCGGCTTCCGCCGCATGGTCACGACCATGATCGACCACTCGCCGGCGCAACTGTGGATCATGCCGGTCGGGACCAAATGCTTCGAGGACCCGTCGCTGCTCGACGAGCGGCAGCGGTTCCGGGCGCTGGCGGTTCCCGGTGTCGCCGAGGCCACGCCGCTAGTGATCGGCTATGCGCAATGGCGGCTGCCGCAGGGCACGACGACGCCGGTGTTCGTGGTCGGCTCGGAGCTGCGCGGGCTCGGCCTGCATCCGTGGAACGTGGTGCAGGGCGGGCTCGACGACCTCTCGGTGCCCGGCGCGGTCGCGATCGACCAGACCTATTTCGAGCGGCTCGGCGTCTCAGGCGTGGAGCAGACCGCGGAGCTGCGCGACCGCAAGGTGCAGGTGATGGCGGTGAGCAAGGGCATCCGCTCGTTCACGACGACACCTTACGTGTTCACCGATGTCGAGCGCGCGCGCAGCTATACCGGAACGACGCCGAGCAAGGCCTCGTATCTGCTGGTGCGGCTCGCCCCAGATGCCGACCAGTGGAAAGTGCAGCAGGCGCTTCGCGACAGCCTCGGCAATGTCGAGGTGCTGACGGCAGCCGAGTTCCGCAACCGCAGCCGCTCGTTCTGGCTGTTCGGCACCGGCGCGGGCGCGGCGCTGTTCGCCGGCGCACTGCTAGGGGTGATCGTCGGCACCGTGATCGTGGCGCAGACGCTGTATTCCAGCACGAAGGACCATCTCAATGAGTTCGCGACCCTGCGCGCGATCGGCTCGTCGAGCCGCTACATCTACACGGTCATCATCTGGCAGGCGCTGCTCAGCGCCGTCGTCGGCTTCGCCGGCGCTGCCGGCATCGGCAAGATCGTGGCGGCGGCGACGGAGGAGTCGGCGCTGCCCGTCATCATGACGCCGGCGCTCACGGTGGCGCTGTTCGCCCTGACGGTCACGATGTGCGTCGGCTCGGCAATCGCGGCGATCGTCAAGGTGATGCGCATCGATCCGGCCATGGTGTTCTCGCGATGAGCGACATCGTGCTCGAGGCCACCGATGTCGTCCATCACCTCGGCCAGGGCGCCGGCCGGGTGCAGGCGCTGAAGGGCGTGAGCCTATCGTTGAAGGGCGGCGAGCTGGTGCTGCTGATGGGTCCGTCCGGCAGCGGCAAGACCACGCTACTGTCGATCCTCGGCTGCCTGATGACGCCGGATGCCGGCACGGTGAAGGTCGGCGGTCACGCCGTCGCCGGGCTTGATGCGGAGGCGCTGGCAAAGCTCCGGCGCGAGCGCATCGGCTTCATCTTCCAGTCTTATCATCTTTTTCCGACGCTCAACGCTGAGGACAATGTGCGGCTGGCGCTCGATGTCCGCGGCGAGCGCGCCCGCGCGGCGAAGCTGGCCTCGCGCGAGGTGCTGGCGACCGTCGGCCTCGGCCACAAGCGCAAATCGTTGCCGCGCGAGCTCTCCGGCGGCGAGCAGCAGCGCGTCGCGATCGCGCGCGCCATCGTAGGCCAAACCCAGGTGATCCTCGCCGATGAGCCGACCGGCGCACTCGACACCGCCAACGGCCAGGCGATCATGACTTTGCTCGCCGACATTGCGAAGGATCCGTCGCGCGCGGTGCTGGTGGTGACGCACGATCCGCGCATCCTCCCCTATGCCAATCGCGTCGTTCACATCGAAGACGGACGCATCGTCCGCGAGGAGAGCGGCGGCGACTCCATGAAGAAAGTTTCGAACGCATGACGAGACCGCGGATCGCAACCCATGCCTACGCGCTGATGCTGGCGGCGTCGGCCGCTCTTGCGGTGGCGCCCGCGTGCGTGACGCCGGCGGCGCGCGCCGCCAACGCCCAGGAGGAGCGCTGGCTCGCGGTGGCGCCCGGCCGTGTCGAGCCGGCGTCCGGCCTGATCAAGCTCGGCGCACCCGTGGTCGGTCCGATCCAGGAGGTGCTGGTCAAGCCCGGGGACACGGTGTTCGCCGGTCAAGCCCTGGTACGGCTCGTCGATGCCGAGGCCCGCGCACAGCTCGCCAGCGCCGAGGCGCAGGCAGCGATGCGCAAGCGCGTGCGCAACAAGGAATCGACGCCGTCGGGTGCCGGGCCGCGGCGCCGCGCCGAGGATGGCGTGGCCGATGCGCAGACGGCCGTGTTCGACGCGCGCGCCGCGCTAGACAAGGTGGTCGCCGAGCGGCGCGCCGGGCGCGACGGCGATGTCGACACTGCGCGCACGCAGCTGACCAATGCGCACGCCAAGCTGGAGCAGCAGACCGACGAGCTGCGCAAGGTCACCGCCGATGCGCCGCTGCCAATCAGCGTCGAAGGCCAGCTCAACGTCGCGCGCAGCGACCTGCAGGCGGCGCGCGCGACGCTCGAGAAGCTCACCATTCGCGCGCCGCTCGACGGCACCGTCCTGCAGGTGAATGCGCGCACCGGTGAAATCGCCTCGCCGCAAGGTTCGCAGCCGCTGGTGCTGCTCGGCGACATGTCGTCGCTGCGCGTGCGCGCCGAGCTCGACCAGCGCGATCTCGACAAGATCAAGCCGGGCCAGCAGGCCGTCGTCCGCTCCGACGCCTTCCGCGGCCGCGACGTCGCCGGCAAGGTCGCCGCCGTCGCCCCGCTGGTCGAAAGCAGCCGCGCCGCCGCGCTCAGCCAGCGCAACATGACGGATGTGGATGTGGTGGAGGTGCTGGTCGATCTCGCCGAGCCTGGCCCGTTCGCGGTCGGCATGAAGGTGGATGTGTATTTCAAGCCGTGACGGCTGATCCTTCGAGTGGCTGCGAGCTTAACGCAGCTTCTTTCGAGACCGGCTGAATTGAGCCCACCTGCTGCGGCTCGCTCGGTGCACCTCGCCCCGCCAGGGCGAAGCGAAGCTTCGCTAGGGCGGGGAGAAGTCCGATTGCATCGTCAGATGCAATCCGGGTGAGGGGGTACAGGTCTCACCGCGAACACTCCCCGCGCGTCTGCCCCTGCTGGCACTTCCCATGCGGCGGCCCCTCACCCCGACCCTCTCCCCGTGAAGAACGGGGAGAGGGAGCGCACCTTCCCCGTGCGGTTACAGAAGCGCACCCAAGGAGACTAATCCCCGCTCGGCGGGGCCAGCGGCTGCACGATCTCCTGGAACGGCGGCAGCACTTCGCAGCGCGCGGCGTGGGCGGCAAGCGCTGGATAGCGCGTCGCATCGAACAGATTCGGATGCGCCTCCGAGGTGAAGCGCAGCATGCAGGCGACGGCGATGTCGGCGTGGCCGATCTGCTCGCCGTACCAATACTCCGTCGAGACCGACGCGCGCTCGGCCTCCAGCATCGCCAGCACGCCGGCGATCTGCGTCTCGCAGCGCGCGACCCACAGCGCCAGACGGTCCTTGCGCAGCACGCGCTCGTAGATCAGGCTGACGGCCTTGTCGCCAAGGCCCGTGGCGAGCGCGATCGTGTGCAGCTGCTGACGGCGCAGCGCGCCGCTCGGCGAAAGCATCGCACGCTCCGGTCCCACGGCCTCGTCGAGATGATCGAGGATCGCAGCGGAATCGATCAGCGCCTCGCCATCGTCGAGCACCAGCACCGGCACCCGCAGCAGCGGATTATACGGCGCGATCTTGTCGGCATCGCCGAAGGTCGACCACGGCCTGTGCTCGAACGCGATGTCGTACAGCCGGAGCGCAATCGCGGTGCGGCGGACGAAGGGCGAGTCGTACTGGCCGATCAGGAACATAGTGCATCCTCTTGTGCGCACTATTGAAGCTGGAATTTCGATTTCTGTCAGCTAATATCGTGCAGTGGCGAGGTGAACCGATGCTGCGCCCTTCAACCTTGAGCTTCCTGTTTTTCTGGCCCCTCCTCTGCGCCAGCCCGATCGGCGTCATGGCTGATCCAGCCCCGCCGTCACTCGAAATCATCGGGATCTACTCTTTCAGCGCCGACAGGACCGAATACGACCGCTTCTTGGCCACGACTATCGAAGAAGTTCACAATCCGATAAATTTCAGCGAGAACCTCAAGAATTTCCTGCGAGATCAAGGGCGCGGTGATGAGATCAGGCCACTGAGCCAGGAGGACCGCGAGGAGTGGGACGAAATCTACCGCGCCCAACTGGACAAGGCGGCCCTGGTCGAAGTGATGGTCACCAACCCGGACGCCAAATTCAGCGTTGGCCACTTCATCCAGCCTGATCCATCGAAGCCCCCAGGACGATGGCAGGCGGCCTGGAACGAAACGTTCCTGACCGCGGACGGCGAGAGCCGGATCGAGCTCGCCGACACCGAAAAGGTCCCGGGCGGCAGCCGATATCGGGTCGTCTTCGTGATCCATGACTGGAAGCCGGGCACGCCGCTGCAATCGAGCTATGGCGATCTGAACCCGCCGCCTCTGCGACCTGTCCCGGAGCGGCTTTGGCGGCTGGCGCCGTATGAACTACCAGATTAGCGGCATCGCGTTCACCTGGTCTCGAGCAGCGGCACATGCGCCGCGACCTCGCGCGGCAGGGTGCCGTCGAGGCGGGGATCGGGGGCGATCTCGATCTGGCGGCGATAGGGGCGGAAGCCGGAGCGCTGGTAGAAGGCGAGCGCGCGCGGGTGGTCGAAGCTGCAGGTGTGGACCCAAAGCCGCGTGAGCGGCTGCGCCCAGGCGCGGCGCAGCGCGTGGTTCATCAGCAAACGGCCGGCGCCTGTTCCGATCAGCTTCGCCGTGACGCCGAACAGCACCAGCTCGCAATCGGTCTTCTTGCGGAAGTCGAGCTCCAGCAGGGCCTCGTCACTGCCGGCGTGCTCCAGCGTGTAGATCTCGACGCCCGCGGCACGGATGGTTGCCGCGAGCTCTGTGTCGCTCATCCGCAGGCGCTGCGACCACAGCCATTCCGAACCGACGCGCGCATAGAGGTCGCGGTACCAATCGAGATCGGGCTGCGCGACGCGCCGAATGGTCCCGTCGGCGACCGGATCCGGCGGCAGCACCGGCTGCGCCAGCATCTCGAGCGAGGTCACCACCGCGGCGATCTTGCCGGGCGGGATGTCGACATAACCATCGGGAAACATCATTCACAGGCCACCTGAGTCGGAGACGATCGGCTCGCGCGCTTACCCGCGACGTAATTGGATCGCTGCCGGCCGCCGCGCATGCTCGGCGCATTCAACATCAGGAGCGATGACCATGCAACGACGAGACCTGCTGCTGACGGCCGCGACCGCGACCCTGGCCACGACCGGCGCGCGGGCTGCTGGACCAGAGACATCGCGCTCGCGCGTCCGCTGCAGCGACGGCGTGACGCTGCATTGTGAGGACTGGGGCAGCGGCCGGCCCGTGCTGTTCGTGCATGCGTGGGCGCTGACGAGTGCGATGTGGACATATCAGATGGCCGATCTGAGTCATCGCGGGTTGCGTTGCATCGCGTTCGACCGCCGCGGTCATGGGCGCTCGGACATTCCCGGCAGCGGCTACGATCTCGACCGGCTGGCCGACGACATCGCCGAGGTCATCACGCAGCTCGACCTAGACGACGTGGTGCTGGTCGGCATGTCCATGGGCTGCAACGAGATCCTCAACTACGTCGCCCGCCACGGCACCGCGCGCATCACCCGGATCGCGATGCTCGGGCCGACCACGCCGTATCCGCTAGAGACCGCCGACAATGCGCTCGGCGCGCCCAAGGCCTATTTCGAACAATGCTGGGCGGCGTGGCAGAGCGACTTCCCGAAATGGATCGAGGACAACAAGCTGCCGTTCTTCACGCCGGAGACCTCGCCGCAGATGATGGAGTGGGTCGCGGCCATGATGCGACAGACCCCGATTCCGGTCGCCGTGGCGACCAATCGCGCGCTCATCACGACCGACCTGCGCCCGGTGCTGGCGAGGATCGACCGCCCCGTTCTGATCCTGCATGGCGACAGAGATGTGTCGGCGCCGCTCGAGATGACCGGACGGCCGACCGCCAAGGGCATCAAGGGCGCCGAGTTGAAGATCTATCCCGGCGGCCCGCACGGGCTGTTCGTCACCCACATGAAGCAGGTCAACGCCGACCTCGCGGCGTTCCTGGCGTAACGGAAGCGAGCAGCGGAGGCGCTACTCGCCCTCGTCGCTCGCCAGCACGCCCTTCACCGCGCGGGCCCAGCCGGCCAGCTTGCGCTGGCGGGTGGCGGCGCTCATCGCCGGCTTGAAGCGGTGCTCGAGCCGCCAATTGTCGGCGAACCTTTCCGGCTCGGGATAGACTCCCGCATTGAGACCGGCGAGGTAGGCGGCGCCGAGCGCTGTCGTCTCCTGGATCATCGGACGGTCGACCGGCGCGTCGAGCAGGTCGGCGAGGCGCTGCATGGTCCAGTCGGAGGCGGTCATGCCGCCGTCGACGCGCAGCACGATGGTGGCCGCCGACGCATCCGGCCAGTCGGCGCGCATCGCGGCCCACAGATCGTAGGTCTGGTAGCAGACGCTCTCCAGCGTGGCGTGCGCCAGTTCTGCGGGACCGGTGTTGCGGGTGAGCCCGAACAGCGCGCCGCGGACGCGCGGATTCCAATACGGCGCGCCGAGGCCGACGAAGGCCGGCACGAGATAGACCGACTGCATCGAGTCGGACTTGTCGGCGAGCGGTCCGGTCTCGGCGGCGTGCTTGATGATACCGAGGCCGTCGCGCAACCACTGCACGGCCGAGCCGGCGACGAAGATCGAGCCTTCCAGCGCGTAGGTACGCTCACCGTTCAACTGATAGGCGATGGTCGTCAGCAGCTTGTTGTTCGACTTCACCGGCGTGGCACCGGTGTTGAGCAGCGCGAAGCAGCCGGTCCCGTAGGTCGACTTCATCATGCCCGGCGTGAAGCAGGCCTGACCGATGGTCGCCGCCTGCTGGTCGCCGGCGATGCCCGCGATCCTGATCGGGCCGCCGAACAGGTCCGGCGTGGTGGTGCCGAAATCGGCCGAGGAATCCTTCACCTCGGGCAGCATCGAGCGCGGCACGCGCAAGAGCTCGAGCAGCGCATCGTCCCACACGCCGCCGTGGATGTTGAACAGCAATGTGCGCGACGCATTGGTGGCGTCGGTCGCATGAACCTTGCCGCCGGTGAGCCGCCACAGCAGGTAGCAGTCGACGGTCCCGAACAGCAGCTCACCCCGCTCGGCGCGCTCACGCGCGCCCGGCACGTGGTCGAGGATCCAGGCGACCTTGGTGCCTGAGAAATACGGATCGATGATCAGGCCGGTCCTGGCGCTGACAGCCGGTTCGTGGCCCTCGGCCTTGAGCTTGGCGCAGATGTCGGCGGTGCGGCGGTCCTGCCAGACGATGGCGCGATGCACCGCCTGCCCGGTGGCGCGATCCCAGACAATAGTGGTCTCGCGCTGGTTGGTGATGCCGATGGCGGCGATGTCCTTGGCCTCAAGCCCAGCCTTTTCCAGCGCATCGCGGCAGGTCATCACGGTCGAGGTCCAGATGTCCTCCGGCTCGTGCTCGACCCAGCCCGAAGCCGGGAAATGCTGCGGAAACTCCTGCTGCGCCACGGCCGCGATCGAAATGTCGGAGCGGAACACCATCGCGCGCGAGGACGTGGTGCCCTGATCGATGGCCAGCACGAAGGACATGGGGTTTCTTCCCGGGAGTTGAAGACGTTGGGGCGACAAGCAAGCGGATTGGAAGGGGAAGGTCAAGAAGCTTGGAGGCACGTGCTTCGCGGAAGACCGACCGGGGATTTCAACTCAGTGTCCGAGCGGTGCTTGGGCCGTTACGCTGCACATGACTGCGCCCTCTCCCCTTGTGGGAGAGGGCTACACCGGCGGAAGCTCCAGGCTCACTCGGGTGAGGGGTTGGTGCCACATGCAAGCACTGAGTATGAGGAGCGAGACCCCTCACCCGGTTGCGCTTCGCGCAACCACCCTCTCCCACAAGGGGAGAGGGTGCAGCTGTCGTGGGGAAAGACGGCTACCACGCGTTCGCCGGGACGACAGCCGGGCCTACACCGCAGCCGTCGTCACTCCGCCGTCCACCACGATGGTCTGGCCGGTCATGAAGGTCGAGGCATCCGACGCCAAATACGCCACCGCGCCGGCAATCTCGTGCGGCTCGCCGATGCGGCGCAAGGGCGTGGTGGCGCAGCGCTGCTTCAGGCGGGCTTCGTCCTCCCACAGCGCGCGGGCGAAGTCGGTCTTGATCAGGCCGGGCGCGACGCAGTTGATGCGCACGCCCTGCGAGCCCCATTCGCCGGCGAGGCTGCGGCACAGCGCGAAGTCGGCAGCCTTGGAGATGCCGTAGGCGCCGATCACGGTCGAGCCGCGCAGGCCGCCGATCGAGGAGACGATGACGACCGAGCCCTTGCCCCGCGCAGCCATCGGCGGGATCGCCTTGGCGCAGAGCCAGAGATTGCTCTTGACGTTGGAGGCCATGATCTTGTCGAAGGCCTCATCGGGGATATCGAGCAGCGGACCGTAATAGGGGTTCACCGCGGCGTTGCAGACGAGGATGTCGACCTGACCGTAGTGCTTCACCGCGCCGTCGATCAGCGCGTCGACTTCGGCGCGGCGCGAGATGTTGCAGGCGATGACGTGAGCATCGCCGCCATTGGCGCGGATGCCGTTCGCGACCTCCTCGCAGGCCTCGGCCTTGCGGCTGGAGATCACCACCTTGGCGCCGAGCTGCGCCAGCAGCTCCGCCGAGGCGCGACCGATGCCGCGACTGGAACCGGTGATGACGGCGACCTGGCCTGTAAGATTGAAGGGGTTGGGGGTCATGTCCTGCTTCCTCCGCGTCATTGCGAGGAGCGAAGCGACGAAGCAATCCAGGGCAACGCGTGACGCCCTGGATTGCTTCCGCCTACGCTCTTCGAGCTTCGGCGGACGCGTCGCTACGCTCGCAACGACGGCTCAAACACTCGAGACGACGTAAGCCTCTCACTCTCGTCATGCGCGGGCTTGACCCGCGCATCCATCTTCAGAAGAGCGATGGGTTGCCGGGTCAAGCCCGGCAACGACGGACCATCTCAGATCAACCCGCCCGCCTCGCTGACGCGGCGGGTGTGGTAGTCGGTGTCGCCGAAGGTGCTCTCGATCATCGTCAGGCGCTTGAAGTAGTGGCCGATCTTGG
The DNA here is from genome assembly GCF_051167655.1 of Bradyrhizobium sp. HKCCYLS2038. Lineage (NCBI taxonomy): Bacteria > Pseudomonadati > Pseudomonadota > Alphaproteobacteria > Hyphomicrobiales > Nitrobacteraceae > Bradyrhizobium > Bradyrhizobium sp. HKCCYLS2038. The sequence goes on along the minus strand of NZ_JBNPTM010000001.1, from coordinate 535,857 downwards.
CCTCCATGGTCATGCCGATGCCGCCGTGCAGCTGGATCGCCTGCTGGCCGACAAACTTGGCCGACTTGCCGATCTGCACCTTGGCCGCGGCGATCGAGGTGGCGCGCTCCTTGGCGTCGTCGAACTCGGCGGCCATGGTGGCGAACATCGACATCGAGCGGGCCTGCTCCAGCGCCACGAACATGTCGGAGGCGCGGTGCTGCAGCGACTGGAACGAGCCGATCGCGACGCCGAACTGCTTGCGCGTCTTGATGTACTCGACCGTGGTCGAGAGCGACTCGTCCATCAGACCGACCGCTTCCGCGCACAGCGCGATGCGGGCCTCGTCGACGACGCGCTCGATCAGCGGCAGGCCATTGGCGGCATCGCCGATCACGCCGTCAGCGCCAACCTCGACACCGGTGAACGTGATGTCTGCCGCATGCAGGCCGTCCTGGGTCGGATAGCCTTTGCGGGTGACGCCCTTGGCGTCGGCAGGCACGATGAAGACGCCGATGCCCGACTTATCGCGCTGGCCGCCGGAAGTACGGGCGGTGACGATCAGCGTGTCGGCATTCTCGCCGTTGAGCACGACGAACTTCTCACCGTCGATGACCCAGCCGTCGCCCTTCTTCTTGGCTGACGTGGCGACATCGAACAGATCGTAGCGCGACTGCTTCTCGAGCTGGGCGAACGCAAAGGTCTTGCTGCCGTCGATGATCCCGGGCAGATGCGCCGCCTTCTGCGCCGCCGTGCCGCCGTGGCGGAGGAAGCCGCCCGACAGCACCACGGTCGCCAGATACGGCTCGAGCACCAGCGCGCGGCCCATCGCTTCCATCACGATCATGGTCTCGACGCCGCCGGCGCCGAAGCCGCCATCGTCCTCGGAGAACGGCAGGCCGAGCAGGCCCTGCTCGGCGAGCTTGGACCACATCGCGCGGCTCCAGCCGCCCTTCTCCTTCATGTACAGCTTGCGCTTGTCGAAATCATAGGCATCCGCCAGCAGGCCGTCGATGCTGTCCTTGAGAAGGCGCTGCTCCTCGGTGAGATCAAAATCCATTGGTTGACTCTCCAGTATCCCCATTCTCCGTCATGCCCGCGCTCGTCGCGGGCATCCACGTCGGGCCACCGCAGGGCTTCGCGTGGATGGCCGGGTCAAGCCCGGCCATGACGGCGTGCGTTGTCGACGCGCTGCGGCTCACAAATCAGAGCCCCAGCACCGCCTTGGCGATGATGTTGCGCTGGATCTCGTTGGAGCCGCCGTAGATCGAGACCTTGCGGTTGTTGAAGTAGCTCGGCGCGATCTGGGCGGTCCAGTCCATGGTCTCGTTGCTGTCATCGTCGCCATGGATATCGTAGGGCGCGGCGAACGGGCCGATGACTTCCATCAGCAGCTCGGTCGTGGTCTGCTGGATCTCCGAGCCCTTGATCTTGAGCACCGAGGAGGCCGGGTTGGGCTTGCCCTTGCCGTGCTTGCCCTCGTCGGCGACGACGCGAAGCTGGGTCAGCTCGAGCGCCTTCAGTTCGACCTCGCACGCCGTCAGCTTCTCGCGGAACGACGGATCCTCCAGAACGGGGCGGCCGCCGGACTCGATCTTGGCGGCGAGCTCCTTGATGCGGCGGATGCGCTCCTTGGAGACGCCGACGCGGGCGATGCCGGTGCGCTCATTGCCGAGCAGGAACTTGGCGTAGTCCCAGCCCTTGTTCTCCTCGCCGATCAGGTTCTCGATGGGTACCTCGACGTCGTCGAAGAACACCTCGTTGACCTCGTGGCCGCCGTCGATGGTCTGGATCGGACGCACCGTGACGCCCTTCGATTTCATGCTGAAGACGATGAAGGAGATGCCCATCTGCTTCTTGGCGGCGGGATCGGTGCGGCACAGGCAGAAGATCATGTCGGCGTGCTGGGCCAGCGTGGTCCAGGTCTTCTGGCCGTTGATGATCCACTTGTCGCCGCGGCGCTCGGCCTTGGTCTTCAGCGAGGCGAGGTCCGATCCGGAGCCCGGCTCGGAGAAGCCCTGGCACCACCAATCGTCGACATTGGCGATGCGCGGCAAATACTGCTTCTTCTGCGCCTCGTTGCCGAAGGTGTAGATGACCGGGCCGACCATGCTGACGCCGAAGGCGAGCGGCTGCGGCGCCGGATAGGCCTGCAGCTCCTCGTTGAAGATGTAGTGCTGCACCGAGGTCCAGCCGGTACCGCCATATTCCTTCGGCCAATGCGAGACGCCCCAGCCCTTCTTGTTGAGGATGCGCCACCAGGTCACCATCTCGTCCTTCGACAGATGACGGCCCTCGACCATCTTGCGGCGCGTCTCCGGCGGCACGTTGTCCTTGAAGAACGCCCGCACTTCCTCGCGGAACGCCTGCTCTTCCCTAGTGAATGCAAGATCCATTGGATCGCTCCCGTGTGTCGTTCAGTCCTGTTAGTTCGTCTCGTTCAGCCGTCGTCCCGGCGAAAGCCGGGACCCATAACCACAGGCGGGGCTTGGAAGCACAGGCGACTGCCACAGTGCGCCAAGCGACATCACGCGGTATGGGTCCCGGGTCTGCGCTGCGCTTGCCCGGGACGACACCGAGGGAAATCCCGCACGAATTGCGCGCGGAATTGAAATCGTTGTTACTGCAGCACCTCGAACAGGCCGGCGGCGCCCATGCCGCCGCCGACGCACATGGTGACGACGGCGTATTTGGCCTTGCGGCGGCGGCCCTCGATCAAGGCGTGACCGGTCAGGCGCGCGCCCGACATGCCGTAGGGATGGCCGACCGCGATGGCGCCGCCATTGACGTTGATCTTGTCGGGATCGATGCCGAGCTTGTCGCGGCAATACAGCACCTGGACTGCGAACGCCTCGTTGAGCTCCCACAGGCCGATGTCGTCGACGGTAAGGCCGTGGCGCTTCAAGAGGCGCGGCACCGCGAACACCGGGCCGATGCCCATCTCGTCGGGCTCGCAGCCATGCGAGACGAAGCCGCGGAAGATGCCGAGCGGCTGCAGGCCGCGCTTGGCCGCGTTGGCGTCGCTCATGATCACGCAGGCGGAAGCGCCGTCGGACAACTGGCTGGCATTGCCGGCGGTGATCGAGAAGCCCTCGCCGCGCACGGCCTTGAGGCCAGCAAGGCCTTCAGCGGTCGTCTCGGGACGCGGACCCTCGTCCTGCGACAGCGTGATGTCCTTGAACGAGATGTTACCGGTGGCCTTGTCGGTGACCGCCATCTTGGTCGAGATCGGCGCCAGCTCGTCGTTGAACTTGCCGCCCTGCTGCGCGGCCGCGGTGCGGCGCTGGCTCTCCAGCGCATACTCGTCCTGGCGCTCACGCGAGATGCCGTAGCGCTTGGCGACGATCTCGGCGGTGTCGATCATCGGCATGTAGACGTCGCCCTTGATCTCGAGCAGCGCCGGGTCAGTGGCCTGGAATGCATTCATCTTGTCGTTCTGGACCAGCGAGATCGACTCGCCGCCACCGCCGACCGCGATCTCGACACCGTCGAAGATCACCGAGCGCGCTGCCAGCGCGATCGCCTGCAGGCCCGAGGCGCACTGGCGGTCGATGGTGGTGCCGCCGACCGACACCGGCAGGCCGGCGCGGAGCAGCGCCTTGCGCGCGATGTTGCCGCCGGTCGAGCCCTGCTGCAGGGCCGCGCCCATCACGACGTCCTCGACCTCGGCCGGATCGACCTTGGCGCGCTTGACGGCCTCGCCGATGGCGTGGCCGAGCAAGGTGGCGCCGCCGGTGGCGTTGAGCGCGCCGCGATAGGCCTTGCCGATCGGCGTGCGGGCGGTGGAAACGATGACGGCATCGGTCATGAATGACCTCCTGTTGGTGTTACGACTGTTTGCTGTGAGATGTTGATGATTGCTGCTGGCGCAATTCGTGGCGCGACAATTTGCCGACCGGGGTGCGCGGCAGCTCGTCGACGAACTCGACCGCCGTCGGCAATTCGTGCTTGCCGAGCTTGCCGGTCAGGAAGTCACGGAGATCCTCGACCGGGAACGACGCGAAGCCGTCGCGCAGCTTGATGAAGGCTTTGGCGGCCTCGCCGCGATAGGCATCGGGAATGCCGATCACGATGACTTCCTGCACGGCGGGATGGGTGTAGATCGCCTGCTCGATCATCTGCGGATAGACGTTGAAGCCGCCGGAGATGATCATGTCCTTCTTGCGGTCGACCAGGAAGTAGAAGCCGTCGGCATCGACATAGCCGATGTCGCCGGTCAGGAAGTGATCGCCGACGAACGACTGCGCCGACTCCTCCGGCCTGTTCCAGTAGCCCCTGGTGACGTTCGGCCCCTTGACCCTGATCTCGCCGACCTCACCGGTGCCGAGCACCTTGGACGGATCTTCCAGCGACACGACGTCCATCTCGATGCCGGGCAGCGCGATGCCGATCGAGCCCGGCTTGTCCGGCCCTTCCTTGGGATGGCTGGTGCCGGGCGAGCAGGTCTCGGTCATGCCCCAGCCGCTCTTCAGCTTCATGCCGACGCGGCGCTCCAGGATGCGCGCGACTTCGACCGGCAACGGCGCACCGCCGGAGCCCACGCTGGTCAGCGATGACAGATCGCGCTTGTCGAGATCGGGCAGATTGGCGATCGCGATCCACATCGTCGGCACGCCCGGAAAATACGTCGCGCGCTTGACCTCGATGTCGCGCATCACGGCCTCGAGATCGAAGCGCTGATGCAGCGACACCAGGCTGCCGATGCGCAGCGCGGTCAACAGCACGACGGTGAGCGCGTAGATGTGGAACAGCGGCAGCACGCAGATCACGCGATCGCCGCCTTCGTGCTGGGTCCGGGTGGCACGGCTCCAGATCTCGATGATCGAGACCGCCGAGGTGAGATTGCCATGCGTCAGCATCGCGCCCTTGGGCAGGCCGGTGGTGCCGCCGGTGTATTGCAGCAGCGCGATGTCGTCGGGCGAGATCGCCGGCCACGCCGCCGGCGGCGTCGCGCCCTCGACGAAGGCACGGTGCGTGATGACGGCGGCATTGTCCGGCAAGGCGGTCTGCGGCGTGCCGACCTTGCCCCAGTGATCGTCCTCGCAGACGATCAGGCGATCGAGCAGGCCCTTCGCCAGAAACTTCAGCGCCATCGGCAGCAGCGCCGACAGATTCGACGTCACCAGGATGCGCGCACCGGAGTCGCTCAGCTTGTGCGACAGCGCGATCTCGCCGTCGAGCGGCGACAGATGCACGACCCGCGCCCCGGCCTTGAGCGCGCCGAAGAAGTTGATCGGATGGTCCGGCGAGTTGCCGAGGAACAGCGCGATCGAGGCGCCCTTGCCGAAGCCCGCGCGCAGGAATGCGGCGGCGGCCTCGTCGACCAGGCCGGCGAGCTCGTTGAAGCTGATCGGGCGATCGCGGAATTCGAGCGCGTTGCGATCGCCAAAATCACTGACGGACTTCGCCAGCAGATCCGGCAAGGTGCCGCGCGCGAGCGGCGCGTCCCAGCGGACACCTTCGGGATAGAACTGTTCACCGGGATGGGTCATGCGCCGACCTGCTTGCCTCAAATGATGCTGTCATTCCGGGATGCGCCGCAAGGCGCAGGCCCGGAATCCATACTCCCGGTCGTGGTTATGGATTCCGGGCTCGCGCTCCGCGCGCCCCGGAATGACCATGTGGAAAGAGCAGGCCGCCTCAAGCGGCCTTCCCCTGGGCCAGCGAGGCGAAGGTCTTGCCTTCATCGGCGAGCTGCTTCAGCAGCGGCGCCGGCTCCAGCGACGGATCGTTGGTCTCCTTGGCGTAGAAGGCGAGGCGCTCGGCGATGTGCTTCAGGCCGACGCTGTCGGCCCAGTACATCGGGCCGCCGCGATAGATCGGCCAGCCATAGCCGTACAGCCAGACCACGTCGATATCGGAGGGACGCGCGGCGATGCCTTCGGCGAGGATCTTCGCGCCCTCGTTGATCATCGGATACATCATGCGTTCGAGGATCTCCTCGTCGCTGACGGCGCGGCGCTTGAGGCCGAGCTTGGCGAGCGTCTCGTCGATCAGCTTCTCGACATCGGGATCCGGCAGCGCCGAACGCGAGCCGGCCTCGTATTTGTAGTAGCCCTTGCCGGTCTTCTGGCCGAAGCGGCCGGCTTCGCACAGCGCGTCCGCGATCTCGCTCTTGATGCCGCGGTCCTTGCGCGAGCGCCAGCCGATGTCCAGGCCGGCGAGATCGCCCATCGCGAACGGGCCCATCGGCATGCCGAACTTGGTGACGACCGCGTCGACCTGCTGCGGCAGCGCGCCTTCGAACAACAGCTTCTCGGCCTGCTTGCCGCGCTGCGCCAGCATGCGGTTGCCGACGAAGCCGTCGCAGACGCCGACCACCGCCGGAACCTTGGCGATCTTGCGCGCGATCGACACGGCGGTGACGAGCGCGTCCGGCGCGGTCTTCTCCGCGCGCACGATCTCGCACAGCTTCATGACATTGGCCGGGGAGAAGAAGTGCATGCCGAGCACGTCCTGCGGACGGCTGGTCTCGGCGGCGATGGCATCGATGTTCAGGTACGAGGTATTCGAGGCCAGCACCGCGCCCGGCTTGGCATACTGATCGAGTTTGCCGAACACTTCCTTCTTCACGGCCATGGTCTCGAACACCGCCTCGATGATGAGATCGGCGTCCTTGACGTTCTCCAGCCCGACCTTGCCGTCGATCAGCGCCATGCGCTTGGCCGGCGCATCCGCCGGGATGCCGCCGCGCGCCGCGGTCGCTTCCCAGTTCTTCTGCATGATGCCCATGCCGCGTTTCAGCTGTTCCTCGGCGGTCTCGATCAAGGTGACCGGAACGCCGGCATTGGCGAACGACATCGCGATACCGCCACCCATGGTGCCGGCGCCGATGATGGCGACGCGCTCGACCTTGCGGCCCTTGGTGCCGTCGGGCACGCCGGCGATCTTGGCGGCTTCGCGCTCGGCGAAGAACGCATAGCGCTGCGCCTTGGACTGGTCGCTGGTCAGCAGCTTGAGGAAGCCCTCGCGCTCGCGCTTCAGGCCCTCGTCGAACGGCAGGTCGATCGCATAGCCGACCGCATCGGCGGCCGCGAACGGCGCCTCCAACCCGCGCGACTTCTTGGTGATCGCGGCGACCGCGTTGGTGAAGATCGAGCGATCGGCCTTGGCCGCGGCGATCTTGGATTCGTCGTCGCGCAGCTTGCGCAGCGGTCGACCCTCGGCGACGATCTTGCGCGCGAAGGCCTCGCCCCCGGCCGCCGGTCCTTCGATGATCTCCTCGATCAGCCCCGCCTTCAGCGCCTCCGCGGCGCCGATCGGATCGCCGCCGACGATCATCTTGACCGCGAGTTCCGGACCCACCGCGCGCGGCAGGCGCTGCGTTCCACCGGCGCCGGGCAGCAGGCCGAGCTTCACCTCGGGCAGGCCGAGCTTAGCGTCCTTGGTGGCGACACGATAATGACAGGCCAGCGCCACTTCGAGGCCACCGCCGAGCGCGGTTCCGTGAATCGCCGCGATCACGGGCTTGGGGCTGTTCTCGATCGCGCTCAGCACGTCGTTGAGCGCCGGCGGCTTCGGCGGCTTGCCGAACTCGGTGATGTCGGCGCCGGCGATGAAGGTGCGGCCGCCGCAGGTCAACACGATCGCCTTGATGGCGGGATCGGCAATGGCTGCGTTGACGTTGTCCAGGATGCCGCCGCGAACTGCGGCACTCAGCGCATTGACGGGCGGGCTGTCGATGGTGACGATGCCCACGATGTCATGACGTTCAAGCTTGGCCACTTCGCTCACACTGCGCTCCTCGAGATGACGTTTCTTTGCGGCTGGTTAATGCTGCCGCTTTGCCGGGTTGCCGCCGTGAACCGGCGGCTTGTCATTCGCTCCGCGCATCGGGCTTGCTTGCGTCTACACGCTGCCAAAGCCCAATTCCGCAGTGCGAAATCTAATTCCACATCTTGACAGCCAGGGTTATTTTGAAGCACGAGCGTTGTCAACGAGGCAGCCATCAACAGCCGATGAAATGAAACGCCCAGGGAAGAAAGCTGCGACCGATCGCAACTTCGTCGTTGCGCTGTCGCGCGGCCTCGATGTGCTCCGGGCGTTCAGGCCCAATGACGGCCTCTTGGGCAACCAGGAGATCGCTGCCCGCACCAATCTGCCCAAGCCGACGGTATCGCGACTGACCTATACGCTGACCAAGCTCGGCTATCTCACGCCGGTCCCCCGATTCGAGAAGTATCAGCTCGCGCCGTCGGCGCTGCTGCTCGGCTATGCCGCGCTGGCCAATCTCGGCGTCCGCCAATTGTCCGAACCGTTCCGCGAACAGCTGATGCGCGAGACCGGCGGCGCAGTTGCGATCGGCGGCCGCGACCGCCTCAGCATGGTCTATATCGGCCAGAGCCGGCACGGCGTCGTCAACGTTCAGCTCGACGTCGGTTCACGCATCCCGATTGCCACCACGGCCATGGGCCGAGCCTACATCTGGGCGCTGCCCGAAGAGGAGCGCACTGTGCTGATGCGCGAGCTGCGCGAGCACTACGGCAACCGCTGGCCCAAGATCCGCGACGGCATCGAGCGCGCCGGCGAGACCGTTGCCGAGCACGGCTTCACGATCTCGGCCGGCGAGTGGCAGGACGACGTGCATGCCGTCGGCGTCGCCATGCGGCTCAATGACGGGACGGGCCCTTACGCCTTCAACTGCGGCGCGCCCGCATTCCGCTTCACGGAAGAGCGTCTGCGGACCGACATTGGACCTCGCCTGCTCGCGATGGTAAGGAAAATCGAAGCGGCGGTGGGCGGACTCGCGCCGCCAACTAATCAATTCAGCAAAGAACCAAGCAAAAAGCACAAGCCAGGAGGGAAACTTGCCCGAGTTGCCGAGGGTATCAGATAGCCTGCGCGGTCGCGCCACGCCGGCAAATCGTCCTTCCGTCACGCTGACGATGGTGGGCGAGACGACATGACGCAGGCACAACTTGCTCGCAGCGGCGACCCGTTGCTCGCGGTGCGTGACGTCAACGTCGTGTTCGGCGGCATCGTGGCGCTCGCCGGCGTGTCGTTCGACATGCACCAGGGACAGATCCTCGGACTGATCGGCCCGAACGGCGCCGGCAAGACCACGCTGTTCAACTGCCTGAGCCGGCTGTATCAGCCGTCCTCCGGCGACATCCTGATGGAAGGCCGCAGCATCCTGTCGCGCCCGCCGCACCGCATCGCCGAGATCGGCATCGGGCGCACCTTCCAAAACGTCGCGCTGTTTCCGAATCTCTCCGTGCTCGACAACGTCCGGGTCGGCACCCACGCCCGCACGTCCAGCGACATCATTTCGGATTCGCTACGGCTCGCCTGGGTCCGGCGCAGCGAAGCGTCGGTCAACACGAAGGTTCACGAGATTCTGGCTTATCTGGATCTCGAGAGCGTCGCCCACCGCACCGTCTCCGGCCTGCCGTTCGGCACCCAGAAGCGCGTCGAGCTGGCCCGCGCATTGGCCGCCGATCCGAAGATCCTGCTGCTCGACGAGCCCGCTGGCGGCCTCAATCACGAAGAGGTCCACGTCCTCGGCGACCTGATCCGGCGCATCCGCGACGACCGCAAGATCACGGTGCTGCTGGTCGAGCATCACATGGGCTTGGTGATGTCGATCGCCGACCACGTCGTCGCGCTGAACTTCGGCCGCAAGCTCGCGGAGGGCACGCCGGCCCAGGTGCAGGCCGATCCCGACGTCATCAAGGCCTATCTCGGGAGCAAGGATCAATGACGCCGCTTCTCAACGTCAAGGATCTGCGCGCCTATTACGGCCAGGTCCAGGCCCTGCACGGGCTGTCCTTCTCGCTCAACGAGGGCTCGCTGACGACCCTGCTCGGCGCCAACGGCGCCGGCAAGACCACGACCCTGCGCGCGATCTGCAACATGGTCCGCTCCACCGGAGCGATCGAGTTCGACGGCAAGCCGCTCAACAACAAGTCGACCGAAAGCATTGTCCGCTTCGGCATCGCGCATGTGCCGCAGGGCCGCGGCACCTTCACCACGATGACGGTGGAGGAGAACCTCCAGCTCGGCGCCATCACCCGCACCGACAAGGCGATCAGCTCCGACATCGAGCGCATGTACGGCTACTTCCCGAAGCTGAAGGAGCGGCACACCCAGCAGGCCGGTACGCTCTCCGGCGGCGAGCAGCAGATGCTGGCGGTGGCCCGCGCGCTGATGCTGCGTCCCCGGCTGATGCTGCTGGACGAGCCGTCGTTCGGACTGGCGCCGCTGATCGTGCGCGACCTGTTCGGGATCCTCGGCAAGATCAACCGCGAGGAGAAGGTCTCGATCCTCGTCGTCGAACAGAACGCGCAGCTCGCGCTGGAGCTCGCCGACAAGGCTTATGTGATCGAGACCGGCCGCATCGTCATGTCCGGCGCGGCCAAGGACATCGCGCAGGACGAGAACGTCCGCAAATCCTATCTTGGCTACTGACGGAGGCCGGACAATGGAGCTCTTCACCAACCAGGTCCTGGCCGGCATCGCGACCGGCGCGATCTACGCCTGCATGGCGCTCGCCGTCGTCATGATCTACCAGGCCATCGACCATCTCAATTTCGCGCAGGGCGAGATGGCGATGTTCTCGACCTTCATCTCCTGGCAGCTGATGCAATGGGGCCTGCCCTATTGGGTCGCCTTCGTGGTGACGCTGGCGTTCTCCTTCGCCGGCGGCATCGCGATCGAGCGCGTGCTGTTCAAGCCGCTGGCCAAGGCGCCGATCCTGACCCAGGTCGCCGGCTTCATCGCGCTGTTCTCGATCATCAACTCCTGCGCCGGGCTGATCTGGGACTTCACGATCAAGCAATATCCGACGCCGTTCGGCTCGACGCCGTTCCTGGGCAGCCAGCTGATCTCGACCCACCAGGCCGGCATGATCGGCATAACCGTGCTGCTCCTGATCGGCCTCTACGTGTTCTTCCAGTACACCCGCATCGGCCTTGCGATGCGGGCCGCGGCGTCGGTGCCCGAATCGGCCCGCCTCGTCGGCATCAACACCTCCTGGATGATCGCACTCGGATGGGGCATGGCGGCGGCGATCGGATCGATCGCCGGCATGCTGATCGCACCGGTGGTGTTCCTGGAGCCCAACATGATGGGCGGCGTGCTGATCTACGGCTTTGCTGCTGCGGTGCTGGGCGGCCTCACCAGCCCGTTCGGCGCGGTGCTCGGCGGCTTCCTGGTCGGCATCTTCGAGAACCTCGCCGGAACCTACATCCCCCATGTCGGCAACGAGATGAAGCTCCCGATCGCGCTGGCGCTGATCATCACCGTCCTGGTCGTCAAACCCGCCGGTCTGTTCGGCCGCAACATCGTGAAGCGAGTCTGATCATGAGCGCAATCGAGGAAGTCGGATCCCAGGCGCCCGCGGTCGAGGCCGTGCCGAAGCGCGCCATGACTCTGAATGCGGGCACGGCGTTCGTGGTCGTGCTGCTGCTCCTGGTGGTGCCGCTGTTCGTCAAGAACTTCATCATCTTCCAGATGACGATGCTCCTGATCTACGGGCTCGCGGTGCTGGCGCTCAACATCCTGACCGGCGGCAGCGGCCAGTTCTCGCTCGGCCAGAGCGCCTTCTACGCCGTCGGCGCCTATACGTCGGCGATCCTGATGGAACAATACAACATCAACTATGCGCTGACGTTGCCGGTCGCTGGCGTCGTCTGCTTCGGCTTCGGCTTCCTGTTCGGTCAGCCGGCGCTGCGGCTGTCGGGCGTGTATCTTGCGCTCGCCACCTTTGCGCTCGCCACCGCGATGCCGCAGATCCTCAAGCTCGGCTTCTTCGAGAAATGGACCGGCGGCGTGCAGGGTCTGGTCGTGACCAAGCCGGACGCGCCGTTCGGGCTGCCGATGTCGCAGGACATGTGGCTGTACTACTTCACGCTGGCGATCACGATCGCGATCTACATCTTCTCGGTCAACCTGCTGCGATCGCGCTCCGGACGGGCCTTCATGGCGATCCGTGACAACGAGATCGCGGCCTCCGCCATGGGCGTCGACGTCGCCACCTACAAGACGCTGGCGTTTGGCGTCAGCGCCGGCATCACCGGCGTCGCCGGCGGCCTCGGCGCCATTGCGGTGCAGTTCGTCGCGCCCGACAGTTATACGATCGTGCTGGCGATCTCGCTGTTCCTCGGCATGGTGGTCGGCGGCGTCGGCTGGCTGCCCGGCTCCTTCATCGGCGCCGCTTTCATCATCTTCGTTCCGAACATCGCGGAGGGCATCTCCAAGGGCCTGTCCGGCGCGGTGTTCGGCGTTCTGTTGTTCCTCATCATCTTCCTCGTGCCCCACGGCTCGCGGCAGGTGGCGATGGTGGCTCAGCAATTGCTGGGCAAGGTCCGAAAGAGCTAAGGAGGAAAATCTTGCTCGTCATCCAACAACTACGAATCGCCGCGCTCGCGACGGCGGTCATCGCCCTCACCTCGGGCGGAGCACTCGCCCAGAAGAAGTACGACACCGGCGCGTCCGATACCGAGATCAAGATCGGCAACATCATGCCCTATAGCGGCCCGGCGTCCGCTTACGGCGTGATCGGCAAGACCGAAGAGGCGTATTTCAAGAAGATCAACGCCGAGGGCGGCATCAACGGCCGCAAGATCACCTTCGTCAGCTATGACGACGCCTATTCGCCGCCCAAGGCGGTCGAGCAGGTGCGCAAGCTGGTCGAGAGCGACGAGGTGCTCCTGGTCTTCAACCCGCTCGGCACGCCCTCGAACTCGGCGATCCAGAAGTATCTCAACGGCAAGAAGATCCCGCAGCTGTTCGTCGCGACCGGCGCCACCAAGTGGAACGATGCGAAGAACTTCCCTTGGACCATGGGTTGGCAGCCGAGCTACCAGAGCGAGGGCCGCATCTACGCCAAATATCTCCTCAAGGAGAAGCCCGGCGCCAAGATCGGCGTGCTGTTCCAGAACGACGATTTCGGCAAGGACTATCTCAAGGGTCTCAAGGACGGGCTCGGCGACAAGGCCGCGTCGATGGTCGTGATGGAGGAGAGCTACGAGACGTCGGAGCCGTCGATTGACGGTCACATCGTCAAGCTGAAGGCCTCCGGCGCCGATGTGTTCTTCAGCGTCACCACGCCGAAGTTCGCGGCACAGGCGATCAAGAAGCTCGCCGAGATCGACTGGCATCCGACGCAGCTCGTGGTCAACGTGTCGGCTTCGGTCGGCAGCGTGATCAAGCCGGCCGGATTCGAGAACTCGCAAGGGATTCTCTCGGCCGCCTACGCCAAGGACGCCGCCGACGCGCAGTGGAACAATGATCCCGGCATGAAGAAGTTCTTCGACTTCCTCGCCCAGTATTATCCCGACGCCAACAAGCTCGACAGCTCGACGGTCTATGGTTACGGCGCGGCGCAGACCCTGGTGAAGGTGCTGCAGATGTGCGGTGACGACCTGACCCGCGCGAACGTCATGAAGCAGGCCGCGAGCCTGAAGGACTTCACGCCGGACACGCTGCTGCCCGGCGTCAAGATCAACACGTCAGAGACCGACTTCGCCCCGATCGATCAGCTGCAGATGATGCGGTTCAAGGGCGAGAAGTGGGAGCTGTTCGGCGACGCCATCAGCGGCGCGATCGAATAGTCGCGCATCGCCGCAAACAGCGGTGCCGACCTCTGCCTGGCCCTCCGCGCATCAGCGCGGAGGGCTTTTTTCTTGCGCACCAGCGCTCACCGGGGAGCGGTGAGCCGACACCGTCACCTTGATCTCAAGCTGTGAGTGCAGAGCACGCACCCGTTGAGATTGCAATACCATCTCGCAGTCGCACATAACTCATAGCCTTCTCCAACCGCGCAAAAACACGGGCCGTGCTGCGATGTCGCAACCGCGCCTCACCAGCTCTGCTATAGTTTCCCGGCACAACAAGAGCTTCCACCAGGGAAGCCGCGACACGTCATCCAGCAACGACACGGGAGAAGCGCATCATGATGTTTACGCGAAGGGCAGCCCTCGCCACGGCCGCCGCGATCGTCCTCACCTCCAGCGCCGCATTCGCGGCCGACAAGAAATACGACACCGGGGCCTCCGACACCGAAATCAAGATCGGCAACATCATGCCCTATAGCGGGCCGGCCTCGGCCTACGGGATCATCGGCAAGACGGAGGCGGCCTACTTCAAGAAGATCAACGCCGAGGGCGGCATCAACGGTCGCAAGATCAACTACATCTCCTATGACGACGCCTATTCGCCGCCGAAAGCCGTCGAACAGGCGCGCAAGCTGGTCGAGAGCGACGAGGTACTCCTGATCTTCAACTCGCTCGGCACGCCGTCGAACACGGCGATCCAGAAGTACATGAACGCAAAGAAGGTGCCGCAGCTGTTCGTGGCGACGGGTGCGACCAAGTGGAACGATCCGGCCAACTTCCCGTGGACCATGGGCTGGCAGCCGAGCTACCAGGCCGAGTCGCGGATCTACGCGAAATATCTGCTCAAGGAGAAGCCCGACGCCAAGATCGCCGTGCTCTATCAGAACGACGACTACGGCAAGGACTATCTCAAGGGCCTGAAGGACGGGCTCGGCGCCAAGGCGGCGAGCATGATCGTCATGGAGGAGAGCTACGAGACGACGGAGCCGACGATCGACAGCCACATCGTCAAGCTGAAGTCGACCGGCGCCGACGTGTTCATGAACATCACGACGCCGAAATTCGCGGCCCAGGCGATCAAGAAGGTCAAGGAGATCGACTGGAAGGCGCTGCACCTCCTCAACAACGTCTCCGCCTCGGTCGGCAGCGTGCTCAAGCCCGCCGGCTACGAGAATTCGCAGGACATCATCTCGGCCGCCTATCTGAAGGATGTCACCGACCCGCAGTGGAAGGACGACCCCGGGATGAAGCAGTTCCTCGACTTCATGGCCAAGGACTTTCCGGAAGGCGACAAGCTCGACGGCGGCACCGTGGTCGGCTACGGCGTGGCGCAGACCCTGGTGCAGGTCTTGAAGCAGTGCGGCGACGATCTCACCCGCGAGAACGTCATGAAGCAGGCGGCGTCCTTGCGGAACTTCCGCACCGAGATGCTGCTGCCGGGCATCAGCATCAACACCTCGGCAACCGACTTCGCGCCTGTGAGCCAGTTGCAGCTGATGCGCTTCAAGGGCGACAAGTGGGAATTGTTCGGCGACGTCATTTCGGCCGACGCCGGCGGCTGACGACACGATCTGACGACGAGAACCTCCTGCGGCGCCACGCCGCAGGAGGCTTCGGCTCTGAACATCTCCGCAATCTTTCCCAGGCATTTCCCAAGCTAGGAGTTGAACGAGCGGTGGTCATGCGCCGGCGATGGTTACGTCGCGCGCGCCGCTGCGCTATGGGACTCGTTCGGAGTGAAACGAGTCGCCCGCGCCGCGGGCGGATCCAACAACAAGGCCAATTCACAAGGCCCATCAGGAGCCCCATCGCGATGACCACTGCCCTCACCCGCCGCACGCTGTCCGGCCTGATCGGCCTCGCCCTGATCGGCGCGAGCTCCGGCGCCGCCCATGCCGACAAGAAGTACGACACCGGCGCCAGCGACACCGAGATCAGAATCGGGAACATCGTGCCCTATAGCGGACCGGCCTCGGCCTATGGCTCGGTCGGCAAGGCGATGTCGGCGGTGTTCAAGAAGGTCAACGACGACGGCGGCATCAACGGCCGCAAGATCAACTTCATCTCCTATGACGACGCCTACTCGCCGCCGAAGACGGTCGAGCAGGCCCGCAAGCTGGTCGAGAGCGACGAGGTGCTGTTCCTGTTCGGCGTGCTCGGCACCGCGCCCAACACCGCGATCCAGAAGTACATGAACGCCAAGAAAGTGCCGCAGCTGTTCGTCGCCACCGGCGCGACCAAGTGGAACGAGCCCAAGACCAATCCGTGGACCATGGGCTGGTTGCCGAGCTATCAGTCTGAAGCACGCATCTATGCGAAATATCTCGCCGCGCAGCAGCCCAACGGCAAGATCGCGGTGCTCTACCAGAACGACGACATGGGCAAGGATTATCTGAAGGGCCTCAAGGACGGCCTCGGCGATGCGTCGAGGATCGTGCTGGAGGAGAGCTACGAGATCGCCGAGCCGACCGTCGAGTCGCATATCGTCAAGATGAAGTCGGCCAATCCGGACGTTGTCGTGCTGTTCACGACGCCGAAGTCCGGCGCCCAGGCGATCAAGAAGCTCGGTGAGATGAGCTGGAAGCCGCTGACCATCATCTCGAACGTCAGCGCCTCGACGGCCGCCGTAATGCGCCCCGCCGGCGTCGACAACTCGCAAGATGTGATCTCGGCGGCCTACGCCAAGGATGTGTCCGATCCGCAATGGGCAAACGACCCGGGCATCGGCGCCTTCAAGGAATTGCTGGCCAAATATCTGCCGGAGATCAATCCCGTGGATTCGTCTGCGCTGACCGGCTACAACATCGCCACCACGATGGTCGAGGTGTTGAAGCGATGCGGCGACGAATTGACTCGCGCAAACGTCATGAAGCAGGCCGCGAGCCTGAAGCAGTTTGCACAAGGCGGGCTGCTGCCCGGCATCACGCTGACCACGGGTCCCGACGATTTTCAGCCGATCGAGCAGCTGCAGCTGATGCAGTTCAAGGGCGAGCGCTGGCAGCTGTTCGGCGACGTGATGAGCGGCGAACTCAAGTAGGATCGGCACAGCATCCGGGCGGCGCCGCATGACCAGCCGCCGTCCGTTGCTGCGCGCCATCTTCGACGCCGCGGTCGCCGCGGCGCATCCCGACGTGGTGCTGCCTGCCTTCCTGCCGGCGGCACCGAAGGGACGGATCATCTGCCTCGCCGCCGGCAAGGGCGCGGCCGCGATGGCGGTCGCCGCCGAGCGCCATTACCTGGACACGCTGGGCTTCGATCCCGCAAAGCTGGTCGGCATCGCAACCACGCGGCACGGCCATGGCGTGCCGACCCGGCGCGTGAAAGTGATCGAAGCCGGTCACCCGATGCCCGACGAAGCCGGGCTGAAGGCCGCGGACGACACGCTGCAGCTCGCCGCGACCGCCGAAGCCGACGACCTGATGCTGGTGCTGATCTCCGGCGGCGGCTCCGCCAATTGGGTTGCGCCTGTCACCGGCGTGAGCTTCGCGCAGAAGCAGCAGCTGACCCGCGCGCTGCTGCGCTCGGGCGCGCCGATCGGCGAGATGAACGTCGTCCGCAAGCATCTGTCGCGGATCAAGGGCGGGCGGCTGGCGCGGGCCGGGCAGAAGGCCGAGATCGTGACGCTTGCGATCTCGGACGTGCCGCACGACGATCCCTCGGCGATCGCCTCTGGTCCCACCGTGCCGGATCCGACGACGCTGGCCGATGCCCGCGCGATCGTCGCCAAGTACAAGCTCGAGGTCGATCCGGCGATCGCCCGCGCGCTCGAGGATGCCGGCAATGAGAGCTGCAAGCCCGGCGATCCCGCCTTCGCCCGGGCCGCGTTCGAGCTGATCGCACGTCCGGCCAGCTCGCTGGACGCCGCCGTGGCCAGCGTCAAGGCCGCTGGCTACGACGTGCTCGACCTCGGCGCCGATCTAGAGGGCGAGGCCCGCGAGGTGGCTGCCGATCACGCCAAGCTGGCCCGCGAGGCCCGCGCGCTCGGCCGCCGCATGGCCATCATCTCCGGCGGCGAGCTCACCGTCACTGTGCGCGGGAGCGGCCGCGGCGGGCCGAACCAGGAATACGCGCTCGCGCTCGCCGACCTCCTCCAGGACATGGACGGCGTCGCGGCGCTGGCCGGCGACACCGACGGCGCCGATGGCGGCGGCGGCAGCGCCTCCGACCCGGCCGGGGCGCTGGTCGATGCCGAAATCATCGCGGCGATGCGGGCGCAGCGGCTGGATCCGCAGGCCTATCTCGCCAACAACGATGCCACCGCCTTCTTCGCCGCGACCGGCGGCCTGCTGCAGACCGGCCCGACGCTCACCAACGTCAACGACGTCAGGGTCATCCTGGTCGATTGAGGGCGCCACGGCGCCTTCAGTACTCCTCCGCGATCTTGGTCAGCATGGCGAGCAGCGCCTCCCGGCCCTCCGGGCCGAGCAGCTCGTTCAGCCGCGCCTCGTGCTTCGACACCACGAGCTTCTTGGCACGGGTGAGCACGGCGCGGCCTTTCTCCGTGAGCATCAGGATGTGCGAGCGCCGGTCATTGGCCGAGCGGACGCGGGTGCAGAGGTCGCGGGTTTCCAGGCTGTCGAGCAGGGACACGAAATTCGGCCGGAGGATGCCGAGCGTGTTGGCGATCTCGGTCTGGTTGCGGCCGGGATTGGCGTCGAGCAGCAGCAGCACCGAGAACTGCGCCGGGGTCAGCTGCAAGGGCGCGACGCAGCGCAGGAAGTCCTCGAACACCTTCAGCTGCGCCCGTTTCAGCACATAGCCGAGCAGATCGGACAGTTCGCCGAGCTGCACCGCTTGCGTCTCGTCGGCGGCTACGGCAGCTTCCTTCCGGCTGTCCCGCTTGCTGACGGGCTTGGCGCTATCGGCCATCACAATCCGCCATCGTCATCGCCCTGCTTCCATCCCCTGGTCTCGAGTGCCGCAGCCGGAACAGCGGCCTTGAGATTATACTCGATAATTGTTATCCACTATATCAAACACGGGCAGCCATTCAACTGCTCCGGCCTACCGTGGGCGCTGGGCGCCCACGGCGCGCGGTCACCACAGAGGGGGAGCGTCCTGTCTTGAACACAACGATCTTGCTGTTCCTGTTGCAGGACGGCATTACCAACGGCGCGATCTACGCCCTGCTCGGGCTGGCGCTGGTGCTGGTCTTTGCCGTCACCCGGGTGATCCTGATCCCGCAGGGCGAATTCGTCACCTATGGCGCCCTCACCTATGCCTCGCTCGCCGCCGGCCGCATGCCGGGTACGGCGAAGCTCGCGGTGGTGATGGGCCTGATCGCCTTTGCCTTCGATCTCTACGCGATGCGCAAGACGCTGCATGCGCCCAAGATCGCACGCGCCTTCGGGCTCAACGTCGCCTTCCCGGTCGCCGTGCTGCTCGCCACGATGTGGGCGGCCGACCAGCGCATGCCGGCCGGCGTCAGCCTGGTGCTGTCGCTGCTGATCGTCGCCGCGATCGGCCTGTCGCTCTACCGCATCGTATTCCAGCCGCTCGCCCACACCTCGGTGCTGGTGCTGCTGATCGCCTCCGTCGGCACCCATCTGGCGATGCAGGGCCTCGGCCTGCTGTTCTTCGGCGCCGAGGGCCAGCGCGGCCCGACCTTGCTGAACGCCACGGCAACGCTCGGCACGCTGCGCTTCACCGGGCAGGGCATGGTCGTCTACGGCATCACCATCGCCTTCATCGTCGGACTCTGGCTGTTCTTCGGCCTGACGCTCTACGGCAAGGCGCTGCGCGCGACCGCCGTCAACCGGCTGGGTGCGCGCCTCGTCGGCATCCGCACCACGCTGTCCGGCCAGATCGCGTTCCTGCTCGCGTCCACGATCGGCGCGCTGTCGGGCATCCTGATCGTGCCGATCACCACGCTCTATTACGACACCGGCTTCCTGATCGGCCTGAAAGGCTTCATCGCCGCGATCATCGGCGGCCTGATCAGCTATCCGCTGACCGCGGTGGCAGCCCTCGTCGTCGGCATCGTCGAGGCGTTCTCCTCGTTCTATGCCTCCAACTTCAAGGAGGTGATCGTCTTCATGCTGCTGATCCCCGTCCTGCTGTTGCGTTCGCTCGCCGCGCCCGCGGTCGAAGAAGAGAAGGATTGATCCGTGCGCGAGCGTTGGCCTTTCATCGTCTTTGCCGTGATCGTTGCGGCAATCCCGTTCATCCCCGGCATGCCGCCGTTCTGGATCGTGCTGCTCGACAATATCGGGCTGTCCGCGCTGGTCGCCATGGGCCTGGTGCTCCTGACCGGCGTCGGCGGCCTCACCTCGTTCGGCCAGGCGGCCTTCGTCGGCTTCGGCGCCTACACGACAGCGGTGCTGTCGGCGCAATATGGCCTCTCGCCCTGGCTGACCTTGCCGCTGTCGCTGCTGGTCTCCGGCTTCGCGGCGGTGCTGCTCGGCCTCGTGACGGTCAGGCTGTCCGGCCACTATCTGCCGCTCGGCACGCTCGCCTGGGGTCTCGGGCTGTATTATCTCTTCAGCAAGCTCGCCTTCCTCGGCCGCAATGACGGCATCTCCGGCATCCCGCCGCTGTCGATCGGCAGCCTCAAGATGCTCGATCCGGGCACGATCTATTTCGCGATCTGGGCGGCCGTGCTGATCTCCGCGCTGCTGACCATGAACCTCCTGGACTCCCGCACCGGCCGCGCCATCCGCGCACTGCGCCGCGGCCACATCGCAGCGGAAGCGTTCGGCGTCTATTCGCCGCGCGCCAAGCTGCTGGTGTTCATCTATGCCGCGGTGCTCGCAGGCCTGTCCGGCTGGCTCTATGCGCACTTCACCCGTGCGGTGAACCCGACGCCGTTCGGCGCCCAGGCCGGCATCGAATATCTGTTTGTCGCGGTCGTCGGCGGCGCCGGCTATGTCTGGGGCGGCGTGCTGGGTGCGGCGATCGTCGTGGTGCTGAAGGAGGTGCTGCAAAGCTATCTCCCGCTGCTGCTGCACGGCGAGGGCCAGCTCGAGACGATCGTGTTCGGCATCCTGCTCGTCACCTTGCTGCAGCTCGCGCCGACCGGCCTGTGGCCGTGGCTGACGTCGTGGCTGCCGTTCAAGCCGGTCGCCAAGAAGCCGGACACCTCGATCCAGCTGCCGGCCCGCACCCGATCCGCGTCGGCGCCGAGCGTGCTGCTGCAGGTCGACAATGCGCGCAAGCAGTTCGGCGGCGTGGTTGCGGTCAACAACGTCTCGTTCGACGTCCAGGCCCGCGAGATCGTTGCGCTGATCGGCCCCAACGGCGCCGGCAAGAGCACCACGTTCAACCTCATCACCGGCGTGCTGCCGCCGACCTCCGGCAACATCTCGGTGCTCGGCAAGGCCGTCGGTAATGCGCCGCCGCAGGATGTCGTCAAGCTCGGCATTTCCCGCACCTTCCAGCACGTCAAGCTGGTGCCGGACATGACGGTGCTCGAGAACGTCGCGATCGGCGCGCATCTGCGCGGCCATTCCAACGCGATCTCCAGCATGCTCCGGCTCGACCGCGGCGACGAGGCCAAGCTGCTCGCGGAGGCGGCGCGCCAGATCGAGCGCGTTGGGCTAGGCGAGCAGATGCACCAGCTCGCTGGTTCTCTGTCCCTGGGCCAGCAGCGCATCGTCGAGATCGCCCGCGCGCTGTGTGTCGATCCGATGCTGCTGCTGCTCGACGAGCCCGCGGCCGGCCTGCGGCACATGGAGAAGCAGCGCCTCGGCGCGCTGCTGCGCGACCTCCGCGCCGGCGGCATGTCGGTGCTGCTGGTCGAGCACGACATGGGCTTCGTCATGGATCTCGCCGACCGCATCGTGGTGCTCGATTTCGGCACCAAGATCGCCGAGGGCACCCCAGCCGCGATCAAGACCAACCCTGAGGTGATCAAGGCGTATCTCGGAGCCACCGCATGAGCACCCTGCTGGACGTTTCCGACGCTCACGTCTCCTACGGCAAGGTCGAGGCCGTTCGCTCGGTCTCGCTCACTGTGGCCGAGAACGAGATCGTCACCATCATCGGCGCCAACGGCGCCGGCAAGACCACGCTGCTCAGCGCCATCATGGGCGTGTTTCCGCTCAAGGGCCGCGTGTCGTTCCTCGGCGAGGACCTCGCGCGCTACGAGATCGAGGATCGCGTCGCCCGCGGCCTCTGCCTGGTGCCGGAGCATCGCGAGCTGTTCGCGACCATGAACGTCGAGGACAATCTGCAGCTCGGCGCGTTCAGAATGTCGAAGGCGCACGCGGTGAGAGGCTTCGAGCACGTCTACACGCTGTTCCCGAAGCTGAAGGAGCGGCGCAAGCAGCTCGCCGGCACGCTCTCCGGCGGTGAGCAGCAGATGCTGGCGATGGGCCGCGCCTTGATGGGCTCGCCGAAGATGCTGATGCTGGACGAGCCGAGCCTCGGGCTGGCGCCGATCATCGTCGCCGGCATCTTCGAGATCGTCGCCAAGCTGCGCCAGGAGGGCGTCTCGGTGCTGCTGGTCGAGCAGAACGCCAAGGCCGCGCTGAATGTCGCAGACCGTGCCTATGTCATGGAGCTCGGCGAGTTCGTGCTCAACGGCAAGGCCAGCGAGATCGCCACCGACCCGCGCGTCGCGGCGAGCTATCTCGGCTTCGCCGAGACAGCGGCGAGCTGAGCCTGATGTCATCGAGGTGAGGCGCTGTCTCAGGATGGCGCCTCCTTCGACAGCAGGAAGTCGACCATCACGCGCTCCAGCGCACGGTACATGTCAGTGCCGGTTGCCGTCGGGCAGCCGCGGTCACGCGCGGCGGCGATGAACGGCGACACCTCCGGCTTGGTGATGACGCAGCCGCAATAGGCCGACGGGCTGACGGTCACCATGTCGACCGGCAGGGGATCACCGGGCTGCATGCCGGCCGGCGTCGCATTCGCGACCATCTCGAAGCCGCTGGCATCGGTGCTGCCGATGACAGCCCGGCCCTTGCCACGCTCGTTGAGCCGCGCGATCAGCGCATCGCGCCGGCCGGCATCGCTGTCGTGGATGGCGAGCTCGCGCACGCCGGCATCGATCAGGGCGAGCGCGATCGCCGAGCCGGCGCCGCCTGCCCCGATCTGCAAGGCACGAACGCCGGAGGGATCGAAACCGGCCGCCTTGGCCGCACCGACGAAGCCGAGGCCGTCAACCATGTCGCCGTGCCACCTACCATTCGCATCACGCCGCATCAGGTTCACGGCGCCGATGAAATGCGCGCGCTCGGTCGCCGTCGTGCAGGCGCGATAGCAGGCGAATTTGTGCGGAATGGTCGCGACGATGCCGTCGAGATTCTTGACCCGCGTCATCGTTGCCAGGAAGTCTGAGAGATCAGCCATCGCGACCTGGACCGCGACGAGGATCGCATCGCTCTCGCGATCCGCAAAGGCTTCGCTGACACCGGCCGGCGCGCGCACCTGCGCAATGGGATCACCGATGATGATGTGGAGCCTCGTGGCTCCGGTGGGGGCGAAAATCATCGGGGGTCTCCCAGAAAACCAAAAACTCGTCGTCCTGATAGCCGAAAGGCCGGCTCACCGAGCCGGCCTTTCTCAATCGAAGCTATGGTCCGTGCGGCTCATTTCGCCGGGATGTACTTGCCGTCCTTCACGGTCAGGATGATGCGGGAGCGGTCGTCGAGGCCCGAACGATCCTTTTCGGTGAAGTTGTAGACGCCCTGCGAGGCCGCCATGTCCTTTTCGGTCATCAGCGCCTGGCGGATGGCCTCGCGGAACTCCGGCGTGCCGGGCTTGGCGGTCTTCAGCGCCACCGGGATGACGCGCTTGAGGATCTCGAACGCATCAAAGGAGTGACCGGCGAACTGGCTGCGGCTGTTGGGGCCATACTTGCCCTCATAGGCCTTGTTCAGCTCGAGGCCGGGCTTCTTGGTCAGCGCGCTGTCGTCCTGCGTTTCCGGCGACATCACCGGGCCCGAGGCCATGATCACGCCCTCCGCCGCCTTTCCGGCGATGCGGATGAAGTCCATGCTCGCCGCGCCATGGGTCTGATAGATGAGACCCGTATAGCCGCGCTCGCGCAGCTCGGTCTGCGGCAACGCCGCGGCGGTGCCGGAAGCGCCGACCAGGATGGCGTCCGGATTGGCGGCGACCAGCTTCAGAACCTGACCGGTGACCGACGTGTCGGGACGCGCGAAGCGCTCCTCGTCGGCGATGGTGATGCCCATCGGCACGGCCTGGTTCTTCAGGTCGTTGAACCAGAGGTCACCGTAGGAATCGGAATAGCCGATATAGCCGACGGTCTTGATGTTGTGCGCCTTCATGTGCTCGTACAGCACCTTGCCCATGATCGGCACCGGCTGCGGCATCACCACCGACCACTTGGCGCGCTCCGGGGTGACCGGGAACGGCGCCAGGCCGAAATGCGGAATGCCGGCTTCGCTGGCAACGTTGGACACCGCGATGGTCGGCGGGGTCAGCGCCGAGCCCATGATGATATCGGCCTTCGATTCCGTGACGAAGCGGCGGGCATTGGTGGTCGCCGTCGTCGGGTCGCCGCCGTCGTCGAGCACGATCACCTTCAGCGGCACGCCGCCGATCTCCTTGGGCACGAACTCGAGCGCATTGCGCTCGGGGATGCCGAGCGCCGCGCCCGGACCCGTCGTGGTCGTGGTGATGCCGATGGTGATCTCGCTGGTCTGCGCCAGCGCAGGCGCTGCCGCCAGCATCGCAATGACGCCAGCCGCCGCCAGATAGGCCTTCCTCATTCAATCCTCCCTCAATCTTTTCGATTCAGCTCGTGATCCGCCGATCCTGTTTGCAGTCCCACCCCCGATCCGAAGGCGCCTTCCAATTGGCCGGCCGATATGTGTCCAAACGTGATCATAGCATTGAACACGAGAAGATCACGTCTCACCAGTCGACCAAAGCACGACTGCTGATCATCCTTAAGACGGTCGCATGTCGCACTCATTCCAGCCTCATCCCTCGAGAAACTTGGCTCTCATCTCCTCGGGGAATGGCGCCGATTTCAACTTGTCCGGGTCGGTCGGATCGCGCCCGACCAGCACCCGGGTCTCAAAACCTTCGATCGCCAGCGCCTCGCCCTTGAACACCTTGTGGGTGACGTCGAAGGACGAGCGCTTGATGCTCTCGATCGTGCTCTCGATCGTGATCCAGTCGCCATAGGTCGACGGGATGTAGAATTTTGCGCGGGTGTCGACCATGGGGATGCCGACCAGGCCGTAGCGCCGGACGATGTCCTGCTTGGAGAACCCGGCCGCCTCGAACATGACCGAGGTCGCATCGTCGAACATCGCGAAGTAGCGCGGATAGTAGACGATGTTGGCGGGATCGCAGTCGCCCCACTGGATCTGCACGTCGCGGCGGTGAACGAACATGTTTGGGAAGCCTCACTCCATCGCCGATGACGGTCCGTAGGGTGGGCAAAGGCGCGCAGCGCCGTGCCCACCATTTTCAGTGGCGGTGGGCACGCTACGCTTTGCCCACCCTACGTTTCTCTCCGTCGTCATTCCGGGGCGCGCGGAGCGCGAGCCCGGAATCCATGTCTCCACTGCGCCCGACGCCAAATGGATTCCGGGCCCGACGCTTGCGCGTCGTCCCGGAATGACAGCCATAAGAACGTCGGCGCGCGGCACCTACTTCGGCGCCATGCGCAGCGAGCCGTCGAGCCGGACGACTTCGCCGTTGAGGTAGGGGTTCTCGACCATGTGCAGCGCAAGTGCTGCGAACTCGTCGGCGTGGCCGAGCCGGCGCGGGAACGGGATCGCGGCGGCGAGCGAATCCTGGGCCTCCTGCGGCAGGTTGGCGAGCAGCGGGGTCAGGAACAGGCCGGGCGCGATGGTCAGCACGCGGATGCCGAACTGCGCCAGCTCGCGCGCGATCGGCAGGGTCATGCCGACGATGCCGCCCTTCGACGCCGAATAGGCCGACTGCCCGATCTGGCCATCATAGGCGGCGACGGAGGCGGTGTTGATGACGACGCCACGCTCGCCGGTGGCCTGCGGCTCCAGCTTGGTCATGCCGTTGGTCACCAGGCGCAGCATGTTGAACGAGCCGATCAGGTTGACCTTGATGACCTTCTCGAAATCCGACAGCGCCATCGGGCCGTCACGGCCGACGACGCGCTTGGCGACGCCGATGCCGGCGCAGTTCACCAGCACGCGCGGCTGCTGGCCGAGCGCCTTGACGGCTTCGGCGACGCCGGCTTCCGCGCCCGCAGCGTCGGAGACGTCGCAGACCACCGAGACGCCGTTGATCTCGGCCGCGACCTCGGCCGCGAGCTTGGCGTTGAGGTCGAACACGGCGACCTTGGCGCCCTGCGACGCCAGCTTGCGGGCGGTGGCGGCGCCGAGGCCGGAGGCGCCGCCGGTGACGATGGCGGCCTGATCCTTCAACAACATGTCGTTTCTCCCTAAAATGCCTTGATTAGCGGGCGAAGATGACGTCGTCGCCCGGCGTCGCGGCGTAGATGCGCTCGATCAGGTCCTTGCGATTCTCCAGCACGGAGCGCTGGTTGATCGAGCCCTTGTCGGTGACCTCGCCCTTGTCGATCGACAGCGGCGTGCCGAGCAGCACGGCGCGTGTGATGCGCGTCGAGGAACCGGTCGCGGTCGCCTGGAATTTGGCGAAGCGCTCGCGGAAGGCCGCGACGATCAGCGGATCCGCGGCCGTCGCGGCGAGATCGTCCATCGGCAGCGTCGGGTTGATCAGCCGGCAGCCGTCGAGGTCGAGCACCACGATCGCCGAGATCTCGTCGCGGTTGATGCCGGCGATGATCACGTCGCGCGCCAGCGGTGCGCAGGCCGCGACGAAGCGCGCCCGCAAGGGTCCGACCGAGACCCAGGTGCCCGAGGCCAGCTTGAAATCCTCGGCGACGCGGCCGTCGAAATCGAAGCCGGCATTGAGGTCGTTGGGATCGACGGGCTTCAGCGCATCGCCCATCTGGTAGTAGCCCTCGGAATCAAACGCCGCGGCCGAGACCTCCGGCAGGCGCCAGTAGCCCGGCGTCACGTTCGGCCCCTTGGCGCGTACCTCCATCTTGCCGTTGTTGGGCACGAGCTTGGCCTCGTTGCCCGACACCGGCAGACCGACATGGCCGGAGCGGCTGGTGCGCGGATTGACCGACATGAAGAACGGCGCGGTCTCGGTCGAGCCGAGGCCGGTCAGCATCGGCACGCGGTAGCCCGTCTCGGCCACGGAAAGCTCGTCGAGCTCGTTCCAGACGTGCGGCGCAAGTGCTGCGCCGGAGAAGAACATCGCATGCAGCCGGCTGAAGAACGTCTTCCGCAGGCCTGGATCCTCGCGGAAATACGGCAGCAGCGACTCGTAGCCCTTGGGTACGTTGAAATAGACCGTCGGCGAGATCTCGCGCAGGTTGCGCACGGTCTCCTCGATGCCGCCCGGCACCGGCTTGCCGGCATCGAGATACATCGAGCCGCCATTGAACAGGGTCAGGCCGATGTTGTGGTTGCCGCCGAAGGTGTGATTCCACGGCAGCCAGTCGATGATGACGGGCGGCTCGTCCTTCAGGAAGGCGAGCGTCTCGCGGATCATCACCTGGTTGGCGCAGATCATGCGCTGGGTGTTGATCACGGCCTTGGGATTGCCGGTCGAGCCCGAGGTCAGCAGGAATTTCGCGATCGTGTCCGGGCCGATCTTGTCGTTGATGGCATCGAGGCCGGCAAACAGCGGTGAGGCGATGAGATCGGCGAGCATCGTGACCTTGCGGCCCGGCACCGAGCCGAACGACGCCACGATCTCGGTGCCCTCGGGCACATTGGCGATCAGCGCATCCGCGAACTTGTCGGCATCGTCGACGAAGATGAGACCGGGCGTCAGCAGCTTCATCAGGTAGGCGAGCTTGCCGTAGTCACGCGACACCAGCGAATAGGCCGGCGACACCGGGCAGAACGGCACGCCGGCATAAAGCGAGCCGAACGCGACCAGCGCATGGTCGACCGAATTGCCCGACAGGATCATGACCGGACGATCCGGCGATAGGCCGCGGGCGAGCAGGCCAGAAGCAATGTGCCGGCTCGCCGCCAGCAAGGTCGCGTAGCTCAGCTCGCGCCAGCCTTCGGGGCCGACGCGCTCGGCCATGAACACGCGGTCGGGCGTCGCCTTCGCGAAATGATGCAGCCGATCGGTGATCCGCTGCGGAAACTCACCCAGCGGCTGCTTCGGCCGGAGATAGATGGTGCCGTCGTCGCGGCGGTCGATGGTGACGACGGGATCGTTGAAGGAGATGGCGCGCAACGGATGCACACTGGCGCTGCGCGCCGTGTCGTCCGTTCCTCCCTGTGTGCTTTTTGTTGTTTGCGCAGTCATGTCACGTCGGCTTCACTTTGGCTGTCTTGTGATCGAGGAAGGCGCGGATGCGGCCCTTGGCCTCCTTGTCGCTCTGCGCGACCGTGGCCATCAGCGATTCCATCAGCAGGCCGGTCTGCGGGTTGGCCTCGGCGATCATCGGCAGGGCCTGCAGCACCGCGAAGTTCGTGAGCGGGGCGTTGCCCGCGATCTTCGTTGCCAGTTCGAGCGCCTTGGTCATCGCCGCGCCGGCGTCGACGAGATATTGCGCGAAGCCGTAGGACGAGCCTTCGGTCGCCGAATAGACGCGGCCGGTCAGCATCATGTCCATCATGCGGGCGACGCCGATCAGGCGCGGCAGCCGCACCGAGCCGCCGCCACCGACGAAGATGCCACGCTGGCCCTCGGGCAGCGCGAAGTAAGCGGACGGCTCGGCGACACGGATATGCGCGGCGCAGGCGAGCTCGAGGCCGCCGCCGATCACGGCGCCCTTCAGCGCGGCGATCACCGGCACGCGGCAATACTGGATGCGGTCGAACACGCGGTGCCACATCTGCGAATGCACAAGGCCTTCGGTGGCGTCACGCTCGCGTAGTTCGGAGAGATCGAGGCCGGAGGAGAAATTGTCGCCCAGGCCATGAATCACGACGCAGCGGACGTCGTCGGGCAGGCTGGCGAAGCACTCGCCGATGGCGAGGATGATGCCGTCATTCAGCGCATTGCGCTTGGCGGGGCGATTGAGCCCGATGGTCAGGACGGCGCCCTGCTGTTCGATCTGCAGCAGAGACGGATCGCCCGCTGGCGTGGTGTCGGCGTTTCCCATCGCTTGATTGTGTCCTGTTCAGAATAGTTATGTTCTATAACGATATCAGCAGGAGTCAATGACCGGCACCTGACATCCTGTTGTGCAATGCAAAAATGAGCGGCGCCGGATCAACACCACGACGCAGCGCGCGGCATCGTAAGGCGCGGCGGCGCAAAGGCAAATGACATAACGACAAGGGGCATGATGCGGCGTTCCCGCGGCGGAAACGCGCCCGGGGTTTGCTGATCGTCTTCACCCTCTGATGCAGAGGGCGCAGGGAAGGCCAGGCGCCGACTGACGCCTGCGGCCCGCCTGCTGAAAAAAATTCAGGCGGCAGAACCACAGGTCCAGCCGGAATCACCCGGCCTTCCCTGCGCGATGGTCTTCACGCTTCTTTCGTGCTCTCCCCGGGGACCGGCTGATTGACCCCGTCGCCGACGCCGCGCATCCGCGCGGACGTCCGCTTGACCTCGGCACCGGGAGGTCAGAACCACACGACTTCGCGTCCGCGCTACGCCGTTCGTCCGCGCAAGCAAGGCTCACGCTGCGGCATGATCGCGGCCACCGCTCCCCGCCCCGCGTGTCGTGACGATCGCGCGCTACGCCCCTCGGCTTGGGACGGGATGCGGGGATACAATCATGAATTCTGATAAATCGCAATATATTTCTTAATTACGGAAATACAAATATCGCCCCGACACCGGTGCACTCCCCTCCCCCGGCCGCAATCGCGCAGCGATTGTGGCTGCGGGGAGGGGTCGGGGGTGGGGGTGCCACACGCACAGGCGCTCATCCTCGGCCAGGCCGGTCGCCCAAGTGAACGGTCGACAACGGCCCGTTCAGCACGGCTTCAAAGCCCACCATGTAGACCATCACCGTCACCACACTTCCCAATGGAGGGGACCATGGTTTCGCTGAAGACGTCTCTCGCTGGCGGCATCGCCGCAATTGCCGTGACCGCCACCCTGCTCGCCGGCGCGGCGCCGGCTCAGGCGCATGATGGGCGCAATGCGGCGCTGATCGGAGGTCTTTTGGTCGGCGCGCTCGTCGGCGGCGCCATCGCGTCGGAAGCGCAAGCCTATGAGCCCGCGCCGGTCTATCGGTCGCACTATCGCGACGCGGCGTATGACGGCTACGGCTATGAGGGCTACCGCTACGTGCCGGTCCACCGCCACCGCAATTGCGACCACGGCGGCTATGGCCGGGTTTCGGGTTGGGACGACGAGGATTAATTGTCCGTCTCAGCGGCCTTCGAGCGACGGTTTGCACATCAACCCGTCTGCCAGCTTGAGACTCCGTCATGCCCGGGCTTGTCCCGGGCATCCACGTCTTTCTCAGCATGCCGAACGACGTGGATGGCCGGGACAAGCCCGGCCATGACGGAGTAACTCAGTAGCAGGATTGCTCGTCGCAAGAGTGCCGAATCCTCATGGGGACAGCCCGGAGGGAAGAGCGGCCACCAGCGGATCCGCACACTCCGCTGTCGTCCCTGCGAACGCACAGGGACCCATAGCCACCGGCCCTGATGGGACGATGACTGGGAGTTGTGCCTCACCGAGAGATTCCGCGGTATGGGTCCCTGCGTTCGCAGGGACGACAGCGGTGGGTGGGGAAGCACCCCGGCCTACAGCACCATGTGCACGTCGATGATAACGCGGTCGGCGTGGCGGGCGGCGGAGCCGACGAAGACGTGCTCCATCAGCCAGCGATACTTCTCGTGGCCGGTCTCGAAACGGGGATGGGTGCGGAAGTAGATCAGCTTGGGATCGACGGGCTCGCCGCGCTTCAGCTTCTGCAGGAGGTCGATCGGCCCGAAGCGGATGCCGCGGTTCTCGACGTAGATGGTGGCGCCGTCGTCGGTCTCGAAGGCGTATTTGGCTTCGAGCTCGATCAGCTCGCTGGGCCGGATGATCTGGAAGTCGGCGCCGAAATTGCAGATCTTGCCGCTGACGCCTTCGCCGTTGCGGCCGGGGCCCTTCACCTCGCCGCCATGGATCGGAATGATCCGGCGCACGCCGATGCCGGTCTCGCCGGCACTCGTCACATCGCCGATCGAGACAGTGAGAGTGAAGACGTAGCGGGTCTCGAGAGCGGGTGCGGTCATCAGCGGGCCATCTGTTGGGGAAGCCACGTGGCGAGCAGCGGGAAGGCGATCAGGATCACCAGGCGGATCAGGTCGGTGGCTACGAACGGAAGCACGCCCTTGAAGATGGTGGAGAACGACACGTCCTTCACCACGGATTTGATCACGAACACGTTCATGCCGACCGGCGGATGGATCAGGCCGAGCTCGACGGTCATCACGATGATGACGCCGAACCAGATCGGATCGAAGCCGAGATGCGAGATCACCGGGAAGATGATCGGCACGGTGAGGATGATCATCGCCATGGCGTCCATCAGGCAACCGAGCACGAGATACATCACCATGATCAGCGCCAGCACGCCGTAGGGGCCGAGGCCGAGGCCGGTGAGGAATTCCGTCACCTTCTGCGGCGTCTGCGTCACCGTCAGGAAGTAGCCGAAGATCAGCGCGCCGATCAGCACAGTGAACACAGCGGCCGCCGTGCGCGTCGCCTGCAGCAGCGAGGCCAGGATCTTCTCCTTGTTCAGCCGTCCGGTGAATACGCCGATCAGGAACGCGCCGGTCGCGCCGACGCCGCCGGCCTCCGTCGGCGTGAAGCGCGGCAGGAAGGGAAGGCCGTAGAGGCCGCCGATCACGAACAGGAACAGCAGCATCGGCGCCCAGATGCCCTTGAGGCCCTTGATGCGCTCGGACCACGGCGGCGCCTCGCCCTTCGGCAGGAAGTCCGGCCTGACCTTGCCGATCACCGTGATGGTGATCATGTACATGGTCATCGCCAGCAGGCCGGGGATGATGCCGGCGATGAACAGCTTTCCGATGTCCTGCTCGGTGATGATGCCGTAGACCGCGAGCACGGTCGACGGCGGCAGCATCGCGCCGAGCGTGCCGCCGGCCGCGATGACGCCGGTGGCGAAGGATTGCGGATAGCCGAAGCGGCGCATCTCGGGATAGGCCACCGCCGAGAACGTCGCGGCGGTCGCCACCGACGAGCCGCAGATCGCGGCGAAGCCGCCGCAGGCGGCGACGGTGGCGATGCCGAGGCCGCCGCGCAGATGGCCGACGAAGCCGTTGGCGGCGCGGAACAGCTCGCGGCTCATGCCGGAGTTGGAGACGAACGTCCCCATCAAGAGGAACATCGGGATCACGCCGAAGGTGTAGTCGGTGACCGTGCGCATCGAGGTCTGGCCGACCAGCTTCAGCGCCGCCGTGCCGTTGACGAGATAGGCGAAGCCGGACACGCCGACGAGCCCCATCGCCATGCCGACGGGCACGCGCAGCAGCATCAGCGCGAACAGCGCAACGAAGCCGATGACGGCAACCGCATCCGTGCTCATGCGGCGCTACTCCGTGGGCTTGACGTGAGGGTCATGAATCTCCTCGGGATGGAAGATCAGGCGATAGGTTCTGATGGCGATCAACAGCACGGCTGAGACGTCGCCGATCCAGGCGATGGCGAAGAACGGCCAAGTCGGCATGTGCAGATCGTAGGTGAGGACGTTGTCCTCATAGGTGCCGCGCACCTTGTCGAACAGGGTCCAGGTCTGCACCGTGACGACGAACAGCAGCACCAGGGTGGCGAAGATGTCGATCCAGCGCTGGTAGCGCGGGCCGACATTGCCCCAGATCAGGTCCACGGTGATGTGGGTGCCGCGATACGATGTCGCGGCAATGCCCCAGAAGATCAGGATGCCGAGCAGCATGCGCCCGATGTCGAACGAATCCGGGATCGCGTAGTTCAGCGTGTTGCGGAGCAACACCGACAGGAAGATGTCGAGCGCGACGATGCCGACGAAGAACGCGGCGATCCACTCGATCCCATCGATGATCCGGTCCATGAAGGCGCGCTGCATGGCGTCCCCGTGTCAAAAGGCTTGTCAAAAGGCCTGGCGTAGAGATTGAAGATCGGGAGCGAGCTGTTGCGTAACGGCAAACACCAACCGTGCGGCGGCCCCTCACCCCGACCCTCTCCCCGTGAAGAACGGGGAGAGGGGGCGCATCGTCCGCCGCGCAACAGTTTGAGTATGAGAAGACTTACTGCGCCAGCGCGTTGTACTTGGCGAGCGAGGCCTTCAGTTCGGTCATGGCGGCGTCGGCGTCGATGCCGGTCTTCTTGACGCCGTCGGCCCAGGTCTTGAACAGCGGCTCGGAGGCCTTCTTCCAGGCGGCGCTCTGCTCAGGCGTCAGCTTGTAGACCTCCTGGCCGGCTTCCGCCTTGATCTTGTCGACGCCGGCGTCCTCGAACTTGCCCCAGGGCTCGCCGACCTTGCCGGCAGCTTCCGTGTTGCAGTTGTCGTCGATCGCCTTCTTCTGCATCGCCGACATCTGGTTATACTTGTCCTTGTTCATCACGAACACGAAGGTCGTCACGTAGAACGGCGCGTCCATGTGGTACTTCGTGACCTTGTCGACACCGAACAGCACCAGCGAGCCGGCCGGGAAGGTGACGCCGTCGGCGACGCCGCGCTCGATGATGTCACGCACCTCGGGCGCCGACGACTGCACGTTGGTGCCGCCGAGCAGGGTGACAAAATTGGCGATGGTCGCATCCGCTGGGCGGATCTTCATGCCCTTGACGTCCTCGGGCATCACGACCTTCTTGGTGCGCGTATGGAAGGCGGAAGGCGTGTGGACGAAGGCGAGGCAGTATTTGACGTCCTTCATCTCCTTCTCGGCATACTTCCGATACCAGGCGTCGAGGCCTTCCGAGCCGCCCTTGGCGTCGGAGATCAGGAACGGCAGCTCGCCGGCGCCGATGATCGGGAAGCGGCCGGGCTGATAGCCGGGATTGACGTAGGTGACGTCGGCGATGCCGTCGCGCGCCATGTCGTAATGGTCGAACGCCTTGCCGAGCTGCTGCGCCGGGAACACCTTGCCCTTGATGGTGCCGCCCGAGGCCTTCTCGACCGACGCGGCCCAATCCTCCAGCGCCTTCTGCAGCGGATGGCTGGCGGGGACCCAGTGCGAGATCTTCAGATCGAACGTCTTGTCCTGCGCGAGCGCGGGGGTGGTCACACCGGCAGCCAGCGCCAACGCCAGAAGCGTCTTCCTCATCGGCATCGTCTCCTTCCATGGTGGGCCTTCGAGGGCCCTTTGCTTCATTGTTATAGCATATAACCATCATTGCAAGCGCGGCGGCAGGCAGGCCACCGGTGCACGCGCCCAGCGGAGCCTATCGCTTCGGCCAGCGCAAGTCCGGCGAACGTCTGGCAAACGAAAGTCGCAGGCGCAGGCGATTTCATTAACACGTTAAGGATCTCCCGTGCACCCGAAATTGCGCGGCGGCAGCGGCACACCACGAAATTGCCGCAGCGCCGGACCGGACGGCGTCCGAGCCCGTCCGCCGGAGCGGACGCGCGGCGTTTCAAACGCGCGCGCAAAACCCGTTTGAAACTTTGTAGGCGGTGCAAAACGCGCGCGGACGTCGTTCACTGCAGACATCATCAGCAACGATCGAGACGCGCATGAGCAGCATTCCGGCCGGATTCGAACCGCATTTTCGCAAGAGCCCGTTCACGGATCCCTGGGAGCCGCTGTTCGCGAAGACAACGGACAAGGCGGTCATCCTCGGCCTGCGGCTCGCGACCCCGCACACCAATTCGCGCGGGCTGATCCATGGCGGCCTGATCGCATCGCTGGCCGACAATGCGATGGGCTACAGCTGCGCCCAGGCGCTGGGCTGGGAGGCGTCGCTGGTGACGATCAATCTCGCGGTCGACTATATCGGCAGCGCCGGCATCGGACAGTGGCTCAGCGTCGAGAGCGACGTCATCAAGAGCGGGCGGACGGTGTCGTTCGCGCATTGCCTGGTGCGCGCCGACGACCTCGTCATCGCGCGCGCGAACGCGACGTTCCACGTCGTGCCCAGGAAGGAGTGACCGGCGAACGGGCTCAGCCGAAGCGCCAGTCGCAGGTTTCGGTGACCAGATCGACGAACGCGCGAACCTTGGCGGATAGCAGGCGCGAGCTTGGAAACACGATGTGGATCGGCGCCGGCGGCGGCTCGTGTTTGGCCAGCACGCGCTTCAGCCGGCCGGCACGCAGCGCGTCGGCTGCCTGATAGGCCAGCACCCGCGTCACCCCGCCGCCAGCTTCCGCATATTGGATCGCGGCGTCGGCATTGTTGGTGACGAACCTGGCACTGACCGTGACGCGCAGCTCGCTTCCGTCGGTCACGAAGCGCCATTCGTCCGCCGAACCGAACAGGATGGTCTGGTGCTTCGCCAGCGCCTCCGGTGCCCGCGGCTCGCCATGCGCCTTGAAGTAGGCGGGCGCGCCGACGACGATTCGCCGCATGCTGCCGACCTGACGGGCAACCAGCGAGGAATCGTCGAGATGGCCGATCCGCACGGCACAGTCGACGCCGTCCTCCACCAGATTGATCTGGCGGTCCTCGAGGCGCAGCTCGGCCGAGACGTCGGGATAGCGGCTCAAATAATCCGACATCACCGGGCCGACATGCAGCCGGCCGAAACCGACCGGCGCGGAGACCACGAGACGCCCGGCGGGCTGCAGCCGCTCGCTCTCGGCGGCGAGCTCCGCCTCCGCCAGATCGGCCAGGATGCGGCGGGCGCGCTCGAGATAGCGCCGCCCGGAATCGGTCAGCGTCACCGAGCGGGTCGTGCGCTGCAGCAGCCGCACGCCGAGATGCTCCTCGAGCGCGGCGACCAGGCGCGTCACCGCCGACGGCGACAGTTTGAGCCGACGCGCCGCCGGAGCGAAGCCCCTCAGCTCGGCGACGGTGACGAAGGCCTGCATGGCGTCGATACGGTCCATCGCATCATTGCAACATTTGCAACGATCCAGTGTCAATCGTCCTGATTATTTCAGATGCCGATCGAGGTCATATTGGCTGGAACGGCGGCGATCACAGCCGCAGAGACCAAGGAGTCGTTGCGATGACCCAGACCACCATCCGAGCGCCAGGCGAGGTCATGTTCTCCCCGGCGGTGAGAGCGATCCAGGCGCACAAGGGATCACGCGAGAGCTATGCGCATGTCGAGCAGACCCGCGGCTTTCGCCACGACGTCGATGCCGATCTCGTCGCCCGCGTCGACGCGGCCACCAGCTTCTACCTCGCCACCGCCTCGGCCGACGGCCAGCCCTACATCCAGCATCGCGGCGGGCCGAAGGGTTTTCTCAAGGTGCTCGACAGCCGCACGCTGGCCTTTGCCGACTACAGCGGCAACAAGCAGTACATCACCCAGGGCAATCTGGCGGAGAATCCGCGCGCCTACATCTTCGTGATGGACTATGCGCATCGCCGCCGGGTGAAGATCTGGGGCACGGCCAAGGTGGTGGAGGATGATCCCGCGCTGCTGCAGTCCTTGATGCCCAAGGGCTACAAGGCACGGCCCGAGCAGGTGATCCTGTTCACGATCGAGGCTTGGGACACCAACTGCCCGCAGCACATTCCGCAGAAGTTCGACGCCGCCGACGTCGCGGAAGCGCTCGCGGTGCGCGATGCACGCATTGCTGAACTCGAAGCCGAGCTGGCCCGGTTGAAGGGCCAGTCGACACCGTCGGTCTAGCTCACGCAGCCTCGGCCGCCCGGCTCCAGTCGAACTCCGGATAATACTGCGCCATCATGCGCTCGGCGTAGGCGACGAGATTGCCAAATCCCTCGGTGCGCCGGCGCAGTTCGGAGTCGAAGAACGGTGTGAGGATGCCGGCGATGACGGCAAACGCCGTCGCGTCGGTGCCGCAGGGGCGATCGCCCATCAGATACGGCCGCTCGCCGAGCTGCACCGACAGCGCTCGCAGCGAGCGCGCCGCGAGGTCGACGTCCTCGTCGGGCGCGTGGCGGCCGAGGCCGGAGATCAGATAGTTCTCGGCGACGCGGAACTGCGCGTCCTCGCGCAGCTTCTCGCGGCGGTCGGCCGGCACGCCGTCGAAGAAGTGCGCCGGCCCCTTGGCGAAGTTGACCGGATCGACCCAGCGTGCGCCGACCAGTGCAAAATACAGATGGTGCTCGACCATGCGCTCGAACGCCCAGGCCTGCGCCCGCGCCCGCAGATCGAGCCCGGCATCGAAATCGTAGCCGTAGCGGCGTTCGACATGGGCGCGGATGAAGGTCGAATCCGCGATCAGCGCGCCGTCGTCGTCGATGAAAGGCAGTTGCCCCTTGGGCGAAGCGGGCGGCATCGCCCGCTGCTTCCGATAGGGAAGACCCGCCATCTTCAGCTGCACCTCCGTCTTGGTGACGAAGGGGCTGATCTCCGGCAGGCCGAAGCCCGCGCCCAAACCGAACAATGTGATCATGACAGCACTCCCGACTTCCTGAGCAGGCGCCGGACGCTACGAACATGCTGCTGCCACCATGCTGTCAGCAGCGGCAATAGCGTGGTGGCCAGGCCCAGGCCATAAAGCATCATCATCGACATCACCCCTTCATTCTCGTTGTTGGCCCGGTATAAGGACGGGCTGCTGCCAGCATCCTGTCAGCATCGGCGGGGTGATCGCTTCCGCAGGACACACCATGAGACGCGCCGACCGGCTGTTCCAGATCATCCAGGTGCTCCGACGCACGCGGCGGCCGCTGACGGCGGACGCGATCGCGGCCGAGCTCGAAACGTCGAAGCGCACGATCTATCGCGACATCGCCACGCTGATCGGCCAGCGCGTGCCGATTCGCGGCGAGGCCGGCATGGGCTACATCCTCGAAAAGGGTTTCGATCTGCCGCCCTTGATGCTGACGCCGGACGAGATCGAGGCTGCCGTGCTCGGCGCGCAATGGGTGTCGGTCAATGCCGACCCGGTGCTCGCGCGCGCCGCCGAGGATCTGATGGCCAAGATCGCCGACACGGTGCCGGAGCGCTTGAGGCCGTTCGTGCTGGAGCCGGCGAGCCGCGCGCCACGGCCCTGGACGCGCGAGCCCGACCGCATCGACATGTCGCGCACGCGCTCGCAGATCCATGAGGGACGCAAGATCCGCTTGCGCTATCGCGACGAGCAGGGCCGCGACAGTGAGCGCGTGATCTGGCCGATCGCGATCGGCTATCACGACGCGGTGCGCATCCTCGCCGCCTGGTGCGAATTGCGCCGCGACTTCCGCAGCTTCAGGACGGATCGCGTCGTCGAGGCGACCTATCTCGACGACAAATATCCCGAACGGCGCGAGGCGTTGCGGGCGAAGTGGCGACGGAGCCTGGTGTGGGAGGTTCCCAAAGATGTCTGAACCGATGTCCGACGCGACTGACAGCAGCCCCTGTCAAAGCTGCGGGGCCTGCTGCGCCTATTCGTCGAACTGGCCGCGCTTCACGATCGAGGAGGATGAGGCGCTGGACCTCATCCCGCCGGAGCTGGTGAACGACAGGCTGTCGGGCATGCGCTGCGAGGGCGACCGCTGCTGCGCGCTCGACGGCGAGATCGCCCGCAGCGTCGCCTGCCGGATCTACGCCATCCGCCCCGAGGTGTGTCGGACCTGCATGCCGGGTGACGATGAATGCCGGATGGCACGCCGCAAATTCGGTCTGCCCGCGCTGAGCTGAGCGAGGTCGCTCAGGCGCTCACCGGCACGAGCTCGTCGTCGAGGTCGTCGTCGAGCGGGGTCATCACCGACAACGGCGAGGTCGACAGCGAGATCGGCTTCCGGGTGGTCTGCGGACTGCCCCGCCCGCTCTTGCTGCTGCGCGACTGCGCGTAGAGCACCATGCCGACCCGTCCGCCGAACTGCTGAAGATCCTGCTCGCTGCAGCTCGATGCGATCGCCAGCGCGAGCGCATGCAGATGGGTGCGGCGGTAGCAGAACAGCGCCAGCATGGCCCGGACGTCCGCCGACACGGTCTCGACCAGCGCAGGCAGCCCGTTCTCGTCCGCACGATACAGCGCGCCGAGAAGCTCGTCGCCGACCGGGCAGGCATCGCTGTCGAAGGCACTTCGGCTTGGAAGCATTGGTTGAATCCTCTTGCATGAAGGATGCAACGCAAATCGCTAACGCGGGGTTAACCATGTTCGAGAGCGGGCATAGCCGGCGCAGACAGCCGCCGGAGGCCCGGCTCGGCTCGCCGTCCGTCAGCCGTTGGCCGCCATGAAGATCGAGAGCGCGAAGCCAGTGAGATGATGCAGCGCCTGGTCGACGCCAATCAGGGTCCAGAACCAGGGATGCTCGAGAGTCACCCCGAATCGCGACGAGCAGATGCCCTTGAGCCGGTCGATGGTGATGTGGATGGCGAAGTCGATCACGGCGACGAACCAGAACTTCGGCGCGACGATCAGGATCAGCACCATCGCCACGGCGAGATGGATCAGGCAGTGCACCAGCAGCGGCAACGCCCAGCCCTTCCGCTGGTCCTTGCCATAGGCCATCCAGGCGTTCTGCAGGACGAAGTCGGCAATGACGTGCTTGAAGGTGAGCAGCAGCATCCAGCCGACCAGCGCACCAACCGGGACCTGCGACGACAAAGCGGGAAAAGACAAAGCTGACGCTCTCGCTACACTAACCCTTGGACGCACCGGGAACTGAAGGCGTTCAGCGCAATCTGATGAGAATACCCGGCCAATTCGACGCGTATGCGACGTTTATGACATCTCCGATAGCGAATTGCACGCGAAAGGGAACCACGCATCGCACTCTGCTACCCCTGCCCGGACTTTCCGGGCAGGTAAGGTTACCTACCGCATTGCCGCGAAAATCATTCGGCCGCGTTGGTCCTCGGTGTCGCCGTCGCCCGTGCGCGGATCTCCGCAATGCACCGCGTCAACGCCCCCTGGCCGGGTTCCGCCAGCGCGACGGCACGGGCTTCGGCAATGACGGCGGCGAGATCGCGAATCGGCAGCACGCCGTCGAAGGTCGGCTTGGCCAAGCCGTTAATGATGGCGTGCCAATCCGCCAGCCCCTGCCGGTAGGCATCGCCCTGTCCCTGGATCATCGTCGCCGTCGCGATCACGGCGTGTGCCGCAGCCGGCTGCTTGTCGAGCGCGCGCGCGATCATGTGCAGCCACCGTTCGGCCCAGGCCCGTTCCTCGACATAGCGAACCGACTGCAGCCGCCACCGCCGCAGGCCAGCCATCAGCTTGAGGCGGCGCACCGCAAACCGCGACCGGACCGAGAAGCGGACCTTGATCCGGCGCCGGCCGAGCCAGCCGATCTGCTCGAAGCCCGTCGACATAGAATCGGCGACCGCCTGCGGCAGGGCGCCGAGCAGTTCGTCGAGGCGAAACCGCCTGACGTCGTCGGTCTCCCGCCCGCCCGGCCTGCGCCCTCTCTCCAGGCTCATCAATCGCAGCTGCGCGATCCGGATCAGGTCCTCATAGGCCATGCGCTCGGCAAGGTGCTGCGCGATCTCGCAGAGCATGGCGGCATCGACGTCCGATCTGCGCACGAACCGCTTGATGCGATCGACATAGAGCTGCGCGTAGGTCGCGCCCTGATACTCCATCAGCAGATGAATGCCATCGCTCACCACCGGGACGGCGGCCTCCGGCAGGCGCTCGGGCAGAAAGGGCGGATCACCCTCGTGGTCGCCGATGAAGTCGGCGAACAGGTAGCGAAGCGAGGACCGGACGCTTTCCACGTGCTCCAGGCCCCCCGGATCACGCCGATTTGGCGACGGGCGCGGCGGCGGTCTGCTGCGCCAGCCGCCGCTCGAGCGTTTCGATGTTCTGGAACAGCCGGGCGCTGGCAAGGCGCAGGAAGTAGAACGCGAAGGCGGGATTCTGGACGTAGAGCTGCTCGACCTGGTCGTAGGACACCGACAGGATCAGCCCTCCCTCGACACATTCCAGGGTCTGGGTGCGGGTATTGGACGGCGAGATCATGCCGAACTCGCCCACGATCGCCCCGACCGGCAGCTCGATACCGGATTCCACCAGGCGAAAACGACCGCTGACGATGTAGTACATGCTGTCGGCCTTCTCGTCCTTGTAGAACAGGACCTCGCCGGCGCCGCATTTGCGCTCGGTCATGAACGGCTTCAGCCACTCCATCGACAGGTCGCTGTTGACCGACTGCTTCACGTCGCGAACCAGCTGCAGCATCTGGTGCAGGCGATAGCTGTTGAGCGGCAGCAGCACACCGTGCAGCACCAGCACCGGATAGTTGTGCACCGGCACCGCGGTGGCGATCAGCACGATATTGGTGAGGATCGCGAAGATCCGGAGCGGGATCATCGTCCGCATCGACAACGTAGCGACCACGAAGATCGACGCGAAGAGGCTGCCGGCGGCGCCTGCATGTTCGACCAGGTGAGAGGTATCCATCGGGATCAACCAGACTCTTAAATGCAGGAGGGCCGAATGCCTTGTTCCGGCCTCTCATGGCTAGTTTATGTGTCCATGCCCACTTCTGATATACGGCGAACAGACGACGTTTGAACCGGTAATCGACCTGGAGACAAAAAATTCCCGCAAGCCCGGTCCTGCACCGGGCCGATGACGCCCATTCGGTCGCCCGGCATCGTTGACGGGCCTTCCCCGCTCGGGGCACTTTGCGCCGACATCCCTCCAGCTTTCGATCAGCGACAGGCCCCCGCCTTCCATGGCCAAACCGCAGCACTTCCCTGCCCTGGGGGCATTCCTGGCGGCAACGGCCGGGCGCAATTTGACCCGGGCCACCTACCTGGCCGTTGCGCTCGGCATGGCCGCCATGGTCCTGCTGACGATGGACTCGGCCTACGAGGTGGCCGGCCGCGGGATCATCGCCCTGCTGTGGGGATGTCTTGCTTTTTTTGTCGCCCAATGGCTGGCCCGGGTTCACAAGGCCGCGCGGCTTGGCCGTGCCGCAAACTACCTGCTGTCGGGCCGCGGCCTGCTGGACACGGTGTCAGCGCTCGCCGTGCCGGCTGCGCTTGTCGCCGGCGTGCCGCCGCGTGCGGCATGGCTGCTTGCGGTCACCTGGGTCGGCAAGGTGATTCCAGGCATCCCCGGGCTGCGGCAGTTGCGGCGCGTGATGGTGGTCGAGTCGCGCTCGCTGCTCTCGGTGCTCGCGCTGTTCCTGATGGTGCTGTTTCTCGGCTCCGTCGCCGAATATTCGCTAGAGCACGACGAGCAGCCGGCGACCTTCGGCACCATTCCCTCGGCGCTGTGGTGGGCGGTGGTGACGCTGACCACCACCGGCTATGGCGACGTGGTGCCGATCACGCCGCTCGGCCGCCTGGTCGCGGCCGCCGTGATGATCTCCGGCCTCGGCGTGTTCGGTCTCTGGACCGGCATTCTCGCAACCGGCTTCGCGGCCGAGACCCGCCGCGACAATTTCCTCAAGACCTGGGAGTCGGTCAGCCGGGTGCCGTTCTTCGCCAGCCTCGGTCCATCGACCATCGCCGACGTCACGCAGATGCTGCGCACGATCGACCTGCCGCCACGCACGACCGTCATCCGCAAGGGCGACCCGGGCGACTGCATGTACTTCATCGCCGCCGGCGAGGTCGAGGTGGATCTCCCAGGCAAGAAGATCCGGCTGGGCGAAGGCGCATTCTTCGGCGAAATGGCCCTGCTTGGAAACAACCTGCGCTCCGCCAATATCAGCACCATCCAGTTGTCTAAGCTGCTGGTTCTCGACCTCGTCGATTTCCGCGTGCTGATGGCGCGCCATCCGGATCTGGTGCAGAGCATCGACGCCGAAGCCCAACGCCGCGCAATGGAGAACAGGACATGACCGACGGACCCACCTCGGCAGTCGAGGATGCGCCCAGCACGCCGGTTCTGACCATCGACGGACCGCGCGCCACCATCCGGCTCAACCGTCCCCGTCATCTCAACCGTCTGCAGGCGGAAGATCTCGGTGTGCTCATCGCATTGTTTGATCGCATCGAAGCGGATGAGAGCCTGCGCGTGCTCGTCCTGACCGGAACCGGGCGCGCCTTCAGCGCCGGCTACGACCTCGGGTCGATCGGCGGCGCCGAGACCAGCCCGGCCGGCGGCGCGGGCCCGTCCTTCGAAGCGGTCGCCGACCGGCTGGAGGATCTGTCGCTGCCGACGATCTGCCGTATCAATGGCGGCGTCTATGGCGGCTCCACCGACCTGGCGCTGGCCTGCGACTTCCGCATCGGCATCGATACGGCCGAGATGTTCATGCCCGCCGCTCGGCTCGGCCTGCACTACTACCCCAATGGCATCAAGCGCTACGTCTCGCGGCTCGGGCTCGACAATGCCAAGCGGCTGTTCCTGACGGCCGAGAAGATCGGCGCCGCGGAGATGCTGCGCATCGGCTATCTCACCGGGATGGTGGCCGCCGACGCCCTCGATACCGAGGTCGATCGATTAGCAGCGCTGCTGGCTGGCAACGCGCCGGTTGCCATGCGCGGCATGAAG
Source organism: Bradyrhizobium sp. HKCCYLS2038 (assembly GCF_051167655.1). Taxonomy (NCBI): domain Bacteria; kingdom Pseudomonadati; phylum Pseudomonadota; class Alphaproteobacteria; order Hyphomicrobiales; family Nitrobacteraceae; genus Bradyrhizobium; species Bradyrhizobium sp. HKCCYLS2038. The sequence goes on along the minus strand of NZ_JBNPTM010000001.1, from coordinate 492,944 downwards.
CGGGCCATCAACGAATTTGCGCGCGGGACGCTCGACGATGCGGCGGCCCGTCGCAGGCATCAGGACAGCCTGGTCGGAACAGAGATCGGAGAAGGCATGAAATCGTTTGCAGAAAAGCGAACGCCGAAATTCTGAGCGCAATGCGCATCTCGGACCAACATGTTTTGCATGCATCGTGCTGTATGCAGCCGGTGTGCTGACACACGCTCAGCGAACTATCGACGTAAAGCTCCAATTTGCGGTTGACAGCCTTTTGTCCATGGCTAGCTTGGACTTGGGCGGAGACTTTCACATGCAAGTGATAGACGCGTATTGGGGTCGGCGGGCTCTGGACTATGTCGACGCGATCGAGGCGTCGAAGACCAGCGCCAGCGTGCTCTCCCAATTCGAGAAGGTGATCGGCGACCTCGGCTTCCACGCCTACATCATGGCTGGCGTGCCGACCGCGGGTCAATCGCTGCAGCAAACCATCCTGGCCAATGGCTGGCCGCCGGAATGGTTCGACATGTACGCGCGGGAGCAGTTTCATCGCTTCGATCCAATCCCCCGTCACTGCCTGTCGACCTTGAATCCATTCTTGTGGTCGGAAGCGCCGTATGACCGCCAGGACGAGCCGGGCGCACACAAGGTGATGACGCGCGCACGCGACTTCGGATTGAACGAAGGCTTCTGCGTTCCGATCCATTACGACGACGCGGTGGGTGCAGTCAGCCTGGCAGGCGAGCAGCCCAACCTCGCGACCGATGCGCGCGGCGCGCTGCACCTCATCAGCATGTTCACGCATCAGCGGCTGCGCGCGTTGGCGCGTGCGGCGACCGGCCAGAACCGTCGCCTGTCGCGCATCGAAGCCGAGGTGCTGAGTTGGGCGGCACGCGGCAAGACGGCGTGGGAGACGGCGCGCATTCTCGGCGTGTCCGAACGCAACGTGCGTTGGCATCTCGAGGAGGCTCAGCGCAAGCTGGAAACCAAGAACAAGACGGCGACGGTTGCGACCGCTCTTGTCAACGGTGAGATCACGATCTGATCTGGCGTTTTTGCCACTGGATCAATCGAACCACATCGGCAATCTGCAAGCCCCATATTGCTTCAGACGACCGGGGGTTTCGATGCCTGAGATTCATGTCGTTCGAAAAGATAATCGCGCGCTCTACGAAAAATATTTTGATCCTTATTACCGACTGCGCCACGACATCTACGTCAAGCAGCGCAAATGGATGGCCCTCGATCGCCCCGACGGACGCGAGATCGACCAGTTCGACACCGAGGATTCGGTCTATCTGTTCTGCATCGACAAGGGCCAGCTGATCGGCTCGATGCGCGCGGTGCCGACGCTGATGCCGACTTTGATGAGCGACATCTTTCCCTATCTGAATCTGCGCGGCCCGATCCAACGCCCGGATGTCTACGAGCTGTCACGCATCTTCGTAATCCCCGAGCGCCGCGGCGAGCATGCGGGTCCGCGCATCGACATGCTGCTGCTGACCGCGATCATGGAATACGGCATCTCGATCGGCCTGACCGGGTTCTCCATCGTGCTCGAAAGCTGGTGGCTGCCGCGGTTTGAAAAGTGCGGCTGGAAGGCGCGGCCGCTGGGCGTGCCTCATCTGATGGACGGAATGTCGGTGATGGCCGTTCTGGTGGATTGTGACGAAACCACGTGGCAGTCGCTATGCAAACAGATCGGCCTGACGCGACCGACGTTGACTTGGCAGGGGCTCGAAGATGTCAGCCGCCTGGCCCTGCCGGAAATCTTTCTTCATCTTCCACCAGCCGTTCAGCCAGCGCAATGAGCTGCTCACGGTGCCGCGTCAGCCTCATTCGGTGGAACGCCTTCAGGAGGCGGTGACCCAGGAGCGTCGCCTCATCCACCTCCAGGGCATAGAGGTTGGACGGCATGTTCAAGGAATCCATCGCTGACACTTCAGGTTTTTGAACCGTGACTGAACCTTCAATCGAGAAGATCATCGAGCGTCTGCAATTCTGCATCGTGGACGCTCGCGCGATGCAACTCAAAATGTTGGAAAGGATTTTGTCAATATCATTGCTCGAAGCTCACGAGCTCAAGGAAAAGTGTGCGCCCAAGGCGAGCGACAGCAGCCACTAGGGATTTTTCCGGCACGTCGCGGCGCAGCGTCGAGCAGGCGCTCGCGAGGTTCCGCGCCGAGAGTGCCAGCAAGGCTTTGATTTCAGAACCGAATAGGTTTGCCTTTGCGAGGCCGCGAACGCAGCTAGCGTGCAAGGCCGCATCGAATTCGCCGCGAACGAGGAATGCTTGCGGAGTCCACGGCAAGCATCCTGGCAACATTTTTTAATAAATTTTCGACACATGGCATCGCTGCGCAACGCCGATCGACGCAGCGAATACGTCTGCAACAGTGGCTTGGTGGAACGATCTGCGCCATGCGCCGAGAGCCACACGACGCGGAGTCAGGCCGCGCAAGACTTCGCTGTCTCGGCCAATCGCCAACCTGCTCATTCCTCGACGAAGCGCACCGTATCGGCCAGCTGCGCACGGCTGGTCCGGTAGGAGTTGGCCTTGTGGTCGAGGTCGGGATAGCCGAACGAAATGCCGCACACGATCCTGCGATCGTCACCGAGACCGAAGTGCTGCCGCACCAGGTCGGAATGAAACGCGAGAGCGGCCTGCGGCACCGTGGCCACACCGAGCGCCTGCGCCGCCAGCATGAAGCTCGTGACGTAGCCGCCGCAGTCGATCGCGCCATAGGTGCCAAGCGCCTCGTCGCTATGGATGATTGCCACGTGCGGCGCGCCGAACAGATTGTAGTTCTCCAGCGCCTGCCTGGCGTAGCCGGCCTTGTCGCCACGTTCGATGCCAAGCGCGTTATAGAGCTGGAAGCCGCTCTCGCGCCGCCGCTCCAGATAGACGCCCTTGTATTCGCGCGGAAACGGGAAGTCGCCCGACGCCGGCTTGCCGCCCGATGCGGCGGCGTACATCATCTTGCGGAACGCTTCGGTGGCCGGGCCGCTCGTGATCTCGACGCGCCAAGGTTGGCTGTTGCACCACGACGCTGTCTTCTGCGCAGCTGATAGAATACGCTCGATGGTCGCGCGCGGCACGGGATCGGCGCGGAAGCTGCGGCACGAGAAACGTGCGGCCATCAACTCTTCGAGAATGGTGATGGGGTCTGTGTTGGCGGACACGGCTTTTGCTTCCATGCGATTGGCTCTCGTCTCGACCGATCTCACACCTCATGGTGAGGAGGCGCGCAGCGCCGTCTCGAACCATGAGGCCCCAGACGGGCCTCATCCTTCGAGACGCTGCTGCGCAGCTCCTCAGGATGAGGGTTAGCTACGTCCCTTGGTCGGGACCTTGTTGAACGGCACATCCTTGTCGACCCTGATATCACCGGGCAGGCCGAGGACGCGCTCGGCGATGATGTTGCGCAGGATCTCGTCGGTGCCGCCGGCGATGCGCATCGAGGGCGAGGTCAGCAGCATCTGCTGGAACTGTCCCCCCGTCATGCCTTCGTCCGCACCGGTGAGCACGCCGGCGCCGCCTTCGAGGTCCATCGCGTAGGTCGCGATGTCCTGCAGCATCACGCCGGCGACCAGCTTGCCGATCGAGTTCTCCGGCCCGGGACGCTCGCCCTTGGATAGCGCCGAGATCGCGCGGTAGCTGGTGTACTTCAGGCCGCTGGCCTTGACCGCCCACGACGCCAGCTTGGAGCGCGTGGCGCGATCGTCGATCGCAAGCCCGTTGTCGGTCATCAGGTTCGCGCAGAACTCGAACATCTCCGGAAAACCGGTGGCGAGCCGCGCGCCGATCGACATGCGCTCGTTCATCAACGTCGTCAGCGACACGTTCCAGCCGTCGCCGACCGCGCCGAGGCGCTGCGAGTCCGGGATGACGACATCCGTGAAATAGACCTCGTTGAACTCCTGCATGCCGTTGGCCTGCTTGATCGGACGAACTTCGACACCAGGACTCTTCATGTCCAGGAAGAACATCGTCAGACCCTTGTGCTTCGGCACGTTCGGATCGGTGCGTGTGATCAGGAGGCCGTAGTCGGAGTAGTGCGCGCCCGACGTCCAGATCTTCTGGCCGTTGATCACCCAGTCGTCACCGCGCTTCTCGGCGCGGGTGCGCAGGCCCGCGACATCAGAGCCGCCGGCCGGCTCGGAGAACAGCTGGCACCAGATCTCCTCGCCCGCAGCGAGCTTCGGCAGATAGCGCCGCTTGTGCTCCTCGCTGCCATAGGCCATCACCGTCGGACCGCACATGCCCTCGCCGATCTGGAACGGCTGCGTCAGCTTGCCGTAGACGCCCTCTTCCTGCTGCCAGATCACGCGCTCGATCGGCGTCGCGCCGCGGCCGCCGTACTCCTTCGGCCAGTGCAGGCAGCTCCAGCCGGCGTCGGACTTCTTCTTCTGCCAGGCCTTGCCGACCTCGACGATGTCGGCATGCTTCAGCCGGATGCGCCCGAGCGAGGAGCTCGCAAGCTCCTCCTCCAGCTCCTTCGGCGCATTGGCGGCGATCCAGGCGCGCGCGGTCTCGCGAAAGGCGGCTTCCTCAGGGGTGTCGTCGAAGTTCATGCCCTAGCCCTCACTTGATCTACGTAGGGCGGGTTAGCCGAAGGCGTAACCCGCCACTTGATTGACGTCGCGTGGTCCACGGCGGGTTACGCTGCGCTAACCCGCCCTACGACAGTAACTAGGCACGTCCCTTCGTCGGGACCTGGTTGAACGGCAGGTCCTTGTCGACACGGATATCGCCAGGCAAACCGAGCACGCGTTCGGCGATGATGTTGCGCATGATCTCGTCGGTGCCGCCTTCGACGCGGGTGCCGGGCGCGCGCAGCAGCATCGCCTGGAAGCGCCCGGCCAGCTCCGCCTCGGGACCGCTCAGCACACCAGCCGCGCCCTGCAGATCGAGCGCGAAAGCCGCGACGTCCTGCACCATCGAACCCGCGACCAGCTTGCCTATCGAGTTCTCCGGACCGGGGCGCTCGCCTTTCGACAGCGCCGAGATGGCGCGCATGCTGGTGTATTTCAGTCCGCTCGCCCTCACCGCCCAGCTCGCCAGCTTCGAGCGCACGTTGCGGTCCTCGATCGCGGGTCGATCGTCCAGCATCAGGTTGGAGCAGAAGTCGAACAGCTCGGGGAAGCCGGTGGAGACGCCGGCACCGATCGACATGCGCTCGTTCATCAGGGTGGTGAGCGCGACGTTCCAGCCGTCATTGACGGCGCCGAGCCGCTGCGAGTCCGGGATCACGACATCCGTGAAATAGACCTCGTTGAAATCCGAATGGCCGCTGGCCTGCTTGATCGGCCTGATATCGACGCCCTTGCTCTTCATATCCAGGAAGAACATGGTGAGGCCCTTGTGCTTCGGCACGGTTGGATCGGTGCGCGTCAGCAGGATGCCGTAGTCGGAGTAATGCGCGCCGGAGGTCCAGATCTTCTGGCCGTTGATCACCCACTCGTCGCCGCGCTTCTCGGCGCGGGTGCGCAGGCCCGCGACGTCGGAGCCGCCGGCCGGCTCGGAGAACAGCTGGCACCACACCTTCTCGCCCGACGCCAGCGGCGGCAGGTACTGCCGCTTATGCTCCTCCGATGCGTAGGCCATCATGGTCGGCCCGCACATGCCGTGGCCGATGATGAACATGCCCGACAGCTTGCCGAACGGCCCCTCCTCCTGCTGCCAGATCACGCGCTCGATCGGCGACGAACCGCGGCCGCCATACTCCTTCGGCCAGTGCAGGCAGGCCCAGCCGGCATCGGCCTTCTTCTTCTGCCAGGCCTTGGCGACCTCGAGGATATTGGCATTCTTCAGCGCGGTGCGGCCGAGCGAGGAGGCGCGCAGCTCGTCCTCGTACTGCTTCGGCGCGTTGGCGGCGATCCACGCACGAGCTTCGGCGCGGAACGCAGCCTCTTGTGGGGTGTCATCGAAGTTCATGTTTCAAACCCTGCTCTCGTAGGGTGAGCAAAGGCGCAACGAGCCGTGCCCACCGTTGCAGCCACTTGACGGGGATGGTGGGCACGCTTCGCTTTGCCCACCTACGAATTCATGCCGCATTGCGCTTGCGCATGCGGTCGATCAGCTGGTCTTCCCAATACGACAGGCTGCCGAGGCCGAGCGCGAGCGCGTTGGCGCGGCGGTAGTACATGTGGCAATCGAACTCCCAGGTGAAGCCCATGCCGCCATGGACCTGGATGTTGTTCTTGGCGCAGTGCTGGAACGCCTGCGTCGCGCTGATGCGCGCCGAGGCCGCGGCCTCCGGCAATTCCGGGGCGTTGGTCGAGAGCGCCCAGGCGCCATAGTAGGAGTTGGAGCGGGCCAAGGTCGCCGACACATACATGTCGGCCAGCATGTGCTTGACCGCCTGGAACGAGCCGATCGGACGACCGAAGGCGATGCGGTCGAGCGCGTAGTCGCGGCCCATCTCCAACGCACGGTCGGAGCCGCCGACCTGCTCGAAGGCGGTCAGCACGGCCGCGCGGTCGAGCACCTGGGTGAGGATGCTCCAGCCCTCGCCGGCAGCGCCGAGCGGCTCCGCCTTGCAGTTCGTAAAAGTGAGCTCGGCCTGGCCACGGGTCGGGTCGAGATTGGTCAGCGCCTTGGCCTCGACGCCGCCAGCCTTCGTATCGACCAGGAACAGCGAGACGTCGCTGTCGCGGCCGGTCGAGGCGGTGCGCGCCGCGACGATGATCAGATCGGCGATGGCGCCGTCGGCGACCGGTTTCTTGACGCCGTTGATCACCCCATTGGCAGCCTCAAGTTTGATCGCCTTCGGCGACGGATTGCCGGTGCCCTCGAACAGCGCCAGGGTGCCGATCGTCTCGCCGCTCGCGATCTTCGGCAACCACGCCTGCTTCTGCGCATCGCTGCCGGCCAGCATCAGTGCTTCCGCGGCGAGATAGACCGTCGACGAGAACGGCACCGGCGCCAGCGCGCGGCCGACTTCCTCGGCGATCACGCACAGCTCGAGATGGCCGGCGCCCGCGCCGCCATACTCCTCGGGGATCGCGACGCCGAGGAAGCCCATCTCGGCAAAGCCCTTCCACAACGCGCGATCATACGGCTCCTTGCCGTCGAGCACGACGCGCACCGCCTTGGGCGGGCACTTCTCGGCGAGGAATTTCCGCGCCTGGTCCCGCAGCTGTTTCTGGTCGTCGGAGAAATCGAAGTTCATGAATGTCACTCGCCTTGGAAGTCGGATCTAAAACTCGCCGTCATTCCGGGGCGCGCGGAGCGCGAGCCCGGAATCCATACTCACGATCGTGGTTATGGATTCCGGGCCTGCGTGCTGCGCACGCATCCCGGTATGACGAGTGGAAAGAGATGGGCCTCATCACAGCACGATCACGTCGGAGTCGGGCACATCAGCGTAGAGCCGCTCCACCAGGGCTGCGCGGCGGTCGAGGCCGGCGCGCTGGTTGATGTAGCCCTTGTCGGTCAGCTCGTGGCCGTCGATCGACGGCGGCTCGACCATCAGCATGGCGCGGCCGATGCGCCGGCTGCTGGCGCCTTCGCACTCTTTATTATGTGCCTGAAGTCCGCGGCGGACACAGTCGATCACCGCCGGATGTTTCACCACGTCCTCGAAGGTCGCATCGGGATTGCCGACCAGTTGCCGGCAGGCGTGCAGGTTCGGCCACGCGAGCAGGCCGACATACTCACGATCCTGCCCGGCCACCAGCGCATCGTGGATCGCCGGCGTGGCGGCCGCGATCGCATCGGTGCGCAGCGAGCCAACATGCACGAAGGTCCCGGTCGTCAGCTTGAAGTCCTCGACGACGCGGCCGGCGAAGATGATGCCCTGCGCCGGATCATTGGGATCGACGAACAGGCCGGCATCGCCGATGCAGTAGAAGCCTTCGTCGTCGAACGCCTTCTTGGTCAGCTCGGGCTGGCCGAGATAGCCGGGCATGACGTTGATGCCGCGCAGCCGCAGCTCGTATTTGTCACCGGTCGGCACCATCTTCAGCTCGACGCCGGGGAACGGCAGGCCGATCAGGCCGACGCGCTCGGTGTTCCAATAGGTGCCGGTCGAGGTCGGCGCAGTCTCGGTCGAGCCCCAGCCGGTGTAGAACACGATGCGCTCGCCGGTAGTCTTGACCGCCAGCGCCTGCATGCGCTCGTAGAGATCGTCCGGCAGCCGCGCGCCGCCATAGGCCATGATGCCCAGATCCTTGAAGAACGAGCGGCACAGCGCATCGTCCTTCTCCATCGCCGCGGCGAGTGCGGCATAGCCCGCGGGAACGTTGGCGTAGTAGGTCGGCGACACCTCACGCAAATTCTTGATCGTCTCGTCGAACATGCCGGGCATCGGCCGGCCGTCGTCGATGTACAGCGTGCCGCCCTCGATCAGCAGCGGATTGAACAGCGCGTTGCCACCCATGGTGTGATTCCACGGCATCCAGTCGAGCACGGTAGAGATCGGCGCATCAGGCCCGCGCGGACGCGTCTGCATCATCATCGCCGCATTGGCGCACATCATGCGCTGGGTGTTGATGACCGCCTTGGGCATGCCGGTCGAGCCGGAGGTGAACAGGAGCTTGCCGACGGTGTCAGGCGTGATCTGCGCGATCGACGTCTCGACCTCAGATGTCACCGGCGTCGCGGCCAGATCCGCGAAGCTGACGCTCGGGATGCCCTCGCACGGACGCGCGACATGGACAACGGTGACGCCGGCGAGGTCGAGTGCCTTCAGCGCCTTCTCGAAGGTCGGGCCGTCCTGCACCATGACGACGCCCGGCTTCACCAGCCCGAACAGATATTTCAGCTTGAGGTGATCGTGACTCATCAGCGAATAGGCCGGCGACACCGGCGCCGCCGGGGAGCGTGCCTGCATCGCGGCGAAGGTCATCAGCGCATGCTCGATGGAATTGCCAGAGAGGATCGCGACCGGGCGGCCATCGAGTTTCAGATTGAGCAGACCCTGCGTCAGTCCGTCGACGGTACGCTTGGCTTCAACATAGGACAGCTTGCGCCATTGCCGCTCGGGTCCGCTGCGCTGCGCGAGCCAGGTCCGCGTCGGCGCCTCCTTGGCCCAGCGCGCCAACGGCGCGGCGAGATGCGGCTCGTAGGCCTGCAGCGGAATGCGCGACTTGATGACGATCACGCCATCCCCCCGCCGTTCGACATCGATGTCGCGCGCCAGCCAGTTGACCTTGCGGAATGCCGGCTTCTCCAGCACCTTCGCTGCCGTTCCGTCCATTTTGCGTCTCCCGAAATATCGTCCTTTGCGGATCTTGATATCTAGCGGTTGGTATAGACCGGCTTTCGCTTCTCGAGGAAGGCCGTAATGCCTTCCTTGAAATCTTCCGAGCGGCTGCACAGCACCTGGTTGCGATCCTCCATGGCGATCACGGCTTCGATCGACGACGCATCGACGCTCATGTTGAGGCATTCCTTCGACAGGCGAAGCCCGACCGGCGAGGCCGTGATCATCGCACCGATGAAGGGTGCAGCGGCGCTGTCGAGCATGTCGTCCTCGACGATCTCCGACACCAGGCCCACCATGAGCGCACGCTCGGCGCCGATGAAGCGTCCGGTGAGGATCAGCTCGGAGGCGACGGAGACGCCGACGAGGCGCGGCAAAAAGTAGCTGGTGCCGATGTCGCAGCCGCCGAGCCCCAGCTTGATGAAGGCGCAGTTCATCCGCGCCGAACGCGAAGCGATGCGGATGTCGGCGGCGAGCGCCAGCGCGAAGCCGCCGCCGGCGGCGGCGCCCTGCACCAGCGCAATGATCGGCTGCGGACAGCGCCGCATCAGCATCACGATGTCGGCGATGCGGCGCTGCGAGTCCAAGGATTCGGTGACGCTGGGCGGCTCGTTGACGCCACCGCGCCGCTGCATCGCGGCCTTGAGGTCGAGGCCAGCGCAGAAGTTCTTGCCAGCGCCCTTGAGCACCACGACGCGCGTCGTGCCGTTGCGCTGCAGGCTTTCGAAATAGGCGTTGAGCGCATCGATCAGTGCCGGATCGAGCGCGTTCAGGCTCTCCGGACGATTGAGCGTCACATGGTCGACGCCGTTGTCATGCTCGATCAGCAGCGGTTGGGACATGGCGCGCTCCACCCTCAGTGTCGTCCCGGCGAACGCCGGGATCCATAGCCACCGGCTTGATTGGTCAGGGCGCGGTGTCTGCCAGAGTGCCTCTCACAGACGCCGCGGAGTAGGGGTCCCGGCTCGAAGCCGGGACGACAGCGGAGGTTGTGGTTAGCGCGGGGCCATGCGGATGGCGCCGTCGAGGCGGATGGTTTCGCCGTTCAGCATCGGATTCTCGACGATGTGGACGGCGAGGTTGCCGTATTCTGTGGCGTCGCCGAGGCGGGCCGGATGCGGCACCTGAGCGCCCAGGCTCTTGCGCGCTTCTTCGTTGAGGCCCATCAGCAGCGGCGTCAGGAACAGGCCGGGTGCGATGGTGTTGACGCGGATCTTCTGGCTGGCGAGATCGCGTGCCGCCGGCAGCGTGAGGCCAACGACGCCGCCCTTCGACGCCGAATAAGCGATCTGGCCGATCTGACCTTCGTAAGCTGCCACGCTGGCCGTGTTGATGATGACGCCGCGCTCCTCGCCGACCGCCTCCGCTGTGACGAGGCGCTCGGCAAACAGGCGCAGCACGTTGAACGTGCCGATCAGATTGACGTTGATGATGCGGGCGAACTTGGCCAGCGGATAGACGCCGTCCTTGCCGACGATGCGCTGCGAGCCGCCGATGCCGGCGCAGTTCACCAGCACGCGGGCGATGCCGTGCGCGGCTTCCGCCTTGGCCAGGCCGGCCTTGACCTGCTCTTCGTCCGTGACGTCGGCATGAATGGCAACGCCGTTGAGCTCGGCAGCGACCTTCTCCGCGTTCTCCTTGCTCTGGTCGAGCACGGCAATCTTGGCGCCCTTGGCGGCCATGGCGCGCGCGGTGGCGGCGCCGAGACCCGAGCCACCGCCGGTGATGAGAACGGCAACGTTGTTGAGTTGCATGGTGCGTTTCCTCCGTTTTGTTGTTGGCGAGTGGCGAATAGGGAGTAGCGAATAGGGAAGGCAGGATATCCCCTACTCGCTACTCCCTATTCGCCATTCGCCCCTTTCACTATCCCGCCGCAGATCAGCGCCTCCATATGGGCGATGTACTGGCGGCAGACATCATCGGTGACCGGGCCGACGCCGATCGCGCGCGACATCGCGTGGCGGCCAAAGAACAGGTGATCGCAGGCGCCGATCAGGCTGGTGTAGAACAGCACCGGATCGACGACGCGGAACTCGCCCTTGGCGACGCCCTCCTCGATCAACCGGCGATGAAAATCCAGCAGCGGCGCGACGAAGAACTTCGACACCTCGTCAGCGGCCTCGGGGCTGCTCTCGTGCAGGAGATAATGGATCAGCCGGTTCATGTAGGGAAACCGGTGATAGGCGCGGATAATGCCGTTGATGTGCAGCTTGAGCTTCGCGGTCGGCGAGATCGGCTGCGCCAGCAGGAATTCGAGATGGGCGACCTCGGTCGCCGCGTCGCGGGCAAGCAGCGCCAGCAGCAGGCCGTCCTTGTTGCCGAAATGGTATTTGACCAATGCGGCGTTCGAACCGGACTTCTGCGCGATGTCGCTGAGCGAGATCTCGATCGAAGACCTCTGGATCATCAGCTCGCTGGCGGCGACCAGCAGCTTCTCCGCGGTGGCATTCCGCCCCGCGGGAAGTTTCTCCGGCACGCTGTTCTGAAGCTGAGGTCCCAAGATCCATCTCGCGCTTGATCGGGGCAGATAAGCCGAAGCCGGAGTTGATCTCAAGAGTTAATTGATCGATTGACTAAGCCTCAATCGCGCATTTAAATCGCCGGCAATCACGAACCAAGTCTAGGGAGGAAACCTCATGGCGGAAGCCTATATCGTCGCGGCTGCACGCACGGCCGGCGGCCGCAAGGGCGGCCGTCTGGCCGGCTGGCATCCGGCTGATCTGGCGGCGAAGGTGCTGGACGCGCTGGTCGAGCGCTCCGGCGCCGCGCCGGACCAGGTCGAGGACGTGATCATGGGCTGCGTGATGCAGACCGGTGAGCAGTCGACCAACATCGCCCGCAACGCAGTGCTGGCCTCGAAGCTGCCGGAGAGCGTGCCGGGCACCTCGATCGACCGCCAGTGCGGCTCGTCGCAGCAGGCGCTGCATTTCGCCGCGCAGGCAGTGATGTCGGGCGCGATGGACGTCGTGATCGCCGCGGGCGTGGAGTCGATGACCCGCGTGCCGATGGGCCTTGCCTCCACCTTGCCGGCGAAGAACGGCTTCGGGCACTACAAGAGCCCGAGCATGGAGAGCCGCTATCCGAACATCCAGTTCAGCCAGTTCACCGGCGCGGAAATGATGGCGGAGAAGTACGGGCTGTCGAAGGATGACCTCGACGAGTACGCCTATAACAGCCACCAGCGCGCGATCGCGGCGACGCAGGCAGGGCACTTCAAGGACGAGATCATTCCGCTGCAGATCACCCGTGCAGACGGCTCGACCGACACCCATCATATCGACGAGGGCATCCGCTTCGACGTCAGCCTCGACGGCATCAAGGGCGTCAAGCTGATCGCCGAGAACGGCAAGCTGACGGCCGCCAGCGCCAGCCAGATCTGCGACGGCGCGTCGGGCGTGATGGTCGTCAACGAGCGCGGCCTGAAGTCGCTCGGCGTCAAGCCGCTGGCCCGCGTGCATCACATGACCATGATGGGCGGCGATCCCGTCATCATGCTGGAGGCGCCGCTGCCGGCAACGCAACGCGCGCTGCAGAAGGCCGGCATGTCGATCGACGATATCGACCTCTACGAGGTCAACGAGGCCTTCGCCTCGGTCCCGACAGCGTGGCTGAAGAGCACCGGCGCCGATCCGAGCCGGCTGAACGTCAATGGCGGCGCGATCGCGCTCGGCCATCCGCTCGGCGGCTCCGGCACCAAGCTGATGACCACGCTGCTGCATGCGCTGAAGGCCCGCAACAAGCGTTATGGTTTGCAGACCATGTGCGAGGGCGGCGGCATGGCCAATGTGACGATCGTCGAGAGACTCTAGCTCTCACAGCACCAACGGTGTCGTCCCGGCCTAGTGCGCAATTGCGCACTAGGCCGGGACCCATAGCCACCGAATTGAATGTTGGGCAAGCTGGAGCCACAGCTCGCTCTCACCACAGCTTCCTGTGGTTATGGGTCCCGGCTCAAGGCCTGGACGACACCTTTTCCTTTCATCCGCGGTGAGCCCATCATGACCCACCCCTCCATCCACGCCCAGAGCCATCCCGACAAGATCGCCTATCAGATGGCGGGGACCGGCAAGGCCATCACCTATCGCGAGCTCGACGAGTTTTCCAACCAGGGCGCCCAGCTGTTCCGTGCGCTCGGCCTCAAGGCCGGCGATCACGTCGCGTTCCTGATGGAGAACCGGCTTGCCTTCATGGAGATCGCCTGGGCCGCGCAGCGCTCCGGCCTCTACTACACCGCGATCAGCCGCTATCTCACCAAGGACGAGATCGCCTACATCATCAAGGATTGCGGCGCCAAGGTCTTCATCACCTCGCCGAAATGCGCCGAGCAGGTGCGCGACCTCGTGTCGAATGACGGTCCGCTGTTCTTCATGGTCGACGAGCCCGAGCCCGGCTTCCGCTCCTGGGACAAGGAAGCCGGCGCACAGCCAAAGACACCGATCGCCGACCAGGTCGCCGGCTACGACATGCTGTATTCGTCAGGCACGACCGGACGGCCGAAGGGCATCAAGAAGGATTTCGAAGGCAATCCGATCGACCAGGCGAACCCGTTCCTGCGCGTGCTCTGCGCCGACATGTGCGGCATGAATGCCGAGAGCACCTATCTGTCGCCGGCGCCGCTCTATCACGCCGCTCCCTTGCGCTTCAACATGATGGTCTCGGTGCTCGGCGGCACGTCGATCATCATGGAGCATTTCGACGCCGAGGAGTTTCTTAAGCTGGTCGAAAAGTACAAGGTGACGCAGTCGCAGCTGGTGCCGACGATGTTCGTGCGCATGCTCAAGCTGCCGGAGGACGTCCGCAAGCAGTACGACGTCTCGACCTTGAAGGGCGCGATCCATGCCGCGGCGCCCTGCCCGGTCGACGTCAAGGCCAGGATGATCGAGTGGTGGGGGCCGATCCTGATCGAGTACTATGCCGGCTCCGAAGGCAACGGCGTCACCGTGTGCACCTCGAAGCAATGGCTCGAGCATCGCGGCAGCGTCGGCCGCGCCGTGGTCGGCAAGATCAAGATCCTCGGTGAGGACGATCAGGAGATGCCGACCGGCGAGATCGGCACGGTCTATTTCGCCGACGCGCCGGTCTTCTCCTATCACAACGATCCGGAGAAGACGAAACGCGCCTACAACGACAAGGGCTGGTCGACCCTCGGTGATGTCGGCTATCTCGACGCCGACGGCTTCCTCTATCTCACCGACCGCAAGTCCTACATGATCATCTCGGGCGGCGTGAACATCTACCCGCAGGAGACCGAGGACGTGCTCATCACCCATCCCGATGTCGCCGATGTCGCGGTGTTCGGCGTGCCCAATGAGGAGATGGGCGAGGAGGTCAAGGCCGTGGTGCAGCCGCACGACATGGCCCGCGCCGGCAAGGCGCTCGAGGAGCAGTTGATCCTGTTCTGCCGCCAACACCTGTCGCCGCTCAAATGCCCGCGCTCGATCGACTTCGAGCCGGAGCTGCCGCGCACCCCGACCGGCAAGCTGGTCAAGCGCCATTTGCGCGAGCGCTATTGGCCGAAGAAGGGCGCGGCGTAGCCTCACCAACGGTGTCGTCCCGGCCTTGAGCCGGGACCCATAACCGCCGTCTTGAGTTTTGCGAAGGCTGGAGCTGCCAGTCAGCCTCACCACATCGTCCTGTGGTTACGGGTCCCGGCTCAAGGCCGGGACGACACTGATGAGGGCCGCGATGACATCTCTTCACCAACTTCCCCCGCTCCCCCTTCCGTCCTCCATCCGCAGCCGTTACGTCGACGGCATCAACGGTCTGCGCATGCACGTCCTCGAAGCCGGCTTCGAAACACCGGGCCGGCCCTGCGTGGTGCTGCTGCACGGCTTTCCCGAGATCGCCTATAGCTGGCGCAAGGTGATGCCGGCGCTGGCGGCGGCCGGCTATCACGTGCTGGCGCCGGACCAGCGCGGCTATGGCCGCTCCACCGGCTGGAGCGCCGAATATGACGGCGACCTCGCGCCATTTCGCTTCACCAATCTGGTGCGCGACGCGCTCGGCGTCGTCTATGCCTTCGGCCACCGCCATACGGCCGTCGTCGGCCACGATTTCGGCAGCCCGGTCGCGGCGTGGTGCGCGCTGATCCGCCCCGACGTCTTTCGATCAGTGGTGATGATGAGCGCGCCGTTCCCAGGTCCGCCGCCAGCGCCGTTCGGCATCGCCGACCGGCCGGTTGCGCCGCAAGAAGATCCCGTGCACCGCGAACTCGCGGCATTGCCGCGACCGCGCAAGCACTATCAATGGTACTACTCCACGCGGCAGGCCAACGCCGACATGGTCAAGGCCCCGCAAGGACTGCATGATTTCCTGCGGGCCTATTATCACCACAAGAGCGCCGATTGGCCCGACAACAAGCCGTATCCGTTGCAGGCGTGGAGCGCAGACGAGCTGGCCAAGCTGCCGACCTACTATGTGATGGACCTCGCCAAGACGATGGCCGAGACTGTCGCCGAGGAGATGCCTGACGCCGCGGCGATCGCGGCCAATCACTGGCTGCCTGACAGCGAGCTCGCGATCTACGCCGCCGAATATGAACGAACTGGCTTCCAGGGCGGGCTGCAATGGTATCGCTGCGGCACGTCAGGCCTGTTCGACGCGGAATTGCAGACCTGGTCGGATCGCACCATCGACGTTCCGTCTGCATTCATCTCCGGTCTGCAAGACTGGGGCATCTACCAACGGCCCGGCGTGTTTGAAGCGATGCAATCCCGAGTGTGTACCAACATGATCATGTGCGAGCTGATCGATCGCGCCGGTCATTGGGTGCAGCAGGAGCAGCATGACCATGTCAATGAGCTCCTGTTAACGTTCCTGAACAAATCGACAGCCTGATTTCGGACTCCGTTCTGACTTATCAGGCGAATCGAGGAACGAACATTCGGGGTGCGACGTTTTGGCATTCGGGCGATGCGCATCAGGAGATGATTTATGGATAAGAAGATCGCAGGCTTGCTCGGCGCAGTTGCCGCCGTCGGCGCGCTCGGCACGACTCAGGCGTCGGCGGCTCCAGCCCCCACCGATGTGCTGAAGGTCAATTCCTACGCCGACCTTCTCGAGCCGATTCCGGATGCCGCAAAGGTGCTGCAGGCGCTCGACGAGCAGGGACCGCAGGCGGACGAGCCGAGGGTTCAGTTGGCGCAGTGGTACCACCACCACCACCATCATCACCACCATCACCATGGCTACTGGCGCGGCTACGGCTACGGCCCTGGCTATGGGTACGGCTACGGCCCCCGGGTCTACGTGGTGCCGCGCCGCTACTACCATCACCACCACCATCATCACCATCACTGGTACTACGATCGCTATTGATCGCGGTGAGATGACGGTCCGAAGGGCGCCGGCCGCGGGGTCGGTGCCCTTTTCTTTGAGGAAAGAGCCGCAGCAAATCGTTGTGGAGCTGTCGCGACGAGCGAGCCTGTCAGTTTATTTCTCCGTCATGCCCGGGCTTGTCCCGCCTGCGCGGCCGAAGCCGCTTCGGGGCGGCGAAGACCCGGGCATCCACGTCGTTCAGCACGCTGAGAACGACGTGGATGGCCGGGACGAGCCCGGCCATGACGACGTGGAGACGGGCGAGCAAAACGTCTGCTGGCCGAAGGCGATGGCGCGCGCGCTGAGGACGTAAGTCTGATCAGGACTTGCGCGCCTTCTCCTTGGCCGCGCGGTGCAGATGACGATAGGTGCCGTCAAACACCGTGTCGGTATTCGACACCCATTCGGTCTCCTTGGCGAGCACGGGCCGGCTGGCATGGATGCGGCGCGATTGCAGCTCGCGCTCGGCCGCCTCGTCGGGGCTCATCGGCTCGACCGTGAAGTTCGCCTCCTCCGGGATGACGATGACCTGCGCGAACGGCTCGCCGGGGCGGAAGATGTGCGTGCGGCCCTCCGCCGGCGCCTTGAAGACGCAGAAGAACAGCATCGGCCAGAAGTTGCGCACCAGCGCCGGCACGGCGATCGGGCAGGTATCGGTGCGGTCGGTATAGAAGCGCGGATGCGGCTCGGTCCGGATGGCAAAGCCCTTGGGGACCTTGAGATCGAGCAGGATCTGATAGGTGTAGAACGCATCGCCGAAGTTGCGGAACGGCGGCCATTGCAGGCTCGGGCTGGGCGGCTCGCCCCAGTCCCCCGACAGCTCCAGTCTGCCGTCGCGCGTCGTCACCTGCAGCTCGAATGCGTAGGGGTAAAACAGCTCGATGCCATATTGCGCACCTTCAGAGAATGGTACGCAGTGCCAGACCTGCTCATGCGAGCCATTCGCGCGCGGCTGCCGTTCTCCTGCCCAGCCCGGAATATCCATCCTGGTGCGGCGCGGCGCCAAGCCAGGATCTTTGAGCCGGTATTTGACGCTGTCCATTGGAACTCCTTAGGTGGCTACGCGAACCGCGAACGACGAACTATCCTCGCAGTTCCATGACTGCAGCTTGAATGAGCCATCACGAAAGGTTTCGCGACCACGGGGCGGCGGGAGTTTGACCGCGTTGCGGCAAATTCCTATACACTTTAGAAACGTTCTAAACACACGAATGTTGAGAGCGACAGATCCGGGGATCTTGGAATGAAGAATTTCGCCGACCTCACCGAGCGCGAGATCCTGGCGATCGCGATCTCGGCCGAAGAGGAAGACGGCCGCATCTACATGAGCTTCGCGGAGGACCTTGCGGAGCGGTATCCGGATTCGGCGAAGTTGTTCGAGCAGATGGCCGAGGAGGAGAAGGGCCACCGCCACATGCTGCTGGAACTCTATGAGGAGCGCTTCGGCAAGAACCTGCCGCCGATCCGGCGCGAGAACGTCAAGGGCTTCATGCAGCGCCGCCCGATCTGGCTGACCAAGAACCTGTCGCTCGACGCCATCCGCAAGGAGGTCGCCACGATGGAGTTCGAGGCCGAGCGCTTCTACGCCAAGGCGGCCGAGCAGGCCAAGGACGTCGGCGTGCGCAGGCTGCTTGGCGATCTCGCGCTGGCCGAGAAAGGCCACGAGCAGGTCGCCGCCAAGCTGACCGACCAGATCCTGAGCCCCGACGTCCGCCACAAGGAGGACGAGACACGGCGGCGCGTGTTCGTGCTGCAATATGTGCAGCCCGGCCTCGCCGGCCTGATGGACGGCTCGGTGTCGACGCTCGCGCCGTTGTTCGCTGCCGCTTTCGCCACGCATCAGAATTTTCAGACCTTCCTGGTCGGTCTCGCCGCCTCGATCGGCGCCGGCATCAGCATGGGCTTTGCCGAGGCGCTGTCCGACGACGGCTCGCTGACCGGCCGCGGCTCGCCGTTGCTGCGCGGCGCCGTCTGCGGCGCGATGACGACGCTCGGCGGCCTCGGCCATACGATGCCCTATCTGGTGCCCGATTCCTGGACGAACGCGTTCTGGATCGCGACTGCGATAGCCTGCCTCGTCGTGTTCTTCGAATTGTGGGCGATCGCCTATATTCGCGCCCGCTACATGGACACGCCCTTCTTGCAGGCCGTGTTCCAGATCGTGCTCGGCGGCATCATCGTGCTAGGGGTGGGGATATTGATCGGAGCGGCCTGAGCATGCATGGCGGAACTTCCGCCCTGATTGCTGATTGCGCCTCATCGATCGCAACAGAAGGCTCGTCATGACGCCACGCCTGCATTACGGCACGCCTGCGAAGATCCTGCACTGGCTGGTGGTGGCGCTGCTCGCCATCCAATATCCGATCGGCTGGCTGATGCCCGATCTGCACGCCAGCACGCCGCCGGGCGCGCCGATGATCCTGCACATCTCGTTCGGCCTCACCATTCTCGCGCTGATCCTGGTGCGCTTCGTCTGGCGGCTGACACATCCGGTCGCACCTGAAAGCTCGCTGCCGCCGTGGCAGCGGCTGAGCTCGGAAGCCGTGCACTGGATGCTCTATGTCATGGTGCTCGCCAGCACCATCACCGGCTGGCTGTTCGCCTCGTTCCGCGGCTGGAGCGTGTCGTACTTCTATTTGTTCCAGCTGCCGATGCTGGCGGCGCGCAACCCGGCCGGCAACCGCGCCATCGACGGGCTGCACCAGGCGGCCGAATGGCTGCTGCTGATCCTGATCGTCGTGCATGTCGGCGCCGCCCTGGCGCACATCTTCGTGTATCGCGATCGCGTCATGCAGCGCATGCTGCCGGGCTGACGTGCAGGCCAGCAATTTCGGTCAAGCCACCGCCATTGGCGTCGGCTACAACAGGGCCTTCCTTACCCCACCGGAGTTGGACCCTTGGCCGCATCGCAATGGACGTTTGCAACCGCCGTCGAGACGGCGAAGGCGCTGGCGGATCGCGAGATCTCCTCGGTCGAGCTGACGCAGCTCGCCATCGATCGCATCACGCGACACGACGACAAGATCAACGCCATCTGCGCGCGCGATTTCGAGCGCGCGCTCGACGCCGCACGCATTGCCGACGAACGGCTTGCGCGTGGCGAGCGGCGGCCGCTGCTCGGGCTGCCGATGACCGTGAAGGAGTCCTTCAACGTCGCCGGCCTGCCGACGACCTGGGGCTTTCCGCAGCAGAAGGACTTCATCGCGGCCGAGGACGCGCTCATCGTCACACGCGTCAAGGACGCCGGCGGCATCGTGCTCGGCAAGACCAACGTGCCGCTCGGGCTCGGCGACTGGCAGAGCTACAACGACATCTACGGCACCACCAACAACCCGTATGATCTCGGCCGCACGCCAGGCGGCTCCTCCGGCGGGTCGGCGGCGGCGCTGGCGGCCGGCTACGGGTCGCTGTCGCTCGGCTCGGACATCGGCGGCTCGCTGCGGGCGCCGGCGTTTCATTGCGGCGTCACGGCGCACAAGCCGACCCATGGCCTCGCGCCTTCGCGCGGCCACACGCCGCCGCCGTTCCCGCCGATGCCTGGCGAGGCGGACCTCGCCGTGGTCGGCCCGATGGCGCGCTCGGCCGCGGACCTGTCGCTGCTGCTCGATGTCATCGCCGGTCCCGATCCGCTTGAGGGCGGGAAGGCCTATCGCCTCGAGCTGCCGGCGGCGCGCCATGCGCGGCTGCAGGAGTTCCGCGTGCTGGTGATCGCAAGCGATCCGCTGCTGCCGACGGATGTAAGCGTGCGCGGTGCGATCGAGCGGCTCGCCGCCGATCTCGCCAAGGCGGGGGCCCATGTCGTGAGCGACAGCCCGCTGCTGCCGGACTTCGCTGCGTCCAGCCGGATCTACATGCGTCTGCTGCTCGGCTTTCTCGGCGCGATGATGCCGCCGGAGGTCCATGCCGGCGCGGTTCAGGCGGCCGCACATCTTCCCAAGCAGGCCATGAGCCTGGGTGCCGAGCGCCTGCGCGGCATTGCGCTCAGTCACCGCGACTGGGTGCAGGCCAGCAACGGCCGCATCGGCCTGCGCGCGCAATGGCGGGCGCTGTTCGAGAGTTTCGATGCGGTGATCTGTCCGATCATGCCTATCCCGGCATATCCGCACGACCACTCGCCCGACCAGGAACAGCGCCGCATCAGCATCGACGGCGTCGACCATGTCTATACCGATCAGCTGGCGTGGCCCGGCATCGCCACGTTGCCGGGACTGCCGGCGACCGCGATCCCGCTCGGGCTTGCCAATGGCGTGCCCGTAGGCGTGCAGATCGTCGGCCCGTTCCTCGAGGACCGTACGCCGCTGAAGCTCGCCGAACTGATCGAGCGTGAATTCGGCGGCTTCGTGCCGCCACCGATGTTCGCGGATTAGTTGGAGTCCGGCGTTTTTCACAACGCCTTGCCACAACCAGCCGTCGTCTCCATCGTCATGGCCGGGCTTGACCCGGCCATCCATCTACGAGAGAGGATGGATGCCCGGGTCAAGCCCGGGCATGACGAGCAACTGATCGACAGGCTCCCACGACCTCATCAGCCGCATCACCTGCGACCTCTTCCATCACGCGTCGAACATGATCACGCTGCGCAAGGTCTTGCCGGCCTTCATGTTGGCAAAGCCTTCGTTGATTTCGGACAGCTTCAGCTTGGCCGAGATCCAGTCCTCCAGGTGCAGCTTGCCGCGCAGGTAGAATTCGACGAGGCGGGGCATGTCGACGCGGAAGTGGTTGGAGCCCATCGACGAGCCCTGGATGCGGCGCTCCCGAAGGAAGTCGAAGCCGTGCAGCTCGATCTTCTGGCCGAACGGGATCATGCCGACGATGGTCGCGGTGCCGCCGGGCGCCAGCATGGCGAAGGCCTGCTCGGCGGTCTCCTTGCGCCCGAGCACCTCAAAGGCGTGGTGCACGCCGCCCTTGGTCAGCTCACGCACCTGCGCGACGACATCGCCGTCGGCGGGATTGATGATGTCGGTGGCGCCGAGCTTGGTCGCGAGCTGCAGCTTGGCCGGGTTGGTGTCGATGGCGATGATGCGGCCCGCGCCCGCGATCTCGGCGCCGTTGATCGCCGCCATGCCGACACCGCCGCAGCCGATCACCGCGACCGTTTCGCCGGCCGTCACCCGCGCGGTATTGACGACCGCGCCATAGCCGGTGATGACGCCGCAGCCGATCAGCGCGGCGAGCTCGAGCGGCATGTCGTTGCGGATCTTCACGATGGCGTTCTCGTGCACCAGCATCTGCTCGGCAAAGGACGACAGGTTGAGGAACTGGTGCAGCTTCTCGGACCGTCCCCACGACAGCCGGTTGGAGGCACCGGGCAGCATCTTAACCGTGGTGTCGGTGCACAGCACCGGGCGACCCGTGGTGCAGTTGTCGCAAGTGCCGCAGAATACAGAGAGACAGGTGACGACGTGGTCGCCCGGCTTCACATAGGTGACGTCGGAGCCGACCTGCTCGACGATTCCAGCGGACTCATGACCCAGCACGGCCGGCAGCGGATGCGGATACAGCCCTTCGATGAAGTGCAGGTCGGAATGGCAGAGCCCGGCGACCGCCGTGCGGATCAGCACCTCGCGCGGCCCCGGCTTGGGCACGCTGATGTCCTCGATCACCAGCGGCTTGTTGACCTCCATCAGCACGGCGGCTTTCATTGCGTTCTCCCTGTTTTGTTATGCTTTATTGAGCAGCGTAACGAGTAGTCCTTCCGGCGCCGATGGCTGCGCCCTCTCCCCTTGTGGGAGAGGGCTACACAACTATCGACCACAAGCTCGCTTGGGTGAGGGGTTCGTGCCACACAGCAAACTCCGCGCCCGTGGCAACCCCTCACCCGGCTTTCATGCTGCGCATGAAAGCCACCCTCTCCCACAAGGGGAGAGGGGGGCACCGTTGCCGTGGTGACGAGGCTGCCACGCATCGCAGTTCATTCCATATTTCATAGCGAGCCTACGCCGCCGATATCAGTTCGCCAACCTCCTCCATCGCCGCATCGCGCTCGCCGAGCAGCAGCGACGCCATCGCATCATCCGCTTTGTTTTCCGTGAGCCGGAACGGATCGGCCGGCGTCAGCCGATGATCGACCACGAGCTTCGCCAACAACAACCGCCGCGCATCACCGCGCATCGCATGAATGCGCGCGCCTTCCCAGGTCAGCGTGACAGCGCTGGCCGTGTGATACAGCAGGCTGGTGGCGCGGCGGAATTCGGCTTCGTTGTCGGCGCGGCCCGCGACCTCGCGCGCGAATCCTATGGCGCGATCGACGAGGCGATGCAGCTGATCGCGCCATGCCTGCGGAACGGCGGCGCTGTCGTCGAGACGCGCATGCAGGTCGGCGGCCAGCGTCGATTCCGCGCCGTGGCGGCCGACCGCGCGCTTCAGTGCATCGAGCGCGACGATGTTGCCGGTGCCCTCCCAGATCGATCCGAGATGTGCGTCGCGCAGCAGGCGCGCGGTGGCGAACTCCTCGACATAGCCGATGCCGCCGCGCATCTCCAAGGCATCGCCGCAGACCTTGCGGGCATCGCGGGTGGCGCGGAATTTCAACACCGGCGTCAGGATGCGCAGCAGCGCCGCGGCGTCCTGGCTGCCCGCTTCGGCGCGGTCGAGCGCATCAGCCGTCACGAAACTCATCGACAGCGCCTGCTCGGTCGGCAGCAGGATCTTCATGAGCTGGCGACGACCGAGCGGCAAGTCGACGATGCGTTGTCCGAACACCACGCGATTGCGGGCGACCGTGATGGCATCGTGCCAGGCGCGGCGCATCAGCGCGGTCGACTTCACACCGTTGGAGAGACGCGAGGAGTTCACCATCTCGGCCATCTGCACGAAGCCGCGATCGAGCCGGCCCACCGCATAGGCTATGGCGCCGTCCAGCTTGATCTCGCCCGAGGCCATCGAGCGCGTGCCGAGCTTCTCCTTCAAGCGCACGATCCGATAGTGGTTCTGGCTGCCGTCATCGAGAAAGCGCGGCATCAGGAAAAGGCCGACACCGCGCGTGCCGCTCTCGGCACCTTGCGGCCGCGCCAGCAGCATCACCACTTTGGCATCGGCATTGGAGCAGAACCATTTCTCGCCATGCAGGCGCCAATGATCGCCCTCGGCCACGGCCACTGTCGTCAGCGTGCCGACGTCGGAGCCGCCCTCCTTTTCGGTCATGAACTGGCCGCCCTGGGTCAGCTTGCGCATATCAGTCTGCGTCAGGCCGTCGAGATATCTGGCCTTGAGCGCCGCGCTGCCGAAGCTCGCAAGCAGCTTGGCGCAACCGTCGGTGACGTTGATCGGACAACCGAGCCCGAACTCCGCCTGGTTGAACAGGAAGGTGAAGGCGTGCTTGGCGGTGACAGGATATTTGTGCGGCCAGCCGAGAATGCCCTTGCGGATCGACATCGCATGGATGCCGAACTCGCCGAACGCGGCGCGCTCGAGCTCGCGATAGGCCGGGTGATATTCGATCCACTGCACGTCGCGGCCGAAGCGGTCGCGCTGGTGCAGCACCGGTCCATGGCGGTCGGCCAGCCGGGCGCATTCGTCGAGATACCCGCCAGCAAGCTCGCCGAGCCGGTCGAGATGCGGCACCAGATGACGGACCAGCGCCTCCGGCAGATGGATGCGCAGGAGATCGGCCAGTGCCGGATCGGCGCGATAGAAGTTCAGGCCGGTGGTATCGGGCGCCAGCAGCTCCGGTCGCTTCCCGCCAGTCATGACGTCATCGCGCTTCAGGAACTGATGCATGATCGTTAAGCCCTCGTTCGTTTCCGCAAGTCTTCTTAGGCTCAAGTGTTCTTAGGGACTCTTCGACAGGTTGCGCCTGATCGGATACACCAGGGCACGGCGTACGCCGAACTGGGAGCAGATCCATGACCCATCAGCCGACGGAGGTTTATCGCATCTTCGGGGCGGAGATGTCGCCCTATTCGGTCAAGGTGCGATCGTATCTGCGTTACAAGGGCATCCCGCATCACTGGATATTGCGCAACGCGGAAAGCGAGGCCGAGTACCGCCGTCACGCCAAGCTGCCGATCATTCCGCTGGTGGTCGCGCCCGATGAGACGCCGCTGCAGGATTCGACCCCGATCATCGACGCGCTGGAGCTCGAATTCCCGGACGCATCGATCCATCCCGGCGACGTGCTGACGAGCTTCATCTCGGCGCTGATCGAGGAGTTCGGCGACGAGTGGGGCAACAAATGGATGTTCCATTATCGCTGGGCGCGCGACGTCGATCAGCGTGCGTCAGCCGGCCGCATCGCCCGCATGGTCGCGCCCAAGGCCGGCGAGGCCGACTTCGGCAACGTTGCGGAGAAGATCCGCGCCCGCATGGTCGAGCGGCTCTGGTATGTCGGATCGAACGAGGTCAACGCGCCGCAGATCGAACAGGGCTTTGTCGAGATGATCGGCCTGCTCGAACGGCACCTCGCCGTCAGGCCGTATCTGTTCGGCGGCCGGCCGGCGTATGGTGATTTCGGCCTCTGGGGCCAGTTCTACGAGCTGTGGACGGACCCGACCGCCGGCGCGCTGATCGAGGGCAATGCGCCGCATCTGCTGGCCTGGATCCAGCGCATGCTGTGGCCGCGGGCGGAAGGCGACTTCGAGCTGTGGCCCGAATTGTCGTTGACGCTGATGCCGATCCTGACCCGCCAGGTCGGCGCGCTGTTCATGCCGTGGACGCTTGCCAATGAACAGGCGATGGCCAGGAATCGCGACGTCTTCAGCGTTCAGCTCGGCGACGCCGTCTGGACGCAGAAGCCGCAGAAATATCATGCGCGTTCCCTACAGATGCTCCGGAGCAAATACGCCTTCCTGCATGACCGCAGCCGTCTCGACGTCGTGCTGGAGGAGATCGGCTGCCTCGCCGGATTGCAGCCGCGGCCGGCCTGATATCAGGCAGAATTGTGGGGATCAGCCATAGGAAGACGGCCGCCGGTACATTAGCTTGATGGCTGCGGACGCTTTCCGAGGACATGCCCATGGAC
Source organism: Bradyrhizobium sp. HKCCYLS2038 (assembly GCF_051167655.1). Lineage (NCBI taxonomy): Bacteria > Pseudomonadati > Pseudomonadota > Alphaproteobacteria > Hyphomicrobiales > Nitrobacteraceae > Bradyrhizobium > Bradyrhizobium sp. HKCCYLS2038. The sequence goes on along the minus strand of NZ_JBNPTM010000001.1, from coordinate 467,480 downwards.
ATCCCTGCCTACAAGATCGCCCTGATCGTCGGTGCCGGCGAAGGGCTCTCGGCCTCGCTGGCGCGGCTGTTCGCGCGTGAGAAGATTCGCGTCGCGCTGGCGGCACGCAAGACCGAGAAGCTCGGCGCGATCTGCAACGAGACCGGCGCCCGGGCCTATCCGTGCGACGCCACCGATCCCGAGGAGGTCGAGCGGCTGTTCGGCCTCGTGACGCGCGAGATCGGCGAGCCCGACCTCGTGGTCTACAATGCCAGCGCGCGGGCGCGCGGAGCGCTGGTCGATCTCGTTCCCGCCGACGTTCAGCAGTCGATCTCCGTCAGCGCGTTCGGCGGCTTCCTGGTGGCACAGCAGGCGGCGCAGCGCATGCTGCCGAACAAGCACGGCGCGATCCTGTTCACCGGCGCCTCGGCGAGCGTGAAGGGCTATGCGCAATCGGCGCCGTTCGCGATGGGCAAGTTCGCACTACGCGGCCTGGCCCAGAGCATGGCGCGCGAGCTGTCGCCGCAGGGCATCCACGTCGCGCATTTCGTCATCGATGGCGGCATCAGGAGCGCGGCACGCCAGGAGCCGGCGGAGCGGCCGGACTCGATGCTCGATCCCGACGCGATCGCGGCGAGTTATTGGAGCGTGCTGCAGCAGCCACGCAGCGCCTGGAGCTGGGAGATGGAGCTCCGGCCATGGGTGGAGACGTTCTGAGAGGTGGCGTTCTGTAGGGTGGGCAAAGGCGCGCCGCGTGATGCGCAGCATCACCCGGTGCGACGTGCCCACCATTGTGCTGTTCGCTCGCTGCGAGACGGTGGGCACGGCGCGTCGGCGGGGGGTCATAAGGACGGAGCGGTGAACGCGCCTTTGCCCACCCTACGGACCGCTCGTGAGATGACGATCATCCTTCAATCAGCGCAAAAAAACGCGCCGCGGATGGTCGGCGCTCAGCCCCTTCTCGAACCGCACCAGGGTCCAATCATCGGCATGCGGCTGGATCGTAAAGCCGGCCTTGCGGGCCAGCGCGATCATGACGCTGTTGCTGCTGAGCGCGTCGCCCGACAGCATGACGCCGCCGAGCGCGAGCGCGCGGCGTTCGAGATCGGCGATCAGCGCCGGGCCGATGCCGTGGCCGTGCCAGCGGTCGTGCACCGAAAGGCCGAATTCGACGCGGCCCGTGACGCGATCGAGCGCATAGCGCGCTTCCGCCACGATGCCCTCGTGATCCATCGTCCCGACGAGGCTGTAGCGGTCGTTGCGGCCGAGCGCGACGAAATCGTCGAGCACGGCCTTGGGCAGCTCGCTGAGCGCGCCGAGGAAACGCTTGTGGCGTGAGCTCGCGCTCAAGGACCGCACATAGGCCTGCAGCGCCTCCGCATCATCGGGCGTGACGAAGTGCAGCCGGACGGACTCGCCGCGCCGGGTGTGAATGACGTCAGACGCAACGAGATCGGCGACAGCGGGCGTCAGCATGGCAGGCGTCCTCAGGAAAGAAGTTGCCGGCGCCCTCCTTTACGAAGCGGCGCCGGCGTGGCGGCCAGAGTGAGGGGCTCAGGCCCGCCAGAACGGCTTGTCGATCTCGGCGGCGATATCGCTGCGGGACAGGCCGAGATCGTGCAGATCGCGCTCCGACCACTGCGCCAGCTCATGGCGCGTGCGGTAGCGGAAACGCCAGGCCGCGAGCAGCTCGCCGACCCCGGACCAAAAGCCCTGATCATGATGTTTCGTCATTGACGAGGCGACGTAGAGGGACATGGAAGCCTCCTGGAAATACCTTGAGGGTGTACTATCCAGGGCTTGTGCTTCATCCACAAACGACATTTACTACCGCTTCGGATGAATTAAAATCATGCGTTGGGGAGGCTGGACATGACTCGGCTGCCGTCGCTGAACGGATTGCGGGCGTTCGAGGCCGCGGCGCGGCATCTCAGCTTCACCCGTGCGGCGTCCGAGTTGAACGTGACGCAGACTGCCATCAGCCATCAGATCAAGCGCCTGGAGGATGAACTCGGGCTGCGGCTGTTCGTCCGGCAGAACCGCAGCCTGGCTTTGACCCCGCAAGCGCGCGACTACCTCCCGCTGGTTCGGGCGGCATTCGACGATCTCAGGCTGGCGACCGAGCGGCTGGTCCGCAAGGACAACGCCAAGGTGCTGACGGTCTCGACCATCGCCTCGCTCGCCGCCAAATGGCTGCTGCCGCGGCTGACCGCGTTCCAGGAGGCCCATCCCGGCATCGACGTGCGCATCACGACCTCGACCGGCCTGGTCGATTTCCGCAAGGACGACGTCGACGCCGCGATCCGCTACGGCCGCGGCCATTGGCCGGGCGTGCGCGCCGAATGGCTGATGGCCGACGAGTTGTTTCCGGTCTGCAGCCCGGCGCTGCTGCAGGGAGACCGGCCGCTGCGCTGCCCGGAGGACCTCGCGCACCACACGCTGCTGCAGGCGAGCGCCGGCTATGACGACGATTGGCGTCTCTGGCTAACCGCGGCCGGCCTGCCGGTGGAGATGTCGCGGCAGAGCAGGCTGAGCTTCGACCTGTCGCTGATGACCGTCCAGGCCGCCATCGACGGGCTCGGCATCGCGATCGGGCGGACCGCCTACGTCCAGGACGACATCGCCAAGGGCCGCCTCGTCGTCCCGTTCAAGATGACGCTGCCCAGCGACGCCGGCTTCTATCTGGTCACCCCTGAGGGCCGGACCGATCCACTGAAGCTGAAGGCGTTCCGGCAGTGGCTCAAGGGTGCAGCGCAGCAGAAGGGCCTCTCGCAAAATCCCGTTCAGCCTTAAGGATTTGGCTATCAAATCTATTGGCTGACAAGATGTCGCATGGCAGATTGTCGCACCCATCCACCGGCCGGCGCAGAATGACTTCCGCACGAGCCACTCGACGGCAGGAGTTTCGCGCGTGTCATCCACCCCAGCCCAGCAGCCGGCCAACATCAAGTCGCGCATCGGCGCGATCCTGCGCGCCACCAGCGGCAATTTCCTCGAGCAGTTCGACTTCTTCCTGTTCGGGTTCTACGCCGCCGCGATCGGCAAGGCGTTCTTCCCGTCATCAGACGAGACGGCGTCGCTGCTGAATACGTTCGGCGTGTTCTGGCTCGGCGCGCTGATGCGCCCGGTGGGCGCTATCGTGCTCGGCGCCTATATCGACAAGATCGGCCGCCGCCAGGGACTGATCGTGACGCTTGGCATCATGGCCGCCGGCACCGTCGTGATCGCGTTCTGCCCGACCTACGCGACCATCGGCGTCGCCGCGCCGATCATCGTGCTGCTCGGCCGCCTGCTGCAGGGCTTCTCGGCGGGCGTCGAGCTCGGCGGCGTCTCGGTCTATCTGTCGGAAATCGCAACGCCGGGCCGCCGCGGCTTCTACACCTCGTTCCAATCGTCGAGCCAGCAGGTCGCGATCTTCGTCGCCTCCATCCTCGGCTATCTGCTCAGCGAGAGCATGCCCGCCGCCACCGTGACCGCCTGGGGCTGGCGCATCCCGTTCTTCGTCGGCTGCCTGATCATCCCGCTGATCTTCTTCCTGCGCCGCACGCTGGAGGAGACGCCGGCCTTCCTGGCGATGAAGAAGCACCCGACCACCAGCGAGGTTTTCGCCTCGGCGCTGGCCAACTGGCGCATCGTGCTGCTCGGCATGATGATCGCGATCCTGACCACGACGACGTTCTACTTCGTCACCGTGTACACCCCGACCTTCGGCAAGACGGTGCTGAAGCTGTCGACCGCGGACGCTCTGCTGGTGACGCTGCTGGTCGCGGTGACCAACTTCATCTGGAATCCGGTCGGCGGGGCGCTCTCCGACAAGATCGGCCGCAAGCCGGTGCTGATCGGAATCGCGACGCTGTCGCTGCTGACGGCCTATCCGGCGCTGAGCTGGCTGGTGGCGGCGCCCAGCTTCGGCAAGATGCTGGCGGTCGAGATGATGTTCTCGTTCTATTTCGGCATGTACAGCGGCACCATGCTGGGTGCGCTCGTCGAGATCGTGCCGGCGCATGTCCGCACCACCTGCTTCTCGCTGGCCTTCGCGCTCGCCGCAGCGCTGTTCGGCACCTTCACGCCATTCGCGGCGACCTGGCTGATCGAGAAGACCGGCGACAAGGCCTCGCCCGGCTTCTGGCTGATGTTCGCCGCCGTGCTCGGCATCATCGCGGCGGCAACCGTCTATCGCGGTGGCCGGCAGGCGGTCGCAGCACGCGAGCCTGCCGCGGCCTGATCGGCTTGTCTGTTGACGTCGCGGGCGGCATCATCCGATGCCGCCCGTTTCTTTTGACGGTGCGGCTGGAGCCGAGCGAGGTCTGTCATGAACGAACTGATTGCCGTTGCCGAACAGGTTGCCGCGCGGTTGATCGCGCGCAAGCAGACCATCGCGGTGGCGGAGTCCTCGGCAGGCGGCTTGATCGCGGCATCCCTGCTCGCCGTGCCCGGAGCCTCGGCCTACTTCCTCGGCGGCGCCGTGGTCTACACCCGCGACGCGCGCCGCGTGCTGATGGACATTCCCGACGAGGCGATGAAGGGCATCCGCTCGGCCTCGGAGCCTTATGCGGCGCTGCTGGCCAAGCAGATCAGGACGCGCTTTGCGACCGACTGGGGCTTGTCGGAGACCGGCGCCGCGGGCCCGACCGGCAACCGCTACGGCGATGCCGCAGGGCATGCGTGCTTTGCGGTCGATGGCCCGGCGTCAGCCGTGGTGACATTGGAAAGCGGCAGCAGCGATCGTTTCGCCAACATGCAGCTGTTCGCGAAAAGCGCGCTGCAGCTTTTACTCAAGCATCTCGACACATAATCCGCTGTCGTCCCGGACAAGCCTGACGACGCGAAGCGGCGGCGGGCGCTGATCCGGGACCCATACCGCGTGATCTCGATTGGGGCACGCTGGGCGTTGCCCCGCTGAGCAAACCAACATCCGCCTGTGGTTATGGATCCCCGCGTTCGAGGGGATGACAGCGAGTTTGTGGCGCCGACGGTGGCTTAAGCGAGAAGGGCCGCAGCCCTCATTTCTCCCGGAAGGCGCGCATCAGCTGGTCGTGCAGCGGCTTCATCAGATAGGAGATGACAGTGCGGTCGCCGGTCTGGACGAAGGCTTCGGCCGGCATGCCCGGGATCAGCTTGACGTCGCCGAGACGCGCGATCTCCTCCGGCGACATCGAGACGCGGATGGTGTAGTAGCTCTGGCCGGTGCGCTGGTCGGTGGTGACATCGGGCGAGACGCGGCTGACGACGCCGTTCAATTCCGGCGTGGTGCGCTGGTTGAAGGCCGACAGCCGCAGCAAGGTTTTCTGTCCGACCTGCAGCTTGTCGATGTCCTGCGGATTGACCTTGGCCTCGACCTGCAGATCGTCGCTCTGCGGCACGATCAGCATGATGGTGTCGCCGGCGGTGATGACGCCGCCGACGGTGTGCACCGAGGACTGCAGCACCATGCCGTCCTGCGGCGCCCGGATGTCGACGCGGCGCAACTGGTCCTCGGCGGTGACCTTGCGCTCGACGAACTCGCCGATCTTGTCGGTGGTCTCGCGCAGATCCTTGGAGACCTCGCTGACCATGTCCTTGTCGACCTGGATGATCTGCAGCTCGGTCTCGCTGATCTTGCCCTTGGCCTGGGCGCGGGCGGCGATGAATTGCGCGCGCTCGCCATTGAGGCGGGCGGCGTCGCGCTCCAATGTCGTCAGGCGCGACAGCTGCACCAGGTGTTGCTCGTAGAGCTGGCGCACGCCGTCGAGCTCCTTCTGCACCAGCGTGATCTCCTGATCCTTGGCGCTCACTTGTGCCGACAGCCCCTCGATCTCCTCGGTCAGCTGGGCCACGCGCTCGCGCAGCTGCGCCTTCTGCCCGATGCGGCCGTTGACGCGGACCTCGAACAGCTTGGTCTCGCTCGCGGTCAGGCTCTTGACGTCGGGATCGCTCATGCGCTGCAGGATTTGCGGTGGGAACAGGATCTTGGCCCAGCCGCGCTGCTCCGCCTCGAGCCGGGCGGCGCGCGCCTGCAGCGCGTCGAGATTCTTGGTGACGATGGCGAGCGACGCCTTGGTCACGGTGTCGTCGAGCCGGACGACGATATCGCCGGACTTCACCACGTCACCGTCACGCGCGCGCAGTTCGCCAACGACGCCGCCGGTCGGATGCTGCACCTTCTTGACGTTGGACTCGACGACGATCTGGCCGGGCGCGATCAGCGCGCCGGAGATCTGCTGCGTGGCCGCCCAGCCGCCCAGCCCGCCGGCCACCGCAACCACGACGGCCATGCCGACGATGAGGTGGCGCCGGATCGACTGCTTTGCGCTCTCCGGCTTCTGCAATCCCGGTACGGGGCCGATGATGACCTGGCTGCTCATGCGATCCGGCTCCTCACGACTTCGCCACGCCGGCTTCCGACACGATCTTGATCGGCGCCGGCGGGCGCGGCTGCAGCACCTGGGCCAGCACCGTTTCCTTCGGCCCGAACGCCTGCGCACGGCCATCCTTCATGACCAGGACCTGATCGACCGCCTCGATGCCGATCGGCCGGTGCGCGACCACGACGACGATCGCGCCGCGCGCCCGCGCCGAGCGGACGGCCCGCGACAGCGCCTCGTCGCCTTCGGTGTCGAGATTGGAATTGGGCTCGTCGAGCACGATCAGGAACGGATTGCCGTAGAGCGCGCGCGCCAGCGCGACGCGCTGGGCCTGCCCGGCGGACAGCGCCGCGCCCTGCTCGCCGATCTGGGTGTCGTAGCCGTCGCGCATCTTGATGATGATGTCGTGGACGCCGGCCTCCTTGGCGGCGGCGATGATGCCGTCCGCGGAGGCGTTCGGATCAAAACGGGAGATGTTCTGCGCCACCGAGCCCGCGAACAGCTCGACATCCTGCGGCAGATAGCCGATGTGGCGGCCGAGCTCGTCCGTCGACCACTGGTCGAGCGCCGCGCCGTCGAGCCGGACATGGCCGCGCACCGGGCGCCACACGCCGACCAGCGCCCGCACCAGCGACGACTTGCCGGACGCGCTCGGACCGATGATGCCCAAGCCATTGCCGGCGGACAGCGTGAAGCTCACATCCTGGACAATCGCTTTCTGATCGCCCGGCGCGACGATCGAGATGCCCTCGACCGCGAGCTTGCTGACGGGCGGCTGTAGCTGCGTCGGCGCTGCACGCTCCGGCATCGTCTGCAGCAGCTGGCTGAGGCGGCGCCAGCTCTGGCGCGCGGCGACAAAACTCTTCCAATGCGCGATGGCGAGATCGACCGGCGCGAGCGCCCGTGCGCTCAGGATCGAGCCCGCGATGATGATGCCGGCGGTGGCCTCCTGATGAATGACGAGATAGGCGCCGACCGCGAGCACCGCCGACTGCAGCATCATGCGCAGCACCTTGGCGATGGCGCCGAGCCCGCCCGCGACGTCGCTGGCGCGCTGATTGCCCGCGAGATATTTCTCGTTGGTCTCGCCCCAGCGCTGCATCAGCCGCCCGGTCATGCCCATGGCCACCAGCACCTCGGCGTTGCGCCGGCTCGCGGTGGCCAGATCATTGCGGCGGGCGGCGAGCCCCATCGCCTCCTTGGCCGGCGTGCGGGTGAGAAACTCGGTGACCAGCGTCAGCGCAACCAGGATGATGGCGCCGACCAGCGCGGTGACGCCGAGCATGACGTGAAATGCGAAGCAGATCGCGAGATACAGCGGCAGCCACGGCAGATCGAAGAACGCGCTTGGCCCCTGGCTGCCGAGAAAGCTCCTGATGTTGTCGAGATCGCGCAGCGGCTGCAGACCCTCGTTGCGGCCCCCGGTCGACAGCGGCAGCCGCACCACGGTCTCGAACACCCGCGCGTTGAGGCTCTCGTCCAGGGCGGTGCCGACCCGGCCGAGAATCCGGCTGCGGATCATGTCGAGCGCACCCTGCGCGGCGTAGAGCCCGGCGGCGATGATGATGAGACCGATCAGGGTCGGCACCGACCGGCTCGGCAGCACGCGGTCATAGACCTCGAGCATGAAGATGGAGCCGGTCAGGTACAGCAGATTGATGATGCAGCTCATCACTCCGACGCCGATGAAGGCGCTGCGGCAGCCGCGCAAGGCTTCGCTGAGCTCGGATTGCCTTGCGTGCGGTGCGACCGCCATCAATACCATCTCTTCGATTGATCAAAATGAGCTGCGGCGCCGCCGATCAAAATCACAAACTGGCGGCAAACAAGGCGAAATATACTGATTCCTGCGGCAAGCGTCCAACGTCACTCACCTTAGCGTAAATAAGCCGTACGCAGGATGTGTCGTGGCGCACCGCGCAAACGTTCAGACGGCCGGGTCCAGAGCCCTAGAGCCGGCCGCCGGTCCGCACCAAGCGGACGACCAGCAGCAGGATGATGGCGCCGAGGGCGGAATAGACGATCTCCGACACCAGCCCGGTCCCCAGATGAACGCCAAGCCGCGGGAACAGGAAGCTGGCAACGAAGGCGCCGAGCACGCCGATCACGATGTCGCCGATCAGGCCGAAGCCGGTGCCGCGCACGATCTTGCCGGCCAGCCAGCCCGCGATCAGGCCGACGAACAGGATGACCAAGATACCTTCGTTCGATACGTGCATCGGATGCCCCCACTTGGCGCTGATGAACATGTCCGCGCAGGGGCCATCCTAGCGGGGCTGCCGCAAGGGTTCGACACGCCGTCCGCAGTTCCTCACATGCGTGGCGCGTTTCACCGGCAACCGTTACGTCGCCGCCACACCCACGGGCGCCTCGGCGAGAATACAGCGCGCGAACCGCTGCGGCCCGAGCTCGACACTCGGCGGCATCGCCTCCGAGCAGCGCGGCTGGGCGAAGCTGCAGCGTGGCGCGAACGAGCAGCTCTGCGGCGCCTGGTCGAGTGACGGCGGCGTGCCCGGAATGGTCTGCAGCCGCTCGCCGCGCTTGGCGCCATGGATGGTGGAGGCCAGCAGGCCGCGCGCATAGGGATGAACGGGCCGGCGCACGATGTCGCGCAACGCGCCCTGCTCCACGATCTGGCCGGCATACATGACGGCCACGCGGTCGCAGATCTCGATGGCGACGCCGATGTCGTGGGTGACGAAGATGACCGACATGCCGAGCTCGCGCTGCAACTCGCGCAGCAGCAATAGGATCTGGATCTGCACGGTGGCGTCGAGCGCGGTGGTCGGCTCGTCGGCGAGCAGCACCTTGGGACGGCAGGCAAGCGCCAGCGCGATCATCGCGCGCTGGCGCATGCCGCCGGACATCTCATGCGGATAGGATTCGAGGCGGCGCTTGGCCGAGGGGATCCTGACGATTTCGAGCATCTCGAGCGCACGCGCGGTGCCCTCGGCGTAGCTCTTGCCCTCGTGGCGCATCACCGTCTCGGCGATCTGTCGGCCGATGGTGTAGACCGGATCGAGCGCCAGCCCCGGCTCCTGGAAGATCATCGACACGGTGCGGCCGCGGAACTGCGACAGCTCCTCGTCGCCCATGGCGAGCACGTCGCGGCCCAACACTCGGACGCTACCGGAGATCTGCGTCCGCTTCCGCGGCAGTAGCCGCATCAACGCCCGCATCGTCACGCTCTTGCCTGATCCGGACTCGCCGAGCAGCCCGAGCACCTCGCCATCGCCCAGCGACAGGCTGACATCGTTCACCGCATGCACGTTGCGCTCGCCGGTGAAGCGGATGGTGAGGTCGTTGATCTCGACGAGGTTGGTCATGGCAATTCGTTCCTGACGAACTCGGTGTCGTCCCGGGCAAGCACGTCGGCGCATCGCGCCGTCGTGCGCCGACCCGGGACCCATACTCCCGATCCACGTTCGTGGCACGATCGCCACTCCGAGCCATCGCAACATGACGGCCGGTGGTTATGGATCCCGGCTCGGCGCCCGCCGTCGCTGCGCGACGTCAGGCTTGGCCGCGACGACACCGAATGTGTGGAGCGAATGCTACGCCTCATGGCAGCGTCGGCACACGCGCGTGGAAGTCGGTCGCGCGCTGGAAGGCGGCGCCGATGGTGAGGATGGTGGCTTCGTCGAACGAGCGGCCAATCAACTGCATGCCGACGGGCAGGCCTGTTGACGTGAAGCCGGAGGGAATCGCCAGCGACGGCAGGCCGAGATAGTTAACAGGCCTTGTGAAACGCGTGATGTGCTGGATCAGGGCTTCCGCACCAGGCGCGCCGCCGACATCGCTCTCCGCGATGGACGGCGTGACGAGTGGCGATGCCGGCGCGATGATCGCATCGACGCCGGAGGTCGCTGCGACATGCGCGGCCAGCGCGGCGCCACGCCAGCGCAGCGCCTCGAGATAGGTCACGCCGGACACGGCCAGCGCAAGCTGCAGCCGCATCATCACCTGCGGCCCGTAGTCCTGCGGCCGCTCGATCATCCAGCGCTTGTGGAACGCGGCGGCCTCGACCGCCAGCACGAGTTGGCAAGCGGCCGTGAGCTGGCGCTGGTCGGGCAGCTCGACCTGCACGACATCGGCGCCTTCGGTCTTCAGCACCGCAATCGTCGCATCGAGGCAGCGCGCCACCTCGGGATGGAGATCGTCGACGTAGAATGACTTGGGGACGCCGATCTTGAGCCCCTTGATCGAGGCCTTGGTTGCCGCGACATAGTCCTGCACCGGAACGGCGCTGGCGGTCGGATCCTCGGGATCCGCACCGGCCATCAGGCCAAGCAGCAGCGCGCAATCTTCTGCGGTCCGCGCCAGCGGCCCGACCGTGTCGAGCGATTGCGACAATGGCATCGCGCCGGCGTGGCTGACGCGTCCCCAGGTAACCTTCAGGCCAGTGACGCCGCAGAAATTCGCGGGCGTCCGGATCGAGCCGCCGGTGTCCGAGCCGAGCGCCGCAAACGTCAGACGGGCGCCGACCGCCGAGCCCGAGCCGGACGACGAGCCGCCGGTGACGTAACCGAGCTTCCAGGGATTGTGCACCGGACCATAGTGGGCGTTGTGGCCGGTCGGACCATAGGCGAACTCGGCCATCTGCAGCGTGCCGAGCCGGATCGATCCGGCATCCTTCAGCCGCTGCAGCGCGGTCGAGGTCGTCGTCGCGACGAAGTCGCGCCGGATCAGCGAGCCGCAGGTCGAGATGTGGCCGGCCTCGTAATACATGTCCTTGTGGGCGAGCGGCACGCCGTGCAGCGGCCCCTTCGGCCCGTCCTTCGCAAGAACAGCATCGGCCTCGGCTGCCAGCTTCAGCGCCGACTCGGACTCGAGCGCCATGAAGGCGTTCAGCTTCGGCTGCCACTGTGCGATGCGGTGCAGGCAGGAGCGCGTCACCTCGACCGAGGACAGCTTCTTGTCCGCGATGGCCTTCGCCACCTCGGTCAGGGTCATCAACGCAGGTTCGGTGCTCATCGGCCCACCTTCAGGGTCTGCGCCACGACGTAGCTCGAAGGCTCCAGGTCGAACGGCAGGGTGCCGGCAACGGCGGCGAAATTGTCGAAGGCCGGCCCGATGGCGTCGGCAATCCGGTTTGCAACCTCCTTATCGACCGGCAGGCCGGAGGCCTCGGCGATGGCATGGACTTGCTGGGGCGTGGGTCTGGTCATTCCGCTTCTCGCTGCTGATGTCCTACCGTCAGGCGGCTGGTGCGCGGCTGTGCCCCGAACCTGGGATCGCCATGTGGCAGGCGGCCTGATGGCCCATTGTATCCAGCTCCGTCAACCTTGGGGCGACATTCGCGCATGGCGCCTCGGCAAACGGACAGCGGGTGTGGAAGCGGCAACCCGGCGGCGGATCGATCGGGTTGGGCGGATCCCCGGAGAGCGGCGGCACCTCGGTGCGCTTGTCCGGATCCGACGACGGCATCGCCGCCAGCAGGGCCCGCGTATAGGGATGCGCCGGTTTCGCCCAGACCTGCTCGACCGGACCGAGCTCGACGACCTCGCCGAGATACATCACCAGCACGCGGTCGGAGATGTAGTTGATGACGTTGAGGTCGTGGCTGATGAACAGATAGGTCAGGCCGAAGTCGCGCTTGAGGTCCATCAGCAGATTGAGCACCTGGGCCTCGACCGACTTGTCGAGCGCCGACACCGCCTCGTCGAGGATGACGAGTCGCGGCGACAGCGCCAGCGCGCGGGCGATGTTGACGCGCTGGCGCTGGCCGCCGGAGATCTCGTGCGGGTACCGGTTGGCGAAGATCTCGGGCCTTAAGCCCACCTTGCCGAGCAGCTCGCGCGCCAGCGCGCGTGCCGCACCATCCATCATGCCATGCACCTTCGGCCCGAACGCGATCGACTCTTCGATCGTCAGGCGCGGATTGAGCGAGGCATAGGAGTCCTGAAACACCATCTGCATGCCGCGGCGCAGCTCGCGCAAGGAGATCTCGTGGCCGACCTGGCGACCATCGAAGATGATCTCGCCGGCATCGCGCTCCATCAGATGCATCAACAGCCGCGCCGTCGTCGACTTGCCGCAACCGGACTCGCCGACGATGCCGACGGTCTCGCCCTTGCTGATGTTGAACGACACATCGTCAACGGCCCGCACCGTCTTGCGTGCGCCGAACAGCCCGCCGCGCACGGGGAAGTGTTTCGTCAGCCCATCGACCCGCAGCAACGGCTGCGCCTTGCCACCGAGGTCCTCGATGGGGGCGAGGCCAGTGACGACTGCAGGCTCGCTCATGAGAATCACCTCGCTGCCGCCGCGTGGATCCCTTCTCCCCTTGTGGGAGAAGGTGGCGCGGACGCAGTCCGCGACGGATGGGGGGTCTCTATCCGCGGAGACAGACCCCTCACCCGGATTGCATCTGGCGATGCAATCCGACCTCTCCCACAAGGGGAGAGGTGCACCGCCGATGCCGAGCGATTTTCCAATAAAGCTGGCACGGCCATTATCAGCTCCGAATATCCATCGCGCTGCGCAGGCCGTCGCTGAGCAGATTGAAGCAGATCGACACCGCGAAGATCATCGCGCCCGGCAGCGCCGCAACCCAGGGATTGACGTAGATCGCCGTGCGCAGCGTGTTCAGCATCAGGCCCCATTCCGGCTCCGGCGGTTTGGTGCCGAGGCCGAGGAAGGAGAGGCCGGCGGCGAGGATCATCGACACGGAGATCAGGCCGGTCGCGTAGACGAAGATCGGGCCGAGCACGTTACCGAGCATGTGCGCGCGCATGATGGTGAAGGCATTGGCCCCCGACGCGCGTGCGGCCTCGACGAAATCGCGGTTGCGCACGCCCGTGGTGACGCTCTCGGCGACGCGCGTGATCTGCGGCACGAACACGATGGTCAGCGACACGATGGAGTTGGTGATGCCGGCGCCGAGCGCGCCTGATATCGCGATCGCCAGCAGCACCGAGGGAAAGGCGTAGAACACGTCGATGGTGCGCATGATCATCGTGTTGACCCAGCCGCCGACATAGCCGGCGACGAGGCCGAGCATGGTGCCGATGCCGAAAGCGAGGATGACCGGTGAGATGCCGATCAGCAGCGAGAGCCGGCCGCCGTAGATCAGCCGCGCCAGCATGTCGCGGCCGAGTTCGTCGGTGCCGAGCGGATAGTTCGGCGTGCCGATGTGACGCAGGCGGCGGATCATCGAGCCCTGATAGGGATCGGGGAGATGCAGGTACGGCGCCAGCAATGCCGAGAGGAAGATCAGCAGCAGGATCGCGACGCAGACCATGCTGACCTTGTCCCTGACGATGCGGCGGCCGACGGTCTCCCAATAGCCGCGCGCGTTGGCCACTGGCGCGGCCTGCAGGGATTGATCGTTGATCGCGCTCGGGGACGTGACGCTCATCGCTAGCCCCGCTTGATGCGCGGATCGATCGCGGCCTGCGCGATGTCGACCACGAGGTTGAGGATGACGAAGAACATCGCCAGCACCAGGATCGTACCCTGCAGCAGCGGCAGGTCACGCTGGAAAATCGCGGAGTTCAACAGCAGGCCCGAGCCGGGCCACGAGAACACCGTCTCGATCAGGATCGAGCCGCCGAGCATGTAGCCGAGTTGCAGGCCCATGACCGCGAGCGCGGTCGGCGCGGCGTTCTTCAGCACGTGACGAAACACCTGGGTCTCGCGCAGGCCCTTCGCGCGCAAGGCCTCGACGAAGTCCTGGCTCAGAATGTCGCCCGTCAGTGCCCGCACGGTGCGAGTGATGATGCCCATCGGGATCACCGAGGTGGTGATCGCAGGCAGAATGAGGAAGCGGATATGCGCCCAGTCCCACGCCCAGGCACCCGAGCCGGACGGACCGGCGCCGACGGCCGGCAGCCAGTTCAGCTCGACCGAGAAGATGATGACCAGCACCATGCCGAGCCAATAGTGCGGCAACGACACGCCGGCGATGGCGATCGAGGTCGCGACCTTGTCGATCCAGGTGTCGCGGAAATAGCCGGCGACGAGGCCGAAGAACAGGCCGAGCGAAAAGCCGATGATGGCGGCGGCGATCGCCAAGGTCACGGTGTTGGAGACCGCGCGCAGCACCTCGGCCAGCACCGGACGGCCGGTCGCGATCGAGCTGCCGAGATCACCATTGACGGCGCGCCACAGCCATAGCCCGAACTGCACCGGCAGCGGCTTGTCGAAGCCGTAGGCTGTACGCAGCTGCTGCGCCAGCTCCTGCGACGCGTCGGCCGGCAGCACCGCGACGAGGGGATCACCCGGCGTGATGTGGACCAGCATGAAGCAGACGAGCGCGACGCCGATGATGATCGGGATCGCATAGACCATCCGCCTTGCAGCATAAGAGAGCACGAGTCACCTTTTGAAGGTCTATCCATCGTCATGCCCGGGCTTGACCCGGGCATCCACGCGGTCCCCACCACGGGTCAAAGATGGATGGCCGGGTCAAGCCCGGCCATGACGACGAGTGGAGGATGGAGCCTTACGGCTCCACCGAGATCGGCGAGAAGTCGATGAACCAGCTCTTCGGCTGCACCACGCCTTTCACCTTCGGGCTCATCGCGCGCGGGCCGACGTCGTGGGCGACGTAGAGGAACGCAGCGTCGTCGACCGAGGCGGCGTGCAGCTCCGCCAGCGCCTTGTCGCGCTCGGCGGGATCGAAGGTCTGGCGCGCCTTCTTCACCAATTCGTCGAACTTCGGATTGTTGATGAAGCCCCAATTGTTCGACACCGGCGGCGCCATGGACGACTGCAGGAAGCGCACCAGTGCGAAGAACGGATCCATCGCCGCATAGGTGACGTTGGTGGCGTTGGCGCCGTTCGCGGACGCATCCTTGGCGCCGCGGCGCCAATTGGTGAACAGCGTGTTCCACTCGATGACGTCGAGCTTGACGTCGAAATAGCATTCCGCGAGCGCCTGCTGCAGATACTCGTTCATCGGCAGCGGCAGCATCTGGCCGGAGCCCGACGCCGAGGTCTGCGTCTTCACCTCCAGCTTCTTGTTCGGGCCGAAGCCCGCCTCCTGCATCAGCTTCTGCGCTGCGGCCTTGTCGTACTTGATCTCGAAGGTGACGTTGCCGCGCCAAGGATGGCCCTTCTCGAAGGTGCCGGTGGCGGGCACCATCAGCCCGGCCAGCAGACCATCTTTCAGACCTTCGCGATCGATGCAGAGATTGGCGGCCTTGCGGACGCGGATATCGTTCCAGGGCGAGCCCTCGATGCGCGAGAACTGCCACGGCCAGACATGCGGCTGCTCATTGGCGTAGAGCTTGAAGCCGCGCTGCTTGATCTCCGGCAGCGCATCCGGCGCCGGCGCCTCGACCCAGTCGACCTGCCCGGACAGCAGCGCCGCCGTGCGCGCATTGGCCTCCGGCATCGGCAGCAGGATCATCTTGTCGGCCTTGGGCACCCGCGCCTTGTCCCAATAGGCTTCGTTCTTGACCAGTTCCAGCCGCTCGCGCGGCGTGAACTTGCTCATCTTCCACGGGCCGGTGCCCGAGGCCTCCTTGGCGAACGCCGCCCATGCGGCTTGCGACTTCGCCTTGTCGTCAGCACCAGTCGCGGCCTCAAAGAGCTTCTGCCACTTGCTCGGGCTCGCCATGAACAGGTTGGTGAGGTTGATCGGCAGGAAGCTGTCCGGCTCCTTGGTCGTCAGCTCGACGGTGAGATCGTCGATCTTGCGCGCCGAGGCCAGCGTCGGCATCCGCGAGGCGGTGACGCCGACCTGGCTCGGATCGAATTGCGGCGCATCCTGCTTCAGCACCTTCTCGACGTTCCACACCACGGCGTCAGCATTGAACGGCGCGCCGTCATGGAAGGTGACGCCGGGGCGCAGCTTGAACGTCCACTTCGTCTTGTCGGCATCATCGACCTTCCATTCGGTGGCGAGGCCGGGAATGACGACGCTCGGCTTGTCCGCCGACGACAGGTCCCACGCGGTCAGCGCGTCATACATCGTGAGGCCGGTGAAGCGGTTGCCCTCGAAACCCTGGTCGGGCTGGCCGAGCGTGCGCGGAATGTCGGCGGCGGTCATGCCGATGCGCAGCACGGATTCGGCGCCGGCCTGCACCGGCAGCGCGATGAAAGCTGCGCTCGTCATCATCGCGGCCGCAACGGCTGCGCGCTTCATCATTGAGGTCGCTGGACGCAAAAGCACGATCAAGGTCTCCGATCCGCTGGCTAAATTCTGGGCAGCGTTATGCAACGCCTATGCCAGCACTGCTCCCGAGCGCTCCTCTGCGACGCGTGGTCACAACCGTTTGTACTCAAATGATCTGATCGGGGCTTTGGCACCCGGATTGCAGGTTTCCGCATCGAATTTGATCCGGATTTCACGGAGCTTCATCCTGATGCGTATGAAATTGTCCTTGCTCGCCACTGCGCTTGCGCTCGGCCTCTCTGCCGTGGCCGCGCGCGCCGAAACCGTCTTGCGCTACGGCATCTCGATGGCCGACGTCCCGCTGACGACCGGCCAGCCTGATCGCGGCGCCGGCGCCTATCAGTTTACCGGCTACACGATCTACGATCCGCTGGTGGCCTGGGACATGAGCGTCGCCGACAAGCCCGGCAAGCTGATCCCGGGTCTCGCCACCGAGTGGAAGGTCGATGACGCCGACAAGACCAAGTGGCGCTTCGCATTGCGCAAGGGCGTCAAGTTCCACGACGGCAGCGACTTCAATGCCGATGCGGTGATCTGGAATCTGGAGAAGGTGCTCAATGATAAGGCACCGCAGTTCGACAAGCGGCAGAGCGCACAGGTGAAGACGCGCCTGCCATCGGTGGCGAGCTACGCCAAGATCGACGACTCCACCGTGGAGATCACGACCAAGACGGTCGACTCGTTCTTCCCCTATCAGATGCTGTGGTTCCTGATTTCGAGCCCGGCGCAGTACGAGAAGCTCGGCAAGGATTGGGACAAGTTCGCCAGCCAGCCCTCGGGCACCGGTCCCTTCAAGCTGACCAAGCTGGTGCCGCGCGAGCTCGCCGAGCTTTCGAAGAATTCCGAATATTGGAACAAGGACCGCATTCCGAAGACCGACAAGCTGGTGCTGGTGCCGATGCCGGAGGCGCTGACGCGCACCAACGCGCTGCTCGCTGGCCAGGTCGACCTGATCGAGACGCCGGCGCCGGACGCCGTTCCGCAGCTCAAGGCCGCCGGAATGAAGCTGGTCGACAACGTCACGCCGCACGTCTGGAACTATCATCTCAGCGTGCTTCCAGGCTCGCCCTGGACCGACATCCGGCTGCGCAAGGCCCTCAACCTGGCGATCAACCGCGATGAAGTCGTCGGCCTGATGAACGGCCTGGCCAAGCCGGCCAAGGGCCAGGTCGACCCGTCGAGCCCGTGGTTCGGCAAGCCAAGCTTCGAGCTGAAGTATGATCTGGCTGCCGCCAGGAAATTGGTGGAGGAAGCCGGCTACTCGCCAGCCAAGCCGCTGAAGACGACCTTCATCATCGCGCAAGGCGGCACGGGACAGATGCTGTCGCTGCCGATGAACGAATTCCTGCAGCAGAGCTTCAAGGAGATCGGCATCGACATCGACTTCAAGGTCGTCGAGCTGGAGACGCTGTACACGCATTGGCGCAAGGGCGCCGCCGACGAGATGAACGCCGGCATCACCGCCAACAACATCGCCTATGTCACCTCCGATCCGCTCTACGCTATCGTCCGGTTCTTTGCCTCCGACCAGATCGCGCCTGTCGGCGTGAACTGGGGCGGCTATAAGAATCCGAAGGTCGATGCGCTCATCGCAGAGGCCAAGCAGACGTTCGATCCGGCCAAGCAGGACGAACTGATCGCGCAGGCCCATGCGGCGGTGGTCGATGACGCCGTGCTGGTCTGGGTGGTGCACGACACCAACCCGCATGCGCTGTCGCCGAAGGTGAAGAAGTTCATCCAGGCCCAGCACTGGTTCCAGGACCTGACGACGATCGGCGCGGA
The DNA here is from genome assembly GCF_051167655.1 of Bradyrhizobium sp. HKCCYLS2038. NCBI lineage: Bacteria > Pseudomonadati > Pseudomonadota > Alphaproteobacteria > Hyphomicrobiales > Nitrobacteraceae > Bradyrhizobium > Bradyrhizobium sp. HKCCYLS2038. Next base: position 449,252 of record NZ_JBNPTM010000001.1, on the reverse strand, counting down.
GTGAGAGCCGCCAACGCTCGAGGCCGTCATTGCGAGCGAAGCGAAGCAATCCAGGGCCAAGCCAACGACTCTGGATTGCTTCGTCGCTCCGCTCCTCGCAATGACGACGGAGAGACTGTCGTCCCGGCCGCTGCCAGCCAGCTAGTCCACCAACAAGGGCCGGTGGTTATGGATCCCGGCGTTCACCGGGATGACATTGTTGTTGTGTCGGTCAGATCCGACCCAACGAAGAATTCTAGGGTGGCAAAAGCGCGCCGTGCTCGGCCTCACCATTCAAGGTCTGTCGCGCGCCGTGCCAACCGCCCGCGCCCACCGCCGTCGATGGTGGGCACGCGTCGCCTACGGCGCCGCTTTGCCCACCCCACGGACCCCGGCTACTTCGACGTCAGCGCGTGGGCGCCGTTCCAGTCGTCCGGCGGCGGGTTCTGCTGGTAGTTGCCAATCCGCGCCTCGTAGAGATCGAACAGCTTCGTCAGCTCCTTCGCGTCGTCGTTCTTCCGTCCACGTGCGATCGCGGCCAGCGCCTCGTCCCAGTCGCGGCTGCGATACGCGGCCAGCATCTCGATTGTCAGGTTGCGCAACAGCTGGAAGCGCTCGGAATACATCACGTCCTCGCGGCCGGCGATGGCGTAGATCACCTCCGGCTCGGTCTTGCCCTTCACCATGATGAAGTCGAGCTCGAGGATTGCGAGCTTGTCCTTGACTGCCATCGCCGTCGCCGAGCCGACGATGACGGGGAAGCCGTATTCCTTGGACTGACCCTCGAGGCGGGAGGCAAGGTTGACGCTGTCGCCCAGCACTGAATAGTCGAAGCGCTGGTCCGTGCCAAAATTACCGACGACGCACACGCCGGTATTGAGACCGATGCCGATGTTGAGCGGGATGTAGACGTGACCGCCGTCCCTGGCCTCCTGCTCGCGCGCCCGGTTCAGCTCGTCGACGCATACGAGCATGTCGATCGCGGACTCGCATGCATTCAGATGATGCTGGGGATCATCGGCAGGGGCATTCCAGAACGCCATGATGGCGTCGCCCATGTATTTGTCGATCGTGCCCTGGCGCGCCAGGATCGCGTTGGTCAGCGGCGTCAGAAACCGGTTCATCAACCGTGTCAGGCCCTGCGGATCGTGCTTGTAGCTCTCCGAAATGGTGGTGAAACCACGCACATCGGAGAACATGATCGTCATCTCGCGCTCCTCGCCGCCAAGCTTGGGCGGCGACTGGGTGAGACGTTCGACCAGGGCGGGCGAAACATATTGCCCGAAGTGGGCGCGGATCTGCCGACGCTGGTTCTGCTCACGGACGAAATTGGCGAAGATCAGCGTCAGGTAGATCGCCGTCGTCGACAGCATCGGATAGGTGAAGTCGATCAGGACACGATGCTGCGCATAGGAGAACCAGGACGTGCCGATCAAGGCTGCCGCGATCACGGCTCCGACGATCACCAACGTGACGGCGCCGAGTTTTGGCGCGAATACGATCACGAGCAGGCCGAGCAGCAAAGAACCGAAGAACTCGGCCGCAATGCCCCAGGACGGCGGCTTCAGGATGGCTCCCGTCAGCACGGATTCCAGTACCTGGGCATGTACTTCGACCCCGGGTATGGCCGGGTCGACCGGCGTCGTCTTGATGTCGTTCAGACCGATCGCCGATGGTCCGATCAGGACCAGTTTCCTTGCGATCTTGTCGGGCGCCACGCGTCCCTCGAGCACGTCGATGGCCGATACATAGATCGAGGGATCATGGCCGGCATAGTGCAGCCAGATCTTGCCCGTGCGGTCGGTGGGGATCTCGAAGCCGGCGAGGCGAAGGCCGGTGATGCCGCCGATATCGGTCCTGATGAGCACCGTGTCCGAGCCGGTCGCCACACGGAGCATCTCGAAGCTGAGTGAGAGCATCGTGATGTCCTGCGCCTGCATGATCATCGGCACGCGGCGGATGATGCCGTCGAGCTCCGATGGAATCGTAAACAGCCCGCGTCCGGACGCCGCATGCTCGATCACCGGAACGTTCCGCAACAATCCCGGGAAACTCTCCATAAAGGGAATGGCGTCGGGCCCGAGCGTGGCAACGCCCGTGACGGGCAAGGTCTTGTCGAGGTCGGCGCGCACCTCGTTGCTGCCGGACTCACCAACGACGATCCGCGATCGCCGCAAGCTATCCGCTAGCACCTGATCATTCGACGGCAGCGCCTTCAGCTTCTCGCGCGTCACCTCGTCGAGATTGGGAAATGTCTCAGCCGCAAGTGCCGGATTCAACCGGTCCGGCTCGGCGAACACGACGTCGAAAGCAATGACGACGGCGCCGAGTTGCGTCAGCTTTTCGATGATCTCGGCGATCCGCGTCCGTGGCCACGGCCACTGTCCCAGCTTGGGATCGGCGAGGCTCCTCTCGTCGATATCGACGATCGTGACCGGACGGACGGTCTTCATCCGCGGACTGAGGGCCTGGAAAGTGTCGAACGTACGAAGACGCAGCTCCTGCATCGGGGCGGGATCGACTTTACGCACCGCCGCGAAGGCGACCAACAGCAGCAGGCAGATCATGCGCGCATAGCCGAACTTGCGCGCGAACCATCGTGGCACTGCCCTCAAACGCTTCATGCCGCTTCCGATATCATGCCGAGACCGGCGATTCGAGACTCATCCAGGAAAAGCGTGTGTCCCGCGATCCAGCTGAAAGAGCGCCGCTGCAAGGTCGGCGGCTCAGACCAGGTGGAAACCGTCGTGATGCGCCTTGAACTGATCGAGCGTCACGCCCTTGAGCGTCAGCGTATCATGCGCCGCATCGGTGATGACGGTGTCGTGCCCGCCATTGGCCGACTGCGCCGCGCCGACGAGCGCCTCGACGCTTGCGAACAGCGAACGATCGATCTCGACGATATCCTTCGCGAGATCGAGGTCGCCGATCGTGGCGCTGCCGAAATGGGGGTTGAAGACGAAGGTGTCGTTGCCTGCCTTGCCGAAGATCGTGACGCCGCCGCCGACATTGACGAAGTTGTCGTTCTGGTCGGTGCCGTTGACGGTCGTCGCGCCATTGCCCGTCAGCGTGACCGTCAGCGGCTGCGCGCCCGACGTGCCGTGGCCGTCGCTGACCTTTGCCTGATAGGTCACGGTCAGCGTGTCGCCCGGCTGCAGGAAATCCAGGTTCACGGCGTCGGGATGGTAGCTCCAATGCAGCACCTCGGTGCCACCGTGGGACGTCACGCTGTCGAACGTGATCGCCCCTGCGCTGGCCAGCGCCTCGACATGGACGGTCTCCGGCAGGCTCTCCGCGCCGGAGTACTTGACCACGCCATTGCCGAGCACCGAGGCCGTCAACACGTCGCCGATGTCCTTGTCGATCACCGACAGGGTGCCAGACATGCCGCTTGCCAGCTTGACCGGCTGACCCGCAATGGTGCCGGCCGAGACGTTGTCGAGCTCGAACGCATCCTGGCTGCTCGCCAGGACGACCTTGTTGAACGGCGCCAATCCGAGGAATTCGACATAGCCGTTGGAGGCCAGCGAGTTCTGCCCGCCATTGGCGAGCAGCGGCGCCACGTCGCTGCCGGTATAGGACGCTATCAACTTGGTGCCGTTGTAGAACGAGATGCTGTTGTAGGCGTCGACCGAGCCCCAATACAGCCCGAAACTGTTCTTGGCGCTGTCGAAGGTGATGGTCTCCTGCGCGTGATTGCCGATGCTGAGATAACCGGTCTTGTCGGCGCCGTCAGACATAAAGGGCGCCGCCGACACCGGCGAGGATCCATGCACGATTCCTGCGTCGCCGCTCGCCGTGAAGGTCGCATGCAGCGCCGCGCTCTGGAAGCTGCCGTGGCCGCGCCCGTTGCCCGACGTGCTGCCTGTCGACGAATCGTCGAACGTCTCGGTCGGCATCCCCTCGGCATTCACCGAGGCGCCGCTCGCGAGCACAGTCGCGTGTTGGGACAGGACCACGGTCTGGACGATCGGGTTGGTCTCACCCGTGATGACCGGCGCATCCTCGGCACCGTTGACCTTGATGGTGACGGGCACGTCGACCACGCCGCCGTGACCGTCGTTGATCTCGACGGTGTAGGTCAGCGTCACATGCTGGCCGACGCCGAGATAGTCGAACACCTTGTCCTTCGCCGAGAAGCTCCAGGCCTGCGATCCGGTGCCGCCATTGCTGGACTCCTTCAGCTGCCCGAGCGACAGCCAGCTCAGCAGGACCGAGCTGTCGGACGGAAGGCCGTCATGCGCGCCCTCGACAGCAACGCCGGTGACCTTGACCGCATGGGTGTCGGTGGCATCGGCATCGGTGAAGGTGATCACGCCGGTCGCGCCATCCAGCTGACTGGAGTCGGAGGTGCCCGCCTGCTCGGCGATCTCGCGGGTCTGGAGCGCCGAGGTGACGACCGGCTGGTCGTTGGTACCGGTGATGGTGACCACAATTGTCGAGGTCGCACTGCCGCCCTTGCCGTCGCTGATCGTGACCGTCGAGGTGACCTTGACGGTCTGGCCGGCGCCAAGGAAATCGAGCGCGCCATCTGCGACCGTATAGGTCCAGTCGACCGTGCCGTTGTTGGTGTTGCCGCTCTGACTCAGTTGCAGCGCCTGCTCCAGCGCAGCGATCTGCCCCGAGCTCAAGTGACCGGACAGATCGGTCTGGTCGGCTCCGGTCCAGCTCACGCTCTGCGCGCCTGACAGGATGGCGGCGGTGGGGCGATCCGTCAGGTCAGCGTCGGTGAACTGAATGGTGCCGCCGACGCTGTGCGGATTCGACGCGCCGGTCTGCTGTGCCGTCTCGCCGATCGATCCGGTCTGGCTTGGATTGGCAATGACCGGCGCGGAGTCTTGGGCCGCCAGCGTGATCAGCGTTCCGCCATGGTGGTCATCGCTGCCGACGAAGTGCGCGCCCGAATAGTCGGCGCCGGTCAGGATCAGGTTGACGCTGTCGCCGTCGTCGTCGCTGACGGTCAGAATGCCGGTCGTCGAGTCGTACGCCGCCGTCGTCGTCGCCGCATCCCATCTGATCGTCGACAGATCAATCGTGTCGGAGACGTCGAGGCCGGCGATTTTGATGGAGGAGCCGACACCATCGACCGAGAAGCCGCTGTCGTCGACGACAAGCTCGCTGCCGCCAAGGCCGCTGAAGTCGATCGTCTGGGTGTTGCCGGCGCCGAAGTGCAGGATTGCGCCGGCATCGATTGCGATGGTTCCAAGGCCGGAGATCGAGCCGTTGATCTCCAACGTGCCGCCGACGACTTCGATCGTCCCGTCATTGATGATCGTGCCGCCGAGGCTGCTGAGGCCGCTCGCGGTGAGCGTGCCATGAATGTACAGCGTGCCGTCGCCGACGACGTCCGTGCCGACGAGGGCGAGAACGGAATCGAGATCGACGATGAAGGTGCCGAGATTCTCGACATGCATGCCGGCCAGGGTCACGTCGCCGCCGGCAATCTCGAGCGTGCCGACGATGCCGACGCTCAGCGTGCCGCCGGTCAGAACGGTGTTGCCGTCCAACATCAGCGTCGACGGCACCGGAGCATTGCCAGCATCGTCGATGATGATCACGCCACCGTCGTTGTCGATATTGACACCGTCGAACGTGGTCACGGTCTTGGTCTCGACGTGCACGGTCCCGCGATTCACGAGGTCACCGCCGGTGACAGTGCTGTCCTCGAGCACCAGCAGGGAGCCCTGGTCGACCTGGACCATTCCGGAGTTGTCGACGGCCACCCTGGTCATCGTTGCACCCGCCGCCGAGGCGACCTCGAGGACGGAGCCGGGATCGATGCCGATCGTGGCATCGCTCACCGCCGTACCGCCCTCAACGAGGAGGGTTGCGGGCACCCAAGATGGGGCGGACGGACCGTCGCCGGTGTTGACAAGGCCCCCGTTCACGCCGCCGGCATGTCCGATCTGGATTGCGCCGCCCTCGAGCGCGCTGCCGTCGATGCTGCTGTCGCCGGCCACCTCGATCAGGCCCTGGCTGGAGATCACGCCGCCAGCAATGCTGGTGCCCGCAAGCGACAGAGCGCCCCCCAGCGCGATCGTGATCGCGGCCGCCTCGGCGTTGGTGATCGTCTCGTCATCCAGCGCATTGCCGGTGCCGGACACGGCGATCACGCCGGAATTGCCGAGTGTGCCACCGCTGACCGCCGCGTGACCGCTCAACGCGATTGTTCCGCCGACCTCGTTCGTCAGCGCACCGCCGGCAATGCTCGAATTCGTCAGTGTGAGCTTGGCGGCAGTTTCGACCGTGATCGCGCCTTCCGCATTGTCGACCGCGGTGTCAACACCGAGCGCGAGTTCGCCGCCGGCGTTGACGTCGATCAGGCCGTCGTTGGTGACGCTCTCGTCCTCCAGCGCATTGCCGGCGCCAGACACGGCGATCACGCCGGAATTGCCGAGCGTGCCACCGGTCAGCGCCGCGTGACCGCTCAACGCAATCGTTCCGCCGACCTCGTTCGTCAGCGTGCCGCCAGCAATGCTCGAATTCGTCAGCGTGAGCTTGGCGGCATTTTCGACCGTGATCGCGCCTTCCGCATTGTCGACCGCCGTGTCAACACCAAGCGCGAGCTCGCCGCCGGCCTTGATGTCGATCAGGCCGCCGTTGGTGACGCTCTCGTCCTCCAGCGCATTGCCAGCGCCGGACACGTCGATCACGCCGGAATTCCCGAGTACGCCGCCGCTGACCGCCGCGTGACCGCTCAACGAGATCGTTCCGCTGGCCTTATTCGTCAGCGTGCCGCCGGCAACGCTCGAACTCGTCAGCGTGAGCTTGGCGGCATTCTCGACCGCGATCGCGCCCGCCGTGTTGTCGACCGCGGTGTCAACACCGAGCGTGAGTTCGCCGCCGGCCTTGACGTCGATCAGGCCGGCATTGGTGACGCTCTCGTCCGAGAACGTATTGCCCAGCCCGGATACATCGATCGTGCCGAAATTGCTCAGCTCGCCATTGCTGATGACAGCGCCATCGTTCAACACCAGCAGGCCGTCGGGCTGTTGCGGCGGCGCGTCTTCGCCGTCCCCGAGCGTTCCGAAGGTATGAACCACGGGAGCGCCCTGGATCACGATGGTGCCGCCGTCGATGCGGCCGCCATCGAGCGTCAAGCTCGCCCCGCGATCGACCTGGATCACGCCGGAGCTGTCCTCTTCGGCATTCTCGATGCTGCCAAGCACGGTCAGCACGCCGCCGGACAGCTCGATCGTCCCCGTGTTGGTGATGCCGGCTGCAGCGCCGAACTCGCCGCCGCCAGCCAGCAGCACCGTGCCGGCATTGTGCAGCACGCTCTGGTCCAGCATCTGCGCCGAGCCGCCGACGGTGACGGTCGCGTTCGCGAAATTAATGATATGCGCATCGGCCCTGGCCGTGAGCGCGCCGCTGATCGACAGCGTGCCGTGATTGTCCAGCTGCGGGATGGCCCCGCCGCCGAAATCGTTCAGGCTGACCGACTTGGCGAAGGCGTCGGCATCGATCGTCACCGGGAAAGCCGGCGTCAGGCCGTGCAACTGATCGGTGATGATGATGACGTCGTCGCCTGCCGTCGGTGCCAGACCGGTCGCCCAGTTCGCTCCGTCATCCCACAACAGAAATTGGGCACCGCTGCCTTCACCGGACTGCCCCTGCGTCGTCGCGATCCAGACCACGGCCGGATCGTCGGTGCCGGTGATGCTTACCGTGATCGTCTGGGTCGAGGTCGCCCCTTGAGAGTCCGTGACGGTCACCGTGTAGGTGAGCGTCAGCGTCTTTCCGGCCGGAATGAAATCGGCGACATAGACCGGAAGATCGGCCAGACTCCAGTCGATCTTGCCGGTACCGCTCCCGGTGCTGTCCGTCACGAGTGACGCGGTGAGCGCCTGCTCGAACAACGCCAGCGGCGCCGGCGGAACGTTGCCGCCGCCCTCCAGCACAGCGCCGCTCAGCTTGGCCGAGACGCTGTGGGTGTCGGTGAGGTCGACGTCATCGAAGGTAAGCGTGCCCGAGGTCGGATCATCCGTCGTCAGCGGCCCACCCGGCACGCTGGTGCCGCCCGCGAAGGCAATGGGCTGAACGCTCGCCGTGATCTCGGGCTGGTCGTTGGTGCCGGTCACCGTGATGGTGATCGGCACTTCCGAGTATTCGTTGGCCGGCGCGAAATTGTTGTCGACGCGCACGATGTAGGTCAGCGTCAGCTTCTCGCCGGCCGCGAGGAAATCGAAGGCGTTGTCGGGGACGCTGTAGGTCAGCGTCGCCGAGCCGTAATTCTTGTTGGTCGGATCCGCCGTCACCGTGACCTTCACGGCCGTCGCCAGCGCGTCCTTCAACTGCAGCGCGTTCAACGTCCCGGTGACATCGGTCTGTTGCGCGCTCTTGTAGGCAAACGAACTGAATTTCACCGAGACGGTCGGCTGGTCGCCGGGATTGATGTCGGCGAAATTGACGCGGCTGAGAACGGTGTCGAGATCGCTGCTCACGCCGGTCTGGCCCGCACGCTCCGCCAGCGCGAAGGCCGTCGTCAGCCGGCCGGCGATGTCGAGAACCCTGACCTCCGGCGGCCCGGGAATGTGCGACGGCGGCTCGGTCGTCGTCGTGGTCGTGGTCGTCGTCGTGATCGTGATGTCGGTGACCGCGAATTTCGGGACCGTGCTGGTGCCGTCGGCGAACTTCAGCCCGGTCAGCGTCTGCAGCGCGCCGATGTCGGTGAAATGGGTCGTCGTTTTGGGGTTGGTGTTGTTGTCGGTGAATTTGAGCGAGAAGACGTCGTTGATGAGCTTCTGAATGTCGGGCGAGAGCGGGACCGCGCTCTGGTTCACCACGCCATTGCTGATCTGGATCTGCTGGCCGGCCTGGTTGACCACGGCGATCGGCTGCAGTGTCGTCTTGTCGAACAGAACGTAGGAGCCGGTGCGGCCATCGGGCTCGACGAGCACCTGGAACTTGGCGTCGGGCAGGCTGCCCTGCCCCGGCACGGTGAAGTCGATCTCGACCAGCACGGCGGTGCCGCGAATTCCCATGGTCGCGACCGGCGTGTCGACCTTCATGTCGCCATGCTTGGCCGTCTCGCCGGCCACGAAGGAGATCGTCCCGGCGACCAGACTGATCAGCGAAGAATTGTTCGACCCGTTCGGGTCGTACACCATCTCGTTCAGCACCATCCTCGCATTCGAGGACAGGCCGAACACCGTGCCGTCGATGAAGGTGATGCCGAGGGTCGAGTCCGTGCCGGACTGGACCACGTCACCCTTTTCGACGTTGTCGCCGTTGTGAAGAATGATCGAGACGCCGTTGCGGACCGCGGTCGCCGTGCCCTGAAGCTTGGTGACGTGACCGATCACCTTGCCGGCGCTCGGCGCGGCTCCCGCCTGGCTGACCTGCACGGCGCCCGAGAGCGCTCCGACGAGGTCTCCGGTGAGATGCGCGCCGTCGGGCGACGCCAGCGGAGCGCGCTTCTCGCCCTTGAAATAGTCCGTCAGAACAATGTCGCGCCCTTGGGACGACAGGACCAAGTCGAGACCCGACCGCTTGAACTCGGCGTTGAAAAGAAAGTGAGCGTCGGGAACGACGATCGCGTCAGCCGGCGCGTGGGCCGGCGGCGCGTCGAGCCGCACATGCGCATGGGTATGCGCGGACGCGCCAAGGCCATCGGAGAAAAGCGCGGCGTCAAATTTGCCAGCGTAATTCACGGGGCCACCGACATATGGTTAATTATTACATAAGAATTTGTGCTCAATGCCTGCATATCACTGGGGCGTGTCTGGCGGAACCATCTTCAGCTTGTGCTTCCAACCCGCAAGAAGAGCCTCTTTCCATGGGATTGCTGCCAACTCGACAAGTTTTTGCCTCACTTGAAAAATTCAAATGCTGAATTATCAAGTATTGAAGCGGTGAAAATCGCGCTTCGATAGTCAAAATAAGTAATACTTATATACGTTTTACTTGGCGCGACCACGCTGTCGCCACCGACCTGGCGTTATCAGCGAAATTCAAGTGTCGGTGTGTGTTCGCGCCAACAGCAATTGACAGATTGTAACGCGTACGGCCGCAACTCTGCGCGGTCAGCAGCACGCAACTTGGACGTGAATTGTTCCCAGTCTTGCGACCTTTGGCGGGTCCAACTCGGTCCTTTCGTTAGAGTTTGTCGCATCGGCGCAACACAACGTTCAGCAGGATTGTTCGGATTCCGCCCGGAAAGCGCGGAAATTAAGCGGACCCCAAGGTCCCCCGCCCGATGCTGCGGCCAACGATCCGGTTCCCTCAGGCGTGAGACCGCGTGAGCAGAGATCCGGCGCAGGGCGTCAAAATGAACAGTCACGCGTTGATCCGCTGGTGTGTGCTGCTGGCAACCAGTGCCGCCGCCTGGACCGCCGGGCCGGTTGCCGCCGGGCCGGTCGGGCAGCCATTGGGATTGGCAACGACCCTCGAGCGCGCCGCAGAGCCGTTCGGCCTGTTGCGGCTGGACCTCGGACCGGGCCCGCTGAGGAGCAAGTGGCAGCAACTCGTCAACCGGCTGGACGATGAGCGCGTCCAGCTCGCTTTGTGCGATGGAGATCGCGAGCACTGCGCATCATCGGCAGCCCTGCGCCTGCTTGCCATCGTCGACCAGGGTCGCGCCCGGGACGGTCGCGCCCGGCTCGGTGAGATCAACCGCGCCATCAACCTCGCCATTCGCGCCACCAGCGACTCTGCCGAATATGGCGAGATGGACGTGTGGAGCTCTCCTCTGCAGACGTTCGAGCACCGTGCCGGTGATTGCGAGGATTACGCGATCGCCAAGTTCGTTGCGCTGCGGCTGGCCGGTGTCGCCGCCGACGATCTGCGGATCGTGATCCTTCGCGATGCTATCAGGGGCGAGGACCATGCCGTGACCGCGGCCCGCCTCGATGGACGCTGGCTGATGCTGGACAATCAGCGCATGGCCCTTGTTCAGGACAGCGACGCGCGACAGATCCGGCCGCTGTTCGTGTTCGACGAGGTGAGCATCTCGAGCTTGCAGGAGCCCACGCTGGCGGCGGACATGACCCTCGCCGGGACGGACTCCGGCGGGACGGCGACCCGGCGCTTTGCCTCGTCCAACTGAACGAGTGTGCGCTGGCCCCCCTCTCCCAGAGCGTGATTCCGACGCTACGATGTGATGTACTCCACTCCGAGCGGCACGCGCCGGTTTCGGCGGGAACAGCCGGCAGGGATGGCGCCCAAGGATCGCAGCCGGCGGCCGTTCACCGCGCCGCAAGGAGTTGCGTCCAATTTGCAGACGCGAACCGAACGAGCGGCCATGACCCCGGACAGCCCTGCCCTCGCCGTGCGAGGATTAACAAAATGTTTCGAGCGCCCGGCGGTCGATGGACTAGACCTCGTGGTGCGCGCGGGTGAGTTCTACGCGCTGGTCGGCCCGAACGGCGCCGGCAAGACGACGACGCTGCGCATGGTGGCGGGCCTGCTGCGCCCGGACGCCGGTCGCGTCGAGATCTTCGGCATCGATGCGTTGCGCGAGCCGATCGCCGCCAAGCAGGTGATGGCCTGGGTCTCCGACGAGCCGATGATCTACGACAAGCTCACCCCGCTCGAATATCTCGAATTCGTCGCCGGCCTCTGGGGCATCGATCCCGCGACATCCAGCCGGACCGCGCAGGAGCTCCTGATCTCGCTCGGGCTCGAGCGCCACCTGCACGAACGCTGCGAGGGCTTTTCCAAGGGCATGCGCCAGAAGGTGGCGCTGGCCGGCGCGCTGGTGCACGATCCGCAACTGATCATCCTGGACGAACCGCTCACCGGCCTCGATGCCGTGTCCGCGCGTCACGTCAAGGGACTGCTGGCCGAACGGGTCCGCCGCGGCGGCACCGTGATCATGACGACCCACATTCTGGAGGTTGCCGAGCGCATGGCCGACCGCATCGGGGTCATCGCGGCCGGGCGTCTCGTGGCTGAGGGAACACTGGCCGAACTGCGTCAGCAGAACGGACAGAACGACACCAGCCTGGAAGAGCTGTTCATCGCGCTAGTCGACGTCGAGCCGGCGGCATGACCCGGACGGCCACGCTCGCTTGGTTCGCCCGTCACGAGCTCAGACTCGCCTGGCGGGAATGGCTCGGCATGATCACCGCTGGCAGGCGCCGGCGGACGCGCGCCGCCATCATCGGCCTGCTGCTGTTCGGCGCCGTCATGCATCTGCCGGCCTGGGCCGTCGTCGGCCGCTACGCCGACCTGCAGCCGCCGCTCGACAAGACCTCGCTGATCGTCATCACCGCGACGATCATGCTGTCGTGGGCGCTGATGCTGTCGCAGGCCATCGAATCGGTCACGCGCGTATTCTACGCCCGCGCCGATCTCGATCTGATCATGTCGTCACCGGTGCGCCTCGCGGAGATTTTCTCAGTCCGGATCGCGGCCATCGCCCTGTCCGTCACCAGCATGGCGCTGCTGCTGGCGACGCCGTTCATCGATGTCCTGCTGATCGAAGGCGGCGTGCGCTGGCTGGCTGCCTTCGTGGTGGTCGCGGCCATCGGCCTGTCTGCGGCGGCGCTGGCGATCGCGATCACCATCATCCTGTTTCGCCTGATCGGCGCGGCACGCACGCGGCTCGTCGCCCAGATTCTGGCGGCCGTGATCGGCGCCGGCTTCGTGATCGTGCTGCAGATTGCAGCGATCGTATCCTACGGCACGCTGTCGCGCTTCGCCGTCCTCACCTCGGACGCAGCGGCCGCGATCGCGCCCGATCCGGACAGTCTCGTCTGGCTGCCGGCCCGCGCGGCGCTCGGTGACGGACAGGCGCTGCTGGTCCTGCTCGCCAGCGGCCTGCTGCTGCTCGGCCTCGTGATGACGGTGTTCTCGCCGCGCTTCGCCGACACCGCGATCAGCGCGGCGGCCCAGGGTGTCTCCAACCGCGCAGGAGCCCGTATCAGAGCGTTTCGCAGCGGATCGCGGCAACAGGCGCTGCGACGCAAGGAGTTCGTGCTGCTGCGGCGCGATCCCTGGCTGATCTCGCAGACGCTGATGCAACTGCTGTATCTCGTGCCGCCGGCGCTGCTGCTGTGGCGCAGCTACTCCGACACGTCGCAGGCCGTCATCCTGATCACGCCGGTTATCGTGATGGCCGCGGGCCAACTCGCCGGCGGCCTCGCCTGGCTCACGATCTCCGGCGAAGACGCTCCCGAACTGGTCGCCACCGCACCCTTGACGAGTGCACGCGTAGTGCGCGCCAAGATCGAGGTCGTGCTGATCACGATCGCCGTGATCTTCGCGCCGCTGGTGCTCGCATTCGGCTGGATCGCCCCCTCGCAGGCGCTGGTGACCGCAGCCGCCGTTCTGGTCGCCACGATCTCGTCCACCGCCATCCAGCTGTGGTTCCGCATCCAGGCCCGGCGCAGCCAATTCCGCCGCCGTCAGACCTCGTCGCGGCTCGCGACGTTCACCGAGGCGTTCTCCTCCATCGGCTGGGCAGCAACGGCCGCGCTGGCACTCGCGCTGCCGCAAGCCGCATTGATCTGCGGCCTGATGACCGCAGCGTTGCTGTTTGCCGCCTGGAGGCTCAGCCCGGCGCGGACGTGACGGCGATCAGCGCAGCAGCTCCATGACCGCCGCGGCGAACGCCTCGGGCTCCTCCTGCGGCAGATTGTGACCGGCACGCGGTATCACGCGATGGGCAATGCGGTTGCTGAACTTCGCGGCGTGTGCCCGGCCGTCCGTCGCCGGGATCACACCGTCGCTGTCGCCATCGATCGTGATGGTCGGCACGTCGATGATGGGTTGCGCCGCCAGCCGGCGCTCGAGCTCCTGATAGCGCGGGTCGCCGTCCGCCAGTCCATAGCGGTGGCGGTAGCTGTTGATCACGACGTCGACGTGGTCGGGATTGTCGAACGCCGCGGCCGAGCGCGCGAAGGTCGCGTCGTCGAAGCGCCAATTCGGTGACCATTGCTGCCAGAGCAGGCGCGCAATCTCGGCGCGGTTGGCGGCGAGCCCGGCCCGGCCGCGCTCGGTCTGGAAGTACCATTGATACCAGAACGCAAACTCGCGCGGCACCGGCGCAGGCTCCAAGGCGCTGGCGATGTCCTGGATCAGATAGCCGTTCACCGAGACCAGGCCGAGGCAACGCTCGGGCCACAGCGCCGCGCCGATGCAGGCGGCGCGTCCACCCCAATCATACCCCGCGAACACCGCGCGCGGGATCGCCAGCGCATCCATGAGCGCGATCAGGTCGGCCCCAACGGCCGCCTGCTGGCCCGAGCGCGGCGCCGACGGATCACGGAAGCGGGTCGGTCCGTAGCCGCGCACATAGGGGACGATGACCCGGCAGCCCTGCGACGCGAGCCGCGGCGCGACGTCGACATAGGAGTGGATGTCGTAGGGATAGCCGTGCAGCAGGATCACGACGGGACCATCGGCAGGACCAAGCTCGGCATAGGCAATGCTGAGCACCCCGGCATCGATTGTCCGCACCGGCTGCAACGCCTGCGACGATCCGCCCCGATCGGTCATGACATCCTCCCACGTTCGCGATGCCCAAACCTGTCGCCGGGCTTTGCAAGGAGGATAGTTCTGATCCGCTTTTGACGCTACACTGGGACGTGCCGTCGAAGAGGAACCGCCATGCTGCGCTCGCTGGTCTCGCTGCTTGCCGTTCTGGTCTCGTTTGCATCGCCCGCGCTGGCGCGATCCGGGCCCCGGACCAGCGAATGCCTGGCGATGGCCGGCGGGCCACCCCGCGCGATGCCGGTCAGCCTGCGGCAGGCGGCCGCAGCCGGCAACGAGGTGACGATCACCTATGCCGGCCACTCGACCTACTTCATCGACACGCCGATGGGCATCCGCATCGCAACCGACTACAGCGGCGCCTATCAGGTCGGACGCCTACCTGACGTGATCACCATGAACCGGGCGCATTCGACGCACTACACGCTGGCGCCCGATCCGCGCATCCCGCACGTGCTGCGCGGCTGGGGCGATGACGGCAAGCCGGCCCAGGTGTTCGAGCGCATCGGCGACGTGCTGATCCGCAACATCACCACCGACATCCGCCGCTATTTCAGCGACTCCATGGGCGCTGACATGATCAAGGACGGCAATTCGATCTTCATCTTCGAGGTCGCCGGCCTGTGCATTGGCCACCTCGGCCATCTGCACGTCAAGCTCGACGAAACGCATTTCCCGGCGATCGGGCGGCTCGACGTGGTGATGGTGCCGATCGACGGCACCTATACGATGTCGCTCGACGGCATCTCCGAGATCACCAAGCGGCTGCGCGCATCAGTCGTGCTGCCGATGCACCGTTTCGCTACGCCGCTCGACGAGTTCATGCGCAAGATCGGCCAGCAATTCGAGATCGACCGCCGCGCCGAGCGGACCCTGAAGATGTCGCGCGAACTGCTGCCGTCGATGCCGACCGTGATCATCCTCGATGGCGTTTAGGCGCCCGCGAGACTGGCGCCGCGGCGACCTTCGGGTGTCAGGAACATGCGCTTGAGCTTGTTGAGCACGCGCACCGCGAGGCCGAGCACGTAAGGCTGGGTCTTCAGGCAGAAGGCGAGCTTCTTGACGTGGCCCTCGACGTGCCATTTGGCATGCGCTCCATCGCGGAAGAAGATCACGTCGCCCGGCCCGTAACGCTTCGGCGGCATGCCCTCGCTCTCCAGCACGATGGCGCCTTCCAGGATCAGGATCGTCTCGTCGAAATCATAGTACCAGTTGAACTTGCCCTCGGTGCAGTGCCAGACGATGGTCGACCCCAGGCCGTCGCTGCTGCGTGCGACGGTGCACGAGGTCGCGGTCGGATTGCCCTCGATGATCCAGGACGGCTCGATCGGGGCCGGCGTCAGGTCGACGGCGAGATTGGCGGTTTCGATCAAGGACGGGGACATCGCAAACCTCGACTACAGAATGCATGGACTGAAAAGGCCGGATGGACGCCGGCATGAGCCTGCGACCGTAGCCGGGTTGCGCCTAATGGCCGCTTGCCGCGATCATTAAGATTTGAGCTGATACCCGCGACCTGCCGTCGCATCACAACCACGCCAGCGCTATAAACGTCACGCGAACGCCGCATTTTGTTCGCGGCCTCGCCAAACCTTCTGATCTACTGTTCGGCCGCACTGCAAGATGCGGTCATGCCCTTAGCGACGCATGATCCATCTGGCATCGTGCCGTCACCTTTAAAGATTTTCCGCCGCCGCAGAGACAAGGATTTCCCAGGATGCGCCGACTGAGCCTCGCCATCGCCCTCACGCTGTCCGCCGCCACCATTGCAACCACTTCGGCAGTCATGGCCGGCGAAACGCCTGCGCCCGACAATGCCAAGTCCTACTTCATCAACCTCAAGGACGGCGATACGGTTTCCTCGCCGGTCCTGATCCGCTTCGGCCTGTCCGGCATGGGCGTGGCGCCGTCCGGCACCGAGGCGCCGAACACCGGGCATCACCACCTGCTGATCGACGCGCCAGCGCTCGAAGGCGACGCGCTCAACGAGGCCATCCCGGTCGACACCGGCCACGTTCATTTCGGCAAGGGCCAGACCGAAGCGTCGGTCAACCTCGCGCCGGGCAAGCACACGCTGCAGCTCGTGCTCGGCGACTGGAGCCATATCCCGCACAACAAGCCCGTGATGTCCGAGCGGATCACCATCACGGTCGAGCCCACCACGCAGGCCAAGTCGCAATAAACAGGTCGCAACAAAGACGGGCCGGCGCGGCCTGCATTGTTGCGGGCTGCGCCATCGCCTCGTCCCGATCGTCCGATCGCTCGCTCCTCTACTCCCTGAATGCAAGCCGAAGCCCGCCCCAATGGCGGTCCCTAATGCGGATCGGCACGTCGATCTCCTTCAACGGCACGGTCACGCCGCCCCCCATATCGCGCTCGTAGCGCTGCGCGAGGTGGCCGTGCAGCGTCCGTGCGGCCGCCATCCCGGCGCGGTCCTTGTAGAAGCGGCGATTGCGGCAGTTCGCGACGTTCCAGACCTGCTCACCCCGCCGCTGCGGCTGTGAGACCTTGCGATTGTGGGTGGGAATGTAGGCGTTGCGGTCGATCGCCACGCAGAACACGACATTCGGATCAGCCGCCAGCGCGGCCTCCTGCAACGGCGGCAGCAGGCGATCGCAGAGCGCCGTGAACGGCGCATCGAACTGCTCGGGGTCGGTGCCCGGGATGCGCTGATAGTTGAAATCGAACCATTGCGCGACCGAGCTCTCACCCGAAGCGATCGACTGCTCGATCGCCGCCGCGATCTTGCCGGCGACCTCCAGCGCGGCGTCGACATGCGCCTGCTCGGCGAGATCGAGCTCGGCAAGCAGCCGATCGACGGCGTCGCGCTGTGCCCGGGAGAGGTCGCGAAAGCTGAGATGGACGTCGCGATTGCCGATCGCCACGATGTCGCATTCGGCCGAGCCGAGCGCTGCGCATTCCACCTTGACCTGCTGCTGCTCGGCCAGGCCGACCACGTCCATCCCGGCACGGAAGCGCAGGCCACCGCCGGAGATGTCGAGCAGGGTGCCGTCGACGTGGCCGCCTCTGCCGTGCAGCCGCGCGGCGATGCTGACTGGGCGGCGCAGGTCCGAGGAGCGGCGGTCGCCGAGGCTCGAGGTCCGCAACGACACCATCAGATTGGCGCGCAGCTCGGAGACCCGGCCATTGGTGCCGTTCACGAGCTCCGACACGGTCTGGGTCTGCTGCTCGATCTCGGTCGAGCGGCCGGAGATGCGGGTGACCTTCTCGGCGACCATGGCGACGCCCGACGAGGCTTCGGCGAGGCTGCGCGCCACCTCGCGCAACGTCGCCTCCTGCTCTTCGGCGGCGGCGGCCATCGCCGCACTGGCGCCGTCGATGCTGCCGATCGCCGCGCTGATCTTGCTGATCACGGCAGTGGAATTCGTGGTCGCGGTGGAGATGCGATCGATGCGCTGGGCGATGTCGTCGGCGGCCTCGGAGGTCTTGCGCGCCAGCGCCTTGACCTCGTGCGCGACGATCGCGAAGCCGGCACC
Source organism: Bradyrhizobium sp. HKCCYLS2038 (assembly GCF_051167655.1). Taxonomy (NCBI): domain Bacteria; kingdom Pseudomonadati; phylum Pseudomonadota; class Alphaproteobacteria; order Hyphomicrobiales; family Nitrobacteraceae; genus Bradyrhizobium; species Bradyrhizobium sp. HKCCYLS2038. The sequence goes on along the minus strand of NZ_JBNPTM010000001.1, from coordinate 431,340 downwards.
GGCCTCGCCCGCCCGCGCCGCCTCGATGGTGGCGTTGAGCGCCAGCAGGTTGGTCTGCGCCGCCACCTCGGCGATGGTACTGACGACCGAGGAGATCTGCTCGGCCGCATCGCTCAGCGCAGCGACCGTAGACCCAGCCTGCTGCGCTTCCCTTGCGGCGCGGCTGGCGAGCTCCGCGGTTTCGGCGGCCCGCTGCGCGATCTCCCGCCCCGTGGCCGACAATTCTTCAGCCGAGCTCGAGACCGTGGTGACGTTGCTGCTCGCGCGCGCGGACGCATCGGCCACCATGCCGGCCTCAGTCGCGATCGTCTTCGCGTCTGACACCGCCTGCGCGCTGCGGGTCGAGGCGTCGCCGCTGATGGTCATGACCTCGGCGACGGCGCAATCGAGGTCGGTTTCGAGCAGCTCCCACATCTCGGCGAACATCTTCTTGCGCTCGCGCTCGGCAACCTCCTTGGCCCGGGCCTGCTCCTCGGTGAGCCGTCGGTTCTCCAGCAGCTTGCCATGGAAGATGCCGAGTGCACGCGAGATCTGGCCGACCTCGTCGCGGCGTTTCACCGGCTCCAGGCGGACATCGAGATCGTTCTGCGCCAGCCGCTCCATGGCGCGGGCCATCTTCAGTAACGGCGCTGCGAGCCAGCGGCCAAACATGAACGCCGCCGCCGCCGTGATCAGCACGGTGACGCAGATCGACCAGAACACGGTGTCCTTCACACCGGCCAGCTCGGTCTTGACGATTCCGAGCCGCTGGTCCGCCGCCGACCTGATGGCTTGCAGCGTCGGACTGACACTCTCATAGTGCCGCGTCAGCTCCGCAGCCTCGCCCAGCAGCTTGGTCTGGCCGCTCATGTAAGCGAGAAAGCTCGTGCGATAGACATCCATCAGCTTGATGATCTCGGCCTTGACGGCGTCCGGCAGCTCGGACTTTGCGAGCTCAATGCCAAACTCGTCGACGCGCTTGCGCAGGTCGTCGCCGTATTTCGGATCGCCGCGCAGCATGAAATCCTTTTCGTGCCGGCGCATCATCAGCATCAGCACAGCGAGGCGCGGCTGATCATGTTTGGTCAACTGCGCTTCGACCGAACGGACGGCGCCGCGCAGCTTCCCTTGGAGCCCGTCATTCTCGTCGAAGCCGATGCCCTTTTGCGCGGCCACGACATTGGCGAACAGCGTCGCATAGCCGGTGATGGCCTGGCGCATCGACGCGGTCTGCCGCGCCGTTTCGTCATCGGGCGCCGCCGCGAGCACGGCGTCCACACGCTCAAGCCGCGACCCGATCGACGTGACGATCTGCTCATGCGCGGCGACCTTGGCGTCTGACGGCTTCTGCAGGAATTCCGTTGCAGTCCCGCGGGCCTGCAGCAGCCCTTCCCAGATGCCGCCGCTCAAGCCGGCCAAGGTCGCGACGCGATCTGCAATCTGCTGGCTGCGGCGTTCGATCGACAGGCCCGTGAGATAGAGGCAGCCGATGATCGCCACACCGACGACGCCCAGGCAAAGAATTTGGCCTTTCAGCCCAAAACGAATCCGACCCTGTGCCGGGGCGGCGAGCGAGGCACTCATTGTCGTTCCCTGTGAATCAATTGAGCAACAGGGGTCAATCTTATCGGTCGTGCTTAATGACGAGCTAATCAAGACGCGTAGACAACAAATATTCAACCAATGAGTGCAGTAGATTTACGGTCTTTGTTCAGTAGCAAAGCAACGTACGCACAGTAACGTGCAGCCGGCGGTTTCATGGAGTGATGAGCCGCCGGCCGCGTTTGAGATCAGGCCCACTCGCCCTTGCGGAACACCGGCACGCGGCGGCCGTCGGCGTGGACACCGTCGATGTCGGTCTCGGCCGCGCCGATCATCCAGTCGATATGGATGAGGCTCTGGTTGCCGCCCTGGGCGGCAATCTGCTGCGGCGACAGCGAGGTACCGTTGACGAAGCACTTCGAGTAGCACTGGCCGAGCGCGATATGCGAGGCCGCGTTCTCGTCGAACAGCGTGTTGTAGAACAACAGGCCGCTCTTCGAGATCGGCGACGAGTGCGGCACCAGCGCCACCTCGCCGAGCCGGCGCGCGCCCTCGTCGGTGTCGAGCACCTTGTTCAGGACTTCCTCGCCCTTCGACGCCTTGGCCTCGACGATGCGGCCCTCTTCGAACTTGACCTGGATGTTGTCGATCAGCGTACCCTGATAGGACAACGGCTTCGAGCTGACGACGTGGCCGGACACGCGGCGGCAGTGCGGCGTCGTGAACACCTCCTCTGTCGGGATGTTGGCGTTGCAGACGATGCCGTTCTTCGCGGTGGAAGCGCCACCTTCCCACTCGTGACCGTCGGCGAGACCGATCGTCAGATCCATGCCGGGGCCGGTGTAGTGCAGCGCGCTGAAGCGCTGGCCGTTGAGCCATTCGGTGCGCTCGCGCAGCACCGCGTTGTGACGCTCCCAGGCGGACACCGCATCCTCGCGGTCGACGCGCGACGCCGCGAAGATCGCATCGGCCAGCTTCGCCACCGCGACCTCTTCGGGCACGTCGGGGAAGACCAGCCTGGCCCACGACGCGCTCGGATAGGCGATGATGTTCCAGTTGGTCTCGAAATTGGTGATCTTCTCCAGCGCCGGCTGATAGGCCTTGGAGTTGGCCTTGCTGGCGCGCGCGACCTTGGACGGGTCCTGCCCGGACAGCAGCATCGGGTTGTCGCCGACGATCGCGAGCCGCGCGGTGTTTTCGGAGAACGCCTTGGCCATGCCCTGATAGAGCCAGTCGGCGGCGCGGTCGAAGCTCGAATCATGACCGAAGCGATAGCGCGCCAGCGTCAGTTCCTCGTCGGAGAAGAACGAGGTCACGATGCCCGCGCCAGCCTTGTAGGCATGCTCCGCCACCTTCCGCACCAGCGGCAGCGCGACGGAGGGCGCCGTCAGCAACAGATCCTGCCCCGGCTGCAATTGCAGGCCGACCCGCACCGCCACCTCGGCGAGGCGGTCGAGCTTGACGGGATCGATGGCGGCATCAAAGTTGCGGGCATGTGCGGTCATCAGGGCGGTATCCAGTTTGGTTGCTTTGCGATTCATCAGAGATAAGCCAATCGAGAAGAGCGTCAATGGCAGAAGGCCGTCCGCCCGTGCCGTACGCGCTCGCGTCAATCCTCCATCAGCAATCCCTCACCATTAACGTACCAGTCCGCGCGCGAGGCCCAGTGGACATGGCGGTCGGGCGTCGCGCCGAGCGGTTGATCGAAGCCGCCGGCGGGAATGATCGCCTCACGGCCGCTGCGCGTGAGATGCGGCATCGGACTGCCGCATCTGCCGCAGAATGCCGTGGCGAAGCTGCGTGCCTGGGGCAGGTCGAAGCGCGTCACGCGGTCTTCGCCCTTGAGCCAATGCAGCGCGGCGGCGTCGACGATCACCTCGCACGAATGCGCCGTCCCGCTCGCCTTGCGGCAGCGCGAACAATGACAATTGAGAAACCTGTCGAGCGGTCCATCGACCGCGAAGGCGACCTCACCGCACAGGCAACTGCCACGAAAAATCGTCATTCCATCTCCCGTTCCAAGGGGTCGTTCGTTTCGGCCGCGATGATGCTCGACGAGCTAACAGGATGGATGTCGGCGGCCATCAAAACCTGACTACGTGTCGTAGCTCTCATTAGTACATCCAAGGTAGTAAGCGCTTCATTCCATTGAATCCAGGAGTCAATGACTTGCGTTCGTTTGGAACCAGGTTCCAGCGGGCAGCTTGCTCCCGCATTTGCATGGCTCGTGGGCGATTCGGCCATGTTGAGGACACGTTTGGCGGTTGATTGGCGCGCGGCAGGGGGATTTCACAGTGTACAGGAGTCCTCCGAATGTACCGCGTAGTTGTTGTCGTCGCCGCATTGCTGGCTCTCTCCGTTCAAGCCGAGGCGCGTCCTCGCCACCATCATCACCATCACTATTCGTACCGTCACCACTCCGTGATGAATGCGATGGCCTCGATCCCGGGCGAAGGCCGCGTCGTCGGTGGCCGGCCGTCGGGATGTCCGCACGCGTTCTGCGGCTGTGAGGCATCGCTCTACACGTTTGGCCGCGTCATTCCCGAGCTCAATCTGGCCGCCAATTGGCGCCGCTTTCCGCGCGCCGCACCTGCACCGGGCATGGCGGCGGTTCGCTCCGGTCATGTCATGATCCTGCAGCAGCAGGTCGCCGGCAACGTCTGGTACGTGCATGACGGCAATTCCGGCGGCCACGTCACCCGCGAGCATCCGCGCTCGATCGCGGGCTACACGATCGTGAACCCGAACGGCGGCTCGGCCATGTACGGAGCTGCGTCCAGCGTCACGCGGCAGGCCCGCGCGCCGGCGTTGCGGCGCGTTGCACGCAACATGGTGCCCTCTAGCTGGACGGGGAGCCCTTCGCCGATGTCCTTCAACTAACAGGGCGACCATCACGCCACCGCTCCGTTCAGCGCGCGGCCTCGGCGCGGGTGACCTTCCACAAGGTGCAGGTCACCTCGCCGGGCGCGTCGCTGGCGCTCTGTGCCAGCATCTCGGCCTCGACCCGATGCGTCGCCCGCAGCTGCACGAACCAGCTGCGCGCGGGGGTTTCGAGCACGAGGAACGGACGATTGTCCCGCAGGATGTCCGCCGTGGTCATCACCTGGGGCATCGGCAGCCATGTCTGCAGGCCCTGCAGGATGTGATAGTCGACGGCATTGCCGCGCGACCGGTCCGGATAGTTCAGGACCACGTCCCAATCGAGCGCGAAGCGGTAGGCGTCGCGATGTGACGCGTAGGCGATCCGCGGCAGGAACACGTGCGGCGAGTCGGTGATCACCGGCAAGTCGCCCGTCACCAGGGCACGCTCGAAAAAGCCGCCGCTCGCGTCGGCGCAGACCGACCTGCCGTGGACAGGCGTGGCCGCATGATCCACGACGTTGCGCAGCATCAGCGCGGCGAGTACGAGGCCGACCGACATCACCACCGCACGCCGGCGGGTTGCCGCAGCGAGCATGCATTCGCTCAGCACGACTCCGGCCATGAATGAGACCACGAGCTGCGGCGTGAAAAATCGCGTGACGACGATCGGGAATGCGATCAGCGACACCAGCCAGCTGCACAGCGCGAAGCCGGTGAAGCCGGCGGCGACGAGTACGACATAGCGGAGCGGTTGCCACGGTTCGGCGACCAGGATCGTCCTTGGCCGCAATTGCTGCCGCCGCAACAGAGTGACGGCCGTCGCGGCTACGAACGGTGCCGCAAGCAGGCTGATCACCAAGATCAGCTGCGAGGAGAACAGCACCTCGGCGAGATCAGTCCAGCCCGGCCGCGTGATCCAGCCATAGGGGCTCGCGACCTTCAGCTGCTCACGCAGCACCGGGCTCCAGGCCAGCATCAGGATCACCGAGGGAGCAAACGCCGACAGCATCCTGCGCAGCGCGGCGGTGTCGCGCGGCCGGCTCAGCCACCCCGCCAGCGCGATGCAGCCGGCATAGACGATACCGAACGTGTGCGACAGCGACAGCGCGGCAAACCCGAGCGCGAGGCCGAGCACGTCGCGCGGCCGGCCGTGCTCCATGAGCCGCTGCTGCAGCAGGGCGGTGAGCGCGGCGGCGGCGAAATAGAAGGCATAGGTGCGGAGCTCGAAGGCCGCGAACAGCAGGTTCTCGTTCAGCGTGACGAGAATGAGAACACCGCCCCAGCAGGCCGCGGCGGACGCCACCCGTCGGCCGAGATGCCACAGCGCAGCGAGGCCAGCGGCGACGAGTGCGAGATTGAGCAGCTTGAGCACGGTGACCACGGACACCGACGCCGGCAACCATCTGGTGAGAAGCCAGGCCGCCGTAAGATACAGCGGCGGATTGCCGTCGATGCCGAGCGCGATGCCGTCCCACAGCTTGCGCAAGCTGGCCGCCTGCAGGAGATGCACCGTCAGCAGTTCGTCGGCCCACAACGGATCGTTAACCGAACGCGCCGCGAACGCCGCTGAAATGCCGATGCAAAGCAGCGCGCCGGCGATGCGGAGCAGTTTGGGGGCTGAAAGGGCGGTCGAATTCATCGCTCGTGCTGCTGACTGCGCATCCATGGCCGAAAATCCTTAGCGCCGGCTTTCCGTGTTCGATCTCATCGCTTTTGGTTCACACGATCTTAGGGAAGCCCGCCGCAGGATGACGGCGGCGCCACGAGCGGTGAGACATGCCTCTTCCCTATTCCGACACGATCGATCCGGCTCATGCCGGCGCAAGCCGTGACGCGCAACCGCGCGCCGGGCGCCCGCTGATCGTCGATGTCGACGCGGTGCTGGCACAGACCAGCCTGTCGAGCGAGGCGATCTGGTCCGAGCTCGCGCATCACCCCTCGGCCATTTTTGCCCTTGCCGCCGCAGTGCTGCGCGGCCCGGTCGAATTCAAGCGACGCCTGGTGATCTCGGCGCATTTCGATCCGGCCCGGCTCGCCTATGACACCGAGACCGTCGGCACCATGCTCAAGGCGCTGGGCGAGGGACGTCCGGTCTATCTCGCATCCGACCACTATGACGGAACGCTGGTCGGCGCCATCGCCCAGCATCTCGGCGTGTTCACCGCCTGGTCCGCCACCGAGAACGGCGCACGGCTCGATCCGGAAGCGCTCAGCCTGCTGCACTCCTGGAGCAAGGGCTTCGACTATCTCGGCCAGGAGTCCGATGCGCTGCCGGACGGGGCCACGCCCATTCGGCGCCGATCCGCGGCGGCTGCGCCGCTGGCCGCCGCGCCGGCCGTCGGCTGGCGCGTCTGGGCCAGGCTGCTGCGCGTACATCAGTGGGCCAAGAACGCCCTGGTGCTGGTGCCGCTGCTGACCGCGCATCAATTCAGCCTGGGCGCAATGATAACGGCACTGTTCGCGGCGCTCGCCTTCTCGCTCGGCGCCTCCGCGGCCTACATCCTCAACGACCTGCTCGACGTCACCGCCGACCGCGCCCATGCCACCAAGCGCGAGCGCCCGATCGCGAGCGGCGCGATCGCCCCGGTGCAGGCGATTGCGACCATGGCGATCCTGCTGACAGCAGCGGTCGCCACCGCCGCCGCGATCTCGCCGCCGTTCCTCGGCGTCCTCGCGGGCTACCTCGCGCTCACCACCGCCTACTCGTTCCGCCTCAAGCGCATCGCTCTGGTCGACGTGGTCACGCTGGCCGTGCTCTACACGATCCGCGTGGTCGCCGGCGCCGTGGCGATCGGCGTTGCGATGTCGGAATGGCTGTTCGCCTTCTCGCTGTTCATCTTCATGGCGCTGGCGCTGGTGAAGCGCTACGTCGAGCTCGACCGCCGCAGCAGCGGCGACCGGCCAATGTCGCGCGACTATCAGCCGGACGACCTGTCGATGATCGCCATTCTGGCTGCCGCGGCCGGCTTCAATGCCGTGGTGATCTTCACGCTCTACATCTCCTCCGACACGGTACGGGCGCTGTACAGCCACCCGCAGATCATGTGGGCCTGCTGTCCGATCCTCATGTACTGGATCGCGCGCGTGATGCTGTTCGCCCGGCGCGGCCTGATCGACGATGATCCCGTCATCTTCGCGCTGAAGGACCGCGTCAGCTGGCTCGCCCTCGGCAGCATGGGCGCGATCATGTTCGCCGCCCTGTAGCACACGGCCATGAGCGACCTCGCCGGCTGGGGCAACTATCCGCGCATTCCAACCGAGCCGCTGGCGCCGCTGCGCCTCGACGCCGTTGCCCCGCTGCTCGCCGGCCGTACCGGCGTCGTCGCGCGCGGCCAAGGCCGCGCCTATGGCGATGCCGCGATCGGCATGGCGGCGACGATGTCGTCGAACGGCCTGAACCGGATGCGCAGCTTCGATCCGGCGAGCGGCGAGCTCACCGTCGAAGCCGGCGTCACCATCGCGGACATTCTCGCGGCCTTCGTACCGCGCGGCTACTTCCTCAAGGTGGTGCCCGGGACCAAATTCGTCAGCGTGGGCGGCGCGATCGCGGCCGACGTGCACGGCAAGAACCATCACCGCGACGGCGGCTTCGGCGATCAGCTGATCGCGCTGCGATTGGCGCTGCCGAGCGGCGAGATCGTCACCTGCTCGCGCCACAGCCAGCCGGAGCTGTTTCACGCCACCATCGGCGGCATGGGCCTGATCGGAATCATCGTCGAGGCGACGCTGGGCCTGATGCCGATCACCACCGGCTGGCTGGTGCAGGAGACGCATGTCGCCGCCGATCTCGACGCCGCCATCGCCGCCCTCGAGGCCACGGCCGGCCACACCTATTCCGTTGCCTGGATCGACTGCCTCGCCCGCGGACCCGCGCTCGGCCGCTCGCTGATCTACGCCGCCGACCACGCCAGCCCGGCCGACAAGGACCGCTTCGCGCCGGCCCGCGACGCCTTCCCGCCGCAGCGCCGATCCGGCCCGACGATGCCGGCCATCGTGCCCAGCTTCGCGCTCAACCCGCTGACGGTGCGCGCCTTCAACGCGCTCTACTATGGCCGCGGTGCGCGGCAGCCGACGCCGCAGCTGGTGCACTGGGATCCCTACTTCTTCCCGCTCGATAGTATCGCTCACTGGAACCGCATCTATGGTCCGCGCGGTTTCCTGCAGCATCAATGCGTGATCCCCGCCGATGCGGCGCGCAGCGTGCTCGCCGAGATCCTCGATCGCGTCGCGCGCCGCGGCAGCGCCTCGTTCCTCGCCGTGCTCAAGCAGCTCGGCGACAGCCATGGCCTGATGTCGTTCCCGCTGCGCGGCTACACGCTGGCGATGGACTTTCCGGTCCAGGACTCGCTGTTCGGCTTCCTCGACGAGCTCGACACCATCGTCGCGGCAGCGGGCGGCCGGATCTATCTCGCCAAGGACGCGCGTCAGTCGCGCGCCACGTTCACCGCGGGCTATGCCGGGCTCGAGGCCTTGCGCGACATCCGCCGCCGCATCGGTGCGACCGACAAGCTCGTCTCTCACCTCTCGGCCCGATTGGGGATCTGAGCCATGACTCCTTCGAAGACCGTGCTCGTGATCGGCGGCAGCTCCGACATCGGCCATGCCACCGCGCTGCGCTATGCCGAACGCGGCTGGCAGGTCGCGCTCGCGGCGCGCGACACGGCAGCTGCGCGGCGCAACGCCGACGACATCAAGGCGCGCACCGGCACCGAGGTCGCCGTGCATGCGATCGACGTGCTGGACACCGCGGCGCTCGCGAGCTTCGTCGAGGATTTTTCCACCCTGCCCGACACCGTGATCTCGATGATCGGCGAGCTCGGCGACCAAGGCCGCGCCGAGCACGACCTCGCCCACGCCGCGATGATCATGCGCACCAATTTCGAGGCGCCGAGCCTGCTGCTCGGGCTGTTCGCCAACGCTTTCGCGGCACGCGGCTCCGGCACCCTCGTCGGCGTCAGCTCGGTGGCCGGCGACAGGGGCCGCGGCTCCAACTACGTCTATGGCGCGGCCAAAGCCGGCTTCTCGCAATTCCTGTCCGGGCTGCGCAACCGCATGGCGCTCGCTGGCAACGTGCGCGTGGTCACCGTCAAGCCCGGCTTCGTGCGCACCCGCATGACCGCGCATCTCAAGCTGCCGGCGCCGCTCACCGTCAGCCCCGCACGCGTCGCCACCGACATCTTCGCGGCCGCCGAGGAGAGCCCGCGCGACGTGATCTATGTCGGCCGCCGATTCTGGCTGGTGATGACGATCATCAAGCTGATCCCCGAAGCGCTGTTCAAGCGGCTGAAGCTGTGATGGGCGAAGCCACAGCCTGAGGTCCGCCTCCCGCGTCGTATCCATGTCTGCTCTCGAACGGCATCACGACATGACGGATCGATCTCGCGGCAGGATGGCCCGAGCTATGAGAGACGAGACCCTCTTCGAACTGCGAGAGGGCGCAGGGAAGGCCAGGCGCCGACTGGCGCCTGCGGCCCGCCTGCGAAAAAAATGCAGGCGGCAGAACCACAGGTGCAGCCGGATTCACCCGGCCTTCCCTGCGCGATGGTCTAACGGCTGCTTCGCGTTCTCCCTGGTGCGCCGGGCTTTCTGGCCACCATCCCCAGGCGAAGCAAAGCTCCGCCGTGAGTTGACATCAGCGTCGGGATGTCAGGACCGCGCGACTTGACCGTGCGTGACAGATCGTTCGTCCGCGCGAGCAACCCCGCGCTGCAATCCACCACGCCCACCGCTCCCCGCCCCGCGTGCCGTGACGACCGCGATACGCCCCTCCGCAACGAGGCGGGATGCGGTAGAGAACCACGAATTCCGAAAAAGCGCAATGGATTTTTATTTTTCCAAATTAGCGGAGAGCGTAGTCGCGCGCGGATGAGCAACCCGGCTCCGGCCTTCCCCGCCACCCTTCGAGGTCCGGCACGCGACGACCGCACAGTTCGACCAGATCTCGGGCCTCTACGGCCAGGCGACGCGGGTCGCGATCACCAAGCGGCACCAGTCCTGAGACAGCTCACGCCGCCGGTGTCTCGCGCCTGAACAGCACGTAGAGTGCCGGCAGCACAAGCAGGGTCAGCATCGTCGAGGAGATGATGCCGCCGATCACGACGGTGGCGAGCGGGCGTTGCACTTCGGCTCCGGCTCCGGTGGCGAGTGCCATCGGCACGAAGCCGAGCGAGGCGACCAGCGCGGTCATCAGCACTGGCCGCAGTCGCGCCAATGCGCCCTCCTCCACCGCGGCGAGAATGCTGTGCCCTTCCTGGCGCAGCCGCTCGATGAAGGCGATGATGACGAGGCCGTTAAGCACGGCGACGCCTGAGAGCGCGATGAAGCCGACGCCGGCCGAGATCGACAGCGGCAGGCCGCGCAGCAGCAGCGCGGCGATGCCGCCGGTCAGCGCCAGCGGCACGCCTGAAAACACCAGTGCCGCGTCGGCGAACGAGCCCATGCTCATGAACAGCAGCAGGAACACCAGCGCGAGCGCGATCGGCACCACGATGGTGAGCCGCTTGGTGGCGGAGAGCAGCTGCTCGAACTGGCCGCCCCAGCCGATCCAGTAGCCCGGCGGCAGCTTCACCTTCTCGGCCACGGCCGCTTGTGCCTCCGTGACGAACGAACCGAGATCGCGGGCGCGCACATTGGCCGTGACGACGATGCGCCGCTTGCCGTTCTCGCGGCTGACCTGGTTCGGCCCGGGCGCCGAAGCGACCGCGGCGACCGAGGACAGCGGCACGTAGCGCGGCTGGCCTGCGGACAAGGCGGCGCGCAGCGGCGTTGTCGCCGCGTCCTCGCCGGCCGGCAGCGGGATCGGGATGGCGCGGATCGCATCGATATTGCCGCGCAGGCGCTCGGGCAGGCGGACGACGATGTCGAAGCGGCGGTCGCCGTCGAACAGCTTGCCCACCGCCTTGCCGCCGATCGCAATCTCGACCACGTTCTGCACCTCGGCGACGCTGAGGCCATAGCGCGACAGCGCCTGGCGGTCGATCTTCACGGTCAGGATCGGCAGGCCGGCGACCTGCTCGGTCTTGACGTCGGTGGCGCCATTGATGCCGCGGATGGCCGCCTCGACCTGGCGCGCCGCGCCCTGCAGGATGTCGAGATCGTCGCCGAAGATCTTGACGCCGACATCGCTGCGCACGCCCGAGATCAGCTCGTTGAAGCGCAGCTGGATCGGCTGCGAGATCTCGTAGTTGCTGCCGGGGATTTCGTCGGCCGCCGCCTCGATCTCGGCGACCAGCTCCGCCTTCGGCTTCGACGCATCAGGCCATTCGCTGCGCGGCTTCAGCATGATGTAGCCGTCGCCCTGCGACGGCGCCATCGGATCGGTCGCGACCTCGGCGGTGCCGATGCGGGTGAACAGGTCCTTCACCTCGGGGATCTTGCGCAGCCTCGCTTCGAGCGCCTTCTGCAGGTCGACCGACAGCGTCAGGCTGGTGCCGGGAATGCGCAGCGCGGCCAGCGCGACGTCGCCCTCGTCGAGACTCGGAATGAACTCGCCGCCCATGCGGGTCGCGGCCACGCCGCTCGCCGCGACGATCACGACTGCAACGGCTGCGACCGTCATGCGCCAGGCGATCACGCCGCGCAGCAGCGGTGCGTAGATCCGCCGCGCGCCCCGCATGATGAGGTTCTCCTGCTCGGAGACCTTGCCGGTGACGAAGATCGCAACGGCCGCGGGCACGAAGGTGATCGAGAACAGCACGGCGGCGCCGAGCGCCATCAGCACCGTCAGCGCCATCGGCGTGAACATCTTGCCCTCGACGCCGGTCAAGGTCAGCACCGGCAGATAGACCACGGCGATGATCAGCGTGCCGAACAGGCTCGGCCCGATCACCTCGCGCGCGCCGGCAACGATGGTCTGCAGGCGCTCCGAGGTCGAAAGCAGGCCGCCCTTGCGGTGCTGCGTCTGGGCGAGAAGGCGGAGGCAGTTCTCGACAATAATGACGGCGCCGTCGACGATAATGCCGAAATCGATCGCACCCAGGCTCATCAGGTTGGCGCTGACCTTGCTCTCGACCATGCCGGTGATGGTCATCGCCATCGACAGCGGAATGATGCAGGCCGTGACCAGCGCGGCGCGGATGTTGCCGAGCAGCAGGAACAGCACGACGACGACGAGCGCGGCGCCTTCGAGCAGGTTCTTTTCCACCGTTCGGATCGTCGCCTCGACCAGATGGGTGCGGTCGTAGAGCGTGCGCGTGATCACGCCGTCGGGCAGCGATTTCGCGATGTCGTCGAGCCGGGCGGCGACGCGACGCGCCACGGCGCGGCTGTTCTCGCCGATCAGGAGCATCGCGGTGCCCAGGATCGTCTCCTCGCCATTGAGGGTCGCCGCGCCGGTGCGCAGGTCGCGTCCTTCCGCGACCTCGGCGACGTCGCCGATCCGCACCGGCGTGCCGCCGCGCGCGCCGATCACGATGTCCTTCAACTCCGCGGCACTGCCGACCTGGCCGGGCGCGCGCACCAGATACTGCTCGCCGTTGCGCTCGATATAGCCAGCGCCGACATTGGCGTTGTTGGCGGCGAGCGCGGCGATGACGTCACGGAAGCTGATCTTGTAGGCCATCATGCGGCCGGGGTCCGGCAGCACGTGGAACTGGCGCTCGAAGCCGCCGATGGTGTTCACCTCGATCACGCCGGGTACGCCGCGCAATTGCGGCCGGATGATCCAGTCCTGCACGGTGCGCAGGTCCGTCGGCGAATAGTCGGCACCGTCAGGCGTCTTGGCGCCCGGCTTCGCCTCGACCGCATACATGAAGATCTCGCCTAAGCCCGTCGACAGCGGGCCCATCGCGACTTCGACGCCGGGCGGCAGTTGGTCCTTGATCTGCTGGATGCGTTCGTTGACCTGCTGGCGTGCGAAGTAGATGTCGGTGCTGTCCTGGAACACGACGGTGACCTGGCTCAGCCCGTAGCGCGACAGCGAGCGCGTGGTATCGAGGCGCGGCAGTCCGCCCATCGCCGTCTCGACCGGGAAGGTGATGCGCTGCTCGGTCTCGAGCGGCGAATAGCCGGGCGCCTTGGTGTTGATCTGCACCTGGACGTTGGTGATGTCGGGCACCGCGTCGATCGGCAGCCGGGTGAAATTCCAGGCGCCGAACCCGGCTGCGGCGAGCGCGACCAGCAGCACCAGCCAGCGCTGGCGCACCGCGAAGGCGAGGATGGCGTCAATCATGCTCGGCCTCGCCCTTGCCCATCTCGGCCTTCACGACGAAGCTGTTCTCGGCCACGTAATGCTCGCCGGGCGACAGGCCGTCGCGGATCTCGACGTAGGTCGGGTCGGACTCGCCGGTAGCGACGGGCCGCGCCTCGATCTTGTCGCCCTCCTCGCGGACGAACACGACGGTCTTGTTCTCCAGCGTCTGGATCGCGCTGGCGCGCACCGCGACCGCGACGCTGCGCTTGGCGAGCACGAGCCGCGCGGTGACGAACAGGCCGGGGCGCAGCCGGCCGTCGGTATTCGGCAGCACGACACGGGCCAGCGCCGTCTGCGTCTCGCTGGCGCCGACGGGCGCGATGTAGGAGACGTTGCCCTTGATCGGGCCGCGGCCGTCATCGGGATCGATCAGCACCTCGTCGTCGAGCCGGACGCGGCGGAGATCCTGGCGATAGATCGAGAGGTCGACCCAGATGGTCGAGAGATCGGCGACGACGAAGGCCGGCTTCTGCTCGGAGGCGTATTCGCCGAGCGAGATCTGGCGGTCGATGATGGTGCCGCCGATCGGCGCCTTCAAATCGTAGGCCGTCAGGCTCTGGTTGCTCTCGATCGCCGCGAGCAGCTCGTCCTTGGCGACGCTGTCGCCGATCCGCTTCTTGATGGCGCGGACGATGCCGGGAAAGCGCGGCGTCACCTGCACCAGCGCTTCCTGATTGGCCCGGAGCACGCCGTTGAAGGCCAGCGTGTCCGACAAGGTCGCCGGTCCCGCTTCGGCCAGCGTCACTCCGGCGGCGGCGAGCTTGACGTCGCTGATGCGGATGCGGTCGGCGCCGTGCTCGTCCTGCTCGACATGGTCCTTCGGCGCCTTCTCGGCGTGATCTGCGTGGCTCGCGGCTGGTTCAACGTGTGGCGCGGCCTCGACCAGAAACCGCGACGCGCCCGCGCCGGCTGCGGCCGCGAGGATCGCAACGAGGATGACGGTGAAGGCTCTCATCGCGCGGTCTCCCGGGCCAAGGTAAAGGGACGTCCGACCAGCCCCTCGATGGTCGCCACCGCGACATGAATGTTCTGCAGCGCCTCCTGCTCGCGCAGCCGCGCCTGCGCCACGCTGGCCTGCGCATCGAGCACCTCGAGCAGGGAAAAGCGACCGGCGCTGTAGCCCTGCGCGATCTCGTCCGCGGCCTCCTGCGCCTTGGGAATTGCGATCTCGCGCAGCACCGACAACTCGCGCAGCGACCCTTGCAGCGAATCGTAGGCGCGGCCGGCGATCACCAGCAGCGTGTTGCGGTGGGCCTTGCGTTCGGCCTCGGTCTTGGCAACGCTCTCCTGCGCGGAGAGGATGTTGCCCTGGTTCTGGTCGAACACCGGGATGGGTACGGAGACGCTCAGCCTGACCGCGTCGTCCTGGGTGTCGTTGAAGTGCCGCCAGCCGGCGCTGACGCGAACGTCCGGATAGGGTTTCAGCCGCGCCAGCAGCAGCTCGGCGTTGCGCTGCGCGTAGACGGCGGTCCAACGGACCAGCTGCGGATTGGCGTCGATCGCGGCCGTCACGGTCTGGAACGACGGCGGCTGCGCGGTCGCGTCGAAGCGGCCGGTCACGGTCGGGAGCTTCGCCGAACTGTCGCCGATCAGCACCGCGAGTTCGCGGCGCGCGCTCGCCAAGGTCGCCTTGACGCGCTCGCGATCGGCGCGCACCAGCGCCGAGGCGACCTCGGCGCGGCCGGTTTCCGCCGGCGACGATGCACCGGCCTCGACCCGCCGCCGCAACAAGGGCGTCAGCCGATCGAGAGCTGCGACTTGATCGTCGAGGATCTGGATGCGGCGCTGGGTGGCGAGCACGGTCACGAAAGCGATCGCGGTCTCCGATAACACTTCGAGCCTGACAGCCTGGCGCTGGACCTCGGCGGTCCGCACGCCGGCCTGGCCGGCGGCGATGCGCGCGTCGCGCTTGCCGAACCATTCGAACGCCTGGCTGATCTGCAACGTCGTCTCGGCCGAGCGCGTGCCGCGATACTGGCCCGAGCCGAAGGAGTTGTCCTGCTCGTAGGACAGCTCGGGATTGAGCAGCGCGCCGGCCTGCAGCCGCTGGCCCGAGGCGATGCCGATGTCGCGATCGGCGGCGGAGAGCCGCGGGCTGGCGGCGATCGCGCGCGACAGCGCCTCGCGCAAGGTCAAGGTCTGCGCCGCCGCGCCGTGCACGGACGCGGCGAGCAGGGCTGCGGCGCCAATCGCGCGCGCAGCCATTCCCGGGAATGGCATGAAGATGAACCTGTCTGGACGAGCAATGATCGACGGGGCAGGCCGTCAGGCACGATGCGTCAGATCAGGTATTTCGGCGGCGGCGAGTCGGACTCGGACAGCACGCCGGTGCGCAGCGCCGGAACCGGCCAATCGGTCGCGGCGATGATGTCGGCCGGAACAATCGCGAGCTGCAGCTGCGGCACGGCCACCGAGAAGCAGCCGTGACAATGATGACCGGAGATGGCGCGCGGATCGGAATGGCCGGCCTTGTCGAGCAGCGCGGCGATCTCAGGCTTGCCGGTCGGCGCATGCGCGACGTCGAGATCGCAGCTGCCGTGCAGCGCGCCGGCGAGCAGATAGGTCACCATCATCAACAGCACGACGATCCGGCGCAGCATGCGCGGACCGCCCGTGAGATGATGTCGACCGATGCTGCGCACGGCGCCCCCTGTTCGCCCAGCCGATAGCACGCGCTCCGTCGCGTTGTCGATCTGCAACAATGTAACAAGTGGAACCGTATCACGGCCCGGCAAGCGCGGGCGCGAGGATCACGCAGGCCAGCATCGCCAGCGCGGCGGCGCTGCAGCGATAGCCGATCCTGGCCGGCACGTGGGCAGCGAGACCGCGGCGTAGCGTCGCGCCGAGCACGATCCAGCCGCCGCCGATCACGATCGTGGAGCACGCCAGCGCCAGCACGAACGGCCGCAGGTCAGCCGCGAGTTCCGCCGGCGGCAGCAAGGTGAAGGCGAAGATGATGGCCTTCGGGTTCAACAGCGTCGTGACGAGCACACGCTGGAACGTCACCGGCGCGACCTCACCGGCATGATCGCTGCCATTGCGCCACAGCGCGACGGCAAGCTGCAGCAGATAGAGCACGACGGCGAAGCGCAGCGCCTGGCCGAACAGCGGCGCGGCGGCCAGCACCGGCCCGAGCACGAGGCGCAGCGTCGCGATCGCCAGCAGATAGCCGGAGAGCTCGGCGAGTAGTAGGGACAACGAGGCGCGTGCGCCGCGGCCGGCGCCGGCGGTGGCCAGCAGGGTGTTGGTCGGGCCGGGCGTCGCGAGCAGCGCGGCGGCCGAGAGAACGAAGGTCGACAAGTCCATTGAGATCGTCGACCACGCCTGCGAACCGGCCGCATTGACGCTGATCAACGTCATGCCGCCCGGTCAAGGCCGCTCAGTGCGCGAGCCTCTCCAGGCTCACATTCGCCGGCAGGTCTGCGGCGAACGCGTCGAGCGCACGGCTGAGATCGGCAGCGTCAGCGGCAGCGGTGCGATAGAAGGCGACGTCGCCGACGGCGACCGTGACAAAGGGACTGTGCAGCACGGCGACCTTGGTCCAGGTCGCGGGCACGCCGCGCGGGAACCAGCGGTCGTAGATCATGGCCAGGCCGACGTCGCGCACTGCTGCGAGATCCGCCATCTCGGCCGGGCCGTATTGGCCGGCGAGCCTGGCCTTGCGCACCTGCTCCGAGCCGAGCCCCCAGAGATCGAGCACGTAGTTCGGATTGCGGTAGGCGACCAGCCCGAGATCATTGACCGCGACGGGACGGCGATAGAGCTCGCGCACGAACCGGCCCATCTGATACTGCTGCTCGTAGATGTTGCGCGAGGCTGTCGGCGTCACCCAGGCCGCGTCCATGTAGGGCCACGCGGCGAAGCCCAGCAACAGCAGCATCGGCACGTTGAGCGCAACCGACATGCGGCGATCGAGCAGAGGCTTGAGCCGGCCGAGCAGCCACAGCCAAGTCACCGCGGCCAGCGCGATGACATAGACCTCGTAGCGGTGGAACCAGTCATATTGGCCGAAGGCGACATGGCCGCCGATCGCGGCGAGCACCGCGCCCGCGACGATGAGCGCGCGGCGATCGGCGCGCAGCCACCAGGCCGTCACGGCCACGGCGAGGCCGAGCAGCAGCAGACGCCTTCCGTACGGATTGATCAGGGCGATGATGAGATTGTCGGTGATCGCACCGAGGGCGGTGGTCCGATCGTAGGCCGCCTCGACGATACGTGCCTTCAGCAGCACCGAGCTCGGCAGCAGCGGCAGCCCGAGCGCGTGCATGCGCGCGCCATAGGCCAGCAGCGCGGCGGCGATCAGGGCTGCGCATGCCGCGGCGGCGCGGCGCTGTCCGAGCAGCAGCAGCGCGGCGAGCGCGGCGCAGGCGAGCGCCGCCCCCTCGAAGCGAATGAGCGGCAGCAACACCAGAGCGATGAGCTGCAGCCGGCTCGGCGTCCGCCCCTGCGCGGCCTCGGCGAGACCGGCGAGCGTGGTCACGGTCGCCCAGACGTGCAGACTGTGCTCGAGGCCGGTCATCGGCAACGCGATCGCGCTGACGATGAAGACCATCAGCAGCGAGATCACCGCCATGAACCACGCACGCTCCGCCTCGAACAGGCGGCTCCGCTCCAACAGTCGCATAATCGTGACGATCGTCGCGGCGGCGGCGGCCGCGCTGACCAGCAGCGGTCCCCATGGGCCCAGATGCATCGCCTCGGTGAGCGCCATCAGATAAGGCCAGATGATCGACGAGCTCGGCGAGGATAACTCCCCGGCATTGACGCCATAGCCGCCGGCGAGGATCTGATCGGCGACGGCGAGATGGATGTAGGCATCGTCCAGCGCGAACACGAGCCGGCCGCCGGTCAGCCAGAGGCCGGCGACGAGCTCGATGGCAAACAGCACGCCCCACGCCGACAATGCGACGCCGATCGGACGCCACGAACCCGGCACCGGGCGTGAGCCCGACACCATGCGCGCGTCCGCCGCTGCGACTGCCTCGATGGTCATGCGTGATCCCGTGCCGTTCTCCGCCGCCTGCCCTGCTACCGCCAAAAGCTTAAGTCCCGCTTTCCGGCACCGGCTGCGCGTCAGCCTTTCGTTAACGAGTTGCCACCAGCGGTACGCGATGCAGCATGAGCGGACCGTATTGGCGGCATGCACGGCGCTTGATTGACTTGAGACCCCTGCCCTCTAAGGTTTGCGCAGCCGGACAATGAACTGCGACTGATCATGGCCCGCCTCGCGCGAGGAATGACGATCGGGGCGCGAAGGATCAGAGCACGATGACTTTGGCGATGAGCTGGGACGAGTGGACCCGGCATGATGGCATGGCGCTGGCCGAGCGTGTCAGGAGCGGCGAGCTGACCGCGGCGGAGCTGGCGAAGCAGGCGGTGGAAGGGATCGCCGAGGTCGATCCCGCGCTCTCGGGCGTGGTGGAAGTGTTCACTGATGCGGTCGAGGATCCGGTCAAGGCCGGCGCCAATGCCGATGGGCCGTTCGCCGGGCTGCCGTTCCTGATGAAGGATCTCGGGCCGACCATGGCCGGCCGGCTGCAGGAGCAAGGCTCGCTGTTCATGCGCGGCAACCGCCCGGCCGCCGACACGCATCTGACGTCGAAGATGCGCAAGGCCGGTCTCAACCTGATGGGGCGCACGACGACGCCGGAGTTCGGCGTCTGCAGCTCGGCCGAGAATCCGGCCGTCTACGTCACGCGCAATCCGTGGAATACCGACTACACGACCTGCGGCTCGTCGGCCGGCAGTGCCGCGATGGTCGCGGCCGGCGTGGTGCCGATCGCGCATGCCACGGATGGCGGCGGCTCGATCCGGATTCCCGCCGGCGTCAACGGCAATATCGGGCTGAAAGTCTCGCGCGGCGTGTTCTCGATCGCGCCGCATCTGTCGGATCTCTCCGGCTTGGTGTCGATCCAGGGCTGCCAGTCGCGCAGCGTGCGCGACACCGCAGCCTTCGTCGATCATTGCCGCGGCGGCGCGCCCGGCGAGTTCATGCCGTACTGGACAACGCCGGAGCCCTATGTCGAGCTGATCAAGCGCGATCCCGGCAAGCTCCGGATCGCGCTGTCGCATCAATGGGGCGACTACCGCGCCACGCCGCACATCGCGGCCGAGCTGGCGCGTGTCGGCAAGTTCCTCGAGAGCCTCGGCCATTACGTCGGCTACGCGCTGCCCGATGTCGACTACGTCAAGGCCTTCGCGGCACAGACCACGTGCTACATCTCGAACTTCGCGATCGTCATCAACAACCTGCTGGCGCAGCGCAAGCTGACGCAGCCCCCGGCCGACCTGATCGAGCCGATCAACATCCGCATCTGGGAAGCCGGCAAGGACACCAGCTTCGCCGAGCGCGCGGCGATGCAGGCGGTGTTCAACACCACCTCGCGCGCCTTCGGCGCGTTCTTCGAGGACTGGGACATCATCCTCACCCCGATCACGGCGCTGCCGACGCCGAAGATCGGCACCACCGAATATCTGACGATCAGCGACAATCCCTCCGTGCTCGACTGGTTCGAGAACCTCTGGCGCAACTTCGCCTTCACGCCGCTCGCCAATCTCTGCGGCGTCCCGGCCATCTCGCTGCCGCTCGCCACCAATGAGCACGGCCTGCCGCTCGGCATCCAGGCGATCGGCAAGCAGGCCGATGACGGCCTGCTGCTGCAGCTGGCCGCCCAGATCGAGCGCGCGATCGACGGCAAATGGAACGTTGGCGCGACGCCTGCGGTGCATGTGACCAAGCTGTGAGGGCTCGGCTCTCACCAGGCCGCTCATTCGAACTGAAAAGAGGCACATTGATCCGAGTTCGTCGTTGAGACGTTCCATCCGTGGATAGCCGCGCGGCTGTCCGGGTGGCGGCGAGGACAACGTGACGGATCAGCCGGCGGTGACGCAGGAGTCGGAGGCGGGGCCGCACCCGGCTATTTCTCGGCACGCCGCGAAGCTCGCCTCGTTTCCGCGCGGCGGCGTGGCTGCAGTATTCGGGGCGAGCGGCGGCATCGGCGCGGCGCTGAGTTCTGCTTTGAGCGAAAGCAATCACTTCGATACCGTGCTCGGTCTCGGCCGCAGCACGTCGCCAGGCTTCGAGCTCACCGATGAGTCGAGCATCGCGCGCGCGGCGGAGCTGATTGCCGGCGCCGGCGAGATCCGGCTCGTCATCATCGCGACCGGCATGCTGCACGACGGCGACGCGCTGCCCGAGAAGAGCTGGCGCGAGCTCGATGCCGATCGGCTCGCCCGCGCCTTCGCCGTCAACGCGACCGGGCCGGCGCTCATCATGAAGCATGTGCTGCCGCGGCTGCCCCGCAAGGGCAAGGCCATGCTGGCCGCGCTGTCGGCGCGGGTCGGCTCGATCGGCGACAACCGGCTCGGCGGCTGGTACGGCTATCGCGCGTCGAAGGCCGCGCTGAACCAGCTCGTGCATTGCGCCGCGATCGAGCTCGCCCGCCGCGCCCCCGAAGCGATCTGCGTTGCGCTGCATCCCGGCACGGTGGCGACACGGCTGTCGGCGCCGTTCGCCGCGGGGTCCGGCGTTGCGCCGGCCGAGGCCGCGCGGCACCTGCTCGGCGTCATCGACCGGCTCGAAGCCAAGGACTCCGGCAGCTTCCATGACTGGCGCGGTGCGCCGGTGCCGTGGTGACGCGCATGCCGAAGATGCGACGCAAGGCCGACCTTCCGACCAAGACCTGCGCTGCGTGCGGCCGCTCGTTCGCCTGGCGGCGCAAATGGGCGCGCGACTGGGACGAGGTGAAATACTGCTCGGACCGCTGCCGATCCGCGCGCGACCGAATGGCCGCTGCTCCCTCTGTCACGCCGCGAGGACGGTAGTATCATGTTGTCAGGCATCCCCGCACCGATGCGCGTCCTCGGCCTGGCAGGCCTGATCCCCTTCATCGGCCTTGCCGTGCTGGCGATCGCCGGTGACGAGGCGATCCGGGCTTCGGCCTTGCGCGCGCAGATCGGCTACGGCGCTGTCATCGTCAGTTTCCTCGGTGCCTTGCATTGGGGCATAGCGGTGCAGACACCGGCGTTGGCAAGCTGGCCGCGCATCGCCTGGGGCGTGACGCCCTCCTTGCTCGGCTGGGTTGCGCTGCTGCTGCCGCCATTGCCCGCTCTGGTGCTGCTCGCGGCCGTGCTGCTGGCAGCGCTGGTGTTCGATGAGTTCAGCTTCGGCGGCGACGATCACCGCGCCTGGTTCTTGAAGCTGCGGCGGCTGCTGAGCATCGGCGCCATGCTTGCTCTGCTCGCCACGCTGATCAGCATCGTGGTCAAGGGCGCGGTCTGAGCACCGTCGTCCTGGACAAGCCGGCAATCCCTCGGCAAGCTCGCGCATCCCGCGCGAGGCGTCATGAACATCCTGCTGCTCAATCCCAACATCCGCACCGACATCACCGAACTGATGCTGCAGGTTGGCCGTGACGCCGCAGCGCCCGGCACCACGCTGATCCCCTGCACCGCACCGCGCGGCGTACCCTACATCGCGACGCGCGCCGAGGCGCAGATCGGCGGCGCCGTCGCGCTGGAGATGCTGGCGGAGCGCCATGGGACATTCGATGCGGCGATCATCGCGGCGTTCGGCGACCCCGGCCTGTTCGCCGCGCGCGAATTGTTCGACGTGCCGGTGATCGGACTGGCGGAAGCGGCAATGCTGACCGCCTGCATGGCCGGCCGGCGCTTTGCCATCGTCACCTTCGCGCAGGCGCTCGGCCCCTGGTACGAGGAATGCGTCCGCATGCACGGCCTGATGGAGCGCTGCGCCGGCATCCGCATGCTCGACGGCAGCTTCAAGCAGATCTCCGACGTGCAGCACGAAAAGGAGGAACTGCTGGTCGAGCTGGCGCTGCGCGCGGTCGAGGAGAACGAGGCCGACGTGCTGATCTTCGCCGGCGCGCCCCTGTCCGGTCTCGCCGCGCGCGTCGCGCATCGCATTCCCGTGCCTGTGGTCGACCAGGTGATCGCGGCCGTGAAGCAGGCCGAGGCGCTGCTGGCGCTGAACATGCGCAAGGCCACCGCAGGCACCTTCCGTCGCCCCGCAGCGAAGCCGACGACGGGCCTGCCGGAGGCGCTCGCCGCACGGCTGGAGCATCGCGATGGGTAGTCGGACGGTCGGGCGCGGTGGAGAGTCCTCTCTCTCTCCCCACGTCATTCCGGGGCGCCCGAAGGGCGAGCCCGGAATCCATAGCCACAGGCCTTCGTTTGGCGACGCGACGCTCGCGGCTTTTTCTCGGATCCGCACATGCAGTCGTGGGTATGGATTCCGGGCTCGCGCTGACGCGCGCCCCGGAATGACGTCGGGAGAGAGTGAGCCGCGAACGCAAACTGCGCGCTCGGGGTCGACCGACTCATCCGAGCGCATTCGGGTACCGGCCAAATCGTCGTTTGTACACAAACCACCGCGACTGCCTCAAAAGGCGGCACGCTTTTTGCTTTTTCAGCTGAGTTGAGCAGGAAGCCTTATGGCCAGCGTATCGGAAGCCAAGTCGCTCGTTCTCGATCGGATCACGCACCGCTTTGCCAGCGGCACGATGGCCGTCTCCGACATCAATCTCGACGTCAAGGGCGGTGAGATCATCGCCCTGCTCGGTCCATCCGGCTGCGGCAAGACCACATTGCTGCGCATCATCGCCGGCTTCATCGGCCAGAGCGAAGGCCGCGTCATCATCGGCAACGACGTCGTCGATGCGCTGCCGCCCAATCGCCGCGCCGTCGGCATCGTGTTCCAGAACTACGCGCTGTTTCCGCATCTCTCGATCTCCGAGAATGTCGGCTACGGGCTCGCTGCGCGCGGCATCGACAAGTCGACCCGTAACAAGGAAGCGCAGCGCCTGCTCGACATGGTGCAGCTCGGCGCATTCGGCGAGCGGCTGCCGCGGCAATTGTCAGGCGGCCAGCAGCAGCGCGTCGCACTGGCGCGCGCGCTCGCGATCAAGCCGTCGATCCTGCTGCTCGACGAGCCGTTCGCCGCGCTCGACAAGAATTTGCGGCTCGACATGCAGATCGAGGTCAAGCGGCTGCAGCGCATGGCCGGGACCACCACGCTGATCGTGACCCACGATCAGGAGGAAGCGCTGTCGATGGCCGACCGCGTCGCCGTGCTCAGCCACGGGCACCTCGAGCAGTTCGGCACGCCCTCCGAGATCTACGACCAGCCGCAGACGCTGTTCGTGAACACTTTCGTCGGCACCGCGAACCGGATGAAGGGCACCGTGATCGCGACCGACGCTGATCATGTCAAGGTCGGTCTGGAAGCCGGCGGCGAGATCATCGCGCGTGCGCCGAAGCCCGTTCGTGCCTCCGACAAGGTCATCGTCTGCCTGCGTCCCGAGCATCTCACCTTCGTCAGCGACGCCACCGGCTTTGCCGGCGAGATCGGCATGGCGCTGCCGCTCGGCGCCACCGTCGTCCACGAGATCAGGGCCGGCGATGGATCCAGCATCAAGATCTCGCAGGCGCGCACCGGCGACACGCCACTGCGCGACGCCGGCTCGCCGGTGCGCATCGCACCGCTCGCGCCGGGGCTCGCCACCGTTTTCCCGCAGTAGAATCAACAGGACATATCGGAGTGAAACATGATGCTTGATCGCCGCCGGCTCCTGACCAGCGCCTTGACGCTGGGAGCCATGCACGCCTTTCCCGGCCTCAGCCTCGCGCAGGCGCGGCCACTGGTGTTCGCGACCTTCACCGGTAGCTGGGAGGAGGCGCACAAGGCGGTGCTGGTCCCCGCCTTCCGCAAGGCCAATGGCGATGCGCCCATCGTGCTCGACCCGATGCTGTCGGTCGACCAGATCGCCAAGGTCAACGCCGCCAAGGCCAACCCGCCGATCGACGTGATGCTGCACGATCCGGGTCCTGCGCTGGTCGCGATCGGCCAGGACCTCGTCGATCCCTACCCGGCCGACAAGAGCACCTACTTCAAGGACCTGATTCCGGAGGCGCAGGACGGCATGGGCCCGGCGCCGTTCTTCCAAGTCGTCGGCCTGACCTACAACCCGGAGACGGTGAAGACGCCGCCGACCTCGTGGGCCGATCTGTGGAAGCCCGAGTTCAAGGGCAAGGTAGGTATCACCAATCTGAACTCTACGCTCGGCACCGGCTGGCTGGTCGAGATCGCACGCATGCGCGGCGGCTCGGAAGCCAATGTCGACGAGGGCTTCAAGGCGCTGGAGGAACTGAAGCCGAACCTCGCCGCCGTCGCTGCCAATCCCGGCGCGCTGGCGACCTTGTTCCAGCAAGGCCAGATCGACATCTCGCCCGGCAATTTCAACGCCATCCAGATCCTGAAAGCGCGCGGCGTGCCGGTCGAGTTCGTGGCGCCGAAGGAAGGCGCGATCGCGTTCAAGACCACGATCCACGTCGTCAAGAACTCGCCGAACAAGGAGCTTGCCTTCAAGCTGATCGAGGCGGCGCTGTCGCCGGAAGTACAGACCACCTTGATGAACTCGCCCTATCTGATCGTGCCGACCAACACCAAGGTCGCGATGTCCGGCGAGATCGCCAAGGTGCTGGCCAAGGACACCGCGGAGCTGAAGAAGAAGTTCGTCTTCCAGGACTGGAAGAAGATCAACGAGCAGCGCGCGTCCTGGATCGAGAAGTTCAACCGCGACATCAAGATCTGACGCCATGAAGAGCGCCACGACAGCACCTGGAGACGTGACCAGCTTCAGCCTCGGGCTCGCATTGCCCTTGGGCCTGGTGTTCGCGATCTTCTTCGTGCTGCCGCTGGCGCAGCTGTTCTATCTGTCGCTCCACAACGATACCGCGGCGACGGTGTGGGGGTTCGGCCAGTACATCAAGTTCCTGACCGACCCCTTCAGCCTCGCCGTGCTCGGCTCGACGCTGCTGCTGGGCGCCGAGGTGACGTTGGCTTGCCTCGTGCTCGGCTATCCCATCGCCTGGCTGTATCAACGCTCCGGCAGCCGACTGCAGACCCTGATCATCATGATCGTGCTGCTGCCGCTGCTCACGAGCGTCGTCGTCCGCACCTTCGCCTGGATCGTGATCCTGGGACGGCAGGGCATCATCAATTCCGTGCTGCAGTCGCTCGGCCTGATCGGCACGCCGCTGCGCATGATCTACACCCAAGGCGGGCTCATCGCGGCGCTTGCGCAGGTGCAGATGCCGCTGATGGTGCTGCCTTTGATCACCGCGATCAGCCGCATCGACCCCAATCTCTCCGACGCCTCCGCCTCGCTCGGCGCCGGCAGCTGGCGCACGTTCTTCAAGGTGATGCTGCCGCTGTCGATGCCCGGCATCATCGCCGGCTGCACCCTAACCTATGCGGCTGCGATCACCGCCTTTATCACCCAGTCGCTGGTCGGCGGCGGGCAGATGCTGTTCATGCCGATGTATCTCTATCAGCAGGCTTCCACGCTGCAGAACTGGCCGTTCGCCGCCGCCATCTCGATCATCTTCCTGTTCGCGGTGCTGGCCATCGTCGCGCTGTTCTCGACGCTCGGGCGGCGCGCCCGCGGCTATGGAGATGCACGATGAGCGGCCGGCAGCGCAACTGGGAGGCATTGAGCTTCCAGATCGTCATGACCGTCATCGCCATCCTGGCGCTGATCCTGATCGTGTCGCCGTCGCTGGTCGTCGTGATCGTGTCGTTCACGTCGGGCTTCTCGCTGAAATTCCCACCGCCGGGCTATTCGACGCGCTGGTACGTCGAATTGTGGAACGCCTGGCAGCTGCAATTCGCCGCGCGCAACAGCGTCGTCGTCGCGCTGTGGTCGACGGGGCTGTCGATCGTGCTCGGCGTCGCGGCGGCGCTGGCGATCTCGCGCTCGAAGGCACTGACTGCAAAGCTGCTGGACTCGCTGTTCATGTCGCCGCTGGTGCTGCCGGCGCTCGCTTTCGGACTCGCGGCACTGATGTTCTTCTCGCTGATCGGCCTGCCGGTGTCGCTGCTGACATTGGTGATCGGCCACACCATCGTCTGCGTGCCCTATGTGGTCCGCAATACCGTGGCCGCGCTGGCGCAGCTCGAGCCGACGCTGCTGGAAAGCTCGGCGATCCTCGGCGCGTCCAGGCTCTACACGTTCCGGCGCATCGTGCTGCCGCTGATCCGCCCCGGCATCATCTCCGGCGCCTTCATCGCCTTCATGTCGTCGTTCGACAACGTCCCGGTATCGCTGTTCCTGCGCGATGCCGCCACCGACATGCTGCCGATCCGGATGTGGCAGGACCTCGAAGGCAAGCTCGACGTCACCATCGCCGCATTATCGAGCGTGCTGATCATAGCGACCGTGGCCCTGATGGCGATCATGGAGCGAACGACGGGGCTGTCGAAGCGACTGACGGGGTGAAATGGCGCACGTCCCATCGGTGCTCGTTCGTGCCCGTCTCCATCAGCGCCGTCATGGCCGGCGGTCCCGGCCATCCACGTCGGCCGGCATACGCGGATGGACGTGGATGCCCGGGACAAGCCCGGGCATGACGAGCACTTCCTCGGCAAGCAGGGTCTTCCAACCATCAGCATACGACGGCGCGGCGCGAAGCGCCTCAAGCCCCGCGGAAAATCGAATAGCCCCAGGGCGTGAATTTCAGCGGCAAATGAAAATGCTCCTCGACCTTGTCGATCGCGAAACGAAACGGCACTGTGGTCAGGAATTTTCTCTGGACGGCTGCCCCGAAGAACTCGCCGATATGAAACAGCACCTCATACTCGCCGGCGGTGACGCCATCGCCCTTGACGACCGGCGCCTGCAACGTGCCGTCGGCACCGAGCTGGCCTTCGGCGAGCAGCGTGCGATCGGGCGCCACGCGCCAGATCGCGACGCGCAAGCCGAGCGCCGGGCGCCCGTTCGCCACATCGACCGCATGAACCGAGATACCGCCGGCCATCAGCTGCTCCACTGTTACGTTGTCGCCGCATGATAGACGCGAAACAAGCCGCGGCGCCAGCGCCGCCGCTGTGGCCTGCGCTGGTGGCGATGACCGCGCTGCAGGCGCTGGTGTCGCTGGCGCTGTTCGCACCGGGCACCGTGGCGCCGCGCGCCGGGATCAGCATCGAGCAGCTGTCGCTGTTCTCGACCGCGGCGTTTGCGATCAGCCTGGTGTCCTCGTTCTGGGGCGGCACATTGGTGCAGAAGCTCGGCTCGCTGCGCGTCGCGGCGCTGTGCGCGGTGATCGTCTGCGTCGGCATGTCGCTGGCGACATTCGGCCATGCCTGGGCGTTGCTGGTCGCCGGCCTGGTGCTTGGCC
The DNA here is from genome assembly GCF_051167655.1 of Bradyrhizobium sp. HKCCYLS2038. Taxonomy (NCBI): domain Bacteria; kingdom Pseudomonadati; phylum Pseudomonadota; class Alphaproteobacteria; order Hyphomicrobiales; family Nitrobacteraceae; genus Bradyrhizobium; species Bradyrhizobium sp. HKCCYLS2038. The sequence goes on along the minus strand of NZ_JBNPTM010000001.1, from coordinate 403,571 downwards.
TTGCCGCCGGACCGGAGACGCCGGCGAGCGCGGCGCTGCTCGGGCGGCTGGTGCGGCCCGACAAGCGCGCGATGGTGTTCTCGATCCGGCAGACCGGCAGCCAGATCGGCGCCATGGCCGGCTCGCTGCTGCTGCCGCCGTTGGCCGTCGGGCTGGCGCCGAACTCTGCCTATGCAGCCGTGATCGCCTGCGCCGTCATCGGCTTCGTCGGCTTCGAGCGGCTGCGGCCTGCCTATGCGATCAAGTCAGAGCCGATGCCTTATCTCGGGCTGCGGGAGCGGCTCGCGCTCGTCAGCTCCGACCGCCGCATGGCGGCGCTCGCCGTCGCCTCGATCCCGTTCAGCGGCATGCAGGTGATCCTCAACACCTGCTACGTCAGCTTCGGCACGGCAGAGCTCGGGCTGAGCCATGTCGAGGCCGGCTGGCTCTTGGCCTCGGCGCAAGGCGCAGGCTTGATCGGGCGGCTCGGCTGGGGCGTGGTGGCGACGCGGCTGCGCTCGGCGCGCGCGGTTCTCGTGATGGCAGGTGTCGGCATGGCGGTCTGCGCGCTGCTGCTCGGGATGTTCGGCGCGGTGATGAGCACGCCGCTCCTGATCCTGCTCACGGTGGTGTTCGGGCTGACGGCAAGCGGCTGGAACGGCGTGTTCATCGCCGAGATCGCCAATCTCGCCAAACCCGGACGTGTCGCGGAAGCCACCGGCGCCGTGCTCACCGTCTCGTTTCTCGGGCTCGTCGCAGCGCCGCCGCTCGTGGCCGCCCTGACGCCCCGTTTCGGGCTTGGCGGCAGCTTCGTTGCGCTCGGCGTGACGGCGGCCGCAGGTGCAACCGTGCTGCTGATGGAGCGTTCTCATGCACGCAACTGACATCGTCCGCGCCGTCACAGCGCGCGAGACATCGGCACGAGAGATGGCCGACCAGGCGCTGACGCGCATCGCCGCCGCGCGTGATCTCAACGCCGTCGTCACGGTCGATCCCGAGCGCACCCGTGCGGAGGCCGATGCGGTCGACGCGCGTGTCGCCGCGGGAGAGTCGCTGCCGCTCGCCGGCGTGCCGGTGGTGGTCAAGGACAACATCTGGGTCGGCGGCTGGCGCATCACGCAGGGCTCGCTACTGTTTGCCGACTTCATCGCCCCGGAGGACGCCATTGCCGTCGCCCGGCTGCGCCGCGCCGGAGCGGTCGTGGTCGGCATCGGCGCGACCTCGGAGTTCGCCTGCAAGGGCGTGACCACATCGCTGCTCTATGGCCCCACGCGTCATCCGCTGGACTCCAATCTCACGCCAGGCGGATCGTCCGGTGGGCCGGTAACCGCCGTCGCAGCCGGGCTCGTGCCGCTCGCGATCGGGACGGATGCCGGTGGGTCGATCCGGCGGCCTGCGGCCCACGTCGGTGTCGTCGGCTTCAAGCCGTCCTATGGCGCCATCCCCTACGGGCCGGGTTTTCCCGAGGCCGGCTGGGGCATATCGGTGGTCGGGCCGCTCACCGCCGACGTCGGCGACGCCAGGCTCGCTTTCGAAGTCATGGCAGGCCCCGACCCGCGCGATCCGCATGCCATCGATGTCGCAGCGGCCGGCCCAGCGCAGCCGCTGCGCATCGCCTTCTCACCACGGCTCGGCCTCGACGTCGCCGTTGATGGCGAGGTGAGCGTCGGCCTGCAGCGAGCCGTCGACGGACTGCGTGCCGGCGGCTTTTTGGTCGTCGACAAGGATCCCGTCTGGCCCGCGGGCCTCGCCGAGGATGCGATCATGCCGCTGCAACATGCCGGACTGGCCGCGCTGTTCGGCGACGCCTTCCGCAGCGATCCCGCGCAGTTCGATCCGGATATCGCCAAGCAGATCGAGCGCGGCCTCGGCCTGAGCGGCGCGGACGTCGCGCGCGCGCTCGAGGCAAGCACGCAGATCGCGCGCGCCCTTGCTGCGTTTTTCCTCGACGTCGACGTGCTGTTGGCACCGACGGTGCCGTGCGTGGCCTGGCCGTTCACGCAGCTCGGCCCGTCCGAGATCGGCGGCCGGCCGGCCAGCCCGCGCGGCCACGCGGTGTTCACGCCGTTCGTCAATCATGCCGGCGTGCCGGCGATCTCGATCCCGTGCGGGACCAATGCGCAGGGCCTGCCGTTCGGACTGCAACTGATCGCCGCCCGCGGCCGCGACCGCATGCTGCTGGACGTGGCGGCGCGGGTGGAGAGCTTGTTGGTGGCTTAGGCAGGCATGTCGTGGCGTGATCGGTCTGCACCTCATCCCACAGCTGGCAGAGCCATCGGATACGAGGCTGTCGCGATGAAAGATCCTGCCAGTTAGTTACTCCGTCATGCCCGGGCTTGTCCCGGGCATCCACGTCGTTCTCAGCACGCCGAACGACGTGGAGGGCCGGGACAGGCCCGGCCATGACGATGTAGAGACGGACGGGCGCAAAACCCCGATGATCAGATGCGATAGCCGGCCGCTGCGGGGGAGAGGTCGGATCGCATCGCCAGATGCGATCCGGGTGAGGGGGTACAGGTCCTTCGACGTACACCACCCGTGCGGCTGCCCCTCACCCCAACCCTCTCCCCGTGAAGAACGGGGCGAGGGAGCCTACCGCCGGTGCGGCTGAAGGCGGACTCTTGCAACGACTCGCGCTCACCCCTGATCGAACTTCTTCGCCAGCCTGGCGCGGGTGATATGGCCGATCTGATCGACCGCGTTGGCGATTTCGGCGTCCAGGTCGTTGCTGATGCGCCGCTCCATTTCGGCGACGACCGAGGCACGATCGGCGTGCAGCGCCAGCGCGACGATCAGCGGCATGCCGAACTTGTCGCGGTAGCGGCGGTTGATGTCGGCGACGCGCTCGAACTCGGCGCGCGACAGCGAGGTGAAGCCGAGCCGGCCCTGCTCGCCGACCGAATCCTGCGTCATCTCGCCGGTCAGTGCCTCGCGCCCGGCGAGTTCGGGATGGGCGCGGATCAGCTTCAACTTCTCGTCCTGGCTCATGGCGCGGACGACGTTCATCAGCGTCGAATGCAGCGCGTCGGCGGAATCGTCGAACGCGGAGAGCCCGGCGCTGTAGGCGCGCGCGGCGATCTCTGGCGTATGCTCGAAGATGTCGCCATAACGCTCGACGAACAGCACGCGCGACATCTGCGAGGGACGCCACACGCCAGTCGGGGGATGCGTTCGGATCCAATGCCGGGCGATGTCGAGCCGGGTCGCGACCCAGACTTTGTCATGGCCCATGATGTAGTCGAGGAAACGCGCCAGCGCGGCCGCGCGCCCGGGGCGTCCGACCAGCCGGCAATGCAGCCCGACCGACATCATGCGCGGCGCATCTGCTCCCTCGGCATAGAGCGTGTCGAAGCTGTCCTTCAGATAGGCGAAGAACTGGTCGCCGGCGTTGAAGCCCTGCGGGGTGGCGAAGCGCATGTCGTTGGCGTCGAGCGTGTAGGGCACGATGAGTTGCGGACCATGCGGTCCCTCGATCCAGTACGGCAGCTCGTCGGCGTAGGAATCGGCGCTGTAGACGAAGCCCTGCTCGTTCAGGACGATGTCCAGCGTGTGCTCCGACGTGCGGCCCTGGTAGAAGCCGAGCGGCCGCTCGCCCGTGAGCTCGGTGTGCAGCCGGATCGCCTGCTCGACATGGGCGCGCTCGTCGGCTTCGGAGAAGTCGCGATAGTCGATCCATTTCAGGCCGTGCGAGGCGATCTCCCAGCCGGCCTCCTTCATCGCCGCGACGGCCTCCGGGTTGCGCGCCATCGCAGTGGCGATCGCGAACACCGTCACCGGTAGCTTGCGCGCGGTGAACATCCGCCACAGGCGCCAGAAGCCGGCGCGCGAGCCGAACTCGTAGATCGACTCCATGTTCATGTGGCGCTGGCCCGGCCAGGCCGCCGCGCCGACGATCTCGGAGAGGAACGCCTCGGAGGCGGCGTCGCCATGCAGGATGTTGTTCTCGCCGCCCTCCTCGTAGTTGATCACGAATTGCACGGCGATGCGGGCATCGCCGGGCCAGCGCGGATGCGGCGGCGTCCGGCCGTAGCCGACCATGTCGCGTGGATAGGAATCAACAGTCATCCGTCTCAGCTCCCGCGATAGGTCTGATAGCTCCAGGGCGTCGCGAGCAGCGGCACGTGATAGTGCGCAGCGGCGTCGCCGACCGTGAAGCGGAGCGGGATCAGGTCGAGGAACAGCGGCTCCTCGGAGGCGAGGCCGTGCGCCTTGAAATAGGCGCCCATGTGGAAGGTCAGCATGTAGGTGCCGGCCGTGAGCTCGTCGCCCGCCAGCACCGGCTGGTCGGTGCGGCCGTCGGCATTGCTCCGGACCTGCTTGACGCGGCGCCAGGAGCCATCCGGCTGCAGCGCATCGAGATCGATCGCGACGTCGGCCGCGGGCTTGCCCCTGACCGTGTCCAGAATATGCGTGCTCAGCCGCCCCATCCGCGCTCCCTTTCTGCTGCCGCCCGAACCCTAGCAGCGCCGGGTTAAAGCTTCGAGCCGTTTTGCCGATCACCACGGGCCCAAGGCGTGGTCACGCCCCGCTCGGGCCGAAGCGTTCGACCAGGAAATCGATGAACAACCGGACCTTCACCGACAGATGCCGGGTCGGCGGATAGATCGCATAGAGCGTCAGCGGCGGCGCGGTGTAGCCGGCCAGGATCGCCGTCAGCGCGCCGCTGGCGAGCGCGTCCGCAGCGATGAAGCGCGGGATCAGCGCGATGCCCTGCCCCTTGATGGCGACGTCGCGCAGCACCTCGGCGTTGTTGACGCACAAGCTCCAGGCCGGCTGGATCCAGTGGTCGCCATCGGCGCCGCTGAGCTTCCATTGGTTGCCGGTCATCAGGAAGCCATAGGTCAGCGAGGTGTGACGGCGCAGCGCGTCCGGGCTCGCGGGAGTGCCGTGCTTCGCGAGATAGGACGGCGCGGCGCAGATCACGCGCTCCACCGGCATGATCCGCCGCGCCACCAGGCTCGATGATTCCAGCTCGGCGATCCGCAAGGTCACGTCGAAACCGTCCTGCACGGGATCAAGCAGATCGTCGCTGAGCACGATCTGCAGCTGCAGTTCGGGATAGCGCCCCATGAAGTCGGCCACGACAGGCCCGAGCCGCATCGTGCCGAACGACATCGGTGCGTTGACGCGCAACAGCCCGCGCGGCGCGGCCTGCGACTGGCTGACGGCTTGATCGGCGGCGTCGAGATCGGCCAGGATCGCGACCGCGCGCTCGAAATAGCGCTGACCGGCCTCGGTCGGGCTGGCGTGACGGGTGGTGCGGACGATCAGCTGCACGCCGAGGCTCTGCTCGAGCTCGCCGATATATTTCGAGATCGCCGAGCGCGACAGCCGCAGCTGCCGGCCGGCCTCGGCAAAGCTGCTGCTTTCAACCACCTTCACGAAGGCCCTGAGGCTGCCAAGCTTGTCCATCGTTCCCGGACTGTCATTGTCGCCAAATCGTAGACAGAGACGTCACAAGAGCACGGATTGTCTCCAAATCAAAGCAGCCCAATATTGCATCCAGGAGTTCAACGGCCCTTCGGGGCCTCCCGACAGGAGATCCACATGCCCGGACTGCACCACGTGACCGCGATCGCCGGCGATGCGATCCGCAATTTCGGCTTCTACACCCGCGACCTCGGCCTGCGCTTCGTCAAGAAGACCGTCAATTTCGACGATCCCGGCACCTATCACTTCTATTATGGCGACGAGACCGGCCGCCCCGGCACCATCCTGACCTTCTTCCCCTGGGCCGGCGCGCGGCCGGGCCGCCGCGGCGTCGGCGAAACGCACCAGACCGCGTTCCGCGTACCGCAGCGCTCGCTGGGCTACTGGACGCAGCGCCTCACCGAGAAGGGCATCGCCTATGAGGCGCTGGAGAAGCGCTTCGGCGAATCCGTGCTGCCCTTCACCGATCCCGACGGCATGGCGCTGGCGCTGGTCGGCGTTCCCGGCGCGGAGAACGAGCCCGGCTACAGCAATGGCGACATCCCGGCCGAGCACGCCATCCGCGGCTTCCATGGGATCACCCTGCTGCTCGACTCCGCCGAGAAGACCGCCGCCGTGCTCACCGACGTGTTCGGCTTTGCCGAGCAAGGCCGCGAAGGCTCGGTGATCCGCTTCAAGGCGCCGGGCGATGCCGAGGGCAGCGTGGTCGACATCTACGAGGCCAAGGGCTTTCTGCGCGGCGCGCAGGGCGCCGGCTCCGTGCATCACATCGCGTTCCGTGCCGCCGATGATGCTGCGCAAGGCGTGATGGCGCAGAAGCTGGTGGATCGCCACGGGCTGCACCCGACCGAGCAGCGGGACCGCAACTACTTCCGCTCGATCTACTTCCGCGAGCCGGGCGGCGTGCTGTTCGAGATCGCGACCGACATTCCGGGCTTCGCGGTCGACGAGCCGGTCGCCGAGCTCGGACGAAACCTGAAGCTGCCCGCCTTCCTCGAGACGCACCGCAAGCAGATCGAGGGCGTGCTGCCCAATCTCGAGGAGGTCGCATCATGACCGGCGAACTGTCCTTCACTCACCGCTTCCAGCCCGGAAGCAACACGGGAGCAGCGCCGCTGCTGCTCCTGCACGGCACCGGCGGCGACGAGAACGATCTCTTGCCGCTCGGCGCCACGCTGTCGCCCGGTGCGGCGCTGCTGTCGCCGCGTGGGCAGGTGCTCGAGCACGGCATGCCACGCTTCTTCCGCCGTCTCGCGGAAGGTGTGTTCGACGAGGACGATGTGCGGCAGCGGGCGCTGCAGCTCGGCGCCTTCGTCGGCGAGGCCCGTCAGCGCTATGGCATCGCCGCGCCGGTCGCGGTCGGCTATTCCAACGGCGCCAACATCGCCGCCGCGCTGCTCCTGCTGCAGCCGGACGCGCTGGCCGGCGCGGTGCTGTTCCGCGCCATGGTCCCGCTCAAGCAGCCGCCGGCCGCCAGGCTGGCGCGCAAGCCAATTCTGCTGCTGTCGGGCCTCGCCGATCCGATCGTGCCGGCCAGCAACTCGGCGATGCTCTGCAGCCAGCTGATCGACGCCGGCGCCGACGTGACCCACACGACGCTGCCGGCCGGACATCAGCTGTCGCAGGCGGACATCGCGCTCGCCCGCGACTGGATCGCCGGACTGCCGCAGGCGATTGCAGCCTGACCAGCATCTGCGCTTGCGGCCTCGATCGATCCTGATCGAGAATGCTTCCATCGGTGCCAGCATCGGCCCGTGCGGTTTGATGCTGGCGGAAGATGGGAGGATCTGGCGAGATGGCCGTCGACAAGCTGTTCATCAATGCGCGGCTCGACCGCGGCGCGCGACATGCGATCACCGTCGATGGTGGCCGGATCAGCGGACTGCTGGCCGAAGCCGAGCGTCCCGAAGCGCGCGAGGTGGTCGACCTCGGCGGCGCGCTGGTCGTGCCCGGCTTCGTCGAGGGCCACATCCATCTCGACACCAGCTTCTATGGCGATGCCTGGAAGCCGCACAAGCCCTGCACCAACGGCTTCGACGTGCATGAGCGTGTCACCTTCCAGGCGCAGAACATGGCCGCGGCCGCGCCGATGGACGTGCGTGCGCGCAACCAGCTCGATCTCTGCATCGGCCACGGCACCACGCGGATGCGCAGCCATGTCATGGTCGACGGCTCGGTCGGTCTCAAATCGCTCGAGACGATCCTGCGCGTGCGCGAAGAGTATCGCGACCTGATCGAGATCCAGCTCGTCGCCTTTCCGCAGAGCGGCATCCTCAAGAGCCCGGGCACGCCGGAGCTGCTCGACGAGGCGATCAGGCTCGGCGCCAACCTGGTCGGCGGACTCGATCCGGCGAGCTTCGACCGCGACGTCGAGAAGCATCTCGATGTCGTGTTCGGCGTGGCGCACAGGCATGGCGTCGACGTCGACATTCATCTGCACGACCCGGGCATGCTCGGGCTGTTCGAACTGGAGCAGATCGCGGCACGCACGCGGGCGCTGGGCATGCAGGGCCATGTCGCGGTCAGCCATGCGTATGCGCTCGGCGATCTCGCGGCGGATCCCTTGAAGAAGATCGCCGAGGTGCTGGCCATGTCAGGCGTCGCGATCATGACCAACGCCCCAGGCGCGCGGCCCTTCCCTCCGGTCGCGCTGCTGCGAGAAGCCGGCGTCACCGTGTTCAGCGGCAACGACAACATCCGCGACTCCTGGTGGCCCTATGGCGACGGCGATCTGCTGAACCGGGCCATGATGATCGGCTATCGCTCGGGCTTCTACATCGATGACGAGCTGCGCATCGGCTTCGACCTCGTCACGGACGCCGGCGCCAAGGCCTTGCGGCTGGCAGACTACGGCTTGCACATCGGCGCCCGAGCCGACTTCGTCACGCTGCATGCGGAGCACGTGCCGGAAGCAGTCGTCGCCGTGCCCAGGGGACGCGATGTCTACAAGGATGGCCGCCTCGTTGCACGCGACGGCCGGGTCCTCAGGTCAGGCGCGTAGGCCGCATCATTGCGCCGGTTCGACCGGCACCGACTCGCGCGGCGGCTCGGCGCGCGAGATGGTCGCGGCTTCGATCCAGCGCGTCACGGCAGAGAGTTGCCCGCCGGATTCGCGATAGGCCTGCAGCTGATAATCAGCCGAGCTGCCGAACTGCATGATGGTGCGGCAGCGCTCGACCTCTGCGAGGCAACCGAGCGCCTCGGCATGCGGCGCGACATCGGCGATCACCCGGTTGAGGACCTCCTGGCCGGTGACCGGCCCCTCCTCGCTGACGAACAGACAATCGGTGCCATAGCGCTGCGCCCGCCATTTGTTCTCGACCGCGATCGCGCGCTCGACATTGCCGACGGTGTCGGCGAGGTGGAGATTGAGAGACAAATGCCGCGCCAGCGCTCGATACAGCGACGCGACCGCGACGGCGTCATCGACCGCGGTGCAGACGTCGGGCGCGCGTAACTCCAAGGTCGGATGGCGTAGCGATGGCCGCATCGCCCACCAGATGTGGCTCTCGTCCGGCATCACGCCGGATGTAGTCAGCGCCGCGATATAGCGATCGTACTCCTGCTTGGAGGCGAACAGCTCCGGAAGGCCGGTGCGCGGCAATTCGTCATAGGCCGCGAGCCGGTAGCCTTTCAGGCCGGTCTCGCGCGAATTCCAGAACGGCGAGGAGGCCGACAGCGCGATGAACACCGGGATGTAGGGGATCATCGCGCGCATCACCGCAAAGCGCCGCTCGGGATCGGGCAGCTGGACGTGCACGTGCATGCCGCACAGCATGTTGCGCTGGCCGACGATGCGCAGGTCCTCCAGCATTTCCTCGTAGCGCGGCTTCGGGGTCGGCTGCGAGCTGCGCCACATCGCGGTCGGATGCGTCGAGCAGGCCAGGATGGTGAGACCATACTGGCTGGCGACGCTGGCGACCTCGCGACGCAGGAATTTCAACTCCTCGCGGGCGTCGCCCACATCGACATGGACGTTGGTCGCGACCTCGAGCTGCGCCTGCAGCATCTCGCGCATGGCCTGCCCACCGGTCGACCAGTTGGCCGCCTCGAACAAATCGTCCGGCGTCCGGATCGCAACGTCCAGCGTGCGGGCGTCGCAGAGGAAATATTCCTCCTCGATGCCGAAGGAGTATTCGCTGACGTCCTCACTTCCGGTCGCGGAGCGGATCACGAGCCGCCGCTCGTCATCGCTCAAGTCCAGCCGGAGCCGTTCGAGAATTTTCGGGTCCAATCCCATGTGATCAATCCTGTCAGGCGGTCAAATGCCGTGAGTCTGCAGCCAGGCTTCCAACAGCGTCGCCTGCCACAATCGCGAGTGCCCCTTCGGGCTCATCTCGGCTTCCGGGTTCTGCAACATGTGGTCGATGAAGTCGCGCCGGTAGAGCCCGCGCGTGCGCGCCTTGTCGTTGCGCATGATATCGCGGACATAGTCGAGGAACGGCCCGCGCAGATAGCGCAGCGACGGCACCGGGAAGTAGCCCTTGGGGCGGTCGATCACCTCCGCCGGCACACAGCGCCGCGCCGCCTCCTTAAGGATGTATTTGCCGCCATCCTTGACCTTCAGTTCCGCCGGAATGCGCGCCGCGAGCTCGACGACCTCGTGATCGAGGAACGGAACGCGGGCCTCTAACCCGAACGCCATCGTCATGTTGTCGACCCGCTTCACGGGATCGTCGACCATCATGATCTCGGTGTCGATCTGCAACACCTTGTCGACGGCGGAGACGCCGCGATGATCGGCAAAGAATTGCTCCACCAGCGCGAGGCTTACATCATCGCCGAGCAGATCGGGGGCAAGCAAACGCTGCAGGTCCGTATGCTTCCAGTCGAAATAGGCGTTCTGATATTGCTCGACCGGATCATTCGCCGAGAGAAAGCCGGGATACCAGCTGTAGCCGCCGAACACCTCATCGGCGCCCTGCCCGCTCTGGACCACCTTGACGCGCCTGGCGACCTCCGACGACAGCAGATGGAACGCGACGGTGTCATGGCTCACCATCGGCTCCGACATCGCCGCGATGGCATGGGGCAACGCCTCGAGCGCGCGGTCGCCGCCGATCCTGATCTGCTCGTGGTTGGTGCCGAAGGTGCGCGCGATGACATCGGAGTAACGGAATTCCTCGCCGCTATGCGCACCGACCGCATCGAAACCGATGGAGAAGGTCCTGATATCCTCATGTCCCAGCTTGGACAGCAGCGCCACCAGCAGCGACGAGTCGAGGCCGCCGGACAGCAGCACGCCGACCGGAACGTCGGCGACGCGACGACGATCGACGGCCGCGGTCATGGCGTCCAGCACCGCATCGGACCACTCATCCTTGCTCATGGCGCGATCGGTCGGGCGCTGCTCGCCGACCTTGAACTGCCAGTAGCGCTCGCGACGCTGCGTGCCGTCGGGCTCGATCGTCAGCAAGGTCGCAGGCTCGAGCTTCTTGACGCCGTTGAGGATGGTGCGCGGCGCGGGAACGGCCGCATGGAAGCTGAAGAAGTGATGCAGCGCGGTTCGATCCAGCGACGTATCGACGTCGCCGCCCGCGAGCAGCGCCGGCAGCGAGGAGGCGAATCGGAAAAAGCCCGGACCTTCGGTGTAGTACAACGGCTTGATGCCGAGCCGGTCGCGCGCCAGCACGACCCGGCCGCTGTCGCGCTCCCACAGCGCGAACGCAAACATGCCCTTGAAGCGCTGCACGCAGGCTTTGCCCCAGGCGTGGTAGGCCTTCAGGATCACCTCGGTATCGCCGTCAGAAAAGAAGCGATAGCCCTTGGCCTGCAACTCGCTGCGCAACTCGCGGAAGTTATAGATGCAGCCATTGAATGCGATTCCGAGCCCGAGCGCTGCATCGATCATCGGCTGCTGCGCGGCGGATGAGAGATCGAGAATGCTGAGACGGCGATGGCCGAGCGCAATCCCGCCCTGCGCGAACAGTCCGGCGGCATCCGGACCACGCGCCTGCATCGCATCGTTGACCCTGCCGAGCGCCGCGAGCGCGGGCTGACCGGAATGTCTGATTTCACCACAAATGCCGCACATCGCGGACCATCCAACTCCGTTCTTCTACATGCCTCCGATAACCCTCTGTGATCGCTTGCGTTCCGCGACGAGGCCGGCCTGGCCTGCGGCAAAAAGCGGAACGATTTCGGCAGGTGCGGACGCGCGCGCGACCAGCACGTGATCAGGAGGAACCTCGATCCAGTCCGGTTCCTTGTCATAGGGTTCGGAGACCGCGATCACCTGATCGCCGTCCTCGCGGTAGTAGAGCGAGTTGGCGCAATCGTTGGCAGCGAAACGGAACGCGTAGAGATCATGGCCATTCGACAGCGCAGAGGTGAAGCGCAGGTGCTCGCGTAGGCCGTCCTCGTTGACGAGCTCACAGAGCGAGCGCAGGACCTTGCGCGTTGCTCCGATCGGATCCTGGTCGATGCCGGCGCCGACGATCGCGAGGAACACGGCCTCGGAGTCGGTCGTGCCGAGTCGCGACGGATAAAGCGCATCCGGAATCATCCCTTCGACCTTGCGCCGCAGCCGGTTCCAGCTGCCGACGAAGCCGTTGTGCATGAACAGCCAGCGGCCGCAGGCAAACGGATGACAGTTCTGCCGCGTCACCGCCGTGCCCGTCGCAGCCCGCACATGCGCAAAGAACAGATGCGAATGCAGGTGGCGGCAGAGATAGCGCAGATTCTCGTCCGACCAGGCAGGCCGCGTTTCGCGATACAGTCCCGGCTCCGGGTGATCGCCATACCAGCCGAGGCCGAACCCGTCACCGTTGGTGCCTGCGGTCGATTCGAGCGCACGAATGCTCTGCGTCACCAGCGAGTGCTCAGGCTCCGTGACGTAGTGCTCGAACGCAGTCGTCTCTCCGCGATAGGCAATCCAGCGGCACATGCTTGCCCTCTCCCAACGGATGAATTGAGCCGACCCGCGTCCGATGTCGCGCATGGCGAGGGAGGCGGAAACGCCTCAGACTGCGGCAGGTTCCCGTTGTAGCGAGGCGATCCAGTTGATGATCTCGGCCTGGCGCAGCCGGTCATCGGCGATGTCCTGATCCAGCCCGAGGCGCCACAGGATATCGCGCCTGTGACGGTGATGCTGCAGCATGGCCAGGTCGGACGCATAGCGTTCGAGCTCAGCGGCATCCGCGAAAAATCCCTCGTCGACCAGCGGCTGCCCGATGCGCAGCAGGACCCATGCAACGTCCTGGGGGCTGAACTCGGGGTGATACTGCACGCCCCAGAAACGGCCGCGTCCGCTGCGGATCTCCGCCGCCTGCACCTCGCTCATGGCGTTGCGCGCGGTCACCGTCGCATCCGGCGGCAGCTTGGTAACGATGTCGCTGTGGATGGCCGGCGCATCGAACACCACGTTGCGGGCGGCATGCAGAGGATGGCCCTGACCGGCCTCTGTCAGCGTGATCTTGCGCGCGAAGCCGACCTCGCGGCCGGCCGGATTGAGCGAGACCTCGCCGCCGGCGGCAACGGATGCGAGCTGCAGCCCCCAGCACGAGCCGAACATCGGCACGCCCTGGGCAAAGATCTCGCGCACCAGCTCAATCTGACGCAGCGACTCCGGCTCGCGCTGATAGATGTTGAGAGCCGAGCCGGTGATGACGATGCCCTGATAGGCCTCGATCGGCTGCGGCAGCCGCGCATCCGCGTCAGCCGGAGTGCAGATCTCGACCACCGCCTCCGGCGCCAAGGTGCGCAGCAGGTCGGCGTAGCTGTCCGACGGCGTGCTGCCCGCAACGTCGGCCCAGCGGCGGCGACCAGCCAGCGAGTTGCCTTCGAGCACGAGCAGTCTCATCGACGCCTCAATCTCCTAGTCGAACGAGCGCGTGTCACGGGTTCAGGATCTCGCGAAGAAAGCGCCCGGTCCGCTCGCGCACATCGGGACGGTTCAGGATGGTGTGCACGTCGGCATCGACCACCATCACCTCGGCTTTCGGATCGTCCTTCAGCGCCGCGGCGCAGGACCCGGTGACGGCGCGATCCTTGTTCCAGGGATTGACGGCCGAGAAGTAGGGATCGCGCGCCGAGATCACGTTCAGCACCGGCTCTTTCGGGCCGATGCCGAGCCGCGGCGACGTGACGAAATAATTGTCCTCGCACGACCAGGAATAGATCAGCCGCGCGGCTGCGTCCTTGCCGGCGTAACGGCCGACCGCCACCGCGCCCTCGCTGGTGCCGGCGAGCACGACGCGCAAGCGGTCGACCCAGCTCCAGTCGCGCGACGCCTTGAGCGCGTTCTGCAGTTCGGCGAGCCGCAGGTCATGAACGCGCTCGTAGGTCGCGACGTCGACCGGCGAGGTATAGGTCAGCCGGTCCGGTATCGCGAGGCTGTCGGGTGCGACGGAGGCGGCGCCGAGCTCGTCCGCGAGCCAGGCCTGAAACTCCTTGATGGCCGGCGCCACGCCGCTCGACCCGTGCATGACGACGACCAGCGGGGCGATGCCGATGACGTCAGGCGCATCCTCGGCATGCCCCTCCCAGCGCCGCCCGCCGGCCAGCGTTGCCGGCAGCACGAGATTGGCCTTCGCCCAGGTCAGCGCGAGATTTTCCGGCGACGGCTCCAGCACCGTGCCCTTGATGTCGCCGGGCTTGTCGGCCGCAGGGGCGCTCGTAGCGAGCAGCAGTGCTGCAGCGGCCAGCACATACCGGGACAAGGTCATTACCAAGATCAACCTCTTACGGGGCACGAACGCGGCACACCCGCAGGGTTCATCTCACGACATGGAGACCGGCACAAGCGCAAGGGCCCGCGATGCCCGCAGGACGCCCATGCAGTCTCGCCGCCCGTTGGAGGCCATCCTTGATCGGCCGCTACCTGCCAAGATGGACCGTAAGGAAATCATGCATCTCGGCGATCGACCGCTCGGTGGCATCCGCGTCATATTGCAGCCAGTGCCCGAAGAGGGACCGGCCGGGCCGGGGACTATCGAAGGAGTGATAGGCGCCGGGATAGACCTCGAGCTTGACCGGAGCGCCTTTGTCCGGACGCAGTGACATCCACTGCTGGCAGTTCTGCGCAGGCGTCCAATCGTCCTTGTCACCAATCAGAATGAGTGTGGGCACCGAGAGCCATTTCGAAGCGACGCCGCAGGCGGGATAATATGCGACGGCCGCCTTGAAGCTGAGATCATCCGGCACGTCGTAGATATTCACATCGTGCGTCGAGGCAAGGCGCATCGCCGCCATCCCGCCCTGCGAGGAGCCGACGACGCCGATCCGCGTCCGGTCCACATACGGGAGCGACGAGAGATACGCCAAAGCCCCCCAGGCGTCGGCCTGGCGATCAGGTGCCGGACGTGTGCAGGCTTGCGCCAGGCCGCGGGGGCCGAAGCTGTCGACCGCAAGCACCACGTAGCCCCAGCCGGAGAACAGCCGGGCGAAATGTTGGCGCGTCAGCTCGCTCAGTCCGGCACATCCGTGCAGGTAGACGATCGCTGCGAACGGGCCGTCGCCGGAAGGCTTCGACAGATAGCCGGAGATCGCCTGGGGCGTCGCGACCGCCATCTCGCCGCGCTCCAAGGCGCTGCGTTGTTGCAGCCGGCCGATGACGTAGGACGCGGCGTTGAACGTGACCGGCTGATCGATGGTCTGGGCCGCGGCAGGTTGCTTCCATGTGGTCAGAGCGATGAGCAGCGACGCAATCAACCCGAACCGATGCATGCGCATGAGCCCCGCGAGATCAGTTCCAGGTTAGGCCAGTCGCGTCGGGATCTCCATCGGGATTGGCGACTTCGCCGGCCCGGCTGATCATCAGCGTCGATCCCGGACGCGCAGATGCCAGACGCGATGGCGCGGGGTGATCGCATCCTCCGCGAGGCCGCTCCAGACCTGGCGAGGCGCAGCCGGCGCTTCGAGCGCTCGGCCGCAATCGCGAACGACACGCAGCCGCGGCCGGGCCGAGGATCCGGCCGCCGACGTATGAACACGCACGTCTGGAGCGCTCTCGGTCTCTGCCGGCAGCAAGGCGGCCAGCGTGGCCCTCAAGCCCCGGAGGAGGACGACCACGGCACGCGACGGGCGCCCCCAGCGAAATTGCTGCGGCCTGCGCGCGGCACGGCCATCCGCGCGCGAACGGCGGGCGCGCTGGTCGCCAGCCGACGTCCCGTCCTTGGAAGGAAGCATCACTCGAAACGAATCTTCTGCCGGACCGGCCGTAATCAACAAGTTGCGCATGGGTCTCACCTTGATCTCGGAACAGCCGACGTATCGGCCGAATTCGCCGCGACCATCGCGCAGGAGCGGTGACGGCAAGCTGTTGCCGGATGTCAGCGACATGTCAGCTCGCCGTCCCACCTGGTCCCCTTCTACTGCCGCGCGCTGCGCGGGGCTTCGCGCTTCAGCTGCTCGAGCGCCTCGGGCATCATGCGGCCGAACATCGAGCTCAGCATCGCCGTCGGGATCAGGCCAGAATTGCCGCTTTCCTGGCCCGGCCCGCCGGACATCAGGAATTGCGGCACCAGCGGCTGGTTGATCTTGGTCAGCGCGTCGGCGAACTTGGCGAAGTTCTGCTCGGCGAGCCTGAACTCCGGCCCGCCATAGGCGTCGACCGCAAGCTTGGTCGCCTGCGCGTTCGCCGCGCCGACGGCGAGTGCGCGATCGGCCTCGCCCTGGCCTTCGAGCCGCGACTGCTCGCCGACGGCGGCGGCCGTCACCTTGCGGGTCTCGGCATCCTTCTGCGCACGCGCCAGCGCAGCCGCACCCTCGTTCTCGTTGACGCGGATCTGGATCAGCGACTGCGTCAGCGCAGCCTGTGCCGCCGCGGTTGCCTTGGCCTCGTTGAGCGTGCGCTCCTGGATCGCGGCCTTCTCCTGCTCCTGGAAGGTCTCGACCTGCTCACGCGCGACCTGGCGCATGCGCAGCTGGATCAGGATGTTCTCGATGGTCTGGTCGCCGGGCGCCGCGCGCGGCGTGCCGATCAGCACCTCCTGCAGCTCGAGCGAATAGCCCTCGAACTTCACCTTCATCTGCGCCGCCGATTCCTCCTGGATCGCGGCGCGGTTCTGCAGCAGCTCTATGAGGGTCATCTTCTGCGCGACGTTCTTGAAGAACGCTGAGACCATCGGGTCGAGCGTCTGCTCGACCAGCTTCTTCACGTCGCCGAAGCGCTGGATGATCATCGGCGCCTTCTTGTAGTCGATGTGCATCACCACCGAGAGCGGCAAGGTCGGCTCGAACGCGTCCTTGGTGATCAGCGAGATCTCCGACAGGTTCTCGTCGAGCTTCATCGCACCGACCTCGCCGCGCACCCATTTGAGGATGAAGTTGACGGTCGGGATGATCTCGATCTTGCCGGCATAGGTGTTGAACGCGTATTTGCCCGGCAGCAGCGGATCCTTCCAGACGCCGCGGCCGCCATTGGAGACGAGCTCGCCATGGCGATAGGTCTCGCCGGACACGTCGGCCATGCGCGGTCCGGTGTAGAAGATGACGACGCCGACATTACCGACCGGGATGATGGTCTTCGGCACATTTTCGACGGTCGCGAATAGGCGGTTGATGTACCAGGTGCCCTCGACGATGACCTGCAGCTGACGGCCGCGATGGCCGCCGGCGGCGAGGAATTTCTCGGGCTCCTGGAAATTGTTGTGAAAGGTCGCGGCGTCGTGCAGCTCGGTGCCGACTTCGGGCGCGATGATCTCGCCGGGAGGCAGCGACGGGCCGTCATGCACGGTGACGATGCCGACCAGGTCATGATCGGCCGCCAGGATCACCGGCGTGAAGCCCCAGCGCTCGGCGATCGTCAGCTGCATGGCGTCGAGCACGACGCGTTCCTGGTCGCTCAGCGCGTGGCCGTAGACGCGCTCGTCGGTGATGATGGCGAACTGCGTCGTGTTGATCGCGTAGGTGCCCTCGCGCAGGAGCTTGCGCTGCGGGCCCTTCTGGCCGCCGGCCACAAGAAAGCGGCGCGCGTCCTGGAAGTCGCTCCTGTCGTCGCTGTCGTTGGCGCCGAGCACCTGCGAGGCGCCGAGCGGCGCGCCGTCGCGGGCAAAGACGTAGGCGATCTTGCCCTGGCCGACGGTCACGAGGTCGGAGGTGTGGATGCGGTACATGAAGGGGAAGAGCAGGTGCAGGCCGCCGCGCAGCACCTCCGGCTCGAAGCCGGCCTCGCCGTTCAGCGCGATGAATCCGTCGGCCACGGAGCCTCGGATGCTCCAGAGTTTCTCGACGATGCCGACCTGGTTGTTGGGGATGTAGCGGATGATGTTGGAAAGCTTCAGCAACGCAAGCAACGCAATGACCGCCCCGGCCGCGAGGGCCGGCTGGATCAGAGTGGTGATGTCCATGAGGGATCTCCAAGTCGCGCATGGCCGGGGCGGCTGTTGCCGCCGCGCTGTCACCGCGCGCGATCATGCCGATCGATGTCGGCGGGCGGGAAGTTAGGCTTCTCCGGGAGATTTCAAAGGCCGTTGCAGCCGAAATATTTCGTCTCCCTCGCGTGAACCTGCGCGCCGATCCGGCGACTCAGTCGCCCTCCAACGTGGCGGCGACCAGCGCCAGCACCTCCGGCTCGTCGAAGGCCGCGGCCGTCAGCGCCGCGCCGGCGGCGATCAGCGCGTCATGGCCGAGATTGGTGCGCATGCCCACGGTGACGAGACCCGCGGCGGTTGCGGCCGTGATCCCAGCACGCGAATCCTCGAAGGCGACCGCGCGGTCGGGCACAGCGCCCGCAGCGCGCAGGCCTTCCAGATAAGGCAGCGGGTGCGGCTTGCCGTGCGGCAGCTCGTCGCCGATGATGACGGCGCTGAAGCGGCTTGTGATGCGCAAGCCCTTCAGGATCAGCTCGGCATTGGCGCGCGGCGCGTTGGTCACCGCCACGACCGGGATCGACGCGGCCGCGGCCCGATCGAGCAGCGCCATCAGGCCGGGCAGCGGCTGCACCGCACCGGCCGCGAGGCTGCGAAACACCGCCTCCTTCTCAGCCATGATTGCGGCGCGCCGCTCCGGCGGCTCGTTGGGCAGAAATTCGGCACCGATCGACGCATTGGAGCGTCCGAGCAGTTCGCGTGCCGCACGCGCGCGATCGAACACGTGGCCACGAGGACCAAACACCGCGTTGAACGCCTCCAGATGCAGCGCATCCGTGTCGGCGAGCGTGCCGTCGATGTCGAACAGCAGCGCCTGCTGCCTATTAAGAACGCCTCGCATCAGCAAATTGACCTCAAACTCATCCGGATGTTGACGCGATCTGATCCAACTCTCGACCACAGCCAGTGTCGTTATCTCTGAAACGGCGTGAAACCGCGACGGGGGAAATTGCGATGATCGGCCATTTGAAAGCGACGTCCAGGTTGAGTTCGATAGCGAAGCTCGCCGCCTCTGCGGCGCTGCTCTCGACGATGATCTTCGCAGGCTCCGCAACGGCGCAGGCCGCGTCCGACGACATGGTCAACGGGAAATACTGCAACTCCTGGTGCAAGGCCTACCTGTCCTGGTCCAATCGCATGCTGGCGGTCACCCAGTCCTACACGCGGCCGCAGGTGCGGGTCGCATTGCCGCAGTCCATGCCCCAATCGCAACCCATGCCGCAGCGGGCGATGGAGCCGTCCATGCCGCAGCGGACGATGGACAGGGCCGAGAAGATGGACCCGATGATGCAGCCTCAGACGAAGCCGCGTCGGCCCGCTAACCTGAACTCCTACGCGCAGTTTCCCGCCGGCAGCCATGCCGCGGCGGCGACGATGGACCGGTCGTCCGGCGACGACGGCTCGGCGGCCTATGCCGGCGCGCAGATGGGGCGCATGCTCGCGGCCGAGGCGCCGACGCCCGCAGTCGCAGGCCTGCGCGGTACCACCGCCGAGGGCGCCGACATGCGGATGGTCTCGATGACCGACACCGGCATGACCCAGGAATCGCGGACGGTGGGCGAGGCCTCCGGCAGCTCCCGCTCGCGGCTGCCGTCGGTCTGGATCATGCTCGCCACCGCGGCGCTGCTGGCCTATTTCGGCCATGGCTGGCTCAAGCGGCGTAAAGAGGCGTTCGAGGACATCAATTGACGGCCCCTCGCCGGACGGTCCCACCGTCCGGCGATACCTGCCGGGAACCATTCCTGAGAAAGTGACTGCTGGCCGCCCCTCGCCGGGCGGCGCTCGGTTGAACTCGCCAGCCCCTGGCTCTATGCGTGAGCGATGAACATCGCCCTCACCGCCAAGCCGCTGAGTTCCTGGCCGCGCCACCGCGCCGACCTCCGACCCGCGCCGTTCCTGCCCATGAGCCGGAAGGAGATGGACCAGCTCGGCTGGGACGTCTGCGACATCGTGCTGGTCACCGGCGACGCCTATGTCGACCACCCCTCGTTCGGCATGGCGATCATCGGCCGGCTGCTCGAGGCGCAGGGCTTTCGCGTCGGCATCATCTCCCAGCCGGACTGGCACTCGGCCGAGCCGTTCAAGGCGCTGGGACGCCCGCGCGTGTTCTTCGGCGTCACCGGCGGCAACATGGACTCCATGGTCAACCGCTACACCGCCGACCGCCGCATCCGCAGCGACGATGCCTACACGCCGCACGGCGAAGGCGGCAAGCGGCCGGACCGCTGCACGCTGGTCTATGCGCAGCGCTGCCGCGAGGCGTTCAAGGACGTCCCCGTCGTGCTCGGCGGCATCGAGGCCTCTCTTCGTCGCATTGCGCATTACGACTACTGGTCCGACAAGGTGCGCCGCTCGGTGCTCGCCGACGCCAAGGCCGACATCCTGATCTACGGCAATGCCGAACGCGCCGTGATCGAGGTCGCGCACCGCATCGCCAGCGGCGAGGCGCCGAGGGACATCCAATCGGTGCGCGGCACGGCGCTGTTCCGCAAGGTGCCCGAGGGCTACGTCGAGCTGCATGCCGACGATCTCGACTCCGCCGACGAAGGTGCCGCGCGCGAAAAGGGCGACGTCGTCATCCGGCTGCCGTCCTGCGAGCAGGTCGAGGCCGACAAGGAAGCTTACGCCCGCGCCTCGCGCGTGCTGCACCGGGAGAGCAATCCCGGCAATGCGCGTCCGCTGGTGCAGCGTCATGGCGACCGCGACCTCTGGCTCAATCCGCCGCCGATCCCGCTGACCATGGCGGAGATGGACGCGGTCTACGACCTGCCCTACGCCCGCGCGCCGCATCCGTCCTATGGCGATGCCAAGATCCCGGCCTGGGACATGATCAAGTTCTCGGTCACGATCATGCGCGGCTGCTTCGGCGGCTGCACCTTCTGCTCGATCACCGAGCATGAGGGGCGCATCATCCAGAGCCGCTCGGAAGGCTCGATCCTGCAGGAGATCGAGCGCATCAGGGACAAGACGCCGGGCTTCACCGGCGTGATCTCCGACATCGGCGGCCCCACCGCCAACATGTACCGGATGGCGTGCAAGGACCCGAAGGTCGAGGCCGCGTGCCGACGGCCGTCCTGCGTCTTCCCCGTGATCTGCCCGAACCTCAACACCTCGCATGACGATCTGATCCGGCTCTATCGCAAGGTGCGCGAGGTCAAGGGCGTCAAGCGCGTGATGGTCGCCTCCGGCGTGCGCTACGACCTCGCGGTCGAGAGCCCGGCCTACATCAAGGAGCTGGTGACGCATCACGTCGGCGGCTATCTGAAGATCGCGCCCGAGCATACCGAGCGCGGCCCGCTCGACAAGATGATGAAGCCGGGCATCGGCACCTATCACCGCTTCAAGCAGATGTTCGATGCGGCCGCCGCGCAGGCGGGCAAGAAGTACTACCTGATCCCGTATTTCATCGCGGCCCATCCGGGCACCAGCGACGAGGACATGATGAACCTCGCGCTGTGGCTGAAGAAGAACCGCTACCGCGCCGACCAGGTCCAGACCTTCCTGCCGTCGCCGATGGCCACGGCGACCGCGATGTACCACACCGGCGTCAACCCGCTGCGCGGCGTGCGCCACGGCGGCAGCGACAAGGTCGAAGCCATCAAGGGCCTGAAGCAGCGCCGCCTGCACAAGGCCTTCCTGCGCTATCACGACCCCGACAACTGGCCCGTCCTGCGCGACGCGCTCAGGGCCATGGGCCGCGCCGACCTGATCGGCTCGCGCCCCGACCAACTGGTGCCGGCGCATCAGCCGCCCGGCACCGGCAAGGCCGCCGTCACGCGCCGTCCTGTCCGGCCTGAGCCGCGCCCGCAGCGCTTCACCACCAAGGGCGTGAAGATCAGGAAGTAGCTCGGACGGCGCGGTCTTGTCATGGAGGCACGCCCTCGCATCCCCTCCGCTGTCGTCCCGGGCTTGACCCGGGACCCATAACCACAGGGAGATGTGTTGGGCACTGTCTGAGCCACCTTCCTGCCTCATGCGTCCGCCGGTGGTTATGGGTCCCGGCTCAAGCCCGGGACGACACCGAGTTTGTTGTAGCACCGTTCCAACTCACACCCTCCGCCGTCATCCCGGACGAGCGCGCAGCGCGCGCGAAGATCCGGGATCCATAACCACAGGCAGACGTGTTGGGCACATCCTGAGCCACCTTCCTGCCTCACACGTCCGCCGGTGGTTATGGGTCCCGGCTCGAGGCCGGGACGACACCGAATTTGTAGGAAGGCCGTGCCAACTCACAGGCATGACGAGCACCGCGCGCGACACGCTCCACGCCTCGCATCCACTGCACGATGTTTGCAAACAGCCCACCGCGGCCCCGCGTCGCAGCCGCGCCCGGGTCATGCTGTCGATATCGCCCTCGACAATGAGAGGGCGCGGGGAAGACCGGACCTCGACTGAGGCCCGTGGCCCGCCTGCAGAAAAAAATGCAGGCGGCAGGTACCACGAGTCCAGCCGGACAACCCGGCCTTCCCCGCGCGCTGGTTTTAACGGCTGCTTCGCGATCTCCCTGGGGACCGGGCTGTCTTGCCCCCATCACCGGCGAGACGCCGTTGGGCATCATCGACCGGCTTGACCTCAGCGTCGGGAGGCCAGGACCACGCGACTTGACCGTACGTCCCAGGCTCATTCGCCGGCCCCGCTTGCGCGAAAGCCCCAAGCCCGACACGTCCATCGCTCCCCGCTGCTACGCTCCGTGACGATCGGCCGAAACGCCCCTCTTCATCGCGAACGGGATGGCCGAGAGCATCGATCTGATTTGCCCGACGACACAAGCCGCGCGGACTGCGACAAACTGGCTCGACGGGCATTTGGTGCATGGGACGGATGCAAAAGCTTCAGTATCGACTACCCCAAAAACAGCGGTCAAACATCGGATCTGCTATCATTTTCCTTTCCGGTTCGCGCCATAGCCGAAAAACGCTTTCGCTATCCTTTCGCGATCAATCACAGCTTCAGAATTCAGCGATTCAGTCCCGTCAACGGACGCCGAAGGACCGATTAGGAATTGACCAGAATCCTGCTCTTTACGGACTAGTTCTGGGGGAGCCAAGGTAACAGTCTCACCTTCGACGATAGACACACCCAGAAACGCATCTCTCAACTTGTCCCTACTAATTCGGAAGCGCACTTTGGCTGGCTCAGCTGGAGCCGAAGCGCCCTCATTCCCAATCTGTGAAACAAAAACAAAATACCTCATCTGGTCCGGATTTCCAGCCAAAACAACATTCTCTTCCTGATTAGAACACCCATCACCTAATAGAGTGTTCATATCATCAGTCATCACAATCTTGTGGCTAATTCTATCATTTGCCGACTCAGCAGCTGCACATCTTGCTCTACGCAAAACCTGTTCGGCACAAGAGTAACCCAATGGGAATTCAGTCACCAACACCAGGTAGCTTCCAAAAGAGACCTCGTGCCTTGGCGCAACTGCGAGCGCCACAAGATCGCCCGTAGGCTCTTCCCCCGGGGCAAAAACAAGACCCCTCAAGCGCCTTTGCGATTTGGCCGTCTTAACTAGCGACTGCTCCGCACCAGCCAGCACAGAACCAAGCTTTCCAGGATCGCTCCCTGAAAGCTTGTTCATTGCCAAAAGCGCCCCAAGATAACGCCAGCCGAGGGAACGGACAAATATCCCTGCCTTTTTGTCCAAAAGCTCACATGGCTCATAAAAAGAGCCGCTGCGGAGCATTGGAGGAAAAACTGCATCAACACGTGGAAACGTCAGACAATCGTCAATCCCGCCTTCTTTTGGGACAGACCGACTTGCCGGCAGACCACAATAGCTCGCCCAAATGTCGTTACCAACACTGCACTTAATCATAGTGTCGGCAGCTTCCGATACCCGACTATGATCCAGATACTCAACCTGGGAGCACAGCTCTGACACCCTACTTGCTAGATCCCGAACATTGCCACCTTCGAACGGAGCAACCGATACACGCCGGTGCCGCTCCGCAACAAGCCGCACGATAGCGTCTAAAGCCGCATGATCGTCTCTTGTTTCAGCTATCATCGCACATTGCCTCGTTACTGCTGAAGCTTTAGGTCAGCGCGATCAGGGAGCACGGACCTGGCGTACTCCAGAATCAGCGCATCATGGACACAGGCCCATTTCAGAATAAGTTCATTGAGGCGCTGAGTTGCGGTTAGCGGCCGACTTTTTGACTTAGAGGCCTCTCGCTCAACCAGGCCAAAAACCTCGGAAGCCGCAACGATATTCTGCACTCTAGTACTTACTTTTGCCAACTCTTGAGGCGACTCCGCCAATTTTGTCGCTAATCCGTATGCCGTCATTGCTGACGTTGAAAAATGCCGCACCAAACCAACGTGACTCAAATGCTCATCTAAAACGAAAGCAGACTCTCTCCAGATCACCAACAGTACTTGGAAAGCCTCTTCGTCGAACAATTGCTTCTGAAAACTAATAAGGTCCTTCCGGTCAACACTGACAATTGGATGGGGAACAACCATATCCCGCAGAAGTTCAGGATAAATACTATTCAGCGCACCAGCGAGAGTCCCAGCGCGCAACGCCACGACGACCCGCGCTGCAGTCTCTTGCGGATCCATCAGATGTTTCCAAAATTCGTGAGCAGGTATTCTTTGCATTTGGAATGGCTTCCAGCACGCCCGCAGCGCGGAAAACCACGATAATTCGCAGTCAAGGCCCGGTCCATTCTCGTAATTCCTGAGGCAGAATTGTTAGCTCAACCGATTGTGAAATTTCCATAAAGAAACGGACTATGCAACGTCCACGAGCAACATGCTCACAAAAAGCGACAAGGCCAAAGCACTCATCGAATACCTAAATTTCATTGTCCGAGCGATGCAGGTAGAGCTCCCCTACTCCACATCGGAAAGGGACGCGGCATGTATTGGTTGATCGCAGCACTGTATGCAGGCATCGTAGTCGCATATGTGATCATGGCTCTAGGCGGCCATCATTAGCGCGCTACGCAACTGCGGTCCGGTGAGTATGTTACGGACCATTCGGCAACAAGTGCGGCCGATCGCAGCCGCTATTGCAATCTGCACCACGAAAGGACGGGTAATAAGACACCGCGGGACGGATGACTAACCCCCAACGGCTACAGTGACAGCGCACGAACCTACTTGGCAAGCAACGAAACGCACTGCTGGCTAGGGATCTTAGGAGTTCACCGTCTCGATCCTATTGAGCACCCTGCCCCTCTCGCGCTTCGCGATCTGGACGTCGTAGTCGGTCTGCAGATTGAGCCAGAGCTCCGGCGTCGTGTCGAGCGCCTTGGCAAGCCGGAGCGCAGTGTCGGCTGTGATACCGGTCTGCTCGCTGGCAATACGCTCGATCCGGGTCCGCGGCAAAGCGCAGACTTTGGCCAGCGCGCCCGCGGACATTCCGAGCGGGACCAAGAACTCCTCCCGGAGGACCTCACCAGGATGCATCGGCTTCAGCTTCTTGGCGGCGCCCTTTAGTGATCATCCGCGGCTTCGACATCCGCCGGGCCTAATCCATCCAACCCCAAATTCCCCCGACCTAGCAGCTCGTATCCCCGCCGGCCCAGCGGTAGATGTGGCTGCTCAGGGGGCCTGCGCCCAGGGGATTGGCGACCTTGATGGTCACGCGCGATCCGGAGCCGGCTTTTTCGATGCGCGCCGCGACGAAGTAGTTCATCTTGATTCCATAGCTGCCCGCGACCAGGCGAAACTCCGCGAAGCCGCGGTCGCGGTGCAGTTCGCCTTCGGACTCGATCTGTCCATGGGTCGGATTGGACACATGCTGGCCGGGCGGATAGCAGCGCTTGCCGGTCTCGTTCAGACGCCGGAAGATCTCCTCGTAGTTCTCGGAAAAGCTCCGGCTGTCGGCCACGTCGCGCGAATTCAAGCCCTCCGGCGACATCGAACATCCACCGACCACCAGCACGGCGATCGCCGCCGCAGGCAGAGCTGCCTTGATCCCCATCGTCCATCCCCCTGCGCCATCGATCGCATCGCCCCGAGCGATCACCATGCCACCGGATTCACATACGTCGGTTCGCTCGTGCCGGACAAGAGCCAGGCGGCAACACGCGGGCGCGCGGCCCGTCATCATTGTCGAAGTTGAGTTCAGGGCCCGATGACGAGCGATCCGCTCGATCGACTTGTGACGGGTCATGGGAAGGTCGCCGAACCCGGGGGCGCGACCTCGCGATATTGCAGCACCACGACACGCCGCGGTTGAGATAATTTTAAGACACCCTTCGCTTTGATGATGGCGTCATGAGGCGGAGGGCTCGCAGGTGAAATCTGTTACCAACTGGTTGACATCGGCACGGTCGCCGCGGCTCGCATCCGCAGTCCTGACGATGGCCGTCATGACGGCGGCGGCCATGCTGCCGCGCGCTGCCGAGGCCCGGTCGTGCTCGCAGCAGGGCGAGGAATGCCGCGCCTGGGCGAGGAGCAAGGTTGCGGCGCAATACTACGACAGATACGTCAACCGGTGCAGTGCCGAGACCAACGCCTGCATTGCGCGTTGCAAGACCGGGATCAAGGTGTTCGTCGACGTCTTCGAAGGCGCGGGAAGCGCCCAGCAATATTCGATCGACGAGTGCCGCTAGCTTGGGCGGCGCAGGAGCGCCAATATTGGAATTTGGCCTCGTTCGTCTCGACACTGCCATGGCCGCTTGTGCCGGCCCTCCACGTCGCTCGGCCTCCTCAAGGCAACGTCCTTGACGCCCGGCCTTCGCCGCGCCGAAGCGGCTTCGATCGCGCCGGCGGGCCGAGCCCGGACACGACGGATTGACCCATCGCAGGGTTGCTCGTCGCGACGGCCTGATATCTTCATAGGCGATCGCCCTGAGACTGGAGAGAGCCATCATGCCGACCATCGTCATCACCGGCGCCAGCGACGGCATCGGCGCGGCCGGCGCGCGGCAGCTGAAGGCGCGCGGTCACGAGGTCGTGCTGGTGGGCCGCAACCCGGCGAAGACCGCGGCGCTCGCACGCGAGCTGAATGCGCCGTTCCACACCGCTGATTACACGCAGCTGTCCGACGTCAAGCGGCTCGCGGCCGAGCTTGGTGAGCGTGCCCGGATCGACGTGCTGGTCAACAATGCAGGCGGCATCATGGGCCCGCGCGAGCTCACCGCTGATGGCTTCGAGAAGACCTTCCAGGTCAACCATCTCGCCGCGTTCCTGCTGACCCGCCTGCTGCTGCCACGCCTCATCGCGAGCCGCGCCCGGGTGATCCAGACCGCGAGCGCCGCGGCCAACATGTTCGGTAGGACCTTCGACGTCGCCGACCTCAACAATGAGCGCAGCTACACGCCGCTCGGCGCCTATGGCCGCAGCAAGCTGGAGAACATCCTGTTCACCCGTGAGCTCGACCGCCGGCACCGAGCCGACGGCATCGCGGCGGTCTCCTTCCACCCCGGCGTGGTGCGCAGCAATTTCGCCAGCGAGACGACGCCAATGATGCGGCTCGTCTATCACTCGCCGTTGAAATACTTTCTGCCGCTCACCCCGGCCCGCAGCGCACCGCGACTCGTCTGGCTGGCGGAGGGTGCGCCGGGGACCGAATGGGAGTTCGGCGCGTGCTATGCTGGCCGGCGTCCGATGACGGTCGCCTATCGGGATGATGGAACGGCAGCGCGCCTGCTGTGGGAGCGAAGCGAGGAGCTCGTCAAGCCATGGCTCGCCTGATCGCCGCTCGCGAGGTGGCGCGCGCGTCCCGAGCGGCTGATAGTGATGGCCTGCACGAAAACGGCTGACACGTGCAGACATGGCGCTGCTATCATCCGCGGCGCACGGCTGGCCGAGGCTCCGAGCGGCCGCCATGACCGCGACGATACGTCAGCGAGGTTCCGCGCGCGTGAAAGCCACCGCCCTGCATCCGCTCACCGTCGCCGCAGCGGTCATCGCGATCGGCCTCGCCGGTCTTGGCTACGGCCTATGGTCCGTCATGGACGATTTCGGCGCATGCGCGACCGTCGAGGAGCGGTCGATCCCATCGCCCGACGGCCGGACCAGAATCGTGGTGTTTGGCCGCGCCTGCAATGCGACCGTGCCGCTCAATACCCAGCTCAGCGTCAGTCCGGTCGACGGGCGGTTCTCGCCGGAGACGAGCCCGCCTTTTCTGGTCACCCGCGCGTCGTCCATCACCGCAGCCTGGCGGTCGAACACCGAGGTGGAGGTCGAACTCCCCGGCGACGCCGTCGTGTATCGACAGGACAAGCGCGTGGGCAATATCGGCGTTTCATATCATTGACCGTGCGACAGCACGGCAACGACAAGGCTGCGCTGTCGCGGGATCGCCGCTCCGCGCCCCGCTTCAATGCATGCTGATGGCCTGCAGATGCATCGCGAGCATCATCGAATCATGGTGCGGCTCGGCGGTTTGCGAGGCAGAGGCCGACATGTAGTCATGGGCGCCGGTGACGTGGGCATCGGCGCCGTTCGCCGCAGCGACGTCGGCCTGCGCATTAGCCAGCACCTGCGCGGCGCCGGCGGCATCGCCGAGCTTGGTCAGGCTGGCGGCGGTTTCGGCGGCAACGGCGGCATTGATCGCGGCGGCCTGCTGCGCGGTCTGCATTGGCGCGGCGACGCCGGCCGCGTGCGGGATCTGCGCCAGCAGCGCCGCGGTGTCGGGCGTCGAGATGTTGTAGCCGAGCGCCTCCAACACGACGAGGTCGATCGGCGACAGCGTCTGCGACGTGGTCGGATTGTAGAACTCGTTCAGCGGATCGTTTGCGCCCTGGATGCCGGTATTGAGGAAGTCGGCCGGATCCGACATCTGGCCATAATCGGCGATCTTGGTGACCCCGCCATCGAGCGAGAAATAGGCAGCAGGGCCGGAAGCGATGTTGTTGTTGATCAGATTGTGGCCTGGCCGGGTGAAGTCGGACAGATCGAAGATGTCGAGATTGCCGGGCGAAGGCACGCGCCCGAGCGCATGCGACAGCTCGTGCAGCGCGACGCCGACCAGCGACTGATTCGGAATGTCGGTGTTGAAGATGGCGAAGCCGTCCTGCGTCGTGGTGCTGTTCGGATCGATCAGGCCGAGCACCTTGGCCTGGGCGTTGGCGACGAACACCTGGGAGTGGCCCTGGATCCCGGCGGTGGTCGGCAGATTGTCGAACACCGTGTCGCCGGCAGCGGCGTGGGTCTGCAGATCGTTTCTCACCTGCGTGTAGCTGGCCAGCACGCCGTTGCTGACATTGGCGCCGGCACCGCCGCCGGTGCCGGCGAAGTCGATCGCGAGATTGACCGTGGCCTGGTCCGTGATCGCCGACGACAGGATCGCCGCGGCCTGCTCTATTCCGGCGCGAAAGCTCTCCGGCGCCGCTGCGGCGGCGGCATCGAAGGTGAGATTGAAGGTGAGACCGCCGGTGTGCACCGCCACGGTCTCCGAGCCGTCGGCGTTGAACACGGGAGCCGAGACCGCGCCCGCCGGCAGCGCCGCCGCCGGTGTCGCTGCCCCGACCATCGCGTTCGGGGTCGCGGCCGCTGCCGGATCCAGCGCCTTGAGCGCGTCATTGCTCAATCCGAGCTGGTCATAGGTCAGCGTGTTCATTGTACGGACTCCTCCCGACGTGCTGGGATCGCCAGCTGCGAGCCATTTGCAGGCCGGACGTTCGTCGGCAAGTGAGTGCAAAGTCTGACGCAGCCGGAACCACTTCTGGGCAATCGCGTCATGGTTTGGAACGACGCTGATTTCGCCCTCGATTGCCGCGCCGCTGGCCCGTTATGCGGCGATTGCTGTGGTCAGTCGCACCGGATGGAGGCAATCTGTCGCAGGCGCCCGCCGCAGATCGAACCAACCCCATCACATCGAGAGCCTCCCATGAAGATGCGTCAGCTCGGCCGTTCCGGCCTCGTCGTTCCGCCCCTCTGCTTCGGCTGCAACGTGTTCGGCTGGACGGTCGACGAGGCGGCCTCGTTCCGCCTGCTCGACAAGGTGCAGGACGCCGGCCTCGTCTTCCTCGATACCGCCGACGTCTATTCGCGCTGGGTGCCCGGGCACACCGGCGGCGAGTCCGAGACCATCATCGGCAAATGGATGAAGCTGCGCGGCAACCGCGCTCATGTCATCCTCGCCACCAAGGTCGGCATGGACATGGGCGACGGCAAGGTCGGGCTGAAGGCCAACTACATCGCGCGTGCGGTGGAGGACAGCCTGCGCCGGCTGCAGACCGATGTCATCGACCTCTATCAGTCGCACAAGGATGATGAAGCGACGCCGCAGGAGGAAACGCTCGCGGCCTATGACAAGCTCATCAAGGACGGCAAGGTGCGCGTCATCGGCGCCTCGAACTTCTCCGCCGCGCGGTTGCAGGCGGCGCTCGACATCGCCAAGGCGAATGGCCTGCCGCGCTATGAGAGCCTGCAACCGGAATACAGCCTGGCCGAACGGTCGTCCTACGAAGGCGCGCTGCAGCAGGTGTGCGAGCAGAACGAGGTCGGCGTCATCACCTTCTTCTCGCTCGCCGCGGGCTTCCTCACCGGCAAGTATCGCTCGGAGGCCGATTACGGCAAGAGCCCGCGCGGCCAACGCGGCATTCCGAAATACATGAACGAGCGCGGCATGCGCATTCTCGCGGCGCTCGACGCGGTAGCGCAGGAGACCGGCGCGCAGCAGGCATCGGTCGCTCTGGCGTGGCTGCTGGCCAAGCCGTCGGTGACCGCGCCGATCGCGAGCGCCACCAAGCCGGAGCATGTCGACTCGCTCGTCGCCGCGACACAGCTGACGCTGACGAAAGACCAGATCGCGCGGCTCGACGCCGCCAGCGCATGAGCCTTCGCACATCGCACGGCTGACTTGCGACGCGCGTTCGCGCGGCGAACGGTCGCATATAATCGTGAAGGATGCGGCATGCGCGCGCGACAATTTCGACGCGCGCGCATCGCGCTTCCAGCACAGCTTTGGAGCAGGTTGGGCCGATTTGTAGCTTCTTGTGCATCATCACGCCGATGACAAAATTCGGCCGAGATCGAACTGTTGAGTGCACTGCCAGATTGGAACGGTTCGAAAACTACGTCCGGGGGGGCAGCTGTGGTGCGTGGTCGTGTTAGCGCAATCATTTCGGCGATCGTCGTGGCGGCAGCCACTGCGCAAGGTTGCCATGCACAGGCGCAGCAGACGCCGCCGCGTCCGGCGGCCGGCGCAGCTACGATCGGCACGCTGCCGGATCGTGAATCGCTGAACTCCGGAACGGTCACGGTGATCACCGCGCCGATCGGTGGCCCGATGTCGGTGATGGGCTCCGACATGGCCGCGGTGCTCGACGAAGGCGAGAGCCTTCGCGTGCTGCCGATCCTCGGCAAGGGCTCGGCGCAGAACCTGGTCGACATCATCATGTTGAAGAACATCGACATGGGATTCGTCGCGACCGACGCGCTGGAATTCGTCAAGACGGAATATAACATTCCCGACATTTCCCAGCGCGTGCGCTACATCGCGCAGCTGTTTCACAACGACGTCCACATCGTCGCGCGGCGTGAGATCCGCTCGCTTCAGGATCTCAACGGCCGCCGCGTGTTCGCAGAGCGATCGATCGGCCTGCCCGCGGCGCGGACGATCTTCCGCAAGCTCGGCATCCAGGCCGAGATCGACTCGCAGACCGACCCGACCGGCGGCCTGCAGAAGCTGATCGACGGCCAGGGCGATGCCTGGATCGCCTCGGTGTCGAAGGACGCGCCGATCATCAAGGGCATCAAGAACGAAGGCGGGCGGCTGCATCTCCTGCCCGTGCCCTATGACCGCGTGCTGCAGGACGTCTACCTGCCGACGACATTTTCGTCGGAGGAGTATCCGAACCTGGTGCCGCCGGGCGCCAGGGTCGACGCGGTCGCTGCCCCGACCGTGCTGATGGTCTACAACTGGCCCGAGAACACCGAGCGCTATCGCCGCACCGCGCGGTTCGTCGATGCCTTGTTCGGCAAGATCCAGATCCTGCAGTCGCCACCGCGGCATCCGAAATGGCGCGACACCGTGCTGTCGGCGCCCGTGCAGGGGCTGGTGCGCTTCAAGGCCGCGCAGGACTGGCTCGACGGCGTCAGCCAATCGCCGGCACAGAACGCCAACCCTGCCGAATTCCGCAAGTTTCTCGACGAGCGCAAGGCGCAGGCGCGGATGTCGTCGGGCGAGGCGGCGAAACTCTACAGCGACTTCCTGAAGTGGCAGCGGAGCAAGGACCAGCGCTGAGGCACCTCGCCGCTGCGCGCGACCGCGAAAACATCCAACGTCGCGCTTGAATTGTTGTGCGGCTCTCTTGCTATCTGCTAGGTCTTGCGCATCGCGCTGGGCTGGCTGGGAGAGCGAGTGTCTCTGACACGCGAACGGATCGAGGGACTGGCGCCCGACCAGGCTTCACTCGCCGCGGCGTTGAAGCTGGTGAAGCCCGCGAACTGGCCGGTTCTGGCTGCGAGCACCGATGCCGAGGTGCTGTGGGGCGAGTGCCAGGGCTCCGGCGCAACGCCCTATCGCGTCGTCACGGCCGTCGACGGTGGCGGCTACAAATGCACCTGCCCGAGCCGCAAGTTTCCCTGCAAGCACGTGCTCGCCGTGCTTTGGCTGCGCGTCGACAAGCCGGAGCGGTTCGAGAGCGCGAGCCCGCCGCAATGGGTCGAGGACTGGAGTGCGCGCCGGCGCGGCAGCAGCGGCCGCCCGCCGGGGAAGCCGAAGGCGGACGCCGATGAGGCCGCCGCGACGCCGTCGCTCGATGCGGCGCTGAGCGAAGCCGCCGCCGTTGCGCCCGTCGATCCGAAATCGGCCGCGCGTGCGGAAGCGCAGCGCGAGCGCATCAAGGCCGAGCGCGAGGCGGCGATCCTTGCCGGGCTCGACGAGCTCGAGCGCTGGACGGCCGATCAGCTGAACCAGGGCCTTGCCGATTTCGCCGCCCGCGCCGCAGCCGCCACGCGGACGCTGTCGACACGCCTCGTCGACGCCAAGGCCGGAGGTCTCGCCGCGCGGCTCGATCAGCTCGGCACCGAGCTGTTTCGCATCGGTGACGAGCGCCGCGCCGATGTCGCCGCCGAGCGGCTCGGCGCGCTGACGCTGATCGCGTCGGCCTATCGGCATCAGGACCGGCTGCCGGCGCCATTGCGCGAGGATGTCCGCCGCGCGGTCGGCTGGTCGTTGCGCCGCGAGGAGCTGCTCGCCGACGTCAACGCGCCGCGCGCCAGCAGCGTGTGGATCGTCGCCGCCAACCTGTCCGAGGTGCAGCCGGACAAGCTGCGCCGTCTCGAGACCTGGCTGGTCAATACGCGTGACGACGGCAGCCAGCCGCGCACGGCGGTGCTGATCGATTTCGTCCCGGTCTCGGGCGGCGGCGCCGGATTTCCGTTCGCGCCCGGCGAGGTCATCGAGGGCGAGGTCGTGTTCTATCCCTCGGCCGCGCCGCTGCGCGGGCTGCTGGCGAGCCGCAAGACGGCCGCCGCTGCATCCTGGCCGCGACCTCTGCCTGGACTTGCGCCGGCGCTGCAGGACTACGCGACGACGCTCGCCGCACTTCCGTGGCTCGATCGCTGGCCGCTGCTGCTTGCCGGCGTCGAGCTGCGCCCTGCCGGCAAGGGCGCGCTCGCGATCACCGACTCCAGCGGCGGTGCCGTTGCAGTGGACCGCGGCCAAGTCGAGCAGTTGACGCCATTGCTCGGCCTCGACGAGCTCTGCCTGCTGTGTCTGTGGGACGGCCGCGTTGCGCAGGTGCTGGCCGCCGAGACGCCGCTCGGCCGCTGGCATCACGAGGAGTGAGGATGGCGAGCCCGATCGATCCGCCAATCCACGCCCGGCTGCGCCAGTCGTTCCTGCTCGGCCTCGCACGACAGCCGCTGGCGGTGCCGCCTGCGCTCGCCGCGCTGCTGCCGCAAGGGCGCGAGCCCGCGTTGCCGCTGCTGGCGCTCGCCGCGCAGTGGCAGCGCTTTGCCGGCGCGCCGGCGCCCGTCGCCGATGCCGTGCCGGACGCGGCGCGGCGGCTGCATCAGGACGCGCGGCCGATCCTGCCCGAACCGGCGCGGCGCGCGCTCAAGGCCCTGGCGCGCAGCGTCGAGAAGTCGCTGGCGTCGAACGTCCTGCCGCTGGCGCTGCGCCGGATCCAGGCCGCCGGCTGCCGGCTGCATCCGTTCGATCTGCCGGCCTTCCTGCCGCATGTGAAAGCGAATGCGGAGGACCTCGGCCTCGCCGAGCGCGCCTTCCTCGCACTGGTCGCCGCCGATGCCGATGACGATGCGGCAAAGGGGTTGTTCTTCGAACGGATCACCGCTGAGAACTGGACCACCTTCCCGAAAGCGCAGCGGCGCGCCTTCGTCGCCGGGCTGCGCCGCGACGATCCGGCCGCCGGGCGCGCGCTGGTCGAGTCCGCGTGGAAGAGCGAGCCGGCACCGGTGCGCGCCGCGCTGCTCGATGCGCTCGCGGTCGGCCTCGGGCCTGACGATCAGGCATTCCTGGAGAGTCTCGGCACCGATCGCGCCGAGAGCGTCAAGCAGATCGCAGCACAGCTGCTGGCGCGGATCGCCGACCGCGGCGCGAACGGCACGCGTCTCACGGAGGCCGCGCAATGCTTCAAGCGCGCCGGGTCGCTGCTCGCCAAGATCGGCCTGGCCGCGGCGACGACGCTCACCTTCAAGCTGCCGAGCGACGGGCTGAACTGGCAGGAGGCCGAGGCGCTGCGTGAGCGGCTGTTCGGCGGCCTGCAGCTCGGCGCACTTGCCACCGCCGTTGGCGCGCCCCCTGAGGCGCTGATCGCGGCGCTGCCGCTGTCCGAGCATCGCGTGCTCACGCTGCTGATGGAGGCCGCCGCAGCCGAAGGCGACGACGATGCCGTGCTGCGCATCATCGGCGCGCGCCTCGAGACCAATGAGGCCTTGAGCGGATATACGCTGATGTCGCTCGCCGCGAAGGCGCGACAGCCGCTCGCGCCGGCCGCCGCCGAGCGCGTGATCGCATCGCCGGGCTGGACCAAGGCGGTGCAGGACCTCGCCGAGGCGACGACGCCGGCGGCGCAGAAGGATGACGGCCGCCTGGTGCTGATGGCCGCGCTGATGCCTTCAGCGACGATATCAGCCTTCATGGCCTCCCTCACTGCGCTCCCGCTTTCGACCACGCGGGCGGCGAAGGATTTCACCGATCTCGTTCTCGCGTTGCCGACGTAGCGCGCGACGCAAATGCCCGGAGCATGCCGATGACCACTGCCGGTACCACTGTCGATGCGAGCCCGAAAGACGCCCAGCTGCGCCGCTCCGCCGAGGCGCTCCACGCCCACGAGCTCGATGCCCTGGCGCAGGAGGATACACGGCCGCGGCCGGCGCAATGGCGGCTCTCGCCGCAGGCGGTCGTGACCTACCTGATGGGTGGCCGCACCAAGTCCGGCGTCGAGATCTCGCCGAAATATATCGGCAACCGCCGGCTGATCGAGACCGCGGTGGCGACACTCGCCACCGACCGCGCGCTGCTCATCCTCGGCGTGCCCGGCACCGCCAAGTCGTGGGTGTCGGAGCATCTCGCCGCGGCGATCTCGGGCTCGTCGGAGATGATCGTGCAATGCACCGCCGGCACTGACGAGAACCAGATCCGCTATGGCTGGAACTACGCGCTGCTGCTAGCCAAGGGCCCGTCGCGCGAGGCGATGGTGGCGACGCCGCTGATGCGGGCGATGGAGGCCGGCCGCATCGTGCGCTTCGAGGAGCTGACCCGCATGCCCTCGGACGTGCAGGACACGCTGATCACCGTGCTGTCGGAAAAGCTGATGCCGATCCCGGAGATCAACGATTCCATTCACGCGACGCGCGGCTTCAACATGATCGCGACTGCGAATGCGCGCGACAAGGGCGTCAACGAATTGTCATCGGCCTTGAAGCGCCGCTTCAACGTCGTGGTGCTGCCGCTGCCGGCCGATCTCGACGAAGAGGTGAAGATCGTCACCAAGCGCGTCGGCGAGATCGGCGGCGGGCTCGAATTGCCGACAATCGCGCCGGCCGACCAGGAGATCATGCGCATCGTCACGGTGTTTCGCGAGCTGCGCGACGGCCAGACGCTCGACGGTCGATTGAAGCTGAAATCACCCTCCGGCTCGCTGTCGACGGCGGAGGCGATCGCGGTGACGATCGGCGCCTGGGCGGAGGCCGGCCATTTCGGCTCGGGCGTGATCGATGCGCAGAGCATGGCGGCCAACCTGGTCGGCGCGATCGTTAAGGATCCGGTGCAGGACAAGGTCGTGCTGCAGGAATATCTCGAGACCGTGGTGCGCGAGCGCAAACCCTGGGCCGATCTCTACGGCGCCATCCGCGACGTGATGTGACATGGCCGCGGCAACGCCCGATCGCCTGCATCTGCTGGGTATCCGGCATCACGGCCCGGGCTCGGCGCGCGCGGTGCTGTCAGCGCTGGACGCCGCCGATCCCGCGGAGGTGCTGATCGAAGGCCCGCCCGATGCCGATGAGCTGATGGCGTTCGCCGCCTCTCCGGCGATGGTGCCGCCGATCGCGCTGCTGGTGCACGCGCAGGACGACCCGGCCAACGCCAGCTTCTTCCCGTTTGCGGTGTTCTCGCCGGAATGGCAGGCGATCCGCTGGGCGCTCAGGAAGCAGCGGCCCGTCCGCTTCATCGATCTGCCCGCGTCGCATCGCCTCGCCGAACGGGCGAAACCGAAGACGGCCGAGCCCGGCGATGGCGAAGCGGCGCCGGAGGATGCCGGCGCACTAGCGCAGGCCGAGCCCGAGATCATCAATCCCGAATTGGCGAAGATCCGGCGCGATCCGCTCGCCTATCTGTCCACGCTCGCCGGCTATGACGACAGCGAAGCCTGGTGGAATGCAATCGTCGAGCAGGGCACGCATGGACCGGAAATCTTCGCCGCGCTGGAAGCCGCCATCGGCGCGCTGCGCGAGACGATCGATCCCCTGCCCTATCAGCCTGCGGATGAGGCCGAGCGCGAGCTGCGCCGCGAGGCGCATATGCGACTGGAAATCGCTGCAGCGCTCGGCGCGCAGGACGGACCTGTCGCGGTCGTCTGCGGCGCGTGGCACGTGCCGGCGCTGCGCCGGAAGGTGGCGCTGAAGGATGACCGCGCGCTGCTGAAGGGGCTGCCGCAGATCAAGGTGACCGCGACCTGGGTGCCCTGGACCGAGACGCGGCTCGCGGCCGGCTCGGGTTACGGGGCCGGCGTGATCTCGCCCGGCTGGTATGCGCATCTCTGGCAGGGCCAGCACGATGAGGCTGCCGCGCTCGACGCCACCGGCTTCACGACACGCTGGCAGGCGCGGGTCGCGGATCTGTTGCGGCGAAACGGCCGGCCGGCGTCGACGGCCTCCGTCATCGAAGCGTCGCGGCTGGCGATCACGCTGGCCGCGCTGCGCGACGTCGCGCTGCCGGGTCTGGCCGAGATGCGCGAGGCGAGCCTGGCCACGCTGTGCGAAGGCGAGATCGCACCGTTCCGGCTGATCGAGCAGCAGCTCATCATCGGACAACAGGTCGGCGAGATCGACGGCAGCGTGCCGCAGATGCCGCTCGCCGCCGACCTCGCGCGCTGGCAGCGCAAGCTGAAGCTCAAGCCCGAGGCGCTCGACAGCGACATCGCGCTCGACCTGCGCAGCGAGGCAGGTCTCGCCAAGTCGCAGCTGCTGCATCGGCTCGCGCTGATCCAGGTGCCGTGGGGACGGCTGCAGGGCTCGGGACAGAGCCGCGGCACCTTCCGCGAGAATTGGCGGCTGCGCTGGGAGCCGGAATTCTCGGTGCGTCTCGTCGAGGCGCTGGTTCATGGCACCACGGTCGCGCAGGCCGCCGGCAATGCCGCGGTCATCAACGCGCAGACCGCGACGTCGCTGAACACGGTCGCGGCCATCGTGCGCGGCTGTCTCGAAGCCGGCCTGACGCAGGCGGCCGAGACGACGATTGCGCTGCTGCAGCAGCGCTCGGCCGCGACCAGCGACGTTGCCGATCTCACCGAGGCGGTGCCGCCGCTCGCCGAGATCCTACGCTACGGCACCGCGCGGGAGCTGCCGACCGAGGCGCTGCGCGTGCTGGTGATCAGCCTCGTCGAGGCGATCTGCGCCGGCCTGGTCTACGCCTGCCGCAATTTGCAGGCCGATGTCGCGGCCGAGTTGCGCGGCAGGCTGGTTCGGCTCGACGTTGCGATTGGACTGATCGAGGACAGCGGCCTGCGCGACGGATGGCGCCGTGCGCTTGCCTCGGTCGCCGCCGATGCGTCGACGCATCCGCTGCTGAAGGGACTGGCGAGCCGCGCGCTGTACGATCAGGGCACCGTGTCGCCCGAGCAGACCGCATTGGTGCTGTCGCGCGCGCTGTCGTCCAGCGTGCCGACGCTCGAGGCCGGTGACTGGCTCGACGGCTTCCTCGGCCAGAGCGGCCAGGTGCTGTTGCACGATCACGCGCTGCGCCGGATCATCGACGGCTGGCTGGCGGCGATCGACGGCGAGGCGTTCAACAATCTGCTGCCGGTGCTGCGCCGCGCCTTCGCGAGCTTCGACCGCAGCGAGCGGCGGCGCCTGTTGGACGAGTTGGCGAGGCAGCGGCCGCTCGCGATGCCGGCCACGGCCGACACGACGCCGTCGCAGCCGCTCGCGCCGCTGCCGGCCGGCGCGGCCGGCTTCGATGCCGCCCTGCCGCTGCTGCTGACCATCCTGGGCGCCGACCGGCCGATGAAGGACGCCACTCCATGAGCGATGATGCAGATGCCGAGCGCAATCGCCGCTGGCGCCTCGTGCTCGGCGGCGACGATCAGGCCGGTCTCTCCGATCGCGACCGCCGCCTCGATGCCGCGCTCGCCGGGCTTTATGACGCCGGCGGCGGCGGCAGCAAGCGCGGCGGCGGACGGCGCGGTGGTCTCGGCGGCTCAGCGCCCCGGGTCGCGAGCTGGCTCGGCGACATCAGGGAGTTCTTCCCCGCGCCGGTCGTGCAGGTGATCCAGAAGGACGCCTTCGAGCGGCTCGGCCTCAAAGAGATGCTGCTGCAGCCGGAGTTTCTCGCCGCCCTCGAGGCCGACGTGCATCTCGTCGCCGACCTGATGGCGCTGCGCTCGGTCATGCCGGAGAAGACCAAGGCGACGGCGCGCGATGTGGTGGCGAAGGTGGTGAAGGAGCTGATGGAGAAGCTCGACGCCCGCACCACCGAGACGATCCGCGGCGCTGTCGACCGTCGCCGCAGGACACGGCGCCCGCGCGCTGGTGACATCGACTGGCCACGCACCATCGGCAAGAATCTGCGCCATTGGCAGGCCGAGCATCGCACCATCGTGCCGGAGACCCTGGTCGGACACGCCCGCGCGGCGCGGCGGACCAACCTGGAGGAAGTCATCCTCTGCGTCGACCAGTCGGGCTCGATGGGCACCTCCGTGGTTTACTCCTCGATCTTCGCCGCCGTGCTGGCCTCGATCCCGGCGATCGCGATGAAGCTCGTGGTGTTCGACACCAACATCATCGACCTCACCGAGGAGCTCGCCGATCCGGTCGAGGTGCTGTTCTCGGTCCAACTCGGCGGCGGCACCGACATCAACCAGGCGCTGGCCTATTGCGAGCAGCTTGTGCGGGAGCCGTCGCGGACGCACATGGTGCTGATCAGCGACCTGATCGAGGGCGGCATCGCCGAGCAGATGCTGGCGCGCGCCAAGGCGCTGGTGTCGTCCGGCGTCAACCTGATCGTGCTGCTGGCGCTCAACGACGACGGCCGCCCGGCCTATGACGCCAAGCATGCCGCGATCCTCGCCTCGCTCGGCTGCCCGGTGTTCGCCTGCACGCCGCACCAGTTTCCCGACCTGATGGCGACCGCGCTGAAGCGCCAGGACATCTGGTCCTGGGCCGCCGCGCAAGACATCAAGCTGGTGCGCCCGGAGGACGGCGGCGATTAGTTCGAAATGCAGGACATCGTCCGGACACAGGCAAGCGGGACAACATGGCGCATGTGATCTATTTCACGACGGACCGTTTCGATCCTGCCACCGAGCCGCCCAACCCAATCAACCCGATTCCGGGACATTCCGTCCTGGCGTGGCTGTGCTCCGAACTCCAGGCGTTGGGCTACGACACGACCGACACCGGCGCTGAAGACTGGGGCTGGTATGCTTATACGAAGAGCGGGCCGATGACCTACATGCTCGGCGCCAGCGGCGAACCGAAGTCCGGCAAGCATTTTCACTGGATCATCGCGATCACTGAACGTCGCAGCTTGCGCGACCGACTCTTCGGCCGAAACAAGATGTTGGCCGACGACGAGCTGGCCGCCACCGTCGAGCAGCTGCTCCGCGCGCAGGACGACTTTCGGATCGAGTCCATCGAGAAGGAAGCGTGAGGTGCAGGATATCAACTGGTCTAGCAGCGCGAAGCAGCAATGAAGCGTCTCGTTCTGACTTCCATCCTGCAGCTCGGTCGTTACGCGGTGCTGCCGCTGGTCGCGCTGGCAGGCGGTTTGCTGTTCGCCTGGCTGATGTTGCTGGACGACTATACGCGGATCGCTCTGATCACCGCCCCTGTCATGTTCTGCGTGGTGGCGGCTGCTGTCGCGCTGGCGCTCGGGATCCTGTTCGTGCCGGCGCGGCGCGAGCGGAGCAATGTGCTGGACGAAGCCGTGGCTCCGGCACTCTGGCGGATCTGGCGAGAGCTCGATCCGTCCTTCGCCAAGCCAAGACGGACGCTGCGCGTCAGCGCCGAGTTCAACGCGTCGATCGGCGAGACGCGCGGCTTTGCCGGGATTTTCGGGCGGCATATCACGATGACTGTCGGATTGCCGCTCCTGATGATTCTCGATGAGCGCGCGGTGCGCGCCGTTATCGCGCATGAGGTGGCGCATGCGGAGCTGCAGCACATCACAGGCGGCCGCAACCTGCACGACTTCCTGCAGGCCTGCGAAAATGTGCTTCATTATGCAAATCCCGATCGCACCGTCACCGGCCGCCTTGCGGAGGTGCTGCTGCGCTCGCTGCTCACTTGGCTCGATAGCGAGTATCTTGCCCTGTCGCGCCGCAACGAGCTGGCCGCCGACAGCCGCGCTGCAGACCGGGTGGGACGGACTGAGATCACCCGCTCGCTGGTCTTGACGGCCGGGAGCACGACGCGCCTTGACGACCTGGTGTTCACTCCTCTGCAGACCGATCTGCTGGGCGCCATCAGCGTGCCCGTCGCGCCGCTGCAGCGCATATCCGCCCGGCTTGTGGACATCCGCGATGATCAGGAGCTGGTCATCGCGACGACAAGGGCAATGCAGGGCGAGACGGACGATCCGAACGCCACACACCCTCCGTTCGGCCAACGGCTCGCTAATCTCGGCCATGCGACCATCCCCGCTGTCGATCAGATCGGGGCTCCGGCTATCGAGCAATTGCTCGCGCCGGATGCGGTACGGGACCTAGCTGCGAAACTCGATGCGGAATGGCGCAGGACGGCCGAGAGGTGGCTTCGGGTCGGCGGGTGACATCGGGTCGCTCCGGGGGGTGCCCCCCAGTGGAACTCGGCGCGAGGCTATGCTATAAGGCCCTTGTGCACGATCTCCGAAACCCTTCGGTACAGCGCGCGCTGCTCAAGGCCGACATCCAGGCCGACGAGCCGGATTGGACATCCGCGCGACAGGATCTATGGCGGCGCATCACCGCGCACGATTTCGAGCCCGACACGCCGTTCAACTTCACCCAACGGCTGGCCCGCGACCATGGCTGGAGCCTCGATGAGGCCCGGGCGGCGATCGAGGCCTATCGCCGCTTCTGCTTCCTGGCGATGGTGTCACCGACGCCGGTGACGCCGAGCGAGGTGGTCGACGAGGTCTGGCACCAGCACCTGATCTACTCACGCGACTATTGGACGATCTGGTGCGGCGACCGGCTGCAGGCCGCGCTGCATCACGATCCGACGCCCGGCGGCCCGGAAGCGCAAATGACCTACCGCCGGCAATACGCCGAGACGCTGGCGCTGCACGAACGCTTCTTCGGGCCGCCCAGCCCCGATCTGTGGCCGGCGACACACATCCGTTTCGCCGGCCCGCGCTATCACGTCACCGACCGCAATCACTGGTTCATCCTGCCCCGGCCTCGCGCATGGCTGCGGCGGCTTTTCAGGAGATGACTATGGCGCTCAATCCGTTCGACTGGACGGCCGGCCCATTCCTGCTGTTCTATGTCGCCTGCGCAGGCGTCCTGTTCTTCATCGCCTTCCAGGCGCGTCACATGATCGGTCCAGCCGCAACCACGATCCATCCATTGACCGAGCTGGACCTGGCCTATCTAGCCGGCGGACCGCACCGCCTCGGCGATGTCGTGCTGCTCGGCCTAGCGGCTCAAAAGGCCGCGACGCTGACGCCGCGCGATCACAAGATCACGGTGTCCGACAAGGCACCGCTCGCCGGGTTGATCGACCGGCCACCACAGATCAAGTTCGGCGCGGAGATGTCGCGGCATGAATTCCAGCGCGCCTTGGTGCCGCTCACGATGCGCGTCGAAGACCGGCTGCGGGCGATCGGCTACGCTCCGACCGGGCCGCAGATGACGGCGTTCCGCAGCTCGCTGTTGCCCTTCGTCGGCGCACTCCTGCTGTTTGGCGTCATCAAGGTCGTCGTTGGCGCTGCGCGGCATCACTCGGTGGAATTCCTGCTCATTCTGCTCGCGGCAACTTGCTTCGTCGCCTACATCTCAACCAGAACGCCGACGCGGACACGTGCGGGCAGCGACGCACTCCGGCACTACGAAACATCTCACGCGCGCATCGCCCGCGCGCCGCGTGAGCACGAATTGCTGATGGCGGTCGCGCTGTCCGGCGCGGTGGTGCTGTCCGGCACAGCCTATGCCTCGGTGCTGGCGGCCTCGAAGACGTCGAGCAGCGGCAGCGGCTGCAGCGGTGGGGGATGCGGGGGTGGTGGCGGCGGCTGCGGCGGTTGCAGCTGACAGTCAGTTGCTCTCAGCCGTCATCGATAGCGAAGTCTTTCCTCGGAC
This sequence comes from Bradyrhizobium sp. HKCCYLS2038, assembly GCF_051167655.1. NCBI lineage: Bacteria > Pseudomonadati > Pseudomonadota > Alphaproteobacteria > Hyphomicrobiales > Nitrobacteraceae > Bradyrhizobium > Bradyrhizobium sp. HKCCYLS2038. The sequence continues at coordinate 360,973 of NZ_JBNPTM010000001.1, read as the reverse complement.
TGCGCAACGCGGCATCATGGCCGCCATGAGCGACGCAACACAACTCGTACGGCGCGGCATCGGCCATTCGACCAATCTGGTGGGACGCCCGTCGGAGTGGCTGGCGAGTTGCGCGTTCAACGACACGAGCGCGCCGCTGCACATCTGGGGCGTCACCGAGATGAACCCCAGCCTGTTCACGATGCTCGGCCAGGCCGAGGATCTCGGTGAGGCCGGACAGGCGTTCTCGACCTACATGATGGCGATGTTCGGCCTCGATCCCGAACAGCGGGTAGCGCCCGCTCGCGGCGAGCGGCGGTTTCGCGCGTCGTTCCTGCGCCTGATCCAGGGCTGGGGGTTCGACAGCAACGGGCCGGAAGGCGCGGTGCTGAAAGGCTGGGTCGAGAGCCGTTTTGGCCTCGGCCCCTCCTATCACAAGGAGATCATCGAACGCGTGGCGAGCCGGGCCTGGACGACCTATGTCGAAGAGAAGATGTCGAGCCGCTTCCACACCAACGCAATCTGGGTGCAGCTCGACCTGTTATTCGAATTCTGCCAGTGGTCGATCCGCCGGTTCGCCTTCCCGGGCGAGACTCACCTGACGCTCCACCGCGGCATCAATTCCTTCGACGAGCATTGGATCCTGGAGCAGACCACGCGGCGTGAGGCGGTGATCCGGCTCAACAACCTGGTCTCGTTCTCGTCCGACCGCGACGCCGCCGGCTGCTTCGGCGACATGATCCTCACGGCGCGCATTCCCGTCAGCAAGATCGTGTTCTTCAACGACCTGCTGTCGTCGCACGCGCTCAAGGGCGAGGGAGAATATCTCGTGATCGGCGGCGATTATCGCGTGAACGTCAACTATGTCTGAGCTCGCTCCACATGAGCGCGCCTGATGTCGGCGAGCGCGCGAGGAGACAAGCCGTGATGACACGCTCAGCGAGTACTGCTGGAGGCGGTCCTGGTGTGGCGTGACGTCTCCCTGACGATGTTCTTGAGCGCGCTGATCGCGCTCACGATCTGGATCGGCCTGCCGCGCCGCAAGGCGAAGCGACAATCGGTGCCATTTGATCCATCGCGAGCCTACCGAGTCTACACAAGGGAGTTCGACGTCGAAATCGATGCCGAGGAGCTGGACGGCTTCCTGGCCATGCTCGATCCGGATGGAAGCTGGGCGAAGCGCTATCCTGCGGTCGATCCTGCGCCGCTGTTCGCGCTCGAAAAGGAGTTGGCCGCGCGAGCTACGACGGGCGGCGAGCCGCCCGTATCGATCCAGGCGGACGATAGCATAGTGACGCTGCTGATCGATCATTCCGGATCGATGCGCGGGGATCCCATGCTGTTCACGGCCCGCGCCGCGCTGGTCGCCGCCGATCTACTGAAGCGAATCGGCGCCAAGCACGAGGTGCTCGGCTTCACCACCGCCCGCTGGAGGGGCGGCCGGAGCCGGGAGAAGTGGCTGCGGGATGGACGGCCGCCTTATCCCGGCCGGCTGAATGACCTGTTGCACATCGTCTATTGCAGCGCCGGCGAGACGCTGACCCCGCAATGCTGTGCGGCGATGCTCAAATCTGGACTTCTCAAGGAAAACATCGACGGCGAGGCCATCGCGTGGGCGGCTGCGCGCCTGCGGCAACGCGCGGAGCGGCGCAAATTTCTGATCGTGCTGTCCGACGGCGCGCCGGTCGACGACTCCACTCTGTACGAGAACGGCGAGAGCTATCTCTATCATCATCTGCCCGAGCAGATCCGCCAGATCGAGGCTACGGGGGACATCCGGATCGCGGCGATCGGAATTGGCCAACACCCCGTCGACCGCTACTACGGCGACGGCATCATGGTCGGCTCCCCCGAGGAGCTGGAGAGCACCGTGGTGGCTGTCATCAAGCGACTGTTGAACGAAGGCACCTGAAGCCTTCGCCTGAACCTCTCCAAGCGGCTCAATCGTTCTGCGCCAGCACCTCGCGCAACGCGTCGGTCAACCGCGACAGCTCGGCCTTGGAGCCGATCGTGATGCGCAGATAGTCCTTGATCCGCGGCGCGGTGAAATGGCGCACGAGCACGGCGCGCTCGCGCAAGGCGCTCGCCAACGCCTGGCCCGACCGGTCCGGATGCCGGGCGAAGACGAAATTCGCACTCGACGGCAGCACGTCGAAGCCAAGCCGCACCAGCGCCGCCGTGAGCTCGGCGCGATTCTCCATGATGGCCGCGCGCGCCTCTTGGAAATGCGCGTCGTCCTCGATAGAGGCGATCGCGCCCGCCTGCGCCGGACGGCCGAGCGGATAGGAGTTGAAGCTGTCCTTGACCCGAGTCAGTCCCTCGATCAGCCCGGCATCGCCGATCGCATAGCCCACCCGCAGCCCGGCCAGGGCGCGCGACTTCGACATGGTGTGCACCACCAGCAGATTGGGATGCTCGGCGACCAGGGGGATCGCCGTCTCGGCGCCGAAATCGACATAGGCCTCGTCGATCACGACGGCCGCGTCGCTGCGCGCCGACACCAGCCGCGCGATCTCCGCAAGCGGCAGCGCGATGCCCGTCGGCGCGTTCGGATTGGCGATGATCACCGGCCCCTTGCGATCGAGATAGTCGTCGACGCGCACGCGCATCTCCGCATCGAGCGGAATGGTGGTGAAGTCGATGCCGAGCAGCCGGCAATAGACCGGGTAGAAGCTGTAGGTGACGTCGGGAAACAACAGCGGCGCCGGCTGTTTCAGCAGCGCTGCGAACGCATGCGCCAGCACCTCGTCGGAGCCGTTGCCGACGAACACCTGCTCGGGCGCAACCTTGTGATGGGCGGCCAGCACCTCGCGCAGACGCGTCGCCTGCGGATCGGGATAGAGCCGCAGCGTCTCGCCAGCAGCCGCCTGGATCGCGGCGATGGCCTTCGGCGACGGCCCGAATGGGCTCTCATTGGTGTTGAGCTTGACGAGGCCCGGAATCTGCGGCTGCTCGCCGGGCACATAGGGCGACAGCCCATGCGTCAACTCTGACCAGAACCGGCTCAAGATCATCTCCCTGCAGACAAGCAACGCGCCCGCCGGACATCGAGCGGATGCGGCGAAGGCGCAAATTCATCGTGCGACGTTGTAGCGGAAAATGGCGCGCCGGGAAGGCTTCAAACGGTTGCCCCTCGGATTCGTCGTTCAAAAGCATGGCTTCGCCACGCTAACGGCGGTCCAGATGGTGTCAGTCGAGCTCGCTTGAACGGCCTTTCGGCCGTCGACCACGGGTATCGACGGTTTGACGTACGGACCCGGCGAGAGAGCCGTCCCCTAGACGCAGGCGCCGAACCGCTGGTTACGTGGAGACGCAACCAGCGACGTCGACAGAAGGCTTCCACTTCGGCGCACACCAACGACATGAACCGCGAGGCGCATTGTCGCGCGGGTGCGTTACCCTTACGCGATTGGCTGCCGATCATAACCCAGTCTGCGAGATGAACTTGGTGTTGAAGTAGGCTTCCATCGCCTCGGTGCCACCTTCCGAGCCGTAACCGGAATCCTTGATGCCGCCGAAAGGCACTTCAGGCAGCGCCAGACCGAAGCTGTTGATCGACATCATGCCGGCTTCGACGGCCGAGCCGATCGCAGTGGCCGTCCTGGTCGAGCTGGTGAAGGCATAGGACGCGAGACCAAACGGCAATCGGTTGGCCTCCTCGACCACTTCGTCGAAGGTCGAGAATCGCGAGATCAGGGCCAGGGGCGCGAACGGCTCCTCGTTCATGGCGCGCGCCTCCTTCGGCACGTCGCTGACGACGGTCGGGGCGTAGAAATAGCCCTTGTTGCCGACGCGGTGCCCACCGGTCTCCAGCCTGGCGCCCTTGCCGACGGCGTCCTGTACCATGCCCTCGATCGCAGCCACGCGGCGCGGGTTGGCGAGCGAGCCCATCTTGGACTCCGGATCGAGGCCGTTGCCGACCTTGAATGCCTTGGCGCTGTCCACGAATGTGTCGACGAACTCACGGAAGACCTCGTCCTGCACCAGCATGCGCGTCGGCGAGATGCAGACCTGTCCGGCGTTGCGATACTTTGCCGCCGCCAGGATCTTTGCGGCCGAAGTGACATCGGCATCCTTGAACACGATGGCCGGCGCGTGGCCGCCGAGCTCCATGGTGGCGCGTTTCATGTGCAGGCCGGCGAGCGCGTTCAACTGCTTGCCGACATGTGTGGAGCCGGTGAAAGAGATCTTTCGGATCACCGGGTGCGGGATCAGGTATTCGGAGATCTCCGACGGCACGCCGTAGACGAGGTTGATGACCCCATCGGGCACGCCCGCATCCGCAAACGCGCGAATGAGCTGGGCCGGCGAGGCCGGCGTCTCCTCAGGCGCCTTGACGATGATCGAGCAGCCGGCGGCGAGCGCGGCTGAGAGCTTACGCACGACCTGGTTGATCGGAAAATTCCAGGGGGTGAACGCCGCGACTGGACCAACCGGCTCCTTCATCGCGATCTGGTAGATGCCGGGGCCACGCGCCGGGATGAGGCGGCCGTAGGCGCGCTTGGCTTCCTCGGCGAACCATTCGATGACGTCGGCGGCGGCCATCGCCTCCATCTTGGCTTCGACCAACGTCTTGCCCTGCTCCATCGTCAGGAGCGGTGCAATCTCGTTATTGCGCTCGCGCATGATCGCGGCAGCCTTGCGCATGATGCGACAGCGCTCGAACGGCGCGACGTTGCGCCAGACCTTGAAGCCGGCAGCGGCCGCCGCCAGCGCCTCGTCGAGATCCGCCTTTCCGGCATGGGCGACGCTGCCGATCACCTCTTCGGTCGCTGGATTTCTGACATCGATGACGTTGCCCGAATGGGCGGGACGCCATCGGCCGGCAATGAAAAGCTCTGTGCTCGAATAGGCCACTGGACTCTCCTGTCGTTGCAAGTTGCCGGATTTAACCGGCGTCATGACATATCGCATCCGCCGCGCGCGTCATCTCCGGTCCGAGATAGAGACGGAAGCGCGGCTCGGTGACCAGGGAGCGAAAGTCCGCAACCTGCGTGACCCCGCCGCCGGCCACGAACAGAAAGCGGCCGGCGATCTCGGCGAGAATGTCCAGATGCCAGGACGCAGTCGGATGCATGCAGAGAATCACCAGCCTGCCCTCTCCCGCCAGCTTGCGGAAGAAATCGAGCATGAAGCCGATATAACCGTCCTGCAGGTTGAACTGCGGCTCGTCGAACAGATGCACGAGCGGTGTCGCCGTCGGCGACGGCGCCAGGAGCGCCGACGGAATCCGCTTGCGAAAGCGCCTGACCTGATAGGACTGATGATAGTGGATCGCGAGCCGGTCGCGCTCGCGGTATTTGACACCGTGGATGTCGGTGCCGGCGACCAGCACGCGGCCCGAGGTCGGCGCGTTCGAGCCCGTCATCATCTCGAACAAGGTGGTCTTGCCTGCCCCGTTCGGGCCGACGACACCGACGATGCCCGGCTCGTCCAGCGCCAGATCGGCGTTGAGCGTGAAGGTCGGGCGACGGATGACGCGTCCGCTGGTGTAGACCTTGCTGACGCGATCGAGGACGAGCAGAGGTGCGGACACTTATTGGACTCCCAGCAGACGCTGACGAAGCAAGCGGTCGTCGCGGAGCGTGGCGGCCTCGCCGGTCCAGACGATCCGGCCCCGGTCGAGCACGGCGGCATGATCGGCAACCGACAACGCAATCTCCGCGTTCTGCTCCACGACCAGCGAAGCGATGCCCTCCTGCTTCATGCGCATGATGGTCGCGAGCACGTCGCCGACGATCTTGGGCGCGAGCCCCTGGCTCGGCTCGTCGAACAGCACCAGTCCCGGCGAACCGACCAGCGCACGCGCGATTGCCACCATCTGCATCTCGCCGCCCGACAGGTTTTCGCAGTCGCGCTCCATCAGATAGGCGAGCGGCGAGAAGATCTCGCTCGCCTCCTTGACGGTCCAACGCCGAAAGCGCGTGCGCTTCTGCGCAATCGCCAGGTTGCGCGCCACCGAGAGGGTTGGACACAGCCGCCGGTCGTCGGGCACCCAGCCGATGCCCGCGCGCGCGATCTCGTGCGTCGGTGCGCGCGTCACCTCGCGGCCGTCGAAGCGGACCGCGCCGCGCCGCGGCCGCGTCAGCCCGAGGATCGAGCGGAGCATGGTGGTCTTGCCGGCGCCGTTCGGCCCGAGCAGCGCAAAGACCTTTGCGTCAGCGATGGCGAGCGAGGCTCCGAACAGCGCCTGGGTCTCGCCGTAATACGTATCGACCGCGTCCACCTCCAGGATCATGCGAATTTTCCCAGATTGGAGCGCCGGACCCATTCGTTCTGCTGCAGCTCCTGCGGCGTGCCGCGCGCGACCACCTGCCCCCAATGAATGACCGAGATGCGGTCGGCGAGCGAGAACAGGAATTCCATGTCATGCTCGATGGCGACGATCGTGAGCTTGCCCTTCAACCGCGCGACCAGGGCAGCGAGCCGCTGCACACCGTCGGATCCGAGGCCGGAGGTCGGCTCGTCGAGGCAGAGCACCCGCGGCGCCTGGGCCAGCGCGACCGCGATCTCCAGAGCGCGACGGTCGCCATAGGAGAGATCCTTGGCGCGAACGTCCCCTTTGTCGGCAAGCCCGACCGCCGCAAGCGCTTCGGACGCCTGGTCGAGGAGGCTGCGGTCGCCGGCCGCCGCGCGGATCATGTCGAGGCCGCGCGCGCGAAAGGCGGGCAGGCCCATCATGACGTTGTCCCGTGCCGAGAACTCGTCGAACAGCGTCATGATCTGGAACGAGCGGGCAATGCCCTTGGCCGCGATGCGATGCGGGCTCAGGCCGGTGACGTCCTCACCGCCGAGCCGCATCGATCCGCGGCTCGGCTTCACCCCGCCCGTGAGGACGTTGAAGAAGGTGGTCTTGCCGGCGCCGTTCGGTCCCATGACGCCGTGGAATTCGCCCTCGGCGACCGCCAGATCGACGCTCTCCAGCACCACGCGGTCGCCGAAGCGGACATGCACGCCTGCGGCCTCGATCATGCTCATCTGCCGCCTCCGAACAACAGCCGCATGGCGGAGCTGCCGCGCCGGCGTAGCGCATTCAGCGAATGCTGCTGCATGGCGGCTGCGATCGCCCCCGCGATGCCCTCGGGACGGAACAGCACGATCGCCATGAACAGCAGACCAAAGTAGAGCATCCAGGCGTTGGTCAGCGCGCCGATCACATCGCGCGCGGTGAGGAACAGCACCACACCGATCACCGGACCCCAGAAGCTGACGAGGCCGCCGCCGACCAAGGTCATCATCACGACGTAGCCGGACTGGTGCAGGCTCATGACATCCGGGAATGCGGCGAGTTGCGCCATCGCGAACAGGCCGCCGGCAAAGCCGGACAACGCGGCCGACAGCGTGAAGACCGAGGCCTTGTAGAGCCAGACATTGTATCCGAGATGGGCGGCGCGGACCTCGCTCTGCCTGATGGCGGCGATCACGCGGCCGTAGGGCGAGTGCACCAGGCGCCACAATACGACGACGCCGATCGCGAAGACCGCAAGCACGAAATAATAGAACGCGACATTGTTGGTGAGATCGAATGACACCACGCCGAAATCGGCCGGCAGTCGCCTGATCTTGAGCAGGCCATCCTCGCCGCCGGTGATGCGGTGCGACTTGATCGACAGCGTCCAGAAGATCTGGCCGAAGGCGATCGTCATGAAGGCGTAGTAGATGCCGCGGCGGTGGGAGATGAACAGCGCCACCAGCGCTCCGGCGGCCCCTGCCGCGAGCGCGGCGGCGGCGAGGCAGATCCAGAGATTGGCGGCGATATCGAACTGGCACAGCCCGAACGCGTAGGCCCCGATGCCGAAATACGCGCCGTGCCCGAACGACGGCAATCCGGCCGTGCCCAGCACCAGGTTGAAGGCCAGCGCGTAGAGCGCCCAGATCAGGATCTCGATTCCGAGATACGGGTATAGCCCGACCTGCGTGATCCACAGCGGCACGGTTGCGAGCCCGAGCCAGAGCACCAGCATCGTCGGCGTAACGAGGCGCACCGCATCGGACGAGGTCGACGAACCCACGATCATGTCCTAGACCTCGAGCACGCTCTTCTTGCCCCAGAGGCCGCGCGCACGGAACGTCACGACGGCAACGAGCAGAATGTACATTGACAGCAGCGACCATTCGGATGCGTAGGCTCCGGCAAGACCGACGCACAGCCCGACCAGCAGGCCGGCCACGACGGCCCCCCAGAAGCTTCCGACGCCGCCGAGCACGATGACGAGGAACGCCGGGATGACGGCATCGACGCCCATATGCGGACGAATGCCCCAGATCGGGGCGACGATGATGCCGGCGACCGCCGCGAGCATGGTGCCGAACACGAAGACCAGCAGCCTGAGCCGCGCCAGATTGATGCCGAGCGCGCGCACGATCTCGCTGTCATGGGCGCCGGCCTTTACCGTCGCACCAAACGAGGTCTTCTCGATCAGCAGCCAGACCAGGCCGATGATCGCCGCCGCGACGCCGGCTGCGTAGAAGCGATAGGTCGACCAGATCAGGTCACCGAACAGGAAGCCGCCGTTGACCGCGGACGGGACCTGGAGGACGTAGTCGCGCGTGCCCCAGACGAGGCGGATCAGTTCCTCGATCACCATCGCCGCGCCGAACGTCAGCAGCAGGCCGTAGAGCGGGTCCTTGCCATAGGTGCGCCGCATGCAGACCTCGATGACCATGCCGACGAGGCTGACGACGAGCGGCGCGATCAGGAGCGTCGCCGCGTACCGCCAGCCGAGCGGCAGCGCGAGCCATGCCTTGGCGAGATCTGCCGGCAGTGGCGGGCGCGGCCCGGTGAGCTGCATGGCGACATACGCTCCCAGCGCAAACAGCGAGCCGTGCGCCAGATTGATCTGCTCCATCAGCCCCACGATGAGCATGAATCCGAGCGCAATCAGCGCGAACAACAGGCCGAGCGTCAGCCCGTTGACAAGATGCGGAAGAAGGTCGAACACGGATTCTGGTCTCGCAACTGGCGTTGTCTACGCCCGGCGCGCGTGGCCCCGGGCCGGCGGCGCGCCCGGCGCCGCCCTTCTGCGATCTGACAAAATCCGCTGTCAGGAATCGACCGTCGGCACCTGCTCATATGGCGTCAGCTTGCATTTGGCCGGTGCCGCGTCGTCAGCCGCCGATTTCGGCTCCGTCCAGCTGATGAGCTCATACAGATCGGTCACGTCGGCAGGCTTGGCATTGCGCCGTGCCAGATAGATCGTCTGCTGCATCTGGTGCGTCGCCGGATCCATGTAGGCGTCGAAATGCTGCATGCGATCGGTCGCGGAGACCTTGAGGGTCTCCAGCTCCTTGATGATCTTGACGTTGTTGGTCGAGCCGGCGCGCTCGATGGCGCGCAGCAATTCGCGCGTCGCCATGTAGCCATTGTAGGACACATTGCCGGGCACCGGAATCGGGCCGTCCTTGTTGGCGGCCTGCCACTTCTTCACGAACTCGGCGACGCCCGGCAGCGGCAGCTTGTGATACCAGGTGGTGCCGAACACGCCGAACAGGCTGTCCGGCGCGCCCCAGACGTCGGGCCAGTCCTGCTGGTTGTTGATCCAGGCCGGCTTGCCGTCGAGCTTGAGCTGCGCCACCTGCTCGCGCAGCGCCTTGATGTCGTCGCCCCCGATCGCGGTGGCGACAACGTCCGGCTTGGCCTGCTGGATCTTCAGGAGATAGGCGGTGAAGTCGCGCGTATTCTGCGGCACCAGCAGATTGTCGATGATCTTTCCGCCGGCAGCCTCGACCTGCGCCTTGGTGGCGGCCGAGGTCGTATGACCCCAGACATAGTCGTTGGTCAGCAGCATCCAGTTCTTGCCGATGGACTCGACCGCGTTCTTGACCGACGCCTTGGAGAAGTTGGTGCCGTTGCCGTCCCAAACGAATTTGACGCGCGAACAGTTCTCGCCCGCCTCGCTCGGCGCCGAGGAGTTGGTGTTGAGGTAGATCACACCGTATTTGCTGGCGACCTGGGTGATGGCGTTGGCAACCCCGGAATGCAGCGCGCCGATCAGGATCGTGCAGTCCTCGCGGGTGATGAAGCGTTCGGCGACGCGGCTGCCGGTTGCCGGCGTCGTCTCCGTGTCTGCGGTGATGAAGCTGATCTGGCGTCCGAGCACGCCGCCTTTGGCGTTGATCTCGTCGATGGCCATCTTGATGCCGCGGAAATCATCCTGCCCGCTGTTGCCATATTGGCCGCTCGCATCACAGGTCAGGCCGAGCTTGATCGGCTTGCCGCCCTGCGCCCAGGCACGGTTCAGCTGCCACGGGCCGAAGAAGCTCCCGGTGCCGCCGATGACAGACGTCATCAGACTGCCCTTCAGAACGCTTCGCCGTGAAATCTCACGCCTCTTCATCGTTCCCTCCCGACCGTGAAGTGTCTTGTTGTTGACGGGCAGAATATTCATTCTATTTTATCTGTAAAGTGGAATATTTGATCCACGCGACAAAATGTCCTTAGAGAGAGAGGACCAACCTGGAGATTCAATTGATGAACAAGGCATCCGGCCCGATGAACTATGACGATCTGCGCGGAGCGATCGCGCAGCGTCATAGAGCTCTCTCCGGCCGCCTCCAGCAGATCGCCGAGTTCGTGCTCGACCACCCGACGGATGTCGCACTCGGCACCGTCGCGGAGGTCGCCCAGCGCTCGGGCGTGCCACCGTCGGCGATCGTGCGCTTCGCGCACGCCCTCGGCTTCGGCGGCTTCACCGAGATGCAGCAGGTGTTCCGCTCGCGCCTCGTGGCCGGAGTGGCGCCAAGCTACAAGGCGCGGCTTGCGCGGATGAAGAGCGAGGAGAAATCGGTGCTCGGCCGTCAGCCGACCGCGGTGCTGTCGCGCTTCGTCTCGGAAGCACAGGCGGCGCTCACGGCGCTCAGCCAGTCCGTGCCTGCGCGCGAGCTCGATGCCGCGACCGCGGTGCTCGCCAAAGCGCGCGACATCTACCTGATCGGCCTCGGCGGTTCGTTTCCGGTCGCGACCCATCTCGCCTACGTGCTGCGCAAGCTGGGACGGCGCGTTGTCCTGCTCGACGGCACCGGCGGCAGCATTCACGAGCAGTCGCACACGGCGACGCGCGATGATGCGCTGGTCGCGATCAGCTTCCGCAACTACTATCCCGATACGGCGCGGCTGTTCGCCGAGCTCGTCGGGCGCGGGGTTCCGACCATTTCCATCACCGACAGCCTGCTGAGCCCCATCGCCGACGGCGCAAGCGTCGTGTTCGAGATCCAGGACATGCCCGAGCCGGCGCTGCGCACCCTGGTGGCCCCGATGTGCCTGGTTCAGGCGCTGGCGATCAGCCTCGATCTCGCGGCGGATTGACATCGTTGAACGGAGAAGATCATGGCATCGCGTGAGGTGACGAAGATTTTGGCGGGCCGGGTCGCGCTGGTGACCGGCGCGGGACGCGGACTGGGCCGCGCCTTCGCCGAGAAGCTGGCAGCGCTCGGCGCTGATGTAGCAATTCACGGCATGCGCGAGAACGGTCCGGCAGAGTATGGCGAGGGCACCACGCTCACCGCCGTCGCCGCGGAGATCGGCGATGCGCTTGGCGTCCGCACCATGCGGGCGCTGGGGGACCTGGCCAAGGCCGACGACATTTCAAGAGTGATCGCGGAGACCGAGGCGGCCCTCGGTCCCATCGACATTCTCGTCCACAATGCAGGCGGTGATATCGCGGCCGGCGGCGGCAAGCCCGACCCGAACGATGCGGTCAACATTCAGGAGGCCGACGTCCGCGCGGTGCTCGACCGCAACCTGCTCTCGACGATCCTGACCTGCCAGGCGGTTGCGCGCGGCATGATGGAGCGCCGCCGCGGTCGCATCGTCACGCTCGGCTCGGTCGCCGCGTTCAAGGGCCGCACCAACAGTGCGATCTATGCGGTGGCGAAGGCGGGCGTGACGCACTACACGCGCTGCCTTGCCGATCAGCTCCGCCCGTACGACATCGCCGTCAACTGCATCGCGCCCGGCGATACCCGCACCGGCCGCTTCCTTGGCACCCGCGCTGTCGACCCGGACCGCCTGGTCGAGACCGGCACGCTCGACCGCATCGCCACCGTCGACGAGGTCGCGCGCGTCGTCGAATTCTTTGCAGGCCCTATGGGCGCTTTCGTTTCGGGGCAAGTGCTGCGCATCGACGGCGGCACCCAGTGCTGGCCGGCCTGACCACCATCGCGCTGGGCACCAAGCGCGAGCAAATCGATCCGATGCTGTACGGGATGGAGACCGTCCTGGCTGGATCGCGGTCGATCGGCAAAAGGGACAGCAGCCGACTACGGGAGTTCGTTGATTGAGTGGAGGTGCAACCACCGATACCGGCGTTCGCTTCCCGTCGTCATGTGAGATGACCGCCTAGCAAGTGGCGGAACCGCAATCGATGACGACTATCTCTCGAGGTAGATCAAGTGCTTGATTTGAATGGCGCGCCCGGAACGATTCGAACGTCCGACCCTCAGATTCGTAGTCTGATGCTCTATCCAGCTGAGCTACGGGCGCGTCTTTCGCGTGGCGGGATACAAGCCGTGGCCGGATCCCGGAAGGCTCGAGCGGCAATGCCGGCGGGCCTCGCGAAGGGCCTCTGACTAACGGCTCGAAGGCCGCTTGGCAAGGCTGGAGCGGGACATTTTGCGACCATTTTTCCGCATGGCACCGCGCGGCCGGGCATGCCTGCCACTCCCGACAACCCGCGGGTCCGGTTTCGGCGGCTCCGGCGTCGCCCCCCGGGAAAAATGGCAGATGCTCGATTCGTAACCGCTCAGGCGCTGGCGCGCTCGGTCCAGAAGGTCTGCAGCTCGACCGGACGGTCGGGAATCGTGATTCGGAAGGTCGCGCCGAGCGTGCCCTCGACCAGCTGGATGTCGCCATCATGGGCGCGCACCAGTTCGGCCGCGATGGCCAGACCGAGGCCGGAGCCGCCGGGCCGGCCGGCGCCGCGGAAGGCCTCGAACAGGTGCTCGCGCACCTTCGCCGGCACGCCTGGACCGGTGTCGGACACTTCCAGGATCGTCACGGCGCCCTCGCGGCGGCCGGTGATGCGGATCTGGCGGACGCCGGTATCCCCGGTAAGACTTTCCAGCGCCTGGGCGGCGTTGCGGACGAGATTGAGCAGCACGCGGAACAGCTGGTCGGGATCGGCATCGATCCTCAGCCCGCGCTCGACCGCCGCGATCCAGGTGATCGAGGCGTCGGGCGACAATCCGGCGGTCTCCCTCACCTCGGCCACGACCGGCTCGACAGCCACCAAGCGCCGGTCCGGCGCCGGCTCCTGCACCTTGCCGTAGGACAGCGTCGATTGGCAGAACGCGATGGCACGCTCCAGCGAGCGCATCAGCTTCGGCGCAAAGCGCTGCACCCGCGGATCGGGCACGCTGGCAAGCTGGTCCGACAACAGCTGCGACGACGCCAGCAGGTTGCGCAGATCATGATTGATCTTTGACACCGCCAGGCCGAGCGCGGCGAGCCGGCTCTTCTGATTCAGCATCGATACCAGGTCGCGCTGCATGTCGGCGAGCTCGCGCTCGGCGACGCCGATCTCGTCCGAGCGCTGGCTCGGCACGATGATGCGCGCCACGCTTTCCGGATTCTCGTGAAACCCGACGAGGCTCGCGGTCAGCCGCCGCATCGGCCGCACAAACAGGAAATGAAGTGCGAGATACACCAGCGCCGCGGTCAGGACGGCAAGCAGCAGCGACACGCCGAGCAGGTTGCGCGAGAAGCGGTACATCGCCTTCCGCAGCGGCTTCTCGTCGGTGACGACCTCGATGAATTGCGCGCGTCCCTGAGCCGGCCCGACGATACGCATGGTGTGATCGCCCGTCTCGGCCATCATCTTCAGCGAGTTCATGATCGATGACCATACGGTCATGTCGCGCATGTCGAAGTCATGATCGATCGATGCCGGCAGGTCGGCGCTGGCGAGCAGACGACGCTGCTGCCCCATCTTGATGGCGACGCCCCTGGCATTGATCGAGGTCAGGATCTGGCGCGCCAGCGAATCCGGCACCATGCCGGAGGGTGCAGCGTCGAGCACCAGCGCGGCGGTATTGGCTGCGGCGAGACGATCGTTGAGACGGTTGGTCCAGAAGTTCGCGATCGCGGGGACATACACCAGCACCGCCGCGATCATCACGAACGGAATGGTTAACAGCAGCAGCTTGCCGGACAAGCCGAGCCGGCGCGACCGTTTCGGTCGCAGACGCTCCAGGATCGGCTGGTTGTCGCTGTCTGGCACGTAGAGCCCTTGTAAGAGACACCCCTACCCTTACGGGTGCGCAAGATGGGACTGCACCGGAGTCCGGTCAAATTACGGATCGCTCATGTTCCGGTTTCCATCGTTCATAATGGAACCCGAAGCTGCGCGGCCCGATCGATGCCCCCCTGTCGTGCGGGCGCCAATCTCGCGCCATTTTGACGCTGCCCTTGGGGGCACCTACAACGATCGAGCCCACGTACCAAGCCGCATCCTGCAGCCGTTGGCCCGATTGACGAAGTCGGGACGCTCCCTTATAAGCCGCGCCAACCGTCCGCGATGACCCGGCCTGTCCGGGAGCGGCTCGATTTCAGGGCCGGCAGCGGTCCACTTTGGGCCCGAAACCATCTCCGGACATCAATCGACATTTCAAGCAGGCAAGTTGTCAACTGGCAAATTGCCCGTCAGCGGAGAACGACCGTGAAGCGGACTTATCAACCCAGCAAACTGGTGCGCAAGCGCCGTCACGGCTTCCGCGCGCGCCTCGCCACCACTGGCGGCCGCAAAGTTCTTGCTGCCCGTCGTGCACGTGGCCGCAAGCGTCTGAGCGCCTGAAGCCAGGGCGTCCGTCCCGGAGATTTCGATCATGGATCGGCTACGGCAGCGGGCGGACTTTCTCGCCGTTGCCGATGGCGCGCGGGCCAACGGCCCTGCCTTCGTGGTCCAGCGCCGTGAGCGCGCCGACCAGGGCCCGGTCCGGATCGGCTTTACCGTCACCAAGAAGAATGGCACCGCCACGGAGCGCAATCGCATCCGTCGGCGGTTGCGCGAGCTTGTGAAACGGCTCGATCCCCTGTCGATGCGGCCGCACAGCGACTATGTGCTGATCGGTCGCCGCGACGCGCTGTCGCGCGACTTCCAGGCCATGCTCGAGGACCTCCAGGCGACGCTCCGCCGCCTCGACCGGCAACAGGCCAAGCCGCAGCCGCGCAGGCCGTCGCATGCGGACAGGCAGAATGCTCCCGCACCGGCCGCGCAGTTCCGCAAACCGGATTGAATGACGAGATCATAAGAAAACGATGACCGACAATCGCAACACCATCCTCGCCGTCATTCTGTCCGGCCTCGTGCTGATCCTGTGGCAGGTCTTCTACAACGGGCCCCAGATGGAGAAGCAGCGCGCCCAGGCCCAGATGCAGGCCGAGCTCGCCAAGCAGCAGGCGCCGGCCGCGCAACCCGGCGCGACGCCCTCCGCCACGCCGCAGCCGAATGCGGCCGCCTCCGGCAGCCCGAGCGCGCCCGGCGGCGCTGCGGCCACGGCCTCCGGCGTGATGCCGCGCGAGACCGCGATCGCAGCCAACCCGCGCGTCAAGATCGACACCCCGCGGCTGACCGGCAGCATATCGCTGAAGGGCGCCCGCATCGACGATCTGGCCTTCGTGCAGTATCGCGAGACGGTCGATCCGAAGTCTCCGGCCATCGTGCTGTTCTCGCCGTCCAACACCGCCGAGCCGTATTATGCGGAATTCGGCTGGGTCAATGCCGCCGGCGCCAAGGTGCAGGTGCCGGACCAGAGCACGATGTGGCAGCAGGACGGCTCCAATGCGTTGACGCCGACCACGCCGGTGAAGCTGACCTATACCAATGGCGACGGCCTGACCTTCCAGCGCACCATCGCGGTCGACGATCACTATCTCTTCACCATCAAGGACGACGTCACCAACGCCGGCAATGCCCCGGTGACGCTGTATCCCTATGGCCTGATCTCGCGCCACGGCACGCCGCATGTCTCCGGCTACTACATCCTGCATGAAGGCCTGATCGGCTATCTCGGCGAGAAGGGCCTGCAGGAATTCACCTACAAGAAGATGGACGACGAGAAGGCCGCGAAGTTCGACATCACCAATGGCTGGCTCGGCATCACCGACAAGTACTGGGCGACGGCGCTACTGCCGATGACCGATGCCCATCTGCAGGCGAACTACTCGTCGAAGCTGGTCGACAATCAGCACCGCTATCAGACCGACTATGTCGAGAACCCGCAGACCGTTCCGGCCGGCGGCTCGGCCACCGTCTCCACCCGGCTGTTCGCCGGCGCCAAGGAAGCCGGCGTCGTCGGCATCAACTTCCCGATCGGCGGCCTCGACGGCTACAATCAGAAGCTCGGGCTGAACCATTTCGACCTGCTGATCGACTGGGGCTGGTTCTACTTCCTGACCAAGCCGATGTTCCTGGCGCTCGACTTCTTCTTCCGCTTCTTCGGCAATTTCGGCGTCTCGATCCTGCTGGTGACGGTGCTGGTGAAGCTGCTGTTCTTCCCGCTGGCCAACAAGTCCTACGCCTCGATGGCCAAGATGAAGGCGATCCAGCCACAGCTGCAGGCGCTGAAGGAGCGCTATCCGGACGACCGGATGAAGCAGCAGCAGGAGATGATGGAGATCTACAAGAAGGAGAAGATCAACCCCGTCGCCGGCTGTCTCCCAGTCGCGCTGCAGATCCCGGTGTTCTTCTCGCTGTACAAGGTGCTGTTCGTCACCATCGAGATGCGGCATGCGCCGTTCATTGGCTGGATCAAGGACCTCTCGGCGCCGGATCCGACCAACCTGTTCACGCTGTTCGGCCTGATCCCGTTCGATCCGACCCAGCTGCCGCTGTTCGGCCACTACCTGGCGCTCGGCATCTGGCCGATCATCATGGGCATCACGATGTGGTTCCAGATGAAGCTGAACCCAACGCCGCCGGATCCGACCCAGGCGATGATCTTCAACTGGATGCCGCTGATCTTCACCTTCATGCTCGCGGGCTTCCCGGCCGGTCTCGTGATCTACTGGGCCTGGAACAACACGCTGTCGGTGCTGCAGCAGGGCTTCATCATGCGCCGCAACGGCGTGAAGGTGGAGCTGTTCGACAACATCCGCGGCACGTTCAAAAAAAAAACGGCGTGACGACGAGTAAGGCGGCGTGAGCCGCTCAACCAACCAACCACCTACCGCGATGGCCGGGCTTGTCCCGGCCATCCACGTTTTGATTTCCCGCGCAATGGCGTGGATGCCCGAGCCTTCGCCGCGCAGAAGGGGCTTCGGCCCCGCAGGCGGGTCAAGGCCGGGCATGACGAAGAGCGAGGGCTTGTCATGACCACCACCAGCCAAGACGCCGACGAGCGCCTGATCGAGAAGGGCCGCAAGCTGTTCGCGCAGTCGTGGCGCTTCACCCATGCCTCGCCGTCGATCGAGAGCCTGCCGCCGATGGGAGCGGTCGAGGTCGCGTTTGCCGGCCGTTCCAATGTCGGCAAGTCCAGCCTGATCAACGCGCTGACCGGCCAGAACGCGCTGGCGCGAACCTCGCATACGCCCGGCCGGACCCAGGAGCTGATCTTCTTCGAGGCCCCCGAATACGCGCCGCTGCGGCTCGTCGACATGCCCGGCTATGGCTACGCCGCGGCGGCCAAGACCAAGGTCGCGTCCTGGACCGAGCTGATCCACAAATTCCTGCTCGGACGCTCCTCGCTCGCCCGCGTCTACGTGCTGATCGACGCCCGCCACGGGCTGAAGGAGGTCGATCAGGAGATCCTCAAGACGCTCGATCGGTCGGCCGTCAGCTATCAGCTGGTTCTGACCAAGGCCGACCAGATCAAGCCGGCGGAACTCGCGGCCCGCATCGCCGAGACCGAAACCGCGCTCGCCAAGCATCCCGCAGCGTTTCCGCAGGTGCTGGCGACGTCGTCACGATCCGGCACCGGCATGCCGGAGCTGCGCGCCGCCATGGTGCGCCTGCTCGAGGAGCGCGGCGCATGATCAAGGCTTGGCGAATTCTCGTCGCCCTGGCGGGGCTGATGGGGGCCGCCGGCGTGGCGCTGGCGGCGAAGGCCGCGCACGATCCCGACGCGTCGCGGCTCGCGACGGCGTCCACCATGCTGTTGTTCCACGCCTGCGCCCTGCTTGGCACCGTCGCGCTGGCCGAGCGCGGCGTCGTCGCCCGGCGCATCGGCCTGGTCGCGGCGATCGGCTTCGTGCTCGGCCCGGCGCTGTTCGCCGGCGACCTCCTGATGCGGCAATTCACCGGCGACCGGCTGTTTCCGTTTGCGGCGCCGATCGGCGGCAGCCTGCAGATCGCCAGCTGGCTGGCGCTTGCGGTCTGCGCATTGTGGCCACGACGGGGCTGATCCGGCGCTTTGCGCCGCCCCGGCAATCGGATAGAACCGCGCGCGACGTTCCGACAGCCGAGATCCCCCAGACATGACCGACGCGACCACCATCAGCCCGCTCGATCAGGCCCGCATTCTGTCCGAAGCGCTCCCGCACATGCAGGAGTATGACGACGAAACCATCGTCATCAAATATGGCGGTCACGCCATGGGAGACGAGGACACCGCCAAGGCGTTCGCCCGCGACATCGTGCTGCTCGAGCAGACCGCGATCAATCCGGTGGTCGTGCATGGCGGCGGGCCGCAGATCGCGACCATGCTCAAGCGCCTCGGCATCGTCTCCGAATTCGCCGCCGGCCTGCGCATCACGGATGCCGCCACGATCGAGATCGTCGAGATGGTGCTGGCCGGCTCGATCAACAAGCAGCTGGTCGGCTACATCAACGAGGCCGGGGGCAAGGCAGTCGGGCTGTGCGGCAAGGACGGCAACATGGTGCGCGCCGTCAAGGCGACCCGCACGATGGTCGATCCCGACAGCCACATCGAGAAGGTGGTCGATCTCGGTTTCGTCGGCGAGCCGGACAAGGTCGATCTCACGCTGCTGAACCAGCTGATCGGCTACGAGCTGATCCCGGTGCTGGCGCCACTCGCGACCTCCAAGGAGGGCCAGACCTTCAACGTCAACGCCGACACCTTCGCCGGCGCCGTCGCCGGTGCGCTGAAGGCCAAGCGGCTCTTGCTGCTGACCGACGTGCCGGGCGTGCTCGACAAGTCGAAGAAGCTGATTCCGGAAATCTCCATCAAGGACGCGCGCAAGCTGATCGCCGACGGCACCATCTCCGGCGGCATGATCCCGAAGGTCGAGACCTGCATCTACGCGCTCGAGCAGGGCGTGCAGGGCGTCGTGATCCTGGATGGCAAGGTGCCGCACGCGGTGCTGCTCGAGCTGTTCACCAACCAGGGCACGGGCACGCTGATCCACAAGTGATGGGCACGGCCGCCACACATTCAGCTCTCGTCATGCCCGGGCTTGACCCGGGCATCCATGACGCTCTCTCCGGCGGCGAAATAGGCGTGGATGGCCGGGTCAAGCCCGGCCATGACGACGGGGAGAGAGTTGGGCACCCAACATCTCTCCGGACGCGTTTCGCGGTCTGCCTGGCTGCACTTTTTCTTACCTTCCTCGCCTTCGCCACCCCCGCCCGGGCCGACCTCAAGCTCTGCAATCGCATGAGCTACGTCGTCGAGGCCGCGATCGGCGTCGACGAGAAGGCGGCCACCGCGACGCGCGGCTGGTTCCGGCTCGATCCGGCAGCCTGCCGCGTCGTGCTGCAGGGGACGATGACCGCCGATCGCATCCTGCTGCATGCCCGCGCGCTCAGCCTGTACGGCGCCTCGCCGATCGCCGACAACGGCAATGATCAGCTGTGCGTCGCCGCGACAGACAATTTCGTGATCGCCGCCGCACGGCAGTGCCGAACCGGCCAGACGCCGGCAGCCTTCACGCAGGTGACGCCGGCCAAGTCCGACGATGGCACGCTGACCGCGTATCTGGCCGAGAGCGCCGAATATGACGACGAGCAGGCGCGGCTCGCGGGGATTCAGCGGCTGCTCGGCATCGCCGGCTACGACGCCTCGCCGATCGACGGTGTCGACGGGCCGAAGACGCAAGCCGCGCTCGCCGCCTTCCTGAAGAGCCGCGGACTTGCATCCGACATCGTCTCGCAGCCGACGTTCTTCGCCACCATGGTGGACGCGGTGCAGACACCGTCGCCGACTGGACTCACCTGGTGCAACGACACCCCGCACAAGGTGATGGCGGCAGTCGGCACCGACGACGGCCGCACCGTGGTCAGCCGCGGCTGGTATCGCATCGATGCCGGCAAGTGCCTGCATCCGGACATCACGGGCCAGCCGAAGAAGGTCTACAGCTTCGCCGAGGCGGTCGATGCCGACAACCGCACGATCAAGCTCAAGGACAAGCCGCTGAACTGGGGCGGCCTGGTGCAGCTCTGCACCCGCGAGAACAAGTTCGAGACGACGGAGCAGGGCGACTGCCCGAGCCGCGGCTTCACCGCGACCGGCTTCACCGCCGTCGACATCACCCGCGGCGGCAAGACGCTGCGGTTTGGGTTGCCGTGATGAGCGGGTCGATGAGAGCCGGGATGCCGCAACAAATTCCGCCGTCATCCCGGCGAACGCCGGGATCCATAACCACCGGCCGTCGTGTGGGCCACCGGCATCAGCTATTCTGCCTCAAGACAGATCACGCGGTATGGGTCCCGGCGTTCGCCGGGACGACGGCGGAATATGCCGTGCCAGCTGGGCATGATCACTCAGGACCCAGGCACCCATGACAAAATCCCCCCGCAGCTTCGGTCACGTCGACACCTGGGTGTTCGATCTCGACAACACGCTGTATCCGCATCACGTCAATCTGTGGCAGCAGGTGGATGCGCGGATTGGCGAGTTCGTCTCCAACTGGCTCAAGGTCGATGCCGACGAGGCGCGCCGAATCCAGAAGGACTACTACCGGCGCTACGGCACGACGATGCGCGGCATGATGACAGAGCATGGCGTGCACGCTGACGACTTCCTGGCCTACGTGCACAAGATCGACCATTCGCCGCTGGAGCCGAACCCGGCGATGGGGTCTGCGATCGAGCAGTTGCCGGGACGCAAGCTGATCCTGACCAATGGTTCGGTCGACCATGTCGATGCGGTGCTGGCGCGGCTCGGCATCGCCGGTCATTTCCATGGCGTGTTCGACATCATCGCCGCCGAGCTGACGCCGAAGCCGGCGCGCGAGACCTACGACAAGTTCCTCAAGCTGCACGATGTCGATCCGACCCGGGCCGCGATGTTCGAGGACCTCGCCCGCAACCTCGCCGTGCCGCACGACCTCGGCATGACCACGGTGCTGGTGGTGCCCGACGGCACCAAGGAGGTGGTCCGCGAGGATTGGGAGCTGTCGGGCCGCGACGATCCGCATGTCGATCATGTCACGGATGACCTGACGGGGTTCTTGCAGCGGCTGGTGGCTGCGTAACCCTCGACGTCGTCCCGGACACGCGACCGGCTGGCTGGTCATGACTCGCGACCGCGGTCCGCCAAATTCGGTGTCGTCCCGGGCTTGACCCGGGACCCATAACCACAGGCGGATGTGTGAGGCACGCAAGAGGATCAGGATGTGCCAGCACACCTCCTTGTGGTTATGGGTCCCGGATCGGCGCTCGCGCGAGAGAGTCTTCGCGTGAACGGACGGCGTGGCGCTCCGCTTGTCCGGGACGACGGTGAGGGTGCCTTGACTCCCCTGCCCCAAACTCCGAAAAAGCCTGCCTGCCCATCAAGCTCGTACATGACCGATCCCAGGCGGCGCGCCCGGGACCAAGCGAGGATCGACCGATGTCTTTGTCCGCCCTGGAATCCACCATCAACAGCGCCTTCGATGCCCGTGACGGCGTCTCGACCGCGACCAAGGGCGAGGTCCGCGACGCCGTGGAGAGCGCGCTGGAGCTGCTCGACAAGGGCGAGACCCGCGTCGCCGAGCGTGCCGCCGACGGCAAGTGGAGCGTCAACCAGTGGCTGAAGAAGGCCGTGCTGCTGTCGTTCCGGCTCAACGACATGAGCGTCATCCCCGGCGGCCCCGGCCAGGCGTCGTGGTGGGACAAGGTGCCGTCGAAGTTCGAGGGCTGGGGCGAGAACCGTTTTCGCGATGCCGGCTTCCGCGCCGTGCCGGGCGCCATCGTGCGCCGTTCCGCCTTCATCGCCAAGAACGTCGTGCTGATGCCGTCGTTCGTCAATCTCGGCGCCTATGTCGACGAGGCCACCATGGTCGACACCTGGTCGACGGTCGGCTCCTGCGCCCAGATCGGCAAGCGCGTGCACATCTCCGGCGGCGTCGGCATTGGCGGCGTGCTGGAGCCGCTGCAGGCCGGTCCCGTGATCATCGAGGATGACTGCTTCATCGGCGCCCGCTCGGAGGTCGCCGAAGGCGTCATCGTGCGCAAGGGCGCGGTGCTGGCGATGGGTGTGTTCCTGAGTGCCTCGACCAAGATCATCGACCGCGAAACCGGCGAGACGTTCATCGGCGAGGTGCCGGAATACTCGGTCGTCGTGCCGGGCGCACTGCCGGGCAAGCCGATGAAGAACGGACAGATGGGACCGTCCACGGCCTGCGCCGTCATCGTCAAGCGCGTCGACGAGCGCACCCGCTCCAAGACCTCGATCAACGAGCTGCTGCGCGACTGATCGAACCGCCGCTGCGGCGGCAGCGACGAATCTCCGGACCGGCCCTACCGCTCGTCCGGAGATCGCCCATGGACTGGATCTGGTTTCTGTTCCGCTTCCACGGCCGCATCAATCGCGCCAAGCTGTGGCTGTCGCTGCTGGTGATCTTTGGCTGGATGGTGGTCGCCACTGCTCTGACGGCCGGCTTCAGCAAGCTGCTCGGCGGCCCGGCCGCCGCTAGCTTCCGTCTCACCGATATTTTCGTGGTCTTCGACCCCGACACCTTTCGCGGCCTGACGCGGGCCGATCTCCTGTCCGCGGCGATCCACATCGTCGTCACCCCGTTGTTCGCCTGGGTGTTCGCCGCGGGCGCCGTCAAGCGGCTGCACGACCGCGGCAAGAGCGGCTGGTGGACGGTTCCGTTGTTCGCCATGCCCGGGCTCGTCAACCAATATGTCGACCTGCTGCCCGGCACGCTGCTTCCCACGATCCTCGGAGGTCTCGGCGCCCTGCTCTCGCTCTGGGGCTTCATCGAACTGTACTGCCTGGCCGGCGATCCCGAGCGCAATCGCTTCGGACCCAGCCCGCTCCCGCAGGTCGTATCGGCCGAACGCGGCGGCTGGCAGACCAGCCACCCGCCGGCCTGGGATCAGGACAAGGAACTGGAATTCACGCCGCACGTCGCGAGCCCACCGCTCAACGGAGCGGCAATCGGCAGCACTAGCCCGCCGCCAAACTAGCATGATAAGCCGAGGGCATGACCGACGCCCTCACCATCACCCGAGACCTGATCCGCTGTCCTTCCGTGACGCCAGCCGATGCCGGCGCGCTTGGCGTGCTCGAAGCCCTGCTGGCGCAAGCGGGCTTCACGACGCATCGCGTGACCTTCTCGGAGGCGGGCACCGCCGACATCGACAACCTCTACGCCCGCATCGGCAGCGAGGGACCGCACATCACCTTCGCCGGCCACACCGACGTCGTGCCGCCTGGCGACGAAAAGGCCTGGAGCCTCGGCGCATTCTCGGGTGAGGTGAAGGACGGCTACATCTATGGCCGCGGCGCGGTCGACATGAAGGGCGGCATCGCCTGCAGCGTCGCGGCGGCGCTCGATTATCTGCGCGAGCGCGGTGGCCAGCCCAAGGGCTCGATCTCGTTCCTGATCACCGGCGACGAGGAGGACGTCTCGATCAACGGCACCATCAAGCTGTTGCAGTGGGCGGCCGAGCGCGGCGAGCGCTTCGATCATTGCGTGCTTGGCGAGCCGTCCAATCAGGAAGTCATGGGCGACTGCATCAAGATCGGCCGCCGCGGCTCACAGTCCGGCACCCTGATCGTCGAAGGCAAGCAGGGCCACGTCGCCTACCCGCACCGCGCCTCCAACCCGGTGCCTGACATCTCGCGCCTAATCGTGGCACTTTCCGACGAGCCGCTCGATCACGGCAGCGCGCAATTCCAGCCGTCGAACCTCGAATTCACCACCGTGGATGTCGGCAACACCGCCACCAACGTCATCGCTGGCATCGCACGAGCGAAGTTCAACATCCGCTACAACGACTGCCATACTCAGCAGTCGCTGCGCGCGCTGGTCGAGGAGCGGCTCGCCAAGGCCTGCGGCAACCGCATCCGCGCCCACATCGACTGGCTGCCGTCGAACTCCAACGTGTTCCTGACCAAGCCGGGTCCGTTCACCGACCTCGCGGTCGCGGCGATCGAAGAGGTCACCGGCCGCAAGCCGGATCTGTCGACCACCGGCGGCACGTCGGATGCACGCTTCATTTCGAGCTACTGCCCGGTGATCGAGTTCGGCCTGGTCGGCCAGACCATGCACCAGATCGACGAGCGCGCCTCGGTCGCCGATATCGCGACGCTGACGAAGATCTATCGCGGCATTCTCGACAGATATTTCGCCTGAGCTGCAAGGGTGGCGCGGATGGACCGACGAGCTCTTAGCGCCAAGGACGCGCCCCAGCCCTCGGGCGGCTACAGCCAAGTCTGCGAGGTCTCGCACCCGACGCGATGGGCATTCGTGAGCGGTCAGATTCCGCAAGATGCAGATGGCGCGGTGCCTGGCGATTTCACGAGCCAAGCCCGTCTCGTGTGGCGCAATGTAGAAGCGCAGCTTCGGGCCGCGGATATGACGCTCGGCAACATCGTCAAGGTCACCACGTATCTCTCGGATCGGAAGTACAGCGTCGAAAACCGCGACGTTCGCAACGAAGTCCTGGGCGACCTGGCGCCTGCATTGACGGTGATCATTGCTGAAATCTTTGACAGCGCCTGGCTACTCGAAATCGAAGCAGTCGCCGCCGCCTGATCAGTAGTCGACCTTCACGAGATACAGCCCTTCGGGCGGCGCGACGACGCCGCAGGCGGCGCGGCTGCGCGCGGCGAGCGCTGCCGCCAGATCATCGGCGCTCCAGCGGCCCTGCCCGACCCACACCAGCGAGCCGACCATCGAGCGGACCTGGCTGTGGAGGTAGGAGCGCGCCGAGGTGACGACGGTGATGGCATCGCCGTCCCTGACGACGTCGAGCTGATCGAGCGTCTTCTCCGGTGATTTTGCCTGGCACTCGGTGTCACGGAACGTGGTGAAGTCGTGCTTGCCGATCAGACGTTGCGCAGCGACGTGCATCGCATCCGAATCGAGTCGCTGCGGCACGCGCCAGACGCGGCCGACCTCCAGCGCGAGATTCGAGCGGCGATTGACGATGCGATAGCGGTAGTGCCGCTTGCGGGCGGAGAAGCGAGCCTCGAATGTCTCCGGCACGATCTCCGCGTCGAGCACGGCGACCGGGTTGGGGCGCAGATGCGCGTTGAGCGCATCGCGCAGCTTGTCGGGGCGAAACGCCTTCTCGATGTCGCAATGCGCGACCTGCCCGGTGGCATGGACGCCGGCATCGGTGCGGCCGGAGCCGTGCACGCGGGTCGGCACGCCGCAGGTCGCCTGCACCGCCGCCTCCAGGGCGCCCTGCACCGACGGCAGCGTCTCCTGCAGCTGCCAGCCACAGAACGGGGTGCCGTCATATTCGATGGTGAGCTTGTAGCGGGGCATCGCCTCGATCACGTCTGGGCCGTCATTGCCGGGCTTGACCCGGCAATCCATCCATGGGCGAAGCTTGTTCGCGAGATGGATGCGCGGGTCAAGCCCGCGCATGACGGGCTGAAATGGTCAGCCGAAGCGCAGGCCCGGCGCGACAGCCGTGCCGCGCAGAAAATCCGCGGCCTTCATCGGGCCCTTGCCCGCGCGCTGCAGCTCGGTGATGTGGATGGCGCCGTCGGCGCAGGCGATGGTGAGCTGCTCGTCAAGCACGGTGCCCGGCTCGCCCGCGCCACTGGCGAGCGCGCAGCGCAGGATCTTCAGCCGCACGGCCTCGCCATCGAGCACGATCTCGCTCCAGGCGCCGGGGAACGGCGACAGGCCGTGGATGTGGCGCAGCACGGCATGCGCCGGCCTGCTCCAGTCGATCCGCGCCTCGGCCTTCTCGATCTTGGCGGCGTAGGTGACGCCGTCCTCGGCCTGCTTCGTCAGCGTCAGCCCGCCGCGCTCCAGCGCAGCCATCGCGCGCACCATCAGGTCGGCGCCGATCCGCGACAGGCGATCATGCAGATCGGAGGCCGTCATGGCGTCGGTGATACCAAGGCGCTCGGCCATCGCGACGTCGCCGGTGTCGAGACCGACATCCATCTTCATCACCATGACGCCGGACTCGGCATCACCCGCCATGATGGCGCGATTGATCGGCGCGGCGCCACGCCAGCGCGGCAGCAGCGAGGCGTGAAGATTGTAGCAGCCGAGCCTGGGCGCATCGAGGATCGCCTGCGGCAGGATCATGCCGTAGGCGACGACGACGGCGGCATCGGCGTCATGGGCGCGGAACTCGGCCAGCGCTTCCTCGGTTTTCAGCGTCTTCGGCGTGAGCACGGGGATGCCGAGCCGGCGCGCCTCGGTCTCGATCGGGGTCGGCACCAGCGCGAGGCCACGGCGGCCGCCGGGCTTCGGCGCGCGGGTGTAGACGGCCACGATCTCGTGGCCATGGCCGGCGAGCTCGAGCAGGGTCGGCACGGCGAAGTCCGGCGTGCCCATGAAGATCAGGCGAAGCGGCATCTGGTGGAAGATCCTGCATAGCCGATCCTCCGCGTCATGGCCGGGCTTGTCCCGGTCATCCACGTCGCAAAGCCAACGCGAGAGGCAAGACGTGGATGCCCGGGTCAGGCCCGGGCATGACGGAGGAAAGAGTTCGTCGATTAGTCGCCCGCGCGCTTGGCGGCCTTGGTGAACTTCTTCATTACGCGGTCGCGCTTGAGCTTCGACAGATAGTCGATGAACAGCACGCCGTTGAGATGGTCGATCTCGTGCTGGATGCAGGTGGCGTAGAGGCCCTCGGCATCCTCCTCGCGGACCACGCCGTCGATATCGGTGAAGCGGACGCGGACGCGCGCCGGTCGCTCGACCTCCTCGTAATATTCGGGAATCGACAGGCAGCCTTCCTCGTAGACCGATAGCTCGTCCGACTTGGCGACGATCTCCGGATTGATGAAGACCCGCGGCTCGCGCTTGGTCTCGCCGCCGGAATCCGGCTTCGCCAGATCCATGGTGATCAGGCGCAAGGGCTGCGCAACCTGGATCGCCGCGAGCCCGATGCCGGGCGCGTCGTACATGGTCTGGAACATGTCGTCGACCAGCTGCCGGATCTCCGGCGTGACCTTCTCGACAGGCCTGGAGACCAGCCGCAGCTGCCGATCCGGCAGGATGATGATTTCTTTTAGGGACATGGCGCGCGATTTAAGCCGCGGAACTGACCGGGTCAATCTAATGGCGTGCGGTTAAGACATCGCTAACCATGAATTTCAACGATCCGTTAACCATGCTTCTTAACCCGGCCTTAACCATAAATGTTCTCTCTTCGTTCGCGAGCTTGCGCGAATCGGATAGACGGGGGTGATGACCGCCAGCCAGAGCCTCAATCCTGTCGTCGTCATGATCGGCGATCTGCCGATCCGGGCCAGCGATGCGCTGATCGGATTCGGCGTGCTGGTGCTGCTGCTGCTCGTGATGATCGTGGCGGCGGTCGCCCGCTCCAGCCGGCGCGGCACCGAGCTTGCCGCCCAGCAGGCGATGCGGGCCGACGAGCTCGAACAACGGTTCGGCGACATGATCCGCGTCCAGAGCGAGGCCTCCGGCCGGGTCGACGCGATGGCACAGCTGCTGGCCGGGCGCCAGGTCGACCTGGCCCGCAGCGTCAACGAGCGGCTCGATGCGGTCACTCACCGCGTCGGCCAGTCGATGGAGCAAAGCACGCGCCACACCATGGATTCGCTGCGCGTGCTGCACGAGCGACTCGGCATCATCGACAATGCGCACCGTGATCTGAGCGAGCTCACCACGCAGGTGACGACCCTGCGCGACGTGCTTGCCAACAAGCAGTCGCGCGGCGCGTTCGGACAGGCGCGGATGGAGGCGATCGTGCAGGACGGGCTGCCGAAGGGCAGTTTCGCATTCCAGTACACGCTCGCCAGCGGCAAGCGGCCGGACTGCGTCGTGTTCCTGCCCGACACCAGGCCGCTGTGCATCGACGCCAAGTTTCCGCTGGAGGCGGTCACCGCGCTGCATGACGCCGAGACCGAGGAGGAGAAGCGCGCCGCTGCGCAGCGCCTGCGCACCGACGTGCTGCGCCACGTCAACGACATCGCCGAGAAATATCTGGTCGTCGGCGAGACTCAGGATACGGCCCTGATGTTCGTGCCGTCGGAATCGGTCTATGCCGAAATCCACGATGGCTTCGACGACGTCATCCAGAAGGCCTATCGCGCCCGTGTCGTGCTCGTGTCGCCGTCGCTCCTGATGCTTGCCATCCAGGTCATGCAGCAGATCATGAAGGACGCGCGCATCCGCGACGCTGCCGACCAGATCCGCAACGAGGTGATCCATCTCGGCGACGATCTCGGCCGCCTGCGCGAGCGTGTGCTGAAGCTGCAGAAACATTTCGGCGACGTCGGCGAGGACATCCGCCAGATCCTCATCTCCGCCGACAAAATCGAAAAGCGCGCCGCGCGCATCGAGGAGCTGGATTTCAGCAGGCAGGACACGCCGGTCGACTCGCCGCGGATTGCGCCAGCTGGCGGCACGACTCCGGATCTATTTCCGCTGGCGGGCGGGATGCAGGCGGGGGAGTGAGGGTGGCGTCGCGACAGCCGCCCAAATCTGCTACCACCCGGTCATGACCGCACCCGACGCGACATCCGACCTCGTAGCGAGCGCTGCAGAGCCTGGGCCCAAGCCCGCCCCGACCTGGCGCGAGAGCATGGCCGTGTACCTGCAGCCACGCGTGTTGATCGTGCTGTTCCTCGGCTTCTCCTCGGGCCTGCCGCTGGCGCTGTCCGGCTCGACCTTGCAGATCTGGATGCGCGAGCTCGGCGTCGATCTCGGCACCATTGGGCTGTTTGCGCTGGTCGGCACGCCCTACACCTTGAAGTTCCTGTGGGCGCCACTGGTCGACGCGCTGCATGTCCCGCTGCTCACGCGCGCGTTCGGACGGCGCCGCGGCTGGCTGGTGTTCGCACAGCTGCTGCTGATCGCCGCAATCCTGCTGCTGGCGTCGACCGACCCGGCGCATGCGCCGTTCATGGTGGCGTTGGCCGCGCTGCTGGTCGCCGCGACGTCGTCGACCCAGGACATCGTGGTCGATGCCTTCCGCGTCGAGAGCCTGCCGGAGAGCGAGCAGGCTGCTGGCATGGCGTCCTATGTCGCGGCCTACCGCATCGGCATGCTGGTCTCGACGGCCGGCGCGCTCGTCGTGGTCAGCGCGTTCGAGAGCTCGGGGCTGCCTCGTTCGTCGTCCTGGATGTGGGGCTACGTCGTGATGGCGGGCCTGGTGCTGATCGGCACGATCACGGCACTCGCCGCAACCGAGCCGGCGCAGTCGAAGCAGGCCGAAGCCGAGATGAGCGCCGACACCGCGCTCACCCGTGTGATGCATGCGGCCAGCGGCGCGTTCCTCGAATTCCTGGGACGGCGCGATGCGCTGGCCGCGCTCGCCTTCGTCGTTCTGTTCAAGTTCACTGACGCCTTCTCCGGCACCATGACCGCGCCCTTCGTGATCGATCTCGGCTTCACCAAGGTCGACTACGCCGCGATCGTGAAGGGCGTCGGCCTCGCCGCCACGCTCGCCGGCGGCTTTGCCGGCGGCTTCGTCGCGCGGCGCTATTCGCTCGCCACGAGCCTGTGGATCGGCGGTGTCGTACAGGGGCTGGCCAACCTGTCGTTCTCGTGGCTTGCAGTCGTCGGCGTCAATCAATGGGCGCTGGCGTTGGCGATCTCGGCGGAAAACTTCACCAGCGCGATCGGCACCGTGATCTTCGTCGCCTACCTCTCCGCGCTCTGCAAGAACCCGCTGCACACCGCGACCCAATACGCGCTGCTGACGGCGCTCGCCGCCGTCGGCCGCACCTATCTGTCGTCAGGCGCCGGCTACGTGGCGAAGGCGACCGGCTGGCCGCTGTTCTTCATCATCTGCGTGCTGGTCGCGATCCCGAGCCTCGTGCTGCTCGCCTGGCTGCAACGGCGCGGGCATTTCGACGGGCTGGGGCCAGTGAAGGTATAGCTTCTCACCTCGTATAAGGCCGTCATCACCCGCGAGCCGGGCGATGACAGCGGAAATCATGGCGCTGCATTCGCGTGAACACCGATAGCGGTTCTCAGCGCTTCACCAGGCTCCACTTGGTCACGACCGCCTCGCTGATCTGCCCGGCATCCTGGGCGCAGGCGATCTCGTCGACTTTCACGGCAATCTGCTTGCCCAGGAATCCTTTCAACTGCGAGGCCTGCGCGGGACTGGCGGTGATCAGTTGGAACGTCTCCGGGCCGGTCTCGAGATTGCACAGCCCGCCCGGCGGCGGCAGGCGGCGGGGCTCGCTGGTGATCTGATAGGCCGATGACGGCTGGCCAGGCTTGGCGCCCTTGACCTTCAGCGCGCTCAGCTCACCCGACAGCACGTCGCCGGCGTTGAGCGGCTTGCCCGCCTTCAGCGGCGTCTCGCCCTGCTGCGCCAGGACGGATGGCGCCGCGAGCACCACAAGAATCGCGCCCAAAGCCAGCCGTTTGCCGAATCCACGCTTCGTCATCATCTCACTTTCGTCTGTGCTTAGAACAAGGTCCGCTGCCGCATCGCGGCCGAGAGCGTGCCTTCATCGAGATAGTCGAGTTCGCCGCCGACCGGCACGCCGTGCGCCAGCCGCGTGACCTTGACGTTCGCCTCCTGCAGGAGGTCGGTGATGTAGTGCGCGGTGGTCTGACCATCGACCGTCGCGTTCAAGGCCAGGATGATCTCCTGCACCTCGGGCGCATGCGCCCGCTGCACCAGCGCGTCGATGGTGAGGTCCTGCGGGCCGACGCCGTCGAGCGGCGACAAGGTGCCGCCGAGCACGTGATAGCGTCCGTTTGAGGCTTTTGCGCGCTCGAGCGCCCAGAGGTCGGCGACATCGGCGACGACGACGATCATCGCGGGATCCCGCCGCGGGTCAGTGCACACCGTGCAGGGGCTCTGCGTGTCGATGTTGCCGCAGGTCTTGCACACCTGGATGCGCTCGATCGCCACCTGCAGCGCCGAGGCGAGCGGCACCATCAGCGCCTCGCGCTTCTTGATCAGATGCAGCGCGGCACGCCGCGCCGAACGCGGCCCGAGACCGGGCAGGCGCGCAAGCAGCTGGATCAGGCGCTCGATTTCAGGACCGGCGACGGCCATCAGATCACGACGATCATGAACTAACCGAAGCCGAAGCCCGGCGGCAGGCCGAGCTTGCCGGTGATGGCCTGCATCTTCTCCTGCATCGCGGCTTCCGCCTTGCGGCGCGCATCGCCATGTGCGGTGACCAGGAGATCCTCGAGGATCTCGGCCTCCTCCGGCTTCAGCAGCGACGGATCGATCTTGACGGACTTCACGTCCATTTTCGCGGTCATGCGCACGGCGACGAGGCCGCCGCCGGAGATGCCCTCGACCTCGACGTTGCCGAGCTCCGCCTGCATCTCCTGCATCTTCGTCTGCAGCTGCGCCGCCTGTTTCATCATGCCGAGAAAGTCAGCCATCGGAGCACCTCGTCATCTGTCTTTTTTTATTGAGCATGATCTTTCGGAAAACCGGTTCCCACTTTTCCGGATCATGCCCTAGAAATCATCATCGTCCGATTCGTCCGGCGGCTCGACAGCACTGGCGTCGGATTCGGGCGGCTCGGGGGCGAGCCGGCGTACTTCGATCACCTTGGTACCCGGGAACCGCGCCAGGATCTCCTGCACGCGTGGGTCAGCCTCCGCCGCCGCCTCGCGCTCGCTCTTGGCGCGCAGGTTCTGCTCGCGCAGGGTCGCTTGGCCCTGCTCGTTTGAGACGATCACGGTCCAGCGCCGCCCCGTCCAGTCCTCCAGCTTGCGGCCGAGGTCGGAGACAAGCGATCGCTGCGCCGTGCGTTCCAGCGCAATCTCCAGACGCCCCTCCTCGAAGCGGACGAGCCGAACGTCCATCTCGAGCGCGCTCTTGGTGATCAGGTCGCGATTCTTGCCAGCAAGAGCGACGAGCTCCTGGAAGCTCGCGATCCGCAGCGCAGGCTGATCCTGCTGTGACGGTGACGGCTGCGATGACATCGCCTGAGGGCGCATCCCGCCACCGACGGCGGCGAGCGTCGGGCCTTGCGGACGCGACGCCTGCATCGGCGACGAACTCATCACCGGCGGCGCTCCGGCACTCATGCTGGTTGCAGGACGCGGCGCTCCGCCGCCATTCGTGACAACCGGCGACCCGCCGCCATTCTGATCGATCATGCGAATGGCTTCGTCGGGCGTCGGCAGATCGGCTGCGTAGGCGATGCGCACCAGCACCATCTCGGCCGCGGCCGCCGGACGCGTCGCGCTCTGCGTCTCCGCAATGCCCTTGAGCAGCATCTGCCACATCCGCGACAGCACCCGCATCGACAGCTTGGTCGCGAAATCCCGCGCGCGCAGCCGCTCGGTCTCGCTGAAGGCGACATTGTCGGCGGTGACCGGCACCGCCTTCACGCGGGTGACGAAGTTCACGAACTCGGCGAGGTCCGACAGCACGACGACGGGATCGGCGCCGACATCGTATTGCTCGCGGAATTCCTTGAACGCGGCGGCAATGTCGCCGCTGGCGAGATGATGAAACAGGTCGATGACGCGGGTACGGTCAGCGAGCCCCAGCATCTGCCGGACGTCATCGGCGCGCACCTCGCCGGCACTGTGCGCAATCGCCTGGTCGAGCAGCGACAACGAATCGCGCACCGAGCCTTCGGCGGCGCGGGCGATGATGCCGAGCGCCTCGGCCTCGATCGTCACGCCTTCCTTGGTCGCTATCCCAGCGAGATGCTTCATCAGCACGTCGGCCTCGACCCGGCGCAGATCGAAGCGCTGGCAGCGCGACAGCACCGTCACCGGCACTTTCCTAATCTCGGTGGTCGCGAACACAAACTTGGCGTGCTCGGGCGGCTCCTCCAAGGTCTTCAGGAAGGCGTTGAACGCCGCCGTCGACAGCATGTGGACTTCGTCGATGATGTAGACCTTGTAGCGCGCGCTGGCCGGCGCATAGCGCACGCTGTCATTGATCTGGCGGACGTCGTCGACGCCGGTATGCGACGCCGCGTCCATCTCGAGGATGTCCATGTGCCGGCTTTCCATGATCGCCTGGCAATGGGTGCCAAGCACCGGCATGTGGATGGTCGGCCCTTTCACCGAGCCGTCGGGCAGCTCGTAATTCAGGGCGCGGGCGAGGATGCGGGCGGTGGTCGTCTTGCCGACGCCGCGCACGCCGGTGAGGATCCAGGCCTGCGGAATGCGGCCGGTCTCGAACGCGTTCGAGACCGTGCGCACAACGGCTTCCTGGCCGATCAGATCCGCGAAGCTGGAGGGACGGTATTTGCGCGCCAGAACCCGGTATGGCTTGGCGGGAGCGCCGGCGCTGTCGGGCGAAACGGATGGGGCGCCGGCGTCAGTCATCGAGCGATCCGCAAGTGAAACATTCCAGGCCGGCATCGATCGCGGTCGTCGACGCAATAAGCCTCGACGCAATCAACCGGAGCGCGGTCGAGCGCCCGCCCTGCGCGGGGTCCCCGCAATCCATGCGCGATTCGCTCGAGAAAAAAGGTAGGAGACTGACGAGCGACCCGATCCGGACCTCGTTAGGGCTGCTTCCTTCCGGACCTGACCCGGTTGGCGAGTGGCTCGTCCACCGCCAATCTCCCGCTGCCTATTTGGGGCCAAACGGCCCGGAAAGCAAGCGCGAGCTTCGCCGGTCCGCTCCCCCGCCCTGCGGGCTTGTGCCACAGCTGGGAAAGGCTTTAGGTGCCGTCAAACCTCCCGCCAGCCCGACTGCCAGGAACCCCGCCGCATGCCCGAATCAGCCTGGTCGCTGCATCCGCAACTTGCGAAGGATACGATCGATATTGGCGACCTGCCGCTGTCGCGCGTGCTGGTGATCAAGGACGCCAATTTCCCCTGGCTGCTGCTGGTGCCGCGGCGCGAGGGCGCGGTCGAGATCATCGATCTCGACGAGGTCGCCCAGGCGCAGCTGATGACCGAGATCACGCGGGTGTCGCGTGCGCTGAAGGAAATCACCAAATGCGACAAGCTCAATGTCGCAGCACTCGGCAACATGGTGCCGCAGCTGCATGTCCATGTCATCGCCCGCCGCACCAGTGACGTGGCGTGGCCGCGCCCGGTCTGGGGCGTCGCACCGCCTGTGCCGCACGACGCGCAGGAGGTGCAGCAATTCATCAGCGCGATCCGGCGCAAGATCTGGCTAGGGTGAGAGATGTCGCCATTCGACCTGTTTCCGCTGGGCAAGCCGGCCTTCGTCGGCCATCCGATCGAGCGCGCCGCGCATTTGCGATTCCATGACGACAAGCTGCTCGCCTTCGAGGGCCAGCCGTCGACGCGGGCCTATGTCGTGCATCGCGATTCGCTGGTGCTGAAGCGGGACGGCGACCAGTTGCGCCCGCTGCTCTCGATCGACGAGGCGCTCGGCTTCGGCGCCAATCCGGGCACGATCTTTCTCGGGCTGCAGGACGGTGCGGCGGTGTTCGGCATGGGTATCTCGCCGGCCGCGGTCGAGAAGCTCGCCGGGCGCGACGATGTGTCGGTCACCGAACTGCGCGGCATCGCGATGCAGGGCGCGATCCCGGTCGACCAGCTGGCGACGATCGCGATGGCCAAGTCGATGGTGTCCTGGCATCAGCGCCACGGCTTCTGCGCCAATTGCGGCACCAAGACCGCGATGCGCGAGGGCGGCTGGAAGCGCGAATGCCCTGCTTGCAAGACCGAGCATTTCCCCCGCACCGACCCGGTCGTGATCTCGCTGGTCGCCTCGGGCGACAAGTGCCTGCTCGGCCGGCAGAAGCAGTTTCCGGCGGGCATGTATTCCTGCCTCGCCGGCTTCGTCGAGGCGGCCGAGACGATCGAGGACGCGGTCCGCCGCGAGGTGTTCGAGGAATCCGGCATCCGCTGCACCGATGTCGCCTACTACATGACCCAGCCGTGGCCATATCCGTCGTCGCTGATGATCGGCTGCAGCGCCCGGGCGCTGAACGAGGACATCGTCATCGACCGCGCCGAGCTCGAGGACGTCCGCTGGTTCAGCCGCGACGAGGCCCGGCTGATGCTCCAGCGGCAACACCCGGACGGGCTGGCTGGGCCGCACCCGTTTGCCATTGCCCATCATCTGGTCGGGCGCTGGCTGAAGGACGAAGCCTAAAGGTAATTCAAGACCTCCACACCCGGTCGGCGGGGCGGCACTGGGCGGCTCGGCCGTCCTGAACGGCTGATTCTTGCCTTGGAACGATTTTCTCTATATGAGGGTTTCTCGACCTTCATATGGAACAAATTTCTCCATGACCGACGTATCCGCCCAGGGCCCCGAAGCCAACCGCCGGCTCGACGCCATCGACCGCAAGATCCTGATGGTCCTGCAGGAGGATGCATCCCTGTCCGTCGCCGAGATCGGCGACAGGGTCGGGCTGTCGTCGACGCCGTGCTGGAAGCGTATCCAGCGGCTGGAGGCCGATGGCGTGATCCTGCGCCGGGTCGCGCTGGTCGATCAGAACAAGATCGGGCTCGGGATCTCCGTGTTCGTCTCGGTGGAGAGCGCCGACCATTCCGAGGCCTGGCTGCGCAAATTCGCCGAGGCGGTCAGCTCCATGCCAGAGGTGATGGAGTTCTACCGCATGGCCGGCGACGTCGACTACATGCTGCGCGTGGTGGTTGCGGACATGCAGAGCTACGACGTGTTCTATAAGAAGCTGATCAGCGCGGTGCCGTTGAAGAACGTCACGTCTCGCTTCGCGATGGAGAAGATCAAGTCGATCACCGTGCTGCCGGTGCCGCCGGTCTGATCGGCCCTTGATCGCTAGGCTCCTCGCACCTCATCAGCCGTCGTGATCGCGGTTCACCGGCAAAGGCCGCGGCGGCGAAAGATCTCGACGGCCGCAACAAATTTCCGGGGATCGTTTACCATAACTTAGGCGGCGCCGCCTATCATACCTCCGATGGCGCCGCGTTCACCCGCTCCCTCGGCTCGCTTCGCATGGCTCAACGCCATCGTTCTGCTGCTTGGGAGCTTCGTCGCGGTCGCCTGGCTGACGCTGCAGGTACGTCCAGGCAATGAGATCGTCGCCGTGGCATTCCCGCCATGGTGGAGCGCGGAGGATGCGATGAACGCCGCAGCATCCGCCGATGCGGCCATCGTACGCACGACGTCTCTTCCTACACTCCTGGTGTTGCGTCCCGGCCCGGTTGCGGGCTGGACGCGGCTGCGCGCAGCAGGAGCTTGGTTTGCCATTGATCCACAGGCGGCTGCCGCCTGTTTCACGGAATCGATCGGGACGCAGGGGGAACGAAAATGACGGACACGAACGCAGATCTCGCCGAGCTTCGCGAGATCACCAGCAAGGCTCTGATCACGCTGCTTTGGCTCCATGTTCCGATCGTTCTCGTCGTGGGCCTGGCGCGCGGGAGCGAGTGGTTGATGCCGACGATGACGATCGCGATTCTCGCCGCGATCGCGACGATCTCCTGGCGGGCGACCGGAAGCGGATTGTCCACCCGTCTCACCGTCGCCATCGCGCTGATGGTCACGGTGTCCGTGCTCGTCTACCAGATGTCGGGCCATGCATGGCAGACCGACATGCACATGTACTTCTTCGCGATGCTGGCCTGCCTCATGGCCTATTGTGATTTCAGGCCGATCCTCGCCGGCACGATCACGGTCGCGCTGCATCACCTGGTGCTCAATTTCGTCCTGCCGGCGGCGGTCTATCCGGGCGGCAGCGACTTCGCCCGCGTCGTGCTGCATGCGGTGA
Source organism: Bradyrhizobium sp. HKCCYLS2038 (assembly GCF_051167655.1). Taxonomy (NCBI): domain Bacteria; kingdom Pseudomonadati; phylum Pseudomonadota; class Alphaproteobacteria; order Hyphomicrobiales; family Nitrobacteraceae; genus Bradyrhizobium; species Bradyrhizobium sp. HKCCYLS2038. Next base: position 324,094 of record NZ_JBNPTM010000001.1, on the reverse strand, counting down.
TCCTGCTGATCGAGGCCGGGGTCCTGATCGCGCTCGGCCACAAGCTGTCGCAATTGTTCGAGACCACCGCCCGGAAGACGGCCGAGGCGGCGGCCGCCGGTGCGGCCGAGGCGCGCGCCAATGCCGAGCACGCTGAAATCGAACGACGCAGGAAGCTGGAGGGCGATGCGGCGCGTCGCGAGCTTGCGACCGGCTTCGAGCGCCGGATCGGAGGCATCGTCGAAGCGGTCGCCGTCGCCGCGAACGAGATGCAGGGCCTGTCGACCTCGATGAGCCGCAGCAGCTCGGAAGCTGCGCGGCAGACCACGGCCGCCGCCCACGCCTCGCAGCAGGCCTCGAGCAATGTCGGAACGGTTGCTGCCGCGGCCGAAGAGCTGTCGGCGTCCATCAATGCGATTTCCCAGCAGGTCACACGCTCCGCCGAAATCGCAGCGAAAGCTGCCGACGAGGCGCGCCGCACCAACACGGTCGTGGAGGGACTCGCCTCCGGCACGCAGAAGATCGGCGAGGTCGTGACGCTGATTCAGACGATTGCCAGCCAGACCAATCTGCTCGCGCTCAACGCCACCATCGAAGCCGCTCGCGCCGGCGAGCACGGCAAGGGCTTCGCGGTCGTGGCAAGCGAGGTCAAGGCGCTCGCCAATCAGACGGCCAAGGCGACGGAGGAAATTTCCAGCCAGGTCCAGTCGATTCAGAACGCCACGGCGGATGCGGTCAGCGCCATTCAGCTGATCGGCGGAACGATCGCCGAGATCGACGGAATCTCCAAGGGCATCGCGAGCGCCGTGGAGCAGCAGGGCGAGGCGACGCGCGCCATCTCGGGCAACGTGCACCAGGCCGCTGACGGCACGCGTGAGGCACACCTCAACATCCAGAACGTGGCGCACGCCTCCGACGAGACCGGCACCGCGGCGACGAAGCTGCTTGGCGCCGCCAACGGACTGACATCGCAGTCCGACCGGCTGAAATCGGAGGTCGACCAGTTCTTGCGCTCACTCAGCGCGGCGTGATGCCGATCGGGCGCTCTCAGATCGTCTGGTTGTAGGCACCGACCTCGGGGTGCGTGCGCAGCACCTCGTTGACGGCCTCGAACATGTCGTGCATGCGCCGGTCCGAGACCGGGCTCTCCACCACAACGACGAGTTCCGGCTTGTTGGATGACGCCCGCACCAGGCCCCAGCTGCCGTCCTCGACGGTGACGCGGACACCGTTGACGGTGACGAGATCGCGGATCGGCTGCCCCGCGACCTTGCCGCCCTGCTGCTGCAGCGCCTGGAAATGCTTCACCACCGCGTCGACGACGCCGTATTTGACCTCGTCACCACAATGCGGCGACATCGTCGGCGACGACCACGTCTTCGGCAGCGCCTCCTTGAGGTCCGCCATCGACTTGCCCGGCGCACGGTCGAGCATCTCGCAGATCGCGATCGCCGACACCAGGCCGTCGTCATAGCCGCGGCCGAACGGTCGGTTGAAAAAGAAGTGGCCTGATTTCTCGAAGCCGGCGAGCGCACCGAGCTCGTTGGTCCGGCGCTTCATGTAGGAATGTCCCGTCTTCCAATAGGCGGTCTTGGCACCCTGCGCCTGCAGCACCGGATCCGTCATGAACAGGCCGGTCGACTTCACATCGACGACGAACTGCGCGTCCTTGTGGATCGCCGACATGTCGCGCGCCAGCATCACGCCGACCTTGTCGGCGAAGATCTCCTCGCCGGTGTTGTCGACCACGCCGCAGCGGTCGCCGTCGCCATCGAAGCCGAGGCCGACATCGGCCTTGTGCGCCAGCACGGCGTCACGGATGGCGTGCAGCATCTCCATGTCTTCGGGATTGGGATTGTATTTCGGGAAGGTGTGATCGAGCTCGGTGTCGAGCGGGATCACCTCGCAGCCGATCGCCTCCAGCACTTGCGGCGCGAACGCGCCCGCCGTGCCGTTGCCGCAGGCGGCGACGACCTTCAGCTTGCGCTTCAGCTTGGGACGGCTGGTGAGATCGGCGATGTAGCGCGCCGGATAATTCTCGTGGAACTGATAGGAGCCGCCGCCGGCATTCTTGAACTCGGCGTTGAGCACGATCTCCTTCAGCCGGGTCATCTCCTCGGGGCCGAAGGTGAGCGGCCGGTTGGCGCCCATCTTCACTCCGGTCCAGCCATTGTCGTTGTGCGAGGCGGTCACCATGGCGACGCACGGCACGTCGAGATCGAACTGCGCGAAATAGGCCATCGGCGTCACCGCGAGGCCGATGTCGTGCACCTTGCAGCCGGCGGCCATCAGGCCCGAGATCAGCGCGTATTTGATCGAGGCGGAGTAGCCGCGGAAGTCGTGGCCGGTGACGATCTCTCGGCTGACACCGCGTTCCGCGATCAGCGCGCCCAGCCCCATGCCGAGCGCCTGAACCCCCATCAGGTTGATTTCCTTGTTGAACAGCCAGCGCGCGTCATATTCGCGGAAGCCCGTCGGCTTCACCATCGGCTCGGATTCAAAGGCGTAGGTGTTGGGAACCAGCACGGCTTTCGGCTTGGGAAACATCAGCAGGGGCCTCAAAAAATCACATCAATGGAAGAATAGGGTCGTGCCTGGCACGACGTCATACAACAAAGGCAGATGAATGCAGGCAACAATCAGGCAGCGTGGCCCCGTTCTCGGAACCATCTGACCTGCCGGTATGTGGGGGCCGTCGGCGCATCAGCCAAGATGCGGGCGATGGTGATTACTGCTCCAGCACCATCTGGCCGTTGGCATAGGCGAAGCGCTTCAGCTTGGACAGGAACGACAGTCCGAGCAGATTCTCCGACAGGGCCGTATCCGGCAGCACCAGCGCATCGACGTCGCGCACGGTGAGCTCGCCGAGCTCGACCATCGCGAGCCGGGCGCGCGCGGCCTTCACGGTGCCGTTCGCCGTCGTCACGTTGGCGGTGTAGTCGCTGCGAGCGGGGCGCAGGCCGAAGCGGGCGGCGGAGCTTTCGTTGAGCGCGACCATCGAGGCGCCGGTATCGACCATGAAGCTGATGCGCTGGCCGTCGATGCGGCCGTCGGCCCGGAAATGGCCGCGCCGGTCGGTCGAAATGCTGAGGCTGCGCTGAGCTGAAGCCGCGTCCAAGGTGGCGGCGCGTGCCGCGGGCGTGGCGGAGGCCGGCGCGGGCGTCAGGCGATCGGCAAGCTGTGCCATGAAGGTGCCGAGGCCGACGAGAACGGCCGCGAAGATCATTATGCTACGCATTACACAACGCCCGACTTTACCCCGCAACCGACTTGACCATGAAAGCCGCTGACGGGCGACTGAAGCGGAGCGGCTGCCGCTGTCATTTTGGCGAAAACGATGAGCGAAGCGTTAACGATGGCGATGCGGACGGTATAATTTGCACGGGTTACGTCCCGCGCGGCTTGGCCCGCCGGGTCGGCTGCGCGTTGGCCGGATCGTCAGGCCAGGGATGGCGGGGATAGCGGCCGCGCAAATCGGTGCGGACGGCGGCATAGGAGCCGCGCCAGAAGCCCGGCAGATCGCGCGTCACCTGCACCGGCCGCTGCGCCGGCGACAGCAGCTCCAGCACCAGCGGCACCGCGCCCCGGGCAATCGAGGGGTGGACATTCAGCCCGAACAGCTCCTGCAGCCGCACGGCAATGGTCGGTCCCTGCTCGGCCTCGTAGTCGATCGCCAGCATGGTGCCGGTCGGCGCCTCGAAATGCGTCGGCGCCTCCTTGTCGAGCCGGGCGCGGAGGTCCCAGGGCAGCAGCGCCATCACGGCGTCGGAGACGTCGCCGGGCGAGACCTCCTTGAGCGAGGTCTTGTCGGCAAGCAGCGGCACCAGCCAATCCTCGCGCCGCGCGATCAGGCCGGCATCGGACAGGTCCGGCCAGCTGTCGCCCTCCGCCTTGCGCAGGAAGGTCACACGGTCGCGCCACTGCCTGGCGGCCTTCGACCACGGCAGGCGGTCGAGCCCGGCAGCGCAGATGCCGTCTGCAAAGATGCGCGCGGTGTCTTCTGACGGCGTGAGCGCCACCGGCGCGTCGGCCATGACGATCGCGTGCAGCCTGCGCCGGCGCCGCCCCCTCAGTGCCAGCGCATCCCGATCGAAGCTGACCTCGTCCCCGGCTTCGATGTGAGCCGCGAAATGACGCTCGATGTCCTCGATCGCGAGCGGTGCCGCCAGCAGGATGCGGCCGTTCGCCGCCGTGCCGGTGAGTTCTCCGACGGCAATATAGGGCACGCGGGCCAGCGACGAGGTCTGCTCGACCGCCGCACCGCGGCCATTGGCGAGCACGAAGCTGCCATTGCCGCGATTGCGGGCGACGCGATCAGGGAAGGCGAAGGCCAGCATCAGGCCGGTCGTCAGCTCCCCTGCCCCTGGCGGCGGTGAGGAGGCGCTGACCTGCTGCGCCCAGCGCCGCGCCAGGTCGCGCGCACTCTGCGCCCGCGGCGAGCGGTCACGGCGAAACTGATCCAGCCGGACCTCGAGATCGACGCTGTCGCCGCCCAGGCCCCTCTCCGTGAGGATCGCTGCGATGTCGGCTGCCTGCGCGGCCGCGCCGTGATCGGCGGCATCGACGATCATGCGGGCGAGCCGCGGCGGCAGCGCCAGCGCCCGCAGCCGCCGGCCCTCGTCGGTCAGGCGGCCATCGCAATCGAGGGCGCCGAGCTCGTTCAGCAGGTCCCGCGCCTCTTTCCAGGCGGGCTGTGGCGGCAGATCGAGGAAGCTTAGCGTCGCGGGATCACTGACACCCCATTGCGCGAGGTCGAGCACCAGCGAGGACAGATCGGCGCTCAGAATTTCCGGCTGGGTGTAGGCCGCGAGCGAGGCCGTCTGCGGCTCGTCCCACAGCCGGTAGCAGACGCCCGGCTCGGTGCGGCCGGCGCGGCCGCGGCGCTGATCGACGGCGGCGCGCGAGGCCCGCACCGTCTCGAGCCGGGTCAGGCCGATGTCCGGCTCGTAGCGCGGCACCCGGGCGAGGCCGGAATCGACCACGATGCGGACGCCTTCGATGGTCAGCGATGTCTCCGCGATCGAGGTGGCCAGCACCACCTTGCGCTGCCCCTTGGGCGCCGGCGAGATGGCGCGATCCTGAACCGCGGCGTCGAGCGCGCCGAACAGCGGCACGATCTCGATCGCAGCGTCATGGACGCGCTCGGCCAGCATGGTTTGTGTACGCCGGATCTCGGCGGCTCCGGGCAGGAACGCCAGCACCGAGCCGGCATCGGCCCGCAACGCGCTCGCGATCGTCTCGGCCATCTGGCGCTCGACCGGCGCATCCGGCTTGCGGCCGACATAACGGGTCTCGACCGGAAAAGCGCGGCCCTCGCTTTCGACCACCGGCGCATCGCCGAGCAGGCTCGCCACGCGGGCGCCGTCCAGCGTCGCCGACATCACGAGAATGCGGAGGTCCTCGCGCAGGCCCTGCTGCGCATCGCGCGCCAGCGCGAGGCCCAGATCGGCATCGAGCGAGCGCTCGTGGAATTCGTCGAACAGCACGGCGGCGACGCCGGTCAGCTCGGGATCATCGAGGATCTGGCGCGTGAAGATGCCTTCGGTGACGACCTCGATACGGGTCGCGCGCGACACCTTCGAGCCGAACCGGACGCGATAGCCGACGGTCTCGCCGGCGCGCTCACCGAGCGACTTCGCCATCCGCTCGGCGCTGGCGCGGGCCGCGATCCGCCGCGGCTCCAGCACGATGATCTTCTTAGTCCCGACCCATGGCGCGTCGCGCAACGCCAGCGGCACGCGCGTGGTCTTGCCGGCGCCGGGCGACGCCACCAGCACGGCGGTGTTGCTGCGCGCGAGCGTGCCGGACAGTTCGTCCAGCACGGCATCGATCGGCAGCGGCGTATCGAAGCGGAGGGGCAAGACCAGTAACCCGTCATTGCCCGCGAAGGCGGGCAATCCAGTAAACGCAGATCTCGCAGATGACGAAGATCGGGCGTCCTGGATACCCCGCCTGGGCGGGGTATGACAATGTCATGTCGTTCTCCGTTGGATCACGCGCCCTTCACCGACGGCCTGCCGACGCTCTCGTAGACGAAGCCGTGGGCGGCCATTTCGTCGGGACGATAGACGTTGCGCAGGTCGACGACGACGGGAGTGGCCATCACCTCCTTGAGGCGATCGAGGTCCATGGCGCGGTACTGCACCCATTCGGTGACCAGCACGATGGCGTCGGCGCCCGTCGCGCATTCATAGGGATCATCATAATAGGCGATTTCGGGCAGCTCCTTCTTGGCCTGCTCGATGCCGACAGGATCATGCGCGCGGACCTTGGCGCCCATGTCGAGCAGGCCCGTCACCAGCGGGATCGACGGCGCCTCGCGCATGTCGTCGGTCTCAGGCTTGAAAGTGAGGCCGAGCACCGCGACCGTCTTGCCGCGCAGATTGCCGCCGACGGCATGCGCCACCTTGCGCGCCATTGCGCGCTTGCGGTTGTCATTGACCGCCAGCACGGATTCGACGATGCGCAGCTGCGTGTCGTAGTCCTGCGCGATCTTGATCAGCGCGCGCGTATCCTTCGGGAAGCACGAGCCGCCGAAGCCGGGGCCCGCATGCAGGAACTTCGAGCCGATGCGGTTGTCGAGGCCGATGCCGCGCGCTACTTCCTGCACATCGGCGCCGACCTTCTCGGCAAGATCCGCGACCTCGTTGATGAAGGTGATCTTGGTGGCAAGGAATGCGTTGGCAGCGTACTTGATCAGCTCGGCGGTGCGCCGCTCGGTGTACATGATCGGCGCCTGGTTCAGCGACAGCGGCCGGTAGATGTCGCCGAGCGCCTTGCGGCCGCGCTCATCCCCCGTGCCGACGACGATGCGGTCCGGCCATTTGAAGTCGCGGATCGCGGCACCTTCGCGCAGGAATTCCGGGTTGGAGGCGACCACGACATCGGCCGCCGGATTGGTCTCGCGGATGATGCGCTCGACCTCGTCGCCGGTGCCGACCGGCACCGTCGATTTGGTGACGACCACGGTGAAGCCGGTCAGCGACGCCGCGATCTCGCGGGCGGCAGCATAGACGTAGGACAGGTCGGCATGGCCATCGCCGCGCCGCGACGGCGTGCCGACGGCGATGAAGACGGCATCGGCTTCGGCGACCGGCTGCTTGAGATCGGTGGTGAAGTCGAGTCGCTTGGCCTTCACATTAGTCGCGACCAGCGCATCCAGCCCGGGCTCGAAGATCGGGATTTCTCCGCGATGAAGCGCGGCGATCTTGCTTTCGTCCTTGTCGACACAAGTGACCTGATGGCCGAAATCGGCAAAGCAGGCACCGGACACCAGCCCCACATAGCCCGTGCCGATCATCGCAATTCGCATCGAAATCCATCCTTCGTGGTTAATACTTTCGCGTCTTAAACCATTTGTGGTCCAAGGGGAATTTAGAAAACGGCATGACGTTTGGATGACAGCAAGGAGTATTAACGGCTCTGCTCGATAATGCGGCAGCTCCGCGCCAGAGAGGGATATCATGACCGCGAATGGCACGCCGACAGCGGCCGGAACCGATGCGCGTATCGACTGGGTCGACTACGCCAAGGGTATCTGCATCATCATGGTCGTGATGATGCACTCGGTGCTCGGCGTCGAGCTCGCCGCCGGCGAGACCGGCTTCATGCACGCTGTCGTCGCCTTCGCCAAGCCGTTTCGGATGCCCGATTTCTTCCTGATTTCGGGCTTGTTTCTGCCACTGGTGATCAATCGTGACTGGCGTACCTATCTCGACCGCAAGGTCGTCCACTTCGCCTATTTCTACGTGCTCTGGGTGACGATCCAGTTCGGCTTCAAGGCGCCCGGCTTCGCCGCGGCGAGCAGCTGGCCGCATGCCGGCTACCTGTATCTGGAATCCTTCATCGAGCCGTTCGGCACGCTGTGGTTCATCTATCTGCTCCCGATCTTCTTCGTGGTCATCAAGCTGACGCGAAAGGCGCCGGCGCCGGTGATCTGGGGCATGGCCGCGGGCCTGGAGATGGCGCACATCGTCACCGGCTGGACTGTCATCGACGAGTTCTGCGCCCGCTTCGTCTACATCTACTCCGGCTATCTGTTCGCGACCTACATCTTCGCGCTGTCTGATCGCGCGAGGGTGCAGCCCCTGCTCGCCATCGCAGGCCTGCTCGCCTGGGCCGCCATCAACCAGTCGCTGGTGAACCTCGGCGTCAGCGAGTGGCCGATCGTGTCGCTGACGCTCGGCTATGCCGGCGCGGTCGCCATCATCATCGCCGGCACGTTGCTCGCCCGCGCGCAACTGCTCAACGCGCTGAAGTTCTGTGGCGAGCATTCGATCGTGATCTATCTCGCCTTCTTCCTGCCGATGGCGGCGACCCGCGCTCTGCTGCTGAAGACGGGGATCATCACCGACATCGGCACCATCTCGCTGCTGGTGACGGTCGCCGGCGTGCTCGGCGCGCTCGCGATCTGGCGCCTCGCACTCCTTGCCGGCGCGCGCTTCCTGTTCGAACGCCCGATCGCATTCTGGATCGCGCCGCCGAAGGCGCGTGTTGCGATTCAGCCGGCAGAGTAGCCCCACCCTCGGTGTCGTCCCGGGCGAAGACCCGGGACCCATAACCACCGTCCTCCGTGTAAGGCACTCTGTGGGTCCAGCCTGCCGCCTCACCACCGCTGCGGAGTATGGGTCCCGGGTCGGCGCCCCGCCAGCGCTTCGCGCCGTCGGGCCTTGCCCGGGACGACGGCGGAATTTGTGGCTCCGGCTCAGCGCAACAGGGCCACCGAATTGCGTGGGGAACGCGCCGGAATCTGCCGTTCCGAGGGTGTCAATCCGGTCCGAATTCCCTACATTGCGGCCATGCCCAAAGCTCCCCAGAAAGCCGCCGTCACGCCCGCCGCTCCTGCGCCTGCCGCCTCCAAAGCAGCGGCCAAGGGCGACCATGTGTTCCTGGTCGACGGCTCGTCCTACATCTTCCGCGCCTATCACGCGCTGCCGCCGCTCAACCGCAAATCCGACGGCTTGAATGTCAATGCCGTGCTCGGCTTCTGCAACATGCTGTGGAAGCTGCTCCGCGACATGCCCGAGACCGACCGGCCGACGCATCTGGCGATCGTGTTCGACAAGTCCGAGGTCACGTTCCGCAACAGGATCTATGCCGACTACAAGGCGCACCGGCCGCCGGCGCCTGATGACCTCATCCCGCAATTCGCGCTGATCCGCGAGGCCGTGCGTGCCTTCGACCTGCCCTGCCTGGAGCAGGGCGGCTTCGAGGCCGACGATCTGATCGCGACCTATGCGCGGCTCGCCTGCGAGCGCGGCGCCACCACCACCATCGTGTCCTCCGACAAGGACCTGATGCAGCTCGTCAATGATTGCGTCACGATGTACGACACGATGAAGGACCGCCGCATCGGCATCGCCGAGGTGGTCGAGAAGTTCGGCGTGCCGCCGGAGAAGGTCGTCGAGGTGCAGGCGCTGGCCGGCGATTCCACCGACAACGTGCCGGGCGTGCCCGGCATCGGCATCAAGACCGCCGCGCAGCTCATCAACGATTATGGCGACCTCGAAAGCCTGCTGACCCGCGCGGCCGAGATCAAGCAGCCGAAGCGGCGCGAGGCGCTGATCGAGAATGCCGAGAAGGCGCGAATCTCGCGGCAGCTGGTGCTGCTCGACGACAAGGTCGCGCTCGAGGTGCCGCTGGACGATCTGGCCGTCCACGAGCCAGATCCGCGCAAGCTGATCGCGTTCTTGAAGGCGATGGAGTTCTCCACGCTGACGCGCCGCGTCGCTGACTATTCGCAGATCGATCCTTCGGATGTGACGGCGGATGCCCAGCTGAAGAGCGGCGCTGCAACGGCCGCGCCCCCGCCCCCGCCCGCGAGCGGCGGAGCGAGCGCACCGAGCAAGCCGGCGGCGGCTCCTCGCAGCGGCGATCCGCGCATCGACAAATCCGCGATGAGCAAGGGCACGCCCGCTGGTCTCGCCGAGTCCAGGGCGGAAGCGGCAAAGAGCGCACGCATCGATCGCGACAAGTACCAGACGCTGCGGACCCTGCCCGAGCTGAAAGCCTGGCTGGCCCGTGCGCATGAATTCGGCCGGATCACCCTCGAGGTCAAGGCCAGCTCGATCGATCCGATGCAGGCAAGCGTCTGCGGAATTGCCCTTGCGCTGGCGCCGAACGATTCCTGCTACATCCCGCTGGCGCATCGCCAGGCCGGCGATGGCGGCGGCCTGTTCGATGCCGGGCTGGCCCCCGACCAGATCAAGGAGAGCGATGCGCTCGCCGCGCTGCAGCCGATCCTCGAATCCGCCGGACTGCTGAAGATCGGCTACAACATCAAGTTCGTCGCCGTGCTGCTGGCGCAACACGGCATCACGCTCCGGAATGTCGACGACATCCTGCTGATGAGCTACGCGCTCGACGCCGGGCGCGGCTCGCACAAGCTCGACTCGCTGGCCGAGCACGTGCTTGGCCACGCCGTCCTCGGCGAAAGCGAGCTGATCGGCAGCGGCAAGAACAAGCTGACGTTCGAGCAGGTCGCGATCGACCGCGCCACGACGCATTCGGCCGAGGCGGCCGATGTCATCCATCGGGTCTGGCGCGTGCTGAAACCACGCCTCGTCGCCGAGCGCATGACCGGCGTGTATGAGACCCTGGAGCGGCCGCTGGTGTCGGTGCTGGCGCGGATGGAGCGGCGCGGCATCTCGATCGACCGGCAGGTGCTGTCGCGGCTGTCCGGCGATTTCGCCCAGACCGCGGCGCGCGTCGAGGCCGAGCTGCAGGAACTGGCCGGCGAGCCGATCAATGTCGGCAGTCCGAAACAGATCGGCGACATCCTGTTCGGCAAGATGGGGCTGTCGGGCGGCACCAAGACCAAGACCGGCGCGTGGTCGACCTCCGCGTCGATCCTCGATGATCTCGCCGAGCAGGGCAACGATTTCGCGCGCAAGATCCTGGAATGGCGCCAGGTCTCGAAGCTGAAATCGACCTACACCGACGCGCTGCCGACCTACGTCAATCCGCAGACGCATCGCGTGCACACCACCTACGCGCTGGCAGCGACCACCACGGGCCGGCTGTCGTCGAACGAGCCGAACCTGCAGAACATCCCGGTGCGCACCGAGGATGGTCGCAAGATCCGCCGCGCCTTCATCGCGACGCCCGGCCACAAGCTCGTATCGGCAGACTACTCGCAGATCGAGCTGCGGCTGCTGGCGGAGATCGCCGACATCCCGGTGCTGAAGCAGGCGTTCAAGGACGAGCTCGACATTCACGCGATGACCGCGTCGGAAATGTTCGGCGTGCCGATCAAGGACATGCCGAGCGAGGTCCGCCGCCGCGCCAAGGCGATCAATTTCGGCATCATCTACGGCATCTCCGCCTTCGGCCTCGCCAACCAGCTCGGTATCGCCCGCGAGGAGGCCTCGGCCTACATCAAGCGCTATTTCGAGCGCTTCCCGGGCATCCGCGCCTACATGGACGAGACCCGCGAGTTCTGCCGCAAGAACGGCTATGTCGTCACGCTGTTCGGGCGCAAGTGCCACTACCCGGAGATCAAGGCGTCGAACGCCTCGGTGCGCGCCTTCAACGAGCGCGCCGCGATCAACGCGCGATTGCAGGGCACTGCCGCCGACATCATCCGCCGCGCCATGACGCGGGTGGAGGAGGCGCTGGCGCAAAAGAAGCTGTCGGCGCAGATGCTGCTTCAGGTGCATGACGAACTGATCTTCGAGGTGCCCGACGACGAAGTCGCCGCGACCTTGCCGGTGGTGCAGCACGTCATGCAGGACGCACCGTTCCCCGCCGTCCTGCTCTCGGTGCCGCTGCACGTCGACGCCCGCGCAGCCAACAATTGGGACGAGGCGCATTGAACGGCAGACGATGAGCTCGTTCATCACCGCGAACTGGCTCATGATCGCGCATCGCAATCAACGATCACCAGTGTCGTCCCGGGCAAGCCCTGAGCGGCGCGAAGCGATGCTCAGGGCGCCGACCCGGGACCCATACCCCCAGGTTTGAGGCGCGCTGGTCATTGGCATTTTGCCCAACACGACTGCTGCGGCGTATGGGTCCCGGATCAGCGCCGCGCCGCGCTATCGCGCGTCGAGGCTTGTCCGGGACGACAGCGGTGGGGGGGGGGGGGGCGCGATCGCCTTTCAAACGGCTCAGCTTCAAGGGTGGGAAAAGGCGCGCCCAACTGAGCGTCTGTTGCGCTGATCCATCGCGCGCCGTGCCCATCAATGCCACTGCAGGCGTGGATGCACGGTGGGCACGCGACCGCCCTGCGGGCGGCTGCTTTGCCCACCCCTGCGGCAGCGGTGCTCGGATTCCGATTTACATCTCAAACAGCGATCAACATAGGAGCGCGTTCTCGCGGCGTAGCACGCCCGAGGTCTGCGATCAGTTTGCCCCTCCTATAAGTGTAGAGGGCGCAGGGAATGCCGGGTGAGGGCCTCACCCATGGCCCGCCTGCGAAAAAAAATGCAGGCGGCAGGTACCACAGGCAAAGCCGAACACGCCGGCATTCCCTGCGCGATGGGCTTACGGCTGCTTCGCGATCTCCCCGGTGCGCCGGCTCGTTGGCCACCGTATCGCGACAATGCGCTTGCGCGCATTGCGCGGACCTCAGCGTCGGGAGGCCAGGACCACGCGACTTGACCGTCCGCAAGCGCCCGTTCGTCCGCACGCCACAAGGACATGCTGCGAGCTCTCGCGGCCATCGCATCCCCACCTCGCGTGTCGTGACGATCGCGCGCTGACGCCCCTCTGCGGTGAGGCGGGATGCGCTGATACAATCACGATTTCTGTAAAAGCGCAAGAGATGTATTTTTATCAGAATGCGGCCCATTGCTCGGGCGCTGACCCCGGACCCATACCCCGCAGCAGTTGTGATGAGCAAAGAGCCAATGACCAGCGTGCCTCAAACCGCTCCCTGGGGGTATGGATCCCGGATCGGCGCCGTGCCGCGCTGTCGCGCGTCACGGCTTGTCCGGGACGACAGCGGGGTGAGAGGACGGATAGGCGGTTCACAGCCGCCCAGCGCGAAATCGGACGAACGCGGCTTCACCGCTCGTTAGGCATGATGCGATCGCACCCGGGCTGAGATCAGTGCCGGTAACACGACGTGCAGCGTGCCCGGGCAAGATCGCGGGCGGGATGCCGCGCGAGCCGACCGCGCGACGTGTCCTGACGACCCACGCCCGCGCCGATCGCACCGAACAGGCCGAATTGATTCATCCGATGACCACGACCATCTCCGCAGCCTCGAGCCAGACGCGCGATCGCCGCGCGCTCCTGATTCTGCTGGCGGAGCTGTGCCTGTATAACGGCCTCTATCTGGTGCGCTGGTGGCCGACATCGCCACAGCCGGGTTTTGGCGACTTCTTCGGCCTGTGGTCGTTCGGCAAGTTCGCAGCGCTCGCGGGCGCAGGCATCTACGATCCATTCGCGCTGATCAACTATCAGCAGACGCTGATGTCGACGCTCGATGGCGGCGGCTTTCCGTATCCGTACCCGCCGACCTTCCTGCTGGCCCTGATCCCGCTCGGCATGCTGACGTTGCCAACGGCCTATCTGTGCTGGATCGGGATCACCTTCGCTCTCTATGGATGGGCGACCCTCGGGCGACAATGGCGCTGGCTGATCGGCCTGGCGCTGCTCGCCGCGCCGACGACGCTGATCAGCGTCATCACCGGCCAGAACGGTTTCCTGTCGGCCGCGCTGCTGATCGGCGGACTGCGCCTCGTCCCGGGCCGGCCTGTCATCGCCGGCGTGCTGCTCGGCCTGCTCGCGTACAAGCCGCAATTCGTGCTGCTGATGCCGGTCGTGCTGCTGGCGTCGCAGAGCTGGAGAACCGTTGGCGCCGCGGTTGCGACGACGCTGCTCATCGTCATCGTCACCAGCGCCGTCCTCGACTGGTCGATCTGGCTGCAATGGGTCAAGGGCTTCCCGACCTACCAGGCGCTGCTGCAGGACAACCAGGGCAGCCTCGACCACATGATGCCGACGGTGATCGCCGGCGTGCATGCGATCGGCTCCCCCGCGGCGGTCGGCCACGCGCTGCAGCTCATTCTGTCCGGCGCCGTCGCCGTGCTGACCTGGCGGGCCTGCCGGCGCGGCATCACCGACCGGACGATCGCGCTGGTCGCGATCGGCAGCGTCATCGTCACGCCCTATGCGATGATCTACGACTTGCCGATGGTGGCGGCGGGATTGCTGATCCATTGGAAGGCGCGGAGCGAGGCCGGCGAGCCGATCGCGGCAGCGGAGATCGGCGTCGCCATCGCGTTGTCCGCCTGCCTGCTCGCGATGATCGGTCATTCGCTACCGTTCGTCGCCGCCGCGCTGCTCTGCCTGCTGTTCCTCAGCGTCGCCGGCATCTTCAGCCGGGCGGAGCAGTCGATCCCAGCGCTGAAGGTGGCGCCGCCGGCAGCGGGCTGATTGCGCTCGCGCGACAGCGCCCTCAATCCAGCTTCGCCTCCATGCCGCGTTTCACGGCGGGGCGGGCCATCAACGTGTCGTACCAGCGCTTGACGTGGGGGAAGTCGGCGAGGTCGACCTTGTGGCGGGGGTGGCGCCAGGCCCAGCCGAGGATGGCGAAATCGGCGATCGAGAGCGCGCCGGCGACGAATTCGTGGCTCGCCAGCCGACGGTCGAGCACGCCATAGAGGCGGACGGTCTCGGCCATGTAGCGCTTCAGGCCATAGGCGCGGTCCTGTTCGTTGGTCAGTGCGATGAAATGGTGCACTTGCCCCGGCATCGGGCCGAAGCCGCCCATCTGCCACATCAGCCACTCATAGACCGGGATCCGCTCGGCCAGCGATTTCGGCAGGAATCGCCCGGTCTTTTCGCCCAGATAGAGCAGGATCGCGCCGGATTCGAACACGCTGACCGGCTTGCCATCGGGGCCGTCGGGATCGACGATCGCCGGGATCTTGTTGTTGGGGCTGATGGCGAGGAAGTCGGGGGCCATCTGGGCGCCCTTGGTGATGTCGACCGGGACGACGCGGTAAGGTAATCCCATCTCCTCGAGCGCGACCGAGATCTTGCGGCCGTTGGGCGTGTTCCAGGTGTGCAGCTCGATGGTCATGGCGGGGGTCCTTCCGATGTCCTTGCCAAATGTCCTTGCTTGGCCTTTGGCTTCCCATTAGCTCGAAACTGCGCGGCGTTCCAAACGTACCGTTGTTGATGGGACATCCTGGCGGCTGGCCTCGGCCGGCCGACCCCGATAGATTGCGCCACCCGAAATCGCCGACGAACCGACCCCCAGGGGAAACCGCCGTGTCCAAATCCGCCTCCCGCGCCCGCCTTCTCGAGATCATCCGCAGGCGCTCGTTCGGCCGTGGCGAGATCACCCTGGCCTCCGGCCGCAAGAGCGATTTCTACTTCAACCTCAAGCCGACCATGATGGACCCGGAGGGTGCGACGCTGCTCGCCGAGCTCACCTATGAGGCGTTGAAGGACGATGGCTACGACTTTATCGGCGGACTGGAGATGGGCGCGGTGCCGCTGGCCGGCGCGATCGCGCAGATCTCGTGGATCAAGGGCCACCCGATCGCGGCGTTCTTCGTGCGCAAGAAGCCGAAGGAGCACGGCGCCAGGCTCGCGATCGAGGGCCTGACCCGCGACGAGACCTTGGCGGGAAAACGCATCGTCGTCGTCGAGGACGTCACCACGACCGGCGGCTCGGCGATGAAGGCCGTGGAGGCCCTGCGCGAGGCCGGTGCCGAGGTGTCGCTGGTGTTCACGATGGTCGACCGCGAGGAAGGCGCTGCGGAGACGTTCGCCGCCGCCGGCCTGCCGTTCCAGGCGCTCTACAAGGCCCGCGAGTTCCTCTGACTTTCTCGCGTAGCGCGGCACATTTCGGCACCGCGCACACCGCTCATTTACCAACGCTCGTTAAGGTTACCGCAAAGCTGATGGGGCCTCGCCTTGCGTGTGGCCCGATCGATCGCTCTTGATCGATGCGACGCGGATTTGCCGCGTCTGTCAGGGCTTTGCGGTGACGATGGTGGCGGCGGGAGTGCGGGCGTTGCGGTGCGTGTTGTCGGTTGCGCGGATGGCCCGAGGGGTGGCGGTCGCAATCACGGTCGGCGTGGCCACGTCGGCTGCGCTGGTGCCGCAGATTGCGTCGGCCCAGGGCTTGTTCGATCTTCTGTTCGGCGGCTTCAACAAGCCGGCGTCGCAGCGGCCCGCACCGGGCGGCTTCTTTGCCGATCCGTTCGGCACCAACCCGCAGGCGCCGGTGCAGCCGCGCGCGGCCTCAAGCGGCTCGGGCGCGGCGTTCTGCGTGCGCAGCTGTGACGGGCGCTATTTTCCGCTGACCCGCGGCCTCGCCTCGCCCGTGCAGATGTGCCAGGCGTTCTGCCCGGCCAGCCCCACCAAGGTGTATTTCGGCTCCAACATCGACTACGCCACCGCGGCCAATGGCGAGCGCTATGCCGACAGCGAGAACGCGTTCGCCTACCGGCAGGCGCTGCGCGCGGACTGCACCTGCAACGGCCGCGATCCCGCCGGGCTCTCACCGGTCGACCTCTCGCTCGACACCTCGCTGCGCCCCGGCGACGTTGTCGCCACCAGCGATGGGCTGGTCGCCTATTCGGGTGTGCGCGGCAGCGGCGGCCAGCCGGCCGACTTCAAGCCGGTCGCGTCCTATCCCGGGCTGAACTCTGATACGCGGGCGCGGCTGAGCGAGATGAAGGTCGCGCCGGTGCGCGCCGAGATGCTGGCGGCGGATGCATTGGCCGCAATGCCGCCGCCGGAGGCCAATGCCGGCAATGTCAGCGTCGCGCCGCCGCTGACGATCGCGCCGAAGCCGGCTGCGAGCCGCGCCAAGCGAGCGGGCGTCGATTGAGCCTGGGCTGGCGTCGTTGCGAGCACGACGGCGTCAGCGCCCCACGATCACGCCGATGACGTTCGGCGCCTCCAGATATTTCTCCTCGATCGCCGCGCGTGTGGCGGCACGATTGTCCGGCGTCAGCAGGCCGCGCTTCTCGGCCAGGATCATCCAGCAGAAGCCCCACCAGTCGGTCAGCATGCCCTCGTCGTCGACCAGGTCGTAGCCCTGCTCGGCGGCGAAGATGCGCGCCCGCGCCTCGTCGAGCCCGTCGAGGAAGGTGTGGTCGGTGGCCGAGAACAGGTCGTCCGAAATATCGTCGGTGGTGTAGCCCCAGACCGACATGCAGACCGCGTTGAAGGCGCGGTCGATCTGGTCGTCATCGACGGCCCGGCGCCGCGCCGTCTTGTGCAGCCGCGTCAGGCTGCGCGCAAAATCGGCAATGCGGGTCAGGGCCAGGGGATCGAAGGCGATGGTGGACATGGTGTGCTCGCGTGATGCACTGATGCCGGGGTGTGAGCGGATCGAATCGCAATCAGGATAAACGATCGGTTGCTAAATTGTTCTTAATTTGTTCTGATTGGAAAAGGAAGTCAATTTTCGTCGTCCCGGCCTCCGAGCCGGGACCCAGACCCACCGCAGCCAATTGTTTGGCACAAGCGATGATCACTGGGGCCGCATGGACGGTCTACATCCTCGCCAGCGGCCACCACGGCACGCTTTACGTGGGCGTGACCAATGATCTGAGCCGGCGTCTCCAAGACCATCGCGCTGGGCGAGGCTCCAAGTTCGTCAGCCGGTACAGGGTTCTTCGACTGGTTCACGTCGAGCGCTTTGCGAGTCCCATCGAGGCCATCGCCCGCGAAAAGCAGCTGAAGAATTGGCATCGCGATTGGAGGGTCGAGCTGATCGAGCGGGATAATCTGGATTGGGCCGATCTCTCGGGCCTTATTTTAGAACGGTGAGTCTGGATCCCGGCGTTCGCCGGGATGACGACGTGGGGATATCTCCAATCCTCTCCAAGACGGCCCCCGCGGCGAGACCGGCTGCGTTCCCCCTCGGGAACTCCGGCCCGAACTTTGCATCTTTTTCAATCACCTTGCTGTGCGGACCAGCCTTTCCCCGGGTTTCGGTCCGCGCGCAACCATCGTATGCTTTTACCGGTTCCTCGTAGCATCACAGGTTTTCAAGGTGACAGATCAGCCGTCCCAGCGCAGCTTCGTAAGCACCGGCCAGCCCGTCGACGAATTGGCCGTCGCCGAGATCAAGAGCGACATCCTGGCCAAGCTTCGGCTGGCGATCGGCAAGGAGGCGAGCCAGGCGACGCAGCAGGACTGGTACCATGCCGCGGCGCTGACGCTGCGCGACCGCATCGTGCATCGCTGGCTCACCGCCGACAAGGAGAGCTACGATGCCGGGCGCAAGCGGGTCTATTATCTCAGCCTCGAGTTCCTGATCGGCCGCCTGTTCACGGACGCGCTCAACAACATGGGCCTGATGAAGGTGTTCGAGACCGCGCTCGGCGATCTCGGCGTCGGCCTACAGGACCTGCGCAAATGCGAGCCGGATGCCGCGCTCGGCAATGGCGGCCTCGGCCGGCTCGCCGCCTGCTTTATGGAGAGCATGTCGACCCTGCAGATCCCGGCGATCGGCTACGGCATCCGCTATGATTTCGGCCTGTTCCGCCAGGTCATCGTCGACGGCTGGCAGCACGAATATCCCGACGTCTGGCTGTCGTTCGGCAACCCATGGGAATTCCAGCGTCCTGAAGTCGTCTATCACGTTCATTTCGGCGGCGGCGTCGAGCATGTCGACGACAAGGGCCGCGACCGCGCGATCTGGCATCCCGGCGAGACCGTGCAGGCGGTCGCCTACGACACGCCGATCGTCGGCTGGCGCGGCCAGCACGTCAATGCGCTCCGGCTGTGGTCGGCGCGTTCGCCCGATCCGCTCAAGCTCGACGTGTTCAACTCCGGCGACTATCTCGGCGCATCTGCCGAAGAGGCGCGCGCGGAAGCGATCTGCAAGTTCCTGTATCCGAACGACGAGAGCCCCGCGGGGCGCGAGTTGCGGCTGCGGCAGGAATATTTCTTCGTCTCGGCCTCGCTGCAGGACCTCGTCAAGCGCCATCTCGGCTCCGAGGGCCAGCTGCGGAGTCTCGCGCAGAAGGCCGCGGTGCAGCTCAACGACACCCACCCCTCGCTCGCCGTCGCCGAGCTGATGCGCATCCTGGTCGACCTGCACAATTTCCGCTGGGACGAGGCCTGGAAGGTCACCGTCGCGACCTTGTCCTACACCAACCACACGCTGCTGCCCGAGGCGCTCGAGACCTGGCCGGTCGAACTGTTCGAGCGGCTGCTGCCGCGGCATCTCGAAATCATCTACCGCATCAACGCGCAGCATCTGGCGCTCGCCGAGCAGCGTGCGCCCGGCGACATCGACTACCGCGCCTCGGTGTCGCTGATCGACGAGAAGAGCGGCCGCCGCGTGCGCATGGGCCAGCTCGCCTTCGTCGGCTCGCACCGCATCAACGGTGTTTCGGGGATGCATTCGGACCTGATGAAGGAGACCGTGTTCCACGATCTCAACCATCTCTATCCCGGCCGCATCACCAACAAGACCAACGGCATCACCTTCCGCCGCTGGCTGACGCTCGCCAACCCGAAGCTGACCAGCCTGCTGCGCGAGGCCTGCGGCGACGCCGTCGTCGACGACCCGACCCTGTTGACCAGCCTCGAAAGCTACGTCGCGGACTCCGGCTTCCACCAGAAATTCCGCGCCGTGAAGCATCACAACAAGGTGCAGCTTGCGCGCCTGATCGTCGAGCGCATGAACGTGCGGCTCGATCCGAGCGCGCTGTTCGACGTGCAGATCAAGCGCATCCACGAATACAAGCGGCAGCTCCTGAACATCCTCGAGGCGGTGGCGCTGTATCTGGACATCAAGGACGATCCGCAAGCCGACTGGGTGCCGCGGGTGAAGATCTTCGCCGGCAAGGCGGCGGCGAGTTATCGCTACGCCAAGCTGATCATCAAGCTGATCAACGACGTTGCGGAGGTGGTCAACAACGATCCCGCGATCGGCGGCAAGCTGAAGGTCGTGTTCATGGCCGACTACAATGTCAGTCTGGCTGAAACGATCATTCCCGCGGCCGATCTCTCCGAGCAGATCTCGACCGCCGGCATGGAGGCGTCCGGCACTGGCAACATGAAGCTGGCGCTGAACGGCGCCATCACCATCGGCACGCTCGATGGCGCCAATATCGAGATCCGCGACAATGTCGGCATCGAGAACATCGCGATCTTCGGCATGGAGGCCGGCGACGTGATGCTCCGCCGCAAGCAGGGCCTCGACGCGACCGATATCATCCGCCGCTCGCCGCGGCTGGCGCGGGCCATCGACGCGATCGCGAACGGCGCATTCTCGCCCGGCGAGCCCGGCCGCTTCGAGCCGATCGCACATGCGCTGCGCCATCTCGACCATTACATGGTCTCGGCCGATTTCGATTCGTACTACGAGGCCCAGCGCGGCGTCGACGCACGCTGGCAGACGACGCCGGCCTGGACCCGCGCCTCGATCCTCAACGTCGCGCGCATGGCCTGGTTCTCCTCAGACCGCACCATCCGCGAATACGCCGACGACATCTGGAACGTGCCGGTCGGAACGAGCGCAGCACCGCCGCGGGCACAACGGGCGTGAGGCGGAGAACTTAGCTGCGCCGTCATGGCCGGGCCTGTCCCGGCCATCCACGTCGCTCGGCATACTGGGAACCGCGTGGATGCCCGGGACGAGCCCGGGCATGACGGAGTAACTAACTCACGCGGTTGCTCGTCGCAACAGCTCTCAGCAATAACCTGTGACGTCATTGCCGGCGCCTGCGATTGATTATTAGCTGATGGCCATCATACGATGAGCGTCAGGAGAAACGCATGACCGAACTGCCGCCACTGCACCTGTTCGACGAGGCCACCCGCGTCACGGCGGGCGACAGCCGCTGGCAGGGCCGGACCAGCCCGGACTACTGGGCCTTCGTCGGCCCGTTCGGCGGCGTGACGGCGGCCACCGTGCTGCGCGCGCTGGTCGAGCATCCGCAGATCGCGGGCGATCCGCTGGCGGTGACGGTGAACTACTGCGCGCCGATCGCGGAGGGCCCGTTCGATCTCGACGTGCGGCTCGTGAAGGCCAATCGCTCCTCGCAGCATTGGTGCGTCGAGCTGAGCCAGGGCGATGCCGATGCAGCGACGCTGGCCACTGCCGTGTTCGCCGAGCGGCGGCCGTCCTGGTCGCACCAGCCGGCCATCAGCCCCGAGGCGCCGCCGTTCGATCAGGTCAAGCGTCACCCCGACACGAACATGTCGTGGACCAAGCAGTATGACTTCCGCTTCGTCGAAGGGCGCCCGGCGTTCGGCGCCTCGGCCACGGGCGCGCCGCACAGCAGCTATTCGCGGCTGTGGATCTCCGATCGCAAGCCGCGCAAGCTCGATCATTTGTCGCTGCTGTCGATGTCGGATGCGTTCTTCGGCCGCATCTTCCATGCCCGCGGCGAACTGGTGCCGTTCGGCACGGTGTCGCTGACGACCTATTTCCACGTCAGCCGCGAGGAACTCGCGGCCGAGGACATCACGCATGTGCTGGCGACGGCCGACGCCAAGATCTTCAACCGCAGCTATCAGGACCAGCACGGCGAGCTGTGGTCGCCCTCCGGCCGCCTGCTCGCGACGACGACGCAGATCGCGTATTTCAAGGCGTAACTGCGATGAACGTCGCCACACAATTGGTGTCGTCCCGGCCTTGAGCCGGGACCCATAACCACCGCACGCAATTTGGCGAAGGCTGGAGCGGCCAGCATGCCGGATCACACCGCCCTGTGGTTATGGGTCCCGGCGTTCGCCGGGACGACGGCGGTGGGTGTGGCTCGACTTCGCTCCATCTCATGCATCGGCGGAGACGGAGCGGAAAAAAAATATGGGCCAGCCGCAATGCGGCTGGCCCTTTTGCGTTTGCAGCCCTACTCCGCCGCGAGCTTCACGTCCGGCGCGGCGGCGCGGACGTCGGCGTCGACCTGGGCTTCGAACTTGGCGAAGTTCTTCTGGAACATGCCGACCAGGGCGCGGGCGGTCTTGTCGAACTCGGCCTTGTCCTTCCAGGTGTTGACCGGATCGAGGATCTCGCTCGGCACGCCCGGCAGCGCCGTCGGCACCGCGAAGCCGAAATACTTGTCGGTGCGGAACTCGACGTTGCGCAAGCTGCCGTCGAGCGCCGCGGTCAGAAGCGCGCGCGTCACCTTGATCGGCATGCGCGAGCCGGTGCCATACTTGCCGCCGGTCCAGCCGGTGTTGACCAGCCAGCAGTCGACATTGTGGTCGGCGATCAACTGCCGCAGCATGTTGCCGTACACGGACGGGTCGAGCGGCAGGAACGGCGAGCCGAAGCAGGTCGAGAACTCCGGCTGCGGCTCGTTGCCGAGCCCGCGCTCGGTGCCGGCGACCTTGGCGGTGTAGCCGGACAGGAAGTGATACATCGCCTGGGCCGGCGACAGCTTGGCGATCGGCGGCAGCACGCCGAAGGCGTCGGCGGCGAGCATCACCACGTTCTTCGGATGCGGCGCGCGTCCGGTGCGCGAGGCATTCGGGATGTAGTCGAGCGGATAGGCCGAGCGGGTGTTCTCGGTCTTGGAGCCGTCGTCGAAATCCGGAACGCGGTTGTCCTCGTCGAGCACGACGTTCTCGAGCACGGCACCGAAGCGGGTCGACGCCGCATAGATCTGCGGCTCGGCGTCCCGCGACAGCTTGATGCACTTGGCGTAGCAGCCGCCTTCGAAGTTGAACACGCCGGACGGACCCCAGCCGTGCTCGTCGTCGCCGATCAGGGTGCGGTTCGGATCGGCCGACAGCGTGGTCTTGCCGGTGCCGGACAGGCCGAAGAAGATCGCGGTGTCGCCCTTCGGGCCGACATTGGCCGAGCAGTGCATCGGCATCACGCCGCGCTCGGGCAGATAGTAGTTGAGCGTCGTGAACACGCTCTTCTTCATCTCGCCGGCATAGTAGGACCCGCCGATCAGGACGATCTTGCGGGAGAAATCGATCGCGACGACGTTCTGCGAGCGCACGCCGTGCCGCATCGGGTCGGCGCGGAAGCTCGGCATGTCGATGATGGTGAGTTCGGGCACGAAGGTGTCGAGCTCGATTGTCTCGGGGCGAATCAGCAGCGTGCGGATGAACAGCGAGTGCCAGGCGAGCTCGGTGAACACGCGCGTCTTGATCCGGAAAGCCGGATCGGCGCCGCCATAGAGATCCTGAGCAAACAGGCTCTTGCCTTCGGCGTGCTTGAGGAAGTCCTGATACAGCGCCTCGAACTGCTCGGGCGTGATCGCCTGATTGCCTGCCCACCACATCTTCTCGGTGGAGGCATCGCGCACCGTGAACTTGTCCTTCGGGCTACGACCGGTGAACTCGCCAGTATCCGCGCACAGCGCCCCGTCGGCAGACAGCACCGCCTCGCCCGCCGCCAGCGAATACTGATAGAGCTGGGGCGCGCCGAGATTCCAATGCACCTGCTTGAGGTTCTTTAAGCCGAACTTGTCGGCACCGAAGGCACCGTTGCGAATACCCGTTTCTTGCACGAAAATCCCTCCTGAGAACCCGCAGCCGTTTGCGCGCGAAAACGTGGACGCGCGGTGCGCGGTGACCGTTACCGTTTACATCGCCTTATCAAGCGCGGTCGCCGACCTAATACTGATCAACGCTGGTCTTGCCAAGACGATCCGGATGAATTGGTTATTGCTATCGGCTGATGTACGTAGCTCATCTTCGCTGCGAAATTGCCCATCGGATCAGCAGCTTGATGCAGCGCCAAGCATATTGCGGCGCAACAAATATATCAGCGCGAATCGGTTTCGCCGAGCAGCACGAATGGCGCCCAAACCGAAGGATGCGCGCTGTCCGGTGAAGCTCGATCGTCGAGCAGCGCAAGCATGGCCTGCCGCAGCGCCTCGCTGCGACCTAGGGTCGGATGCTCCTTGAGCCGGTGAAACGTATCGGTCATCAACCGCGTCGCGGCCGCCGAATCCACAGCCCAATGCGTGACCAACAGCGCGCGCGCACCGGCGTAGAAGAACGCCCGCGCCAGACCCGACAGCGCCTCGGCGCCGGGCTTGTCACCGGCAATGGTATTGCAGGCCGACAGCACGACGAAATCGGCGTTGAGCTTCAACTGCGCGACTTCGCTGGCGGTGAGAAGACCGTCGTCGAGCGGCGACGATACGCTGGGAATGCTCAAGGCCAGCGACGGCTCGGCAATGCCTTTCACGTCGCCGGCCACGAGGCCGTGGGTTGCAAAATAGACGATCTTGTAATCGGCCAGCGCCGCGCGCTTGACGGTGGCCTCGCTGGCGTCACGGCCGAGATGAAGATCGGACGCGGCGACGCCGAGATCGGCCGCGACAGCATTGAGTTCGTCGGCGGTGTCGGGGAGCTGCGGCAAAGCACGCGCAAGCTGCGTGGGATCGACACCGGCGCCGCGCCAGAAGTCCGTGTAGGCCAGACTGGCAATGCTCCGTGCCGCCAGCTTGCCGGCGCCACGGGTGCCACTCGCGCGTGACGGATCGAACACCGGATCACCGAAGCCGATCATCGGCTTGCCGCCGCGATCGCCGCGCGCCGCGCTGCGCAGCGCCTTGAGGCTGGCGAGCGAGGGCAGCACCGAGACCGCCTGACGCCGCAGCAGCCAGGGGGCGTCGCGATAGCCGGCCACGCTGTCGGGCACTGCCTGCGCCGGCGGCGCCGTCAGCAGCAGGTGAAACGGCAACGCCGTCAACGCGCCCGACGGCACGACCAGCAGGCTGCGCTTGGTCTTCGTCAGCTCCTCCACCGGCGCCAGCAGCAGAGAGTAGAGCTCGTTGGCGACCGTGAGATCGAACGCGGCGTTCGCACCGCCGTCGCCCGCTCCGCCCGGCGCGAGGCCGCGCCGGAAACGCATGACGTCGCGCGCAAGTGCGTCGGCGCCGCGCGGGATCTGCTTCCAGTCGTAGCCCTCGCGAGTGATCGCCAGCACAAAGGACGCCTGGTCGACGAGCGCAAATGCCACCAGCGCCTCGTTCTCGGCCAGCAGCGGCTGGATCTCGCCCAGTCTCAGCGGCAGCGGATTCGAGAGCGCCGTGTAGTCTGGAAACTCGCGCGCGAGCGTGCCGCGCAGCGCCGCGCGCTCGGCCGCAACAGTGGCAAGCCGCGCCCTGTCGCGCTGCTCGGCGGCGAGGTCGCGCTGCCCGCGGGGACGCGACACCGCCGCAACGAGACTCTTGTCGAGCGCCTCGCTCTCGGCTGCGAGATCCTGATCCTTGCGCACCAGCTCGGCCAACCGGTCTGTGCCCGCGGCGAGCCGGACGGCGAGCTTGTCGACGGCGGCCGCGGCCTGCAACTGCGTGCCGCGTTGGATCACGTCGATGGCCTCATCGAACCCCTTCGTCGCCGGCAGGCTGCCGTCACGCGCGGCCGCAAACAGCACCGGCAGGGCCACCTTCGCCTGCGCCTGGCCGCGCTGGACGGTGCGCTCGACCAGCGGCAGCGCATCCGGAATACGACCCGCCGCCTGGTACAGCCCAGCCAGATTGTTGAGCGCCGTCACCGCGTCCGGATGATCCGGCCCCAGCGCCCGCTCGCGGATCGACAGCGCACGGACGAACAACGGCTCGGCTTCGCCGAAGCGCTGCCGGCGCTGCGCGAGATCGGCGAGGTTGTTGAGCGAACGCGCGACATCGGGATGGTCAGCACCGAGCAGCTTTTCGCGGATGGCCAGGGATTGCCGGACCAACGGCTCGGCTTCGTCGAACCGGCCGTCGCCCTTGGTCAGCTGGCCGAGATTGTTGAGCAAGGTCGCCACCGGCGCGCTCTCGTTGCCCGCGGCCTTGCGGTAGATCGCGAGCGCGCGCTTGAACAGCGGCTCGGCCTGGCCGTGGCGGTCCTGTCGCTCGTACAGCGTGGCGAGGTTGTTCAGCGCCTGCCCGACGTCGGGATGCCCGGGTCCGAGCGCCTTCTCGCGGATCGCCAGCGCCCGCGTGAACAGCGCCTCCGCCTCCGCATAGCGCTGCTGGCGCTGATACAGCGCCGCGAGGTTGTTCAGCGCCGACGCGATCTCGACGCTGTCGAGCCCGAGCGCGCCCTCGTAGAGCGAGATGGCGCGCTTGTAGATCGGCTCGGCTTCGGCATCGCGGCCGAGCGAGGCGAGAACCTGACCGAGATTGGTGAGCGCCGCCGCCAGCTCGCGCTTGTTGGAGGCCGCTTCGAGGCTCGCCACCATCGCCTGCGCCAGCGGCAAGGCCTCGCGGTATTTGCCGGCGCGGCTGAGCGCGATGATGCGGCCGCTGTCCGCCGCGAGATCGGTCTTCTGGGCGAGGCATGGAGCTACCAGCGCGCTCGTGATCAGCGCAGCGCCCATCGCGATTGCCACCCGCTTGCAGATACGCATCATCAGATCTCCGCCAAGGACGGAGATAGGTCGCGGCGTCTATCGATGGCGTTCAAGACGGCGGATGCTGCAACCTCTCCCCGCTCTTTGCGGGGGCGCGACGAGCTTCGCTCGCGCTGAGGGGTCGGATTGCGCAGCAATCCGCGTGAGGGCATGGCACGAACGGGGCCCAGGCCGAAGTCAACGGACGGGCACAAGGCGTGCGCGACGATGGAAACGTCGAAGGAGTCCTCACCACCGTATGCGGAGCGGACAGGATTAGTTCGCAGCACAGAAGCCGCACCGCCCGTGCGGCTGCCACTCACCCCGCCCCTCTCCCCGTGAAGAACGGGGAGAGGGAGCAGACCGCCTGTATGGCGCGCGTCCGGCTTGATCAGGTTTCGTTCGAACTCACTATCAGTCCTTCGCCCGCGCCTCGTCCGCGAGCCGCACCAGCATCTTGCGCAGGGCTCCGGGCGTGGTGACGCGCTCGGGGAAATCCAGCCGCAGCGTCCGGCCATCGGCCATCAGATCGAGCCCGTCGGGATCGCAGCCGCTGCAGCGCCATTCCGCGGCGTCGGCGCCGCAAAGCTTCGTCGCGTAGAGCCCGAGCGCGTCGCGGTGATCTTCGTTCATGTGATCGACGGCGCCCTGCTCCGCGGCGAGCAGCTCGGCGGCATCGGAGATGTCGGTCAGAAACTGCTCGGGCTTGAGGTCGACGATGCGGCCGAAGCCGGCGACGAGATGCGTGCCGGCCGGGCGAATCACGAAGAAAGAGAAGTCGGCAAAATCGGCATAGTCGCTCGCCGACGGATGCGCATTGAGATACCGACGACGCAGCGAATGGCTGTTCTCATCAGTTGCCTGCTCGGCCTTGCCGGACAGCATGATGCGTGAGCCTTCGAGCGGATCGCCGGGCGCGCGCTCGTCAAGCATCAGCGACACGCGCTGATCGGAGAGAATGTTTTTCGTGTGCACTGCTAAGCGCGAAATCAGGATGATCGGCGCGCCGTCGGCGGCGGTCGCAACGTTGACGAGGGAACAATAGGGATCGCCTGACCCCGTCATCAGGGTCGCGAGCGCGCCCTGTCGGCTTCTTCGCAGCAGAGACCGGGTGGCGCGGTTAGGGTTAAAGCTCGGCTGCATCGTCTTTGCCTCGTCCATCCAGTTGCAATGAGGGCCTTTTTTCGGCTAAACGGGCCACAAACTTGGGCGCAGCACAAGACTTTGCCATGGTATTTGTGGAACTCGGTCACACTTCAGCCCAGCTTGCATTGCTCGTTGACCATGTTCGAAGCCCAAATACGCGGCCCTTATCTGGATTATCGTAGTCTCGGCTAACCAGACTCTGAAAGCAGGCTCATGCCCACAATCGCCTTGGTCGATGACGACCGTAACATTCTGACATCCGTCTCCATCGCGCTCGAGGCGGAAGGCTATCGCATCATGACCTATACCGATGGTGCATCGGCCCTCGACGGTTTCCGGACCAGCCAGCCTGATCTGGCCATTCTCGACATCAAGATGCCGCGCATGGACGGCATGGAGACGTTGCGGCGGCTGCGGCAGAAGTCCGACCTGCCGGTGATCTTCCTCACCTCCAAGGACGAGGAGATCGACGAACTGTTCGGCCTCAAGATGGGCGCGGACGACTTCATCCGCAAACCGTTCTCGCAGCGCCTGCTGGTCGAGCGCGTCAAGGCCGTGCTGCGCCGCTCGCAGCCGAAGGATCCGACGGCGCTGCCGAAGGAGAACGACGCCAAGGCGCTGGACCGCGGCCTGCTGCGCATGGACCCCGAGCGTCACACCTGCACCTGGAAGAACGAGCCGGTCACCCTGACGGTCACCGAGTTCCTGATCCTGCAGGCGCTGGCGCAGCGTCCGGGCGTGGTCAAGAGCCGCAACGCGCTGATGGACGCGGCCTATGACGACCAGGTCTATGTCGACGACCGCACCATCGACAGCCACATCAAGCGGCTGCGCAAGAAGTTCAAGATGGTCGACGACGAGTTCGAGATGATCGAGACGCTCTACGGCGTCGGCTATCGCTTCAAGGAAACCTGAAGCCTTGTATCGGCGGCGTCGGGCGAATTTGCGCGCTGACGTCGCGGACGACATGGGGTAACATCTCGGTGCCGGCGGAGCCACCGGCGCTGACGGAAAGGGCCATAGGTCCACGAATCGAAGTTGCGATGCCGCTGCTGGCGCGCTTTCTGTCGGAACTTCCCATGAAGGTCGCGCCCGCTTGACGATGACGACGGCTCCTCTGCCTCCGGAGTTCGCCCAGGAGCCCGCCGGACACGCCTTTCGAACTTCGGAGTCGGAGCGCTCACATTGCTCGATCGAACGCATCCTGACCCCGGCCAGCACGCTGACGCCCCCCCGCCATCCGTGGTCTCCGACGTGACCGACGGTGTCGTCGACGAGACCCCGAAGGTCTCGGCTTGGCAGCGTCCGGCAAGCTGGCTGCGCCGCGCCGGGCAGTTCCTGTTCGCGCTGTCGTTCTCGAGCCTCACCCGCCGCATCGTTTCGCTCAACATCGCCGGTCTGCTCGCGCTGGTGGCCAGCGTGCTGTACCTGTCGCAGTTCCGCGCCGGCCTGATCGACGCCCGCGCGCAGAGCCTGCTGGTGCAGGCCGAGATCATCGCCGGCGCCATCGCGGCCTCCGCGACGGTGCAGACCAATGCGATCACCATCGACCCCGAGCGCCTGCTCGACCTCAAGCCCGGCGAGAGCTACGGCGCGCCGGACGAGTATTCGCCGCTCGATTTCCCGATCAATCCGGAGCGCGTCGCGCCGGTGCTGCGCACGCTGATCTCACCGACCAAGACGCGCGCGCGCATCTACGACCCGAATGGCGGGCTGCTGCTCGACAGCCGCAATCTCGAGAACGTGCTGCGCCTCGACCTGCCGCCGCCGTCGAACGAGAAGCCCGGCTTCGTCGAGCGCGCGCTGATCTCGGTGCGCACCTGGCTCAACCGCGGCGACCTGCCGCTGTATCGCGAATACGGCCCCGAGAACGGCAACGGCTACGAAGAGGTCACCGACGCGCTGAAGGGCCAGAAGCGCAGCATGGTCCGGGTCAATTCGCGCGGCGAGGTGATCGTCTCGGTCGCCGTGTCGGTCCAACGCTCGCGCACCATCCACGGCGCCTTGATGCTGTCGACGCAGGGCGACGACATCGACCAGATGGTCACCGCCGAGCGCCTCGCGATTCTCAAGGTCGGCGGCGTCGCCTCCGCGGTCATGATCGTGCTGTCGCTCCTGCTCGCCAGCACCATTGCAGGCCCGGTGCGCCGGCTCGCCGACAGCGCCGAACGCGTCCGCCGCCGCATCAAGACCCGCGTCGAGATTCCCGATTTCACCCGCCGCCGCGACGAGATCGGCCATCTCTCCGGGGCGCTGCGCGACATGACGGATGCGCTCTACAACCGCATCGAGGCGATCGAGATGTTCGCCGCCGACGTCGCCCACGAGCTCAAAAATCCGCTGACCTCCTTGCGCTCGGCGGTCGAGACCCTGCCGCTGGCGCGCAACGACAACAGCCGCGCTCGGCTGCTCGCGGTGATCGAGCACGACGTGAGGCGGCTCGACCGCCTGATCTCGGACATCTCCGACGCCAGCCGGCTCGATGCCGAGCTGCAGCGCCAGGACATGACCCTGGTCGATCTGCGCCGGCTGCTGACCACGCTGACCTCGGTCGCCAACGAGACCAAGATCGGCACCGACGTCGCCGCCGAGGTCCGATTCGAGGGCCGCGGCTCCAGCGATACGTTCTCGGTACCGGGCCATGATTCGCGGCTCGGCCAGGTCATCTCCAACCTCTTGTCGAATGCCCAGTCGTTCTCGGCCGCGGGCGGCAAGGTGCGAATCACCTGCCGGCGCGTCCGCTCCGAGATCGAGATCATGGTCGACGATGACGGTCCCGGCATCCGCGAGGACGCCCTGCAGCGCATCTTCGAGCGCTTCTACACCGACCGGCCGCACCAGGGTTTTGGCCAGAATTCCGGCCTCGGCCTGTCGATCTCCAAGCAGATCATCGACGCCCATGGCGGACGCATCTGGGCCGAGAACCGGCCCGGCCCGGTGGACGAGGACGGCCATCCGACCTCCGCCGGCGCCCGTTTCATCGTCCGGCTGCCGGCATCTTGACCGTAGGCTCCGCCAGCATCCACGCATCCGCCGTCAGGGTCGGGGAGCGGGCGGTGCTGATTCGCGGCCCCTCTGGCTCCGGCAAGTCACGTCTCGCCTTCGACCTGATCCTGGCCGGACGCGCCGGACAGATCCCGCCAACCGTCCTGGTCGGCGACGACCGTGTTCATCTCGCCACACGTGGCGGAGAAATGTGGGTCAGCCCCGCCCCGGCCCTCGCCGGCCTGATCGAGATTCGGGGGCTCGGCATCCGCTCCTGCGACTTCGTGTCCGACGCGCCAATCGGTCTCGTGGTCGATTTGATGGCAGAGGATGGGCAGCGCCTTCCGCCGCCGGAAGCGCTGCGTTGGAACGAAAACGGTATTGAATTGCCGCGAATACCGGTCGGCCGTGGCTACCCGCCCCTGCTGCTGGTTGTGGCCGCCCTGACCACGACCAAGAGTTCATGACCCGGTAATCTTTCGGCCAATTGTGTGAAGCGAATTGGTAACCATATCACCCCCACTATGGCGCCCCGATAGACCGTCGCCAGCTCCCCCTCCCCTCATCCTCAAGCCGGGAGATTCGCGAACATGCCCTCTTGCGCGGGGGCTCCGGATGGTCAAAGTGGCGCGTTCGTGCGGTGCACCCAAGGCGCCCGCGAGGAGTATCCGATGATTGGCCTGGTACTGGTGACCCATGGGCGCCTCGCCGACGAGTTCAGAGCGGCGCTCGAACACGTCATGGGTCCTCAAAAGCAAATTGAAGCGGTCACGATTGGCGCCGACGATGATTCCGACCTCTGTCGCAGCGACATCATCGAAGCCGTGAACCGCGTGGACACCGGCGACGGCGTCGCCATCCTGACCGACATGTTCGGCGGCACCCCGTCGAACCTTGCCATCTCCTGCATGAGCCGGCCCAAGGTCGAGGTGCTCGCGGGCATCAACCTGCCGATGCTGGTGAAGCTCGCCAAGGTGCGCGAGGAGCGCTCGCTGCCCGACGCTATCGCGATGGCGCAGGAGGCGGGACGCAAATACGTCACCATCGCCAGCCGGGTGCTCGCCGGCAAATGAGCGACGAGGACGCGCCGCAGGACAATATCGCCGGGCCCTCCGTGCCCGCCGACGCGATTTCGCGGGAGCTCCTGATCACCAACAAGCGTGGCCTGCATGCGCGGGCCTCTGCCAAGTTCGTGCAGATGGTCGAGAAGTTCCAGGCCGAAGTCTGGGTCACCCGCGGCGGCGAGACCGTCGGCGGCCGCTCGATCATGGGCCTGATGATGCTGGCCGCCGCGCCCGGCACCAAGATCCTGGTGTCCGCGAAGGGCTCCGAAGCCGAGGCCGCGCTGCAGGCGATCACCGACCTGGTGAACGACAAGTTCCAAGAAGAAGGCGTGTGAGGTTTCGCTGCGCTGTCATTCCGGGACGTGCCTCGTCAGAGGCGCGGGCGCGGAATCCATAACCACAGGCCGTTGTGTTCGGCTCAGTCTCGGACGACCCGGCCAAAAACACGGGCCTGTGGTTATGGATTCCGGGGCTCAGCCCTTCGGGCTGCCCCGGAATGACGACCTCCTTTGGGGCCGCAGGCTCCGGACTGCAGCGAGATTCGCTACCTCGCCGCCGGCCCCTGAACATACACCTTCCAAACGATTGCAGGGCCCGCCTGGCCGTGGAAGAAGCGCTGGGTGGTCATCACGACAGGCTCGGCCCTGGGCGCTTCCTTGGCCATCCAGGCCTCGCAGGCGGCGATCCGGTTGTCGGTGGTGTCGCAGACGCCGATGAAGCCGTCGCGCTTGAGGTCATCGAGGGTGCTCAGCCCCGAGCCCCAGGTCTCGTCCGCCAGAAAGGGCACTGTGAACGGCCGCGGGTGATCCGGGCTGTAGAAGGTCATCGGCGCGTTCATCTCGGAGTAGCCGGCGACATGCGGCCAGGGCGAGCCGAACCGGGCGTGCCAGGCCTTGGTCAGCTCCCGTGCCAGTTCCGATCGCCCGCCATAGCCGGTGGCGCCGTTCGGATTGGCGGCCATTTCGCGCCGCGCGATCCACGGCGAGGCGGCGAGCGTGAGCAGCGAAAGCACCAGCCAGACGGCGGCCAGCCGCGGCAGCATCACCGATCGCAGCCGTAGCGCGGGGATTGCGACCAGCGCCAGCGGCACCAGGAAGAACAGCGAGATGCCCCAATCGGTCTTCATGTAGACCGTGAAAGCGAGGCCGCCGAGCGGCGGCCCGACGGCAACGATCGCCTGCACCAGCCAGACGTTGAGGGCTTGGCCCACATTGACGCCGGGATTGGAGCCACGCCGCCAGTTCGCAAACGCGAATCGCGGCGGCCAGGCGAGGACCAGGGCGGCCAGCACCACCGGCACGGCGAGCAGCGCCAGATTATGACCGACATAGCCGAGCACGAGCTCGGCGGCCCGGCCGCGATCGGACAGCGAATAGACGTCGCCGGCATAGGTCAGCGGCACGAAATCGACCTGCCACAGCCAGACCAGATGCGGGATCATCGCGACCAGCATCGTGGCGATCGCGACCCAGGGCGCGGGCGACGCCAGGAAGCGCAGCCGGTCCGGGTGCAGCAGCGCCGCCAGACCGATCGCGCCGATCATGGTCAGCACCCAATATTTGGTCATCAGCGCCGCGGCGCCGGCAAGGCCGAGCCAAACGCCCGACGCGACGGTGCGCTTCTCGAAGGCATGCAGATAGGCCAGCACCAGCAGCGGCAGCGTCAGGATCTGAACCAGATCGGCGTTGTACTTGAAGCCCTTGAAATTGAAGATCGGGTACAGCGCGACCATCACCACGACGAAGAACGCCCGGCGCCGGTCGACGACCTTCAGGCTGGCGAACCAGATCGCGACGAGGCCACTGCCGTTGACCGCCATCGCCAGCGCATAGGTCGCCCAATCCTTGACCGGAAACACGGTGAACCACAGCCCGGCGATCCAGCCCGACAATGGAGGGTGCTTGCCGTAGCCGAGCAGAAGCCGGCTGCCCCAGGCATAGGCCTCGGCGACGTCCATGTGGACGTCCTGGGCCGCCTTCAGATTGGTCAGGATCGCGGTCCACAGCACCACATGGGCGAGGACGAAGGCGACCACGACCCAGGGCGAGGCCGCCGGCGCGGTCGCGCGCGCCACCAGCCAGGCAGCGATTCTCTGCAATCCGAGGCGGCTGCGCAGGCGGGCCGGAGCGTGCGGAAGGGTGGTACTCGACATGGGCCTTCGGTAGCCTGTTTTCAGGCCACGGGGAATCAGCTTGGCGTGAAGAAAGGCCCTGGAAATTCAGCAATATGGTTGCTGGTCGGGGGCTCCAGGTGCTATCTGCGCGACCCATGACGACCGCCCCCATTCCCAACATCCGCAACTTCTCCATCGTCGCCCATATCGACCATGGAAAGTCCACACTCGCCGATCGCCTGATCCAGATGACCGGCGGCCTGTCGGACCGCGAGATGGCGGGCAAGGAGCAGGTGCTCGATTCGATGGACATCGAGCGCGAGCGCGGCATCACCATCAAGGCGCAGACCGTGCGCCTGCAATACCGCGCCAAGGACGGCAAGGATTACATCTTCAACCTGATGGACACGCCCGGCCACGTCGACTTCGCCTACGAGGTGTCGCGGTCGCTGGCCGCCTGCGAGGGCTCGCTACTGGTGGTCGACGCGAGCCAGGGCGTCGAGGCGCAGACGCTCGCCAACGTCTACCAGGCGCTCGACAACAACCACGAGATCGTTCCGGTCCTCAACAAGATCGACCTGCCGGCCGCCGAGCCGGAGAAGATCAAGCAGCAGATCGAGGACGTCATCGGCATCGACGCATCCGACGCAGTGATGATCTCGGCCAAGACCGGCCTCGGCATTCCAGACGTGCTGGAGGCGATCGTCACCCGGTTGCCGCCGCCGAAGGGCGACCGCGAGGCGACCTTGAAGGCGCTGCTGGTCGACAGCTGGTACGACGTCTATCTCGGCGTCGTGGTGCTGATCCGCGTCGTCGACGGCGTGATGAAGAAGGGCCAGCGGGTCCGGATGATGGGCACGGGCGCGGCCTACGACGTCGAGCGCGTCGGTTTCTTCACGCCGAAGATGACCCAGGTTGACGAGCTCGGCCCCGGCGAGATCGGCTTCATCACCGCCGCGATCAAGGAAGTGGCCGACACCCGCGTCGGCGACACCATCACCGACGACCGCAAGCCGGTCACCGAGATGCTGCCGGGCTTCAAGCCGGCGATTCCGGTGGTGTTCTGCGGCCTGTTCCCGGTCGACGCCGACGATTTCGAGACTCTTCGCGCGGCGATGGGCAAGCTCAGGCTCAACGACGCCAGCTTCTCGTTCGAGATGGAAACCTCAGCCGCGCTCGGCTTCGGCTTCCGCTGCGGCTTCCTCGGCCTGTTGCACCTGGAGATCATCCAGGAGCGGCTGTCGCGCGAGTTCGATCTCAACCTGATCGCGACCGCGCCATCCGTCATCTACAAGATGAAGCTGACCGACGGCGAGGAGATCGAGATCCACAATCCCGTCGACATGCCTGACGTGGTCAAGATCGCCGAGATCCAGGAGCCATGGATCGAGGCCACCATCCTGACGCCGGACGAATATCTCGGCAGCGTGCTCAAGCTCTGCCAGGACCGCCGCGGCAATCAGAAGGAGCTCACCTACGTGGGCAGCCGCGCGATGGTCAAATACGACCTGCCGCTCAACGAAGTCGTCTTCGACTTCTACGACCGGCTGAAGTCGGTCTCCAAGGGCTATGCCTCGTTCGACTATCATCTGACCGACTACAAGCCGGCCGACCTCGTGAAGATGCAGATCCTCGTCAACAACGAGCCGGTCGATGCCCTGTCGATGCTGGTGCACCGGACCCGCGCCGAAGGCCGGGGACGTGCGATGGTCGAGAAGATGAAGGACCTGATCCCGCCGCACATGTTCCAGATCCCGATCCAGGCGGCGATCGGCGGCAAGGTGATCGCGCGCGAGACCGTGCGCGCGCTGCGCAAGGACGTCACCGCGAAGTGCTACGGCGGCGACATCACGCGTAAGCGAAAGCTTCTGGAGAAGCAGAAGGAAGGCAAGAAGA
Source organism: Bradyrhizobium sp. HKCCYLS2038 (assembly GCF_051167655.1). Taxonomy (NCBI): domain Bacteria; kingdom Pseudomonadati; phylum Pseudomonadota; class Alphaproteobacteria; order Hyphomicrobiales; family Nitrobacteraceae; genus Bradyrhizobium; species Bradyrhizobium sp. HKCCYLS2038. The sequence goes on along the minus strand of NZ_JBNPTM010000001.1, from coordinate 288,690 downwards.
AGATGCGGCAGTTCGGCAAGGTCGACATCCCGCAGGAAGCCTTCATCGCCGCGCTCAAGGTGGATAGCTGAGGACGGATCTCGGTCCGAGCGCGGCCACCGGCGCCCTCATTAGACACGGCCTGCGAGTTTCGACGCGCGAGCCTGTTCAAGCTCGGGGAAGGCCGCATAGCCTTCCATCTTGTAGCACGCGAGCGGCGTGCCGTCGTCGCCAGTGAGGTTGATGCCGCGGCTGGTCTGGACGCCAGCCCGCAGCGTCTCGGTTCCGTCCGCTGCCGTCTGGATGACGATCAAAGCAGTTCTCCGAACGTACATGTCCAGCGCAGAGTCGATCTTGGCCCGCACGCAATAGATGGTGACCGCGGCCGTCGTGGGCTTCAGCCAATTCTGCCACTCGCGGAGCTTGATGACCTTTGGTCCGGCCAGCTCGGCATTGAGGAGCGCCACCTTGCGCCCGGAAGCCAAGGCCGCGTTCTTCTCCAGCAACTCGGCAATGAGCTGACGGCGGCGTTGCAGATGGGCTGGAGCGAGTGTCTTCTCCCGCGCCTCCAGACGTGCGACGTCGTCGTCGAGCGGATCGGTGGTTGGAGCCGCATTCGCGCCGGCGGCCTGCTCCGACGGACTGCTGCCCTGCCCGGCGCAGCCCGACAACATCGACCCGAGCAACATCGCGACGACCACGATCGGCCAAGGCTTCCGAATTGGCGGACACCACACCAGCACAGCCTGCCCCCAACCCGTAGAAATCCGGAGCTCCCCGCCGACAGCAGTAACGTTCGATCTCTGCGGGCGTCAACGCATTGATGCAGCCTCGGCACTCATTCAACCGGCCTGCACCGGGCGCGAGGCGCTCTGCCGCCGCGAGTGGCTTGCGTCGCACGAGGCTACGCTCGTGCGTTCCATCGACAAATCTAAACTACCGTAGAATCACGGTATCCGTTCCTTAACGGTATTCTGAGACCTTGCTGTAAAGCAAGGAATGCCCCCGAATGTCCCGTCTCCGCTCGATCTCCGCCCGCCTCATCATCGCGCTCTCGCTGACCGTCGCCATCGCCTGTGCCGTGCTCGGCACCTTTTCCGTCATCCAGCAGCGCGCGCTGACGCGGCTGGCGCTGGAGCAGCAGCTCAAGCTGCAGTTCGACAGCGTGTCGGCCGGCATTGACTACGAGGGCCGCGCGGCGCTGGCGGTGAGTTCGACACTGGCTGCGCTGCCGCCGATCGCGGACGCTTATCTGAAGGGCGACCGCGATGCGCTGGGCACGCTGCTCGGCGGCGCCATGCCCTTGCTGAAGGCACAGGGCATCCCGCTGGTGAACGTGTGGGCGCCGCCCGCCACCAACTTCTACCGCGTGCATGAACCCAAGGTGTTCGGCGACGACACGTCCAAGCGCCGCATCACGGTCGTGCAGGCCAACCAGACCGGAAAGCAGATCGCCGGCGTCGAGCAGAGCCGGCTGTCGCTCGGGATTTTCGGCATGACGCCGATCATGCGCGACGGCAAGGTGATCGCGACCGTCGACGTCGGCGCCGCGTTCGGCAAGGAATTCGTCGAGCGCGCCAAGCAGCGCTTCGGCATCGACCTCGCCGTCTACTGGATCAACGACGGCCAGCCGAAGCGGCTGTCGTCGACGTTCGGCGACGACGTCGTCGCCACGCCCGACGAGGTGCTCGCGGTGTTCAAGGGCGCGCCGCTGCAGCGTGACGCGACGCTGTCCGGCCGCCCGGCAGCGCTCTATGTCGGCCAGATCCGCAACTATGCCGGCGATCCGGTCGCGGTGCTCGAGCTGATCAAGGACACCACTGCCTATGAAGCGGCCGCCGCCAGCGCGCAGCAGCAGCTGATCGCCGGCACACTGGTGATCCTGCTGCTCGCCGTCATCGTCGCGCTGTTCGTGGCCCGCGGCATCTCCCGTCCGCTGATTGCGATCACCGCCGTCATGCACCGGCTGTCGAGCGGCGACACCGAGGTCGTGATCCCCGGCGGCCAGCGCAAGGACGAGCTCGGCACCATGGCGCAGGCGGTCGACGTATTCCGCCGCAACATGATCGAGACCAGCAGCCTGCGCGAGGCCCAGGAAGCGACGCAGCAGCAGGCCGAGCGCGACAAGCAGGCGCTGCAGCGGCAGATGGCCGACCGCTTCGAAGCGGACGTCAAGGGCGTCGTCTCCGCCGTCGCCACGGCCACCGCCGACATGGAGCGCGTGGTCCAGGAGATCACTGTCAGCGTCAACGGCACCTCGCAGCGGACGGCAGCCGCTGCGGCCGCGTCGGAAGAAGCCTCGAACGGCGTGTCGACCGTCGCAGCCGCCTCGGAAGAGCTCGCCTCCTCGGTGACCGAGATCGGCCGTCAGGTCGCGCATTCCAGCAAGGTGGCCGACGGTGCCGTCATCAAGGCACGGCAGACCACCGAGATGGTCAGCAGCCTCGCGGCGGCCGCCGAGAAGATCGGCGACGTGCTGCGCCTGATCGACGCCATCGCCAGCCAGACCAACCTGCTCGCGCTCAACGCCACGATCGAGGCCGCACGCGCCGGGGACGCCGGCCGCGGCTTTGCGGTCGTGGCCGCCGAAGTCAAGGAGCTGGCGGGGCAGACCGCGAAGGCGACCGAGGAGATCGCCGGCCAGGTCAGCTCGATCCAGGCCGCGACGTCGGCTTGCGTGACCGCGATCGGCGGCATCAGCGCCACGATCCAGGAGATCAGCGGCGTTGCCGCGACCATTGCGGCGGCGGTCGAGCAGCAGGACTCGGCGACCCGCGAGATCGCGCGCAGTGTCCAGCAGGCGGCCTCGGGCACCAACGACGTGTCGCGGAACGTCGTCGGCGCCAGCGATGCCGCCGAACAGTCGCGCCAGCTCGCCGACCACGTCATGGTCGCCACCCGCGACCTCGGCAAGCGCGCAGGCGAACTGTTCAGGAGCGTCGACACGTTCCTCGCCGGCCTGCGCCAGGCGGCGTAGTCATGGGTGCCAACACAGCCCGCCAAAAAAACGCTGTCGTCCCGGCCTCGAGCCGGGACCCATAGCCACCGAAGCTGGAGTGGAGTGAGCTGGAGCCACAGCGGCGCATCACCGCAGGCAGCACGGAGTATGGGTCCCGGCGTTCGCCGGGACGACACTGATGATGGCGTGAGAGCCGGGCTCTCGCGTTCATACGCCCGCAGTCAGCGCAAAGCCCTCGTCGAGCCAGCCGGTGATGCCGCCGATCATCATCTTCACCGGCAGCCCGAGCCGGGCGAGGCGGATGGCGGCGCGGTTGGCGCCGTTGCAGTGCGGGCCGGCGCAGTAGACCACGAACAGCTTGTCGTTCGGATACGCGGCCATGCGCTCTGCCGTCATGGTCCGGTGCGGGATGTTGATCGCGCCGGCGACGCGCCCCTTGGCAAACGAGGCTGGTCCGCGGACGTCGACGAGAATGAAATCGGGGTCGACGCTCTTCAGGCTCTCGTGAACGTCCCAGCAGTCGGTTTCGAATTCCAGCATGGCCTCGAAATGAGCGAGCGCCTGGGCCGACGACGCTGCGGGCACTTCGGTGACATGGGTGGTCATCGTCTCTCTCCTGCTGTGTTGCGCGAGGTGGCCTAGTCTCGCGCGCAGCGCTCCGCGTCCCAAGTGACGGATCGGACAAAGTCCGGTAAGTTTCCGCCAATGTCATCAGCCGCAACCAGCCATCGGTCCGATCCAGGCCTCGTTGCCGTCATCACCTATGACGGGCTGTGCACGTTCGAATTCGGCATCGCCGTCGAAGTGTTCGGACTGCCCCGGCCGGAATTCGACTTTCCCTGGTATGAGTTCAAGGTCGTCTCAGCCGAAGGACAGCGCTCGCGTGCGATCGGCGGCATCGTCGTCGAGGCCGGCGCGCCGCTTGCCCGCCTCAAGGACGCCAGGACGATCGTCGTACCGGGCTGGCGTGATCGCAATGAACGTCCGCCGGACAGGCTGCTGCGGGCGATCGCGCAAGCCTCCGCGCGGGGTGCGCGCTGCCTCTCGATCTGCTCCGGCGTGTTCGTACTGGCGGCGGCGGGGCTGCTCGACGGCAAGCGCGCGACCACGCATTGGCGGCACATGCCCGACCTGAAGCGGCAGTACCCGGACATCCGCGTCGAGGAGGACACGCTCTATGTCGACGAGGGCAATGTCATCACCTCCGCGGGCAGCGCCGCCGGGATCGACGCCTGCCTGCATCTCGTGCGGCGCGACTTCGGAGCCAAGGTTGCCAACTCGGTTGCGCGCCGGCTGGTGATGCCGCCGCATCGCGACGGCGGCCAGGCGCAATATGTCGTCGCACCGGTTCAAGTGCGCCCGGGTGCGACGATCGGCGAGGTCATGGACTGGGCGCGTGCGCGGCTGTCACGACCGATCGCGATCAGCGCCATGGCCAAGCGAGCCCGGATGAGCGAGCGAACCTTCCTGCGCCGCTTCCACGAAAGCACGGGAGCGCGTCCCGGCGCCTGGCTGCAGCAGGAACGCATGTCACGCGCACGCGAATTGCTGGAGAGCGGGGCGATGTCGCTTGCGGACATCTCGGCGCAGTGCGGCTACCAGTCGCTTGAAACCTTCCGCGCCGCCTTCCGCCGCAACCTCGGCACCTCGCCGGCGGCGTATCGCGCGCGGTTCAGACGAAGCGCGTCCTGATGTTGGCGATCACCCCACGAGCGAACCGCCAATTAGTTGCTCGTCATGCCCGGGCTTTGCCCGGCCATGACGGCGGAGAGAGATCCGGCAACACGGAGGTTCTCGGGAGCGATCACCGCTTAGGTTGACTAAGCCACCAAGGCTTTGCCCGACGATGACCCATCGGCCGCATCGCGCTGCGCCTGCAGTAGGCCTATAATCTCGGCATTGGGCCGCGGGCGGCTGAACAGATAGCCCTGCGCCTCGTCGCAGCCTTCGGCGCGCAGGCAGCGCAGCTCGGCCTCGGTCTCGACGCCCTCGGCGGTGATGGTGACGCCGAGGCCCTTGCCGAGGCTGACGATCGAGCGAACGATCGCCTGGGCCTCGCGATTGGCGGCGAGGTCGCGGATGAAGGACTGATCGACCTTGATCTTGTCGAACGGAAAGCTGCGCAGATAGCTCAGGCTCGAATAGCCGGTGCCGAAATCATCCATCGAGATGCGCACGCCGAGCGCGCGCAGCGCATGCAGCGTCGCCAGCACCTGTCCGCTCTTCTCCAGCACCAGGGTCTCGGTGATCTCGAGTTCGAGCCGGCTCGCCGGCAGGCCCGACTGTTTCAGCACATCCATCACCATCGACAGCACGTTGCCGGCACGGAACTGCAGCGGCGACATGTTCACGGCGACGCGAACATCGTCGGGCCAGTTCGCCGCATCGCTGCAGGCGCGGCGCAGCATCGCGCGTCCCAGCGCCGAGATCAGCCCGGTCTCCTCCGCAATCGGAATGAACTCGGACGGCGGGATCATGCCGCGCTCCGGATGCGGCCAGCGCACCAGCGCCTCGAAGCCTGTGATGCGCCCGGTCGCGAGATCGATCAGCGGCTGATAGTGCGGCTGCAGCGCGTCGTGCTGGATGGCGTCGCGCAACTCGCTCTCCAGCCGGCGCCGACGCTGTGCCCGTGCATCCATGCCGGCTTCGAAATAGCTGAAGGTGCCACGCGTCTCGGTCTTGGCGCGCGACAGCGCCATGTCGGCGTTCTTCAACAGCTTCTCGGCATCGTCGCCGTCGTTCGGCGCCATCGCGATGCCGATCGTCGCAGCGATCGTCACGGCGCTGCCGTCGATGAGATAGGGATCGGCGATCGCCTGCAGCAGGCGGCCGCAGAGCTGAGCGGCATCCTCGGGGCGCGCCAGACCGCCCTGCACGATCGCGAACTCATCCGAGTTGAGGCGCGCGACGATGTCCTCCTGGCGCAGGATCGACCGCAGCCGCTTGCCGACGCCGCGCAGCAGCCGGTCGCCGACGGCATGGCCCAGCGTGTCGTTGACCGACTTGAAGTTGTCGAGACCGAGCACCAGCACGGCGATCTTCTCGGAGCCGCGCCGCATCTGCAGAAGCTTGTCGTCGATCTGCTGGCGCAGCAGGTTGCGGCTCGGCAGGCCGGTCAGTGCATCGTGCTGAGCCAGGAAGGCGAGCCGCGCCTCGGCGCGCTTGCGCTCGGTGATGTCCATCAGCGCCAGCAGCACCGCCCGCTGGTCGTTGTGAACGAGGTCACGCGAATAGATGGCGAGATCGATCAGAGTGCCGTCGGCGCGGACATGCTTCCAGGTGCGCGCCGCCCGCTCTTCATCTGATAGTTCGCCGGCCCAGGGTGGCTCGCTCTCATAGGCTTGAAGATTGCGGATGCTGAGACGCTCGAACGCCGCGCGGCCGTAGCCATAATGCTGCGCGGCGGCTTCGTTGACGCTCAGCACACGGCCATCGTCCCTGGCGCAGACGATCATCGGCACCGGATTGCCGTCGAACAGCAGCCGGAACGATTCCTCGCGCTGCTTCAGCTCGGTGATGTCCACGCGCAGGCCGATGACGCCGCCGTCGCGGGTCAACCGCTCCTCGATCAGGATGGTCCGGCCGTCGGCCAGTCGCTGCTCGTGACGTCCGCTGGGCTGAAACAGCTTCTGCAGCCGCTGCTCGATCCACTCGTCCTCGCGACCGGCCGCTTCGGGATAATCGCCGCGCGCCACGCCGACCCGGATCGTGTCCTGCAGCCGCGCTCCCGGCGCGAACAGATCCGAGCTGCGGTTGTAGATCTCAGAGTATTTCTTGTTCCAGAGGATGTAGCGGCCGTCGGAATCAAGGAACACGATTCCCTCGGGAAGAATGTCGATCGCCTCCATCAGGCGGTCATGCGCCTTCTTTGCCTCGGCAATCGCGGCGTCCGCCGCGGCGCGTGGATCCGCGACGTCGCGCGCCTTGGCGGTCATCCGCACGTTCAGCCGCCCGAGCTTCGGGAATGGCTTGGCCGGCAGTCGGGAACCACGGGCGCGGGGCGCGCGGGCCGGCTTCTTGGACTTGGTTGGCCGAACGGGCCGCATCGCGTGCCTCTCTCTCCTTCGTGAGAGGCAGTGTTCCGCCAAGTGTCTAAGGAATGGTATCTTGATGCAGGCCCCCAACGGCGAGAGGCGGCACAAAATGATCTATTTGCTCACGTATTCCCGCGAGCCCGCTCCTGCGAAGTTCAGTCGATACAACCTGGAATAGGCAGCAGCGGCGAGCCGCCCGGCAAAAATACTCGCATACCGGGTACGGACCATCAAGACACCGTTCAACTGTCGAACGAAATCAGGCAATTGAACCTTGTTGGGCCGGTTCCGCCAAACCGACAGCAGGGTTACGGGCCGGTTAAGATCGCCATGAATCCGCGCGCCCTTCCCTGCCCGCTTACAACCGCTACACTGCAACGCATGCAAGCTCGCCTGATTCTGCTCGCAGCCGTCGTCGGAATGGCCGCCCTGGCCGGGGCCGCGCCGCTTTGGGCCCAGGACAAGGGCAGCGTGGAGCCGAAGGCGCTGCCGCCGCTGGCCCATCCGGACGCACCGGACACGCCGGCCAAGGAGCTATTCGCCCGCCGGCTGCTGCCCTCGGCGCAGCCGACCAAGGTCCTTGGCACCTACAATCGCGGCTGCATCGCCGGCGCCGAGCGGATGCCGATCAATGGCGACGACTGGCAGGTGATGCGGCTGTCGAGGAACCGCAATTTCGGTCACCCGCTGATGATCGCGCTGCTCAAGCGGCTTGCGGTCCGTGCGCACAAGGATGCCGGCTGGCCCGGCATCCTGGTCGGCGACATCGGCCAGCCGCGCGGCGGCCCTGCGTTGAGCGGCCATGCCAGCCACCAGATCGGTCTCGATGCCGACATCTGGCTGACGCCGATGCCCGAGCACCGGCTGTCGCGCAACGAGCGCGAGGAGATGTCGGCGGTCATGATGGTGCGCCCCGACCGCCTCGACGTCGATCCGCGCGTGTTCACGCCGGGACATCTCGCCGTGATCCGCGCCGCGGCGAAGGAGCCCTCGGTACAGCGCATCTTCGTCAACGCCGCGATCAAGAAGGCGCTGTGCCGCGACGCCCGGGGCGACCGCAGCTGGCTCACCAAGGTGCGGCCGTGGTGGGGCCACGACTACCACTTCCACATCCGCATGGTCTGTCCGTCCGGCAATCCGGACTGCCACGGCCAGACCGACCAGGACGGCGGCGACGGCTGCGGCGACCTCGACTACTGGTTCTCCGACGCGGTGCTGCATCCGCCGCCGCCGAAGGAACCACCGAAGCCGCCGCAGCCGATCACCATGGCTCAACTGCCGCCGAGCTGCCGCGCCGTGCTGCATGCGCCGGATGCCAGGAATTGAGTCGCAAGGCACATACTTCAGCCTCGCGGCCAGGTCCGCTGATCGGCTAAGCTGACGACATCGCGCCGTAAGCGCGATCATTTCACATCGGGACGACGGTCCCACGTCCTCATGGATCCGCTGCGTCCGGCTCGAACCGCAGCGCATCTGCGTGCGAGACCGTCATCATGCCAACCCGTTCGTTGGGCGCCGCCGCCCTCCTCCTCACCCTGTTCGCGACCACGGCCACGCTCGCGGCTGAGCCCAGCGGCTGCGACAAGTTCAAATGGGACATCGGGCGTGAGCGGGCGACGTTGACCGCGAGCAACGCTTCAAAGCTGGATTCGGGCGCGGAGATCGCAGCACTTCCTGCATCGAGCCTGTCGCTCAGCTTGCGTCCGCCCGTCGACGCCAAGCTGCCGACCCCGCCGGAACGCACGCCGAAGGACGGCACCTTCGCCGGCTTCGTGCGGCTCGTGACCGCCCCAAAAGCGGGCATCTACACCGTGAGCCTGTCAGCCGCGGCCTGGATCGATGTCGTGCAGGACGGCAAGATCCTCAAACCGATCGCCTTCAGCGGCGCCACCGATTGCGACGGCATCCGCAAGACTGTGAAATACGAGCTCGGCGCCCAGCCGATCCTGCTACAGATCAGCGGCGCTCCGGACCCTTCGATCTCGGTCGCGATCCTGTCGGCGGAGTAAGACTCACACGCCCACCAACGACGACCAGACATCGGCAAGCTTGCGCTTGACCTGCTCCTTGCGCGTCAGCACCGGCACGTCCTCCTCGTCCTCAGGCAGGCGCAGGCCGACGACGTTGACGCGGCCGCCGGAGATCGAGCGTGCGACCAGCACGATGGTGTCGAGCGCGACCGTGGCGCCTTCCTTCGGTGCGTTGTCGAGGTGGATGTCGAAGTAATCGGCCAGCGTCAGCTTGTCCTCGCCTTCGCCGAGCTTCACGCCATAGATGCCAGCGACCTCGTCGAGCGTGTGCTCGGCCGAAACCATGAAGTCGCCGAGCAGATGCGGATCGGGCGCCGACGACGGCGGCATGTCGACGAAAAAACGATCGAGCGACTCGGCCTTCTCCGGCGGCGCCAGCAGATAGAGATAGTCGCCCGGTGCGATCGGCTCGGCCTCGACGGGCGACAGGATCTGCTGGTTGCGGATCACGAGCGTCGGCTTCGACCAGGACGGGATCAGGCCGCGGCGGAAATACAGGCTCTTGGAGCGGATCGAATAGCCGACCAATTGCTGCTCCAGCTGTCCGGGCAGATCGAGCTCGATGCGGCGCGGGCCGCGGTCGGTGCGCGGCAGCGCGACGTGCAGCTTGCGCGCGGCGACGCCGAGCGTCCAGCCCTGCGCCAGCAGCGAGATGATCACGACCACGAAGGCGACGTCGAAATAGAGATACGCCTTTGACAGGCCGACCAGCATCGGGATCGAGGCGAGGAAGATCGCGACCGCGCCGCGCAGGCCGGTCCAGGCGATGAACGCCTTCTCCCGCCAGTTGAAACGGAACGGATAGAGACACAGAAACACCGCCGCCGGCCGCGCCACCAGCATCAGCATCAGGGCCACGGCAATCGCCGGCAGCAGGCTGTCGAGCAGCCGATGCGGTGACACCAGGAGCCCGAGCAGCACGAACATCACGATTTGTGCGAGCCAAGTCGCCGCGTCGAGGAAGGTGACGACCGAGTTATGCGCGCGCGTCGGTCGGTTGCCGACGATGAGGCCGGCGAGATAGACAGCGAGGAACCCGGAGCCATGCGCGATCTGCGCCATGCCGAAGATGACCAGCGCGGCCGTGGTGACGAACGGCGCATGCAGGCCTTGCGGCAGTGCCACCTTGTTGAGGCCGATGACGACCAGCCGGCCGCCGACGATGCCGAACAGCGTGCCGAGCACCGCCTCGCTGACCAGCTCGAACACGAAATGCCCGAACGAACCGTGCCCGACCGAGATCAGCTCGACCAGCATCAGGGTGAGGAAGACGGCGAACGGATCGTTGCTGCCGGATTCCGCCTCGAGGGTCGCGCCGACGCGGGGGCGCAGGCGCAATCCTTGCGCATGCACCAGCAGGAACACCGCCGCTGCGTCGGTCGAGGCGATGACCGCTCCGACCAGCATGGCCTCGGTCCAGCCGAGATCGAGCGCATATTTCGCAACCGGCGCGGTGAGGAACGCCGTCAACAGCACGCCGACGGTCGCCAGCACTGTCGATGGCGCCAGCACGGTGCGGATGCTCTGGAATCGCGTGCGCAGCCCGCCGTCGAACAGGATCAGCGCCAAGGCGACCGATCCGACCAGATAAGTCGTACGGACGTCCTGGAATTCGATATGACCCGGACCGGAATCACCTGCCAGCATGCCGATCACCAGGAACACCAGCAGCAGCGGTGCACCGAAACGGAGCGCCAGCAGGCTGGACAGGATCCCGGCCATGACCAGGACCGCCCCGAGGAGGATGGCAATGCTGACGGCGTCGAGTGATGTCATGAAAAAACGTTGATGAATCCGACTTTTACATCCTTATCGTCGCCACACTTGCACGCCAACCGGATTTGCTCATATCGCGGCGATTTGCCCATTTTTCCATCCTTGACCGCGTTCGGGGTATATTTCAGGGCAATCGCTTGTAACGAAAACGAACTAAATCCCGCCGACCGCGCCTGCCCGCGCCCCTGTTCCTCTCCGAGACCCCGCTGATGGACCTCGACCTCAAAGACGTTCTCGAATTCCTGCAGACCATTGCCCGCTCGATCGGCGCCGAGGTCACCTCGCCCTGGTTCTATCTTCAGCTCGGCCTCGTGCTGAGCGGCGCCGGCATCGCGTTCGCCGCGAGCGCGGCGGTGCGCGCGCGCATCGACCTGACGTCGCTGGCGATGGGCTGGCCGGGCCCGCTGCGGCAGCTGCTGCGGGTGCTGCTGGAGAGCGTCACCACGGTCGTGTTCGTGATCCTGATGCGGATCGCGCGCACCGGCATGATGCTGTGGACGTGGCCGAGCCGCAGCTACCTGCTGGCCGTCGCGCTCAAGCTGGCGCTGGCCTGGCTCGTCATCCGCCTGATCACCTCGGTGATCCGAAGCCACTTCATCGTGCAGATCGTGTCGATCTCGGCCTGGCTGGTCGCCGCGCTCAGCATCATCGGCCAGCTCGACAACGTCGTCGACGCGCTGGACTCTGTCTCGGTCGTGCTCGGCGGCCTCAGGCTGACGCCGCTCCTGGTCATCAAGCTCGGCGTGCTGCTGCTCGCGGTGCTCTGGCTGACCAACGTCGCCAGCAACTTCGTCGAGAGCCGGATCACGCGCTCCACCGACCTGACGCCGTCGATCCAGGTGCTGCTGATCAAGATGGTCCGCATGGGCCTGATGATTCTGGGCGTCGCGATCGCGATCAGCGCCGTGGGCATCAACCTGTCGGCGCTGGCGATCTTCTCCGGCGCCGCCGGCGTCGGTATCGGTCTAGGCCTGCAGCGCATCGTCGCCAATTTCGTCGCCGGCATCATCCTGCTCGCCGACAAATCGGTGAAGCCGGGCGATCTCGTGACCATCGGCGACAGCTCGGGGCGCATCAGCGCGATGAACACGCGCTACATCTCGGTCGCCGCCGGTGACGGCCGCGAGTTCCTGATCCCGAACGAGGATTTGGTGACGCAGAAGGTCACCAACTGGACCTATACCGACAAGAACACGCTGGTGAAGGTCAATTTCGGCACCAATTACGACGCCGACCCGCGCGTCGTCTGCAAGCTCGCCACCGAGATCGCCGGCGAGATGCCGCGCACGCTGAAATCCAAGGCGCCGAACTGCCTTTTGACCGAGTTCACCGAGGCGGGCATGAAGTTCTCGCTGACCACGTGGATCGCCGACCCCAGCTATATGGACAGCGTCAAGAGCGAGGTGATGCTGGCGCTGTGGGAGGCGTTCAAGCGCGAAGGCATCCGGGTGCCCTATCCGGTGCGAGAGCTTCGCGTTCGCGGCGGCGCACTGCCGGTGGAAACCACCGTCGAGGTCCCGACCGGCTAGGCGCCCGGCCGATCCGGCCGTGCAGACCCGGCTTGCACCGGCCGGCACGATCATTAAATTAGGCGATCACCCCACGACATCCTCGGGAACGAAACAGGTCCATGAGCTATATCGAAGCCACCGACACCGCTGCGCGCAAGAATGGCCAGATCAAGCTGCATGGCCCAAGCGGCTTTGCCGGCATGCGCAAGGCCGGCGCGCTGGTGTCGAAGTGCCTCGATGCACTCACCGACGTCGTCAAGCCGGGCGTGCCGACCTCGCGGATCGACGATCTCGTGCGCGAGTTCGCTTTCAGCCATGGCGCCTATCCGGCGACGCTGATGTACCGCGGCTACCGCTACTCGACCTGCACCTCGATCAACCACGTCGTCTGCCACGGCATGCCGAACGACCGGCCGATGAAAGAGGGCGACATCATCAATATCGACGTCACTTTCATCGTCGACGGCTGGTACGGCGATTCGAGCCGGATGTATGCGATCGGCCCGATCTCGCGCAAGGCGGAGCGGCTGATCGAGGTCACCTACGAATCGATGATGCGCGGCATCGCAGCGGTCAGACCCGGCGCCACCACGGGCGACATCGGCCATGCGATCCAGAGCTTCGTCGAGCCGCAGGGGATGAGCGTGGTGCGCGACTTCTGCGGCCACGGTCTCGGCCGGCTGTTCCATGACGAGCCGAACATCATCCATGTCGGCCGTCCCGGCGAGGGCGTGCTGCTCAAGCCCGGCATGTTCTTCACCATCGAGCCGATGATCAATCTCGGCAAGCCGCATGTGAAGATCCTGTCCGACGGCTGGACAGCAGTGACGCGCGACCGCTCGCTGTCGGCGCAGTTCGAGCACTCGGTCGGTGTCACCAATGACGGCGTCGAGATCTTCACGCTGTCCGAGCGCCATGGCGAGAGGCCGCTGACGCAGGTGTGAGCGGCCGCCAGCCGACGTCGCCGCCGCGCGTCCGATTGTTGCCATCGGGGCTTGCTCGACTGCCGCTCCATCGCAAGGCGATCGCGGGAGGCCGCTCTGACCAATGCAACGCGCCGGGGCGTCCTCGGCCTGCTCTCGTCCGGCGCGGCGCTGCTCGCGCCAGCGGCCCGCGCGGCGTCGGAGACACAGGTCTCAGCGACCGCAGCCGATGACGCCTGTCTGCTGACGCCGCAATCCGAATCCGGGCCTTATTACCTCGATCCCAAGCTGCTGCGCGCCGATATCACCGAAGGCCGTCCCGGCGTGCCGCTGGCGTTGCGCCTGCGCGTCATCGAGGCCGGGTCCTGCACGGCCATCGCGGGCGCGCGCGTCGACGTCTGGCATTGCGATGCCCGCGGCGTCTATTCGGGCTATCCGGGCCAGAGCGACAGCCACAAGCTCGACGAGAGCGGCAAGACTTATCTGCGCGGCACGCAGATGGCCGATGCCGCGGGCTGGGCCGGCTTCAGGACCATCTATCCCGGCTGGTATGCGGGGCGCGCCACGCACATCCACTTCCGGGTGTTCCTCGACGAGGCCAAGGTGCTGACCGGGCAGACGTTCTTCCCCGAAGCACTCAACGAGTTCATCTACACCAACGTGCCCGACTACACGGGACGGCCGAAGCAGCGGCTCGTCATCAATGCCAACGATCGCGTCGCCACCGAGGCCGATCCCGATCACCGGGCGTATTGCGCGATCAAGGAAGAGCGCGACCATTATCTCGCGACACTGACGCTGGCAGTGAGCCGCAAGCCGGCCGCGGCGGTCGAGATGCCCACGGGAAAGCTGCCGCCAGTGCCCTGGATCAAGGACCGTCTGGCCGCGCTGGTGCCCGGCCTCAAGCGCAACCCATTCTGATCAGCTGCGCTCGGTGAACTGATAGGTCAAGGCGGCCAGCGGCAGCGCCGTGCCGAGCGTGGCCGCGAGCGTCCAGCCGCCATGCGCATAGGCGAACGCGCCGAGGCCGGAGCCGGCAGCGCCCGCGACGAAGAAGGTCGTCATATAGAGGCCGTTGAGCCGGCTGCGCTGGCCCGCGCCGAGCATGAACAGGACGCGATAGCCGAGGATCAGGCTGAGCTGCGCGCCACAATCGATCGCGATCGCGGCGGTCACCAGCGCCGCTAGCGACCATGTCGTCCCCAGGGGAACCACGAGCGTCAGCGCGAAGCCCAGCGCACACATCAGCATCGAGGCGATCGTCGCCGGCCGCGTCCAGCCGCGATCGGCAATGCGTCCGGCCACCGGCGCCATGATCGCCCCGGCCACGCCCGCGAGCGCGAACAGCGCAATGCCGGTCTGCGACATCCGGAAATCCGGCCCTGCGAGCAGGAGCGGCGCGGTGGTCCAGAACACGCTGAAGCCGCCGAACAGCGCCGCCTGGTACAGCGCCCGGCGGCGCAGCGCCGGCGTGTCGCGGTAGAGCTGGACTATGGAGCCGAGCAGTTGGCCGTAGCTCAGCCGCGCCCGCGGCTCGCGCGGCGGCAGCGCCACCCGCAGCAGCACGGCGAGCATCAGCATGCCGGCCGCCGACGCCGCGTAGATCACGTGCCAGGATGCATGGGCCGCGACGAAGCTCGCGAGCGGGCGCGCCAGCATGATGCCAAGCATCAGTCCCGTGGTGACGTTGCCGACCGTGCGGCCGCGGATCGCCTCCGGCGCCATGTGCCCGGCATAGGGGATCAGGATCTGCACCGCGACCGACCCGAAGCCGATCAGGAGCGCCGACAACAGGAAGGTCGACGGCTGCGTCGACAGCGAAGCCGCCGCCAACGCGGCAGCGCCGACCACAATCGTTGCAATAACGAGCTTGCGGTTCTCGATGAGATCGCCGAGCGGCACCACGAACAGGAGCCCGGCGCCATAGCCGATCTGGCTCATGGTCACCAGCAAGCCGGCGAGCTGCGGCCGCAGCCCGAGCTCGGCACTGATCGGCCCGATCAGCGGCTGCGCATAATAGATGTTGGCGACGATCAGCCCGCAGGAGAAGGCCAGCAGCAGCGTGATCCAGGCCGACAACGGATCGGCGGACTCGGACGTCAGGGTGGTCAACGCAGATCTCTCTCAGGCAGGGGCGGCGGGCCATTGGGCCCGCGAGAACGGGAGCTGTCGAGACGCGATTTTGCATCGCAACATTCAAGGCGCACATAGGTCCTGAGATCGACAGCACCAATTCACGTCTGCGTGGCCATGCGGAGACGCATGGCCTGCCCTGCACGGAGGCGATCGCTCTCGCCTCAAGGGTTCGCGCGCGGCGCCGGCGATGGCTCGCCGTCCGCGCTCCCCCGGCCTCCGACGATCCGCGGCAGCAGCATCGGAACCCGGCGGCGGTAGCGTTCATAATTGTCGCCGAACTGGGCCATGAGGTCGCGCTCCTCGAGCTGCACGCCCACCAGGATGTAGGCGGTGCTGAGCGCCGCGAACAGCACATGGCCGACCGACATCTCCGGCGTGGCCCAGAAGGCGATCAGGAAGCCGAGCATCAGCGGATGGCGCACCAGGCGATACAGCAGCGGCGTCTTGAACGGATGCGCCGGCGGTTCAGTCCCGCGCAGGGCGAAGATCGCCTGGCGCAGCCCGAACAGATCGAAATGATCGATCAGGTAGGTCGAGGTGAGCGCGATCAGCCAGCCGAGCCACTGCAGGGCCGTCAGCGCGATCGCCGCCGCCCCGTCGACGCGCCACATAAGCGTGGGGATCGGCCGCCACTGCCACAGCAGCAGCAGCAGGACCAGGCTCGACAGCAAGACATAGGTACTGCGCTCGCAGGCCGGCGGAATGATGCGCGTCCATGCGCGCTTGAAGGCCGGACGGGCCATCACGCTGTGCTGGACCGCGAACAGCGTGAGCAGCAGCATGTCGATGATGACGGCCTCAGCGACAGGGCTGGACACGCCGACGTCGATCGATTTGGGGGTCAGATAGTTGATATTTCCGACGAAACCGACAGCCCACACGAATGACACAAGAAAAAGCGCATAGCTGGTAACGGCGTAGAATAGGATGAGGAGACGACCGGACATGTTGATTTCCTTGTTGATCGAGGACGGCCTGACCGAAATCGCCGCGCCCGATCGGTCGATCGCGTGCGTCGTTCGCCAGCCTGAGCCGTAGCAAACGACCGTCCCCCAAGCGTCCCCCGGACGCGCTCATGCAGGTCCCATGATGGTTCCGCTCCACGTCCGGACATTCGGCTTCCCCGAGTTGCAGCGCGATGGCCAAACCTGTCCGCTGTCGCTGCGCAAGGGCCTTGCCCTGCTGGTCTATCTGGCCGAGTCCAAGGGCCCAATTGCGCGCGACACCGTAGTCGCGATGCTCTGGCCTGACAGCGCCGAGGACGTCGCGCGGGCGCGGCTGCGCCGGCTGCTGCACCGGATCCAGCTGACGCTCGGCGACGGATGCCTGACGATCGACCGGTCGACCATTCGATGGGCGGCGACGGTCGCATTGGAGGTCGACTCCGCGCTGTTCGAAGCCGCCTGCGATCGCGGGGAGTTCGAGCTGGCCTGCCGGCTCTACACCGGGGATTTCCTCGATGGCTTCAGTCCCGGCGACAGCCCGCAGTTCGACGAATGGGCCTTCTTCCGCCGCGAGGCGCTGCGCGGACGGGCGGTGCAGGCTCTGGAGCGCGTGGTGCAGGACCGCAGCGCCGCCGGCGACCACGCTGCGGCAGCCGCCCATGCGCACCGCCTCGTCGCGCTCGATCCGCTCAGCGAGGTCTATGGCCGCGCCTTGATCCGCAGCCTGCTGCTGGCTGGCGACCGCGCGGCGGCCGAGCGTCAGCTTGAGGCGTTGACGCAGCGTCTGCGCGACGAACTCGGCGTCGCTCCCGAGGCCGACACGCTGGCGCTGCTGAAGCCTGACGCAGCCGGAGGCGAGACCGTTCCACCGACCCGCTATGTTCGCGGCGGCAGCGTCCACCTCGCCTACCAGACCTTTGGCCAGGGCCCGCCGGACATCCTGCTGCTGCCCGGCTTCGTGTCGCATGTCGAACGCATCTGGGAGGAGCCGCGCGGCCGGGCCCTGCTCTCCTCGCTCGCGGGAATGGGCCGGCTGATCCTGTTCGACCGCCGCGGCATCGGGCTCTCCGACCGGGTCGGCTTCAGCCCGAGTGTGGCGGCCACCGCGCGCGACATTGCGACCGTGCTGGATGCTGCCGGCAGCCGGCGCACGCTGCTGCTCGGCGCCTCCGAGGCCGGCCCGGCCTGCATCGCCTTCGCCGCCGATCATCCCGAGCGGGTCGCCGGCCTGATCCTGTTCGCCTCGCTCGCCAAGGGCAGCGCCACGCCGGACTATCCGCACGCGCTGCAGGCCGCCCAATACGACATCTGGCTGCAACAGCTCGTCGCGGAATGGGGCGGACCGGCCGGCATCGAGACGTTCGCGCCGAGCCTCGCCAGAGATCCGCAGGCGCGCGCCTGGTGGGCGGGCCTGCTGCGCGCATCCTCCAGCCCGGGCGCCATCAAGGGCCTGCTCGAGGCGTTGCGGGACATGGATGTCCGCGATCTGCTCGGCCGGATCGCAGCGCCGACCCTGGTGCTGCACCGCCGCCGCGACCGCGCCGTGCTGGTCGGTGCCGGCCGTGATCTCGCCGCCCACATTCCGCAGGCGAGCTTCGTCGAACTCGACGGCGCTGATCATTGGATGTTCGCTGGCGATCAGCAGCCGGTGCTTGCCAGTATCCAGGCGTTCATCAGCCGCCTCCCGGCCTAACCGGGACGGCGCGACCGATGTCGTCCAAACAAGAAAGGGACTCGATGGCCCTACCAGACGATGCAGCATTCCGGCGCGAGCAGAGACAGGTCGCCGCCGGCATGGCCGTCGCCGCTCTGATCGCGATCGCCGCGATCGCATTTGCGTTGTGGAAGGCCGAAGGCCCGGCACAACCGGCGGCCGAGCGGCTCGCACTCGCCTTGAAGCTCGATCTGTTCGTGGTCGTCTGGCTGCTCGCATCGATCGGCAACGTCGCCCGGTTGCGCTTCTTCTCGGCGCAGGACATCGCCGGCAGTGCCAGCACCGCGGCGAGCGATGCCGTCCGGCGCGGCAATGCGATCCTGCAGAACACGCTGGAGCAGGCGGTGCTGGCGGTCGGGGTCCATCTCGGGCTGGCGGCCACGCTGCCGAACCCGGCGCCGCTGTTGATCACGCTCGTGGTGCTGTTCGGGCTGGGACGGCTGCTGTTCTGGGTCGGCTATGCCGGCGGCGCGGCGGGCCGCGCCCTGGGCTTTGCGCTGACGTTCTACCCGACAGCCTTCTCGCTGATCGCAGGCATCGTTCTGGTGCTGACGGGGCACACCGCCTGAGCCCGAACACTTCGAGGTTGCAAAAACGCCGAGCAAGGGCATGCTGATGCCGATGCCCGAGAAAGCCCTTCCCTCCACCGATACGCCGCCGGAGACGCCGCACTATCACGGCCACCGGCAACGGCTGCGCGAGCGCTTCCACAGCGCCGGTCCCGACGCGCTCAACGACTACGAACTCTTGGAGATGGCGCTGTTTCCGGCGCTGCCGCGCCGCGACGTCAAGCCGCTGGCAAAGGCGCTGATCAAGACCTTCGGATCGTTTGCCGAAGTCGTCCATGCGCCCGAGCCGCGCCTGCGCGAGATCGAAGGCTTGGGCGATGCGTCGATCACGCAGCTCAAGCTGATCGCGGCCGCCGCGCATCGGATCGCGCGCGGCCAGGTCCGGCAGAAGCACGCGCTGGCGTCGTGGCAGGACGTCATCACCTATTGCCGCACCAGCATGGCGTTCGCCGACAAGGAGCAGTTCAGGCTGCTGTTCCTCGACAAGCGCAACCAGCTGATTGCCGACGAGGTGCAGCAGACCGGCACCGTCGACCACACCCCGGTCTATCCGCGCGAGGTCATCAAGCGCGCGCTGGAACTGTCAGCCACCGCGATCATCCTGGTGCACAACCATCCCTCCGGCGATCCGACGCCGTCGCAGGCCGACATCCGCATGACCAAGACGATCGTGGACATCGCCAAGCCGCTCGGCATCACCGTTCACGACCACATCATCGTCGGCAAGAACGGACATACGAGCCTGAAGGGCTCAGGGCTGATGTGAGGCTGTCGTTTTCGGCAAATGCTGGGTGGGGCATCATCGACATGCCAAGCGGCTGGCCCTCGACAACTCGGACAATCGAGCGACAAAATCCCTGGTTATTGCCTGTCACGCTCGCCAAGATGAAGCAGACTACCAACACGCCACCGGCGCAACGTTGACCAACGCCTGCGCGAACACCCCTCACAAATACAACCAATGCTCAGAAAAGGCCATTCGTCGGCCCAGGTCATTTAAAATGCAGTTTTCCGCCCGTCTTTTGCTCGAACATCCCCAGTCCGTTTCGGCGTCTCAGATCCAAGCTCAGCTCGAGCAACTCGCCCCCGGGACCAAGATCCACCTTCCGATGGGATCAACGGCGGCTTCGGCGGTCGGCGCTGACATCATCATCAACATCAACGATGAGCCGATCTCCGTTACATCCATCCCCGCGCCGGCCGAGTTGCAGGTGGTCGAACGAGAGCACTACGCCAATCACATCTGGCCGTCGTTCGAAGCCGATACGGCCAGGCAGAGCGCGCACATCATCGTCGCTGCGACCCGTGATGTTTCCCAACGCGAGCCTGCTCTCGCTCAAGCAAGGGCAGTGACATTAGCGACGGCCGCTATCGCCCGTCTCATTTCGTTTATCGGGGTTCAGTGGGTGGAGGGAACGAACTCGATCAGTGCGGCAGGCTTCATCAGAGCAACCGAGACCATCGGCAGACAGGATGCGAATGCCGTCCCGTTTTGGATTCGCATCCTGATGTATCCGGACAAGTCCAAGAGCGACCAGCCGCGCATCATCGGGGGAACTCTCGGGCTGCACTTCTTCGGCCTCTTGGATCTGGAATATCCCGCATGCAGCCTTGAGCCGCGCCTTCTCATGCAGCATGCCTACGCGACGGCTGAATATCTGCTTGGCTCAGGCAAGTCCCTGCTCGATGGGGAAACAATCGGCGTTGAAGGCGAGAGTCCCGCATTCAAGGTGTCCTATGCGCGGGACGGCGTGTTCGTCCCGTTTCCGGTGGCGCGCCTCAACGCCATCTCCGGCAAGAAGCGATGGTGGCAGTGGTAGAACCGGCCAGGCGGTGAGTTCCGCCACCTCGCGCCTCGCCACGGCTCACGCCCAGCGGCGTGCCATGGCGACGCAAAGGACCACCACGGCAGCGGCAACAACCATCGCGGCTGACACCGGCTCGTGCAGCAGCAGGCTCGCCAGAGCGAGGCCGAGAAACGGCTGCAGCAGCTGCAGCTGTCCCACGGTCGCCGTGCCGCCGCGCGCCAGGCCGCGGTACCAGAAGGCAAAGCCGACGAACATGCTGAAAACCGAGACATAGGCGAGGCCGAGCCACGCCGCCGTCGTGACGGGTTGCGAGATGTCCGGCAGGGTGATCAGCGTCAGCAGCAGCATGACCGGCGACGCCAGCAGCAGCGCCCAGGAGATCACCTGCCAACCGCCGAGCCGTCGCGTCAGCATCGCGCCTTCGGCGTAGCCGAGACCGCAGACGAGGACCGCGGCGATCATCGCGAGATCCCCGACCGGCGATGCGGCGCCGTCGCGTGACAAGGCAAATCCCGACACCGCCGCGGCGCCGAGACCGGCGAACAGCCAGAACAGCGGCCGCGGCCGCTCGCCGCCGCGCAGCACGCCGAACAGCGCGGTCGACAACGGCAGCAGCCCGAGGAAGACGATCGCATGCGCCGAGGTGATGTGCTGCAGCGCCAGCGCCGTCAGCAGCGGAAAGCCAACGACCACCCCGAGCGCGACGATCCCCAGTGAAGCGAAATCCTGCCGAGCCGGACGCGGCTGGCGCAGCCAGGCGAGGCACAAGGCTGCCAGCAGCGCCGCGAGCGTGGCTCGCGCGCCGGTCAGGAAAAGCGGCGCAAAACCTTCGAGCGCCGCCCGCGTCGCCGGCAGCGAGCCGCTGAAGATCGTCATCCCGATGGCGCCGCTGCCCCAGCCCTCGACCGAACCCTTCATCGCTACCCTCCGTGCGGGTTCGGCTTACCGCGGGACGCCTTGCCCGGATAGCCACAAATCAATACAATTCAGCCAAACTGTACTGATACTCAAAGCGATACAATTGCGTCCAGAGCCCTCCGATCCGCGCCGAGCCGGCGCCCGAACCGCAGCCGTGATCGATGCCATCCGGCAGCGGCTGGCGACGCGCGCGCTCGGGCCCGGGCAGCGCCTGCCGTCGATCCGCGCCCTTGCGACGACCATGGGCGTGGCGCCGGCGACCGTGGTCGAAGCCTACGACCGCCTGGCGGCGGAGGGCGTGATTCGCGCGCGGCGGGGATCGGGATTCTATGTCGTCGACGCGGCGCCGTCGCCACTGCTGCTGTCCGATCGGGAGCCGCGCCGGTCGCGCGCGGTCGATCCGTTCTGGGTGACGCGGCAGTCGCTCGATGCCGATCCGGCAACGCCGACACCGGGCTGCGGCTGGCTGCCGTCCGACTGGCTGCCGCAGGACGCGTTACGGCGCGCGCTCCGCGGGCTGGCGCGCGGCGGCGGCTCCGCCCTGACCGATTATGGCGCGGCACGCGGATCGCCAGCGTTGCGGCGCGTGCTGCAGGGCCGGCTTGCCGGGCTCGGCATCGACGCGTTCAGCGAGCAAATCCTGCTGACCGCGTCGGGCACGCAGGCGATCGACCTGATCTGTCGCATGCTGCTGCGTCCCGGCGACACGGTGCTGGTCGACGATCCCTGCTACTTCAATTTCCTGGCGCTCCTGCAGGCGCATCAGGCGCGGATCGTCAGCGTCGCCATGACGCCGACCGGTCCCGATATCGCGCAACTCGAAACAGTGCTCGTAGCCGAGCGGCCGCGGCTCTACATCACCAATTCGGGCGTGCACAATCCGACCGGCGCGACGCTGTCGCTGCAGACGGCGCATCGGCTGCTCAACGCCGCCGCCGCGCACGACATGATCATCATCGAGGACGACATCTACGGCGATTTCGAGCTGGAGCCGTCGCCACGTCTCGCCGCGCTCGACGGATTGCAGCGGGTGATCCTGATCGGCAGCTTCTCGAAGACGCTGTCAGCCTCGGTGCGGTCGGGCTACATCGCGGCGCGACCGGACTGGATCGAGCCGCTGATCGATCTGCAGATCGCCACCGGCTTCGGCGGCCCCGGACAATTTGCGGCGGAGACGCTGGCGCAGGTGCTGACAGGCGGCAGCTACCGCAAGCACATGGACGAATTGCGGGCGCGACTGGCACGGACCAGGCCGCGCGTGGCCGCACGGCTGCAGCGCCTCGGCATCACGCCCTGGCTGATGCCGCGCGGCGGCTTTCAGCTGTGGTGCCGGCTGCCAAGCGGATGCACGGCCACCAATGTCGCTCAGGCTGCGCTTGCGGATGACATGGTGCTGGCGCCGGGTGACGTGTTCAGCGCCGCACGATCCGCGGCGACGATGATGCGCTTCAACATCGCGCATTGCGAGGATGGGCGCGTCTTCACCGCGCTGGAACGCGCGCTGAAGCACCAAGCCGCGCGCTGACCGGCGCGGCCTGCCGCAAGCGCGCGCTGATCAGTCCAGGCTCAGTAGCAGTAGCGCGGATGCACGCGGACATAGGCGCCGTCGCCACGCTGCAGGTAGCAGCCGTTGCGATAGGCATAATAGCCGCCGCGGCGACGCTCGCCGTCGGCCGCGATCGCAGCGCCGGTGCCCGCGCCGATCACGGCGCCGATCGCCGCCCCGCGCCCGCCGCCGATCGCACCGCCGAGGATGGCTCCGCCGGCGCCACCGAGAATCGCACCACCAAGCACGTCCTGCGCGGCAGCCTGATGCAGCGGCGCGACGGTCGCCAGCGTCAGCAGCGCAGCGGCGCTGAAGCGGGTGAAAAAGGAAATCCCCGGACGTCGGATCATGAAAAAGTCTCCGTTACGGGCTCGTTCGCCCGATCAGGCCGTTCTTGATGGGGATCAAGGCGCAGTCAAGGCAGGAGAACTCCGGGTACCGTCGGGCCGTCATGCTGCAGCGCGCTGCTGCAGAGTGCGGTCCTCGACGATGCTGAGCAGGTATTTCGGCTCGCCTTCGCCGACCGACACCGGTAGTCGGCGGACGACCACGTCGCGCCTGCCGTTGCCCGGCGTCTCGATGCTGTGCGCCTTCGGCGTCTGGTCGGCGGCATCGTCGAGATGCTCGCGATCGAAGCTTTCGAGCAGCTCGCCGGTGGGCTCGGGAAACAACTCGCGCGCGGCGCGACCGATGATCTCGGAGCGAGGCAGGCCGAACAGGGTTTCGGTGGCGCGGTTGACGAACACGTAACGCAACGACTGCGCATCCTTTGCCACCACGGCCTGCGGAATGTTCTCCAGCAGCGCAGCAAGGAAATACTCCGCCCGCGCCAGCACGCGCTCATTGCGGCGTTGCGCCGTGAAATCCTCATGGGTGGCGATCCAGCCGCCGCCGGCGATCGGGCGCTCCGAGATGCGGATGATGCGGCCGTCGGCGAGCTCGACCTCGACGATCTCGGCTTTGCCCTGCTTCATGCGCTCGCGCAGGGCGGCAAGGAATTCCGACGGCTTCTCGCGCAGCAGACCGAGCTTGGCACGATGGGCGAGGATCTCGCGCAGATGCGCGCCGGGCTTCGCGATCGAGGCCGGAACGCTGTACAGCTTGCGGTACTGATCGTTGACCATCAGCACGTAGCCGAAGCTGTCGAGCATGATCAGGCCCTGGGCCATGTTGGCGACCGCCGCGTCCAGGCGCTGCTGGCTGCTGAGCGCGCCCTGCTCCAGCCGCTCGTGGTCGCGCAGAATGTCGGTGTACTGGCGTTCGATCTCGATCTCGTGCTCCTCGAGTTCCTGCAGACGGAACGCGCCGTTCTGATAGGTCTCGACGGCGTGCGCGACATGCCCGATCTCGTCGCGCCGCCGCGCATGCGGAATCATCAGCTTGATGCGGCCCGCGGCGATGCGGTCGGTGACATCAGCGATTTCCCGCAGCGGAATCAGCACGCCCCATCGCAGGGCCAACGCCGCAGCCGCGATCAGCCCGACGAGGAGCAGGCCGAGACCGGCGAGATAGAACGAGGCGATGCCGCGCGCATCGACGACTTCGCCTAGCTCGCGCATGCGGCCGTCATAGAGCCGCGACAGCTTCTCGAGGTCCTCGTTGAGCGCCGTGCGCACCGCGCGGTTCTCGTCATTGTCGCCGAGTTCGCGCGCCGCCGACGATCCGACCGAGATCGTGCGGCGTGCCATCTCGGTGCGGAAGGCGATGAACTGATCGACCCGCTTGCGAAACGGGGCGAACAGCGCGGCGTCCTCATCGCGGACTTGGGCTTCCCATTCCTCGACGACCTTGGCGAGCTGCGCAATCTTGGCGAGCTGCGAGTCGGCGTAGCGCCGCGCGACGTTGCGATCCAGCGACATGTAGATGCCGCGCGACTCCATCACCACGGCGTAGATCAGTGCATTGGTGCGCTCGATGTTACGCGCTGCGGCGGAGAGCTGTTCGAGCCGGTCATAGAACACACGCTGTTCGCGGAGAGCCGACAGGCCCCCCAGCGTCGACAGCACGACCAGCACGGCGAAGGCGGCGGCGGCCGCGGAGATCTTGTCGTTGAGGCTGAACGACGGCAGCGACGAGATGAACCTGCGCAACGACGTCTGCATGGCTGGCTCCCGGCTCAGGGACAACCATCAGACGCAAGATCCGTAAACGACACGTTCAAATCGCAGGAGCAACTCGCAACGAAGCGTTAACGCGGATTGAGAATTCGTTAACTGCGCCGCCTGAGGCCGCCGCGCCCGGCCTTACTGCCGCAACATGATCAGCGGATTGGCGCTGTCCGGCACCAGCCGCCACTGCGCATTGTCATCGGCCTCGAACCGCCAGGTCTCGCCGCGGTCGGACATCAGCATCATCTGGCCGTGCTCGAGCCGCCACTGCGTCGGCGCGAAGGCTGCGACGGTGGGATCGCATTTCGGCTTCACGAACACCTGGAAATTGTCGTTGCCGGCGTCGTTGTTGGTCAGCACGAGGCTGCAGATCGTCGCGCCGTTGTTGCGGACCATGGCCCAGTCGCCGATCATCTGGTCCATCGACTTGGCGAGCGAGCGCGCCGCCGCCAGGTTCTGCAGGATGTAGACGCCCTCGCCCTGGCGCAGGCCCTCGAAGATGCCGGCCTCGACCTCGGTGAAGTCGATCACGGCTTCACCATTGGCGGACTGCAGGCTGACGATGTCGCCGAGCCCCTTCACGTTCCAGCCGGCGATGTCCTTGGTGAAGGGCAGCGCGGTGGCGCAGCTCGGCTCCAGCTCCAGCTTCTGCCCGCGCGGCGCGGCGTCGGGCTTGAGGGTGACCACGCAGGTCTTGCTGCGCTCGGTGGTCGCGAGCTCCCACTGCCCGATCATCGCCTTCTTCAGGCTGGTCGCATCCTGGGCGACGGCCGCGGCGCTGGCGAAACACGACAGCAGCACGACCAGCAATGGGAGCAAGCTTTTCATCAGCGGCCTTTCACCGGCGTTTCCGGAACGGGCGTCAGCGGTGGCTTGCCGGCAAACCAGACCTTGAGGTTGTCGATCACCAGCTGATCCATCGCGTTGCGGGTTACGATGGCAGCCGAGCCGATGTGTGGCAGCAGCACGACATTGTCCATCGCCTTGAGCGCGTCGGGCACCGCCGGCTCCTTCTCGAACACGTCGAGGCCGGCCCCGAGAATCGTGCCGGACTGCAGAGCATCCACCAGCGCCGCCTCATCGATGACCGAGCCGCGGGCGACGTTGACGACCACACCGCGCGGTCCCAGCGCCTTCAGCACCTCGGCGTTGACGATCTTGTTGGTGCCGGCGCCGCCGGGCACGATGACGACCAGCGTGTCGACGTCCTTGGCCATCTGCAACAGGTCGGGATAGTGCTTGTTGCTGACGCCCGGCGCCGGATTGCGCGAATGATAGACGACCGGCACCAGCGACGCCTCGAGCCGGCGCGCGATCGCCTGGCCGATGCGGCCCATGCCGACCATGCCGACGGTGCGGTCGCGTAGCGAGCCGACGCTGAGCGGATAGGCCTTCGCGCTCCACTCGCCGGAGCGCACGAAGCGGTCGGCCTTGATGAACTCGCGGCAGGTGGAAATCAGCAGGCCCAGCGCGACGTCGGCAACCTCCTCGGTCAGCACGTCGGGCGTGTTGGTGACGATGATGCCGTGCTGGCCGGCATGGGCGGCTGCGATGTGGTCGTAACCCACGCCGAAGCTTGCGATCATCTCGAGCTTCGGCAGCATCGCCATCACGGCGGCGTCGGTCTTGACGGTGTGGAAGGTCACCGCGATGCCGCGGATCCGTCCCTTCACGTCCGCCGGCAGCGCTTCGAGATCGGCCTGCGTCGTCGCATGGTGCACATTGAAGCTGTCCGGAAACCCTTTTTCCAGGATCGGCCGCAGCGGCCCATAGATCAGAACATCGACCTTGTCAGACGAAGTGGCCGCCATCAGCTATCCTTTCCAAGCGCGCTCTCATGCCAGCGCCGCAAAACGAGGTGCGAAACTAGCGCCAGCAAGCCATAGATGACAATCCCGGCCACCGACAGCAGCACCAGCGCTGCGAACATGCGGGGTATGTTGAGTCGATAGCCGGATTCCGCGATGCGATAAGCGAGGCCCGAGCCGGCGCCGGCGCTGCCGGCCGCGATCTCGGCGACCACGGCGCCGATCAACGACAGGCCGCCGGCGATGCGCAGGCCGCCGAGAATGAAGGGCAGCGCCGCCGGCAGCTTCAGATGACGCAGCGTCTGCCAGCGCGAGGCGCCGTAGAGCTGGAACAGTCCGGCGAGATTGCGATCGACCGAATTGAGCCCGAGCGCGGTGTTGGACAGCACCGGAAAGAAGCCGACGATCCAGGCGCAGGTGACGACCGCGGTCTGCTGCGGCAGATAGATCAGAAGCAGCGGCGCGATCGCGATCACCGGCGTCACCTGCAGCACCACGGCATAGGGAAACAGCGCCCATTCCAGCCATTTCGACTGGTTGAACAGCAGCGCCAGCGCGATGCCGCCGAGCGCGGCGGCCATGAATCCTTCGAGCGTGGTGACAAGCGTCGTCAGCAGCGATTGCGCCAGGATGTCCCAGTCGGCGACGAGCGTCTTCAGCACCAGGAGCGGCCCCGGCAGCACATAAGGCTGGATGCCGTTGATGCGCACCACCAGCTCCCACGCCGTCATCGCGCCCAAGAAAACCACGGCCGGAAAGGCAAAGCTCGCCAGCCGTGCGCCGGCGCCGGATGTGGCTTTCACCCCCACCTCGCTCACAGCGCATGCACCCCGGTATAGGCCGGCGCCAGCGCATCCGACACGCGGCGGCAATACTCCGCGTAGACCGGCGAGGCACGGAACGCATCGTCGCGCGCATCGGTCTCGATCCGGAGCTCGTCGCTGAGGCGGCCAGGCCGGGCCGTCATCACCAGCACGCGCTGCGACAGATAGACCGATTCGAATACCGAATGGGTGACGAACAGGACGGTCATGTTCAGGCTGCGCCACAGCGCCAGGAGATCGTTGTTGAGCCGGAAGCGCGTGATCTCGTCGAGCGCCGCGAACGGCTCGTCCATCAGCAGGATGTCCGGCCGCGTCACCAGCGCGCGCGCCAGCGACGCCCGCATCTTCATGCCGCCGGACAATTCGCGCGGGAACGCGTCGGCGAAATCGGCGAGCCCCACCTGCGCCAGCGCCGCATCGATGCGCGGCCGCGCCTCCGCGTCCGGCACGTGCGCGAGCTTGAGCGGCAGGCCGACATTGGCGCGCACGCTGGTCCAGGGCATCAAGGTCGGCTCCTGGAACACGAAGCCGATGCGATGACCGGGATGGGTCTGCGACGACACCGCCGCGATCTCGATCGCCCCGGTGCTTGGCCCGATCAGGCCGGCGATCAGGCGCAGCGCGGTCGACTTGCCGCAGCCGGAGGGGCCGAGCAGCGAGACGAACTCTCCTTTGCCGATGGCGAGATCGATCGGCCCGAGCGCGGCGACGCCGCTATCGTAGACCTTGGTCACGCCGCGCAGGCGCACCGCGATGTCGGCGGTACGCTCCGATGCTGGAGGCGAGTTCATCTGCTGCCAGGGCCGCTCACGCGCCCTACTTCTTCGGCCGGAGATCGACGCCGACGCCCTTATTGACGAAGCGCAGCGTGTAGGACTTGCGGTAGTCGACCGTCGGCTTGACGACACCGGCGCGCACCATCTTGTCGAAGAAGCTGGTGATGCGCTCCTCGGTCATGGCGCCGATGCCCTTGTCCATGCTGTCGCCGGAATCGACGATGCCGTACTCCTTCATCTTGGCTACCGAATAGGCCAGGAGGTCGTCGGTCATCTCCGGGTTCATCTTCTTGATCAGCGCATTGCCGGCGGAGTTGTCGCCATAGATGTAATTGTACCAGCCGATGATGGAAGCATCGACGAAGCGCTGGACGAGATCCGGCTTGCTATCGATCAGGTCTTTCCGGGTCTCGATCAGGGTCGAATAGGTGTTGAAGCCGTTGTCGGCGAGCAGGATCACGCCGGGCTTGAAGCCAGCGGCGCGTTCGACCGCGAACGGCTCTGACGTCACGTAGCCCTGCATCGCGCTCTGCGGCGCGGCAATGAAGGGCTGCGGATTGAACGTATAGGGCCGGACGTTCTTCTCCGAGAAGCCGTATTCGGATTTCAGCCATTGATAGTAGCTGGAGATGCCCTCCTTGGACACGAACAAAGTCAGCGGCTTGAGCTCTTCGAGCTTGGTGACCTTGGACTCCGGATGCGTCAGGAACACCTGCGGGTCCTTCTGGAACATCGCCGCGATCGAGACCACCGGCACGTTGTTGGCGACCGCGTCGAACGCCATCAGGGTGTTGGCCGTCATGAAGAACTCGATCTTGCCGGAGATCAGCAGCATGCGGTTGTTCTCGTTCGGACCGCCCGGCACGATCGTCACGTCGAGGCCGTAGCGCTTGTAGGTACCGTCGGCCACCGCCTGGAAGAAGCCGCCATGCTCGGCCTCGGCGACCCAATTGGTGCCGAACGAGACCTTGTCCAGGGTCTGGGCCTGGACCTGGGCGGCGGAAATCATCGCACCTGCCACCAGCCATGCCGCCATTAACGTTCGCGACAGAAGCGATTGCGCCATGTCTGGTCTCCCCGGTTCTTTCTGGCTGAACATGTTAAGATTGATTGGGTGATAATTACCCTGCCCGACGCACGAAGGAAACTACCCGCGCGATGACCGCCCCGCCCCGCGATTGGACCGAGTTGAGATGGCCCGTTCTGGAAACGCCCGAGACGGCGCGCTGGATCGCGGTGCTGCCGCTCGCGGCGACCGAGCAGCATGGCCCTCATCTGCCGCTCGGCACCGACGTCTACATCGCGGACGCCTATCTCGCCCGTGTCCGGGCGCTGCTGCCGGCGACCCTCCCGGTGACCTTCCTGCCGGTGCAGCCGGTCGGCATCTCGACCGAGCATATCGACTATCCGGGCACGCTGACCTTGCCGACCGAGGTCGGCTTGCGGAGCTGGCGGGCGCTCGGCGACAGCGTCGCGCGCGCCGGCATCCGCAAGCTCGTCATCGTCACCAGCCATGGCGGCAACAGCGCCGCGATGAGCCTGGTCGCGCAGGATCTGCGCGCGGCGCATCGCATGCTGGTGGTGACGACGTCGTGGTCGCGCTTCGGCGCGCCCGACGGCCTGTTTTCCGAGCACGAGCTGCGTCACGGCATCCATGGCGGCGCGGTCGAGACCTCGATCATGCTCGCACGCCACCCCACGCTGGTGCGCGGCGATGCGATCGCCGATTTCGTCTCGTCCGGCGCTGCGATGGAGCAGAAGAATCGCGTGCTGTCGACCCAGCGGCCGGCGCCGATGGCCTGGCAGACGCAGGATCTCAATGCGAGCGGGGCGGTCGGCGATGCGACGCAGGCGTCTGCCGAGAACGGCGAGCGCTTGCTCGATCACGGCGCGCTTGCGTTCTGCACCCTGCTCGAGGACGTCGATAACTTCGACGTGAACAGCCTCGGCGGAGGCCCTCTCGCGGACCGCTAAATCCGGCGCAAGCCACGAAACCAACTGAGGAATTTCGATCTCGCCCTGACCGCGACAGGACGAATCGAACCGCTTTCGCGAAGACCCCGTCCAATCTGTCAAGCGGCCAGCACCGGGCCGCCGCAACAGACAACAGGAGCCAAGACCATGTCGATCAAGACCAAGATTGCCGCCGTCGCGCTTGCCGCGCTCGCCGTCACCGGCAGCATTGCCGCGACCTCCACGCCTGCCGAAGCCCACGGCTTCCATCACCGCTGGGGCTGGGGCGTCGGTGCCGGCATCGTCGGAGCCGCCGTCGTCGGCAGCGCCATCGCCGCGAGCAACGATGGCTACTACTACAGCAACGGATATCGCTATTGCCACTGGGTGCCGCAGTACAACGTGTATGGCCAGTATGTCGGCCGCGTCCGGACGTGCGGCTATTGATGCTGAGGCGCTCGCCCCGCCTGGCGTCTCTGCCAAGTCCACCGTCTGCTCCACTCGCCCCATCCGATATCTCCCCCGCCCGGCCGCCCCCGGGCGGGTTTTTGTTTGTTGCAAGCGCGCCACAGGTGGCCGTCGGAACACTCCGACGACGCGGCGTCATGTCTTGCTGTTGCAAATTATTTGCAATAAAGCTTATCCACATTCCGCCGCAGGAGACCCACAGCTGTGATCGAAGATGGGCCGTTCTGTAATCTTCGCGTGACTGTGTGCAGGCAATGAGGTTCTGACTAAGGTCTGCGTCGCGTCTGCTTGCCTGGGACTTTGCCATCATGATTCGTTCGAACTGCACCAGGGAGATGATCGTTGCCGGCGCCATCCTTGGCGGCACCATGGCCGCGGCGGCGCTCGGATCCGTCGTGGTGCCGGCGGCAGCAGCCGATCTGCCGGTGAAGGCCAGGATGGCGCAGAGGGTGTTCGACTGGACCGGACTCTATGTGGGTGTCCATGCCGGCTACACCCGCGACCGGGCCTCGGCGTCTCTGGTCGATCCGACCGGCGTGGCGAACGCCGACAGCCGGTTCAATGGGCTCACCGGCGGCGTGCAGGCCGGCTACAATTGGGTCACCCGCTCCGGGCTGCTGCTCGGCCTCGAAGGCGATTTCAGCTTCCCGAATTATCTGACCTCCAACCACACGGTGGCGATGCTCGGCACGCCAGGCTCCAACGTGTCCGAGCTGTGGGACTATGTCGCCACCGCGCGGGGACGGGTCGGCTACGCCAACGGCGACTGGCTGATCTACGCCACCGGCGGTCTCGCCTGGACCGGCGGGCGCTTCATCAACACCGATGCCGCCGGCAACGACGAGAAGCAGCTCGCGACCCGGCTCGGCTGGGTCGCCGGAGCCGGCATCGAGCGCGCCTTCGCGCCGCATTGGAGCTGGCGGCTCGAATATCTCTACGACCACTTGGAGAATGGCGGCGTCCGCTTCTCCAAC
Source organism: Bradyrhizobium sp. HKCCYLS2038 (assembly GCF_051167655.1). Lineage (NCBI taxonomy): Bacteria > Pseudomonadati > Pseudomonadota > Alphaproteobacteria > Hyphomicrobiales > Nitrobacteraceae > Bradyrhizobium > Bradyrhizobium sp. HKCCYLS2038. The sequence continues at coordinate 256,932 of NZ_JBNPTM010000001.1, read as the reverse complement.
GGCGCCAGCTACAACTCCGCGCTCGAATTCCAGACGCTGCGGGTCGGGCTCAATCGCAAGCTCGATTTCGAAGCCGGTCCCGGCCTCAAGCTGAAGCATGATCCGTCGGACACCGAGTCGGACCGCTGGGAGATCCACGGCCAGGCCACCGTGATCGGCCAGGGCTATCCGGCGTTCCGCGCCGCCTATACCGGCCCCAATAGCATGACGCCGGCGCGGCAATTCCAGGAGACCTGGAGCAACAGCCTGTTCATCAATGCGCGGCTGTGGGACGGCGGCGAGGTCTACTACAATCCCGAGCTGCTGCAGGGCTTCGGCCTCAGCAACACGGTCGGGCTCGGCGGCTTCTCCAATGGCGAGGCGCAGAAGTCGGACTTCCCCTACCCGCATTACAACACCTCGCGGCTGTTCCTGCGCCAGACGTTCGGCTTCGGCGGCGAGCAGGAGCAGATCGGAAGCGGCCAGCTGCAGCTCTCCGGCAAGCAGGACATCTCGCGGCTCACCTTCCAGATCGGCAAATTCCCGGTGCTCGACGTGTTCGATGGCAATGCCTACGCCAAGGACGCCCGCAAGGACTTCATGAACTGGTCGATCTGGGCGCCCGGTGCGTTCGACTACGCCGCCGACAAGCTCGGCCTGACCTATGGCGCGACCGCCGAGCTGAACCAGAAGAACTGGGCGTTGCGTACCGGCTACTTCCTGGTCGACGCCACCTCGAACTCGAACAGTTTCGACACGCGGGTTTTCCGCCGCGGCAGCTACGTCGTCGAGCTGGAGACGCGCTACCAGCTGTTCTCGCAGCCGGGCCATTTGCGCACCATCGGCTTCTTCAACAACACCTTCTCCGGCAGCTATCGCGAGACGCTCGACAATCCCGCGCTCAATCTCGACATCAGCCAGACCCGCCGCGGACGACCCAAATACGGTTACGTGGTGAGCTTCGACCAGGCGCTGTCGGACGACGTCGGCCTGTTCGGGCGCTGGAGCTGGAACAACGGCAAGACCGAGATCATGGCGTTCACCGACATCGACTCGAGCCTGTCGTTCGGCACCTCGATCAAGGGCAATCGCTGGGGCCGTCCCGACGACACCATCGGCCTCGCCGGCGTCACCAACGGCCTGTCGCGCGATCATCGCGACTTCCTCGCCGCCGGCGGCCTCGGCCCGCTGATCGGCGACGGTGCGCTGAACTACCGCCGCGAGAACATCATCGAGGCCTACTACGCCTATTCGATCAACAAATACCTGACCTTCACGGCCGACTATCAGTTCGTCAACAACCCCGCCTACAACGCCGACCGCGGCCCGATCTCGATCTTCTCCGGCCGCCTGCACGGGGATTTCTGAGGGGCGGGCTGAGCCGGCGTTGCCGGCTGCGTCCTGACGCGAGTGAGAGAGCGATAAGTCGCGCTCCACAAGCGGTGTGGTCCGGGCAAGCGCTGGCAAAGCGCCGACCGGGGACCCATACCTCGTGATCTCTCGAAGGCGTTCGGAAGGAAGACGAACATCCTCGTCACCAAGCAGGCGGGCGATTGTCATCAAGCAAGCGACGGCCCGCGAGCTTCCTCGATAGATTCCGCGGTATGGGTCCCGGGTCGGCGCCCCGGCCGCGCTGACGCGCCGCCGGGGCTTGCCCGGGACGACAGCGGAGGGGGACGCGCGGCCAGTGCTTCGATTGCCCCGCCGACCACCTGCCTCCCAGCCGCATCCAGCCATGCAACCACCGCAACGCGGCAATGGGCGGTTGCCGTCCCCATATGCTAGGACCTGGATCCATTCCGCCCGTTCCGGGCGCCACATCAGGTCGCAATGCTGTCCGTCGAACTGTCGATCATCGTCGTCCTCATCGTCGTCAACGGGCTGTTGTCGATGTCCGAACTCGCGATCGTGTCGTCGCGGCCCGCCCGGCTGGCGCTGCTCGCTGAGAAAGGCGTCACCGGTGCCCGTCGCGCGCTGACCCTGGCGTCGGATCCCGGCCGGTTCCTGTCGACGGTCCAGATCGGCATCACCCTGGTCGGCGTGCTCTCCGGCGCCTTCTCCGGCGCCACGCTCGGCCAGCGCCTGACGCAATCGCTGCTCGAGCTCGGCCTATCGGCCTCGGTTGCCGACATCGTCGGCGTCGGCCTGGTCGTCACGATCATCACCTATGCCACCCTGATCGTCGGCGAGCTGGTGCCGAAGCAGGTCGCGCTGCGTGATCCCGAGGCGATTGCCGTGCGCGTCGCCCCGGCCATGCAGTTGCTGGCCAAGGTGTCGCTGCCGCTGGTGGTGCTGCTGGACGTGTCCGGCAAGCTGATCCTGGCGCTGCTCGGCCGCTCCGGCGACGCCGAGGAGAAGGTGTCCGAGGAGGAGATCCATCATCTCGTCCGCGAGGCCGAGACCGCCGGCGTACTCGAGCCCGGCGAGAAGGAGATGATCGCCGGCGTGATGCGGCTCGGCGACCGCCCGGTCGGCGCCATCATGACGCCGCGGCCCGAGGTCGACGTCGTCGACCTCAACGACGATCCCAAAGTGATCCGCGAGCTCCTGGCCAAGAGCCCGCATTCGCGCCTGCCGGTCTCCGACGGCGAGCGCGACCGGCCGATCGGCGTGCTGCAGGCCAAGGACCTGCTGGCGGCCTATTTGCGCGACGAGACACCGGATCTGCGCAGCCTGGTGCGCGAGGTGCCGATCATTCCCTCCACCGTCGACGCGCGCGACGTCATCGCGATCCTGAAAGTCGCGCCGGTGCACATGGGGTTGGTGCATGACGAATACGGCGCGTTCGAAGGCGTCGTGACCGCGGCCGATATTCTCGAATCGATCGTCGGCGCGTTCTCCTCCGAGGAGGGTCCGCCGGAGCCCGCCTGCGTCCGCCGCGACGACGGCTCGCTGCTGGTTTCCGGCTGGATGCCGCTCGACGAGTTCGCCGACCTGCTCGCCATCGACGTCCCGCCGCATCGCGGCTACCACACCGTCGCCGGCCTCGTGTTGCAGCATTTCGGCAGCGTGCCCGAGATCGGCCAGAGCTTCGAACTGCAAGGCTGGCGCTTCGAAATCCTCGACCTCGACGGCCGCCGCATCGACAAGATTCTGGCCACGAAGCTCGCAGCCGATGGCGGCGAGCCGAACGTGGGGTAGTTGGGCATCAGCTGTTACCCGGCGAACGGTAGACTCCCTCTCCCCGTTCTTCACGGGGAGAGGGTCGGGGTGAGGGGCAGCCACACGAGCGGTGCTACTATCAAGCAACGACGTACGCGTCCGATGGAGCTGCAATGTAGCTCCGCTTGTGCCATGCCCCTCACCCGGATTGCTGCGCAATCCGACCTCTCCCCGCAAAGCGCGCGGAGAGGTTGCAGCGTGCGCGTCGCGCTCGATGTGCCACAAATGACTTTCTGATCACCGATTCGCCCGTCGGGCAGAGTGGGGGTCTCCTACGCGTCCGAGAGCGGCAGATATGCCGCGCGCAACGCCTGCGCCGAAACACTCATTTCTCCAGCGCGCTCAACACGAAGGCCCGTTTCAAGAGCCACAGCCAAAAATAAATGACTTCCGGAAATCATAATTACCGTTCTATCCTCCCGCCATTCCGGTCCTGATGAGGGGCGTACGCGTCGTCACGAACGTTGGGCCGGCAATGCGATGGACGTGATGGTGGCGCTGGACGAGCGCCGTGGTCACGGACGGTGAAATCGTGTGGTCCTGACCTCCCGATGCTGAGGTCCACGGCAGCGCGCTGACATGCGTTGCCGCCACGGCGGCTACGAGCCGGACGCCGGGGAGAGCACGTATAAGCCGTTAAAACCGATCGCGCAGGGAGGGCCGGGCGTTCTCGGCTGTACCTGTGGTTCTGCCGCCTGCATTTTTCTCGCAGGCGGGCCACGGGCCTCAGTCGAGGTCCGGCCTTCCCTGCGCCCTCACATTCCACGAGAGCCGACCGAACCGCAGACCCCGGACAGCCATGTCGCGGGAACGTGAAGACGCGGGCCGCGTATCCTTTGATAGGCCGACATGCGGAGCCGGAGTCCGGTCCCCCGCCGCTCGATACCAAACCATCACAGAGGGCACTTAGGGTGCGGATTCGGCCGGCAGCCCGGCCGGTGCGACCAGCCCCTCAAGGCCATGACAAGGACCCGTCCGCAGCCATCCGCTGCGGCCGACCAGACGAGACACGCCGATGCTGCTTCGGGATATCAGGACCGCCGTGCTGCGCGACGCCGTGCGCCCCAACATCTGGGACGTGGTCGCGCTGATGATCGTGGTCGGCGCGATGGTGCTGATCGTCTATGGCGGCGAGCAGACCACACTGCCGCTGTCGACGCTCGACTCGCCGCCGGTGTCGCTCGATCCGTCCAACCTGCCGCTGTACGCGCTGCGCACAACCCTGCGCATGCTGCTCGCGATCGTCTGCTCGCTCGTGTTCACCTTCGTCTACGCGGCGCTAGCCGCAAAGAGCCGCCGCGCCGAGATCGTGCTGATCCCGCTGCTCGACATCCTGCAGTCGGTGCCGATCCTCGGCTTCCTCACCTTCACGGTCGTGTTCTTCATGAACCTGTTCCCGGGCAAGGTGCTGGGGGCCGAGCTCGCCTGCGTGTTCGCGATCTTCACCAGCCAGGCCTGGAACATGACCTTCAGCATGTACCAGTCGATGCGCAACGTGCCGAAGGACCTGGAGGAGGCGACGCGCAGCTTCCACCTCTCCGGCTGGCAGCGGTTCTGGCGGCTCGACGTGCCCTATGCGATGCCCGGCCTGATCTGGAATGCGATGATGTCGATGTCCGGCGGCTGGTTCTTCGTCGTGGCGTCGGAAGCGATCACCGTCGGCAACACTACCGTCACCCTGCCCGGCATCGGCTCCTTTGTTGCGTTGGCGATCCAGCAGCAGGATCTCGCCGCGATCGGCGCCGCACTGCTGACCATGCTGCTGGTGATCACGGCGTATGACCAGTTGCTGTTCCGCCCGATCGTCGCCTGGGCCGACAAATTCCGCTTCGAGCAGACCGCGTCAGGCACGCCGCCTGATTCGTGGATGCTCGACCTGTTCCGGCGCACCCGCGCGCTGCGCTCGCTGTCCGTTCCGTTCGCGGCCATCAACCGCACGTTCTCGAACCTGCGCATCAACTGGCCGGCTGCACTGGCCCCTGCTGCGCGCCACGCGCCGCCCTCGCAACTCGTCGACGGCCTCTGGGGCGCCGTGGTCATTCTCGGCTGCGGTTATGCCGGCTGGAAGACCTACCTCTATCTCTCCGCGACCCTCGCACCTGCCGATGTCCTCACTGCGATCGGCTACGGCCTGATCACGCTGATCCGCGTCGCCGTGCTGATCGCGCTGGCCTCGCTGATCTGGGTCCCCATCGGCGTCTGGATCGGGCTGCGGCCGAAGCTCGCCGAGCGCATCCAGCCGCTGGCGCAATTCCTCGCGGCATTCCCGGCCAACCTCGCCTTCCCCGTGTTCGTCGTGCTGATCGTGCGCTACGGCCTCGACGCCAATGTCTGGCTGAGCCCGCTGATGATCCTGGGCACGCAGTGGTACATCCTGTTCAACGTCATCGCCGGGGCGAGCGCGTTCCCGACCGATCTGCGCGAGGCGGCGGCCAGCCTGCAGCTGACCGGCTGGCGCTGGTGGTTCAAGGTCGTGCTGCCCGGCGTGTTCCCCTACTACATCACGGGCGCGATCACCGCCTCCGGCGGCTCGTGGAATGCGGCGATCGTCGCCGAGGTCGCGAGCTGGGGCGACACGCATCTGACCGCGTCCGGCCTCGGCGCCTACATTGCGGCGGCGACCGAGCGCGGCGATTTCCCGCGCGTCGTGCTCGGCATCGCCGTGATGTGCATTCTCGTCACGTTGTTCAACCGGCTGCTGTGGCGGCCGCTCTATGCCTTCGGCGAACGCCGGCTGCGGCTCGGCTGACCGGGAGAATTGTCATGCGCGACCAGGTCAAGGACACCTCGCTGATCGAGATCAAGAGCGTCAGCCGGCTGTTTCCGAAGGGCAGTGGCGAGGATCTCCTCGTGCTGGAGAAGGTCGACCTCACCATCCGCGCTGGCGAGATCGTCGGCCTGCTCGGCCGCTCCGGCTCCGGCAAGTCGACGCTGCTGCGGATCATTGCCGGGCTGGTGTCGCCGTCATCGGGCGAAGCGCGCTGCCGCGGCGAGATCATCGCCGGTCCGCCGCGTGGCGTCGCGATGGTGTTCCAGTCGTTCGCGCTGTTTCCCTGGCTCACGGTGCTGCAGAACGTCGAGCTCGGCCTGGAGGCCCTCGGCATCGACAGCGCCGAGCGGCGCCAGCGCGCGCTGGCTGCGATCGACCTGATCGGCCTCGACGGCTTCGAATCCGCGTTTCCAAAGGAGCTGTCCGGCGGCATGTGCCAGCGCGTCGGCTTCGCCCGCGCGCTGGTGGTGCATCCCGATCTCTTGCTGATGGACGAGCCGTTCTCGGCGCTCGACGTGCTCACCGCGGAAACGCTGCGCACCGACCTCGTCGACCTCTGGACCGATGGACGGCTGCCGATCAAGTCGGTGCTGATGGTGACGCACAACATCGAGGAGGCGGTGCTGATGTGCGATCGCGTCCTGGTGTTCTCCTCCAATCCGGGCCGCGTCGCCGCCGAGTTCAGGATCGACTTAGCCCATCCGCGCAACCGGCTCGATCCGGCTTTCCGTCTCCTGGTCGACAGCCTCTACGCGCGGATGACACAGCGGCCGGAGCCGAAGCTGCCGAGCACGGCGAGCGCCGGCGTCGGCATGGTGCTCAACCATGTGTCGTCGAACTCGATCTCGGGCCTGATCGAGACGCTCGCCGGCGAACCCTATAATGGGCATGCCGACCTGCCGGTGCTGGCAGGCCATCTGCAGCTCGAGGTCGACGAGATCTTTCCACTGGCCGAGGCGCTGCAGCTGCTGCGCTTTGCCCAGCTCAGCGAAGGCGATCTCACCTTGACCGAGGCCGGACGGCGGTTCGCCCATCTGGAGACCGACGAGCGCAAGAAGCTGTTCGCGCAGCATCTGATGGAGAACGTTCCGTTAATGGGACTGATCCGCCGCGTGCTCGATGACCGGCCCTCGCACGCGGCGCCGGCCGCGCGCTTCCGCATCGAGCTCGAGGACTACATGTCCGAGCACTACGCCGACGAGACGCTGCACACCATCGTGTCATGGGGCCGCTACGCCGAGCTGTTCGCCTATGACGAGCAGTCGGAGACGTTCAGCCTGGAGAACCCGCATTGAGCCTTCGGGCATCGAGCCTGCGGGCATCACGGCGCGATTGTCAGGGTCGCCTTCATGTTCGGATGAAAGCGACAATAGTACTCGACCGTGCCCGCCTTCTTGAGCACCGTGCTCACCGTCTTGCTTGGCGGCAGCGCGACATCGAAGTCGCCATTGCGCGCGGTGGCCGTATGCGCCAGCGCATCCTTGTTGACCCATTCGACGCTGTCGCCGACCTTGGCCGAGACCGAGGCCGGCGAAAACGCGAGCTTGTCGATCGTAACGCGGATCGTGGCCGCGCGCGCCGGAACGCTCACCGTCGCAAGCACGGCCACAGTCACGAGAGCGAGACGTCCCGGCAGCATCGTCGCGCCCTACTTCAGATCGGCCGCGACATGCTCGGCGTGCTGCTCGTGGCCCTGGAACAGCTTCAGCCCCGTCTGCAGCAGCTCCTTCAGTTCGGAATTGCTCGCCGACGGAATGAGCTGCGTTTCCAGCGCGCCGTTCACCGTCTTGTGGTAGGCAACCTCGTTGGCGATATACGCCTTGTCGAACGCGGCCCCCTTCAGCTTGCCGAGCTCGGTGAGCTTCTCGCTCGCCTGCTTCGACAGCGCGCGACTGGTGTCGTTATCTTCAGGCGTGACCTTCAGCTTCTTGACGAGATCGAGCGCCTGCTTGTTGACCGCCTCGTGGTCGCGCACCATGCCTTGCGCGAACTCCTTGACTTCCTTGTTGCTGGCTTTGTCCAACGCCTGCTTCGCCGCCTTGATGTCGATCTCGCCGGCCGTGTAGGCGATATGCGCGATCTGCGGGTCGCTGAGCTTGGCGCCTTGCGACAGCGCGACGCTGCTGGTGAGGCAGAGCACGGCGATCGTCGTGCCGAGTTGCTTGAACATAGCTTTCATCTCCTGTGTCGCCGGATCTCGTCGCCGGCGCGTGAATGGCTGCACAGGGATTGGATGAAAAACCGGGGCCGACGTTCCCGGAAATTTTCAGTTCGGAATTCCGAGACGCGCGAGCACCGCGTCGGTGAGGCGCTCGCAGCGGGGCCCTGCGAAGGGAAACGCGTCCAGCAGCACGGGGCCGATCTCCTTCTCGACATTCTCGCGCAACATGCCGCGGGCGCGATGCAGGCGCGTCTTGACGGTCTCGGGCTTCAGCCCGAGCAGATCCGCCGTCTCCTCGATGCTCATCTCCTCGATCACGCGGGCGATGAACACCAAGCGAAACGGCTCGGACAATTCATCGATGGCCCGCTCGACGACGGACTGGATCTGACGCTGCGCCACGGACTTCTCCGGATCACTGGCCGTGGAGGGAAACTGGATCACCTCGGCCGCTGGCCTGTCCTCTCGCTGGTCATCCAATGGGAGCGCCGGGCGCTGTCCACGCAGCCGTCCCATCGCCTCGTTCATCGCAATGCGGACGAGCCAGGTCGACAGGCTGGACTGGCCACGAAACTCATCCAGATGGCTGAGCGCGCGCACATAGGTCTCCTGCACGACGTCCTCCGCCTCGCTGTCGTTGCGCAGGATGCCGCGGGCGATCCGGAACAGGCGGCGGTTGTTGGCCTGCAGGATGGCGCGGATGGCCATCTCGTCGCGAGCCTTCGCCCGCTGGATCAGGTCATCCTCCGGGCCGGCCGCCGCGGACGCTGCGTTCGCCGTGGTCCAATTCGTCGTCGTCCAAGACATCGTCGATCATCCCAACTGAGCACGCATGGCTTAGATGGAATTCGGGCGCAGAGGTTCCCAAAAAAGATTGCGCTGGCGCCTTACTGCACCGCCGCGAACGTATCCGGGCGCGCCATTGCCCAGGCGTCGCGGAAGCGGACGTCCTGGGTGCCCTCGAGCAATTCGCCCGGCCGCAGCGACGGATAGAGTTTTGCGAAGGAGGACACGTCGGTGGTCGACGTCCGCTGCGAGAAGTGGATCGGACGCAGGTCCTGCGGATGCTCCAGGCCGGCGGCCGCGAGCAGCTCGGTCAGCGCATGCAGGGTGGCGTGATGGTAGTTGTAGACGCGGTCGATCTTGTGCGGAACCACCAGCGCGCGGGCACGGGTCGGATCCTGGGTGGCGACGCCGGTCGGGCAGCGGTCGGTATGGCAACTCAGCGACTGGATGCAGCCGAGCGCGAACATGAAGCCGCGGGCGGAATTGCACCAGTCGGCGCCGATCGACATCGCGCGCGCCATGTCGAAGGCGGTGGCGATCTTGCCGGAGGCGCCGATCTTCACGCGGTCGCGGATGTTCATTCCGACCAGCGCATTGTGCACGAAGTTGACGCCCTCGCGCATCGGCATGCCCAGATGGTCCATGAACTCCAGCGGCGCAGCACCCGTGCCGCCTTCATTTCCGTCGACGACGATGAAATCGGGATAGATGCCGGTTTCCAGCATCGCCTTGCAGATCGCCAGGAACTCCCAGGGATGGCCGATGCACAGCTTGAAGCCGGCCGGCTTGCCGCCCGACAGCCGGCGCATCTCGCCGATGAACTGCATCATGCCAACAGGCGTCGAGAACGCGCGATGCGCCGGCGGCGAGATGCAGTCCTCGCCCATCGCAACGCCGCGGATCTTGGAGATCTCCTCGGACACCTTCGCCGCCGGCAGCACGCCGCCATGGCCCGGCTTGGCGCCCTGGCTGATCTTGAGCTCGACCATCTTGATCTGCTCCGTCGCCGCCACGCGCGCGAACGCGTCGGGATCGAAGCTGCCGTCACGATGGCGGCAGCCGAAATAGCCGGAGCCGATCTCCCAGATGATGTCGCCGCCCATCTCGGCATGATACGGGCTGAAGCCGCCTTCGCCGGTATCATGCGCAAAGTGGCCGCGCTTGGCGCCGCCGTTGAGCGCACGCACTGCGTTCGGGCTGAGCGCCCCGAAACTCATCGCCGAGATATTAAACACCGACGCCGAGTACGGCTTGGCGCAGTCGGGGCCGCCGATCTGAATCCGGAATTTCTCCTCGGCATGCGGCTTGGGCGAGACCGAATGGTGCATCCACTCATAGCCCTCGCGGTAGACGTCCTCCTGGGTGCCGAACGGGCGTTTGTCGAGCACCATCTTGGCGCGCTGATAGACCACCGCGCGGGTATCGCGCGAGAACGGCATGCCGTCCTTCTCGCTCTCGAAGAAATACTGCCGCATCTCCGGCCGGATCTCCTCGAGAATGAAGCGCAGATGCGCGGAGATCGGGTAGTTGCGCAGCACCGCGTGGCTCTTCTGCAGCAGGTCGCGAACGCCGAGCAGGGTCAGCGCGCCGAGGATCAGCAGCGGAACGAGAATGATATCGAAGATCTTGCGGTCGAAGATGCCGAGGATGAGCAGCAAGGCGGTCGCCGTGGCGCACATCGTCAGCACGATGTAGCGCGGCGAGAACGGAAGCAGCAGCTTATCCATGTAAAGCCCCGGGGCGGATCGTGGACGGTCGACGATGAAGGTACTACGCGCATCACGAAACAATCGTTACACAAGCCCGCGCGATTGACCATCGACGCCTGTCGCATCGTCGATAGCCTTCGGCTATCGACCCCGATGCCACAAGGTCCGTGGGCTCGCCGCGCGGCCGCGACGTCACATTCTAGCGGATCCGCGAGCCGTCGGCCCTACCCGGGTGGGTACTTGACCCGGCGGTTCCGCGATGCGTCAGCCCTCCGCGAACAGGCCGGAATGCGCCTCGCGCAGCTGCCGCTTCAACAGCTTGCCGCTCGGGTTCTTCGGCAGCGCATCAACGAACACGACGCGCTTCGGCGTCTTGAACGAGGCCAGCCGGCTCGACGCCTGCTTGAGCAGCGCCTCCTCGGTGAGCTCGCAGCCGGACTTGACGACCACCATCGCCACGACCGCCTCGACCCAGCGCGGATGCGGCAGGCCCACGACGGCGACCTCGGACACCTCCGGGATCAGATACAGCGCCTCCTCGACCTCGCGGCTGGCGACGTTTTCGCCACCGGTCTTGATCATGTCCTTCTTGCGGTCGACGATGGTGATGTAGCCTTCCTCGTCGATGGTCGCGAGATCGCCGGAGTGGAACCAGTCGCCCTGGAAGGCCGCGGCGGTGCGCTCGTCGTCGTGGAAATAGCCGAGCATCAGATGCGGCGAGCGGTGCACGACCTCGCCGACCTCGCCCGGCGCGACGTCCTTCATGTCGTCATCGACGACGCGGGTCTCGACGTTGAGCACGGCGCGGCCGCAAGAGCCGGGCTTGCGCAGCTGGTCGTCGGGCCCCAGCATCGTCGCCAGCGGCGCGATCTCGGTCTGGCCGTAGAGGTTCCACAGCTGCACCTTGGGCAGCCGCTGCGCCAGCTCGCGCAGCACCTCGACCGGCATGATCGAGGCGCCGTAATAGCCCTTGCGCAAGGTCGACACGTCCATGGTTTCGAACAGCGGCGAGCGCAGGATCGAGATCCACACCGTCGGCGGCGCGAAGAACGAGGTGATGCGATACTTTGCAATCAGCGGCAGCAGATTGTCCGGCGTCGGAAACGCGGTGATGATGTTGGTCGCGCCGACATAGATCGATGGACCGAAGAACACGTCGAGCTGCGCGCAGTGATACAGCGGAAGCGCGTGCAAGGTGACGTCCTCTGCCGCGATGCCGGCGTCGACCACGCAGCTGACATATTGCCAGATCACGGCATCATGCGTCAGCATCGCGCCCTTCGGCAGCGACTCCGTGCCAGAGGTGTAGACGATCTGCGCCACGTCGCTTCCGGCAATCTCGACCGCAGGCACCGCGGCGGTCGAGGCTGCCAGTTCGGCGAAATCGATCATGTCGGTCTGCTGCTCGCTCGGGCCTTCCGACGGCAGCCAGATCAGTTGCTCGACCGCCGGCACCAGCGCCTTGGCGGCGCGCGCGACACCGGCAAAGCCGCTGTCGGTCGCGAGCAGCCGCGCGCCGGCATGCTTGAGGATGTAGGCGACCTCCTCCGGCTTGAGCATGAAGTTGATCGGCACCAGCACCGCGCCGAGCCGCGCCAGCGCGAAGCGCAGGGCGGCGAAGGCATGCGAGTTGCGGGCGAGGATGGCGACGCGCTCGCCCTTGCCGACGCCACGGCCGGCCAGTCCGGCCGCGAGGCGGTCGACGACGGCGTTGAATTCGGCGTAGGTCCAGCTGATTTCGCCGCAGATCACCGCGGCCTTGCCAGGGGTGCGCGCCGCGCTCCGGCGCAGGAGGTCACCGAGCGTCTGCCTGCGAACGATGGAATCCATGGCCGTTCCCCTTGTTGTCACGGGGATGGCCGCCTTGCCGGCTGTCCATGTCCCCTCCCTGCTTCGTGCCGGACGTCTGGCGGTCCGATGTTGCGGCCGAAAATCGCACAGCCGCAAGGACGCGTGCAAGGAGGATATTGCCAACGAAAAGAGCGCCCCGATTGCGTCGAGGCGCTCCTTCACAAATCTCGGATCCAAATGATCGGCGGCTCAGCGCTCGACGAACGCCTTCTCGATCACGAAGTGGCCCGGCTGGTTGCCGCTGCCCTCGAGGAAGCCGCGCGACTCGAACATGGTCTTGAGCTCGTCCAGCATTGCCGGGCTGCCGCACATCATGATGCGGTCCTTGGCGATGTCGAGCGCATGCTGGCCGAGATCGTCGAACAGCTGCTGCGACGTGATCAGGTCGGTGATGCGGCCGCGGTTGCGGAACGGCTCGCGGGTAACGGTCGGGTAGTAGTGCAGCTTGCCTTCGAGCAGCTCACCGAACAGCTCGTCCTCGCGCAGCTTGGCGACGACGCTCTCGCCATAAGCGAGCTCGGCGACCTGACGGCAGCCATGGACCAGCACGATGCTCTCGAAGCGCTCGTAGACGTCGGGGTCCTTGATCAGGCTGGCGAACGGCGCCAGGCCAGTGCCAGTCGACAGCAGCAGCAGCCGGCTGCCGGGCAGCAGGTTGTCGGGGATCAGCGTACCCGTGGCCTTGCGGCCGACCAGGATGGTATCACCTTCCTTGATCTGCTGCAGCCGGGAGGTCAGCGGACCGTCCTGCACCTTGATGCTGAAGAACTCCAGCTCCTCCTCGTGATTGGCGCTCGCCATGCTGTAGGCGCGCAGCAGCGGGCGGCCCTCGACCTCGAGGCCGATCATCGCGAACTGGCCATTCTGGAAGCGGAAGCCCGCATCGCGGGTCGCCCGGAAGGAGAACAACGTGTCCGTCCAGTGCTGAACGGAAAGAACTTTCTCTTTATAGAACGCGCTCATGTCGTTTGTTTTTTCACGTGGGCTGAGAATGGAAGAAACAAGTCGTGACGAGGCAGGGATCGCAAAAACCCTATGGATCCAGCGATTTTCGCGCCTGATGTACGTGAAACCAGCAAATAATCAACCCGCATGGATGCACCATTGATCACGATCAAACGCATGCCAAACCCGCGCTCGGCGGCATCGATCCGCCAATCGTTCGTATACAAACGGTTCGGGTAATTTACTTGCCCAAGATCTCATCTTGAAGCACTTTAATTCCACAGCCATCGGCCCAATTCTTGAGCAATGATTAACCATCCACGCCTCCAGCTCGCCGCCGTCAGCCGCTACTGCAGCCGACGCGGCATTCGCCTCGACATCCGGGAGGACGGCTGGCTGCTGGTGCTCGAGGATGCCACCCGGCGTCACCTCATCTTCGGTTACGACCTCGGCCTGAACAGTGCGGTGGCGCACAGAATTGCCTGCGACAAGGCCGCCACTGCAGCCCTGCTGAAGGCCGCCGCGGTTCCCGTGGTCCCGCATTCGTTCGTCCTCGCGCCGGCGCTGACAGGCGAAGGCATGCCTGCCTGGGCAACCATTCTGCCTCTACTGGATGAGCATCCGAACGGCTTGGTCGTGAAGCCCAATGAAGGGACCTCGGGCCGTGGCGTGACGCGAGCGACGACTCCTGCTCAACTACGACAAGCCATCAGCTCCATTGTCGAGACCGGCGCCAGCGTCGCGATCGCGCCGCTTCTGGAGATCGCGGATGAGGTCCGGGTCATCCTGCTCGATGAGGCGCCGCTGATCGTCTATCGCAAGCAGCGACCGGTCGTGATCGGAGACGGCGTTCGATCGCTGCGCGACCTCGCGCTCGCAACGGTGCCAACCCGGCAACATGCGCAGCTGCTGCGGCGTCACGCAGAGGAGATCGATGCGCAGGCGTTGGATGCGGTGGTCCCCGAGGGCGAGCAGCGCCTCCTGAGCTGGCGGCACAATCTCGAATTCGGCGCCCACCCGGTCCTGCTCGGCGAGGGCGCGCCGCGAAGCGACTGCGCCGCGTTGGCCGCCGCGGCGGCACGCGCGATCGGCATCCGCTATGCGTCGGTGGACGTGGTGCTGGTCGACGGCAGCTGGCAGGTGCTCGAAATCAATTCCGGCGTGAAGATGGAGACGCTTGGCCGGCATGAGCCCGAGCTGGTCGAGCGCGCCTACGTCGCCGCGCTGGACGCGGTCTTCGGAGAGCCGCCCGGCTACCCGACACGAAACTCATCCGATCAGAATCGGTAATAAAATTTCTCTGGCCTCGATCACAATGAGGGATTAGGCTCCGATCCAAATTAAACAGTATACTGTCAATCGGGAGAGCGTCCTTGCGTATCGCCGTGCTCGGCGGCGGCCCTGGCGGGCTGTATTTCGCCTATCTCTGGAAGAAGCGGCATCCGGCCGCAACGGTCGACCTGTTCGAGCAGAACCCGGCCGGCGCGACCTGGGGCTTTGGCGTCGTGTTCTCCGACCAGGCGCTGGAATTCCTGCGCGCCGACGATCCCGACACGGTCGATGCGATCGCGCCGCGGATGGAAAGCTGGCGCAACATCACGCTCAATCTGCGTGGCGAAAGCGTCGAGATCGATGGCGTCGGCTTCTCCGCGATCGGCCGGCTCGAACTGCTGAAGCTGCTGCAGGCCCGCGCCGAGAGCGTCGGCGTCATGGCTCGCTACGGCACGACCATCCAGTCGCTGGACCAACTCCAGGGCTACGACCTCATCGTCGCCGCGGATGGTCTGAACTCGCTGGTCCGGCGCAGCTTCGAAGGCGATTTCGGCTTCTCCGTGTCCTACTCCAGCAACAAGTTCGCCTGGTACGGCACGAGCAAGACTTTTCCGACGCTGTCGCAGACCTTCGTCGCGACCGAACGCGGCACCTTCAACGCGCACCATTACCGCTACGCGCCCGACATGAGCACGTTTCTGGTCGAATGCGACCGCGCGACGTGGCAGGCCTATGGCTTCGCCGAAATGTCGGTCGACGACTCCCAGCGCATCTGTGAGCAGGTGTTTGCCGATACGCTCGATGGCCACCCTCTGGTGTCCAACCGGTCGGTGTGGCGCAATTTCCCCTGGGTCTGGAACGAGCATTGGTGGCACCGGAACATGGTGCTGATCGGTGACGCACTTCACACTGCGCACTTTTCCATCGGTTCCGGAACACGGCTGGCGATCGAGGACGCGATTGCGCTCGCCAAGGCGCTCGATACCGAAAGCAATCTGTCGGACGGTCTCGCCCGCTACCAGGCGGAGCGGCAGCCGATCGTCAAGAAGCTGGTGACGGCGGCGCGCACCAGCGCCGACTGGTATGAGCAATTTCCGTCACATATGAAGCTCAACCTGATGGACTTCGCCTACAGCTACATCACGCGCTCCGGCCGGATCGACGACAACAGGCTGCGGATGATGGCGCCGCAATTCATGGCGCGCTACGCGGCATCGCGCGACCAGGGAAGTCAGGCATGACAAGCGAGATTGCCGATCACGTGCCACCCGACAGCGCCGGCGCCCGCGAGATCGGCTTCGCGATCCCTGAGCGCTACAATGCCAGCTGCGTGCTGTTCGACAACCTCGCCAGGGGTAACGCGAACAAGCCGGCGCTGATCGGCCCGGCCGGTCAACGCAGTTATGCGGAGCTGTGCGCCGATGCCTGCCGCTGGGGCAACGGCTTCGCCTCGCTCGGTGTTGCCCGCGGCGACCGTGTCTTACTATTCCTCGACGACACACCGGCCTATCCGGCAGCGTTCTTCGGCGCGGTCCGCGCCGGCTTCGTGCCGTTGCTCATCAACACGCTGACACCGCCGGACCTGCTGCAGTTCTATCTCGCGGATTCCGGCGCCAAGGTCGCGGTCGCGGATGCCGAGTTCGCCGGACGATTCGACGCGCAGGCTTGCGCGGATACGGCGCTGCAGACGCTCATCGTCGTCAACGGCACGGTGCCGGGAACGGCCGCGCCGGCGACGCATGCAGGCGCTGAGTGGCTGCATGGCTTCGCCGATCAATTGGACGAAGCCGACACTCATCGCAACGAGATGGCGTTCTGGATGTACTCCTCGGGCTCGACCGGCCGTCCGAAAGGCATCGTCCATCTGCAGCACGACATGGCCTATAGCGAGCAGGCGTTCGCGCGGAACGTGCTGCGGCTGAAGCCCGACGACATCTGCTTCTCGGTGCCGAAGATCTTCTTCGCCTACGGCTTTGGCAACGCCATCACCTTCCCGTTCACCGCGGGCGCGACGACTTTGCTGGTGCCGGGCCAGCCGAAGCCTGCTGTGATCTTCGATGCCATCACCCGCTTCCGGCCCACCGTGTTCTTCGGCCTGCCGACGCTCTACACGTCTCTGACCAAGGCCGACGGCGCGAGAGAGACCGACCTCTCATCACTGCGTTTGTCGGTCTCCGCAGCCGAGGTGCTGTCGGCCGAGGTCTTCAACGACTGGAAGAGTCTGACGGGGTTGGAGATCGTCGAGGGACTCGGTTCGACCGAGGTGCTGCATGTCTACCTCTCCAACCGGGAGGATCGGAAAAAGCTCGGCGCGGCCGGCCTGCGCGTGCCCGGCTACGAGATCGCCCTGCGTGACAAGGACGGTCATGACGTCGCGACCGGTGAAGAAGGCATCCTCTGGGTTCGCGGCGACTCCAACACGCCGTTGTACTGGAACCGGCCGGACAAGACCGCGGAGACGATCCGCGACGGCGGATGGATCTACACCGGCGACCGCTTCGTCCGCGACATCGACGGCTTTCATTTCTTCCGCGGCCGGGCCGATGACCTGATCAAGATCTCCGGACAGTGGGTCTATCCGCTGGAGGTCGAACTCTGCCTTGCCGAACACCCGGACATCCGGGAATGCGCCGTATTCGCGCATGAGCTGTCCGATCGACGCATGAGCCTCAAGGCGGTCGTCGTAACCAATGGCGCGTCGCATGACGAACCGGCCATGACCAAGGCCCTGCAAGACTACGTCAAGGCCAAGCTGCTGCCCTACAAATATCCGCGCGAGATCGTCTTCATCGACGAATTGCCCAAGACCGGCACCGGCAAGATCGACCGTCAGGCGGTGATGCGGCTGTGAGGACGAGCGCCCCGCCATTCGTCCGCAACAGCCGGCGATCAGCCGGTTTTGCCGAGATGCTCCAGCGCATCCTCGGCACGCAGCGGCACGCGCGAGACCTCGTTGTTGAGATCGACGAGCTGCGACAGCAACGCCATCAGCGCCTTCCTGTCCGCGGCCTTGAGCGGCGCCAGCATGCGCGCCTGCGCACGGTCGACCGAGGGCATGATGGCGCGCAGCAGCGCAGCACCGGCCTTCGTCAGATAGAGCAGCTTGACGCGCTTGTCCTCGGCCGACGGCTTGCGCTCGACATGGCCCTTGGCCTCGAGCCGCTCGATCACGCTGCCGAGCGTGGAGCGGTCGAAGGCGATCACGGCCGAGAGCCGGGTCGCATCGATGCCTGGATGATTCTGGATCGCGACCAGCGCGGCGTATTGCACCGGCGTCAGATCGAACTCCCGGCATTCCTCGACGAAGATGGAAACCGCGATCTGCTGCATGCGCCGGAACAGATAGCCGGGCTTGGTATAGACCGCGTCCATCGTGATTTCGGGCGGCCTACTCGGCATCGGGCTGGCGCTCCGGGGCTGCATCCGCGAAGGCCGGCATCGCCTTGGCCGCGGCTTCTGCTTGCAGGAGACGCGGAAAGGCCGCGACGTCGACGCCGAAGCGACGCGCATTGCCGAGCTGCGGCACCAGGCAGAGATCGGCCAGGGTCGGCGTGGCGCCGAAACAGAATGGGCCCGGCTCATGCTTGATGAGCGCCTCACAGGCCGCGAGGCCGTCGCGATTGGCCCAGCCGGCCCAGGCCGTGACCTTGTCCTCGGGCAGGCCGAGCTCGCGCAGCCGCGCCAGCACCTTCAGGTTCTGGACCGGATGCGTATCGCAGGCCAGCACCTGCGCGAACGCGCGGACCTGGGCACGGCGCAAGGCATCCTTGGGCAGCAGTGGCGGCTCGGGGTGAGTCTCGTCGAGCCATTCGATGATGGCGAGCGACTGGATCAGCGTTGTGCCGCTGTCGTCCTCCAGCGCCGGCACGAAGCCTTGCGGATTGAGGGCGAGATAGGCGGGCGCGCGCTGCTCGCCCTTGCGGAGATGATGCGGCAGATGCTCAGCCTTGAGCCCTTTGAGGTTCAACGCGATCCTGACGCGATAGGATGCGCTGCTGCGGAAATAGCCGTGCAGCTTCATCATGGCTCTCCTCCCGAAATGACAGCTCTGGTTACGATTGACGGTAATCGAATTGACAGTATACTGTCAATTAATAACGACATCTGATCGGGAGGCGCGCATGGCCGCAGTTTCGACCCCGGAACGCGAGGCGTTCTACAAGAAGATCGACGGCGAGAACATGACCGCGCTGTGGACAGTGATGAGCGACCTCATCACGCCCGAGCCGAAGAGCGCCTGCCGTCCGCATCTGTGGCAGTTCGCGGCGATCCGCGACTACATGATCGAGGCCGGACGGCTGATCACGGCCAAGGAGGCCGAGCGCCGCGTGCTGATCCTGGAAAATCCGGGCCTGCGCGGGCAATCCAAGGTCACGACCTCGCTCTATGCCGGAATCCAGATGGTGATCCCGGGCGACATCGCGCCGGCCCATCGCCACAGCCAGTCGGCGCTGCGCTTCGTGCTCGAAGGCAAAGGCGCCTTCACGACCGTCGAAGGCGAGCGCACCCTGATGGAGCCGGGTGACTTCATCATCACGCCATCGATGACGTGGCACGATCACGGTAACGAAACCTCCGAGCCGATGTTCTGGCTCGACGGCCTCGACATTCCCCTGGTGCAATTCCTCGATGCCTCGTTTGCGCAAGGATCCCAGGAAGATCAGCAGAAGGTCGCACGCCCCTCGGGCGACAGCTTCGCGCGCTACGGCCACAATCTGCTGCCGGTCGATGCCAAGCGCAAATCGCGGACGTCGCCGATCTTCAGCTATCCGTATTCTTACACGCGCGAAGCGCTGGAGAGCGCCAAGCGCAGCGAGGAGTGGGATGCATGCCATGGGTTGAAGCTGAAGTTCTCCAATCCGGAGAGCGGCGACTTTGCGATGCCGACGATCGGCACCTTCATCCAGCTGCTGCCGAAGGGCTTCAAGACTGCCCGCTATCGATCGACCGACGCGACGGTGTTCACCGCGATCGAAGGCAAGGGCCGCAGCCGCATCGGCGACCAGGTCTTCGAATGGGGGCCGCGCGATCTGTTCGTCGTCCCGAGCTGGCAGTGGGTCAGCCACGAGGCCGACGAGGAGGCCGTGCTGTTCTCGTTCTCGGACCGCCCGGTGCAGGAGAAGCTCGATCTGTTCCGGGAAGATCGCGGCAATGCCTAAGGGCTTCAGCGCCAGTGCAACAGGCGCGCCTCGAGCAGGCTGATCAGCCGGCCGACCGCGAGGCCGAACAGTGACAGCAGCAGGATCCCCGCCATCAGCTGGTCCGTCTGCATCAGGTTGCCGGCCTGCAGCACGAACGTGCCGATGCCGGTCTCGGCGCCGATCATCTCCGCCGAGACCACCAGCATCAAGGCCACCGAAGCCGTGATGCGGAAGCCGGCGAGGATCGACGGCAAGGCGCCAGGCCAGATCACCTTGCGGACGATCAGCGGGAACGGCACGTCGAAGCTCTGGGCCATCCGGATCAGGTTGCGTGGCACCGCGTCGACGCCGCTGTAGACCGAGATCGTCGTCGAGAAGAACACGCCGAGCGCGATGGTCGCAATCTTCGGCTGCTCGCCGATCCCGAGCCAAAGGATCAGCAAGGGCAACACCGCGATCTTCGGGATCGGAAACAGCGCCGACACGAACGTGATGCCGACGCTGCGCGCGACGCGCCACAGACCGATCGCAAAGCCCACGGCGATGCCCGAGGCCGTCCCGAGCGCCCACCCGGAGAGGATGCGCAGCAGCGATGCCGAGACGTGCTGCCATAGCGCGCCGGTCTCGGCGAGCCGATACAGCGCGCGCAAGATCCCGAGCGGCGTCGGGAGGAACAGCGGATTGACCAGGGCAAGGCTGCCGATGAGCTGCCACAGCCCGAGCGCCGCGGCGAGCGCGAGCAGGCCCGCCCAGCGGCTCGCAGCCGGCGTGAAGCCGCCGCCGCGGAAGCGGACCGGCCGCGCCGCGGCCGCGTTGGTCGCCGGTGGTGCGACCTTGGGTGCGCGATCAAGCATGCTGGACCTCGCGCTCCGCATCGATCGCTTCGGTCCGGATCAGCGCCCAGAGCTCGTTCTGCAGCTCCAGCAGTTGCGCGCGGGCTGCTGGGTTGCCGCGGTCCCGGCGGCCGATCGAAATGCTGACGACCTTGCGAATGCGGCCGGGACGGCGTGACAGCACGACGATGCGGTCGGCGAGCCGCACCGCCTCCTCGAGATTATGCGTCACGTAGACAGCGCCCATCGTCCCATCCGCGAGCAGATCGACGAAGTCCTCCATCAGCAGCTCGCGCGTCTGCGAGTCCAACGCCGACAGCGGCTCGTCCATCAGCAGGATCGCCGGCCGGACGGCGAGCGCCCGCGCAATGCCGACCCGCTGGCGCATGCCGCCCGACAATTGCCTGGGATAGACGGCGCGGAAATCGATCAGTCCGGTGCGCCGCAAGGCGTCATCGACCGCGGCGCGGCGCTGTTGCGTTGATAGCGCGGTGTGCAGCAGCGGGAAGCCGACATTGTCTTCGACGCTCGCCCAGGGCAGCAACGCGAAATCCTGGAACACGAAGGTCAGGGGATTGAGGCAGCCGTCCGGTGGTGCGCCACGCAGTTGCGCCTGTCCGGCCGTCGGCTGCAGCAGCCCGCCGAGAATCGACAACAGCGTGCTCTTGCCGCAACCGGAGGGCCCGACGATCGCGACCACCTCGCCGGAGCCGACGGAGAACGAGACCTCATGCAGCACGTCAAGCGCATCGAAGCGATGGCTGATGGTGTCGGCGATCAGGTCCATGTCGAACGCACCACTGAATTCCGCTGGCTCTCGTGATCAGTCCGGCTTCACATAGTCCTTCGCGATGATCGCCGCCGCGTCGTAGCCCTGGTCCGCGAAACCCTGCGCCTGCAGCCATTTGATCTGGCTGTCGATGTCCTTCACGTCGAGCTTGCCGTCGGGATCGATGTAGGCGCAGTTGCCGGCCACCTGCTCGACCGGCAGGTTGGTGTACTTGCCGATGATCTCGAGCAGCGGCTTCGTCTTGTCGTCGACGGCAGCGTTGCCATCCTTTACCTTGGCAAGTACGACGTCGTGGTATTCGCGCTCAGCGCGCTGCAGCGATGCGAGCAGTTTCGTGACCGCTGCGGCGTTGGCCAGGGTCTTCGGGCCGGCGAACACGCCTGTCACCTGCCACGGCGTCTCGTCACCGACCCAGCCGAGATGCTTGATTGCACCCTCCTCCATCAGCTTGCGCGCAACGGAGATCGGCATCAGCGCCGCATCCACGGTCTCGCCCTTGATCGCAGCGGCCATGTTGGACATCGACTGCAGCGGCACGATCTTCACGTCGGACAGCTTGAAACCGTATTTGTCAGCGAGCAGCCCGACCGAATAGTGGAAGCTCGACCCCACCTGAGTCATGGCGACGCGCTTGCCCGCGATGTCCTTCGGCGTCTTGAGGCCGGCCTCATAGGCCTTGTTGCTCGCGAAATAGCCGATCAGCGGAAAGCCCGGCCGATCGCGGCTCATGCCGGCAATGATCTTCAGCGCGCCCTTGCCGGCGAGATTATACAGTCCCGCCGTGAACGCGGTGGCGCCGACATCGACATCGCCCGTCGCGGTCGCCACCGCGATCGGCTGCGCCGCATCGAAGAACTTCAGCTCTACGTCCAGGCCGGCTTCGCGGAAATACCCCTTGTCGAGCGCAATGAAGACAGGCGCCGACGAGGACAGCCTGAGAACGCCGATCCGCAGCTTGGCGTCATCGGCCTGAGCGGTGGACATCGGCACCAACGCCAGAATGGCCGCGAACATGACGCTTACGTATCGCAACATCGAACTCTCCAAGATCCGGCCGCCCGGAGACTTCCCTCCAAGGGGCTGCGGACTTGTTGCAATATTTCCAGGCCAATGTCGCGGCAAATTTTCCAGGAGATCGGCAGCCAAGCGACGTGCTCTCCCGAGGCTTCGCTCAGACGCCAGCGGCGTCCAGCCACGACGCAAAAGCCTGCCCCAATTCGCCGATGACCGCCCGATCATCCCTGCCCGAGCGCGCAGGCACGTGGAAGGCATGATCGGCCTGTGCGATGCAGTGCAGCGTCGCGCGTCGTCCCAGCCGCTTCACGACCGGTTCGAGCAGCTCCATCTCCGCCAGCTTGTCGCGCGTGCCCTGGAGAAACAGCATCGGGACCTCGATCACGTCGAGATGGTCGGCGCGCGCCGCGGAGGGCTTTCCGGCGGGATGCAGCGGAAAACCGACAAATGCCAGCCCGACGACATCCGGCAGCGGCTGCACGCTCTGCGCCTGCGACGTCATGCGGCCGCCGAACGATTTGCCACCGGCGATCAACGGTATCCCCGGACAGAGCCGCGCGGCCTCCGCGACCGCGGCGCGCACCGTGGCCTGGGCGAGCGCGGGTGGGTCGGGGCGCTTGCTGGCTTTTTCCATGTAGGGAAACTGGAAGCGCAGCGTTGCGATGCCGTGCCCGGCCAGGCCGTCAGCCATCCGGGTCATGAACGCGTGCGTCATGCCGGCGCCCGCGCCGTGGGCGAACACGAAGCAGGCGCGCGGGCGAGCAGGCACGATCAGCAGCGCGGATACGGTGCCGGCGCCGTCGAACGGGATGACGAGGGAACGCGGCTGGTGCTCGGTCATGCCCGGCTTTTGGGCCACGTCTCCCGTCCCGTCAACAGATCTGCCCGGTCCGCTGCAGCGCCGCCGAACCGGCAGCGCAGCATCCCGATCAAGCGGCCCTGACCGTCGCGAGGAAGCGATCGACCTCGGTTCGCAGCCGCTTGCTGTCATTGGCCAGCGACTTGGCTGCCGACAGCAGGTTGGACGAAGCCTGCCCCGTATCAGCAGCGCCACGCTTGACGTCCGTGATGTTCGACGACACCTGCTGGGTGCCCTGCGCGGCATGCTGAATGTTGCGCGAGATCTCCTGGGTCGCCGCGCCCTGCTCTTCCACCGCCGAAGCGATGGTCGAGGACACTTCCGACAGCCGCTCGATCGTCGTGCTGATCTGACTGATCGCACTCACCGACTCGTGGGTCGCGGCCTGGATGCCCGCGACCTGCTGGCCGATCTCGCCGGTCGCCTTCGCCGTCTGCTCGGCGAGCGCCTTCACTTCGGACGCCACGACGGCAAAGCCGCGGCCGGCCTCGCCGGCCCGCGCCGCCTCGATGGTCGCGTTGAGCGCAAGCAGGTTGGTCTGGCCGGCAATGGCGTTGATCAGCTCGACCACGTCGCCGATGCGGTTGGCGGCCTTCGACAGCTCACCCACACGATCGGTGGTGGTGCGTGCCTGATCGACGGCTTCGCCAGCCATGCGCGCAGACTCCTGCACCTGACGGCTGATCTCGTTCACCGACGATGACAGCTCCTCCGTAGCGGAAGCCACGGATTGGACGTTGCTGGACGCCTGCTCCGAGGCGCCGGCGACGACTTCGGCGAGCTCGCGGCCGCGGTCCGCGGTCCCCGTCAGATTGGTCGCCGAGGATTCCAGCGTGTCCGATGTCGCCGAAACCGTCCTGACGATTTCCCCGATGGCCTGCTCGAACGTATCGGCCAAGCGACGCATGTCAGCCTTGCGCAGCTCGGACGTGCGATGGTCCTGCTCGAGCTTCTCCTCCGCCTCACGCTGCGCGCGCTCGGCGGCGAGCCGCTTGAAGCGCTCGACGGCGCGCGCCACGTGGCCGATCTCGTCCTTGCGCCGCACGCCCGGGAGAACGACGTCGAAATCGCCGTCGGCCAGCCGGATCATCGCCTTCTCCAGCGAGATGATCGGGCGACTCAGCGAGTAGGCGAAGCCGAGCGCGAGCAGGATGCCTAGCACCAGCGTCGCACCCGACGCCGTCATCATCATCGTGCGGGAATCCGCGACGTGAGCTTCTGCCTGGACGCGATACTCGTAACCGTAGGCCGCGACCAGCTCGACCAGGTCGTCGACGCTCGCGAGCGCCTCGTTGCCCAGCTTGCTGAGCAGAAAAGCCGTTGGAATCTCGGTGACGCCCTCCGGCGCAGGCTTCAGGATCTTGAGCGCAGCATCGGACCAGTCGGCCAGCTTCTTCGCCGCCTGTTCGCGCGCGGCATCGACGCTGCTCGATTTGACCCGCTCGCGGACGATGTCGAGGTTTTCCGACATCGCCTTGGCGAGCTTTTCGAACTTGGCGGCCGTCGTCTTGGAGGTTCCCACCGTCTCCGCACGGCTCAGCACCAGCAGCGCAGCATTCAGATCGGAGTGGATCGAACGCGCGTGATTGATCGCCATCAGGGGCCCGTCATAGAGGCGGACCACGAGATCGCCGGCCGAGGTGATCCCGCGCAGACCATAGAGCGCCAGGCCACCAGCCAATGTGAGCATGATGCTCAGGACCGCGAGGATCCTCAACCGGATCGACATTTTGAGCTACTCCGAAAGCTTAGTCGACGACCTTGACCATCATCTTCATGCGCGGGTGAATCGCGCAGATGACGGCAACGTCGCCGGATTCCTTGAAGGTGACGTCGGTGGACGCGCCAGGCGCCTGGGAGCCGAGATTGAACTCGTTGCCCTTGCTGGCGGACATGATGTTGTGCGGAATCGTGTCGTCGTTCAAGAAGGTCAGGGCATCGCCCTTCTTCACGGTGACGCTCTCGGACGAGAAGACGCGGCCCTGCTGATGGATCACTTCGGTCGCGGCCAGCGCGCCGGTGGACAGGCCGGCGACGACGGCGAGGGCGATGGCGGCTCGTGCTTGATACATGTTCAATTCCCTTGTTAGCGCGGCAGCACCGGGGCGGCCGTCGGGGTGAGATTGCTGGAGAGGGTCTTCAGGAACGCAACGAGGTCGGACTTGTCCTGCGCGGTCAGCCCGAGCGGGCGCATCAGGTCCGAGCGGCTCGGCCGCTCGACGCCGCCGCTGTCGTAGTGATCGACGACCTGCTCGAGCGTCGCCAGCGAGCCGTCGTGCATGAACGGCGCGCGGCGCGTGATCTCACGCAGCCCCGGCGTCTTGAACGCGTGCTGCATCTTGATGACGCCGGGGGCGTATTCGCCACGGCCAACGTCCTTGCTCGGGAGCCCGATGTCCTGGAAGCCGTCATTGGTAAAGTTCCAGCCTTCGTGACAGGTGACGCACTGGGCCTTGCCGTTGAACAGCGCAAACCCGCGCTTTGCGTCTTCCGAAATCGCCTTTTCGTCACCTTCGATCCAGGCGTCGAACGGCGCCCGATCCGACACGACGGTCCGTTCGTAGGTCGCGATCGCCTTGGCCAGCGTCTTCGGCGTCATGCCTTCCTTGGCGAAGGCCGCTTCGAACAGCGGCTTGTATTCAGGTATGGTGTTCAGCCGCTCCATCAACTGATCGAGCGGCATGTTCATCTCGCCGGCCGCCTGGATCGGCCCGAGCGCCTGCTCCTCCAGGTTTGCCAGCCGGCCGTCCCACATGAAGATCGCACCCCAGGCCGCATTGACGATGGTCGGCGAATGCCGGCCGAGCTTGTGCATTCCGTTACCGATGCCGACCGCCATGCCGTCGCCCCAGCCATAGCTCGGGCTGTGGCAGCTCGCGCAGGACTGCGACATGGAGATCGACAGCCGCGGGTCGAAATACAGCTTCTTGCCGAGGGCCGCCTTTTCCGGCGTGTAGGCGTTGTCCTTCGGGAAGGGGATGGTCGACGGACGGCGATACAGCGCCTTCAGCGAATCCGTGCTGGACGGTCCCTTCTGCTGCAACGTGACCTGCTTGGTTTCGCCGACCAGGGCGGCGCCGAGCCCCGCGCTGGTGAATCCGACGATGAGGGCAAGGGCAGAGCCGAGCGAGAGAGAACGAGCTGTGAGGCTGCGCGGCATCATCGGTTTTCCTGAGATTTCTTTGCGACTGCGAACGCTGGAATCATTCGGTTGAGCTTCAGCGATGACACCTGCTTCGAATTAAGGAAAACTTGATCGACCTCGACGTTGTACCGCCGGAAAACTACGGGATTAATGAAACTAATGAGTTCGCACACGTAGGTGGAACTCCGATTTCGATGCAGGAACCGTGATGCTCGGCTAGGCGCAGAAAATTGCAGGGCACAAGGAACCCGCCGAAGCGTAGATTTCGATTTTCAGAAAATGAGCAGCAATGACTTGGTCCGCAAGGTGCGGATCTGGACTATTTGCGCATCGTCCCGGAGAGCAGCACGGTCGCCCCCGCGGCACGGGGAACTCCCGAGAGCAGCGCTTGCGCAACGTCGGCGGCCTTGATCGGCTTGTAGTTCGCGGGGATCAGGAAGCCGAGGAGGTTGCTGAGCACGGTGCCCCATTCCTCGCCGGGTCGGGTCGGCTGGCCGAGCTCCGCCCGGGTGCCCACGAGCAAAGACGGCCGCGCGATGACCAGTCCCGCAAACGGCAGCGCTGTCAGCTCATCCTCGAGCTCGCCCTTCACGCGGCTGTAGAAGATGCTCGACTTGGCATCGGCGCCCATCGCGCTGACCAGCCCGACACGCCTTGTGCCGGATGCCAGCGCGGCCTTGGCGATGGCGAGATTGGCATCGTGATCGATGGCGCGGAAAGCGGCCTGGCTGCCAGCGACCTTGATGGTGGTGCCGAGCGCCAGATAAAGCTCATCGGCCGCAGGGAGCGACGGCAGCGCGGCGAAGTTGACGACATGGGCCGTCAGCTTGGGTGACTCGACCGGCGGCGCCCGGCGGCCCACGGCGTGAACATGATCAACGGAGGGATCGGCGAGCAGGCCGCGAAGAAGCTCGCGGCCGACAAGGCCTGTTGCTCCAGCGATGATCACGGTGCGGCTTGCCATCCCCAGTCCCCACGCAGCGCCTGATGAGACAAGTAGGCATCAAGAGGTCGATCCGGAAGACGCCGGGACGTTTTTTGGTTCCGGCCGCGGAACTTCATCGATTCCGCGGCTGGAGGTCGCTGTGGACGGGATCAGGCGCCCTTGCGCCGCTCCGCGGCCTTGGCCATCGCCGCGGCGAACGCGCCGCCGCCCGACGGCTTCTCTTCGCGCGTGGTCATGCGCGCCCCCGCCGGCGGCCGGGCGCTGGTTCGCTTCTCACCCTTCTCCGGCAACGGATCGGACAGCCGGAGCGTCAGCGAGATGCGGTTGCGCGGCACGTCGACGTCGAGCACCTTCACCTTCACGACCTGTCCCGGCTTCACCACCTCGCGCGGATCGTTGATGCGCTTCTCGGACATCGCCGAGATGTGGATCAGGCCGTCCTGGTGCACGCCGATGTCGGCGAAGGCGCCGAAGGCAGCGACGTTGGTGACGGTCGCCTCGAGGATCATGCCGGGCTTGAGATGGGTGATCTTCTCGACGCCTTCCTGGAAGGTGGCGGTCTTGAACTCGGGACGCGGATCGCGGCCGGGCTTCTCAAGCTCCTTGATGATGTCGGTCACGGTCGGCACGCCGAAGCGCTCGTCGGCGAACTTCGCCGGGTTCAGCGCCTTCAACGTCTTGGTCTCGCCGATCAGCACCTTGATGTCGCTCTTGGTCGCTTCGAGGATCTTCTTCACGACTGGATAGGCTTCCGGATGCACGCCGGAGGCGTCGAGCGGGTTGTCGCCGTCGCGGATGCGCAGGAAGCCGGCGCACTGCTCGAACGCCTTGGGACCGAGACGCGGCACGTCCTTGAGCTTGTCGCGCGTCGGGAACGGGCCGTTGGCGTCACGATGCGCGACGATGTTCTGCGCCAGGGTCTCGCCGATGCCGGACACGCGCGCCAGCAGCGGGGCGGAGGCCGTGTTGAGATCGACGCCGACGGCGTTCACGCAGTCCTCGACGGTGGCATCGAGCGCGCGCGCCAGCTCGTATTGATTGAGGTCGTGCTGATACTGGCCGACGCCGATCGAGGCCGGCGGCACTTTCACCAGCTCGCCGAGCGGATCCTGCAGGCGGCGTGCGATCGAGACCGCACCGCGAATGGAGACGTCGAGGTTGGGAAATTCCTTCGCGGCGAACTCCGAGGCCGAATAGACCGACGCGCCGGCTTCCGACACGATCGCCTTAGTCAGCTTCAGATCCGGCTTCAGCTTCATCAGATCGTTGACCAGCTTCTCGGTCTCGCGCGACGCCGTGCCGTTGCCGATCGCGACCAGATCGATGCGGTGCTTGATGCAGAGCTGCGCGAGCGTCAGCATGCTCTCGTTCCACTGCCGCTGCGGCTCGTGCGGATAGATCGTGGCGTGATCGACGAACTTGCCGGTGCGGTCGATGACCGCGACCTTGACGCCGGTGCGGAAGCCCGGATCGAGACCGAGCGTGGCACGGCCGCCGGCGGGCGCGGCGAGCAGGAGATCGCGCAGGTTCGCCGCGAACACGCGCACCGCCTCCTTCTCCGCCTCCTGCCACAGGCGCATGCGGATATCGAGCGCCAGCGAGGTCTTGATGCGGGTGCGCCAGGCCCAGCGCACGGAGTCCGACAGGAACTGATCGGCCGGGCGCCCCTGCCGCGAGATGCCGAAGGTCACGGCGATGCGGTTCTCGTACAGCGACGGATCCTTCGAATCCTCCGGCTCGCCATCACCGAAATCGAGCTGCAGCACCTCTTCCTTCTCGCCGCGCAGCATCGCCAGGATGCGGTGCGAGGGCAGCTTGCTGAACGGCTCGGAGAAGTCGAAATAATCGGCGAACTTGGCGCCCTCGGTCTTCTTGCCATGGCGCACCGAAGATTTGACGGCGCCGCGGGTCCACATCTCCTCGCGCAGCGAGCCGACCAAGTCGGCATGCTCGGCGAAGCGCTCGACCAGGATCGCGCGAGCGCCTTCGAGCGCGGCCTTGACGTCCTTGACCGGATTGTCGCCGTCCTTCTTGATGAACGCCTTGGCCTCGACCTCCGGCGCCTTCATCGGATCGCCGATCAGCATGTCGGCGAGCGGCTCGAGCCCGGCCTCCTTGGCGATCTGCGCCTTGGTGCGGCGCTTCTCCTTGAACGGCAGGTAGATGTCTTCGAGGCGCGCCTTGGTGTCGGCGGTCGCCAGCGCGAGCTCGATCTCCGGCGTCATCTTGCCCTGCGACTTGATGCTCTCGATGATCGCGGTGCGCCGTGCATCCATCTCGCGCAGGTAGCGCAGCCGCTCCTCCAGGTTACGCAGCTGCGTATCGTCCAGCATGCCGGTGGCTTCCTTGCGGTAGCGCGCGATGAACGGAACGGTCGCGCCACCGTCGAGCAGATCGATTGCGGCTTGAACCTGGGCATCGCGGACGGAGAGCTCAGCGGCGATGATGGAGGCGAAATTCGACACGGTGTTCTTCCGAGATTCGTGACGGGGGCTGAAGGGATAGGAGTGCACGCGCGCCAGCGCAAGCGGGTGGCGGAGGCTCTGTGGGCAACCGTGGCAAAAAAGACCGGTTGCGAATCACGCGAAACGCTGTCGCGGGCCGGCCATTTCGTTGCACATGCAAAGGGAATCGCAGATTCTGCCGGCCTGGGAGCGATTCGTGCCGGCCACAGCTGCGACATATCTCGACGACCTCAATCCGGAGCAGCGCCGCGCCGTCGAGCATGGCGGTGCGTCGGCCGCACCGGGCCCGCCGCTTCTGATCATCGCCGGCGCCGGCTCCGGCAAGACCAACACGCTGGCGCATCGGGTCGCACATCTGCTCGTCAACGGCGCCGATCCGCGCCGTATCCTGTTGATGACGTTCTCGCGCCGCGCCGCGAGCGAAATGAGCCGGCGCGTCGAGCGCATCGCGCGCAAAGTGCTCGGCAGCCAGGCCGAGGCGATCACCGCGGGCCTGAGCTGGGCGGGCACGTTTCACGGCCTGGGCGCGCGGATGCTGCGCGACTATGCCGAGCGCATCGGCCTCGATCCCGTGTTCACCATCCATGATCGCGAGGATTCCGCCGACCTGATGAATCTGGTGCGGCACGAACGGGGCTTGTCCAACACGCAGCGGCGTTTTCCTACCAAAGGCACCTGCCTTGCGATCTACTCGCGCTGCGTCAACGCCGACATGGCGCTCGACGAGGCCTTGGTGCGGCACTTTCCGTGGTGCGCGGAATGGGCCAACGAGCTGAAAGGACTGTTCGCCGCCTATGTCGAGGCCAAGCAGGCCAACGCGGTGCTCGATTACGACGATCTGCTGCTCTACTGGGCGCAGATGATGGCGGACGAAACCATCGCGCGCGAGATCGGCGAGCGCTTCGACCACGTGCTGGTCGACGAATATCAGGACACCAACCGGCTGCAGTCGCAGATCCTGCTCGGCCTCAAGCCGAACGGAATCGGACTGACCGTCGTCGGCGACGATGCGCAGTCGATCTACGCCTTCCGCGCCGCGACCGTGCGCAACATCCTGGAATTTCCCGATCAGTTCAGCCCGCGCGCCGACATCGTCACGCTCGACCGTAATTATCGCTCGACGCAGCCGATCCTGACCGCCGCCAACGGCGTGATCGGGCTGGCGCGCGAGCGCTTCACCAAAAATCTGTGGACCGATCGCACCGCGACGCGCAAGCCGCAACTGGTGACGGTGCGCGACGAGGCCGACCAGGCGCGCTACATCGTCGAACAGGTGCTGGCGAAGCGCGAGGAAGGCATCGTGCTGAAGCAGCAGGCCGTGCTGTTCCGGACGTCGTCGCATTCGGGGCCGCTGGAGATCGAGCTGACACGGCGGAACATTCCGTTCGTGAAGTTCGGCGGCCTGAAGTTTCTCGATGCCGCGCATGTCAAGGATGTGCTGGCGCTGCTGCGCTTCGTGGAAAACCCGCGCGACCGCATCGCCGGCTTTCGCGTGCTGCATCTCATTCCCGGCATCGGACCCGCGTCGGCGCAACGGCTGCTCGATGCTGTCAGTGAGAGCGCCGATGCGATCGGTGCGTTGTGCGCACAGCCGGCGCCGGCGCGCGCCGGTGAGGATTGGACGGCGTTCGTGCGCACGGTCGAGCAGTTGCGCAGCTCGGACTGGCCGGCCGATATCGAGCGCGTCAGGCAATGGTATCAGCCGCATCTCGAGCGCGTCCACGAGGACGCCGAGGTCCGCAGCGCCGATTTGCTGCAGCTCGAGCAGATCGCCAGCGGCTATCCGTCGCGCGAGCGCTTTCTCACCGAGCTGACGCTCGACCCGCCCGATGCCACCTCCGACCAGGCCGGCGTGCCCCTGCTCGACGAGGACTACCTGATCCTCTCCACCATCCATTCCGCCAAGGGCATGGAGTGGAACGCGGTGCACGTGCTCAACGTCGTCGACGGCTGCATGCCGTCCGATCTCGGCGCCGGCTCCAGCGCCGAGCTCGAGGAGGAGCGCCGACTGCTCTACGTCGCGATGACCCGCGCCAAGGACGACCTGCACCTGCTGGTGCCGCAGCGCTTCTTCGTCCATGGCCAGCCCGTCCGCGGCGATCGTCATGTCTACGCCTCGCGCACGCGGTTCATCCCCGAGGCGCTGGTGCAGCTGTTCGAGCGCACGAGTTGGCCGAAAGTGCAGGCCGGCGCGGCGTACGCGAGCTCGGGGCCGCGGATCGATCTGGGTGCGCGGATGCGCGAGCGGTGGCGGTGAGCAGATAGCACAGCTTTTAGGTCAGCACGGCGCCAATGACTGCGCCCTCTCCCCTTGTGGGAGAGGGCTACACAACTGACAGCCACAACCTCACTCGGGTGAGGGGTTCGTGCCACGAATTCAGGTCCGAGTTCGTGGCAACCCCTCACCCGGCTTTCATGCGTTGCATGAAAGCCACCCTCTCCCACCCTGGCGAAGCGTTCGCTTCGCCTTGGGGGAGAGGGTGCACCGTCTGCGTGGCCATAACTCGAACGCCAACTCATCCTACTTCAGCTCTCACTTCCACTGCGCGCGAAACCACGCGCGGGTCTGCTTCGTCACTTCGACATAACCCTCCCCGCGATATTTGATCTCGCCGTCGACGATCGCATGCAGCTTCGGCAGGGCGTGGAATGGCACCGCGGGATAGGCGTGGTGCTCGGCGTGGTAGGGCATGTTCCAGGCCAGCCAGTGCACCAGCCGCGTCGTAAAGGTGGTGCGGGTGTTCTCAAAGGCGCTGCGGGTATGGTCGCAGCCGGTGTGCTCGGCATAGAGATAGGGCCGCAACACCAGCTGTCCGAGGAACAGCGGCAGCACCCAGACCCACAATAGCAGCGCGCTGTGCAGCATGAACGAGCCGAACAGCGCCAGCGCGTAGCCGGCAACATAGAGCCGCGCCTCGCGCACCACGGTCGCGCGGCGGCCGGCCGGCACCCACGAGAAGGTGACCGTTCCCGTGACCGCATGCCTGACCAGCAGCCGCAGCCGGCCGATGAGCTGCAGCAG
This sequence comes from Bradyrhizobium sp. HKCCYLS2038, assembly GCF_051167655.1. Lineage (NCBI taxonomy): Bacteria > Pseudomonadati > Pseudomonadota > Alphaproteobacteria > Hyphomicrobiales > Nitrobacteraceae > Bradyrhizobium > Bradyrhizobium sp. HKCCYLS2038. The sequence continues at coordinate 224,082 of NZ_JBNPTM010000001.1, read as the reverse complement.
ACCGGTATAGGCGATCGCGAGCTGCGTCTCCGTTCGCGGCCGGGGACCGACGATCAGCTCCGGGTCGCGCTGGGGATCCTGCGTGTGGCGGTGATGCTCCCAGTGGAACAGGCAGTAATATTCGTACGGCCACGCGATCAGGAAGCCGGAGAGATAGCCGACGATGATGTTGAGCGCGGGGCTCGCGAACGCGGTCTTGTGCGCGGTCTCGTGCATCGCCATGAACAGGAACGCGATGAGCACGCCCTGCACGACCATCAGCGGCAGCGCCCACAGCACACCATGCGTGGATGCGATCGTCCCGATCAGCGCGCCCACGCCGACGATCGCGCCGTAATGGCCGAGGGCGCGGCGCGCGCCGTGCAGGTCGGAGCGCGTGCAGAGCTGCTGCAGCATCGGCGGTGTCAGCAGCTTCGGGCGGGGCGCGAATTCGTCGGCGGGTACATCAGTCATGTCGAACTCTGGTGTCAGCTCTGGAGAAGGGACTTGACGTTGGCATTGATGAAGTCGCGGTCGGCCGGGATGCGAATAGGATTGCCGGCGCGGTGGCCGTGGACCGAGGGGATCGGGCGCAACGCGGCGGAGCGGGCGTTGACCAGCTTTGGAAGCTCGCGTTCGTTGTCGCGCCAGTCGAAATAGCGGTCGGTCCGTCCGGGCATCAGCAGCATGCGTGCGGTGATCGCTGACAGCGCGCGGTCGAGATCGCCGCCGATGGCCGCGCAGTTGCTGATGTCGCCGCCTTGCCAGATCGCGATCTGCGTCAGCAGATTGTCGGCGTCGCGATGCGCGAAGGCGGTGTCCCAGATGGCGACGAGATAGTCCTCCTGCGAGGCAAAGCCCTGCTCGCGCCAGACTTCGTCGCGATAGAATTCGTAGGACATCGCCCATCCCGCATAGATGCGTCCCATCGCGCGCAGGCCCGCGACCGGCTTTGCGACGAAGCGGCCGTTCGCGTAGGCGGGATCGGCCGTCAGCGCCGCCTTCACGGCATCGAGGAACAGATGATTGAAGGGTGAGCAGCGCGCGCTGCCGCAGACGATCGCCGCGCGCTCCACCATGTCGGCATGACAGGCGGCCCAGTGGTAGGCCTGCATGCCGCCCATCGACCAGCCATAGACCAGCGCCAGCCGGGTGATGCCGAACCGCTCCTCGAGCAGCCGCCGCTGCACCGCGACCGCGTCGTGATAGCTGATCGCCGGGAACGGCGCCTCGCCGAACGGCGTGTTCGAGGGCGAGGACGACAGGCCGTTGCCGAACAGATTCGGGATGATGATGAAGTAGCGGTCGGGATCGAGCACGCCGCCCGGCGTGATCAGCCATTCGGTGTCGTAGTGCTGGGCGCCGAACGAGGTCGGGTACAGGATGACGTTGTCCCTGGCCGCGTTCAGCGTGCCATACGTCTTGTAGGCGAGGCGCAGCGACGGGAATGTCACCCCGGATTGCAGCACCACATCGCCCGCCTCGAAGATCTGATAATCGTCAGCCGCCATGGACGTGATTCCCCGTCTGAGAATTGACACGCAGCCTAGGTGATGTGCGAGCGGCTCACACGCCCGTTTTTTCTCATGGCATGATCGCGCCGGCGGCGCGGCTTGCGCGGCATCCATTTGAGCCATGACGACTGTGAGTCATGACGGCGCGATCCCGCGGCAGCTCATGCCCGAGTTTTGCCTGGATGTGACGCCCTCGGAAAGATGAGGGCGCAGGGAATGCCGGGTGAAGGCCTCACCCATGGCCCGCCTGCGAAAAAAATGCAGGCGGCGAGAACCACAGGTTCAGCCGAACATCCGGCATTCCCTGCGCGATGGGCTTACGGCTGCTCCGTGCTCTCCCCGGGGACCGGCTGTCTTGCCCCCGTCGCAGATGGGATCGTCCCACCGGCTTGGTCTCAGCGTCGGGAGACCAGGACCACACGGCTTGACCGTCCGCGGCAGATCGTTCGTCGGCGCGACAAGCACGCTGCGATCCGCCATGGCCACCGCATCCCCGCCTCGCGTCTCGTGACGACCGCGCGTACGCCCCTCATCGATGAGGCAGGATGGACGCAGTAGAGCATAGTTTTCGGAAAAACGAAAGATGAATTTTTGCTGGCTGCTGGTCACGTTGGCGGAGTGGCAAGGTGGTCCTGCACTCCCATCGTCATGGCCGGGCTCGTCCCGGCCATCCACGTCGTCCGGCGGACGCGGATGGACGTGGATGCCCGGGACGAGCCCGGGCATGACGTGCCACAAGAGGCAAGCACATGCGTCGCAAGGTTACTTAGCCTCGCCGCAGCGAAACCCTGTGTTTCGTCACCGCCCGCTTGCAATCGGCCTCCGCCCCTTCCAGCTGACGAGCCAACGCCGTATGACGGCCCGACGCAATGGAATGAGACATGACCCCACAGATCGAATTCGGCCTGGACACGTTCGGCGACGTCACCCGCGCTGCCGACGGCGCGATGGGCTCACATGCCCAGGTGATCCGCGACGTGGTCGAGGAAGCCGTGCTCGCCGACCAGCTCGGGATCGACTTCATCGGGCTCGGCGAGCATCACCGCGGCGATTTCGCGATCTCGGCGCCGGAGGTGGCGCTGGCGGCGATTGCGGCCCGCACGCGCCGCATCCGGCTCGGCTCCGCCGTGACCGTGCTGAGCTCGGACGATCCGATCCGGGTGTTCCAGCGGTTCTCCACCCTCGACGCAGTGTCGAACGGCCGCGCCGAGGTCATCCTCGGCCGAGGCTCGTTCACGGAATCGTTTCCGCTGTTCGGCTTCGACCTCAAGGACTATGAGGCGCTGTTCGAGGAGAAGCTCGATCTGTTCGTCAGCCTGCTGCCGCAGCAGCCGCTGACCTGGCAGGGCAACCTGCGCCCGCCGCTCAGGGATCAACTCGTCTATCCGCCGGTCGAGCGTGGCCCGCTGAAGGCCTGGATCGGCGTCGGCGGCAGCCCTGAATCGGTGGTGCGCGCGGCGCATTACGAGCTGCCGCTGATGCTGGCGATCATCGGCGGCGACCCGAAGCGCTTCGCCCCCTATGTCGACCTGTATCACCGCGCGATCAAGCAGTTCGGCCGCGAGATCAAGCCGATCGGCGTGCATTCGCCGGGCTATGTCGCCGACACCGATGCGCAGGCGCGCGAGGAGCTGTGGCCGGACTACAAGACCATGCGCGACCGCATTGGCCGCGAGCGCGGCTGGCCGCCGATGGGACGCGACGAGTTCGTCCAGGAGGCCGATCACGGCTCGCTCTATGTCGGCTCGCCCGAGACGGTGGCGCAGAAGATCGCGGCGACCATCAAGGCGCTCGGCCTGTCGCGCTTCCAGCTGAAATACTCCGCCGGCCCGCTGCCGCACGCCAAGCTGATGCGCAGCATCGAGCTGTATGGCAAGATCGTGGTGCCAAGGGTGCGGGAGCTGTTGGGGGAGGGCTAGGTCTCATGCTACTTGAGAACAGCCGGCCTGATGTCCTCGTCCGTCACGGCCGCAGGCATGACAGGGTAAAGCGCCTAGGCGTCGACGGCAGCCATCGTCCGAGCGCGCGCGATGTCCGGCGTGCGATAGGCCGCCTCCGGAATCGTCCCAAGCCGCGAGTCATGGACGCGCGGCCCGAGGCCATAGAACTGCTGGAAGCTCATGATCAGCGGGCGCCATTTGTCGGGGTCGATGCGGTCGCGGGCGCCGTCCATCAGGATGGACGGATCGACATGCACCCGCTGCACGCGGACCTCGAAGCACTGGATGTGGCCCTTCAGGATCGCATTATCATCGGCGACGCCATGCACCGCCTCGATCCGCGCTTCGAGCTGGACCGGACATTCGGCAACGCGTGGCGCCGCGACGGTCTCCGAGAGAATCGCGGTCAGGCCGGCCTCGCCGAATTTGTCCGCCTCGTGGCGATAGCCCTTGTGCCGCTTCATCGCCGGCACCGGGTCTGAGCCGGTAGTCAGCGCCAGCCGATCAACGGCGGCAACCAGATCGACCGACGGCAGATTCACCACGCATTCGCCGGTGCGGCGCATGTTCTGCGGCGTCTTCGATCCGGCGGCGAGCCCCAACATGCAACGCCAGCCGAGCCAGAACGCCGACGACATCGGTGCGAGATTGAAGCTGCCGTCCTCGTTGACGGTGCTGATGAGGACGACGGGCGTCCCGAAATACAGGATGCCCGGCTCGATGGTCGTGTGCATGGGATACTTCTCCAAGTGATGCATGGGGCGGCGGTGGCCGCCGTCTCATTCCCGGAAGGTCCCCGAAGGTGCCCGTGGAGGCCACCCGATCTCCGATCAAGCGGGATTAACGCCTCTCAGTCTGAGCTGGACTCTGCGCGCAAGACGCTGCGGCGGATGGCGATCCCGGCATGACTCGAACATGCGACCTACGGTTTAGGAAACCGCCGCTCTATCCAGCTGAGCTACGGGACCGGAGCCTGCACCAACGTGCACCTGCTTCGCCGGTCTGCATAGCAGACCCGGCCGGCCACCGGAAGCCTCTCCGGTCGGCGTCGAGAGCCAAGCCTTTAGCCCGTGGCAGAACGCCGCGCGGGCGCTCGGCCGGGTGGGGAGGCGGAACGCCCGCGTGCCGGGCCGGTCCAGGCGGCAGCGCCCGCCCGATCACACCCCCGTTGGGAGGGGCGGTTTGACTATCCGCCCGGCGGCCGATGGTCTAAGAGAACGGCGCCGATGCGGAACCGGCCTCGGGATCGCCGTATTGGTCGTGCCTCAGCGCGGCTCGTGACCGTTGGACAGCCGTCCCGGCCACGGAGCCGCAGCGCGGCGCGGGCCCACTCCATTCTCCAGCCGAGGGATATAGACAAGTCGATGCTCATTCGTTCGGTCATTTTCGGCGCGCTCGCAGCTGTCCTCTCCCTCGCCGCCGCCAGCGCCCAGGACACCCGCAATCTGCTGGAGTCCAAGGAGTCGCTCTACAACAACATCTATGTCTACGAGCAGGCGCCCTACCGCAGCATGACGTTCGGTCATAACCGGCGCATCTATACCGAGAGCGTCTACAACACCCGCGACGAGCTCGATTTGCCGGTCGACTACACCCGCTTCATGACCGCGAGCGTGATGTACGCCAAGACCGTCAACTCGATCCTGGAGATCGGCTTCGGCGGCGGCCGCACCGCCTGGTACCTGCACCGCTTCCTGCCCAAGGTGCAGGTCACGTCGGTGGAGCTCGACCCGACGGTGCTGGAACTCGCCAAGAAATATTTCGGCATCAAGGAGGAGCCGAACTTTCACGTCGCCAACCGCGACGGAAGGCTGTTCGTGCAGGAATCGAAAGAGCGCTACGACATCATCCTGATCGACGCCTATCGCGGGCCGTTCGTGCCGTTCCATCTCCTGACCAAGGAATTCTACCAGCTGGTCAAGGACCATCTCGCCGAGGGCGGCGTGGTGGCGCAGAATGTCGAGCCGTCGACCATGCTCTTCGACGCCGCGGTCAAGACCATCCACAGCGTCTTCCCGCAGGTCGACTTCTACGAGGCCGGCGGCAACATCGTCATGGTCGCCTATCCCGGCGACGAGCGGAAGGCCGAGGATCTCGCTGCGATCGCGCAGGAGCGCGACAAGGAATTCGGCTTCCGCTACAAGCTGGCCGAGCTGCTGGCGCAGCGCAAGCGCGTCGACATCGACAACGGCCAGGTGATCGACGCCAAGGCCAAGGTGCTGACCGACGACTTCGCGCCGGTCGAGGCGCTGAAGAGCATCGAGCGCCACAACAAGAAGCTGCCATGAGCGAGCACGTCTCCCGCGCCGGCGTCGTCGCGATCTACGTCTGCTCGTTTCTCGTCGGCTGCGTGCTGATGGGCTTCGAGATGCTCGGCAGCCGCTACCTCAATCCGTATTTCGGCAGCGGCATCGGCGCCTGGGCGAGCCTGATATCGACCGTGCTGTGCGCGCTCGCGATCGGCTATTTCGCCGGCAGCGCCATCGTCGACCGCCAGCCGACCACGCGCACCATCGGCACCATGATCCTGATCGCCGCCGCCTACATGGCGCTGGTGCCGGCGACTGCCGACGCGGTCATGGCCGACATCCTCGACAGCATCGGTGACGGTCCGGCGGCCACCTTGATGGCCTCGACCGCGCTGCTGCTGGTGCCGCTGACGCTGCTCGGCACGTTCTCGCCGATCGCGGTCAGCCTGCTGACGCGCTCGGCCGGCGAGGCCGGCCGCGTCGCCGGGCTGGTCTACGGCGTCTCGACCATCGGCAACGTCGTCGGCACGCTGGTCACCACCTTCACGCTGATCCCGACCATCGGCTCGCGGGCGATCACCTATTATTTCGCCGTGGCGCTGGCGTGCTGCGCCGGCATCCTGTTCATTCCGTTCGGCAAGAAGACGTCCTGACATCAGTCATTGAAGAGTTTCGGATGAGAGAGTTCTGGCCCCGCCTCGCCATTTCGACGGTCACGGCGGTCGTCCTCCTGACATCGCTGCCGGCGCGCGCGGCGGACGTTCAGATCGAACTGTGGGACGGCCAGCGCGCGATGGCCGTCATCGCCGATCTGCTGCAGTTCACGCCGCGGTCGATGGGCGAGCCCGGCCACCAGAAGACCATCGACTACATCAAGGCGGCGATGGCCAAGAGCGCGGCCGATGCCGTGCTGACGCAGAGCTTCACCGCCAAGGGCGACGACGGCAAGGCGATCCCGCTCACCAACATCATCGCCCGCTTCCAGGTGCAGAACCCGAGCCGTGTCATCGTCGCCACGCATTACGACAGCATCATCAAGGCCTATCGCGACGCCAAATCGCCGGATGCCCCGATGCCCGGCGCCAACAATTCGGCCTCCGCCGTGGCGCTGCTGCTGGAGACCGCGCGTGTGCTGTCACTGTCGCCGAAGCCGGACATCGGCATCGACTTCATCTTCTTCGACGGCGAGGAGGGGCCGAAATCGCTCGGCGCCGGCGATCCGACCTGGCACGCGCTCGGCTCGCCGCATTTCGCCGCGCACCTGAAGGACTATTATCCGACGCGCAAGCCGGAGAAGGCGGTCGATTTCGACATGGTCTGCGACAAGGACCTCAAGCTGCAGCCGGAGCCGTCGTCACTGCATTCGGCGCTGCCGGAAGTGAAGAAGTTCTGGAGCATCGGCAGCCGCATCGCACCGCAGGCGTTCTCGCCGGAGCCGACGTCCTACCCGATCAGCGACGACCACAGCGCCCTGCAGCAGGCCGGCATTCCGAGCTTCCTGGTGATCGATTTCGACTACGAGCCGTATTTCAACACCACGCAGGACACGATCGAGCAGTGCTCGGCCTCGAGCCTCGAAAGCGTCGGCCGCACCTTGCTGCGCTATCTCTACACGCCCTGAGCGGCGCGCCCCTGGGCGGCGCAGGCCGCGCGGATCGCGGCGGCGAGACCGTGCGGGTCGTCGGTGCCGATGCGGCGCAGCCCAGTACTGACGACGCGGAGCTCGACGGCGTCCAGCCCCGAGACGGTGTAGAAGCGGATCCCAGCGACGATGCCGACGCCGAGCCCGTGCCACCAGCGGTTACGCACCACGGCGATCCCGGTAATCGCGTCGAGCCCGACGCGATAGCGCCACAGCCCCGGGCCGAAGTACCAGCACAGCTCGCCGTCGGCGATTTCGACCGTGAGCGACGAGAACAGCAGCGCAATGACGAGCTCGGTCGCCAGCAGGCAGGCTGCAGTCAAACCGTGGCCGGCATTCCACAACAGCACACCGCCAACGGCGCCCGAGCCGAGACACGTCGCGATCGCGACGAGGCCCCACTGCCTGTGACGGTACCGCACGGCCATCTCCCCCAAAAGCTGGCGGAGGAATATAGCGTGCAGTGAGACGAAGTCTCGCGCTTTACGCGAACCGGCGGTGGAGATCCGGGCTGCAGCCGCCAATTCCGCTCAGGCCATCTCCGGGACGCGCGGCTGCGGCGCTTCGACAGGGTTTGACGGCCGCGACAGCAGGCCGGGCACCAGCGCCTCGGCCGCCTCCGCGCCCGAGATGACCACCGCCTCGACACCCGCGCCGGCATTGCCTCCGCCGGCAATGACGAGATTGCGCAGCGGCGCCTTGGCCCCCTTCAGCCGCGCCGACCGCGCCACGCCATAGATCGAGCCGGCGCTGGCGAGGTCATAGCGCGCATAGGTCACCGGGCTAGCGTCGGTGCGATACACGATGTGCTGCGACAGGCCGGGAATGATGGTTTCGGCGGCGGCGACCATGGCATCGCCGAGCGCGAGCTTGCGGGCCTCGTAGTCCGGCGAGCGGCGCCACGCCTTCCAATCGTCGCCGCCGTCATTGGGAAACCAGGCCTTCGCCTCCTCATGCGTCACAAGCGTGATGATCGTCATCGTCGCATGTCCCTCGGGCGCCGCCGACGGATCGAGCTTGGACATCACGGCAAGGCCTATGCCCATCGGGGTGTCGAGATGGGTGGCCGGAGCGACGTCCGGCACGATGTCGAGCCCGAGATGCACCGAGAAGCACGAATTGGCCGGCGCGATCGCAGCGGCGCGTTCGCGAAATGCGGCGGGCAGATCGCCTGATGTCAGCAACTCGGTGAAGGTGCGACCGAGATCAGCATTGGAGACGACGGCCCCGGCGCGGATGGTGCGGCCGTTGCCGAGCATGACGCCGGCCGCGCGGCCCTGCTCCACCAGGATGCGCGTGACCTTCGACTTCAGCTGCACCTCGCCGCCGCGCGCGACGATCGCATCGGTGAGCACGTCGGCGAGCTGGCCGGATCCTCCGACCGGATAGAAGCCGCCCTTGAAGTAGTAGCCGAAGATTGGGACCATCTGCGCGCAGCTCAGCCGCTCGCTCCCGTCACCGAGATAGCCGGACAGCGCATTCAGCGTGGCGATCAACGCCGGATCGGAGACGTGGGCGGCGACCAGTTCGTCGAACGGCCGGTTCATCCAGCGGTAGGCCTGCGGATGCTTGCGCGGGAAGGCCAGCATGTCCTCGATCGATTGCGGCATGCCGGGAATGCCGCTGCGGCCCTGGCCGGTCGCATACATGCTCTCGAAGATCGCGTGGATCGTATCGAACAGCTTGACGAGGCCGTCCGCGCTGGCTGGAAACATCTCGCACAGCAGCTGCACATAGGCACGCCAGTCTTCGGGCACGTCGATGCGCCGGCCCGCCAGGTGATAGGAATGGTTGACGCGCTTCCACACGATGCGATCGGCGACGCCGAGCCGCCGCAGCACGCCGTCGACCGGACCGCCGGGCCAGACGCCGGAGAAATCATGCGGACCGGCATCGAAGCGGTACAGCACCGGCTTGTTGTCGTGATGCGCCTTGCGCAGATAGCTGTGGCAGTAGCCGCCGGGCACGACGTGGTGATCGAACACCTTCACCTTGAGGCCGGCATCGGCCAGCAAGGCGGCTGCGGTCAGGCCGCCGATCCCGGCGCCGACGATGGCGACATCGCAATCACGCCCGGCGCCGCCGGAGAATGCCGGCGCCGGCCAATGATGCTCCTCGCGCGACTCGCGCATCCGGCGCAGCGCCTGGCGGATCGCGAGCCGCGGGCCGAAGATCGAGATCAGCGCACCGAAAACCACGATCGCGGTCGTGATCCAGGAGGCCACGCCAGCCCAGCGGCACAGCCCGAGCACGAGAAACAGCACGCCCCATAGTCCGGTCATCAGCATGTTGATCAGATGAAACTGCGGCGTCGCGGCGTTGTCGGCGTAGCTGGCGCGGGCATAATCCGATGTCCAGGGCCGGCCGACCGCGAGCGAGGCGAGGCTGATGACGCCGAGCGCCGCGAAGGACAGCCACAGCGCATTCGCAGCCGTCCAATTCGGCGCGACGTCGTTGGCGATCGCCAGCAACACGAACAGTGCGAGGCTGCCGAGCTCGAGCAATGCGAGCTCCCGCCGTGTTGCGCGCCAGAGATTGCCGGCGAGAGAGAGCGCGAGAGCGGACCAGACCGCCCAGCTCGGCTGCTGAGCGCCGAGCAGAGCCCAGATGACAATGAAGGGCAGCAGCGCGAGCTTCACGGTGAGGAATACTTTCATACCTGCATCTCCTCTGCGCGACCGCAGATCATCTTTCCAATGTCAAGATGAGCTTAGGAGCGCAGTCAGGTACCCGTCAAGCGCTATCTTTCCATCGTCAAGATTAGATTCATCAACCAAGGCGGGATGAATCCGGGAGAACGGCGGACGGCATCGTTCCGGCGCCACAGCCCGGCGGTATTCCGGCCCGACCGGACCTTCGATCGGCGCCCGACTGTGGCAACAAGATCACGGAATGCGGGCCCGCCACGAAGATGGCCGCATTTCGCGCAGCATCCGAGAGACACCTCGCCGCAAAATGGCGACAATCTCCCGTCATCTGAGGCAGGAGACGTCGAGGAAGCCGTACGTGTACCCACCCCGCCTGCCAGTATTGGTGTTTGCCGCGCTCACTTGCTTGCCCGCGATTCAACCTCAACGCGTGCACGCGGAGTGGTGGAGCCGAGCACCGACGGATTTCGAGGAATGCGCCGACGCCGCCGAGAAATCGGCGACCAAGGAAGAGAAGACGGCGGCGCTCGCTCAATGCAATGCGAAATTTGCCGGCAGGCGGAAGCCCGGCGGCGGCTACGCCTATTACGACTTCATGCAAGATCGCAGCTTCGACATCGCCGGCCCCAATCCGACGCCGGACGAGCAGAAGTTCATCGACCAGCAATACACGCAATATCTCGAGCGGCAGCGCCACGCCAATATGAGCTCGGCGATGATGACGCGACCGCAGCCGCAGGACCTGCAGCGCGCGTCGTTGAAAGATCTCAACGTCCGCGCCGCGATCGAGCCGCCGAAGCCGACGGTTCCGGCCTTGCCGCCGCAGCGGCCCGTCAAGCCGCCCGCGGCGGCCCAGGCTGCGATGGCGCCAGTGGGAACCGCGGTTGCGCCAGCCGGAACGCCGGAGGCGCGGGCCCGCGCCAAGGCCGCGCAATGCGCCAAGGGTGTCGTCCGGGATTCGTTCTCGTGCAATTTCCCGGTGCTGTCGGAGAAGCTCGACGAGCTGAAGAAGATGCTCGCCGGTCCGGGTCAGAGCCAGGCACAGGGACAACTCGCGACGGCCCCGAAGGCGCCCAAACGGGCCGACATCCGCAACTGACGCACGCGCCGCTCAGGCCGCGCTTTCGTTCAGCCCCCGCTCATCATCACCGCGCAACATTGCCGCGGCGGGCCGTTGTGCCGCGCCGGCTTGTAACGGTGCGGACGACTGCCTAGTTTTGTCGCCGTGGGGCGCAGGAGGCAGTCCATGGGTCTACTCGACATTCTCAACGGCATGCAGAACGGCCCGCACGGGCCGTCGCATCCCAGCACCAAGGACAACGGCGGCATGTCGCCGATGACCATGGCCATTCTGGCGCTGCTGGCGTGGAAGGCCGTGAAACACTTCTCGCAGGGCGGCCAGCAGCCGAATGCAGCGCCGGCGCCCGTTCCACCGCCGACGCCGCACAGCCAGCCGAGCGGACCGCTCGGCGGCGCGCCTGGCGGCCCACTTGGCGGCGCCCTCGGCGGCGGACTTGGCAACATCTTGGCCGGCGGCCTCGGCGGACTGCTCGCAGGCGGCGCGGCCGGCAGCGTGCTGTCCGGTGGCCTCGGTGATCTGCTGCGGCAGTTCCAGCAGAGCGGCCACGGCGACGCCGCGAACACGTGGGTCAGCCCCGGACAGAACAAGCCGATCTCGCCCGGCGACCTCGCCAATGCGCTCGGTGCCGACCAGCTCGATCAGCTCACCGCGCAGAGCGGGCTATCGCGCGACGAGCTGCTGAACGGCCTCAGCCAATACCTGCCGAAGGTGATCGATCAGCTGACGCCGGACGGGCGGCTGCCGACCGAGCACGAACTGGCCGGCCGGCTCTGACGATCTTCGATGCGTGGACGCGAAGGACGATAATCATGCTGCACATTCTGATCGTCGGGCTGGTCGCCGGCTTCCTCGCACGGCTGATTTCGCCAGGGCCCAACAATCCCTCAGGATTCATCCTGACCATCGTGCTGGGCGTCGTCGGCGCGTTCCTCGCGACCGCGGTCGGACAGGCCATCGGACACTACAGCCCTAGCGAAGGCGCGGGCTACGTGACCGCGACTCTCGGCGCCGTGGTCGTCTTGTTCATCTGGAACAGGCTGGTGGCCTCAGGCACCATTCGCGACTTCAACCGCTAGCCGCCACTCCCTTCATTGGAAGCGAAACAACGCAATCCAGAGTCCCTGCTGGGCCCCTGGATTGCTTCGCTGCGCTCGCAATGACGTGGAGGAAGAATGCGCGCGCAAATGACACGGCCGCCGCAGAGACAAAGGACCGCTGCGCCACCGGGGACAGTCGCTCACCCCTGCTGGCAATAGGCTTCACAGCTGCCAACCCCGTCATTGCGAGCGCAGCGAAGCAATCCAGGGCCAAGTGAAAGGTCTGCATTGCGTCACCGCGCACAACGACGATCTCACCCCAGGAGATGCATCCCCGCATCCATGCGCACGACCTCGCCGGTCATCTGTCCGGAGGCGGGGCTGGCCAGGAACGTGACCAGTTGCGCGATGTCCTCGGCCGATGACGCCGTCCGCAACGGCACCCGCGCCACCACGGCGTCGCGCACCTGCTTGGCGCCGGCCTCGCCGCGCCCCTTGGTGAACCACGGCGTATCGATATAGCCGGGGCACACCGTGTTGACGCGGATCGACGGCGCCAGCGCGCGCGACAACGACAAGGTCATGGTGTTGAGCGCGCCCTTGCTCGCGGCATAGGCGACCGAGGAGCCGACGCCGCTGATGCCGGCGACCGACGACACGTTGACGACCGCCGAGGCGCGCCCGCTCTGCTTGGCGGCAGCTTCGAGCAGCGACCGCGCCGCGCGCACCATCTGGAACGGGCCGATGGTGTTGACCGCGAAGATGCGCTGAAAATCTTCCGCCGACAGTCCGTCGAGCTGATCATGCGGGACGTGCTTGGTGGTGCCGGCATTGTTGACGAGCGCGTCGATCCGGCCCCACGGCGCGGCCGCGGCGACGATGGTCTTGCAATCCTCGTCACGCGACACATCGCCCTGGACGACGACGACCTCGACGCCTGCCTTGCGGCAGAGATCCGCGGTCTGCTCGGCTTCCGTCTTGCTGTTGGAGTAGTTTACGACAATGCGCATGCCGGCTTTGGCCAGCAGCTCCGCGGTCGCAGCACCGAGGCCGGAGGCCGAACCCGTCACGATCGCGCACAGACCTTCCATCGCCATTTTCGCCTTCCTTGGTTTGCCGGCTTGTCGTTCTCTGATCCCTGCTTCTTAGCCAAGATCACGGCGTCTGCAAAATCAGGCCAATCTCCGCGCTGCGGAAATCGCTGCAGCCCATGCGGGGAACGGGCGGGGCCCTGCGGGCCGCGGCGCTTGTCAGGACCTTGGCGAGCGCTCATCATGGCCAAAAGCATCGCCGGTGCGCTTCGCTATCGTCGCGCGCCGAGACGGGCGATCTGGGAAGGGCGAGGAGCGCTGTGGCGGAAGCTGAGAACATCGTGGTTGCGACCGCGGAGAAGATCTTCGCCGATCTCGCCGACCCGCAGACGATCAATCACGACAAGGACGGACGCTGGACGGCGCCGCTGTGGCAGGCGCTGAGCGAGGCCGGACTGCCGCTGGCCTGGGTGGCCGAAGAGCTCGGCGGCGCCGGCACCGATCTCGCCGACGGCTTTGCCATCATCCATGCCGCCGGCCGCTTCGCGCTCGCAGTCCCCCTCGCCGAGACGCTGCTCGCCGGCTGGCTGCTGCAGCAGGGCGGCATTGCCGCGCCCGCGGGTGCCATGACGGTCGCACCGGCAAATCCCAGGGACGTCATCACGCTGAACGCCGACGGCACATTGTCCGGCCGCGCGCGCGGCGTGCCGTTCGCCAAGGCCGCAGAGCACGTCGCCGTGGTCGCGCAGGGACGCGACGGCGCAGCGATCGCGCTGGTCGAGACGGCGCAGCTGCGCATCGCGGCGGGGCTCAATCTCGCCGGCGATCCAAGCGACACGGTGACCTTCGACAACGTCACGCCCTCGGCGTGCCGCCCTGCCCCGGTCGGAATAGATGTCACGACCTTGATGCTGATGGGCGGCGTCGCGCGCGGCCTGCAGATCGCCGGCGCGCTCGACCGGTTGCTGACGATCAGCGTCAATTATGCTGGCGAGCGCGTCGCCTTCGAGAAGCCGATCGGAAAATTCCAGGCGGTGCAGCACAATCTCGCGCGGCTCGCCGGCGAGAGCGCCGCAGCCAGCGCCGCCGCGACCTCGGCCGCCGACGCGATCGCCCGCGCGAGCGCATTCGACGATGCGGTGTTTCTCGAAGCCGTCTCGGCCAAGATCCGCTGCGCCGAGGCTGCCGAAAAGGGCGCTGCGATCGCGCATCAGGTGCATGGCGCGATCGGCTTCACCACCGAGCACATTCTGCACCGCTTCTCGCTGCGAGCGCTCGCCTGGCGCGACGATTTCGGCTCCGAGAGCCATTGGGCCGTCGCGCTCGGCCAGCGCGTCGCCGCCCGCGGCGCCGACGAACTCTGGCCCCTGGTCGCCTCGCGGTGAAACGAAACGAGAAGGATAGCCAATGACCGCGCTCCGTTTCGATCCGATCCGCCTGCCCAGGGAATGCGAAGAGCTGCGCAAGGAGGTGCGCGCCTTTCTCGCTGAGGAGATCGCGGCCGGGACCTTCAATCCGTTCCAGCCCAAGCGCGAGGATGCGGATGCGCGCGAGTTCTCGCGACGCGTCGGCGAGCGCGGCTGGCTCGGCATGACCTGGCCGAAAAAATATGGCGGCCACGAGCGCTCGTTCCTGGAGCGCTATGTCGTCACCGAGGAGATGCGCGTCGCCAACGCGCCCACCCGGCGCTTCTTCGTCGCCGACCGGCAGAGCGGGCCGATCCTGCTGCGCTACGCGCCCGAGCACATCAAGATGGACATCCTGCCGCGCATCTGCCGCGGCGAGCTGTGCTTCGCGATCGGCATGAGCGAGCCGAATTCGGGTTCGGACCTGTTTGCGGCCAAGACCCGCGCGACGAAGACCGAGGGTGGCTGGCTGATCAACGGCTCAAAGATCTGGACCACCTCGGCGCATATGGCCGACTACATGATCGCGATCTTCCGCACCTCGCCGTCGACCAAGGAGAACCGGCGTCACGGGCTGACGCAGTTCCTCGTGAACATGAAGTCGCCGGGCATCAAGGTGAATCCGATTGGCCAGATCACCGGGCAGAAGGAGTTCAACGAGGTGGTCTTCACCGACGCCTTCGTGCCCGACGATCATCAGCTCGGCGAGATCGACGGCGCGTGGAAGCAGGCGACCTCGGAGCTTGCCTATGAGCGGTCGGGGCCGGAGCGGTTTCTCGAGACCTATTACGTGCTGACCGAACTGGTGCGCGCCGTCGGCCCCGAGCCCGACACGCGCAGCGCCGAGGGCATCGGCCGTCTCGTGGCGCAGCTGCACACGATGCGGCGGATGTCGGTGTCGGTCGCCGGCATGCTGCAGGCCGGCAAGGAGCCGGTCGTCGAGGCGTCGATCGTCAAGGACATCGGCACGGTGTGGGAGCAGCAGCTGCCGCATCGCGTCCGCGACCTCGCCGCCTTCGTCGAGGAGGACGCAGGCAATCGCGAGACCTTGGAGAACCAGCTGACCTTCGCAATGCAGACCGCGCCGAAGCTAACCATCCAGGGCGGCACCACCGAAGTCCTCCGCGGCATCATCGCCCGCGGGTTGGGGTTGAGGTGAGACGGCGGCGCTGCGCTTCTGTTTACGATCTTCTGGTTGGACGTGAGCGTTCGATAGGCTTGCTCGGTGCACCCTCTCCCCTTGTGGGAGAGGGTGCCGCAGATGCGAAGCATCGGAGGCGGGTGAGGGGTCTCCATCCGCACGGCCTACTGCCGAGAGAACCCCTCACCCGGCTCGCCGTCGCTTCCGCGCCGGCGATCCACCCTCTCCCACAAGGGGAGAGGGTGCACCGAGCGTGTTGCTGAATGATTCTGCTATTAGGAGACCCCACATGCCCCACTTCCCTGACATCGGTGTCGAGATCCACGGCCATGTCGGCCTGATCGAGATCCGCCGGCCGCCGCTCAATTTCTTCGACATTTCGCTGATCAACCAGATCGCGGATGCGCTCGAAGGCTTCGACCGCGACATCGAGATCCGCGCGTCGGTGCTGGCGGCGCAGGGCAAGGCGTTCTGCGCCGGCGCCAACTTCACCGATCCGGCCCGGCAGGCGCAGGAGGCGGCCGAGGCGAAAGGCGATCCAGCCGACAGTCTCGGGGCGATCAATCATCTCTACATGCAGGCGGTGCGGATCTTCCGCTGCAAGAAGCCGATCGTCGCCGCCGTGCATGGCGCCGCGATCGGCGGCGGATTGGGGTTGGCCGTCTCGGCCGATTTCCGCGTCACCTGTCCGGAGGCGCGCTTCTCGGCCAACTTCACCAAGCTCGGCTTCCATCCCGGCTTCGGATTGACGGTGACGCTGCCCGAGCTGGTCGGCAAGAACAACGCCGAGCTGATGTTCTACACCAGCCGCCGCGTCACCGGCGAGGAGGCGCTCAGAATGGGCCTCGCCAACGAATGCGTGCCGCAGGACCAGGTGCGCACGGTGGCGATGAAGCTCGCCGCCGAGATCGCCGAATGCTCCCCGCTCGGCCTGCTCTCGACCCGCGCCACGATGCGCGCCAACCTCGCCGACCGCGTCATGGCCGCCACCGAGCACGAGCTCGCCGAGCAGACCCGGCTGCGCGCGACGGAGGATTTCAAGGAAGGCGTGAAGGCCACGGAGGAGCGGCGCTTCGCGAACTTCAAGGGCCGGTGAGCGGCTGCAGGTCTCGACTACACACACTTCCCGTGCGGCTGCCCCTCACCCCGATCCTCTCCCCGTGCAGAACGGGGAGAGGGAGCACAGCAGCCGCGCGGCGGCTGTTCGTGTATCTATCAGAACGGAACTATCACTTAGCTTGTTGGGCAATCGCTCTCAGCGCGGGCGCTGCAACCTCTCCCCGCCCTTTGCGGGGAGAGGTCGGATTGCATCGAAGATGCAATCCGGGTGAGGGGCATGGCACATACGTAGCCCAGATCGCGGTCCATCGGACGGGCACGAGACCGCAGCAACGAGACCTGAGACGAACTCACAAACCTCACTTGACCGGTGTAAACCTCACACCACCGATTTCGAAGCCATCGCCCGATGTCGCATAGCCGCGGGCCCGCGCGGCGCCCATGACGCGCGCGACATCTGTCACGCGAAACGTCAAGCCGCTCATCAGCTCGCGCTCGCCGGGTTCGACGCGGATCGCGGCGTTCGGCAGCTTCAGCAGCTGAACACCGTGGCTGTCGATCGACGGCGCGACATCGAGGATGCGTCCCCAATGCGCCGCGAGCGATGCGGGATCTGGGCTCTGCAGCACCACCTCAGTCAGCAGGGTGGTGACGTCGCCGCGGATGGCGCGCGTCCAGTCCGGACCGGCCGGAGGATACGGACCCAGCACGTCGTCGCTGCCATCGGTGTGATTGAGTTCGATGAAGGCGGCGCGGCAGTCGCGCGGATGCAGCTGCACGCCGTGATAGGGCGCATGATCGATCACGTTGGCCGTGCGCACACCCATGGCATTCGCACGAGCGGCGCGACCGTCCGGGTCGTCACAGGAGAAGATGGCCATGTAGCCGCCCTGTCCGCCTGACTTGTCGAGGAAACGGCCCGCCGCGGTGCCGTCGCGCGTCGGCGCCACCACTTCGAGCAGGATCGGTCCGACCGGCAGCAGCGCATTCTCCAGCCCGTATTTGCCGACATGCGGATCGCGGTAGCAGATCTCCAGGCCCATGATGGCGGCGATGTCGGACACGGCCGGCTCGAGACTGCGGGCGACGAGACAGATCTGGCGCAGGTGGAGGTAAGTCATGGCAATCCTCTTTGAATGATCACCTGTTCGCACGAGTCAAAGGCGTAACCATCGTCATGCGAGCGAAGCGACGCAATCCAGAGCTTCACGCGCAGCTCTGGATTGCTTCGTCGCAAGAGCTCCTCGCAATGACGGATCGGACCTACCGTCCCTGAAACACCGGCGCCCGCTTCTCGACGAACGCCTTCGCCGCCTCCCTGTGATCCTCGGTGTCGCTGCAGCGGGAGTGGTGCATCGCCTCGGCGTCGAAGCAGGCTTCGAGCGTCATGCTCTCGGCATTGTTGATGTTGCGCTTGATGTAGCCGAGCGTCACGGTCGGCCCCTGGGCCAGCGACAGCGCCAGCTCGCGCGTGGCGGCTTCGACCTCGGCGTCGGGCACGACCTTCGTCACCATGCCCAGCGCGAGCGCCTCCCGCGCGGTGAGGATCGGCGAGGTCAGATAGAGCTCGCGCGCCTTGGCGCTGCCGAGCAGCTGGGTGAGGAAATAGGTGCCGCCGAAATCGCCGGACAGCCCGACCTTGGCGAAGGCGGTGGTGATCTTGGCGGACTCGCCGGCGACGCGCAGATCACAGGCCAGCGCGATCGACAGGCCGGCGCCGGCTGCCGCGCCGTCGATCTGCGCCACCACGGGCTTCTGCATCAGATGCAGCAGGCGCGACACCTCCATGCGCTCGCGCAGCGAGGTGATCTTGGTCTCGAACGACGGCGCCGTCCTGGCTTCGGCCATCGCCTTGACGTCGCCGCCGACGCAGAACGTGCCGCCCGCGCCCTTCAGCAGTACGGCGCGCACGTCCGGATCGCCGGCGGCCCGCTGCGCGGCCTCGACCAGCCCCTTGGTGAGATCGCCATTGAGCGCGTTGCGCCGCTCCGGCCGGTTCATCGTGATCGTGAGCAGGCCGGATTCGAGATGCTGCAGGACGGTGGTGTTGGTCATGGCCGGCGCTCCGCTGTTGATGTGAGTTTTGGTCATTCCGGGGCGACGCGACAGCGTCGAACCCGGAATCCGAGACGAGGACTCAGGTCGAGGTTCCCGGTTCAACGCTACGCGTTGACCCGGAACAACCGACGTTCTGGATGAGTCCGCATGTCATATCGTACCAACGGCTGTGGCGGTCGTTACTTCTTCACCAGCGGACAGCGCGACAGCTCCAGCGACTGGAACGCCTCGTTGGCGGGCACGGTCGCCAGCAGCTTGTAGTCGTCGGACTTGCCTTTCGACTCCGACGGCTTCTTGACCTCGAACAGATACATGTCGTGCACCATGCGGCCATCCTCGCGGATGCGGCCGTTCTTGGCGAACATGTCGTTGATCGGGGTCGCCTTCATCAGCTTCATCACGGCGTCCGGGTCGGTGGTGCCTGCGGCCTTCACCGCCTTGAGATAGTGCGTGACCGACGAGTAGACGCCGGCCTGCGCCGAGGTCGGGACGCGCTTGGTGCGCTCCATGAAACGCTTGGTGAAGGCGCGGGTGTCGTCGTTGAGATCCCAGTAGAACGCCTCTGCGACCAGCAGGCCCTGCGCCGTCTCCAGCCCGACGCTGTCGATGTCGGACACGAAGGCGAGCAGCGGCGACAGCTTCTGGCCGCCCTTGGTGATGCCGAACTCGGCGGCCTGCTTGATCGCGTTGATGGTATCGCCGCCGGCATTGGCGAGGCCGATCACCCTGGCCTTGGAGGCCTGCGCCTGCAGCAGGAAGGACGAGAAGTCCGAGGTGTTGAGCGGGTGCCGGACGCTGCCGACCACCTTGCCGCCCGACTTCACCACGACGGCGCTGGTGTCCTTCTCGAGATCCTGGCCGAAGGCGTAGTCGGCGGTGAGGAAGAACCAGCTGTCGAGGCCGGATTTCACTGCGGCGAGGCCAGTGACGTTGGCCTGCCCGAACGTGTCGAACACATAATGCACGGTGTAGGGGCCGCAGGCCTCGTTCGAGAGCCTGACCGAACCCGGGCCGTTGAAGATGATGATCTTGTTGCGCGCCTTGGCGATCTCGCCGGCGGCGAGCGCGGTAGCGGAGGCCGCGACATCCCAGATCATCTCGACGCCCTGGTTGTCGAGCATGTCGCGGGCGATGTTGGCGGCGAGATCGGCCTTGTTGAGATGATCGGCCGCGAGCACCTCGATCTTGCGTCCCAGCACCTCGCCGCCGAAATCCTCCACCGCCATCTTCGCCGCGGTCTCGCTGCCGACGCCGGTGATGTCGGCGTAGAGGCTCGACATGTCGAGAATGCCGCCGATCTTCAGCGGCTTGCTCTGCGCGTGAGCCGCGCCCGCGGACAATGTCAGCGCCGATGCCAGCATGAACAGCGACGCCGCCGCGCCGCGCATGATTGTGCTCATCGATCTCCTCCCTGCAGGGCGCGCGCTGCATGGCGGCGGCCTCGTTGATAGTTGGCATCATGGCGCACGACCGCGGATGCGGCAAGCGCCCAACAAAGCACCAATACGCCGCTGTTTTCCGCTCAATGGAACGGATATTTCGTGCGACGATGCGGCATGGCGCGTGCACACAACTTCACCTGCAGATGCTGGTTCACCGGAGCCATGCTGATCGCAACACTCGCGGCGGCATCGACGAGCCGTGCCGCACCGTGTGCGTTCGCAGAGCTCGGCGACGGGCATGTGAGCGACGTCGTCGACCCGCGCAGCCTCAGGCTCAGCGACGGCCGCGAGATCAGGCTCGCCGGCATCGAGGTCCCGCCATCCGAAGAGCGCGCAACCGCGACGGACACGCTGCGCGCCGTGCTGGGTGACCGCGACGTCATGCTGCGCGGCGAGGACGACGCACCCGACCGCTACGGCCGGCAGCGGGCGTTCGCGTTCCTGCCCGGTGCCGACTTGCCGGTGCAGGCCGAACTGCTCCGGCAGGGCGCCGTGCTGCGCGGCATCGACGTGCCGGACCGGGATTGCGCCGCCAGCCTGGATGCGGCCGAAGCGGAGGCGCGCGCTGGCGGACGCGGTGTCTGGAAGATTGGGACCGTCATAAAAAACGCCGAAAGTCCAGACGATATTTTGGCTCGCACAGGGCTATTTACGGTTGTCGAAGGGAAGGTGTTGTCCGTACGACAGACAGGGACAACAACTTATCTGAACTTCGCTCGTAACTGGACACGGGGCTTCTCGGTGATTATTCCAAAGCGTATGCTGGCGGTATTGGAAGGTGCCGGCATCGATACGAAATCACTTGCGAATCGCCGAGTTCGAGTGCGCGGATGGGTTGAGGCGCAACAAGGCCCGAGACTGGAACTGACGCAGATCGCACAGATCGAGATTTTGGGCGGCAACTGATCCGCGAAGGTACGTGAGTAGCGACGTGAATTTGTCTGTTCGTGCACGCATGAGGATGCTGAGCTGCGGTTCGCGGATCGCACCGGTCTTGCTGTGCGCGGGGCTGGCGCTGGGTGCCTGCAGCGACATGGGCAAGCTGCAGCAGGCGGCCGCGCCGCTGCCGACACCGCGTCCGAAGCCGGCGATGGTGCAGACCACGCCGGCCAGCGATCGCGAGCATGAGCGCATTCTTGCAACCTATGGCGGCGCGTATGAGGATCCACAGCTCGAAGGGTTGATCGGCCGCATCGTCGATCGCCTCGTTGCCGTCTCCGATCGCCCCGATCAGGGCTACAAGGTCACGATCCTGAATTCGGGGGCCGTCAACGCCTTCGCGCTGCCGACCGGCCAGCTCTACGTTACGCGCGGCCTGATCGCGCTCGCCAATGACACGTCGGAGCTGTCCTCGGTGCTGAGCCACGAGATGGCCCACGTGCTGGCGCGCCACGCCGCCATCCGCGAGGACCAGGCCCGCCAGGCCGCCGTGGTGACCCGCGTCGTCTCCGACATGGGCAACAACGATCCGGATCTGACGGCACTCGCGCTCGCCAAGACCAAGCTGACGATGGCGAGCTTCTCGCGCACCCAGGAATTCGAGGCCGACGGCATCGGCGTCGGCATCTCGGCCAAGGCCAAGTTCGATCCCTATGGCGCGGCCCGGTTCCTGTCGTCGATGGAGCGCAATGCCGAACTGAAGGCCGGCAAGGTCGCGATCGATCCGCGGGCGCAGGATTTCCTGTCGTCGCATCCGGCGACCCCAGAGCGGGTGCAGAACGCAGCCGCCATTGCCAAGCAATACGTCTCGGCCGACGCCAAGGAGCATGACCGCGAGAGCTATCTCGCCGCGGTCGACAACATCGTCTACGGCGAGGATCCGAGCGAGGGCTTCGTCCGCGGCCGGCGCTTCCTGCATCCGAAGCTCGGCTTCACCTTCCAGGCGCCGGAGAACTTCTCCCTCGACAACACCGCGCAGGCCGTGATCGGCGTGCGCGAGGGCGGCGCCCAGGCGATGCGCTTCGACGTGGTGCGCGTGTCTCCCCGCCAGACGCTCGGCGACTATCTCAATTCCGGCTGGATGGAGAACGTCGACAAGTCGGCGACCGAGGAGCTGACCATCAACGGCTTCCCGGCGGCCGCGACGACGGCGAGCGGCGATCCCTGGCAGTTCAAGGTCTATGCGCTGCGCGTCGGCAGCGACGTCTACCGCTTCATCTTCGCCTCCCGGCAGAAGACCACCGAGAGCGAGCGCAACGCGCGGGAGACCGTGAACTCTTTCCGCCGGCTCAGCCTGGACGAGATTCAGTCCGCCCGTCCGCTGCGCATCAAGGTGATCACCGTGCAGCCCGGCGACACGGTGGAATCGCTGGCGCACCGCATGTCGGGCGTCGACCGCCCGATCGAGCGCTTCCGCGTCCTCAACGGCCTCGACGCCCGCGCCCAGGTCAAGGTCCGCGACCGCGTCAAGATCGTGGTGGAGTGATCAGCGGCTGAGCGCGCGTCGGCGTGTCGCGCGCCGTGGCAGGCCTTCATGGAAGATGATGGCCGCGCTTCCGGTGCCGCGGCAAAATCGGTTGGCGGTGATGCAGCCACCTGCAAGTCTGTGCGCATGATAGCGCCGTCACCAGCTCCTGATTTGTTTCTGTTGTCCCTGTTCGATCGCGACCAGTGGTGCCCGGTGCTGCAGGCCCGGTTCGCTGTCACCGATCGCCCCCGGCTTTGCGACCTCGTCGGCGCAGCGGACGACAGCGAGCTGGATCAAAGGATCTTCCGCCTCGATGATACAGAGGCACGGAAGCTCTGCGAGGCTTTCGGGATCAGCCTCGACTGGGTCGCCCTCGACTTTCCCGATCGCGAGTTCGTCGTCCATCGGACTCGGTCCATCGAGGAGGCGCCCTATCTGATCCACACCGGCTACGAGCTGCCGCTGCTGCTCGACGGCCGCAAGAAGCTGGCGCGGTTCACCGAAGCCTATCTGCCGATGAGCTTCGAAGGCGAGGAGCGGTTCGACCACTGGGTCGCGGCCGGCCGGCTGCACAAGGAGGTCGAGCTGGAGCCGTTCGGCGATGGACCGACCAAGCGCGGTCATCAGGGCACAAGGGACGTCTACTTCACCACCAAGGGTGAGGAGTGGCGCATTCCGGCGATGAAGCTGGTGTGGGAGGCGGCGTTCAGGGCCCACGGGGGGTGGAACGAGTATTTCGAGCGGCTGGAAGGGATGCTGTTCGGCTACGAGCCTTGGCAGAACGATTGGTGGATCGAGACCGGCATCCGCGGCGGCGGCTTCGGCGGCATGCCGTTTTGCTGCGCCGTGGACAGCCAGGGGCTCGCCTGGATTGAGCAGGCCGGCTGCCGGGCGCTGCCGCCCGTCGCGCAGCCGGAGCTCATCCTGGACGACTACGATCCCGCGCGACCTGTGCCAGACCAGTTGGCCCGACTCGAGCGGACCGATGCCGCAGCCCTCGCAGTCTTCAACGTCGGCTGGCGCGCCCTGGACCTGTGGACCGAACAAGCCGGGCCGCACCGCATGCCAGCGGCGCATATGCCGGAGCTGAACACGCTGCTGCTGCGGCCGATCAGCATCATACGGCTGCAGGCGGAAACGGACAGCGCTTAGCGGGCGGCAGTGCTTTGCGGCGAAGCCCGCCCAGCAAAGACAGTCATCCCGGGCAAGCCTGGCAACGCGCCAGCGTTGCCGGGCGCCGACCCGGGATCCATAACCACAGCAGGAAATGGTGCGACGGGCTGGAGCTCCAGCGCGCTCTCTCGCAGGAGCCGGTGGTTATGGGTCCCCGCTCCGCGTGCGCAATTGCGCACTAGGCGGGGACGACACCGAGATTGCGGAGACACACAGGGTCCCATTGAAAGCACATGCGCGGCGAAGACGAGTGGACGCTGCAACCAAGCCGCGCCGTTCCCAGCGCGTCCAACAAGCGGCTCGTCAAACAAAAAGCCCGACCTTTCGGCCGGGCCTTCGTAAGCAACTAATTGGAAAACGCAGTCACGGTCGATCAGGCGGCCTCGTCGGCCACGGCGGCGTCGTCGCCGTCGATGTCGTCGGCATCACCCTCGGCGTCGGCATCGCCCTCGGCGACCGCATCGGCTTCGGTCTTGGCGCCGCGGCGCGGGCTCTTGGCGAGCTGCGTCTCGATCTCCTTGACGGCCTCGGTCTCGGTCGAGTGCTGCACGACCGCGATCTCGCGCGACAGCCGGTCGAGAGCGGCTTCATAAAGCTGCCGTTCGCTGTAGGACTGCTCCGGCTGCGACTCCGAGCGATACAGGTCGCGCACGACCTCGGCGATCGCGACGATGTCGCCCGAATTGATCTTCGCTTCGTATTCCTGGGCGCGACGCGACCACATCGTGCGCTTGACGCGGGCACGGCCCTTCAGGGTCTCGAGCGCCTTCTTCACCAGCGCCGGGTCGGACAGCTTGCGCATGCCGACATTGGTGACCTTGGCGGTGGGCACGCGCAGCGTCATCTTGTCCTTGATGAAGTTGATGACGAACAGCTCAAGCTTGGCACCCGCGATCTCCTGCTCCTCGATGGCCAGGATCTGGCCGACGCCGTGAGCCGGATAGACGACGAATTCGTTGGTCTTGAAGCCCTGGCGCTGGGTCGGCAGCTTCTTCTCCTCGACGCGCGGCGCAGCAGCGGCAGGCGCGGGAGCGGCGGCCGGCTTGGCAGCGACGGGCGGCTTGGCAGCAACAGGGGCCGCCTTGGCGACAGGGGCAGCCGCGGCAACAGGCGCGGCCGTCTTGGTCACCTTCGGCGCAGCAGCCGGCTTCGCAGCGGTCTTCGCAACAGAGTCCTTGGCAAGAGTGGTCTTAGCGGCGGATGCTTTCGCGGCAGTCTTGGCAGTCTTTTCAGGCATTGCGCTTCTTTTGTTCTTGGTGGACTTGGCAGCCGAAGCCTTCGCGGCAGCCCTAGTCTCCTTTACAGGAGTACGGGCACGGCCCTTGGAAACGCTGCGGCTGGCCGCGGCGGCTTTTTTTGTACTCTTGGAAGCACTCTTTTTACGCGTTTTCTGTGACACAGCCTGCGCGCGGAACTGCCACGCCCCTGTTTGATGTTGCGGAACCTAAAAGGGCGGCCAAAAATATACGCATGGCCGGGTTCGGCTCGAAGAATGTGCCATATATAGCACATTTCCCGCAAAAATCAATGATTTAGAGGGCGCAGGGGCGGGATTGTGACGGATCCGCAAAGTTAGGGTTAAGTGGGATGCGCTTAATTCGAAAAATTTTACGGCCGTCCCGCCGGCCGTAAAATCGTCCTACCTCGTTGTTTGCGCGCTGTGATTCCCACTGGCTGCGATTCGCAGCTGGACGGGGCCTCCGTACCGCCGGTCCGGCTCAGTCGCCGGCGCCGGGCTTGGGCGAGAAAAATTTTTCGAACTTGCCCTGCTCGCCGTCGTGCTCCTTGGCATCGGCCGGCGGGTCCTTCTTCTGGGTGATGTTGGGCCAGGACTTGGCGTATTCGGCGTTGACGCCGAGCCATTTTTCCAGCCCCGGCTCGGTGTCCGGCTTGATGGCGTCGGCCGGGCATTCCGGTTCGCAGACGCCGCAGTCGATGCATTCGTCCGGATGAATCACGAGCATGTTGTCGCCCTCGTAGAAGCAGTCTACCGGGCAGACCTCAACGCAATCGGTGTATTTGCATTTGATGCAGTTTTCGGTGACGACGTAAGTCATCCAGGGCTCCGGAACGGATCGACAAATCGGCTGGCCTGCACTAGCGCAGGACGTGGTGTGCCGCAAGTCAGGCAGGACCAAGAACTGAACCGCGCGCGGCTTCGACACAGCCGATCACGATCGGCCGGTCCCTTCGACATCATCGTACAGGCCGCGTGCCGCGCTCGCGTCACCACGGCGCTCGGCGAAGCCGGTGACCTTGAGCACGCGGACATTGCGGTCGAGCGCGATCGTCAGCACGTCGCCGATCTTCACGCCGTGCCCCGGCGAGGTCTCGCGGACACCGTTGATGCGGACATGGCCCGAGGACACCAGGGCCGCGGCACTGGTGCGGGCCTTCACCACCCGCGCATGCCACAGCCACTTGTCGAGGCGCTGGCGCTCTGAAGGGGCGTCGGACGTCGGCGTGGTCCTTCCGGCTCGGCCCGCGCGATCACGCGGGAATCAGTCCTTGCGGTTGTTCGCCGCCAACTGCTCCTTGAGCGCGGCGAGCTTGGCGAACGGCGAGTTCGGATCGACCGGCCGGTCACGCCCACCGCCGCCGCCACCGCTCGAGGCGTAGGGCCGCAGCGCCGGGCCGCCCTCGCGCTTGTCGCGGCCGCCCTTGCCGAAGTCACGGCCGCCGCGTCCCTCGCGGTCGCCTCCGAACTTGCCGCCCTTGTTGCGATCGCGGTTCTGATCACGCCCCTTGGCGTCGTGGTCACGGCGCGGACCGCGGTCCTCACGCGCAGGCGTCGCGGCGGCGGCCGCCGCATCGCCGCCCTCGCGCGGCGGTCCCTTGCGGAAGTCCTTGCCGAACTCCTTGACCCGATCGCGACGGCCATGGCCGCGATGGCGATCACGCGCCTCGCCTTCAGCCGGCGCGGCGCCGGCAGTCGCCTGCTCGCCACCGGCAGCGGCCTGACCGCGGTCGTGCTGCGGGCGGTGATGCCTGTTGCGCTGATGATGCTCGTGCCGCGGCCGCCGCTCCTCGGAGCGGCCACCCGGACGCCAGACCTCGACCAGCACCGGCTCGGCGGGCGCCTGCGCCGCTTCGGCCGGGGTCGCTTCGGCAGACGGCGCCGCTTCAGGAGACGGGGCCGCTTCAGCCGGCGCCGCCTCGGCGGTTTCGGACTGCACCGGGTCGGGATGACCATCGGCTGCGCTGGCGTCAGCGCTCATCGCGTCTGAAGCCGGCTCGTCCGTCGGCTCGGCCGCAGGAACCGCAACCGGCGCGACACCCGCCGCTGCTGGTGTCACGAAGTCGACGGTCGGCAGCGAGGCCATCGTCGACACCGGCGGCTCAGGCTCCGCCTGGACCGCTGCCATATCATCCACCGAGGGCGTCTCAGGCGCGGCCATCACCTGCTCGATGACGGGGGCGACGGCGGCTTCCGCGACCGTCGGCACCTCCTCGCCAGCGCCAGCCTCGACAGGCTGAGCCGCGGCATCGGCTGGTGCCGCCTCCGTTGTGGCAGCAGCCTCGCCGGACGCAGGCGTCTCGGCCGGCTTCTCGACCACCTTGGGCGGCAGCGGCGCACGCTTCTCCATCCGGTAGCCGAGTGCGCGCAGGACCGAGGCGAAATCCTCGCCGGCCGAACCGGTCAGCGAGGTCATCGCCTGGGTCACGACGAAGCCGCGGCCATCGAAGGCTCCTGCCGGTTTCTCACCGGCTGCGTTCTCGCGCCAGGCCAGGGCGGGACGAATCAGATCGGCGAGGCGCTCCAGGATGTCGACGCGCACCGCGCGCTCACCCGCCTGCTTGTAGCCGAGCACGCGATAGGCATCCCGCGGCAGCGCCTTGTCGGCCGGGAACGAGGTCCGTCCCGAGCTCGCCAGATGCTGCGCGCCGGTCAGCGCGGACATGTCGACATTGCCCTGCTTCTCCGCCCACAACAGCGCGGCGAGCGCGCGCGCGGCAGGCTTCAGCAAGGCCGGGACGTAGATGTGATAGGCGCCGAAGCGCACGCCATATTTGCGCAGGACCGCGCGCGAAGGCTGGTCGAGATCCTTCATCTCGTTGGCGATTTTCGTGCGCTCGATGACGCCGAGCGCCTCCACCAGCTGGAAGGCGATGCCACGCGCGATGCCGGTGATGTCCTCGGCCTTGGACAGCTCGAACAAGGGCCCGAGCAACTTCTCGACATGCGTCTTCAGCCACAGGTCGAGCCGGGCCTGCACCTTGTCGCGCGCCGCGCCCGTGAGGCGCTCGTCAGCGATGATGCGCAGCCGCGGATGCAGCGCGTCGTCGGCAGCAACGAGCTTGGCAACGGCATCGCCGGTCCAGCGCACGGTTCCGTCGGCGGTGAGCACGATGTGCTCGTCGGGCGCGTTGGACAGCTTCTCGGCGCGCGCTTCGATCTCGCCGGCCAAAGCCTTCTGGGCGGCAGCCTGCAGGGCCTTGGCGTCCGAGCCAGCCTCGGCGGCGTCGGGCGCAAACGTGAATCCATCCAGGCGGCCGATCGCGTGCCCTTCAACGATGACTTCGCCGGTCTTGCCGATTTCCGTATTCAAAACACTGTTCTCCCGCAGGCGCCGCATCAATACACTGGTACGACGATCAACGAAACGCTCCGTGAGCCGTTCATGAAGGGCGTCTGACAATTTATTTTCGAGTTCGCGGGTAATACCCTGCCAATAGTCGGGATCACGTAGCCAATCCGGCCGGTTCGCCACGAAGGTCCAGGTGCGAATTTGTGCAATTCGCCCGGACAGCGTGTCGATGTCGCCATCGACCCGGTCGGCCTGATCGACCTGGGCCGCATACCAAGCGTCGGGAATCCGCCCCTTCTGCATCAGGAAGCCGAACACGGTGGTGACGAGCTCGGCATGGGCGGCCGGCGACAGCCTGCGATAATCGGGAATCTGGCAGGTTTCCCAGAGACGTTCGACCGCCGTCGCACCATGTGCCATGTCGCGCACCTCGGCATCGCGCGCCGCATGATCCAGCACGCGCAGATCCTCGGCGATCGGCGCGCGGGTCAGCGCCTCGTGCGCCGGCGTCATGGCCAGTGACACCTGCAGCGCGCTCAACGACGCAAAATCGAGCTTCGCGTTGCGCCATTGCAGCACCTTCACGCTGTCGAAGGTGTGGTTCTGCAGCGCGTTGACCAGCTCGGGCTCGAACGGCGCACAACGTCCGGTGGTGCCGAAGGTGCCGTTGCGCGTCGCGCGCCCGGCACGACCCGCGATCTGGGCAAACTCCGACGGAGTCAGGCGGCGAAACTGATAGCCGTCATATTTCCGGTCGGAGGCAAAGGCGACATGGTCGACGTCGAGATTGAGGCCCATGCCGATGGCATCGGTGGCCACGAGATAGTCGACGTCGCCATTCTGGAACATCGCGACCTGCGCATTACGGGTGCGCGGCGACAGCGAGCCCAGCACGACAGCAGCGCCACCATGCTGCCGGCGGATCAGCTCGGCGATCGCATAGACCTCGTCGGCCGAGAACGCGACGATCGCAGTCCGGCGCGGCTGCCGCGTGATCTTGCGATCGCCAGCGAATTCGAGCTGCGACAAGCGCGGCCGCGTCACCATCGAAGCGCCCGGCAGCAGGCGCTCGATGATCGGCCGCATCGTGGCTGCGCCGAGCAGCAGCGTCTCGTCGCGACCGCGGCGGTTGAGGATGCGGTCGGTGAAGACATGGCCGCGCTCGAGATCGGCGGCGATCTGGATCTCGTCGACGGCGAGAAAGGCGACGTCGAGATCCCGCGGCATGGCCTCGACCGTCGAGACCCAATAGCGCGGGCTCTTCGGCTTGATCTTTTCCTCGCCGGTGATCAGCGCGACCGCCGCGCTGCCGACCCGATCCGCGATCTTGTTGTAGACCTCGCGCGCGAGCAGCCGCAGCGGCAGGCCGATGATCCCGGAGGAATGCGCGAGCATGCGCTCGATCGCCAGATGCGTCTTGCCGGTGTTGGTCGGGCCGAGCACGGCGGTGACGCCGCTTCCGGCAACGCGATCGGGCGTGCGCTCGAAAGGCGAGGCAGCCGAAAAAGACGAAAAAGCCATTCGTTAAATTTGGGTCTCGAAGCGGACGTTGCAGGCGCGCGGGTCAGGCGCAATGGATGCTTAATTTGTCGTGGTTCTGAGAGGCTGCGCTCCTCACCCCTGTGTCACATTGCTACGCATATAGGGACGCAGCTTAAGCTTCGGAACGCCTTGAGAACGAATCACGAAGGAATCGGTGACTCCATCGTCTTTCCGGCTTCGTTCACCGCAACATCTCGCGCTCTGCGATCTCATCAGCACTAGATCAAGTTTTTGCGGCCGCGACAAGCAACGCTTTTGCGAGGGAACTGGCCCGTGTTTCCGCGAGTCCCGAGTCGAATCAGAATCGCGCAGGAGTCAAACGGATTCACTGGTCGCAGACAGCAGTCATTTGAATACTCAGAGCCGGTCATTCCGGGACGCACAGGTGCGAGCCTCATGACGGGCGTCAACCAAAAACAGCGCGCCGGCCGGCCTATTGCGTCTTGGCGACGTGCGGCGTCGCCTGGACGATGAAGGACGTCGCCTCCAGCATTGCGGTACCCAGCGGGGTCGGGATGACCACCTTGAAAGGCACCAGGACACGCGTGCCCGCGATCGGCACGAAGGAGATTTCCATGTTGCGGGCCTGGGCGAGATATTTGACCACCGGCCGGTCCGGAATGTAGCCGGCGACGGGGGTGAAGTAGATCGCGCACACGAGGGCCACGCCGCGATAGCCCTTGTCAGCCTTGACGTTCTCCATGCGCTTGTAGTCGAGCTTGAGTTCGTAGCGCATGCGGCCGTCGAACACCGGCGCCGCGCCTCGGCAGGACTCCGGCGACAGCAGCTCACCGGTGCCGGGCACCCGCACCAGCGATGCGGTCATCGGATCCAGTACTCCGCGCTTGTGCGCATCCGTCACCGGGATCCGGTCGGGATCGACCGGGGGCGCCGGCTCGATGGCGAAATCCTTCACATTGCCGTTCTGCAGGTTGATGTGGATCTGCTCGGACTTCTTCCCCGTCGTGGTCGACGCCTGATAGCTCTGCCCGACCAGGGCGCCGTTGACGACCCGGCCCTGCACCGCGCCGGTGCCTGAGCCCTGCGAAAAGCTCTTGAGCAACCCGGCCGTGCCGCCTTGGGCGGACGCCGCGTATTGGTCATCGGCGATCTCGACCGCCCAGGTGCCCTTGCCGACGGGAATTCCGGCCAACGAGGCGGTGTATTGCGCGTCGAGCCGGGCCTGGGCGTGCGCGCCCTCGGCGAGCAGCAGCAGGCACAGGAAAGACCCCGCTGCAATCGCGCGCGGAGAGCGAAACGGAAGAGCCGATGTGATGGTCACGTGAGGGATGATCCTGCCGATCCGCCTGCCTGAGAGCGCCGGGTCCATCCGGCGCGCGTTCTTGCTACTTAAGCCAAAACTGCCTTCGAACAACGCGAACCGTCCAACAATGGCGGTTTGTCCAGCGCTTTGCACCGGGCCGACGACGCTGGTCTGGCGGCTGCCGGAACCCCTCGCAATCTCCGGTACCGCACAGCACGGCACCTTTCTGGCGCTCGGGGCTGTTCGCGGGACAACATCCATCGCGCTCGAATGCGCCCTTTATATGGTCTAGGTTGCAAGCTATACTATTGATTATACAGTCGCTTTTCTGCTGTCCGGCGGCTTGGGCCGGAGCACCGGGGGGCATGATCGGCTGGACGGGCGGCTGTTTTGGCCCGCGGCCACGTCCGGATTCGCCGCGGCCTTCAAAACCTTGACGAAAAGCCGCATCCCCCCTATAGGACCGCATCTCCCAGAGAAGAGCTGGACGAGTTTTGGACCCCCGCGGCCCACCGACCTTGGGTGGACGAAGGGTGCGGGGATGAGAGAGGATTTATTGCCATGTCGCGGCGTTGTGAACTGACGGCCAAGGGCCCCCAGGTTGGCCACAAGGTGAGCCACTCTAACATCAAGACCAAGCGGCGCTTCCTGCCGAACCTGTGCAACGTGACCTTCATCTCGGATGCACTCGGCCGCAACGTGCGCCTGCGCGTCTCGACCAATGCGATCAAGAGCGTCGACCACAATGGTGGCCTCGATGCCTATCTGATGAAGGCCAACGCCGCGGCGCTGTCGCCGCGCGCGCTGGAGCTGAAGCGCGCCATCGAGAAGAAGGCCGCCGAGGCCGCTCCGGTCGCCAAGGCCAGCTGAGTTCCAGCACGACACGCCGAAGCCGAACGCGTCGCACGCGGGTTTCGAGCGGCATGACATAACAAACGGCCGGATCGCGAGATCCGGCCGTTGTCTTTTGGCCATTGCTCCTGGTCGTTGTCTTTCGCCTGCGGTGCGAACCGCGGTTCGCACGACGGCGACTTCTGCCCGTCGCGGCGACCAGCCTGCAGCAATGAGTGTCCGCCGGGCGCAACACAGACGAAGTGTCAGGGCGAACCGACCTCCCCAACATCGGCCGGATGCTCTACACTCGCTGCGGTAGCATTATCTCGGACATTCCTTTGCCATGAAAAATATTGTGATCTGCTGCGACGGCACCGGCAACGAGATCAGCGAGAACATTTCCAACGTCCTGAAGCTCTATCGCTGCCTGCGCAAGACCGACAAGACCACGCCGCTCCAGGCCGTCTTCTACGACCCCGGCGTCGGAACCTTGACCCAGCCCGACAGCTGGCATCGCTTCAAGGCCAATTTCAACATGGTGCTTGGGCTCGCCACCGGCTACGGACTCGATGACAACGTCATCAACGCCTACTGCTTCCTGGCGACGCATTACCAGGACGGCGACCGCATCTTCCTGTTCGGCTTTTCGCGCGGCGCCTACACGGTGCGCGTGCTCGCAGGACTGATCCACAAGGTCGGGCTGATCTCGCCCGACCAGATCAATCTCGCCGGCTCGGGCGTGATCGCCTACAAGAAATACTCGTCGGACAATCCCAAGGCCGGACGCGGCGTCACCTCGGAGGTCGAGAGCACCGAGGAGGAAGGTCCGATCCCGGAAAGCCGTGACGATCAGGCCGCACAGTTCGCGCGCATCACTTCGACACGCTGGCCGACGATCCACTTCGTCGGCGTGTGGGACACGGTCGCGAGCGTCATCGTGCCGCGCACCGACCGGCTGCTTGCGCTGCCGAGCCTTGAGGAACTCGCCTTCACGATCCAGAATCCGAGCGTCAGGATCTTCCGCCAGGCAGCGGCGATGGACGAGCGGCGCTGCATGTTCCGGCTGAAGCCGTGGAACATGCCGCAGACGTTCACGCCCAACCGCTTCAACAAGGCGCAGGCGCGCCCGCAGGACACCAAGCAAGTGTGGTTCGCCGGCGTGCATTGCGACGTCGGCGGCGGCTATCCCGAGGCGGAGTCTGCAGCGTCGAAATATCCGCTGCTCTGGATGATCGACGAGGCGGTGGAAGCCGGGCTTGCGGTCAATCCCCGCACCGTGAACCAGCTCGCCTGGGGCGTCCAGCGCAAGAACAGCCCGTTTCAATATGTCGCGCCGAGTATTCAGGGCGCGCTGCACGACTCCATGACGGCGGTCTGGCGGGTGCTCGAATATCTGCCGAAGAAGGCCAAGTACAAGGAGTGGCCGGCGCGCAAGGTGCATCTCGGCTGCTACATTCCGAACTGCGAGCCACGCTTCGTTCCGGAAGGCGCCTTCGTCCACGAGAGCGTGCTGATGCGCATCGCCGAGTCGAAAGACTATCGTCCGGTCAATCTGCCGGCGACGTATGAGCGCGTTCCGCTGCCCGTCAAGCAGAAGACGGAGTAATTAGCTCCAAATAGGGACGGGGCGAGGTCGCGAGCGTGCCCCGGCATCGCCGTGCGGCGTCAGATCATCTTGAGGTGAATGACGCCGTCGGTGAGCTCACCGCGCACGAACAGCTCGCGGGCGCGCTGCTCCAGAATGGTGCGGTTCCGCTGCAGATAAGCCAGCGCCTGATTGCGGCTGCAGAAGCTGGTCTCGAGATGACAGACCTGCCTCGCAGCACCGATCGCGAGTGCGAACGCAATCGTCTGCCCTCCGTCGCTCGCATCGACCTTGGAAATGCGCACGTTCGACGTTGTGGGTCTGGTCACGTCAGCCTCCTCGGCACGACTGTGAATCTGGACGCGGAACGCTGTTCGTCGGAATCAACGGCAGTATACCACCGCAAGCGGATTATGACGCGGCCTTCTTGCGTCGCTTGGCGGTCGCAGCGGGCGGCGCATCGGCGGCGGCTTTCGCCTGTTCCGCCTCCTTCGCCAATCTCAGCATCCGCAGGCGCTCCATGTTCTGGCGCACCGCAACGGCGCGTCGATCGGACTCGGCCATCGCCTTCGCTCCCTCCTCGGCGGCAGTCTGCCGGCGTTGCGCGCGGGCGATGCTTTCAGCCGAGGGCTGCGATGCCTTCTTGATGACCATCGACCAATCCTTTCACGAGCGGCAGTCAAAGCACAAACGCAAGCGGCCCGCTCAATCACAGGATTGAGCGGGCGAACCAGCCATTTCAGTACATCCGTGAAATGGCGTGGGGCGATCAGGCCAGCGAGAGATTCTCAGCGCTGACCTTGCCGCGCATTTTATCGGTCTTCAGCTCGAAATTGACCTTCTGGCCCTCGGCCAGACCGCTCAGACCCGCACGCTCGACGGCGCTGATATGAACGAAAACGTCACTTCCGCCGTCCTGCGGCTGAATGAAACCAAAGCCCTTCTGGCCATTGAACCACTTCACGGTACCCTGCGGCATGTCTTTCTCCAAAGCATTCGACGCGCGCGTATGGCGCGATCTCACATTCAACTGAGCGATGTCTTTGGAAATAGCCCGCGGGCACATTCAGAAAGGCACGGCGGCTAATCGAACAATCTGAAGGTAGAGGTTTTCCGCGTAATTACAAGGGCGCGAGGCAAATATAGTTGCCAGACACTGATGCTGCAGCCCAATCCGCTGGCATTGTCGCCCCTTGGAGCCTATCTTGAAAGGACCATCGGTAACGGCCCGGCCATCGATGGCAGAGAGACACCTCGTGCTCCCGCCTTCCACGAAGGGGATCACGCTGTCTCAGCGCGAGGCACGCAAGTTCATTTCAGAATTCGCCTGTTCAACGTGACGCTGCGACCGGCGCCCCGCCGCCCGAACTAACCAGACGCCGAACTTACCCAGACAATGTCATCGCGAGATGAAGAGAAGGAGGACGCTTGCAGGTTCTTGTTCGTGACAACGACGTCGACAAGGCGTTGCGCATCCTGAAGCGAAAGATGCAGCGCGAGGGCGTCTTCCGCGAGATGAAGCGCCGCAGATCCTATGAGAAACCCTCGGAGCAGAAGGCGCGCGAGAAATCCGATGCCATCAGGCGCCGGCGCAAACTGGCGCGCAAGCAGGCCATCCGCGAAGGCTTGCTGCCTGCGCCAGCCAAGAAGCCGCTGCAGCCGCGGCCAGGTGCCGGACAGTCGACGGGCTCGGCTGCAACTGCCAGAGCCACTGCACCACGCGCGTAGTTTGTTGTTTGTCCGGGCGTCGATTGCAGCGCGACGCGTTCCACCTCAGTGGCGCATGCGTGCAATCGCGCCCGCGACGATCTGCATCACCACGCCGATCACCCAGCCGGCCATGATCAGGGAAGTCCAGACGATGTGCGGGTCTTCGCGCAGGATGATGATCCCGACGGCGAAGAACGCTGTCAGCGTCGCGAGAAAGGTGCCGACCGCGCTGAGAAATTCGGCCGCATCGATCTTGTTCGCTGCCGGCGTCCCTTCCTCGTGCGGATGGAACGGCATCTGCGGCGTATCGATCCCGAGGTAGAATCCGAACGCGCCCGCCAACATCATGAGCACCAGGAAGCCCTGGGTAGTCAGCGCAGGCACACTGGAGCCGACATGGGCGCCGACGAACACGCCGCAGGCCGCGCCCGCCAAGGCTAGTCCCGAACGCTCGAGCACGTGGGCAGACTGGCGGACACGGATGCGCATGGCACGGCCTTTCATGGCCTCGTTGATCCGGACCGGCGACGACCGCCGGCCCGGCTGATATCTGGCAGTCTACGCCGCTTTGGTCATGCCGGCATTGAGATGGCGCAACCTCGGCATCACCTCGTGCTTCAGGAGACGCAGCGAGTTGTGCCAGGCTTCCGGCTTGTGCTTGTAGTCGAAGCCGAACACGCACAGCGTTCCGAAGCCGCCGACCTCGTGCCAGATCTTCTCGATCTTCTCGGTCACCGTCGCCGGCGAGCCGATGATCCAGTTGCGCTTGGCGCAATAGTCCACGGTCACGTCGGTGTCAGGCACGTCGGGCGAATGCTTCAGGTAGTCCTTGAAGCCGAAATGGCCGAGCAGCGGCAGGAAGTACTCGCCCATCATCCGGCCCATCATGTCGCCGGACGACAAGCGCCAGGCTTCCTCATCAGTCTCGGCGACGAACACCTCGCGCACCAGCCGCCAATCGTTGCGGTTCGGAGTGCGGCCCGACTTGGCGGCGCCCGCTTCGACCGAGTCCCAGTGCGACGACACATAGGCCGGGTTGAGGTTGAGGCTCATCGGAATGAAGCCGCGCTCGCCGGCGAGCTTCAAGGTGTCCGAGTTCTTCGACAGCCCGGCGACGCCGATCGGCGGATGCGGCGCCTGCACCGGCTTGATGTGCGGCTTGAGGAAGTCGAACATCACGTCCGGCTTGGTCACCGTCCAGTACTTGCCCTTGTGCGTGAACGGTGCCGGCTCGTTCCACAAACGCAGGATGATCTCCAGCGCCTCGCGTGTCATCTCGCGGTTCTGGCCGCTCATGCCGTCGACATTGAACATCGCCCAGTCGCTCGGCAGGCCCGATGCGGCGATGCCGAAATTGAGCCGGCCGTCGGACAGATGATCGAGCATCGCGACGCGGTTGGCGAGCTCAGCGGGATGATGGTAGGGCAGCAGGAAGCCGCCGGGTCCGAGACGGATGTTCTTGGTTTCGCGGAAGGCCTGCGCCAGGATCAAGTCGGGCGCCGGATGCGGCTCCCAGGGCGCGGTGTGATGCTCGCCGATCCACGCTTCCTGATAGCCGAGCTCATCGAGCCAGCGCAGGACCTGCAGGTCCCATTCCTGGCCCTCCTTCAATCCGCACTCCGGCGGATGCGAGGGCATCGTGAAGTATCCGATTTCCATGGCGCTATCCTCTCGCGTTTATATTGCGGCGCATCTTTGCGATGCGCTCATCGTCACGCGAGACGAAACACGACCAACCGAGTCGGCTGCGCCGCACGTGGTCTGCGAAGTCTAGCACTTCATGAGACGTCGACAATCACCGACTGTGCAGGGGCGATCACGCGACAGCGCAGATCGCGGCTATTTGAGGCCCGTCATGGGTGATGGAAAACGACCGGGAGGTTTCTCCGACTGGAGTCGCTGCACGAGGTCCGGAGGCAGGTAAACCTTGGGCAGCGGCGGGGCAGATGCGGCCGACTGCCCGCTGTTCGCACCATCCACTGCAATGGTCCGAACTTTCGTTGCCGACGAGGCCGCGGCAGGTGCGGTTGCGGCAGGTGCGGTCGCAGGCACGAGGCGGGTCGCGACATGCTCGCTCAGCAGTTCGGCATGGTCAGGAAACCACATCGAGCTCGGCTCCGCCATATTGGCGCGTTCGGCAAAGGCGCGGGTCAGCCCCAGGTTCTGCAGCCGCTCCTCCTCGATCGCGATGGTCCGGCTGCGCTCGGCAGCGGTGATTCCGCGATAGGAGGGTTGATGGAAGCCGAGCCGTGCATCTGACACGACGATACGGTCCTTGCCACCCAGGAAGACAATGGTGCAGGCGGACAGGCATTGCTTCTCGACCAGGGTCGACAATCCGCGCGCCTTGATCAGGTCGGACATCCGTTGCGCCTCGCGGATGCGGCCGCCGGCTGAATCGAGCCGCACCGTCTTGATCTCCGACATCGCGTTCAGGAAACCTTCGAGCTCCTCGGCCGTGCCGTACTTGATGCCACCGCTGAATTCCAGCATCTCGCCAGCAGCGAGGACCTTGAATTGATGCGGTCCGAGCGAGCTGTCGCCGGCAACGATTTCGGCAAGCCCTGCGATCCGCGGCAGGCCCTGCGTAAAGAAGTGCCAACCCGAGATTCCGACGCCGAGCGCGACCATGATCTTCGCGAGGCCGCCCCACGCGCTGTTGTCGCCGTCGCCATAGCGCGTCGACGAGCGCCAGATACCGACGGCCTGCCAAAGCGTGAACAACAAGGTGCAGAGCCATATCGCGCCCATCAGGACGAGCGCCGGCAGCGGCTGCGCATCGAATCCCTGCTGCACGAGCAGCGCGGTCACGACCTGGATCGCGAGCGTCGCAATCACGCCAAGCAGTGCTCCGTTGACCCAGTACGATACGGGCAAGGACAGCTCACCGCGCCAATGCCGGGCAAGATAGCTCCGCTGCGGGCTCAACGGCGCGGGCGAGAGCGGAGTCGGCGACTCGGCAGCGGCCCACCCGCGATCAACGCAATAGACGGCAGTGGCCGCGAACTGGTCGTACCAGCTATCGCTTCGGGCGTAGACCTGCCGCAATGTCGCAAGGCCGGCGATCAGCAGCGGAGCATACGATGCGAGCGTCAGGCCAATGAGCAAAGATGCCGGCAACGCGGCGATATCCAGGAATGAGAGCACGACCGACCAGATCAGCGCGGGACTCACGACCAGGAGCAGAAGGCCGTAACGCCGCCAGGCCGCGGCATTCGTCACCGCACCGCCATCGGCGCGCGCCAGACGAATACGACAAATCCTTCGGCCGGGCGTGCCGGCGGCCGTATCGAATCGGGCGCGCAGGACCAGCAGCAGCGGCAGCAGGAAAATCCCGAGCGAGAGTCCCTTGACCGGCCTGCCCTCCGCATCGAGCATGCTGTCGACGTGGATTTCCTTGGTGAACGAGCCGTCCTGCGTAACCTGCGCGATCCGTACCATGCGGGCAGAGGGCAGGCCGAACACGCTGTTTGTGCAATCGACGATCCGGTTGGGCTTGAGATCGGCAGGCACGGCGACCCCGGGCGGGACCGCGTCAAGCTTTCTGCAGCTGATGGCATAGATGCCGTCGGCAAACTGAACGCGGCCGTGGCTCAGCGGAAACAGGATCAACGCGCAGACCTGCAGAATGGCCGCGATGGCGATTATGTCGATCAACAACGCGCCAAGCCGGCGCCAGACTCCGGCGCGCTTGGCGATGCTAGTGAGATCCTGGTCTGTCGCTAACCGCTCGGCGAACATCGCTTGCCATGACCCGCCACAGGCGGCACTGCCTTCGCACGCTACCTGGAATTGATTGCCGGGGCAAGCGATCACACCGGGAGGCGAGCGTTCAGCGTGCGCCGAACGTAGTGCGGCCGAACAGCTCCTTCTGCGTCGACGGCTGCGAGCGCCAATATTGCGGAGGTGCGGCCACCTGACCGCCGAGCTCCGCTGCGGCATGCCAGCCCCAACGCGGGTCGTAGAGCATGCCGCGAGCGAGCGCGACCACGTCAGCCTTGCCCGACGCCACGATCTCCTCGGCTTGCTGCGCCTGCGTGATCAGGCCGACCGCCATGGTCGGCAGCCCGGTGGCTTTCTTGACCGCTTCGGCGAACGGCACCTGATAGCCGGGCCCGAGCGCGATCTTTTGCAGCGGCGAGACGCCGCCTGAGGACACATCGATCCAGTCGGCGCCGCGGCGCTTGATCTCGTGCGCCAACACGATCGTCTGCTCGAGATCCCAGCCGCCCTCGACCCAGTCCGTTGCCGAGACGCGAAGACCGACCGGCTTGTCTGCAGGGAAGGCGGCGCGCACCGCGTCGAACACTTCGAGCGGCAACCGCATGCGGTTCTCGAGCGATCCGCCATAGGTGTCGCTGCGCCGGTTGGCGATCGGCGACAGGAATTGATGCAGCAAATAGCCATGTGCGCCGTGGACCTCGATCGCATCGATGCCGAGGCGGGCGGCGCGTTGCGCTGCGGAAGCAAACGCATCGCGAATGCGTGCAAGGCCGGCGTCATCGAGCGCCTCCGGTGCGAGCTCGCCGTCCTTGTGCGGCAGGGCCGAGGGCGCGACCGTCTGCCAGCCGCCATCAGCCAGCGGAATCTGCTGGCCGCCATCCCATGGCTTGTGGCTGGAGCCCTTGCGCCCGGCATGGGCGAGCTGCATCGCGATCGCCGTGTTCGAATGCTTGCGGGCCGAGGCCAGAATGGGTGCGAACGCGGCCTCGGTCGCGTCGTCCCACAGCCCGAGGCAGCCGGGGGTGATGCGCCCGATCGGCTCCACATGCGTCGCCTCAATGCAGAACATCGCGGCACCAGACAGCGCCAGCGTATTGATGTGGGTGAAGTGCCAATCATTGGCCACGCCATTCTCGGCCGAGTACTGGCACATCGGCGAGACGATGAGGCGGTTGGCGAGCTCGAGGCTGCGCAGCTTGATCGGAGTGAACAGGGCGCTCATGCTGGGTTCCGGGCTGGATAGAAGGGATGATCTGACCATCTCGCTGAACGGATGTCGACGCGTATCGACGATGAACAGGGCTGCGCGCGCCACAGCGGCCGCGGCGGCGCCTTACTCCAGCAACGTGAACTGCAGCAGCAGCGTGCGCTGGATCATCGAGAAATTGTCGTCGGACACCAAGGTCAGAACGGTCTCTCCCTGGGCCGTCACATGCGCGTCGATGCCTTCGAGATTGTCGATCTCCTGGCCGAGATCGGCGGTGAAGATCGCCGGACCCTCGACCAACGCGCCCGGCGCGATCTGCGCCAGCGTCAGCCGCCGGATCCGGATGC
Source organism: Bradyrhizobium sp. HKCCYLS2038 (assembly GCF_051167655.1). NCBI lineage: Bacteria > Pseudomonadati > Pseudomonadota > Alphaproteobacteria > Hyphomicrobiales > Nitrobacteraceae > Bradyrhizobium > Bradyrhizobium sp. HKCCYLS2038. Next base: position 183,534 of record NZ_JBNPTM010000001.1, on the reverse strand, counting down.
CGACGCCGCTGAGCAGCGAAAACTTGCGTTCGAGCACCAGCAGATCGCCCGACGGCAGCAGCACCGCATCGCTGATATCGAAATCGTCGCTGCGCACGAGGCTGAACTGTCCCGGGGACGGTCCGCCGATCAGGAACGCCAGCAGATTGCCGTTCGCATCCAGGCCGCGCTCGGAGAGCGCAATCACGGTGCCGGCGAGCGGCAGGCCTGTCGGCACGACCACCAGCGCCTCCAGCCCCTTGTTGTTGGGCAATCGCTTGGCGGCAGGCGGCAACGGCACGATCTCGCTGCGCGCGCCGGTCCCGCCCTTGCCGAAGTCGTAGCGCAGCAGCTGGTTGACGCGTTCGAGGCCGACATAGACGGTATCGCCGTCACGCGCGAGCGCCTCGGAATCGTACCAGCCGCGATCGGTGATCGGCCGCCCGTCCGGACCGAGCAAGGGCGCCGCTTCGACATCGGCAAGTCCGGCGATCTCGCGGCCGGAATAGACGATGCGGCCGGTGAACCAGCCGCCCTTGTCGCTGATCGCGAGAAAGCGCTGGCCGGTGGCATCGAGCCGGATGCCGGAGAGGCCGCCGAAGCCCGGATAGGACGAGGTCAGCGCGACGCCGCTGCGATATTGCAGGATCCCGAAGCGCAACCTGGTCCGATCGCGCAGGTCGAACGAGGGCAACGGCCGCGCCTTGACCTCGATCTTGACCGCCGAGGTGACGGAGTGCTCGTCGACGGCTCCGCGCCTGCGGACCGGCGGCGGAGCCGTTTGCGCCGAGGCGACGCCGGACCATGCCAGAGCCGACACGCCGCCCATGGCCAGCGCAAGAAAACGCCTTCGGTCGGCTGGCGCCTGCAGCGACATCGTCAGCGGGGCCCCCTCCCCACGCCTCCTCCGATGCGGGAGGAGGACACCCCCGGCCAACGGCCGTTACGAATGCAGCTTGCGCTTCTGGCCGCGCGCGGGCTGCGGCGCCGCGTGGGTCTCCGTGAACAATTCGGCGAGCTTCTCGGTGATGGCGCCGCCGAGCTCCTCGGCGTCGACGATCGTCACCGCACGGCGGTAATAGCGCGTGACGTCGTGGCCGATGCCGATCGCGATCAGCTCGACCGGCGAGCGGGTCTCGATCTCCTCGATGATGTGGCGCAGGTGCCGTTCGAGATAGTTGCCGGCATTGACCGACAGCGTGGAATCGTCGACCGGCGCGCCGTCCGAGATCATCATCAGGATCTTGCGCTGCTCGGTCCGGCCAAGCAGGCGCTTGTGCGCCCAGTCCAGCGCCTCGCCGTCGATGTTCTCCTTCAACAATCCCTCGCGCATCATGAGGCCGAGATTTTTCCGGGCACGACGCCACGGCGCGTCGGCCGACTTGTAGATGATGTGGCGGAGATCGTTGAGGCGGCCCGGATTGGCCGGCTTGCCTGCGGCGAGCCACGCCTCGCGCGACTGCCCGCCCTTCCAAGCCCGCGTGGTGAAGCCGAGGATCTCGACCTTGACGCCGCAACGCTCCAAGGTGCGAGCGAGAATGTCGGCGCAGGTTGCGGCCACCGTGATCGGCCGTCCGCGCATTGAGCCGGAATTGTCGAGCAGCAACGTGACGACCGTGTCGCGGAAGGTCGCTTCCTTCTCGCGCATGAACGACAACGGCTGATAGGGATCGATGACAACGCGCGACAGCCGGGCCGGATCGAGGATCCCCTCTTCGAGGTCGAACTCCCAGGCGCGGTTCTGCTGAGCCATCAGCCGGCGCTGCAGCCGGTTGGCGAGCCGCGCCACGATGCCCTGCAGATGTGCAAGCTGCTTGTCGAGATAGGAGCGCAGCCGCTCCAGTTCGTCGTGGTCGCACAGATCCTCGGCCGCGATGATCTCGTCGAATTTCGGCGCGAAGGCGTGATACTCCGGCCCGCGCGGCTCGTTGGCGCCATGGCGGTTCGGCCGCGTCGCCTCGCCCGGCGTCTCGTCGTCGCCGAGTTCACCGTCATCGAGCGTGTCGGAGGCGGACGCCTGCGCGGCCTCCATGGCGCTCTCCGACATCTCGTCCGAGGTCGTCTGCGCCTGGTCGGCACTCATCTCCTGCGCGGCATCGGATTCCGGCGATCCTTCGGCGCCGGACTGGTCGTTGTCGCCGTCGCGATTGTCGTCGTTGTCCTCGTCCTCTTCGGAATCGGCATTGCGCTCGTCGCCGAGATCGAGCGCCGAGAGAAGGTCGTGAACGAGGTCGCCGAACTTGGCCTGATCCTCGGTGAAGCGGCCGAGCTCGTCGAGGCGGGAGCCGATCCGGTCCTCGAGGAACGGACGCCAGAGATCGACCACCTTGCGCGCCGCGTTCGGCGGCGCCATGCCGGTCAGCCGCTCGCGCACCAGCATCGCCAGCGCGTCCGACAACGGCGCATCGGCACGATCGGTGATCTCGTCATACTTGCCGCGATGGAAGTGATCGTCGAGCATCGCCGTCAGGTTCTTGGCGACGCCGGCCATGCGCTTGGCGCCGATCGCCTCGACGCGCGCCTGCTCGACCGCCTCGAACACGCCGCGCGCCTGCGGATTGCCGGGGATCAGCTTGCGATGGATCTTCGGGTCATGGCAGGCGATCTTCAGCGCGATCGAATCGGCATGGCCGCGCACAACCGCGGCATCCCGCTTGGTCATCTTGCGCGCCGGCTCCGGCAGCCGCGCCTTGCCCGGCGCAAGGCCGGGCCGCTCGGCGGCAAACGAAACTTCAAGCTCAGGAGCTCGGGCAATGGCGCGCAGGCAGCCCGTCACCGAGCGCTTGAACGGCTCGGTCGGCGCTTCCTTGGTCCCGGGACGGAGTTTGCTGTTGGATGTGGTCATCTGATCCCTGCGGTGTCGTCCCGGCGAACGCCGGGACCCATAACCACCGGCGGTCATCCATTCGTATCGACGCCAACTCCAGCCTATGGCCGAAACGTCGCGGCGTGTGTCCCGGCGCGGGGCCGGGACGCTCTGCCGTTATCAGCTCAGCGCGACGTTGATCGCCGATTCCGGCAGCTCCGCATTGAAGCAGCGCTGATAGAACTCCGCGACCAGCGGACGCTCGAGCTCGTCGCACTTGTTGAGGAACGTCACGCGGAAGGCGAAGCCGATGTCGCCGAAGATCTCGGAGTTTTCCGCCCAGGTGATCACCGTGCGCGGGCTCATGACCGTCGACAGATCGCCATTGGCAAACGCGTTGCGCGTGAGGTCGGCGAGCCGCACCATCTTGTTGACGGTGTCGCGGCCCTGCGCGTTCTGATAGTGCTTGGCCTTCGCCAGCACGATCTCGACCTCCTCGTCATGCGCCAGATAGTTCAGCGTCGTGACGATCGACCAGCGGTCCATCTGGCCCTGGTTGATCTGCTGCGTGCCGTGATAGAGGCCCGAGGTGTCGCCAAGGCCGATGGTGTTGGCGGTCGCGAACAGGCGGAACGCCGGGTGCGGCTTGATCACCTTGTTCTGGTCGAGCAGCGTCAGCCTTCCCGACACTTCGAGCACGCGCTGGATCACGAACATCACGTCGGGGCGTCCCGCGTCGTACTCGTCGAACACCAGCGCCACGTTGTGCTGCAGCGCCCAGGGCAGGATGCCGTCGCGGAATTCCGTGACCTGCTTGCCGTCCTTGACCACGATCGCGTCCTTGCCGACGAGGTCGATACGGCTGATGTGGCTGTCCAGATTGACGCGCACGCAGGGCCAGTTGAGGCGGGCGGCGACCTGCTCGATATGGGTCGACTTGCCAGTGCCGTGGTAGCCGGTCACCATCACGCGCCGGTTCTTGGCGAAGCCGGCCAGGATCGCGAGCGTGGTCGCGCGGTCGAAGCGATAGTCGGCATCGACTTCCGGGACGTGCGGGTCGGTTGCGGAAAAGGCCGGCACCTCAAGGTCGCTGTCGATCCCGAACACCTGCCGCACCGACACCTTCATGTCGGGCACACCGGTCATCTCCTGCGCGTTGGTCGTAGCGGCGGTCGTCATTCATCCTCCGAGGTCCCGGGCATTCCCGAAACCAGATTTCATGATTGGCTGCGGTTGAAGGGCTTCATAGCCAGCCTAGCAGAGAGCACGCGCGGGCAGAAGCCTAAGCCTTGATCAAAGTTCCGTCGTTATATCATCGAGATAGGCATGGGACGACGTTTTTGAAAGGCAGCCCTGCGAATCGTGTCACCTTTTCGCCCGAACCACGCTTGCAGCGTTCTGACGTGGCACTCCGGGGCGGGGTTCCTACTTATCGAAGAGTTCGTCGCTCTCCCACTCCCCACCGGCAGGACACGCTTGGCCCATCTGCTCGACCCCCTCATCGCCTTCGTCTCAGCGCATGCGGGACTGGCCTATCTCACCCTGTTTCTGGCCGCGCTGCTGGAGGCGGTGCCGATCCTGGGCTCGGTGGTCCCCGGCACGACCATCATCCTGGCGCTGAGCGCGCTGATTCCCGGCGGCGAGCTGACGCTGCAATGGGTGCTGGCCTCGGCCATTCTGGGCGCGGTGCTCGGGGATGGCGGCGCATTCTGGATCGGGCATCGCCAGCAGCGTGAGATCCTGACCGCATGGCCGTTCTCCAACTATCCCAAGCTCGTCGCGCAGAGCGAGGCCTTCTTCCACCGCTTCGGCACGCTCGCGATCTTCTTCGCCCGGTTCGTGGCGCCGATTCGCGCCGTGGTGCCGATCACGGCCGGCGCGCTCGATATTCCTCCGACCCGGTTCTATGCGGTCAACATCCCGGCCATCCTGCTGTGGGCCTGCGCCCACGTGCTGCCGGGCGTGTTCGCGGTCCAGCTGCTGCACCGCTATGGCGGCATCCCGCACCACAGCCACATCGCCAAGTCGACCTGGATCCTGGCCGCGGTCGCGGGCACGATCGTGGTCTGGCTGGTGCTGCGGCTGCTGCGGAGGCGGCGCGAAACCCAGCTCGCCGCTGGTGGGGCGAATTAGGTCATCAGAGCGAATGCACCGTGGCGCTGCGGCCGGGCGCGGGCCCGGTGTAGCGCGCGCGCGGCCGGATCAGCCGGCCGAACTGCAGCTGCTCGCAGGCATGCGCGATCCAGCCGACGCACCGGGCCATCGCGAACAGCGCCAGCTCGCTGCCCGATGGCAGCCGCAGGCTGTGCACCAGCACGGCGAGCGCATAGTCGATGTTGACGAATTCGCCGGTCGCTTCCGCGATCCGCTCGGGCACTTCGCGGGTGAATTTGCGCGGCGCGCCGGCGCGCGTCAGCGCATCCAGCAGCGACATCGCCCGTGGGTCGCCACGTTTATAAACGCCATGCCCGAAGCCGGCGAAGCGCTCGCCGAGCGCCACGCGCTCACGGATCAGCGGCGCGACGTCGCGATCGATCAGGGTCTTCACCAATTGCGAGGCCAGCACGCCGGCGCCGCCGTGCTGGGGTCCTTTCAACGCCGCCAGGCCCGCAATCACGGCGTCGTAGAGACTCAGTCCCGTCGAGGCTGCGCAGCGAACCGTGAAGGTCGACGCGTTGAGTTCGTGGTCGGCCAGCAGCACCAGGGTGCGGCGGATCAGGTCGGACGCATGCTTGTGCTCGGGAGCCCAGGCCTTGGCGACCTGGATGTGCAGAGGCTCCGCCGAAGGCGCTACATTGAGCATGGTCGCGACGACGAGGCGCACGATGCGGGCGCCGACCAGCGCGCGGCCGTCGGGAGCGCGATTGAACGCCGCAGGATCGGCATGGGCCGCCAATGCGAGCACAGCGATCGCCCGATCGATGGGGGCGGCTCGGCGCGCGGCCTCCGCGATGAGGCGCATGTCGTCCGAGACCTGCGGCAGATTGTCGGGTGCGAACGGGTCGATGGCGGTGACATCCCACAGCAGGGTCGCCGCATGCTCCAGTGAATCCCGCTCCGCCAGTTCGACGCAATTCACACCGCGATAGATCGGACCGGCTTCCGTGATCGTCGCCACCGCCGAATCGAACACCGGAAGGTCCGCGTCGAAGCTGCGGAAGGCGCGCGGCTCTGTGGCCGGTACACGCCGCTCCTTCAGCGCGCGGATATCCTCGGCACGATAGCGATTGCTCCGGGAGTTCGGCGACGGCTCCGAGCGGACGAGGCCGCGGCTGACATAGGCGTAGAGCGTCGCCGGGGAGATCGCGAGCTCCGCGGACGCCTCTGTTGCGGATAGGTAAAGGCCGCTGTCTTTTTTCATATTGATCAGCTTAATCAAGATTGATCAAGTTGTCCACGAGGCCGATCTTGCACGCGTGACCATTCACGCAGGAGATCCCGCCATGACGATCCAGCTTTCGAAGTCTCCCATCGGTCTCGATGGCGTCCCGGCCGCCGAGACCGTGCTCAGCCATGTCGACGGCCAGCAGGGCGAGCTCATCATCACAGGCCACCGGGTGGCGGATCTCGCCGCCGCCAGCGGCTTCGAGGGAGTGACCGCTCGCCTGTGGAGTGCGGCGACGAAGCGCAGCGTCAGCGAGGCCAACGTCCGCGCCAGCCTCGGCCGGGCCCGCCAGCGCGCTTTCGCGCGGTTGCCGGAGCTGCTCGCCGCGACCGCCGGATTGTCGATCATCGACGGCTACCGCGCCGCCGTCGCGGCGCTTCGGCCCGAGGCCAGTCTCGACGACGAAGCCACCATCGTCGGCGCCGGCCCGGTCATCGCCGGCGCCCTGGTGCAGCGCGTCCGGGGCGCACAGCCGATCGCGCCCGATCCCGACCTCAGCCACGCCGCGGATACCCTGCGCATGGTCCGCGGCGACACGCCGACCGATGGCGAGGTGGCCGCCCTCGACACCTATCTCGTGACCGTCAGCGACCACGGCATGAACGCCTCCACCTTCACCGCCCGCGTGGTCGCCTCGACCCAGGCCGACCTGTTCGCCGCGACCACCGCCGGCTACTGCGCGCTGACCGGCCCGTTGCACGGCGGCGCGCCGGAGCCGGTGCTGGAGATGCTGAACGCGATCGGGACCCGCGAGAACATCGCCCCTTGGGTGGATGGGGCGCTCGGCCGCGGCGAGCGGCTGATGGGGTTCGGGCATCGGATCTACCGGGTGCGCGATCCCCGGGCCGACGTGCTCAAGAGCGCGATCGAGCGGCTGGCGGGGAGCGGGGCGGATCTGCCGTTTGCCAGCGAGGTGGAGGCTTATATCCGCCAGGCGCTGCGGCAGAAGAATCCGGAGCGGGTGCTCGACACCAATGTCGAGTTCTTCACGGCTATCCTGCTCGATGCGCTCAGGATTCCGCGCCAGGCGTTCACGCCGATCTTCGCGGTGGCGCGGGCCGCCGGCTGGACCGCGCATGCGCGGGAGCAGCAGCGGACGGGGCGACTGATCCGGCCGAGTTCGGCCTATATCGGGCCGAAGCCCTGAGTGGTGCGCCGAACGGACGGTCGCTGCGCGGCAGCCTCGCTGCCGCGCGTCAGCCCTTCACCACCGTCTTCAGGTAGTTGTAGGCCTTGATGATCTCGATCAGGCGGTCCTCGGTGGAGCGGTCGCCGCCATTGGCATCGGGATGGTGCTGCTTCACCAGCGCCTTGTACTTGGCCTTGACGTCTTCCAGCGTGACGTCGGGGCCGAGCCCCATCACCTGCAGCGCCTTTTTCTCGGCGTTGAACACCTTGCGCGTCTCGGCCTTCGGTGCGGACTGCGCACCCGGGCGCCAGCCGGCGCGGCCGTTGATCTCGGCGAACACGCTGAACGGATCCGAGGCATCGCCGAGATCAGACTCGGCATTGCCGGTGCCGCGCTTGCCCGCGGTATTGGCGCCCATCTTCCAGGTCGGGCGATGTCCGGTCAGCGCATCCTTCTGATAACGCGCGACGGCATCGGCATTCATGCCGGAAAAGAAGTTATAGGACTGATTGTATTCGCGCACGTGATCGAGACAGAAGTGCCAATACTCGCGCTGGTTCTCGCGTCCCTTGGGCGCGCGGTGCGAGCCCTTGTTCTTGCAGTCCGGCCACTGGCACGGCTGAGCCTCCTCGCGCACCACCGGCTGCCGCGCAGCCGTCTTCTTGGGCTTGATGCGGATGGAGTCGAAGAATTTGTTTGAATCGATCGGCATGGCGGACTTTGACTACGCAACGCGCAAAGCTTCAAGTCTTGACATTGCGAATACCTCAGGCGGAGCCCGCCGATTGACGAAAAATAATTTGATGCGTATTTCCGGAGACCATGCGAACCCAAGATGCTATCATCAAAAAGTTACGCGAAGCTTTCTCTCCGGAAAGCCTCGATGTGCAGGACGAATCACATCTTCATGCGGGCCACATGGGACACCGTCCCAGCGGTGAGACCCATTTCCGCGTGTATATTGTGTCGCAGGCCTTCGCCGGCAAGAGCCGCGTCGATCGGCATCGCCTGATCAACGCCGCATTATCGTCGGAACTTGCCGGCTCGGTGCACGCGCTGGCGCTGCATGCGAAGGCGCCGGGCGAAGCCTGACTCCCAATCAGAACCCTCCCAATTAGAACGCCGTGCCGGCACGGCGCGGTCGCGTCTCCTCGGTCTCGCCGCGCGGCACCGGCACGATGCGCAGCGCGGTGATGCGATTGCGCTCGCGGCGCAGCACGCGGAAGCGGAAGCCGTGAAACGTGAAGCTCTGGCCGCGGTCAGGGATCGAGCGCGCCTCGTGAATCACGAGACCTGCCACCGTCGTCGCCTCTTCATCCGGCAGCGTCCAGTCCATCGCGCGATTGAGGTCGCGGATCGGCACCGAACCATCGACGACGACGGATCCATCCGGCTGCACACGCACGCCGGCGACCTGCACGTCCTGCTCATCGGAAATGTCACCGACGATCTCCTCGAGAATGTCCTCGAGCGTGACGATGCCTTCGACCTCGCCATACTCGTCGACGACGAGCGCAAAATGCGTCTTGCGGCGGCGGAACGCCTTCAGCTGTTCCGACACCGAGCGCATCTCCGGAACGAACCAGGGCGGCAGCGCCAGCGACGCGACGTCGATGTGCGACACATCGCCCTCGGCCGCGCGGATCGCGCGTAACAAATCCTTCGCATGCAGCACGCCGATGATGTTTTCGGGCGTGCCGCGCCACAGCGGGATGCGGGTGTACTCGGTGGCCAGGACTTCGCGCACCAGCTCCTCCTGCGGCAGGTCGGCATTCACCATCACCATCTCGGTGCGGTGAACCATGACGTCCGACACCTGCAGCTCGCGCAGGTCGAGCAGGCCGCCGAGCATGTCGCGATCCTGCTTCTCGACCTTGCCTTCATGATGCAGCAGATCGACCGCGCCGCGCAGGCGTTCGGTCGGCGACAGCATCGGCTGGTTGGCGCCGACCTTGAAGCCGATCAGCCGCATCAGGACGCGCACGATGGCCTCGATCACGGCCAGCACCGGACCGAGCACGAACACCGTCGCGCGCATCGGCCGCGCCACCGCGAGCGACACGCGGTCCGGCGCGTTGATGGCGATCGTCTTCGGCAGCACCTCGGCGAAGATCACGACCAGCGCGGTCATGACGCCGGTCGCATAGAGCACGCCGACCTCGCCGAACCAGGCCGTGAAGATGCCGGTCGCCAGCGCCGAGGCGCCGATATTGGCGATGTTGTTGCCGAGCAGCAGCGCGCCGATCAGGCGTTCGCGCATGTCGAACAGGCTCGACACCACGTCGGCATCACGGTTGCCCTGTTTCGACAGCCGCAGCATCGAGGCGCGGGAGGCGCCGGTCAGCGCCGTCTCGCTCAGCGCGAAAAAAGCGGAGCCCGCGAGGAGGAGAATGACGATCGAGAGTGTGATCCAGTCCATGACGCCGATGTCGCTCTCAATGGAGGCCGCCGATGATCCGCTGGCAGTGCTCAACACGCGTAAAGCCCGGCAGGATCAGTGACGGCTCTTCAGCTTGACCTGCAGGAAGTCGCGCACGCGTGATGGATCGACGTCCTTGGCGATGACGGCCCGGCCGATCGCCTCCATCAGGATGAAGGTCAGCTTGCCGCGCTTCACCTTCTTGTCCTGCGCCATCAGGGCCAAAAGCCGGTCGGCGTCGCCGATCCCCTCCTGGGCGAAGCCAGCGATGTCCTGCAGATGGGTCGGCAAGCCGGCCGCGGCAAGATGACGCTCGATCCTGACGACATCGTCGGGCGGCAGCATGCCGAGCTCGGCCGAGAACTGCGCCGCCAAGACCATGCCGACCGACACGCCCTCGCCGTGGAACAGCCGGTCGGAGAAGCCGGTGATGGCCTCCAGCGCATGGCCGAAGGTGTGGCCGAGATTGAGCAGCGCGCGGTCGCCGGTCTCGCGTTCGTCGCGGGCGACGATCGCGGCCTTGGCGCGGCAGGAGGTCGCCACCGCATGCTCGCGCGCCGCGCCGCCCTTGACGATGTCGGCGTGGTTGGCCTCGAGCCAGGCAAAGAAGCTGGCATCGCCGAGCAGGCCGTATTTGGCGACTTCGGCATAGCCGGCGCGGAACTGGCGCGGCGACAAGGTGTCGAGCACCGCGGTGTCGGCGATCACCAGCACCGGCTGGTGGAAGGCGCCAAGCAGGTTCTTGCCCTGCGGCGAGTTGATCCCCGTTTTGCCGCCGACGGAGGAATCGACCTGCGCCAGCAGCGAGGTAGGCACCTGCACGAAATCGACGCCGCGGCGCAGGATCGCCGCGGCAAAGCCGGCGAGGTCCCCGACCACGCCGCCGCCGAGCGCGATGACGAGATCGTTGCGCTCGATCTTCGCCGCGATCAGCGCCTCGCTGACCTTTTCCAGCCCGGCGTAAGTCTTCGAGCCCTCGCCCTCCTCGACGACGATCGTCGACGACGGAATGCCCGCCTCCGCCAGGATCGCCTCGGTCGGCTTCAGCCAGTGCGCGGCCACGGTGCGGTCCGTGACGATGGCGGTGCGCACCCCCGGCCGTAGCGCCGCGATGCGCTGGCCGAGCGTGGCCAGCACGCCGCGGCCGATGACGATGTCATAGGCGCGATCGCCCAGCTCGACGTCGACGGTGATCGGATCGGAATGCTTCAGGGGTGCCGTCATCGGAGCGCGCTCATGGCCTGCGGAGGGTCGGGTTGAATCGGATCGGGCTGCGGCCCGACCGGCTGCCCATTGGCCTCGGGCGGAGAGAGGAATGTCCGCAGCGCCTCCAGGCAATCCTCGGCCACCCGGTCATGCGGCACGTCGCGCGAGCAGATCGTGATGTCGGCGGTCTGGTAGACCGGCTCGCGCTCGGTCAGCAGCCGGGCCACCGTACCTTCTGGATCGGCGGTCTGCAGCAGCGGGCGGTCGGCCCGCCGCCTGACCCGGCGCATGATGACGTCGGCATCGGCCTTCAGCCACAGCGACACCGCCTTGTCGTGGATGCGGTGGCGGGTCTCCTCGCGCATGAAGGCACCGCCGCCGGTCGCCAGCACCGCCGGCCCGGTTTCCAGCAGGCGGGCGATCACCCGCGCCTCGCCGTTGCGAAAATAGTCCTCGCCGCGCGATTCGAAGATCTCCGGTATGCTCATGCCGGCCGCGGTCTCTATCTCGGTGTCTGCATCGACGAACGGCAGCCGCAGCCGCGTCGCCAGCCGACGCCCCACGGTTGACTTGCCGGCCCCCATCATGCCGACCAGCACGATCAGCCGCTTGCCGAGGCCCGCGAGGATCGCGGCCTCCGCAGCGGCGGGGCTGGGTGCTGGTTGGGTCGTGTCGGTCATCTCCCCGCTTCTAACCCAGGCCCTGCTGCTTTCAAAGGCATCCTGTTCCGCCGTACGCCCCCGGCCCTCGCCACGGACGTCATTCCGGGGCGCGCGTAGCGCGAGCCCGGAATCCATACCCACAGGCAGATGTCGTGGAGCGAGATACCCACCACCAGCCTGCCCCACACGGCATCCTGTGGGTATGGATTCCGGGCTCGTCGCGCTGCGCGCGCCGCCCCGGAATGACGGAGCAAGACAACTGGACATCGGACGGGAAGCCGGCAGCGCCGGACTTGCCAGCCGTGTCCGAACATGTTGGATGAAACGGTTCCTCTCCGGTGGCCTGCGCGAGCCCAATGCCCAGCCTGTTCCGCTTCCTGACCGTGATCGCCGTGATCGTCGGCGTGGTCTATGGCGCGATCTACGCGCTCGCGAATTTCGTCACGCCCAAATCGCGCGAGATGACGGTGTCGATCCCGCCCGACAAGTTCCAGAAGAAGTGAACCAGGACGGCGCGGCGAACACAAAAGCCACAGGGCATTGATTAAGATTTTTGCGCTTCTCTGAGGCCGCCCGGCGCCGCGATATCGGCCAGATTTGCGGTCACCGCTCAACGTGCCGGCGCGAACGCCTCGTAGTGATTCGATCGCCTCGGACGCAGCGGATTTCACGACATGAACGTCAAGGCCTCCGACGCCAGGCTGATGGGCCTTTTCCTCGACATGATGGCTGCCGAGCAGGGCGCCGGCCAGAACACCCTGGACGCCTATCGCCGCGACCTCACCGATCTCTCCGAGTTTCTGACGCGCAAGGGCGGCACCTTCATTGCCGCCAACACCCAGGCGCTGCGCGACTATCTGGCCGACCTCGACGACAGAGGCTTCAAATCGTCCAGCGTCGCCCGCCGTCTTTCGGCGATGCGGCACCTTTTTCGTTTCCTGCTGAGCGAGCGCATCCGCAGCGACGATCCGGCCGCGATCCTCTCCGGCCCGAAGCGCGGCCGTTCCCTGCCGAAGGTGCTGTCGATCGGCGACGTCGACCGCATGCTGACGAAAGCCAAGGAGCTGTCGGAAGCCGACGTGTCGCCGTCGCAACGGCTTCGGGCGCTGCGGCTGTATTGCCTGCTCGAGGTGCTCTACGCCACGGGACTGCGCGTCTCCGAGCTGGTGGCGCTGCCGCGCACGGCGGCGCGCAACGATGCCCGGATGATCGTGGTGCGCGGCAAGGGCAACAAGGAGCGGCTGGTGCCGCTCAACCAGGCCTCGCGCCAGGCGATGGCCGACTATCTCGCTGTTCTCGACAAGCAGAAGCCGGAGAAGAAGGCCAGCGCCACCTTTGGTAAATGGCTGTTTCCGTCGTTCGGCGAGAGCGGCCACCTCACCCGCCAGCACTTCGCCCGCGACCTCAAGGAGCTCGCAGTGGCCAGCGGCCTGCCGGCCCGGCTGGTGTCGCCGCACGTGCTGCGGCACGCCTTCGCCAGCCACCTGCTGCACAATGGCGCCGACCTGCGCATCGTGCAGACCCTGCTCGGCCACACCGACATCTCGACCACCCAGATCTACACCCATGTGGTCGAGGAGCGGCTGAAGAGCCTGGTGCGCGACCTGCACCCGCTCGCCGAGACCTGAGCCCGCCCGACACCTTCCCGCAACCAATTCCGCCGGCGCGGCGCGGCGCCCGCTTGACTTCGCGCCCGTCTGCCCTGAAAGAGCGCCATCCTGCCCGCGAACCCGGCGTGATGCCTGGAGGCCGGGCACCGATCGACCTTCAAGCTCCTGAAGTCGCTCACCTTCAGGTCCGAAGGCCGAACCGACTTCGTTCAGCGGTCTTCCTTCAGCTCCTCCATGCCGGATCCCATGCGCAGCTACCTCGATTTCGAAAAGCCCGTTGCCGAGCTCGATTCCAAGGTCGATGAACTCCGGGCGATGGCCGCCTCCGGCACCGATATCGGCGAGGAGGTCGGCCGCATCGAGGAGAAGGCCGGCCAGGCGCTGGCCGAGCTCTATGCCAATCTGACGCCGTGGCAGAAGACCATGGTCGCGCGCCATCCGCAGCGACCGCACTTCACCGACTTCGTCAGCGCCCTGATCACCGAGTTCACGCCGCTGGCCGGCGACCGCAAGTTCGGCGAGGACGCCGCTTTGCTCGGCGGCTTCGGCCGCTTCCGCCGCGAGCCGATCTGCGTGATGGGCCAGGAAAAGGGCGCCACCACCGAATCCCGCCTCAAGCACAATTTCGGCATGGCCCGCCCGGAAGGCTACCGCAAGGCGGTCCGGCTGATGGAGATGGCTGAGCGGTTCGGCATCCCGGTGCTGTCGCTGGTCGATTCCGCCGGCGCCTATCCCGGGATCGGCGCCGAGGAGCGCGGCCAGGCCGAGGCCATCGCGCGCTCGACCGACGCCTGCCTGGCGCTGGGCGTGCCGAACGTCGCGATCATCACCGGCGAGGGCATGTCGGGCGGCGCCATCGCGCTGACCACCGCCAACCGGGTGCTGATGCTTGAGCACGCGATCTACAGCGTGATCTCGCCGGAAGCCGCCTCCTCGATCCTGTGGCGCGACGGCACCAAGGCGCAGGAAGCCGCCAACAGCATGAAGATCACCGCCCAGGACATGCTGCGCTTCGGGGTGGTCGACACCATCCTGAAGGAGCCGGTCGGCGGTGCCCACCGCGACCCTGCCGCGATGATCGCAGCCACGGGTGACGCGATCGCCCAGGCCTTCGACGAGCTCAAGGGTCTCGACGCCGACGCCATCCGCAAGCAGCGCCGGCAGAAGTTCATCGAGATCGGCCGCAAGCTGAGCTGAGCCCGGAGAGGCCCCTGCCCGGCCGCCCGTGCTCGCGTTTTTGTGAGTCTTTCCAGCCGTTTGGCCGCATTTCGGCCCTGCCGGCGGGGTCAGTTGTTTAGAAGTTGTTGACCACGAGAGCCACCGCGCCGCGGCACCGCCGTAGCCCGGGTTGCGGCTCCCAGGGCCAAAGGGTACAATTTTAATCATTGGTTTGACGTGGGCATGGCGCGCCGTCGGCCTGGGATCCGTACCAGCTTTCCCGGGGCGATCGATCGAGACGAGAGTGGGGTGTCGCGACATGCTGGGTTTGCGGGGAGCTTCGCTTTGATCAACCGCGCTTTCGTCCGGGTTCTGATGACCTCTGCGGCGTTGGCCGCCGGCGCGCTGCTGACCGGTTGCAACAGCGACCAGGTCGCGCTCGCCACCAGCGCCAAGGCCAATCAGCCTGTTCCGCCCAAACTCGTGGCGACGATCGCCGAGAAGGACATGGACACGCAGTCGCCGATCCTGGTGCGCGTGTTCAAGCAGGAGGCCGAGCTCGAGGTCTGGAAGCAGGACCGCTCCGGCCGGTTCGGGCTGCTCAAGACCTATCCGATCTGCCGCTGGTCCGGCGATCTCGGCCCGAAGGTTCGCGAGGGCGACCGCCAGGCACCCGAGGGATTCTACTCGATCAATCCGAGCCAGATGAATCCGCAGTCGGCCTATTATCTGTCGTTCAACACCGGCTATCCCAACGCCTTCGACAAGGCGCTGGGACGCACCGGCTCGCAGCTGATGGTGCACGGCGACTGCTCGTCCCGCGGCTGCTTTGCGATGACCGACGAGCAGATCGCCGAGATCTATGCGCTCGGACGCGAGTCGTTCTTCGGCGGCCAGCGCGCATTCCAGTTCCAGGCCTATCCGTTCCGGATGACACCGGCGAACATGGCGAGGCACCGCAACAATCCGAACATGCCGTTCTGGCGCATGATCAAGGAAGGCTATGATGCCTTCGAGGTCACCCGTCAGGAGCCGAAGGTCGACTTCTGCGAGAAGAAATACGTCTTCAATGCCCAGAAGCCGCCGGGCGCCACGCGCGATCCGGTGTTCGACGCCGCCGCGAAATGTCCGGCCTATGTCGTGCCCGATGAGATCACGACGGCGGTGCGCGAGAAGCAGCAGGCGGACGAAGCCGAATACGCCAAGCTGGTCTCCAAGGGGACGCCGGTCGCCAAGCTCAATACCGGCATCGACGGCGGCATGAACCCGGTGTTCGCCAATCGCGTGCCGGGCGCCTCGACCGGCCTGTCCGACGCCGGCGAAGCGCCGGGCCTGTCGCTCGCCAATTTCACGCCGATTCCGGGCACGATTCCGGGTCACGTCAACCCGCCGCGCGCGCCTGAGGCCGACGAGGTCGCGGCCGCGCCGGCCGCCAGCGCGGCGCCCGCCCCGGTGGCCGCACCGACCACGCGCGTGGCCGCCGTGAGCGCGCCCGAGAAGCCGGGCTTCATGTCGAGCCTTGCCCGCAAGATGGGTCTCGGTGGCAATGCGTCGGCCGAGACCACGGCGACGACGAAGCCGGCCGAGAGCAAGACCGCGGAAGCCAAGCCGGCGCCGAAGCCGGTCGCCGCCAAGCCCGCTGAGACCAAGCCGGCCGAAACCAAGCAGGCCGCCGCCCGGCCGCCGTTCAAGCCCGCCGCCAGCGAGGCACCGGCCTCGGCGCCCGCGCAGACCCAGACCGCCCTGGTCTCCGGCGCCGCCCCGGTGCTGCAGTCGAACTCGTTCGACAGCAGGTTTGCCGGGTTCAAGTAGGACGACGAGCCAGACATCGCGCGGATCGCTGTCTGGCGGCTGATCGTTCGGCCTGCGTCGTCACGACGAACCACGCAGCGTCCATGAGTCCGCAACCGCCTCAAACCAACCAGTGTCATCCCGGCGAACGCCGGGATCCATAACCACCGGCGGAAATCGTTGCGCGAGGAGGATGCTCCAGCATGAGTCATACAGGGGCCGCGGAGTATGGATCCCGGGTCGGCGCCCTGCGACGCTGCGCGTCGCCGGTCTTGCCCGGGATGACGCCGGAGTTTGTTGGCACGGCTGGGCATTCTCGCGCCCGCTTTCGCGTCCGAGTGTTGCTCGTCTGATCACCCTCTCCAAAGCGAGGGTGCAGGGAAGGCCGGGCCTCGACTGAGGCCCGTGGCCCGCCTGCGGAAAAAATGCAGGCGGCAGAACCACAGGTCCAGCCGGAACGACCCGGCCCTCCCTGCGCGATGGTTTGAACGGCTGCTTCGCGATCTCCCCGGTGCGCCGGGCTTGTTGGCCACCGTCATCCGCGCGAGCGCTTGAGGCGCATCGGCACGGACTTGACCTCAGCTTCGGGAGGCCAGGACCACGCGACTTGACCGTACGGACCGGTGTAGTTCGTCGGCGCGATTGCTCACGCTGCAACCCGGCCCGCCCACCACATCCCGCACTCCACGCTTCGTGACGACCGCGTAGCGCCCCTCGTCGATGAGGCAGGACGAGCGAGAGAAGACCACGCTCTTCTGAAAAAGAGAAGCGATATATTTTTTCGCTACGGACTGGACAGCCCAAATCAGCTTGAACGCGCAAACGAAATCAGTCTCTCGGCGCAGGCCGTTTGAGTGGCGCCCGGCCCGCTGACATACGCGCAAACAACAACGACACGGGCGCCCGAGTCGCCCGACGGGCAAGGCCAACCGGCATCATGCGAAGCTCGTTCGCGCAACATTTTCCTGCGTGACGTCGCGCACGGAGCGCGCGGCCGGGATCTGCGACAACAGCGCCGTCACCCGAGGCGAGGTGACGCAACCGAGAGGAGCAAATCATGGGCTTTTGGGATGATGTCACCGATGCCGTCAGTTCGGTCGTGGATGACGTGAAGGACGTGGCCAGCGATGTGGCGGGTGCGGTCGGCGGCGCGGCTTCGGCCGTGGTCAACACCGTGGAGCATGTGGCCGGCGACGCGGCGCATGCGGTCGGCAGCGTGGTGCACGGAATCGGCGCGCTGGGTGGCGAGGCCTTTCACGCCGTGGGTGGCGTGCTCGGCGCGCTCGAGCACGGTGCCGAGGCGGTCGGCAGCGGCGTGCTCCACACCGTCGAGGACGTGGCGTCGACCGTCGTGCATGTCGGCAGTGACGTCCTTCATACCGGCGTCAACGTGGTCGGCGACGTGGCCTCGGGCCTCGGCCATCTCGTGCATGGCGACATCGACGGCGTGGTCAATGACGTGAAGAATATCGGCGGCGACATCGTCGATGGCGGGCTGCACGTCGCCGGTGACGTGGCGCATGGTGCGCTCGATGTCGCAGGGGACGCGGTGCATACCGCGGTCGGTCTCGGCGAAGCCGGACTGGAAGCGGCCGGCGCGCTCGGTCACGGCGCGCTCGACATGGCCGGCACCATCGTCGGCACCGCGGCCGATGTCGGGGCCGATGCGCTCGACGCCGCGGGCGCCGTGGTGAAGGGCGGCTTCGACGCCGGCGTGGCGGTTGCTGACGGCGCCATCGGCGTGGTCACCGACACGGTGTCCGCGGCGGGCGACCTGATCGGCGGCAACGTCGGTGCCGCGGTGTCCGGCCTGGCGCACGGCGTCGAATCGGTCGGCACCGGTGTGGTCGACGGCGTCGGCCACTTCCTCGGCGAAGGCATCAGCGGCCTGGCGCAGACCGCCGGAGACATGACCGGCAGCATCGGCCACCAGCTCGAATCGATCGGGCACGATCTCGGCTCGCTGGTCAGCGATCTCAGCCACGGCAATCTCGGCGCTGCGATCGGTGACATCTTCAAGCTGGCGCAGGACGGCCTGCGCAGCGACGGCAGCATCCAGATCGCCCATGCCGGGGCGGATGGCGGCAGCCATGGCGGGTTCTGGGACTCGATTGCCTCGGCGGTCCACCAGGCCGGCGAGAACGTCCAGGGCGCCGAGTCCGGCTCGGGGTTCGGCTTCGGCGGCGGCCCGCTGCACGGCGAAGGCTCGTCGCACAACCCGATCATCGTCGACAATTTCGGCGATCACGGCCACCCCGGCAACACCGGCATCGTGCCGCCGAACTTCGACGTCGGCCATGCCGGTGGCGCGCACGACGCCCCGCATGTCGACTACAGCCACGTCGTCCAGATGGACGACGGACATCACTTCGCGATGCACGGCTGATGTCAGCAGACACGAAGCAACCCGCGGTGCATGTCACCGCGGGTTGTTTGTCGCCTTGATCCCTGCCGTGAACGGCTCAGCGCATCTGCACCGGCTGCACAATCGCCGCAGGCGCCGCTGCGGCGCGATCACGCGGCAGCTGATCGTTCATCGCCGACAGCGCGCACAGCGCCAGCGAGCCCCAGACCGCAGCGCTGAAATACAGCGACATCCAGGCGATCTCTTCCTTCCAGTGCTCGAACTCGTGGGTGACGGTCCACTGCGTGGCGGAATCGCGCAAGCCCACCAGCGGATGCAGCAGCGGCGTGCCGGCCGCGCGCTCGATGCGCCAGCGCTTCACATACATCGGCACGTCGACGACGACGAGGAACGCGAGATAGCAGGCGATGCCGACGAGGCCCGTGATCAGCAGACCACGCACCAGCCCGTCGAACTCCGGCAAGAGACGCCCGAGGCCAATGCCGACGAGCAGGAAGGCAACCGCCCACAGCGAGTTCTCGATCGCGTTGTAGAGGAAGTTCTTCGTGACGACCGCGTACCAGGAGCAGATCTCGGCGACGACGATGATCGGCACGATGAGACGCGCCATGTTGACCGCGGTCTCGGCATCGGCGATCGCGCCGAGCTGCGCCAGGATGATGGCCCATTGCGCGGCGAACGCGATCTCCGCGATGGTCGCGACGCTGCGGCCGACGAAGATGCTCGACAGCCAGCTGTCGACCAGGCAGATGCGCTGCACGTCGGCGCGCGGCAGCACCGAGCGGAAAGCGCAGCCGAACACATAGGCCGCCGACAGTGCGAGCATCGCACTGGTGTCGGAGGACTGACTCGCTGCGGCGCTCCCGCCGTTGAGCTGGCGATACAGGATGAGCCAGAACACGATGTTGGCGAGGCTGACCAGGGTCAGCATCGCCCACCACAGGGCGACCGGGTTCGACAAGGCTCGCTGCTGCGCACGCATCCGGCACTCCAAAATTCATGTGACTGTCATCCGATCGTATGAATTTCGTCATCCAGCGGCAACCCGTTGCGGGCCCGGGGAACGCAAATACGCGTGTGGTGGTGGGTTACGGCGGAGCAAGGGGATTATCGCTGACCGTTCACGGGCCTCATGGTTCTCACGGCGATGCGAGAGCATCGCCGGAACGCGCCGCGGATTCCCACATGCCGCATAGCCATCTAACGGGCGAGGCGCTCCTCACCATGAGGGTTGAGCGCCGAAATCGGCCCTGCACACAGGCCATGAGGTCGCTGTCGGCTATCGACAGCGACCTCATGGAGAGGATCGAGCGCCGGGGCGGGCGCTGCACACGGGACCATCAATACGCCAAGCTGCTGCTACTCCTCACGCTGAGGAGCGCTCCACTTTGCGCGCGTCTCAAAGGGCGAGGTTCGGCCGTTGGCCTCATGGTTCTGAAGGCCATGCGAGAGCATCGCACTGAGCCGGCGCAGTTCCAGCTTGGCGCAGACTGACAAAACGTGTTGATGATTTCGTCATGATGTCCAGGGTTCCATCCGGAACTCGCAAGCAGGCGCCGCGTGCCTTAAGCATCGGCTTTCCAACCTCGTGCATGGATCGATGCGGGCAGCATTCCTGTCCGCATTGACGCTTTGCTAACTGCGATTCACGCGCGGCAAAACGCAGCGCGCCGCGAACCGTAGCTGGCCCGCGTGAGGGTTCTTTGCCGATGTTGACGATCCTGTCCTGCCTCCCCGCCGATCACGATCTCCGCTACGTCGCCGCCGCGCTGCTGGTCTGCGTGCTCGGCTCCATTCTGTCGATGCGCCTGCTGGCGCGCGTCCGCCGCAACACCGGGCTGCGCCGGTTTCATCTGCTGTTTCTCGCAGGCCTCGTCGCCGGCGGCACGGTGTGGACGACGCATTTCGCGGCGATCCTCGGCTATGACTCGCCCGGCAACCGCTCGTTCGAAGCCGGCCTCACCTTCGCCTCGCTCGGCCTGGCGATCGTGTTTTCCTGGCTCGGCTTCTTCATCACCACCCGCACCCAGCGCGGCCCGCTGATCGAGATCGGCGGCGCCGTGTTCGGCTTCGGCATCGCCGCAATGCACTACACCGGCATGAGCGCGCTCAATCTCGACGGCATCCGGACGTGGCACGCGCCGGCGATCTGGCTCTCGCTCATGCTGGCGATGGGCTTCGGCGCGGTCGCCGCCAACCGGATCGCGCGGCCAGTGACGCGGTTCTGCAAATATGGCAGCTCGCCGCGATGGTCCTCGCGATCCTCAGCCTGCATTTTACCGGCATGGCGGCGTTGACCTTGATGCCGATGGCCGGAGTGTCCGCGCCGGCGCAAGCGCTGTCCGACAGCGTGATGCTCATCAGCATCGTCACCGGCATCGGCCTGATCATGGCGATGGCGGCGTCGGCCTACATGATCGACATGCAGGCCACGCAGGAGGCGGTCGAAGGCTATCGGCAGCTGGCGCTGCAGGATCCGCTCACGGGCCTCGCCAACCGCAACGGTCTCGGCCAGCGGCTCGCGCCGCTGCTGACCGAGGGCGACGAGACCGCACATCTGGTCGTGCTGGCGATCGACCTCGACCGCTTCAAGGACATCAACGACGCGCACGGCCACGCCGCCGGCGATGCGGTGCTGACGACGATCGCGCAGCGGATCGCGTCGACGCTGCAGCCGGGCGAGTTCCTGGCCCGGATCGGCGGCGACGAGTTCGTCGCGGTGAAGAGCGAGATCTTCGCCCGCGCCGAGGCGGCGAAGTTCGCCGAGCGGGTCCGCGCGCTGGTGCTCAGCCCCGTCGACTGGGAGCAACGCAGCCTGTCGGTCGGCTGCAGCATCGGCATCGCGCTGCATCCCGAGCACGGCCTGACCTCCGACGAACTGCTCGCCCGCGCCGATCTCGCGATGTATCGCGCCAAGAGCCTCGGCCAGGGCAAGATCTGCACCTACGAGCCGTCGATGGACGAGGCCAGCCGGCGCCGCGCCGAGCTTGCCATCGACCTCAAGCGCGCGCTGGTGCGCAACGAGTTCGAGCTGCACTACCAGGTCCAGAACGACACGCAGAGCGGCGAGATCATCGGCTTCGAGGCGCTGCTGCGCTGGAATCACCCGGTCAAGGGCCGCGTGCCGCCGAACGATTTCATCCCGATGGCCGAACAGACGGGACTGATCGTCGACATCGGCGACTGGGTACTGCGCACCGCCTGCGCGACCGCGGCGAGCTGGAGCCAGCCGTTCAAAGTGGCCGTCAACGTCGCGCCGATGCAGCTCAACCACGATCTACCGAGGCGCGTCGCCGAGGTGCTGCGCGAGACCGGGCTGGCGCCGGCGCGGCTGGAGATCGAGCTGACCGAGACCGGCATCATCGCCGACCGCCAGCATGCGCTGCAGGTGATGCAGGCGCTGAAGGCGATCGGCGTCACGGTTGCGATGGACGATTTCGGCACCGGCTATTCGTCGCTCTCGACCTTGCAGGTATTCCCGTTCGACAAGATCAAGGTCGACAAGAGCTTCATCCAATCGGTCGAGACCAGCGTGCACGCCGCCGCCATCGTCAAGGCGACGCTGCTGCTCGGGCGCAGCCTGAACATTCCCGTGCTGGCCGAGGGCGTCGAGACCGAGCAGCACCTCGCCTTCCTGCGCGACGAAGGCTGCAGCAGCGTGCAGGGCTTCCTGTTCGGCAAGCCGATGCCGCGCGACGCCATCAGCCGGATGATCCAGGAGGTCGGAGCGTCACACGAGACCACACCGCAGAGCGCCAGCGCCGCCGCGTAAGCTCTCCGAGCGACGCGGGCATTGTGGAGCGCGCAACAGAAGGCTCTGGATTGCGTCGATTCGCTCGCAATGACGGACGCCGCGAAGTTTCGCGCCGCATCAAGGAAAAGGAGGTCTCCATTCTCCTGCGGCAAATGGGATCGTCGACCCGGCAACGCCGGGATGGACGCAAGACAATTCCTCCCTCATCTTGTTCCCTGACGATCGCGGCGAACGGGCCACAGAGCCCGCGCGCGATGGCGGCCGCATTCGGCCGGACGAGGACACGACACAGGGAGGACAGGCCATGGGAAATCCTATGGGCATTCATCTGCTCGATCGCGCCATCGGCAGCGATTATCCGACATTCGCCAGCACGGCGGACATCCGCGCCTTCGAGCAGATGCCGTACAGCGAACGGATCGCGGCGCAGAGCACCTATGAGGCGCTCAAATGCGGGGCATCGGCCAATCCCGACGCCCCGGCGATCCAGTTTCTGCAGAATGCCGATCCCGCCGATACGCCGGTCGTGATCTCCTATCGCGACTTCGTCGCCCGGGTGACGCAGGCCGCCAACATGTTTCATGCGCTCGGCGTCGGCCCCGATGACGTCGTCAGCTTCATGCTGCCGCTTGTGCCCGACGCCTTCGTGACCTTGTTCGGCGCGGAGGCCGCGGGCATCGCCAACCCGGTCAACCCGCTGCTCGAGCCGCACCAGATCGCCGAGATCCTCGATGCCGCCAAGACCAAGGTGCTGGTGGCGCTCGGCCCCCTGCCCGGCACCGACATCTGGCAGAAGGTCGAAAAGGTGCGCGGCAGCCTCAAGCACCTCAAGGCGATCGTGCAGGTGCATGGCGGCGGCGACCCGGCCAACGGCATCCATGCCTTCAACGATCTGATCAAGCCGCAACCGGCGGATCACCTCGTCAGCGGCCGGCAGATCAAGGCCAGCGACACCGCGGCGTATTTCCACACTGGCGGCACCACCGGCACGCCGAAGTTGGTGCGGCACAGCCATGGCAACCAGGTCTACCAGGCCTGGGGCATCAACCTTGTTCTGAAGGCCAAGCCCGGCGGCACGCTGCTGTTCGGCATGCCGCTGTTTCACGTCGGGGGATCGCTGACCCAGGCGCTGCAGACGCTGTCGGCCGGCGGCTCGCTGGTGGTGCTGTCCGGCGCCGGCTGGCGCAATCCGAATGCGGTGCGCAACATCTGGGGCCTGGTCGAGCGCTTCAAGCCGGAGACGCTGTCGAGCGTGCCGACGGTGCTGGCGGCGACGCTCGGCGTGCCGCAAGGCCAAGCCGACATCTCCAGCCTGCGTTACGCCGCCGGCGGCGGCTCGGCAATTCCGGTCGCCGTGGGACAGGCGATCATGGACAAGCT
The DNA here is from genome assembly GCF_051167655.1 of Bradyrhizobium sp. HKCCYLS2038. Lineage (NCBI taxonomy): Bacteria > Pseudomonadati > Pseudomonadota > Alphaproteobacteria > Hyphomicrobiales > Nitrobacteraceae > Bradyrhizobium > Bradyrhizobium sp. HKCCYLS2038. Next base: position 159,890 of record NZ_JBNPTM010000001.1, on the reverse strand, counting down.
GAAGCTGCCGGTGATCGAGGTCTACGGCATGACCGAGACGGCCAGCGTGCACACCATGGCCTATCCGGACCAGCCGATCCGGCTCGGCTCGGTCGGCCTGCCCTTGCCCTACGCCAAGGTGCGCATCGTCAAGCTCGATGCCGACGGGCGCTACGAGCGCGACTGCGCTGTCGACGAGATCGGCGTCGTCATCATGGCCGGGCCCGGCGTGTTCTCCGGCTATCTCGACGACGCCCACAACAAGGGCGCCTTCGTCGAGGGACACTGGGTCAACTCCGGCGATCTCGGCCGGCTCGATGCCGACGGCTTCCTGTGGATCACCGGCCGCGCCAAGGACCTCGTGATCCGCGGCGGCCACAACATCGACCCGGCGCCGATCGAGGACATCCTGTTCCAACATCCGGCGGTCGGCTTCGCCGCCGTGGTCGGCCAACCCGACGCCTATGCCGGCGAGCTGCCGATCGGCTACGTCCAGCTCAAGCCGGGCGCCTCCGTGCAGCCGGGCGAGCTGGAGGACTGGGTGCGCGCGCGCACCCCGGAGCGCGCCGCGGTGCCGGTGCAGATCATCCCGATCGATCCGATGCCGGTGACCGGCGTCGGCAAGGTGTTCAAGCCGCAGCTGCGCTGGGACGCCGCCGCGCGCGTGTTCACAAAGGTGCTGTCGCAGCTGACCGATCGCGGCATCGATTGCAGTGTGAAAGTCGGCGCCCATGGCAGCCACGGCAGCCTCGCCACGGTGACCCTGCGCAACGTGCCGGCCGAGCAACGCAAGGCGATCGAGCACGAGGTGCACACCTTGCTGGCGCCGTTCGTGATCCGGCATGAGGTGGTGATGGGGTGAGAGCTGCGCGCGACTGCAGTTTCCCGATGTGCGATCGATTCGCCGCTCGCTCGGTGCACCTCGCCCTGACTGGGGCCGGACGATCGCACATTGGCATACGAGGCTGCCGCGATAGCCGATCCTCTTCGTTAGTCACTCCGTCATGCCCGGGCTTGTCCCGGGCATCCACGTCGTTCTCAGCGTGCCGAACGACGTGGATGGCCGGGACAAGCCCGGCCATGACGATGTGGAGGCAGGCAAGCACAAAACCTCGATCGTCGATGCAATAACTCACCGCCAGCGCTCCGGCCGACGGGTACAGGTCTCACCACGAACACTTCCCGTGCGGCGCCCCTCACCCCAACCCTCTCCCCGTAAGAACGGGGCGAGGGAGCGGACCGGCGATGCCGCGCCGGCTCGGGATGTCAAAACGGGATCAAAAGCGATGGCCGGCCATCTTGAACCCGAGAGATACAAGCTCCACGGGTGGCCTCACTTCGAACCCGCGGGCCCAATCGGCTGGACGATGCCCTTCTCTACCGCAACCTTGCGCAACAGGTCCGGCCGGTCGGAGATGATGCCGTCGACGCCGCCATCGATCAGCCGCGTTATGTCCTCCGGCTTGTTGACGGTCCACACCACGACGCTCAGCCCGAGCGCGTGCGCTTCGCGGATCAGCTCCGGCGTGACGTCGGCGAAATAGGGCGACCACACTTTGCCGCCGGCGGCGTGGATGGTGCGCGGCAGCGAGCCGCCGTGATCGGCGGGGTTGAAGCCTGCCGTCCAGCGCGTCGCCTCGGTCAGCGACACCGTCGGCGCCTTGCCACGTTGCAGCGACAGATAGACGGTTGGAATCTGAGGCGCGCGCTGCTGCACCAGCTGCAAGGTGCGCCAGTCGAACGATTGAATCATCACGCGGCCGGCAAAATGCTCGGCCTCGATCAGGCCGAGCAGCAATGTGACGAACCGCTCCGGATCCGGTGCCTCCCCGGGATGATCCGGATCGAGCTTGGTCTCGATGTTGAGCTTCACATGCTCGTTGCCAAACAGGCGCACGAGATCGATGACTTCCTTCAGGGTCGGGATCCGCGGCGGGACGTCGCCGGACAGCACCTTCTGATCGGGAAACTGCTTGGCGTAGTCGCTGCCGGGCCGGATCTGGCCGACATCGTAGGACTGCACCTCGGCCAGCGACAGCTCCAGCAGCGGGCGGCCGGGCGGCGCGACGTAGTTGCCGGACGCGTCGCGGGCGAGATCGGGATTGAGCCGCCGCTCGTGCGAGACCACCAGCACGCCGTCACGCGTGACCCCGGTGTCGAGCTCCAGCGTGTCGACTCCCATGGCCAAGGCCGCGGTGAAGGCCTGCAGCGTGTTCTCCGGGAACAGCCCGCGGCCGCCCCGGTGGGCTTCGATGTCAAAAGCCATGGCCGGGCTCCCGAGGCAGGAGAGGAGCAGGGAAAGACAGAGGATGAGAGATCGGTGCCGCATCGGGCCAGCCTATCATACCCGCGGGCCAAGCCCATTCCCCTTGTCTCCGCCGGGCTTCTGAACTAGGCCTTTTTCATCAGCCCAGCGGACAACGCTGGCCGTGGATCGAGGGGGAGCGATCCGCACGCGCTGCACGCGCCGTGTCGCCATCCCTTTGGTCCATTGTTCGAGTTCTGTTTCGAGTTCACGTGTAGCGGACCATGCCCATGACCGACCTTCCTGTCCTCATCGCCGGCGGCGGCATTGGCGGCCTCGCGACGGCGCTGACCCTGCAGCAGATCGGCGTGCCCTGCATCGTCTATGAGAGCGTGCGCGAGATGCGGCCGCTCGGGGTCGGCATCAATTTGCAGCCGAACGCCGTGCGCGAGCTCTACGACCTCGGCATCGGCGCCGACGACCTGGACCAGGTCGGCGTGCCGGCGAAGGAGTGGGCGTTGGTCGGCCTGAACGGCAACGACATCTATTCCGAGACGCGCGGGCTGCTCGCCGGCTACAACTGGCCGCAATATGCCGTGCATCGCGGCAAGCTGCACATGCTGCTGCACAGCCGGCTGGTGCAGCGCGCGGGCGCCGCGACCGTGCGGCTCGCCAGCCGCGTCGCGGGCTATGCGAAGAACGCCGATGGCACGGTGACGGCGCGCATCGAGCATGCCGATGGCTCGCGCTCCGAGCAGCGCGGCCGGCTCCTGATCGGCGCCGACGGCATCCACTCGGCGGTGCGCGCGCAGATGCATCCGACGCAGCCGCCGATCCATTGGGGCGGCGCCGTGATGTGGCGCGGCGTGACCTGGGCCAAGCCGATGCGCACCGGATCGTCGTTCGTCGGCCTCGGCACCCATCGCCATCGCGTCGTGGTCTATCCGATCTCGCATCCCGATCCCCGGACGGGCCTCGCCCTGATCAACTGGATCGCGGAAGTGACGATGGACAACACCGAGGGCTGGAAACAGACCGGCTGGTTCCGCCAGGTGCCGGTCAGTGAGTTCGCGCATCATTTCGCCGGCTGGACCTATGACTGGCTCGACGTGCCCGCGCTGATCGCCGGCGCCGACGGCGCCTATGAGAACCCGATGATCGACCGCGATCCGGTCTCGACCTGGGTCGACGGCCCGGTCGCGCTGCTGGGCGACGCCGCGCATGCGATGTACCCGACCGGCTCGAACGGCGCGAGCCAGGCGATCGTCGACGCCCGCGTGCTCGGCACCATGCTGCTGGCCCACGGCGTGACGCCGGCCGCGCTCGCGGCCTACGACGAGAAGCTGTGCGGCCCGATCTCGCAAGTGATCCTGCGCAACCGCGGCGCCGGCCCGTTCGGCCTGCTCAACCTCGTCGACGAGCGCTGCGGCGGCAAGTTCACTAATATTGACGAGGTGGTGCCGCCGGCCGAGCGCGACGCGTTCATGGCCAACTACAAGAAGGCGGCCGGGTTTGCGATCGAGCAGCTGAATACGGCACCGCGCACGATCGCGGAAGGAGCGAAGGTCGAGAGCCTGGCGACGATCTGAGACCGACCGGGGGCGACGCGATCTGAACCGGTGCCTACGAGCCGTCACCGAAACAGCCGCCCAGCGGAGAGCACTATGCTCCGACGATCAGGCCGACTGTTGCTGGCCGCCAGCTTTCTGATGCTGTCGGGTCAGCCCGGCCTTGCCGCCGACTGCGGCAACCGATCTGCGACACCGCAGCTCGTTGGCCCGATGATCATGGCCGGCTTCTTCGCGACCAAGCCGTCCGATCCGGGATTTAAGCAGCTGCTCGCCGATCTCGAGGAGGGACTGATCGGCGGTGTCGTCATTCTCGGGCGCAATGTCGGCACAGCGGATGATCTCACAGCGATGATCGAGCGGATCCGGTCCTGCAAGTGCGCGACTCCGCCGTTCATTGCCATCGACGACGAAGGCGGCACCGTCGAGCGGCTTGGACCGAACATCGGGCTTGCCGCAACACCATCGGCTGCAGAGGTCGCTCGGGGCTCCATCACGGCGGCGCGCAGCGCCTACGCCGCGCTCGCCGAGAAGCTTGCGACGCTGCACATCAACATCAATCTCGCGCCGGTGGTGGACCTCAACACCAACCCGTCGAACCCGATCATCGGGCAGCGGCAGCGCAGCTATGGCAGCGATTCCGAGACAGTGGTGCGTTATGCGGCGGCGTTCATCCAGGCGCACCGCAAGCAGGGCATCCTGACGGTGCTCAAGCATTTCCCGGGGCATGGATCGTCGACCGCCGACAGTCATGCCGGCATTGCCGACGTGACGAAGACATGGTCGTCAGCCGAGCTGAAGCCATATCGACGGTTGATACGGCGGGGGCTGGCTGGGGCGATCATGGTCGGCCATCTCGCTCATGCGGGCCGATGGGACGGCGTCGCCACCCAGAGCGGCGGCCATGCGATCGATCGCATGCTGCGCCGCGAGCTCGGCTATGACGGCGTTGTCATGACGGACGATCTCGCCATGAAGGCCATCCTCGACGCCAAGCCGCCGGCCGCCGCCGCCATCGACGCGGTCAAGGCGGGCGCTGATATCATCATGTTCACCAAGTTCAGCGACGAGGACCAGACGTCGGATGTCGGCCGCGAGATCAACGGCGCGCTGACGGCGGCGGTGTGCTCGGGCGAGCTGAAGGCAAGTGCGGTGCGACGCTCGGTGGCGCGCATCCGGCAGTGGACGTCGGGTTGGAAGCGGAACGGCCGGAGCGCGGCACCGCGCCACGCGAGCGGCGCTGTGCGCTGACCTGCGTCCCCTGCTCCGACAGGTGTGAGGCGACGTGCTGGAGCGGTCAGCGTCCCTCGACACATCGGCCTGTGGCTATGGATCCCGGCGTTCGCCGGGATGACAGCGGAGTGTGTGCCCGGATCGCGCCAAGCCAAAGGTGTCGTCCTGCGAACGCAGGGACGACAGTGGTGGGTTGGATGCGCAGCTCGGGCAACGGCGTCATTGCGAGCGTAGCGAAGCAATCCAGAGTCGTGGGCGGGACTCTGGATTGCTTCGCTGCGCTCGCAATGACGGAGGAAAGACTGTCGCGGCCGTCTCGCGCTTACGCGTACCTGCCGTGGCAGTGCTTGTACTTCTTGCCGGAGCCGCAGGGGCAGTCCTCGTTGCGGCCGACCTTGCCCCAGGTGGTGGGGTCGGTCGGGTTGCGGGCTTCGGCGGGGACCGGCGCGGCGGCGGAGGACGGCACCAGGGAGACGTTGGCGAAGGCCATCTCGTCCTCGCCGGTGTGGGGGTCGGCGTGATGGGCCTGCATCGGCGGCAGCGTCTGCTGCTGCTCCTCAGGCGGCACGATCTCGACGCGCATCAGCTGTGCCGTGACCGCCTCGCGCAGATGCGCGATCATGGCCTCGAACAGCGTGAAGGCTTCCGACTTGTACTCCTGCAATGGATCGCGCTGGCCATAGCCGCGCAGGCCGATGACCTGGCGCAGATGGTCGAGCATGATCAGGTGCTCGCGCCAGAGATGGTCGAGCGTCTGCAGCAGGATCGTCTTCTCGACGTAGCGCATCACGTCGGGGCCCCATTGCGCGACCTTGGCGGCCATGCGCTCGTCGGCATGGGTCTCGATGCGCTTGAGCAGCTCCTCGTCGGCGATGCCCTCTTCCTTGGCCCAGGCATCGACCGGCAGATCAAGGTCGAGCACGCGCTTCAATTCGTCCTTCAAGCCCGCCACGTCCCACTGCTCGGCATAGGCGTGCTCGGGCACGTGCTTGCTGACGAGATCGTCGACGAAGGCGTGGCGCATGTCGGTGATGGTCTCGACGACGCTCTCGTCCTGCATCAGCTCGACGCGCTGGTCGAAGATCACCTTGCGCTGGTCGTTCTGGACGTTGTCGAACTTCAGGAGGTTCTTGCGGATATCGAAGTTGCGCGCCTCGACCTTCTGCTGCGCCTTCTCCAGCGCCTTGTTGATCCAGGGGTGGATGATGGCCTCGCCTTCCTTGAGGCCGAGGCGGGTCAGCATGCTGTCCAGCCGGTCGGAGCCGAAGATCCGCATCAGATCGTCTTCCAGCGACAGGAAGAATTTCGAGCGGCCCGGATCGCCCTGACGGCCGGAGCGGCCGCGCAGCTGGTTGTCGATGCGGCGGGATTCGTGGCGCTCGGAGCCGATGATGTAGAGGCCGCCCGGCTTGACCACGGTCTTGGCCGCCTTCGAGCCCTTGGCGGGCTCGATCTCGACAGTCTCCTCGGCCTTCAGCACGATCTCGCGGAAGCGGGCGATGTCGGCCTTGATCTGCTCGATCTTGGCGGCCTTCTCGGCCTCGTCGGTGATTCCGGCGGTCTCCTGCTGCAGACGCATGTCCAGCGAACCGCCGAGCTTGATGTCGGTGCCGCGGCCCGCCATGTTGGTCGCGATCGTGATCGCGCCGGGGACGCCGGCTTCGGCCACGATATAGGCTTCCTGCTCGTGGAAGCGCGCGTTCAGCACCGCGAACAGTTTTGCCGGCTTGCCCGCGCGGGCCGCCGCATAGAGCTTGTCGAGCGCTGCCGGCTGGCCGAAATCGATCTGCTTGTAGCCGTGCTGCTTCAGATAGGCGGCGAGCACCTCGGACTTCTCGATCGACGCGGTGCCGACCAGCACCGGCTGAAGGCGCGCATTGGCGCGCTCGATCTCGGCGAGAATGGCGGCGTATTTCTCCTGCTGGGTGCGATAGACCTCGTCGTCCTCATCGAGACGCGCCACCGGCAAATTGGTCGGGATCTCCAGCACCTCGAGCTTGTAGATGTCGAACAGCTCGTCCGCCTCGGTGGCGGCCGTGCCGGTCATGCCGGCGAGCTTGGAATACATTCGGAAGTAGTTCTGGAAGGTGATCGAGGCCAGCGTCTGGTTCTCGGGCTGCACCGGCTGGTGCTCCTTGGCCTCGAGCGCCTGATGCAGGCCCTCGGAATAGCGTCGGCCCGGCATCATGCGTCCGGTGAACTCGTCGATGATCACCACCTCGCCGTCGCGGACGATGTAGTCCTTGTCGCGGGTGAACAGCGTGTGGGCGCGCAGCGCCTGGTTGATGTGGTGAACGACGGAGACGTTCTCGACGTCGTAGAGCGACTCGCCCTTGAGCTGGCCGGCATCGCGCAGCAAGGTCTCGATCTTCTCCATGCCGGCTTCGGTCAGGGTGACCGTGCGCTGCTTCTCGTCGACCTCGTAGTCGGACTTGTCGAGCTTCGGCACGAAGGTGTCGATGGTGTTGTAGAAGTCGGAGCGGTCGTCGAGCGGACCGGAGATGATCAGCGGCGTGCGGGCTTCGTCGATCAGGATCGAGTCGACCTCGTCGACGATGGCGAAGAAGTGCCCGCGCTGGACCATGTCCTCCAGACGGTACTTCATGTTGTCGCGCAGATAGTCGAAGCCGTATTCGTTGTTGGTGCCGTAGGTGATGTCGCAGGCGTAGGCCGCCTTGCGCTCGGCATCGTCGAGGCCGTGCACGATGACGCCGGTGGTCAGGCCCAGGAAACCGTAGATCTGGCTCATCCAGCCGGCGTCGCGGCGGGCGAGGTAATCGTTCACCGTCACGACGTGGACGCCCTTGCCGGCCAGCGCGTTGAGGTACACCGCGAGCGTCGCCACCAGGGTCTTGCCTTCGCCGGTCTTCATCTCGGCGATGTCACCCTCGTGCAGCACCATGCCGCCGATCAGCTGCACGTCGAAATGGCGCTGGCCGAGGGTGCGCTTGGAGGCCTCGCGGACGGTGGCGAAGGCCGGAACCAGGATGTCGTCGAGCGCCTTGCCGTCGGCGAGCTGCTTCCTGAACTCCTCGGTGCGCGCCTTGAGCTGCTCGTCGGTCAGCTTGGCGAGCTCCGGCTCCAGCGCGTTGATGGCATTGACGCGGGACTGGTAGCCCTTGACGCGGCGGTCATTGGCGGAGCCGAAAAGCTTACGGGCGAGCGCGCCGATCATTGCTGAAATCCTGCCTCTATGGGTCTGCGTAGCAGCCGTAACTCATGGTTTGGGTTTGCTGTTCCCGGCGTGATGCACCGCAGCACCCGCGCCAGGCTCGAACGTCGGCGCCATCAGGCGGCCGTCAGATGAGTGGGAGACGAGCAAACCAGGGTTCAACGGCCAAAAACGCAGTAAAATAAGCGCTATCGCCCTTGAAGCGATCGGGCAGAGATATGGCTGGGGGGGAACGTTGTCAACGGCGCCCGACAGCGGGACTTTGCCCTCAAACCTGTCGCCGATTTCACGAAATTGACAGACTTTTCGCGTTGCCAAGGCACCGCGATTGGGCGAGTGTCCCCGCCGCCCTGAGGCCACGCCCCTGGAGCCCCCTCTTCCAAGACAAGGATTTTCCATGACCAAGTCGTTCCCGGTTACGAAAACCGGCCTGCGCTTCGGCCTTGCTACCGCTATTGCCGGCAGTCTCGCATTGTCGCTGCTGGTCGCCCCCGCGCGCGCCGCCGACGATGCCAACCCGGTGCTGGCCAAGGTGAACGGTGCCGAAATCCGCAAGAGCGACGTCACGCTCGCCGAGGAGGAGCTCGGCCAGAGCCTGGCGCAGATGGACCCGGCGACCAAGGACGAGAACGTGCTGTCGTTCCTGATCGACATGAAGCTCGTTTCCAAGGCGGCCGAGGACAAGAAGGTCGCCGACAGCGAGGAGTTCAAGAAGCGCCTCGCCTTCACCCGCAACCGCCTGCTGATGGACAGCCTGCTCGCCAGCGAGGGCAAGGCCGCGACCACGCCGGACGCAATGAAGAAGGTCTATGAGGAGGCCTCCAAGCAGATCGGCGGCGAGCAGGAGGTGCATGCGCGCCACATCCTGGTCGAGACCGAGGACGAGGCCAAGGCCGTCAAGGCCGAGCTCGCCAAGGGCGCCGATTTCGCCGAGCTCGCCAAGAAGAAGTCCAAGGACCCCGGCGCCTCCGATGGCGGCGATCTCGGCTTCTTCACCAAGGAGCAGATGGTGCCGGAATTCGCCAACGTCGCGTTCGGCATGGAGCCGGGCAAGATCTCGGACCCGGTGAAGACCCAGTTCGGCTGGCACGTCATCAAGGTCGAGGAAAAGCGCAACCGCAAGCCGCCGGAGTTCGACCAGGTCAAGAGCCAGATCGAGACCTACGTGACCCGCAAGGCCCAGGCCGACTACGTCGGCAAGCTGCGCGAGTCCGCCAAGATCGAGCGCCTGGACAAGCCGGCCGCCGACGCCAAGCCGGCGGACGCGAAGCCGGCCGAGCCGGCGAAGAAGTAAGCAGCCGAGCCGCTTGGCCTGAGACGCGACATCGGCGCGTCACAAACAGTGTCGTCCCGGCCTCCGCGCCGGGACCCATACCGCGTGATGCCTGAAAAGGGCACGCGGCCAATACCGAGGATCACGACTAAATCCTGTGGTTATGGATCCCCGCGTTCGCGGGGATGACGGCTGTGGGCGTGGAGACATCCACTCCCACAACGCTGGCCGAGATGATACAGAGCGCTTCCCGCCAATCCCGCCGGAAGCCTCCCGATGTCCTCAGCCGTCTCCCCGCTCGCCCCGACCGAAGTCCCCGAGATGCCGGCGCTCGCCGGCGTCAGGCTGGCGACCGCAGCGGCCGGCATCCGCTACAAGAACCGCACCGACGTGCTGCTGGCGCTGCTCGATCCCGGCACCACCGTCGCCGGCGTGTTCACCAAGTCGAAATGCCCCTCCGCCCCGGTCGAATGGTGCCGCGCCAAGCTGAAGGGCGGCAAGGCGCGTGCGCTGGTCGTCAATTCCGGCAACGCCAATGCCTTCACCGGCAAGACCGGCAAACAGTCGACGGCGCTGACGGCGGCGATCGCCGCCAAGGCGGTCGGCTGCAAGCAGGACGAGATCTTCCTCGCCTCGACCGGCGTCATCGGCGAACCGCTCGACGCCACCAAGTTCGACGGCGTGCTGGAAGGCCTCGCCGGCACGGCCGAGGCCGGCGACTGGATGGGCGCGGCGCGCGCCATCATGACCACCGACACCTTCCCCAAGGTCGCGACCGCTACCGTCAAGCTCGGCAAGGCCAAGGTGAGGATCAACGGCATGGCCAAGGGCGCCGGCATGATCGCGCCCGACATGGCGACGATGCTGTCCTTCATCTTCACCGATGCGCCGATCACGGCGCCCGCGCTGCAGGCGCTGCTCAAGGCCGGCGTCGAGGACACCTTCAACGCCGTGACCATCGACGGCGACACCTCGACCTCCGACACCTTGCTCGCCTTCGCGACCGGCGCGGCGGCGGCCAAGGGTGCGACGAAGATCAGCCGCATCAGCGATCCCAACGCCAAGGCGTTCGTGAAGGCGTTCAACGCCGTGCTGGCCGATCTCGCCGAGCAGGTCGCGCGCGACGGCGAGGGGGCCCGCAAGCTGGTCGAGATCGTCGTCGAGGGCGCCAAGAGCAAGCCGTCGGCGCGCAGGATCGCGATGTCGATCGCCAACTCGCCGCTGGTGAAGACCGCGATCGCCGGCGAGGACGCCAATTGGGGCCGCGTCGTGATGGCCGTCGGCAAGGCCGGCGAGCCGGCCGATCGCGACAAGCTCTCGATCTCCTTCAACGGCATCCGCGTCGCCTCGAAGGGCGCGCGCGATCCGTCCTATGACGAGACCGAAGTCTCCGAGGCGATGAAGGCGCAGACCATCCAGATCAAGGTCGCACTCGGCCTCGGCAAGGGCCGCGACCGCGTCCTGACCTGCGACCTGACCAAGGAGTATGTCGCCATCAACGGCGACTACAGGTCCTGAGCCGTTCAGAGCTTCTGGCTGACCACGACGCGCATCTCGACGGTGAAGGTGCGCGGTTGATTCAGCCTATCGAGACCCTTCCAGGAATAGACGTACCGGTCCTCGCCGATATAGCTGGGCTGCGGACCATACGTGACCCGAAGGCCCCGCACCGTCGCTGAACCGTGACTGGGTTGCTCCAGCACGTGCGCGCTGAGCATCGCTCCGTTCGTTGCCTGCAACATCATGTAGCATCGCTTGCCGGCAGCGACGAACATCTGGCCTTGGACGGTCTGATCGCCCAGCGCCCTCACGGGCGGGCTCCAGCAGTCCATCGCCAGACTTGGACTGCAGAGTCCCGCCAAAATGAAAGACGACAATGCTGCAAGCTTGATCATCACATCCCTCGGTTACAGGAGGCAATGCTACGGATCGTAACGGAACAAATCAAGCCGTCCTGTGGATTGCATTCTGGTAGAGATCAACCCGCGATACGCGCGTCGGCGATGGCCCGATCGAACAGCTTCTGGAGCGCATCCGAGATGCCTTGGGTCGGCGAGACCTCGAAGTAGAAGCCGTCGGAGGCGCAAGCCTGCATGTTCTGCGCGATTTCGCTGTTCGGCGAGGGACCGAACGGTCCGGCGTTGAACGGATCGATCCAGTTCATGTACCAGTTGTTCGTCGGCAGTTGCAGGTAGGTCGTGTACAGCACGGCGATCTTGATGCCGCGGCTCTTGAGCGTGGTGCACAGCGCCGGATTGATCGGGGACTGGCAGCGGTTGCCGCTGGCCTTCGGCTTCAGACAGGCGGCGTTGCTTTCGTCAGCCACGCCGTCCGAAACGAAGAACAGATATTTGAGCGGCGAGCCCGTGGTGCCGTCGCCAGGCGTCGAGATCTCGTTGTTGATGGCCGGGAACACGGTGGTGAACGGCGTATCCTTGTCGGCCGTGTAGGAATCGTTGTTGCCGTAAACCCCCATGAGGTCGATGTTTCCGGCTGCGCTCTTGGCACTGGACAGGTTCGACGACAGCGCGAACAGCGACCGCAAGCCGATCGTCTTCGACGCGGCCCCGAAATCATAGAGCGCCATGCGGAACTGGTTCGGGTAGGTCTGCTTCTGCATCGCCCTGTCCATCAGCTGCTGGGTGGCGCTGCGCAGCACGTCGATGCGCGTGGTGACTCCAATGCTCTTTGCGAGATTGTAGAAGTTGTTGGAGTCGTTGTAGTCGTGGCAGGCGAAGGCGCAATAGCGGTTGCTGCCGTACTTGCCGTCGGAAGTCGCGTTGACCATCTTGGTGACGTCGTCGGGCGTCGCCGCGACACCCATCGACGGCGAGTTGTCGAGCAGCAGGTAGAAGTCGACATACCTAGGCATCGAAGCCGTCGCCTTCGACGAGCCCTGCAGCGTCATGGTCTTGATGCCGACGACGGTCATGAACATCATCGGCACGGTGGCCGAGTACGACACGCTGGCCGTGAGGACCGCGCCGGTCTTCTTCACTTCCGGCGTCAGGCTGTTGAGCGTGTAGCCCGACGTGCCGGACATGTTGCCGTTGAAGAGCTTGGTGGCGTCGTCATTGCCGGCGGCGATCACGCCGTCCGAGGTCATGCTCCCCGCCGCGATGAAGGCCGGGGATGTGCGGGACACGGCGCCGACCGAGGCGGCGTCCACCGCGGACTGCAGCTTGGCGCGCATCTGGTTGGCGCGGCTGTAGTCGACGCCGCAACCGACCGCCGAGATCACCGGCACGCAGACGATGGCGAACGTCACGGCAACGTTGCCGCTGGCGCTGCGGCAAAAGCGAGCGAGAAGATTCGACAAGTGGCGCATGGATGAAGCCTGACAGGCAGTTTGGGCGGCTCGGCGGATGCCGAAAAACTAGGCGTCAGGCGTTTAAGGTTCGCTTAGCCGCTCCGTGGAAACCCGGATCGATGCGGCTGCAGTTAAGCGCGCGTTAACGGCACCGGCGGGCGCCCGAATAGCGCCTGCTCGGATGCGGATCGTCAGTTGGTGAGCCGGACCGGCGCCGCCTTGTTGAACAGATAGGTAAACGAATTCTGAATCGTGGCGACGTCGGAGGCGGCCAGGAAGTTGTCGCCGGCGCAGGCCTTCAGCGCGATCGGGATGTCATCGACGCGCGTGGCGCCGCCGAGGCTGCCCGGCTGGCCGAGCGTCGCCTTGTATCCCCAGTCCCAGGGCATCGGGTAATAGGGCGTATTGATGATGGCGATCGTCACGGAATTCCTGGTCAGCGTGGTGCAGAAACCGGTGTTGAACACCCGCACCTGCGAGCGCAGCGAGGTCTGCGAGGTCCAGGCCCGCGTCGGATCGTTGACGCCGTCGGTCGCGATGATGACCATCTTCATCGGCGAAGCCGAGGTGCTGCCGTCGCCGCCGGTGCCGACGGTGGAGACGAAGCTGTCGATCAGGCTGTCGAACGGCGTGGCCGCCGCGGCATCGTTGTAGGCGAGACCCGGCGCCGGAAAATTGTTGCCGACCGAGGTGAAGTTGGAGGTCAGCGGCGACATCTGGGTCAGCTGATTGTCGAACGACCACAGTCCGACCTTGACGTAGGTCTTATAGACGGAGCTGCCATTCAGGTAGGTGAGAAGGTTCTGCACGCCCTGATTGACCACCTGATAGCGCAGCAGCACGTTGTTCTTCAGCGCATAGCTGTAGGAATCCGTGCCGTCGGTCGTATCGTGGCAAGCGAGAGTGCAGCCGGTCCCGTTGTTCATCTGGGTGATGCCGGCCTGCGTGGCGGGCAGCAGCATGGACGATGAAATGTCGACCAGCAGATAGACGTTCATATAGGGCTGCATCGTGGCCGACGATTTGGATTGGGCGGACAGTTGCATCGTCGGGAGACCGGCGATGCGCATGAAGGAGGTGTTCATCGCGCTGCTCGCGGATCCGACACCCGAGAGCTTGCGGCCGCTGACCGTGAAGGTCAGGGTCGGCGTTGCGCTCATGCCCTCGGTATTGCCGCTGAAAAACGCGCTTGCTGCGGCGTTGGCCTTTGCGATCGCGGCCGACTGGTTCGCCCCGGAATCGAGTGCCGCCTTGCCGGCGGCGACGCCCGCCAGCACGGCTTCGTCGACGGCCATCTGCAGCTTGGTCCGCAACCTGTTGGCCATCGAGTAGTCGACACCGGCGCCGATGAAGGCCAGCAGTGGCACGCAGGCGATGGCAAAGGTGATCGCGATGTTGCCACGCTGATCGCGGCGAAAGCGGCGGAGATGATCGAACAGCCAGCGCATCGAATGACCCCGGTGAGAACAGGGAACCAGAGTACAATCGAACCACTTAAGGGTCGCTTGCCCCAGTTCCATACCGTTCCGTCGAGTTCCGTGGATTTGCGGGGATCGCGCGAATGGGTTAACGCTCGATAAATTTCGTCACCCGTGAAGCCATGCCTGACCTCAAGCTGACCCTCGTCGTCGCCTGCGCCCTCGTCGACGCCGACAATCGCGTGCTGCTGGCGCAGCGGCCGCCCGGCAAGACGCTCGCCGGACTCTGGGAATTTCCCGGCGGCAAGCTCGAGCCCGGCGAGCGGCCGGAGGCCAGCCTGATCCGCGAGCTCGACGAGGAGCTCGGAATCACCGTGCGCGAGGCGTGCCTGGCGCCGCTGACCTTTGCGAGCCACGCCTATGAGACGTTTCATCTGCTGATGCCGCTCTACATCTGCCGCCGTTGGGAAGGCGTGGTCTCCGCGCGCGAAGGCCAGCAGCTCGCCTGGGTGCGCCCCAACAAGCTGCGCGACTATCCGATGCCGCCCGCGGACATTCCGCTGCTGCCGCATCTGATCGATCTGTTGATGTGAGGCGCGACGCTTCCCACACCCTCTCTCGTCATGCGCGGGCTTGACCCGCCTGCGGGGCCGTAGCCCCTTCGGCGCGGCGAAGGCCCGCGCATCCATCATCCTTCGAAAAAGAGGATGGATCGCCGGGTCGAGCCCGGCGATGACGATGGTAGTTACTCATCCGTTTTGGAATACGGAGTGCGCTTCACCGCCGCCTCCAAACTCGCCGTCGCCGAGCCCGGCTTCAACGGCTTCTGCTGGCTCTCATGCGGCGCCCAGCCGGACATCCAGATGATGTCGAAGGTGGCCCGGATGCGGCCATCGGGGTCGGCGAAACGTTTGGCATAGATTTCCGCCATGCGCAGCAAAGTGGCGCGACGCAGCGGCATGCGGCGGCGCTCGACCAGGCTGTTGGCCGCGCCCATGCGGCGCAGGTCCTGCATCAGGCCGAACGCGCTGGCATAGCGGACGACGACACGGTCGACATCGGTGACCGGCAGCGCAAAGCCGGCCCGCTGCAACAGGCCGCCGACATCGCGCAGATCGGCGAACGGCGCCACGCGCGGCGACACGCCGCCCTCGCATTCGGCCTCGGCGGCCGCGAAGGATTGCCGGAGCTCAGTGAGCGTATCGCCGCCGATCATCGCCGCGAGCAGCAAGCCATCCGGACGGAGAGCACGCCGGATCTGCACGAGCAGACCCGGGAGATCGTTGACGAACTGAAACGCCAGCGCTGACAGCGCCAGATCGAGCGATTGCGGCGCCAGCGGCAGCGTCTCGGCGGCCGCGTCGGGCGCAGCAAGATGCACCAGCTGCGCAACCTGTCCGACCAGATACGGTTTCAATCCGGCGCCCGGCGTCCAGATATCCGCGGCACCGTCGAAGGATCGGTTCACCGCGGCGAGGCGATCCCCGAGATCTTCGGCAGCACGCTCCAGCAGGAAGGTCTCGGGCGAACGCGCAGCCCGCCGCTGCCTGAGGCCGAGCAGGGAACGATCGAACAGAACGGGGGCGCTGGAAGACTGGGTCATCGCGGCTGGTTACGACGATCCCGGTGGCCGGGCAATGCGTCGCTTGAGCCGGCTGCAGAGCCACGCTAACCTATGATGGTCGAGCCGAAATTTGGCGCTCGGCGCCCGGGTCGATTGCGATCATGCTCACGGTTCACCTTCGCGACATCAGCAACGAGGTGGTCGATGCGTGGCGTGTCGCGTTCGGCGACGTTGCAGGCGTGCACATCTCCCACGGCAGCATCCTGGAGCAATCCGCAGACGCCATCGTCAGCCCGGCCAACAGCTTCGGATTCATGGATGGCGGTATCGATCTGCACTATGTGCGCCACTTCGGCTGGGAGCTCCAGACCACGTTACGCGACGTGATCGCCGAGCACCATTACGGCGAGCTTGCGGTCGGTCAGGCGATCATCGTCGCCACCGGACATCCCGTCCCCCGCTTCCTGGTCTGTGCTCCGACCATGCGCGTGCCGTCACGCATCGACGATACGGCCAATGTCTATCTCGCATTTCGCGCGGCGCTCATCGCGGTGCTGGCACACAACAGAACGACCCCGACGCCGATCTCATCTCTGCTGGTGCCAGGCATGGGCACAGGGATCGGTGCCGTGCGACCGGAGCAGGCCGCCCGGCAGATGCGCGCGGCCTATGATGCGATCATCAATGGCCATGGCGTCCGGAGCAGATCGGCGCGCGCGATCCTCGGGGAGCACCATGATCTCCTTGCCTGATCCGGTGCGCTCGGCCTTCGGGTCGCTCCACAGCGCCTGCGCCCACGTCGCCAAGCTCGCGCTCGACATTGCGCTCCCCACCCTGTGCATCTCCTGTCGCGAACCGGTCGACGGCGAGGGCGTGTGCGCGGCCTGCTGGGGCAAATTGTCGTTCATCGAGCGGCCCTACTGCCCCAAGCTCGGCATCCCCTTCGTCTACGATCCCGGCCCCGAGCTGCTGTCGATGGAAGCGATCGCGGCGCCCCCGGCCTATGCCAGGGCACGGGCCGCCGTGCGCTATGACGAGGTCGCGGGCACGCTGGTGCATGCGCTGAAATATCAGGACCGCACCGATCTGGCGCCGATCATGGGCCGCTGGATGGCCCGCGCCGGCCGCGAGCTGTTGGCCGACGCCGACCTGCTGGTGCCGGTGCCGCTGCATTGGCAGCGCGGCTTCAGCCGCCGCTACAACCAGTCCGGCGCACTGGCGCGGGTGATCGCCCGCGCTAGCGGCGTCGGCCTCAGCGGCGATACGCTGCGCCGGGTTCGCGCCACCGAGCAGCAGGTCGGGCTGTCGCGGGCGCAGCGGGCCAGCAATGTGCAGGGCGCATTCCAGGTATCAGCTGACCGCCTGCACACGGTCCAGGGACGCCGCATCGTGCTGGTCGACGACGTTCTCACCACCGGCGCGACGGTGGACGCCTGCGCCCGTGCCCTGCTGCGCGCCAAGGCAGCCGAGGTGAGCGTGCTGGTCTTTGCCCGGGTTGTCGATACCCCGCGCGCCACCATATAATCCGACGCACCGTAACAGCTGAGCGCGACATGACCGCTGCGATCGAAATCTACACGCGTCCCGGGTGCGGCTACTGCACCGCCGCCAAATCGCTCCTGACCCGCAAGAACGTTCCGTTCACGGAGCACGATGCGGGCAAGGATCCGACCATCCGGCAGAAGATGTACGACCGCGTCGGGCCGGGCTCCACCTTTCCGCAGATCTTCATCGGCAACGCCCATGTCGGCGGCTGCGACGATCTCTATGCGCTCGACCGCGAGGGCAGGCTCGACGCCATGCTGGCTGGAGACAAGGCGACATCATGAGCAACGACCGCAGCTTTACCGCCGCCATGGTGCAGATGCGCACCTCGCTCTTGCCCGAGCCGAGCCTCGAGCAGGGCACTAGGCTGATTCGGGAAGCGGTCGCGCAAGGCGCGCAATACGTCCAGACGCCGGAAGTGAGCAACATGATGCAGCTCAACCGGACGGCGCTGTTCGCGCAGCTCAAGAGCGAGGAGGACGATCCCTCGCTGAAGGCCT
The DNA here is from genome assembly GCF_051167655.1 of Bradyrhizobium sp. HKCCYLS2038. NCBI lineage: Bacteria > Pseudomonadati > Pseudomonadota > Alphaproteobacteria > Hyphomicrobiales > Nitrobacteraceae > Bradyrhizobium > Bradyrhizobium sp. HKCCYLS2038. The sequence goes on along the minus strand of NZ_JBNPTM010000001.1, from coordinate 142,083 downwards.
ACCGCGCTCTGGCCAAGGAGCTGAACATCCATCTGCATATCGGATCGCTGGCGCTGCGCTTCTCGGCCGAGAAGGCGGTGAACCGGTCGTTCCTGATCGGGCCCGACGGCAACGTGCTGGCGAGCTACGACAAGATCCACATGTTCGACATCGACCTGCCGGGCGGTGAGAGCTATCGCGAGTCGGCCAACTATCAACCGGGCGAGACGGCGGTGATCTCGGATCTGCCGTGGGGCCGGCTGGGACTGACGATCTGCTACGACGTCCGCTTCCCAGCGCTGTATCGCGCGCTCGCCGAGAGCGGCGCCTCGTTCATCAGCGTCCCCTCCGCGTTCACCCGCAAGACCGGCGAGGCGCATTGGCACACGCTGCTGCGCGCCCGCGCCATCGAGACCGGCTGCTTCGTGTTTGCCGCCGCGCAATGCGGCCTGCACGAGAACAAGCGCGAGACCTTCGGCCATTCGCTGATCATCGATCCCTGGGGAGAGATCCTCGCCGAGGGCGGCGTCGAGCCAGGTGTGATCGTGGCGCGCATCGATCCCGCGCGCGTCGAGAGCGTGCGCCAGACCATTCCCTCGCTGCAGCACGGGCGCCGCTTCGGCATCGCCGATCCCAAGGCTGGCCCCGACCATCTGCACCTGGTGCGGGGTTCGGCATGATCCGCTACGCGCTGCGCTGCGAGCGAGACCATACGTTCGAGAGCTGGTTTGCGAGCTCTTCGGCCTATGACTCCCAGGTCAAGCGCAAGCTGGTGGAATGCCCGTCCTGCGGCTCGACCAAGGTCGAGAAGGCCATCATGGCGCCGCGCATCGTCAGCAAGAAGGGACGCGAGGCGACACCGGTGCCCGCAGCCACTCCGGCGCCACCTCCAGCGCAAGAGGTCATTCCACCCGGACCGACGTCGCTGCTGATGGCGCAAGAGCGCGAGCTGCGCGCAAAGCTCAAGGAACTGCGCGACCACATCGTCAAGACCGCCGACGACGTCGGCGAGCGCTTCCCGACCGAAGCGCGCAAGATGCATTACGGCGAGACCGAGCACCGGCCGATCTATGGTGAGGCGTCGCTCGACGAGGCCCGCGAGCTGATCGAGGAAGGCATCGAGGTCGCCCCGATCCCGGTGCTGCCGGACGACCGGAATTGACGATCCGGAATGATCGCGTCCCAGATCACGAAGCCGCGTGACTTGGAAGCAAACTCTCGCAGCATTCTCCGTCATTGCGAGCGCAGCGAAGCAATCCAGGGCTGCGCACGGGACTCTGGATTGCTTCGCTGCGCTCGCAATGACGGTTGAAATGTCTGGACTTAAACTGCGGACGAGCCCTGAGATGCAATTTTCCTCCGGGAGCTGACAATGTCCCCCCTCTCCTCCTCCTGGCAGCTCTGGGCGTTGTTGTCGGCGCTGTTCGCCGCGCTCACCGCGATCTTCGCCAAGGTCGGCGTCGAAGGTCTCAACTCCGATCTCGCCACGCTGATCCGGACCGCGATCGTGCTGGTGACCTTGGCGATGATCCTGTTCGCGACCGGCCAGCTCACCAGCCCCGGTCCGATCTCGACCAGGAGCTGGATCTTCCTGACGCTGTCGGCGCTCGGCACCGGCGCCTCGTGGCTGTGCTACTTCCGCGCCTTGAAGCTCGGACCGGCGACCTTGGTCGCGCCGATCGACAAGCTCAGCGTCGTCCTGGTCGCGCTGTTCGGCGTCGTCTTCCTCGGCGAGCGGCCCTCGCCGCAGGGCTGGATCGGCATCGCGTTGATTGCCTGCGGCGCCGTGCTGATCGCCATCAAGGGCTGACTACAGCGCGATCAGCAGCGCCACGCCGGCGACGATCAGCGCGATGCCGCCGATCTCGCGCAGCGAGGCCGACTGCTTGAACGAGTAGTACGACACGGCTTGCGCGAACAGCACCTCGACCAGCGCCAAGGTGCGAACGTTCGCAGCGGCGGTGAGCGCGAAGGCCAGGAACCAGAACTGCGAGGCGAACGCGCCGACGAAGCCGGCCATCATCGACGGCCGCCACAGCGAGAGAATTCCGCGCAGGATGTTCGGCGCGCGCGCCAGCAGATAGACCGAGAGGATCGCCGTCTGCACGAACAGCCCCCACACCAGCGTGGTCGACGCCGCGGTCACGAAGGACACGCCCTCGACGGTGATGATCGCGCCGCGAAAGCCGACCGCCGACAGCGCGAACGCCGCCGCCGCGACCAGCCCCGTCACGGTCGGCTTCAACTCGGCGAAACTCTTTTCGCCGCCCGGCCTCAGCGCGGTGATGACGACGCCGATGGTGGCGATCAGGATCGCGACCACCTTCGGGATCGACAAGGGGTCGCCGAGAAAGATGAAGCCGAAGATCGCGGTCTGGATCGCCTCGGTCTTCAGATAGGCCGTGGTGACCACGAACGAGCGATCAGTCATCGCCAGCAGCATCAGCCCGGTGGCGACGATCTGGCTGAGCGCGCCGAGCAGCAGCCACGGCCAGAAACTCGCCGACGGCCATGGCAGCCGGTCACCGGTCGCCAGCAGCACCACCGTTAGGAACACCAGCGAGAACGGAAACCCGAACAGGAAGCGGATATTGGTCGCGCCCCAGGTGCCGAGCTTGGCCGTCAACGACCGCTGCATCGCATTGCGCGCGACCTGGCCGGCGGCAGCGACCAGCGTGAAGGGGATCCAGAGCGAGGTGATGGAGAGCATGGGGGAAACTGCGCGACGGTGAGGGGTGCACCGTGGCGAGCGCCGCGCGCCGGGTCAACAGCGCAGACGAAGGTTCAGCCGCATGTCAGGATTGCAGACCGTGTTGGGATGATAAGCGAGAACAGCTTTGGCAAACCCAAGCCAAAGCTCCCGCTACACCATCTGCTCCGCCACCATCATGTAGTTCACGTCCATGTCGGTGGACAGGCTCCAGCGGTCGGCGAAGGGGCTGTAGACGACGCCGCTCTGCTCGGTGATGACGAGGCGGTTGTCGAGCAGGTATTTGGTCAACTCGTCAGGCGTGACGAACTTGCTCCATTCATGGGTGCCGCGCGGCAGCCAGCGCAGCACGTATTCGGCGCCGACGATGGCGAGTGCAAAACTCTTCCAGTTGCGGTTGAGGGTCGAGACCACCATCATGCCGCCGGGCTTCAGCACCGCGGCGCAGCGGCCGAGGAAGGCGCTGACGTCGGTGACGTGCTCGACCACCTCCATCGCCAGCACGATGTCGAAGCGCTCGCGCGCGTCCATCTCCTCGATGGTGGTGCAGCGGTAGTCGATCGAGAGGTGGCCCTTCTCCGCATGGAGCTTGGCGGCGGCGATGTTGCTGGCCGAGGGGTCGACGCCGACGACCTGCGCGCCCAGCCGCGTGAACGGTTCGCACAACAGGCCCGCGCCGCAGCCGATGTCGAGCATCCGCAAGCCGGAGAGACAGTTGAGGCTCTTGGCGTTGCGCTCGAACTTCCGGCAGGCGGCATCGCGGATGTAGGTGAGGCGCAGCGGGTTGATCTTGTGCAGCGGCGCCATCTTGCCCTTGGGGTCCCACCAGGTCTCGGACAGTTTCGAGAACTTGGCGATCTCGGCCGGATCGACGGTCGAGCCCGGGGGAACGGAGGAGCTGCGGGAATCCTGAGGCATTGTCATCGCTGAATACTCAATGATGGGACCTGACGGGCCGTCGGACGGCTAACGCACCGTGATGGCGTTCCGGAACGCCAGCGGCTCCGCGATGGTGGTGATGGTTTCCTTGCCCTCGCCCACGCCCAGGATGGTGACGTCCCCGTAATTGAGAATCCGTCCCATGATGGTCTGGTTGACGTCGACACTCTCGACCTTGTCGAGCGCCATCTCGAAGGTACGCCGGCGGATGAAACCGGTCTTGTGGACCACGCGGCGGTTGGTGACATCCGTCTCGGTGGTCAGGCGGTGGAACCAGGCCCGGACCGTCCAGTACAGCGCGACCGCCGCGATCACCGCAGCGGTGGCCAGGCACAGCATGGTCAGATTGTCGTTGACGGTCATGCGCGACAGCAGGACGAGCCCGAACGCAACGATCCAGGCGCCGATGGCGGGGAGGTAGAACATCCAGTGCGCATTGGTCGAATACAGCACCTTCTCGCCGGGTTGCAGGATTTCGTCGATGTAACGCGCCATACTCCGCCTCTACCCCACCCCATCACCAATAGGAACCGTCTTGCCCCCGGCCGCGGCGCTATGTATACGCGCGTTTCGGCTGGCGCGCCTCCGGTTTCGCGCTGGACCGGTCAACTTATCCTCCTGATGGGAATGAGCGCGTCGTCATGGGTCGCCTCGTGCTGAAATTCGGCGGCACCTCCGTCGCCAACATCGACCGCATCCGCAACGTCGCGCGCCACGTCAAGCGCGAGGTGGATGCCGGTCATGAGGTCGCCGTCGTGGTCTCGGCGATGTCCGGCAAGACCAACGAGCTGGTGGCCTGGTGCACCGAAGCCTCGCCGATGCATGATGCGCGCGAATACGACGCCGTGGTGGCCTCGGGCGAGCAGGTGACGTCCGGCCTGCTTGCGATCGTGCTGCAGAGCATGGGCATCCAGGCCCGCTCCTGGCAGGGCTGGCAGATCCCGATCAAGACCAGCGACGCCCATGCCTCGGCGCGAATCGTCGACATCGACGGCTCCGAGCTGATCAAGCGCTTTCAGGAACGCAAGGAGGTCGCGGTCATCGCCGGCTTCCAGGGCATCAACGCCGACACGGGCCGAATCACCACGCTCGGGCGCGGTGGCTCGGATACCTCCGCGGTGGCCATCGCCGCCGCCATCAAGGCCGACCGCTGCGACATCTATACTGACGTCGACGGCGTCTATACCACCGATCCCCGGGTGGTGCCGAAGGCCAAGCGGCTCGACAAGATCGCCTTCGAGGACATGCTGGAGCTGGCGTCCCAGGGCGCCAAGGTGCTGCAGGTCCGCTCGGTGGAACTGGGCATGGTCCACAACATGCCGATCTTCGTCCGCTCCTCGTTCGACAAACCCGAGGATATCGATCCGCATGCCAACCAGCCGCCGGGAACGCTGATCTGCAGCGAGGAACAAATCATGGAAAATCATGTCGTCACCGGTATCGCCTTCTCCAAGGACGAGGCCCAGATCTCGGTCCGCCAGATCGAGGACAAGCCGGGCGTTGCGGCCTCGATCTTCGGGCCGCTGGCGGATGCCAACATCAACGTCGACATGATCGTCCAGAACGTCTCCGAGGATGGCAAGACCACCGACCTGACCTTCACGGTGCCGGCGACCGATTATAACCGGGCTCGCGAGACCATCACGGCGGCCAAGGACAAGATCGGCTACCAGCGCCTGGACACCGCGACCGACGTGTCCAAGGTCTCGGTGATCGGCTCGGGCATGCGCAGCCATGCCGGCGTCGCCGCCAAGGGATTCGCGGCGCTGGCCGCCCGCAACATCAACATCCGCGCGATCACGACCTCCGAGATCAAGTTCTCGGTGCTGATCGATGCCGCCTATACCGAACTGGCCGTCCGGACGCTGCATACGCTCTACGGACTCGACCAGGCCTAGGAAATTCTCCTCCGGAGCTGGCGATGTCCCGTTTCGTAACAGCGGGACATCGCGCAGACGTGCGCGAAAGCCGTTGACGCCGGCTGCAGTGGCAGGCGTTTTGCTTGGCAAAACAAGCCCTAATTCGCTATACGCCTCGCAGGATGGCTGCCGCGAAATTGTGCTCCAGTGTTGGTTGTCCTGATTCGACCCGGCAGCCTCGGCGTGCGAAGGTGACGAATCAAGAAAGCTGTTCGATTTCGCGACTTTAGCGCCAGTCCGGCCGAACGCCGGGTTGGTCCCAGGAAGGGGGATTGTGCCACATGCGAAGCACGTCGGGAGGCCCCCGCGTCTTGCTCAGACGGCTTCGCGAGACCATGGCGGAGCAGGTCTCGGCACAGGAGCGGCTCGACAAGATCGTGGTGCTGATCGCGGCCAACATGGTCGCGGAGGTCTGCTCGGTCTATGTGCTGCGCGTCGACAACACGCTTGAGCTCTACGCCACCGAAGGTCTGAACCGCGACGCCGTGCACATGACGGTGCTGAGCGCACATGAAGGCCTGGTCGGCCTCGTCGCCAGCGAGGCCACGCCGCTCAACCTGAGCGACGCGCAGAATCACCCGGCCTTCTCCTACCGTCCGGAGACCGGCGAAGAAATCTACCACTCTTTCCTCGGCGTCCCGATCCTGCGCGCCGGCAACACGCTCGGCGTGCTGGTGGTGCAGAACCGCGCCAAGCGCACCTATGTCGAGGAAGAGGTCGAGGCGCTGCAGACCACCGCGATGGTGCTCGCCGAGATGATCGCCTCCGGCGAGCTCGCAGCGCTGGCGCAGCCCGGCGCCGAGCCGGCGGTGCGCCATTCGGTGCACAAGACCGGCGCGGTGCTGTCGGACGGCATCGCGCTCGGCCATGTCGTGCTCCACGAGCCGCGCGTCGTCGTCAACAACTACATCGCCGAGGACCTGCCCAAGGAGATCAAGCGGCTCGACGCCGCGCTGGCGAAGCTGCGCGCCGACCTCGATCGCATGCTGGAGCGCGGCGACGTCGCCGACGGCGGCGAGCATCGCGAGGTGCTCGAAGCGTATCGGATGTTCGCCAACGACCAGGGCTGGTCGCACAAGCTGCACGAAGCCGTCGCCACCGGCCTCACCGCCGAGGCCGCCGTCGAGCGCGTGCAGTCCGACACCCGCGCGCGCATGCTGCGCTCGACCGATCCTTATTTGCGCGAGCGGCTGCACGACCTCGAGGATCTCGGCTATCGGCTGCTGCGCCAGCTTGTCGGCCAGGATCACGCGCCGAGCCGCGAGCATCTGCCCGACAACGCCATCCTGATCGCCCGCGCGATGGGGCCGGCCGCGCTGCTCGACTACGACCGCAAGCGGCTGCGCGGCCTGGTGCTGGAGGAAGGCACCGCCAACTCGCACGTCGCCATCGTGGCGCGAGCGCTCGGCATTCCCGCCGTCGGCGAGGTGCCGAACGCGCCCGGCATCGCCGATCCCGGCGATGCCATCATCGTCGACGGCACCTCCGGCTCGATCTATGTGCGGCCGTCCGCCGAGATCGAATCCGCCTATGCCGAGCGGGTGCGCTTCCGCGCCCGCCGCCAGGCGCAGTACAGCGAGCTGCGCAACAAGCCCTGCAAGACCAAGGACGGCCAGCCGATCGAGCTGATGATCAATGCCGGCCTGGTCATCGACCTGCCGCACATCGAGGACACCGGCAGCGCCGGCATCGGCCTGTTCCGCACCGAGCTGCAGTTCATGGTGTCGGCCAGCCTGCCGCGCTCCAGCGACCAGCTCGCGCTGTATCGTACGGTCCTCGACGCGGCCGGTACGAAGCCTGTCACGTTCCGGACACTCGACATCGGCGGCGACAAGGCGCTGCCCTACATGGAGACCGTGATCGAGGAAAATCCGGCGCTCGGCTGGCGCGCGATCCGCCTCGGGCTCGATCGTCCGGGCCTGCTGCGCGGCCAGATCAGGGCGCTGCTGCGCGCCGGCGGCGGCCGTTCGCTGCGCATCATGTTCCCGATGATCTCGGAGGTCGCCGAGTTCGACACCGCGAAGGCCATCGTCGAGCGCGAACTGACATACTTACGCCAGCACGGCCACACGCTGCCGGAGCGCGTCGACGTCGGCACCATGCTCGAGGTCCCGGCGCTGCTCTATCAGATGGACGAGCTGCTCGCGAAGGTCGATTTCATTTCGGTCGGCTCCAACGACCTGTTCCAGTTCCTGTTCGCGGTCGACCGCGGCAACGCCAAGGTGTCCGAGCGCTTCGACACGCTGTCGACGCCGATCCTGCGCGCGCTGCGGGAGATCGTGTGCAAGGCCAAGGCGGCGAAGCGCTCGGTGTCGCTGTGCGGCGAGATGGCCTCCAAGCCGATCGGCGCGCTGGCGCTGATTGCGCTGGGCTACCGCTCGCTGTCGCTGTCGGCGACCGCGCACGGCCCGGTCAAGGCGATGATCCTCGAGCTCGACGCCGCCAAGGCGGAAGCCAAGATGGCCGAGTGGCTGGCGGCGCCGGCCGGCAGCCACTCGATGCGGCAGAAGCTGACCGAGTTCGCCGAGAGCGAAGGCCTCGCGCTGTAGCGGGCTTGTCGCACGCCGAGCGTCTTCCGTCCGTATCGTTTGCTCCTACATCAGATTGCATCATGTCGTCGCTTCCCGAAGCCAAACTGGACGTTCTGCTCGCGCATCACGCCTCGCTCGAGGCTGAGCTGCTCGGCCAGGTCAATTCCGACCGCTACGTGCAGATCACCCGCGAGCTCGCCGAGCTCAATCCGCTGATCGACGCGGTGAAGGCCTATCGCGCAGGCGTCAAGGAGCTCGCCGATACCGAGGCGCTGATCGCAGATCCCGAGACCGATGCCGAGATGCGTGGAATGGCCGAGGCCGAGCGCGACGATCTGGTCGCGCGCCGCGGCGAGCTGGAGCAGAAGATCCGTGTCGCGCTGTTGCCGAAGGACGCGATGGACGACCGCAACGTCGTGCTCGAAATCCGCGCCGGCACCGGCGGCGACGAGGCCTCGCTGTTCGCCGGCGATCTGTTCCGGATGTACGAGCGCTTCGCCGCCCTGCAGGGCTGGAAGGTCGAGGTGATCTCGGCCTCCGAAGGAACCGTCGGCGGCTACAAGGAAATCATCGCCGAAGTGCAGGGCCGCGGCGCCTTCGCCAAGCTGAAATTCGAATCCGGCGTGCACCGCGTGCAGCGCGTGCCCGACACGGAGACACAAGGGCGCATCCACACCTCGGCCGCGACGGTGGCCGTGCTGCCGGAGGTCGAGGATGTCGACGTCGACATCAAGCAGGACGATCTGCGCATCGAGACCATGCGCGCGCAAGGCGCCGGCGGCCAGCACGTCAACAAGACCGAATCGGCGATCCGCATCACCCACATTCCGACCGGGATCGTGGTGATGATGCAGGACAGCCGCTCGCAGCATAAGAACCGGGCCTCGGCGATGAACATTTTGCGCTCGCGCATCTACGACGCCGAGCAGCAGAAGGTGGACGCTGCGCGCTCCGCCGAGCGCAAGGAGAAGGTCGGCTCCGGCGATCGCTCCGAGCGCATCCGCACCTACAATTTCCCGCAAGGGCGCGTCACCGACCACCGCATCAACCTGACGCTCTACAAGCTGCCGCAGGTGATCGCGGGCGAAGCGCTGGGAGAATTGATCGACGCGCTGACGACCGAGCACCAGGCGGCGCAGCTCGCCGCGCAGGGCGCTGCGGCGTGATGCGCGTGTACGCATTGCCAGAGGCGATGCGATCCCGGCGCGGCACCGTCGGTGTCGTCCCTGCGAACGCAGGGACCCATAACCACCGGCAGCAGTGGTTGGCCGATACGGCAACTCCAACCTCCCGTCCCGCAACGGCACGGCGTATGGATCCCCGCGTTCGCGGGGATGACCCGTGGAGAGAGCTTGCGCGATGACCGAGATCGTCGCCGGCGCAACGATCGATGCGGCGCGACGCGCGCTCGCAGCTCGCTTCGAGGCCGGCGGCCTCGATTCGCCCGAGCTCGATGCGCGGCTGCTGGTTGGCCACGCACTGCAGTTCGATCTCACCGGTCTCGTGACGCACGGCAAGCGACGGCTCTCCCATGACGACGCGGAACGTCTGGCTGCGCTGGCGCAGCGCCGGCTGGCCGGCGAGCCCGTCGCCCGGATTCTCGGCGCCAAGGAATTCTGGGGCCTCGAGCTGCGGCTATCAGTCGACACGCTGGTGCCGCGGCCGGACACCGAGACCGTGGTCGAACTGGCGCTGGACCATCTCGCCGCCGGCGGCGCGCTGACACGGCCGTTGCGCATCGCCGATCTCGGCACCGGCTCGGGCGCCATCCTGCTGGCGCTGCTGTCCGAGCTGCCACAGGCCACCGGCGTCGGCACGGACATCAGCAGCGCCGCGCTCGCAACGGCCCGCGACAACGCGCGGTTCCTCGGGCTCGGCGACCGCGCCGGCTTCGTCGCCTGCTCCTATGCGAGCGCGCTGCAAGCGCCGTTCGACCTGATCGTCTCCAACCCGCCCTACATCCCATCGGCCGACATCGCCGGTCTCTCCATCGACGTGCGCGCCCATGATCCGCGCCGGGCGCTCGACGGCGGCGATGATGGACTCGTGGCCTATCGCGCGCTGGTTCCGCAGGCGGCCGACCTGCTTCAACCCGGCGGCGCTCTCATCGTGGAGGTGGGGCTGGGACAGAGCGACGATGTCGCCACGCTCATGGCAGAGGCCGGACTGGCAGCCGATTCGGCGTCGATTCGGGCCGATCTGGGCGGTATTCCAAGAGCCGTCATGGCTCTAAAAAAGCGCCGGTAAAGGCCGGCACTTGCAGAAAAAGCTCTTGGAATATCCCCCGGGAGCGACTACGTTCCGCTCATAGCACCGGCGCAGGCCCCGCCGAGCGGTATTCACGGAACACCGCCGCGGACCAATGCCAGAGAGCCGCGCCGGGCGATTGGTTCCAGAACGCAGATCTGTCGAGCGCGAGAGCCGGATGGCTGCGCAGCCTACGACTGCAAAGCGAACGAAAGCCTGACTTTGCACTTGAGGTCTTACGCTAAGCAAACTGGGTCCGTCGTGGCGCACACCGCCGTGGCTGGCTGAATGACGTGGTTCGCCGGCCGGAAGGGCTGGTGGGTGGGGAACGCGTTTTGAACGCGCTTTTGTCGAGAGATTCGGCTGTCGATCACATCGACATCGGCCAAGACCGGCATGCCGCAACTGGCATGGGTTCGGACTGGTCCAGTGGACCACGCGCAGGGCGCGCGGGTCGCGAAACGGTATTTCAATACGGCATTGGTACTCCGACGACAATCAGTGCTGTGACAATCAGTGCTCCTAACGCAGGGTTGGAATAAAGGCAGGACATGAGAAACGGTCAGAACAACAAGCGGATGCGCAACCGTAACAACGGTAATAACAATAATAATAACCGGCGCGGCCAGAATCCGCTGACCAGGGTGTTCGAGTCCAACGGGCCGGACATCAAGATCCGCGGCACCGCCTCTCATGTCGCCGAGAAATACGTCCAGCTTGCCCGCGATGCGCGCTCCTCGGGTGATCCCGTCGCCGCCGAGAACTACTACCAGCACGCCGAGCACTATTTCCGCCTGATCGCGGCCGCCCAGGAGCAGTTCCGTCAGAACCAGCCGCAGCAGCCGCGCGCCACCGATGACCTGACCGTCGACGACCTCGAGGATGACGGCGAGAGCTTCTCGAATTTCGGCCAGGAGCCGGGCTTCGTTCAGCCCCAGCAGCAGCCCCAGCCCTTCATGCGCGACCGCGAGGGCGGGCAGCGCGAACGCGGCGACAATCAGCAGCCCTATCAGCGCGATCAGCAGCAGCCGCGCGAGCACCGCGAAGCCCGCGAACATCGTGAGCCGCGTGAACATCGCGAGCCCCGGGAGCAACGCGAACCGCGGGAGCATCGTGAACCGCGCGAGCATCGTGAACCTCGCGAGCCCCGAGAGCATCGCGAGCGGCCGCAGCCGGCACAATATCAGCCGCAGCCGCAACCGCAGCCCGTGATCGCCGACAGCGGCGTCGACCGCCTGCCCTCCTTCATCACCGGTCCGCAGCCGCAGATCGCCAACCCGCCTGCCGCCTTCGAGGGCGGTGGCGAGCGCTATCCGCGCCGCCGCCGGCGGCCGCACGGCCCGCGTTCCGAGGCTGCCGCAGCAGCGCCGGCCCCGAGCGAGGATCTCAATCCGGGCGAGTGATCTTGACGATCAGTAGGATCGAAAGGGTGGGCGTCGAGCCCACCCTTTTTTGTTTGCGAACCTGCTCTGCGCTTACGACGGATCGGGCGAGCTTCCGCCGCCGGCGGTGAGCCGCTCAGTTCGCGATGTCGCCATGGCCATGGGCGGCCGGCAGCGCCGCGCCCCGCCGATTCGATCCCTGCGTCGATGGCGACGGTGCCAGCACCGGCTCGAGGCGCGGAATTAGCCGGATGCGCTCGCGGCGCGCAGGAATGACGCGGTAGACCTGTTTGGTCGCCTCGACGATATGCACGCCGGCAAAGGGCAGCGACAGCGCCGCGCCGACGCGTTCCCAGGCCATCGCCGATTTCAGGAACCAGCCGCCGACCGGCGGCATGAACAGCGCCTCGCCCCAGGCGCTCGGCGTGAACCAGGTCTGGCGCAGCAGCTGGGTGATCTGCGAGCGCGAATACGGCCGGCCATGGCCGAATGGGGTGTTGTCGGTCCGCGTCCAGACGCCGCGCCGGTTGGGGATCACGATGATCACGCGCCCTGCCGGCGCCAGCACCCGCCAGACTTCGCGCAGCAGCCCGGCCGGATCATCCGACATTTCGAGCGCGTGCACGATGAGAATACGGTCGACAGCGGAATCCGGCAGCGGCAATGAGAACTCGTCAACCAGCGAAGCCAGCGTCGGCCGCGCGGTCGGCCATTTCAGCACGCCCTGTGCGGCCGGCATGAAGGCGATGCAGCGTTCGGAGTCTTCCCGGAACAGGCCGAGATAAGGCGTCGGATAACCGATGCCGAGCACGCGCTGCCCGGTCGCGCTCGGCCAGCGCGCGCGGATGCCGCGGTTGATCAGGAGCCGCGCGACGATCCCGAGGCGACCCGAATAGAAATTTCGCAGATCGATCACGTCCATGAGGGCAATGTATCATGCGGGGGCGGCCTGCCGCGCGCCGAATATTGCGTTGCGCCCGCAACGTTAACGCCATATCTCTGCCTCCAGGAGAGGCCGGGGACCGCCCACGACGCCGGGCCCGGCCCCTGGTCCCTCACGACTTTTTTGACATCGCGAGCGGCACGATCGTGCCCCGCCAGGTCCCGCCGACGGAGACATCATGGCCGCCGACATCCGCGTCTTCACCTGCCTGTCCGACAATTTCGGCTACCTGATTCATGACCCCGCGACCGGCGCGACCGCCTCGATCGACGCGCCCGAGGCCGGCCCGATCGCGCGGCAGCTCGAGTCGGCCGGCTGGCGCCTCACCGACATCCTGATCACCCATCACCATCACGACCACGTCGGCGGCGTTGCCGAGCTGAAGCAGCGCTATGGCTGTCGCGTGGTCGCGCCGCACGACAAGACGACCGCAATCGCCAATGCCGATCTGCGCGTCGGCCATGGCGATGTCGTCAAGATCGGCGACCTGCTCGCGCGTGTGCTGGAGACGCCCGGTCATACGCTCGACCATGTCTCCTACGTGTTCGATGCCGACAAGGCCGTGTTCGCCGCCGACACGCTGTTCTCGATCGGCTGCGGCCGCGTGTTCGAGGGCACCTATCCGATGATGTGGGATTCGCTGCTGAAGCTGCGGGCGCTGCCAGACGATTTCCGGCTGTATTGCGGCCACGAATACACGGCTTCGAACGTCAAATTCGCGCTGACGGTCGATCCGGACAACGCGGCGTTGAAAGCTCGCGCCGACGAGGTGGTGCGGCTGCGCGCGGCCAATCAGGCCACCATTCCGACGCTGCTCGGCGAGGAGAAGCTGGCCAACGTATTCCTGCGCGCCGATGACCCGGCGGTGGCCGTCCGATTGCGCATGAAGGGGGCAAGCCCAGACCAGGTGTTCGGCGAATTGCGCGAACGCAAGAACAAGTCCTGAGGCGGACGGGCCGATGCCTGCACTTTCGGCTGCCGACATCATCGTACGTCTCGGCCTGCAGCCGCATCCGGAAGGCGGCCACTTTCGCGAGACCTTCCGCGATCCAGCCACCGATGCGAACGGCCGGGCTGCGTCGACCCTGATCTACTTCCTGCTCGCCCGCGGCGAACGCTCGCACTGGCACAGGGTGGACGCCGTCGAGACCTGGCACTTCTATGCCGGCGCGCCGTTGATCCTGCAGATCGCAGGCGAGAGACAAGAGCGGCAGACGATCACGCTGGGCATCGACCTCGTTGCTGGTCAGCAGCCGCAGGCGGTGGTCCCCGCCCATGCGTGGCAGGCCGCAGCGAGCACGGGCGACTGGACCCTGGTCGGCTGCACCGTCGCCCCGGGATTCATGTTCGAGGGATTCGAGCTCGCGCCTGCGGATTTCGAGCCGCAAGGCTGAGGCACGCTAGATGCCCGCGCCGGCGAACTTGACCGGTTCGACACCGACGTCCGCGTTGGCAAAACGCTGGCGTTCCCGGGTCAGGAAGCCGAGCACGGCATCCCCCGGCATCGGCTTGGCGAAGTAGTAGCCCTGAATGTAGTCGGCGCCGAGCCGGCGCAGGCTGTCGAGCTGCTCCTGGGTCTCGACGCCCTCGACGACGCAGGAGATTTCCATATCGGCGCACAGGCCGGTCAGCGACTTGATGATCTTGTGGCTGACCGGATTGGCGTTGACGTCCCTCACGAAGCTGCGGTCGACCTTGAGCTTGTCGAGGGGCAGCCGGTGAACGTGACTGAGCGACGAATAGCCGGTGCCGAAATCGTCCAGCGAGATGCTGCAGCCGATCGCCTTCAGCGCCAGGACCGACTGCTCGGCGCGGGTGAAGTCGAAGGTGACCGCGGTCTCCGTGATCTCGAACTCGATGCGCCGGGGCGGCACACCGCTGGCGTGAATGACGGCGATCAGCGGCAGGACGCCGTCGGGCGAGCAGATGTCGTGGGCGGAGAGGTTGAAGGAGATGCGGATGTCGTCGGGCCAGGTCCGCGCCGCCGCCAGGGCCTTCACCAGCAGGACGCGGGTGAGAGTGCGGATCATGCCGATGCGCTCGGCCGCTGGAATGAAATCGGCCGGTGACACCAGCCCGAGCCGGGGGCTGCGCCAGCGGGCCAGCACCTCGAAGCCGGTGGTGCGCGTGTTCATCGCATCCATGATCGGCTGGAACACCAGCTCCATTTCAGTTTCGAAATCGGCGGTGCGCAGCAGATGCTCGATCAGGTTGCGGCTGCGGACCTCGGCTTCCAGCTCGCTGGAGAAGATCACCGCCTGGCCGCGGGCGCGGCGCTTGGCGTGGTAGAGCGCATAGTCGGCGCACTCGTACAGCGCATCAGCAGCGGTCGCGGAACGCGGATAGAGCGCGAAGCCGGTCGAACATGACAGCCCGGTATGCGCGGTATCGAGCTCGTAGGGGAGCTTGATGCGTTCGGTGATCAGGCGCCCGAGCGCCAGAAGATCCTCATCCGACGGGCTTCCGGCGACGATCAATCCGAACTCATCGCCTCCCAGCCGAGCAAGATGGACTTGTTGACCGACGCCCTCGCACACCTCCCTGATCCGGCGTGCCGCCTCGATCAGCACGCGATCGCCGACGCTATGTCCATAGGTGTCGTTGATCGGCTTGAAGCCGTCGAGGTCGATGATGCCGACCGCGAGCCGTGTGCCATCCCGCTCGGCTTCGGCGAACGCCTGTATGAGCTCGGAGAAGAAGCGGCGCCTGTTCGGCAGGTCGGTGAGCGCATCGAGATTGGCGAGCCGGAAGTTCTCGTCGGACAACGCTTGCGTTGCGGCCTGCTCGGCCAGCAGCGACTTGCGGCTCGCGACGAGCGCGGCAAAATCGCGATAGTAGATGAACAGCACCGTGACCATGGCGCCGGACACGAGCAGCTGATTGACGGCGATCGCGCGCAATGCGTGGACGCCAGTCGCCATGAAGAAGATCACGTAGGGAACGATGACCACGAGGGTGACGATCAGCGCAGCCGAGCGCAGATGCATCAGGCAGAAGATGATGCCGATGACCGTGACGGCCATGAAGAACGCGACCTGCCCCTGTGCGAACGGATCGCCGTAGGGAAACAGCAGGAACGACCAGACCACGAACAACACACCGATCGGCCCGGCGATCCGGTTGGTGACGCGCAGACTATGCAGCACCTCCGCGTCGCCGCTGGTGACATTGTTCTGGCGCAGCCACCACAGCATGCGAACGCCGGTGATGGTCGAGAGCAGCGCCGGCACGGACACCGTCAGCCATGTCGGGGCGAGCGGCAGGAACGTGTAGGCGAGCGCGAGGCTGTTGGTGATCAGAATGAAATAAAGCAGCGGCACCTGCTTGGAGAAGGCCTGAAACTGCGCGCGCGTCAGCTCGGGATTGTCCGCAGGCACGCGAAACAAGCTCCCCGCGCGAGCGATGTAATGTCTCACGTCCGGCATCCGCCGCCCCGTTGTCAATCTCATTGCCGGCGACTCTTGCGCAGCACGGGTAAAGGCGGGGTTAGGTGCAGATGGAACGAAAACTATATCGGCGGTTGCAAGCTACCGACAGACCGCTCTGCAGCACGAAAGGTTAAGCGTGCATCAAGGATAACGACAGGGATCTGCAGCGAAGCCGGCGGATGCCTCAACGGCGCTTCCGCAGCAGCATGTCCTTGGCCGCAACCAATCCGCCGCCAGCGATCAACAGCGCGGCGAGCGCAATCGTGGCGGTCGGCTGGGCATAGCCGGCGACAATGAGGAAGGCGGTCGACAGCAGCGGCGTGGCGTAGGATGCGGCCCCGAGCACGCGGATGTCGCCACGCTTCATGCCGATGTCCCAGGCATAGAACGCCGCCCCGACCGGACCGATGCCGAGACCCAAGACTGCGAGCCATTCCACCGTCGTGGCCGGCCAGACCGTGCGTTCCAGGCCTGCATGCATCACCGCTGCGAGAACGGAGGTGGCGAGGCAGAAGCCTGCCACCGCGTCGGTCGGCACCGTCTTGAGACGGCGCGACAGCACCGAATAGATCGCCCACACGAAGGCCGCGATGACGGCAGCAGCGAGTCCGGGCACGTGGCTCGATGCGAAGCTCGCGCCATTGCCGACCAGCAGCAGCGCGGTGCCGACGAGACCGATGGCGGCACCGATGACGTGGTGGAGCGCCAGCCGCTCGCCGGGAAGAAAGGCGGAGAACAGCACTATCAACAATGGCCAAAGATAGTTCAGCAGTCCGGCTTCGGCCGGCGGCGCAAAACGCAGGGCCAGAAAATACAGCGCGTGATAGCCGAACAGCCCGCCGACACCGACGACCCAGGCCTGCCACGGCTGCCGCAAGGCGCCCCACGCCGCGCGCCGGCCGATCCAGGTCAGCAGGCCGACCAGACCGCCGATGGCGAACGTCATGGCGGCAAGCTGAAAGGCTGGGATCGTACCCGTCGCCACCGTCATCAGCGCGAGCAGCGACCACATCAGGATCGCGGTCAATCCGATCAGGGTCGCGTTGCGCTGGGACATCAGGCGGCAGGCTCCGTCACCGCCGGCGTTGTTGCCGGCCATCCACGCCTGTGCCCATGCGGGTCATCCTCAAAGACGTGAATGCCCGCGACGAGCGCGGGCATCACGTTCTTTTGCCGCAGGCGACGCCGCGAAGCAACGTCCCCTGGGAGGTCTACGCCATGCAATGCTAGGCCATGTATTGACCACCGTTGATCGACAGCGTCGAGCCGGTGAGCGCGCCGGCCTCATCGGCCGCGAGGAAAACGACCGCGCGCGCGATCTCCTCGGGCTCGCCGAGGCGGCCAACCGGGATCAACGGCAGGATCGACTTCTCCAGCACGTCCTTCGGCACGGCCTGCACCATCTCGGTGTTGATGTAGCCCGGGCAGATCACGTTGACCGTGATGCCGGCCTTCGCCGTTTCCAGCGCCAGCGCCTTGGTGAAGCCGATGTCGCCGGCCTTCGCGGCCGAGTAGTTCACCTGACCGAACTGGCCCTTCTGACCATTGATGGACGAGATGTTGATGATGCGGCCGAACTTGCGCGAGCGCATGCCCTCGATCACCGGGCGGGTCATGTTGAACAGCGAGCCGAGATTGGTGTTGATGACGGCGCTCCACTGCTCGAGCGTCATCTTGTGAAAAGCCGTATCACGGGTGATGCCGGCATTGTTGACCAGGATATCGACCGGACCGAGCTCCGCCTCGACCTTCTTGATGCCTTCGGCGCAGGCGTCGAACGAGCTGACGTCCCATTTGAAGACGGGAATGCCGGTCTCGCCCTTGAATTTCTCCGCGGCGGCTTCGTTGCCGCCATAGTTCGCCGCGACCTTGTGTCCCGCAGCCTTCAGCGCCTTGCTGATCGCCGCGCCAATGCCGCGCGTCCCTCCCGTCACCAACGCCACACGTGCCATATCGAATCCTTCCCTCGATGATCGATCGCGCGACGACAACCTCTGGATGCCGCCACAGCTTTCCGTTGTTATTGGATCATGCGCGTCCGCGCGACAATCAACTTGCCGCAGAGACATTCATGATCGCTCACTTCCATTTTTTAGTGGTCGATTATGCGACGTGTTTGACGGACATCAAGAACAAAACGCCCGGCGAGATCGCCGGGCGTTGATCTTTAGTTGAGATGGACGCGATTGCGAGGCCGAACGCTTCGCAAGCACTGCCGTCTTTTTAGTCGCGTGCAACGCACAGCGCGATGCCCATGCCACCGCCGATGCACAGCGTGGCGAGCCCCTTCTTGGCATCGCGCTTCTGCATCTCGTGCAGCAGGGTCACCAGCACGCGGGCGCCGGATGCGCCGATCGGGTGACCGATCGCAATCGCGCCGCCGTTGACGTTGACCTTGGACGTGTCCCAGCCGAGATCCTTGTTCACCGCGCAGGCCTGCGCCGCGAACGCCTCGTTGGCTTCGATCAGGTCGAGGTCGGCGATGTTCCAGCCGGCCTTCTTCAGCGCCGCGCGCGAGGCCGGGATCGGGCCGGTGCCCATGATCTTCGGATCGACGCCGGCCTGGCCCCAGGAGACGATCCGCGCCAGCGGCGTCTTGCCTTCCTTGGCCGCCTGCTTGGCGGTCATCAGCACCACGGCAGCGGCGCCGTCATTGATGCCCGAGGCATTGCCGGCCGTGACCGTGCCGTCCTTCTCGAACGCCGCGCGGAGCTTGGCCATCGACTCGATGGTGGCGCCGTGACGCGGATACTCGTCGGTATCGACCACGGTGTCGCCCTTGCGGCCCTTGATCGTCACCGCCGCGATCTCATCCTTGAACCTGCCGGCCTTCTGCGCCGCCTCGGCCTTGTTCTGGGATGCCACCGCGAACTCGTCCTGCTGCGCGCGCGTGATCTGATACTGCTTGGCGACGTTCTCGGCGGTGTTGCCCATGTGGTAGCCGTTGAAGGCATCCCACAGGCCGTCCTTGATCATGGTGTCGACCAGGTCGAGCGAGCCCATCTTCACGCCAGCGCGCAGATATTGCGCATGCGCGGCCATGCTCATCGACTCCTGGCCGCCGGCGACCACGATGTCGGAGTCGCCGTTCTTCAGAGCCTGATAACCGAGCGCGACCGAGCGCAGGCCGGAGCCGCACAGCTGGTTGATACCCCAGGCCGGGCTGTCGACCGGAATGCCGGCACCGATCGAAGCCTGGCGCGCCGGGTTCTGGCCCTGCGCGGCGGTCAGGATCTGTCCCATGATGACTTCGGACACGCGGCCCGGCTCGACGCCGGCACGTTCCAGCGCGGCCTTGATGGCGACTGCGCCCAGCTCATGGGCCGGAACACTGGCAAAGGCACCGTTGAAGCTTCCGACCGCGGTGCGGGCGGCGCTGACGATGACGACATCGTCTGACATGGGCATCTCCTGGAGTTTCTGATCTTGGGTGTGAGAACGAGGGCTTGAGAGCTTGAGGGGTGTTTGAACTGAAAGCGAATTTTTCAATTCATGGTCGTGCCGGCCGTCCGCAAGCCCGGAGTGGCAAGTGCAACCTTCGGCCGTCATCCTGTTAACGTCGTTGCGACATGTCAATTGGCGGAAGCAGCAATTCCTGCTGCGCCGCACTCAAATTAGTTCAGCTGGCCGTTTCCTGGGCAAGATTTCTGCTGTGGGATTAACCGTTCCGCACAAAACCGTAGCCGAACTCGCTCGAAAGTGATTACGTTATTGCATTGCGTAGCTCGTTTGCCCTGCGGCAATCCCGCCGGGTTCCCTGTTCTCGGTTTGCATGTGTGAGCTCCATGGCGAAATCTGACCAACCCACCACAATCAAGAAATACGCGAACCGGCGGCTCTATAATACCGGGACGAGTACCTACGTGACCCTCGAGGACTTGGCCGCAATGGTTAAGAACGGTGAGGATTTCCTGGTTTACGACGCCAAGACGGGCGACGACATCACCCGCTCGGTGCTGGCCCAGATCATTTTCGAGCAGGAGAACAAGGCCGGCCAGAACCTGCTGCCGACCACTTTTCTGCGCCAGTTGATCCGCTTTTACGGCGACAGCATGCAGATGGTGGTTCCCAAATACCTGGAGCAGTCGATCGATACGCTGACCAGGGAGCAGGAGAAGTTCCGCAAGCAGATCGCCGACACCTTCAGCGGCACGCCGTTCGCCCCGCTCGAGGAGCAGGTGCGCCGCAACATGGAGCTGTTCCAGCAGACCTTCTCGATGTTCAAGCCGTTCGCGCCGCCTGTGCCGGCTGCACGCGCGGAAGACAAGGCGGCAGAGCCGGCGGCTCCCGCCGACGACAACATCGACGAGTTGCGCCGCCAGATGAGGGAAATGCAGGACCGGCTCGACCGCATGTCCGATCCGAAGAAGGACGAGCAGCAGGGCTGAGGCCCGCCGTTCGGAGCCGGCGGCCGATCAGCTCGCCGCCGGCAATTCCACCTGGCCGGTCCCGGACGTCTTGCCGATCCAGGGACGTTCGACCGAGGCAAGGCCGATCACCCGGCCTTGGATGTAGTCGCAGCCCCAGTCACGCAGCAGCGCAACCGACGCCTCGTCCTGCACCCATTCCGCGACCGTCCTGATCTGCAGCCGACGCGCCAGCTCGACCAGCGTCTGCACGAAGGCGCGGTCATCGGCCGAGCGCACCAGGTTCTGCACGAACGCGCCATCGATCTTGACGATGTCGACGCCGAGCTTGCGCAGGTTGCGGAACGAGGTGTGGCCGGCGCCGAAATCGTCGATCGCGATCCGGCTGCCGAGATCCTTCAGTCGCGACACGAAGCCGCGAAGATCGTCGATGTCCTGGATCTCGACCGTCTCGGTGATCTCGACGATCAGCCGCTCGGCAACGCCCGGATGGGCGCGCATCATCGATTCGATCGAGGCCCACCAGTCCGGATCCATGGTGGTCTCCGGCGAGATGTTGAGGCTCAGCGTCACGCCCGGCGAGCTCGCCAGCTCAGCCACGACCAGCTCCAGGATGCGGTGATCGACCAGACGGATCAGGCCGAGACGCTCGGCGACCGGCACGATGTCCGGCGCGAGCACGGCGCGGCCGTCGTCCTGGCGCATCCGCACCAGGCATTCGTAGAACGCGGTGTCGCGCGACTGGGCGTGCACGACCGGCTCGAACGCCGTGACGATGCGACGCTCGTTGAGCGCGGTGACGATCTCGTCGGTGACACGGATGTTGACCTTGCGCTGGGCGTCGCGCTCGACGTTCGGCCGCCACGTCGAGAACGAACCGATGCGACGATGCTTCGCCAGATCCAGCGTCTCATGCGCGCGATTGACGGCTTCTTCGACCGATCGCGCGTGACGCGGCACGCTGACCGCGCCGATGGTCGCGGTCACCGCGACCGGTCCGGACTTGGTCGGCACGACATCGTCGCGCACCGCCGCGAGGAACCGCTCGGCAGCGATCGTCATGTCGTCCATCGTGCAGTTCTTCAGGATCAGCCCGAACTTGTTGCCCGAGAACCGTCCCAGCGTGTCGCCGCCACGCAAACGCGCGCGGATGCGCTGGGCGATCTCCAGCACGACACCGTCGGCAACGTCGAAGCCGAATGCATCGTTGATGCGCGCCAGATGATCGATCCCGACCAGCATGAAGGCGCAGGCGAAGCGGAAACGCTGTGACTCCTCGATCACCTCGGCGAGCGTCGCCAGCAGATGGGTGCGGTTCAGTGCGCCGGTCAGCGGATCATGGCGCGACAGCTTGAGCAGTTGCTCGTCGCGCGCATGCCGCTCGTTGTTGACCCTGACGATCCCTTGCGCCCGCGCCGGCTGGCCGTCCGGCCCGGCGAACCAGCAGCCGGTCTCTTCGACCCAGATCAGCGGCGCCGCCGAATGCGTCCGCACGCCGTATTCGATGCGATAGGGCGTGCCATCCACGCCGTGCAACGGCGCTGCCTGGCGCATGACCTCGGAGCGGACGGCACGTTCCGGTTCGATCAGCTTGCCGAACTCCGCGCCGCTGCAGAGCTGCGGCAGCGGCACGTCTGGAAACACGGCGCCGACATGATCGCTCCAGACGATCACATCGCTCGCCAGATCCCACACGAAGGCGGCTTGGCCAAGGGAGGACAGGATCATCGCGGTCTGCGGCAAATCGGGGGTCAAGATCGCCTCGTTTCGGGACATGCCGGGGGCGGCCCGGCCTCGATTGCAATGCGTCCAGCGCCTACCGATGCGAGCGGAGACGCCGAGCTTCGCGAATCAGACTACGCACCTCTGGTTAACGGAGCGCATGTCGTCGCGACACTGCGGCTCCGATTGCCCGTCAACCATGTTTGATCGAATCGGAACGCGATCTGCCGGAGAGGCATTTCTCTTGCGAGTTCGACTGGCGAAAGGCTCCGGCGTCCCATAGCGTGACAACCGCGCCGGATTGGGTAGGACGATGTTAACCAATCATCGGGATGAGGACCGCCATACGGCCGCGGCCGAAGCGTCTGCTGGCGTCGCGCTGGTGCCCGCCGGCCGCGCCTTCGAGCGCCGTGAGAGCGTCATCCGTGCGGCTCGTCCGGATGCCGGTTTCGTCACCCATCTGATCGCGACCGCCGAGCAGTTGCCGCAGACGCGACAGCTCAGGCGCGCGGCACCCGCCGATGCCAGATCGGCCTATTCAGCAACGCTGCAGCCGGGCGCAGGCGGTGCGACCCGCCGTGTGATCTGACGCAGGCTATAGCTGACAGCTCACGGCTTCGGCGCGTCCGGGGCCTTGGCGTCGTCCTTCGACAACTCGGGCACGGTGTGGCCGGCGGGCTCCGGCTCCAGATGCTCCGCAGCCGCGTTCTCTTCGACAGCAGCAGGCGAGGCCACGGGCCGGGGCACCGAGCGGTCGAGCAGCACTGATTCCGCGACCGACGCTGCGGCCGGCACGGCATCGACCGGCTCCTCGACAACCCGCGTCTCGGCAACAGGAGCAGCCGGCGGCGGCGGAACCTCGACCTTGGCGGGCTCCTCGGTCGGCTCGGGTGTCGCCTCCGCGACCGGCTCGACGGCCGGGGCTGCAGCCGGCACGGCGATCGCCGCGCGGGCGCGGCGCTTGGTGCGCAGGGAGATGCCGCCGAAGAAATCGACCATGGCCAGCAGCGTGAGCAGCAGGAAGGTCGAGTTCCCGAACTTCTGCCACATCACGAACTCGGCTGCGGCGCCGCCGAACACCAGCAACGACAGCAGATGGTCGGTGAGATATTTTCCGTTCGGCTTCGCCGCCTTGATGACCTCGAGCAGCAGCAGCAGCACGCCGAGCGCCAGCAGCATGTCGCCGAGCGAGATCGTCCAGACCTCGCCGGAAGGGAGCTGGAGACGCAGCAGCGTCTCGCTGAAGGCGACCCCCGGCATCAGGAAGACGATCATGTTGTAGATCGCCAGCGGGATCAGCAGCAGCGGGAAACCGACCATGGACATCGGTTGAAGCCTTGGGGATGGCGCGGGCGATGGCTCGCGCGAGATCGACGGGTCCGAACGTGTTCCGGCGCGACGGGATCACACATGACGCAGATAACGGCCCCGGCGAATCAAATCGCGCGGGACCGATTTCAACCCCATCAATGGCCGAATTCGGGCAGCTTCGAAAGCTACCCTGCGGACGCTCAGGCGTCTTTCTTCTTCAGGACCTGACGGCCCTTGTACATGCCGGTCTTCAGGTCGAGATGGTGCGGACGACGCAGCTCGCCGGAGTCCTTGTCCTCGACATAGGTCGGCTTCTTGATCGCGTCAGCCGAGCGGCGCATGCCGCGACGCGACGGCGAAGTTTTTCTTCTGGGGACGGCCATATCGGTATCCTCTAGGGTATTTTTGCAAGGCATCGTCCGCAACGGACGGCTGCAGCCATGAAGCTGGCGAGCCCGGATGCCGATCAAGGCCGCGCTTATAGAGGAAGGGGTCCGGGATGGCTAGGGCTCTCCGAGGCATTTTTGGCCAAATTTCGCGCCGTACCGCGCCCCCTCAACGGCGATCTCCCCAGCAGGCCTGCAGGCTCTGTGCCTGCGCCCGTACCATATAGGTCGCGGACAGCCGGCGCACGCCGGGACCCGGCGTCCGCGCGCTGCGCCGGACGGGATTGGGCAGGATCGAGGCCAGCAGCGCCGCCTCGCGCGGGCCCAGGCCGGCGGCCGAGCGGTTGAAGGCGTAATTGGCGCCGGCTTCCGCCCCGAACTGGCCGGACGGGCCTAGCTCGGCGATGTTGAGATAGATCTCCAGGATGCGCCGCTTGCTCAGGACGAGGTCGATCCACAGCGCCAGCGGCAGCTCCAGCGCCTTGCGGACGTAGCTGCGGCCCTGCCACAGGAACAGGTTCTTGGCGACCTGCTGGGTGATGGTCGAGCCGCCGCGCGAGACCTCGCCGTCCTCGGCATCGTCCATGACCTCGCGCAGCGCCCCCCAGTCGATGCCGTGATGCCCGCAGAATTTGGCGTCCTCCGCGGCCACCACCGAGCGCGGCAGATAGGGCGACATCGCCGCCAGATCGATCCAGTGCCGCGTAACCGGCTGCCCCGTCAGCGACCGCCACAGCATCAGGGTCGAGATGGGGTGACCGACGGCATAGAACGGCGTCAGCACGTAGGGCACGAGCAGCACCAGGACGACGACCAGGAGGATGGCTCTGACGGTACGCAAGGGCAGGCGTCGCTCGGGTTGGACCGCCGCGGGGACGGACGATGGCCCGGGATTATCCGACATCTCCATCAGGATTCCTGCCTTTTTCCGCCATTGCGGCCGAAAGCCGCCACCGTTCCCACAATTGACGAAGTCGCCGCCATCAACGATTGTCCGGCGAATTTTGCCCTTGGAGCTCTTCTTAAATGACCGCGACGGCCAACGACTTCACCCAACGCCTGGACAAGACCGCGGAGGAGACCGAAGCGCTGCTCGGCGAGCTCCTGTCCGATGCCGCGATGGCCGACGAGATCGCCCGTCCGAAGCGGCTGATCGAGTCGATGCGCTATTCCAGCCTCGGCGGCGGCAAGCGGCTGCGCCCCTTCCTGGTCGTCGAGAGCGCCGCCGTGTTCGGCGTGCCCCGCCGCGGCGCGCTGATGGCGGGCGCGGCGCTCGAATGCATCCATTGCTATTCGCTGATCCATGACGACCTGCCGGCGATGGACAATTCGGACCTGCGTCGTGGCCGCCCGACGCTGCACAAGGCGTATGACGATGCCACCGCGATCCTGGCTGGTGACGCGCTGCTGACCATCGCCTTCGACATCATCACCCGCGACGAGATCCACCCCGACGCCGGCGTCCGCCTGGCGCTGACCCGCGCGCTCGCCCGCTGCGCCGGTGTCGGCGGCATGGCCGGCGGCCAGATCCTCGACCTTGCCGGCGAGGGCCGGTTCGGCGACCGCGATCCGGTCGACGTCGCCCGCGTGCAGCAGATGAAGACCGGCGCCCTGCTCCGCTTCGGCTGCATCGCCGGCGCCCTGCTCGGCCAGGCCTCGTCGGCCGAGTACCAGGCGCTCGACGATTACGGCCGCGCGCTCGGCGAAGCCTTCCAGATCGCCGACGACCTGCTCGACGTCGAGGGCGATGCCGCCACGCTCGGCAAGCCGGCCGGCGCCGACGCCGAGCTCGGCAAGACCACCTTCGTCACCCAGCTCGGCATCGAGGGCGCCAAGCAGCGCGTGCGCGACCTGCTCGCCCGCGGCGACGCCGCGCTGTCGATCTTCGGCGCCAAGGGCGACGTGCTGCGGGCCGCCGCGCACTTCGTCGCCGAACGCAAGAGCTGAGCCGCGCCGTTGGCCGGGCTGCATCCTGACGACCCGGCGCTGGCGCGCTTCGCGCGGCTGCCGGCCGCCTTGCGCATCGTCTATGCGCGGCCCCGCACCTTCATGGCGCTGGGCATTGCAGCCGCCGCGTTCTTCCTGCTGCCCGCTGCGCTGCGGCTGATCACGCGGCTCTTGATCAGCTGGGACATCTTCACGACGATCTATCTCGTGCTGGTGGCGGTGATGATGTTGCGCAGCGAGCACCAGCACATCCGCCGCAAGGCGATCATGCAGGACGACGGCCGCTTCGTGATCCTGCTGGTGACGGCGCTCGGCGCCTTCGCCAGCATCGCCGCCATCGTGTTCGAGCTCGGCGCCTCCAAGCGCGACGCCCCGGCGCTGACGCTTGCGCTGCTCACCGTGAGCCTGTCCTGGGCCGCGGTGCATACCACCTTCGCCCTGCACTATGCCCACGACTACTACCGCGGCACCAAGCCCGGCGGCCTGCAATTCCCGAGCGGCGACAAGGACGAGCACGCCGACTATTGGGACTTCGTCTACTTCTCCTTCATCATCGGCATGACCGCTCAGGTCTCCGACGTGGGGATCACCGACAAGATCATCCGCCGCACCGCGACCGTGCACGGCATCATCTCGTTCATCTACAACACTGCGCTCGTCGCCCTCATGGTCAACATCGCCGCCAGCGCGATCTCGTCCTGATCAGTTGCACACCTCGGCGTTGGCGTTGTTGAACATGCCGCCGCCGCCGCGGAATTCCAGCCGGCAGCCCGGCGTGACAGGGCGGCAGGTATGCTGGTCACAAAAGATCTGCCCCGACGACGACTTGGGACGCGCCGCCGCCTGCGGCTTGGGGGCGGCCATGCTCGGCGCCATCCCGACGCCCACACCAACGCCGCCGACACCAATGCCGACGCCGACGCCGGGAGCCGGCATCGGCATGCCCGGCTCGGACAGCGTGCGGGCGCGGCGACGCGACGGCGCATCCGCCTCGTCACTATTGTCGCGCTTCGCCACCGGCTTCTTGTCGCGCCGCTTCTCGCACTCGTTGTCGTCGTTCACGAACGAGCCCTCGGCGCAGACAATGCGGGTGCAGCGGTCGCCGTCGGACTTGTAGCCGTGCTGACAGGTCAGCGGGCAGACCCGCGCCTGCTTGAGCTTGATCGCCTGGAGCGCATCGGCCGAGGCGGTCTGGGTCTCGAGCTTGGTTCCGGCGAAGCGGTTGAACTGCGACAGCGAGCGGCGCGAGGCGGAGCCCCAATCGCCATCGGCATCCTCGGTGAGGCAGCCGACGCGGCGCAATTCGAGTTGCACGGACTTGGCGAGATCCGCGGGCTGATCGGCCGGGGTCAGCGCAGCCACCTGCGGCCCCTTCTCGGGCGCGGGCGCTGCCGCCGCAGGCGAGGTCGCGGCGCGCGGATTGTCGACGACCGCGAGCTGCTGCTCCTGGCGCTTCTTCTCGGCTTCGGCAGCCTGCTGCTGTGCCAGCTGATTGGCCTTCTCGGCAGCGACGCGCGCCTGCTCGGCCGCCTTGGCTTCGGCCTCCGCTTTCGCCAGCGTATCCTTGCGCGCGCCTTCCGCGGCGAGGCGGGCCCGCTCGGCTTCGGTCAGGCGCGCCTTCTCCGACGCCGCCGCCCGGTTCTCCTCGGCCGCCAGCTTCTCGAGCTGCAGCTTGGCGAGGCTGGCATAGAAGCCGTCCGGATACTGCGCCAGGAAGGCGTTCAGCGCGCCCTTGTTGCCGACCTGCATCGCGAGCTCATAGTCGCGCCGCATGTCGGCCTGCGGATTGGCCGGCGGTGGCGTCACCGGCATCTGCGTGACGACCCGCGGCACGCCCGGAACCAGCGGCACGTCCTCGCCGCCGAGCGAGCCATACACGAAGGGCTCCTGGCGGTTGGCGGTCGACTTCAGAACCTCGTCGCGCACGAAGCCGAACGCCTTGCGGACGTCGAGGCCGGGGGTGGCGATGTGCCGCGACAGCGCCAGCGTGAACGGCGAGTTCTTGCCGTCGCCATCCTGCGCGGTGGAGCCGGCCTTGGCGGAATAGGCGATCAGCGTATTGGGGCTGGTCGGCTCGACCTTTGCGAGGCCGCGGCCGAGGCTGCGGGTCGCCACCGTCCGCTGCATGTTGCGGGTGAACGGGTTGTCGCGGCAGGCGTCGAGGATGACGAGCCGCAGCTTCTTCGCCGGCTCGACGGCGACAAGGATGCGATCGAGCGACAGCGTCTCGTCATAGACGTCGGTGTCGCGCTCGAGCCGCGCATCGATCGGGATCAGGTAGTTGGATCCTTCGACCTCCATGCCGTGGCCGGCATAGTAGACCACCGCGATGTCGGCATCACGGGCGGCGTCGGCGAAATCGCGCAGCGCCCGCCGCGTCTCCCGCGCGGTCAGGTCGCGGCGGTAATCGACGACGTCGAAGCCGGCACTCTTGAAGGTCGCGGTCATCACCGCACCGTCATTGGCGGGGTTGGTGAGCTGCGGCACGTTTTGATAGGCGGAGTTGCCGATGACGAGCGCCACCCGCTTCTCCGCGAGCGCGGGGTGGCCGGCCAGCAGCAGCACGGCCGCCAGCAGGAACCCGGCCCATCGAAATCCGCCCAATCCAGATGACCAAGACATCGTACCTACCCCACAGCCAAGGGAGACCTGTTGGCTTTGCGTACCGGAGAGCGGCCATTCGGCCTGTGATCGGAATCACGTAAGGCCCATATTCCCGGAACTTGCCGCGTCGGCCAGTATATTTCTGTCGGCGGAGCATCGGCCGCAGTTCATGACTTGCCAAGCCCGGATTTGCATCGAAAATGCGATGCTTGTTTGTCCGGGTTCCCAGGAGCATGCCGTGAGCACAGATCGTTCCAGCGTCGAGGCCGTCGTGCAGGGCTATTTCGATGCGCTCTACGAGGGCGATGCCGACAAGCTCGGCGCGGTCTTCCACCCCTCGGCCGACCTGCGCTGGGTCGAGAACGGCGAGCTCAAGATCCTGACCGTCCCCGACTGGCTCGCCTGGGTGCGCAAGCGTCCGTCGGCCAGGGCTGAGGGCAAGCCGCGCGAGGACTTCATCGTCACCATCGACCGTTCGGACGACAAGACCGCCTTCATCAAGGTGCGCTGCCAGCTGCCGCCGCGCTATTTCACCGATTACCTCGTGGCGATGAAGCTGAAGGACGGCTGGCAGATCGTCTCGAAGTCCTACCGCTACGATCTCCGGGACTGAGCCCGGCGCTGCAGCGCCCGGCTGTTTCCGATGGAAGCACATTTTCAGACATTCCTCATCCTGCTGGCGGTGCTGGCGGGAACCGCCTTGATCGCGCGGCGCGCCAACCTCGCGCCCGCGATCCTGTTGATGCTGGCCGGCATCGCGCTCGCCTTCGTGCCGAAGATGCCGGCGTTCGTGCTGCCTCCCGAGCTCGTGCTGCTGGTGGTGCTGCCGCCGCTGATCTATTCCTCGAGCGTCGCGATGAGCTGGCGCGAGTTCAAGCGCAATTTGCGGCCGATCGTGCTGCTGGCGGTCGGCTGCGTGATCTTCACCGCCTCCATGGTGGCGGTCGCGACCCACACGCTGCTCGGCCTGCCCTGGAGCCTCGGCTTCCTGCTCGGCGC
Organism: Bradyrhizobium sp. HKCCYLS2038; assembly: GCF_051167655.1. NCBI lineage: Bacteria > Pseudomonadati > Pseudomonadota > Alphaproteobacteria > Hyphomicrobiales > Nitrobacteraceae > Bradyrhizobium > Bradyrhizobium sp. HKCCYLS2038. Next base: position 112,669 of record NZ_JBNPTM010000001.1, on the reverse strand, counting down.
CATCGTGGCGCCACCCGACGTCGTGGCCCCGCTCGCGATCGCGCGCCGGCTGCATCTGCCGCGCCGGGTGATGGTCATCCTCGAGGGCGAAGGCCTCGCCAATGATGCGACGGCGCTGATCCTGTATCGCTTCGCGGTGGCCGCGATCACCACCGGCACGTTCTCGCTTCCCGTGGCGGCCGGCGAGTTCGCCGCGATCGTGGTCGGCGAGATCGCCTTCGGCATCGGCGTCGGCTGGCTGATGCTGCGCGCCCGCCATTATTCGCGGGACCCGCAGGTCGAAATCACGCTGTCGCTGCTGACACCCTATCTCGCCTACTGGATTCCCGAGCATGTCGGCGGCTCCGGCGTGATCGCGACGGTCGCCTGCGGCCTGTACATGAGCTGGAACGGTCCGCTCTGGATCTCCTCGGCAACCCGCCTGCAGGGCGTGTTCTTCTGGGACCTCGTGGTATACCTGATCGAGGGCATGCTGTTCCTGCTGACCGGCCTGCAAATGCGCCTGATCTACGAGAAGTCGAAGGTGTTTCCGCTCGATGACATCATGGTCGCGACCGCGCTGGTGGTCGCCATCGTGGTGATTGCGCGCTTCGCCTGGACGTTTCCGGCGACGATCCTGCCACGGGTTCTCAGCCCCTCCCTGCGCGCCCGGGATCCGCTGCCGCCGTGGCAGCAGACCTTCATCATCGGTTTCACAGGCGTACGCGGCACGGTCTCGCTCGCGACTGCGCTGGCGCTGCCGCTGACATTGGCGAGCGGCGATGCGTTTCCCTATCGCGACGAGATCCTGTTCATCGCCTTTGGCGTGATCTTCTTCACCCTGATCGGCCTTGGCCTGACCCTGCCGCTGGTCGTCCGCTGGCTCGGCGTCTCCAGCACCGGACGCGCCGAGCATGTGCGCGAGCACGAGCAGGAGATCGCCGCCCGGCGCGAGGTGCTGGACCGCGCCCTGAAGTCGCTGGAGACGATGACCAATGACCGTGACGTATCCGACGAGGTCATGCGATTGCTCCGCGCTAGGCACGAGGTGCGCGCCAACCAGCTCCCGGACACGCTCAATCCCGACGACTACGATGCGTCCGCGCTCGGCATCGAGCTGACCCGCGAGCTGATCGGCGTCGAGCGCAAGACCATTCATGCCATGCTCCGCGACGGCCAGATCACCGACGAAACCCGCCGCCGCATCGAGCGCGATTTGGATCTGGAAGAAGCCAGCCTCGCCAACCGGGAATACGGGCCGTTGCCGTTGTAGAGGTGAGTTGCCGACGTCGCATCCTCACATTCAGTGTCATCCCGGCGAACGCCGGGATCCATAACCACCGGTCGTCATCGTGACGAAGGCTGATAGCTCCAGCGTGCCTCACATTCGCTCCTGGGAGTATGGTTCCCGGGTCAGCGCTTCACCAACGCATACGCTTTGGCGAAGCTTGCCCGGGACGACGGCGGAGTGTGAAGACGCAGTTGCTCATCCTCGCGCCCGCTTTTCGCGTCCGAGTGTTGATCGTGTTCTCGCCCTCTCCAATCAGAGGGCGCAGGGAAGGCCGAGCCTCGGCTGAGGCCCGTGGCCCCCGTGCGAAAAAATTGCACGGGGCAGGAACCACAGGTTCAGCCAGAACGACCCGGCCTTCCCTGCGCGATGGTTTTAACGGCTGCTTCGCACTCTCCCCGGGGACCGGGCTGTCTTGCCCCCGTCACCAGCGGATCATCACCGCCAGCTTGGCATCAGCATCGGGATGTCAGGACCATGCGACTTGACCGTCCGCGCCATGACGTTCGTCCGCAAGCCCATTGGCCCGCTGCGCCACGTCGCGTCCACCGCATCCCGCCTCCACGTTCGTGACGACCGCGAAGCGCCCCTCCTGAGCGAGGCGGGATGCGCGGAAAGATCGTTCTGATTTGCCCGACGGCACAAGGCTAAAGAGGTGCGACATGGTAACGCGACGGGCAAGGTTTCAGTCGATCGAGAGTGCGCCGACAAAACAGCGAGTACGCATGGGCCCCGCTCTCTTCCCACGTCATTCCGGGGCGCGCGGAGCGCGAGCCCGGAATCCATAGCCACGAGGGAGCGGGATGCATGTGGCGCTCGTCTTTGACCGATGTGGAGCCGTGGTTATGGATTCCGGGCTCATTCGCGCTGCTTCAAAATGGCTGCGCCATTTTGCGCGCGAATGCCCCGGAATGACGGCGTGGAAGGAGCTGGGCTCACTTGACGTCGTCGAGCGCAGCAAAACTGACGTATCGCAAAACGCCTGCTACATCACCGCTCGATCATCCAGCGCGTCACCGCCTGGCGATAGTTCATCGGGCCGGGCACGGTCTTGTAGGTCTTCAAGTAGCGAAAGCCTGCCTTCTGCAGCGCGCGGTTGGGGGCGGTGTTGTAGGCGTTCGGTTCGCAGAACAGTTGCTTGAGCTGCAGGCGGTCGAAGTAGAGAGCGAGGCTGCGGCGGATACATTCGGTGCCCAGGCCGCGGCCGCGCAGCTCCGGCGCGGTGACGTGCAGATGCATGTTGGCGTAGCTGCCGCGTACGATGCGGTCGCAGCTGGTGAAGCCGATCGACCGGCCGTCGAGTTGCCAGACCAGCAGCAGCACCGCGCGTTCGGCCGGCGGGGTGTCGTACAGCGCGGTGAACAGCTGAGCCCACGCTGGCCGGGTCGGCATGCGCGTCGGATCGATGCCCATCAAATCGAGCTGCTCGATGCTGGACGCATAAAAGTAGTCGATGACCAGCGAGGTCTCGGCGAGCTCCATTTCGCGGATGTCGAGAGTCATCAGTGCGGATCCCTGCGGCAACGCCGTGAAGCAACCGATCATGCGGGCGACAGTAGGGCGAAGCGGCGAGCCATGATGTCGCGCGACAGCAGTGTTCGAGACGGCGGCCGCCAGTTGCAGGAAAGAAGGAGACGCGGCGGGAGCGTGAGCTTTGGCTTGTCGAAAACGAGCGTACTCGCCCAGCAACAGGAGTGAGTTGAACGACGGACGTTGCGGCCCTCTTACCTCTCCGCTCTTTGCGGGGGCGCGACGAGCTTCGCTCGCGCTGAGAGGTCGGATTGCGCAGCAATCCGGGTGAGGGGCATGGCACATGCGCAGCGCCGACACAGGTCCATGGACGGGCACGGCGGCTCTTGAATAGATGTGATGACGGTCTGGGAAGCGGAAGAGAGTAAGCTTCTTAGAGAAGCCGCACCACCCGTGCGGCTGCCCCTCACCCCAACCCTCTCCCCGTAAGAACGGGGCGAGGGAATGCACCGCCATGGTGGCGAGCGGCCCGACTACTACGACGACAAATTTGAAGCAGAAACCATCAGAACAAGCATCAAAGCGGCGCTAGCTACGCCGCTTGCCAGATGCAATGCGCCGCCCTACTCCGCCGCCGTCACGCTCTCCGCGGCCTTGGCATTGCCGCCGTAGCGCTGGTCGATGTAGTCGATGACGAGCGCCTTGAAGTCGGCGGCGATGGTCGGGCCGCGCAGGGTGCGGAACTTCTTGCCGTCGACGAAGACCGGCGCGGCTGGGGCTTCGCCGGTGCCGGGCAGCGAGATGCCGATATTGGCGTGCTTGGATTCGCCGGGGCCGTTGACGATGCAGCCCATGACGGCGACGTTGAGGCCCTCGACGCCCGGATATTTCGACTTCCAGCTCGGCATCTCGTCGCGGATGAAATCCTGGATCGAGCGCGCCAGCTCCTGGAACGTGGTCGAGGTGGTGCGGCCACAGCCGGGGCAGGCCGCGACCAGCGGCACGAAGGTGCGGAAGCCCATGGTCTGCAGCAGCTCCTGCGCAACCTGGACTTCGAGGGTGCGGTCACCGCCGGGCTCGGGCGTCAGCGAGATGCGGATGGTGTCGCCGATGCCCTGCTGCAAGAGGATGCCGAGCGCGGCCGAGGAAGCGACGATGCCCTTCGAGCCCATGCCAGCCTCGGTGAGGCCGAGATGGATGGCGTAGTCCGAGCGGGCAGCGAGGTCCTGATAGACCGCAATCAGGTCCTGCACGGCCGAGACCTTGGCGGACAGGATGATGCGGTCCTTCGGCATGCCGAGCTCTTGCGCGCGCTCGGCCGAGTGCAGCGCCGACTGCACCATGGCCTCGCGCATGACCGCGCGGGCATCGCGCGGCGCGGCGGAAGCGGCATTCTCGTCCATCAGCTTGGACAGCAGCTCCTGGTCGAGCGAGCCCCAGTTGGCGCCGATGCGCACCGGCTTGCCGTATTTGTTGGCGAGCTCGATGATGGTCGAGAACTGGGTGTCGCGCTTGTCCTTGAAGCCGACATTGCCGGGATTGATGCGGTACTTGGCCAGCGCCTCGGCGCAGGCCGGGTACTCGGTCAGCAGCTTGTGGCCGATGTAGTGGAAGTCGCCGATCAAGGGCGTGGTGATGCCGCGCTTGTCGAGCTGCTCGCGGATGTGCGGGACGGCGGCGGCCGCCTCCTCGCGATCCACGGTGATGCGGACCATCTCCGACCCGGCGCGCGCCAGCGCCGCGACCTGGGCCACCGTCGAATCGACGTCGGCGGTGTCGGTGTTGGTCATGGACTGGACCACGATCGGCGCACCGCCGCCCACGGCGACGTTGCCGACCATGACTTTGGTGGTCTGATGCCGGGGAGCGGGTCCGGCGACATCGTTCTGGGTCACTGTCTCGGGCTTGTTCATGGGCGCTCGGATATCAGGTTTTGGTGACATTCAGCAATGGATCAGTCGGCCGGACGGCGGCCGGGTTCGGGCGATTGACGAGAAAAAGCCCAATGATCACAAGCACGGCAGCGAGGCCAAAGGCCAGCGTCAGGGCGTCATGCAGGATGAAATAGCTCGCCACGACCCCGAATAAAGGGGTGATGAAGGTAAATGCCGACAATTTGCTAGCCGAATAGGCCTTGATCAGCGCGAACCAGATCGTGAACGTGGTGCCGACCACCCAGATCGCCTGATAGGCGAGTAGCCCGATCACGAACGGACTGGGAACCTGGCTCAGCCGCTCGCCGGCGATCAGCGCCGCCGCGGCCATGATCGGCACAGACACCGCCACCTGATACCCCAAGGCCCGCTCCGGCGCGATGAAGCGCATGCGGGTGCCCTTGATGAACACCGTGGTGACTCCCCACAGCAGCCCGCCGCCGACCACCAGCAGATCGCCGAGCAGCACCCGGCCGTCGACATTGGCCTGCGGGATGCCGATCGCCAGCGCGACGCCGGTGAAGCTCATGGCCAGACCGCCCCATTGCGCCGGGCCGAGGCGCTCGCCCAGGAATCGGAACGAGCCGAGCGCGACGAAGAACGGCGCCGTGTACAGGAACACGACCGCGCGCGACGCCGAGGTCAGCAACAGGCCCTGGTAGATCAGTACGAACTCGAAGCCGAACAGCGCGCCCGCGATCAGGCCGAGCCCCAGCGTGCCGTCGCGCTCGAACATCCTCACGCCGCGCAGCTGCGCGAAGATCAGCAGCACAGGCAGCGCACCGGCAGAGCGGAACGTTGCCTGCAGCATCGGCGGCACCTCGGGCAGCGCCAGCTTGATCGCGATCTGGTTGAAGGCCCAGGACAGGCAGAGCACGAGCGTGATGGCGATGGCGCCCGGACCGAGCGGCCGGGTCGCGGCGGACGAATTGGACGTTGCGGACACGAGGACGTTGGCTCCCGGAGGCGTTTTCTTTTGACCGCCATGAGTGCGGTCGGAGTTGTCTTGGGTCTGCGTCGTTAGGCGATCAGTGGGTCGGCAGCGGCGGTGGACCTCGCCCGCTCTTGTCTGCCCAAGGCGGATCCGAGAAGAGGTCGGATTGCTCACCGCGACCACTTCCCGTGCGGCTGCCCCTCACCCCAACCCTCTCCCCTTAAGAACGGGGCGAGGGAGTGCACTGCCGGTGCGGCAACAGCTCGAATACGACGATCTATCGCACGTGTACACCTTAGAGCGCCGTGACGGATCTCACGCCGCCTGCTGACAATGGGCGCAGAGGCCGGTGATCTCGACCACGGACATCTTGGGCGTGAAGCCCGAGGCGGCGGCGGCGCTTCTGAGGCTTTCCGCGATCGGCGCGGCTGGAACCTCGCCGACGGCGCCGCACTTTTCACAGATCAGGAACGCCACCAGGGCCGTCTGCTCGTGGTCGTGCGCGCAGGCGAGGAAGGCGTTGCGGCTTTCGATGCGGTGCACGAGGCCGTTGGCCATCAGGAACTCGAGCGCGCGATACACCGTGATCGGGGCCGGCCGCGCCGCGACCTTGGCGAGTTCCTCGATGATCTCGTAGGCGCCGAGCGGCCGGTGGCTGGACAGCAGCGCCTCCAGCACCTGGCGGCGCTGCGGCGTGAATTTCTGTCCGCGCTGCGCGCAGACTTGCTCCGCATGGCTGAGAGCATCGGCCGCGCAGCGGCCATGATCATGGTCCGGCGCCGGGAACGTGGGCTTTGGGCGTGTCATTCTCGCCAATCTAGCATTTCCGGGCCCGCCCGCCAAAGGCCGCGCCTGAGCCATGCACGGGAGACAAGGCGGGTCCGCACTCCCGCACCATCCCAAAATTGATAAGCTTGCTTATCATATTCGAGGCTCATGAGAGCCAAAGCTTAGTTTCCCCCTGCCTCACGAATCGAGATCAACCATGACCCGCACGTCCGTGGACGTGAACTTCCTGTTTACGCTCGGCGAGCTGCAGCGCCTGGTGCGCGCCTACGCCGACAAGGAGGCGGCGCGCTTCGGCATGACCCGCGCGCAATGGGCCGTGCTGGCCAAGGTCGAGCGCCATGAGGGAATGAAGCAGTCCGAACTCGCCGAGCAGATGGAGATGCAGCCGATCACGCTGACGCGGCTGATCGACAAGCTGGCCGACGCCGGGCTGATCGAGCGCCGCGGCGACGACACCGACCGGCGCGTCAACCGGCTCTATCTGAAGAAGGCCGCGCGCCCGCTGCTCGCCAAGCTTGCCGTGCTGCGCGGCGAACTGACCGACACCGCCCTTCAGGGAATCAGCCCCGCCGAGGCCGAGCGGCTGATGACCCATCTCGAAGCGATCAAGGAAAATATCAGAAATGCCCTGCAGTCGCTCTGCGACGAGCAGCGAAAGGAGCAGCGTTATGGCTGAGCCCGCCCTTAAACTCGCCCCGGACCAGAAGGCCAATCCGGACTCGGCGCCGCCGGCAGCCGCGGCCGCGAAGCCGGCACGTCCCGGATTTCTGCGGCGCTATCGCCGCACGCTGCTGCTGGTGGTGCTGCCGCTCGTCGCCGCGATCGGCGGCTTCGCGCTGTATCTCAATGGCGGCCGCTACGTCACGACCGACGACGCCTATGTCGGCGCGCAGAAGGTGCTCATCACCCCCGACATCTCCGGCAAGATCATCAAGGTGGTCGTCAAGGAAGGCCAGCAGGTCCAGAAGGGCGACGAGCTGTTCGAGATCGATCCGGTGCCGTATCGGCTGGCGGTCGACCAGGCCAAGGCGGCGCTGGAGCAGGCGCGGACGAGCTATGACAATCTCACCGCCAACATCAAGATCTACGGCCAGATGCTCGACCTCGCGCAGCAGGGCATCGACCTGAAGCAGAAGGACGTCGAGCGCAAGCAGACGCTCGCCAAGAACAATTTCGGCTCGCAGCTCGATCTCGACAACGCCGCCAATGCGCTGGTGACGGCGGGCGCGCAGGCGCAGTTCATCAAGCAGCAGCTGTCGAACGCTAGGACGCAGCTGCTCGGCAATCCCGACCTGCCACTGGAGCAGTTCCCGCCCTACGTCCAGGCCAGGGCCAAGCTCGAGGAGGCGCAGCGCGACCTCGACCACACCACCTTGCGCGCGCCGATGCCGGGCATCGCCACGCAGGTCGACCAGATCCAGCTCGGCCGCTTCGTCACCGCGGGCACGCCGGTGTTCTCGGTGATCGACGTCAGCAATCCCTGGGTCGATGCCAATCCGAAGGAGAGCGACTTCACCTATGTCGCGGTCGGCCAGCCGGTCGAGCTCGACGTCGACGCCTTCCCGAACCACCGCTTCAAGGGCACCGTCGGCTCGCTGTCGCCGGGCACAGGGGCGCAGTTCGCGATCTTGCCGCCGCAGAATGCCACCGGCAACTTCGTCAAGGTGGTGCAGCGCGTGCCGATCCGGATCTATTTCGACAAGAACGACAAGTTCGTTGCCAAGCTGAAGGCGGGCATGAGCGTCAACGTCTCGGTCGATACGGGCCATGAGCGCACGCTGGCCGGCCTGTTCGGATCGGCCCACGCGGCGGACAAGGAGGAGTAGCGCCATGACCGCGCCGGCAGCCTCATCGGCGGTTCCGGGCTTTCGCCGCAACATGGTGACGATCTGCGCCATGACGGCGACGATCATGCAGGCGCTCGACACCACCATCGCCAACGTCGCGCTGCCCTACATGCAGGGCACGCTGTCGGCCTCTCAGGACCAGATCAACTGGGTGCTGACCTCCTACATCGTCGCGGCCGCGATCATGACCGCGCCGGTCGGCTGGATCGCCAACCGCTTCGGCCGCAAGCGCACCTTCATCGTCTGCTCGGCCGGCTTCACCATTGCGTCTGTCATGTGCGGGCTCGCCCAGGACATCACCCAGATGGTGCTGTTCCGGCTGCTGCAAGGCGTGTTCGGCGCGGCGCTGGTGCCGCTGTCGCAGGCGGTCATGCTGGACAGCTACGCGCTGCACGAGCGCGCCAAGGCGATGGCGATCTGGGGCATGGGCGTGATGCTCGGCCCGATCATGGGCCCGTCGCTCGGCGCGTGGCTGACCGAGACCTATTCCTGGCACTGGGTGTTCTTCGTCAACCTGCCGTTCGGCGCGGTCACGGTGCTCGGGCTGATGGCGTTCATGGAGGAAACCAACCCGAATGCGGAGCTGACCTTCGACTGGTTCGGCTTCGCCGCGCTCGCCATCGGCATCGGCTCGCTGCAGATCGCGCTCGACCGCGGCGAGGATCAGGGCTGGCTGGAGAGCAACGAGATCATCATCGAGTTCATCGTCGCCGCCGTCGGCTTCTATTACTTCCTGGCGCATTCGCTGACGACGAAGCGGCCGTTCATCCAATTCGCGCTGTTCAAGGACCGCAATTTCGTCGGCGGCTGCGTGTTCATGACGGTGATGGGCCTGGTGCTGTTCTCGACCATGGCGCTATCGTCGCCCTATCTGCAGAACGTCATCGGCTATCCGATCATCACCGCCGGCGTGCTGCTGGCGACCCGCGGCTGCGGCACCTTCGTCGCGATGATGCTGGTCGGGCGCATGCTGCGCTACATCGAGGCGCGGACGCTAATCATCGTCGGCCTGTCGCTGACGGCGCTGTCGCTGTTCCAGATGACCGGCTGGACCGATCAGACCGGCGTGCCCGAGATCATCACCATCAGCATCATGCAGGGGTTCGGCTTCGGCCTCGTGTTCGTGCCGTTGTCGACGGTCGCATTCCTGACCCTGCCGGGCGCGCTGCGCACCGATGGAACCTCGATGCTGACCCTGGTGCGCAATGTCGCGAGCTCGATCGGCATCTCGATTGCGATCGCGCAGCTCACCGAGGGAACCCGGCGCAACCACGCGATCCTGGTCGAGCACATCAACCCGTTCAATCACGCTCTGCAGATGCCGAACGTGAAGGGTCTCCTGAACCTGTCCACCGATGCCGGGCGGGCGATGGCGGATGCGATGGTCATGGTGCAGGCGCAGATCCTGGCGTTCTCGCACGACTACCAGCTGGTGATGACGTTCATCCTGGTGTCGATCCCGCTCGCGGTGATGATCGGCTCGACCAAGACGGCGCTGCGTGCGCAGTCCGCCCCGGCCGATCACGCGGTGATGGAGTAATGGTGGAGGGGAGCATGCGTGCGATGTTCGGACGCAGTGTGCGCGGATAGCAAAAAGGTGACCGCGACGTGATGGATTTGTAACTTCAATCCGGCGCGTTTCCGGCTATCCTATCAATACCCCACTCGGCTCTCTGCGTATGAGTTGCGCGCAGAGACCGCACTTCATGAGCGCCCCACTCGTGATGTGCCGGGCGGGGGCGGTGGCTCCTCCAGCGCCGCCCCCAGCCCTGGGGGGAATTTTTCCCGCGGATGCGGTGGATCTGTTCTCGCCGATCGGCGTTTCCCGCATATACCAGTTCCCAAAATCACGTCCGGTGCTTGTCGCACGACCGCGTCAACATCGAGCCTGCCTCAAGACAGATCACGCGGTATGGGTCCCGGATCTGCGCCCACCAACGCTGCGCGTTGGCGGGCTTGTCCGGGACGACGACCTTTGTCTTGTGCGCCAGTTGAGTGCTCGCCGCTCGCCCCATTCTCGGCTGTCGTCCCGGCGAACGCCGGGACCCAAACCGCGTGAAGTCACTTGGGGCAGGCTGATCATTGATCGTATCGACCTAAGGCGACGGCGCCGAGACGGGCAGCGGTTCGATCTTCGCCGCGCCGTTGGCCGTCTTGCCCTTCGCCTCCGGCAGGACCACGCCCGCGAGCGCCTGGACCGGGTCGTCGCCCGGCTTGAAGCCGGACTGTACCAGGATCTCGTCGATCAACGGCTTCAGCGCATGCACGCGCAGCAGCTCGCCGGCGAGGCCTTCGCCGAAGCCGACATTACCGCCCCCGGCGCCATTGCCATTGCCGCCGAACGCGCCGCCGGTATGCAGGATGCGGACATCCTTCAGGTTGGCGATCGGCTTGACCATCTCGCCGAGCGCGGCCGGCATCGTCGCGATGCGCTGCTTGGCGAGCTCGAAATCGATCACGTTGCTGCCGAGCTTGTTCTGCGCCTCGTTCTTCATCAGGATGACGGCGGCTTCCGCCTCGCCGATCTCGCGCACGCCGACGGCCTTGATCTTGTTGGCCTCGGCCTCCGCTTCGGCCAGCGTCTTGGCCGCCTCGCCGCGATCGACCGCCGCGCGCTTTTCCGCCTCGGCTGCGACGGTAATGCCGGTCGAACGCTGCTCGGCCTCCTTGCGCGCCGCCATGACCGCGGTCTGGCGTTCGCGGTCGGCAATCTCGATCGCGCGCGCGGTCGTCACCTTCTCCTCCGCCGATACCGCGAGCGCCTCGGCCGCCTTGGCGACCGCGCGCGCCTCGGAGGTCTCCTTGCTCTTGGTCGCAATCTGAATGTCGTTGTCCTGGGTCGCGATCTGGATCTCGCGGTCGGCGTCGGTCTTGCGCCGGTTGATGGCGAGGTTGCTCTCGATCGTGGCGGTCTCGCGCACCTTCAAGGCTTCGGCCTCGCGCTGCGCTATCTTCTGCTGCGCCTCGATGCGGGCGTTCTCCTCGGTCTGCCACGCCGTCTGCGTCGCGCTCGCGACCTCGGCGCGCGTGCTCGCGGTCTTGTTGGCGATGTCGCGCTCCTGGCTGAGCTCGGCTTCCTTCTTGGTGCGCTCGATCTGCAAGGTGAGCTGGCGCGCCTCGAGGTCCTTCTGCGCGATCGCGACCTCGTTGTCGCGCACGATCGCGTTGCGGTCACGGCGGCGGGTCTCGGTGACCGTCTTCAGCCGCGTCAGGCCTTCGGCGTCGAAGAAATTCTCGGCATTGAAGAACGAGATGTCGGTCTGGTCGAGCTTGGTCAGCGACACCGATTCGAGCTCCAGGCCGTTCGACTGCACATCGGCCTCGACGGCGGCCTGGACGTGCTTGACGAAATCGGAGCGCTTCTCCTGCAGCTCCATGAGCTCCATCGTCGCCGAGACCGAGCGCAGGCCGTCGACGAACTTGGCCTCGACCTGGTCGCGAAGCAACTCGGCATTGTTGGTGACGGCGCCGAGCGTCTGCGCCGCGAGCGCAATCGAATCCACGTCCGGCTTGACGCGGACATAGAACTCGGCGTCGATGTCGACGCGCATGCGGTCCTTGGTGATCAGCGAGTCCTTCTTGGAGCGCTCGACCCGCAGCCGCAGCGTCTTCAGGTTCACGCGCGCAACGGAATGGAAGATCGGCAGCACCACGGCGCCGCCGTCGAGCACGACCTTCTTGCCGCCGAGGCCGGTGCGGACGAAAGCCTCGTCTCGGGTGGAGCGGTGATAGAGCACGGCGAACACCGTGCCGAGAACGACCAGCAGCACGACGCCGATCGACGCAGGCAGAACCAGATCAAACATGGTGGCTTACTTTCGGGTTGGGGAAAGTGTCGTGGAGCGAAACTGACTTGGAGCTACTTGGAGCTACGGTGTTTTGGAGCTCGTGAGATCGTCGGCCGCCGCGATCGCGAGGAAGCGGCCATCCTTGCGGTCGACGAGAAGAACCGCCGCGCCCACCGGCAGCGGCGGCGAGTCCGGCGCGGCCGATGCCGTGACCGTATGCCAGTTGCCGTGGACATCCTTGACGCGGACACGGCCCGGCAGCCCGTCATCGAGCGGCCCGACCGCGACCTCGCCGGTCCGGCCGACGAGATCGGACAGGCCGACCGCATAGCTCTCATCTTGCGGCACCAGCCGCGCCGCATAGCGCGTGGCGCGGCGCAACAGAGGCACGGTGATGACGGCGGCGAGCGCGCCCGCTGCGGAGGGCGGCAGCGCCACCGCGACGAGCCGTGCGGCATCCTGGACGAGAAAGCCTGCAATCGAGAAGATGCCGAGGCCGAGCAGGATGCAGATCATCAGCGGCACGCCGCCGACGTTGATCCAGGACAGCACCTGGCCGATCCCGGTATTGTCGCCGTCATGCCCGAGATCGATGGCGTGGCCGAACAGCTCGCTGATCGACAGCCCGAGCAGCATCGAGCCAACCTCGATGCCGCCGACCAGCACGATCATCACGGCCGCCACTGCGAACGGCCGGACCTCGGGTTGCATGAAATGGTCGATGATGGTCATGGGACGATGCGCCCCCGCCCGCTCAGTTTTGCGACTTCAGACGCGCCAGCCGCTCGGCGATGTCCTTGTCGCGCTTCAGCTTCGACAAGTCGTCGATGTCGGGTGACGGTGGGATGCCTTGCGGAACGCCGGTCGCCCGCGCGATCGCCCGGGCGGCGCGCGATGCCTTGGCGAGGCCAGCGTCCGTTCCTTTGCGCGACTCTGCCTTTGGCTGATTGGCAATCGCTTCGCTGCGCTCGAGCTCGGCCAGCCGCATCTCGGCGTCCTGCAGGCTCGACAGGATCGCGCGCAAACTCGTCAGCACCGCGTCGACCCGCTCGGCGTTCTCATCGATCGCCTTCGACAGCACTTCGAACTGCGCCTCGAGGTCCATCTGCCGGGCGATGCCGGCGCGGGCGAGATCGTCGCGGTTCTCGGTGATGGCGAAGCGGATCTGCTCGGCCAGCACGCCGGTCTCGCGCTCGATCTCGGCGCGACGCGCATTGAGCCGGTATTCCTCGGCGCGCGCGGCGGCGAGGCTGTCGCGCTGCTCGCGCTCGGCCTGCTCGATCTCGCGGATCGCCTGCTTGACCAGCGCGACCTTGTTGTTGTCCTCGGCCTTCTCGATCGCCCCATAGGCGATCCCGGCGATGAGGCGCCCGGCGCGTGACAGGAGCGTGTCGGGAGCCGGCGCGTGTTCGGCGAGCATGACGTTGTCCTTTCGTGGGCTGCGGTGAGCATGTGAGGCGGTGACGCCGAAAGCGATTTCGAAGTCACCGTCGGTGGTGCGGACGAGTTGCGCTTGTGTCGCGTGGGGCCAGCCTGCGGCGTAGCCGGTCACCTCGAAGGGGATCGTGAAGCGGCCGAGCACGGTGCCGAGCGACAAATTGGCGGCGTCCCTGACATTCACCAATCGGTCGTCGAGCGGTAGCCGCGGGTTCGACGCGGCGCGATAGGCGGCGCGGTCGCGCAGGCCGAGCGTGACCAGCCGCGACGGCAGCCGGGTGGCCTTGCGAATGGGCTCATAGGCATGGCCGTGCAGCGCGACGAGATTGGCGCCGATACCCTTGGCGGCGGCGATCTCGTCGAGCATGTCCATCATCCGGGCATAGTCGGCAAAGGTCGCCTCGATCGCATCCCGTGCCTCCGGGGAGAGCAGGAGACGGTAGCGAACAGCCTGATCGTGGACGTTTCCGGCCATGGGGAACATCAAAGTACGAAATTTGTGCTTTAGCAAGTCGCCCCTCGATCGAGGGAGACCGCATCCTTCCATGACCACGCCGAACGCCATGCCCATGCGGATTTGTCGCGCCGACCGGATCCGGCGTTTGGGGCGACGCGAACAATCTCTGGTGATCGTTAAGACGGCTCATCAGCGCCACGGCAGATGCGAAGCACTCGCGCGTGATGATGCTGCGATGTCGCCGAGCCAGTTCACCGGCGTCGAGCGTGGCGCGCGATCAGTCCAGCAACGCGCGGCAGCGGAGATCGTCAAAGGCGAGGAAGATGCGCTCCAGATTGTTCCACCAGATCACCGGCGGAAGCTGGATCGCCCATTGCGAGACCGGCTCAGCGACGTGCAGGAGCACGGCGAGACGATAGTCGTCATCCAGCGCCGCCCGGTCATAGCCGGCCACGCCGGCTGCGACCAATGTCTGATGATAGATGTCGAGCAGCGGCCGCTCGATCCGCGCCCGCCTATCGGGATAGAGCTGCAGCGCGAGCATGTAGGCGAGATCGTTCGCGGGCACGCCGATCCGCCACTGGTCGAAGTCGAACGCGCGCACGTCGTCGTGGCCTGCCACCTTGGGCACCAGGAAATTCCAGACATGCGCGTCGCCATGCAAGATGCTGAGGTTTCGCCGCGAAACGTAGCGTTCCGCGAGCCGCGGCGTTGCCGCCATCAGGAGCTCGTAGACAGCGCGCCGGTCTGCGCTCAGGCGGTCCCCCATGTAATCGGCGAAGCGTTCATAGCGGCCGGCAAAAATCCTGCTGCGCTCAGCCCTCTCGTCCGCCGTCGCGAAGCTGCCGATCGACACCCCAAGGCGCGGATCGTCCCACCAAGCCGCATGCAGCCGCGCCAGCGCCCGCACGATGCCTTCGGCATGCGGCAGAGCCGGCGGCACCGGCCATGGCGTCGCCGTCTGGTGCGTGTCGGTGAGATCCTCGAGCAGCAAATGCCAGGTCAGCGCGGCTTCATCCCATGCGCCGCCGTAAGAGCAGGGCACCAGGCCCGCCGGCATGAGCCGCGCCAGCCCGCGATAGAAGTCGACCTCGTGGCGTCCGCCCCGCCACAGCGTCTTGGCGAAGGCCGGCATCGGGGTTTTCAGGATCAGCGTCTCCGGCGCATTCGGTGCCGCGCCGCTGTAGGACACACCAAGGCGGATGATGCGCGACAGCAGCATCGGCCGGTCGCTGATTACGATGATGTCCGAGACCACGCCGGACGCGAGCACACCCGCCTCACGCATCGTCGCCGTCAAGGCGGCGGGCTCGGCAACGGACGGCAAGTCGGTCGAGGACATGGGCGCGCCCCTGCTCGGGAGACGGGATCAACATACCTACGGCGAACCCACGCACAAGGTTATTTGTTGGACAAGTCGATCTCACCCATGTCGCGCGCCGCGTAGATGACGCGCAGGATACGAACGCCGTTTGCCTCGATCTGGTAGAGTGCCAGCCAATGACCGATCAGAAGCATCCGCGCCGCTGGAGCGATATCAGGGCGAGCTGGACCTGATTGCGGGAATGATCCCAACTGCCGACAGCGGCTTTCAATCCGGTCAATCCAACGATCCGCCACCGATGGTCCGTTGTTCGTCTCGATCTGCCGCCAAATATCAATGAGATCCTGCTGCGCCAGCTTGGAGAGGCGAACCTCACCCACCTAGTTGCCGGCCTTCAGGGATTGGCGAGCCTGCTGCTTGATGGCGGCAAAATCGGCCAGACCCGCGTCACCACTGGCCTCGCCATCCGCCCACGCCTTGCGCAGGAATTCAATGCGCGCCTGCTCCGCCTGCTCCATCAGCCGCAGTGCTTCGCTGACCACCTCGCTTGCGGACGTGTAGCGGCCACTCGACACCTTGGCTTTCACGAACTCACCGAGCTCTTCGGTCAGGGAGACGTTCATGTCCATCGCGGCTCTCCTCTACCCCTTTATTATGGGGTCAAGAGCCGGAATTGGCAATCGGCGCATGGACCGCGCGCTCAGCGCGCAGCAAAGGGTCAAATATCCGAACCTACTTGATCGGCGCGCGCGGCAGCACGGTGTCGCCGATTTCCATGCGGTAGACATGATCGAGCGAGTACCAGGGCGCAGTGACGTCGGGCTCGGTCGGATGCGGCGCGTCGTGGCGCGTGAAGTTGCCGAGCAGCGCCTTGGTGACGCCGAACTGCACGTCGCTGTCGATGTGCGGGTCGGTGGGGTCGTAGACCTGCGAGATCAGCACCTTGAAGCCCTGCTTGACGATCAGCGCATGCAGATGCGCCGGACGGTAGGGATGACGGCCCTGCGCCTTCAAGAGCCGGCCGACGACGCCGTCGGTCGGAATGGGATAGCCGATCATCATGACCGAGCGGAACCAGAAGCGGCCGTCGGCGTCGGTGGTGAGCTTGCCGCGCAGGTTCATGTCGGCCTGCTCGGGATCCTGGTTCTCGTAGTAACCCACCGGCGAGGCGTGCCAGACGTCGACCTCGGCGCCGGCGACCGGCGCGCCCTGGGGATCGACCACGCGCCCGTTGACGAACAGCGCCGGGCCGGGCGTGGCCGAGCGCACGATCGAACCGCCATTCGCGGTCACCGGCGAGTTCAGCCGCCAGAACGGGCCGAGCAGCGACTGCGCCGTCTCGGTGTTGCCGCCATCGCCGTTGTTGAGCAGGCAGACCAGCGGCGAGACGCCGAGCGAGCCGGCCATCAGCACTACTTCATTGTGGGTGTCGTTGGTGCGTTGGCCTAGTTCGGCGATGATGGCGGCGGCCTCGCGGAATTCGGCCTCGGTGAGGCGAACGTCGCGGACAAAGCCATGCAGATGCTTGATCAGCGACACCATGATCTCGCGTAGCCGCGGGTTCTCGGTGCGCTCCATCACCGCCAGCACCGCCGGCGTGACGTCCTGTTCGCGGGAGATGGTCATGGCGCAGTCCCTCGGCATTCTCCGTCATTGCGAGGAGCGAAGCGACGAAGCAATCCAGGGGCGCGTGCAAGACTCTGGATTGCTTCGCTTCGCTCGCAATGACGCCGGAGCGTCAGTTGATCATCTCGACAGCCAGGGCGACACCCTGGCCGACGCCGACGCACATGGTGGCGAGCGCGCGTTTTCCCCCGCGGACTTCCAGGCCGTGCACGGCAGTCATCGCGATACGCGCGCCGCTCATGCCGAGCGGATGTCCCAACGCGATGGCGCCGCCATGCGGGTTGACGAAATCGGCATCCTCGGCGACGCCGAGCTGGCGCAGGCAGGCGATGCCCTGGGACGCAAACGCTTCGTTGAGTTCGATCAGGTCGAAATCGGTGATCTTCAGGCCGAGCCGCTCCAGCAGCTTGCGCACGGCCGGCACCGGGCCGATGCCCATGATGCGCGGCGGCACGCCGGCCGAGGCGAGCCCGAGCACGCGCGCGCGCGGCGTCAGGCCGTGCTTCTTCACCGCTGCTTCCGAGGCGAGGATCATGGCGGCCGCGCCGTCATTGACGCCCGACGCATTGCCCGCCGTGACGGTGCCGGGATTGCGCACGATCGGCTTCAGCTTGGCGAGATTTTCGAGCGTGGTTTCGGGACGCGGATGCTCGTCCTTGTCCACCGTGATCGGCCCCGCCTTGCCGCCGGGGACCGACACCGGCGTGATCTCGGCGGCGAAATAACCGGACGCGATCGCCTGGCCGGCGCGCTGCTGGGAGCGGATCGCGAACGCATCCTGGTCGGCGCGCGACACCTGGAATTCCTCGGCGACGTTCTCGCCGGTCTCCGGCATCGAATCGACGCCGTACTGCTGCTTCATCAGCGGATTGATGAAGCGCCAGCCGATCGTTGTGTCGAAGATCTCGGCCGAACGCGAGAACGCCTCGGTGGCCTTGCCCTGCACGAACGGCGCGCGGGTCATCGATTCGACGCCGCCGGCAATCGCGAGATCGACCTCGCCGGCGCGGATCGCACGGCCCGCGGCGCCGACCGCGTCGAGCCCTGAAGCGCAGAGGCGGTTGAGCGTCTGACCGGGAATGGAATCGGGCAGGCCCGCGAGCAACAGCGCCATGCGCGCGACGTTGCGGTTGTCTTCGCCGGCCTGGTTGGCGCAGCCGAAGAACACCTCGTCGACCGCGGCCCAGTCGAGATTGGGATGCTTGGCCTTCAGCGCCTTCAGGGGAGTGGCCGCGAGATCGTCGGTGCGCACCTTCGCCAGCGCGCCGCCGAAGCGACCGATCGGGGTCCGCACCGCATCACAAATGAACACGTCTCGCATTGCTCTCTCCCGGGGATATCGCTGGTTTCTGATCAGAATTGACGGCGGTTTTAGGAGTGCGATGGGGGCAGGTCAAATGACGGGAACGCGGGGTGGTATGCGCCGACAATGGCGTGCGCGCGCCGTGTTCACACAGGCGGTCCGCCCCCTCCCCGCCTGCGGCGGGAGGTTGCAGCAACGCAGACCGCCCCGACCGGCAACTTTAACGCACACCGTGGCTCCAACCTCGCCGTCATTCCGGGGCGGCGCGCGAAGCGCGGCGAACCCGGAATCCATTGGGCCGCACAACCTGACGCACGATGGATTCCGGGTTCGTGCTGCGCACGCCCCGGAATGACGCCGGTGATCATCTCTAGCGCTCGTCCAAGGACAGATTGCCATCGTGGAAAACCGGGACATCGGCGGCAAAGCGGTAGGACCGTCCGGGCAAATTGGCTAGTTTCCGCGCCATGACAATCCAGCAGCCCATCTCCGCCCCGGTTCCACCGGAAGCCGCGCCCGCCGAGGCGACGGCCAAGCTCACGCCGATGATGGAGCAGTATCTCGACATCAAGGCGGCGCATCCGGGGCTGATGCTGTTCTACCGGATGGGCGATTTCTACGAGCTGTTCTTCGAGGACGCCGAGGTCGCATCAAAAGCGCTCGGCATCGTGCTGACCAAGCGCGGCAAGCATCAGGGCCAGGACATCCCGATGTGCGGCGTGCCGGTCGAGCGCTCCGAGGACTATCTGCATCGCTTGATCGCGCAGGGCATCCGTGTGGCGGTGTGCGAGCAGATGGAGGATCCGGCGGCGGCGCGGGCACGCGGCAACAAGAGCGTGGTCAAGCGCGGCGTGGTGCGCGTGGTGACGCCGGGCACGTTGACGGAAGACAATCTGCTCGACGCGCGCGCCAACAACTACCTGCTGTCGATTGCGCGCAGCCGTGGCTCGTCCGGCGGCGACCGGCTGGGGCTCGCCTGGATCGACATCTCGACCTCGGACTTCATCGTCACCGAATGCGCCCTCGCCGAGCTGACGGCGACGCTCGCGCGCATCAATCCCAACGAGGTGATCGTCTCCGACGCGCTGTACTCGGACCAGGCCTTCGAGCCGATGCTGCGCGAGCTCGCCGCGGTGACGCCGCTGACCCGCGACGTGTTCGATGGCGCCACCGCCGAGCGCCGGCTGTGCGACTATTTTGCCGTGGCCACCATGGACGGCCTCGCCGTGCTGTCACGCCTGGAGGCGACCGCAGCGGCCGCCTGCGTCACCTATGTCGAGCGCACGCAAGTCGGCCAGCGGCCGCCGCTGGCCCCGCCGGCGCGCGAGGCGACCGGCAGCACCATGGCGATCGATCCGGCGACGCGCGCCAATCTCGAACTGACGCGCACGCTCGCCGGCGAACGGCGCGGCTCGCTGCTCGACGCCATCGACTGCACGGTGACCTCGGCCGGCTCGCGCCTCCTCGCGCAGCGGCTCGCCGCACCGCTGACGGAGCCGGCGCAGATCGGCCGCCGGCTCGACGCGGTGAACGTGTTCGTTGCCGACAGCGCCGCGCGCGAGGACATCCGCTCGATCCTGCGCGGCGCGCCCGACATGACGCGCGCGATGGCGCGGCTGTCGGTCGGCCGCGGCGGCCCGCGCGACCTCGCATCCGTGCGCGACGGCATCCTCGCCGCCGATCAGGCGCTGGCGCGGCTCGCCGCGCTCGATGCGCCGCCGCAGGAGATCGCATCGGTCATGTCCGCGCTGGCGCGGCCGGCGCGCGCGCTCGCCGAGGAGTTCGCCCGCGCGCTCGACGAGCAGCTGCCGCTGATCAAGCGCGACGGCGGCTTCGTTAGATCCGGCTTTGACGCAACGCTCGACGAGACGCGCAATCTGCGCGACGCCTCGCGCCTCGTCGTCGCCTCGATGCAGGCTCGTTACGCCGACCAGACCGGCGTCAAGGCGCTCAAGATCCGGCACAACAACGTGCTCGGCTATTTCGTCGAGGTCACCGCGCAGCACGGCGACAAGCTGATGTCGGCGCCGTTGAACGCGACCTTCATCCATCGCCAGACGCTGGCCGGCCAAGTGCGTTTCACCACGTCGGAGCTCGGCGAGATCGAGGCCAAGATCGCCAACGCCGGCGAGCGCGCGCTCAATCTCGAGCTGGAGATCTTCGACCGGCTGTGCGCGCAGGCGCTGGCGATCGGCGACGACCTGCGGGCCGCTGCGCACGGCTTTGCGATGCTCGATGTCGCCACCGCACTGGCGAAGCTCGCGGTCGACGACAACTATGTGAGACCGGAGGTCGACGGCTCGCTCGGCTTCGCCATCGAAGGCGGCCGGCATCCGGTGGTCGAGCAGGCGCTCAGGCGCGAGGGCCAGCCGTTCATCGCCAACTCCTGCGACCTGTCGCCGACGCCGGGACACAAGAGCGGGCAGCTCTGGCTGCTCACCGGCCCGAACATGGCGGGCAAATCGACCTTCCTGCGCCAGAACGCGCTGATTGCCTTGCTCGCGCAGATCGGCAGCTTCGTGCCGGCGAGCCGCGCCCGCATCGGCATCGTCGACCGGCTGTTTTCGCGCGTCGGCGCGGCGGATGATCTCGCACGCGGCCGCTCGACGTTCATGGTCGAGATGGTCGAGACGGCGGCGATCCTCAACCAGGCCGGCGAGCGCGCGCTGGTGATCCTGGACGAGATCGGCCGCGGCACGGCAACCTTCGACGGTCTCTCCATCGCCTGGGCGGCGATCGAGCACCTGCACGAGAGCAATCGCTGCCGAACGTTGTTCGCGACGCATTATCACGAGCTGACCGCGCTCGCCGCCAAGCTGCCGCGGCTGTTCAACGCCACGGTCCGGGTGAAGGAATGGCAGGGTGACGTGGTGTTCCTGCACGAGGTGCTGCCCGGCTCCGCCGACCGCTCCTACGGCATCCAGGTGGCGAAGCTCGCCGGCCTGCCGCCGGCGGTGATCAGCCGCGCGAAGTCGGTGCTGGCAAAGCTGGAAGCCGCCGACCGCGGCCAGAACGCGCGCGCACTGGTCGACGACCTGCCGCTGTTCGCAGTCCCGTCGCGCGCGGCCGTGGAGCCTGCAATGTCGAAGGAGACGGAAGAGCTGATCGCCGCGGTGAAGGCGCTGCATCCCGACGAGATGACCCCGCGCGAGGCGATGGACGCGCTGTATCGGCTGAAGGCGAAGTTGCCGCGCAGCTGATTAGTTTCTCCGTCATTCCGGGGCGCGCGTCAGCGCGAACCCGGAATCCATTTCTCGTCAGTGCGTGCTGCCCGATGGATTCCGGGCTCGCGCTGACGCGCGCCCCGGAATGACACTGGTGGTGGGAAGGCAGGTGCGGCCTCACTCACCGTCATTGCGAGGCGCCCTTGCGCCGAAGCAATCCAGAGTCCCACCCTAGCCCCTGGATTGCGTCGCTGCGCTCGCAATGACGGCGGAGAGAGCGATCGGGGTTACGGCGATTTGTTGCACGGATCGCGACCTGAGCCAAAAGCCCGCTTGTCAGCAATGCTCGAAGCGGTCCCCACTTTCAAAATCGGCACGAGACTGCCATCCTGTCGAGATGACAACGCAGTCTCGAACAGCACTGCCTCGCGCCCTGATCGCCAAGCTGTCCGCGCTGGCGTCGACTCGCGAGAGCTGGGATGACGAGTTGCCGGCGATCCTGGACGAGTTGTCCGCTTTGCCACCTCAGCTTGTCGTCCTGGCTTCGCGTGAGATCGCGCTAGCGGCCCATCTCGGCAGGCCGACATTGATGGATCGGCTGCTCGCTGGATTTTCCAGTGAACACGTCTACGTCCGCGATCTCTCGCTGATGCGACGAACTCCGAATTATGCGTGGATTTTTCTGTTTCATCCGAACGGCCATGTCCGCGAGGCGGCCCTCGACACACTACAGGCACCTCCCTTCTCGGCGTTCTTTCTGGCTGCCGTGGCTTGGCGGTTGAATGATTGGGCCGAGCCGGTCCGGCGTGCAGCCGCGCGCTATCTGCAGCGCATCCAACGACAGATCGCTGCGGACGTCGCAGCAAGCAGTGCACCCTATCTTCTCGACCGCCGACACAGCTGGGGACGCTGGGGCAGCGAAGCCGACCTGCTCGACGACGTTTTCGGCAGGCCGGACGTGCTGCCGATCGTGGCCGGCTTTCTGCAACGGACGGCCAATGGCTCGCTCGCCAAGTATCTGCGTCTCGTGGTGCGCTATCCTGCCATCGATCCGTATCTGCCCGCGCTGGCCGCATCGGCGATCCAGCCGCAGGTCAGAGCCATTGCCTATCGCTGCCTTCTGACCGGTAGCGTCACATGGTTTGCTGGCTACGGGTGGGAATGGATCGACAAGGTCTACGGCATCAGGAAGCGCGTTCCGAAATTCGATCGCCGTCCCCTGCAGGACATCGCACTGCCGCCTGATCTGTTCTGGCAGGCGGCACGCGACGCATCGGTGATCGTGCGGCGTGCCGCAGCCGATGCGCTGATCGCCAGTCGTGCAGCCGTGCCCGATGAGGACCAGCTGATCGCGCATTTCGAGCAGGACCGCAGCCCATCGGTACGCTCGCGCGCCGACTTCCTGCGGCGGCGTCCACGCATATCGTAACGATCAGGCGCGGGCTGCCCTGCGGCGCCCCAGCCGCCAAAGCCCCAGATTCCACCCCACGCAGGTCGTGAGCGCGCCGCTCAGGCCGGCCACTGCGCCGAGGTGCAGGCTGCCGAGATGCAGCACGATGATCGCGAGCGAGAAGCCGATGAGGCCCCAGGCGCCGTTGGCAAGCACGGCGGCGGTGGCAGGGCCGCCGATGCGCGGCTGCAGGATCAGCATCATCGAGGTGAAGACGATCGGAAACAGCGCGAGGATGCCGGAGACACTCGGCCCCGCCCATCCTGACACGGAGGTCACCGTGGCGACGAGTGTCGCGACCAGCGAGGCGCGCAGCGGCACGTCGTACCAGCGCCTGGTGATCAGCGGCATTTTCGCGTGTCGATAGCGCGCGAGCAACGGCAAGCAGATCGCGAAGGTGACGATGTTGGCGGCAATCCCCATCAGAAGCGTCCACTGCACGCTCTTGATCAGCGATGCGAGGCCGAGCCAGACCGCAACCGCCGTGGCGCTCGCCACCAGCACGTTGTGGCGTTGCGCCAGCACCGCATAGACGAGGCTGAGGAAGATGGTCGCGGCGTTGATCGGCAGACTGCTCAGCGCGCCCTGCGCGATGAACGCTGCGTCGTGATCGAGCGTCAGGAACACGTAGGTCGGTCCCGCCGAGATCGGCAAGGTCGCCACCAGCGCGCCGATCACCGGCCCGGTGCGCTCGGCAATCATCGATGCCGACACGACGAACGACGCGGCGATCGCCATGCGCAAGCCGAGCAGCAGGAGGAAGGAGGAGTCGAAGGACATGTTCAGCCGTCGTCCCGGGCAAGCGGAACGCGGCGATGCGCTGGGCATCGTCGCGTGGAAGCGCTGACCCGGGACCCATAACCACAGGAGGTCATGGGAAAGAGAAGGTCGGGGTCACCAGCCGGGGGGAACCCTGACCGACGGTGGTTATGGGTCCCGGCGTTCGCCGGGACGACAACGTGGTGGCAGGCTACGACGCCACCCGCTTCAGGCTCACCGAGACCTTCGGGCCGTTCTTGATGGTCTGATAGACCACGCAATAGCGCTCAGTGAGCTTGAGCAGCAGGTCGAGCTTGTCCTGAGGGGCGTCGGTGTCGACCTCGAAGCGGAGGCGGATTTCCTGGAAGCCGACCGGGGCCTCCTTGTCGACGCCGAGCGTGCCGCGGAAGTCGAGATCGCCTTCGGCCAGCACCTGCCCGCTCTTGAGCGGGACCTCGACGGCGGTCGCGACCGATTTCAGGGTGACGCCGGCGCAGGCGACCAGCGCCTCCAGCAGCATGTCGCCGGAGCACAATTCCAGGCCGGAGCCGCCGGTGGCGGGATGCAGGCCGGCGACGGCCATGGCGCGGCCGGTCTCGAGCTTGCAGGTCAGGCCGTCGCCGCCGACCTCGCCCTTGGCCTTCAGCGTGATCACGGCGGCGGAGGGGTCAGCCTTGTAGCGTTCCTTGATCGGCGCCTGCATGGCGCGCAGCTCGGCAGCATCCATAGTCGTTCTCTCTCCCGGATTCATTTCCGAACAGATGTACCGGGCCAGGCCGCCGCTGTCACCACCACAGCCCGCCGCCGGGCTCACGCCTGCCCTGCGTATCCGGCACCGTCCGGTCGAGCGATCTGTCGAGCGCGGTCAGCACGTGGCGCTTGAACTGCTCGAACAGCGGCGCATTGCGGTCGCGCGGCCGCGACAGATTGATGGTGATCTCCTCGAATAGCCGGCCGGGATGTGGCCGCATCACCAGCACGCGGTCGGCCAGCACCACCGCCTCCTCGACGTCGTGCGTGACCAGCACCAGGGTCGGGCGCGTATCGGCCCAGAGGTCGAGCAGATGGTCCTGCAGGTCTTTTCGCGTGAAGGCGTCGAGCGCCGAGAACGGCTCGTCGAGCAAGAGCACCTCCGGCTGCGCCACCAGCGCACGGGCGATCGCGACGCGCTGCGCCTGGCCACCGGACAATTCGCGCGGCCAGACCTTGGCCTTGTCAAACAGCCCGACGCGTTCGAGCGCACGCGCGACGCGCTCGCGGCGCTCGGCCGCGGGCAAGTCCGACAGGCCGAAGCCGATATTGTCGGCGACGGTCAGCCACGGCAGCAGGCGCGGCTCCTGGAAGATGATGCCGACCTTGGCATGCGGCGCCGTGATCGCCTCGCCGTCGAGCGTCACGCTGCCGGCGCTGGCGCGGTCGAGCCCAGCGATGGCGCGCAGCAGCGTCGACTTGCCGCAGCCGGAGCCGCCGATGATGGCGATGATCTCGCCGAGCTGGATCTCCGACGAGAACCGCTCCAGCGCATGGACGCCGTTGGGATAGACCTTGGTGACGGATTGGAGCTGCAGCATCACGCCGCCCCGCCCTGGCGTGCAAAGCTGTCCTGCCAGCGCAACAGCGGCGCGGTCGCGATCTCCAGCAGCCAGTCGGTCGCCTTGCCGATGATGGCGAAGATAACGATGGCGGCGACGATCTGCGCCGGCTTGCCGAGTTGCTGGCCGTCGATCAGGAGGTAGCCGAGCCCCTCGGAGGCGCCCATGAACTCCGCAGCGACGACGAACATCCAGCCCAGCCCCAGGCCGACGCGCAGCGCCACGACATAGGCCGGCAGCACCGCAGGCAGGAGGATGCGGCGGATCATGGCGGGACCGGAGAGGCGGAAGACGCGGCCGACCTCAAAGATCTTGCGGTCGACCGACAGGATCGCGCCGGTCAGCCCGAGATAGACCGGGAAGAACACGCCGACCGCGATCAGCGCCACCTTCGAGGTCTCGAAGATGCCGAGCCACAGAATGAACAGCGGCACCCAGGCAATCGACGGGATCGCGCGCAGCGCCTGCACGGTCGGATCGATCAGCCGGCGGGCGAGGCTCCAGTAGCCGCAGATGCCGCCGAGCAGCGTGCCGGCGGCGACGCCGAGGCCGAAACCGATGCCGACCCGGGTCAGGGTCATCGTGATGTGGCGGATCAGCTCGCCGGAGCGGGCGAGCTCGGCAATGGTGGTGAAGACCTTTGACGGCGGCGGCACCAGGCGGCCGTTCGACCAGCCGGCCCAGACGGCGAGCTCCCAGGCCAGCGCCAGCGACAGCGGCAGCAGCAGCCCGAGCAGCGGCCGCGCCAGGCGGGTGAGCCAAAGCGGGCTTGCGGTCTGCGAGGGCGCCGTGGCGGCGGGGGCCTGGAGTTCGACGGTCATGCTCATAGTGAGAACAGCGTCTGGCGTGGGAATGCAAGGTGGGGTGATGGCGCGGATGGTGAAGCGGCGGATGGTGGCACCTGCGGGGGGTGATCCAACGGCGGCGCCACAAATCCGGTGTCGTCCCGGCCCCCGCGCCGGGACCCATACCCCGCGGCGGTTGTTGTGAGGCGCGATGCCGCTCCCAGCCCGCCTCACACAGGCGTCACGGCGTATGGGTCCCGGATCTGCGCCCGCCAACGCTGTCGCGTTGGCAGGCTTGTCCGGGACGACACCGGTTTTTTTGGCGGGCCTAGATGGCCAGACCGAAGCGATGCTAGTTCGTCGGCAGCGGCACCTGGTCGTCGATCAACGCGTCCAGCGTGGCCTTGACGTCGACCTTGGCGTCCACCACGCCGGCTTGCTGCAGCGCGAGGCCGGCCGCCAAAATCGAGTCGCGCTGTGGGGCGCCGATGCGGCTGTGGGTCAGCTCGGTGCGCTCCTTGAGCTGCTTGTCGACCACCGCCTCCGGCAGCTTGGTCACCGCGATGAAGGTCTTCTTCAGGTCGTCGTAATTGGCCAGCGCATCCTTGCGCGCGACCTCATAGGTCGCGAGCACGCGGCGGACGATCTCCGGATTGTCCTTCAGGAACTGCTCGCGGACGTTGAGGATGCCCCAGGTGTTGGCGTCGGCCTTGCGGTAGAACAGTTTTGCGCCCTCCTCGACCTCGGCCTGCGCCATCATCGGATCGAGCCCGGCCCAGGCGTCGACATCGCCGCGGATCAGCGCCGCCTTGCCGTCGGCGTGCTGCAGCAGCACCGGCGTGATGTCCTTGTCGGTCAAGCCCGCGCCGAGCAGCGCGCGCACCAGGAAGATGTGCGGATCGGTGCCGCGGGTGACCGCGACGCGCTTGCCCTTGAGATCGGCGACCGAGGCGATCTTGGACTCCTTGCCCGTCACCAGCGCCGTCCATTCGGGCCGCGAATAGACGTAGATCGACTTGATCGGATTGCCGTTGATCTTGGCGACCAGCGCGGCCGAGCCGGCGGTCGAACCGAAATCGAGCGAGCCCGCGTTGAGGAATTCGAGCGCCTTGTTGGAGCCGGCCGACTGCACCCAGACGATGCTGATGCCGTCCTTGGCGAACTCCTTTTCCAGCAGCCCCTTCTGCTTCAGGACCAGCGACACCGGATTATAGGTCGCCCAGTCGATGCGGATCTCCTTCACCGGCTCGGCGGCTGTTGCAGCGCCGCATCCCAGTAGAACCACGGCAGCAAGCCCGGCCAGTCCGCGCCTCGTCACTCCACGCATTCTCATCCCTCCAGATCTCAGAGAACATTGCTGTTGTTTCAACGCGTTATGCCAGGGGCGCGCGAGAATTGCTTTCCCTTTCGACGCCCTTACGAGCATGATCATCATCCTTTCACCGCCGATGACAGCATGGATTGATTGTTGCATTGGAAGTTTCGTGACAGCACAGGCCTTGTTCGATATCCGGTTGCATCCATGGACAGCGTCGCCACAGATTCCAAAGCCTTCACGTCGGACGATTTCGACAGCGCCGGCATTGCCGCGGCCGTCGATGCCCTGGCACAGCAGCACTCCGGCCGGGAGGACATGTTCCGCGCCGCCGTCGTACAGTTCCTGAAAGCGGAGCTGGTCAAGGCGCGCGCCGCGGCCCAGGCGCAGCTGCTCAAGGACCGCCACGGCCGGCGCTGCGCCGAGCGGCTATGCTTCGTGCAGGACGAGATCATCCGCGTTCTCTATGCCGCGGCCACCCAGCACCTCTACCGCTCCCAGGTGCCGAGCGGCGCCGAGCGCATGGCGGTCGTCGCGACCGGCGGCTATGGCCGCGGCCTGATGGCGCCGGAGTCGGATATCGATCTGCTGTTCATCCTGCCCTACAAGCAGACCGCCTGGGGCGAGCAGGTCGCCGAAGCCATCCTGTATTCGCTGTGGGACATGGGGCTGAAGGTCGGCCACGCCACCCGCTCGGTCGACGAGTCGATACGCCAGGCGCGCGGCGACATGACCATTCGCACCGCGATCCTGGAGACCCGCTACCTGGCCGGCGACCGGCCGCTCTATGACGAGCTGGTGCAGCGCTTCGACAGCGAGGTCGTGCAGGGCACCGCGGCCGAATTCGTCGCCGCCAAGCTCGCCGAGCGCGAGGAGCGGCATCGCCGCGGCGGCCAGTCGCGCTACCTGGTCGAGCCCAACGTCAAGGATGGCAAGGGCGGCCTGCGCGACCTGCACACGCTGTTCTGGATCGCCAAATACGTCTATCGCGTGCGCGAGACCGCCGAATTGGTCGAGCGCGGCGTGTTCGATGCGCACGAATACCGCACCTTCCGGCGCTGCGCCGACTTCCTGTGGTCGGTACGCTGCAATTTGCATTTCGTCAGCGGCCGGCCGGAGGAGCGGCTGTCGTTCGACCTGCAGCGCGAGATCGCGGTCCGGCTCGGCTACACCAGCCACCCCGGCATGCAGGATGTCGAGCGCTTCATGAAGCACTACTTCCTGGTCGCCAAGGAGGTCGGCAACCTCACCGCGATCCTGTGCGCCAAGCTCGAGGACCAGCAGGCCAAGGCGGCGCCGGTGCTGAGCCGGATGATCTCGCGCCTGAAACCCGGCAATACCTGGCGGCGCGTGCCCGAGAGCGACGATTTCATCGTCGACAACAACCGCATCAATCTCGCGGCCCCCGACATCTTCAAGCACGACCCGGTCAATTTGATCCGCATCTTCCGGCTGGCGCAGAAGAACAACCTCGCCTTCCATCCGGATGCGATGCGCGCGGTGTCGCGTTCGCTGAATCTCATCAACACCGAGCTGCGCGACGATCCCGAGGCCAACCGGCTGTTCATGGAGATCCTGACCTCCAACGATGCCGAGACCGTGCTGCGGCGGATGAACGAGACCGGCGTACTCGGCCACTTCATTCGCGCCTTCGGCCGCATCGTGTCGATGATGCAGTTCAACATGTATCATCACTACACGGTCGATGAGCACCTGATGCGCTGCATCGGCTTCCTGCAGGAGATCGAGCGCGGCGGCAACGACGAGTTCGTGCTCGCCTCCGACCTGATGCGCAAGATCCGGCCCGAGCACCGCGCCGTCATCTACATCACCGTGCTGCTGCACGACGTCGCCAAGGGCCGGCCCGAGGACCATTCGGTCGCCGGCGCCAAGATCGCGCGACGGCTGTGCCCGCGGCTCGGCTTCAGCAACGCCGATACGGAGCTGATTGCCTGGCTGATCGAGGAGCATCTGACGATGTCGACGGTGGCGCAGTCGCGCGACCTGTCCGACCGCAAGACGATCGAGAATTTCGCCGCCGTGGTGCAGTCGGTCGAGCAGATGAAGCTCCTGACCATCCTGACCACCGCCGACATCCGCGGCGTCGGCCCCGGCGTGTGGAATGGCTGGAAGGCGCAGCTCCTGCGCACGCTGTACTACGAGACCGAGCCGGTGCTGACCGGCGGCTTCTCCGAGGTCAACCGCGCCAAGCGCATCACCGCGGCACAGGCCGAATTCCGCAACGCCTTCACCGACTGGCCTGCGGATGAGCTCGAGACCTATATCGGCCGGCACTACCCGGCCTACTGGCTCAAGGTCGAGCTGCCGCGCAAGGTGAGGCACGCCCGCTTCGTGCGGTCGAGCGAGGATGCCGGCCACAAGCTCGCGATCAATGTCGGCTTCGATCCGGCGCGCGGCGTCACCGAGCTGACGATCTTCGCCATGGACCATCCGTGGCTGCTGTCGATCATCGCCGGCGCCTGTGCCTCGGCCGGCGCCAACATCGTCGATGCCCAGATCTACACCACCACCGACGGCCGCGCACTCGACACCATCGCGATATCAAGGGAATACGAGCGCGACGAGGACGAGGGCCGGCGCGCGACGCGGATCGGCGAGACCATCGAGCAGGTGCTGGAAGGGCAGCTGCGGCTGCCCGACGCCGTGGCGCGGCGGACCAACCGCGGCAAGCAGCACAAGGCGTTCTCGGTCGAGCCGGAAGTCACCATCAACAATCAATGGTCGGAGCTCTACACCGTCATCGAGGTCTCCGGTCTCGACCGCCCCGGCCTGCTGTATGAGCTGACGACCGCGATCTCGAAGCTGAACCTGAATATCGCCTCCGCCCATGTCGCGACCTTCGGCGAGCGCGCCCGCGACGTGTTCTACGTCACCGACCTCTTGGGCGCGCAGATCAACGCGCCGACCCGGCAGGCCGCGATCAGGAGTGCGCTGCTGCATCTGCTGGCGAACGACGGAACGGCGGCACAGCCGGCGGCCTGAGGGGACCGCGAAAGGTCCGGAGTCGCCGTGCGCCGCTCCGGGCAGAGATGATTGAATGATCGAACGGATCGCCACCACCGGCGCTTCCGATTGGCTTGGGGGAGCCGCGCCATGGCACTTGTCGCAAACATCGTCGTCGGACTGATCGGCCTGCTGCACGTCTACATTCTCGTGCTCGAGATGTTTCTCTGGACCAAGCCGGCGGGCTTGAGGGCCTTCAACAACACGCCCGAGCGCGCCGAAGCAACCAAGGTGCTCGGCGCCAATCAGGGCCTCTACAACGGCTTCCTCGCCGCCGGCCTGTTCTGGGGCCTCGCCCACCCGACCCCGGCGTTCGCGTTCCAGATCAAGATCTTCTTCCTGCTCTGCGTGCTCGTCGCCGGCCTCTACGGCGCGGCCACCGCCAGCCGCAAGATCCTGTTCATCCAGAGCGTGCCGGCCACCATCGGCCTGGTGCTGGTCTGGCTGGCGGGTTGAGGCGGGCTGCACCGCGGCCACCAGATGTGAGGCCGCGCAGCCGCTCCAAAATCGAAGTCGTCCCGGGCAACGTTCGAGGCACGATCGCCACTCCGAGTCCTCGCCACACGACGGCCGGTGGCTATGGATCCCGGCTCTGCGCTCCGACGTCGCTGCGCGACGTCAGGGCTTGGCCGGGACGACATCGAATTTGTTGAACCAGCAAGGCCGGGCCCGCCTTAAGCATCGCCGCGGAACCGCCGCTCCCGGGCTCCCCTCGCCTTGCGTCCGCCGAGGCCTTCCTCCACACTGCTGTGCAGCGATGGCGCCCGGCCGGGTAGACCAGCCGCATAACAACATTCAGGAGGAACGATAGACCCCATGCGACAGGGAATTTTCCGTCTCGCGGGAGCGGCTGCCTTGGCCGTCACCGTCTCCGTCACGTCAGCCTACGCCCAGAAGAAGTACGATCCGGGCGCCTCGGATACCGAGATCAAGATCGGCCAGACCGTGCCGTTCTCGGGTCCCGCGTCGGCCTATGCCTCGATCGGCAAGACCCAGGCCGCCTATTTCAACATGGTCAACGAGCAGGGCGGCGTGAACGGCCGCAAGATCAAGCTGATCCAGTATGACGACGCCTATTCGCCGCCCAAGGCGGTCGAGCAGGTGCGCAAGCTGGTCGAGGACGACGAGGTGCTGCTGACGTTCCAGATCATCGGCACGCCGTCCAACGCCGCGGTCCAGAAATACCTCAACGGCAAGAAGGTGCCGCAGCTGTTCGCGGCCACCGGCGCCACCAAGTTCACCGATCCGAAGAACTTCCCCTGGACCATGGGATACAATCCCAACTACTTCACCGAGGGGCGCATCTACGGCCAGTACATTCTGAAGGAGTATCCGAACGCCAAGATCGGCGTGCTCTATCAGAACGACGATCTCGGCAAGGACTATCTCAACGGCATCAAGGCCGGCCTCGGCGACAAGACCGCGATGATCGTGGCCGAAGCCTCCTACGAGGTCTCCGACCCGACCATCGATTCGCAGATCCTCAAGATCAAGTCGGCCGGCGCCGACCTGCTGTTCTCGGCCGCGACGCCGAAGCAGGCCGCGCAGGCGATCAAGAAGCTGCATGAGCTCGACTGGCATCCGGTGCACATCGTCGACATCAACGCCACCTCGGTCGGCGCGGTGATGCAGCCGGCGGGGCTCGATGCCTCCAAGGGGGTGATCTCGGTCAACTACGGCAAGGATCCGCTCGACCCGACCTGGAAGGACGATGCGGGCCTGAAGCGCTATTTCGACTTCATGGCCAAGTACTATCCCGAGGGCGACAAGAACTCGAACTTCAATATCTACGGCTACTCCACTGCCCAATTGTTGGTGACCGTGCTGCGGATGTGCGGAGACAACGTGACGCGCGAGAACGTCATGAAGCAGGCGGCGTCGCTGAAGGACGTCGTCGGCGACCTGTCGCTGCCGGGCATGAAGATCAACACCTCGCCGACCGACTACCGCGTCAACAAGCAGCTCCAGATGATGAAGTTCAACGGCGAACGCTGGGAGCTATTCGGCCCGATCCTGGAGGACAAGGGCCCGGCGGGCTAGTCGCGCTTCTCTCGTCATTCCGGGGCAGCCCGACAGGGCTGAACCCGGAATCCATCTCGCCATCGAACGTGACGCCAAATGGATTCCGGTCTCGCGCTACGCGCGCCCCGGAATGACGGCTTCTTACCGGTAAAGGGCTGCGCGATGGCGCAGCCCTTTTGCGTTGCGGCACCGATTGCGCCCGTTCGTCGCTGCGTGACACGTTGCGTTGCCGACTTGCTTCCTCCACACTCCCGTGCAGCGATGGCGACATAAGAAGAAAATGACCATCGACAAACATCACCGGAGGGAGGACTCGCATGAGGACGTCACTGCTCGGTCTCAGCGCCAATGCACGCGTCATGGCGCTCGCTGCATCGCTTGCCATCGCGCTTCCTGCATCATCAGCCCAAGCCCAGAAGAAATACGACACCGGCGCCACCGACACCGAGATCAAGATCGGCCAGACCGTGCCGTTCTCGGGTCCCGCCTCGGCCTATGCCGGCATCGGCAAGACCCAGGCCGCCTACCTGAAGATGATCAACGAGAAGGGCGGCATCAACGGACGCAAGCTCAACCTGATCCAGTATGACGACGCCTATTCGCCGCCCAAGGCGGTCGAGCAGGTGCGCAAGCTGGTCGAAGGCGACGAGGTGCTGTTCACCTTCCAGATCATCGGCACGCCGTCGAATGCCGCCGTGCAGAAATATCTCAACGGCAAGAAGGTGCCGCAGCTGCTGGCCTCGACCGGCGCCTCGCGCTTCACCGATCCGCAGAACTTCCCGTGGACCATCGCCTACAATCCGAACTACCAGTCGGAGGGACGGATCTACGCGAAGTACATTCTCGCCAACCACCCCAACGCCAAGATCGGCATCCTTTACCAGAACGACGACCTCGGCCGCGACTATATCGCTGGCCTCCGCAGCGGCCTCGGCGCCAAGGCCGACTCGATGATCGTCGCGGAAGCCTCTTACGAGCTGTCCGACCCGACCGTCGACTCGCAGATCGTCAAGCTGAAATCATCCGGCGCCGACCTGCTCTACAACGCCTCGACGCCAAAATTCGCGGCGCAGGCGATCAAGAAGCTCGCAGATCTCGCCTGGAAGCCGGTCCACATCCTCGACATCAATGCGAGCCCGGTGTCGGCGACGCTGAAACCGGCCGGCCTCGACATCTCCAAGGACATCATCAGCACCAACTACGGCAAGGACCCCGCCGATCCGCAGTGGAAGGACGATGCGGGCGTGAAGGCCTATTTCGAGTTCATGGACAAGTACTATCCGGAGGGCGACAAGCTCAACACGGTCAACACCTACGGCTACTCGACCGCGGAGCTGCTGGTGCAGATCCTGCGCCAGTGCGGCGACGACCTCACGCGGGAGAACGTGATGCGGCAGGCGGCCAACATCAAGGGCTTCGTGCCGAGCCTGGCGCTGCCCGGTCTCTCCATCAACACCTCGCCGACCGACTTCCGCATCAACAAGCAGATGCAGATGATGCGCTTCAACGGCGAACGCTGGGAGCTGTTCGGCCCGATCATCGAGGACACGGGGGCGGCGGGGTAGCCTCGGCCGCGACCACATCCACCGCTGTCATGCCCGCGCAGGCGGGCATCCAGTACGCAGCGGCGTCTCGCGGGACTGAGCTGACGATAAGGTCAATAGTCCGAGTTAGTTACTCCGTCATGCCCGGGCTTGACCCGGGCATCCACGCCTCTCCCAGCGCGCTGAGCCACGTGGATGGCCGGGACAAGCCCGGCCATGATGACGTGGCGATGTATGCGCTCAAAACTTCGATCGTCGGGCGCGGTGATTTCTAGACGATCAATCGCTGCTGCCACTCGCCAGTTCGCGCTGCCTCACGACCCGGTCGATCAGCCCCCAATCCAACGCCTCATCCGCCGTCATGAAGTGATCGCGATCCAGCGTGCGCTCGACGTCCTCGTAGCTGCGACCGCAATGTTCGGCGTAGAGCCGGATCATGCGGCGCTTGGTCTGCTCCATCTCCCGTGCGTGGATCATGATGTCCGACGCCTGCCCCTGAAAGCCGCCGAGCGGCTGATGGACATGCAGGCTGGCATTGGGCAGCGCCGTGCGCTCGCCGGGCTCGCCCGCCATCAGCAGGAACGAGCCCATCGACCGCGCCGTTCCCATGCACAGCGTATGCACCGGCGCCTTGACGAATTGCATGGTGTCGTACATCGCGAGTCCTGAGGTGACCACGCCACCCGGTGAATTGATGTAGAGGTGGATCGGCCGCTTCGGGTTGTCAGCCTCGAGGAACAGCAGCTGCGCGCACACCAGGGCGGACACGGTGTCGTTGACCTCGCCGTTGAGGAAGACGATCCGCTCGCGCAGCAGCCGCGAATAGATGTCGAAGGATCGCTCGCCGCGGCTCGATTGCTCGATGACCATGGGGACGAGTTGCATCGTGTCGCGCATGCGCGAGCTCCCGGGTTCAGTGAGTTGCTGAGAAGTTAGAGCGTCAGGCCGCTTGCATCAGGCTGCGCATGTTGCTGTTCGCAGCCGCCGGCGTCCGCCGCAGCAGCGCCATGACAGGCGGGCCGTGGATGATCCTGAGCCGCGTCCCGCCATCAGCCTTGGGCATGACCTGGAACGTCACGATGCTTTCGAGATAGGGCGGCGCGTCGTCGCGCATGCGGTAGCGGACTTCCTCGCCCGGAGTAGACGAGATCGGCGCGGGCTCGGCGAGGTCGCCGGAGGGCAGCCACGCGTCGCGCAGCGCCGGGATGCTGATGGCACGCCAGACCTGCTCCGGCGGCGCATCGAGCTCGTAGTCGAGCACGATCTTGTCGCCCTGCTGATCGGCGTCGAGAACGGTCATTGGTCCATCTCCTTCAGCAGGGTTTTCAGCGCATCGACGCGTGACGGCCAATAGGCACGGTACTTCGCCAGCCAGCGCGCGATCAGCGCCAGGCCATCGGGATCGACCTCGTAGTTGACGAAACGCCCCTGCCGCTCTTCCCGCACCAGCCCGGCAGCGCGAAGCACGGCAAGGTGCTGCGACATCGCCGGCTGGCTGATCGTCAGCCCCTCGCGCAGCGCGCTGGCATTCATCCTGCCGGCCGCGAGCTTCTCGAAGATCGCGTAGCGCGTCGGATCGGCCAGGGCTTTGAAGATGTCGCTCTCGATCATGTCGACACATAAGCATAAACTTATGTGTCATGCAAGGGCCCGGTCGCAACGAGTGCGGCAGCGCGCCGCCGCGCGCTAATGCGACCGGAAGCGCAGGTTCGTCCGCGATAGCTCGCTGATGGAGGTGCAGCCCATCAGCCGCATGTCGCGCACGAGCTCCTCGCGCAGCCGGGACAGCGCGCGCTCGACACCAGCCTGACCCGCCGCCGCGAGCGGATAGAGATAAAAGCGTCCGAGGCCGACGGCCTTGGCGCCGAGCGAGAGCGCCTTGAGGATGTGGGTTCCGCGCTGGATGCCGCCATCCATCATCACGTCGATGCGATCACCGACCGCATCGACGATTTCGGCGAGCTGATCGAACGGCGCACGGGAGCCGTCGAGCTGCCGCCCGCCATGGTTCGACAGGATGATCCCCTTGCAGCCGATGTCGACGGCGCGCCTGGCATCCTCGACGGACATGATGCCCTTGAGGCAGAACGGTCCGTTCCAGTTGCGCACCATGTCGGCGACGTCGTCCCAGGTCATGGAGGGATCCAGCATCTCGGTGAAGTAGCGGCCGATCGACATCGCGCCGCCGCTCATGTCGACGTGATCCTCCAGCTGCGGCAGCCTGAAGCGCTCATGCGTGACATACTGGATGCCCCATATCGGCTTGATCGCGAATTGCAGCATGCCTGCCAGCGTAAGGCGGAAGGGAATCGAAAAGCCGGTGCGCAGATCACGCTCGCGGTTGCCGCCGGTGATGCTGTCGACCGTCAGCATCATGACCTCGACCCCGGCCTGCTTGGCCCGCTGCATCATGGCGTGGTTGAGACCGCGGTCCTTGTGGAAATAGAACTGATAGACCTGGGGTACATCATGGGCCTTGCGCAGCTCCTCCAGGCTGACCGTTCCGAGCGAGGACACGCCGAACATCGTGCCGATCTTTGCCGCGGCCGCGGCAACGGCGCGCTCGCCCTGATGATGGAACAGGCGCTGCAGGGCGGTGGGCGAGCAGTAGAACGGCGTCGCCAGCTTCTGGCCCATCACCGTCACCGAGAGGTCGATCTCGCGCACGCCACGCAGGACGTTCGGAACCAGATCGCAGCTCTCGAAGCTCTGGCTATTGCGGCGCAGGCTCGACTCGTCGTCCGCGCCACCATCGATGTAGTCGAAGATCGGCCCGGGCAGCCGCCGGCGCGCAAGCCGGCGGAAATCATGGAAGTTGTGACATTGGCTGAGACGCATCGTTCACCTCCCTGCTTTCGTTGAACCCCGGCGCGCCGAACCTGCCGGCGCGCCGTCGCATATCGCCGCCGCATCAATGCACCAGCAGCTTGAGCGGCCAGAGATAGGCCTGGCCAAGCACCAGCAGGCCGACGAGCACGGCCAGCGCAAGGCTGTGGAAGAAGACGAAGCGCAGGATGGTGCCCTCGTGGCCGTACCATTTGGTGGCCGTCGAGGCGACGACGATGCTCTGCGCATCGATCATCTTGCCCATCACGCCGCCGGAACTGTTGGCTGCGGCCATCAGCACCGGGTTGAGTCCGAGCTGCTCGGCGCTGATCTTCTGCAGGCCTCCGAACAGCACGTTCGAGGACGTATCGGACCCGGTGAGGGCGACACCGAGCCAGCCGATCATGGCGCCGAAGAACGGGTACAGCACGCCGGTTTTCGCAAGCGCCAGACCGAGCGTCGCG
Organism: Bradyrhizobium sp. HKCCYLS2038; assembly: GCF_051167655.1. Classification (NCBI taxonomy): domain Bacteria; kingdom Pseudomonadati; phylum Pseudomonadota; class Alphaproteobacteria; order Hyphomicrobiales; family Nitrobacteraceae; genus Bradyrhizobium; species Bradyrhizobium sp. HKCCYLS2038. The sequence goes on along the minus strand of NZ_JBNPTM010000001.1, from coordinate 75,548 downwards.
TCGGTGCCGGAATATTTGGTGACGAAGCCCAGCGCCAGCATGCAGGCGATCGTCAGCAGCGAGTAGCGCACGATGGCCAGCGTCCTGCCGAACACCCTGACGATCCCGAGCGGGCTATAACCGAGCAGCAGCGCCGACAGCAGCGCCGAGAGGAAGATGCCGGTGCCGGCCGCCGACAGGATGTTGAAGGCGAACACCGCGGGCTCGGGAGACAGCTTCGCCACCACGGGGGGAGCCTTGAGGATCAAATTGTGAAGCCCCTCGACCGGAAAGCGGCCGATCCAGATGCCGTCGAGCCAGGCTTTCACCTGCGGCGTGCCCCAGGCGAACACGAACACGGAGAGAATGATCCAGGGCATCCAGGCGCGGGCGATCGCCGCTGTCGAGGTCTTGTCCGGCTGATGCTCGTGCTCGTCGTCGGCCTGCGCTTTGCCGAATCCTTCGGGCATGTCCTTCAAGACGCGCTTGGGTGACCAGACCTGCAGGAAGGCCCACAGGCAGACCATCGAGGTGATGGCGGCGACGACGTCGACCAGCCACGGTCCGTGGAAGTTCGAGACGAGATATTGCGGGACCGCGAAGGAGATTCCGGCGACCAGGATGGCGGGCCAGATCTCCAGCATCTTGCGGAAGCCGACGAAGGCCCAAATCAGCCAGAACGGCACGAGCAGCGAGAAGAACGGCAGCTGCCGCCCGATCATGCCGGACAGCGCCTGGAGATCGAGCCCGGTGACCGCCGCGAGTGCGATGACCGGTGTGCCCAGCGCGCCATAGGCGACGGGCGCGGTATTGGCGATCAGCGACAGACCGGATGCGGCGAGCGGCGAGAAGCCAAGGCCGATCAGCATCGCAGCCGTGACGGCCACCGGCGTTCCAAATCCGGCAGCGCCTTCGAAGAAGGCGCCGAGCGAGAACGCGATGAACAGCAGTTGCAGACGCCGGTCGTCGCTGAGGCTGCTGATCGAGCGCTGCAGAACCTCGAACTCACCCTTCTCGTTGGTGAGCTGGTAGAGAAAGATGATGTTGAGCACCAGCCAGCCGATCGGCAACAGGCCGTACGCGGCGCCGTAGGCGGCCGACAGGCCGGCCAGGCCCGCAGGCATGCCGAAGCCGAGCACGGCAACAGCCAGCGCCGCCGCCAATCCCAGGATCGCGGCCCAATGCGCCTTGATCTCGAAAATCGCGATCGCTCCGAGCAACACGATGACCGGCAGCGCGGCTGCAGCGGTCGAGAGCAAGGGATTGTTGAAGGGGTCGTAAACCTGCGTCCACGTCACAAAACGTCTCCTCGAGTTTCCTGCGCAAAGGGTCGTCGCTTGGCCGCGATCTTGAATTTCTGGCTTGGTAAAATAATTTGACCACATACGTCAATTGGAAAGTTACTTATACCTTTGACCACCTATTGCACGCGCGCTTGACCAGGCGCTCAATTGGCTCATAGTCGACGTGGATTCTCCTGCTCGGCCAAATGGATGGTTGCCCCGTGCGAACGCCAAAGATTTCGGAAGCGATGGCCGACCACATCGAGAAGCTGATCCTCGAGGGGGTGCTGCGCCCGGGCGAACGGCTCGCTCCCGAGCGTGAGCTGGCCGAGAAGCTCGACATCTCGCGGCCGTCACTGCGCGAAGCGGTCGAGATCCTCGAGGGCCGCGGCCTGCTGGTGAGCGGCCGCTCCGGGACGTTCGTCGCGCAATTCCTGTCGCCGCTTCTCCGGCCGCTGGCGACGCTCCTGCACGACAAGCCGCGGGTGACTGCCGACTACTTCGAATTCCGCCGGATCCAGGAAGCGCATGCCGCGCGCTTTGCAGCGCTGCGCGCTACCGATGTCGATCGCCAGGCGATCGAGCAATGCATGGAGCGGATGACGAAGGCGCATCACCTGGAGGATCCGACGCAGGAGGGCGAAGCCGATGTCGACCTGCATCTCTTGATCTACGAGGCCAGCCACAACGTGGTGCTGCTGCACGTCATGCGCGCCCTCGCCGATCTCCTGCGCAACAACATCTTCTACAGCCGCGCGCAGCTCTATCTCCGCGACGGCGTGCGCGATCAGCTGCTCGCGCAACATCTTGCGCTGGCGACTGCCGTAATCGCGGGCAAGCAGAAGGACGCTGAAGCGGCGGCCGCGGAGCACGTCCGTTTCACCTTCGAAACCGTCGAGGAGATCAGGCGCGACAGCGAGCGGCTGGAGACCTCGCTCAGCCGGGTGAACAGGAGCGATTTCCTGGCCTGACGATTTGCGGCTCGGGGCCGCCGGCTACGGCGCCGGCACCTCGCCAAAATTCTTCCCCACCGGCAGCACCGCATGCCGGATCAGCCGCGAATCCTCCACCGCCGCCTGCCTATGCTTCACCGCCTCGCGATAGACGGGATCGCGGATCATCTCGACGAAGGCCTGCACGCTTGGATACTCGGCGATGAAGCAATGGTCCCAGCGCTCCTCCTGTGGGCCGATCAGCATCAGCTCGAAGCGGCCCTGCCAGACGATGCGGCCGCCGAGGCGCTCGAACACCGGGCCGCTCTCGCGGCCATAGGCGGCATAGGCTTCCGCGCCGCTGACCTTGCGGCCGTCGGGATAGAGAGCCTCCTTGCGCAGCCGTACCAGGTTCAGCATGTGGATCGGGCCCGGCCGATCGTTGTCGCGAAACTGCGCGAACACCTCCTTGGTGGGATCGATATGGCCCATGAATGTCCTCGCCTGTTTGTCGTTTACGTTGGCTTAACCATAACGCGGCGTTCGCGGCGTGGAACTCCTAATCGCGCGTTAAGCTCTTCCTAACTGCCCCTTAAACTCCACTCACTACCGTGGTCGGACGGCAGGGCTCGGGTAGCGTATGGCGCGGGGACGGAAACAGGGCGGCGGACGCAAGGAGCCGCGATTCGGCCTTGCGGCAGCGATGGCCGACCTGCGTCTCGATCCAAAGGATCGCATTCCGGCCGGCGAGGACGCACCGAAGAAGTCTGCCAGGAAGAAGCCGGTCGAGCCGGACGACGAGGACGATTTGCCGGCGCGCGAGCCGAAAGCCTCCCCACCGAAAGCAAAGCCGGCCCGCGCCAAGTCACGCTGGGGCATGTCCATCGGACGCATGGCCTACTGGGCCGTGGTGTGCGGCTTGTGGGGCGTGATCGCGCTGGTCGGCGTCGTGATCTGGGCCGGCGCGCATCTGCCGCCGATCCAATCGCTGGAGATCCCCAAGCGGCCGCCGACCATCGAGATCGTGGGTTATGACGGCACGATGCTGGCGCAGCGCGGCGAGATGGCGGGCGCCAACGTCGCGCTGAAGGATCTGCCGCCCTATCTGCCGAAAGCGTTCATTGCCATCGAGGACCGCCGCTTCTTTCAGCATTTCGGCATCGATCCCGTCGGCATCGCCCGCGCCGTGGTCGCCAACATCCTGCATCGCGGCGTGTCGCAGGGCGGCTCGACCCTGACGCAGCAGCTCGCCAAGAACCTGTTCCTGACCCAGGAGCGCACGCTCGCCCGCAAGCTGCAGGAGGCCGAGCTCGCGCTGTGGCTGGAGCGCAAATATTCCAAGCGCGAGATCCTCGAACTGTATCTGAACCGCGTCTATTTCGGTTCCGGCGCCTATGGCGTCGAGGCGGCGGCGCAGCGCTATTTCGGCAAGTCGGCGCGGCAGGTCACAGTCGGCGAGGCCGCGATGCTCGCCGGCCTCGTCAAGTCGCCGTCGCGGCTGGCGCCGAACCGCAACCCGGACGGCGCCGCCAAGCGCGCGCAGACCGTGCTCGCCGCGATGGCCGAGGCGAAGTTCATCACCGACGCCCAGGCGCAGGCCCAGATCGCGCATCCCTCCGTCGCGGTGAAGCCGGCCGGCGCCGGCACGGTCAACTACGTCGCCGACTGGATCGGCGAGGTGCTCGACGATCTCGTCGGCCAGGTCGAGGAGTCGATCATCGTCGAGACCACGATCGATCCGAAGCTGCAGAGCGTGGCCGAAGCCGCCATCATCGACGAGCTCGCCGCCAAGAGCGTCAAGTTCAACGTCAGCCAGGGCGCGCTGGTGGCGATGACGCCCGACGGCGCCGTGCGCGCCATGGTGGGGGGGCGCAACTACGCCGACAGCCAGTTCAACCGCGCCGTCACCGCCAAGCGCCAGCCGGGCTCGGCGTTCAAGCCATTCGTCTATCTCACCGCGATCGAGCAGGGCCTGACACCGGAGACGGTGCGCCAGGACGCCCCGCTCGATCTGAAGGGCTGGAAGCCGGAGAACTACACCCGCGAATATTTCGGCCCGGTCACGCTGACCCAGGCGCTGGCAATGTCGCTCAACACGGTGGCGGTGCGCGTCGGGCTCGAGGTCGGGCCGAAGAACGTGGTGCGCACCGCGCATCGCCTGGGCATCGCCTCCAAGCTCGATCCCAACCCGTCGATCGCGCTCGGCACCTCCGAGGTCTCGATGCTCGAGCTGGTCGGCGCCTACACGCCGTTCTCGAATGGCGGTGTCAGCGTCTCGCCGCACGTGGTGACGCGGATCAAGACGCTGGACGGCAAGCTGCTCTACATGCGCCAGGCCGAGCAGCCGGCGCAGGTGATCGAGCCGCGCGCCGCTGCGATGATGAACCAGATGATGCAGGAGACCCTGATCTCGGGCACGGCCAAGAAAGCCGAGATCCCGGGCTGGGTCGCCGCCGGCAAGACCGGCACCAGCCAGGATTTCCGCGACGCCTGGTTCATCGGCTACACGGCGCACCTCGTCACCGGCGTCTGGCTCGGCAATGACGACAACTCGCCGACCAAGAAGGCCACTGGCGGCGGACTGCCGGTCGAGGTCTGGACCCGCTTCATGCGCGCAGCACATCAGGGCGTGCCGGTCGCGGCGCTCCCGAACGCGCAAGGCGCCGGCCTGGCGCCGACGTTGGCGCAGATCGCCTCGCAGATATCAGCGCCGACGGCCCCTGCCCCCACCAATGCGGCCTACTCCGCGCGTTCGTCGCAGCCGACGAGCCCGGGCCGTAACAATGTCCGACCTGAGCCGGCGGCGGGACTCGACGGCTGGCTGGTAGACCGCCTGTTCGGCGGTCGGCGCTGAGCTGGGCTGATCGAGTTAGGTCGACAACTCCACACCCACCGTGATTCCGGGGCAAGGCCGCAGGCCTTGAACCCGGAATCTCGACATCGTCTGACGTTTCTTTTCCAACAAGCTCGGGATTCCGGGTTCAATCGCCAACGCGCTGGCGCGCGTCGACGATTGCCCCGGAATGACGGTGGAGGCGAGGCTGCAGGACGGAAACGATGCGGCCCGGCTGACTCAGCCAGCCGCCTTGGCGACCGGACGCGGGGCGGGCTTAGCCGCAGATGGGCCCACCGCCTGCGCCAGCGCGCGCCCGACCTGCCGTAGCATCAGGCTCGCGCGGTGTGCGCTATAGTCGAGCAGCCAACGGCTGAAGGCACTGGCGGCCATCGGGCGTGCGAACAGGAAGCCCTGCATCGCATCGCAGCCGAGCTCGGCCAGCAGCTTGCGCTGCGCCTCGGTCTCGACACCCTCGGCCACGACGGCCACGTCGAGACTCTGGCCGACCCTGACCACGGCGGTCACGATGGCGCGGGTACCCCTGCCATTCTCGAGGTCGCGCATGAAGCCGCGGTCGATCTTGAGCTCGTCGATCGGCAGCTGTGCCAGACGGCTCAGGCTGGAATAGCCGGTGCCGAAATCATCCAGCGACAGGCCGACGCCCATGTTGCGCAACTCGCTCATGGTGGCGATCACGGTGGCGCGTTCGTTGAGGATCACGCCTTCGGTGATCTCGAGCATCAGCATCTTCGCCGGCAGGTCGTTGGCGGCCAGGATCTGGGCCACGACAGCCGCCAGATTGACGTTCTGGAAGTTGATCGGCGACAGGTTCACCGAGATGCAGGGGATGTCGAGGCCGGCGCGGCGCCACGACGCCATCTGCTGGCAGGCCGTCTTGATCGACCACACCCCGATCTGCTCGATCAGGCCGCATTCCTCGGCAAGCGGGATGAACTTGGCGGGCGAGACGTCGCCCAGCACCGGATCGTGCCAGCGCGCCAGCGCCTCGACGCCATGGATGGCGCCGTCGCGGGTGCGAATCTGCGGCTGGTAGTGCAGGGTCAGCGCCTCGCTGGCGATCGCCTCGCGCAGCGCCGTCGAATGCATCAGCCGTTCTTCGGCGAGCTTGTCGATGTCGGCGCTGAAGAAGCGATAGGTGGCGCGGCCGGCGCGCTTGGCCTTGTACATCGCCCCGTCGGCCTGCTTGATCAGGGTCTCGATATCGGTGGCGTTGTCGGGATAAAGGCTGAGCCCCATGCTCGCGGACATCGGCACCTGGCGTTTGCCGATCGTGAGCGGCATCGCCAGCGCCGCGGTGATGCGCGCCGCGGCCAGCGAGGCCTCCAGCGCGTCGCGGTTCTGCAGCACGATGACGAACTCGTCGCCGCCGAGCCGGCCGAGCATGTCGCCGGTGCGGATCTGTGCGCGCAGGCGGTTGGCGAAGCCGACCAGGAACTCGTCGCCGGCGGCATGGCCCAAGGTGTCGTTGACGTCCTTGAAATTGTCGGCGTCGAGGAAGGCGACGGCGACATGGCCGCCCTCCGGGCACGCCTTGATGGCTTCGGCGATCAGCGACGGGATGCGGGCACGATTGGGCAGCCCCGTCAGCATGTCGTGATAAGCGACCTGCGAGATCGTCGACCGCACCTCCTGGCGCTCGATCGCGAGCGAGCCGAGCTGGACGCACGCGTTCACGATCTGCTCATGCCAGGGGCTCGGCCCGCGGCATTCGCGGTAATAGAAGGCGAAGGTGCCGATGACGCGGCCGTCCTTGCCCTTGATGGGGGTCGACCAGCAGGCGCGCAGGCCCGCTTCCAGCGGTCCGGCCTTGTAGGCCTGCCAGCGCGGATCGTTGTCGATGTCGCGCGACAGCACCGGCTCGCACAGATAGGCGGCGGTTCCGCACGATCCGACGTCGGGCCCGATCTTGACGCCGTCGAGACCAGCCGAATAGGCCGGCGGCAGGCTCGGGCCGCCGAGCGGATGCACGTGGCCGTCGGAATCGACATGCAGGATCGAGCAGACCACGTCCGGTGCGAGCTCCTCGACCTGACGGCACAGCTGGTCGGCGATCGTCGTGATCGCGACGTCTGACGCCAGCGAGGACATGATCAGCTGCTGCAGCGAGCGCAGCTGCTTGGTCTCGCGGATGTCGTTGAGCAGTCCAACCAGGTATTTGACCTTGCCGCCCTGGTTCCGGTGCGCCTTGACGTGGGCGGTTGTCCAGATCTCGCAGCCCGTCTTGTCGTAGATCAGCAGGTCTTCCTCGATGCCCGTTTCGCCGACCACGCATTGATTCAGCCGCTCGACTGTCTCCGGTGCGGTGCACGGTCCGACGAGAAGCTTTGTCACGTCGCGGCCAAGCGCCTCCTGCGCGCTGTAGCCGAAGATGCTGGTGAAGGCCGCGTTGGTGTAGAGGACCTTGAGCTCGGGATCGGTGACGACGACGGCGCGGTTGCTGCGGTCGGCAACCGACATCAGCAATGCGTTCTGCTCGCGAGCGACCACTTCGGCAGAAATGTCCTGAAGGAAGACAACCGACTGCACCGGCGCGTGATCCGCCGCCAGCGCTTGGGCACGGCAGCGCAGCCGGCTCCGCGAGCCGTCCGAGTGTTTGAGCGTCAGCTCGCGCGATTCGGGCTCCTGGTCACCCACAGTGGAAGGGTCACCATCGGTGCTCTCCGCCGTCGCAGCGGCCAAGTCGGCCGGCAGACCGAGGCTCTCCAGATCGGCGCCGATCAGCGTCGCGAGATCGCGACGCAACAGCGCTGATGCGGCAGGATTGGCGTGATGAACCCGGTCGTGCGCGTCGAGGAAGAGAATCGCTTCAGAGGCACGATCGAGAGCGGCCGAGAGCACGTTTGCGAATGCGGCCAGTTGGAACTCGCTTGCAAGCATCGTTCGATTCGAGGCGCGCTGCACGTTCCGAGGGAAACGGCCGGCGCTTTGGTTGCAGCGAACGGCCCGGCGGCTCGCAGGGACGTCACCTGGGGATGAATGACGTCAATCTGGCGAGTGCAGCGTTACAGCCACGTTAAAGCCCCGCTGCAAACGGCGCGATGGCGCGACCTGCACGCGGGAAGGCTTAAGGAATTGATAGTCGTCCCGCGGAGATCGCCCGCATTGCAGTTCCCTGCTGCGGATACAAAATGGCCCGGTCCGCAAGGGCCGGGCCATGTCGTGCCGAGGTCGTGTGCCTCAGTCTTCGACGCCGTAGCGATGCAGGTCGTTGCCGCAGGTGTCGAGCCACTTCTTGGCGCGTTCCACCGAGGAGCAGACCTTGCCGCACACCTTCCAGAACCGTGGCGAGTGGTTCATCTCGATGAGATGAGCCACCTCGTGCGCGGCGAGATAGTCGAGCACGAAGGGCGGCGCCAGGATCAGTCGCCACGAGAACGACAGCGAACCGGCCGAGGTGCACGAGCCCCAGCGGCTGGACTGGTCTCGGATCGACAGCCGCTTGACCTTGACGCCGAGCTGCTCGGCATAGGAATCAGAGGCCTTCTGCAGGTCGCGCCTGGCCTCGCGCTTGAGGAAGTCGAGCACGCGGCGCTCGGTGTGCTCGATGCCGCCGGCCACGCACAGGATCTTCTCGCCACTGTCGCGCGTCTCGGTCCAGACCGTGCCGCGCTCACCGGCGCGATGCACGATCTTATGGGGAACGCCTCGCAACGGCACCACGATGCCCGGCAGGAACGGCGCCGCCTTCGGCAAACGGCCGAGACGCGCCGCGATCCACGCGCCATGACGCTGCGCGAAGTCCTTGGCTTCGATGATCGTGCCGCGGGGAGGCATCGTCAGGATCGCTTCGCGATCCGACGGATGAATTCTCAGGGTATAACGTCGCGCACGACGGTGACGCCGCAATCTAATCGAGTAGATTTGCGAGCCGTGCTTGACGAGAAGACGCGAAGGTTCGGCGGGCCGCCGATAGAGTAGCGCGCGAGTGGCCATTTCTGTCAGTCCGGGGGGTAAGAACTCGCCCGGATTTTGCCATATCCACCGCCAGGGAAAGCGCTCGGCGCAAAAACAAATCATTTGCCCAACATACAGGGGCTCGGAGGGTTCCGCACCCTACAGTTTGGGGCTCGCCCGCCGCCGAACTGCCGAATCCAGATTCAAAAGCATCGCTCAAGCAGTGAGGCCACATTCACTGCTTAAGCGACCCGGATTTCCCGGTTTTCAATGTCTCTTCAAAGAGTTAACGCGCAGCCGGATTCGGATGCGCGAGAACGCTCGTTGGTGCTCATTCAGCCGCAATGGTGATGAGCGACTTGGGATCCGCTGCGGACAACATGAAATCGCAGATGCGCGGCACGATCTCCGACTTGAATCGCGATCCATTGAACACGCCGTAATGCCCGACGCCCGGTTGCACGTAGTGCACGCGGCGATGATCGGGGATCGACGAGCAGAGTCCATGCGTCGCTTCGGTCTGACCGATGCCGGAGATGTCGTCCTTCTCACCTTCGACAGTCATCAGCGCGACGCGCGTGATCTTCGACGGGTCGACCAGCGCGCCGCGATGGGTCATCTCGCCCTTCGGCAGCGCGTGACGGATGAACACCGTCTCCACGGTCTGCAGATAGTACTCCGCAGCCAGGTCCATGACGGCCAGATACTCGTCGTAGAAGTCGCGATGCTTGTCGACCTGGTCGCCGTCGCCCTTCACCAGGTTGGCGAACAGCTCCTTGTGGGCGTCGACATGGCGGTCGAGGTTCATACTGATGAAGCCGTTCAGCTGCAGGAAGCCCGGATAGACGTCGCGCATGACGCCGGGGTGCGGGAACGGCACCTTGGTGATGACGTGGTTGCGGAACCAGTCGATGCCGCGCTCCTGGGCGAGATTGTTGACGCCGGTCGGATTGCGCCGCGTATCGATCGGGCCGCCCATCAGGGTCATCGAGATTGGTGCGAACGGGTCGCGTTCGGCCTCCATGACCGAGACCGCCGCCAGCACCGGCACGGCCGGCTGGCACACCGCCATGACATGCATGTTGGTGCCGAGGAAGCGCAGCATCTCGATGACGTAGTCGATATAGTCGTCGAGATCGAAACGCCCTTCGGCCAGCGGCACCATCCGGGCATCGGCCCAATCGGTGATGTAGACCTCGTGGGTCGGCAGGAACGCCTCGACCGTGCCGCGCAGCAGGGTCGCGTAATGGCCGGACATCGGCGCCACGATCAACAGCCGGGGCTGCGGGGCGCGGAGGGGACGGCTCAGCTTGCGATCGAAATAGAGCAGCCGGCAGAACGGCTTTTCCCAGATCGAGCGGACCTCGACCGGCGTCCTGATGCCGTTGACCTCGGTTTCGTCGAGGCCCCATTCGGGCTTGCCGTAGCGGCGCGTGGTGCGCTCGAACAGCTCGCAGGCCGCCGCGATCGACTTGCCCATCTCGGTGTGGGCCCAGGGATTGAGCGGGTTCTGAAACAGGATCTTGGTGGCGTCGGTGACGGCCCGCGCAGGATTGAGCGAGGCGTGCGCCATCTCGTACATCCAGTACATCGGCGTCGTCAGGATCGGACTGCCTTCTGACGCCAGTGGCGGTGCGCCGCCAAACTCACCTATCGGCATTCTTGTTCTACCTCTCTGCAGCGCAGCATACTGCCGAATGCGTAATTAAGCGTCAATGCGCTGTGTTACGAGTTCGTGCCTGAAAGAGGCGAAAAGAGCCCGGAAATCCACGGGAAAAAGCAATTATTCGCCCGAGGATAGCAGTGATCCGGCGCGACGCGCGCTGCGCAACAGGGCAACGAATGCTGCAAACGACGCCAGCAGCAGGGCAGCATTGAGCCCGAGCGACGTCAGCATCAGGTCCGAACGGAAGACGTGGTCGGTCAGCAGCGCGCGCATGCCCTCGAACACGTAGGTCGGCGGCAGCGACCAGGCGACCAGCTGCAGCCAATGCGGCAGCACCTGCACCGGATAATACACGCAGGCGAGCGGCATCAGCGCGAACATCAGGGTCCAGACGATGCTCTCGGCGCCGAGCCCGTTGCGCAGCACCAGGCCGGACACGAAGATCCCGACCGCCCAGGAGGTGAAGATCAGGTTGCAGAAGAAGGCGACCAGCGGCAGGCCGAGACTGTAGAAGTTGAAATCGAAGAACCACACCGCGATCAGCGTCATCGGGATGATGCCGATGGCCAGCCGGATCAGGCTCATCGTCATCAGCGCCAGCAGGAATTCGATCGGGGTCAGCGGGCTCATCATCAGGTTGCCGATGTTGCGCGCCCACATCTCCTCCAGGAAGGAGATCGAGAAGCCGAGCTGGCCGCGGAACAGGATGTCCCACAGGATCACGGCGCCGATCAGCGTGCCGCCGGCGCGGGCGAAGAACCCGGCATTCGCCGTGATGTAGGTCTGCAGGAAGCCCCAGGTGATGATCTGCAGGGTCGGCCAGTACATCAGCTCCAAGAGCCGCGGCCACGACGACAGCAGCAGATACCAGTAGCGCAGGATCATCGCGCCGACCCGGTGCGGCGCGATGCGCAAAGACACGTCGTTCATTGCGCGGCCTCCCGGTCGCGGCCGCGGGCGACGTCGAGGAACACCTCCTCCAGGGTCGCGCGATTGTAGCGCGCCATGATCTGGGCCGGGCTGTCGTCGTCCTCGATGCGGCCGCGCTTCATGATGATGACCCGGTCGCAGAGTCGCTCGACCTCCAGCATGTTGTGCGAAGCGAGCAGGATGGTCGCGCCGCGGCGCTGTCGGTAGCGCTCGAGATGGCCGCGCACCCAGTCCGCGGTGTCGGGATCGAGCGAGGCGGTCGGCTCGTCGAGCAGCAGCAGTTCGGGATCGTTGATCAGCGCCTTGGCCAGTGCCACGCGCGTCTTCTGGCCCGCCGAGAGCTTGCCGCTGGCGCGGTCGATGAAGTCCGTGAGGTCGAGCTGGTCGGCGAGCTCGGCGATCCGCTGCTTGAGATGGTCGACCGCATAGAGCCGGCCGAAGATGGTGAGGTTCTGCCGCACCGTGAGCCGCATCGGCATGTCGACATAGGGGCTCTCGAAGTTCATCCGCCCGAGCACGGCGGCGCTCTCGTCGGGCATCTTGTGGCCGAGCACCTCGACGCTGCCGGATGTCGGCTGCACCAGCCCCATGATCATGGCGATGGTCGTGGTCTTGCCGGCGCCGTTGCCGCCCAGCAGCCCGGTGATGCTGCCGCGCCGGATCGTGAAGGAAATGCCGTCGACGGCCGTCGCCGTCTTGTAGATCTTGGTCAGCCGCGCCACGGCGATCGCAGGCGAGCCTGAACCGGAAGCGGACGATGGAGCCTGCGCTGCGTCATCTTGCATCATGTCGGGAGTTCATTGAGGCATTGTGCCACAAATCGCAACAGGCCACCAACGACGGGTCCGATTTGTCGCCGCGTTGCCGCGGCATTAAGTTCCTGCCATGACCGACGCCCTGATCATCGACACGCCCGACACCGACTATCGCCACCCGCGCCAGCGCGTCCGGCTCGACACCATCCTGCGGCTGCGGTGGCTGGCGGCGCTGGGGCAGCTCAGCGCCATCTTCATCGTCGTGCAGGGGCTGGAATTCGACCTGCCTGTGGTCCCCTGCCTCGCCGTGATCAGCGTGTCGGCGCTGCTCAATCTCGCCCTGCAGATCGCCTTTAACCCAATGCAGCTGCTCGAGCCGGCCCATGCCGGCGGCCTGCTCGCACTCAACATCGTCGAGCTGACGGTGCTGCTCTATCTCACCGGCGGGCTGGAGAACCCGTTCTCCTACATGTTCCTGGCGCCGGTGCTGATCGCGGCGACCGCTCTGCCCGTACGCCTCACGATCATGCTCGGGCTGCTCGCGGTCGCCTGCGCCACGGCCCTGTTCTTCATGCATCTGCCGCTGCCATGGGAGGGCGAAGAGCCGCTGATCTTCCCGCCGGTGTATCTGTTCGGCGTCTGGCTCTCGATCGCGCTCGCGATCGGCGTCACCAGCCTCTATGCCTTCCAGGTCACCGAAGAGGCGCGCAAGCTGGCGGACGCGCTTGCGGCCACCGAACTGGTGCTGGCGCGCGAGCAGCACCTGACCCAGCTCGACGGCCTCGCCGCCGCCGCCGCCCACGAGCTCGGCACGCCGCTCGCGACCATCGTGCTGATCTCGCGCGAGCTGGAGCGCGCGCTGCAGGACAACGGCCAGGTCACCTCCGACATCAAGACGCTGCGCGAGCAGGCCCAGCGCTGCCGCGACATCCTCGGCAAGATCACCCAGCTGTCGTCCACCGGCTCGATGTTCGACCGCATGAAGCTGTCGACGCTGATCGAGGAGACGGTCGCGCCGCATCGCGACTTCGGCGTCGACATCAAGGTGCGGGTCGCCGTGACCGCCACCAAGGAACCGGTCGGCAGCCGCAATCCGGCGATCCTCTACGGGGTCGGCAACATCCTGGAGAATGCCGTCGACTTCGCGCGCAATACCGTCGAGGTGAACGCCTGGTGGAACAACGAGACCGTCGAGCTCGTGGTCTCGGACGATGGACCCGGCTTCGCCCCGGAGATCCTCAAGCGGATCGGCCAGCCCTATCTGTCGCGCCGGCGCAGTGCCGAGGATGCCCAAGGCGGCAACCAAGCCGGCAACCAGGGCGGCGGGCTCGGGCTCGGCGTGTTCATCGCCCGGACCTTGCTGGAACGGACCGGCGCCAAGGTGTCGTTTACCAACCGCACCTTTCCCGACCACGGCGCCGTGGTCCAGATTGCCTGGCCACGCCGGCGGTTCGAAGCCGGCGAGGACGGCGACACGGCGGAACCGGACTAGCCGGTTTGCCGGCTACTGGTATACCGGGCCGGCGCGGCGTCACGCCGCAGACTGCGGCAACCCGCGATCTTGGCAGCAAGCCATGCGAAGACCATATGTCTCTCATGACAGATCGTCTCGTAACTTCGAGCCTTCTTCTCAAGGATATGACCGTGGGTGCCATCGCCGAACTGACGAACCATCCGGACCGCTCGCTTCTCATCGTCGAGGACGACAAGCCGTTCCTGGAGCGGCTGTCTCGCGCCATGGAGACACGCGGCTTCACCGTGACGTCGTGCGAGAGCGTGGCCGAGGGCATCTCCCAGATCGGCAAGTCCGCGCCGGCCTTCGCGGTCGTCGACCTCAGGCTCGGCGACGGCAATGGCCTCGACGTCGTATCGGCGTTGAAGCGCAAGCGCCCCGAGGCGCGGGCCATCGTGCTGACCGGCTACGGCAACATCGCCACCGCCGTCACCGCCGTGAAGATGGGTGCCGTGGACTACCTCGCGAAACCTGCCGATGCCGACGACGTCGTCGCCGCGCTGCTGTCGACCGTCAGCGAGAAGTCCGAGCTGCCGTCAAACCCGATGTCGGCCGATCGCGTCCGCTGGGAGCACATCCAGCGCATCTACGAGATGTGCAACCGCAACGTCTCGGAGACGGCGCGCCGCCTCAATATGCACCGCCGCACCCTGCAGCGCATCCTCGCCAAGCGCGCGCCGAAGTAACCTTTTTCCGTGGGATCCGCTCGCTTCCCAGGCATGGACGATCCCGTCCATGCCTGACATCTCACGCCCTGCACCGCACTGAGCTTCGCCAGCTGCAAGGTGAAAGCTCCCATGGTACCTCTTGAGGAGAACCACGGAGCTGGTGAATGGGCGTTCTCTACTCGCATTGTCTGATTCCGCGAGACAACACGATCCGACCCAGCCCGGAACAGATCACAGCGCTGATCGCGGCCTGGGTGGAGCAGCGCTACATCATCGTGGGCGCGTTGCCCAACCCGAAGCCTTGGATGGCATCGAAGGCGCAGACCGGCGCGAGCTTCTGGACGGATCCCTCGCTGAAGGAGCCGGATCCCGAGCCGGAGCCTCTGCCTGCTCCCCCACAATCGTTCTGGGCGAGACTCCTCGGCAGGCGTTCCCCGGCCCCTCGCCGGGCGCGTCCCGATCCAATGCTGCCGTTCGTGATCCCTCCAGCCGGACTGTCCTGGACTGCACTCAGCCAGCCGGATGCCATGATTTCCTGGGCGGGTCACCCCGACGCCCTGTATCCGATGGAGACGATCGCAGACGAGCCGGTCGAATTTCATACGATCAACATTGAGCTATCAAATGACTTCGTGGATCCAGGCACCGACGTGTATGGCGCGGGAGGCGACACCTTGCAGCTCGATGGACGCTGTCGCTGCGGCACCGATCTCCGCTACGAAGGCTCCGGAGAGCGACTGTCGTTCACGCGCATTCGTCGCATTTGCCCCACCTGCGGCGAAGCATTCCGCCCGCAGGACCATGCCGCGGAGATCATCGACGGGATGACGGGCGCCAAGATCGCACAGGCCGGTGGACTCTGCCGCCGCTTTGCCATCAGCATCGATTTCGGCAGGGTCACCCCGTGCTGAGGCGGGATACCGACGGAGAGCTTGTGCTCAGCAAGCCGCAGGTCTCTGAGCGCTTCCTTGGAGCGTGCGAAGCAGCACTCGGCTTCCCGCTCAACGAATTCGAGGATTGGGGCTAGGCACGGTGGCCCGGCTCAATGCGACTTCACGAAAGCCTGCAGCGCGTGGAACAACGTGCGCCGCTGGTTGCGGCTGCACCAGTTGCGCATCCAGCTGTCCATCTCGGTGAGATCGAGCTTGATCTGCATGCCCTCGTCGCCGCGGGCGGCGTTGACGGCCGAGACATAGCCCATCATCCATTGCTGATATTTCGAGATGCTGTTGACGTAGGGGCCGTCGGCGCTGCCGATCGCCTTGTAGGTGCCGGGCGGCTGCTCCTCGGCGGCGACGATGAACTTCTCGCAGGAGTCGGCGCCCACGCCGATGACGTAGAACGCCATTTCCTCCGCGCGGACTTCGGTCGCGAAGAGCAGTATCAGCGCCAAGACTACCCGTCGCATCTGTCGTCCCTGTCCGCACCCCTGGGCTGGATATCGTTGGAGTCTTAAGAACGTTTCGCGTTGTTGCGCCTTATGCGGGGCAATTGTCGGGCATCGCGGCGACGCCAGCCCCGAATCGCGAAAAGAGTCGCTTCACAGCAACACCGGGACCCCGAAGGCCGGATCAAGGCCAGGGTCAGCGGCCAGCGCCGGTATTTAGTGCCTATGGCATAGGCGCCGCCACGATAGGCCCGGTGCTCTCAGGGAAATCTCGCACGGCAGATCACGGCAGATCCTGAGTGAAGGCGAAGAACAGGCCCGACGGCAGCGGCAGCTCGGGGATGGTCGACGGCGCCGCCTCAGGCGGAGTTCCGGGTTGTCACGACGCGTCGTTGCAGTCAGCCTTCGCCGCTCAGGCGGGCAAAATCGGCCAGCACGGCGGCGATCAGCTCACGGTGCTTCGTATCCCGTTCCGAGAGGCTCGCTGCATAGATGTTGAGAAGGTAGCGCGCCTTGGCGGCCGCTTCCGGCCAGGACGCAGCCGCGTTGGCGAGCAGATGCTGCTCGAGCGCGGCCTGCCGCTCGCGCAACTCCTGCGCGTGACTTTCAGCCTCGGCGAGCGCCCGGCGCAGATCCACGGCCTTCTGCTCGCTCATGCCGCGGCGGCTGTCGAGATCGAGCGGTTCGTCAGACATCTCGTGCACCCGTATCGACGCGCCGCGCGCCGGCAAGAACGACCGGACCAGCGGACAGTTTTTCTGTCGTCTCATCCCCCGTGACGACCACCGGAAAGAGCCGCCCGACGGTCGCCAAGCGGCACCGATGATCGAAGGTGACGAAGTCGCGCTGCGAGCCGATGCTCATCGACGCCTGCCTTTCACAAGCTCCGTCGACGCAACTTCGAAGCATCTACGAGCATGCGCCTTGCCGTGGGCAATAGCCACCGCTTTCTCCTCGTCGCAAAACACGCAGGACGCGGCCTTGGTGCTCGCTATTGCATGAGCTCGGGTGTACGATAGCTTATCGCCGTCGTTCGGCGGTCTTCGCTGACGGGGGCTCGCGCATTCCCGTCGCAATCGCCGCAGCATGCGACGCATACTTCGATGTCGAAGGCACGCGGGTCTTTCACCCGTCATCGCCGACGTCCACTGATCCGAAGTCTACTGTCCGACGCGTGCTCGTGGTCGCACGCACTGCGTTCGTAAAACAGACCACTCCGGGCCTGCTGTCGACGAACTTGGCCGACCGATAGTCGCGCCGCTCCCAACAATGACGCAGCGCCTTCATCCGACGCGTTGAACCAGCTCCAACATGGATCGAGGAGACCGAGATGGCCAAGGGTCAACAGAAAAGCAATCGCGAAGCAAAGAAGCCCAAGAAAGAAAAGCCGAAGACCATCGCCGCGGCGCCGAGCCAAAAAGCCGGAGCATGGCAGCCAGAATTGTCAACCGACAAGAAGAAGCGATAGGAGCCATCGTCATTCTCGCCGGTGCTCCCGCCTGCAAAGCCACGCGATCTCGTGAACAGGCGGCCGGGCTTTCTCGATAGCTCAAAGGACAGACCATGGCGCGCGAGACGATCTATGTCGTTCAGGCGTTCAGCGCCGGCCGCGGAGGACGCGCGAAGGCAGACACTCCGATCGCCTGCAAGACGGAAGCAAGCGCGATCAGAACCGCTGAACGGCTGGCGTCGAGCAAAGCAGGCGTCGTCGCGTTCTCGTCCTCAGCCGATCCCGAGATGGGCGACTATGACGACGAGCCGCTGTCGCCGGCGACCATCGCCGTGCGACGATCCTCGGATGCTGTCGAGATGATTCTCGGTGCCATCCCAAACCGATTGGCCACACACATGATCGAGTTTCCCAACCACAGCCGCTCCTATGACCGCACGCGACGGGCCGTTCGGTTCTGGGGCTATGACAGCGCGATGGAAGCTTCGTTCTTCGTCGACGAAGGTGCGCTGAAACATCTTCAGCCCGACACCCGCCTCGACGAATCGGGTTTTCTGACCACGTTCGACTCCAACCGTGATCGCATCTGCGCCGCCGCCGCCAAAATCTATGTCCGCGGCACCAGAGGGTCCTACGATCTGCTCGCCACGCATTTCTGAAGACGTTATCAACGTGCCAATTCCGGCTGATGCTGCGGCACAATCGCGCCCTGCAGCCGGCGCGGCGGGATCAATAGTCAGCGTGGCCCTGCGGGTCGATCAGCCGGTTCATCCGCTGCGCGGCGGCGAGCGCGAAGCGGACCGTCATCAGCTTGCGGGTCGGGGCCGGCAATTTGTGCTCGGGTGCCTCGCAATGCAGATGGGCGCCATAGGCGTCCGCCACGATCAGCCCGGTGCCCTCGGGGAAGATCTCGCACGGCAGATCCTGGGTGAAGGCGAAGAACAGCCGGTCGCAATGCGCCCGGTACTCCTCCCATTTGTGATCGGCGCGCAGATCCTCCAGTGACGATTTGATCTCGACGATCCAGATCTCGCCGCGCTCGTTCAGCGCCACCAGATCGGCGCGGCGGCCCGACGGCAGCGGCAGCTCGGGGATGGTCGCAAAGCCGAGCGAGCGCAGCAGCCGCGACGTGCCGCGCGCGATCGCCAGCGCCGTCTCCGACTGGCGGCGGTCGACCGGAACGAGGCTGATCCTGGCGGCAGATGAGTCCATGGCCGGAGCATAGCCGATTCCGGCCCGCACCCAAGCATGCTCGTCGCCCGGGAAGCGGAACCCGAAGCCGGCCTTCCGCTTAACAACCGGCCGCCAGCGGGGCGGCGCAACGGGGCGCGCCGCTCATGATCGACGATCTCTGGTACAAGAACGCGGTGTTCTACTGCCTGTCGGTCGGCACCTACATGGATGCCGACGGCGACGGCATCGGCGACTTCAAGGGGCTGACGCGACGGCTCGACTATCTGCACGGGCTCGGCATCACCGCGATCTGGCTGATGCCGTTTCAGCCCTCGCCGCAACGCGACGATGGCTATGACGTCGCCGATTATTACAACGTCGATCCGCGCTACGGCACGCTCGGCGATTTCGTCCAGTTCACCCACGGCTGCAAGCAGCGCGGCATCCGGGTCATCATCGACCTCGTCGTCAACCACACCTCAGACCAGCATCCGTGGTTCGTCGACGCACGCAGCTCCAAGACGTCGCGCCATCGCGACTGGTACGTGTGGTCGGACAAGAAGCCGGCTAATGCCGACAAGGGCATGGTGTTTCCCGGCGTCCAGAAAACGACCTGGACGCGCGACAAGCAGTCGGGTGCGTTCTACTTCCACCGCTTCTACGATTTCCAGCCCGATCTCAACACGTCCAATGCCGAGGTGCAGGCCGAGATTCTCAAGATCATGGGTTTCTGGATCCAGCTCGGCGTCTCCGGCTTCCGCATGGACGCGGTGCCGTTCGTGATCGCGACCAAGGGCGCCGCCGCCAAGAAGCCGGTCGAGCAGTACGACATGCTGCGGATGTTCAGAGAATTCCTGCAATGGCGCCAGGGCGAGGCGATCATCCTCGCCGAGGCCAACGTCTTGCCGGAAACCGACATGGAGTATTTCGGCGACGACGGCGACCGCATGCACATGATGTTCAACTTCCACGTCAACCAGCACCTGTTCTATGCGCTCGCCGCCTCAGACACCCGGCCGCTGGCCAAGGCGCTGGAGGCGACCAAGCCACGCCCGGCCTCGGCGCAATGGGGCCTGTTCCTGCGCAATCACGACGAGCTCGATCTCGGTCGCCTGACCAAGCCGCAGCGCGACGCCGTGTTCGCGGCGTTCGGGCCGGACAAGAGCATGCAGCTGTACGACCGCGGCATCCGCCGCCGGCTGGCGCCGATGCTCGGCGGCGACCGCCGCCGCATCGAGCTCGCCTACAGTCTGATGTTCACCCTGCCCGGCACGCCCGTGATCCGCTACGGCGACGAGCTCGCGATGGGCGATGATCTCAGGCTCCCCGAGCGCAATTGCGCGCGCACGCCGATGCAATGGTCGGCCGAGCCGCATGGCGGCTTCACCAAGTGCGAGACATCCGTTTCACCGGTGATCGACCACGGCCCCTACGGCTACGAGCACGTCAACGCGGCCAGGCAGCGGCGCGATCCGAACGCGATGCTGAACTGGACCGAGCGCATCGTCCGCATGCGCAAGGAGGTGCCGGAGATCGGCTGGGGCGATTACACAATCATCGCGACGAAGGACCCGGCCGTGCTGATCATGCGCTACGACTGGCGCAACAACTCGGTGCTGTTCGTGCACAATCTCGATGAGAAGCCGCGCGAGATCAGTTTCGATGCCAGCCTGCCGGACGACACCGGAAAACTGCTGATCAATCTACTGTCCGAGGATCACAGCCACGCCGACGACCGCGGCCGCCACACGCTGGTGCTGGAGCCCTACGGCTACCGCTGGTACCGCGTCGGCGGGTTGGACTATCTGCTGCGGCGGAGCGACATCGAGACGGAGAGTTTGGGGAAGAAGGCAAAGAAGACGCGGCGGCGGTGAGCGCAGCAAGGCACGCAACACAACGTATGAGTCGGCGACGCGGCCTCCTCAAACTCAGTGTCGTCCCGGGTTTGACCCGGGACCAATAGCCACAGGCCGTCGTGTGGCGACGATCCGGAGTTGCCAGCCTGCCTCAAGCGTCTCCCGGGATTATGGGTCCCGGGTCGAGCCCGGGACGACACTGAGTGTGGGATGACGCTGTCGCGCAACGACGAGCAGCAGCTACGCGCTCCGTCCGATCACCACGCCCTCATTTCCCCGCAGGTCCAGCGCGCCGTCGATGCGCTCGCCGTCGCGGTCGAGCCAAGTCGAGAGCAGGATCGTGCCAGCGAGGCCGCTTCCCTCGGTCGCGATCGAGACCGGCTCGTCGGCGAGGTTCAGCGCAATCGTGAGCACCTCGCCGTCGCCCTCGCGACGATAGAGCAGGAGATCACCTTGCGCCGCGACCGGCCGGTAGCTGCCGGTAGCGAGCACGCGATGCGTCTTCCGCAGGCGGATCAGCGCGCGGTAGAGGTTGAGGATCGAGCGCAGGTCAGCGGAGAGATTGACGACGTTCTCATGGGTGTAGTCGTCCGCTACCGTCAGCCAGGGCACGGCTTGCGTGAACCCCGCCTGCGCCAGCGCGCTCCATTGCATCGGCGTGCGGCAGCCGTCGCGGCCGACGCCGATGCCGGGCACATTCTTCTCGAACGGATCGCGCACCTGCGCTGGCGCGATCGGCACCTGATGCATGCCGATCTCGTCGCCATAATACAGCGTCGGCGTGCCGCGCAGCGTCAGCAGCAGCATCGCCGCGACGCGCGCCTGCTCCGCTCCGACACGGCTCGCAACGCGCGGGCGGTCGTGATTGCCGAGCACCCAGTTCGGCCAGGCGCCCGGCGGCAGCGCGGCCTCGTAGTCGGCGACGATGCGCTCGATGTCGCGCGCATGCCAGGGCGCCGACAGCAGCGCGAAGTTGAACGGCAGGTGCGCGCCGCCGAGGTCCTTGCCGTAATAGGTCATGAGCCGCTCGAGCGGCAGATAGATCTCGCCGATCAGCACGCGGTCGTCGAATTCGTCGACCACGGCGCGCATCTCGGCGACGACCTCGTGCACCTCCGGCTGATCGGCGGAATAGCGCGACAGGATCTGCTCATGCGGCGGCCTTTCGCCGTGATAGTCGGGATTGGCCGGGTTGTCGCGAAACTCCGCGTCCTTGATCAGATGCCAGATGACGTCGACGCGAAAACCGTCGACGCCCTTGCCCAGCCAGAACCGCATCACGTTATAGATCGCTGCGCGCACCGCCGGGTTGCGCCAGTTGAGGTCCGGCTGCTGCGCCAGGAAAGCGTGGTAGTAGTACTGCCCGGTCTCTGTATCGAACTGCCACGCGCTGCCGCCGAATTCCGACAGCCAGTTGTTGGGCGGACCGCCGTCGGCAGCGGGATCGCGCCAGATGTACCAGTCGCGATGCGGATCGTCGCGCGACTGCCGCGCCTGCAGAAACCACGAATGCTGATCGGAGGTGTGGTTCGGCACCAGGTCGAGGATCAGCTTGAGCCCGCCGTCGTGCGCGGCCTTCACCAGCGCGTCGAAATCGTCCATCGTGCCGAACAACGGATCGATGCCGGTGTAGTCGGCGATGTCGTAGCCGAAATCGGCCATCGGCGAAGTGAAGATCGGCGACAGCCAGATCGCGTCGACGCCGAGCGTCATCAGATGGGGCAGCCGATGGATGATGCCGGTGATGTCGCCAACCCCGTCGCCGTCGCTGTCCTGGAACGAGCGCGGATAGATCTGGTAGAAAATCCCCTCGCGCCACCAGGCGCCACTCTCCGTCATCTCGCTTCCTTGCGCTCGAACCGTGCGGCCCAACGCAGGAACCGGCGGCGGGTTCAGAAGCCAACCTCCAGAGCCGCGGCTTCAAGCCGCCGCATCGCGATCTTTTCGCTTGGCGCACTGCGAAAAATCGGCATGCTGCCGCCATGACCGACCCAAACCAGAGCAAGGCGAAGGCCGGCGCGATGATCGTGCCCGTGACGCCGTTCGAGCAGAACTGCACCCTCCTGTGGTGCGAGGCGACCAGGAAGGCGGTCGTGATCGATCCCGGCGGCGACGTGCCGAACATCCAGGCGGCGATCGCGCAGGCCAAGGTCACGGTGGAGAAGATCTGGCTGACGCACGGCCATATCGATCACGTCGGCGGCGCGGCCGATCTGCGCGATGCGTTGAAGGTGCCGATCGAGGGCCCTGATATCGCCGACAAGTTCCTGCTCGACAACGTCGTCGCCAGTGGCGCGCGCTTCGGCATGACCGGCGTGCGTGACTTCACGCCGGACCGCTGGCTGGAGGACGGCGACACCGTCGAGATCGGCGAGCTCGTGTTCGACATCCTGCATTGCCCGGGACATTCGCCCGGCAGCGTCGTGTTCTTCAACAAGGCGATGCGCTTCGCCCATGTCGGCGACGTGCTGTTCAACGGCTCGGTCGGCCGCACCGATCTGCCCGGCGGCAGCCATGAGACGCTGATGCGCTCGATCAAGGACAAGCTGCTGCCGCTCGGCGACGACATCGGTTTCATCTGCGGCCACGGCGCCGGCTCGAGCTTCGGCCAGGAGCGGATGACGAACCCGTTCCTCACCGGCATGGCGTGATCGTCAGGCACGTCATTCCGGGGCAGCCCGCAGGGCTGAACCCGAATGACGGCCTCAAAACAATCGCCCGCGCGTGTGAGCTTATTTCAGCCCCACGGCCCTCAGCGCGCGGTTGATGACGGCGGCGACGTCGATGACGCGGCGGCGCTTCGCGGCCGGCGGCGGCGCGATCGGAGAAGGTGCGGCCTTCATCGCAGCGACCGGCGGCGGATCGGCAGGGGTCATGTCGATGGCCTTGGTCACCGCGGGCTTGACCACCACGGGCTTGGCCACCACAGCCTTGGCCACAGCGGGCTGGGCGACAGCGACGTTCGTCGCCACGGGCTTGGCCACCACCGGCGGCTTCACCTCGGCTGGCGCAGCGGCCGGCGCTGCGCTCACGGCCTTGCTCTCGGCCGGCAGCGGCACGCTCGCCACCGGCTCGGCCTTGCGCTTCGGCGGCCGCGCCGCGGAGCGGTTCGGCTTGGCACGCGCAGGCCGTGGCTGCGCAGGCTTGTTCGGCTGCGCAGGCTTGGGCGACTTGGCCGGCACCGTCTCCACCGCAGCCGCCTTCGCCTCGGCCGGTGCGTCGGAAGGCGCATCGCCCGGCCCGAGCAGCAGCTTCGTCAGCGTCGGCAGCGCTGCAATCGGCGACACCTCGGGAATGAGCTTCGTGCTCGGCGACGTCACCGCCGGCTTGGGCTGCCGGATCCAGTCGGTGACGCCAAAGAACTTTGCGATTTGATACGACGAGGAGATGCCGGCCTCGAGCAGGAACGGACCGGCCTTGCCATAGCGCTTGTCGTTGGCGGCGACGCCGATCGGCGTACCATGGGCCATGTTGGTGATGGTGAAGGATTCCACCACCGTCACGCCGTCGGCATCCCACCACTGCTCATGCGGATAGCCGTTGACCTCGTTCGCCGCCATCGGCGCCAGCGGCAAATGATGCAGGTCGAGCCACTGCTTGACGATCTCGCCGGCATTGTCCGGATGCACGGTGTAGTCGGCGGTGCCGTGCCACACCGACAGTTTTGGCCATCTGCCGCGATGGTCCGTGGCGCGGCGGACAAGATCGCCGAGCTCGCCCGCGGGACGCGCCGGCGGCATCCGCATCTGCAGGATCGCATCGCGCATGTTGCGCG
Source organism: Bradyrhizobium sp. HKCCYLS2038 (assembly GCF_051167655.1). Taxonomy (NCBI): domain Bacteria; kingdom Pseudomonadati; phylum Pseudomonadota; class Alphaproteobacteria; order Hyphomicrobiales; family Nitrobacteraceae; genus Bradyrhizobium; species Bradyrhizobium sp. HKCCYLS2038. The sequence goes on along the minus strand of NZ_JBNPTM010000001.1, from coordinate 51,430 downwards.
CGGCGCCGAACGGCAGCCCGGCGATGACGGCGCCGGCGGCGAACAATTCCGGATGCGCCGACAGCATCGCCATCGTCATCGCGCCGCCGGCCGACAGGCCGGTGACGAAGATGCGGCCGGGATCGATGGCGCAATCGGCGACCATGCGCGCGATCATCTCGCGGATCGAGGCGACCTCGCCCTGGCCGCGCGTGATGTCCTCGGACTGAAACCAGTTGAAGCAGCGCTGCGGATTGTTGATGCGCTGCTGCTCCGGCATCAGCAGCGCGAAGCCGAAATGCTTTGATAGCGTCGACCAGCCGGCGCCGAGGTCGTAGTCGGCCGCGCCCTGCGAGCAGCCATGCAGCACGACGACGAGCGGCAGCAGCGGCTGACGCTGCGCCGGCACATAGGCGAACATCTTCAGGCGGCCGGGATTGTCGCCGAAGCCCTCGACCTCGATCAGCGGACACTCGGGCACCGAACGTGGCTGACGGTGGAAATCGAATCCCGTGATGCCGTTCAGCTCGCGCAGCCGTCGCAAATATTCAACATTTTCAGCGAGGGACAACGGCAGCTCCTTGGCAGTCACATCTTCACGTCGGGATCGTCACGTCGGCGCGGAACAAACCCACCATCACCCAGATGGTTGCTGCAGCGCAAAAGAAAAAGCCCGCGCGAACGCGGACGGCAGCAATTTGATTGCGAATTTCGGTCTTGCTGCGATGAAAATACCACGCCGACGCGGCACTTCACGCAGCCGTCACCAAAATGCGAACCAGATACGCTCGATATCGCCGACAAGGTGAGCACGAACGATCACGCAACTGCTTTCGACTTATGGCCATAAGTTGAAGCCGCACGCATCGTCGTTCGAATCGCGCGATCGCGTTTCGCAGTGTGCGCAGCGATCGGTCATCAGTAAACAACAAATGGCAGGCATGCACGGCTGTCTTCGAGGCAGCAAGATGATTGCCTCCGCACGGGGCGCCAATTAGCCTGATGCGCAAACAACAACGAAATTCCGCTGGGAGAAAACACATGGCGCGCCTGAAGTTCGGAGCCTTCCTCGCTCCGCATCATCCGATCGGCGAGCATCCGATGCTGCAATTCCGCCGCGACCTCGATCTCGTGTCGCAGCTCGACGAGCTCGGCTATGACGAATTCTGGTGCGGCGAGCATCATTCGAGCGGCTGGGAGATGATCGCTTCGCCGGAGATGTTTCTCGCCGCCGCCGGCGAACGCACCAAGCGCATCAGGCTCGGCACCGGCGTCATCTCGTTGCCCTATCACCATCCCTACAACGTCGCGCAGCGCATGGTGCAGCTCGATCACATGACGGGCGGCCGCGCCATCTTCGGCTCCGGCCCCGGCGCGCTCGCCTCCGATGCGCACACGCTCGGCATCGATCCGATGACGCAGCGCGACCGCCAGGACGAGGCGATCGCCATCATCCGCCGGCTGTTCAACGGCGAGCGCGTCACTGCCAAGAGCGACTGGTTCACGATGAACGACGCGGCCTTGCAGATCCTGCCCTTGCAGGAGGAGATGCCGTTCGTGGTGGCGTCGCAGATCTCGCCGTCGGGCATGACGCTCGCGGGCAAATACGGCATCGGCATCATCTCGCTCGGCTCGATGTCGACACAGGGCCTGATGGCGCTGCCGCAGCAATGGGAGTTCGCCGAGGACGCTGCAAAGAAGCACGGCACCCATGTGAGCCGCACGAACTGGCGCGTCCTGCTGTCGTGGCACATCGCCGAGACGCGCGAGCAGGCGCGCCGCGAGGCCGGCCCCGGGCTGATGCGCTGGCACAATGAATATACCGTCGGCACGCTGATGCGGCCCGGCCTCAAGCCGTTCGCCTCGCCCGATGAAGCCGTCGACAAGACCGCCTTCGTCGAGGGCGCGGCCTCGACGATCGGCACGCCGGACGATCTGGTCAAGACGATCAAGAATTTGATGCAGGTGTCGGGCGGCGTCGGCGCCATCATCGGCTTCGTGCACGACTGGGCCAACCCGGAGAATACGCGGCGCAGCTGGGACATGGTCGCGCGCTACGTCGTGCCGCAGATCAACGGCTATATCGACGGCCTGCGCCGCTCGCAGAAATTCGTCATCGAGAACCGCGAGATCTTCGAGCGCGCCGGACAGGCTGTCATGGCCAAGATCATGGACAACGACAAGGCCGCCGCCGCGCTGTCGCAGACCGGCCCCGGCCGCGTCGCGATTCCTGCGGTGAATGCGCCGGACTTGCAGGAAGCCGCAGCGAAGCGAAGGGGGTGAGGAACGTAGGGCGGATTAGCGCAGCGTAATCCGCCGCCCCAGCGACGTTGGATATGCCTAGCTCATAACCATACGAAGATCTGACGGCGGATTACGCTGCGCTAATCCGCCCTACGCAGTTTCACTATCTATTAGTTACTCGTCATGCCCGGGCTTGACCCGGGCATCCACGTCCATCCCCCACGTCGAACGACGTGGATGGCCGGGCCTTCGCCGCGCCGGAGCGGCTACGGCCGCGCAGGCGGGACAGGCCCGGCCATGACGGTGATGATGGGTGGACGCAAAACCTTGAGCGTACGGCCGGCAGGCAGCCGACGAGAGCCTCACCTCACCGCGGCGACCAGCTTGCCGCAGTCGGCGATGGTCGCGATCTGCTTCAGGGTCTCCCGCAGCGCCGGCAGGTCGACCGGCTTCTGGAATTGCGGATAGACCACGAGGCCGAGGACCGTGGCGAGCCGGACATGCTCTTCGCGGGTGCCGTCCTCGGCGCCGCTGATGAAGATCACCGGGGTGCGTGATTTCAGCTCGTTGAGCAGCAGCAGGATGTCGGCGCCGCAGCGGTCGCCGAGCGACAGGTCGAGCGTGATGCAGTCGAACGTCCGTTGGCGCAGCAGCTCGGAGGCTGCATCGACCGTTTCAACGCATGTCGCCTCATAGCCGCATTGCGCGGCAATCTTCCGCAGAATCGAGAGATGCACCTCGGCATCCTCGATCACCAGCAACTGATTGCTCATGGCTTTGCCCTCGTCGCCATCTGGCCAGACCTCCAGGTCCGGCCGTTGGTAAGACGGCGCCAATGGCCGTGAGGTAAACATTTGAGCCCGTAGATCTACGGATCTGCGAGCAGGACGAGCGGCTCCAAGTCGGCCTGATCGGTGCGGAGCTCGTCCGATGGGGGCCGCGAGGCTGATGCGCGCCATCAGCCGCCTGGCAGTTATTCGGGCGAATCCGGCGAGGCGCCACTGTCGTCAGCCCGGCGCAGCGACGCGCCGAAGCTCTCTCCGAGCGGCAGGCCGCACGAATGGCATCGGCCGGGCGATTGCCGCGAGAGGAAGATATGGCGGCAGCGGGGACACGCGAATGCTCTGTTGATCGCGGCCAAGATGTCAGCTCCCGATCGACCACGCCGCGCCAGATCTCCCGCTCGTCCGGGCGGCAACCTGCGAAACGCTGACATCCCAGATCGTGTCGGGCAAGCACCGTATCCCGCCGGCAACATCGCGAACTTTTCGGGCCGACTGCCCCCATTTGAATTGCCACCCTCATTGCGACAAGCGATGGTTGCCGCGATCGCGGCGAATGGGCGTCGCGCGCTGGGGCGAAGCATGGCAAAATCTGGGGCTGCGGGGCTTGCAGCGGTACTGGCGGGAGCCGTGCTCGCGGGGTCTGCGCTTGCGGCCGATCTGCCCGTCAAGGCACCAACCGCCATGGCTGCGCCGACATGGACCGGCGCCTACGCCGGCGCGTCGATCGGCGCCCGTTGGGCCGACAATGATTGGCGAACCAGCGACGTCGCTCCGAACTTCGTTGGCGTGTTCGTGCCAACGGCGGGCACCGGCGGAAGCATCGACAGCCTGGCGGCCAGGATCGGCGGCTATCTCGGCGTCAATTGGCAGTTCGCACCGACATGGGTCGCAGGCCTCGAAGGCGACTTCGGCTGGGCCGACAACAAGAAGACGGCGAATCCCCAGCCTGGAACCACGGGTCTGTTCTTCGGCGCTCCGCTGCTCGGCCTTCCCCCAGCCACGGTGAAGGACACCTGGGACGGCAGCCTGCGCGCCCGGCTCGGCTATCTGGTTGCGCCGAACACGCTGCTCTATGGCAGCGGCGGCGTGGCGTGGCAGCGTGTCGAGTTGAACGCGAGTTGCACCGTCGTCGCAGGCAACAGCTTCTGCGCCGGTAATCCGCACAACGACACCTTCGCCTCGACTCGGCTCGGCTGGACCGTCGGCGGCGGCGTCGAACACATGATCGGCGGCCACTGGCTGGTGCGCGCCGACTATCGCTACGCCGATTTCGGCACCTGGACTCAACAGTTCTTCACCGTCGGCGGCGTCGGTATCGGCTTCGACGACCGCTTCACCGCGCATGTCACGACGCGAACTCATACGGCAACGGTCGGGCTGGCCTACAAGTTCTGACGCGCGGTCGCACCTGAACAACGGAAAAGCGTAGAGTGGGCAAAGCGACGCCGAGAGGCGGCGCGTGCCCACCATCGGGCGACGAAATCCTCAGCGCCACGGTGGGCACGGCGCCACGACGACCCTGCTTGTGGCGACATCAGCGGCTCGCCTTTGCCCACCCCACGGCGCGCTGATCGAGGCGAGCACAGTCGAACCAAAGGATCGACGAGGCTTGGCTGCAAACGGCGCGAAAGCTATCTTCGAACGCCATGCCCATTGCCAACCTTCCGCTCGTTCCACAGCCTCCCGCTCCCTTGTCCGCCGATGAAATCATCTTCATCAAGGACACGATCAAGCGCTTCTATGGCGACGACGCCATCGTGCGCAATTTCGGCGCTGATCCGGCCCGCATGGAACTACACGTCGAAACGAGCCAAGACATCGGACTGGCGCACTATGACTGCTGCGGCATCCTGATGAGCCGAATCGACCGCGGTCAAATTGCAGTTGAGGTCACGCGGCGAGGCCGACGGGTGAGCGGGCGGGCCGGCGAACCGAAGTCGCGCCGAGCCCAGGCTGCATCGGTGGCACGGCGTCACGAGAATTTCTTAACTCTGGCCCGCTAGGCTCGGCAAATCGAGCAGGGCTCGCAGGGGACCGCTCGCGCGTTCGGCAAGTGAATTAGCCCGCCGTCTCGACCCGGCGGGCTTTTCCGTGGGAAAGGTCGCCAATGTCACTCTCGTCAGCCAAGAACTACGCGCTGCGCGCCGAACGGTCGCAGGATCCCAAGGAGGCCGCCGACCTCCTGGCCAAGGCGATCCTCGAGCTCGCCGCCTCGATCGAGGCCACCGATGCCAAGGTGAAGAAGATCAACAAATCGGGCTAATGGTCTGTCCGCGGGCCAGTGGACCCGACGGGCAAATCGCTTCCAGCCAGACGCCTTTGCGAGACGCGAAACTCCTTCGCACCGGCCCGGCGATCGCCGGTTGATCGCCGTGCCGCGGTGCGCGGCGAAACTCATTTCGCGAACCACCTCAATCACATCACCCCTGTCCAGTCTCGCGCGCAAAAATATTCTTCTTTCGTTTTTCCGAATCATGCCTACTTTCACGTTGTCCCGTCTCGATCAGAGGGGCGCTTCGCGGTCGTCACGAACGTTGAGGCGGGATGCGGTGGCCGCGAGTTTGCTGCAGCGGGCGTGATGCTCGCCGACGAACGGCAGGCTTGCGGACGTGAAGACGCGTGGTCCTGGCGCCCCGAAGCTGGCGTCAAGCTCGCGACGATGCTGACGCATCGCGCGGACGACGGTGGCTAACAAGCCGGACACCGGGGAGAGCGCGCCATAAGCGTGAAAACCATCGCGCGGGGAATGCCGGGATGTCTCGGCTGAACCTGTGGTTCCTGCCGCCTGCATTTTTTTCGCAGGCGGGCCATGGGTGCGGCCGGCGCCCGGCATTCCCCGCGCCCTCTGTTCGAAGAGGGCGGAATATTCCATCCCTCGGACGCAGGAACGCGCCGCGAGACCGCGGTCGTTTGCAACGCAGCACACTTCTCCGAGACCAAATCACGCAGCGTATTGCATGGCGGCTGCAACCGCCTTTCAATGCAGCCCCGGCGCGCCGCCCGCGCCGCGTGCCGATCACAGACGGAGCCCCCCATGTCGATGCAGAGTGTGGCCACGCCGACCTTTCGCCTGACCTCGCCACGGCGCAACTCGCTCACCCATATTCCCGGCGACGAGGGCTGGCCGGTCATCGGTAAGACCTTCGATGTGCTCGCCGACCCGAAGGGGCACGTCGAACGCAATGCCAGGAAATATGGCCCCGTCTATCGCACCCATATGTTCGGCGAGGTGAACGTCGTCCTGCTCGGGCCGGAAGCCAATGAGCTCGTCCTGTTCGACCAGGCCAAACTGTTCTCCTCGGCGCATGGCTGGGGCCACATTCTCAACCTGCTGTTTCCCCGCGGGCTGATGCTGCTCGATTTCGACGAGCACCGGATGCACCGCAAGGCGCTGTCGGTCGCCTTCAAGGCCGGGCCGATGAAGTCCTATCTCGCCGGCCTCGACCGCGGCATCGCCGCGCGGATCGCGCAGTGGAAGCAGGCGCCCGGCGAGATGCTGTTCTATCCGGCGATCAAGCAGCTGACGCTCGATCTTGCCGCGACCTCATTCCTAGGCAGCGACATCGGGCCGGAGGTCGACGAGATCAACCGCGCCTTCATCGACATGGTCGCGGCTGCGGTCGCACCGATCCGCAAGCCGTGGCCGGGTACCCAGATGGCGCGCGGGGTCAAGGGCCGCCAACGCGTCGTCGCCTATTTCTCCGAGCAGATTCCGCTGCGCCGCGCCAGCGGCGCAGGCGACGATCTGTTCTCGCATCTGTGCCGCGCCACCGACGACCACGGTGCGCTGCTGTCGACGCAGGACATCGTCGATCACATGAGCTTCCTGATGATGGCGGCGCACGACACGCTGACCTCGTCGCTGACGTCCTTCGTCGCCCAGCTCGCGGCGCATCCGGAGTGGCAGCAGAAGCTGCGCGAGGAAGTCGCGAGCCTCGGACTCGCGAAGGGCGATGAGATGAGCTCGGAGCATCTGGAAAAGATGAAGCTGACCGAAATGGCGTTCCAGGAGACGCTGCGGCTGATGCCGCCGGTGCCGTCGCTGCCGCGCCGCCCGATCCGGGATTTCACCTTCAAGGGCTATGCGATCCCGGCCGGCACCGGCGTCGGCATCAATCCGATGTTCACCCATCATATGCCGGAGATCTGGCCTGAGCCCGCGACGTTCGACCCGATGCGCTTCACCGACGAGGCCCAGCGCGGCCGTCATCGCTTCGCCTGGGTGCCGTTCGGCGGCGGCGCCCATATGTGCCTCGGCCTGCACTTCGCCTACATGCAGGCGAAGTGTTTCGCGCGGCACTTCCTGTCCAACATCGAGGTCTCGTTCACGCCCGGCTATCAGCCGAGCTGGCAGGTGTGGCCGATCCCGAAGCCACGCGACGGGCTGAAGGTGCAGTTCAAGGCGGTGTGATTTCGCGGTGGCGGGCCGTGCTGGCGTGGCCAATGGGTCCAAGACTTGCGCATCAAGGAGCGTAGGCTATTAGTTACTCGTCATGGTCGGGCTTGACCCGGCCATCCATCCTGCTGCACCTCGCGTATGGAAAGACGTGGATGCCCGGGTCAAGCCCGGGCATGACGAATTGTATACTTCGCCATCCCCTACTCCACCGCATCCCCGAGCAGCTTGCGCATCGTCTGATAGCCCTGCTGCTGCTGGCTCCAGTTGCGGCCGCCGGTGATGGCGCCGTCGATGACCAGGTCATGGCCGTTGATGAAGCTGGATTCGTCGCTGGCGAGGAACACCGCGGCATGGGCGATGTCGTCGGGAAGACCGGCGCGCGGGATCGGCTGCGCGCTGGCATAGGCGGTGCGGATCGTCTCAGGTGTCTTCTCGGCGGCCTCGGTCGACAGCCCCAGCGCCTTGCCGAAGATGCCGGTCGCGATCAGGCCGGGCGAGATCGAGTTGACGCGCACGCCGGATTCGCCGAGCTCCATGGCGACGCATTTGGTCAGGTGGATCACAGCGGCCTTCGCGGTGCTGTAGACCACCGAGGTCGAAAAGCCCGCGAGACGTCCGGCGATCGAGCCGTTGTTGATAATGCTGCCGGTGCCCTGCTTCTTCATATGGGGCGCGGCGTATTTCATCCCGAGCATCACGCTGCGCACCAGCACCGCCATCGCCTGATCGAAACGATCGGCCTCGAGGCCCTCGATGCCGCCGGTCTGCGCCGGGCCGCCGGCATTGTTGAACAGGCAATCGAGCCGGCCGAACCGGTCGACGGCGAGATCGATCAGCGCGCGCATCTGCTCATCGACGGTGACGTCTGTCTGGCGGAATATGCAGCTTGCGCCGAGACGGCCCGGGAGCGCCTCGCCCTCGGCGCTGCGCCGTCCAGCCACGACCACCCGCGCGCCTTCGGCGACGAAGACCTCCGCCGTGCGCAGCCCGATGCCGCTGGTCGCCCCGGTGATCACGGCCACCTTGCCGTCCAGTCGTCCCATTTCCCGATCCTCTTGTTTGTTGATTGGTTACAATTCGCCCAAGTTCCCGTCACGGAACCATCATCGAGCGCGCAAAGTTGCAACACAAGTGATACGGCCTCCGTTTACCGGACAAATTACCGCCACGCCGGCCTTAATTTGGATGCGCGATTGAGGCTGATGAACGTCCATGATGCGACTCATCGACGACATGAAACGGATCTGGCGTGGCGAGCAGCAGCCGTCGGCGATGTGGAGCAGCCTGTTTGCCGCGGCGTGCCTGCTGATCGCGACCGGCGTCCGTCTCGGCATGGCACAGCTGCGGCCCGACGTGTTCTTCACGCCGTATATCCCGGCCGTGTTCTTTGCCACCGCCATGGGCGGTTCGGCTGCCGGGCTCGTCACCGCGATCCTGGGCGCAGGACTCGGCCTGGCGCTGGACTTTGGCGGCGGTCCGGTCGATGCGGCGCGGCTTGCACTGATGGCGATGTACCTCGCCGTGAACGGGCTGGTGATCTGGGGCGTCACCCATTATCGCGGCCTTGCAGCCAAGCAGCGCGAGATCGCGCGGCGGCTGACCGAGGAGGAGCAGTATCGCAAGCTCCTGGTCGACGAGTTGCATCATCGGCTGAAGAACAAGACCTCCACCATTCACGCGGTGCTGCACCAGGTGCTGTACGAGCAGCCGCAGGTCTGGGACCGCATCGATCAGCGGATCCGCGCGCTCGCCACGGCCGACGACCTGATCGCGCGCGCCGATGGCCAGGGGTGCGACCTGAAGGATCTCCTGATGTCGGAGCTCGGGCCCTATGGCCACGTCCGCTTCGAGCTCAACGGCGATCCGCTGTTTCTTCCGGCCAAGCTCGCCGTCAGTCTGGCCTTGATCTTCCACGAGCTGGCGACCAATGCGGGCAAGTATGGCGCCTTCGCATCCCCGCGCGGCTTCCTTCAAGTCACCTGGGCCAGGCAGGAGGATCGCCTCACGTTGAGCTGGGACGAGGCCGAGGGCCCGCCGGTCGAGCACGTCGGCAAGCCGGGCTTCGGCACCAAGCTCCTCAAGGCGGCGTTGTCGCCGTTCGACGGCAAGACGGAAACCACGTTCTCGAACACCGGACTCCACTGCACGATGCAGTTCAGGATCCCGCACAGCTGAACGGCGCCGGCGCGGCGTTGTTCGACTTTCGCAGCAGGCCGGGGTCGCATCTGACGCGCGCGCGTTTACCGGCCATTAATGACGCTGCGGCTCGATCCGACATTCATTTCCCATGCTTGAAGGCGGCCTCCGTGTTTCCACGTACCGCTTAACTAAAATGAAGCGGGAACTTTGCACAATCGGTGCATGTACAGCAGCGACCATTTCAATTTTTTGGCTGAGACGTCGGACGATCGGGGGACCACCCAGGCCGAGCTGCGCTTTCTGCGCAGTGTCGTCAGTCAGTTGCCGTCGGGTGTCACAGTCCAGGACGAGCACGGTCGCTTTCTTCTCGTCAACGATGCCGCCGCTCTCCAGCTCGGCGCCGCCGCGAACAGCGTCGACGTCGTCTCGTCGCCGCAGCTCGACGGCAGGCGTGACGGCTGCCGTGAGCTGCTCGCGCGGGGGCGCACCGTGATCTCCGAAGAGAAGGTGACGAGCACGCGCGGCGCGCAGACGCTGCTGACGGCCCACCGCCCGCTCCGCATCGGCGATCGGCACCTGCTGCTGTCGAGCTCGGCCGACATCACCGAGCAGAAGGAGTTCGAGGACCAGCTGTTCCGCGCGGCCTATTACGACGAATTGACCGGCCTGCCGATGCGCCGGGTGGTCGAGCATCGCGCCAACCATCTGGTCCGGCGCGGCGACATCGACGGACGCTTCGCGCTCGCCTTCCTCGATCTCGACAATTTCAAGTACATCAACGACTATTACGGCCATGCCACCGGCGATGCGCTGCTCGTCGAATTTGCCAAGCGCATTGGCCGCGACCTGCGCGAGACCGACCTTCTGTCGCGCATCAGTGGCGACGAGTTCCTGCTGCTGCTGCACCCGATCGACCGGGCCGAGGAGGTCGCCGAGTTCCTGCAGGACATGCTGAACCGCCTGAACGCGCCGTTCTTCATCGATGGAGCAGAGGTGTTCGCATCCGCATCAGTCGGAGTCAGCCTGTTTCCCGAGCACGGCGCGAGCTACGACATGCTGCGGCATAACGCCGATCTCGCCATGTATCGCGTCAAGAACGGCGGCAAGGGCGCGATGGCGTTCTTCTCCAGCGCGATGGAGCACGAGGCGCTCGCGCGCATGAAGGTCGAGCAGTCGCTGCGCTCAGCCATCCTCGAGAAGCGGTTCTGCTGCGCGTTCCAGACCAAGGTCGACATCCGGACCGAGGAGATCAAGGGTATCGAGGCGCTGGTGCGGCTGCGCGACAATGAGGGCGTGATCCAGGCTCCCGGCTCCTTCATCAATCTGGCCGTTGAGCTCGGTCTGATCGACGAGCTCACCCATCTCGTGCTGGACGAGATCGTCAAGTCGATCGACCTGATCAACGAGACCTTCGGGCACAGCGCGACGATCAGCATCAATGTCGCGGCCAAGCAGGCCTCGAACCTGGACTTCATGCGTCCGTTCGCGCGGGCGCTCGAGAACACCGGCTTTCCCAAGCGGTTCATGGTCGAGGTCACCGAAGACGCCTTCGTCACCCGCAGCCAATTCCAGGACGAGATCGTCCCACTGCTGCGCGAGATCGGCGTCGCGATCTCGATCGACGATTTCGGCATCGGCTATTCGTCGCTTTCGGCGCTCGCCGACATCACGGCCGACGAGATCAAGATCGACCGTTCCTTCATCACCGACATTCACAAGCGCCCGCGCAGCCAGGGCATCCTTCGCGCGATCGAGTCGCTGAGCGAGGCGCTCGGTATGACCGTGATCGCCGAGGGCATCGAGTCATTCGAGGAGCTCGCCTACCTGCAGGCGGCGACCAAGATCCGCTATGCGCAAGGCTACTACTTCTCACGACCGATCTTCCTCGAGGAGCTCAAGCCGGTGACCCCGCTTGCAAGCGAGGCGCGCATGAGTCTGGCGAGTCGCGCGGTGCAGGAAAATCGCCAAGCCTACGCACGCACCAGCCAATATCGGCGCTGATTTCAGTCTCGAGAGGCCGGGGATCCATCTGTCAGCACAAAGTATGAGCCGTTCCAGACTGCCTTCCAAAGCGCCTTGACCCGGCCCGCGGCTGCACACTATCAGTTGCAGACAACAGCCGCCGGTAGCTGGGAGGAAGCGTCGTGAAGACCTCGCATATTTCAAAAGTCATTGTTTCGTCACTGACCGCAGCCCTGCTGGCATCAGCCGCGCAGGCCGACGACCTGAAAATCGCTCTCATCTACGGCAAGACCGGCCCGCTCGAGGCCTATGCCAAGCAGACCGAAGCGGGCCTGCGGCTCGGCTTCGAATACGCCACCAAGGGCACCAACATGATCGACGGTCGCAAGATCGTCATCATCACCAAGGACGACCAGGGCAAGCCCGACCTGTCGAAGGCCGCGCTGTCCGAGGCCTATCAGGATGACGGCGCCGACATCGCGATCGGCACGACCTCATCGGCCGCAGCGCTGGCCGATCTGCCGGTGGCCGAGGAGAATAAGAAGATCCTGATCGTCGAGCCGGCCGTGGCCGACCAGATCACCGGCGAAAAGTGGAATCGCTACGTCTTCCGCACCGGCCGCAACTCGTCGCAGGACGCGATCTCCAACGCGGTGGCGATCGGCAAGCCCGGCGTCACGGTTGCGACGCTGGCGCAGGACTATGCTTTCGGCCGCGACGGCGTCGCCGCCTTCAAGGAGGCGCTGGCCAAGACCGGCGCGACCCTGGGCGCCGAGGAATATGTGCCGACCAACACCACCGACTTCACCGCGGTCGGCCAGCGCCTGTTCGATGCATTGAAGGACAAGCCGGGCAAGAAGATCATCTGGGTGATCTGGGCCGGCGCCGGCGACCCCCTGACCAAGCTGCAGGACATGGATCCGAAGCGCTACGGCATCGAGCTGTCGACCGGCGGCAACATCCTGCCGGCGCTCGCCGCCTACAAGCGGCTGCCGGGCATGGAAGGCGCGACCTACTATTATTACGACATTCCTAAGAACGCGGTGAACGACTGGCTGGTGGCCGAGCACCAGAAGCGCTTCAACGCGCCGCCGGATTTCTTCACCGCCGGCGGCTTCTCCGCGGCCATGGCTGTCGTCACCGCGGTTACCAAGGCGAAGTCGACCGACACCGAGAAGCTGATCGCGGCGATGGAGGGCATGGAGTTCGATACGCCGAAGGGCAAGATGATCTTCCGGAAAGAAGATCATCAGGCGCTGCAAAGCATGTATCACTTCCGCGTCAAGGTTGATCCCAATCTCGCCTGGGCCGTCAACGAGCCGGTGCGCGAGATCAAGATCGACGAGATGGCCGTGCCGATCCGCAACAAGCGCTAAAGATGACACCCGTGCCCGGCCCTCGTGCCGGGCACGTCCACTTTGGACGTCATGCTGACGATATGACCCTCACCCTCGAAACCCGCGACCTCACCATCCGCTTCGGCGGCCATGTCGCGGTCAACAATGTCAGCTGCAGCTTCCGTCCGGGCGAGCTGACCGCGATCGTCGGCCCCAACGGCGCTGGCAAGACGACCTATTTCAACCTGATCTCCGGCCAGCTGTCCCCCTCCTCCGGATCCATCCTGTTCGACGGCCGTGACATCACCTCGCTGTCGGCGCCGTTGCGCACCCGGGCGGGGCTTGGCCGCGCCTTTCAGCTGACCAATCTGTTTCCCAATCTCAGCGTCGAGGAGAACGTCCGCCTCGCCGTGCAGGCGCAGAGCGGCGTGCACTACGATCTGCTGCGTCCGTGGATGGCGCGGCGTGACCTGATCGCGCGCGCCGATGCGATCCTCGACCAGGTCGCGCTCGGCAGCCGGCGCAGCGTCACGGCGACCACCTTGTCGCATGGCGACCAGCGCAAGCTCGAGGTCGCGCTGATGATGGCGCTGGAGCCCAAGGTCTTCATGTTCGACGAGCCAACCGCCGGGATGAGCATCGACGAGGTGCCGGTCGTGCTCGACCTGATCGGCCGACTCAAGCAGGACAAGAGCAAGATCATCCTGCTCGTCGAGCACAAGATGGACGTCGTCCGCTCGCTCGCCGACCGCATCATCGTGCTGCATAACGGCCAGCTGGTCGCCGACGGCGCGCCCGCCGAGGTCATCGCCTCGCCGATCGTGCAGGAAGCCTATCTCGGCGTTGCGCCGCGGAGCGCGGCATGAGCGCGCTGCTGAAACTGTCCGCTGTCGAGACCTATATCGGCCGCTATCACATCCTGCAGGGCGTCGACTTCGAGGTGCCCGAGGGGCAGACCACGATGCTGCTCGGGCGCAACGGCGCCGGCAAGACCACCACCCTGCGCACGATCATGGGACTGTGGCAGGCGAGGAACGGCAGCATCACGCTGGGCGGCGAGCCGATCGAGAAGCTGGCGACGCCCGACATCGCCCAGCGCGGCGTCGGCTACGTGCCCGAGAGCATGGCGGTGTTCTCGGACCTCACCGTCAAGGAGAACCTGGTGCTGGCGGCGCGCAACGGCCCGCTCGATGACGCCCAGCTCGCCTGGATCTTCGGCTTCTTTCCAGCGCTCAAGAAGTTCTGGCTGTCGCGCGCGGGCAGCCTGTCCGGCGGCCAGAAGCAGATGCTGTCGATCGCGCGCGCGATCGTCGAGCCGCGCAAGCTGCTCCTGATCGACGAGCCGACCAAGGGTCTAGCACCGGCGATCGTGATGTCGCTGATCGAGTGCCTCAAGGAGATCAAGCGCCGTGGCGCCACCATCTTGCTGGTCGAGCAGAACTTCCATGCCGCGCGCGAACTCGGCGACCAGGTTCTGGTGATGGACAACGGCACCATCGTCCATCGCGGCGACATGGCCGCGCTCGCCGCCGACGTGACACTGCAGGAGCGCCTGCTCGGCCTCAGCCTGGAGGCCCATCAATGAGCGATGTTGCTGCAAGCGACGCGCTGCCGAAGCCGAAACGCGATATCGCGCCGCTGCTGCTGCCTGTCGTGCTGGCCGTGCTGATGATCCCGCTGGTGGGCTCCGCGAGCTCCTGGGTCACGCTCACGGTCGCGAGCCTGGCGATGGGCATGATGATCTTCATCATGGCGTCCGGGCTGACACTGGTGTTCGGCCTGATGGACGTCCTGAACTTCGGCCACGGCGCCTTCATCGCGGTGGGTGCCTACGTCGCGACCCTGGTGCTGCTGCCGCTCGCGAGCTGGGCGCAGGCCGACTCGTTGCTGACCAACCTTGCCGTGCTCGTGCCCGCCGCGCTGCTGTCGATGGGCGTGACAGGGGCGCTGGGTCTAGTCGTCGAACGCGTGCTGGTGCTGCCGGTCTATGGTCAGCATCTCAAGCAGATCCTGATGACCACCGGCGGCCTGATCGTCGCCGAGCAGACGCTGTACGCACTGTTCGGCCCCCAGATCATTCCCATGCCGCTGCCGACAGCGCTGCGTGGCTCCTTCATCCTCGGCGACATCGCGATCTCGAAATACCGGCTGCTGGCGATGCTGGTTGGGCTCGCGATCTTCGTCGCCATCGAGCTGGTGCTGAACCGGACCAAGATCGGGCTGCTGATCCGCGCCGGCGTCGAGAACCGCGAGATGGTCGAGGCGCTCGGCTATCGCATTCGCCGCCTGTTCCTCGGCGTGTTCATGACCGGATCGGCACTGGCCGGGCTCGGCGGCGTGATGTGGGGCCTGTATCGCGAGCAGGTGCACGCCTCGCTCGGCGACGAACTCACCGTGCTCGTGTTCATCGTCGTGATCATCGGCGGGCTCGGCTCGATCACCGGCTGCTTCATCGGGGCAATCCTGGTCGCCATGGTTGCGAACTACGGCGGCTTCCTGGTGCCCAAGCTCGCGCTCGTCTCCAACATCCTGCTGATGGTCGCCGTGCTGATGTGGCGGCCGCGCGGCCTCTATGCGGTGACCAGCCGATGATGCTCCTGTCCGGCGACCCGCCCCGCAGCCGCGCGCTGTCCGTCCTGCTCATCGTCATCGTGCTGGCGCTGCTGGCGACGCCCTTCATCTTTCCTGGCGCCAAGGCACTCAACGTCGCCGCCAAGATCTGCATCTTCGCGGCGCTGGTCGCGTCTTACGATCTGCTGCTCGGCTATACCGGCTCGGTGTCGTTCGCGCATACGATGTTCTACGGCATCGGCTCCTACGCAATAGCGATTGCGCTCTATGGACTCGGTCCGAGCTGGACCTCGGTCGCCGTCGCTGTTGCGGCCGGCCTGCCGCTCGCTTTGCTGCTGGCGCTCGCGATCGGACTGTTCTCGCTACGGGTCGAAGCGATCTTCTTCGCGATGATCACGCTCGCGGTCGCCTCCGCCTTCCTGGTGCTGGCCTCGCAGCTGTCCTGGCTGACCGGCGGCGAGGACGGCCGCAGCTTCCAGCTGCCGGAGTTACTGCGTCCCGGCACCGTGTTCATCGGCAAGGAGTGGTTCGGCTTCCCGATCAATGGCCGCATCCTGACCTATTATCTGGTGCTGTCGGTTTGCGCGCTGATGATCCTGGCACTGCTGCGGGTCGTCAACTCGCCGTTCGGCCGGGTGCTGCAGGCGATCCGGGAGAACCGCTTCCGCGCCGAGGCGCTCGGCTATCGCACCGTCTTCCATCTCACCTACGCCAATTGCATCGCGGCGGCCGTTGCCGCGGGCGCCGGCATGCTCAACGCGCTGTGGCTGCGCTATGCCGGCCCCGACACCTCGCTGGCCTTCTCGATCATGCTGGACATCCTGCTGATGGTGGTGATCGGCGGCATGGGCACGATCTACGGCGCCGTCATTGGCGCGGCGATCTTCATCCTCGCGCAGAATTACCTCCAGGCGCTGATGGGCCTGGCGTCGACGGCGGCCGCCGATGCCGGCTTGCCGCTGCTGCCGGGCCTGCTGCACCCGGACCGCTGGTTGCTGTGGCTCGGCCTTTTGTTCATCGCCAGCGTCTATTTCTTTCCGACCGGCGTGGTCGGCCGGCTCCGGGGCAAGACGGGGGCGGCGCGCTGATTTTCTGCCTTGGGCGGTACTGGAATGGCGAAAAGCGCAATTGTCGACGACACTTTGCTGCCAATTTAAGAAGCAGCTAACTGAGTTTCCTAACGGCTCCGGTACCAGTGCCTTGCTATCAAATTGACCCGCAACATCTGTTTTTCCGAGTCGATCAAGGCATGCAACGCGCAGCAGACACGTCAGGGGCGGCCGCAACCGAACCGGAGCGGGCCGGCATGTCGCTCTGGCGCGGCCCGGTGCCCTGGCTCGCAGCCTGCGGTACGCTCCTCATCGCCGCCATCGTGATCGGGACGATCGTGATGGCCAACGGCTTCCGGGAGCGCACGATCGACAACAACGAGCGCGAGCTCGAGAACACGGTGCTGCTGCTCACCCGCCATTTCGCACAGCAGTTCGAGGATGCCGAAACCGCAGTGTCGCACGCTATCGGTCGCATGCAGCTCGGATCGATCGATTCGCCTGCGGCATTTAAGACCCGGATGGCGCAGTCCGACATTCGCGAAATGCTGCAGTCGCAGGTCAACGGCCTGTCCTACATGGGCGATCTCACCGTTGTCGACCCCGACGGCAACTTCGTCAACTGGTCGCTCGACGAACCGCTGCCGCCGGTCAATGTCGCACAACGCGACTATTTCAAGGCGCTCGCCAACGACGCGCGATCCGACAGGGTCGTCATCGCGCCCGTGGTCAGTCACGTCACGAAGAAGTGGGCCACTATCGTCGCTCACCGCCTGAACGGCGCGAACGGCGAGTTCCTGGGCTTGCTGACCCGCCGGGTCGATCCGCTGACGTATGAACGGTTCCTGGAATCGATGGCGCTTGGCAGCGGCGCATCGATCACGCTGTTCCATACCGACGGCACCGTGCTCGCGCGCTATCCGCGCGAGGAGTCGATGGTCGGTCAAAAGCTCGAGACGCGCGAGCTGTTCAACACGGTCGCGGACGGTGCCGTCCACTCCGCGCTGGTCACGAGCCCGTTCGACAAGGTCGAGAAGATCGCGGCCGGCGCCAAGATCAGCCGGTTTCCGCTGATGATGACCGCGACGCGGCCGGTCGACGACGCACTGGCGGACTGGCGTTCCCAGGTGGTGCTGCTGGTCGGCGCCGCGGCACTGGCCGCGGGCGTGATCGCCGTCATGTTCAGCCTGATGATCGTGCAGATTCTGCGGCAGAGCCGGATCGCCCGCGAACAGCTCGAAAGCGAAAAGCAGCGCGTCGAGACTGCGCTCGACAACATGACGCAGGGGCTGATCTCGTTCGACGCCGACGCGCGCGTCGTGATGTTCAATCAGCGCTTCATCGATCTGCTCGGCCTGTCACCGGACGTGATCCTGCCCGGCACCCATCTGTTCGACGTGATCGCGCACTGCAAGGAACAGGGCTCCTTCAGCGGCGACGTATCGGAATACTGTGCCGGCGTGACCGACCGGGCCGCAGGCGGCAGCACGTCGCAGATGATTGCGGAATCGCGCGCGGGGCGGTCCTTCAACATCATCGAGAAACCGCTCGCCACCGGCGGCTGGGTCACGACGGTCGAGGACATCACCGAGCAACGGAAGCTGGAGCAGGAGCGCGACCGCAACTACGCCTTCCTGCGCGAGATCATCGATCACATCCCGTCCTACATTATGGTCAAGGATGTTCGCGATCGCCGTTACGTGCTGGTCAACCAGTCCACGGAACGGAGTTTTGGCCGACCGCGCGAGGAGATCGTCGGGCAGACCGCGTCCGAGCTTCTCCCCAAGGCATCCGCCGAGAAGGTGAAGGCCGACGACGACCGCGCGCTGGAACATGAGGACGGGCTGTTCCTCGGCGAGCATCCGTGGCAATCGCCGGCGCTCGGGCTGCGCTACATCACGTCGCGCCGCATCGCCGTTGCCGACGACACCCATCGGCCGCGCTATTTGATCAACGTGATCGAGGACACCACCGAACGCCGGCTTGCGGACGAGAAGATCGCTCACCTCGCCCATTTCGACGCGCTGACCGAGCTGCCGAACCGCGTTCTGTTCCGCGAGCGCATCGCTGAGGAAGTCGAGCGCGCGCGTCACGGCAAGTTCTTCGCCCTGCTCTATATCGACGTCGACGAGTTCAAGGCCATCAACGATTCACTCGGACATCACGTCGGCGACGAGCTGCTGAAGACGATCGCGAGTCGGATCAAGAACTGCCTCGCTCCGGAGGACATGGTCGCGCGGCTCGGCGGCGACGAATTCGCGGTGCTGCTGACCATGGCTGCCGACCGCGACGAGGTCGTCGTGACGGTGACGGAGATCCTGCACAGTATTCGCAAGCCTTGTCGCTGCCTCGGATATCAGTTGTCGACGGACGCGAGCATCGGCATCGCGCTCGCGCCGGAGCACGGCACCGACAGCGATCAACTGACCAAGAATGCCGATCTGGCGATGTACGCGGCCAAGTCCGACGGCCGTCACACCTTCCGCTTCTTCGAGCAGGCGATGGACGAAAACGCGCGGGCCCGGCTGCAGCTGCAGCAGGACCTGCGCCGCGCCATCGCGGAAGATCAGTTCGAGCTGCACTATCAGCCGCTGCTCGGGTTCAGCGAGAACAGCATGACGGGTTGCGAGGCGCTGCTGCGCTGGAAGCATCCGGAACTCGGCATGGTGCCGCCGCTCGACTTCATCCCGCTGGCAGAGGACACCGGCCTGATCAACGAGATCGGCGACTGGGTGGTGCGAACGGCCTGCGCAGAGGCGGCGAGCTGGCCCGGCGACATTCGTGTCGCCGTCAATGTGTCCCCGGTCCAGCTCAAATCACCGACGCTGGCGCTGCGCATCGCGAGCGCCCTGTCGACGGCCGGTCTTGCTCCGGAGCGTCTCGAAATCGAGATCACCGAGGCGGTGCTGATCGGCGACGACGATGTGGCGCTCGCCATCCTGCATCAGCTGCACGACATGGGTGTGCGGATCGCGCTGGACGATTTCGGCACCGGATACTCGTCGCTCAGCTACCTCAAGCGCTTCCCGTTCGACAAGATCAAGATCGATCGCTGCTTCGTCAACGACCTCGGAGCGGACAGCTCGTCGGCCATCGTCCAGGCCGTGGTGAGCATCGCCGCGGCCAGCAACATGACGACGACGGCCGAAGGCGTCGAGACCGGGGCGCAGCAATCCGCGTTGCGCGATCTCGGCTGCACAGAGATGCAAGGCTATCTGTTCAGCGCGCCGAAGCCTGCCGCCGAACTGCGCAAGCTGTTCGCCACGCGGGCGACGACCGCGGAGGATTTGCAGGCCGCCGGCTGACACTGGCCCGGCCGCGCTCGGCAATCCTCCGAACTCCGGTGGCGCCACCAAGGCGCTCCGCACCAGAGCGTCATGCCGCGTTGGCGTCTCCGACTGGTAACGGCGTTGGCACCCGCCACAGTGCGCCAAACCGCCTCAAGCGAGCTGAGCGATGCTGCGCCCCATACCGTTGGCGGGCGCCGACGGCGACCTATATAGAGGCGGCCGGAACTCAGCAGGTGGCCCATGCAACCCGTCTCATTGCTTCTCAATGTCCTCTGGATCGTGCTTGGCGGCGCCTACATGGCGTTCGGCTGGCTGGTGGCAGCGGTGGTCATGGCCATCACCATCGTCGGCCTGCCATGGGCGCGCGCCGCCTTCAACATCGCGGCCTACACGCTGCTGCCGTTCGGCTCGCGCGCCGTCCGCCGCGACGAAGTGACCGGCCTCGAGGACGTCGGAACCGGTCCGCTCGGCCTGCTCGGCAACATCATCTGGTTCGTGCTGGCCGGCTGGTGGCTCGCCCTCGGCCACCTCGTCACCGCCATCGCGCTGGCGGTGACGATCATCGGCCTGCCGTTCGCCTGGGCCCACCTGAAGCTGGCCGGCCTCGCGCTGTGGCCGATCGGCAAGACCATCGTGCCGGCCTGAGCCGGCCGGTGCGCCCGGGCGCCGCCGCCAGCCCCCAAGAGCCTCCGAATGGGCGCGACCGCGGCCATTCTGGCCGAAATCGACCGACAACCCCGCTCCAGCTTCGCATCGGGCTGCGCTGCCCCGTTGCCTGCACCCCGCCAATCGGCTAAACGATGCGTCGCACGCACCCGTAGCTCAGCTGGATAGAGCGTTGCCCTCCGAAGGCAAAGGTCACACGTTCGAATCGTGTCGGGTGCGCCATTCTTTACCAGAGCAAGCGGCAATAACCGCAGGCCGCCCCGATGCCCTACGCAATCAGGCGGCGCGCTCGATTTTGTATGGACGAACCAGAAGGTCAGCCGGGATTTTCCATGTCTCACTGATCTTGTGGATCATATCGACCGTAAGCGCGCGCCGACGCGAGAGAATTTCCGACGCGCGAGAGCGCGAGCCCAATAGTTCGGCAAGTTCAGCCTGGGTGTGCCCGAGTTCTTCGATTGCATAGTTGAGGACATCAATCGGATCGAAGCTGCCATCGAGCTCGACCGGCCAACGCTTCGCCTCATATATTTCGACGAGTGCGAGAAGCACGTCGAGCTTGTCACCCTTCTCGGTGCCTTCTGCGGCCCCCCAGCAGGCGTCGATCTCGGCCAGCGCAGCCCTATGGTCTTTGTCAGTTCGGATCGGCCGGATTTCCATCAGATGAATCCTTCAGTATTGCGATATGGTCAAAGCGTCGATGCGATCGTACTCGCCATGCGTTCCGATGAACTTCACGAACGCCACTTGACGGCGGAAGTCGAAGGCGACCACCAAGCGGTAGTTTCCGCCCGCAACTTCGAACCTGACGCGCTCGCCGTTCAGCACCTTGGATTTCGGAGCTGCTCGCTGGACCTCATCCGTAGAGGCCCAATTCGTCGCTCTGACGAGCTTGTACCAGCGTTCGAGCGCGACCTCTGCCTCCGGGTGCTTGGTCCAAAAGTCGACGAGTGTGTTCCGGGCAATGACCCTCATAGCGGATCTTATCATGTTCCCGTATTGGGAACAAGCGATTTGACGGAATGAAGGGTTCGCGCGTGACCCTGGGCGCTCTCGTCAGCCCGAGCGGGCCGCAGCATATGATAATAGTGCCACGGCGGAACAACTGTGCCCATCTTCATCGGCCGTGGCGCGCCCTTCATTCAGGATTTGCTGCAGGTCCCGGCTCACCAATCACGTGATTGGCGCGAGCTGCGGGTTACCGGCCGTTGGCAGTCCTCGGCCATTTTGTAAATCGTCCGTCGGCATTGGCGCGATGTCCTCGCTGCCTGTTTCGACTAACGCTCACGGATGTGCCGTCGTCCGGGACGTAGTTGACGTATTGAGCGGCCGAGCGTCCACATTCTGGAATGGCGGTTTTTCTCCCCCCAATGGCACATAAGCGACTTCCAGAATTGTACCATCCGAGTTGGGGCTGCTGATCAGCACGCGCCCGTGATTGATGTCGGCCGAACCAGCAGGCGGCGGGCATGACGGTCGACACCGGCTGGTGCAAGACACTGACGGCGGAGCTCCCCAAGGCCTCCAATCGCACCCCCCTCGCGCCGAGAAGCCGCATCAAGCCCTCGATATCTCAGGATAAATCGGCACACGGCTTGGCCCGGCCGGGCTACTACCTTCCGCCTATGAGCGTCCGCGATCGGTGATGGTCTAATTCCTGCCGATGCTTGCAGCGCGACTGCGCATCCGGCCTGGCGCGCACGCGCCACAGCCTCACAACAAAGACACATGCGGAGGGAACTGATGAATTTCACGAGCAGGAGATTCTTGGCTGGCATCTCGACGGTTGCCTTCCTCGTCGCCGGCACGCTTGGCGTCCGCGCCAACGACTCGGCGATGAAGGCCGCCAGCGAGCCCGGCGCCTGGGCGATGGCGGGCCATGATTACGGCAACACCCGGTTCAGCCCGCTGAAGGACATCAACACCGAGAACGCCGGCAAGCTGTCGCTGGTCTACTCGTTCTCGCTGGCCTCGCTGCGCTCCAACGAGTCGTCGCCGATCGTCATCGGCAACACGCTCTACGTCTCGAGCTCCTGGGGTCCCAAATACGTCTATGCGCTGGACGCCGCGACCGGCGCGCGCAAATGGACCTGGGAGCCGGACATTCCGGATGACGTCCTTCAATACGCCTGCTGCGACGTCAACAACCGCGGCGTCACCTATGCCGAGGGCAAGCTGTTCGTCGGCCGGCTCGACGGCAAGCTGACCGCGCTCGACGCCGCGACCGGCAAGGAGCTGTGGACCAGCAAGGTGGTCGACTACAAGCAGGGCTCGGTCATCACCTCGCCGCCGCTGGTGGTGCGCGACAAGGTCATCACCGGCTTCGGCGGCGGCGAGTACGGCGTGCGCGGCTCGCTGCAGGCCTTCGACCTCAACTCCGGCAAGCAGCTGTGGCAGACCTACACCGTGCCTGCACCCGGCGAACCCGGCAGCGACACCTGGAAGGGCGACACCGGCCTGCATGGCGGCGGCGCGGCGTGGCTGGTCGGCTCCTATGATCCGAAGACCGACACGGTCTATTGGGGCACCAGCAATCCCGGTCCCTGGAACACCGCCGTGCGCTCGACCGGCAATGGCGATTTCGGCAAGCTGACAAACCTCTACACTGCCTCGACGCTGGCGATCGATCCGAACAGCGGCGCCATCAAGTGGCACATCCAGGGCACGCCGGCGGATGCCTGGGACTATGACGGCGTCAACGAGGCTCTGCTGGCCGACCTGAAGATCGGCGGCGCGACCGTCCCGACCTTGATGAAGGCCGACCGCAACGGCTTCTTCTTCGTCGCCAACCGCGAGACCGGCAAGGTGATCTCGGCCGAGAAATACGTCTTCGCCAACTGGGCACAGAAGTGGGACGTCGCGACCTCGCGCGCGGTCGAGGATCCGGACAAGCGCCCGGGCCCGGGACATCCGGCCAAGGACATCTGCCCGAACCTGATCGGCGGCAAGAACTGGCAGCCGATGTCGTTCAGCCCGGACACCGGCCTGGTCTACATCCCGACCAACAATGTCTGCATGGACTGGGCGGTCAGCGACGTCGCCTACAAGCGCGGCGTGTTCTATCTCGGCGCCGAATTCCCGACCAAGGAAGGCCCGGGCGGCTTCCTCGGCGAGCTCCTCGCCTGGGATCCGGTCGCCAACAAGAAGGTCTGGTCGATCAAGGAAGACCTGCCGTTCAACGGCGGCACCTTGGCCACCGCGGGCGGCCTGGTGTTCTCCGGCAACCTGCACGGTGACTTCCGCGCCGTCGATGCCAAGACCGGCAAGATCCTCTGGAGCAAGAATCTCGGCTCCGGCATCGGCGCAGGCCCTGTGACCTATTCCGTCGACGGCAAGCAGTATGTCGCCGTCGTGGTCGGCCGCACCGCCTCGCTGCCCGCCTTCCTTGGCGAGGTCGGCAAGAAGATGACGGCGGCGGCGCCGGAAGGCGGTTCGCTGTTCGTCTTCGCGGTCCAGTAACGGCAAGCGTCACGACGATCGCGCGTGTCCCCTGCAAACGGGACACGCGCACTCCACCGCACGACGCGGAAGACGATGGCCCGGCCGCGCAGATCGAGCCATCCTTGACTTGAAAACAAGACGATCAATTTGGAGGGAACGAGGATGCGCCGGAATCGTCGCTCGAACTGGCAGGCCGCCGCCGAACTGTCCGCACGTATGACGGCTCTCGCTGCCGTGTTTGCCGCCGGCCTGCTGGCATCACCGGCAGCGGTCGTGGCGAACGAGATCGAGCCGCTGCGGCTGTGCGCGGATCCGACTAATCTTCCGTTCTCGAGCGACAATCCATCACAGCCGGGATTCTATCTCGAGATCGGCCAGGCGCTGTCGCGAGAGCTCGGCCGCCCGGTGACGTACGACTGGTACAAATCCTATTTCGGCAAGCGCACCGTGCGGGTGACGCTGCTCGGCAAGCAGTGCGACGCGATGATCGGCCTGCCGCTGTCGTCGGATTTCATGGGACCGTCGGTGATCTTCTCGAAGAAGATCACGACCGAGACCTACGCGCTGGTCGGCCGCGCAACGCTGGACGTGCACGGCATCGACGATCTCCGCGGCAAGCGCGTCGCCGTGCAGTATCAGACGACGCCGCAGAATCTGCTGGCGGAGCGGGACGACATCGAGAAGCTGACCGTGCTCACACCCGACGAGGGCATGGCGGCGCTGGCCCAGGGCAAGGTCGACGTCGCCTTCATCTGGGGACCGGTCGCGGGCTGGCTGAACAAGACGAGCTATGAGAGTCGCTTCCGGGTCCAGCCGGTCGAAGGCGCCGGCCTGTCCTGGGATGCCGCGATCGGCTTTGCCAAGAGCTCCACGCAATTGCGCGATCAGGTCGACGCGGCCTTGCCGCAGCTCGGCGCGCGGATTGCCGAGCTCGCCGCCAAATATGGATTGCCGGGCGAGCCGCCCATCAAGTTCGGCGCCGCGCCGAGCCGGATCAGGCTGGCCTCGCTCGCCGGTCCCGCTCAGTTCATCCGATCGGCCGCCACCGAAGCCGCCGTGATCAGGGTCTCGGAGTCGGACGCAAACAAGACCGAGACGATCGCTGCCGGCAAGGAGATCTTCAACGGCACCTGCGCGCACTGCCACGGGCCCGATGCCGTGCAGGCCGAAAAGCGGATCGATCTGCGCCGGCTGCAGACCCGCTACGGCGAGGACATGCGCGACAAGTACTGGACCACGGTGCATGAGGGCCGCCCGGCCAAGGGGATGCCCGCCTGGAAGGAGGTCTTTACCGACGACCAGTTCGAGAGCATCTATGGGTTCCTGCTGACCGTGCAGTCCGACTAGGTCAATCGAGGGAGACGGATGGCGGTCGGCACGATCTGCCGGGATCACCCGAGCATGCTGGCGACGAATGCGAGTCGGACATGACCTGCTTCCTGATCATCGACGATCATCCGCTGTTTCGCGAGGCTCTCGGCAATGCGGTGCGCCTCACGCATCCGGACGCGCAGATCTTCGAGGCGCTCTCGATTGCCGATGCGCTCAACATCCTCGCCGCCCAGCCCGAGATCGATCTGGCGCTGCTCGACCTGACGCTGCCCGATGCCACCGGCTTTTCGGGATTCCTGCAGCTTCGCGCGACGCATCCGCGGCTTCCGGTCGCGATCGTGTCGAGCGACGAGGACCAGAATGTCGTGCGCGAGGCGCTCTCGCTCGGGGCGGCCGGCTATCTGCCGAAATCGACGTCGAAGCGTGAGCTGACATCCTCGATCGAACGCGTGCTGAGCGGCTCGGTCTCGGTTCCGAAGGACTTCGTGCCCACCACCGAGCGCAACGGTTCCGCGCGCGCGCTGCAGGCCCGCCTCGAGGAGCTCACGCCGCAGCAGTTGCGCGTGCTCGACCTGATCAGGCGCGGCTACCAGAACCGGGAGATCGCCGGCGAGCTGCAGCTGGCGGAATCGACCGTCAAGGCGCACATCACCGAGATCCTGCGCAAGCTCCGCCTGTTCAGCCGCAACAAGGCGGTCATCGAAACCGGCAAGATCGAGCTGCCGCTGCCGTCCGACCGCCAGGGCTCCCGCACCGCCGCCCGCCGAAAGCAGACCTGACCGATCAGCGAGATGTTGCGACGCGAAACGTCCCGCCAGCGCGGGCGCCTGACGTCTTGCGCGTTGATTGATCCTGGCCGAAGCGCTATCGCTGGAGCTCCGGTTCTGACGCGCGGGCAACCACGAAGCGCAGATATCGACGCGAATGTCAGATCCGCAAGGCCAACAGACTGGATCATTGATCCGGCCGGGGGGAGTGACAGGCACGTGGCTCGATTGCTCATCGTCGAGGACCATCCGCTGTTTCGCGAGGCGCTGGAGAGCGCAATCAGCGTCGCTCTGACCGATGCCGAGATGCGCGAGGCAACCTCGATCGACGCAGCCATCGGCATGTTGTCGACGCCGCCGCGATTCGACCTGATCCTGCTCGATCTCTCGACGCCGGGCACCACTGGTCTCTCCGGCGTCATCCGAATCCGCAAGACCGCGCCGCGCACCCCGATCCTGGTCGTGTCGGCGCATCAGGACCCGCGGCTGGTCGCCCATCTCCTCGCGCTCGGCGTCTCCGGCTACATCTCCAAGTCGACCTCGAAGCAGCAATTGGCGGACGCGATCAGGGCGGTGCTGCGCGGCGAGGTCCCCGTCGAAGGCGGCATCCCGCGCGCGAGCCGCCAGAGCAGGCAGCCTGCTCACGACCTCCTGAAACGCCTGAACGAGCTGACGCCGCAGCAGCTGCGCGTGCTCGATCTCATCCGCTGCGGATTGCAGAACAAGCACATCGCCTATGAGCTCGGGATCTGCGAGACCACGGTGAAGGTCCACGTCTCGGAGATCCTGCGCAAGCTGCACGTCATGAGCCGGACCAAGGCGATCATCGAGATGGAGAAGATCGACTTCGTGAACCTCATCGGCGAGCCGCGCAGCCGTGCCCCGGCTCAGCCGCGGGCCGACGGCGATGACGCGCTCATGACAGCAGGAACGACAACAGCGCGCGAAGCTCCGCCGGCCTGACCGGCTTGGTCAAGGTCTCGAGCCCGTACTGGCTCGCTTCCCTGGCGGCATCCTCGGAATAGTCTGCTGTCACGATCATCGCCGGAACATCCTTGCCGAGGAATTGCCGGATCTCCTTAATCGCTGCGAGCCCGCTCTCGTCGCCGTCCAGATGGAGATCGGCGATGATCGTCTCGGGCACGGCACCGAGCGCGATCAGACGCTGCACGGCCTCGCTGGCCGACATCGTCGCCACGACATCGCAGCCCCATGTCTCGAGCAGGCTGACCATCGCCTCGGCGGTCGCCAGGTCATTCTCGATCAGCAGGATCTTGGCGCCCTCGAACCCGCCATACTCGTGGACGATCTGGTCCGCCGGAGGCAGGTCCGGCTGCACGGATGCAGGATCCGCGCGATCGAGCTCGAGCTTGAAGGTCGATCCATGGCCCACCCGCGAGGCCAACCCGACGCCATGGCCCAGGGCCGCGGCGAAGCGGCGGACGATCGACAGGCCGAGTCCGAAGCCGGCCTGATCCTCGGCGCCCGACTGGCCGCGCTGGAATTCGAGAAAGATCGCTTCCTGCTGCGGCTTCGGAATGCCCGGCCCGGTGTCGTACACCTCGATGCGAACGCGGTTCGGCCCCGGTCCCGGCCGGCAGCCCATCACGACGCCGCCCTGCCGCGTGTAGCGCAGCGCGTTGGCGAGCAGGTTCTGCAGGATCCGCCGCAGCATCATGGCATCGGAGACCACGGCGACGGGGCATGGCCGGATGCGCAGCGACAATCCACGTTTGGCCGCGATCGGCGCGAACTCGCGTTCGAGCGGCTCGAACAGGGCCGAGAGCAGGATCGGCCTTGCATCGGGGCGCAGGGCTCCGGCATCCAGCTTGGCGATCTCGAGCAGGGATCGCAGCAGATCTTCCAGCATGGCCAGCGAATGATCGATCTGGCCGACCATGGTCATCCCGCGCTCCGACGAGACCTCGTCCGCCAAGGTCGATAGTGTCAATCGTGCCGCGTTCAGCGGCTGCAGCAGATCATGCGTGACGGAGATCAGAACCGAGGACTTCAACGAGCTCGCCGCCTCGGCCTGCTGCTTGGCGTGAAACAGATCGTTGTTGGCGATCTCGACCGAATGCAGCGCATCGCGCAGCTGCCGCGTCCGCTCGCGGACCTGCTGGTCGAGCGCGATCGCGGTTTCGAACAGCGAGAACGCGTTGAGCTGCTGGTCCATCGAGCGTTCGACCCGGGACATCAGCACCGCGTTGATCTTCCTGAGCTTGGCCGCCTCGCGCTGCAGGTCGTCCGGAGCACCGGAGCCGGTCATGGCTTGGCCCCGGGTGGCTTGGCTCCGGATGGCTTGGCCTCGGGCCGCTTGCCGATCGCGACGCCGGTCAGCGTCTGATTGACATGCATCGAGCCGTACTGCTCGCCATAGGTATGGAAGCCGACGATGCGGTTGTCGCGATAGAGCTCGGACATGTCCCGCGCGAACTGATGCTGCTCGGCGTCGAGGCGCCGCAGGATGCATTCGAAGCCGATGAAGATCGAGACCTCGCCGAGGTCGGCGCGGACATCGGCCAGCATCTCGCGCGCGGCGGCCACCGAGTTGCGCGATTTCGCCGCCGTCAGCACCATGCCTTCATCGATCGCGCAGAAGAACCGCAACGAACCGTCCGGACTGACGCGCTGGATCGAGCGCGCGAAATAGGAGCCGCCGACCCGCACCAGCACCGGATGCGCCGCGAACAGGAACGGATCGAGCTCGGAATCCGCGATGCCCACGGCGCGGCAATATTCCTCCGCCGCCGGTTCGGCATTGAGCTGCTTGACGATGCGCTGCTCGAGATCGGCTTCGGTCACCACCATCTTGGTCGAGGTCGGCTCGAAATTGTCGCACTTGAACAGCCGGAACGGCAACGACGTCCTGATCAGGATCAGCACCGCCATGTCGGTGTGCGCCTCGCCGTCGTGGAACACCCAGGTGCGCTCGAAGCGCAGGCCATCGCCGGCCGATCCGCCGACCAGCGGAATGTTGTCGAGCGAGGCGTAGATCGCCGACATGATCGCCTCTTCGCGCTGGCACATGCCGTCGATGAGGACGAGGCCGAACACCCCGTCGTCGTCGCGACCGCCGCGCCGGGCCAGTTCCTGCCGCAGCTGGCTGCCGAGGCGGCGGCCTTCGTCGACGCGAAAGCTCGACAGCCCGAAGATCGGCTGGGCGAGCACGGTGAAATCATCGGCGGCGAAGGCGAGTGCGACGACGCTGTTGTCCTCCCAGCCATCGGGCGACAGCTCTCCAGCCGTCGTACAGCCATACACGGGAATGCCGGCTAGTCGCGGCGTCACCTCCGCCATGAACCGTTTCGGATCGTAATGCGGCGACAGGAAGATCAGCACCATGGCGAGGCCGTCGGCCGGCAACTGGCCGCAGATGTCGGCCGCCGCAGCGGCTTCCGTCTCGGCCTTCGACTTGGCAGCCGTCACGCCGGACGCGCGCGCGGGCCGAGGATCGGCGTCTCCCACCAGGCACCTCCCAGACGAACTCGGATCTCGATGTTCGTTCGTTTTTTTAGAAGATTAGGGCAATTGAACAGCAACGGCAACCGGTCGGCTTGATCCAGAACAAGGACATGAACCCCGCTCTCGTCCGATCCTAGGGGTGGATTTGCCGGCTGGCGCAGCCGCGGGGCTTGCCCCGCGCGACTCCCGGTCGAACAAGGGGGAATTCACATGTTCAGCCGCATCGTTCTCGTCGTCCTGTTCGCCAGCCTGGCGTCGAGCGCCCTGGCGCTCGACGGCGATCCCGCCGCAGGAAAGGTCATATTCCAGCGCATCTGCCAGA
The DNA here is from genome assembly GCF_051167655.1 of Bradyrhizobium sp. HKCCYLS2038. Classification (NCBI taxonomy): domain Bacteria; kingdom Pseudomonadati; phylum Pseudomonadota; class Alphaproteobacteria; order Hyphomicrobiales; family Nitrobacteraceae; genus Bradyrhizobium; species Bradyrhizobium sp. HKCCYLS2038. The sequence goes on along the minus strand of NZ_JBNPTM010000001.1, from coordinate 21,682 downwards.
ACTGCCACTCGGCCGAAATCGGCATCAACAAAGTGGGCCCGAGCCTGTGGAACGTCGTCGGGCGCCAGCCCGCGGCCGTGCCGGACTACGCCTATTCCGACAGCATGAAGAACAACAAGGCGGCGTGGAGCGCCGCGGCGCTGGATGCCTATATCGCCGATCCGCGCGGCGACGTTCACGGCGTCAAGATGTACTTCAAGGGGCTGGCGGACGGCAAGGAGCGCGCCGACGTCGTCGCCTATCTGTCGACGCTGAAATAGCCGAGCCGAGGGGCGGCGAACGCGCGCTCCTCAGCCTCGACTGGTCACGATGCGCGGATTGCGCCGCCTCGCGCCTTGAGGAACTCGCGCGCGACGATCAGCTTCTGCACTTCCGTCGCGCCCTCGTAGATGCGAAGCGCCCGGATCTCGCGATAGAGGCTCTCGACGATCTCGCCCTTGCGGACACCGCGTCCGCCGAACATCTGCAGCGACCGATCGATGACGCGCTGCGCGGTCTCGGTGGCGGCGAGCTTGGCCATCGCGGCCTCGCGCGTGGTCGGCAGTTTTTGCACATCGCGCCGCCACGCCGCGCGGTAGGTCAGCAGCGCCGCGGCATCGATGTCGGTCGCCATCTCGCCGAACGCCGCCTGCGTCATCTGCAGATCGGACAGCGCGCCGCCGAACATCGGCCGGCTCTGCGCATGCCCCTTCGCCTCGTCGAGCGCGCGGCGGCCAAAGCCGAGCGCGGCGGCGGCCACCGAGGCGCGGAAGATGTCGAGCGTCTGCATCGCGAGCTTGAAGCCGCCGCCGGGCGCGCCGAGCCGCCGGCTCGCCGGAATGCGGCAATTCTGCAGGCGCAACGTCGCCAGCGGATGCGGCGCGATCACCTCGATGCGCTCGGCGACGGAAAAGCCGGGATCATCGGGAAACACCACGAAGGCGGAGATGCCGCGCGCGCCGGGCGCCTCGCCGGTGCGCGCGAACAGCGTGTAGACGTCGGCGATGCCGCCGTTGGAGATCCAGGTCTTCTCGCCGTCGAGCACGTAAGTCTCGCCGTCCTGCCGCGCGGCGCAGGCCATAGCGGCGACGTCGGAGCCCGCGTCCTTCTCGGACAGCGCAAACGCCGCCAGCCATTCGCCGGCGCGCACCTTGGGCAGAACCGCAGCGCGCAGTTCGGGCGAGCCGCCGAGCGCGATCGCGCCGGAACCGAGCCCCTGCATGGCAAAGGCGAAATCGGCGAGCCCGTCGGCATAGGCGAGGGTTTCGCGCGACAGGCAGATCGCGCGCGAGTCGATGGCAGCTGCGTCGGCATCCGGTGCCACGACCGCGCTGTCGAGCAGGCCGGCCGCGCCGAGCGCGCGCACGATCCTGCGGCAGGCCGCATCGACGTCGGCATGGTCGACATCGTCGAGCTGTCCGGACGCGACGAAGCCGTCGAGGCGCTCGCACAGCGCGCGATGGCGTGGCTCGAAGAACGGCCAGTCGAGCCAGTCGCGGGGGATGACCTTGGCCGTTGCACGCATGATGGACCTCGAAGCCGGAGCGACAGCATTCGGGCGCGCATCGCCGCGGACCGCCCAATTATTTTAAACATAAAATAATTGGCGACCGATCGCATTGTCAAGATCGCCGGTCAGAAGGCGGCGTCCCCGCCTTCGCGGCGCCGGCGGATCAATTGCCGGCGGATCAATTCCCAGACATGGCGCTGCCGAGCTTCACCCCCATGGCGAGCACGAGCAGAACCCCGGCCGTGTAGAACAGATAGTCCGGATGGGTGCAGAACAGCTTCGAGGACGAGCAGACGGCGACCGCCCAATTCTCGCCGATCGAGACCAGATCCCGCGCGTTGTAGAACGCCACGCCCGCACCGCCTGCCAGCAGTGCGAGCAGAAACAGCAGCCCCGCCATGATCACCCCCTGAGCATTGTCCCGCGGCGAACCATGCGCCAATTCGCGTTGGACCACAATTCGGCTCGGGCGAGCTTCAGGAAACGACGGTGATCGTCGTGCCGAAGCCTGTTGCGAAGCGCTCGACACGGGACGATGCAACCGCTGCGCGCTGCTGCCGGCGCCGTTGCTCATTCGAGCCAAGCTCTCGCCGCGACGACGCTGCGCTCCCCTCCCCCGGCCGGCAAGCGCGTAGCGGTTGCCGGATGCGGGGAGGGGTCGGGGGTGGGGGACTCCGCGCGCCAGACGTCGTGGCGTACGACATCGAATTTTCGCTCCAGTCCATCGCGATTGTTGGGCGATGTAGAATTGCGTTGCCGTATCGATGTGCTCCTGACCTCGGACTCATCACATCGCGCATCGCCCGGAGGCCCCCACCCCCGACCCCTCCCCGCACGCCGTCATCGCTGGCGCGCTGCCGGCGCGGAGGAGGGGAGCGCACTGCCGTCGTTGAGACGGCGGTGATCATCAAGAGCTGGCGAAGCTGATCGCTGCCGCCGCGTCACGCCGGCATGCACACGGCGCCGGCCGTCACTCCGCCGCCTTGCCGAGCTTGCCGAACGAGCGCGTCGGAGCGGCAAAGCCGCAGGACGTGCCGTCGGTGATCTTGACCTGATCCTCCCATGGCAGCCGGTAGGTGCCCGCGACCATGTCGTGCATGAAGCTGTAGGGACAGTCCATCGCGCCGCCCTTCACCGCGACATAGCCGCGATGCCAGAGCTGATAGATGTTGTTCTCGACGCCCCAGCCGATGCGCGCCTCGCGCACGAGGTCCGGGCGCACCTCGGCGGTGATGATCTCGTCGGCCCGGCCGGTGGTGCCATGCGCGAGGATCGCGCCGTCGAAATTGACGATCATGCCCTCGCCCATCGAATCGAAAGAGCCATCCGAGCCGCACATGCAGACATTGGCGGTCACCATCAGGTTCTGGAACGCATTGGCCTGGTTGGTGAAGCGCCAGCTGTCGCGGATCGGTGCGGTGTAGCCGGCGGTGCGGATCATGATCTCGGCGCCCTTGTAGGCGCATTCGCGCGCCATCTCCGGAAACATGCCGTCATGGCAGATGATCAGCGCGAGCTTGGCGCCGCGCGGTCCGTCGATGACGGGAATGCCGAGATCGCCCGGCTCCCACGGCTCGACCGGAATCCACGGATGCAGCTTGCGATAATACAGCTTGATGTCGCCGTTATCGTCGATGATCAGGCCGGAATTGTAGGGATTGCCGTCGGGATTGAACTCCATGATGGAGAAGCAGCCCCAGATCTTGTTGTCGATGCAGGCCTGCTTGAAGGCGGCCACTTCGGGTCCGTCGAGCCGGCACATGATCTCCGGATTGGTGTCCATCGACAGGCCGTGCAGCGAATATTCCGGAAACACGACGAGGTCCATGGTGCCGAGATTGCGCCGCGCCTTGCCGACCATCCAGACGATCTTCTCGGTCTGGCGCGCCAGATCCTCCCTGGTCACGACCACGGGAAGCTGCAGCTGCACCAGCCCGATGACCACGCCGTTGTCCGATTTGTTGAGACCGCCGAGCCCGTTCATGCCAACCTCCCTGATTGCCGCCGCTGACGGAGACGTTGCGCAAGACAACCACGATTTGGCACCACGGGCGCGCCGATATTTCAGCCCACAGCCTGCCGCTTGCGCAGGCAGTTCCGTCCGCGCGGGTCAGACCGCGGGGGAGCGTTGCAGCAGACGCCGGAACCGCGCCAGCGCGCGGCCGAACACCGCCGGATCGTCGGTCGCACGCGCCAGCACCAGCGCGCCCTGGATGCCGAGCACCACCTCCTCGGCGGCATCTTCGGCTGCCTGGCGATCCCAGCCAGCCCGCACCAGCGCGGCGTGCAGCGCCGCGATCCAGCGCGTGAAGTAGCTGGCAATGACAGCGGCAAAGCGATCACGCGTGTCGTCGAGCGCGAACGCTCCGACCAGGCAGACGCGGCGGCCTGAGCGGAAGTAGTCGTCGACGCCGCGCCACATCCGCTCGATCGCGGGCTCCGGCGCATCGTCGCGCAGCGGCGCATAGATCTCGCGCTCGAACCAGGCATCGACATGCGCCAGCACGGCGCGCGCCATCTCGTCCTTCCCGCCTGGGAAGAAGTGATACAGGCTGCCCTTGCCGAGTCCCGTCTTCTCGGTGATGCGGCTGAGCGACGTGCCCTCGAAGCCGAATTCGCGAAACACTTCGGCGATCAGCGGGACGACGTCGGCGCGCTCATTCTGCGTCCGCATGGCGCTCCCAAGTCAGTCTTCCCAGTCAAAGCCCGAGATCGGTCAGTCCGGGATGATCGTCCGGACGCCGCCCCAGCGGCCAGTGAAATTTGCGCTCGCTCTCTTTGATCGGCAGGTCGTTGATGCACGCGAAGCGGCGCTGCATCAGGCCCTGCGCGTCGAACTCCCAATTTTCGTTGCCGTAGGAGCGATACCAGTGGCCGCTGTCGTCGTGCCATTCATAGGCAAAGCGGACGGCGATCCTGTTGTCGGTGAAGGCCCAGATCTCCTTGATGAGGCGATAGTCGAGCTCCTTCGCCCATTTGCGGGTGAGGAAGGCAACGATCTCGGCGCGCCCGGTGATGAACTCGGCCCGGTTCCGCCAGCGGCTGTCCGGCGTGTAGACCAGCGACACGCGCTCGGGATCGCGGCTGTTCCAGCCGTCCTCGGCCATGCGGACTTTCTGGGTGGCGGTCTGCAGGGTGAAAGGTGGGGTAAGCGCCACGGACGACTCTCCTCGAGTGCTCTCGGTTTGTACCTTACAGAACAGAGTGTACTTATCAGTACAACGACGTCAAGCCACTCAAATGTTCGATCAACGAACGATCATTGAGCCTCTTATGAAAGCCGTTGCGGCGGACGCGCGTGTCGACGCGGTGCCGATCTACCAATCTGCCGCTCGCGACAGTCAGCACCCTTGTGTGCTCAACGGAAATTGGATGATCTGCTAAGTGAACAGGCCGGGGCGCGGGGGCGAACGCGGTCGGTTCAGCTACGCGTTTGGGGGATTTTCGGACATGTCGATGCTCACGCCGCACGGCGAGTGCCTGCTGTGGACACCTGAACTGATCTGGGTGAACGCGATCTCCGACGTCCTCATCTCCATTGCCTTTTTCGCCATCGCGTTCGTGCTCGCCTTCATCGTCTACCGTCGCCGTGATTTTCAGTTCAGCTACATCTTCTGGGCCTTCGCGCTGTGGGTTTCCGTTTGCGGATTGACGCGGCTGATCGAGGTCCTCACGATCTGGGTGCCGGCCTATTCGCTCGAGGCCTCCACCAAGGGCGTCCTCGCCTTCATGTCGGTCGGCATCGCCGGCGCGCTGCTGCTGATGCTGCCGCGAGTGCTGACGATGCCGTCGCGCGCCGAGCTGAAAAACGCGTATGCGCAGCTCGAGGAGGAGACGCGGCAGCGGCGCACTGCGGAAGCCATGGTCCGGCGTTTCCAGGAGACCGAAGCCACCGAGGCGCAGGTGCGGCAGGCACAGAAGATGGAGGCGATCGGCCAGCTGACCGGCGGCGTCGCCCACGACTTCAACAACATCCTGACCGTGATCACCGGCACGATCGAGATCCTGGCCGACGCCGTGAAGGACCGTCCGCAGCTGGTGCAGATCACCAGCCTGATCAACTCGGCCGCAGCGCGCGGCGCAGATCTGACGAAGCATCTCTTGGCCTTCGCCCGCCGCCAGCCGCTGCAGCCGCGCAGCGTCGACATCAACGGCATGGTGGTCGACACCGCGCGCCTGCTACGGCGGACGCTCGGCGAGCAGATCGAGATCGAATCGATGCTGGCGCACGATTCCGCGCCCGCCATGATCGATCCCAGTCAGCTGTCGACCGCGATCCTCAACCTCGCGCTCAATGCCCGCGACGCGATGCCGAACGGCGGCAAGCTGACGCTGGAGACCAAGAACGTCCTGCTCGACGACGCCTATGCGCGGATGAACCCGGAGGTGATCCCCGGCAACTACGTCATGATCGCGGTCAGCGACACCGGCGAGGGCATTCCCGCCAACCTGCTCGACAAGGTGTTCGAGCCGTTCTTCACCACCAAGGACGTCGGCAAGGGGGTCGGCCTCGGGCTCAGCATGGTCTACGGCTTCGTCAAGCAGTCTGACGGTCACATAAAGATCTACAGCGAGCCCGGGCACGGCACCTCGGTCAAGCTGTACCTGCCGCAGGCCAACAGCGATGCCGAGGCAGCGGCCCTCTCTGCGCTCAGCGCCGCAGCCATGGAGCGGGGCGACGAAACGATCCTGATCGTGGAGGACGATTCCCTGGTGCGCGAATACGTCGTCGCCCAGATCAAGCGGCTCGGCTACACGACGCTGGCGGCGAGCAAGGCCGACGAGGCGCTGGCGCTGATCGACGGTCCGGCGCGCATCGACCTGCTGTTCACCGACATCATCATGCCCGGCGGCATGAACGGGCGTCAGCTCGCGATCGAGGCGCTCAAGCGGCGCCCGGACCTGAAGGTGCTGTACACCTCGGGCTATACGGAGAACGCCATCGTCCACCATGGCCGCCTCGATGCCGGCGTGCTGCTTTTGACCAAGCCGTATCAGAGCGCCGACCTCGCCCGCATGATCCGGACCGCGCTCAGCACGTGACCGGCCTCATTCTGCGTGCGTGATCCGGCCTGGACCCAAGCTCGTTTCCGAGCCGATGCGGCGCGATGGCCTGCGGACAAGAGGACGTGAATGGGCAAGATATTCGGACGCTGGCTGGCCGCCGTGCAGGCCTATGCCGCCGTCGACGATCCGCAGTCCGACATCGCCGCCAAGGTGGCGCTGGTCATCGTCGCCAACCAGCCGTTCTATCCGTTGTACCTGCACGCGATCGCGGGCAGCGCGGCGTGGCCGGCCTGGCTGACATTGCTCACCGCGCCGTTGTTCGCCGCCGTCCCGGCTCTGGCGCGACGCAATCCCCTGGCCGGCCGTGCCGTGATGTTGCTGGCCGGCACCGCCCACACCGTGTTCTGCGTCAAACTGTTCGGCGCGCGCAGCGGCGTCGAGCTGTTCCTGATCCCCTGCGCCCTGCTCGGCGCCCTGCTGTTCCGCCCCGACGAGCGCCTCCGCTCGCTGCCGCTGCTCGCGCTGCCGTTCGTGTCCTACCTGCTGATCGACTCCCGCCTCGGTGCCCCCGTGATGCGGGTCGCCGAGTCCGACTACGCCTCGCTGGTGTCGATCAACGCAATGAGCGTGGGCGCATTGACCGCCTTGATCGGCCTGCTCGCGTCGGCGCGCATGGCCGAGGCGTAGCAACTCACTCCGCCGCCACTCCGGATCGGCGGCCTCGAAGACAGCCGTGGCGAACAACCACCCGCTCGACACACTCCGTCGTCATCCCGGACAAGCCCGACAACGCGCCAGCGTCGTCGGGCGCAGATCCGGGATCCATACGCCGTGCAGTTCGTGCTGAAGCACGCTGGAGCGGCAATCGTCGTAACAACGACATCCTGTGGCTATGGGTCCCGGGTCGACGCATCGACGCGCGATGCGCGTCGATGCTTGCCCGGGACGACAGCGGAGTTGACGCAGGAGCGAGGCAATTCACAGAGTTTCGATCGCGGCAACCGAGTTGCCCGTCGGGCAAAACGATCCTCGCTTGCGCTGGATCTCCCACGCCGCACGACAGAAAACGCGATGCGCTGAAACGCTCCTTTCGCGCGCTCGATCAACGCGATGACCTCTGTCCAGATGCCGCCGCAAAAATATTCCGCTTCCGTTTTTCCGCAATCCATTGTCTGCTCCCTGCATACCGCCTCGGGCAGAGGGCGTATCGCGGTCGTCACGACACGCGAGGCGGGGAGCGATGGCCGCGGCGAAGCGCAGTGTCCCGAAGGGGATGCCGACGAACGTTTCGCTGCGGACGGTGAAGTCGTGTGGTCCTGACACCCCGACGCTGGTGTCTTCAGCGCAACGCGGACGCGTTGTCGCCGATACGGTGGCCAGAAAGCCCGGTGCACCGAGGAGAGCACGTATAAGCCGTAGCCCGTTGCGCAGGGAAGGCCGGGATTGCCGGCTGAGCCTGTGGTTCCTGCCCCGTGCATTTTTCTCGCACGGGGGCCGCGGGCGCCGGTCGGCGCCTGGTCTTCCCTGCCCCTCTCGCTTGCAGAGGGTCCATGACCTCGACAACTCGGGCGCGGATCGCGCCGCGAGCCGGAAGAGACGTGTCTAAGCCGCGGCGATCTGCCAGGGCGACGGCGTGTAGGAGGGAGCGTGATAGTTCAGATTGGCCGGCGGCTGCGACGGCGCCTGGCGCGCCACGAAGTAGGCCTCGAGCTCGGCGACGGCGCGGCTTTCCCATTCCGCGGCCTGGGCCAGCAGCGACTCCCGCTGATGCGGACGAAATGTCGCAGTCTGCCGGTACAAGGAAGCGACGGTACGATAGCGCCGCACGTTTTCGAGAACCGCTTCTCCATTCATCGTCATGACCGCTCTCCCCTCTCCGTCCCCTCAGGACACGCGGAAAGTGCACGCGCGCGCTTTGCGAAATCGTTAGCAGCCGGAATAGCGCGTTCTCATGGTTGGCAAATTCTTGCTTGAGAGAATGCATCGAATTGTCCGGTTCTCGCCATCGGCGCACTCGCGGCGGCCGGCTTCGAAGGTTGTACGAAGCGCTGGCGATTACTTTAGATTAGCCTGAAAAGTGATGTAATCACAGATACTTAGTGACGTCGTCACAGACGCATCCGATCACGAGTGTTGCAGCTCGACTACAGCCGACCGGTCGAAAATGTGGGAAGAGCGTGACCGAACGTTGCTGAGTTTGTTTGAGGATTGTGACTATGAAAACGCTTGCCACCGCCGTCTCGCTGCTTGTCGCGAGCTCGATCGGCGCCTTCGCCGCCGATATGCCGGTCCGCTACACCAAGGCTCCGGCTCCGGCTGCGATCTACAATTGGACCGGCGGCTATTTCGGCGGCAATGTCGGCTACGGCTGGGGCAGCTCGGACCTCGGCACCGTCCTCGACCCGACCAGCAGCTGGGCGGCCGAAACCGTCGCCTTCCAGAATCGGTTCGTCGCCCTCAGCAACAACCGCCTCAATCCGTCGGGCGTGATCGGCGGCCTGCAGGCGGGCTACAATTGGCAGACCGGCGCCAGCGTGTTCGGTGTCGAAGCCGACTTCAACGGCTCGGGCATGAGCCAGCGCCTCATCGTCACCGGCGCCAACGCACCGACGACCCGCACCTTCAACGAGAGCATCCGCAACGACTGGTTCATGACCGTGCGCGGCCGCGCCGGCTACGCGATCGACACGACGCTGCTCTATGTCACCGGCGGTCTCGCGGTCGGCAACGTCAAGGGCAGCTGGGATGTGACCTCGGGCAACGGCTACGCCAAGACGGCGTCGATCGACCAGACCCGCCTCGGCTGGACCATCGGCGCCGGCGTCGAGCACGCCTTCGCGCCGAACTGGACCGTCAAGTTCGAATATCTCTACACCGACCTCGGCAGCGTCAACTACACCTCGACCTACGTCCCGGGCAGCACCTTCGCGCCTCCCGGCGCGAACTATGTCGAGCGCCTGTCCCAGGACTTCACGTTCCACACCGCCCGCGTCGGCGTGAACTACAAGTTCGGCGGACCGGCTGTCGCCCGCTACTGATCCCGCCAACGGCGACGTCTGCGCGCAAAAGCCTCAGCCATGCTGAGGCTTTTTTGATTCGCATCGCGATTCGCTCGAGCCGTGGCCGCGATGGGCCACGGCGCCGAATCCGAGGTCGCGATCGCATGAATCAGCAGCAGGCTGCTGAAGATGACGAACAGGCGGAAGGACTGGAATTCGTCCAGCGACATGCCGAGCAGCGCGAGCCGCCAGCCGGCTGGCAGACCGGCGACGACCCCTGCAGAGCCATCCAGCCGCGCCTACCTCGAACCGGACGTAGCGACCTGCTCGGTGAGCGCCGCACGGACGCGCGCGACGACGTCGACATAGTCGCGGCGTGCGTCCTGACGGAACAGACGCACGCTCGGATACCATGGACTATCGTCGCGGCCGAGCAGCCAGCGATAGTCCGGCGTGAACGGCAACATGATCCAGGTCGGCTTGCCCAGCGCGCCGGCGAGATGTGCAACGCTGGTGTCGACGGTGATGACGAGGTCGAGCGCTTCGATCAGGGCGGCGGTGTCGACGAAGTCGCGGATGTCGGCGGTGAGATCGAGAACGTCGTTGCGCGCGGCGAGCAACGCCTTGTCCGAGGGCCGCGCATCCTTCTGCAGGCTGACGAACCGCGCACCGGCATCGAGCAGCGGCATCAGCGTCGCCAGCGGCATCGAGCGGTTGTGGTCGTTGAGATGCGCGGGATTGCCGGACCAGACCAGGCCGACACGCAGCCTGTCATGCGCGCCGAGCCGCTGCTCCCAGGTTTCACGGCGTTCCGCGGGCGGGCGCGGCAGATACGACGGTGCTGCGGGGATCGTGTCGAGGCGGGTGGCAAAGGCGAGCGGCAGGCTCGACAGCGGGCAGTGATAGTCGACGGCAGGCAACGCGTCGATGCCGCGGGCCAGGCACTGCGCCACGCCCCCCATTCCCGACAGCAGCGGCTGCAGCACCGCGTCGACTTCGAGCAGGACACGGGCACCCTGCGCGGCGACGGTGCTGGCATAGCGCGAGAACTGGATGGTATCGCCCAGACCCTCGTCGCTGTGCAGCAGAATGGTCTTGCCCGACAGGGGTGCATCGGCCAGCCAAACCGGCACGTCGAAGCTGCGCGCGACGAAGCCGACGGCGCGGCACTGGCGGCCCCACTCGCGTGCGGCCCAGCCGCGGGCGAAGTCGCCGGTCAGCAGCCGGAACAGCGCGGCGTTCCAATGCGCATCGGCAAAATCCGACTTCAGCGCAACGGCGCGCTCGAAGCTGGCGAACGCCTCGTCGAACCGATGCAGCTCGGCCAGCGAGGTGCCGCGATGATTGTGGAAGTCGGCGGACTGCGGCCGGATCGCGATCGCCTTGTCGAACACGGCAATCGCTTCCTCGTGGCGACCGAGGTTCTGCAGGATGCAGCCATAGCCGTTGGCAAGGTCGGGATCGTGCGGCGCCAGCAGATGCGCACGACGGCCGAACTCATCGGCTTGCGCATAGCGGCGCAGCCGCCGCAGCGAGATCGCTTTCAGATACAGCACGCGCGCCTGATCCGGCACCACGGCCAGCGACCGATCGAACGCGGCGATGGCCTGTTCGTAGTGTCCGGCGTCGAAATGCAGCCCGCCGGCCTTGTTGGCGGCCTCGACGTAATCAGGCTTCAGCTTCAGCACCTCGTCGAACGCCAGCGCCGCCTCCGCACCACGCCCCTGCGCCTCGAGCACTTCGCCGAGACGAATCCAAATCGTCATGCGCTCCGGCGCAAGCTGCAGCAGGCGATCGCAGGCCAGCGCCGCCTCGGCGTGGCGGCCCGTCAGTTGCAGCAGCTCGCCGAGAGCGTCCCAGCTCTCGACCGCATCGCCCTGCAGCTGCAGCGCGCGATCATACGCCTTGATGGCCTCGTCGAGCCGGCCCGCGAGCCGCAGCGCCTGCGCGAGGCCGACGAAGCCATCGGGCGCGGCCATGTTCTGCCTGATCGCGCGGGCGAACCATTCGATCGCATCGTCGGCGCGCTTGAGCGCAAGACAGACTTGCCCCATCGCCTGCAGCGCGTCGATCGAAGCGGCATCGAGCGCCAAAGCGCGCCGGCAGGCATCCTCGGCCTCGGCAAATTGGCCCGCCCGCAGCAGCCGCAGCGCCGCGGCACACATCGCCCCGGACGTGTCGCCATGGCGCGACGGTCCGGGTTTGCCCGGAGAGGGGCCGGCAGGCCGGCGCGGCTTGTGCTTCATCGGGGGATCTCTGCGCTCGTGCTGCAAGCGGTAGATGATTCCCCGATGCACGGAAAGATTGTCGGCCTACGCGCGGGATCAGGCGCTCTCGGCCGGCGCGAGCGGTGCCGGCTCGAGGCCGCCGAAGCGGCGTTCGCGCCCCCGGAACGAGGCCAGTGCCTGGGCCAGATCGGCGGCGTCGAAATCGGGCCACATGCGCGGCGTGAAGTGCAGCTCGGCATAGGCGCCTTCCCACAGCAGGAAGTCCGACAGCCGCTGCTCGCCCGAGGTGCGGATGATGAGGTCGACGTCGCGCAGGCCTGCTTCTCCGGTTACAAGATCGGAGAACGCCGCGCGCGTCAGTCCCTCGTCGGCGCGCGCCTTCGCCGCGGCGTTGAGGATCGCGTCGCGGGCCGAGTAGTCGACGGCGATGCGCAGATGCAGGGTGCGTCCATCACGCGTCGCGGCTTCGGCGCGGCCGATCGCATCGGCGATGCCGCCCGGCAGGCGGTCGCGGCGGCCGATCACGGTCAGCCTGACGCCGTTGCGGACCAAGGTCTCCACTTCGCTGGCGAGATAGACCCGCAGCAGCGCCATCAGCGCGGCCACCTCGGCGCGCGGACGCCGCCAATTGTCGCTGGAGAAGGCGTAGAGCGTCAGCGTGCCGACACCCTGATCAGGTGCGGCCTCGACCACCCGCCGGATCGCCTCGACGCCGGCCTCGTGGCCGCGCAGCCGCGACATCCCTTTGCGGGTCGCCCAGCGGCCGTTGCCGTCCATGATGATGCCGACATGCAGGCCGTCCACCACAGCAGGCGATTGGGGTTGCAGACTACTTTGCATTGCAAAGCTCCAGGTCAAAAAAATCCGGTCAGATGTTCAGGCGCGGCCCGGGATCAGGCCAGCTTGAGATGGCGCGTGGTCCTTGCCGGCCGCCGCCGCGGCGTCGCGGACCAGGCGTTCGAGCACGGCGAGATAGTCGATAAAGCGGCGGCGGCCGGCCTTGGTGAGGCGGCAGCTGGTGTGTGGGCGGTTGCCCTCGTAACCCTTGGTGACTTCGACCAGCCCGGCTTCCTGCAGCACCTGCAGATGCCGCGACAGGTTGCCGTCGGTCAGTCCGCAGAGCTGCTTGAGGTCGGCGAAGGCGAGGCCCTTCGGATGCGCCATCAGCGAGGTGAGCAGGCCGAGCCGCGCCTTCTCGTGGATGACGCGATCGAGCCCGTCATAGGAGAACGGCGCGCTGCCGTCAGTCTTCGACATCGGAATCTCCCGTCGCAAAATACAGAATGCCCGCCATCAGCGCCTGGCCGACGGCGAAGGGCAGTCCCATGGTCCAGGGCGACAGCAGATGAGTCACGCTGCCGAACACGAGGACCGCGAAGCCCGCCAGGAAGTAGAACGCGCCGGCCAGCGCGACCGTGCGCGGCAACGAGCGCACCGAGGCGAACACGCCGAGCGACATCAGGATCTGCCAGAGGCCGGGCAGCATCCACAGCGCTTCAGGAGCAAATTTCCAGAGCAGCACCGCCAGCAGCACGCCGGCGATCCCTGCGGGGAGAAACTGCTCGACCGCCTGGTGGATCATCGCGTCGGCCAGACCGGAATGGTGGCGGCGCGACCGCGCTCGCATCTCCACCCAGATCATGGTCAGCGAGACGCAGGCAGCCGCCGCCCAGCCGAGCAGGAAGGTCAACGGCTCGCCGGTCGGATCGCGCAACACGAGCTGCTGGACGATGGCCGTCAGGAGAGCGACGGCCGCGGTCGCCGCCATGGTCGCCGGTCCATAGCCGCGGAACGCGGTGCCCGCCGCGAGCTGGCTGCGGATCGCGATGATATCGGCCAGCGCCTTGTCGAGGTCGCGCATGTCTGACGGGGTCCGCGCCATTAACTTTGCGATACAAAGTATACACGATGACAAAGTGAACACAAGCCCGTCAGTGCTCCGTTGGATAACGGTCCCGCGACAGGAGCCTCAGAGCATCTCAATAATAGCTGAAGCGGTGCACGCGCCGCGGCGGCGGCATGTCGCCATAGACGGTCGGGCCGCGGCGCGCCGGATCGAACGCGACGCGCGGATTGATGCCGCAACCGGCGTTGCGTCCCGAGGCGCTGGCCCGGCATTGCTCGAAGGTCTGATAGGAGCAGTCGCCGGGGTAGCCGACGCCCCTGCCCTGCACGCACCAGGGATAATCGTAGCCGGCGACAGCCGGCGCGGCGCCGCCTCCACCGATCAGTGCAACGCCGACGAGGCTGGCCGCCACCATCATCACCTTGCGCATGGCCTACTCCCTTTCAGGCGAGCAGGTTTCAGCACATGGGCATGGTCAAAAAACGACAAATCCGCGGAGCGCATCATCGAGCAAGGCGATGACGTGTCGCGGCTGCGGCACGCCTTATATCGCGCTTGCGACCGCCTCGCGTCAGTCCAGCTTCAGGCCGGCAAACTCGACGACCTTCTTCCACTTGTCGGTCTCGGCAGCGATCTGCGCGCCGAACTGCTCCGGCGACTGGATCAGCGGATCACCGCCGAGCTCGACGAGGCGCTTCTTGATGTCGGGCTCGGCAAGGATCGCATTGACCTGCTTGTTGAGCTTCTCGATGATCTCCTTCGGCGTATTCTTCGGTGCGCCGATCCCGAACAGCGCGCTCGCCTCATAGCCCGGAACGGTCTCCGCAATCGCCTGCACGTCGGGCAGCTGCGGCGAGCGCTCCTGGGTGGTGACCCCGAGCGCACGCAGCGAGCCCGCGCGGATATGCTGGATGATCGAGGGCATGTTGTCGAAGATGACCTGGACCTGGCCGCCGAGCATGTCGGTGATCGCCGGCGCCGCACCGCGATAGGGCACATGCTGCATCTTGGTGCCGGTCATCGCCATGAACATCTCGCCCGACAAGTGCACCGAGGTGCCGTTGCCCGACGACGCCATGTTCACCTTGCCGGGGTTCTCCTTCAGATAGGCGATGAACTCCGCGACAGTCTTGGCCTTGATGTCGCTGTTGACTGTCATCACGTTCGGCACGCGGTTGAACGAGGCGATCGGCGCGATGTCGCGAACGAAATTGAACTTCAGGTTGGTGTAGAGGCTGGCATTGATGTAGTTGGCCGGATTGATCAGCAGCACCGTGTACCCGTCAGGGGCCGCGTTCACGGCCGCCTCCGTGCCGATATTGTTGCCGGCGCCCGGCTTGTTCTCGACCACGAATTGCTGACCGAGCGTCTCGGACAGCCGCTGGCCGATCAGCCGGGCCAGGATGTCGGTCGCACCGCCAGGCGGATAGCCGACCACGAAACGGACCGGACGGGCGGGATAATCCGCTGCGGAGGCACGACCGATGACGGCGACGGATGGGACGGCGGAAGCGAGCAGGCCAAGCGCAGTGCGACGTGAAATCATGCGTTTCCTCAGGTATATATCGTTGAGCGTTCGTTAACGAGCCGCCGACGCGGATCATAGCAGAATGCCGCTGGTGCGGCGAGATCGATGCCTCAATCAGGAAGGAAGAGCCCATGCCGGTCAAGGCCAGAGCACTCGATCATCTGGTCATCAACGTCAGCGACGTCGAGCGCACGACGGCCTGGTATCAGAAGGTCCTGGGCATGGAGCTGCAGGTCACCGACCTCGGCCCGGGAAGAGCCAAGCGCACCTCGCTACTGTTCGGGAACCAGAAGATCAACGTGCGGCCGAAGGACGCGGACAAGGTCGACTGGTTTACCGCCGACCATGTGACGGCCGGCAGCGACGACCTCTGCTTTCTCACCACCAGCACGCCGGACGAGGTCGTGGCGCACCTCAACGCGCTGGGCATCGCCATCGAGGAAGGGCCGGTCGCCAAGCAGGGCGCCCGCGGCACCCTGCGCTCGGTGTATTGCCGCGATCCCGACGGCAGCCTGATCGAGATTTCGTCGTATCAGGAATGAGCCGCCGGAGCCCGGGCTACTTCACCGCGGTCTCGCCGCTCTGCTCCATCCTTGCGGCGATCTCGCTGCGCGACCACCCGGTCAGTTGCGCAAGGTCGGCAGCTTCCTTGGCGAAGCGTCCGGCGAGCTTGTCCTTATAGGCCCTCGCCGCCTCGCACGACGCCTCGCCGCGCCAGGGGTGGTGCTGCACGTAACGTCCCTGGAAGTTGCTGCGGTCCTTGGTCTCGATGAAGACGATGTCCTCCGGAAAAGTTTTCGCATCGTAGCGCACGTGCAGCCGGGTCACGAAGGCGTTCGATGCGGCCGAGCCGCGCCGGACGCTGAATGCCGTATCGTCGTCGCTGCCGATCCAGCGTGCGCCGAGCTCGGCCAGCTCCTTGTTGCTCATCGGATCGGCGGCGCACGGATCGCACCACGCCATGTCCCAGGCATATTCGACGAACACCGCCTGCATGTTCTCGCGCGCGACGGCGCGCTCGAACATCGCCTTGTAGAACGGCCCGAACTCGTCCTTGACGTATAGCGGTACGTCGATATCGGACGGGATTTTCACGGTGCGGTAGTTGGCCGCCTCGATGCGTCCGCTCCTGGTCAAGGCGTAGACGATCAGGTCCTGCGGACCTTTGGCGTTCACCGTGCCGAGCCGTAGCGGCACCATGAACTTGGCGCTCTGGTAGCGCACCTGCAGCGGCCGGAGCTGGCCATTGCCAAGCCCCGTCATGCGCTCGACATTGACCTTGGCGACGAAGAACCGCATGCCCTGCTTGATGTAGCTGCCGAGCACGGCCTCCGCGCCTTGCGGGATGCGGTAGTTGTTGTCGGTCAGCCAGCGCGTCAGACCGTCGCTCTCCTGCGCCGACAGGATCAGCACGTCATACTCGGCGACGTCGTAGCTGGCCTCAATGGTGACTCCGTAATTCCGCCGGGCCATCTCATACACCGCTCCCGCCATCATGGGCGCCGCCGGCATTGCCCGCGCCGCGACGACGACCGGCGCACAGGGATCGGCGTCGTGATACTCGACCAGCCGCGGCGCGGTGTATTTGTCGAGATGGTCGATTGTCTTCGGCTCGACGACGCCGATCTGCTTGCGTTCGATGAAGGTCGGCACGGGAACGACGACCGCGAATTCCTTCACGTCGCCTTCGAAATCGCTGGCCATGGTGATCGCGGTCTGCTGGCCGTCGCGGGCGAGGATCACCTTCGACGATTGATTGAACAGCTTGGCGTCGGCCTGCGCGACATAGAATCCGCAGAACGCGTTGGCGGGAGCGGCCGCCGCATGGGCAAGGATTGCCGCCGCGGCGACACCGGTGCGGAAGAGCTCGGTGTAACGCAAGGTCATGTCGATACTCCTTCGGGAACGGACGGACGCCAGACAAATCGGGTGGCAGGGATCAGACGGTCGAGCACCAGCGTCAGCGGCGACAGCGCGATCAACGCCACATAGAGCGCCGGGCGCATCTGCATGAAGAAAGTCAAATAGTGCGCGGCTACTGCAACCGTCATCGCGAACAGCAACCGTCCAGCACGCGAATCCGGCGTGGTGCGCGGGTCGGAGATCATGAAGAAGGTGAAGATCAGCAGCGAGCCGCTCTGCAACTGGTGCAGCGGAATAACGAGGGGATCGCCGAGCCAAGTGGCGCGCAAAAGCAAGAGCGCCGCGTGGCTGGCGAAGAAATACACCGCGATGTCGGCGCGGCGGGAGGCACTCAACACCAGGATCGCGAAGCAGCCGGCGAGGCTCGCGAACCAGAGCTCGGTGCCCCATTGTCCGGGCGAGATCCACACGCCTTTGGAGGTGAACAACAGCAGCACGATAGCGAGGCCGGCGGGGTTGAAGACATGCTTGCCGTCGATGCGCAGCACGAATTTCGAGCCGATCGCGATGATCGCCGCGGCCGCATGCAGCCACAGCGCATCGGCGCGCAGCAGCAGGCTGAGCGAAAGTCCCGTGATCAGCGGCGACTTGAGGTCGAGCGGCGCGCCAGAGATGCGACAGCAGACCGCCTGGGTGAGCAGCGCAGCCGCGATCGCGATCACGCTCGCGGCGGGTCGCGCGCCAAAATCGATGACGGCGAAATTCATCAGCAGCAGTGTGGCCAATGCCGCGATCTGGAAATAGCGGGCGTCGGGCAGCCGCCATGATTTTGGCAGGGCCAGCATGCAAACCTCCAGGCGTGTCTTGCCGCGCCATTGGTCGCCTTCAAAAGAAAACGGGTTCAATCCCGATTTGATCACGCCGACGTCAGATGGCAGAACATGAGGACAGAAACGAAGCGGCCGGAACGGGCCGCCGATCAAGAACAACGGGAGCAGACATGAACGGAACGACAATCGCGGCCGGCACGGTGACGCCGTTCGACGGCATGGACGTGCCGTGGCTGCTCAAGCTGCGCAGCGAGACGAGGCGCGACCATCCGTTTCTGATATCAGCGCCATTCGACGCACCGGCGAGGGCCTGGAGCTACGGCGAATTTCACGACCGCGTCGGCGCCCTCGCTGCGGGTCTGGTCAAGCGCGGCGTCAAGCCCGGCGACGCGATCCTGATCCATCTCGACAATTGCATCGAGGCGATGCTGGCCTGGTTTGCCTGCGTCGAGCTCGGCGCGCTCGCGGTCACCACCAATACGCGCTCGGCGGCGGCCGAGATGAGCTACTTCGCCGAGCATTGCCGCGCCGTGGCGGCGATCACCCAGCCGGCCTATGCCGAGATGATCTCGGCGCATTGCCGCGGCCTGCGCTGGCTTGCGGTGATCTCGCACGACCCCGGACAGGCGGAAACGACAACGGTTGGACAAGGCGATCGCTTCGAAACGCTGTTCGCCGACAGCGCCGACCGGCCGCGGCGCGCGCCCGACCCGATGGCGCCATGCAGCGTTCAATATACGTCCGGCACGACGTCGCGGCCCAAGGCGGTGCTCTGGACGCATGCCAACGCCCTGTGGGGCGCCAAGGTCAATGCCGTGCACGAGGACCTGCACGAAAGCGATGTGCACCAGACCTATCTGCCGCTGTTCCACACCAATGCGCTGGCCTATTCGATGCTGGCCTCGCTCTGGGTCGGCGCGACCTGCGTGATCCAGCCGCGCTTCTCGGCGAGCCGGTTCTGGAGCGTGGCGCGGGAGCATGGCTGCAGCTGGACCTCGACGATTCCGTTCTGCATGAAGGCGCTGCTCGACCAGGAAGTCCCGGCCGATCACAAGTTCCGGCTCTGGGGCACCGCGCTGTCGGAGCCGCCGGCCTTTGCCAAGTTCGGCATCAAGATCATCGGCTGGTGGGGCATGACGGAGACCATCACCCACGGCATCGTCGGCGAGATCGATCAGCCGAACACGCCGATGTCGATCGGGCGCGCCGCGCCGGAATACACCATTCGCATCACCGACGACGACGGACGGCCGACCGCGGTCGGCGATACCGGAAACCTCGCCATCAAGGGCGTGCCGGGGTTGTCGCTGTTTGCGGAATATCTCTACAACGCGGAGGCGACGCGGACGAGCTTCGATGCCGACGGCTTCTTCCTGACAGGCGACCGCGTCACGCGGCTGCCGAACGGCTTCATCAAGTTCGGCGACCGCGCCAAGGACATGCTCAAGGTCGGCGGCGAGAACGTCGCGGCCTCGGAGATCGAGCAGGTCATCATCACGGTACCCGGCGTGCGCGAGGCCGCCGTCGTCGCCAGGAAGCACCCGATGCTCGACGAAGTCCCCGTGGCCTTCGTGATCCCACAGGCCGGTGTCGCGCGCGAGGAGTTGGCCGACAAGGTGTTGGCCGCCTGCCGCGCCGGCCTCGCCGACTTCAAGGTGCCGCGCGAGGTGAGGCTGGTCGACGAGATGCCGCGCTCGACGCTCGAGAAGGTCGCCAAGGCCGAGCTGCGCAAGCTGCTGGATTAGCGCAGCCGATCGGAACAGCTACTGCGACCGTCAGTCCGATCCCGTCAATGCGCGCCCATGGCGACGGGACGGAACGCCTGCAGCAGCTGCTGGTCGAGCTTCGGGCCCATGTTCTCCATGATCTGGAACGCGCGGGCATGCGAGAAGGCGGGACGATAGGCGCGGCGCTCGATCAACGCCGTATAGATGTCGACGATGGTGGTGAGGCGCACGATGTCGCTGATCTGCTCGTTGTGCAGGGCATCGGGATAGCCGGAGCCGTCGAGGAACTCGTGGTGATGCAGGATGACGTCGAGCATCTCCGGCGAGAATCCGCCCTGCCGCCACAGCGCCTCATAGCCGCGCCGCGGGTGCTGGCGCAGGATCGCGATCTCCTCGGCGGTGAGCTTGCCCTGCTTGTCGAGAATGGCGACCGGAATGAACGCCTTGCCGACGTCGTGCAGCAGGGATGCGCGGACCAGGCGGCGCTGATCGTCGTCGCGCATGCCGAGATGGATCGAGAAGCCGACCGCAAAGCCGGTCACGAACAGGCAATGCCGGTAGGTGTCGTTGTGGTGACAGCCGACCACCGTCATCCACTCGCGCAGCGAGGAATGCTTGATCGCCTTGAGGATCCTGTTCTCGGCCGCGACGACATCCTCCATCGTCAGCGCCACGCCGGCGGGAAGCTTCTCGAAGATCTTGACCATCACGGCCTGCGCCGCTTCGACGCCGCGATTGAGCAGCTTGCCGCGATCGGTCTCGTCATAGCCGTCATCGGCCGGCAGCGCCGAGCGGATGCGCTGCAGCACGTCGGCCGGGCTGAACGGACGCGCGATGGTATCGGTCGCGCCCAGCGCCCAGGCCTGCATGGTGGCATGATGCAGCGCCTCCGCCAGCACGAACAGGCGCGGCACCTCGCTATAGGCCCGCGACGACAGCTTCTTGCGGACCCGCTGCACGCTCTCGGGTGAGCGCAGGTTGATGTCGACGACGACCCCGGAGAAGCGGTTGCCGGGATTTTCCGGAATCTCGGTGGTCGGCATCAACTCGACATCGCCGACCGAGCGCAGAATGCGCGCCAGCTCGTTGCTCTGCTCACCGCGGTCAGACGCGAGCAGGAGATGGCGCTTGGTCGCTGTCTGGGTCACGGTCTGCTTGGCTGTCGCGCTCATACGTGCTCGCCCCTGCGGTTTGCTGCCGTGCAAGTTACCGAGATACGGGTTCGCCGCGGCTTAAACCGATCGCTCAAGCTGTCTCCTTTCCGGTGAGCAAAGGGTTAAGCCGATCGGTCGAATTGAACGGCATCCCCCCTCGGCATGTACCTTCGCAAAAGAAAACCGCCGGAGAAGCGTCTCCGGCGGTTCCCAGTGGTTGCAGTGCAATCGGTCGGGCTAGGCTTTCATCGCCGCCTTCACCGCCGCGGCAGTGATCGGCAGCGAGCGCAGCCTTGCGCCGCAGGCGTTGTAGATGGCGTTGCCGAGCGCCGGGGCGACCACGGTGACGGCGGGCTCGCCGACGCCAGTGGCCTTCTCGCCATTGGCGATCACGGAGATCGCGACCTCCGGCACCTGGCTCATCCGCAGCGGCGTGTAGCTGTCGAAGTTGGTCTGCTCGATGCCGCCATCCTTCAACGTCGCCTTCTCGTACATCGCGAGCGACAGGCCCCACAGCGCCGCGCCCTCGACCTGGGCACGGATGTTGTCGGGATGCACCTGGGTGCCGACGTCGGTCGCCACGGTGAGCTTCTTCACCGTGACCGCGCCGTTGTCGGCCACCGCGACGTGCGCCACGCACGCCGTCCAGCTCGCGGTCGCGCGCTCCTGCGAGGACACGCAGGCCACGCCCATGCCCTCGCCCTTCGGCAGCTTCTTCGCGCCGTAGCCGGACAGGCCCATCGCCGCGAGCAGCGTGTTGCGCAGCCGCTGCGCGCCGCCGTCGTTCTTGCCCTTGCCGTCGAGCAGCGCGATGCGGAACTGGGCCGGATCCTGGCCCGAAGCGGCGGCGATCTCGTCGATCATGCTCTCCACCGCCCAGAACGTCCAACCCGGCGCCACCGAGCGGAGCTGCCCGGACGGCGTCGCATTGTGCGCGAGCTCGTTCTTGATCGCGCGCACATGGTGGTTGGGCACGGTGTAGAAGAAGTCAGCGCCGTTGACCGTGAACGA